>NZ_CP096417.1:0-3317500 GCF_054161445.1 Bacillus sp. PK6-013 | reverse complement strand
AATACATAGTATAATGATCTTTGTCACTAAATTGTCTGGTGATGATGGCGAAGAGGTCACACCCGTTCCCATGCCGAACACGGAAGTTAAGCTCTTCAGCGCCGATGGTAGTTGGGGGATTCCCCCTGTGAGAGTAGGACATCGCCAGGCAGGCATTATTCCGCAGTAGCTCAGTGGTAGAGCTATCGGCTGTTAACCGATCGGTCGCAGGTTCGAATCCTGCCTGCGGAGCCATTTATTGGAGAGCTGTCCGAGTGGTCGAAGGAGCACGATTGGAAATCGTGTAGGCGGCCAACGCCGTCTCAAGGGTTCGAATCCCTTGCTCTCCGCCACTTTAAATACATCTGGCCCGTTGGTCAAGTGGTTAAGACACCGCCCTTTCACGGCGGTAACACGGGTTCGAATCCCGTACGGGTCACCATTCTTTTTTGGACAGCACGCTAAAAAGCATAAGGGTTTACACCGAAGTTTTTTAAAGGAAAGTATGCTAAATACGCAACGCTCTGTTGCAATGTGCACTTGTACTTTTAAAGGCAAGGAAGGCATGCTAAGATCGCAACATCCTGTTGCAACGCATGCACTTGTACGTCCTGTACTGCGGAGGATTAGCTCAGCTGGGAGAGCATCTGCCTTACAAGCAGAGGGTCGGCGGTTCGATCCCGTCATCCTCCACCATTTCTATGAAAATCATATTATCGCGGGGTGGAGCAGTTCGGTAGCTCGTCGGGCTCATAACCCGAAGGTCGCAGGTTCAAATCCTGCCCCCGCAACCAAATTAAATTCATTGCCAAAATGGTCCGGTAGTTCAGTTGGTTAGAATGCCTGCCTGTCACGCAGGAGGTCGCGGGTTCGAGTCCCGTCCGGACCGCCATTTAAATAAAGGCTCGGTAGCTCAGTTGGTAGAGCAACGGACTGAAAATCCGTGTGTCGGCGGTTCGATTCCGTCCCGAGCCACCATTTGCCGGTCTAGCTCAATTGGTAGAGCAACTGACTTGTAATCAGTAGGTTGGGGGTTCAAGTCCTCTGGCCGGCACTGTTTTGGAGGGGTAGCGAAGTGGCTAAACGCGGCGGACTGTAAATCCGCTCCCTCAGGGTTCGGCGGTTCGAATCCGTCCCCCTCCACCATGTTTTTAGGGGCATAGTTTAACGGTAGAACAGAGGTCTCCAAAACCTCCGGTGTGGGTTCGATTCCTACTGCCCCTGCCAATTTTAATTCACAATTTATGGCGGTTGTGGCGAAGTGGTTAACGCACCAGATTGTGGCTCTGGCACTCGTGGGTTCGATTCCCATCAATCGCCCTTCATATTGGGCTATAGCCAAGCGGTAAGGCAACGGACTTTGACTCCGTCATGCGCTGGTTCGAATCCAGCTAGCCCAGTTTTCATCTTTCTTTATCATCCTGCATATGATAAGATGAATATTAGTTAAAATGCGGAAGTAGTTCAGTGGTAGAACACCACCTTGCCAAGGTGGGGGTCGCGGGTTCGAATCCCGTCTTCCGCTCCAATTCTTAAAATGATGGCGGCATAGCCAAGTGGTAAGGCAGAGGTCTGCAAAACCTTTATCCCCGGTTCGAATCCGGGTGTCGCCTTATTTGCCTCGTGCCGGGGTGGTGGAATTGGCAGACACACAGGACTTAAAATCCTGCGGTAGGTGACTACCGTGCCGGTTCAAGTCCGGCCCTCGGCACCATTGATCACACACATGCCGGTGTGGCGGAATTGGCAGACGCGCACGACTCAAAATCGTGTTCCTTCGGGAGTGTCGGTTCGACCCCGACCACCGGTATCACTAAACATCGTATTGCCAAACGATGAAAGAGCGTTCCTTACAAAGGGAACGCTCTTTTTATTTATTCCTTATCTTTGAACAAGTCCGCAAGAATTTTTTCTTAAGGACTGCGAGCTCCGGAAGCTGTGGGAACATACCGTGAGATATTATCGAAATGAGCTTAATAAGGTGCAGCTTACATGAGCAAAATATATCTGGCGATCCTTCGTCAGGAGCAGTGGTATATCATTCGATATATACGCAGAGGAGTACTAAAACTCCTTAAAGACCGGATCACTAATTTAGTCGACAATAAGAGAAGCAACTTTTAAGCCAGCTGAATCTTAGAACATTCGCAGGTAACCGAGACTATTCAATGATGCTGCTCTTATTGAAGACAGGTATTCGGGAGAATGAGTTCGTAATCCTAAAATTTAACAGATGTAAAATCGAAGAGAAGAATCAGTCATACACGTATGAAAGGTAAAAGGGAATCATGAAAGAAATGTATCGATTACATCCACAATGAAGAAGCAGCTTAAAAAGTATATTTCTATCCGAGGGTATGTCGAGACGCACTGTTTATTACTCTCGATAGAGAGTCTGTCATTGAAATAAGAAACATTTGAGAAAAGGACAGATAAGTTTTCCATCGGGCGGCAATTGCACAGTTAATTATATAGGCAAGCCTCACTTTTTAATATCCATTTATAGGGTGAAAAGTAAATTATACAAATTCCTTTGCAAAGATTGGCAACTTTCTGTAAAATGTTCTCATAGCGATAGAGGCAGTAAAGTGTGGGAGGTTTGACAATGAAAACAGTAGCCTCTGTGAACGTAGCCAATCTCATCAATCAGTGGTATGTTCACATAAAAAAAAGAGATGTCTCAAATGCCGTAGAACTTAGGGGCAGAATAAAAGGCCTTTTAAACGTAATGGAAGAAGATCAGGACGTTTTGCTTTACTTTAATCTACTTGATTACAGGTTCAGAGTATTAATGGAAGACGTCGCGGGGGAGCCGCAGCTTCCGCCTATTGCTGAGGATAAGGCGAAGACAGACGGTTTGTTAAGATACTATCACTTTCTCTTTAAAGGAATGTATGAAAGTGCGAGGAGCAACTACTCTAAAGCGCTTAATTGTTTTAGAGTTGCCGAGCGGCAGCTCGATAATGTCGAAGATGAAATCGAAAAGGCCGAGTTTCATTATAAGCTTGGAAATCTCTATTATTTTACTAAAACAACTCTACTTTCTTTTCATCATCTTTCAATCGCGAAGAGCATCTATAGGGCTTATGAAGAATATAAGACACAGTCGATAAACTGTACGGTGCTGCTCGCACTCAATTATATAGACGACGGACGTTTAACAAGAGCTGAAAATATGCTTAATAGTTGCGCAGAAAGACTGATCAAGATGGGCGATAATCATCTGCTGGCGGCTGTCTACTATGATCTCGGCTTTTTAAAAATTCAAGAGGATAAACACGAAGAAGCACTCAAGTATTTCGACCTCTCATTTAAAACAGATGACATCGAAAAAAATGCGCCTATTATGTACATGCAGTGCATATACGAGTCAGCTAGATCGACTTATAAGATAGGTGAGGTTGATAAGGCGCTTAAGTGGGTTCATCTTGGTTTTGAGTTTGCTCAGAAAACGAATAATATCAACTTTTCGCTCAAATTCTCGATTTTAAATATATGCTATAGCGCTCCCCTCGAGGGTGTACCGCAAGTAAAAGAGTTTATCGAAATGCTCGAGGAGAGGGAGGCTTACGTAGACATTGAGGCGCTTGCTGAGGATGTGGCCAACGTCTACAGCTCATTAAATAATTACAAATATTCCACATACTTCTTGGAAAAAGCAATAAAATCAAGTAAACTAACAGGAAAGGAGGTTCTTTAAATGAAAAAACTTATTGTAACTGCTTTCCTTACTGCATCGCTTGGACTCGTTTTAACCAGCGCAGCAGACTTCCTCGCAGAAAGTATCCAAACAGCAGACTCAGTAACATTACTTGCCTCAAGAGGAGCGGGCTCATAAAACAAAAATACAACAGTAAGAGGGCGGCTATTACAGCCGTCTTTTTTTGCTTTCGGTTACCTTTCGCAGTTTGAATTTGTATACTATAGTTATGTCTAAAATACGAATCTTACGCCATGATAGACCGTAATGGCTTATTATATCGAATATACTGTGGACTAAGGCTTTCTAATAGAATCGGCACCACTCAAAATCGTGTTCCTTCGGGAGTGTCGGTTCGACCCCGACCACCAGTATCCTTAGCTCTTTTAAATTGGATAGAAAATGTTATGATTTGAAATGGTTTTGCACATTCTTTACACATACTCAACTTCTTCAGGCTTTTCAACTTCCTCAACAGCCATATCTTCAAAAATGTTTACTGTCTCAGTTTCATCTCTTTCCCGAAGCTCTTTAATTAAGTGAACATATGTATTTGACGTGGTTTCTATATCAGCATGTCCTAACCTTTCACTTACATAATAAATTGACACCTTTCTATAAAGCAGCACGCTTACGGGAGGGCGCTTTTATTTTAGGGAGATGATCTGGATGGAATCGAAATGCGAGTATTGCGGTGAGGTTCATGGGGTTTTATTGCGGGAGGAGAAAAGGGAGAATGGCGTTGAAATTTGGTATATTCAATGCCTCGCCTGCCAGCATAGGGCCGTGTTTTCTGTGACTACCCCACAAATTAGAGTCCTCAAAAGCGTATTAGAGGTGTAAAGAACCAATATGCGAAAGCCGACAACATTTACGGGCCGAAGACAAAGGCAAAACTTGAATCCTTACTTGAAGTAATAAAAAAGGCCCTCTCGTAAAAAAGTGGGCCTTTCAAGTCTTTTTCTTTTAAATAGCTTCTTTTATTTGCTCTATTACACTTTTTAACCATTGTATAGGAGTTAATCCGATAGCAGGAAAATAAATTTCGCAGTGCGATTTTATAAAGTCTTCTTTCTCTTGATTAGATATGTCACTATTTAAAAACTCTTGACAAAATTGTATTGTGAAAGCCAAGCATTCTTTGCTGGATTCACTAATAAACTCATTCAGCGCTTGTTCTGGGGAGCCCATATCCTGATGAAATGTGCCATCCAAAAAATCACTTAACTCTTCAAAAATATCATAATTATCTTCCATATTGAAACTCCTTTATTTTATTGGATATCCTGTTAAAATATACTCTCCATCTTTCCCCTTTTTCAAGACTATTTTTGCATTCGTAACATCTTCTGCGGTATTTGAGCCTCTTTCTATACTTCTTCCAAGAACATCTCCATTACCTTTGTATCTTAATGCAAGAGTAGGCCTGCTTTTAGGGTCTGATAACCACTTTTCTACTTTTTTTATGTTTTTGGGATCTTTCAATACTTCACTAGCGACTTTTTCTGCTGTAGCTCTATCTTTAAAAGTAGATGAACCAGTGATTTTAAGATCTTTTTTTAAACGTTGGGATAACTCCTCGTCAGTTTTCCCAACATGCCTTTTGATTAAGTGGCCTCTTTTGGATTCATGAGCTGCTAATCCACCACCTGGTGCCAGGGGACTACTGTCCCCTGGTTTAACTGTATCTTTACTCTTCTGGGCTTTATCTACCTTAGAAACGTTCTTTGCCGCTTCTTCACCTTTAAATAACTTGAAGCCGCGCTTTCCGTACTTAAATGCCTTTCCAAAAGGTGTGACACTCAATGCGGCCATCAAACGATCACCTTTATCTTTAACGATTTCGCCTGTCGCAAGGTCGTATCCAAACGCTGCTCTCACTGCATCATACACACCTGTAAATTCCATCGCTGTATCGAAATATTCAGCAAAGTCGCTTTTTTCCACATTCTCTGGAAGGGTGTAGGCGGGTTCTATCTTAACGATTGTATCACCATCTATGTATGCCCGGTAAAGCGTATCGTTAAATACTCTATAATCTTTTTTCAGTTCATTCAATTCCTCTTGGGTGTACTCTTTCTTGGAAACCTTTTGTGTCGCCAATTTTTTTAATCGATCTGGATTGGCGAGTGTGTTAATGTCCGCATCTTCTTTGTCTCCGACTTTTTTCAACATGGCACCCATTGCTGTTTCTTGATTTCCACTCAAGGTATCCATCTCATCCGGCTTTAAAATCGCGCCTTTTTGATAACCGGTGATTTCAATTTTGGGGCCGGTATACATCTTTTCGAGCCGCGCCATGTATTTTTGCATCGTCTCAAGATCGTTTTCAGCCGTTTTGAGGGCGTTGGTTTGCTCGCGGTCAAACGCATGCAGCTTTTCAAGGGTCGTGCTGATTTCCTTTAACGCTTTCTGATTCTGTTCATGAAAACCGCTGTCATTCAAATCCGGTAAATCAACGATATGACTGACTTTTGCGATTGTGGCGTTGGCCTTAGAAACCAAATGTTTCGTTGTGCGATCAGCAGCATTTAAGCCATTCTCCAGTTCGTGTTCGAGAAAGGGCTGTGAAATAAATCCGTTATGGTTGGGTTCCAGGGAATTCAACGCGCTTTTCATTTTCTTCAGCGTGGAACTGTATTCCTCTATGAAAGTGTCATAGAACCGCAGAAAAGGGGTGTGACATTCCTCGTAAAAGGCGCGGATCGCGTCGCCGCCTTTTCCTTTTAAAGCATCATCAAGTGATGTGATCCCCTCAACGGCCTTTTTAACTTTATCGAATTCGTCTGATTGTTGTTTTAATTGTTCCAGCGTTTGATCAATTGCAGGGTGAAGCGCCTGAACATCCAGAGTCTTCATGGCATTCTCCTCTAATACTTTTCATTACAATCAGTATATAGTTTACCACTTTATAGAAAGGACTTGGTGAATATATCCTGTTCAACCATGAAAATGAATCATTGGACTTAGGTCATTACTTCTATTAATTCATTTCGATTACCGTAAACAAGTTTGTTATAGCATTCTTTAGGCTCTGTGACTAAACCAAAAGCCATTTGTTTTAAATCTGTCTTTCGGTATCACGAAAATCTCATTTTTTGGGATGATAGAAGTTTTACAATTATGAATTGTATGTTAATCTTTACATAAAAAGGATGTTAGTTGGAAGGGAATGATGGCAGTTGGAGACTATCCCGTCTTCTGAAGTTGGAATCAAAATAAACCGCTAGTACAACGAAATTCAAAAATTAAACGTAATAGAAGCAGAACAATTAAAGGCGGAAGTTCACTTAGCTATAGAAAGAATGGAAGAAGATCAAGACTTGCTTTCCTATTATCAGCTTATGAATTTTAGACATGAGTTAATGTTGGAATATCTTTTCCCGGCAGAAAAAAAGCTGAGCAAATCGGATTATCTTAGGGAAATTGAGGGACAGGGAAGAAAATTGTCAGGCTTGCTCGAATACTATTTTTCCTTTTTCACCGGAATGTATCATTTTTCACGAGGAAAATACATAAAGGCAATTAAGGGTTATAGAGCAGCGGAAAAAAAGTTGACGAAAGTTTCAGATAAAATAGAAAAAGCAGAATTCTATTATAAGATGGCTGAAGTGTTTTATCATATGAAACAAACTCATATGTCAATGTATTATGTGTCTCTCGCTTATGATATTTATAAATCCTATGATGCATATGTGATTCGAAGAATCAATTGTCTATTCGTTGTTGCTGGGAATTACATTGATTTATCAACGCATGATCAAGCTTTACCGCATCTTTTAAGCGCTAAGGAATCCGCGGAAGACATTCAAAACAAGGCGATCGTTGCAAAGGCTCTTTTAAATGTCGCATATTGTTATAATGCAATGGAGAGACCAACAAAAGCTATTGAATACTTTCATAAGGCGATTGATGTAGCAAAGGAAATAAAGGCAAAGGAACTGACTCAGGCTTATTATGATTTGGCTTTAATTCACTTTCGAAATAACGAAAATATTGAAGGACGAAAATTTTATGAAAAGGCGCTTGAAAGTGCGCGGGTATTTGAAGATGAATTATTCCTGTGTCTGTTGGACGTTTTAGAAGTACTGTATATAAAATCAGCTAATAAGTCAGAGGTACTAGAAACAATGAAACCATTACGGGATAGTCGTGGTTACCCCTATCTTGAGGAACTGGCATTAGAAGCAGCTCTATTCTATACTAGGAATGAGCGGCCAAATGATTCCATATTTTTTTATGATCAGATGGTGCAGGCTCAGAAACAAATCAAAAGGGGCGACTTTCTGTATGAAATCTAAGCTGTTTCTTTCGCTGACCCTTGCATTGGGCTTGTTGGTCGTGTCGGACGCTTCCATTCACACATCTGTTGAACAACAACATGCAGAATTTTCTGTGGCATCTAGGCTCGCAACATAATTGTGTTTGGGCAGGTCATTTGTTGGCCTGCCTTTTTGGTGAAAGAATTATTTTAGTTTGAAAACGAACCTATGCCAAAATCTTGGACGACTTGTATAAAGCAGAACGAGAACGATTGTGTTGATACTCATTTTTCTTCGCCCCTTGTGTTGGAATTTTCATCATATCAATCTTTGAATATGTACGGTCCGCATTATTAGCAATTTAAAATTTTTCGCGCAAATTTTGTACAAAGGCAGACAAAAACCTTGATATATCAATGGTTCTCTGGGTATATTCACCCTGACCACTGATATCGCTGAAAACCGTATTGCCAAACGACGAAAGAGCGTTCCATATAAAAGGAACGCTCTTTTTGTTTATTCCTCATCAAAAAGGAGAGCCGCCAACATAAACGCAATGACCAACTGTTGTCCGCACTCTTCATTCATCGCACCGTGAAATAAGGCACCTTGTCATCAGCAAGGTGCTTTTCTTTATGCAATGATATGTCCCGATCCTCCGATCGCCTTTTTACGTTTTGTTTACAAGTTGATCAAACTTTAGCGACATCTGCCCGCTATATTGAATACAGCCAGATCTCATCTAGATATAGACAAAGGAACAATGGAACACGTAAAGGATTAATTTTTTGAGGAGGAATACAGTTGTCAATTCGCATTAAATTGCCTGACGGGTCCGTCAGAGAATTTGAGGAGGAAGCAAGCATTGAAGATGTCGCTGCTTCTATTAGCTGCGGTCTGGAAAATGCGGTTGCAGGTAAATTAAACGGAAAGCTTGTAGATTTATCAACTCCGCTTCAGGACGGTGCGCTCGTTGAAATTGTCACCCGGGACTCGGCTGAAGGTCAGAAGTTCAAGCGTGAAAAAGCGCGGGGGACAGGGCGTATTGTGGCACTTGATGCAGCTCGGGGGCTGGCGGTCATCGGGATGTATTTGCAGCACTTCGCCTTGAACGAAACGAACGGTTCAATCGTTTCCGGGAATACGACGCTTCTATTTGTGCTTTGCGGCGGCATCTCCTATTCGATCATGGCCGGGCGCATGTTGGATCGAGGAATGGAGCCGGCCGCATTTCGGACGCGGATGCTTGCCCGCGCGGTATTTATCGATATTATAGGATACCTTCTCATCATGCTGAATACTCCGTTCGGGGTGATTTTGCCAGCTTATGCGGCACTGTTTGTGCTGGCGTTGGTGCTGATTCGTCGTTCGACACGTGTGTTAGTTACAACAGCAGCTGTTTTGCTTGCAGTGAGCCCGCCGCTGATGATTCTCGGAGGCAGCGTCCTGTCGAAAGCATACTTACTTGGTGATATGGCAGGCGGCCCGATGTCGGCGCTCGCACTTGCACCCGCTTTTGTCGCCGGTATGGCAATCGGGCGCTTCGATTTGACCAGGATGCGGACCGCACTCTCGCTAGTGGGCAGCGGCACAATCATGGTTATCGTCTCTAAAGTTTTGGGCACTTTCGTTCTTCCGGGGCTGAGCCGTTCATTCGAAGAGTGGCTCGTAAGTGTTCAAGGCACCGCCGGCGCTGAGCCGGATCAGTATGCAATCTGGCCGCACAACGTGGCACCGCCGTTGTGGCACAATCTTCTTTCGATCGCTCCGCACAGTGCGTCAACTTTCCAGACGATGCTGGGGCTTGGGGTTGCCTTTCTGGTGCTTGGATTGGTATGTCTCGTGCCGCAGAAAAACTCTGCCGTGTTAAAGCCGTTCGCGGGAGTCGGACGTGTGGCGTTGACGATGTATGCAGCTCAGTTTGTTGTTATATGGACTCTTGAAATCTCGGGGGCCAAGTATGATATCGGGGCCATTCCATTCAGTGATCTGTTCGTCGCGGCCATGGTGACGGTGACAGGGTGGCTGATTGCACGGCTTCCTGCCGGTCCGCTTGAGACAGCGATGCGCCGCTTTGACCGGGCCTTCAGCACCTTGGGACCCGTCACGGGAACGACGACATCCAGGTAGGCGGTCTTTAACATTTTACCAGAAGAAACCGTCTAAGGAGGCAGTTCCTTCAGGCTGTTAGCCTGTCGGGAGCTCCGGAAGATATTGGAGGAGGAGGGCATGCTGAATCAGAGTGTGAGGCAGGCAAATGAAATGCAGCCAGAACTCCTCACTCTTGTAATGGTTTTCTCTTATCAAGTTTGCAATTTGAAAATATCACGAAATGGGGATGGCATTTTTCTATGTTTAAGAAATCGTTCACAAAGTGTTATCTGATCTTGGTTTTGTCGTTTATGATGCTGCTTGGAGCGATAACCCCCGGTGTTGCTATGGCGCAGACTGGCAAGGGGACGGCGTCCGGTCAGCAGACAAAAGTAAAGACTAAAAAATCTCAGAAGCTAAAACTGGACAACAATGTTGCTTCGATGACAGAGAAACGAACGCTTCATGCTGCGTTTAAGCTTCCGCAAGGTGTTGATGTGAAGAGCTTAAGCTGGACGTATGACGGCAAACCGCTGTCTCAATGGAAAAAATATAAGGTCCGGGATTACAGCGGTGCACCTTTCATTACTGTTAGCCATGTAAAAGTGACCAACGGCAAGGTTCATGCTAACATCAATTTCGATCTTCCATACGATACAGACAACCTGTCAGAGCCGCGATTGCAACGTCCGCTATACGCATCGCTGATGGGCACATATGATTTGGCGGCAACAGTGAACGGACGAGTGGTTGCCCATGCTCCCGTAAAATTGACGCCATATGACAGCTTCCGCACTTACGATGAGCTGAAACCGGAGATCGATGCCGTTACAGCAAAAGCTGCGCAAAAAAACAACAGATATATCAAAACGACTTCTATTGGAAAATCGGTCGAAGGCCGTGATATCTATTTGACAGTGCTTGCCAAAGATAAAGCCGCTGTCGATAAGTATCAGAAGGTGACTCACCCTGCCATGCTCAATGACCCGAAGAAATTGCAGGCCGACATTAAATCCGGCGCATTTGGCGACTATCAGGTGCCGATCTGGTTGAACAATATTCATCCGAATGAAGCGCCTGGCGTCGATGCGATCATGAATTACTTTAAGTCAATGGCATTGGATAAGAGCATGACGTACGATACAGTCCTGCCGAATGGCAAGAAAAGCAAGACAACGTTGAATATAGATGATGCATTGGAACATGTTTTTTTCCTGTTCGTTTATACGGACAACCCGGATGGCCGGGTTCATACAACACGTTCCAATGCTGAGGATTTCGATTTGAACCGGGATAATTCTTATCAAACCCAGCCTGAAACGCGCAGCGTAACGGAACAAATCGCGAAGTGGTCGCCGCTGTCTTTTCTGGATATGCACGGGTTCGATGCCAATTTCCTGATTGAGCCTTCTACTCCGCCTCATAACCCGAATGTTGAGTATGACCTTTTGATTGACCACATGGTGGAACAGGCAAAGGCTATGGGTGAGGCCGGGATTGCTAATACGAAGTATGACTACTATCACGTCCCTTATGAAGAACATCGGAAAACTGCGAAAGATCCAAATTATGTGTCAAAAGGCACGGCTTCGGGATGGGATGATGCATCTGCAGCATATACCGCTGCATTCGCCATGTATCACGGTGCGATGGGTCACACGCTGGAAACGCCCGAGTCGAATGAAGAGTCTACCAAAGCTCTGTATTACAGTTCTGCGGCAGCTGCAAAATATGTAGCGGAAAAAAAAGAAGAACTGTTTCTGAACCAATTAAAAATATTCGAGCGCGGCGTGGACAATATCGATGATCGCGCTGTCGATCATTACTTGGTCAACGCCAAAAACGAAGAGATCGGCCGTCCGCGGCAGGGCAATCAAAACTTCTTCCCGGAATATTACGTACTGCCGGTCGATAAAAATATTCAAAAGAATGTGTTGGAAACCTATAAGATGGTTGAGTACTTCCTTCGCAACGGCGTAAAGATTGAACGATCAACAAAAGCGGTAACCGTTGACGGAAAAACATATCCGGCAGAATCATTTATTGTAAACATGCACCAGGCAAACCGCGGCCTCGCGAACTTGGTCTTGTATGATGGAATAGATGTATCTGATTATGAAATGATAGCCGGTGAGATGATTCAAAATTTCCATGATATGCGAGGTTTTGACCGTTATGTAATTCGAGATGCCGGGGTGTTCAAAGGCAAGACTTCTGCCATCACCTCCGTGTCGTTTCCGGGGACTAAAATGCCAAAACGCTCAGCTTATGTGCTGATCCAGAACACAAGCAATGATGCGATAAAGGCAGTCAACGAGTTACTGGCAGCCGGCAAGACCGTTACAATGCTCACCAAGAGCGGATCAGGCTATCAAGCGGGCGACTTCGCGGTTGCCTACAAGGACCTGGCCCCATTGGCTTCCAAGTACTATCTTGACGTGAGCGCATCCGGCCATAAGAAACCAAGCGGCAAAGTCCTCAAGGCTTCTACTGTAGGAGCACTGGGTGAAGCGGCATATGTACTGAAAAATCTGGGCTTTAACGTCACCCCAGAACAGGCGGGCGCAGATGTGCTTGTCAATACGTTCGACTCTTCTAAATATGTTAATAAAGGAAAGCCTTACATTGCATTTGGAAACATGGGGATGACGAATGTTCAGAAGTGGATCCCCGGATTTTCTTTTAAAGGACCTGAATGGGAGAGATACGAAGGCGTCTTCTTGGCAAATGTCATGCAAGATCATGCTATTACAGCTCCTTACAATAAACAGGAATACTTCTACACAGTCACTGGTTCTTATATTACCGCTGTTCCTAAAACGGCAAAAGTGCTTGCGGTGATTGCTGATGAAGATCACTTCTTCAAGGCAGGCTGGTGGCCTGGACATGATGCTGCCAAAGGAAAGATTATGGCTTTCACGTATAAAGATAACAACAAGAACTTAACTGTTTTCGCTAACGATCTAACCAATGACGATCATCCGCAGCATCAATATCGGTTGCTGGCGAATTCGATTTTCAATGCCGGTCCCGGAAAAACCGAAAATGCTCCATCATCAAAACGATGAGAGGCTGGACAGCTGAAGTGCAAGCGGCTCCTGCAGTGGAGGTGTCTCGTCTAAACAGCTGGATAGACAAGCTTTGGAACGAACATTGAACCATCGTTAGCAGTGCCATGATTTTAGATCATGCTGCCTTTCTTTTGAAGGGCAGTTTTTTCGTGTCTGACGGGTCTTCATCGGTTGCTTTGCTTCTAGTCAAAGGGCAGGAAGCTTCCGTAAGTGCCTGCTTTTCATATGCGGCCATATGCTTCCAGCCTTTCTTGAATCCTCCCCATTTTTTTATGCAGAAACTTAAGGTTAAAAAAGACGATAAGTGTTCCGGATAGGGCTGATAAGATCATTGCAGGAAAACTGAATTTTTCTATCTCTGCGGCAGCGGTCAGCAGATAGCAACAAAATGGCAGCATAAAGATCGACGTTAATATGCCGGGTACATAATGTTTAAATCTGAACCATAGGACGATGTGAACAAGGAAATGAACAGTAAAAGCAAAAAAGAAACCAAACCAGATAATATATTGATTAAAATAAATACTGAGAACAGTTACACCAACAGCTAGTATAAATTCTTCGAGCACAGCGCAAACAAAAGAAGCGGTTTTGGCATGTCCGAATGGAGCTTTTTTCAGTTGTTTCAGTTTGCTTCGATATCTTTTGCCCCATGCCTCGACCATCACCATCTCTTCAAAATCATGCAGTATAAATAATATCGGCAGCATCCAAGCCATAAATTGCATGTTTTCCATTTACATTCCCCCTCTTATGTGCCACAATTGTGACATTTCATAGAGAACAAAGTCAATGAGCCAACGAAAAGTGCTACATTGCCATAAAAAGCGCGACAGGAGAGAGAATATGAAGCAAATGCCCTCAAAAACAGCTCAGCAATCTAAAAGCTGGCTGACGCTATCATTGTTGGAGCTTATGAAGGAAAAAAGCTTTTCAGACATCACCATTACAGAGATAGCGGAAAAAGCGCAGCTTGACAGAAGAACATTTTATCGGCATTTCCATTCAAAAAAAGATATATTAGACCGCTATTTTGAGCAGCTTTGCAGTGAGTATTCCAATTACATTGTTCAGGAAAAACATATTGACTTATCCAGTCTTGGACATGCATACTTCAACTTTTGGAGCCGACATGCCGATTTTTTACAAGCCCTTCATCAGAACCATTTGTTTTATTTGATTGTTGAGAAATATAATGAACTTCTACCGGATCTTCATAAAAAATTTAAAGAAGAAACCTTTCATTTTAAAAGCAAAATCGACTTGGAGTACGGGCTTTCATTCAGCGCAGGGGGCTTTTGGAACATCCTTTCAAAATGGTTTGAGAGAGGCCGGAAGGAAACTCCTGAAGAAATGAGTCATATTCTGCAAGGAATAGTAGATTCATTTTTAAACAAGCAAGCTATCGAAAGGTGATCTCATGTTGGTATATGAGTGCTTTAAGCGTTTAGCCTTCTTTCTTAATTTCTGCTTGTGCTTACGGCCAATCTTCGGTACCGTTAATGCAAAGACCCTTGTAATATAGAGAACAGGAGTGAGGTCGTTGTTGAATACGGTGAAGATCAGAGGGGTGGCCATCGGAGAAGGAGCCCCGAAAATTTGCGTGCCGCTCATCGGAAAAACGCATGAACAATTGAAAGAAGAAGCTGCTTTTCTTCTATCGATTAATCCGGATCTTGCCGAATGGCGGGCGGATTTTTTTGAGGATGTCGAAGACGTTGACAAAGTGAAAAAGGTATTGGCTGACATCCGGGAGATCTTAAAGGATATCCCGTTGATATTTACATTTCGCAGCGCGGAGGAAGGCGGCGAAAAAGAAGTCAGTAAGGAATTTTACTTTTCCTTGAATCATGCCGTAGTCAAAACAGGGCTGGCAGATGTGATTGATGTCGAGCTGTTCAATGAAGAGCATCATGTGGAAAAACTGGTTCAAGCGGCTCATATGCAGCATGTCTTTGTCATTATATCCAACCACGATTTCGGGAAGACGCCGAGAGCGGAAGAGATCGTTTCCCGTCTCCGAAAAGCCCAGGATCTTGGCGCCGATTTCCCTAAGATCGCGGTGATGCCTGAAACACCGGCAGATGTGCTGGTGTTGCTTGAGGCGACTCATATGATGCATGAGCGGTATGCGAAGCGGCCGATTATCACGATGTCGATGGCCGGAAAAGGCTTGATCAGCCGGCTCGCCGGAGAGGTATTTGGCTCGGCCGTGACGTTCGGCGCAGCGAAAAAAGCATCCGCACCTGGCCAAATTGAGGCGACGGATTTGAAACATATACTTGATGTGCTTCATCGCAATTTATAATAATTGGGTGTGCCGCTATAGTGAAAAAGATTCATATATTTTTCCATCCTTTTCACTTGCCAAATCGGTGTGTTACGATAAAAAATGAATTGAATAGCTTTACTAGGGGTGCCCGACTGCGGGCTGAGAGAGAAACATGTGTTTCTTAACCCTTTGGACCTGATCTGGTTCGTACCAGCGTGGGGAAGTAAAAAGGATTCGGGAGAAGATGGGGAATGGGTATGGTCCGTCTGTCTTCCAGTGATTTTACTGACTGTAAAACCAGGTTCATCATATGATCCTGGTTTTTTTGTGCTGGTGCTGTTCCGGAGTTTCGTCCTGATCAATTTTTTAGAGGGGAAGGATTTTTACATGAAACAGGAGTCAGTACAGCAAAAAAACATCTCGATTATGTCAAGTTTTTCAGGGAGCCGCAAAGTGTATGTCGAAGGGGCGCGACCTGACATTCAAGTGCCGATGAGAGAAATTTCGCTAAGTCCGACGACGGGTTCATTTGGCGCCGAAGAAAATCAGCCTGTCCGCGTCTACGACACGAGCGGTCCCTATACGGACGCGAATGCAGAGGTTGATATTCTTAAGGGGCTGAAACCTTTGCGGGCGACCTGGATCAGGGAGCGCAGCGATACCGAAGAATATGAAGGCAGAGAAATCAGACCGGAGGATAACGGCTATAAAAGCAAAGAGAAAGCGAGCAACAGCTATCCAGGGTTGAAACGAAAACCGCTGCGCGCGAAAAAAAGTCAAAATGTCACCCAGCTGCATTACGCAAGAAAGGGGATCATTACGCCCGAGATGGAATTTATCGCGATCCGAGAGCATGTATCTCCCGAATTTGTTCGTGATGAAGTGGCAAGCGGACGGGCGATTATTCCGTCAAACATCAACCATCCGGAAAGCGAACCGATGATTATCGGCCGCAACTTCCACGTGAAAATCAATGCCAACATCGGCAATTCCGCTGTCACCTCTTCGATTGAAGAAGAAGTAGAAAAAATGACATGGGCCATCCGCTGGGGCGCCGATACGATGATGGACTTGTCCACAGGTAAAGATATTCATACAACGAGGGAGTGGATCATCCGCAATTGTCCAGTTCCTGTAGGGACTGTGCCAATTTATCAGGCGCTTGAAAAAGTAAACGGCGTCGCGGAAGATCTCACTTGGGAGATTTACCGCGATACATTAATCGAGCAGGCTGAGCAAGGCGTTGATTATTTTACGATTCATGCCGGCGTCCTTCTTCGGTATGTGCCGCTGACGGCAAAGCGCGTCACTGGAATCGTATCCCGCGGCGGGGCAATTATGGCGCAATGGTGTTTGGCTCATCATGAGGAAAGCTTTCTGTACACGCATTTTGAAGAGATTTGCGAGATTATGAAAACATACGATATCGCATTTTCGCTCGGGGACGGCCTTCGGCCCGGCTCGATTGCGGATGCGAATGATGAGGCCCAATTTGCCGAATTGGAGACGCTCGGCGAGCTGACGGAAATCGCCTGGAAGCATGATGTTCAAGTGATGATCGAAGGACCGGGACACGTGCCGATGCATAAAATTAAAGAGAATGTCGACAAGCAGATGGAAATTTGCAAAGAGGCGCCGTTTTACACGCTCGGCCCGCTGACGACCGATATTGCACCGGGCTACGATCATATTACATCGGCAATCGGAGCGGCGATGATCGGCTGGTACGGCACGGCCATGCTTTGCTATGTGACGCCGAAGGAGCATTTGGGACTGCCGAACAAAGACGATGTCCGCGAAGGCGTCATAACATACAAAATCGCGGCCCATGCGGCTGACCTTGCCAAAGGGCACCCCGGCGCGCAAATCCGCGATGACGCGCTTTCCAAGGCGCGCTTTGAATTCCGCTGGCGGGACCAGTTCAATTTGTCGCTCGATCCGGAAAGAGCGCTTGAATACCATGATGAAACCCTTCCGGCGGAAGGCGCCAAAACGGCACACTTTTGTTCAATGTGCGGGCCTAAATTTTGCAGTATGAGAATTTCCCAGGATATTCGCGACTATGCCAAGGAAAACGATCTTGATGAACAAAAGGCTATTCAAAAAGGATTGGAAGAGAAGGCGAAGGAATTTAAAAAAGCAGGCGGCAGCATTTACAGTTAAAAACGGGCAATACTGCAGATGAAAGGGGAACCTTTCATCTGTTTTTTTATAATATGGGGTTGACAGGTCGGAATAATATGAATTAGTATGTTGTTTAATATTTCGGAAAATTTCATCAGCGCTGATCGGTCAACCGAAGGCTCTTATCTCAATTGGGATAAGAGTTTTTTATTTTCAGTTTAGAAAAGAAAGGGGAACAGGATGTCTTTATCAATTCGTGTAAAAGAAAAAGCATTTGGAAACGGCAGCCTTAAAACAAGCGTGCTTCAAGACGTGAAACTGACGGTCGAAAACGGCGAATTTCTGACTGTCATCGGTCCAAGCGGATGCGGGAAAAGCACGCTCTTAAAAATCGCTGCCGGTCTTGACGGGAATTATGAAGGGCGAATCAGCATGAACGGAAGAGAAATCAAGGACCCGGGGATTCATCAAGGTTTTATCTTTCAGGAGCATCGGCTTTTTCCATGGCTGACGGTCGAGCAAAATATCGCCGCAGATTTAAGCCTGAAAGAACCGGCGGTGCGAAAAAAAGTCGATGAATTGATTGAAACGGTGCGGCTGAAAGGCGCGGAGAAACAGTATCCACGCGAGCTGTCCGGAGGTATGTCGCAGCGGGTCGCGATTGCCAGGGCTTTGCTCAGGGAGCCTGAGATTTTGCTGCTTGATGAACCCTTCGGCGCCTTGGACGCCTTTACGAGAAAGCATCTCCAGGATGTTCTGACAGACATTTGGCGAGAAAAGAAGATGACGATGATCCTCGTGACGCACGATATTGACGAATCGGTTTATTTAGCCAACCGGGTCGCGATTCTTACCGCAAAGCCGGGGAGAATCCACAAGCTGATTCCGGTCGATCTGCCATTTCCGCGCAGCAGAACATCGCCCGTTTTTCAATCAATCAGACAAAAAGTGCTGAAAGAATTCGAGACAACGGAAACATTCAGCTTTCAGGAAGGTTCAGGGATTTGAGCAGAAAGGAGCGGAAAAACGTGAAAAAATGGCCGTTGTATATGCTGGGCTGCCTGATGCTTCTTGCGGGCTGTTCAGCAGCCCAATCAAGCGGAGGGGGCGGAGATTTAAAAGAGATCAACATCGGAGTGCAGCAAAGCTTAAGCCCGTTGCTCCTTGCGAAAGAAAAAGGCTGGTTTGAAAAAGAGTTCGCAAAAGAAGGGATTCAAGTGAAATGGACAGAGTTTCAAAGCGGTCCGCCGCAGTTTGAAGGTCTTGCCGCAGGTAAACTTGATTTTTCCCAGGTTGGAAATTCACCGGTGATCGCAGGGCAGGCGGCTGGCATTGATTTTAAAGAAATCGGTCTTTCGCAAGACGGTTTAAAGGCGAACGGCATTCTTGTGAAAAAAGGGAGCGGCATCGATGACATAAAAGATTTGAAAGGAAAGAAGGTGGCGGTGGCAAAAGGCAGCAGCGGGTTCGATTTTCTGTATAAAGTGATCGATAAAGCAGGTCTGGAGCCAACAGACGTCAACATCATTCAGCTTCAGCCTGACGAAGCCATACCGGCATTTGACAGCGGCGCGATTGATGCATGGTCGATTTGGGAGCCGTTTTTGTCCCTTAAAACGATCAAAAGTGACGCGGCAATATTGGTTGACGGGGAACAAATCGACAAGTATTCCCCGGGTTTTACGCTTGTACGAAGCGAATTTGCCGAGAAGTATCCGGATGAGGTGATCCGTTTTCTGAAGGTGTATGACAAGGCCGTGAAATGGCATAAAAACCATAAGAAAGAAGCGGTTGAAGCGTATGCGAAAATTAAAAATCTCGACAAAAAGGTCGTTGAAAACGTGCTGAATAACACCGAACCGTTAAATGAGCCGATCACAGACCGCATTATTGAAACGCAGCAGGAGACTGCCGATTTTCAATTCAAATTAAAAGCGATTAACAAAGAGATTGATGTAAAAGAAGTGGTTGACAATTCATTTATTAAAAAAGCGCTGAAAGGAGGAGATGACAAATGAGGGCTGTTTCATCAAGCACCCCCTCGATCCAGCCGAAAGCAGGCGCAAAACTGAGACCGGCCGCTTTTCGGCTGGCATGGGGGAAGGGAATTGTATTACCTGTGATATTGATTTTATTATGGCAGCTTGTCGGGACATTTGAGCTCATATCAAAAACCGTGCTTCCGGCTCCTTTAGATATATTGCTTACATTTCGGGATCTCATCGTATCAGGAGAGCTTTTCACTCATTTAGGCATCAGCATTCAGCGCGCCGCGCTCGGCTTTTTCCTGGGAGCCGGACTCGGGCTCCTGCTGGGGCTTGTAATCGGCTTTTCAAAAATCGCCGAGGATTATCTCGATCCCTCTCTGCAAATGCTGAGAACCGTTCCGCATCTCGCCGTCACGCCGCTGTTTATCTTATGGTTCGGTTTCGACGAACTGTCAAAGGTGCTCTTGATCGCGCTCGGCGCCTTCTTCCCGGTATATATCAACACATTTTCAGGAATCAGGGGCGTCGATTCGAAACTGTTCGATGTGGCGAGAGTATTGGAGTTCCATTGGCTGAAGCAGGTGACTAAGCTGATTCTTCCCGCGTCGCTTCCGAACATCCTCTTAGGCATCCGCCTGTCGCTCGGTGTTTCGTGGCTAGGCCTTGTTGTTGCGGAACTGATGGGATCAAGCGCGGGAGTCGGCTATATGATTATGGATGCCAGACAGTTTTCACAAACCGATAAGGTGTTTGTCGGAATTTTGATTTTCGCTGCCGTCGGCAAGCTGACGGATTCATTCGTCAGAATTCTGGAGAAAAAGTGCCTTGGCTGGAGAAACAGCTATCAAGGTAATCAAAAGTAAAGGGGAGATCTTTTTGGACATTTTATGGTTTATTCCTACTCATGGGGACGGACGTTATCTCGGCACAGACACGGGAGGCAGAGCCGCAGATCACACCTATTTTCAGCAGGTAGCGCAAGCGGCTGACCGGCTTGGGTATACAGGGGTTCTTTTGCCGACGGGAAGATCGTGCGAAGATCCGTGGATTACCGCCGCCGCTCTGGCGTCAGTCACGAAAAATCTGAAGTTTTTAGTCGCTGTAAGACCCGGTTTGATGCAGCCGTCGGTTGCGGCGCGGATGGCTTCCACATTCGACCGGCTTGCAGAGGGCAGACTCCTCATCAATGTGGTCGCCGGCGGTGATCCGTATGAATTAGCCGGCGACGGCCTGTTTATCAGCCATGATGAACGGTATGAAGCGACAAATGAGTTTCTCGACATATGGCGGTCGCTTTTAAAAGGCGAGACTGTCAGCTTTTCGGGGAAACACTTGAAGACCGAAAACGGCCGCTTACTCTTTCCGCCCGCCCAACACCCTCATCCGCCGATCTATTTTGGGGGCTCGTCAAAGGCCGGGCAGGAGACTGCCGCCAAACACGCGGATGTCTATTTAACATGGGGAGAGCCGCCCCATCTCGTTAAAGAAAAAATCCAATCTGTCAAAAGACAGGCTGAAAAAGAAGGGAGGAACGTCCGTTTTGGAATTAGACTGCACGTAATCGTCAGAGAAACGGAACAAGAGGCGTGGCAGGCGGCAAATAGACTGATCAGCCACTTGGATGATGAAACGATTGCCGCAGCCCAAAACGCGATGAAACGGACGGATTCATCAGGGCAAAAGAGGATGGTTCAGCTTCATCAGGGAAACAGAACCAATCTTGAGATCAGCCCGAATCTTTGGGCGGGCATCGGACTGGTCAGAGGCGGAGCGGGGACAGCGCTCGTCGGTGATCCGGAAACGGTGGCCTGCCGGATAAAAGAATATGCTGACCTCGGCATCGAATCCTTTATCTTCTCAGGTTATCCTCATCTTGAAGAAGCGTACCATTTTGCCGAAAAGGTCTTTCCGCTCCTTCCGTTTCGCCCGAAACTTCAAAGAAAAGCGTCTGGCGAAGTCATCGGAAATGACCATTTTCCGACGAGGCAAAAGGAAAAAAACGATTTAAATAAAAAAACTCCAGACATTCTGGAGTTTTTTATCTGTTTTTATAAAATGAAAACATATACGAAAGATGCTGAATAATGATCAGCACAAAGATGACGATGATCGGGAAATACGGGATCCTGGCTTGGAAAAACGGGTAAAAGATCAATAGAAGCGCTGCGACTGGCATCGCCACATACAGCACGATATAAGATGTTCTGCATGCTTTTGCGGTAATCATCTGTTCTCTTTCATCCTGTTCTTTAAATTCGTCAGGAACGAGCATAAAGCGCTGCTTGCGTGAACCGCTTTTTTTCTCCAAGTATGTGTAAATCGAAAGCGCGAGCCCAAAGAGAAGGATGGGAATCAGGTTAAAAACAAAATGGAGCTCTGAAGCGTTTGTTTTCAAGCTTTTGGCGATTTGTTCCGATGTGTGAAAAAAGGTTATAAACGTCCAGCATGCGAGTCCGAACAGAAGGATGTGAAAGAAAGTCCGTGTGATCATATTCATTCGTGTTTGCCTCCCTCTAACCAAAATACGTCTTCCATTTTTAATTGAAATTCATCGCAAATTTTCAAAGCCAAAAGAAGCGACGGGATGTAATTGCCTTTTTCAATGGCCGCAACTGTCTGCCTTGTAACTCCGATCGCGTTTGCAAGGGCTTCCTGTGAATACCCGTACCTTGCTCTCAATTCTCTAACCCTGTTGTTCATCCTACCACCTGCAATTCTTCGTTTATATAGTATATTTGACATATTGTTAAATGGGTTTGACATAATGTTAACTTGATTTTACAATGTAATCAACATCTTTTGATCTAGGATCGGCAGGTTATTAACTGTAACATTTAAATTTATACATAAAATTAACAGAAATGGAATAGAGAAAATAGAATTATCTCACTTTTTGAAAAAAGGGACTTTGGGGGTATTTTGGGGTTCGGATTTCAGGAGAAGGAGGGTCTTATTAGCTGGTTCTTTTTCCTTAACATCCTTGAAAGACACGAGATTTATAAAAAGAAAAAATGAGAGAGAAAGAAGGAGGAGAAATAAGACAAAAAGATTATAAAGACATCATAAAGTGGAAACGGGGCTTTCATCTTCTCTTCCAAGCCGAAAAGCGTGGGCCATTAGATTGAAAAACCGCGAGATCCTTAAATAAATAGTTGGAACGTAGTGTTTATGAAATAGGAAATTTCATAGATTTCAGTATGATTTTGGATATGTTACTCTTTGGTTACTTGATAGAAAGGAGGGGGAAAAATGACATACGCAGCACCTCAGGTTGACTATTCTGTCAATCCGTCGATCGAAGATCAGGCTTGGTTCTTGGTGTTTGTTGCAGTGCTTTTGGCACTTGGCGCAACTGTTGTTCTTGGCGCCGCTGTATGGTGTGTAGTTAACGGAAACGGCAGCTTCACAGGATCCGTCCAATGGGTCAGCGGTTTGAAAGTCAACATTGAATGTAGGAAATAGCCATACTTAACGTATCTGTTCACAACAAGAGACATATTTGATGAGGCTTAACCGTCTGTGGGGGGCGGTTAAGTCTTCCTGACATTAATCATACCCTGGAGGCATTATGTTTATTATAGATAACCTATCTAAAACATATAAAAACAATGTGACTGCCGTTAGCGGGTTTCATATAAAGATTGAAAAAAACCAGATTGTCGCGATAGCGGGTCCGAACGGTTCAGGAAAGACGTCGATTATTAATTCCATTTTAGGAATCATTACGCCTAGTGAAGGAACCATTCTTTTGGATGACCTGCAGAACACGACGGCGGAATTCAAGCAAAAGCTGGCGTATGTTCCCGATGAACTGCTTTTGCCGGATGCCCTTTCAGCTGCCGAATATTTGGATTTTGTTTCTTCTATGTATAATTGTACATCAAATGAAAAGCGGAGACAATTAATTGAGCTTTTCGATATGAAAGAGGCTTTGCAGGAGCCGATTGAAACGTACTCACACGGAATGAAAAAAAAGACGCAGCTGATCGCTGCTTTTATGCTGGAGAGCGAATTTGTCATCATGGATGAGCCGTTTCGCGGGCTTGATATTGAAGCGGTCATCAATACGAAAAAGCTGATGAAGCGCTATGCGGCCACACAAGGATCGATACTGCTTGCGACTCATGACATGCTTTCTGCGGAAGAATTGTGCGATAAGATTGCGATTATTTCCAAAGGCGTCAAGATGGATGAAGGAAAAGTCAAAGAATTAAAGGTTAAATACAGCTGTAATTCGCTTGAAGAAGTGTTCTTGAAAGCTTCGATGCTGAGTGATAGGGGTGCGCATTTTGATCAAATCATTCGAAATTTCTAAAATGATGCTGAAAATGTGGCAGAAGGAAATGGGCAAGCTCTTAAATACCGGCACCAAAAAAATGATCGCCGCCCTTTTTTTAATTTTGGCGGTTGCGATGGGGAGCATCATTGGCTACAGCTTTACGGGGATGTTTTTAAGCGCTTTTCTGAATGGAGAAATTCGCTCACTCGGGTTGTTCGTGATTTCAATGTTCATGAACGTCTCGATTTTTACGTTTGTTTTCTTCATTTTATTTAAAGTAAGGACGCCTGAACAGAACAGCTTCTCCATGCAGCTGAGCTGGTTCCCGCTGACGGCTTTCGAGAGGAGTCTCGGATATTTTATTCCGTTTGCCGGCGCGGTTTCATTCCTTGTCCTGTTTATCATGTCTATTCTGCTGATTCCGAATTTTGTCGCCAGCGGTGTAGGCTTTTGGTTTGCTTTTACGTTTTTTGCCCTGCTTTTTGTGCAGATCATTTTTTTCTTTTCGCTTCTCAACCTTGTTTATAACCTGGTGTATATGGTGATCTTGAAATTCGGTTTTCCGCTGCAAAAATTTTTCTCAATGTTTGTTCTTGTCGTATTAGCTGTTATTTACGGATTCACCTCTTTTGATCTGGGGAAGATTCAGAACGCTTATTCAACCTTTGATTATAATCTGACGTATTTTGCAGCGCCGCTGTTTCTCGTGCTGAACGGTCAGCCGGCAGGCGCCGGAATCATACTGGTGGTGCTGATCTTGGCAGCCGCAGTAACTGCTTCGTTTATGTCGCTGAATGTTGTGCCGATCCTCACTGAAAAAAAATCATCCAAACTGTTTTCATTTATTAAAATCCCGTCGTCAAAACCGCTGTCTTTGGCGGTGAAAGAAATAAAATCACAGGCCAGAAATGAAGAAAATATTTTAAACTTCATTTTTTTACTTTTGGCTCTATGCTTTTTAAAATACAAATTTCAGTTCGGATTTACCGGGGAGAGCTATTTGGTGCTTGGAGGCGTGACGGGCATCATCGCCTTCAATTCATATGGGAATGATCTGCGGATGATGCAGGTGTACAAGGCGATGCACTTGAAAATAACAACGGTTTTGTGGTCAAAGTATCTCGGGCTGTGTGTGCTTGGCCTCATTCAACTCTGCTTGTTTTCCGTGTTGACGTGGACTTTTCCTGAGAGCTTTGCGGTCTTTGTAAAGACGATTGCCGTGCTATTAAACGCAATTGCGATGTTCTATTTAGCGGGCATTATTTTTCCGCTTGACCGCAACAACCCTTATATGGGGATCTTCTCTTTCGGAATGCTCCTCATCTTTATGATTCCGCTGTTTTTCATCGTGAATTATGCGGTCGATAAAGTCACGGGCGAAGCGCTGCTGTTTCTCATACCGTGTCTCGAATTACTGCTGATCCTGCTGTTATACGGAGGGTTTAAATGGAGGTACCATTATGATCATTAGGATGTTGAAAGCACTGGTCGGAATCAAAAAAATTCCCTATTTTCCAGAGCATGTGAAGCTGGATCGGAAGCATATTTCAGATCGTGATCTCGATGCGGATTTTCCCATCAATCCGACAGCCTATCAAATGCTGAAAGAAGTCGACGGAAAAAAAGACGAACTGGAGATAGCCGGGGATCTGGCCGGCGTCTTTCGCGTCAGTGAAGAGGTGTTGCTAAAGGATTTGCACCAATTGCTGACAGGGCTCAACCGCAACTATTTAATCAATTGGAAGTACGGTGAACGCCCGTCTTTCCTCGGTTTTCTCTATCAGTTTTTCGGCCAGTACCATATTCGCTACAAGGAAAGGTTTTCAAGCGATTCTGATTCATTTCTGTTTTTGTATATGAAATTTCTTCATGTGATTTCTAAGAAAATTATTGTTTTCTGGCTCGTCTTTTTGATGCTGTCGCTTTCGGCTTACATTTTCGTTCCGGACGGTTCAATCATCAGCATTGCCGCTTATTTTTCCGTCATCTATTTCGGGTTGATCACCGGCACAGCACTTCATGAAGTGGTGCACGGCATCGCGCACCGGAAATTTGTCGGAAAAAACGGGCCTCAAGGGTTTTTAGCGGCTGATATGATGTCCGTCAAATTTATCAGGCCTGTCATATCGCCGTATGATAAAAAGTCGATTTGGATTACGGCGTTGGGGCCGCTTATACCAGGGGCGCTCGGAATAGCCGGCGTGCTGTTTACGATCTTTTTTCTTCAGGAAAACGCGGTCTCGGTCGGCATGCTTCTGTTCTTTTCCACTTATGCTCTGCATATGATGTATCTGCTTCCGTTTATGGGTGACGGAAAGTCGATTATGAAACAGCTGATGATCAGAGGAATTGGAGGTAAATCATCATGAATACAAACTCTTTAAAGCAGGGACTAATCTTTGCCAGTTTCTCAAGCTTTCTCGCATTTCCGATGCTTGCGGCTGCGCTTTTGTTTTATCATCTTTTTTCAAATCAAACGAGCAACGATATCCTGTTTAACAGTTTGTCGTTTGTCATGGAGAGCGAATCGGCTTTTTCATTCCAGGTGAAGCCCAACTTTTTCTTCATTATGATCGGGCTGTTTATCGGCATTTTTATTATAACGGCCGCGATTTCATCAATTTATCAGAAAAAAAAGGGTGAATCTTAAAAGAGCTTGCTACTTGAGGCAGGCTTTTTTTATTTGCATCGGAAGACGGGTTGTGATAAATTTAAATCGTAATCATTACGCTTTATTGAGAAGGAGGATACTCAGAGTGGCCAAGAAATCAAAAATTGCTAAAGAAAAAAAGCGCCAAAAGCTTGTTGAACAATATGCGGAACTCAGAAAAGAACTAAAAGAAAAAGGCGATTACAGAGCTTTGAGCAAGCTTCCGCGCGACTCGGCGCCATCAAGGCTGCATAACCGCTGCGAAGTGACCGGAAGGCCGAGAGGATATATGAGAAAGTTTAAAATGTCGCGGATCGCGTTCAGAGAGTTAGCATATAAAGGCCAGGTACCAGGTGTGAAGAAATCCAGCTGGTAATCTGTCAATGTCCGGAAAAAAGCTGCCGATGTTCATATCGGCGGCTTTTTTTCGACAAATTTTTAATATACCCTTGACGAAATTTTAATAAACGTGTAACATAATAAAAGTCAAAACGATGATGTTGTTTTTAGAGATCATATGCGGGTGTAGTTTAGTGGTAAAACCTCAGCCTTCCAAGCTGATGTCGTGGGTTCGATTCCCATCACCCGCTCCATACATACTGTTTATAACGCAGTGTTTCGTTTCTCAGATTAAACGAAGCATTGCGTTTTTTCATGTATGAAATCATCGTAAAAAACCTGCTCTCTTTAAGAACAGGTTTTTAAGGAAAGACGGTTGAGATATGTTCGCCGCCGTGAATTTGTTCGAACATTTTTGTTAAAGACTCGAGCAGGCGGCGGGATTCTTCTATAGATAATGAGGGCCTGAAAAAGACGAGCTGCAAGGCATCTTTTGTATCCGTTCCTGCATGATGAAGGCTGAGGTTTCCGGTGATCGTGCCGAATGCTCCAGCATCATCGGAGAACGTGATGATCTCGCCGGGACTGCCGGGTTCGATTTTGATCGGACCGTTTAATTTCCGGGCATCATATATATGAACCGGTATCAAATATTTGAGGGAGAAAAAACGGCTCAGATCAATCGCTGAATTTTCCGGCTCAACAAAGCGTTGTTCTTTGATATCTTTCAGCATCCGTTCGAGTCCGCTTTCCCGTCCTGAATAAGACGGGTTCAGCTCACGGAAGGCATCATGCCATTCTTTAACGGCCGATTCATCTTCGGGACTGCGATCGGCAAAGTCAAAAAACAGCGATTCCTGAAAAAGGCGGAGCCGGCCTTTGAGCATTTGCGGGGAGCCGGTGATCTCAATATCTTGATATAACACAGCGCCAACCTTAAATGAAGGAATGCGGTTTAAAATAGCAGGCGCGATTTGCAAACGAAGTTCCAATTTAAATTCATCTCCCGTGTCATGGTACACTCTATTATACAGAGAGCGAAAACGAAAACAAAGAAAGGAGGCTCTGCACGATGGATGTGAAAAAACTGAAACAGGATGTCATCGAATTCGCACAGGAAATCGGCATCGATAAAATCCGGTTCGCCAGTGCAGATACTTTTGAAACATTAAAAGAACGATTGATTGAGAACCGGACCCTCGGCTATGAATCAGGCTTTGAAGAACCCGATCTTGAAAAGCGGACGAACCCGGATCTGCTTTTGCCGAAGGCGAAATCGATCATCGCCATCGCCCTTGCTTACCCTTCAAAAATGAAAGATGCGCCGAGAAGCAAGAAAGGCGAACGGAGGGGCATCTTTTGCAGAGCTTCCTGGGGAAAGGATTATCATCATGTTCTGCGGGAAAAGCTTGATCAGCTGGAAGAATTTTTGAAAGCGCAGCGCAGCGATGTCAGAACGAAATCGATGGTTGACACCGGTGAGCTGTCGGACAGAGCTGTCGCAGAGCGCGCGGGCATCGGCTGGAGCGGAAAGAACTGCATGATCATTACGCCTGAATTCGGGTCTTACGTTTACTTGGCGGAAATGATTACGAATATTCCGTTCGAGCCTGATGAGAGAATCGAAGATCAATGCGGCTCATGCAACAAATGTATTGAGGCATGCCCGACCGGTGCGCTCGTCAACCCCGGGCAGCTCAACTCCCAGCGCTGCATCGCTTTTCAGACGCAGACAAAAGGTTTTCTGCCCGACGAGTTCCGTACGAAAATCGGGAACAGGATCTACGGCTGTGATACGTGCCAGATGGTATGCCCGAAAAATAAAGGGGTCGATTTTCATCTGCATCCTGAAATGGAGCCGGACCCTGAGATTGCCAAGCCGCTTTTAAAACCGCTTCTGACGATGTCGAATCGCGAATTTAAAGAAAAGTTCGGCCACGTGGCCGGCTCATGGAGAGGCAAAAAGCCGATTCAGAGAAATGCGATTATCGCACTTGCCCATTTTAAAGAAACGGACGCTCTCCCTGAACTGATTGAGCTGATGCACAAAGATCCGCGGCCGGTCATCAGGGGAACCGCCGCATGGGCGGTCGGAAAGATCGGCGGAGCGGATGTGATGGGTGAATTGGAGCGCGCGCTCGCGCACGAGCAGGATGAAGAAGCAAAAGCTGAAATCCAAAAAGGCATCGGCCTTTTAAAAGAAACGAGTGCGACTAATTGAGGGCTGTCCTGACATATGTTTAATGATGAGAAATGAATTAACAAACATATGGTGGTGTAGCCCTTGAAACAGATCATCGAGCAGCTCCTGAAAGCCAGACTTCATTACTTAATCAACGGCAATGATGAAACAAACTGGCAGGATGCCGGGGGTTTTGAAGTCATTGAACGGAAGCGGAGGCTTTTTCAAAACCGCGGCGTGCAGATCGTGAAGGCCAATATGAAAGCAGCTGTAAAAGAGCACTGGCTTGATGAAGACGGCGCGTCGCATGTGAACTATCAAACCCATACCGCATACTTGTGCAAAGACGGGGATGATATGTATATGGAAGAACATATTGAAGACAGAAGCGCCATTTTGTATGATCAGATGGTCATCAAAGACTCCAAGGCCCCGCGTCCGGCCGCACAGTCTTATCCTGAGCCTGAAAGCGGCGATGATGAGATGCGCGAATTGCTGGGAAGGGCGTTCCGCTATGACCGGCTGGCCGCGGTGCGCTATGCAGAAACGTATTGGAATAAACGAAATCCCGCTTACAAAAACTTTGAAGACAATTGCACAAACTTTATTTCCCAGTGCATAAGGGCGGGAGATGCGCCGATGCGCGGCTATCCGAACAGAGGCAAAGGCTGGTGGATGCAAAACCATTCCTGGAGTTACAGCTGGACTGTCGCTCATTCGCTCAGAACCTTTTTGAAGCAGTCAAAAGCCGGCCTCCGAGCGGTTCAAAAGCGGGCCGCGAAAGAGCTGATCGAAGGCGATGTCATCTGCTATGATTTTAACGGAGACGGAAGATTTGACCACGTGGCTCTTGTGACGGCAAAGGATAAAAGCAATATGCCGCTGGTGAACGCGCAAACGCACGACTGCCGGATGAGGTACTGGTCTTACGAGGATTCGCCTGCTTATACTTCATCGATTCGATATGCGTTTTTTCATATATCAGATGATACGACAAAATCGTAATGAGTGGTATAATAAACAGCGGATCAGAAAAACAGAGGTGAATACTTTTGGCATTGCATGTCGTACTATATCAACCAGAAATTCCTGCAAACACAGGAAATATCGCACGGACTTGTGCAGCAACAGATACAACGCTTCATTTAATCAGACCGCTCGGTTTTTCAACCGACGATAAAATGCTCAAGCGGGCAGGTCTTGATTATTGGGAATTCGTCAATGTCGTCTACCACGACTCATTGGACGAATTGTTTAATGCCCATCCTGACGGCCGTTTTTTCTTCATTACAAAATTCGGTCAAAAACCGCACACTTCATTTGATTATTCAGATCAAAACGAAGATCACTTCTTTGTCTTCGGAAGAGAGACGAACGGCTTGCCGAAAGAGCTGATCGAACAAAACATGGATCGCTGTCTGCGCCTGCCGATGACAGAGCATGTCAGATCACTGAACTTATCAAATACTGCAGCAATCCTCGTGTACGAGGCGCTTCGCCAGCAGAATTACAGAGATTTGACTTAAGCTTTATCAGGAAAAGAGCCCTTTTTAACAGAGGGTTCTTTTTTTTACTTTCTAATGTAACAGTGTTATGTTACAATGTGTGTAAAGGAGCTGAAACAGATGGTTCAGGATGATTTAATTTCAAAAAAAGAGCTGCTGGATTTGACTTCGATCTCATACGGGCAGCTCTATAGATGGAAACGGAAAAATTTAATACCGGAAGAGTGGTTTATCCGGAAATCGACGTTCACCGGACAAGAAACGTTTTTTCCGAAGGAAGACATTTTAAAAAGAATCGAAACCATTCAAAGCATGAAAGAAAATCTTTCCCTTGATGAAATGGCGGAAATGTTCTCGCCCGGTCTGACCGAACTAAACGCGAGCCGCGGGGAACTGCTTGAAAAAGGCATCGTTTCACAAGCGGTCATGACGTTTTTTGAAGAATGCACCGGAAAGCGCGATGATCCATTTCATCTGACAGAAGCGCTTGCGGCTTATGTGCTGGAAGGCCTGCTCCAATCCGGCGACATCAGCCTGGATGAAGGAAAAATGGTGCTGGATGTCATCATGTCACACGAGGCGGAGAACAAAGGGAGGCTGATTGTGCTTCGGAAGCTCGGCATTGCAACATGTCTGATCACCGAGGGCAGCATCGTGTTGGAAAAAGGAGTCAAGGTCGCCGCTGACATCAATCTGGCAGCGAGCAGCGAAGAATTGAAAACAAAATTCATGTAAATGGAGGATCAAAAGATGGAGAATTTATTGATAAACGGATTTGGCAGTTCAGGTGGAGGCACGTATCAAACGGTTGAATTAAACGGCAAAGGAACGATTAACGGCGATATTGACTGCGAAAGGTTCAGCTGCAGCGGCACCGGGACTGTAAACGGAGACGTGAAAGCGGGGGAGCTGAGAATCAGCGGCCACGCCAAACTAAACGGCGCAATCGCAGCTTCCAAGGTCAGAATCGACGGTTCTGCAAAGGTGGATGGCGATGTCGAAGCAGAACAGCTTAAAGTCTTAGGCTATGCCGGCATTAGCGGACATGTGAAAGGCGACGAAGCAATCGTTCGCGGAAAAACGTCAATCGGCAAAGACTGCGAAGTGGAACATTTTACTGCGGAAGGCTATTTTACAATCGACGGGCTTTTAAACGCGGAACAAATTGAGATTAAGGTTCACGGCGGTGAAAGTAAAGTGAAAGAAATCGGGTGCCGGCGGATCGTCTGCACTGCACATCAATCGAAGCTGTTCTCGTTTTTAACGCCGCTTATTTCTCCTCCGAGACTGTCTGCCGAGCTGATTGAAGGGGATCAAATTGAACTCGCCAATACGGCCGCGAAAGTTGTCCGGGGCAATTCGGTTATCATCGGCGAAAATTGCGACATCGACCTGATTGAGTATAAGGAAGATATCCGGGTGGCGGAAACGGCAAAAGTCGGAGAGAAGAGGAAAATATAGCGGAGGGATAGGACATGAAGAAACACGACTTGAAAATACACGGCTCCGGAAATGCCGGAGGCGGATCATTCCATCATGTTCTCATCAGAGGTGAAGGAACGATCACAGGAAACATTGAATGTGAAAAATTCAGTACACACGGTACAAGCGAATTGTCAGGCGATGCGACAATCAAAAGCTTTAGTGTACACGGGGAAACAGAGATCCGGGGGAGGCTGAAAGCTGACAAAGCCAGAGTGTACGGGACGGCGGATGTTTCTGAGGACGCCGACATCAGCGATGCAGCCGTAAAAGGCATTATCAATATCGGGGGTAATATGGCGGCTGAAACGTGCGATGTCAAAGGCGCACTGAACGTAAGAGGCGATTGTGAGGCAGAGGATTTTACACTGACGGGCAGCTTGGACGTAAAGGGTCTGCTGAACGCCGGCGCGATTGACATCGGCTTAAAGTTCGGAAACAGTTCGATTGGCGATATCGGCGGCACGCATATTAAGATTGTCAAAAAACGCGGGCTCTTGTTTAATAGAAACGGAGGTTTTCTCTCAGCAGGGACAATCGAAGGAGATGATATTTACCTGGAAAACACGGAGGCCCGCATGGTCAGGGGAAACCGCGTGCATATAGGGCCCGGATGCAAGATTGAGAAAGTTGAATACAAAAGCAGCTGCCGGGTATCTCCTAAGTCTGAAGTAAATGAAGATCAACAGGAATAAAACAGTGTTATGTTACGAAAAAAGGATGGCTTCAAAAGTGAGCCATCCTTTTTCCTTTGAATTTTATTTGCCGGGTTTACTTTCGTATCCGGCAGTAAAAATGGATACGAGGAACGCGAGGATGACCCCCATCATGATCAACGTTCTCATTAAAATCCCTCCTCATCCTTATTCCCTTGTTGTCATCTGCACCGATGCCATCAGCCGTACCGCAGGAGCACTTGCGGACGGAACTTTTCTGCTCTTATTATGAATGGTTTGCTCCATCCTTGTCAATTCGAGGAAAGTACATTTCATTTTTTATATGAAAAGCATCTAAAGGGACATCTCCGCATAGATTGAATGTAACAGTGATTCACTTGGCACCTTGCATTTATCATCATATAGGAGGTTCTTATGGATATATTAAAAAAGATTGAACAGTATAGAGAGGAAGAGCAGCGTCTGAAATGGGAAGGAACCTTCGCTGAATATTTAGAAATCGTAAAGGAAAATCCGACTGTCGCGCAATCTGCTCATTCCCGCGTTTACAATATGATTAAAGACAGCGGCATTGAAGAGAAAGACGGGAAAAAAGTATACAGCTTCTTTGACAAAGAGCTGTTTGGTCTTGAAGAGCCTTTGGAACGCCTAGTTGAAGAATACTTTCATCCGGCCGCGAAGCGCCTTGATGTCAGAAAAAGAATCCTGCTTTTGATGGGGCCTGTCAGCGGGGGAAAGTCGACTTTGGTCACCATGCTGAAAAGGGGGCTTGAAGCATACTCTCTTACAGATGAAGGGGCTGTCTACGCCATTCAGGGCTGTCCAATGCACGAAGATCCGCTTCATCTAATTCCTCAGCATCTGCGGGACGATTTTTACAATGAATACGGCATTCGTATTCAAGGCAACCTGTCCCCGTTGAACATGATGAGGCTGGAACAGGAATACGGCGGAAGAATAGAAGACGTGAAGGTTGAAAGAATCTTTTTTTCAGAGGATAAACGGACGGGGATCGGTACGTTCAGTCCGTCGGACCCTAAATCGCAGGATATCGCTGATCTGACGGGAAGCATTGATTTTTCGACGATTGCCGAATACGGATCGGAATCCGATCCGCGCGCATACCGGTTCGACGGAGAATTAAACAAAGCGAACAGAGGAATGATGGAATTTCAAGAGATGCTGAAATGCGATGAAAAATTCCTCTGGCATCTTTTATCGCTTACACAGGAAGGGAATTTCAAAGCGGGCCGGTTCGCGCTCATCTCAGCGGATGAATTGATCGTAGCCCACACGAATGAAACCGAATACCGTTCATTTATATCCAATAAGAAAAACGAAGCGCTCCATTCGCGGATTATCGTCATGCCGATTCCATATAATTTAAAAGTATCAGAAGAAGAAAGAATTTATGAAAAAATGGTCGCTGAAAGCGATGTGTCTGATGTTCATATTGCGCCGCACACGCTAAAAGTGGCTGCGATGTTTTCGATTTTGACGAGGCTGAAAGAGCCGAAGCGGTCAGACATTGATCTTGTCAAAAAAATGAGGCTGTATGACGGAGAGAGTGTTGAAGGCTACAATTCTGTCGATGTCGAGGATTTGAAAAAAGAATACACTGACGAAGGAATGAGCGGAATCGATCCGCGCTATGTCATCAACCGGATCTCGTCGACGATCATCCGCAAAAACATGGAATCGATCAATGCGCTTGATGTCCTCCGTTCTTTAAAAGAAGGGCTTAGCCAGCATCCATCGATTTCGGCAGAAGACCGCGAGCGTTATTTGAACTTTATTTCCGCCGCCAGAAAAGAATACGACGAAATGGCGAAGAAAGAAGTCCAAAAAGCGTTTGTGTACTCTTATGAGGAATCTGCGAAAACGCTGATGGACAATTATCTTGATAATGTCGAAGCGTACTGCAATAAAATTAAGCTTCGCGATCCGCTGACGGGAGAAGAAATGAATCCGGATGAAAAGCTGATGAGGTCAATAGAAGAACAAATCGGCATTTCCGAAAATGCGAAAAAGGCATTCCGCGAAGAAATTCTCATTCGCATTTCTGCCTATGCAAGAAAAGGGAAACGGTTTGACTATAATTCGCATGAGCGGCTCAGAGAAGCCATTCAGAAAAAGCTGTTCGCAGACTTGAAAGATGTCGTCAAAATCACGACATCGACAAAAACGCCGGACGAACAGCAGCTCAAGAAAATCAACGAGGTCGTCGCCCGTCTCATTGATGAGCACGGCTACAACTCGACTAGCGCAAACGAACTCTTAAAATATGTAGGAAGCTTATTAAACCGGTAACTTGAAGACCCGTCCGGAGAAGGGCGGGTCCTTTTGTCCCATTTTCAAAATTGTTTGTCAAAAGTTATTTGCACCTGCATAAGATAACAATAAACATTTTAGACTTGCATCCGCAGGGCTATAAACCGAAGCCATTTAAGGGGATTATCAATAAGGAGGGGAATTCATGTCCCATAAAGACAATGGCCATTTTATTATTTCTCAGGAAGACTGGTCCCTCCACCGAAAAGGGTATGATGACCAACAGCGTCACCAGAAAAAGGTGCAGGACGCGATCAAAAACAATCTGCCTGACCTGATTACAGAAGAAAGCATTATTATGTCCAACGGCAAAGATGTTGTCAAAATTCCGATTCGATCGTTAGATGAGTATAAAATCCGCTATAACTATGATAAAAATAAACATGCCGGCCAAGGAGACGGCGACAGCGAGGTAGGAGATATCGTCGCAAGGGACGGTTCGGATAAACGGGGCGCCGGCAAAGGCCAGGGAGCGGGCGATCAGGCCGGTGAAGATTATTATGAAGCTGAAGTTTCGTTAATCGATTTGGAAGAGGCGCTCTTCAGCGAAATGGAACTGCCGAATTTAGAACAAAAAGAACGGGATGATATCGTTGTCGAAGATATTGAGTTCAACGATATCCGCAAAACGGGTTTGACCGGTAATATCGATAAGAAAAGAACGATGCTCAGCGCTTTTAAGCGAAATGCAATGACGGGAAAACCTTCATTTTATCCGATCTACCCCGAAGACTTAAAATTTAAAACGTGGAATGACTCCGTAAAGCCGGAATCAAAAGCCGTTGTGCTCGCAATGATGGATACGAGCGGATCGATGGGCGTTTGGGAAAAATATATGGCGCGAAGCTTTTTCTTTTGGATGACACGTTTTTTACGGACAAAGTATGAAACGGTCGATATTGAGTTTATCGCCCATCACACTGAAGCCAAAGTGGTATCAGAAGAAGATTTCTTTTCGAAAGGGGAAAGCGGGGGCACGATTTGTTCATCTGTATACCGCAAATCCCTCGAACTGATTGAAGACAAATACCATCCGACACGCTATAACATTTATCCGTTTCATTTTTCGGACGGCGATAATTTGACATCCGACAATGCGCGTTGCGTTAAGCTTGTCGGAGAGATTATGGAGAAAGCGAATATCTTTTGCTATGGCGAAGTCAACCAGTACAACAGACATTCAACGTTAATGTCAGCCTACAAAAATATTAAAAACGAAAAATTCAAGTATTATGTGCTGAAACAGAAAGCCGATGTTTTTCAGGCTCTGAAGAGCTTCTTCAGCAATGAAGAACGGCATCAATATACATGAAAAAACGCGATTGAAACCTCCGGCAGCGGAGGTTTTTTGTTTGGAAAATATTTAAATCAAAATTTTAAGTGCAAGGTTATTGACATTCTTTATTACTTTAACTAATATTTAATCTTGTTAACTATTTATTTTGTTGTGCAGAGGTAAAAACAAATTTACCGCTTCCGATCTTTCTTGCTCAGTTTTGAACAACTTTTTCAGTACACGTCCCGCAAGTTGCTGGGCAGGAAATAGGAAAACGCAAAACCGCGGAAGCCGATCAAACCGGCTTCATCCAAAATATAAGGATATGAAAGGAGAAATAAACATGAGCAAAGGACGTTTAATTGCGACGAACATTATCGGACTCATCATCGTGCTTGCCATCTTAGCAGGAGGTGCGTATTTCTATTATGACAGCATCAGCTATGTGAAAACCGACGAAGCACACGTGACAGGCGAGATGGCCGACATTACGGCGCCTGCATCAGGGAAGCTCTCAGATTGGGATTTGAAAGAAGGATCAAAAGTTTCAAAAGACGAAAAAGCAGCGAAAATCAAAGGGGAACAAACGGTTGACGTGAAGTCGATCATGGACGGAACGATTGTCAAAAACGAAGCGAAAGAAGGCCAGATCGTACAAGCCGGTCAAACGCTTGCGAAAACCATCGACATGGATCATCTGTACATTACAGCTAACATTGAAGAAAACGACCTGAAAGACATCGAAAAAGGGGACAAAGTCGATATCGTCGTTGACGGTGATTCAGGCACTACATTTGAAGGAAATGTCGAAGAAATCGGCTATGCGACAAACTCAACATTTGACTTGCTTTCTCAAAGCAATTCAAGCGGAAACTACACGAAAGTGACGCAGAAAGTACCTGTGAAAATTTCAATTAAAAACCCGTCTGACAAAGTGCTGCCGGGAATGAACGCATCCGTGAAAATTTCAAAATAACCGGGGGAAATAAAAACGAGCGAAAGGAGGATGTCATAAGTGGCTTCTCAGAAAAAAGGAAATATGTCACTGCTCATCATTTTAATGGGCGGCTTGTTTCTGGCCATTTTAAACCAAACGCTACTGAATGTGGCGATGCCTCATCTCATGACAGAGTTCAATGTGAGCGCCACAACGATTCAATGGCTGACAACCGGATATATGCTTGTCAACGGCGTTTTGATTCCTTTATCAGCCTTCCTGATTATGCGGTTCGGCGGACGGAGCTTGTTTTTAACGGCGATGCTGCTGTTTACGGTCGGAACGCTGATATGCGGAATTGCGCCTAACTTCTCGACGATGTTAACCGGACGCCTCATTCAGGCAGTCGGCGGAGGCATACTTCAGCCTTTGGTCATGACCACGATTCTCTTTATCTTTCCTCCGGAAAGCCGCGGGAAAGGAATGGGAATCTTCGGGCTTGCGATGATGTTTGCTCCTGCTGTCGGTCCGACGCTATCCGGCTGGGTCATTGAAAACTACAGCTGGCGGATCATGTTTTACGGCCTTGTGCCGGTTGGTTTGATCGTCATCATTTTCGGTTTTTTCCTATTTAAAAATATGACGGAACCTAAAAAAATCAAATTGGACACAGCAGGCGCGATTCTTTCAATTGTCGGATTTGCGGCGTTGCTGTATGGTGTGAGCGAAGCCGGCTCAGACGGCTGGGATGATCCGCTCGTACTTTCCACAGTTGTGATCGGTGTGATCGGCATTGCCGCTTTTATCATCCAGCAGTTGAAATCGAAAGAGCCGATGCTTGACTTCAGAGTGTTCAAATACGATATGTTTTCACTGTCAAGCGTGATCAACGCCATCATTACAGTTGCTTTGTATGCAGGAATGTTCCTGATTCCGATTTATTTGCAAAACCTGGTCGGCTTTACAGCGCTTCAGTCGGGGCTTCTGATGCTGCCGGGCGCACTCGTCATGCTTGTGATGTCGCCGATCTCAGGAATTTTATTTGATAAAGTCGGCCCAAGGCCGCTAGCGATTGTCGGATTATTGATCACTGTTGTGACGACCTACGAATTTACGACGCTTACGATCGATACACCGTATATGCACATCGTGTTGATCTATGCGATTCGGGCGTTTGGGATGTCCATGTTGATGATGCCGATCATGACTGCCGGCATGAACCAGCTTCCGCAGCATTTAAACAGCCACGGAACGGCGATGTCGAATACGCTTCGCCAAATCAGCGGTTCGATCGGAACGAGCTTGATCACGACGATTTATACAAATCGCACGACATTCCACTATGCATCAATGGCCGATCAGACAAATACGGCTGATCCGTCATTTATGAGCACATTGCAGTCAACCATTCAGTCAACAGCGCAATCGATGCATATATCTCTTGAACAAGCACAACAATATGTCGTGAAATATTTGACCGGACAGGCTCAGCTCAACTCGAATGTCATGGGCATCAATGACGCATTTATGTGGGCGGCCGGGTTCTGTGTCATCGGCCTCGTTCTCAGCCTGTTTTTGAGGGATGTCAGAAAAGACAAGCTGCGCAGGAAGAACAAGGCGGAGGAGCTGACATTGCTTCCGGCTCCTAAAGAAGCGAAAGAATCTTAAAATGAGGAGGTTCTGACATGAAAATTTATGTTGTTTACGACAGTGAAGGCGAGCATACGAAAAAGCTGGCTGAAGCCATTGCGGAAGGCGCAGGGGAACATGAGGCTGCAGACGTGCTGATCGATCATGTCAGCCAGGCGGATATTAGAAAGCTCGAAGAAATGGATGCTATCATCTGGGGCTGCCCAGGTCATTTCGGTACAATCAGCTCCGGATTAAAAACTTGGATCGACAGGCTGGGCTACCTTTGGGCGGAAGGGAAGCTGATCAATAAGATCGGCGCAGTCTTCTGCACAACAGCGACAACTCACGGCGGTCTTGAGGCGACAATGCTCAACTTAATAACACCGATGCTTCATCAAGGCATGATGGTCGTCGGCTTGCCTGGAAATGTACCTGAAAATGCTTTATACGGGTCTTATTACGGTGCAGGCATCACGTGTCCTGTCGACAGTGACGAACTGATCGGCGAAGAAGGCCTGGAGCTGGGCCGGGCTTTAGGCAGACGCGTCGCCCAAGTGACAGACCGCTTTACAGCAGGACAGTGAGGAGCGATTTGACATGACCATTATATTGACCATCATCGCTGCTGTCCTCGTCATTATCGGTCTGGTGGTATTTAATGTGCGGTCGGCGTCTTCACAGGATAAACCCGAACATGAGGATAACGCGGCAGCTGAAGCTGGCATTCCTCATGTTCAGGAAGAAGAAGTCGCTGAGCAAGTTGAAGCCGATCAGCAAGATCCGTTCGAAATGAATGATCAAACCTATCGGGCGATTCTGCAAAAACTTCAACATCCAAAAGAGGAAAAAAACCATTCCGAGAAAACGGAAATGGACGATATGGATTACCGAAAAGCATTAAAATCCATGAAAAAGCGGGAACAGGATTAAAGGCAAATTCGCTGGGAACCAGCGGGTTTGCTTTTTTTTTTGCATTTTTTTGTAATATTTGATTGCGATTTTCACTGTATCGGTGTACTATTGATGTAGTACACTGATACAGTGACTAGAGGAGGATATGTTTTGCGGTCTTTCAGCGGTTTATTTAAAAAAGATTTTCTCATGGCAAGGTTTTGGTTTTTGGTTTGGATGCTGTGCATGATTTGTGCGATTATTGCAAGCTTTTGGTTTGCTCATTATACAGGCGAATCAATGGCTCTTTTTGGGGCGCTAGTGACCATTTTATTATTTCATAGTCTGTTTTGTCCTTTAATGATCCTAGCTCAGCTCCGTCTGGAAGGGAAGACGCAGCTTTGGTTATATAATCCGAACAACAGTGCGTTATTGCTGGTGTCAAAGCTTGCTTCAGCTGCCGTATACCAATTGATTTCCCACGCTGTTTTATTCATTTTCGGGCTGGTTGTCAGAAGCGTTCTGCTCTCCAGCAGCGCCGGTCTGTTTTCCGTGTCAGATTTGCTTCTCGTCAATATCGCTGTCTTTTTAGGCTCCATCAGTTTTTCCACATGGGTGATGTTTCTGTGGACGGTATATGAAGCGCTCAGAAAATATCCGGCTATCAAAAAAATCCGCTGGATCATTCCCTTGCTAATCTACAGTGCTTACGGATTAATCGAGGCGCTGTTCATCGAGAGCGGCTTATTCCAGGAATTGCAGAAATTGTGGAGCATTTCTTTAAAGGCTGAATTCAAACTTCATTACGAACATTCAGGATGGACTGTTACATTTTCTCAAGTTGATTTGCCGGGTGTTCTCCTGGTGTATTACACAGTCTTAGGCGTCTGTCTCTTCTATCTCTCCTGCAAATTACTGAACAGAAGAGTTGAGGTGTAAAAGAATGGCAAATGAATTTTCTGCTTCAAAGCCGATCTATAGGCAAATAGCCGAACAGCTCTTTAAAAAAATGATCCGCGGAGAGATCAAACCGGGAGAAAAATTGCCTTCGGTCCGTGAGCTGGCTGTTCAGACACAGGTAAATCCGAATACGATTCAAAGAACCTACAATGAAATGGAAAGGATGGGCGTGGTGGAGACCAGAAGGGGACAGGGCACCTTTGTTGTTGAACATACGGAAGTCATCGATGATTTAAAGCGGGAGATGAGGTCGGAAGTTATCGGGCAATTTGTCCAGAGCATGGAAGAGCTTGGCTTGTCTAAACAAGACATGTTGTTGGAACTTGACCGTTTTCTTCAGAAAGGAGATCCCAAATGAAGATTGAGCTGAAAAATGTCACGAAGAAGTTTGGCAAAGAGTATGCGCTCAAAGAGGCCGATCTGTCACTTTCTCCCGGGAAAATTTACGGGTTGACAGGACCGAACGGCAGCGGCAAATCTACGATCTTGAAGCTGATCACAGGGCTCTCGTTTCCGGATTCGGGCTCGGTGCTGATCGGAGGGCGGCCGGCAGCCAGAAAGGAGACGAAGAACATCGCCTATTTAACAGAGCTCGATATGTTCTACGATCCATTTCGGGTCAAGGATATGATTCACTTTTATGAAACCCAGTTTTCCGATTTCCGTATAAATAAAGCGTGGGACCTGTTAAAGGACATGAAAATCGACGGGGATAAAAAAATCGGCAAGCTTTCCAAAGGCAACCGGGGCAGGCTGAAGCTCGCGCTCACATTGGCGCGCGATGCAGCAGTCGTGCTGCTTGATGAGCCGTTTTCCGGTCTTGATCCGATGGTGAGAGAATCGATCGTCAAAAGCCTTCTTACATATTTGGAGCTTGATAAGCAGACAATCGTCATCGCCACCCATGAGATTCATGAAATTGAACAAATTTTGGATGAGGTCGTCGTCGTCTTAAATGGCCGAATTGAAGAAAAAAAGGATGTCGAACAGCTGCGCGAGGAATCCGGAATGTCGCTTTTGGAATGGCTGAAACGGTTTATTGAAGAAAAAAATTGAAAAGGCTGGAGGAGAAACAGTGGAAACACTTTTGGAATTAAAAAATGTATCAAAAACGATCAGGGGGAAAAAGATTATCGACGGCTTGAGCTTTGACGTGCGGGCAGGCGAAATATTCGGCTTCCTAGGTCCGAACGGCGCCGGAAAAACGACGACGATCCGGATGATTGTCGGGCATATGAACATCACCGCCGGTGAAATCGCCGTGTGCGGCGTCAGCGTAAAAGAAAATTTTGAAAAGGCCGCGCGGCATATCGGAGCGATCGTTGAAAATCCGGAACTGTATAAATTTTTAACGGGCTATCAAAACCTTCAGCAATACGCGCGCATGACGAAAGGCGTGACGAAACAGAAAATTGACGAAATCGTCGAGCTTGTCGGATTGAAAAACAGGATCAACGATAAGGTCAAAACGTATTCTTTAGGAATGAGACAAAGGCTTGGCCTGGCCCAAAGCCTTTTGCACGATCCGAAGCTCTTGATTCTCGATGAGCCGACGAACGGGCTTGATCCGGCCGGTATCCGGGAAATTCGCGATCATTTAAGAAAGCTGACGAGAGAAAGAGGTATGGCGGTCATCGTTTCAAGCCACCTGCTTTCAGAAATGGAGCTGATGTGCGACAGGATCGCCATTATCCAGAACGGAAAGCTCCGGGATATTCAGCATGTGCACGGACCCGCTCGGGATGAAAAGAAGCGCTATTATATTCAAGCGGATGACAATCAGGCTCTGATGCGGGAAGCGGCTGCCTTCAAAAAGATGAAGGTTGACGAAGCGGAAGGCGGGATAGAGCTCAGCCTTCAAAAGGATGAAGTGCCTGATTTGATCAAACACTTGTCAGACAACGGTGTCCGCCTATATGAAGTGAAGGCTGTGAACAAATCGCTGGAAGACCGGTTCCTGGAAATCACCGCAGAGAAGGAGGAAGCTCAGCATGTTTAATCTCATCGTAAATGAATGGATCAAAATTTTTAATCGAAAAGGCACATATGTCATGATTGCGATTTTGCTGTTATCTGCCATCGGGCTGGGCGTTCTCACAAAGACGATCGGAGAGACAGACCAAAACCCGGACTGGAAAAAAGAATTGATGCAGGAAAATAAAGATATGAAAGAACAACTTAAAGGGGTCAATAATCCGGCACTTGAAAAAAGCTATGAACGGTCGACCGCCATTAATGAGTATCGAATCAAGCACGATTTGCCGGAAGACGGGGACTATTCGGCCCTGTCGTTCATCAGCGACGCGAGCGGCAACATTCCTCTCCTCGGTCTGTTTGTGATCACGGTGGCTGCGGGAATCGTTGCGAATGAATTCAACTGGGGAACGGTGAAGCTGCTTGTCATCAGGCCGATCAGCCGCTTTAAAATCTTGCTGGCAAAATATTTTACAGTTCTGCTTTTTGCATTGGCTTTGCTTTTCATTCTGTTCGCAAGCGCGGGTATCACAGGCCTTGCTTTATTCGGGGCAGGCGACGGCAGCCAGGTTCACTTGGCGTACGCCGATGGAACCGTTGAAGAAAAAAGCCTGCTGCTGCACTTGGCCGGCAGCTATTTGCTGAATTCAATATCGCTTTTGATGATGGCGACAATGGCCTTTATGATTTCAGCTGTTTTCAGAAACAGCTCGCTTGCCGTAGGTATTTCAATTTTCCTTTTGGCAATGGGCGGAACGGTGACAAACTTGCTCGCAACGAAATTTGATTGGGTGAAATACATCTTATTTGCCAACACTGATCTCACTCAATACTTTGACGGATCTCCGCTTGTTTCAGACATGACGCTGGGATTCTCGATTGTGGTGCTGGCTGTCTATTTTATCGTTTTTCATGTGCTCGCCTTTGGTGCATTCACAAAAAGAGACATCGCTTCATAAGCGGTTTTCGCAAAAAAAGCCTGACGCCGGTTTTCCGGGCGTCAGGCTTTTTTTAAATATAAAAAGACTGCTGACATTCGGTCAGCAGTCCTGTATGAAGATCAGCGGTTCACAGCTTACGCTTTTGTTACGTTAGCAGCTTGTGGTCCGCGGTTTCCTTCAACGATTTCGAAAGATACAGATTGGCCTTCTTCCAAAGTTTTGAAGCCTTCGCCTTGAATAGCAGAGAAATGAACGAATACATCGTCTTGTCCTTCAACTTCGATGAATCCGAAACCTTTTTCAGAGTTAAACCATTTTACTTTACCTTCTAGCATGAAATTTCCTCCTAAAGCGATAACGCTTAAATTCACTATTCTTGCTCTAAAACAAACTTCCAAGACGAAAACTCTTACAAAACTTTCTTCTTAAAGATAGTTCGAACAAAAATAATTACCTTTACTTTACCAGTGTTTAAGCGAAATTACAACTGCTAAACACAATTTTTTTAAAAAAAGTGAAATTTAATAATCAGGGCGAAAAATAAAGCATTAAAAAGCGGGTTTTTGAAATTTTCACAATTCTGATTGACAACATTTCGAAGAAGCTGTAAAGTTAGGTAAAACTTCATGCATCAACACTTCTTATTTAGAGAGGCGGAGGGAATTGGCCCTATGAAGCCTCGGCAGCGGGTTCTGCATACAGCAGAATACTGTGCCACATCCAACAAGCCGTACGGGCTTGGAAGATAAGAAGAGAGCGGACCACTCTATTTACTTCGTGTCGTCTAAGGCTTCTTCTTATTTTTTAAGAGGGAGCCTTTTTTGTTAGCCAAAAAGAGGAGGAAGATCATCATGATTACATTTGAAGGCGTTGAAAAGGTCTATGAAAGCGGCGGACAGAAGGTTCATGCGCTCAATGGAATCGACCTTCATGTAGATAAAGGGGAAATATACGGCGTCATCGGATTCAGCGGCGCAGGGAAAAGCACGCTGATCCGCTGTGTGAACTTCCTTGAAAAACCGACGGCCGGAAAGGTATTCGTCGGCGGAAGAGACTTAATGTCTCTGTCGAAAGCTGAGATTCGAGCTGTTAAAAGGAAGATCGGCATGGTATTTCAGCATTTTAACCTGTTAAATTCAAAGACGATTTTCGCTAATGTCGCTGAGCCGCTCGCGCTTGTCAAAACACCGAAAGCCGAAATCAAGCAAAAAGTGACGGAACTGCTCCATTTTGTCGGACTTGAGGATAAAGCCCGCGATTATCCGGATCAGCTGTCGGGCGGCCAAAAGCAGCGCGTCGGCATTGCCCGGGCGCTGGCGACAAATCCGGAGGTTCTGCTCTGTGATGAAGCGACATCCGCGCTTGACCCGCAGACGACCGGCGATATTTTGAAGCTGCTGAAGCGCGTCAACGAACAATATAACATCACGATTTTGTTGATCACTCATGAAATGAATGTGGCAAAAGAAATCTGCGACAAAGTCGCGGTCATTGAAAAAGGAAGGATCATTGAATCAGGCAGCGTGTTTGACGTGTTTTCCGCGCCGGAAACCGAAACGGCCAAAAGCTTTGTCAAATCAGCCATCGACCACGAGATACCTGAATCGATTCAAAAATTAAATGTGAAGCATCTCTACCAGCTTCAATTTGTCGGCGAATCTTCCGGGAAGCCATTTCTTTCGCAAGTGGCAAAGCGGTTTGACGTAGAAGTCAACATTCTGCACGGAACGATTACAGAGCTTCAGGGAATTCCGTTTGGCAGTATGACGGTTGAACTGCAGGGGGAAGACGGTGAAATCGGGCGGGCGCTCGAATATATCCGCAGAGAAAACATTCGCATCAGGGAGGTATAAGCATGCTTGTTACATATGACCAAATCATTGACGCACTGGTTCAGACGATTCAAATGACGGTTTTCTCGCTTTTATTTTCAAGCGTGATCGGCATTCCGCTCGGCATTTTGCTGGTTGTCACAAGGAAGGGGCATCTGCTTGAAAATCCGGCAGTTTTTACGGTTGTCAATATGATCATTAACATTTTCCGGTCCGTTCCGTTTATCATCTTGATGGTTGCTTTAATTCCGGTGACAAGGCTGATTGTGGGGACGTCCATCGGCACATCGGCAGCGATTGTTCCCCTGACTTTTTATGCGGGGCCTTACATCGCAAGGCTCGTCGAGAACTCTCTGCTTGAAGTCGATCCGGGAGTCATTGAAGCCGCTGAAGCAATGGGAGCGACTCCGCGGCAGATCATCTTCCGGTTTCTGATTCCGGAAGCGCTCGGTTCGCTTGTGCTGAGTTTTACGGTGGCAACGGTCGGATTGGTCGGAGCGTCGGCGATGGCTGGTGCGATAGGCGCCGGCGGTCTTGGGGATTTGGCGATCACATACGGCTACCAAAGGTTTGACACGCTGACGATGATCATCACGGTTGCAATTCTCGTCATCGTTGTGCAGGGATTGCAGACATCCGGAAACGTTCTGTCCAAAAAATTGAGAAGAAGATAAACAGAGAGGGAGACAGCTATGATGAAAAAGTTCACATTTGTTATCATTTTACTGCTGCTTGCGGGAATGATCGCGGGATGTGCGGCAGACTCTGATGCGAAAACCATTAAAATCGGCATCAGCGGAACGGATACAAGAATCTGGGACTTTGTGAAGAAAAAAGCCGAGAAAGAAGGCTTAAAGCTTGAAATCGTCAAATATTCTGATTATGTTCAGCCGAACCAGGCTTTGGCGGGCGGTGACATTGACGCCAATGCATTTCAGACGATATCTTACTTTAATGCATTCAAAAAGGAACGCAATCTTGAACTATCGCCGATCGGCACAACGATCATCGCTCCGATGGGCATTTATTCCGAGAAGTATGATTCGCCTGACGATATACCAAACGGCGCGGAAATCGCTGTTCCGAGCGAAGCGACGAACATGGGCAGAGCCTTGCTCCTGTTGGAGTCCGCCGGCCTGCTTCAATTAAAGGACGGATTTGACGGAAACGGAACGCTTGATGCGATTAAAGAAAATCCTAAAAAACTCAAAATCACAACGGTGGCCGCAGAGCAAACGCCGCGCGTGCTTCCCGACGTCGCTGCATCTGTTATCAACAACGGCATAGCGGTTGACGCCGGCTTCCATCCTGTCAAAGATTCGATTAAACTGGAAGACGAAACAGCGACACCGTACATCAACATTATTGCGGCCAGAACAGAAGACCGGGACCGTGAAGATTTGAAAAAGATCGTTGAGCTGTACCAATCAGACGATACCGCTGAATTGATCAAAAAAGAGTTTGACGGTGCACAGCTGCCGACTTTTGTTCCACTGAAAGACATCGGCGAATAAAATGTCAGTCGCGCAATTGATTCCCGGGTCATATATTGAAATACATCGATAATTCCTACTTGACCAATCAGGTTTGTTGTACTATAGTTTTTAAATGTAAAAAATTCTGGGGGTGCTTTTGTTACCATGACATTATTTGTTGTTATTAATATTATCGTCATGCTCGGCCTGATGGCGCTCCTTTATATGATGCAAAAAAAACATGTTTCTTTTTCTAAGCGGGTATTTACCGCTCTGGGAATCGGCATTGTTTTTGGATTCGCTTTGCATTTTATATATGGTTCGTCTTCAGAAACGATTACGCAGACATCTGATTGGTTTAATATTGCAGGCGGCGGCTATGTGAAGCTTTTGCAGATGATCGTTATGCCGCTTGTATTCATCTCGATTTTGGGTGCTTTTACAAAGCTTAAACTGACGCACAATATCGGAAAAATCAGCGGATTGATCATCGGCCTCTTGATCGCGACGACAGCTGTCGCTGCTGCGGTGGGAATCGCGTCCGCACTTGCTTTCGACCTGCAGGCTGTCCATGTGGATCAAGGCCAGGCAGAGTCAATGAGAGGGGCGGAACTCGAACAGAAATCGCAGGACATGGAAGCCAAAACACTTCCACAGCAAATTGTCGAGCTTCTTCCGGGGAATCCGTTTTTAGATTTTACGGGAGCAAGACCGACATCAACGATCGCCGTTGTTATTTTTGCGGCTTTCCTTGGAATCGCGTATCTCGGGGTCAATCGAAAACAGCCTGAACAAGCTGAGCTTTTCAAAAAGATGGTTGATGCCGTGTATGCGATCATTATGCGTGTAGTGACGTTGATTCTGAGGCTGACGCCTTACGGTGTATTGGCGATCATGACAAAAACGATTGCAACGAGCGATCTCGACAGCATTGCCAAGCTCGGCAAATTTGTCATCGCTTCATATGTGGCGCTGATCGTCATGTTCATCATTCACCTGCTGCTCATTACATTCAGCGGTTTAAATCCTGTCACATACTTGAAAAAGGCGTTTCCGGTCCTTGTATTCGCGTTTACATCTAGATCAAGCGCAGGCGCTTTGCCGCTGAACATTAAAACACAGCGCAGCCTCGGTGTTCCCGAAGGCATTGCAAACTTTGCCGGATCCTTCGGACTGTCCATCGGACAAAACGGATGTGCCGGAATTTACCCTGCAATGCTCGCGATCATGATTGCGCCGACGGTCGGACAAAATCCGCTTGAGCCGTCATTTTTGTTCACGGTTATCGCTGTTGTTGCGATCAGCTCTTTCGGAGTGGCAGGCGTCGGCGGAGGTGCGACATTTGCAGCGCTTCTCGTCCTTTCGGCGTTAAATATGCCCGTAGCGCTTGCTGGACTGCTGATTTCGGTTGAGCCGCTCATCGACATGGGGCGTACGGCTCTTAATGTCAGCGGCAGCATGACGTCAGGACTTGTCACAAGCAAAGCAACAAATGAACTTGAAAAAGACACGTACCAAGACCGTACTAATATCATTGAAGCAGAAGTGTAAAAGAAGAACGGCCCGCACAGCTTGATTGCTCGTGCGGGCCGTTTTTTATGAATAGCTTTGGTCGTTATCGAACATCGTCTGGTTTGCAGTCTGATCGTTCATGACATTAACCGGGGCAGTCATATGGCTTGATTGATGCTGGTCGTTTGCCGTATGGCCTGACTGGCGATGTTCCTGTGACTGTCCTCCGGAATTGAAAGCCTGTTTGATCATGTCAGCCGGATTCATCATCATCTGGTTTCGGCCGTTACCTTGCTGTCGACCTCCCATGCCCTTCGCGAACATGCCTGTCAATCTTTTGCGGATTTCGGGAGAAAAAGCCGCGGTCAATGCAGCTGATCCTAAAACCAATACAGCGGGATGGATGCCTGATCTTCTTCTAAACAAAGGGTCAACCTCCTTTTTACGTATACCATCCCCAGTCCTGATCGGTTTTATTCTTCAAGTTGTGCCGCGAGATATAAGCGGTTACTTTCGAAAAATTCGAAAATTTTATGGTAGGCTTTTATTTTATTTTCTGTTTTAGAAAAACCGTGCCCTTCATTTTCCAAAACAAGATACTCAATATTCCGCCCCCTTGCTTTTAACCGATCGACGACCTGATCGGACTCTTCCTTTACGACGCGGGGATCGTTTGCGCCTTGGATGATCAGCATCGGCTGAGTCATATTCTCCAGGTATGTAACAGGAGAATCGGCTTTCAGTTTTTCATAATCCCGCTCAGGCTTGCCGACCCATTTTTCCATCATCGGCTGCCAGAAATCCGGTACGGATTCGACAAACGAAAACAGATTGCTGACTCCGCATATATCGACGACGGCGCGGAAATACTCTGGATGCCTTCCGTGAAGCAATAGCGACATATACCCTCCGTAGCTGCCCCCCATTAAAAAAAGTTTTTCGCGGTCCGCAAGCTTTTGATCGATAAGCCAGTCGATGCCTGCAGTCATATCGAGGCGCGGTCCGTCTCCCCAATCTTGTTCAACCATTTTAAAGAAGGAATAGCCGTAATTCGCTGATCCCCTGAAATTAGGGGCGAATAAACTGGTAGCCCATTTTCGCAGCGAGTTGAAAGAGATCATAGAACATAAAGGTTTCTGCATCTTGCGGTCCGCCGTGCGGCCAAATAATCGTCCAGCCGTTCGCTTCTTCCGGGTCCGGCTTAAACAGCAGCCCTTCTATAGCGAGACCGTCAAAAGAAGGATATGTCACAACCTCCGGATATGACAGCTCCTGTTCGGAGAAACCCGGAACCGAATGTTTCGTTAATTGCCGCCATTTCGTCTGTCCTTTCGTTAATACATAGAGATTAGCCGGCCTGGTCGGCGTTGAGCCGAGAATGTACAGCGTGCCCGAAGAGGCGCATTGTATTTTCGAAATGGATGTGCAAGGGCAGTCCACCTCCCGGCTTCCTCCTGTTGCTGTGTTGTACTCATACATCACCTCTTTGACGCCTTTTTTTCCAATCAGATAAAGGAAAGTTCCGCTCGGATCAGCGTGGATGGCTGTTAAATCAGTTTTGTCAATCGAAAGCACCGGCGCAAAAATACCGGATGAAACGTTGTACAAGGCAAGGTATGAAAACTCGGCTTCGTAGTTTGTCGTGACGAATAACCGATCATCAGATGCAAAGCGGGAAGAATAAACCATATGAGGCAGCGTCTCATCGGGGACGATTCCTGTCGTCACACCTTCAGCGGTATGGATCATGCAGACATTGTGGCTGTTGACATAGTAGACATGGATGCTGACGGCTTTCTCGCCCGGGCTTACATCAGCCAGTATTGAAGTTCCGTCTTTTCCTTCAAAAATAAGCTCTTCTTTTTCAGCGAGACAATCGTATCTGTATGTATTTAAAAATGTCGGATTGTCCTTTGTGGAGGAGTAGTAAACGGCGTTTTGGACAGGGATGGGCTCGAAGTGGCGGTCCGTTTGATTTCCGTTTAATGAATGGAACGACCCGTTTTTTGACGAAAGCTTGTACAGTCCGCTTTGTTCGTTTCCGTCATGGTCAAAACCGGCATAGAGAATAGAGCCGTCGGGATTGTAGGCGATTCCTTTTGCATCCTGATTCAAGAATGACAGCTGGTACGGGTATGCATCGGGAAGATCCATCGCCCACAGGTTTGATGTTCCGTTGAGATTTGTATCAAAAACAAGCTGCGTCTCATCGGGATGTACCGCAAAGTCTTTAATTCGCAGCACATGCAAAATGCTTTTTGCTTTTTCCATTTTATATACACCTCCGGATTTATTTGGGTATTTTTACATTCAATAAGATCATAACAAAAGTCGCGTATAAAAAATATGCTTTAGACAAATAAATAACACGAAAAAGAAAAAACCTATACGTCAATCATTAAAGGAGGCAATTTTAATGTTCAGTATGAAAAAAGGCGCGATTGTTGCTTTGCTCCTTCCGTTTTTGTTCACAGCCGGATGCGGCATGGCAAACCAGGGGGCGGATAACAACCGTCGCAACCAGGACAATGCGCTTCAAAATGTAACAAACAGAGATAACGACCGCACGAATGTCAATGACGGCAGAAACGTCAACGACCAAATGAATGTGACAGACAACCGCGATGCCAATCGGAACAATAATAATATGGAAGTGGCGGATAAAGCTGCAGACAAAGTGACGGAACTGAAAGAAGTCAGAAGTGCAAACGTCATTACGACAAACCGCAACGCTTATGTAGCGGTCGTTTTGAAAGGCAATCCGAAAGGCGACGTAACGAATGAGCTGAAAGGGAAAATCTCGAAAAAGGTTAAAGAAGCAGACAATAACATTAACAATGTATTCGTTTCGGCAAATCCTGATTTTGTTGACCGGATGACAAATTATGGCGACAGAATCCAAAATGGCGAACCGATCGAGGGCATGTTTGAAGAATTCGGTGAAACGATCAACAGAATTTTCCCGAATCAAAGATAATGAAAAGCCGCAATGAGCGGCTTTTTTTGTTGGCTGCTTTTCATACAGGCCACTTCCTGAACCTTTCCGCATAGTGTGTAGTACAGAGAAGCACATCGCGGAGGAGGGATGATATGTGACGGGAGAGATGAAAGCAGCCTTTATTTTAATTATGGCGGGCACTCTATCCGCTTTGTTATTGGCCGTTTTTGTCGTGTTCAGCCAAGAGAGCCCTGAGGCAGCTGTTCTTTCGGGGAAAAAAGAAAAACTGAAAGAATCGCTGAAAATGCTTAAATATGAAAGTGTCAGCATTTATTACGCTAAAGAAGATAGGACGATCCTGGAGCTGACAAAGGAGACGCTTCGGGATGCAGCTGACTTGAATCGGGAACTGTTTGCGAGTCCTCTTCAAGACAGCGTTGATTTGATCTTTTTTTCAAACCGCGATGATATGGAGTCATTTTCAAAATTAAAGGATATCACCGGATTTTACTCAAATGATATGCGGATGATCGGGCTGTTGCTCGAGGAGAAAAAGCATCTGAATACCGGCGAGGGATTCGCCGTCTTCCTGTACAAACGGGTGCTGATACATGAGTATACCCATTATGCTTTTCACGTCAAGCTGAGAGAACTGAATGCCGACCCGGCAGCTTATCCGCTTTGGTTTCACGAGGGAGTGGCGGAATGGGTTTCTGCGCACGACGCCGTAGAAATCCGGACTTTGCCGTCAGCCGTTCCTTTAAGCAAGCTGAAGACCGACCGGCAGTGGCAAAAAGCACGCATTGGATATGAAACCGATATTTATTTGCAAAGTTATTATTTGATCGAAGAGCTCGCGGAGAAAAAAGGAAGGGGTATCATCCTCGACATTATCGAGGAAACGGCTGCTCGGGGAAGTTTTGAAGACGGATTTAAGGCCGCCGTCGGTCAGTCTTTACCGGGCTTTGAAAAAGAATTCAAACGGAAATATGAAGCGAAAAAAAACGGCATGGAAGGTTTCATTCTTCCGTGCCGTTTTCATTATCAATGAATAGGTCTCTGCTGCCCGTTCGGAGGCATTTGCGGCTGACCTTGCACCGGAGCGAATGCTGAAGTCATCTTCTGCATGTCTTGCGGTGCAAGCTGAGGAACTTGATAGTACCCGTGTTTGTTCTGATAAAGGAAAATTTCATAAGCCATTTCGATATAGTGAGGAATCTGGTCTGCCAGAACTCTTCTGCAGACAGGGTTTGTCACTTCGGGAGCCGCCATGGCCAATGCCGAACAATTGGTTTTCAGCAAGCCGAGCATAAAGCTGCTGATACAGGCGTCATCAATCGCCTGCACGGATTGCTTCGGCTGTTTCGGCTGGGCATCTTTTAACCCGTAGACAAATTGGCGATCCTCTTTCATCATATATGTTGCCGTTTCCTGGCTCGGCTTTTGCCCCGTTCTGAAACATTCTGTTGTGATGTTGTACTGAGACGAAATAAACCGGTGCTGCCTGTCCAAAATATCGAGCAGCTCCGGATCTTTGACATGCTCTCTGAACATCATATATTGCTCAAGAACGCCGATCATACCGGACAACACTTCATGCATGTCAAACACTTCGTGGCCCCCGTGATTCATATGCTGCATTCCTTCATTGCCTTGATTGATTTGCATTTGCGGCTGGTTTTGCTGTTCCACTCTAACGTATCCTCCTTAAATGTAATTCAACTATTATATTTCGTTTTTGCCGTCATGTTTATTCAAAAAAGGAATAATCGATAAACTGGATTTAAAGGGATTTTATTCTAACCGTCGAATAGTTTAGTTCAGAGAAAATATTATGGGGGTCTTGTGTTCAAAGACAATATATCATCTCATTGGTCGAAAGTGGAAATGAGGTCATTTTGGCGTCAAACTGAAAAAAACTGAGGATCAGGAGAGGAAATTCTGGCCGGTTTTGAGATCCCTCGTACCTTTGTAAACGGAGCACATATATGCCGGGCGATGATGAAATGTTCATGCATGCTTCATGCTTCCGGCAGTTAAAGGAATTCGGTGAGTGGATGGATGTTTGATATCCGAAAAAACAAATGAGCCGAAACAGGTCGGATTCAAATAAAGGCTGCCGGAAGAAGAATAAAAGACGGATGTCGGTCTTGTGTTCATGCACTTTTGTTTAAATATGGACTGAAAAACAATCGATTTGCAATGCCCGGGTGGATATCGGCATGAAGAACTTTGGCATTTAAAGAAGGTGCCTGCAAACTTTTTATTGCCCCTGCGCGATCTGTAAAGGATTCTCCCTCCGTAAATGATTTCAGCTGCCAATCATCATGAAAATGCAAAAAAGGTGTTTTCCTTTTTGATTTTGCACTTAGAAAAGGAGGAGTTTTGTAATGCTGGGCTCAAGTGAGACGGTTGGAAAAATGTCAGGTTTATTTGGTAATGATTCTGTGTATCCGAAGGTGCAAACAGAAGTATATAAAAAAATCAATGAACTGAGTGGTTTTCATAGGCTGGATGATATTTATCTTTCCTTGATCGACCAGTATATGTTTCCTTGTCTGATCCTGAATGACCGGGGAGAAATTGTCGCGTCCTCAGAAAGTGCCGATCAATATTTGAAAAGTTCAAAAGGCAACATTCATCAAGCTTTTCCCGCGAGCTTATCCGTGCAGGTCAATGCCGCTTTACAGAGGGCAAAAAAAGAGAAAAAAGTGTCGTTTAAAAACGTTCCGATTTATTTAAGCGGAGAACTATCCTTTGTTCATTTGACATTAAAAAGTTTCTTCCGCCAGTATCACAAGCTTTATGTGCTGTTTATCGAAAAAGCAAAAGAAGAGGCTGCCCGCGCGCCGGTATCCGGCGGAGAGGACGGCCAGCTTCATCTCCAACATCTGTACCGGACGGTAAAAGAGCTCGAAGCGTCCAACGACGCTTTGGTGTCCGCCAATCAAAAGCTTCAGGAAGAAAACAAAAAATTAACAGCGCTAAACAGGGCGTTTGAAAAGAAAGTGAATGAGCTGAACACCCTTAAAAATGATCTGAACAATCTGCTGACGAGCACGAACATCGCCGCCGTTTTTTTGGATCAGGAATTGAAATTGAAATTATTTACGCCAGAAGCCGCCAATATGTTCGACCTGAAAAAGGAGGATCTTTCAAGGCCTGCCGATAAGCTGACAGAGAGGTTCAACTATGAGGAGTATGCCGATGACTTAAAGCGGACGCTTTATGAAAACAAGACGGTCGTAAAAGAGTTCGAAATGCCAAACGGCGGCTGGTATGCCGTGAAAATGATGCCTTATTATGCGTCGGGGAAAAAGATTGAAGGCATTGTTGTCACGTTCACGAATGTCACTGAACTGAAAAAGACAAACGAGGCCCTGCACATCAGCTCACAGGCTATTGATCAAAGTCCGGCCAACATATTGCTCACTTCGGTCGACGGTTCGGTTACTTATGCAAACAAACGCTTCTGCCGGATGCTCAGAAAACAACAGGATGACATCATCGGCAGGGATGTATTTGACATTTACCGCAAGCATTTTCACTGTGATGATCTCCATCGCTACTGGAAGCACGTCCTTGATAAGAAACCATGGTCAGGGGATCTTCATTACCAGGATGGGGAGCAGCAGGACAGGTGGGAGCAAACCTCCCTTGTTCCTGTGGAGGACAGCGCAGGGAACGTGCATCAGGTGATGCTGATATCCGAGGACATTACAAACCAAAAGCGGTCTGAAAAAATGCTTATGAAATCGGAAATGCTGTCAGCGGTCGGGCAGCTCGCTGCCGGGATCGCTCATGAAATACGGAATCCCCTCACATCTCTGAAAGGGTTCCTCCAGCTGATGATCCAGTCTAAAAAATATCAAAAAGACTATGCGGAAGTGATGATGTCCGAATTCATCAGGCTTGAAGCGATTATCAACGAATTTCTCGTATTGGCCAAAACAAAATCGACTACATTTGATCCGGTTCAGGTCAACTCGATTGTTGAAGATGTCTGCATGGTATTGGAGTCGCAGGCCGTGCTGAACAATGTGCGGATCGAGAAACAGCTGAGCGGAGATCTCCCTGAGATTCTTGCTGTATCAAATGAACTGAAACAGGTTTTCCTCAACATATTAAAAAATGCGATCGAGGCGATGGAGGATGTTGAAGGCTTTATCACAATACGTTCCTACTTTGAAAAAGACAGCGTATTCATCACCTTTGAAGATCAGGGAAAGGGCATCTCAAAAGATGTGCTTGAAAAGCTTGGGGAGCCATTTTATACAACGAAGGAAAAAGGAACCGGGCTCGGATTAATGGTTACATTTAAAATTATTGAAAATCACGGCGGAAGCATTCATTTTGAAAGCGAGGAAGGAAAAGGAACGACCGTAAAATTGAAGCTTCCGATTAAAGAATGAGAATGCGGTCATCCCTGTTCTCATTCTTTTTTGAAAATTTTACAAAAAAATTATATGTTCTTTATCATCATCAGATAAACTTGACAGGAAGCAAAAAACGGGAGGCGAATATATGGTCAATGTTCTAAAGTGTCGTTTTTTAGCTGGTTTGACGATCACCCTTATGATGATTGCGTCTTTTTTAGCGCCGTTTGCGGACGTATCGCGCGCTTCAGAAACGATTACCGTAGAAGAAGCGATTAAGCACAACGAAGGGCATGCAGCCGTTGAAGGGTATGTCGTCGGGCATACTGTGTCGAGCGGCCATTATCGTTTCAGCGGAAATTTCGCCAACGATTATAACATCGCAATCGCAGATAAAAAAGAGGAAACATCACCTGAGAACATACTCCCCGTGCAGATACCCGCATCTTTCAGAGACCAGTTCGGTTTAAAGACAAACCCTCATCTCATCGGAAAAAAACTCATCATTGAAGGCGAACGCTCTACATATTTTAATTCCCCCGGTTTGAAATCCGTTCAATCCATCACATTTTCCGGAGGCGATGCGCCGCCAGTCCAGCCGGAGATCAAAACGATAGCCGAGGCGCGCAAGCTTTTAAATGAAACGGTCAAAATCAAAGGAATCGTCACTGCGGATCAAGCAGCTGTCGGAGGAGGAAAACTGTCCACATTTATTCAGGACGACACGGCGGGAATCAATATTTATTCCGCTGTACAAGACGATTTTCCGGAGCTGAAAGAGGGGATGTCTGTCTCGGTCACAGGGAAGATCACGACATTCAAAGGTTTGACAGAAATTGTTCCTGTACCGTCAGGCATTGAAGTAACCGGAGAAGGAGCGGCACTGCCTGACCCTGTTCCGTTGACCATTAAAGATGTGCTCGATCACGGAACGGCAGCTGAATACGAAGGCCGGCTTGTGAAGATGAAAGGCTTTATTGAAACAAAGCCGGATGCGCCGGCAGGCGGCGGCTATAATATCATGATGATCGATGAAAACTATCATCCGCTCACACTAAGGGTGATGGAACAAACGAATGCCGCCGAATCGATAGAACAAGGACAATGGTACGAAATTACCGGCGTGTTAAGCCGTTATGATACGGTGCAGCTTCTGCCAAGAAAGCAGGACGACCTTCAGATATTAGACGGCGTCGGGCATCCTCCCCCCGCTGCTGAAGGGGAATACGAAAGTGTTGTCGAACGAGTTGTTGACGGGGATACGATCCACTTAAAAGAGCCGGTTCTCGGATCTACAAAAGTCCGCTATGTCAACATAGATACAGCCGAAACTTATCATACGCCGAAAAATGAATTAGATGAAAACCAGCTGAAGCATGGAAACAAGGCGAAGGAATATTTGCAGTCTATATTGGCTCCGGGAGACAAAGTCACTGTGAAGGTGGGCAAAGAAGCAAAAGACAGCTACGGCCGCCTGCTTGCCCAAGTCATCACTGAAGACGGCGTCAATACGAATTTGCAGCTTGTCCAAAAGGGGATGGCTGTCACCTATTTCATTTGGCCGATTGGAAGCGATGAAGACTATCAATTGTTTCAAAGCGCCGTCAAAAAGGCGAAAGACGAGAAAATCGGCATTTGGAATCCCGCTGATCCCCTCCTCGAAATGCCGTTTGAATTTCGTGCCAGGGAGCAAGGCAAAGGGCTGACGCGGCACGTCGGAGACTCTGCGGAAAAAACGTATGTTGCGCCTGAAAAGTGGCGAGAGATTCCGGTGGAAAGACGAATTTTCTTTGCGACGGCTGAAGAAGCGGAAGCTGCAGGCTATTCGAAAAAAGAGCAAAGCGGCAATATTCCGCTGCGTCTGTTAAGCATGAATGATCTGCATGGAAAGATCGATCAGCAATATGAGCTCGATCTAAACGGCGATGGCCGGACGGATGGAACATTCGGCAGGATGGATTATGCAGCAGCATTAATCAAAGAAAAAAAATCCGAACGTGAAAATACGCTGATCGTCCACGCAGGCGATATGATCGGAGGAAGCTCGCCGGTTTCTTCCCTGCTTCAAGACGAACCGACAGTTGAAGTCATGGAGGAAATCGGATTTGACATTGGAACCGTCGGGAACCACGAGTTTGATGAAGGGACCGAAGAGCTGCTGCGCATGTTGAACGGCGGCGAACATCCTGAAGGGAAAGGGACAAAAGGTTATGACGGACAGAATTTCCCGCTTGTCTGCGCCAATTGCAAGTTGAAAACAAGCGGGGACAGCTTTCTTCCTCCATATGAAATCATTGAAGTTGAAGGAGTGCCTGTCGCTTTTATCGGCGTCGTGACACAGGCGGCTGCCAATATGGTCATGCCCGAAGGGATTCGCTCAATTGAATTTACAGATGAAACAAAGGCCGTCAACCAGGCTGCAAAAGAATTGAAAGCGAAAGGGGTCCGGGCGATAGCGGTGCTCGCCCATATGACAGCTTCCCAGGACGGCGGAGTTGTGACCGGTGAATCAGCCGAACTTGCCAAAAAAGCAGATCCCGAGATCGATGTTATCTTTGCCGGCCACAATCATGAAGTGGTCAACGGCCAAGTCAATGATATTTTAATCGTTCAAGCATACGAATACGGGAAGGCAATCGGTGTTGTCGATCTTGAAATCGATCGGGAATCGAAAGACATTGTTCAAAAGAAAGCGGAAATCGAATATGTGAATCAGGAAAAGCTCAAGCCTGATCCGGCGGTCGGTCAGATACTGGATAAATATGAGCAGATGGTTGCGCCGATCATCGGTGAGAAAGTCGGTGAAGCAGCGCACGACATGGCCGGCGGCTATTCAAATGACGGAGACACCCCTCTTGGGAATCTGATTGCTGACGGCATGCGGCACGCGATGAATTCAGATTTCGCATTGATGAACGGGGGCGGGATCCGCCAAGATTTAAAAAAAGGAACGATTACATGGGGAGACTTATTCAATATCCAGCCTTTCGGCAATGTACTCGTCAGGCTTGAAATTAAAGGCAGGGATTTATACGATATTATAGACGCACAAATATCCCCATCATATGGCCCGGATTACTCGATCAGCGGCTTTACCTACACATGGGACCCGAAAACAAATAAAACCGCGGATATCTTTCTTGAGGACGGAACGCCAATTGATTTAGACCGGACATATACGCTGACCGTAAACAACTTTATGGCATCTGCTTCGGGCAGCAAGTATTCGCCGATTTCCCGGCTTGGAAAAAATTCGGTCACAGGGCCGGAGGATATCGAAGCCACAGTAGAATTTGTCAAAAGCTTTAAAGAACCGATCGCTTACGCTGCCGAAGGACGAATCAAAAAATTAGCAGAAGATGATTCGCGTCCGGGAGAAGAGCCAGCTGATCCTGATGATGAAGAAAAACCCGGAAGCGGAGGCGCTGATCCGAATGACGAAGAAAAACCGGCTGGAGATAAGGGCGATGGAGAAAAACCCGGCTATGACAGCGGAGAAAAGCCGGTTCATGGCGATACGTCAAAGAGCGGAGCTGCTCCTGTTGCAGGCGTGACGATCGGTGAAGGGGCGGATGCGCCGGAGGAGAAGATGGACGGTCTGTCAAATGATGCGTTTCTGTCAGATTCGCGTGAAGAGCACAAGCTGCCCGATACGGCGGCCTTTTACGGCGGTTTCCTTTTGTACGGCTTCCTGACATTTATGTTTGGAGCGATTCTTTATATGCGGAAAAGGGGTATTGCAAAACTATGAAAGTCAAGATGTTATCGTTTCTGCTTATGACGGCGGGGCTTGCCATTTTTGCATACGGCGGCTGGAAAATATTCGATATGAACAGACAGACCGATATTTCTTTAACTGCAGCAAAAGAAGCCATTGCATCGAGTCAATCCGTCCGTTCAGCAAAGCATCCCTCAGCGCCCGCATCGTTTAAACCCGACAACGGCGAAGCGGCAGGCATCCTCCATATTCCCAGACTGGACGCTGAGCTTCCCATCGTTGAAGGAACCAGTCCCGATGATTTGAAAAAAGGTGTCGGTCATTATAAAGACAGCTATTATCCAAAACAAAACGGGCAAATTGTTCTTTCGGGGCACAGGGATACGGTTTTTCGCAGAACAGGAGAGCTTGAAATCGGAGATAAGCTGAAAATCGAGCTTCCATACGGAAGCTTCGAATATGAAATCACACACACGAAAATTGTTGATCAAGATGATACATCCATCATCACGCTGCAGCACGAAAAAGAAGAACTGCTGTTAACGACATGCTATCCGTTTTCTTATGTCGGAAATGCGCCTGAGCGCTATATTATGTATGCAAAACCGCTTTAAGGCTGTCCTTAATGGACAGCCTTTTTTATGTTTAATCAATCGTGCCGAACAGTCGTCTGATTTCGTCTTTCAAGTCATTCGGCAGCGGTGCTGTGACAGTGACGGGTTCTTTTGTGATCGGATGGGTGACATTGATTTCGATCGCGTGAAGAGCCTGCCTCGGAAAAAGCCCCTCTGAACCGCCGTATAAAGTGTCGCCTGACAAAGGATGACCGATGCTTGCAAGGTGAACACGTATTTGGTGGGTTCGGCCTGTCTCCAGCTGCAGCCTGCATAGTGTAACATCGTGCCGGCTGTCATACTCTTTCGATTCAAAATGGGTCACGGCGGGCTGTCCGGAATCGGACACCCTTCTTCTGACGGGGTGGTACCTGTCTCTGCCGATCGGCGCCGAAATGGTTCCTGTTCTTTTTCTGAATTTCCCTTCCGTTACAGCTAGATATGTACGCGACAGTTCTTTTCTTTGCAGCTGTTCGTCTAAAAGGGCGTGGGCGAGGCGGTGCTTTGCAAAAACGACAGCGCCGCTCGTATCCTTATCAAGACGGTGGACGTGCCGGACTTTCCGCTCCTCGCCGTTCATTTGAAAATAAAACGCCACAAGGTTGCTCAGCGTGCCGATCTGGCCAGCTTCATTCGGATGTGTCGCCATTCCCGCCGGCTTATTGACAATGAGCATATGATCATCTTCAAACAGAACGGGAAGTTCCCCGTATTCAGGGACGATTCCGCTTTCTTCCTCCTCCCTGAGATCGATCATCACGCTGTCTCCGCTCTCAAGCCGAACGTTATGATCTACGGGTTTATGATTCACTTTAATTTTCTCGTTTGCGACCCAGTATTGAATGACAGGCTTCGATGCTTTCGCTTCTCTTTTTAGAAATGCAAATAAATGTTCGCCGTCATGCCGGCTGCCTGCACTAAAGATTAAGCCGTGGTTTTTTTGGTTCATTTTTACTGCTCCTTTCTGTAAAAAGCGTTCAGCCATTAGGAAACACTTACCTTCACAGCCCATTGTTTATGTATGATATTCTGATTGAAGAGATTTGAACAAGGGATGAAGGGTGATCAATTTGCGAATTGTAAAGGCAGCAACTGAAGAACAAGAAATTTATATAGAAGAGCTTGTATCAGAGCTGTATCAAATATTTCCATTGTACTTGAATAAACAAAAAATAAAAGAACTTAAAAAGCAGGGCATGCTTGAATTGAAAGAGGATGAATACAAAGGAACGCTCGATGAGGCGTTTCAGATTATGACAAGCCTGCAATTGATCCATGCCTTATTAACTAAGGCGAAGCGCCGGTGGATGCTGAAAGACCGTGATTTGTTCGATAAAAACTGCCGCAAGCTGAATGACTGCGGTTTGTACTTCCCTCTGACATCCGCCGACTTTCATATCGTGAATACCGAGAATAAAATGCTGATGTAAAATCGGCTTTTGCCTGAATTGAAGAGCTTGTTCCGTTTTCGGAAAAGCTCTTCTTTTTATGAAAAGATGATATAAGAAATAAGCGGAAAACACAATGAAATGGTGCCAACTTCCTTTTTAGCATGTGCGCGACCTGTACATACTAACAATCGAAAGGGGTGCAGTCTATTGACGACAATCAGCAATGCAATGTCTAAGCAAGTGGCGACAATTTCTTCCAATCAAACGGTTCAAGAAGCGGCTGAGTTGATGAGCCGTCATAATATAGGGGCGATCCCGGTCGTAGATCAAGGCGTGTTAAAAGGAATGATCACAGACCGTGATATCACACTCAGAACGACAGCGGAAGGCCAGGATGGACAGACGCCTGTTTCAAACGTGATGACAACAAATGTTGTTTCAGGGAATCCGAACATGAGCCTTGAAGAAGCATCACAGCTGATGGCTCAAAGTCAAATCCGCCGTCTGCCGATCGTCGATAACAACCATTTAGTCGGGATTTTGGCGCTCGGGGATCTGGCGGTAAACGAAATGTCCAACGAATCTGCCGGACAGGCGCTTACGAACATCTCCACTCCGGCACGGACTCAGTAAGAACGGAAGAGCTTGCCTCTTACAGCAGGCTCTTCTTCATTTATACATACCGGTTTTTAGTGTCTTCTCTTTTCAAGGGGCGGCAAGAAGGATACAATGAATGGTGCAAACAGTCAAAAGGAGTTGGGCTAAAGCGCGATGATTAAAGCAGTGATTTTTGATTTTGACGGTCTTATTTTAGATACAGAAACGCATGAATATGAAGTGCTCCAGGAAATTTTTGAAGAACACGGCTCAGAGCTGCCTATGTCGGTTTGGGGAAATGTCATCGGCACGGCCGCCGGATTCCAGCCGTTTTCTTATCTGGAGGAACAGCTGCAAAAAAAGCTGGACCATGAGCAATTGACGAAATTGAGGCAAGAGCGTTTTACGAAAAGAATGGAAAGCGAAAAAGCGCGTCCCGGTGTGGAAGCTTATTTGTCCGCGGCGAAAGAGCTCGGTTTAAAAATCGGCTTGGCGTCAAGCTCGGATTATAAATGGGTGTCTCAGCATTTGAAACAAATCGGCCTGTACGATGATTTCGAGTGCATCAGAACGGCCGATGATGTTGAGGAAGTCAAACCGAACCCGGAACTCTATTTAAAAGCGGCGGAGTGTCTCGGTGTGAATCCTGAGGAGTGCATTGCATTTGAAGATTCTGTCAACGGATCAGTCGCCGCGAAAAGAGCCGGAATGAAATGTGTGATTGTACCGAATAAAGTAACGAAAAGCCTGCTGTTCGAGCATTATGACCACCGTTTGGAATCAATGGCGGAAATGGAGCTGGAGCAGCTGATCGAAAAAATTTCCAATCCATCATAAAGAAGGCAGAGGAGGAATGGGACGTGTCTGAAAAACTGGATCTTTCCCGCTTTGAAAAAAAGATTGTCATCCGCAATATTGAAGAAAAAGATATCGACAGCATCATCGGGCTTCAAGAGCTATGTTTTCCGGGAATGATCCCATGGAAACGGGAACATCTGGAAAGCCATTTGGAACACTTCCCGGAAGGCCAGTTTTGCGCAGAGCTTGACGGAGAAGTCATCGGTTCCTGTTCAAGCCTGTTGATCAACTTTGATGAATATGATGACAGACACACATGGCAAGATATTACAGACGACGGGTATATTACGAATCACAATCCCGACGGTTTAAACATGTACGGGATCGAGGTCATGGTTCATCCTGAATACAGACGGATGAAGATCGGCCACCGTCTCTATGAAGCGCGTAAAGATCTGGCAAGGCGCTTGAATTTAAAGAGCATTATCATCGGCGGCAGGATTCCGAACTATCATAAGTACGCTTCCGAGATGACGCCGAGGGAGTATGTCGAACAAGTCATCCACCACCAGATCTATGATCCGGTTCTTTCGTTTCAACTGTTGAACGGATTTACGATGATGAGGATCAATCCGAACTATCTCCCGGATGACAGAGCATCAAGCAAATATGCGACATTGATGGAGTGGAATAATGTCGACTACTTGCCGCAGACGAAGCGCTATTACAAATCAGCTTTTCCGGTGAGAATCTGTGTGATTCAATATGAGATGAAGCAGATTCATTCCTTCGAGGAGTTTGCCAACCAAGTCGAATACTATGCAGACGTGGCTTCAGACGCGGGAGCGGATTTTGCCGTCTATCCCGAAATCTTTACGACGCAGCTGATGTCGTTTCTTGAAGAGCGTTCACCGAGCCTGGCTGTTCAGCGGATCACCGAATATACAGAAGACTATATCAGCCTGTTCACAGATCTTGCCGTTAAATACAATGTCAACATTATCGGCGGTTCCCACTTCGTTGAAGAAGAAGGGAAGATCTACAATATCGCTTACTTGTTCAGAAGGGACGGAACTATCGAAAAGCAATATAAGCTTCATATTACCCCGAATGAACGAAAATGGTGGGGCATCAGCAGGGGGGACGAGGTGCGCGTCTTTGACACAGACTGCGGCAAAATCGCGATCCAGATCTGCTATGACATCGAGTTCCCGGAGCTCGGCAGAATCGCAACCGAAAAAGGGGCGAAGATTATTTTCACCCCTTTCTGCACGGAAGACCGCCAAGGCTATTTGCGAGTCAGATACTGCGCTCAAGCAAGAGCGGTTGAAAATCAGGTGTACACGGTTATTTCCGGTACGGTCGGCAATCTGCCGCAAACCGAAAATATGGATATCCAATATGCACAATCCGCGATTTTTGCTCCTTCAGATTTTGAATTCGCAAGGGATGGAATCGTCGGAGAATGCAATCCGAACATTGAAATGGTGGTCATCGGCGATGTCGACCTGGAAATTCTCAGAAGGCAGCGGCAGGACGGAACCGTCCGGCAGCTCAAGGACAGACGCCATGACATCTACCGGATTCATTATCAAAAATAGCAGATTCGTGTGCCGGCCGTTTTAGGCCGGCTTTTTCATGTTGACTTTTATCTTTATTTTTCATATATTGTAACTATTAAAAGGAGGTGGAAAAGATGAATCAAACTGGTAAGCGTATGACGGATATGCAAGCTCATCTGTATATTTGTCGCGCGATTTTTTCCGGGGAATGCGTATTACGGGATCAGTCTGCCCTTTTTTACACATTCAATTGGAAAAAATACCAGTGAGAGACATCTGCCCACAATCGGATTTTTGATGCTGACGGCGGGGTGTAAGCTCTGCCGTCTTTTTTTATGCTCGGTGTCTCTTTACGGAGTGCGGAGGAAAAATAGATGATGATATGCAGTTTGCAACATGTCGGGCAAACATACGGAGGACATACGATTTTCAGCGGGCTGTCATGGGACCTGCACCAAGGGGAGCGAATCGGTCTGATCGGACGAAATGGGGAAGGGAAAACGACGTTGTTGAAGCTGATCGGCGGCCAAACGAAACCTGATGAAGGCCTTGTGACTTGGAAAAAAGGATTATCAACGGGGCTCTTGGAGCAGAATCCCGCATGGGACGGCAGCCAAACGGTAAAAGAGCTGCTGTATGATGTTTTTTCGTCATTATGGGACACACAGCAGAAGCTTTCCCGGATTGAACGGCAATTGGCCGTTGAAAAGGACGAGGAAAAACTCAGTCTTCTTTTGGAAAAGTACGGGGCTTTACAAGATGAATTTCAACGGAAAGGCGGCTACGGCATCAGTGCGCAAATCGAACGGGTAGCGCACGGCTTAAATATCGAGCGGCTACTCGATGCCGAGTGGCGGGAGTTAAGCGGAGGAGAACGGACGAAAGCGGGTCTTGCCAGGCTTCTCTTGGCAGCTCCGGATCTGCTTTTGCTGGATGAACCGACAAACCATTTGGATTTGACAGCGATCGAATGGCTGACGTCTTTTTTAAAGCAGTACAAAGGCACAGCAGTCATTGTATCGCATGATCGCTATTTCCTGGATGAAGCGGTCACCTCAATTCTTGAAATCGACCAGGGAGAGCTTCACTTTTCCAAAGGCAGCTATACACATTATGCCGATGAACGGGAAGAGCGCCTCATGAGAGAATTTCATGACTATCAGGATCAGCAGAAGAAAATCAAAAAAATGAAGGAAACGATCAAGCGGCTGAAGGAATGGGCGAATCGCGCCAATCCTCCGAATGATGGCCTGCACCGGCGAGCCAAAAGCATGGAAAAAGCTTTGGAGCGCATGGAAAAGGTGAAGAAACCCGTACTGGAACGCAAAAAGATCGATTTAGCTTTCACCATGGATGAACGAAGCGGAAAAGATGTCGTCAGGCTTGAGGATGTCTGCAAAAGCTTCGGTGAGCGGTTGCTTTTTGACAATCTCAGTATGCATGTCCGTTTTCAGGAGCGCGCCGCCATCGTCGGAGAGAACGGCAGCGGCAAAACGACGCTGCTCAACATCATTAGCGGAAAGGAAACACCGGACAGCGGTGACGTGCAGCTTGGCAGCAATTTATCGGCCGCATATCTGACGCAGCATGTCGGCGAAATGGAGGAAGAGCGCACGGTTTTAGCCGAATTCCGTGAACATGTTTCTGCATCAGAAGGCGAAGCCAGAATGTTGCTTGCAAAGTTTTTGTTTTTCGGCCAATCCGTCTTTCAAAAAGTGAAAAATTTAAGCGGAGGCGAACGGATGCGGCTTCGCTTGGCCCAGCTCGTTCACCAAAACCATAATGTGCTGATCCTCGATGAGCCGACAAACCATTTGGACATCGAATCGAAGGAGATGCTTGAAGAAGCATTAAGCCAATTTCAAGGGACGATTATCGCGGTTTCGCACGACAGATACTTTCTTGACCGGCTTTTCAATGTCACCTGGTGGCTTGACGGCAGAAAACTCGTCAAGTATGAAGGGAACTATACATTCGCAAGAGAGAAGCGGCGGCAGGGTTGACACATTTTTATCACATTTGATAGGATATTGCTACAGTTATAGAAGGCAAAAGCAATGGAATGTATGCACGGACTGTATATATTCTCTTTCGATATCTTAATTCTGCTTGATTTTGTTGTATGGGTATGCATACAAGTTAGGCAGCATTCAAACGCCTGGTTGACACAGGTTATTTGAGTGCTGCCTTTTTTTATTGTCTTTCTGCCATAACTGTGAGAAAAGAAGAAATAATGGAGGTTTTAGTATGGCTTTTCGAAAACCGGATGAAATAGCGGATGCGGCAATTGAAGCAGGAATGAAAAAAATACAGCTCCCGCTGCCGTCACTGCTTGTATTGGGGTTTTTAGGCGGCGCATTTATCGCCCTTGGGTACTTGCTTGATATCAGGGTAATCGGCGACCTGCCGAAAGAATGGGGAAGCCTGTCCAGCCTGATCGGAGCTGCCGTATTTCCTGTCGGTCTGATCCTTGTGGTGCTCGCTGGCGCTGAATTGATCACAGGGAATATGATGTCCGTTGCGATGGCTTTATTTTCAAGAAAAATATCACTGAAACAATTGGCGGTTAACTGGGGAATCGTTACGATTATGAACTTAATCGGGGCACTGTTTGTTGCTTACTTTTTCGGACATTTGGTTGGATTGACTGAAACAGGCCCTTATTTAGAAAAAACGATCGCCGTTGCACAAGGAAAACTAGATATGAGCTTCGGCAAGGTTCTCATTTCCGGCATTGGCTGTAACTGGCTTGTATGTCTTGCTGTATGGCTTTCTTTCGGCGCGCAAGACGGAGCAGGGAAAATCCTTGGCATCTGGTTTCCAATTATGGCTTTTGTCGCAATCGGATTTCAGCACGTTGTCGCCAACATGTTTGTGATTCCCGCAGCCATTTTTGCAGGCTCGTTCACGTGGGGGCAGTTTATCGGAAACATCATTCCGGCTTTTATCGGCAATGTCATTGGCGGATCCGTGTTCGTCGGTCTCATTTATTTTATTGGATACTACAAGAAAGACCGCTCCAGAAAAGAAATGAAGCGGGTATCATAAACAAAGGGCAAACATACAAATGCCGTCCGTTTTTGGAAAAAGATGATGATGAAATGGGATTAGGCGGGTGTACTTCAAAGTAAGAAAAAAGCAACGGAGGCTGAACAGCATGACAATGAGACAGCAGAATGTGATACACAAGGAAAAGCTCATGGCTCATTCAGCCTGTGGAAGAATTCGTGTCCTTCCTTAACCAATGCTTATCGCACCTATTAAAATCGGAATAGACGGACATCCGCAACTCCCCGCAGGCAGTAGAGACAATGTATGTCTTCTTTTGTCTGCGGTTTTTATTTGCCCGCGGCAGAAAAAATGATGCCCTTTGAAAAGACAGTTGCATTTGCCTAAACCAGCAAGACCGAAAAGGCTGCCGGTCATATAAAAATCCTGAAACATGCCCATTGCTTGAGCACTGCCAAGATCAAAGAACCGCCAGAAAGTCATCATCCGACATGTAGGGGAGGCCCGCAAAATCGTTTGTCTGTTTCAGGGGAAACGGAATGTGAGTGAACAAGTTCTCCTTACAGCCGCATCCCAGTACATGAAGAAGATTGCCGCATACCTAGCCAAGCAGGGCCGGGTATGCGGGATCTCTTTTACTGCAAACGGGCTGGAAACACCGTTGAAAACAAACGGAATTTTCTATATGATTGATAGTATTAATGAGAAACGGTTATACATAAAAAGAAGGTGCATCATGGAGTTTGTGCTTGTTTTACTGCCGGTTTTCGGGATATTTGCGATCGGGTTCATCGGACAAAAGCTGCTTCATTTTGATATTCAGAACCTATCTAAAATGTCCCTGTATTTAATGTCTCCGTTTTTAGCGTTTGATACGTTTTATGAGAACAAGCTGACGATGGATTATATCTATATGTCTGTCTATTGTCTCGGCCTCTGTTTCATTTTGATTCTCTTTGTCTACCTCATTTCATATGTTCACGGGTATTCCAATCAGGAGCGATGCGCTCTCGTTTTATCATCCGCTTTCATGAATAACGGAAACTACGGCACTCCTGTCGTCCTGCTTGTCTACGGCACGGCCGGGCTTGATATCGCCGTTGTGCTGATGGTGCTTCAGCAGCTTGTCATGAGCACGATCGGCATATATTATGCAGCGAAAGGAAGCCCTGAAGCGGGCGGATTTAAAATTGTGATGACAAGGGTTATCCGGATGCCGGTCGCATACGGTGCCCTGCTCGGCATATGCTTTCAGCTGGGGTATATTTCGATTCCCGAACAGTTAATGACGGGAATTAAATTGGTGGGGGACGCCGCGATTCCGACGATTATGATTATTCTCGGCATGCAGCTTGCGGTGATTTCCTTTCAACATATCGAATATCGGAAAATTTCTTACTCGCTTTTGCTGAAACTATTCGTGTCTCCGCTCATTGCCTTGGGGTTTGCGCTGATTCTCCCCGTCGACGGGCTGGTTAAACAGATCATGGTGTTGGCGGCGGCCATGCCGACAGCGGCGAATACGACTTTGATGGCGGTTCAGTTTGAAACAAAGCCGGAAATCGTTTCAAGCGCGACGTTTATCAGTACAATACTCAGCATCGTCACCCTTCCGGTCGTGCTGTGGCTGCTTTCATTATGGGGCTGACCTCTTTTTTCGGTCAAAACCAAAAAACGGCGGCTGAGGACTGGCAAGCCGCCGTTCCCCAGAGGTTACCCGCCTATTTGCAAAGCGATATTTCCAAACTGCTCCCCGTCTTTCATCCGTTTAAAGGCTGCAACCGCTTCTGATAAAGGAAACACTTGATCAAGCACCGGCTTAAGGGAATGGCGTTCGATAAAATCAATCATTTGCCGAAATTCTTCGAGGCTGCCCATCGAAGTGCCGATGATGCTGATCTGCGGGAAAAAGAGCGAGCGCAGCGGAAGCTGGATGCTGTCTCCCGAGCTGGCGCCGAAATTGATGATCCTTCCGTTCGGCTTGATGACATCGAAATAATTCGCAAAAGTTGCCGGACCGATGCTGTCGAGGATTAAATCAACCCGTTCCCCGCCCAAGCTTTCTTTCCACAGACCGCGGCTTTCAATTGCGAGATCCGCCCCATAGCGGAGCGCTTCTTTTCTTTTTTCTTCGCTTCGGGAGGTTACAGTCACCCGCGCGCCTGCTGCCTTTGCCATGAGCACTGCGTTTGTGGCGACGCCTCCGCCGACTCCCGGTATTAAGATGTGTTCGCCTTTTTTTAAATGTCCTTTCGTAAATAAAGCCCTGTAAGCGGTCAGAGCGGATAAAGGCAAGACGCCTGCTTCCTCCCAGGAAAGGTGCGCCGGTTTTTTCAACACGTGCTTCGCCGGGACGATGACATGCTCTGCGAAGGTTCCGTCAGATGGGCCGCCGAGAATGTCGGGTACTTGCGGAACAGAATCCGTATATTCCCAGCCGATGCTCGGATTGATGATCACCTCTGTATGAACGGCGAGGCCCTGAACGCCTTCGCCTGTCTCTTCGATCGTGCCTGCTCCGTCGGAGCCGGGTATAAATGGGGCATCACCCGCCTCCCTGGATTGAAAGAGGAACAAGTCACGGTGGTTCAGTCCGGCCGCTTTCAGTCTGATTTTGACTTCACCCGGACCGGGCGTTTTGTCGGAAACGTCTGTATATTTCAGTCCTGAAAGGCCCTTGATTCCTTCATGGATGATCGCTTTCATAAAAAATTCCCCCATTCGAGTTGGTTGTGTTAAATTATGGACATGACTGAAGGTAAATGTAAAATGATTTGCCCGGGCACCGTGAGAGGCTTCTGTTTATAAAGGATTGCAATGAGGCGGAAATTCCATTAGTGTAATACAGAAGCAAGATAGCAAGTGAAGGAGATGGAACATGAGTTTTTACGATCAACAAATTTTACCTGCGGTACGTAATATGAAGCAGTTTGATACATTCCTGGACAGCCCGTTTTCATACGGGGTGCTGCTTGACATCCATCTTGGACAGCTGGGAGGCGTCATCAGCGCGGCAAGATCTCATGGGAAAAAAATGTTTGTTCACGTCGATCTGATCCAAGGAATTAAGCATGATGAATACGGGGCGGAATTCATTTGCCAGGAAATGAAGCCGGCGGGCATTCTCTCTACAAGATCAAGCGTTATCGCAAAAGCAAAGCAGAAGAAAGTGTATGCGATCCAGCGCATGTTTTTAATAGACACAAGCGCCATGAAGAAGAGTATTGAATTGGTGAAAAAGCACAGACCCGACTATATAGAAGTGCTTCCCGGAGTGGTGCCGGAACTGATCAAGGAAGTCAAAGAAATAACTGGCATTCCGATCTTTGCGGGCGGGTTTATCCGTACTGAAAAAGACGTCGAGCAGGCGCTTGCAGCAGGGGCATCCGCAGTCACCACCTCAGACACTGATCTATGGAAAAAATACTGGAAGTAAAAATTTAAAATGTGAAAAATTATTGACAACGCTTTCACTATACGATACGATCTTACTAAGTTAATACATTGTGACGGAGACCCGGAGACCACAGCAGTTCTTTACTCAGTATGATGTAAAGAAAGTTTGCTGTGTTTTTTTATGGTCTTATAGACACAGTGGAAAAGGTGAGCCCATGGTGTTCATCTTTAAAATAACACTTCAGAATAGATTTTAGGAGGGATAGCCTTGACAGCATTTTGGGGGGAAGTTATCGGAACGATGCTGCTCATCGTCTTTGGAGCTGGAGTTTGTGCAGGAGTTAATTTGAAAAAATCGCTGTCCCATCAATCCGGATGGATTGTGATCGTCTTCGGCTGGGGGCTTGGCGTGGCCATGGCGGTATATGCCGTCGGCGGCATCAGCGGAGCGCATTTAAATCCGGCCGTGACATTGGGGCTGGCATTTGTCGGAGATTTTCCTTGGAAAGAAGTGCCTTCCTATATTTTGGGACAGATGATCGGCGCATTTTTAGGAGCGGTGCTCGTTTTTCTTCACTACTTGCCGCACTGGAAAGAAACCGAAGATCAAGGCGCGAAGCTGGGAGTATTTTCGACAGGGCCGGCGATTCCAAATACATTTGCAAACCTGTTCAGTGAAACATTGGGGACTTTTGTTCTCGTTCTCGGACTTTTAGCGATCGGTGCAAACAAGTTTACTGACGGACTGAATCCGCTCGTTGTCGGATTTCTGATCGTGGCGATCGGGCTCTCGCTCGGCGGAACAACAGGCTATGCGATTAACCCTGCCCGCGATTTGGGGCCGAGAATCGCCCACTTTGTCCTTCCGATTGCAGGCAAAGGAAGTTCAAATTGGAAGTACGCGTGGATTCCTGTTTTAGGACCGGCGCTCGGCGGTTCATTTGCAGGCGTTTTTTACAACGCCGCATTCAAAGGGCACATCACCAACACATTTTGGATTGTAAGCGTTATACTAGTTGTGATATTGTTAGGTTTCTATATTCATATGAAAAAACAATCGGTTGATCAATCGGTCAACATTTAAAAAAAAACGCAAATCTTAACAGACATATAAGGGGGAGTTTCCAAAAATGGAAAAATACATTTTGTCTCTTGATCAAGGCACCACAAGCACAAGGGCGATTGTTTTCAACAAAGCAGGCGAAATCGTCCATATTGCGCAAAAAGAATTTCAGCAATATTTTCCAAACCCCGGCTGGGTTGAACACAATGCAAATGAAATCTGGGGCTCCGTTCTGTCGGTGATCGCTTCTGCGCTTTCAGAATCGGGAATCGAAGCCGCGCAAATTGCCGGAATCGGGATCACCAACCAGCGGGAAACGACCGTTGTTTGGGATAAACATACCGGTAAACCGGTCTACAATGCGATTGTGTGGCAGTCCCGCCAATCGGCGGAAATATGTCAGGAATTGAGAGAACAAGGCTATGAAGAAACGATCAGAGAAAAAACAGGCCTTTTAATCGATCCTTATTTTTCAGGCACGAAGGTGAAATGGATTTTGGATCATGTGGAAGGGGCACGGGAGAAAGCGGAAAACGGCGACCTTCTCTTCGGTACGATCGATTCTTGGCTGATCTGGAAAATGTCCGGCGGAAAAGCGCATGTGACAGATTATTCAAACGCCTCAAGAACACTGATGTTCAACATCTATGACCTCAAATGGGATGATGAACTTCTCGATATTCTCGGCGTACCGAAATCGATGCTTCCTGAAGTCAAGCCTTCATCGCATGTATACGCTGAAACGGTCGATTATCATTTCTTCGGCAAAAACATTCCGATTGCAGGTGCAGCCGGCGACCAGCAGGCAGCATTGTTCGGGCAGGCTTGCTTTGAAGAGGGAATGGTTAAGAACACGTATGGAACAGGCTGCTTTATGCTGATGAACACCGGCGAGAAAGCGATCAAATCAGAGCACGGCCTGCTGACGACAATCGCTTGGGGCATCGACGGAAAGGTGGAATATGCGCTGGAAGGCAGCGTCTTCGTCGCTGGTTCCGCTATTCAATGGCTCCGTGATGGGCTGAGAATGTTTAAGGACGCCAAAGAAAGTGAAAAATACGCTGTAAGAGCAGAATCTGCCGATGGTGTTTATGTGGTTCCTGCATTTGTAGGTTTAGGCACGCCTTATTGGGACAGCGATGTCCGCGGCGCTGTATTCGGACTGACCCGGGGTACGACGAAAGAGCATTTTGTTAGAGCAACGCTTGAAGCGCTTGCCTATCAAACGAAAGATGTTCTTGACGCAATGATGGAAGACTCCGGGATCTCGGTGAAAACGCTGAGAGTCGACGGCGGAGCTGTCAAAAACAACTTCCTGATGGATTTTCAGGGCGACATTTTGGATGTCCCTGTAGAACGTCCTGAAATCAATGAAACAACCGCGCTCGGTTCAGCCTATTTAGCGGGTCTTGCTGTCGGCTTCTGGAGTGATCGTTCCGAGATCAAAGACCAGTGGCAGCTTGACAAACGTTTTGAACCGAAAATGGAAGAAAAAGAGCGTGAGAGTCTGTACAGCGGGTGGAAGAAAGCTGTAAATGCAGCTAGGGCTTTTAAATAAGCCGCATGTATGTTACAATCTAATTAAGTTAATAGAAACGGTTGGAGAAGAGGAGAGACCGCAGGCACCAAAGCAGTATCAGCGCTTTGGATGTTTGTGGTCTCTTTTTCTATTTTTTTACCGTGACAACAAGGGAGGACATGAACATGGAATCATTATTTTCAAGCCGCAAACGGGACGATATTTTACAGAATATGACGAAGCAGAAGTATGACGTGTTTATTATCGGCGGAGGTATTACAGGCGCAGGGACGGCATTGGACGCCGCATCTCGCGGAATGAAAACGGCGCTTTGCGAAATGCAGGACTTTGCGGCCGGAACGTCAAGCCGCTCCACGAAACTCGTACACGGCGGACTTCGCTATTTAAAGCAATTTGAAGTGAAAATGGTAGCCGAGGTCGGCAAAGAGCGGGCGATCGTCTATGAAAACGGTCCGCACGTGACAACGCCTGAATGGATGCTGCTTCCGATGCATAAGGGAGGCACTTTCGGCAAATTCAGCACTTCAATCGGACTGCGAGTGTACGACTTTTTAGCAGGTGTCAAAAAAGCTGAGCGGAGGAGCATGCTGAATGCCGAGGAAACGCTTCAAAAAGAGCCGCTTGTGAAAAAGAACGGCCTGAAAGGCGGCGGCTATTATGTCGAATACCGGACGGATGACGCCAGGTTGACGATCGAAGTCATGAAAGAAGCGGTTAAATTCGGAGCCGAGGCCGTCAATTATGCGAAAGTAAGCGATTTTATTTATGAAAACGGCAAGGTCACCGGCGTGGTCATTGAAGACGTCTTCACGAAAAAAACGTACCGTGTCCACGCGAAAAAAATCGTGAATGCCGCGGGTCCGTGGGTTGACCGTCTACGGGAAAAAGACCATTCAAAAGAAGGCAAACACCTTCAGCATACAAAAGGCGTGCATCTTGTTTTTGATCAATCGGTCTTTCCTTTAAAACAAGCCGTTTATTTTGATACGCCCGACGGCCGCATGGTGTTCGCGATTCCGAGAGACGGAAAGGCATATGTCGGCACAACGGACACCGTCTACAACGAGGATCTGGAACATCCTCGAATGACGACTGCAGACAGGGATTATGTCATTAATGCAATCAACTATATGTTCCCTGAACTGGGAATCAAGGCCGAAGATGTCGAATCAAGCTGGGCGGGGCTCAGACCGCTGATTCATGAAGAAGGAAAAGACCCGTCCGAGATTTCCCGGAAAGATGAGATCTGGACTTCTGAATCCGGACTGATCACGATTGCCGGCGGAAAGCTGACCGGCTACAGAAAAATGGCTGAGCATATCGTCGATCTTGTCAGAGACCGATTAAAAGAAGAGGGCGGCAGAGACTTCGGTCCTTGCAGAACAAAAACGATGCCGATCTCAGGCGGCCATATCGGCGGTTCCAAAAATCTGGAGGATTTTATTCAAGTGAAAGCAGCCGAAGGGATCAAAGCTGGACTGTCCGAAGAGACGGCAAAACAGATCGCCGCACGATACGGTTCAAACGCAGACCGCCTGTTTGATCGTGTCCCATCCCTGAAAGATGAAGCAGCAGACCGCCGCATTCCTGTCCATGTACTGGCAGAAATGGATTACGGGATCGAGGAAGAAATGGCTGCCGTCCCGGCAGACTTCTTCGTCCGCAGAACGGGTGCGCTGTTCTTTGATATCAATTGGGTCCGCACTTACAAAGACAGCCTTACCGACTACATGAGCGAGAAGCTGAACTGGGATGGCGAAACGAAGGCCCGGCATGTCCAAGCATTGGAAGGACTTCTTCACGACGCTGTTGTCCCGCTGGAAAGCAGATGATGTATCGGGTCAAATGCCCTTGATGAATTTTCTTTAAAAATCAACCGAATGGCCTAATGTGAGGCTGTCTTGATCAGGCAGCCTCATTTTTTTCGTTCGGCATGCTAAATTTGGACAAAGCGGCTGTTTGTCGATATGATAAAAGAAAAGCTGCAATTACTTAGCTAGAACATTGGAGGTAATCATGAGCTGGAGAACGAGCTATGAACGCTGGAAAAACAAAGAAAACTTAGATTCCGAATTAAAATCGCTTCTTTTGGAAGCTGAAGGAAATGAAAAAGAACTAGAGGATTGCTTTTATAAAAAACTTGAGTTTGGTACAGCCGGCATGCGCGGAGAGATCGGACCCGGTCCGAATCGCATGAACGTTTATACGGTTCGCAAAGCATCGGCGGGCCTTGCCGCATACATAGGAGCGAACGGCAAAGAAGCAAAAAAGCGCGGCGTTGTGATCGCGTACGATTCCCGCCACAAGTCGCCTGAATTTGCAATGGAAGCTGCTAAAACGCTCGCGGAAAACGGCGTTCAAACGTACGTGTTTGACGAACTGCGCCCGACACCTGAACTTTCCTTTGCGGTAAGAGAACTGAATGCGTTTGCAGGTATTGTCATCACGGCGAGCCATAACCCGCCTGAATACAACGGCTATAAAGTCTACGGAGGGGACGGCGCGCAGCTTCCGCCTGCTGATGCCGACAAACTCATCGGCTATGTCAATGCGATTGAAAATGAATTGGAAATCGAAGCAGGCGATGAAGCTGCCTTAACCGAAAAAGGGTTGATCAAAATAATCGGCGAGGAAATCGATCAAGCGTATCTCGATAAACTGACATCGATTTCTGTCAATCCTGATCTGGCAAAGGAAACTGAAGTCAAAGTCATTTTCACCCCGCTGCACGGCACGGCAAATAAATCCGTGAGACGCGGCTTGAAAGCTCTCGGGTATGAGCATGTCACAGTCGTTCCGGAACAGGAGCTGCCTGATCCTGACTTTTCGACCGTGTCTTCTCCTAATCCGGAAGAGCACGCCGCTTTTGAATATGCGATCAGGCTCGGAGAAGAAAAAGGAGCCGATATTCTGATCGGAACCGATCCCGACGCGGACCGCCTCGGCGTTGCTGTAAAGGATCAAGAAGGCCGTTACGCGGTGCTGACAGGAAATCAAACCGGCGCGCTGCTTTTGCATTATCTGCTATCGCAAAAACAGCAGAAAGGCACGCTGCCTGATAACGGAGTCGTTCTAAAAACGATTGTGACGAGCGAAATGGGGCGCGACATTGCCGCTTCTTTCGGACTTGACACGATCAACACGCTGACCGGCTTTAAATTCATCGGAGAAAAAATCAAACAATTTGAAGCATCGGGCGAATATGCTTTCCAATTCGGTTATGAGGAGAGCTACGGTTACTTGATCGGCGATTTCGCAAGAGACAAGGATGCCGTCCAGGCAGCACTGCTTGCGGTTGAGGTATGCGCCTTCTATAAAAAGCAGGGAAAATCGCTGTATGATGGGCTCCTCGAATTGTATCAAACGTTCGGCTTCTATAGAGAAGGCTTGAAGTCCCTGACCTTAAAAGGAAAAGAGGGAGCGGAGCAAATCGCAGCCATCCTCAGCACATTCAGAGAACAGCCGCCTCTTTCCATCGCCGGAAAAGACGTTGTATCCGCAGAAGACTATTTGACAGGGAAGCGGACGCTGCTGAAGGAAAACAAAACAGAAACGATCGATCTTCCGACATCCAATGTTTTGAAATATTTCCTTGAAGACGGCTCATGGTTCTGCCTCCGTCCATCTGGCACAGAGCCTAAAGTGAAATTTTATTTCGCGGTCAAAGGCCCAACCAATGAAGACAGTGAAGCGCTTCTCCATCAATTGACAGATGAAGTGATGAAAAAAATCGATGATATTGTAAAAGCGACTTCAAATTGATAATCGCTGAAAACCCGCCTTGCTACACGGCGGGTTTTCAATTTTTATTGATAAGCGGCCATAAATGATGTAATATATATTTAACAATAAGTTAGATATAAATTGCATATGAAAGGGGAAAATGGCTGACATGAAATGGATCAAAACCGGGGATGAATACGTAGAAAAGAAAATGACGCAATTTTTTAGCGAAGCCGGTACGATTGTCGCTGCTATCTTATTTTTGGATATGATCATCCGGGGCCTCATTTTAGGGCGACCGGCATCCGAATACATCGTCAGTGCCATCGGTTTTGCAGTCTATGCAGGCTGGATATTGTTCCGCTATCTTTTGTCGGGGTTTGAATATCCGGAGATTGCAGGTCAAGCGGCGTACAGGAAAAAAAGAAAAGAGATCACGGCTCTCAGCCTCGCTTCCGGCATCATATTTGCCATTTTAGTGCTTATTTTTACCGGCATACCAAAACACCCCGGCAGTTGGTTTGACTTTATTATGATGGTGATGTTGTTTGTATTTTTTCATTTTCTGATCAACTTTATCTCGTTGCGCAAATCCTTTCGGAAAAATCAAGATCTATTAGATGATTAAATGAAAATGGCGGGTGAGCATATGGTTAACCGGGTCAAACTCGCCCGGGTCGAAAAGTCTTTGACACAAGCCCAGCTTGCCGAGCGGGTCAATGTGACAAGACAGACGATCGGGCTGATCGAAAAAAATAAATACAATCCGACATTGCACCTTTGCCTCGCGATCGCAAAGGCGCTGGACAAAACGCTTGACGATTTGTTTTGGGAGGAAGAAGCTTAACGATTCGCTTTGTCCCTTCTCGGTCAAAAGTCTTAGAAAAGTTCATCTCATGAGGTGGCCTTTTTTTTATCAAATATCGATATAATAAAAGAAACTCCGGGTTAAGGGGATGAATCTTTTGCGGGAAGACACGCAGTTTGAAAAATTGAAAACGCTCAAAGAAATAGCGGAAGCTTTAAACGAAGGGAACCATCTAAAAGAAACGCTACATGCTGTTTTAAAAAAGCTGCTCAGCTTAACGGGACTCAAAACGGCGTGGCTTTTTCTGATCGATGAAAAGGGGAGCTTTGAACTGGCCGCTTCGGTCCGCCTGCCTCAGGCGCTTTCTTACCGGCACAACCGTTTATTATGCGAAGGAAGCTGCTACTGTCTTGAACAATATAGGGACGGAAAGCTGGACAGGGCGAAAAATATCATTCATTGCCGGCGAATTACGACGGCCATGAGACAGAAGACCGGAGATCCGGAAGGCATCACACATCATGCAACCGTCCCTCTCAGCGATCAGAAGAAACGGTTCGGTTTGCTGAACGTTGCGGCTCCGGACAAAATTCATTTCAGCCGCGGGGAACTGGCGCTCCTCGAAGCTGTTGCTTTGCAAATCGGGATGGCGATCAAACGGATGCGACTTGCTGAACAACAGCAAAAACACATGCTGCTGACCGAAAGAAACAGATTGGCTCAGGACTTGCATGATTCCGTCAATCAAATGCTTTTTTCGCTCAGCTTGACCGCTAAAGCGGCGGGGGAAATGACAGACCAGCCTGAGATCAGGGAAATGCTCGAGTTTATGCAACATCTTTCTCATGAAGCACTGCTTGAGATGCGGGCGTTAATATGGCAGCTGAGGCCCCAAGGCCTTGAAGAAGGGTTGGCGGCGGCTCTTGAAAAATATGCGGAAGTGCTCGGCCTTCAGGTGATCTTCACGCTCAGCGGTGTGCTCCGGCTGCCGCCTGCTGCTGAGGAATTGATGTGGCGGCTGAGCCAGGAAGCTCTCAACAATTGCAAAAAGCATGCCGATGCTAGCCGCATACAAGTGAAAATCGATGTATTCCAATCGTCTGCCGTCTTGGAGATCGAAGATGACGGCAAAGGGTTTCAGTACGATCCTGACGCGGGGCTTCCGACGCTTGGGCTGAAAGGAATGAAGGAGCGGACGGAAAAAGCGGGCGGCACGTTTTTGATCGACTCCGCAATCGGTAAGGGGACGAAAATCCGGGCGGTTTTGCCTTTGAAGGAGAAGGGGGAGGCAGGATGGAAAAGGTGAAAATCATCATTGCCGATGATCATCATATTGTCAGAAAAGGCCTCTTGTTTTTTTTCAAAACAAAAAGCGATTTTGACGTTGTCGGAGAGGCATCAACAGGAATTGAGGCGCTCGATGTCTTGCGAAGACGGGAGGCAGACATCGTATTAATGGATTTATCAATGCCTGAAATGGACGGAATTGAGGCGACAAAGCGAATAAAAAAGGAATATCCGTCTGTCAAAATCATAGCGCTGACAAGCTATGCGGATGAAAGCTATGTGATTCCCGCCATCCAGGCTGGAGCCTCTGCCTATCAGCTCAAAGACGCCGAACCTGATGAACTTGTCGAGACGATACGTGCTGTTTATGGAGGGAGATATTCCTTGGATCCAAGCATCATGTCCCACGTCTTTCACCATATGTCACAGGCTGATGAGAAAGAAAAAATACATCAATTGACAAAAAGAGAAAAAGATGTTTTATTGGAAATTACAAAAGGGAAAAGCAACAAGGAAATCGCCGCTTCTTTATTTATCAGCGAAAAAACAGTGAAAACTCATGTATCCAATCTGCTGTCAAAGCTTGGCTTATCCGATCGCACGCAAGCCGCGCTCTTTGCAGTTAAACACGGACTACAACAAAATGACGGGAGATGATCAAATGAAAATAACCGTAGTCAGCGGAACCGCGAGAAAACAGGGCAGAACGCGGATCGCCGCTTCCTATATCGCCCGCACGTATCAGGCCGAGCTTATCGATCTAAGCGAGTTCATCCTACCGATTTTCAACGGAGATGAAGAGCAGAGCTCGCTGGAGAATGTTCAAAAACTGAAAACTTCGGTCAAAGAAGCAGACGCTGTCGTTTTATTATCTCCCGAATACCACAGCGGTATGAGCGGCGCTTTGAAAAATGCGCTCGATTTTTTAAGCAATGAACAGTTCTCGGGCAAACCGGTGGCGCTTTTTGCTTGTGCAGGAGGCGGCAAAGGCGGGATGAACGCGCTCGCCAATATGCGTATTGTCGCGCGCGGAGTTTATGCGAACGTCATCACAAAGCAGCTTGTGCTCGATCCAATTCATATTGATGAGGAACACCATACGGTTACTGAAGCAGCCAAAGCCAATATCAAAAATGTAATGGAAGAGCTTCTGCACTTTGCCGAATTTCAAAAAGCCTGACGCTGATTAGAGCGCCAGGCTTATTTTATTTTACGTAAAAACGAGCACGCCGTTTTCGTGTTCTTGTCCCGAAAATGAGGCGTGATCAATGTATTGCAGCAGATCATAAAGCCTTTTTTCGACAATGGCGTCATCTCTTTCAAAATTGTAGGCGTGCAAAAAATGCTCGATCCGCTTTGATAATAAATCGTCTTCTGTCCGCACCATCAGGATCAGCAGGTTGTCCCACTGCGAGCGGTGCGTATAATACAAAGCTTTGTCATAGTCAGCGTAATTCAATTTCGCCACTCTCCCTTCTTTCTGAGGAGTCATGATTATTTTATGTGGCGGGGTGTTTTTTTCTCCGGGCAAAACTTGGTCTCCCTTGTTTGACGGACTAGAAATATGAGGATGGTATACGCTATACCGCGAAAAAATGTCTGCATGACATTCTCCGTTTCCGGTCAAGCTAACGTATGTACAATACATGCGGAGCGAATGGAAATGAAAAAACGATATTGCACGTACTTTTTTTGCATATTAACGCTTTTGTCATTCCCGGCGAAAAGCCACTTTCAAGCAGGTGTTTCCGATGCGCCAGAACGGTGGGAGAGAATCGCCTGGAGCGCCCTTGAAGAAAAATACGAAGGCGCAAAGCTTGAGGATTATGAATATTTAGGGCGCACTCAAGTCAATGATGAAGAGACAAAAGATGTCTTCAGGGTAACCGTCAATCAGGAAGGCAAATCATTTTCGGCGCACGCCGAGGTGTATTTTCACCCGGTGACTAATGCGATCATCAACGTGAATATTTTTACTCTATAACAAAAAAAAACGAAGGAAGCAGCTTCCTTCGTTAACTCAATAATTTACGTATATGGTCCTGATTAACGATAATATCCTGCAGAGTGTATTGATCCAATACGTCCAAATAGGCGGAAAGGGCTTTGTTTAAAACATGCTTTAATCCGCAGATCGGAGAAAGTATACAATGGTTTTTTTCTCCGTTAAAACACTCGACAAGGTTAAAATCATCTTCTGTATTTCTTATGACTTCACCGATATTAATCAGTTCAGGCGCTTTTCCGAGACGAATCCCGCCGTTGCGGCCCCGAATCGTTTCAACGTAGCCAAGCTTGCCAAGCTCGTAAATCACCTTCATAAGGTGGTTTTTTGAAATGGAATAAGATTCGGCGATGTCTTTTATATTGACAAGCTCGTTTGAGTTTTTGGTTGCTAGAAAAATCAGTACTCTCAATGAGTAATCCGTATAATTTGTTAATTTCATCGCATTACCTCAATCAAACAAGTTTCCATTATCTTATCACATTTGCCTTCGGTTATGAGGGTGAAGCGGAAATTGTTACAAAAATATAAAACATTCATTGAAAATATTGCTTTAATTCCATTAAAAGTCTAGTATAAAGATGTATTCAAAATACATCTTTAATCAAAAGTAACAGTCCCATTTAAAAAAAGATCTTATTGCACCTTTAAAGATGTATTTGAAATACATCTTTAAAGTGACTGGAGAGGAGAAAGCGTTATGCTATCTGAAAAAACCATGCAAATTGTCAAATCGACCGCCCCTGTTTTAAAAGAAAAGGGAACAGAGATCACCACTTGTTTTTACAAGCGGATGTTTAATGCGCACCCTGAATTGAAAAATATCTTCAACATGTCCCGCCAGCAAACCGGCGGACAGCCGAAAGCTTTGGCTTTTACTGTTTTGCAGGCGGCTGAGAACATCGACCGGCTCGGAGACCTGCTGCCGGTTGTCAAACAAATCGGACATAAACACAAAAGTTTGCATGTGAAACCAGAGCACTATCCTATTGTCGGTCAGCACCTTTTGGAAGCCATTGAAATCGTGCTCGGCGAAGCTGCGACAGAGGACATTCTCCAGGCATGGGCAGAAGCCTATGAAGAGATCGCCCGCGTATTTATTGAAGTCGAAAAACAAATGTATGAAGAAGACAAAAAGCAGGATGGAAACTGGGAAGGATTTAAACCGTTTGTCATCATGGATAAGCGGGTCGAATCCGCTACGATTACTTCCTTTTACTTGAAGCCTGCCGATGGAACGGATTTGCCCGCTTTCAGTCCCGGACAGTACGTATCTGTCCGCATTAAAATTCCCGGCGAACCATATTTCTTAACAAGGCAGTACAGCTTGTCAGATGCCTGGAATAAAGACTACTACCGCATTTCAGTCAAACTGGAAGCGGAGGAAGGGCAACCGGTCGGAAGGGTATCAAGCTATCTGCATGAGAACATGGAGATCGGGGGCAGCTTGGAAGTGAGCGCTCCGGCCGGAGATTTTACCCTTTCCGAAGGAACGGATCGTCCGGTTTACTTCATCAGCGCCGGATCAGGCATCACGCCTGTCATGAGCATGGTGCAAACATTGGCTCAAAAAGAAAGCAGCCGCGAGATCACATTCGTGCACGCTGCGAAATCTGAACAGCACCACGCTTTCAAGGAAGAAACGGAGAAGCTGCTCGGCGCCAATCCGGCGTACCGTCTCCTGTTTGTCTACAGCAGGGGTGCTGAAGCGACGGAAGATCATATTGTAAAAGGCCGGGTGAATGAAGAGCTTTTGAAATCGATCGTGAAAGATCCAAATGGCGAATTTTATGTATGCGGTCCGCTTTCATTTATGAAAAGCGTGATTGAAGGATTGCAAAATCTTGGCGTTCAGATGGAAAACATCCGCTATGAGAGCTTTGCTTCATCCCTTGACATGCAAATAGCGAACTAACCAAAGAGGCAGCTGTCAAACCGACAGCTGCCTTTCATCTTTTCAAATCCCGGCTCATACAATAAAGATAAGTCCAACCGGGGGGGATTTGAGTATTGAGCATACGGGAGCAAAAAGAGCTGCAGCGGGCGATAGCAGAAATTACGGAGATCGCGGAAGGATTCGGCCTGGATTTTTATCCGATGAGATATGAAATTTGTCCGGCTGAAATCATTTATACATTCGGCGCATACGGGATGCCGACAAGATACAGCCATTGGAGTTTCGGCAAGCAATTTCACAAAATGAAGCTTCACTATGACTTTGGCTTGAGCAAAATATATGAGCTTGTCATTAATTCAAATCCGTGTTACGCGTTTTTACTGGACAGCAATTCATTGATTCAAAATAAGCTGATTGTCGCACACGTTCTAGCTCATTGTGATTTCTTTAAAAATAACTGCCGTTTTCAAAATACGAAGCGCGATATGGTTGAAAGCATGTCGGCGACAGCAGAGCGGATTAAACATTATGAGACGGTCCACGGCTCAAAAGAAGTCGAAGCATTTCTCGATGCGGTGCTGGCGATTGAAGAACACATTGACCCTTCGCTCGTGAGGCCGAAGCTGTCGTGGAGCATAGATGACGAAGAGGAAGAAGAAACAGACGCGTCGCCCACTCCTTATGACGACCTCTGGGAACTGGATCACAAAGGATCGAAAGAGAAGAAGAAAAGGACGAAAAAAAAGTTTCCGCCGAAGCCGGAAAAAGACATTCTGCTGTTCATTGAAGAACATTCGCGGGAGCTGGAGCCTTGGCAGCGCGACATCTTAACGATGATGAGAGAGGAAATGCTGTATTTCTGGCCGCAGCTTGAAACGAAAATCATGAATGAAGGATGGGCGTCCTATTGGCATCAGCGAATCATCCGTGAGCTTGATCTGACATCAAGTGAAGCGATCGAATTTGCCAAGCTCAACGCGGGAGTGGTTCAGCCGTCAAAAACGGGCATCAATCCTTATTATCTCGGATTGAAAATATTTGAGGACATAGAGGAGCGCTACAACAACCCGACAGAAGATATGAAGAAGATGGGTGTAAAGCCGGACTCGGGGAGAGAAAAAATATTTGAAGTCAGGGAGATCGAATCAGACATTTCATTTATCAGAAACTATTTAACGAAAGATCTCGTGATGAGGGAAGATCTCTACTTGTTTCAAAAACAGGGAAGGGATTATAAAATCATCGACAAGGATTGGAAGGCTGTGCGCGATCAGCTTGTCAGCATGAGAGTCAACGGAGGATTTCCTTATTTGACAGTTGAGGATGGAGATTACTTAAAGAACAATGAATTATACATTAAGCATTGGTATGAAGGGATCGAACTCGATTTAAAGTATCTTGAAAAAGTTCTGCCTTACCTTCACCAGCTATGGGGAAGAAGCGTGCATGTCGAAACCGTGCTCGAAGATAAGCCCGTCATGTTTTCCTATGATGGAAAGGCTGTCCATCGCAGATATTTATAAAAAGTTTCAGGCTGCATTCGGGCAGCCTTTTTTTATTTTAAAGCGCAGCGACGTCCGTCACTATGCATTTTTACGAGTTAATAACAAAAATGTAAAATAAAGTATTTAACACTCTTTCTAAAATTGTAATTTTCGCTGCAGGAAAGTGCGAAAATGTAGTATTTAAGTTACCTTTGAAATGTAAATGAAATATTATCGACCCTTAAAAACTTTTTTTAAAAACGAATAATTAAGGAATTTGACTTAGTAAGTCAAGACTATACCTGATGGAAACCCCTCCTTATAATAGAAGCAGAGGAAGGCTGAAGCAGCCGTTCTCAAAAATCATGAAACTGCTAATTTTTGCCTTTAAAAATATAAAGAATTCTGCTAGTGGGAGGACAACATGAAAAAACAAGTAATAACAGCAGCATCAGCGGTTGTTTTAGGATCGACTTTATTTGCGGGAGCGGCTTCCGCGCAAACCATAACGGTGAAAAAAGGGGATACGTTATGGGGATTTTCGAAGAAGTACGGTACAAGTATCAGCAAGATTAAACAGGAAAACAAGCTGAAATCCGATATCATTTACATAGGGCAGAGGTTGTCGATCAATGGAAGCAGTTCATCGTCTGCAAAAGCGTCGCAAGCTTCATCAGCTACGCATAAAGTGGTCAAGGGAGACAGCCTTTGGAAAATTTCTCGGACATACGGCATGACCGTCAATGAACTGAAGTCTCTGAATGGTTTAAAAACAGATTTAATCCGGATTGGACAAGTATTAAAAGTTAAAGGGACGAAAAGCGTAAAAGCTGCATCAACAACAAAGCCTTCTTCTTCAAGCAAAACAAGTAAGGCACCTGCGCAAACCTCTTCAGCGCTGAATACGTCAAAGCTTGTTTCAGATGCAAAAGCCCTTATCGGAACGCCTTATAAATGGGGCGGAACATCTACATCAGGATTTGACTGCAGCGGATTTGTCTGGTACATCCTCAATAAACAGACAAATGTGGCGAGAACGAACACAGCCGGTTACTGGAATTCGATGAAGAGCGTATCAAGCCCTGCAGTAGGTGATTTCGTATTCTTCACGACATATCAGCCGGGACCTTCGCATATGGGGGTTTACATCGGAAACAATCAATTCGTTCATGCCGGTTCTGACGGCGTAACGATCAGCGATATGACAAACAGCTATTGGAAGCCCCGCTATCTTGGAGCAAAACGCTTCTAATGTTGCAGGGACAAGCCCGTTCATCATGATGAACGGGTTTTTTTTCGTTTAGAAACGGAACTCGGCTAAAAACGCTAAAAAGTGTTCGACCTTCTCATTATCTTTCAGACTAATTGCATATCCCCCTGCAACAGGAAGCTTCATGAAATCGCACGGCACCTCTATTAATCTTCCTTCCATCAGCTCGCGGCGCACAGTCGACAGCGGCAAAAATGATATACCGAGTCCTTCTGAAATAAATCGTTTCGTAATATGCGTTTGGCTTACGAGCATTGTTCTGACGAACGGAAATTTGATCCTCAGCTGCCTGACGAGGTCGTCCCAGTATTCGGGGTGATTATGGGTCAACAGCAAATATTCTTCAAGCAAATCTTCGACATCGAGCGGCGGCGCTTGTTCTGAATCGCGGCCGTCATGAGGGGCAACCAAAATCACGGGATCGCTGTACATGGAATAGCAGTTCAGGTTTGACGATTGCACGTTTAAGCAGCTTAAACCGATATCTGCATGGCCGGCTGAAATCAGGGGAGCGATTTCAGCTGATTCGGCGATCTTTACTTTGATCTCCGAATTCGGATGCAGCGCTGTGTATTTTTTTAATACAAATGGGAGAATCGTATCGGCGATAAGCGGTGAAACCGCTAGATTCAATGTCTGCGAATAGCCCTGTCTGATTCTGTGAAGCTCTGCCATGCTCGATTCATAGTCTTCCAGCAGGCGAAGGGCGAAAGGAAGGTAAGCGCGGCCTTCTTTCGTTAAATGAATGCTTCTTCCTTTGCGGGTGAACAGCTGGCACCCGAGTTCTTCCTCAAGCAGTTTAATTTGAACGGTGACGGTCGGCTGAGAAATAAATAAGGTTTCCGCCGTCTTTCTGAAATTTTCGTATTTTGCGGCAGTAACAAAGGTATGAAGCCATTTAAAATCCATTGCAGTCCTCCTGATTAATTTTGTTAATCAAAGACATCAATATAATTCAATATTTTTTAAATATTATATCAACTATAATGATATTTACAAAGGAAAAAGGAGGAATTGATATGGTTTATCATGGATTAAAAGGGATTACTTGTGTTGAAACAGCCATCAGCCGCATTGACGGTGAAGAGGGAAAGCTGATCTACAGAGGGTACAATGCTGATGAACTGGCGCTTACATCCACATTTGAAGAAGTCGCTTATCTGATACTCAACGGGTCATTTCCGACGGAAGCGGAACTCAGCCAATTCAATGAGATGCTCGCTTCATTCCGTGTGCTGCCAGAAGCATGCGAGCGATTGATCCGCAGCCTTCCTGCCGAATTAGACGATATGGCGGTTCTTCGCACGGCCGTTTCTTCATTCGGGGATAAATCGTTTGCGTTCAAGCCGACAATGGAGCAGGCTCTCAGACTGATAGCAGCCGCCCCGTCGATTATCGCCTTCAGAAAAAGGCTGACTGATGGCAAAGAGCCTGTTCAGCCGCTGGATGAGCTTGGCTTTGTGGAACATTATTTTTACATGCTGAAAGGAAAGCGCCCGACAGAAGCTCAGAAAAAAGCGCTCGAAACGTACATGATTCTTGCGATGGAACACGGCATGAACGCTTCAACCTTTTCGGCAAGGGTTACGGTGTCTACGGAATCCGATCTTGTTTCTGCCGTCACATCTGCACTTGGCACAATGAAAGGACCTTTGCACGGCGGAGCGCCGTCAGCGGTTACCGATATGCTGGAAGGCATCGGGGAAAAACAGCACGCAGAAAGCTATATAAGAGAGAAGCTTGAAAAAGGCGAGAGACTGATGGGATTTGGACACCGCGTCTATAAAACGCATGATCCGAGAGCGAAGGCTTTAAGGGTGAAAGCTGAGGAAATTGCCGGGGGCGACCGGGATATCGACCTTGCTCTTCATGTTGAAAATACGGCGATCCGCCTTTTGGAAGAATACAAACCGGGGCGCAAGCTTTATACGAATGTCGAATTTTACGCAGCGGCTGTCATGAAGGCGATCGATTTTGATGCCGCATTGTTTACCCCTACTTTTTCGGCAGCGAGAATGGTCGGCTGGTGCGCCCATGTGCTGGAGCAGGCTGATAACAACATGATTTTCAGGCCGTCGGCTAAATATATCGGGGAATTGGTTTCTCAGTAATGCGGACACACGCCTTCTCAGCGAAGGGCGTGTTTTTTAATAGATTTTTGTATGTTTAAGTAGGGAATTATGCCGGTGTTCTTGAATGTATTCATCAAGAAAATCCTTTAAGGGGGAGACGATGAAAAAAGGATTCCTGATGTTGATCATGCTGTTTTTTCTGAGTGCATGCTCGGAAGGCCGGGATTTTGATGCTGAAAATGAAGCGGCGGCGACAAAAGAAGGCGGAAGCGGCGCCGAGGTCATCGCAGAGCGCTTGGATGTACCTTGGACGATCGCTCACACTGGCGGGATTTTTTTCATTACCGAAAGAAACGGGGGAATCGTATCCATTGCCGAAGGCAAAAAGGAGCGCATGCAGCTTCAGCTGAAAAAGCCCGTTCATCAAGAAGGGGAAGGCGGGCTGCTCGGATTTGTGCTCCATCCTGATTTTAAAAACAATCAGGAGGCATACGTTTACCATACATACAAAGACGGGAGCCATCTGAAAAACCGGATCGTAAAATTGACGCTTGACCGTCTTACTTGGACGGAAACGGAGGAGCTGCTTGCCGATTTGCCAGGAGGCGTGATTCATAACGGCGGCCGGATGGCGATCGGGCCCGATCAAAAGCTGTACATCACGACAGGTGATGCGGGGGAAAGGGAATGGGCCCAGCAGCCTGAAAAGCTGGCGGGGGTGATTTTAAGGATGGAGCTTGATGGTGCGGTCCCTGCTGATCAGCCTTTTCGCTCGTCTTATGTATACAGCTTTGGACACCGGAATCCGCAAGGCCTCGCATGGATCGGCCGGCAGCTTTACAGCTCCGAACACGGGCAGTCTGAACATGATGAAGTGAACAAAATTGAACCCGGAGCCAATTATGGCTGGCCGGTGATTGAGGGAAGCGATGAGAAGCGGGGAATGAAAGCGCCGCTCATCCATTCGGGAGAAAAAACGTGGGCCCCATCCGGTTTAGCGCAGAAAGGGGATGTCCTCTATATGGCCGGGCTGCGGGGAGAGGGGGGTTTCCGGGTCGATCCTGCGGAAGCCAAAGCGGTCAAATGGCTTGGCGGATACGGCAGAATCAGAGATGTAAAAGTAATCGGAGATGATCTGTATTTCATTACGAACAATGGCGACGGAAGAGGCGAAAAAAAACAGACAGATGACCGGCTCATCCGCGTGCCTCTGTCTGACCAGTAAACATGTCTCGCTGAGTTCTTGCGTTTAAGGATGCCGGAATCGTGGTAACTGTGCACTAAACAATGGTGAAGAGGTGAGACGAATGAATCCGGCAAACAGACAGACGGATGGACAGAAAGCGCAAAAACAAGAAAAACAACCCGGGGCTGAGCACAAGATGGTGCCCCTTCCGCTCTCGGAAGATCGTGACTACAAAGGAAGCGGCAAATTAAAAGGAAAAACCGCCATTATTACCGGAGGAGACAGCGGAATCGGCAGAGCGGCCGCCATTGCATACGCCAAAGAAGGTGCGGACATTGCCGTCATGTACTTGGACGAACACAAGGATGCCGAGGAAACGAAAGAACGAATCGAACAGGAAGGCGCAAAATGCCTCTTGATTCCCGGAGATGTCGGGGATGAAGCACATTGCAAAACATCTGTCGAAAAAGCGGTGAATCACTTTGGCGGACTCGACATTCTTGTCAACAACGCTGCCGAACAGCATCCGCAAAAAGGGATCGAAGATATTTCGAGCGAACAGCTTGAACAAACGTTCAGAACGAATATTTTCTCCATGTTTCACATGACAAAAGCCGCGCTCCCGCATTTAGGGGAAGGAAGCGCGATTATCAATACCGCATCAATCACAGCTTATGAGGGCAGTCCGGCGCTGATTGACTATTCGAGCACAAAGGGTGCGATTGTCGCGTTTACCCGTTCGATGGCTGCATCCCTTGTCAAAAAAGGAATACGCGTCAACGCGGTAGCGCCGGGGCCCATTTGGACGCCGCTCATTCCGGCTACTTTTTCGCCGGAAAAAACGGAAAAACACGGTACAAATACGCCGATGGGAAGGCCCGGACAGCCTTCTGAACACGCTGCGGTGTATGTTCTGCTCGCTTCAGACGATTCTTCTTATATGACAGGACAGACGATCCACATCAACGGCGGAAGATATGTGACGACATAATTTCAACCGGCTGCCTTACAATTGCAGCCGGTTTTTTTCTGTTTGTTTTTTTCGGAAAAATAAGAATTTGAAAGATCACTTTCAAAAAAGCTGCCCCGTAAGAGATAATAGAAACAGAAAGAGAAAGGATGTGTATGAATGAGCGATCGCAGAATGACAGCAAAATGGGCATCCAAACTTGGATTTGTTCTCGCTGCAGGGGGATCCGCCATCGGCCTGGGGGCGATTTGGAAGTTTCCCTATGTGGCTGGAACGAGCGGAGGAGGCGCATTTTTCCTTGTATTTGTCCTTTTTACGATCCTGCTGGGATACCCCTTGCTTTTGGGGGAATTTATATTAGGCCGAAAAAGCCAATCGGATGCTATCGGCACCTATCAAAAAATAGCGCCGGGGACGCCTTGGGTGATCACAGGCTGGATCGGAATCGCCGCCTGCTTCCTTGTTCTGTCGTTTTACAGTGTGATCGGCGGCTGGATTTTGCTTTATATCATCAAAGCAGTAACCGGTTCATTGTCGGGTCTCACGCAGGACGGATACGGGGAGCTCTTCGGTTCGATCATTCAAGATCCGCTGCAGACACTGGCAGCGCAGCTTGCGTTTATCATCATGACGATCCTCGTCGTGGCGAAGGGTGTGCAAAAAGGAATCGAGCGCGTCAGTTCGATTATGATGCCGCTATTATTTATTTTATTTATTGCGCTCGTTTTAAGGGCTCTGACGCTTGAGCATGCGATCGACGGCGTGCGTTTTCTGCTTGTGCCCGATTTTGGCAGCCTGACGCCGCAGGCGATTCTTTTTGCGCTCGGACAAGCTTTCTTTACGTTGACGCTTGGCGTATCTGTGATGGTAACGTACAGCTCCTATTTGTCAAAGTCACAAAACCTTCCGAAGTCGGCGGTCTCGATCGTGATCATGAACCTTGCCGTCACGCTGCTTGCCGGTTTGGCGATTTTTCCGGCCGTCTTTTCATTTGGGCTTCAGCCCGATCAGGGTCCGACTTTATTATTTACGGTTCTGCCGGCAGTTTTTGACCGGCTTCCATTCGGGATGCTGTTTTTTATCGGATTTTTGACGGCCTTTTTATTTGCTGCCCTGACTTCGGCTTTTTCGATGATTGAGATCATTGTTGCCGCTATTACAAAAGGCGATCAAACAAAAAGGGGAAAATGGACGTGGGCGATCGGCCTTTTGATTTTTGCCGTCGGCATTCCTTCCTGCTTGTCTTACGGAGTGCTCGATGAGCCGTTCATTTTTAAGAAGACGTTTTTTGATGCGGCGGATTATGTCGTCAGCAATATTTTGCTGCCGCTTGGCGCGCTTTTTATTTCGATTTTTATTCCGCTGAAATTGTCCAAACACGATCTATATGAAGAAATGAAAAGCGGATCAAAAGCGGGGAAAGGCTTTTTTATCGTGTGGTTTTATCTTCTCCGTTTCCTTGTGCCGCTTGCAATTGTACTTGTCTTTTTAAATTTAATCGGAGTGTTTTCATTTTAAAAGATCAGGAGATGGGTGAATATGGTGTTAGACTTTCAACAGATGTTTCCGAGCGAGGATGGCAATCACGAGGCGCGGTATCAGCTGCTGGCATTGCTTGAAGCGGTATTGGCCGGAATAGACAGGCTGAAGGATCCCGCCCGGATGACGCTTGGCCGCGAGTCTGAAGTTTCCTCTGACTACTATCAAAGCGTCATTGAAGAGGCCGCCTTGCCGGAAAAAGGCTTCGGGGCGGAAAAAAGCGTTGAAGAGCTATTGAAATTGCTTGACGGCCACCGTTTTTTAAACAGGCATTATGTGGCCAACGCGACACCTTTGCCGAACACCGCCAGCATCGCCGGGAATCTTTTAATGGTTCTTTTAAACGGAAACAATTTATGGGATGTCGACGGCACCGCTGCAGCCAAGGCGGAAGTGCAGATCACGGCGATGCTTTCGGACATTGTCGGCTATGACAGGCACAAGAGCGGCGGTTTTACCACATGGGGCGGGCAGGGAGCCGTTTTTCAGTCGCTCAGGCTGGCGATCGCAAGCGCGTACCCTGAAGCGAATCAGCAAGGAACGCCGCATCACCTGTACGCGTTCTGTTCAGAGCTTTCGCATTTCAGCCTTTACAAATCGATGGAAGCGTCCGGAATCGGGACGGACCATTTGATCAAGGTCAAGACGAATCGCGATCATTCGATGGATCTGGCCGATTTGCGGGAAAAAATGCAAGCCGTGATTGAAAAAGGCGGACATCCGATTTATGTATTGGCAACGCTTGGCACAACTGACTCATTTGGCATCGATGATTTGGCCGGTATCAAAAAAGTGACTGAGGAAATAGAGGCCGCCTACGGTTTGCCTCCTGTCTATATTCATGCCGATACGGCGATGGGCGGGATGTACGTTTTTTTTAACAGATACGATTTCATCGGAAATCCGCTTCATCTTGAAGATGAGGTGCTTGAGACGCTTGCCCGCTACAAAAAACATTTTCAGCATTTGCACCTGGCGGACAGCTTGGTCTTTGATTTTCATAAACTTGGACAAACGCCGTATATCACAAGCCTTTTCTTGGTGAAAAACCGTGAGGCACTGAAAGTCGTTGATTTGGATCCGGATGAGACGCCTTATGTCGGTAACAGAGGGTTTGGCAGCTATCATACGAGCTATACGCTAGAGTGTTCGCGAATGGGAAGCAGCATACCGATTTATGCTTCTCTGCTCGCATTCGGAATCGAAGGCTACCAGGAGATCTTGGCCAATTACATCAGAGTTAACCTGGCATTTCGAAAAAAACTCCTGCAGGCTTTTCCGAATGCAGCCGTCACCAATGATGTATCACCTGTAACGACATTCCGCTTCTATCCGGGAAATGTCCGCTATCACGAAGAAATCAGCGGCGCCATCACGGAGGAAGAAGTGCGGAAAATTAACAAATTCAATGAAAAAATCGCCGAAACATTGGGAAGGTACCGCAGTCACACCTATTTTGGCAGCACGAAAAAGCAAACATACGTTTATCCTGCTGACAGCCGTTTGCCCGTGCCGCTTTATGTCCAGAAATTCTACAGTGTCTCGCCTTACACGACGCTTGATACAGTTGACCATTATATCGCCTTTTTAAAAGCGCATGTTGAACCGTCCGATGTAGCAGCCGGATAAAATTTAAACGGGAGGGTTAAACCTCCCGTTCTTTCTTTAGTCTTTATATGCGGTTCTTTTTTGGACAGGTATCCATATTTCGCTTTTAAACGTTGGGGAGCTGATATCTTGATCCTGATTCCAAAGGATTTCCGGCCCTTTCGTTTGCTCGTAATGTGAAGACGGGAACCATTCAGCATAAATGCGTCCCCAGACATTTTGAAGGGTGTCCGGAAACGGACCGGCCGCTTCAAATACAGCCCATGTCGAGGCGGGAACTTCAAGCTGTTCATAGCGGTCCGGGCATTCCTTCGTTGTCGCTGCACCGATATAATGGTCAAGCTCTCCCTGCTCTTCCATCCGGCCTTCGGAAAAGTTCGCCGATGCTTGAATCAGTCCAAGCGGCTCCACATTTGACAGCTCCTTTAATTCATCGATGTTTTCACTCCTTAAAGCTTTCCACATCGAGGCGATTTCCGGATTGACTCCGTGAAAGACGACAGGAACCCTTTTTTTGATTCCGGCGATCCGAAATGCCTTCTTCTCAACAATTCGGTAATTCATTTCGTTTCCTCCTCTAATTGTAAGCTGGAAGGTCATCGGAGGATATGCTTTCAGTGTGCTGATATCGTGTCTGGCCTCTGTCGGTGTAATGCCGTGCAGCTTTTGAAATGCGCGCGTAAAAGCATCCGGCGAGTGATAGCCGTATTTCACCGCAATATCGATCACTTTTCGATTCGTGTTCTTCAGTTCAAACGCTGCAAGGGTAAGCCGCCTGCGGCGGATGTATTCGGACAGCGAAACCCCGGCAAGAAAAGAAAACATCCTTTTAAAATGATATTCAGAGCAGTAAGAAAGCTTCGCAAGCGTTTGAAAGTCGATACTGTCCGCCAAGTGTTCTTCAATATACGCCATGGCTTGATTCATGTTCTTCAGCAAATCCATTTGATGACCTCCTATGTTTACAAGAATAGCAGGAGCAGAATCCCCACATCCGACTTTCCGTGCCCGATTGTGCAGGGTCATTCCCGAGACTGTCCACCGTTCAACCATGCTGTCTTCAGCTTTTTGATGCCGTCTGCGATGCTTTTTTCAGAAAGTCCGCCAAACCCGAGGAGCACCGCGTGGGTTTCAGGAGGAGTCACATACGAGACAGAGGCTGGATATACTTTGACCCCTTTTTCCAGCGCTTTTTGGGTCAGCCACTCTTCGCTCGGGGCGTCTTTCACCTCAAGGATGATGTGAAGGCCGGCGTTCTCTCCTCTGACTGCGGCATGATCGCCAAATTCACGCTTGATGGCATCAAGGAGCGTTTTTCGCTTTTTTCGGTAGAGTGTTCTCATTCGGTTCAAGTGCCTTTGATAATCCCCGTTTTTCATAAAAAAAGCAATGGCATGCTGTACATGGCGGGAAACCGTTTGTTTAAATAAGGATGCCATGTTGAGCCCCTCTTTGACGAGCGGAAAGGGGAGAACCATATAGCTGATCCTGAGGGAGGGAATCAGCGATTTTGAAAAAGTCCCTAAATAGATGACCCGGTGGTTCCGGTCGAGTCCCTGAAGGGAAGGAATCGGCTGTCCTGCATAGCGGAATTCCCCGTCATAATCGTCTTCGATGATATAAGCTCCGGTCGATGCTGCCCAGTCAAGCAATTGCAGCCTGCGGCCGACCGGCATGATCATTCCGAGCGGAAACTGATGGGACGGGGTGGTGTATGCGAGCTGCGGCTGATATTGTTCAAGATCTTGCACGGAAATCCCGCTCTCGTCGACTGCTATAGGCATCACATTGAAGCCGCCGGTTTTCAGGACCGTTTTCGAGCGATGAAATCCGGGATCTTCAAAACCGACGGTTGTGCCTTTAGGAAACAGATGGCACAGCAACTGCAGCAAAACCGGTGTGCCGGCTCCGATGATGATTTGCTCGGGTGAACAGACCACGCCGCGAGACTCTCTGAGGTAAACCGCAATCATTTTCCGCAGCGGAATGTCTCCGGCCGGCGGGCCGCTTTGAAAAAGGTCGTACCCTGATTCACCAACAGTTTTGGCGAGCGTTTTTTTCCATTGGGAAACAGGAAATGATGCGAGGTCTACGTGGCCGTGGTGAAAATCGATCATGTTAGCCGCCGTCTCATGTTCTTCCGGTTCTTTTTCGGCAGGGGGAGGAGGCGCAGTCTGTGCAAAGTCTCCTTCCACTTCAGCCGCAAACCAGCCTTTTCTAGGCTTGCTAAGCAAATATCCTTCTGCAGCCAGCTGTTCATACGCGTGTTCAACGGTTGTCAGGCTGATATTTAAATGTTTGGCAAGCATTCGTTTGGAGGGAAGCTTTGTTCCAGGCTTTATGTACCCCGAATGAATGCTTCGTTTGAAAAACGTGTACAGCTGCTGATAAAGCGGCTCGCTGCCGCTGCGGTTTAAAAAAGGGGTTATATCCATTCGATCAGCCCTTTCAATTCATCTGGTATGTTTTATTTTATCAAAACTGGTCATTTTAAAAAGGTCAGTTTTCGGGTTAAAGTAGTTTCATAACCAACAGAAGGGAATGACGATGTTGCTTGATTATAGGGAATTGCATTGTGAAACAGAGCTCAAGGAAGTCTATCCGATCATGAAACAGCTCCGGCCCCATTTGGATGAAACGTCTTTTTTGGAGCTCGTCAAAGAAGCTCGGGAGGCTGAAAGCTACACGTTATTTGCGCTGTACGACGGTGATATTCCGGTGGCTTTGGCCGGCTTTTTGCCGAGGGTTTCTTTGAACCAAGGCCGGCATGTTTGGGTAGCGGACCTGGTGACGTGTGAAAAACACCGTTCAAAAGGCTATGGAAAGAAGCTTTTAGGCGCTGTTGAAGAGTGGGCCAAAGGGAACGGATTGGCTTCAATCGCTTTATCCTCAGGCTTACAGCGGGCAGACGCTCACCGTTTTTACGAAGAGAAAATGGGGTATGAAAAAGCGAGCTACCTATTTCGCAAGGCTCTGAAATGAAAAACTCCCCGGTATAACCGGGGAGTTATTAAAAGCCGAGCTGCAGATTCGTATCGATGGAGACGATGGTCCATACGCAAACGAGAATGAAAATGTTCAGGACGACGCCGAGAAATCCGAGACCGGTCCGTCCTTTTTTTATGAACAGCTCGATAATTCCGAGCGGAACGGCGGCCATCGCAAAAGGAAGCATCTTATACGAATATGCGATCGTGTCGCTTAAAATGGCCAAGTTTAAGACGAACAGGGACAGAATGGCCGTGCCGACAGACACCCATCCAAATACGTTGTGCTCCTTAAAGATTCTTACCAGTTCCATAATTCCACCTCACCTACTTTAGCTGCTTTGACAGGCCCTTTTTTGATCAGCCGTTCAACCTCTTTTGACGGTCCGGTAATGACGGCTCCATACACGTTCACACCATTCTGTTCCACATAGTCAAGCCGTTTGGAAAGCTTCAGGTCTTTCCTGCCTGAAATGGTTTCAGCCCATTTCTTGTTCTTGATCATGTAGGAAAGCGCCGCTTTAAACTGTTCGTCATCGTTTTCGGCAGGTTGCTGAATTTCAAAAATCCGGTTTGAATCTTTTCCGGGAAATCCGATCGGCTCTGCGTATGGATGCTCTTTTAAATCGCCCTCTGTTTCAATCGCATTCCACAGAACGCGAACATCATAGCCTTTTAATTTTTCATACAGCTCCTTTGTCGGGTATGCTTTTTCAAAGGAAAGGAAAGCTTCGGTTACGGTTCCGTCAGGCAGCTGTTTTAAAATCGACTCGGCTTTGGACACTGATTTTTCTTTGATGCCGTCAGGGTAGACAAAATGACGTTCTTCTTTTGAAAGCTCCTGATTGTATTGATGAATCTGCGGAGACTTCAGCTGATCGAAGAACATTTCCACTTCTTCATTTCCAACTACTTTTGTGACGTTTCCGATTTGCTTCTTTAACGGGAACTGTGTTTCGATTCCAAAGAGTTTTACTTTGTTGACAAGGGCTTCAGTATCGACTTGAATATTCGGGTTTGTGACGGCAACTGTCATTGAAGCGGTTTGCACCAGTTCATTCCCTTTGCTTTCATGCCCGCCCAACCCGTAGTATAGATAGCTGCCGAGTGTGCAGATCGGCAGAATAATAAGCGTAGAAATAACAGCAAGGGTGGAAATCCGCATATATGATTTATTTTTTCCGTATCTTAAAATCGCTTTTTGCTTTTCAGGACTGATCGCCAAATCCCAGTCTTCGTCTTTCATTTCCTGTTCCAGCATGTCCTGGTATTCTTCAAGCTGTTCAAGCTCTTCTTCGACCCGGAGCATTTCCGATTCGGAAAGTTCGCCGTTTTTATATTTTTCCCAACGTTTTTTAAAATCTTCATTCATCGTTAACACCTCTGTTGTAAAGTGCTTTCAGCCGCTGTCTGGCACGAAATAAAACACTTTTAAAATTAGCCTCTGAGATATTCATCAAGCTTGACGCTTCCTTGTAGTTCAATTCTTTTAAATAGTACAGCGTAAGCGCTTCCCGGTAGTTATCGGGGAGCTGGTTCATATATAAGGTTAACACTTCCTTGATTTCGACCTGGTGAGCAGGGCTTTGCACCGCGTTTTGAAACAGGTTTCCGATCATGTCGTCAGAAATCGTCACTTCCTTTTTATGCTTTCTGACATAGTCGATAAACGCATTGCGTGCCACTTGAAAAAGCCATGGCTTCACTTTGCTGTGGTCGTAAGAATGGATGTGTATGTAAGCTCTCATAAAGGTTTCCTGAAGCAAATCCTCTGCTAGATGTTTATCTTTCGTCATGGAGAGCAGGAACCTGTAAACATCATTCATATACATTTGGTAAATTTCGTCGATAGTCACTGCCTTTTCTCCCCTCTATGTTATAAACGCATAAGAAAGGTTTGAAGTTGCACTAAATATGCCCACGGCTCATTTTTCCTCCAATTTCTTACCTTTAAAATCATCTACCCTATATAATAACTGAACACGTTCAAAAAAACTAATCTTCATGGCGATTTTAACGACTGAACGGCCGAAATATAAAGCACAGCAGCAAAATAAACCTTTAAGCATATCAGATCTTTATTATATGCTAAAAGGCTATTTGATTAGAGGATATCCTTCATTATCAGCTGTATTTATCGTCTGTCAAAAATATTGGCCGTGACCGCGGCGGCCTTCTGCGGCCAGCGCATCGGCTTTCGTTCGATGGACGGTGCCGAATGGGTGGTTGGGCGGAGCATAGATTGAATAGAGTTTCAGTCGAGTATTGCCTGTATTGGTGAGATTGTGCCATGTTCCGGCAGGGACGACGATAGCGGTGTCATCGCAAACATTTCTTTTAAATTGCAAATGATGTTTGCTCGGCCCCATTTGCACGATTCCCCTGCCTTGTTCAACACGAAGGAACTGGTCAACGTGAGGGTGCATTTCCAATCCGATGTCTTCGCCGGGGTTGAGGCTCATCAGGGTAACTTGCAAATGTCTTCCTGTCCATAAAGCGGTCCGAAACGTTTTGTTCTGTTTTGCCGCTTCGTTGATATTAGCGGCAAACGGCTTTTGTCCATAATCTCTTAATACGATGCGTTCTTCGCTGCCGGGTGTTCGAAAAGCGCCTGCATAGTCTGATTCGTGAAACCAAACCGGGTTATAAGAAAAAGGAATATAATATGGGTATTGATTTGGATGCATTTGTTCTAGGTCCCTTCATTAGTTTATTGGGATCATCATATGCAATAGGCATATGAAGTGTCCCGCTGTAAGATGATTTTTAGTCAAAACACGTTTTTAAAAAAAAGCTTCCGGGAAAATATGATATCAGACTCACAACAGGAGGGAGAGGAGCATGGAATACATCAACATATCCGGTACATCGATCGAATCGTCGCGCATCGGTCTCGGAACATGGGCCATCGGAGGTTTTATGTGGGGCGGAAGCGATGAAAAAGAAGCGATTCAGACGATTCATGCTGCGTTTGATGAAGGAATCAACCTGATTGATACCGCTCCGGCATACGGTTTCGGGCAGTCGGAAGAAATCGTCGGTAAAGCCGTACAGCAATACGGAGAGCGCGACCGAGTCATTCTCGCGACAAAATCAGGACTTGATTGGAAGCAGGAACAGCTGTACCTCGACGGATCGAGGGAGCGGATCATCAAGGAAGTTGACGATTCGCTGAAAAGGCTCAATACGGATTACATCGACCTGTATCAAGTGCATTGGCCCGATCCGCTCGTCCTGATCGAAGAAACGGCGGAAGCGATGAAAGACTTGTATGATGCGGGGAAAATCAGAGCGGTCGGCGTCAGCAATTTTTCCCCGGAGCAGATGGACACATTCAGAGCTGCGGCGCCGCTTCATACCGTACAGCCGCCGTACAACATGTTTGAAAGGGAAATCGAGCAAGACATTCTTCCGTATGCGCAAGATCAAGGGCTGACGACGCTATTATACGGAAGCTTGTGCAGGGGGCTTCTGTCAGGAAAAATGAATGAGGACTACACGTTCAAAGGGGACGACCTTCGAAAGCGGGACCCTAAGTTTCAAAAGCCGCGCTTTAAAGAATATCTGGAGGCCGTCAGGAAACTTGATGAGTTTGCAAACGAGCGGTTCGGCAAATCGGTTCTCCATCTGGCAGCAAGATGGGTGCTTGATCAGCCCGGCGCAAGTATCGCTTTATGGGGAGCGAGACGCCCTGATCAAATCCGTCCAGTCAGCGAAATCACCGGCTGGAGCTTAACGGAAAGTGATCAAAAAGCAATTGACGACATATTGGACAATACGATTTCAGAACAGATCGGGCCTGAATTTATGGCGCCGCCGACAAAAGAAAAAGTCTGAAAACCGGGGAGAAAATTCCCCGGTTTTTTTTGTGAAAAATCATTTTTTAGTACCAGGTAATAAAAAAAATTGTTATAATAATAAAGGGAAACCTCATACGACTACATCAATAAAGGAAGTGCCATATGTATAAATTTACTGGTTATGCTGCAAAAGCGATTCTTTCTTTGCGCGGCGGAATTAAAGTATACAATAAAGAAAATCTTCCTAAAGACACAGGTTTCGTTATTGCGTGCACACATGCAGGATGGGTGGATGTCGTCGCACTGGGTGTCGGCATTTTGCCTATGGAAATTCATTACATGGCGAAAAAAGAGCTTTTTGAAAATAAATTAAGCGGTTCTTTTCTTTCAAGCATCAACGCATTTCCCGTCGACAGGGAAAATCCCGGGCCAAGCAGCATCAAAACCCCGATCAAGCTGTTGAAAGAAGGAAAAATCGTCGGCATTTTCCCAAGCGGAACGAGATCATCTGAAGATGTTCCATTGAAAAGAGGGGCTGTCACGATCGCCCAGATGGGAAAAGCGCCGCTTGTGCCGGCCGCATACAGCGGTCCTTCCAACGAAAAAGAGCTTTTCAAGAGAGGTAAAATGAAACTGGTCATCGGCGAACCGCTCAATCAGGAAGATTTCGCTCAATATTCGTCAAAAGAAAAGCTGGTCAAAATGACGGAGGCTTTGAATGACAGTATTAAAGCTTTAGAGAAAAAGCTGGAGCAGCTATAATTCAAACATACGCAAGGAAAAACAGGAAAAACAGCTTCTCACGCACAGAAGCTGTTTTTTAATTTTTTGGGCAGTATTTTAGAACGATATTTATTGGTGAGGAGCTTATATATGAAATGGTATTTGAAAGCAATAAAAAACTATGCAGGATTTACAGGAAGGGCGAGACGAAAGGAATTTTGGCTGTTTTGCTTTTTCTCATACATGATTTTGGTCCTCTACGGTTTTTTTAAAGCCATTCTGCATCTTCCGGAATATGAAATAGAGACATTTTTAGGGATGGTTTATTTGCTTGCCATTCTTGTGCCGGGCTTGGCTGTCACGATCCGCAGATTGCATGATACGGGTAAAAGCGGCTGCTGGATCTGCATCGGTCTGATCCCTCTTATTGGGCAATTTATTTTGCTGATCATGCTTTGTCAAAACAGTGTAAAAGAGGAAAATCAATACGGGCCGAACCCGAAGGCAGCTATCTAAGCGAAAACCGCCTGTCCCCAGGCGGTTTTTTAGTTGTTTGTGGCAGTTGATTTTTCTAAAAACAAAAGCAGTTCCCGCCAAAATGTTTGAGCTGCAATGGCATCGGCTTCAGTTTTTCCCCCATAGGCTATTTTTCGGCTTTTCCGCCCGGATGTCGGAAAGTATGGAGGCCTGATATTATGGCCGGCATCTTCGAAATATAGATGTTTAACAGAATAGGGAAATCTCTTCTTTTTCAGCCGTTCAACGATTTTCTCGTTCATAGAGGCGGAGGGCCATACCAAATCATCCGTACCTGAAGTTAACAGAATAGGCCCATTAATATGTTCCGCTTTTATAATTGCTGGATGATCCTCTTTCACTTTCCGTAAAGCTTTTTTGTAAAGATCAGTAAAAGCATGAGGCTGTCTTGTGAGCTTATGTGTCACCATATTCCACAGCTGAGAAAGCGAAAACAATGGCAGCGGGGCAAAGGCGAGCGGTGCGCCGTCCAGACTCCAGGAAGATGTCTGCCGAAATTTTTTTAATCCAACGCCTTGAAAGACGACCCCGCCGCCTACATGAGAAACCGCAAAACGGATTTCAGGAAAATGGGAACCTATCAGCAGCGCCAGTTCGCCGCCTTTTGACCTTCCGCATATTCCGATCTGACGATGATGAAGTCCTTCTTGGCGTCCGAGCCAATCGATCGCTTTCCGGAAATATTCAAGCGGGATTTCAACCAGTTTTTTAGGAAGCTGTTTGTATTGAAAATAAGGGATTGCAAATGTTGCATATCCGTAATTTGCTAACATGCCTGCCATTGTTTCATCAAGACCGCCGTCAGATCCCCCTAATACGATGACTGCGGGAGGCCGGTTGACAGCAAGCGGACGAAAAAATGTGCCGGACAACCCATTTTCGCTTACTTCCTGTCTCTCTACTGTTTCAGAAAGCAGCACTCGTTTTATTTCTTTACTCAGGATCGTGCGTTCTTTTTGCTTTACCTCAATCCTGTAAACGGAGGAATTAACCGATTTTTTATGGAACGAGCAGGAGGATTCAACCGCCTGCATTGACCAAAAAAGCCCCATTTGATCTTTAGACTGGTAGGTTCCTTTTATTGGGGCTGCTGCTGCAGGGTCGACTTCTCCCAATCGATTCGCTTGAAAAACAGCATGTGATCTCCACTCTGCGTCAGCTTCATCTTTCACAGTCAAGATGATTTCAATGATATCAAACGGTCGGAGTCCGCTTATCTTCAGGTTTATTTTTTCATCCCATTTGGAAACTGCAGGTATGTGCAAAACCGGTTGCAGAGTAATCAAGACGGCACTTCCTTTTCAAGTTTTGTATAAAATAAATCGACGCACTCCTCAACATAGTCATCAATACGATCATCGAACGACTCCTTGAATGCGGGCAAATGTTGAAACATAATGTATTGATTCAGCAAACCGAAAAACATTTGGCTTAAAATTTGAAAATTGCCGCCTGAAATTTTTTTTTCGGCATAGAGGTTCGCAAAATAAGTCTCTAAAAAGCGATTGAGACGGCGGGGAATATCCATGATTAATTCGCAAACTTCCTTATCCTGTACTGCATCATTAAAGTAAAGTAAAAAAACAGTACCTTTTTCCAGGTTTTCTTTTAGATATGCTTTCGCAATGAATGAGAGGTCTTGTCGTAAATCGCCGCTCAGTATTCCTTCAAGTTCTCCAATAAAATCTCCCGATGACACATGTTGAATAACACTTTCCCGAAATAAATTCTGTTTATTTCCGAAGTGTCTAAAAAGGGTCAAATGATTGACGCCTGCTTTTTGGGCAATTTCCCTGGTGGATGCGGCTTGATATCCTTTTTCTTTGAAAAGGGCAAGCGCCGCTTCGATTAATCGATTCCTTGTAGATTGTGCTGACATAAGTCCCTCCTGAAATGTAATCACTTGATTACATGATAATTGAATTTTGCTCTGTAATCAAGTGGTTACATATTTTGAATGCAAAAAAAGAGGATACAAATTCATTGTATCCCCCGGTTTGTTCACAATGTTATTCCGCTTCCTCAAGCAGCGGCGTTTCCGCAGCTTTTTTCACCTCAACGTATGAAACGTGGTGGCCGTCGATTTCGTTGATCGTGAATTCAAATCCCTGATCGGTGATCATGTCGCCTTTTTGGACGTCATATTTTTGCGTCAGGAACCATCCGCCGATCGTGTCAATTTCCTCATTGTCGAGCTGAATGCCGAGCAGATCGTTGACTTGGTTGACGAGCACTTTACCGTCGAGAATGTAATGGTTTTCGCCAATCTTGCGGATTTCATTAATTTCATCGATATCGAATTCGTCACGGATTTCGCCGACGATTTCTTCAATGATGTCTTCGACCGTCACGAGTCCGGCCGTTCCGCCGTATTCATCAGAAAGGATCGCCATATGAACGCGTTCTTTCTGCATTTTCAGAAGCAGATCGTGGATCGGAACAGTCTCGATCACATGAATGATCGGATTGATAAACTGTTCAATCGTGTCTTCTTTGGAGCATTCTCCGCTGATGCAGGCCGTTAGTATTTCCTTGACATTGATGACGCCGACGATGTTGTCCTTATCTCCGTCTTCGACGGGATAGCGGGTATAGCCTTCGACCTTCGTGATGTCGATCATCTCGGCGATTTTCATATCATTTGGAAAGCTGACGACTTCTGTTCTCGGGATCATGATTTCCTTGGCAAGACGGTCATCGAATTCAAAAATTTTGTTGACATATTTGAACTCAGATTGATTGATTTCGCCGCTTTTGTAGCTTTCTGACAGAATAATTCGCAGCTCTTCCTCTGAGTGCGCCATTTCATTTTCAGAAACCGCTTCAAGGCCAAACGCTTTCGTCAGCAGCCTTGCCGATCCGTTCAGCGCCCAGATGAATGGGAACATGATGCGGTAGAACCAGATCAACGGTTTTGCAAAAAGGAAGGAAACGGCTTCCGCTTTTTGGATCGCAAGCGTCTTCGGAGCGAGCTCGCCGACAACCACATGCAAAAACGTAATCAAGCTGAAGGCGATCACGACTGAAACGATGTGTGATACAGAGCTCGGAATGTTCCACTTCACAAATAGCGGTTCAAGCAGCCGGGCAACTGTCGGCTCCCCGAGCCAACCGAGACCGAGAGCCGTCAAAGTGATGCCGAGCTGACAGGCCGATAAATATTCGTCTAAATGCGTAATGACTTTTTTCACCGAAACCGCTGTTTTGTTTCCTTCAGCAATCAATTGATCAACCCGCGAGCTTCTGATTCTGATAATCGCAAACTCAGACGCTACGAAAAATGCTGTTAAAGCAATTAATACAGCAACAAAAACCAAATTAACTATTTCCAATTAGGACCTTCACTCTAGCGTGAGAATGAAGGTAACACCTCCTGTTTAGTAAAAGATTAACTAAAGCAGCAGTAAAAAGGACTGGATGACCGTCATTTTTTCAGGAGAAAGCCGGCTTTTCAGAATCTTCCGTTCATCGGGATTCAGCCGTTTCAATCTGTTTATGAGCACGGAAATATTGTCATTGACATGATCAATTTCCGTTGTCAGGCTTCCAATTTCATCATCATTCACAGTTGAAGAGGGAAACTGGTTTTCCAGCCTTACTTTAATGTCGGACAGGGCCAATCTCTGCTGCTTGCAGTCCATAATAAACTTCAGCCGTTTGAGAGCGGCTTCATCGTAATAACGGTAGTTTGAACATGATCTGTCAGGCGTTAACAGCCCGAGATTCGTATAATAATCGACAGTCCGTTTTGTTACGCCTGCAGCAGCTGCTAATTCGCCAATGCGATATTTCTCTGCCCCATCTGCATCCCTCCTCAACCATCACGTTATAGTTATAAAACATTTTAATATATTAGAAGCTGTTTATACAAGTTAATTGATCAAAAAAAGGCGTAAAATTGATGCGAAAACCTTTATTTATCTAAATATTCGAGAAAATATTGTTAGATTTAAAGTTTAGACATTTGACTGACTCTTTTTTAATAAAGTAAGATAATAGTATATATTTGGCTTGGAGGTGGTTAGATGGGGCCCTCTGCATAGTCATTTTTACAGAACGCACATCAGCCTTATTAAGGGAATTTGAATTCATCAGGAGGTGACTCCTTGTCCTTTGTAAAGGATAAGGTTAAATGGACGATATTGTTAGTCTGATAATCATCGGGATTCTGATTGCATTAACCGCTTTTTTCGTGGCATCGGAATTTGCGATTGTCAGAGTCAGAAGCTCCCGCATTGATCAGCTGATTGCTGAAGGAAACAAAAAGGCGGTTCGCGCAAAACAAGTGGTGTCGGATCTGGATGAATACCTTTCAGCTTGCCAGCTCGGCATTACGATTACAGCACTCGGACTCGGCTGGATGGGGGAGCCGACGGTTAAAAAGGTGCTGCATCCGGTCTTTGAAAGCTTGCATGTTTCTGGCGCTGTATCGCACGCTCTTTCAGTTGCCATTGCATTTTTAGTGATTACATTCCTGAACGTCGTGGTTGGAGAACTTGCCCCAAAAACCATCGCGATTCAAAAAGCCGAACAGATGACACTGTGGCTGGCGGGACCTCTGCACTTTTTCAATGTTGTGATGTTCCCGTTCATTTGGACGCTGAATGCCTCAGCCAGAGTGCTGACCGGGTTATTCGGTTTGAAGCCTGCTTCGGAAAAGGATGAATCCCATTCGGAGGAAGAGCTGCGAATCCTGTTATCAGAAAGCTACAAAAGCGGAGAAATCAATCCGTCTGAATATAGATACGTTAATAAAATCTTTGAATTCGACAATCGGATCGCCAAAGAAATTATGGTGCCGCGCACTGAAATCGCCTCTGTCCCGGTGGATATGCCGATCGATGAGGCCATTTCGGTCATGCTGCAGGAAAAGTATACGCGCTGGCCTGTCTATAAAGGCGATAAGGATCATGTCATCGGCATGATCAATACGAAACAGCTGTTTACGGATATGCTCATGATGTCAGAGGCTGAGAAAAAGCGATTGTCCCTTGAAGCCTATGTCCGTCCGGTTATTGAAGTCATTGAAACCGTGCCTGTTCAAAAGCTGCTGATCAAAATGCAGCGGGAGCGGATTCACATGGCGATCTTAACGGATGAGTACGGCGGGACATCTGGTCTTGTGACGGCCGAGGATATTCTTGAAGAAATCGTCGGGGAAATCAGGGACGAATTCGATGAAGACGAAAAACCGCTTATCGAAAAAGTCTCCGATCATGAATACATCATGGACGGCAAAGTGAGAATCGATCAGGTCAATGAGCTGTTTGAAGACGATCTCGAGGAAGAGGAAGTCGAAACAGTCGGCGGACTTGTGCTGAAAGAAAACATAGATATCGCGGAAGGCCAGGCGGTGCATATCGGCTCCTACACGATAACGGTTCTCGAAATGGAAGGGCGTCTGATTAAGCACGTCGAAGTTAAGCGGGAACAAACAACAGAACATGTAGAGCTGGCACCGGCAAATCCGGTCGTCGTTAACGAAGTCACCTTGAGCGAAAAATAGCTCAAGGTGATTTTTGATTTTAAGAAAAAAGTCATTTGAACAGGAACTTTTGTTCGTATATAATGGGAACAAATGTTCTGTTTGAGAGGTGATTGATTTGCTGTGGTACGAAATCATTTCGGAGGAAGAGAGGAAAACGTATATTAAGCGGATCGAATTTCATTTGCGGAATTGGAAAAATTACAAAGCCGCCGTGCTCAATTTAGAAAGGAGGATGGAGAAGGAGCAAAAGAACGGGCTCGCCGTCAAAGAAAGAAACGCTGAATATCAGATCGACGCGGAAAAAAGGCTCTATCAATTTTTGCTTGATTCGATGGAAACGGCTGTCTCCGAATTGGATGAGCTCGAGCGGAAGTTGGTGGAATGCCGGTATATTCATAATTGGAGCATGGGAAAATGCGCGATGGAAATCGGCTACAGCGAAAAAACGCTGTTTTTAATGAAGAAATCGCTGCTGGACAAGCTGCTTGTCAGCTTGGCGGCGATCACGAATATTTAACGGATGCGAGGGCTTGTCTCAAACAAGCCCTTCTTTTCTGCGCCGCTTCAGTTTTTTTTCAGGTTCTTGACGCGATGATGACACGGGAGAGGGCAGCTTTTCTTTTATGATAAAGACAAGCTTTAAACAGCGGGGAGGTTTGACACATGTAATGCCGGTCATTTTTTGAGACAAACGCTTCAGGAAAGGAGAGGAAGAACATGGATTTTTCTGAAATTGCGCTCGTTCCGCTGATTACGGGATTGGTGCATACGGTAAAGCTTGTCGGCATTCAGAAACGATTTCTCCCCATCTGTGCAATTGTCTTCGGCATCTCGATTTCTCTCTTGTTTACCGCAGGGGACTGGAAGGAAGATATGATGATCGGAACTTGGCTTGGCTTGTCATCAGTTGGATTTTACTCCGGCTCAAAAAACGTCTTGAAACCATTATCAAAGGAGGAGATTGAACATGAAGATTTATTTGGATCCGGGACACGGCGGAAGTGATCCGGGAGCATCGGGAAACGGTTTGCAGGAAAAGGACGTGACGCTTGCGATTGCTCTCAAAATGAATGACATTCTATTAAAAGAGTATGATAACGCAGAGACGAGGCTGAGCAGAACAACAGACAAAACGGTCACCCTTCAGGAGCGCACAGATGATGCCAATTCGTGGGGGGCCGATTTATTTGTCTCCATTCATACAAACGCTTTTGACGGTACGGCGTACGGGTATGAAGATTATATCTACAGCGGCTTGACCGATGAGTCGGTTACTGCTCTTTATCAACGGATCATTCACGGCGAAGTGATCAAGCAGAACGGACTCAGGGACAGGGGAATGAAGAAGGCGAACTTTCATGTTCTTCGGGAAACAGCGATGCACGCCATATTGACGGAGAACGGCTTTATCGATCATCCCGAAGATTCGGCAAAAATGAAAAGCGCCGCCTGGATCGAACAGACGGCGCGGGGACATGCAGCCGGCATCGCACTCTGCCTCGGTCTGACACACAATGAGTTTCCCCTGTATAAAGTGACGATGGACGGGGGACAAATTGGAGCTTACCAAGAAAAAGACGATGTTTTGAACGTTATTTCTGCGAATTGGGACAGCTTTCAAACAGCGGCCATTGAAAAAGGATAAAAAGGGAAGAATCCATTTTGAAGCATTCAAAATGGATTCTTTAATGTGTTTGTATCTTTTTTAGTTGTCCGTGGTGTTCCTTTCTGAACAATGCCATCCAAATCAGGGCACTGCTTTTGCGACGGCGGGCGCAAAAAAAAATGACAACCGGAAGTACATGTGCAAGCGCCTGTTCATAGCCGAACGAGCATCATTGTTTCATCATCTTCACAAAATCAGCATGCTGCCGGCCCAGAACCCCCCGAGTGAGCATGCCATTGTAAGCAGCATGTAAACCGCTGAATCCTTTACACGTTTTGCAGCCAAAAGCTGAACCGCTTCGACGCTGAATGTGGAAAATGTTGTGAAGCCTCCGAAAAATCCAGTTCCGACCAAGATAGAGACCGTTTGATTGTCAATGCCGAGGCTGACGAATATGCCGAGGGTGAATGAGCCGACAATATTGACCACCATCACGCTGACAGGAATGCGCGGGCGCGGAAACATCGCCATGAGCATATTGCCGAGCCAAAATCTTAAAACGGAGCCGAATCCTCCGGCGATCATAAATCCAACTGCCATCATGATTGATACCGCTCCTTTTCTTTCCCTGACGCTCCGCTCATCCTTTTGCCGATCATGATGCCCAAAAATGCGGAGCACACCCCGCAGGCAAGCGACACGATCAAGTACAGAACCCCGATGTGCGGAGCGGCCGATTGCAGCAAAAATACGGTCTCTTTAGAAAAAGCGGACATTGTCGTATATCCTCCGCAAAACCCCGTTCCTAAACATAACTGGACGAGCGGCTTTTTTGCCCGAGCCGCAAAAAAACCTGTCAAAAGGCCGAGGAGAAGGCTTCCAGACGCATTTTCAATAAAAGTCGGCCAAGGAAAACCGGCGGTGCCGCCATGCAGATTGACGAAGTAGCGCAGCAGCGAGCCGAGGGCTCCTCCGATAAAAACGGCAACAGATGATTTCATACTCTTCCTTCTTTCTCAAAAATAATCCGGGTAGTCGGTAATGATCCCGTCGATTTTCCAGCTTTTCAGGCGGCGTCCCGTTTTCTCCCCGTTGACCGTCCAGGCCAGCGCCTTCAAATCACAGCTGTGAATCGATTTGATCAGAAAAGGGCTGACCATCGTAGCTTTCAGGCTGACGTACCGGGCAAACTCCGCGATTTGCCGCAGCCGGGCGCGCGGCAGCATTCCGAATCGCGGCCTGATCAAAACGGCGGTCGGAATCGAAGGATACATGTGATGAAGCGCCCTCATGGCGCCTGCGTCAAACGACTGGACAATCGTGTTCATCGAATGGCCGAACCGGCTGATCAGTTGTCCGGCCGCTTTTTCGATTCCGGGCTGGGTTTTGGACGACTTGATTTCGATGAGAAGGCCCGTCTCGTTGTGATATTTCCCCAGAACAGCTTCAAGTGAAGGGATTTTTTCGCCCTGAAATTCCGGGCTGAACCAGCTTCCCGCATCAAGCTTTTCGAGCTCATTCATCGTATACTCGCGAACGAACCCGGTACCGTTCGTCGTTCTGTCAACTTTGTCATCGTGGATGACGGCAAGTCTGCCGTCTTTTGTCAGCTGTACATCGAGTTCGATAAAATCAGCCCCGAGCTCCACCGCTTTTTCAAAAGCGGCAAACGTATTTTCAGGGGCGTAAGCCGAGGCTCCGCGATGTGCGATAATATGCAAGCATGTCAGCTCCTCTTGATAAAATCTTTCCATCACAAGGATACCCGATTTTGGCGATGCAAGTAAATCATTTGACTGAAGCGGACAAAGGGCAGGGAGAAGAGACAAGCGACAAATTTCGGCAAAATGGTACAAAAGGATCATTTACTAAAGATTCTGATATTTTATAATGGACAAAAGGAGGCGAGATGATGGGTAAAGGGAGAATTAAAGTGGAAGAACGGATTAAGATCGAAACCGATGCTGAAATGTTTAAAGCGACTCTCCTTGATCAAACACAGTCTCAGAAGAAGAAATAGCGGTGTTGGCCCGAATCACGTTGTCTCTGGAACAATAAAATATGATGATCATCAGGCTGCCGAAGTGTTCGGCAGCCTTTTATGCGTGTCGACGGTTATTTTTGGTGCACAATAAAGTGAGAAATTTTTTTCTCGTTTTAGTATAATTAAAGCTTGATGAGTGAAATAAGGGAGAGAAAGCAATGTTCGAAAAGTATATGACAATGGATTTCGCTGTCGATATCGGAATCAGCATCGGTATCCTTCTTTTATTTTTCGCGTTTCGAAAAATATTTACGAAGTACTTGTTCAACTTAATACTAAAATTGACGAATAAGACGAAAACAGACTTTTTTAATCAGGTGGCGCTGGCGTTTGAAAAGCCGGCCCGGTGGTTTTTTGCGATACTCGGTATTTATCTGGCCATCATTTATTCCCCGTTTTTTGATGGGCATATGGCGATCGTTCATAAACTGTACAGAGTGTCCGTGATTTTGGTTATTGTAAGCGGCCTATACAACTTAACGGCGGCTTCGTCGGTTTTATTCGATAAAATCAACAAGCGGCTTGAGCTTGATATGGATGATATTCTTGCGCCGTTTTTGTCCAAGATTCTCCGCTTTATCATTGTAGCGCTCGGAATCAGCGTCATCGCCGGAGAGTTCAATTATGATGTCAACGGATTTGTTGCCGGACTCGGGCTCGGCGGCTTCGCTTTTGCTCTTGCGGCAAAAGACACTGTCGGCAACTTTTTCGGCGGAATTGTCATTATTATGGAGAAGCCCTTTACAATCGGCGATTGGATTGAAACAAATATCGTCACCGGATCTGTTGAAGATATATCGTTCAGAAGCACGAAAGTCCGCACGGCCGGAGAAGCTCTCGTGACCGTCCCCAACTCGGTGCTGGCTAACGAAGCGATCATGAACTGGACGAAAATGCGAAAGCGTCAGGTCACCTTTACGCTCGAAATCGATCCATCCACCCCGCGCGAGAAAGTCGAACGATGTGTGGAGCGTTTCAAAGAAATGCTCAAGTCGCACGAAGGGGTCAACCCGGATGTCATTATGGTCAATTTCGACGTCCTGAAGGATACGCATTTAAGCATCTTCTTCAACTACTATACCAATACGACGGTCTGGGCCGAAAACTTGGACGTCAGACAGGATGTCAACTACCGAATTCTTGATATTATGAAAGAGGAGCAGGTTGATTTTGTTTCTCCGGGTCACAGCCTCTTTGAGTTGAAGAAAATGAAAGATCAGCAAGGAGAAGCTTAGGTAACGCTTTTGGAAGGGAGACAAGCCAAATGGAGGAAAAAGCCCTGAGGTTTGTGGAGATGATCGAAAATGCCGAGCGCATTACCGTTTTGACAGGCGCCGGTATGAGCACGGAATCAGGTATTCCCGATTTTCGTTCAGCCGGCGGCATATGGACGGAAGATCTGTCGAGAATGGAAGCGATGAGTCGTGATTATTATGAACGATATCCAAAATTGTTTTGGCCGAAGTTTAAAGAGCTTTTTCAAATGAAAATGACCGGAACTTATCAGCCGAATGACGGGCACCTTTATTTAGCCGATCTCGAGAAAAGCGGTAAGGATGTCAAGGTGTTCACGCAAAATATCGACGGACTGCATCTTAAAGCGGGAAGCCGCCATGTATATGAACTGCACGGTTCGATCCAAACTGCCACATGCCCAAAATGCGGGGCACGCTATGGTCTTGACCACATTCTTCAAGAAGAAGTGCCAAGATGCCATCGCGTCAATGGCAAGGGGAGAGAATGCGGATTCATATTAAAAACGGATGTCGTGCTGTTCGGCGATGCCGTTCAGCATTTTGACACGCTTTTTGAAGTCCTCAACGAATCCGACCTGCTTTTGGTGATCGGCACTTCACTTGAAGTGGCGCCTGTCAGGTTTGTTCCTGAAGAAGCGCACTTGATCCCAGGCTTGAAGAAAGCGATGATCAATCTCGATAAGACACCTTACGATCATTTATTTGATATTGTCATCCATCAAAAAATCGCCGAGTTTGTTCGGAAGCTTAACTGTTAAAAAGGCGCTCCAGACCGGAGCGCCTTTTTCTGAGCTTCATCACAATTTTTTATAATAAAAAACGGATGTATCGAAGCTGCCGTCTGCAGATTCCGCGTATGCGGGAATGCGGCCGGCTTCGGCAAAGCCGAGCGAAGCGTAAAGAAGGTTGGACGGGTCTTTTTCCCTTGTATCCAGCACGAGAAGAGATCTGCCTTCCTGTTTCGCCCTGTCGATCGCTTTTTCCATTAATGATCTGGCGACGCCCTGCCGCCTGAAGGCGGGATCTGTCATTAACTTGCAGATTTCCGCTCTGTGGCGGCCGTTTTGTTTTGTGCATAAGTGCAATTGAACACTTCCTGCGATCAGGCCGTTTTGTTTGGCAATCCATAACACCGAATCCGGTGTGACGGCTGTTTTCCAATAAGCCTCCGCCAGCTGCTCATCAAGCGGGGGCAGAAAGCCGATCGATGCCCCGTCATCGACGACCCGGATGAGAAGCTCGGCCAATTGATTGGTATATTCGGCAGTCGAATGCAGCTCTTCAATTTTCATTTATTCACCCCATGATATAAAGATAACTGCATCATAATCAGAAAACGGTTTGTTTGGCAACAAGTGTGTCAGATAATCACACTTGCGGGAGGAAATAAAAAAATCCCCTTCAGTAGGGGATCAGGCATGGGGTGTTATTCATGAACGGGTGTCATCGATTCATCAAGCGTTGCAAATGAATACCCCATGTTTTTTAAATTTGTCAGCAATAACGGCAACGATTGAACCGTTGAAGGAATATCGTGCATCAGGATCACGATCGGCTGTTTTGTCTGCCGCTTTTCCAGCGTATTCAGCTGGTTCATGACTTCCGGAACGAATTTTTGGCTTCTGTATTTCCAGTCCATGCTGTCAATATTCCAGTCCCAATAAACAAATCCGTTCTTTTTCAGCACTTTTTTCTGCGCTTCGGTCAGCGAAGGTTTGCTCCCGTAAGGCGTTCTGATTAAATGGGTTTCAACCCCGGTGATAGACTTCAGCGTTTTTTGAGCCTGCTTCATTTCCAGCTGAGGAGAATTGGCGCCTTTATAAAATTGCTTTTGGTCATGGGTCACTCCGTGAAGTCCAAGTGCATGGCCCTGCTGCTTCATATTGAGAACGGCTTTTTTGTGAAGCTTCATGTTCGGTTCGAGCATGAAGAACGTCGCTTTAGCGTCATGTTCGGATAAAATTTGCAGCAGCCTTTGGCTTACGGCTGAAGGCCCATCGTCAAACGTCAAATAAACCGTTTTTTCCTTCAATTTTTCTTGCTTTTTTCCGCGGCAGCTTTTTGCTTCTCTTTTTCCTGCTTGCGCTTTTCGATCTGCTGTTTTGTGCTCAAGTGATCGAGAAGTTCGCCTTGCGTTGCTTTTTTGAGCGGAACGCTGTCTCCTTCATGCCTCATTTGGCTGTTTTCCGACACCGTAAGCTCTTTTTTCTCAGCGGCGGCAGAGGACTGTGAAAGGTCCCATACGTACAGGAGAATCAGACACAAAACAAAAAAGCACGCTGCTTTCGTCAACAGATAAGCTACAGATGGGGCAGTTTTTTTTGATACTTGGCGCATGTCACTCTCTCCGTATCATTTTTCTCGTTCCAATGCCATTATAGAATGCTAGTCTCATAAAATAATGGATCACAATGTTTAAGTATACAGGATTGGAAAGAAGATGAATACAGGATGAAGGGAAAAATATATCAAATTTTAATAGAAAATGCTGAACGATGGGGAATGCTGTTTTTTTGATCATGAAGGCGGAGAAAAGTTTTTGGAAATATTGCACTATTTTGAAGGGCAGGGTCGTGTTAGAATGGAATGGAGAAAATTCAGAAGTCAACAAAAAACAAGGGGATGGAGAAATGAAAGTTCTTTTTAACGGCCGGCTGATGGAACGGAGCGAGTGTGCGGTTGATATTGAAGACAGAGGCTACCAATTTGGAGACGGCGTCTATGAAGTCATCCGCATTTACAATGGAATCTTGTTCACGCTTGATGAACACATTGCCCGCTTATATAAAAGCGCAGCCGAAATCGGAATCGACTTGTCTTTTTCAGAAGCCGAGCTGAAAAGCCAGCTGAAAGAGCTCGTCGACATCAATCAAATGCGGGACGGCGGGCTGTATCTTCAAGTGACAAGGGGAAAAGCCCCGAGAAAGCACCAATACGGAGCAGGGCTTACGCCTCAGGTGACGGCTTATACATTTCCTATTCAAAAGCCTGAAAAAGAACAGCAAAACGGCGTTTCAGCTATTACTGCGGACGACATGCGCTGGCTGAGATGCGACATTAAGAGTTTAAATCTGTTGTACAATGTAATGATCAAGCAAAAAGCGTATGAAGCTTCTTCATTCGAAGCGATCTTAATTCGCGACGGGTTGGTGACGGAAGGGACGTCCTCAAATGTTTACGTCGTCAAGCAAAACGTTATCTACACCCATCCTGTGACAACGCTCATCTTAAACGGCATCACGCGGATGAAAGTGCTTCAGCTGTGTGAGCAACACGGCTTGAACTATGAAGAAAAAGCGGTGACAAAGGATGAATTGCTGAATGCAGATGAGGTGTTCATCACGTCAACGACAGCCGAAGTCATTCCGGTCACATCGATTGATGGGCAAACTATCGGCTCCGGAGCGCCCGGACCGCTCACCAAAAATGTGCAGACCGCATTGCAAAACAGCATTTTGTCAGAGACAGCCAAACCGGTTTAACAAAGAAAAACGCCGCTTCCATGGGGAAACGGCGTTTTTTTACTTGCGGAAACCGAACAAAATTGAAAAGAGCGGCGATAAATATAGGAAAAACACAAACGGCAAATATTCAATAACGGGAACGCCGAGCGCGCTGGACATGAACGCGCCGCTGACTCCCCAAGGAATCATCGGATTGATTAATGTCCCTCCGTCTTCAAGCGATCTCGACAAATGTTTCCGGTCGATTCCGAGCTTGTCATACAGCTTTTTAAAGGACTGTCCGGGAATCAAGATCGATAAATACTGTTCGCCTGTCGCCAGGTTCATGCCGATGCTTGATGAAACGGTTGAGAACACAAGCCGGCCTTTCGTATGAATGCCCTTGATCACACCTTCAAGCAGGCTTGTAATCAGGCCGATCTTTTCCATGAGACCGCCGAGCGCGAATGCGATGATAATCAGGGAAACAGAGCCCATCATCGATTGAAGGCCGCCGCGGTTTAAAATTTTCTCAACGGCTTCAGTGTCGGCTGAGAAAACAGGACCATTCTGCATCGCTGACAAAAACGATGAAATGCTGGCGTCAGGCTGTATCAACGCGGCAAGAATTCCGGCGGAAACGATCCCCGCTGCAAGCGACGGAATGACGGGCGTTCGTCTGACAGCAAGTACAATCACAAGAAGAGGCGACAGAAGCGCCCAGACGCTGATGTTGACTGTACTTTCTATTCCGTTTATGATCGCTTGAATGTTTTCGGTAGAAGCCGGTGCCGCCGTTAAAGAACGGCCCATGAAAAAGAAAAGCAAAATCGTGATCAAAAGAGCGGGGATCGTCGTTCCCGCCATATGTCTAATATGCTTGAAAATGGGAAGCTCTCCGACTCCTGCGGCAAAATTGGTCGTGTCAGACATCGGAGACATTTTGTCGCCGAAACAGGCGCCGCAAATCACAGCTCCCGCCGCCCATGTCAGTGGAACGCCGGCCGCTGCGGCCACGCCGAGGAGGGCGACGCCGATCGTGCTGACCGTCGTAAAGCTGGAGCCGACCAATGAACTGATCACAAGACAGCTGAAAAGTGCGGTGAGCAGCAGGTGCTGCGGTTCAATCAGATTCAACGCGTAAACCGTTACCGTCGGAATCGCGCCGCTGTACTCCCAGACTCCGATTAAGATGCCGATTAAACAAAGGACGATAATCGGCTGAACGCCATTCCGGATGCCTGAGACAATGCCGCTTTCAAGGTCTTTCCAGGAATGGCCTTTCACCGCGCCGACCGCAGCTAAAAAACCAACGCAAATCAACAGCGGTATGTGCGCTTCTGCTTTAAATATGAATAAGCAGGTGAAAATAATGAACAATATGGCTAAAAACAATAGAGCCGATATGGAAAACGATAGACGTTTTTCGTTTGACAAGTCACACACCTCATTAGAAGAAATATCTCTCTTTAATACTTTGATGCTTTTGTGCATAAACGTATTATAACAGAAAAATAGATTATATACTTAAATTAAAATATTTCAAACATTTTTCAAAGGTTCGCCCATTCTATTTTGAAAGCGCTGACTTTTTTAAGATATAATAGATTGGAGATAGGCATGTACTTGATACACGTTTCACTGATCCTTTAGCCAAAATAGGGGGAAATGCGAATGTCTTACACTGTTCAGAAAAGCCGGTTTTTAGATGAGGAAGCGATCTGGTTGGAAAATGATGATTTAGAGGCTGTACTTGTGCCCGGGTGGGGAAGCAATTTAATTTCACTGAAGTGGAAGCCGAGCGGTTTGAAATTGTTGAAAACGCCTGAAACAAAGGAAGAATATAACGCGAATCCGTTTTTATTCGGAATTCCTGTTCTTTTTCCTCCCAACCGGATCGATCACGGAAGATTTACATATGCGGGAAGAACGTACGAGCTGCCGATCAATGAAAAGCCGCTCGAAAACCACCTGCACGGATTTCTTTACGATAAAAAATGGACGGTCGAAAAAGTGGAGGCAACAGAAGAGAGGATCATCGTGCAGACGAAGCTGGACTCTGATGATCATCCCGATATTAAAGCGATCTTTCCGCACTCGTTTTCCATCACCATCACTTACACGTTAGAAGGACAGCATCTAAAAATCGATGCATCGGCTGTCAACCGCGGTCAAGACCCGATGCCGATCGGATTGGGGTACCACACATCTTTCCGCTATCCTTTAAACGAAGCAGGAGATAAAGAAAGGTGTCTGTTTACTCTTCCTGCCTCAAAGCGATGGACGCTGACAGACCGCATGCTGCCGACAGGCGAGTATCGGGTGACAGAGGAGTTCAAAGCGGGAAAAATGGCAGCGGGAGAAAGGCTTGACGATATATTGGCAGCTGAACAAGACCAGGAAGGAAACAGCGCGGCCGTCATTGCGGACAGCCTCGCCGGCATTCGCGTCCGCTACCAATGCGACGGTCATTTTAAGCACTGGGTTGTGTTTAACGGTACATCTGATCAGGATGACCTGCTTTGTATAGAGCCATATACTTGGATGACGAATGCACCGAACCTCAACCTTCCGAAGGATGTGACCGGATTTCGGGATTTGGGACCGCAGGAAGAGCTGACGATGCGAAGCAAAATTGAGGTGGGCGGAATATAATCGATATTCCGCCTTTTACCATGAGCTTTTATCAAGGGTAAATGCTGTATGGGACGCTTGTTTGCCCTCTCTCCAATCCAATTGAACCGTGATCTTGCGGCCGGCGAATTCGGCTTCTTCAAGCTCTTCCAAAAAAGAAACGGATTGTTCTTTTGACCCTCCGCCGGGGAATTCGCCTCCCGCGTAATCTTTCATCGGCGTCTCGACTTGGGAGTTCAAAACGATTTCATCACCAAACTTTACGACCAACTTTTCCAAATATATATCGTCCAGCTCCCCGCGGTCGCCTGTCCAATAGAGGTCTCCGCCAAATAGCGTGCGGCCTTCTATCTTTTTGATCACGGCCTCCCAATTTCCATCTGCGCTTTGTCCGTTCCATTTCGGGTATTCCGTCATATAGAAACCGATCAGTCTGCCGCCGAAATAAACGGTGCAAAAGGCCGTGAAAAGGGAAGCAATGAAAAGAAGCGGCCGCTTGTATTCCTGTTTCATATTATCCACCGCCTAAAAAGTTCTGCTTTATGATCATAAAGCAGAACAATCGGGAAAAAAAGTCATTCTCTTAAATTTTAAGGGAACGGGTGCGGGTGCAGGTTCAGCTGTTCTGGTGTTAACGGCTCTTCTGCAAAGCCGAGCTCCTTCGGCACCGTGAAAATTCTCTCAAGTCCTTCCAGGCGGATGAAGCGCTGTCCGAATGTCATCGGAATCAGGCCCGGGATAAGCACTTTCACACAGTAAAGTCCGTTCCGTTTGATAACAGGGGAAGTCTGGTCAACGACAATCACTTCAAGATTGAGACTCCGGAAAGCTTCAAGCAGGTCGCAGAGATCTTCGGTTAAATCAAGGTGTTTCTTTCTTTTTTTAAAGGCATCGTCGAATGTTTGTAGAGGCCGGCTTTGATTCAGCAAAAACCGGAGTCGCTCTTCAGCTTCAGGCAGTCCGTACATGAAGCTGTGATCCTCCATTTCCTGCACTAAAGCAGGATTGCGGAGCATCTGGTGATATTTGCTCCTTTCAGATTCAAATTTGCGGTCGTGCTTCAACATCATGCCTGCCAGCTCATGAAGGGCGCTTTTCACCGCTTTTACGGGATCGGGGTGGGCCCCTGCGGAACAAATCAGATTCAATCCTTCCCGTTTTCTGTTTTTGGCGATCGCCCAAACGCTTGGAATGCCGTATTCCATCGTTGAATTAAAGACATGCAGATCATATCCCGCCACACTTCGCACCCTCTCTGTCATGAGGCGTAATTCCGGATCTTCTGAAGAGCCGAGATCCAGCTGCCGAAGTGGGAGCCTGGCGTACCAGGCAAGCAAAAATGAATCGCGCTCAGCGGCTTCTAGTATGGCATGGAAAATCGCTTCCTCCAAACTCCCTCCAAGTGCACAGCCGTTCGATGTTTCATAGACGAAGCTGTCTTCGCGCCCCAGGCTGTAATAGGCGAGCGATTCAGGAATGAGAATCGGCCGTTTCTGCAAAAATGAATAGCCCCATACCCAGTGAAGAGGACGGGCCGGGTGAAATGGCTGAAAAGGAAAATCGGGATGCATGTATTGTTCCGCTTGATGGAGCCCGACTTTTGCCGGGTTGAGCGCACGATCCTTTACATTTTCATAGGTGTCATGTACGACCGTCCGTTTGCCGCGCGGTTCAATTCCGGAATAACGTTCCAAACCCTCTAAAATGGCGGTCAATTCGCTGTCTTCATACGAATGGCTCCGCCCTCCGACACCTTCATTTCCCGTCCATAAAGGCATATTGACGATCATATCGGCGAACGGCAGAATCGCGTCATAAATTTTGGCGTTGAATATCCCCGTTCTATGATCCAGATAGTCTTTGGCGAGCGTTTGTTTTAAATCGTCCGTGTTTCGCACGCGAAAGCTGTCCGGGTTCGTTTTCAAACTGGGCCGAAGCGATATCCGTGCGGATTCCGCTCCGTCTTCAGGCAGACTGCCGCATATAGGGCATGTCGGTTCCGGGATGAAAGCGTGGAGCGAACTTTCTAACGTTTTCAAATTGACGATGTAAAGGTTTTTTTTCAACCGGCCGCACCCGCCGTTCATGATGTTGTCGACTTCTGTGCAGATCAGGCTGACCATTTGGCGGCAGCCGGTCTTTGAAATCCACGGATCGCGGCTTATGCCATTGCTTTTTTGTTCCAGTTCAAGGGTCTCTCTGCTGTCGGGGCCGGAGATATACCGCCTCATATCGGCGCATTGGGAACATCCTGACGCTGACGGAATAACGAGCGGTCCGATGACCCCTTCGCCAAAAGATGCAAACCCGCGAAGCCACGGAATCTCTGCTGCCCTTAGCACCTTTTCCGCCTCGCGGTATAATAAAGGCCGCCAAGCATCGTGCAGCACAAGAGCGAACGCAGTCTCCTCCGGTATGCTGTTCTCAAAATCAGACCTTCGGATAATGTTATATTCAGCAGATAATTGTTGTGATGCGTCTTCTGCCATCAATCCTTCGCCAATGACCAAAATGCAGCGGTTCATCAAGATTCCTCCTTTCGCAACTGCACGCAGTAAATGCCTGCCAGTTTTTCTTTGAAAAATGGTTCAGCAGGCAGCTCATAGACATAAAGCTGCAAGTCGCAGTTGTTTTTCAAGGCGGAAAGCAGTGTTTGCTGCAAATCAGCGGAAACGGGGGTAGCAAGCTTCAGGTCACTAGACTCCAGCAAAACATCCGCGCCTTTCACAGGGTCTTTGTCTGTCAGCGCCCGTTCGAGCGCTTTTCTGAGAGCGAATGTGATGTTGAGTCCAGAACTTCCGTACCAGCGGCCGCGAATTCCCGCCCATGCGACAGGGAAGCCTTGTATGTTTTTTCCTAAACCGATTTCCGGTTTGCCGTACAAGACTGTCAGCGCTTTTAAATAAAATGCGGTATGCCGGTCTTCCATTCCGCCTAGCTGAACGAGGGAAATCGTTTCTTTTCCGCTTTTGATCCGTTCTCGCAACCGGTGTTCCAAGCATTTCTCCAATCCCCTTAATACGCCTTCAGCCAGCGTTTCCCCGGCGGCGATCGCGAACAACTCCCCGTTACTCGGATAAGAACGGTTCAACCTTGATGCATACATTTCAATACCCGTCAGCCCGGCTTCCCGCCGCGCCTCTTGATGGGTCAAACCGACCGACACCGTCTCGGGCAAAAGCTCCGCAGGTCCGGAAGAGAGCGGGTCTGCTGTCTGAACAAAGCATTGTGCTAAAGGAAGCTGCCGCAAATGTTTCTCTTCCCACAGATGAAAAATGCCCGTTACAGGTGAGGTCAGTTCACTGAAACATTGAAATAACCTGCTTTCTGCTTCTCTTCCGGGGCGCTCCGAAAGTTTCGCTTCAAGGTCGCAGATGAGTTCAGGCGAATCCTTGCCGCAAGCGAAGTCCGGATGCGGAAGAAACATATGCCAGCCGCCTTCGAGCGTTGCCAAATCAATCAGATACACTTGATTCTTCTTAGATAATGGTGCAATCTCAGCAGTTGCTTTCATCAATTCGAACACAATAACGTTTGCCAGCATGTCTTTCCCTGCCGAAGGAAAAGTTCGAAGAGCCCGTTCTTCATGGAGCGCAGGCCGATGGAGGCGCCTCCAGGCATCCTTCAGGCAACCGTCTCCTTGTTGATGAAAGACAGGGCCTGCCAGTCCGACTTGTTTCAGGCAGATCCCGGGTATGAAGCCTTTGTTCTCTTCGAGGCAAAACGTTTGAAGATCGCGGAGCTCATCTGTGAAGCCGCGGTCAGAGACATACAGAACCCAATCGGCAGATCGCACCGCTTCCCGCCAGTGTTGCGTTTCGGCGCAGCCAATCTCCAGTCCGCTTTCGGTTTGCCCTGATATTTCTGCCAGTTCGTCTAAAGCGCGCCCGGATGCATCCGTCACGATCGCACGGATTCTTGAAAAACCGGAATCGATCAGCGACCGGACCAATTTTGTGAGAAAGGAGCCGGCCCCTATAGCCAATATTTTGGTTTGACGCGACAGCTGAAAGCGGTAAGCGCCGGAATCGGCAAAGCTCTCAATAAATTCGATTTGGGCTTCAAACGTTTGAAGCACTGAGCTTTCCAGTTTGTGCGGGTGATCCCGGCTTACGTCGCGAACGAACCCGTTTTTATAAAGCATTTCTCCGATTTCATATACTCTCTTTCGGTACGGAGCCTGCAGCCCTTTTGTCAAGTCTTCAAGCGAATGTTCCCCGTTGAACATCGGCAGAAGTTTTTCGATCCATTGAGCAATCGAAGATCCTTTTATGCGAAACGACCCGGAATTATTTCTAAAATATGCGCCGCCGTTCGGATCAGGAAGAAACCATGTATCCTGGTTTACTTTTAGGCGAGCGGAAGCAGTCAGGTGTGTCATGCTCTTCCTCCTTCAATGTTTTAAAAACAAGGCATACCATTATATGTAATTTTGTTTGTCCTTTATGCAATAGAAGACCCCTGCGGCAAAAGAGGCAGGGGAAGTCTTCTTTTTTATAAAAAAACTACATGCCTCCGCGCCAACAGCTCCAACAGCAATGGCCCGCGCAGCTCCAACAACTGTGGCCCATGCAGCTCCAACAGCTGTGGCCCATACAGCTCCAGCAGCTGTGGCCCGCACAGCTCCAACAGCTGTGACCCGCGCAGCTCCAACAGCTGTGACCCATGCAGCTCCAACAGCTGGCACAGCTTCCGCAGCTCCAGCAGCTTGCGCAGTGTTTAACATTGGCGTGATGACGGTCCGCATCCCAATGCGTCATATCTTCTGCCTGGAATTGATCCATCTCCAACGACTGCAGTTCATCATGGAATGGTTGCATTTAATATCCCCCTCATCGATAAAATTTTTTGACCAAAACACAATAAAAAAAGAATGAAACATAAGCAAAGTCAGATTAAGTCAAATACCCCGGGTACTCACAAGATCAAATTATGAGGTCTGTTAGGTGGTTGTTACTAATTTGAACGCCTATTTTTCCTGTTATTGGATTTCGCTGGAGAGGGGCTTTTATTTTGCGGCAGTTTATTGATATAAAGATCGTTGGGACTGAAGAGAGGGGGGACACTAAGTAAAACCAAGAATGCGGGGCAAGGCGGAGAAAGAAATCAATTGTAAGTCATGTGGAGTGAAAGTCAAATTTCAAGGGAAACGTCTAAAGTGAAGAAAGTCTAGAGGATAAAGGTAACCATTCGGCTTAGCAGGAAAAAATCAATTGGCGTTGTATATAGCAGTAGAGGATCATTCGCGGGAACAGTGCCCTTGCAGTTTTATACTGATGCAAATGCTTATGTATGACTGCAAAAACAGGTCTTTCTACAAGTATGTTTTCATAGAGAAGGAGAGATTGCATTGATTCAATAATAAATGCGGTCCTAGTATTAGGAGTCTTCCTATCCATTGTGTGGGGCATGATCTATATTATGAACAGGAGAAGATCGTAACATGATGAGAGGCCGGACATTTGACCGGCCTCTTTTAAAATCGTTATTTTACAATTAGCACAGGGATCTCCGATTTTGTCGATATCTTGTCACTGACACTGCCAAACAGGAGCTTTTTCAGGCGGTTTTGGTCGCGCGTACCCGTGATGACAAGGTCAGCGCCGATATTTTCCGCATGTTGTAGAACTGCGTTGGCCGGGTCGCCTTCCAACACCTCTATTTCCGCGTCGTACTGGTTTTCGCTTAATATGATTTTCGCTGCCGCAATCGCTTCTTCCGCGCTGTCCTCATAGATCATGGGTTCACCGGCCAAGTCTGAATCGTGGGGGACCCGGGGCGCGGCCGGGAAGCCGCTGTAAAGGTATGGCGCGCCGGCAGCGGGTCTTTCAGTCGCAGCCTCTGTTCTCACTTGCCTCGGTTCATGGACATGGGCGACGGTCAATTGCGAGCCGAGCCTTTTCGAGAGGTCGATCGCTTTTTTCAGCGCTTTTTTGCTTTCCTCTTTTCCGTCAAACGCGACAATGATCCGGTCAGCTTTAAACAAATTGATCATTCCTTTCAGAATGGATTTACTTTTATATTACCCGTTTTCCCAACAAATCTAACGAAATATGAGAATATGAATCAAAAGCCCGCCATTCGCCAAAAAAACAAATTGACAAATAAAGGGCCGTACTATAAGATGGAAAATATTAATAAGATTGGAGGGTATCGTCATGTTTAGAAATATCAAAGCATCAGTTCAACAACAAAAGCACCTTAACGTGACATTTTTATACCTTCCTTACGATCAGGGCTCTGTTTCACTTTAACAATTTTCAAAAGGAAGGCGCATGTCGCGTGAACAAGCGTACATGCGCCTTTTTATATGAAAAAAGGCATGCTGGTACACAGTGTGCCTTTTTTTCTGAGAAAAAACATTCTGTTCCCGATGCGGAGCAGCATGTTTTTCTAATAAATAAACCGCACATAAGGAGGAATTTTTTATGCCGAGTATCAGAAAAAACGAAATCAAAGATTGTAAGGAAAAACTTGAAGGCGGCTAAAAAAGGAGAGGATATTAGATGTTTTCTGTTTTATGGAAGCTGGGCTGGTTTTTTAAAGCCTCTTGGCGGCGCTACACGATAGCAGTCGTCCTATTGATTATTGTAAACGTATTGGAAATGTTTCCGCCGAAGCTGCTTGGCAACGCGATTGACGACATGCAGGCAGGCACTTTTTCAAAGGCCGGCATGTTCGGCTATATCGGTTTATTTCTCGCGCTTGGCGCAGTTGTTTATATCTTGTCCTATTATTGGATGTATCAGCTGTTTGGGGGAGCGAACCTGGTCGAAAAAATCCTCAGATCCAAGCTGATGGGCCATTTGCTGAAAATGACCCCGTCTTTTTACGAGAAAAACCGTACAGGGGATTTGATGGCGAGGGCGACAAATGATTTAAAAGCGATTTCCATGACGGCGGGCTTCGGCATTTTGACCTTGGTCGATTCGACGATGTATATGCTGACGATTCTTTTGACGATGGGTTTTTTGATCAGCTGGAAGCTGACGCTTGCTTCGATCATTCCCCTTCCGCTGATGGCGGCTGCCATCAGCATCTACGGGAAAAAAATTCATGAGCGTTTCACGGAAGCGCAGGATGCGTTTGGCGCTTTAAATGATCGAGTGCTCGAGTCCGTGTCAGGGGTAAGGGTGATCCGGGCCTATGTACAGGAGAAAAATGATGTCAGCCGGTTCAACAGCATGACGGCTGATGTGTACAAGAAAAATATGAAAGTCGCTTTGATCGATTCGCTGTTCGAACCGACGGTGAAGTTTTTGGTCGGGATCAGCTATTTAATCGGTCTTGGCTACGGCGCCTATCTTGTTTTCCGCAGCCAGCTGACATTGGGTGAACTCGTCTCTTTCAACGTGTACCTCGGCATGCTGATCTGGCCGATGTTTGCGATCGGAGAACTGATCAATGTCATGCAGAGGGGAAATGCTTCGCTTGACAGAGTAAATGAAACATTGGCATATGAGCCTGATGTGAGAGAGCCCGCCGAACCTGAAGCAGCGGAACCGGGCGATATTGTGTTTGACGGGGTCGCTTTTACGTACCCGAGCTCCGCGTCGGAAAACCTGGCCGATATTTCATTTACCGTATTAGAAGGACAGACGGTCGGAGTCGTCGGAAAGACGGGAAGCGGCAAAACGACGTTAGTCAAGCAGCTGCTGAGGCAGTACCCGAAAGGAAAAGGAACGATCACCATTTCGGGCGTGCCGATTGACCGCCTGCCGCTTGATCAGCTTCGCAGCTGGATCGGGTATGTGCCTCAGGACCACGTGTTGTTTTCAAAATCGGTGAAAGACAATATTTTGTTCGGCGGACGACTCGCCGAGGAACGCGATTTATACGATGTCATCTCTGCAGCACATCTGAAAAAGGATATTGAGATGCTTTCAGACGGTTTGGAGACAATGGTCGGAGAGAAGGGCGTCGCTTTATCCGGGGGACAGAAACAAAGGATTTCAATTGCGAGAGCGATGATTGCGGAGCCCCATATTTTGATCTTGGATGATTCGCTGTCCGCCGTCGATGCGAAAACGGAAGCGGCGATTATTGAAAACATCCGCAGCAGGCGGAAAGGCAAAACGACCTTTATTACATCACATCGGATGTCGGCCGTCGAACACGCCGATTTCATTCTCGTCATGGAAAATGGAAGGATCGTTGAAAGAGGGACGCATCAGGAACTGATCAGCCGGAAAGGCTGGTATTTTGAACAATACGAAGCACAGCAGCTTCCTTCGGGAGAAGAAGGGGGGACTGTAGCATGACAACAGGAAAAAGGCTTTTCCAATATGCGCTTCTTTACAAAAAAATTCTCATCTGGGCGCTCGTCATGCTGACGATTGCCGTCACAGCCGAGCTGACGGGACCGATGATCGCCAAAAAGATGATTGACGATCATATTCTCGGAATTGAAAAAACGTGGTATGAAACAACAGAGGAGACGAAATATACCGTTTCCTATAAAGGAAAGGAATATATCAGGGAGGACAGGACAGACTCTTCAGCTGAAAAGCTGCAGGAAGTTCACATCTTTCAAGTCGGCATGAACTACTACTTTGTGGAGGAACCGGTTTCCTTTGACGGAGAGCGGACGGTATCCGGAGAAGAGCTGAGAATGACAAGCGGAGACCGGACGGAAACCTACAAGGCCGATCGCCTGTCTTTGTCAGAAGTGTATGCTTTTTACGAGCCTGAAATAGGAGGGCTGATTTCACTCGTTTCTATTTATTTCGGCCTTCTCGTCTTCTCGATCTTTTTCCATTACGGCCAATTCTACCTCTTGCAGATGAGCGCAAACCGCATCATTCAAAAGATGAGGCAGGATGTATTCGCCAACATTCAAAGGCTACCTATCCGCTATTTTGATAATTTGCCGGCAGGAAAAATCGTTGCAAGGGTGACGAATGATACCGAAGCGATCCGCGACCTGTATGTGACCGTTCTTTCGACGTTTGTCACAAATATCATTTATATGGCCGGAATATTCGCCGCGCTGTTTTTCCTTGATGTCAGGCTGGCCGGCGTCTGTCTGTTGATTTTGCCCCTGATTGTCATTTGGGCGGCCGTTTATCGAAAATTCGCTTCTGGCTACAATCATAAACTCAGGTCAATCAACAGCGAGATCAACGCCAAAATGAATGAATCGATTCAAGGCATGCCGATTATTCAGGCATTCCGTCGCGGACAGGACACAAAAGAAGAATTTGAACAGCTGAACGAGAGCCACTTTCATTACCAAAATAAAATGCTGAAATTGAATTCGCTTATGTCCCACAACTTGGTCAACATTCTCAGAAATGTGATGTTCACCGCTTTAATCTGGTATTTCGGGGGAGCTGCCCTGAACGCGGAAGGAATGATTTCAATCGGCGTCCTTTATGCATTCGTTGATTACTTGAATCGTTTATTTCAGCCGATTACGGGCATTGTCAACCAGTTTGCCAAGCTTGAATTGGCTCGCGTATCATCGGAGCGGGTTTTCCGCCTGCTGGATGAGCCAGGCGTCGACGTCAAAGAGCCGGGCAGCGAAAGAGCGCGGGGGCGAGTCGTATTTGAAGATGTATCTTTTCGCTATCATGACGGTGAAGATGTGCTGAAAAACATCTCATTTGAAGCGAAGCAAGGGGAGACCGTTGCATTGGTCGGCCATACAGGCTCAGGAAAAAGCTCCATTTTAAATGTACTTTTCCGCTTTTACGATATTGAAAAGGGCGATGTCAAAATCGACGGCAGAAGCATATACGATATGTCAAGGCAGGAAATCAGAAAGCAGATGGGCATCGTTCTCCAGGATCCTTACTTATTTTCCGGCACGATTGCTTCAAATGTCAGCCTTGACAATGCTGATTTGACCAGAGATCAAATAGAAGCCGCCTTGAAACAGGTTGGGGCACTTGAAATGCTCGCCCGCCTGCCGAAAGGTCTTGACGAGCCGGTCATCGAAAAAGGAAGCACCCTTTCGTCAGGGGAAAGACAGCTGATCTCGTTTGCGCGTGCGTTGGCATATGATCCGGCTATTCTTATTTTAGACGAGGCAACGGCCCATATCGATACGGAAACAGAAGCGGTCATTCAAAAAGCGCTTGATGTTGTTAAACAAGGGCGAACGACCTTTATCATCGCCCACAGGCTGTCAACGATCAAAAACGCCGACCAGATTCTCGTTCTTGAAAAAGGCCGGATTATCGAAAGGGGAAATCATGAAGAGCTGATGAAGCAAAAAGGACAATACTATCAAATGTATGAACTGCAAAAGGGAAAAGGAACCCTGACAGGGTAAGCCGGATCTTCACCCGGCTTTAATAAGCAAGCCCCACCCTTGCCTTGACAAACTGGTCTGATTCAAGCTGTTTGAAAAGAAAATGGGCGGTGTCGCCGGTCGATATTTCTTTTCCGCCGTCCGGCAGAACATCCTGTTCAAAACGGTATGTCTTCAATGCCGGCCCGTCGGGGAGATATGTCGGGCAGACGATCGTCCAATCCAATTCAGACTCGCGGAGACGTTCGTACACACGGGCATGTTCTTGCGCTGCGCGCGCCGAGCGCCGTTTTGATTCGTTTGTTTCAAAGCGGTAAAGGTCCGGGTTCTGCCTCGCGTTTAAAATACCGGCCGTTCCGATGGTAATCAGCCGTTTAATCCGATGTGCGTTCATGGCATTTATCATATGTTCGATGGAGACGGTCAATGTATCGTCTCCATCTGTGTTTAAACAGCTGACAACGATATCCGAATCTTTTATTAAAGACTCGACGTCATGCTGGTTCCTGGCGTTCCCTGCAAGCGCTTGGCAGCATTTATCCGTAATGCGGGCGCCTTCCGTCCTCCTAACAAGTGCGTAAACGGAATAACGCCCATCCTCTTCAACAAAATTGAGAAAGGCCTGTCCGACACGGCCTGTACCTCCAAAAAGCGCAATTTTCAACATAATCACTCCCATCGGATCTATCATACGTCAGATCGTCCGGAAGAAAAAGCCCCGCGAAAGCAAAAAGTTCCATGATAAGGGTGGACATTTGAGACATACTCATTCAATAGAGAAATCCCGACAAATTGAATTAATTCCCAATTGATGCTCAACATCAGCTGCATGCCGACTCCTCCTTTATATCAGCATATGAAAAAAGGAGAAGCGGGTGCGGGCTTTCATAAGATATGCCAGAGGTGCGGGCCGCCGCCCCGGCAATGAATGTGAAAGTTTGTCGACACGCTAAAGAAGGTGCAGGATATGCACCTTCTGTTATCCATGAATATGAAGTTGTTTAAAATTGTTGACCGCCCATAGATGCTTGAGCTTGGGAAACTAAACGTTTTGTAATTTCTCCGCCGACAGAACCGTTTGCACGGGAAGTCGTGTCAGCGCCGAGGTTTACGCCGAATTCAGAAGCAATTTCGAATTTCATTTGTTCGATCGCTTGAGCTGCTCCTGGGACAACCAGTTGATTTGAAGAATTTTGATTAGCCATTTGTATCAAACTCCTTTATAAAAATGGTATGGTTGGGCTGACTGGAGTTGCACCAGCTGCCGGCTTTCACCAAAAGAAAACCGCTGCCTTCTCGGCTAAAGCCCAATGTTGGTTTGTACTACGTATTATGGTGGATTCGATAAAATAAATGCGTGCTTCAATCTGGTAAATGTTGAAAGGCGAAAAGGCCGGGAATGGGGCAAGCTAAGGAAAAAAGCAGGAGGATGAAGCAGATGATGTGTCCAGTGTGCAATGGGATTCTCGTCCAGACAAGGCATTGTCCGAAGTGCGGCGGGGAAATGGCGGACGCGGGGAGAGCAACCGATTTTTTCGGTCCGTACAGTCCGTATATGGAGTTTGATTCATTTAAACAAACGCAAACCGTATGCGTTCATTTATATACTTGCCAGGACTGTACTTATGAAGAAACCGTTGAAATTGAAACGACCGAAGCATAGCAGCACGGAGGGCCGCAGCATGCTTCGGTCATGGAGAGTGTTTAAATCCGCTATTCTTCAGAACGGATGCGAAGCTCCGTTTCTTTATCAAAGAAGTGGGCTTTATTCATGTCAAGCGCAAGAGGAAGCGTATCGCCGGCCTGGACGTCGGTTCTTGAATCGACTCTGGCGATGAACGGCTGCGTGCCGGCTTGCGAATAAAGCATCGTTTCGGCGCCCATCAGCTCAGCTACCTCAATTTTCGCATCGATTTTTGAGTCTTTTGACGCTTCAATGAAAACAGGCTCGTCATGGATATCCTCAGGTCTGATTCCCATGATGATTTCCTTGCCGGCATAGCCCTGGCTGCGCAGAACTTTCATTTTTCCTTCCGGCACGCGAACCGAAACGCCGTCAAATGTAAACAAGTCTTCTTTTAGAGTGCCGGTGAAAAAGTTCATTGCGGGAGAACCGATAAAGCCGCCGACAAACACGTTTTCCGGATTTTCATAGACTTCCTTCGGCGCGCCGACCTGCTGGATGATTCCGTCTTTCATGACGACGAGCCGCGTAGCCATCGTCATCGCTTCAGTCTGGTCGTGGGTGACATAGATGGTCGTCGTCTGCAGGCGCTGATGAAGCTTTGTGATTTCGGCGCGCATTTGTACGCGCAATTTGGCATCAAGGTTTGATAACGGTTCATCCATCAGAAACACCTTTGCGTCCCGAACGATTGCCCGGCCTAAGGCAACGCGCTGGCGCTGTCCGCCGGAAAGCGCTTTTGGCTTTCTGTCCAAATATTGTTCAAGGCCCAGAATTTTGGCCGCTTCATGGACGCGCCGTTTGATTTCATCCTTCGGAAACTTCCTCAGCTTTAAGCCGAAAGCCATATTGTCATAGACGTTCATGTGCGGATAAAGGGCATAGTTTTGGAATACCATCGCAATGTCGCGGTCCTTGGGAGCGACATCATTCATCCGTTTCCCGTCGATTGTGAATTCGCCATCCGTAATTTCCTCAAGTCCTGCGATCATTCTGAGCGTTGTCGACTTGCCGCAGCCTGACGGTCCGACAAAGACGATAAATTCCTTATCATCGATATGAAGATTAAAATTATCCACAGCCGTGACTTTGTTGTCATACACTTTGTATATCCGATCGAGCACGAGTTCCGCCATTTTTTCTCCCCCTCTTTTATGTAAGCGCTTTATCTGGTCTTAGTTTATAAAAAACGGCAGGTCGGTGTAAATGGACATGGTGCACAATTTCTTTTCGTGCAAGTTGCTAAAGCCGCTAAAGGAGATACATCATCAAATAAACAGCGGCTGCTTCTTCAAACTGTCTGATGTCAATCCCGGTCCGTTCGATGAATTTATCAATTCTGTACTGCAGGCTGTTTCGGTGGATAAACAAACGTTTTGCTGTAAGAGAGGCATTCAGGTTGCATCTCATATACGTTTTGATGGTCAGGGATGTCTCGGGATCAGACAGCGCCTCTCTTACGGCGTCCGAAAACGAAGAAGCATGAACCCGCTCGGGTTTTGCCGTCAAAAAAGACGGGAGACACTGGCAAAACGTGGCGACGTTTCCGATGTCACCCGCTTCCAGCATATAATGAAACATTTGTTTTTCAAAGCGGATTTTGCCTTGAAGCGATCCGTTGACTGGATGAAGCTGGCCGCTGAAAAACACAGGGTTTGCCATGAAATCGCTTGTCAGTGCATGCGCAAGCTCGGACAGCTCTTTTTTGGCGAGAAACGGCGAAGGATTTTCGTGGACGATGACAGCTTCGTGCCGGTCGTACCATACCACAAGCGGGTCTTTAAAAAAGCCGCTGACCGCTTCTTTGATCGCCTGTCTTTCTTCAGGTACATGCTCCATTTTAAAAAAATGTCCTTGCATCAGCTGAATGTTCCCTGGGTTTGGAAGGGGGGCATTGCGAAAAAAATATTGATGCCATTCTTTCTCCCGCTTTGTCAGCTGCTGTTCGGGACGCGGTTCTGAGAAAGGCCGGAACAGGCAATGGAGCAGCTCTTTTTCCCGGTCGGTGACCGCGTTTTTCAAAACGCCGAAGGTCTCGCCTTCGTCCGTTTGAAACCATAATGCATCGTGTTTTGAAACAGCCTCAGATACAATCATCCGTTCACCGTAAAGCGTCTTTAATTTCTCCAGCATACGACAACGTCCTTTTCTTTATTCGTAAATATGGAAGAGCATTAATTCATGAATTTCGCTTTTCAGGGAAGGCTCGTCATCGTGCGGGGGATAGGTGCTGCCCCACTCGATTTCCCCTGATTTATGATAGATTCCTTCATAGTGAATCCCTTTATGATAAAACGATATTTTCCAGCCGGGAAGCCTTTCTTTTTTAAACAGCGGCTTCCATTGAAAATGAGAAATCATAAACGCCACGCTCCTTCATTGATTTCAGGTGGGTCAAATCCAGCGAGCTGTCTACACGTTGATTTGTTATCATTGTATCTCATTCACAGAAAAGATCATAGATTCTTTTCAAGTGGAGCTTTTTCAAAAAAATACCGTGAAGAAGCAGGTTCTTCACGGCTTGAGGTCATGCCACATGTCCTCCGGATTAAGGATGGACTGTTCAGTTAAATAGGAAGCATATTCGAAGCTTCTTTTCTTCGTTAAGCTGCTGACAGATGCCAGACGGGGATGGGAGAAGATCCCCCTGCCGGGCCGGGAATTGGCTTCAAACAGCCATACTTTTCCCGAACGGTCCAATCCGAGGTCAAAGCCGATTTCCCCGATGAAACCGTCAAGCTTTTCGTCAAGGACCCGGCTGAGGAGGAGCGCCGCTTTTGTCAGTTTTTGCAGAGTGTGAAGCCTTTCCTGAGGATCATCATATAGCTCTGCAAGCGTTTTGACGGCACCGCCGCTCGACATGTGGGTTGTAATTCCGTCTTTTCCAGCGATTTTGACCGCGATGGCTGTGACGGTCCATTGGCCTTTTCCGTTTTTGTTTGTATGAACCCTGAAGTCTGCCGGATGATGATCCACTTCGATCCGTTCGATGCCCTGCTGGGCGAGATAAGAAGAATGTTTGTGCAGTCTCTGCCATTCATCTAAACATTCAGCAGCGGACGAATAAGATGTGACGCCTTCGGCATGTCTGGCGAGAATTCCGTTTTCTTCCCGTTTTGAAAGCTGGAGTATGCCTTTGCCCAAACTGCCGCCGGCGGGCTTTACATAAATGAAGCCGTATTGACCGATCATGTCTTCGATTTTACCGGCATCGGGCTCGAATGCCGAAAATGGAAGCAATTCCGCTGTCCTCTCGTCTTGTTGCAGACATTTATAGATCTCCCATTTGTTAAAGAAGCCCGGGTTGAACCACGGAATCCGGTATTCATCCATAAGGCGGGTTTTTGTTTCCCGCAGAGCGGCGGATTCTTCCGCTTTGCGGTTCGGCAGTCTGTCGTAAACGACGTTGGGAAGGGGGACTGTGGCCTCCTCCCAGCCGTTTTCCCTGAAAATGAGAGCCTGCACTGTACCTTCTTCCCAATCTATCTGGTGCGCTCCGAACAGATAGCTGTAGCCTCCTGCCGGGAGATCCATCGTCAAAAGCTTCGAAAAAAATAAAGACCTCCCTCTGACAGGGTCCAGCTGCGATTTTGTAAAACCGGCCGTGAAAATCCCGATTAAAGGTCCGATATAGACGGTATTGTCGCGGAAAATCAGGGAGGCTTTGCCGCGGTACGGAATCCGCAGGTTTTTGTACAGATTTTCAGATAATAAAACGGTGCGCTTCAAATGGCTGTCAAATGAGACGTGGCAACGTTCAACACTTGTACCGAAAGCTGCGAATAACAAACCGTCCTGTTTAAAAGAAGCGGGCAGGAGCATCGTGTTTTCGCTCGTCTGGTGGATGCCGACGGTCAGCGGTTGACCGGTCATCTTTTCTCAGCCCCTTTCGCGCCGGCTGAAGCCGTTAAGAATGAGCAGTACTCCAAAGGACCTTTATACAAAAGCTCCCTTTTTTCAGGAGAGTGCTTAATAAAAGCGTGCTTTCCGGGCTTTGAATTGACATCCAGAAGCCAGACTTTTCCGTCTTTCGTCAGGCAGATATCAAGGCCGAGCTCGAATAATGGTCCGTGATTTGATTCAAGCACCAGGGGTACGGCCTGCGCCATTGTCTCTAAATCATCGAGAAGGACGGCCTGGCGCTTTTTCGGCACGGATAAAAGCCAGCTGTCAAAGCTCACCGCCTCTGAGCCCCCGGCCAGGTTTGCAAGCAGTCCGTGCTGATAGCTCCGCCTTACCGTTTTGCCGGCTGTTTCCCATTCTCCACTGCCGTTTTTCTGAAGCAGCAGCCTGATATCGCACGGAAAACCGTCTTTGTCTTGAATATCGAGGAACGATTGCAGCAAATAGCGGTGCTGAAGAACTTTCTGACACCACGTTTCAAATGAAGCCTGTTTCGAAAATGACTTCAGCTGTTTGTGTTTTCCGGTTTGGTAGGCGGCCTTGACCGTTTTTCCCGTAAGCTCGAGGTGAATGATGCCGCGGCCTCCTGATCCGGATGCAGGCTTCAAGATGCACGCTTTTTCTTTTGCAAGCTTGCGCAGGATATCCTGGGCGTTTTCTGCAATCGATGTGGCAGGAAGGTAGGACTTGATGACGGGATCGGCATTCAATGCTTTGAAAACCGTCCATTTGTCAGGAAGTCCGAGTCCTAAAAATGTTGTTTTAGGATACTTTTTGAGCCATTCGACAATCGGTTTTGCTTTTTTCGATTGCTGATCTCTGCCGTAAAAGCAGCGGTCATAGATCAATTCCGGGATTTCTCTTTCAATTTCATTCCACTGTCCTGACTTCGGGTGAAAGGAGAGCCCTTTCACAAGCAGGGAACCGGGGGAAATATCCAGGGGCGTGAAACGGATAAACCGGATTCCATAGTCCGAAGCCATTTTGGCCAGTTCTTCGGCATAGGCTTTTTCATGTTCGTGCGACAGCGACATAAATCCAAGCGTCATCATGATTATACCTCCTTCATGAAAAACAAGGCTTAACAGGCTGAGACTGTCAAACTTCGGGCAAACTTTAATATATAGACTTCTGTTTCATGATACGCTTGAGATTGCAGAAATAGGCTTTTGTAAATTGGAAATGATTAAAAATTTTAGAGCGCCCTTCATACAATTGCCATCTGACCCATTGTATTTTGAAGCGGCTTGCTCCATTCCGTTATTTGCCCGTCTTTTATTCAGCTACTATAATAACGTTAGGCAAGACGGTGAGGATCGACCATAAGGCCCACGCTGTGCAGCTAAGATGTCAGGTAAAAAGGAAGGCAGTTGAAAAGAACATGTATGTATTTGGGGTTTTTGCCGTTATGATTGCAGTCGGTGCACTTATCGGCGCTGTAACGAACCATTTTGCGATTAAAATGCTTTTTCGCCCATATAAAGCGGTCTACATATTTGGAAAGAGGGTTCCTTTTACACCCGGATTAATTCCGAAAAGGCGCGATGAATTGGCGAGACAGATGGGACAGATGGTCACAGGCCATCTGCTGACAACAGAAGGGATCAAAAAAAAGCTTGCATCCGATGCGGTTAAAAGCCAGGCGGTGCAGGTTGGGGAGCGGATCTTGGCGCACCTCTCGCAATCAACGGCCACCGTTGAAGAAGCATTGGAAAGCATCGGAATTTCAAATCCCGCCCAAAAAGCGGATCGGGCGGTATCCAGATGGACGGATGAGAAGCTGTCCGCATTGTTAGAGGCATATGAAAATGAACCGCTCAAAGAGCTTATCCCTCTTGAGGCCCAGAAAAAGCTGAAAGAGAAAATTCCGATGGTGTCCGGCTATATTTTAAGCCGGACTGTCACCTACTTTGAAAGCGGCGAAGGAAAGGAACGCCTCGGACATATGATTGACGATTTTTTGAAAGAACGGGGCATGCTCGGCAGCATGGTGCAGATGTTTTTAGGCAACAGCAGTCTGGTTGACCGCGTTCAGCCGGAGATTGTGAAGTTTTTAAAGAACGGCGAGACCGCGCGTCTTTTAACGGATCTGCTTGAAAACGAATGGGACAAGCTGAAAGAATATACGTTCAAGGAAGCGGATGACAAATGGAATCTCAAATCTCTCATTTTCGATTTGAAGGAAAAGCTTTTGAAACGATTCTCGTTTCAGCCGTTTTTCGAAAAAACGATTGGCTCCTCTATTGCCAGTGTTGAGCGGGAGATCGCTTTGCGCCTGCCGCAGATTGCCGACCGGCTTCTCGAAGAGGCGGGCCGCCGCCTGGATCAAGTGCTCAAGCAGCTGGAGCTCGAGCAAATCGTCAAGGAACAGGTGGACAACTTCCCTGTTGAACGTCTTGAAGAAATGGTGCTGTCCATTTCCAGGCGGGAGTTCAAAATGATCACGTATTTAGGCGGTCTGCTTGGCGGAATTATCGGAGCCGTGCAAGCCATCTTTGTAATTTTGATCTGAGGCTGAAGACGGCCTGTTCAAACGGAATTATCGTATAACTGTGAAAAACGCTCCATAGTTTGTTATAGTGGAGTGGTGCCGATTCCATAAGAAGAATACAGGCAGGAAAGGAGCGGATTAGGATGACGGTCAATTTACATGACTCGGCTTATGACTTGGGGCAAGCCTTGCGACAAAGCGATGAATATTCCCGATTGAAAAATCTTTATGATGAGGTGAATGGCGACCCATCTGCTAAAAAGATGTTTGATAACTTTCGCGATATTCAAATGAACCTTCAGCAAAAACAGATGAACGGCGAAGACATCACACAGGAAGAAGTCGAACAAGCGCAAAAATCCGTGGCGCTCGTCCAGCAGCATGATAAAATCTCGCAGCTGATGGAAGCGGAACAGCGGATGAGCATGCTGATTGCTGAATTAAACAAAATCATCATGAAGCCTTTGGAAGAGCTTTACGGAAACCCAGAGAGCTGATAAAAAATCCCCCCTTGTCAAGGCAAGAGGGGATTTTTTCACTAAGTGAACAAATAACGTTCATAAAGATTTAAAAAAAGACTTGTCAATTCATGAAATAGTTGCGATAATATTAAATGTAAGTGCTTTCATTTTTTTGCCGGGATACGATCATGAAAAACGGACTGGCGGCAAAATGATAAGGGGTATAGAGGAAATTAACAGACTGAAAGCACGTCTGCTGGTCAAATAAAGGGGTTATCAATATACGGTGAATTGAACGAAAGGGGCGTTGAATTCACTGTTTTGAATATGAGGGAGAATCATGATCGTATCCACAAGATGCGAAGTAAAAAGTCTGTGAAAACAGGCTTTTTTAGTATGTGCATCAAGAGGGCTGTTCTAAAAAAAGAGATCGGGACATATCCTCTATAACAGATTCAGTCATCAAAGAAGGGGGACCTCCTGGTGTCAAAACAAATGCTTGCGCTGAATATAGACGGAACGCTGCTTCGGACAAACGGACGGCTTCATCCCGCAACGAAGGAAGCGATCGAATATGCAAAGAAGAAAGGTGTATATGTTACGCTTGTGACGAATAGACATTTTCGCTCCGCTCAAAAAATCGCCAAATCTTTAAAGCTGGATACGAAGCTGATTACGCACAGCGGAGCCATCATAGCGGACAAAATCGACGATCCTTTATTAGAAAAAAGGATTTCCGAAGAACAGACATTTAACCTTGTTCAAATACTGGAAAGCTATGATTGCAATATCAGAATCCTCCATGAAAAATATTCGATTGGAAACCGGAAAAAAACGAATTCAAACCTGCTGGGGAAAACGATGATTCACCCGTCTGACCCGATTTTTTATCCCGTCCAGTTTGTCGATTCGCTGAGCGACATGCTGATGGATGAACCGGTCAGCGCACCGGTGATCGAGGTTTATTGCTCAACAGGACAGTCCGAAGAAATCAGGCAGACGATCACAAATGCATTTCCTCTCGTCGACATCATTGGAGCGGGGGAAAAAATGCTGATTGTCCATAAAGGGGTTTCCAAAGAAGCAGGCTTGACGATGCTCGCCGCCGACCTCGGTCTAAAAATGGAAGATGTCGTTGCGATCGGCCATGAAATCGACGACCTCCCGATGATCGAGCTTGCCGGACTCGGAGTCGCAATGGGCAATGCTCCTCAGAAAGTCAAACAAAAAGCGGATTGGGTGACGCGCTCCAATGATGAACAGGGCGTCGCTTATATGATTAAAGAATACTTCAGAATGCAGCAAAGCAAAGGGTTTCTTAAAAAATTCCATATTAAAAAAGTCTGATTCTGATAGAATCCCCGCTTTCAACTCGAATGCGGGGATTATTCATTCATCGCTGCCACGTAGGAATGTTTGTTTCCCGGATTGATTTTGGCCATTTATTTTTGTACACTAAAGAAAGTTTTGAAACGAAAAAGGTGATGACATTGCGCATTTATATAGAAGGGCTCCAAGATGAAAGGTTCCAGAGACCGCTTGAGCATATAGCCAACTTATTCTTTGAAGAAAGCGAAGTCGCTTTTGGCGAAGAAGCGCCGGCAGACCTTGCGATCGTTCTCGGCTACGACCGGGAAGAGAACGGCGTCAAGGCTTCGGGTATGATAAAAGATACGGACATTAGAGCGGAATATGCAAAAAACATTGACCCCAAACTGACGGAAAAGGAAGCGTTTAAGCAGGTGAAAAATACCGTTTCCTACGTTTTTTTGAGCATGCTTCAGGAGCATACCGGAATCATTCAGAAATGGGGGATTCTCACCGGTGTTCGTCCGACAAAGCTGCTTCATAAAAAGCTGGAGAGCGGCATGCCAAAGGAAGAGGCACATGCCGAGCTGAAACGGGATTATTTAATTCACGACGAAAAAATCGAACTGATGCAAAACATCATTGACCGTCAGCTGAAAGCGGTACCCGATTTGTATGAGCTGAGTCAAGAAGTCAGCATTTACATCGGCATCCCGTTTTGTCCGACGAAGTGCGCCTACTGCACGTTTCCGGCGTATGCGATCAGAGGACAAGCCGGACGGGTCGGCTCATTTTTGTGGGGGCTTCACTATGAGATGCAAAAAATCGGCGAATGGCTCAAGGAGAACGATGTCAGAATAACGACCGTTTATTTCGGCGGCGGAACGCCGACAAGCATTACCGCTGAAGAAATGGATCTATTGTATGAAGAAATGTACCGTTCATTTCCCGATGTAAAAAACATCCGCGAGGTCACAGTTGAGGCTGGACGGCCCGATACGATCACAGAGGAAAAGCTCGCAGTCTTAAAAAAATGGAACATCGACCGAATCAGCATTAATCCCCAGTCTTACGAGAATGAAACGCTGAAAGCGATCGGACGCCACCATACGGTCGAAGAAACGATCGAAAAGTATCATCTGTCGCGAAATGCCGGCATGTCGAACATCAATATGGATTTAATCATCGGCCTTCCGGGCGAAGGGGTAAAAGAATTCAGAAACTCTCTTTCCGAAACCGAAAAATTAATGCCCGAATCATTGACCGTCCATACGCTGTCATTTAAGCGCGCGTCTGAAATGACGAAAAACAAACATAAGTATAAGGTGGCTGACCGCGAGGAGATTGTCGCGATGATGGATGACGCTGTCTCGTGGACGAAACAGCACGGCTACCATCCCTACTATTTGTACAGGCAGAAAAACATTCTCGGCAACCTAGAGAATATAGGCTATTCCCTTCCCGGCCAGGAAAGCATCTATAACATCATGATCATGGAGGAAAAACAGACGATTATCGGGATCGGCTGCGGAGCTGCGAGCAAATTCGTCGATCCGGAAACGGGAAAGATCACACACTTCTCCAACCCGAAAGACCCGAAAACGTACAATGACAGATTTGAACACTATACAAACGAAAAAATCCGCTACTTGTCTGAGCTTTTTCAGAAGGAGGCAAAAAGCGGTTCTCAACAGGAATAGAAGCTGCTGCCGGTATCGCCGGCAGCTTTTTTATTGCGGAATCAAACCGGAATCGGCAACAAAAAAAGGTTTTAAAGGGCGAAGGTGGAATAGTTTAAACAGTATCAATTGTAAACGTATTCACGGAGGTGCAAGATGGAGTATATCAAATGGAAAGACGAAGACGGGATTTTTGAAATTGTGCTGAATCGCTCTGAGGCGTACAATGCCTTGAATGAAAAAATGCTTGAAGAACTGAATGAAGCTTTGCGTATTGCAGAGGAAAGCGAATCGCTGCTTCTCCTTGTGAGAGGCAGCGGCAAAGGATTTTCGGCAGGCGGAGACATTAAGATGATGCTGTCTTCCGGAGATCAAGACAGCTCTGCCCGCGTCATTGACACAATTTCTGAAATTGCGGTGAAGCTTTACAGCATGCCGAAGATGACGACAGCGGCTGTCCACGGGGCGGCCGCAGGTCTGGGATTGAGCCTCGCGCTCAGCTGCGACCATGTGCTGGTCGAAAAAGAGGCGAAGTTGGCGATGAATTTTATCGGCATCGGGCTTGTTCCCGACGGAGGCGGACACTTCTTTTTAGAGCGGAGAATCGGTGAAGCTGCGGCCAAAGAATTGATTTGGAGCGGGAAACAATTGACGGGGGCCGAAGCGCACGAACTTCGGATCGCAGACGCCGTGTTCAGCGGGGACTCCGGCCGTTTTGCGCGCATCTATCTTGAAAAGCTTCTGCACGCTCCGCTGGCAGCGATGATTGAGACAAAAAAGATCTATCAGGCGCTGAATGGCGGTAGGCTGCAGAAAACGCTTGAACTCGAGAAAGCGGCCCAAATGAAAATGAGGCTGACAAGCGACCATCAGGAAGGAATCCGCGCATTTTTAGAAAAGCGCCAGCCGCAATTTAACCGTCAGCAAGTATAACAAGAGGGCCCGACAGGAAATTGACCTTGGGAAATGATGTGCAGAAGCAATTGTAAAAAAATTTAAGTTTCTATAAAATGATTCATAAGGACACAGGTCTGTACGAAGTCTTGGGAGGCGGGGAAATTGAAACAGAAGATTCCATCTGAATACGTTGCTAGTAAGCTGAATGATTGGTACAACGCCATTCGGAAAAATCAGATCGCCGCCAGTGAATCATTGAAAGCGGAAATTTTAAATGATTTTCAAGACATGGAAGAAAATCAGGACGTCCTGCTCTACTATTCGCTGCTCGAATTTAGGCATAAGCTGATGCTCAGCTATTTGAAACCACAAAAGACTGAAAATATTGAAAAAAACCTCCGCGACTTAGAAGAGAAAAAGGACCAAATGACAGGTTTACTAAACTATTATTACTGGTTTTTTAAAGGGATGTATGAGTTCAAACAAAAGCGGTTTGTCAAAGCAATCGGCTGCTATAAAACGGCTGAACAAAAAGTCAGCGCCTTGGAAGACGAGGTTGAAAAAGCGGAATTTTATTATAAGCTGGCGGAAATCTACTATTATATCAGCCAGAGATATTTATCGATCAACTATGCGACGCTCGCTTCCGACATTTTTAACCGGTATGAGACGCTAAAAGAAAAAAAGATTTTCTGCGATTTTATCATTGCCGGCAATTGGGTTGAATCGATGACATACGGACCAGCGCTGAAAAGCCTGGCCAACGCGCTTGAAGACGCCGCGAAAATCAAAAACAGCCATTTGACGGCAGCCGCTCATTTTAATTTGGGAAATTGCTATTTCCATCAAGAATCGTACCGGGAAGCCTCAGATCATATGGAGAGCGCCCTTTCCATTTTTGAACAGGAAAGTTCATCATATATTCCAAAAGTGCTGTACAACTTAATGTACGTCCGTCTAAAACAGGGAAATCATGTCGGAGCGGCCGACTGTTATGAAAAAGGCATCCGAAGTGCGGCATCGCTCGGAGATGAAGAACACGCGGCCAAGCTTAACATTCTATCCGGGCTGTATTTGGACGGCGGGGATCGGAAAGCCGTGGAAATCGGATTTGATTATTTGGAGTCAAACCATTTATATGCCGCTGTTGAAGAGCTGGCTTTAGACGCAGCCCAGTACTATAATCAAATGGAGCGGCTTGAAGATGCCATTTTTTACTATGAGAAGTGCGCTCAGGCAAGACGAAAAATCAAAAGGGGAGATGCGTTGTATGAAAGCTAAACTGTTGTTCGTCGCGGTGTCGCTGGCTGTTGTGTTAACGTCTTCAGGCTTTTTGGCAGATGTGGGAAAAGCTCCTTCCTTGTACGCGGACAAAATGATCACGACTGACAAGGAGGCCCGAGTTTAAGAACATGATTTCATCTGAGAATGAGCGGGCTGACGCAGCGAAAGAATGGACGATGTATATTACAGTTTCTTGCCTTTTCATCCTGATCGTCTCTGTGATTTGTTTTTTCGCTCCGGCCTACAGCTTGCAGGATCTGCTGTTTCGACTGTTTGATGCCGTCATCATCTGTGTGCTGGCGGTCAATGGCCTTTATTTTCTGCGAAAAAATAAAGGCGTCGCTTGCTTATCGTTTTTACTCTGTTTCATCAACATGGGACTGCTCATTGTTATGATGATCCACTAGTGTTTGGCGGATTAAAGGGCAGGCGGCAGCGGGAGACCTTCCCCAAAAGAGCCGCCTTGCCCCGTATTTTAGTCAGCTCCGGAAAACAATGATTTTACCGGACGAATGTACTACCCGGTGTGTATGCTCCAAAAATTGCTTTTCCTTCAGCATTCCTCTTCCTTTCTCTTTCGCTTCTTCATCATCGGCCGCTTCAAATCGCTCATTCAAAAGCGTTTCTCCACCAGTATTGAAAACGGTTACATAATAACTTTCCATTTCTCTTCCCCTTTCTCAAAATATGATCTATTTGTTTAAAATTATATAAAAATCAAAAAAATCCTTTTTAAAATGGTATGACTAACGTATGATTGTAAATTGGAAGGAGGAGTTATTATGCTCAAAATCGATCACGTCACGAAAAAGTTCGGTTCATTTACAGCTGTAAACGATCTGACGCTGGAGATTCCAGACAAGCAAATGTTCGGTCTGCTCGGCGCCAACGGAGCAGGGAAAACGACGACATTCCGAATGATATTAGGCCTTTTGAATGCGACAGAGGGTACTGTCACATGGAAAGGACAGCCGATTAACTACGGTATCACAAACAGCATCGGCTACTTGCCCGAAGAGCGCGGACTGTATCCGAAGCTGAAGGTGAAAGATCAGCTCGTATACCTTGGCCGCCTGAAAGGCATGACAAAGCAAAATGCGCTCAAGGAAATGGAGAAGTGGCTCGAACGGTTCCATATTACGGAATACGCCGACAAAAAGGTTGAGGAGCTCTCGAAAGGGAACCAGCAAAAAATTCAATTCATCACGGCCGTGCTGCACAAGCCGGAGCTTTTGATTCTCGACGAGCCGTTCAGCGGTCTCGATCCGGTGAATGTCGAGCTATTAAAAGACGCGGTCATTTCTTTGAAAGACGACGGCACTTCGATTGTATTTTCAAGCCACAGAATGGAGCATGTCGAAGAGCTGTGCGAACACGTCTGCATTTTGCAGCGCGGGACGCCTGTCGTTCAAGGGAAATTAAAAGAAATCAAACGTTCTTTTGGCAGAAAGAATGTCACGATTCACGCAGACGGCGACTTGAGCTTCTTGAAAGAGGCGGACGGTATAGTCAAATGGCGGGATCATTCCGAAGGAGTCCGCCTGCAGGTCGAAAATGAAGAAGTCTCTCAAGAACTGTTTACAATGCTTCAAGGACGCGGGTTTATCAGAAAATTTGAACTTGAAGAGCCTTCTTTGCATGATATTTTCGTCGAAAAGGTAGGTGCCCGTTATGAATAAGTTTTGGATTGTTCTTTTTCATACATATCTCAGCAAGCTGAAAACAAAGTCGTTCATCATTTCAACGGTGATCACGCTTGCGCTTGTCGTGCTCGTCACAAATCTGGGATCGATTATTTCCATGTTTGATGACGGCGGAGAGGGTGATAAAATCGCCGTCATTGACCGTTCAAATCAGCTGTACGACACGTTTGCCCAGCAAGTGAAAGCACTCGACACTGATGAAGCGCTGGAAGTCGAAAAAGCGGATAAACCGGAAAAAGAGCTTGAAAAAGACGTCAGAGACGAAAAGCTCGAAGGCATTTTAATCCTGGACAGAGATAAAAAAGGCGTGCTGAAAGGAACGTATAAAGCGCTCGAAATCGCTGATTCCACAGCTGTCTCCACGATTGAACAGGCGCTCTCACAAGCAAAGGTTGCCGTTGGAACGGCTGAATTGAACGTACCACAGGAAAAGCTGAGTGAACTGTTTACACCGGTAAAAGTCAACAGTGTCGCCTTGAAAGAAGGCGCGAAAACCGAGGAAGAGCTTCAAAAGGCGACAGGACTTGTATATGTTGTGCTGTTTGTCATCTATTTTTCGGTTTTGACGTACGCGTCAATGATCGCGACAGAAGTTGCGACGGAAAAGTCTTCCCGCGTGATGGAAATTTTAATTTCCAGCGTGCCGCCTGTCCAGCAAATGTTCGCCAAACTGTTCGGCGTCGCTCTGTTAGGATTGACACAGATTGCCGCACTGTTTCTTGTCGGCTATCTTTCGCTCCAGTCCAGCCAGGAAAAGGGAGGGGATGCAGCCGATATGATTAAAGGATTTCTTGACATTTCCGGCGTACCTACTGCAACGCTTGTGTACGCGGCCATTTTCTTGATGCTCGGCTACTTCCTCTACGCAACTCTTGCGGCATTTCTCGGAAGCGTCGTCAGCCGGATTGAAGATGTTCAGCAGATGATTTCGCCGATGATTCTGCTGGTCGTCGCAGGATTCGTAATTGCCATGGTCGGGCTAAGTACACCAGATTCAACGTTCATTACCGTTACTTCATTCATTCCGTTCTTTGCGCCAATGATCATGTTTCTCAGAGTCGGCGTGCTTGATATTCCGTTTTGGGAAGCGGCACTCGGCATCGGCATTACCGCTCTCACCATTGTGATTCTCGCCGTCATCGGGGCGAGGGTGTATAAAGGCGGCGTGCTCATGTACACGAGCGGCGGCGGATTGAAAAATATCAAACAGGCGCTTCGTCTGTCAAAAGATCGATAATGAAAGAGAAAAGCAGCTTGAAAGAAAAGCTGCTTTTTTCGTGCAAAGAGTAGAACGTGCATTCGCTTTCAACCCGTGATAGAATGGGAGCAGAATATTTTATGAAAAGGAGCAGAAGATTGACAAACATCACTTTCATTCATGCGGCCGATCTGCACCTGGACAGTCCGTTTCACGGCATCAGCCGGCTACCCGAAGAGGTTTACCGGCGGATCAAAAACAGCACATTTAAAAGCGCTGAAAATGTGTTTAAGCTTGCGATTGATGAAGAGGCCGACTTCATTTTGCTTGCCGGCGATCTTTTCGACGAAGCAAACCGCAGTTTAAAAGCACAGATGTTTTTGAGAAAGCAATTTTTAAAGTTGAAAGAGAACAACATCCAAGTCTATGTGATTTTTGGCAATCACGATCATCTGGGCGGCGATTGGACGCCGATTGATTGGCCGGACAACGTCCACATTTTCTCGTCGGAAGACATTGAAGAAAAATCGTTTTACAAAGACGGCCGGCTCGCCGCAAGCATCTACGGCTACAGCTATCCCGAGCGCTCTGTTTTTGCCAATAAGGCTGCTGAAATCAAAAAAACGACCGACGCGCCCTTGCATATCGGCATGATTCATGGGACGCTTTCCGGGGAGAGCGGCCATGATCCGTACTGTCCTTTTTCCCTTCAAGATTTAAAAAACGGCCGGATGGATTACTGGGCGCTTGGCCATATACATAAAAGACAGGTCATTTCAGCCTCCGAACCGGCGGTGATTTATCCGGGAAACACGCAATCGCGGCACATGAAGGAAACGGGAGAGAAAGGCTGCTATCTCGTCAATGTTTGCGGCGGAGAACTGTCCTTCGAATTTAAAGCCTTATCGGATGTTCTGTGGGAAACGGCCAGCATCGATATCTCAGAGACAAAGCAGATGACAGAGCTGATCAGCCTGATGCAGGATGCCCTTCAATCTTTCAGAAACAGAGGCAAGCCGGCATGCGTCAAGGTGGTATTGACAGGAGAAACACCCTCTTATTTGGCGGAAGGACAGGCCGGCATCGTGGACGAGATCCTTGACATCTTCCATGAAGAAGAGCGGGAGGAAGACGCGTTCATCTGGCTTACCGCGATCGAAGATCAAACAGATGCCGCCTTGTCTGGAATTGAACGGGACGCTTTTTTTCAGGAGCTATTGCAAGAAATGCAGGAATTTCAGGATTTCAGCCTGATTTTTGACGATTTGGAGCGGCATCCGGTCTTTAGAAGGCACGGAGAGCGGTTTCATGAAGAAGACTTCCGGGACATTCGCGCGCAGGCGGAAAAACTGCTGCTTCATGAACTGAAGACATTGAAAAGATAAGGGAGGGTGCAGGGTGAATATACATGCGATACATATATACGGATACGGTAAATTTGCCAATCAGACATTTCGCCTGTCTCCTTCAAATCTGCATTTGGTCTACGGGCTCAATGAAGCCGGGAAAACGACGCTCATGTCGTTTATTGAAAGCGTGCTGTTCGGTTTTCCGAAGACGAAACGGTATGAGCCGAAAACGGGCGTTATTTACGGGGGGATGCTTGAGGTCGGGCACCCTGATTTGGGGCAGATCCGGATCGAACGAACGGCCGGAAAGCCTGAGCGGGTCACCGTTTATCTGGAAGACGGCAGCACGAAGCCGGAAGGTTTTTTAAATGAGCTGCTGTCAGGCGTCGACAGACAGCTGTATAAAGCGATCTATTCATTTGACGTGTTCGGCCTTCAGGAAATTCATAAATTCAACCGCGACAAAATCGGCCGTTTTCTGCTGTTTTCGAGTCTGTTCGGCTCTGAAGCGATTTCAAAGATGGATGCCGGCCTCGTGAAAAAGCAGGAAGAGCTGTTTAAACCGAACGGCCGGAAACCTGAACTGAATCAGGAGCTCGACCGGTTAAAAAAGCTTTCCGAAGATTTGAAAAAAGCGAAAGCGCGGGAAGGCGACTACCACCGCCTGTTAAACGAAAAAAAAGGCGCTGAGGCCTCAATAAAGGACAGCGGACAACTGCTAAAAGATCTTGAGCATCTCGTCTCACAAATCGAGCAGGCGATTGAGATTCTGCCGGCAGCCGCGGAAAAACGCCAGCTGGAAGAGCAGCTCGCATCTTTCGGCGGCTCAGGGGAAAGCCGTTTCCCCGAAGGCGGACTTTTTGAGCTTGAAAAGCTCGAATCCCACCTGCATCCAAAAGCGGCTCAGCTGAAGGCGCTGGAAGAGAAAAAGCGCCGTTTGGAACAGCGGGCCGCCGCTTTTGCACCGGCTGAAGACTTTCTCGAGCACGAAGCGGAAGAGCTTTTAAAAGCATATCCGTTTTACCAGTCGTATTCCGAAAAAATCGCGTCTTTGACTGATCAGCTTCACCAGATTAACGGACGGGTTCAAGCGGGGCTTGGGCGCCTGAAAATCGAGGAATGCGATATCCTCAATGCGGACACCGCGTATGAATATGAGTGGAAGGTGCAGGAAACCGCTCAGGCATACATCGAGCTGCGTGAACTGAAACGGTCGCTTGACGAACGCTTTGAGCAGGCGAGAGCTGATCTGGAGGAAGCTGAACAGGCCCACGCCGCTCTCAGCAATGAAGTGATGCCGGAAGATGTCCGCAAGCAAAAGGAGGAAACCCTCAGCCGGCTTGCGTCCGCCGGCGGCCATGCCGGAAGGCGGGAAGAGCTGCTCCTTCAGCTGTCCTATCTGAAGCAAGAACAAAAGGTTCGGATGAAAAGAAGAAAGACCGCTTTTGCAGTAGCGCTTTGTGCTGCTTTTGCGGCAGCTTGTGCGGCGCTCTTTTTCAAGGAGTGGTTCCCGGGCGCTTTACTCGTGCCGATCTTGCTCATATTTGCCGCTGTTGTTCTAAAAAAGCCCGAGCCTTCCGCGGCATCGGCTTTTATTCAAAAACAGCTGGACGACATTGATCGCAGCGGTACAAAAAACGGAGTGAGTGACAACGCTTTGAGGGAAGAGCTGTGGAAGGACGACCAAACCCGGCAGCTCCTTATCGCAAAACAAGCAGAGCTCAGACAGAGAGAAGCGGAATATGAAAGAGCGATTCAGAAGTTCGAAGCGTGGGAAAAGGATATCCGTCCGTATCAGGAGAAGACCGAACGCTATTTGAGAGAGCTGAACCTGTCAATCGACCCGTCATTTTTAGCCGATGCGTACGCTTTGATCAAGGAACTCCGAGAGGAAATGTTGAAAAAGCGGGATATCGAGCAAGAGCTGAGCCGCCTTCAGGCTAAAAAAGCATCCTTTGAATCGGAATTGAGAAAGCTTGTCTCATCTCTCGGCCGCGCTGGCGAAAGCGTCCAAGAGCAGGTGTTTCTACTGAAAAGCGCGCTTGGTTCCCAAAAAGAAAAACTTCGGCAAAAACAGGAAGCGGACGTGTCTTTAAAGCATACCGCCGAACAAATCAAAGAGCTGACAAAAGAGACGGAATACTTCCAATCCCAAATTGGCGAACTCTTTCAAAAAGCAGGGGCGGACGGCCGTGAGATGTTCATCGGTCTGGCGAAGCGCGACCAAGCCAAAAAAGAATTAACGGCAAGGCTCGGGCAGCTCAAAAGAGAGCTCGGCAGGCAGGACGAGAAGGCCGTCATGCTTGCATCAGAACACTCTCTTGCAGAACTGAAAGGAAAGCTGGCCGAGGCGCAGGAAAAAAGAGCCCGTATAGAAAATAAGCTTGCAGAAGAAAGACAAAAGGCGGCGAATGTCCATGCGGAACTGGTCAGACTTGAGGAATCGGGAGCGGTATCCGAGCTCGCCTATCAGACCGGAATGCAAAAAGAGCGGGTCGCCGAACTGGCCAAAAAGTGGGCAGCCGTCAAGCTGATCCGGCAGGCGGTCAAAAACAAGATCGATGAACATAAGAAGGTTCGGCTTCCGAAGCTGTTACAAACGGCTGAAACATTACTGAACCCATTGACTGCCGGGCAATACGAAAAAATTTATTTTTCTGAAACAGATGAATCCATGATGGTCATGCGGAAAGACGGGGCTGTTTTTTACGCCCACGAACTGTCCCAGGCAACTTGTGAACAGCTCTATTTAGCGATCCGATTCGCTCTGGCCCTCTCCCATCAAAAGGAAGTCAAATTGCCGTTCCAGCTGGATGACAGCTTTGTCCACTTTGACGAGGAGAGGTTTAAACAAGTGCTGAACATCTTAAAAAAGCTTTCAGGCGAAGAACAGCAAATCTTGTATTTTACGTGTCATGAACATGTAAGAGAAGCTTTTCACGACGAAGATGTGATCCTGCTGCCTCCCGTCATGAAAAACGTGGAAGTAAAGGGTATAACTAACAAATAAAAGTGTGTGCTATAATGATTTTATGTAGGAAAACGGAGGGAGCTTTATCATGGCAAAAGGTATCATGCTGCACGAAGTTGGCGAGCAGGTTGATTTGTATTTGCTCATTAAATCGTCAACGAAAGGAATCGCGAGCAATGGGAAACCGTTTTTAACGCTGATGCTCCAGGATCAGTCCGGAGATATAGAAGCGAAGCTTTGGGACGCCAAACAGCAGGACGAAGTGACCTACGGCCCGCAGACGATCGTGAAAGTGGTCGGCGACATTCATCATTACCGCGGGCGGAATCAGCTGAAGCTGAGAAACATCAGACCTGCGGGCGACAATGACAATGTCAAAATCGATGACTTTCTTGAGACTGCACCGATTCCCAAAAACGAAATGATGGATGCGGTCACTCAATATATTTTTGAAATGAAAAACCCGAGTATTCAGCGAATCACGAGGCACCTCGTCAAAAAATACGGCAAGGAATTCATTGATTATCCAGCTGCGACGAAAAATCACCACGAGTTCGTATCAGGTCTCGCATACCATGTTGTCTCCATGCTGAACCTGGCCAAATCGGTCGCAGACCTGTATCCGTCGCTCGATCGCGACCTATTGTACGCAGGTGTTATTTTGCATGACCTTGGAAAAGTAAAAGAACTATCCGGACCGGTGTCCACGACCTATACTGTCGAAGGGAATCTGCTGGGGCACATTTCGATTATGGTGACAGAAATTGCAAAAGCAGCCGAAGAGCTTCAAATTGATTCAGAAGAAGTGCTGATTCTCCAGCATTTGATTTTAAGCCATCACGGCAAACCCGAATGGGGCAGTCCAAAGCCGCCGATGGTCAAGGAAGCGGAAATTCTTCACTATATCGACAACCTTGACGCGAAGATCAATATGATGGACAGAGCGCTCGAACGGGTCAAGCCGGGAGAGTATACCGAACGCGTCTTTGCATTGGATAATCGTTCCTTTTACAAGCCTGTTTTTCACAAATAAGCGTCATAACTTGTCTCCCTTTTGCATAATGTCTGATATACAGTTTATTCAAAAAAGGGGGAAAAGCCGTGCTGCTGTTTCCGTGGTGGGTGTACCTTTGCATCGTCGGCATTATTTTCAGCGCCTATAAGCTGATGACGACGGCAAAGGAAGAGGAAAAGATCGATCAGGCTTTTATCGAAAAAGAAGGCCGCATTTATATCGAACGGATGGAAAAAGAAAAAGCACAGCGCATGAAGCGTTCATTGGATGAAGATCAAGAACAGCATGAAAAATCGGCTGACAGTCATTCCATCGCATAAAAAAAGCTGTCCGGCCCCGCGAGGGGAGGACAGCTTTTTTGGCGTCAGCTGCTGCTGCTTGTCTGAGCTTGGCGCTGGTCGACTTGTTTTTTCAACTCTTTGTCTTTTACTTTTAGATCAGCATCTTTGACAAGTTTGTCGATAACAGATTGCAGTTCAGTTTGATCGTTTTGCTTTTGTTCTTGGACCTCTTTTTTGAGATCTTTTTTCATGTCTTCATATTTGCCGCGCTCTTCGTCTTTCTTAATGATGTGATAGCCGAATTGCGATTTCACAGGGCCGCTGATTTCGCCGGTTTTCAAAGCAAACGCAGCTTTGACGAAATCCTTGTCCATGTTATCTTCCTTGCCGACCCATCCGAGGTCGCCGCCTTTTTCGGCTGTTCCGTCAGTTGAATACTCTTTTGCAAGGTCTTCGAATTTTTCGCCTTTTTTCAGCTTTTTCTCAACTTCTTCAGCCGTTTTCTTTTCCTTCACAAGAATGTGGCTCAAGTGGATTTTGCCTTTTAGGCCGTCATAATATTCTTTTACGTCATCATCGGTTACTTTTATGTTATCCTTTGCGGCTTTTTTCATGAGAAGTTCGTATTTGATCTGTTCTTTGACGAAGTCTTCGCCTTTCTGCTCAATGAGCTGGTTGAGCTGGTCACCCATCGACTTTTTGTACTCGTTCAGCTTTTTGTCGATTTCTTTGTCGGAGACATTGTATTTATCATCGAGTACTTTTTGCTGAACGAGCATGTTCAGTGCGTCCGCTCCGGCATTGTCTTTTAATGTTTGATAAAGGTCTTCTTTTGTAATATTTCCAGCTTTTGTTTCTGCAACAACCTCAGAGTCTCCTCCGCTGCATGCGCTGAGAGCCAGCACACTTGTCGCTGTAATCGCCGCAATTGCAATCTTCTTCATAAATGCAAACACTCCTAATCATAACAGTTTAAACTTTCCTTTGAATTGTATCATATCATATTCTGACATGCTGTAAAAAGATTTTCAACAGAGGGGCATCCGTCTAGTCAAATTTTCTTTCCGCTCATACAAATATATTGATCAAGAAAAGGAGGTCAATAACATGAGCGGAGGATACTCAAGCGGTTTTGCTTTATTGGTCGTGTTGTTCATTTTATTAATCATCGTTGGTGCAGCTTATCTGTACTAAAACCTTAGAAAATGAGAAAAGAACCGTCATTTTTTCAGGCGGTTCTTTTCTTTTGGACGATAGCCTAATCGTTTCATGACATTCGTGCATACACTAATGTAACGACTGGGGCAGAGGAGGTGTCAATATGGGCGACGGTTATACAGGAGGTTTCGCTGGCGGCTTTGCGCTGCTTGTGGTACTGTTCATCTTATTAATTATTATTGGTGCTTCTTGGATATGCTAATCAACAAAAGGATAGCTGCCGGATCAATACGATCGGCAGCTATCCTTTTTTTCTTTACACCGTAAAGGAAATCTCAATGAATGATGAGATCAATAAAATTAAGATCAGCACATTAATCATTCTAAACACCTTATCCTGCCGTTCTTCAGGAATCTCTCTGACAAGGCATAAAGAGTTTGTAAGCTTGTTTATGTTGAAGACAGTAAAAACCGCAAACAAGATGAAATAAAAAAGGATGATAGGAGATCCCCCTCTCTGTTTCTGCTCCATACTACATTACCAAATATTTATTAAAAAAGATAGAAAATAGACTGAAAAAAAGGATTTTCCAAGTGCCGAGCGGCTGGATTATTTTTGTATTAAAATATCAAAATCGTCGGCTTCCTGATCGACATAGCAGTTTTTAGGCGCTTTGATCAGTTTCCAGGCAAACAGAAAATCAGGCAGACAATAGCCGAAATGAATGCTTGAAATGATGCAGAAATAATGAGCAAAGCTCGGCATCACAGCCCCCGCGTAAAATAAAGCAGGCGTGATGACGAAAAAAGGGCAGAGAAGAGAGGCAAGCATCGTGTTTTTTGGAACTTCTCTCCATGTTCTCATTTTCAACCAATAAATCTTTTTTTCTATTTTTTTCTTGCTGATCAACGGCAAGATATGAAGAATTTTATGGGCAATTATAGCCGCAACCAATAGTCCTGCAAACAAAAGGGCGTGATCGCCTCTCTGAACAGTTTGCGGATGAATCAGTTGCATCGCTAAATATTCGGGAATAAAAAATAAAATCATTAAACTGACGGCAGTAAGCACGATGCGCATGCCTCCATAATCTTTAACGAGATTGATGGTTTTCCAGCAACTCATAAATGACATCCTTCCGTTTCAACAAACTGTTATATGAAATCCTCAGAATAATTTACTCCTCTGGATGAGAAAAATCAATCCCTTTTTCGAAAAAAATTTCGTCATTTTCCAAAGAATTTAGAAGGGTGTAAAAGGAACAGAAATCTCCCGTGTTGAACTTTCATCAAAAGGGAATATCGGCTAAAATAAGAGAAAGGGAGAGAAGGGACAAATATGAACTCTATGGAGCAACGCCTTGAGCGGCTGGAATATTACATCAAACTGTTATTGAACAATGCGGATATGGAAGAGTATCCGTATTATAAAATGTTGATCGAAAAGGGCTTATCAGAGGAAGAAGCAAAGGAAACGGAAAAGCTGTGCGAAGAGCTCTCAAAGGAGCTTGAAGCACAAAAAGCGCAAGGATATGTGATGTTCGATCATCTCCTCACGCTTTTTGCGGGACAGTTAAATGAAAAACTTGAAGTGCACGAAACGATTTTCGCCCTTCACAGACAGGGTCTGTACAAACCGCTGATGAGCGAATTCATCAGCATTATCAGGCAATACGATCTGGCTTAGTTTTTAAGAGGCTCAAGCGGTTTGTCCATCTCTATCGATTCCCCGGCTTCTTTTGCTTCTTGTTTTTTCTTCATTTTGCCCTCTTCGCTCGTAAATTCACTTTCGATGTTTGAAAACGATTTTTCGAAAATTTCCATGAAATCATCGCCGTAAATATGGCGGATGATCGACATCATCTCGACGATTTCTGGAAACTTCCCGTACAGCTGATGAAGGGGCTGAGCGCCTTTTAAGACGGCATTCCGGGTCGGATCGTAAGACTCGAGGATTTTAAGGAAAACGTCTTCACCTTTCGGAGTCAGCTGAATGTAAGTGTTTCGTTTGTCATTCAACTTTTTGGAAAACTCCAGGTAACCTCTTTCCTCAAGTTTTTTTGAAAAATTAAACGCTGTGGATACGTGCATGACGCCGAACTTGGCGATTTCCGAAATGGATGCACCGTTCAGCTGGTAGGCGATCCACAAAATATGATGCTCGTTAATGTTCAGATCATAAGGTTTAATCCACTGCTGCCAATCCTTTTCTATTGACTTCCAAAGCGCCTTGCTAAGCTGTGCCATTCTTTGACTGAATAAAAGGGCTTCTTTCACCGTATAGGGCTCTTCCGCTCGATTCATTCACTTCACCTGCTTCTCTTTATCTTATAATTTCTATTATGCCAATAAAATAAAGATTAATAAAGATGTAAATTTACGAAATTTTTAAAAAATCCAGCTTTACGGTGTGAAATCAGGATTTTACCCAAAAAAAGAGCGTGAAAATTTTCCATTCACACCCCTTTTTTAAGGTTCATTTTTTTCGCTGAGTATATTAGTTTTGTAAGGTTTTCTCCAGCTGTTTTATCTTTTCTTCAATCTCAGCGATTTCCTTTTTTAAGTCCTGCTGGTGAGGTTTGATTTCATCGCGCCATTCCTGGATGGACGTTTGCAGTTCGCTGCCGACGTCTTTGATGATTTCCGCGCCTTCTATGGCGGTTTTGACGAATTGCTCTTTTAATGCGATTCCGTCGTTTTTCAGCCTTTTGACGGTGTCTTCCCATTTACCGCAGTTGGCTTTTAGCTGTCCTCTCAAGTTTTTTCCTGAAGTCGGCGCGGTCAGCAATGCTGCAACACCGCCAATAACACCGCCTACAATCAGTCCAGCTGCTAAAGATCGGCCTTTTGACATGTACATCACCCCGGTTATATTTTTAAAGATCAGGCTTGGCAGGCGCCCGTCTTCTCATGATTAGATACTGGCGTTCGAGCCGGGCCATCCGTTTCTCTTCTTAGAAACTTCTGCATAGCTTGCTTTATTTTAGCATACTTTTAAAAAAAGGAGGGAGAGGGTTGTCTGTCATTATCATTGTTTTGACAATTTTAAGCGCTGTGTTTACCGCCGGCTCCTTTTATTATTTAAGGCTTCTCGGATATTCTGCATCTTACCCGCCGAAACGCATTCTTAAACAAAAAGCGCTTTTTTGCACGGGAAGCGCAGGATTGGCGCTCCTGCTCCTTTTTTTTATTCAGCTTCTTATATAAAATATCGGGCGGATTCCCCTTTTTTTGACCATCAAAATGAAAAAAAACCTCTTCAAAAAAAGGATAACCCTTTTCAAGAAGAGGTTCTGGTTTTATTTGACTTGTTCAATCAGCCTTGAGCGCTTCATGATCGACTGCACGATCGGGAAGATGACCGCCATGGCGATCGTGTTGATCAAGGCAGCAGGTAAAACGACAACAGAAAACAGGGTAATGAACCCCTGGTTTCCAGGCAGGCCGACGATGAACAGCGCAGCCGTAAGGAAAATGGTTCCGGAAAGAACCGTTCCTGCAGCAGTTAATCCGGCGGCGGCAAGCGTTTTGCTGTTCAGCTTTTTCACAAGCAGAAATACGCCGAAGAACATCAAGGCTGTTAGCGGTTTGTCGATGATGTTGGGCAGCTGTCCTCCCGGAAAAGCCGTCGTCAACGCGGAAATGACGCCTGTCACGATTCCGATGACAAGAACATTTTGCAATCTAGGGAACAAAAGGATTCCCATAAACATCATGATCAGCATCATATCCGGCTTCATTCCGTAGAAAAAAGGCGGAATCACAGCGTGAAGCGCCGCTCCAATGGCGACAAACAGGGCCATAGCCACTAATTCTTTTGTTTTCATGTCTATTCTCTCCTCATCTAGGCTCTTTTTACGCTTTCCAATAATATGCTCGTCATTTATTGCGAAAGCTTTCTAGTAGTATATCAAACTTTCGAAGGAATGGGGAAGCCTTTTTCGCCATCTTCCATCATCAGGATAAACCATCAGTTTTCTTCGTGGAATTTCTTCATAAAGGCTGCCAGCATTTCGCAGTCTTCAACAGATACGGCATTGTAAATCGAAGCGCGGCAGCCTCCGACCGAACGGTGTCCGCCAAGCCCTGACATTTTTTCTTCCTTTGCCTTTGCGATGAATGATGCTGTCAGCTCATCATTTTTGAGCGTAAAGGTGACGTTCATGTTTGAGCGGCTGTCTTCTCTCGCATGGCCGCGGTAGAATCCGCCGCTTTCGTCGATCGCGTTGTATAAAATACCGGCCTTTTCTCGATTGCGTTTCTCAATGGCATCGAGGCCGCCTTTTTCCTTGAGCCACTCCAGCACGAGAGACAGCATATAAATCGCAAAAGTCGGCGGGGTATTGTAGAGAGAATCCGCTTTGGCATGTGTTGAGTACTTCAGGATTTTGGCAACTTGCTCGTTTTCTTTGCCGAGCCAGTCTTTTTTCATGATGACAACGGTCACCCCTGACGGTCCGAGGTTTTTCTGAGCGCCGGCATAGATGATGTCAAATTGGGAAACATCGATTTTTCTGCTTAAAATATCGCTGGACATATCAGCGACAACCGGAATCGGAGCGTCAGGGAACTTTTGCCACTGCGTTCCGAAGATCGTGTTGTTGGAAGTCAGGTGGAGGTAAGCACCGTCTGCCGGAATCTCCGGTACTTCGGGAATATAGCTGTACGTATTTTCTTTACTGGACGCGATGATCGATGTGTTTCCGAAGAGCTTCGCTTCGGCGAGCGCTTTTTCAGACCAGGCGCCTGTCATTATGTAGTGCGCCGTTTTGTCTTTGGAGAGGAAGTTCATCGGAATCATTGAGAACTGAAGGCTTGCTCCGCCTTGCAGAAACATGACTTCATAATCATCAGGTATGTCCATCAGTTCCTTTAACAGAGCTTTCGCTTTTTGATGAACGGCGTCATACTCTTTGCTGCGGTGGGACAGCTCCATCACGGACATCCCCGCACCGTTGAAATCAAGAAATTCGTCTTTCGCCTTTTGCAGTACTTCTAAAGGCAGTGCTGCCGGTCCTGCGTTAAAGTTCGTTGTACGTATCATCACAATCGCTCCCTGTTCATGTATAAAAATATAAAACCATCCTATCACAAAAGGTTCCGGTTATACATAAAAAATTTGAATTGTGTGAAATATAGAACAAAGTCTATTTAGTCGTGCCGGGCGATCTGATAAATGTGGAGTTTTTTTGAACGAAAAAAAGACGCCGGCAGCTGCCGGCGCCCTTGGACAATGTCTCGATTACAGGTGCTTGTTGATGGAAGCTGCAATGTTCTGCAAGTCTTCCGGTGAATAGTCGTCCGCATGTGTTTTCCAGACGGCTCCGAATCCGTCTCCTTTGCCGTAGCGGGGGATGATGTGCATGTGATAGTGGAAGACGGACTGCCCCGCTTTTTCGCCATTGTTATTCAGAAGGTTTAAGCCGATCGGCTCGTATTCGTCTTTGATAGCTTGGGCGATTTTCGGAACCGCTTCAAAAAATTCCCTTGAAACATCAGGTGTCATTTCGTAAATATTGGTTTTATGAACTTTTGGAATCACAAGCGTATGCCCTTTTGTGACTTGGCTGATGTCGAGAAAAGCCAGTACATGTTCATTTTCAAATACCTTTGCACAAGGGATTTCTCCGTTTATGATTTTGCAGAAAATACAGTCGCTCATACTTTTCCTCCTTTTTCCATCAGGGAAAGGTTATGTATAAGCAACATATTACCACAATTTGCGCGAAAACACGAAAAACAGGATGAACGGCTCCAACGTTCACCCTGCCTGAAGAAGGTACGCTTTAATGAAGAAACGTTAACTGCCTTTTGCAAGCACCCCATTTTCGTCAAAATGAAAGCTTGTAACGCCTATACATTTCCTGCGACAAACACCTCATTTGATCGTCACACCTTTTTTATATGACGGAGATGTCAAATAAAGCAGGTGCTTTCTCAATTCAGTGGATGAAAGAAATTTCTAAGCTTGACATGTTTCATACTCAGGAACTCTTGCCGATTTTGTCTTTGACAAACACCTCATTCGCCAGAGTTGATAAGCTTTCCCTTCTTCAAGAATTAGAATGTCCTGATGCGCATTCGATTATTCGTTTTATTTTAAGGCCGAAAAGCGGGAGGGAAAACGTTTCAAATACATTCTTGTTTTTGGTACTATTAAGAAAAATGCAGGAAAGGAACGAACGTATGTCACTACTGACTGTTAATGAGTTAACTGGAGGGTATACAAGAAACCCGGTGCTGCGCGATGTTTCATTTGCGATTGAACGGGAGCAGATCGTCGGGCTGATCGGTTTGAACGGAGCGGGGAAAAGCACGACGATCCGGCATATCATCGGCTTAATGGAACCGCACAAAGGATCGGTTGAATTGAACGGCAAAACGTTCATGGACGATCCGGAAAGCTATCGTTCCCAATTTACGTTTATTCCGGAAACGCCGATTTTATATGAAGAGCTGACATTGAAGGAGCATTTGGAGCTGACGGCGATGGCGTACGGCCTTTCGAAGGAAACGTTCGAGAAAAGGCTTCCGCCGCTTTTGAAAGAATTCAGAATGGAGAAGCGCCTGAAATGGTTCCCTGCCCATTTTTCAAAAGGTATGAAGCAGAAGGTTATGATCATGTGCGCTTTCCTTGTCGAACCCGACCTGTACATTATAGACGAACCGTTTCTCGGTCTTGATCCGCTGGCGATCAATGCCCTTCTCGAGCGGATGAACGAAGCGAAGAAAAACGGCGCGGCCGTTTTGATGTCGACGCATATTTTGGCAACGGCAGAGCGGTATTGTGACTCCTTCATTATTCTTCATAACGGCGAAGTGCGGGCGAAAGGAACGCTTGATGAGCTCAGAGAGCAGTTTTCGATGGAAGAAGCGAGCCTCGACGACCTGTATCTTGAACTGACGAAGGAAGAGAGCTATGAATAGCATTCTGGGGATTTGGAAGACAAGAATTGAGGAGTATGTCAAAGAAACAAGATCATATTTGAAATACATGCTGAATGACCACCTTGTCATCGTCATGATTTTTTTCCTTGCAGGAGCTGCGAGCTGGTACAGCAAATGGCTGAAAGAGATGCCCGAAGGTTTTCCCGCCTATTGGGTGATGGCCGTCATCTTTTCGTTCATTTTGACAGGCTCATACGTCCGCACGCTAATTAAAGAAGCGGATCTCGTCTTTTTGCTGCCGCTCGAAGCAAAGATGGAGCCGTATTTTCAGCAGGCTTTCCGATTCAGTTTGTTGACGCAGCTTTTTCCGCTGGCCGCCGCGGCCCTCGCTTTGGCACCGCTCTATTTTGAAGCGAGCGGCCAGGCATTTTCCGCGTACTTCATCTTGCTGATTCAGCTGCTCGTCTTAAAAGGATGGAACACAGCGATGCAATGGCGGATGACGTTTTTCGGCGAAAAAAACATGAGGGTCACCGACTGGATTGTCAGACTGCTTCTCAACACGATCGCGATCTATTTCGCTTTAGCGTCTTCATACGGATTTGCAGCAGCTGTCTACCTGATCATGGCCGCTCTGTATGTGTATTTTAAAATGATCGATAAGAAAAAATCGTTTAAATGGGAGCTGCATATTGAAGACGAAATCAGAAGAAAGCAGCGGTTCTACAGAATTGCGAACCTATTCACAGACGTTCCCCATCTTAGAAAGCAGGCGAAAAGAAGAGCATATCTCGATTGGATGCTCCGGTTTATTCCGTATGAACAGCGCCGGACATTTACATATATGTACGGAAGGGCCTTTATCAGATCAAACGACTATTTCGGTATCGTCGTCAGGCTGACCGCAATTTTTGGTATCATCATCGCTTATTTTTCGACATATGAGTGGGTTTCTGCGGCGCTCATCGTCTTTACCGTATTCATTACAGGAATTCAGCTGACGCCGCTGTTTGATCATTTTTCACATTTGTCCTTGCAGGAGCTTTATCCCGTCAAAGCTGCAGAAAAGCGGAAGAGCTTTTTCGGTCTGCTTCACATTGTTCTGAGCGTCCAGGCGCTTGTTTTGTCTGCCGTTGCCGGAGCCATGATGCAGTGGACCGGGATGCTTGCCGGACTGGCCGGCTCCGCATTGCTTATATTTGTAATTTTGAAGCCTTATTTCAACAGCAGATTGAAGAAAAATGCCAAGAGATCATGAATCCTTTTCTTTTTAAGCAAGTATGATGAAAGAAGAGGTGAGAGGCGCATGAATGAAAACCAGCTTTATTTGGAGGAAGCGATCCGCTGGAAAATGAAGTTTCTCAGAAAGCCGTCGATGGCTGAGCGGATGTCGAAAGGCGTGCAGTCGAAAATCAATGCCCGCATTCCCGCCAAAGTTCATAAAGCGATAACAGAAAGCATTAAAAAGATGGTCGAGGCCACTTTGCTCGGCTCGAATTTGACGACTTTTGACAAGAAAACAGGCACGCTTTCACTAAGGGAAAAAGATGAGCTGGCTCAGAAGACGATCGCCCAGTATCAAAAGGCGGCTGCCGTTGAAGGGATCGGAACAGGCGCAGGCGGGATTTTTCTCGGACTGGCGGACTTTCCGCTTTTGCTCGGCATCAAAATGAAATGCCTGTTTGAATTGGCGTCGATTTACGGATACGATATCAAGGAAAAAGAAGAGCGGATGTTTCTTCTGTATATTTTTCAGCTCGCCTTCTCAGGGGAAGCTCACCGAAAAGAAATTTTCCGTATGATTGAACATTGGGAAACCGAAAAGCGCGAAATCGATTGGCTGGCATTTCAGCAGGAATACCGGGACTATCTCGATCTTGTAAAGCTGTTTCAGCTTGTGCCGGGCTTCGGCGCGGTCATAGGCGGAACGGCTAACTATAAGCTGCTTGGGCATCTTGGGGAAACAGCGAGACACGTTTTCCATATGAGGTTGATACATGAGACAGCCGGATATTGTTGATCCGGCTGTTTTTTGCTTTTTCGGTTGTTACATTGCAGGCGTTTCGCGGAGCGACTGCTCTTTCTCCTGATAGGAGACAGCGGCATTTGCCAGCACCTTGGCTGCGATCAGCAGCGCTTTTTCATCAAGATCGAATTTCGGATGGTGGTGGGGAAACACCGCGTCCGGATTTTCAGGACGGGCGCCTGTAAAGAAAAATGTCCCTTTGACGCGCTCTAGGTAGTAAGCGAAATCTTCCCCGCCCATTTGCATGCCGCTTTCCTCAACGTTTTCGACGCCTTCTGTCTGTTTGGCGATTTTTGCGAGAAAAGCCGTTTCTTCCGGATGATTGCAGACAGGCGGATAGCCCCTTTCAAAGGAATAGTCACAGTCAGCGCCATGCATGCCGCATATACCTTTTGCAATCTGTTCAATTTCGTTTTCAATCAAGGTGCGGATTTCATCATTGAAGGAACGCGCCGTCCCGATTAAAACGGCTTTATCAGCGATTACATTAAAGGAGTTTTCGGCAACAAATGAACCTATCGAAACGACTGCCGGCTGAGTCGGATCGAGCCTGCGGCTGACAATCTGCTGGAGTGAAGCGACGATCTGCGATCCGATCAACACGGCGTCTTTTGTTTTATGAGGCTGTGCGCCATGCCCGCCTTTGCCTTTAATCGTAATCGTAAAACGGTCCGCAGCGGCCATGATCGGTCCTGTTCGATATTGAACGGTTCCCGTCGGCTCAGTAGCCCACAAATGGGTTCCGAAAATCACGTCAACACCGTCAAGACAGCCGTCTTCAATCATCGGCCTGGCTCCACCCGGGGAATATTCCTCGGCGTGCTGATGGATGAGGACGATCTTTCCTTTTAAACGGTCGGCATGTTCGTTCAAAATTTTCGCGAGGACGAGCAGGGTGGCCGTGTGCCCGTCGTGTCCGCAGGCATGCATCACTCCCGGCACCGTCGACCGGTAAGGCACATCTTTTTCATCATGAATGGGCAGCGCGTCAAAATCGGCTCGAAGCGCAATGACGGGGCCGGGCGATCCGCCTTCGATGTGCGCGAGAACTCCGCCCCCGCCGACATTGGTGCGGATAGGAATACCGAGCGCTTCATAGTAAGAAGCGATAAATGCGGCTGTTTTCTTTTCTTGAAAAGAAAGCTCCGGGTGCTGATGAAAATGACGCCTCAATTTGACCATTTCATCGTAGTGTGCATCAAGCTGCTCATTAATTTGTCGGATGAATGCGGATGCGCTCAAAAAAATTCCTCCTTTTAGGAATGACAAGTTTTTATAATTTTATGACAACTGAAGCCGCTGTTCAACCTTGCTGTCACGTTTTATAGAAGAAAAATGGCGGCAATCGTTGTGACAGTTAATCCGGCTGCTACAGGAATAAAGTTTTTTCTGGCAAGATCGAACGGGTCCACTTTACAAATCGCTGCTACCGGAATGAGCGCCCATGGCACAAGCGTACCGCCGCCGACCCAAATGGCTGAGATTTGGCCGAGTGCGGTCAGAACGGCCGGGTTGCCGTCAACAGCCGCAGCAAACATCGAAGCAGCTGATCCGGCTAGAGATATTCCTGAAAAACCGGAGCCGTCAAGACCGGTCACCGCTCCCGTGACAGTGAGCGCCACTGCGGCGAGTTCTGGAGAGAGCGGGACGCTGTGGGCAAAAGCTGAACCGAGGTCCTGCACGATCCTATTAGAAAAACCGGGTATCTCGGCTGTCAGTACTTTTTCGAAACCCGCGTCGCCCAAGTAAAAAAAGGCGGCGATCGGAATGACGGGGGCAAACACTTTAAAGCCGAACTGAAATCCGCGAATGAAATAACCGGTGATTTTCTCAAGACGACGGTGTTTGTGGACGATAAAATGAATGAGAATCATGACGAAGACAGCTGTTCCTCCGACAAGCGCCGTCGCTTCGTCTCCTTGCAATTCCAGGATCAGCATCGCGGCGATATCCCCTAAAAAAATGACCGGAATCATCAGTGCGAGCCATTTTCTTGGGGCTGGGGGAAGAAGCCATTCAGGCTCGCTTTGCCGCCGCTCACTGTTTGCGGCTGCTTGATTGTCTTTCTCTTTCCTGAGCATAAAAAAGGCTGCCGCCGTTGTCGAAAAGCCCATGATCAGGACGAGCGGAACGCTTGCAGACATCACTTCTGCAACGGACAGTCCGGCTGCATCTCCGGTCAATTTAGGCGCCGCCTGGATGATGTAATCGCCTGATAGAGCGAAACCGTGGCCGAACAAATTCATGGCGCACGCTACCGCTATCGGGGAGAGGCCGGCTTTCAGCGCGGCAGGCAGGAGGACGGCGCCGATCAATGCGACAGCCGGGGAGGGCCAAAAAAATGAAGAAATGATAAACATTAAAGCTCCGGTGATCCAGTAGGCCAAGGCAGGACCTTTCATCCATTTGGCGATCGGAGTGACCATTGCTTCATTAACGCCGGTCTTTGCCAGCAGTTCGCTCATCGAAACGGTAAAGCAGATGATGAAAATGGTCGGGAGAAGTTCTCCGGCGGCGTAGATTAAGCTGTTGAACAGGCCCATCACAGAGGCAATGGCAGAATGGGTCGCCGCTAATGAAATGAAAAAAACCCCGGCAAGCGATATAAAGGTGGTATCAAGACGAAGAAGCATAAATGCGAGAATTGCAGCGATAAAGCCCAAATATATAAAGTGAACGGACGTTAATTCAATTTCCATTTCCCGATCCCCCCGTTAACATAACCTCATACAGCTTATTCCTGGGCTGTCAGAGTGTGAAGGAAGGGCTCATTTCCTCGGAAATAAAAAACTGCCTTAAAAGGCAGTTATTCGACAGAATGATACGAAGAAATATAGGATGGGCGGGAAAAAATCGTTCCGCCTTGGTTGATTCCAGCTGAAGATTCCTTCTTTTGATGGGCTTCGCCGAACGATTTGGAGCTTTTCCAGTCCTGAAACGACTGTTCTGTGTCCCACAGCGTCAGTACGATATACGTATCGCTGTCTTTCGGCCTCAGCACCCTGAGGGCTTTAAAGCCAGGCTGATTTTCGATTTTTCCGGCTCTGTTTTTAAAACGGGTTTCGAAAAGCGGTCTTCCTTCCGGTGTGACAGGGATGTTGTTGAGGACGGCGAATCCGGAATGTTCCAAAGTTCCCGACTGATCGATGATTTCGTAGCGGTGAGGAGAATGAAAGACGCTTTCTCCGTCGGTTTCGTGAAAGAGAATGGCGGAATCGTGGCTTTTCATAAATAACATGTTTTCAAGACCGTGCTGTTTGGCGAGCTTTTTTAAAAACTCGACAGTTCCGTATGTAATGTAAAAATTCAATTTTATCACCCCTTTTTGATAGTATAACAAAAGGACGATTTAAAATTCTATCTATTACCCGCTATAAATGCTGCAACATAATTTGAAGAAAAAATTCCCATACTAGCTATAGAAAGGAATGAGGTGACCCATATGAGAAAGAGATTTTTCATTCCAATCATCATTACAGCGGCGATATTCCTTTTATCGTTAATCGGATATATTACGATTTTGTTTCTGGGGGATTATGTGATTGATGAAAAGAAACTGATTTTCCATGCTTCTTCTAAAATCGTCGACCAAAATGGAGAAGAAGTCACAAGCCTCTATACTGAAAACAGAAGACCTATTTCAATTGCCGAGGTGCCGGACGGCGTAAAAAATGCCTTTATCGCGGTTGAAGACAAGCGCTTTTATGAGCACCACGGCATCGATTTTAAATCCGTGAGCCGTGCGGTCTATAAAGATATATTAGCGGGAGGAAAAGTGGAAGGTGGAAGTACGATCACCCAGCAGCTCGCAAAAAACACTTTTTTGACACACGACAAAACGTTTTTAAGAAAAACGAAAGAAGTCATAATCGCGATCAACTTGGAGCGGGACTACAGCAAAGACAAGCTTTTGGAAATGTATTTGAACCAGCTTTATTTCGGGCACGGCGTCTATGGAATCCAGGCGGCTGCAAACTACTTTTTTAGCAAAGATGTGAAAGACTTGACGGTCAGTGAGGGAGCGGTGTTGGCTTCCATTCCTAAAGCGCCGTCCACGTATTCGCCCATTCTCAATCCGGAAAAAAGTCGTGAGCGACGCAATGTCATTCTCGGCATGATGAACGAGCAGGGATATATCAGCTCAAAGGAAACCGTCAGAGCCCAAGGCAGCACATTGGGCCTCCACGTGAAAGAAAAATCAAAAAATCCGTGGCTTGACAGCTATATTGATCTGGTCATGAAAGAAGCGGAAGACAAATATTCGATTTCGAGTGAACAGCTTCTTCAAGGCGGATACACAATCAGTGTTCCGCTCGACGTTTCGATACAAAAAGCGGCTTACACGCTGATGAAGCAGGACGGCTATTTTCCCGGAACAGACAATAAAGCTGAAGGGAGCGCCGTTTTTATCGATAACCGGACAGGCGGCGTAGTGGCCGCTCTCGGAGGTCGGGAATACGCTCCGAAAGGCTACAACAGGGCAACAGCCCCGCGTCAGCCGGGTTCGACTTTTAAACCGCTTGCCGTTTACGGCCCCGCTCTTGAAGAAAAGCGGTTTAAGCCGTACTCCATGCTTGAAGATAAACAGCTGTCGTACGGCGGCTACTCGCCGAAAAATTATGACGGCCAGTACGAGGGCAAGGTCTCTATGGTGGATGCGCTGACCTACAGCAAAAACGCGCCTGCCGTATGGACGCTAAATGAGATCGGAATCGAAACGGTGAAGCCTTATCTCAGCCGCTTGGGCATGAACGTGCCGGATGAGGGCCTGGCATTGGGGCTGGGCGGCTTAGAGAAAGGAGTGTCGCCGCTTGAGATTGCCGGGGCATACCGGACCTTTGCAAATTCAGGACAATACACCGAGCCGTTCTTTATTAAAAAAATCACGGACGAAAACGGGGATGTCATATTCCGCCGCGAGGAAAAATCAGAAAAGGTATTCAGCAAACAAACCGCTTGGAACATGACGCGAATGCTAGAGGAGGTCGTGAAAAGCGGAACGGGAAAAGCCGGTGATTTTTCCGGAGAGATTGCAGGAAAAACGGGCTCGACCACGTATACCGGAAAAGAGGGCGGAACAAAAGATGCCTGGTTTGCGGGGTATACGCCCGAAGTGACGGGAGCTGTCTGGATGGGCTACGATAAAACGGATGAATCCCATTATTTAAAAGGCGGCAGCGCTTATCCGACAAGGCTGTTTAAAGACATTTTAAAACGCTCCAACCATAAGCCTGAACGATTTAAGGCGCCTGAAGGTGTAAAAGATCTGGACAGGCCGATCCGCCTCGAAGATTTGGAAAGTGTTAAAGCAGACTATTCCTTTACGCCGATGGGGCTGATTACGGTGTCATTAAAATGGCATGAACAAGAGGATAAAAGGGTTGAATACCGAATATATGAAAGGAAAAACGGAAAAGAAACGCTCATTGATACGGTTAAGGGGAAAGGAAGCTATTCAATCCCTTATGCAAACATCTTTTCCAATGCTTCCTATAAAATTGTTCCGTACAATCCGCAGACGAAAACAGAGGGGAAAGGGACTGATTATATCGAACCGAAAGTGTTTCCTTCGGGTCATTAGGTACCCGAAATTCATCAATTTCTTGAACAATAAGTCTCATGAGTATACCGTTCAATAAAAAAACGGTATATTGGAAGGAGTAATTTTGCGAACGTATGGTTGCAGCTTGAAAGGTGGATATCATGATGAAAAACGACAAGGCTTTTAATGACACATTCTTAAAAGCGTGCCGAGGAGAAAAAGCCGCCCATGTACCGGTATGGTACATGAGGCAGGCTGGAAGATCACAGCCTGAGTACAGAGCGCTCAAGGAAAAATACGGACTGTTCGAAATTACGCATCAGCCCGAACTGTGCGCTTACGTGACAAGGCTCCCCGTCGAACAGTACGGTGTCGATGCGGCAATACTTTATAAAGACATAATGACACCGCTTCCAGGTATTGGCGTTGACGTCGAAATTAAAAACGGCATCGGTCCTGTCATCGATCAGCCGATCACATCTCTCACAGATGTTGAAAAACTCGGCGAACTCGAGCCGGAGGAGCATATACCATATGTGCTGGAGACGATCAGGCTCTTGACAGAAGAACAGCTGAACGTTCCGCTGATCGGTTTTACTGGGGCGCCGTTTACACTGGCCAGCTATATGATCGAAGGTGGCCCGTCCAAAAACTACAATAAAACAAAAGCGTTTATGTACAGCCAGCCTGCTGCATGGGACCTCTTGATGAAAAAGCTCGGGAAGATGGCGGCTGTATACGTCAAAGCCCAAATCCGCGCCGGCGCCAAAGCCATTCAAGTGTTCGATTCCTGGGTCGGGGCGTTGAATGCCGGTGATTATTGCCGCTATATCAAGCCGACGATGGACATTCTTTTCAAAGAGCTGAAAAAAGAAGGCGTGCCGCTGATTATGTTCGGGGTCGGCGCAAGCCACCTCGCGACTGAATGGCACGATCTTGACCTTGACGTCGTCGGGTTGGACTGGCGGATGAGCGTGCAGGAAGCCAGGGATAAAGGGCTGACAAAAACGCTTCAGGGGAATTTGGATCCTTCGATCCTCCTCGCCCCGTGGGAAGTCATTGAAGAGAGGACGAAAGCCATTCTCGATCAGGGCATGCAGACGGACCGGTTTATTTTCAACCTCGGTCACGGGATTTTTCCCGAAGTGAGTCCTGACACACTGAAAAAATTGACGGCATTTGTTCATGAGTATTCCGCCTCAAAAAAATCGAGCCTGATGACATGAGCATTTCAGTTGGTCTTTTCAATATAAACTGTCAAAATACGTATAGATCATGATCTTTAAAGAGGTGTTCACGTTGGGTAAAAAGAAAATGGGGCTTCTTGTTATGGCGTATGGGACGCCGTACAAAGAGGAAGACATTGAACGTTATTATACACACATCAGAAGAGGCAGGAAGCCTGAGCCTGACATGCTTCAGGACTTAAAAGACCGCTATAAGGCGATCGGCGGAATTTCTCCGCTTGCAAAGATCACGAAAGAGCAGACGAAGCAGCTGGAAAAACGCTTAAACGAGCTTCAGGATGATGTGGTATTCAAGTCATATATCGGTCTCAAACATATCGAACCTTTCATCGAGGATGCCGTTCAGGAGATGCATAAAGACGGGATTACAGAAGCCGTCAGCATCGTGCTTGCGCCCCATTTCTCCACCTTCAGCGTACAGTCGTACAACAAGCGGGCGAAAGACGAGGCTGAAAAGCTCGGCGGATTGTCGATCACATCGATCAACAGCTGGTATGATGAGCCGAAATTCATCGCATATTGGGCGGATCAAGTGAGAAAAATCTATGACGAAATGCCTTCGGAAGAAAGGGAAAACGCCGTCTTGATTGTATCGGCGCACAGCCTTCCCGAAAAGATCGTCGAAATGGGTGATCCATATCCTGAACAGCTTAAAGAATCAGCGAAGCTGATTGCCGAAGCGGCGGGTGTAAAAGATTACGCCGTCGGCTGGCAAAGCGAAGGAAACACCCCTGATCCGTGGCTTGGGCCGGATGTTCAGGATTTGACCCGTGACTTGTCAGAGCAAAAAGGGTACAGCGCTTTTGTTTATGCTCCCGTCGGCTTCGTAGCTGACCATTTGGAAGTTCTTTATGACAACGATTATGAATGCAAAGTCGTCACAGACGATATCGGAGCAAGCTATTACAGACCTGAAATGCCTAACGCAAAACATGAGTTTATCGATGCTTTAGCAGATGTTGTATTAAAACAATTGGAGAAAGAACAGTAAAGAAGGCGATTGTAAATGAGTGGAGAACGCAGGCAGATTGTCATCATCGGCGGCGGTATTACCGGATTGGCCGCCGCCTTCTACTTGGAGAAGGAAATCAAAAAGAACGATCTCCCGGCCGAAGTCACGCTTGTTGAAGCAAGTCCGAGACTGGGCGGAAAGATACAGACGGTACACAAAGACGGCTATGTGATTGAACGGGGGCCGGATTCATTTTTGGAACGGAAGCAAAGCGCACCTCAGCTCGTGAAGGATCTCGGGCTGGAGCACTTGCTCGTGAACAACGCGACAGGCCAGTCTTATGTTCTTGTCAGCGAAACGCTCTATCCGATTCCGGAAGGAGCTGTGATGGGGGTGCCGACAAAAATCGGACCTTTTCTGACAACCGGCTTGTTTTCCTTGCCGGGGAAGTTGAGAGCCGGAATGGATTTGCTGCTTCCAGCGAGCAAGCCGCAGGAAGACCAGTCGCTCGGAGAATTTTTCAGAAGGCGTGTCGGCGGTGAAGTGGTGGAGAACCTGATCGAACCGCTTTTGTCAGGCATTTATGCCGGGGACATTGACCGCCTCAGTCTGATGTCAACTTTCCCGCAATTCTACCAGACAGAACAGAAGTACAGAAGCTTGATCATCGGGATGAAAAAATCGCGCGGCGCCCAGAGCGCCAAAAAGCCTGCGAACAAAAAGAAAGGCCAGTTCCAGACGGTGAAAACCGGCCTGCAGACGATTGTTGAAGAACTGGAAAAGCAGCTCGATATCACAAAGGTTTATAAAGGCACAAAGGTCGTCAGCATTGAGCGCGCGGGCTCGGGCTACAGCATGAAGCTTGACAACGGCAAGGTGCTTCACGCTGATTCGGCCGTGGTCACCGCTCCCCATAAAGCAGCTGCCGCGATGTTTCCAAAAGCGGATTGGCTGAAGGGTTTAGAAGATATGGTGTCAACATCTGTCGCCAATGTGGCGCTCGGATTTCCGGAAGAAGCCGTCCAAATGGAGCATCAAGGAACAGGCTTTGTCATTTCAAGGAACAGCGACTTTTCGATTACGGCGTGTACTTGGACAAACAAAAAATGGCCGAGCACAACGCCTGAAGGAAAAGTTCTGTTAAGAGCTTATGTGGGGAAAGCCGGCGATGAGTCCGTTGTCGAACAGTCAGATAACGAAATGGTGAAAATCGTCCTCGACGATTTAAGGCGGATTATGAAGATCGACGGCGAGCCGGAAATGACCTGCATCACAAGATGGCATGAAGCGATGCCGCAATACCATGTCGGCCATAAGAAAAGAATGAAAGAGATCAGGGAAGGGTTACAGGCGTCATATCCGGGCGTTTTCATGACGGGGGCCTCTTTTGAAGGGGTCGGCATTCCGGATTGCATCGACCAAGGCAAGCAGGCCGTAGCCGATGTACTCTCACACCTTTTCGAATAAAGAAGAGCAAATAAAGCTGTCCGAATCCATTCGGCGGCTTTTTTTATTTCACTCTTTTTACAGCTTTCATCATTTTAAAGTTTGTTTATGGAAAAGATAACATTTAAATTATTGCATTTTATATTCAGGTGTGTTACATTACTTTTTGTACTTACTGACCAAAATGTTCAAATAGTCAATTTCGGGGTGAGAAACCGTGAGCAAAGATCGAAAAGCACTGATTTTAGAAGCGGCGACAAAATCGTTTACACAATTCGGCTACAAAGCGACGACGATGGATCTGGTGGCGAAGCTTGCCAATGTCGGCAAAGGTACGATTTATACTTTTTTCAAGAATAAAGAGGAACTGTTCGACGACATTTTTTCTTCGCTTCTGATTGAGATGAAGCAAACGGCTGATCAAGCGATTGATCCTGATCTGCCTTTTCACGAAAATGCCCATCGCGCGATGATGGCGATATTGGAGTACAGAAAGAAGCACCAGCTGACTATTAAGATCTTTCAGGAAGGTGCGGAGCTCGGCACACCGGCGGCCCGCGAAGTGATTGAAAAGCTGGAACGCATGGTCATCAGCTATATTAAGAGAAAGATTAAAGAAGCGATTAAAAATGACGATATTAGACCGTGTGACCCCGAGCTGAACGCGTTTGTCATCTTCAAGCTTTACATCGCGCTCATCTTTGACTGGGAAAAAAACCATGAACCGCTGAAAGATGAAGAGTTGGCAGAGATGCTGAAAATGTATATTTTAAAAGGATTATCTCGTTAGATTGTCCTTTCTTTGTTTAAAGGGGTGCTTATCCGCATAGAGAGCGGCTACTAACTAGGAGGCGTATCAACATGAATGTTTTCAAAAACCAGTGGAGAGAACTGATAACCAATAAAAAACTACTGATATCCGTGATCGGGGTTCTCTTTATACCGCTGATTTACAGCAGCATATTTTTGGCGGCGTACTGGGACCCATACGGAAACGTCGATCAGCTCCCCGTAGCGGTTGTGAATTCCGACAAGGGAACGACATATGAAGGAAAAGACCTTCACATCGGCGACGACCTTGTCAAAGAACTGAAAAAAAACGATAAATTCGACTGGCATTTTACGACGAAGGAAAAAGCGATGAGAGGCTTGCAAAATGAGGAATACTACATGGTTGTAGAAATTCCTGAATACTTTTCGAAAGATGCCAGCACGGTGATGGATAAACATCCGAAAAAGCTGAATCTGATTTATCATACAAACGCCGGACGAAACTATGTCGGCGCCCAGATCAGCGATAAAGCGATTGAGCAGCTTCAGCATTCAGTCGGTTCTGAAATCACGCAGCAATATGCTGAAGTCATCTTTGACAATTTCGGCAAAATCGCAAAAGGTCTCGGTGAAGCCAGCGAAGGAGCCGGAAAACTGGATAAAGGACTGAAAGATGCGAAAGAAGGAAGCGAAACGCTGAAAAAGAACCTTGAAAAGCTCGCAAAAAGCCAAATTCAGTTCAACAAAGACGGAATGGAGAAGTTCGGCACAGCATTCAATACGCTGAACGACAAAATTCATGAGCTTGATTCAGGGCTTGCGCAATTTTTGGAAAAAAGCGGCCAGCTGCACAGCGGTGCTCAACAGCTCCAACAAGGCATGCCTCAGATTGTGGCGGGATTGGAGCAGATGAATGAAAAAGCGCAGATGATAAGCAAACTCGAAGAAGCGATTTCAAATGAAAAGATTCAGCAGCTTGAAACGGCACTTTCAAACGCCGAAAAGGCGAAAAAAGAAATCAGTCAGATTTCAAAAAATATTGATGAGCTTGAAGCGGCATTGAAAAACCAGCATAGTGAAGTCAAACAAATTATTGAATCCAGCAACATGCTGACACAAGAACAGAAAGCCGCGCTTATGAAACAAGTCGATGAAAAAATGGGAACGGTGAAGCTGCCTGAGTTTGACAAGTTGAAAGCGCAAATTCCCGATGTAAGCGAACTTCCCGATTTATCCGGGCTGAAACAGAAGCTTGAGGAATTGAAGCGAGTTCCTTCGGATGTGAACAAGCTTTATAAAGGATCGCAAAAGATTCAGCAAGGGCTCGATGCGATGACAAACGGTTTGGGTGCTTACAACGAAAAATTCGCGGAGGCGAAAAGCGGATCATCCAAAATCGCCGAAGGCAGCCAGACGTTAGTCGGGAAGTTCGGCGATCTGCAAAGCGCGGCTGATAAACTGAAGGACGGTTCTTCCAAGCTTGCAGAAGGGGCTAAATCTCTTGATGAAGGTCTTGGCAAGCTGTCTGACGGAAGCGGGGAGCTGTTTGACAAGCTGTCTGACGCTGCTGATCAGACCGGCGATATTCAAGCGGGAGACGAAAACTACAATATGTTCTCAGATCCCGTCGATGTGAAAGGCGATAAAATCGATCCGGTTTCCAACTACGGAACAGGATTAACCCCGTATATTTTGTCGCTCGGCTTATTTGTCGGTGCATTAATGATCACCGTCGTCTTTGATGTGAAAGAGCCGGCCGTCCGGCCTGAATCAGCTTTCGGCTGGTTTATGAGTAAATTCAGCGTACTTTTTGCAGTGGGGATTCTTCAAGCGGCGATCGCCTGCACGATCATTCTCTCTGGCATCGGGCTTGAAGTGCAAAGCGTCTGGAGATTTTATGTGTTCAGTATGATCATGAGCATTACATGTCTTGCGATCATTCAATTTTTGGCTGCGACCATGGGAAATCCGGGACGTTTCATTGCCGTCATTCTGCTCGTGCTTCAGCTTGGAGGAAGCGGAGGAACATTCCCTCTTGCACTTGTTCCTAAGTTCTTCCAAGTCATCCATTCCGCACTGCCGATGACCTACAGCATTGCGGGATACAGAGCGGTGATTTCAAGCGGAGACTACGCGTATATGTGGGAGCAGGCTGCCGTGCTCGGCGGTGTTGCGATCGTCATGATGGCCTTGACGCTGATTTATTTTAAAGTGCTGCTGAGAAAAGGAAAAGTTGAAGAGCAGCACGCATAAAAGAAAAAACATCTTTTCAAGCCCGGCAAGGGCAAGAAAAGATGTTTTTTTTTGAAATCAGGAAGCTGGCGCGCCCCATTTTACAATCAGTCCTGTATATGTAAGACCCCCGCCGAAACCGAACAGAATCAAGGTATCGCCCTCTTTCAACTTTCCGTTTTTGACGGCTTCATCAAGGGCGAGAACGATTGATACGGATGAGGTGTTGCCAAACCATTCGACGCTCGTCAGCGCTTTTTCGAGTGAAATTCCGGTTTTTTCGCAAATTGATTCGACCATTCGCAAATTCGCGCTGTGCGGGACGAACCAATCGATATCCTTCAGCTCCATTTCAGCTTGGCTAAGCAGCTTTTTGACGCCTTCGGGAATGGACCTGACCGCCCATTTATACACTTCGCGGCCGTTTTGAACCATTTTTCCTTCACCTGAGAGCGGCTCCCCTTTAAGGTCGCTGCGCAAGCCGGTTCTGTATAAATGGCGGGCTCCGTCACCTTTCGTATCCTGGGCAAAAGTAATGAAGCTTGGGGAATTGTCGTCCCGTTCGACAAGCAGGGCGCCCGCGCCGTCGCCGAACAAAATGCAAGACGCGCGGTCTGTGTAGTCGGTTGTTTTGGATAAGGTTTCACCGCTGATCACAAGAATTTTTTTGTGCAGTCCGGAAGTGATCAGGCCGTTGGCGATATGCAATCCGTATGTTAATCCCGCGCAAGTCGCATTTACATCCACCGCGCCGACTTCTTTCCATCCGAAGTGCTCCTGAACCTGGCATGCCGTGCTTGGAAAAGCATAGTCCGCCGTTGTGGTAGAGACGATGATCATGTCAATATCGTCCAGCGTGCCGTTGTATCTGCTTTGTAGATTTTCAACGGCCTTTATGCAAAGATCTGATGTGAATTCGTGACTTCCTGCGATTCGCCTTTCTTTCATTCCTGTCCGCTGAACGATCCATTCATCAGAAGTATCGACGATTTTTTCAAAGTCTTTGTTTGTCATGCGCTTTTCGGGAACATAGGTGCCGATGGCGGAAATTCGCGCTTTTGATAAAGTTTTCATGAAGTTCACTCTCCTTTTTTTTATTATAACACCTAGTATTAGTATCTGGTACTAAAATATTGATCTGATGTATACTATAAACATCACAAGTTGGGAGGAATGAACAATGTCAGGACAGAAAACGCTGGAGCTCATCAAGGAGCTCGTCTCCATCCCGAGCCCTACCGGAAATACGTATGACATCATAGACTATATCAATCGCCTATTACAGGAAGAAGGAGTCGAAACAAAGTTTAACCGTAAGGGCGGCCTGATCGCGACGATACCGGGCCGCGACAAAGCCCGGCACCGGATGCTCACCGCTCATGTCGATACCCTCGGAGCGATGGTGAAAGAGATTAAACCGAACGGAAGGCTGAAAATTGACTTAATCGGGGGGTTCAATTACAACTCGATTGAAGGCGAGTATTGCAAAATTGAAACAGCATCAGGGAAAACTTACACCGGCACGATCTTAATGCATCAGACATCAGTGCATGTTTACAAAGACGCCGGAAAAGCCGAGCGGAACCAGAAGAATATGGAGGTCCGCATTGACGAACCGGTCCGCAGTGAAGAAGAAACCCGGGCACTCGGCATCAATGTCGGTGATTTTATCTCCTTCGACCCGCGCGTTGAGATCACACCGAGCGGGTTTATCAAATCGCGTCATCTTGATGATAAAGCAAGCGTCGCCCTCCTTATTGAGCTGATCAGAACGATCAACACAGAAGGGATGACACTGCCTTACACAACACATTTTTTAATTTCCAACAATGAAGAAATCGGTTATGGCGGCAACTCCAATATCCCGCCTGAAACGGTGGAATATTTGGCTGTTGATATGGGAGCGATCGGCGATGGGCAGTCAACCGACGAATATACGGTATCCATTTGTGTGAAGGATGCCAGCGGGCCATATCACTACGGGCTTCGCAAGCGTCTGACTACTCTTTGTGAAACATACGGAATCGAGTATAAGCTTGATATTTACCCGTACTACGGCTCAGATGCTTCAGCAGCCATCAGAGCGGGCCATGATATCGTCCACGGGCTGATCGGCCCGGGAATTGACGCATCCCACGCGTTTGAAAGGACGCATCAGTCGTCCTTGGAGCAGACGGCAAAGCTGCTGTATCATTATGTCCTGTCTGACATGGCATAAAAAAGCTCCCAAAGGACCCCGGTCCCTTGGGAGTAAAAAAAGAGTGGAAGTCATCCATCCGTAGAGGATGGCGTTTACTTACCAGTAATCATAGTGTTTTTTCTTTTTGCAGTGATCAAAGTGGTCAAACTTCTTGTAGTCATAGTCATAATCATACTTCTTATAGCATGGATAATAGTAGTAATAATAGTAGTAGTAGTATTTCTTGCAGTCGTGGTCTTTCTTGTGGTAGTCAAAGTCATAATCTTTCTTGCAATGGTCATGGTAAAAATACATTAAACTTCCCTCCAGTTTTCTTTTCTAATTTAACTACAGTACATCGTATGTAAACGAAAGGAAGTTGTTTGGACAGGTTTCTTGAGCAAAATGCATATTTTAAAAAAAACGTATGTTTCTCCAAAAGCGGGAAACATACGTTTTTTTGCGGGCTGTCAGCCGGACATTTTCATATCTGCCGGCTCCCTTTGATTTAAGACGGTCTGTCCTTTAACGGCGTCATATTCACCTTCCCATTTTGACATGACCACAGCGGCAAGAGCGTTTCCGGTCAGGTTGACGACCGTTCTCGCCATATCCATAATCCGGTCGACTCCGGCAATGAAGGCCAGCCCTTCAGCAGGAACGCCGATCGTGCCCAGAGTCGCGAGAAGAACGACGAATGATGTGCCGGGAACGGCAGCCATTCCTTTAGAAGTGACCATCAGGACAAGGATGAGCGTGAGCTGCTGCCCAATGGACAGATCGATGCCGTAGACCTGCGCCAGAAACAGCGCCGCGATTGCCTGATACAGGACAGAGCCGTCAAGGTTAAATGTGTAGCCGATCGGAATGACAAACGACACAATGCCTTTCGGACAGCCGATTTTCTCCATTTTTTCCATGACGCGCGGAAGCACAGTTTCAGAGCTAGATGTACTGTATGCAAGAAGAAGCTCATCTTTCATATAGGCCAAAAATTTAAATATATTGATACCGCACAGCTTGCCGACGATCCCAAAAATGACGATCAGGAAGAAAGCAAGAGCAAGATAGACAAGCAAAACGAGCTTTCCCAATGATAAAAGCGAAGAAAAACCAAATTTTGAAACCGTTACACCAATTAAAGCAAAAACGCCGAACGGCGCGAATTTCATGACAATGTTCACGACGTGGAACATGGCTTGAGACGTTGCCTCAAAAAAGGAAAGCACAGGCTTGCCTTTTTCGCCTATGGCTGACACTCCGAGTGCGAACAGAACAGTGAAGCAAATGATCGCAAGCAGATCGCCTTCAGCGAGCGATTGGAAAAAGTTTGTCGGCACAATGTGCAGGAACGTGTCTGCGACAGATTTGGTGCTTGCCTCTTTTTCTGTTTCTACATATTGGCTGATATCCTGTTTTTCAGCACCAGAAAAGTTTACGCCGTGTCCAGGCTGAATGATATTTCCAAGGAGCAGTCCGAGCACGATCGCAAAAGTCGTAATGATTTCAAAGTACAGAATCGTCCGAAAACCGAGCCTGCCGACCTTTTTTCCGCTGCCGGCCCCTGCAACCCCGACAATCAAGCTTGAAACGACAATAGGAATCACAATCATTTTGATTAATCTTAAGAACAAATCACCGACGGGCTGCAGATACGTTGCGACCGCAGGGTTTCCGAACCAAATCGCTCCTGCTGCAACACCTAAAATTAGCCCGAGGAAAATTTGTGTGGCTAATCCGAATTTAAGTCTTTTCATAGATGCCCTCCCAACGCATGCTTAATTTATACTAGAATATTAAACTTGAGATCGTAAATTAAGTATAGCGAAAGAAAATACAGCTCGTCCATTAAAAAAATAACGTCTGAATATATTGAAAATTCAAATATGAGATGATCATCCCAGCTTAAATTCAAATCGGGACGTTCATCGGTGTATATTTCCCTAAGTGAAATAGTAAAATGTTATTAAAATAATGAATTTTGACAAGAATCTCTCTCTTTATAACTAACTTTATGACAAAAAAACGCCCCGGGGAGATCCGCCGGAGCATTTTTTAATGACGTCTATATATCTTTTACATTTAAGCATTTAGAGCAAGTGTTTCCGTAGCATTCGTGCTGCTCATCAATATCGTGACCGCATTTTGAACATTTTTTGGAAGGCAAATTTCTGAAGAACTCGGTGATTTTAGCGAGCATGTTGATTCCCCCAATTCGTTTGTTGTCATCATTGTATTATAACAGTATCCAGGAAATCAATGTCTGTTTTATGACAAAATATAAAACATGCAATTTTTAAGAAAAATGGGTATATTGAATAGGGGGACGATAGACACAAAAAAGAGGTGTGTATATATGAAGATGACAGTCATCGGCTGCTGCGGAGGATTTCCGGCTGCAAATGAAGCGACTTCAGGCTATCTCTTTCAATCCGGGGATTATTCCGTTTTAATCGACTGCGGCAGTGCCGTTTTATCGAAGCTTCAGCTGTTTCTGCCCGTTGAGGAGCTTGATGCCGTTATATTATCCCATTATCATCACGACCATATTGCGGATGTCGGCCCTTTGCAATTTGCCAAACTGGTCGGCTCATTCCTCGGCAAGGGAGCGAATGCCCTTCCGATATATGGACATCCTTTTGATGAAGAGCAGTTTTCAAAGCTTACATATAAAACGCATACCGCTGGATTGGCCTATGATCCGAAAGAGTCTTTGGCAATCGGACCGTTTACGTTCACGTTTTTAAAGACGGTTCATTCTGTTGACTGCTTTGCTATGAGGGTGACGGACGGTGTTCATTCTGTCGTTTATACAGCCGATTCGAGCTTTCAGGAAGCTTTCATCCCGTTCAGCGCAGGAGCCGATCTATTGATCTCGGAGTGCAATTTTTATGCGGATCAGGATGGGAGAAGCGCCGGTCATATGAACAGCCTCGAAGCGGGACGCATCGCTGCAGAAGCGGGTGCGGGACATCTGCTCTTGACACACCTCCCGCATTTCGGGGAACATCAAAAACTAGCAGAAGAGGCCAAAACCGTTTATAAAGGCGCGGTTGATCTGGCGCACACCGGTTATGTGTGGGGAGAATAGAAGGAGGAACTGACAAACATGCTGTTTATCGATAATCAAAATATTACAGATCCGAGGATCAACTTGGCGATTGAGGAGTACTGCTTAAAGCACCTCGATCCTGAAGAGACGTATCTGCTGTTTTATATCAACCAGCCGTCGATCATCATTGGCAAAAACCAAAATACGATTGAGGAAATCAACACAAAGTATGTGGATGAAAACGGGATCATTGTCGTTCGCAGGCTGTCAGGCGGCGGAGCTGTCTACCATGACCTCGGGAACTTGAACTTCAGCTTTATTACGAAGGACGACGGCAACAGCTTCCATAATTTTAAGAAGTTTACGGAGCCCGTTGTGGCCGCTTTAAAGCGGCTTGGTGTCGATGCGGAGCTGAGCGGCCGAAACGACTTGATGGCAAACGGCCGGAAAATTTCGGGAAACGCCCAGTTCTCAACGAAAGGGAGAATGTTCAGCCATGGCACGCTGTTGTTCGATTCTGAGATAGAACATGTCGTATCGGCTTTAAAAGTAAAAAAAGATAAAATCGAATCAAAAGGCATCAAATCGATCAGGAGCCGGGTAGCCAATATCAGCGAATTTCTCGATCAGAAGATGACGACAGTGGAATTCCGAAGCATGCTTCTCCGCTATATTTTTGATACCGAAGGGGAAATACCGGAGTATAAGCTGACTGAAAAAGACTGGAAAATCATCAATCAAATTTCAAAGGAACGCTATCAAAACTGGGATTGGAACTATGGGAAGTCTCCGAAATTCAATCTTCAGCATTCAAAACGATTTCAAGCGGGATCGGTCGACATCCGCCTGGAAGTGCAAAAAGGCGTGATCCGCGAGTGCAAAATATTCGGTGACTTTTTCGGAGTCGGCGATGTCAGCGATATTGAAGAGAAGCTGACAGGCGTACAGTATGAAAGAAAAGCGATTGAAGAAGCCCTTCAAGGCGTCGACATCAAGCATTACTTCGGCAATATTCAAAAAGAAGAATTTTTGGATCTTGTCTACTAAAAGAGAGGCTGCGGTTTCCGCGGCCCCTTTTTAACTTGAGAGGAATGGAAGATATTTTCCAACAGCCCTTGAGTGTTTTCTGTTCATTTACTATAATGGGAATAGATTTTGATTATCACAAAATGAATGGTCATTCATTCATTTTTAAGGGGTGGGAGAATGAATTTAGTTTCAAAATTAGGGGAAACAGCTCAATCAAAGCCTGACAGAACCGCTTATATTTTTGGGGAACAGACGGAAACATACGGGGGATTACAGCAGAAAATTGACTGCTTTGCAGAAGGTCTGCGCGAAATCGGGGTGGAAAAGGGAGATCATGTTGCTTTGCTTCTCGGCAATACCCCGCATTTTGTGATTGCGTTTTACGGTGTGCTGAAGGCCGGAGCCGTTGTCATACCGATCAATCCGGCCTATACGCCGACTGAGATCGGCTATATGCTGACAAATGGCGACGCAAAAGTGATCGTGGCTCTGGGACAGCTGCTTCCGCTTTACGAAAAGGTGCATGAATCCCTTCCGAAAGTCAGCTGCGTCGTGCTTTGCGAAACGGGAGAGCCGCTTCGCGAACCGGAAAGCACTGAGGTTAAGATGAAATTGAAATCGTTTACAAACATTATGAAACCTCCTGTCCGGCCGTTTCCTGAAATCGACGCCGAAGATACGGCCGCCATCCTTTATACGTCAGGAACTACGGGAAGACCAAAAGGGGCGATGCTCACACATCAAAATCTATTTTCGAATGCAAATGATACAGCCCGCTATCTAACAATGAATGAATCTGACCTTGTCGTCGCCGCCCTGCCGATGTTCCACGTTTTTTGTTTAACGGTCTGCATGAATGCGCCGCTCATGAACGGCGCAGCGATTTTGATCGTGCCGAAATTCAGTCCCGCCGAGGTTTTCAAGCTGATTAAAAAGCATCAGGCGACGATCTTCTCAGGCGTGCCGACAATGTACAATTACCTGTACCAGTATGAAGGGGCGGATGAAACCGGTTTTCGATCCATCAGGATTTGCATCTCAGGCGGAGCGGCCATGCCTGTCGCTCTCCTGAAAAGCTTTGAAGAAAGATTCGGCGTTCTCGTTTTAGAAGGCTACGGTTTGTCGGAGGCTTCTCCTGTTACATGCTTTAACCCGTTCAGCACCGGCCGCAAGCCAGGATCGATCGGCACGAACATTCTCAATGTGAAAAACAAAGTCGTCAATGAAATCGGGGAAGAGCTGCCTGCCGGTCAAGTCGGGGAGTTGATCGTTAAAGGGCCGAATGTTATGAAAGGGTACTACAACATGCCGGAAGAAACGGCCCATACGATTAAAGACGGATGGCTGTATACAGGTGATTTGGCAAAACGGGATGAAGACGGTTATTTTTATATCGTCGACAGAAAAAAAGACATGATTATCGTCGGCGGCTATAATGTCTATCCGAGGGAGATCGAAGAAGTGCTCTACCTTCATCCGGAAATCGCAGAAGCGGTGGTGATCGGAGTGCCCGACCCGAATACGGGAGAAGCCGTCCAGTGCTATGTCGTTCCGAAGAATAAAACGCTGACAGAGGATGATGTCTTGTCGCATTGCAAAAAGCATCTTGCCAAATACAAGCGCCCGGCGGCGATCGTCTTCATGGATGAAATACCGAAAAATTCGACCGGCAAAATTTTAAGGCGCGCTTTAAAAGACATTTTGACAAATCAATCTTGACACGTTAAAAGGGACGCCTGCCGCGTCCCTTTTCTGCAGTTCTCTGAGAAGAGCGTCTTTTTCCTTTTGTCGGAGAACAAAATATGTGCCCTCCTCTTCTTTCAGGATGACGGCTTCATCTTTCTTCAGCCAGACGGTGAAGTGAACGCGATGTGTGTCGGTCATGCTGATGTATCCGTGATACGCCGGAGAAGGCAGGCTATGCGCCGACTTTTCTTTCATTCTTTTCCCTTTGTTAAATGTATCAAGCAGAACGCCTATGTTGTGCCTATCTTTGATGCTGACCGTTTTTTCGCTGTCATCTGCCTGCTTCAAGATGATTTCTTCGGCATTTCTTGAGTCGAAAGGCTCCGCCATCAAGTGGAATACATAAAAGACAGTGATAGATAAAATACCGAAAAAAAGTATGATCCCCATTATTTTTTTCAGAATGATCACCTCAGGCTATTTATTTTCTCCGTTTAATGGCTTTTCATCCTAAAAAATTATGCTATAATGTTCAATAAATTATACAAATGTTCAATTTATTGAGAGGAGGCAGAAGATGAATTCGATTGAAAAACAAGTCGCAGAAAACATAAAGAGGCTGCGAAAAGTCCGCAATTACAGTCTTGATCAATTGTCATCGATGACTGGCGTCAGCAAAGGCATGCTCGCGCAAATTGAAAAAGGCTCTTCAAGTCCGACGATCACAACTTTGTGGAAGATCGCAAACGGGCTGCAAGTATCATTTACTTCCTTGGCAGAAAAGCCCGCGGGGGAGCCGACGGTCGTCAGAAAGCATGAGAAAACGCCCGTTTTGGCCGGAGAAGAAAAATACGCGGCATTTCCGCATTTTCCCTTCGACCAGAAAAAGAAGTTTGAAATCTTTTATATTGAACTTGCGCCTGGCTGTGTACACGAATCAGAGCCTCACCACGGAGGAATTGAAGAGTATGTGCTCGTCTCTAGAGGAGCGATCGCGGTGACGGCGTGTGATTACACCTGCAGCCTGAACGAAGGCGATGCGATGCATTTCACCGCAAACACCGTGCATACGTACGAAAACAACACGGAACAAACGGCATCATGTTATACACTCATTTATTATCCGTAAAGAGGTGTCAAGATGGAAAAGCACGATTCACTCAACTTTCTAGACGGGCTTCGTTCAGGGGTTTCCCTTGCCGTCGGCTACATTCCGGTCGCTTTGACATTCGGGCTTTTGGCGAAAACAACGGGGCTGTCGCTTTTTGAAACGTTTTTGATGAGCGCCCTTGTTTTCGGAGGAGCGTCCCAGTATATGTCTTTAAGCATGCTCGCCGTTCAGACGGGAATCATCGAAATCGTTATGACGACGTTCATTGTGAATATCAGACATTTTTTATTTTCGGCGACTTTGAATCAATTGGTAGAAAAAGATTCGCCTTGGAAAAAAGCGTTTTACTCATTTTTCGCGGTGACAGATGAATCGTTTGCCGTCGCTGCTCTAAGAAAGGAAAAGCTGACGACCGGGTATATGATCGGCCTTGGTTCGATCGGATATGTAAGCTGGGTTTTTTGGAGTGCGGCCGGGCATTTTGCAGGGGCCGCCATGCCGGCTGTTCTCCAGGAAAGCATGAGCATCGCCCTTTATGCCATGTTTATCGGATTGTTGGTGCCGCCTTTGAAAAAACAGCGAAAAGTCCTGCTGCTGGCGGGGGCGGCTGCGTTATTCAATACGGTTTTCCAAATGAACGGAATATTGTCGGCAGGATGGTCGATCGTCTGCGCTACGCTTTTATCTGCCGTCCTGATTGAATGGCTGTACCAATTTAGAACAGAGGGGAAGAGAAACTATGTTTAGCCCGATCATCTGGATGATTATCGGCATGGCTGCCGTTACATATGTGCCGCGGGTGGTGCCGCTTATTGCTTTTGAAAGCCTGAAGCTTCCCGGATTTTTGGAGCGCGTGCTGAAAAATGTGCCGTACGCCGTCTTAGGGGCTCTCATTTTTCCGGGAGTTTTTTTGGTGCAAAGCGGTATGCTCTACGGACTTGCCGGCGCTCTTATCGCATTTTTATTTTCCTATTTTGGAGCAAGCGTCATAGTCGTCGTGATGGGGACGATTTTGACGCTCGCAGGCGCCGGCCTCTTGCTCTCATTGTAAGGCTTGGTTCTAACTTTCGCATGAAAAGCTTACAATAGAAGTAACTGCTATGTGAGAGGAAGTGATTCGCCATGCGGAAATGGATCGCGGGAGCCGGTCTCCTGTATGTGCTGTACGGCCTTTTTTTCTATTGGTATCTCTTTATGGCCGGTGAACCCTCCGTTCCTGAGGCGCTGAAAGGGACAAGCGCAGACCCGGCGGCATTTATGAACGAAAGAGAACTCGTGCTGACGGAAGATTACTCGAAAATAAAGGACTTTCTGTTTTTTATCCGGATTCCGTTTGAATGGTTTTTATTTTTTATATTGTTGATTGCCGGTTTATCCAGGAAAATGAAAAATTGGGCGGAGCAGACCTCGAAGAGGAGAAGCATTCAAATCACGGCATATGTTTTTGCTTTGTTTCTGATCGTCACGATCGTTTCTTTGCCGCTTGACTGGATCAGCTATCAATATTCGCTTGACTACGGCATATCAACCCAGACAACCGCGAGCTGGATCAAAGACCAGGTGATCGACTTCTGGATCAGTTTTCCGATAACGGCTGCGGCGGTGATCGTCTTTTACTATTTGATCAAAAAGCAGGAAAAACGCTGGTGGTTTTATGCCTGGTGTCTGACGGTTCCGGTTACGCTGTTTTTATTTTTTCTCCAGCCGGTTGTCATTGATCCTTTATACAATGACTTTTATCCGCTGAAAAATAAAGATCTTGAACAAAGCATTCTGAAGCTGGCCGATCAGGCGGATATTCCTGCGAATCACGTCTATGAAGTGAACATGTCTGAAAAAACGAATGCGTTAAATGCCTATGTAACAGGAATCGGCGCCAATAAAAGGATTGTGCTCTGGGATACCACGCTGAACAAGCTGGATGAGCCGGAAATTTTATTCATCATGGCGCACGAAATGGGACATTATGTGATGAAGCATGTTTACATAGGACTCGGCGGGTATCTGCTTTTATCCCTTGCTGTTTTTTATGTGATCGACAAGCTGTACAAGCGGATCATCGGCCGCTATGGAAGAAGCCTTCATATTGCGGGAAAATCCGATCTAGCCGCACTTCCGCTTCTTCTGATGCTGATGGGGGTCATCTCTTTCGCGTCGTCTCCATTTACGAACGCAGTTTCGAGGCATCAGGAAAAAGCTGCTGACCAGTATGCGATTGAACTGACGCAAAACAGCGATGCAGCGGTTTCGACGTTTCAAGAACTCTCAAAAGCCGGGCTGAGCGAGGCAAACCCGCCGTTTCTCGTCAAGATTTTTAAATACGGCCATCCGACGATCATGGAACGGATTCAAAATATTGAACAACCTTCATCAGAATGAAGAAAAAGCTAGTGCTAAAAACACTAGCTTTTTCTATATGCTATTTGTTAGAATATGTTATTGAGCGGCAGCTTCGACATTGATCAGACCTTTCCCATAGTAGAAGGAGCTTCCCAAATAAGTCGCCGTGCTGGAGAGACGGTTGCGGACTTGTGAAGCTGAAAGGTTCGGATGTTTTGACAAGATCAAAGCTGCTGCTCCCGCTACATGAGGAGAAGCCATTGACGTTCCGTTCAATGTTGCATAAGTGTTCGTTGGGTAAGTGCTGTATACGCCTGCGCCAGGAGCCATGACTTCAAGCTCTGCTCCCACACTGGAAAATGAAGCTCTGTTGCTGTTAGAGTCTACCGCACCAACAGCGATGACAGAATCGTATTTCGCAGGATAGCCAATTGTATTCGTGTTTCCTGAAGATCCGCTGTTCCCTGCTGCAGCTACAACGACAACCCCTCTTGCATATGCATTGTCGACTGCCTGTTTCATCGCTGTCGAGCCTGATGCTCCCCCAAGGCTCATATTGATAACATCCATGCCGTTTGTTGTCGCCCACTCGATTCCGCTTACAATGCCGCTGTATGATCCGCTTCCGCTTGAATTCAGTACTTTAACCGCGTACAAGGATACGCTTGGCGCAACGCCTAATACACCCGTTGTATTGTCAAGCGCAGCTACTGTACCGGCAACATGTGTGCCGTGTCCGTTGCCGTCGGTGTTATAAGCTTCGCCAGCCACAAAGCTTGCTCCGCCGACTACGTTCAAGTCCGGATGAGAAGCTTGGATTCCTGTATCCAGGACGGCTACTTTTACATTCGCTCCCTTAAAGCCTTGAGCCTGCACTTTGTCCGCTTTAATGAGAGGAATGCCGTAAGGAACGGTTTGCGCCAAGGCATGGGCCACATGATCCTCTTCCACATAAGCGACATCCGGATCATTTTTGACTTCCTTAAGCGCTTCTTTGTCTAGCTTCGCTTTTGCCGCGTTGATGATTCTAAACTGCTTGTCCACTTTTCCGCCGCTCTCTTTGATGATGTCCTTTTTGACAGATGCGGTTTTCACTCCTGACTTAAATCCGACAATATAATCCTTTTCAACATTTTTCGCCGGTTGAGCAGCAGAAGCGGAATCGCTGAATGCCATCGTGAACACGAGCATGAAGGCCGTCAGCATCCCAAGCCAAAAACTCTTTTTCCTCATCATTACTCACTCTCCTCCTCTTTATTCAGAATAATTTAAATAGAAGGATAATATAATCTATTCCAATTATTCTGTTAATTTATTATAGAAAAAAAATGAATTATATGGTAGGCCTATTTTTTTGGAGGACCAATTTAAAATTTTTTGGTTATTAATAACTGTTTTAGAAAAATGTTCAGTTCGAAAGTATGAATAGACCGCTTCAGCCTGGCAGGGAAAGAGGTCCCGAGGGCCGCGAATGACAGGAGATTGCTCCATCTGATTCATTTTATGAAAATACTATTCATTTATTTTATGAGATCATTTTTTGCCGAAGGAGGTTGCGGCCTTGTCGATCATCTATTAAAATATGCAATATATCGCATACAGAAACGGGTGAAAGATATGAAATCAGCTCATGTGAAAGGTGTATTGATGGTGCTTGCAGGGGCTTCATTGTGGGGATTATCGGGAAGCGCTGCACAGTACATATTTGAAAGGGGAGCGGTTGAAGCCGGCTCGCTTGTCTCTGTCAGGCTTCTGGCATCGGGAGTCATTCTCTTGTTATATGTTTCAATGAAAAACGGTTTTCAACATGTGTGTCAGATATGGAAGAAAAAAACAGATATTTGTTCGATTTTAGTATTTTCCATTTTTGGAATGCTTGCTGTTCAATATACGTTTTTTGCTTCAATCGAAAAGGGTAATGCCGCGGCTGCTGCAATTCTTCAATACTTGGCGCCTTTTTTCGTATTGTTTTACCTATATGTTAAAAAAGAACTTCCGCCTAAGGGGAAAGATGCCGTACTTACTTTATTGGCGCTTTTCGGCGTGTTTCTTCTTTTGACAGGCGGAAGGCCGGACAGTTTGTATATTCCGGCCGAGGCCGCCGTTTGGGGCATTTTGTCCGGTGGAGCGCTTGCTTTCTATACGGTTTTTGCAGGAGGATTAATTCAATCGTTCGGTGCTTTGACGGTTACGGGATGGGGTATGCTCGTCGGAGGGGCCGGAATTTCTTTTTTGTTTCCGCCGTTTCGGTTTGACCTTTCGCACATTGGGGCAGGGGAGGCGGCAGCCATTCTGTTTGTTGTATTGTGCGGCACAGCTTTGGCGTTTGCCCTATACATCGGCAGCCTTTCTTATCTTTCCGCAAAAGAAACGAGCTGCCTGAGCTGCGCCGAACCGCTAGCGGCTGTTTTGTCGTCGGCGGTCTGGCTGGGTGTGCCGTTCAATGCCTTTCAAGGTGCCGGTACGGTAATGGTGATCATCACGGTCATCATTCTTTCCCTCAGCAGAGAAAGCAAAGCGGGGGATTCCGTGAATGAACGGGTGTAGAAAGGAGAAGGAGGCTCCTTTCTTTTTTTATAATGATAATGATTATCGTTGTCATTGGTATGAAGTGTTGCTATAATAATTTCGTCTACTACCAGAAAAGGAGATACATATGAAGCACAAGTATTTTGCTATTTTATTCCTATTGATGATATCAGTGTTGACAGCCTGCTCGGGGGGAAGCGAAAGTACGAAAACCTCCAGTCAGGATTCCGTGACAGTTAAGCACGACTTAGGAGAAACGAAAGTAAAGAACAATCCGAAAAAAGTTGTGGTTCTTGAATTGGGTTTTATTGATGCGCTCCTTGATGCGGGCATTAAGCCTGTCGGGATTGCGGACGACGGCAAACCTAAGTTTATTAACGAGAAGGTCAGAGAAAAAATCAAAGGGTATACTTCAGTCGGTTCGCGCGCCCAGCCAAGTTTTGAAAAAATTGCTTCTTTAAAGCCCGATTTAATAATTGCCGATTCGAGCAGGCACAGCGGTGTCTATGATAAACTGGCGAAAATTGCGCCGACAATCGCGCTGAAAAACTTGAATGCAGATTATCAGGACACGCTTGACGCGTCTCTTACGATTGCGAAAGCCGTCGGCAAAGAAAGCGCAATGGAGAAAAAGTTGGCTGAACATAAACAAAAGCTGAATGAATTGAAACAGAAATTCGGGAGCCGGAAACAGAGCATTCTTCTGCTCGGAAACACAAATGAAGCAATCACTGTGCGCGACGAAAACTTTTTCACGTCTCAGCTTCTGACGAAAATCGGCTATACATACGGTGTCAGAGACAGCAGCAAAGGCGATGGCGAAAACGGTGAATCCGTCAATATTAAAATGACGCTTGAGCAGCTGCTTGAGAAAGACCCCGACACCATTGTCCTGATGACGGGAGAAAAAGATAAAGTCGATGAAGACGGGAAAAGACCCATTGAAAAAGACCCTCTTTGGAAAAAGCTCAGCGCTGTCAAAAACGGCAAGGTTTATGAAGCCGACAGATTCGCCTGGTCGCTCCGCCGCAGTATTGACGGAGCAGATGCGCTGATAGATGAAATCGGTCAGCATCTTCTGTCTGAGGATCAAAAGAAATCTTAAGAGTCTGCCAGCTTGCTGGACGGGATGACGCATGCTTTTTACAAAAGCATGCGCTTGTTTTTTTCTAAAGGAGTGACCTGTTTTGATATATATGAAACGTTTTGCACCGCTCATTTTTGTTTTTCTTTTGCTCGCGGGTTTTGCGCTTTCTGTTTCAATCGGTTCGTCAACGATTGCGCTGCCCGACATTTGGGCAGCTGTGTTTATGTACGACGGTTCAAAATTGCACGCGATTATTCAGTCCATCCGAATTCCGCGCGCCTTGGCCGCCGCATTCATCGGCGCGAATCTAGGGGCCGCGGGCGCACTGATGCAGGCGGTGACAAGAAATGCGCTGGCATCTCCGAGCATCTTCGGAATCAATGCAGGGGCCTCTCTTGCTGTCGTATGTTTGACGGTGATGTTTCCTGCGCTTGCCGCTCCCCAGACAGCGATGGGAGCCGCTTTTGCCGGCGGTGCCGCGGCCGCGCTGGTCGTGTACGCGGTTGCCTCAGTATTCAGCGAACACGACAGGGATATCAGCTTTGCCTTGATCGGTGTCGTCATTCAGGCGATCATTGCTTCGATGACGCAAATGCTGCTCATTTTTCATGAAGAGTCGACGGAAACGCTATTGTTTTGGCTCTCCGGTTCTTTAGCGGGGAGCTCGTGGGATAAGCTTCATTTGTTGATTCCGGTAAGCATGGCAGGTTTGTTGACGGCTTTGGCCTTAGGGAGGGCGGCTTCCGTCATGAGTCTCGGAGATGATGTGTCACATGGGCTGGGACAAAATGTATGGCTCAGCAGATTGTTCATCGCTTTCACTGTTGTCGCGCTGGCAGGAGCATCGGTGTCCGCTGCCGGACCGATTGGTTTCATCGGTTTGATGGTTCCTCATATGATCCGGTATCTGATGGGGGCTGACTATCGGTTCGTGATTCCGTATTCGGCATTGCTAGGAGCCGTTCTTTTGCTGTTTGCTGATATTCTGTCCCGCTTTGTCTATTTTCCGTACCAAACGCCGGTCGGAGTTGTCACGGCAATGATCGGGACGCCGTTTTTCATCTATTTGGCGAGAAGACGGAAAAAGGGGGCGGCATGATGAACAATGCGGAAAGAAAAATGAAAAGACGGCGCGGGCAATCGGCGCTTGTCCTCTCTGCGTTATGCGCCTGTTTGTTGATGCTCATTGTACTCAATTTGGCGATCGGCGATGAAAACATCGGACTGTGGGACGTAATGAAATCACTGGCAGGGCAAGGGGATGCAGGAGTCCGCTTCTTGGTGATGGAATTTCGAATGCCGCGCATCCTTCTCGCTGTGCTTGCCGGAGGGGCGCTTTCAATCGCAGGTGTAGTCGCACAATCGCTGATGAAAAATCCGCTGGCCGCCCCTGACACGCTTGGCATTACAGGAGGAGCGGGATTGGGCGCTGTGATCGTTACGGTCTTGTTTTCACAGCAAAGTCCGCTTCTGCTGACAGGCGCCGCCTTTTCAGGAAGCGTTTTGGCTGCGGCTCTCGTCTATTTATTGGCTTATCGAAACGGGATTTCTCCTGTGCGGCTGGCGCTTGTCGGGATCGCGGTCAATGCTTTTTGCCATTCGGGTATTCAGCTACTCATTTCAAGGGGGAGCCCGAATGTCAACAACGCATTAATTTGGCTGAATGGAAGTCTGTGGGGGAGAGACTGGGATGATGTACTGTCTCTTTTCATATGGTGTTGTCTGGTCATTCCTCCGATATGGTTTGCGGCAAAACCGCTCGATATCATCAAATCAGGGGACGGGATTGCCGTCGGCCTCGGCATCCGGCTCGAAAGAACGCGATTTCTGCTGCTTGCCGGTGCGGTCCTACTGACAGCTGCGGCTGTGACCGCCGTGGGAACAATCGGTTTTATCGGGCTGATGGCGCCCCATATCGCAAGAAAGCTGGCAGGGGCTGAAACGAGGATCTTGATTCCCGTTTCAGCGCTCGTCGGCGGCATCGTTCTTTTGATAGCCGATGCCGCCGGAAGAGGCCTTGTTCCGCCGCTTGAAATACCGGCTGGATTGATCGCAGCCATTATCGGCGGTCCGTATTTTATCTATTTACTGCGCCGCGAAGCGAGGCAGGGGAGAGTATAAAAAAGACGGCATCAACCTTGCCGTCTTTTTTTAATTTGACAAATGGTGTGAAAGATTGTAATCCTTCACATGCCATTTATTTTCATGGAATTTGATGTTGCTTAGGCACGCATTGACGAGCTTCGTATTTTCCAGGTTGATGTCGCCGTTTGAGATTTTTGACAGAAGGGCGTGTATCGCGGCTCCGTGTGCGACGATCAGCACTTTTTTGTCCGGATACCGCTCGCTGACCTTTTGAACGCCGGCCATCAGCCGTTCGGCAAGCGCTTCTTTTGATTCCTGATTCGGATATTCTTTATCGGGGTAGAGCCTCGTTCTTTCTTCGAATGGCATCCCTTCTGCATCTCCGTAATTCCTTTCGATGAAATCTTCCATTTCGATGATTTCAAGTCCCAGGTATTGATTGATGATTTCAGCGGTTTCTTTCGCTCTTCTTAAAGGGCTTGTAATGATGACGTCCCAGTCGGACCCTTTCAAAAACGCCCCGGTTTCTTTTGCCTGTTTTTGACCGGTTTCATTTAAAGGGATATCGGTTCTTCCCTGCAGTTTTCCTAAAGCATTCCAGTCTGTCTCGCCATGCCGGATCAAACAAATCGCAGTCATTCTGAAAAATCTCCTTTCGATGTCGGCTTTCGCGTTTTTCGGTGATATGGCTATTATACTAAATTTAAAAAACAGAACCACGAAATATGACTGGCACAGAACAACATTTACACGATTTTTTCATACAGGAGCGTAGCGCCGATTCTGCGGATTTGAAAACATCACTGAGCGTTGCCATTATGGCTGTGAATATATCTTTGACTTGCATAGCAGACTTTCAAATAACGTAATAGAATCAGGTTGCAAAAGCAAAATACACAGGCCATGAGTTGACCTGTGTACAGGAATGATTTATTTTTTTGTCAGCTCTACGAGAGAATCGACTGAAACCGCGACTTGTGACACGGCGGCATTCACATCTTGAAGGCCGCTTAAAAATGCCTGCAGATCGCCTTCGATTCGGCCGCTTTGCTCTTTGCTCGTTTTCATATTGGAGACGATATCATCGAATAGATGATTGATCTCCGACATCTTGTCTTTGCTTTCGTTCACGAGCTGGTTTACATCTGTAATATGCTTCGTGACGATCGAGATTTGCGCGTTTGTGTTATTGACGAGCTCAGATACGGTGGAGACGGTTTTTTTCGTATCATCGGACAGCTTTCTGACTTCGTTTGCGACGACTGCGAACCCTTTGCCGTGCTCCCCCGCTCTTGCAGATTCGATCGAGGCGTTGAGCGAAAGTAAATTCGTCTGCTCGGCAATGCCTGTTACGATTCCGAAAATCTTTTCGATCTGCAGTGCGATTTCTTCCAGCTTTTTAATTTCCTGCTCGATTTGCGTCATGCTGCTTCCCATTTGATTCAGCTGCTGTTCCTGCTCCTCAAGCTCCTTTTTTCCGCCGATCGATTTTTGTTCGACAGAAACAGCTGTCTTCGTTCCGGCTCTTGACGTTTCGGCGATTTCGGACGATTTGTCGACCAATTCCTGTACAGCGCCCGTTGTTTCGGCAAATATAGCGGACAAAGAACCGGAAGTATCTTTGATTTGCCGGTGAAGGTCATTTTTGCTCTCTTCATCAAGTCTGCGGAGCCTTGCATGCTCGTCTTCAAAGGCCTCGAGGACGATCTGCTGTTCGATGTTGAGAATTTTGGTGACGGCTTTGACTGACCGCCTGTATTCCTCATCGGATAATGCGTTTTCAAAAATTGACAGCATGGAAAGAAGGAGATCTTGAAATGCCCCCAGATACCACTTTGGCAAGAGCCCAATCCGAAGATGAACGTGGGCGATCCGGATCCTTTTTTCTAAAAAGGCTTCGTCGATGACACCTGAAAACATTTCCTGGATGTGGATCGTCAATGTCTTTTTGAGACGGTCAACTGAGCTGTGGTCATGGATGATCTCCATCAAAGAGTTTTCATGCTCAAGGTTTTGGTAAAACCGGGTGACGATGGTTTCGATATGTTCAGTGACTAAAGGCTTCAGCCTGCTCAGCACCCAAAGATCCTCATCCGTCAAATCGACCATTGCTAGCTGTTTTTTAAATTCTGCGTGCTGATTGAGCCTGATTCTTTTTGTTTGGTCAGGACCTTCTTCAGCAAAGAATGATCGTTCTGTCTTTCTATCCTTTTTGAATAACACGATCGTATCCCCCTGTAATCGTTAATGATAAAACTGCCGTTTTTATGAAATTTCCAGCATTTATCTTTTTATCGGCAATTTTTCATTACTTTTTAACTTGTACACCTCAGCTTTCCGGATCTTTCAAAGGTTCTACGGCAGGACCCTCGATGACATCGCCGTCGACCGAAAACCTTGAGCCGTGGCACGGACAGTCCCACGTCTTTTCTCCGTCGTTCCACTCGACTTCGCAGCCCATATGGGTGCATGTTGTGTCAACCAGATGAAGCTCGCCTTTTTCATCGCGATAAGCACCCGCACGTTTCCCGGCATGTGACACGACCGCACCTTCTCCGTTGACAAGGTCTTCCGGCTTCCTGATCGGCTGTTCGAGTTTTCCTTCGGCAAAGTGTTTTGCAACATCCGCGTTATAGGAAATGACTTTTTTGATGCTTGGATCCGGGTGGAAACGGGCCGGCTGAAAGACGGCTTGATAAGGATTGTCTTCGCCTGCGATATGGTCTGTCATCAGCTGCGCGGCGAGGGTGCTTGTTGTCATGCCCCATTTTCGAAAGCCAGTGGCGACGAGAATGCGCTTTTCTTTCGGATAGATCGGCCCGATATACGGAATTTTGTCAAGCGTGATTAAATCTTGCGCTGACCAGCGGTAAGGGATCGATTCAATGCCGAACACGCCTTCTGCAAATGATTCAAGCGCCTGATAATGCCTGATTGTATCCTCTCCCTGGCCGGTTTTGTGGCTTTCACCGCCGACAAGAACCATTTCTTCTCCGTCAATCGTCACCGAACGGAGCGAGCGTGAAGGCTGATCTATACTTAAATACATGCCGCCTGGATACGGCGTTTTCGGCTTGACGGCGAGCACGTATGACCGGCTCGGCTCAAGCCTTGCAAAATAGAAGCCTTTTTTATCATGAAACGGAAAGTGCGTGCAGCACGCGACATAATCGCTGAAGATTTGATGCCCGTTTCTTGTCAGCACTTTTGGCCGGTCGCCTTCTTTGATTTCTTTAGCCGCCGTGTTTTCGTAAATTTTTCCGCCGGCTTCCAGGACGGCCTCTGCAAGGTGTTTCAAATAGTGGAGCGGATGAAACTGGGCCTGGTTTTTCATAACAAGTCCTGCTTTCATATCGATTGGAACGGGGAGATCTTTGATGAATTCCCTGTCAATCCCGAGCTTTTGGTATGCCTCATATTCCTTTCTGATTTTTTGTACCGATTGTTCTTCAGTTGTGTAAATGCATGCGTCCTGTTCTTCAAAATCGCACGGAATCTTTTGCTCAAGCACGAGGTTTTTGATAAAGGACAGCGCCTTGAGGTTTGCTTCATAATACAGTCTCGCATTCGGCATTCCGATGTGCCCGATCAGCTCATCATAGATCAGATCATGCTGTGCGGTGATTTTGGCTGTCGTATAGCCGGTTGTTCCGTCGAGTATCCGCCCGGATTCGATCAAGATGACGCTGTAGCCTTTTTTCGTCAGTAAATAAGCAGTCGTCAGTCCGGTCATGCCGCCGCCGATGACGGCGACATCTGTTTTGACATCTTCAGACAGTTCTTCGAACTTAGGAAGATCTGTACTGTTTCTCCAATACGATTCAGGCGAGTCCGGCAGTTTTTGTTCTTGATTGCTCACAAAGTTCCCTCCATCATCCATCTGTTTTGTTCTTAAATTTTCCCAATTGAGAAATATTCATGCATGTGAAACGGCTTGTCATAAAAAAGGGGCGTTTTCATAAAATAGTAAGGTTGAATCGATGTGAAGGAGGGAATCGTTTTGAGCAAGCAGCCGAAGAAAGTACTGCCTCCCCAGCACCAAACGCAGCGTCCGGGATTGGAGTATTTGATGGATCCCCGGCCCGTTTTTGACCGGCCGAAACGAGAGCGGAAACTGGCCGGGAAAACCGCGATTATTACGGGAGGAGACAGCGGAATCGGCCGTGCCGTATCCGTTTTGTTTGCGAAGGAAGGCGCGAACATTGTCATTGTCTACTTAAATGAACACCGCGATGCAGAAGAAACAAAGGGGTATGTGGAAAAAGAAGGGGTCGGATGCAAGCTGATCGCAGGAGACATCGGAGACGAGGCTTTTTGCAACGATATTGTGCGCCAGGCAAAGGAAGCATTCCCAACGATCGATATACTCGTCAATAATGCGGCTGAACAGCATCCGCAAAAGGGAATCGAAAAAATTACAAGCCATCAGTTGATCCGAACGTTTCAGACGAATATTTTTTCAATGTTTTATTTGACAAAAGCTGTGCTGCCGCATTTGAAAAAAGGCAGCTCAATCATCAATACCACTTCGATTACGGCTTATGCAGGCAATGAAAGGCTGATCGATTATTCTTCGACGAAAGGAGCGATTACATCATTTACGCGTTCGCTCGCTTTGTCGCTTGTCGATCAGGGCATCCGTGTGAACGGGGTGGCGCCGGGTCCGATTTGGACGCCGCTGATCCCATCGACGTTTACGGAGAGAGAGGTCGAAATATTCGGTTCAACAACGCCGATGGAACGGCCCGGACAGCCTGCTGAAGTGGCGCCGAGCTATTTGTTTCTAGCCAGCGACGATTCTTCCTACATGACGGGCCAAGTGCTCCATGTCAACGGCGGAACGATTATTAACGGATAAAAAGGCCGGGACTATTTCATAAGCCGGCTTTTTCCGCGTAAAAAAGCCAATCCGGGAGGGATTGGCCGTCATGCGTGCTTTTTCAGCGCTGTATATTCTCTTGAAAGCTCAAGGAAAGATTGCTTATCTCCTTTGTCTAATGCTTCATTAATCTTCTTGTTCAGCGTGTGCAAACGCCGTTTAAAAAGCGATTCATCAAGGACCATTTGAATGTAGATATCCGTGATGGTTACATCAAGTTCTTTCACCTTTTGGGTATTGCGGGACTTCATGAGCTCAGCGTACGACTTTTTCTCTTTCATAAAGATTCCCCCTGATGCCTTTTTTATAGTATATGGATTACGCAACAAAAAATCAATAAGTATTTATAATTTTTAGATAATTATTCGAAGATGCGTGTTTATGAGAATAAAAGTTTGTATATTTAGACAAAGAAACACGGATTTAATCGAACAAAACATAAAAATGCCATTTTAAAAACATATTTTCAAATTAATTGGAAAAAATCCTGTCGTTTTGTAAAGGATAATGTTAGATTAATAGTATAAATTTACTAACGATTAGGAGGATCATGATGAGCACAGAGGATATGACAAAAGATACGTATGAAGTAAACAGTTCGACAATGGCTGTCCTGCCTCTGGGAGAGGGGGAGAAACCCGCCTCAAAAATACTCGAGACCGACAGGACTTTCCGCGTCAATATGAAGCCGTTTCAGATCATCGAAAGAAGCTGCCGCTATTTCGGGTCGAGCTATGCGGGGAGAAAAGCGGGCACATATGAGGTCATTAAAGTTTCCCATAAACCGCCGATCATGGTAGATCACTCAAACAATATTTTTCTTTTTCCCACATTTTCCTCAACTCGTCCTCAGTGCGGGTGGCTTTCCCATGCGCATGTTCACGAGTTTTGCGCGGCAAAGTATGACAACACGTTTGTCACGTTTGTCAACGGGGAAACGCTGGAGCTGCCCGTATCCATCACATCTTTTGAAAACCAGGTTTACCGAACGGCATGGCTGAGAACAAAATTTATCGACCGGATTGAAGGAAACGCCATGCAGAAGAAACAGGAATTTATGCTTTATCCGAAGGAAGACCGGAATCAGCTGATATACGAATTCATCCTCAGGGAGCTGAAAAAGCGCTATTGATCGGGAGCGGCTTTGAATAAATAGTACTCAAGAAGCGCGGATACCTGATTGCGGATGCGGGGATTAAAATAGTTATGCTCTTCTTCGTATCCTTCATATATAAAGGAGTACATCGTAAAGGCTTCGTCCCGTGACACTTCGTGCACCTTGATTTTCCGCCGGCGCAGTTCATTTTTCACGTCGTACAGATCGCGCTGGGCAAGCTTTAACGCCTGTTCGATCAGACGCTGATAGGGGTCTTTCAGCTTGAATGGCCCCTGCTGGATGATTTTCATGTCCCGGTTTAATATGCTGACGGTCATCGGGAGGTAAATCGCCTTTTCAATCATATCCCTGGCTTCAGCGGGAATTCTTGTCATGGCTTTTCTCCTCATTTCTTTTGTTGATAAGGAACGTTTGTTCTGTTTTTATTTTACACGAAAGACGGCCTTTTAATCAAGAACGGGAAAAAATGACTAAAATGATCAAGTTGTTTCAGACTAATACAGAAAACACCGAGACGGATGATTTAAAGTTTTTGATTTAAAGTGTAGAATAGAAGTAGACAACCGCCCTGAGGAGAATCAATGTTGGAGCAATTATTCAGCTATTTTACAGAAGAGAATTTAACAGAGTTTTTTCAGAGCTACAGGGCTTTTGGTCCTTTTGTAGCCGTTCTGCTGCCGTTTATTGAAGCGCTGCTCCCGTTTTTACCCCTGCTCGTGTTTGTTGTCGCCAATGTAAATTCGTTCGGTTTATGGCAGGGGTTCTTGTTGACGTGGATAGGGGCATCTTTAGGCTCTATAGCAGTTTTTCTTTTTATCCGCCATTTCGGCCAGCAAAGAGCACTCGGTTTTATCCGCAGGCATCCATCCGTAAAAAAACTGATGATCTGGGTGGAAAAACGGGGCTTCGGTCCGCTGTTTCTCCTGCTTTGCTTTCCATTCACGCCTTCGGCTGCGGTAAATGTTGTGGCAGGACTTTCGAGAGTCAGCCTGCTGCCTTTTTCACTGGCGGTGCTTTGCGGCAAGTTCGTGATGATTTTTATGGTGAGCTTTGTCGGCCATGATCTGAAGGCGCTTTTTACCCAGCCTTTGCGGACAGCTGCCGTGATCATCGTCATGCTGATCTTATGGTACGCCGGAAAACGGGTTGAACATCGTCTGAACGTGAGATTCAGCCAGAGAGAGAAAGACTAGGGGGACACAGAATTGAAAAAGCGTTTTTTGGTCATAGCCGGGGTGCTGCTTGTCATCGTCGTCGGAATTCAGGTCAAAAATGCCGTTTTCATTGAATATAAAGTAGAAGGCGTCAGCATGAATCCGACCTTTCAGGAGGGCAACGAACTTTTGATCAACAGGTTCGCCCACCACTTTAAAACAATCAGCCGATTTGACATCGTGCTGTTTAAAGGACCTGACAAAGATATATTCATTAAAAGGGTGATCGGGCTTCCGGGTGAAACCCTCCGGTATGAAGATGATCAGCTGTATATCAACGAAGAAAAGATCAAAGAGCCTTATCTGGACGATTTAAAGGCCGTCACTGCCGGAGGGGACTTGACAGGGGATTTTACGCTGAAGGAAGTGACCGGAGAGGAAAAGGTGCCTGAAAATGAGTACTTCGTCCTCGGGGACAACCGGATCCACAGCTTTGACAGCCGCCATTTCGGCTTTGTTTCAGACCGGGACATCGTCGGGATTGTGACGGAAAGAATTGATAAAAAGTGATTGGAGAATGCGGCGGAAAGCAAGCGCCCGGCCGAAAGGAATACGATGTCGCAATTGTCGTGTCCGAGCAGAACAGCATCAAAAAAGACGTATTCGCAAGAAAAGCCCGGGATTCCGGGCTTTTTTTCTTGCTATTTCAGTTTGATCGCATTGATTCGTTTTTGCAGCTTCGTTTTTTCGGCGGATGCTTTCAGCTTGCTGACCGCTGATTGCGCTGCCGATTTTGTTTTTTTCGTTCTCTTTTGTTCGGCCGTTTTAACTTTGGCTTTCGCCGCTGCCACTTTTTTGTTATAGGCTGACGCGGCTTGCATTTTCGCGGTGTTCAGCTTTTTTTGCAGATTTGATTTGTCTTTTCCGGCAGGCAGCTCATTAATCGCTTTTTGCGCTTTGCCGAAGTTTGAGTCTGTGGCCGCTTTTTCAGCTTTGGCAACGGCCTGCTTTGCGGTGTTCAAGAGGCTTGAGCGGACCGCGTTGATCCGTTTTTGCAAATTCGTTTTGAAAGTGCCGCTGTCGAGTTCATTGACCGCTTTTTGGGCTGCGTCGGCATTGTTTTTCTTTTTTTGCTTCTCTGCGAGTTTTACTTTGCTTTCGGCTGTCTTTTTAAGCTGCTCTTTAACAGCATCGAGCCTCTTTTTCAAAGCGGTTTTATCGGCGTTTGCAGGCAGCGGTTCGATCGCTTTTTGCGCGGTTTGAATGTCCGCTTTTTTCTTTGTCTTTTCCGCTTGTCCGACTGCTTTTTGCGCTTTCTCCAACGGCTGTGTGATCTCTTTGAAGCGGATTAATCCATAGCCGAACAAATGATCACGGCCGGGAGCGCCCAAGTCGCTTGTATAAATCTGCATTTTCTTGCGCAGCTCAGCATTTGAAGCGGTTGGGTACAGCTGTTTCAAAAGAGCAAACATTCCGGCTACGTGCGGCGTTGCCTGTGAAGTGCCGCTTCCGATTGCATAGCCGCGGTCGGAAGATGTACTGATAATCGATGTGCCGGGAGCGGCAAACTCGACGGCGCTGCCGGTGTTGGAAAATGAGGCGATCTGATTTTTTTCGTTGGTGGCCGAGACGGCAATGACGCTGCTGTAGGCGGCCGGGTAATAAACGGATTTTCCGTTTCCGGCATTTCCGCTTGCACCGACTAAAATCATTCCCCGTTTGTATGCTCTATCTACTGCATCGTGGAGAACTTGACTGTCGCCTGAAACGACGAGGCTCATATTGATGATATCGATTCCGTGCTGGATCGACCAATCGATGCCTTGTAAGATGCCTTTCAGATCCCCCGAACCATTCCGGTCCAGCGCTTTTACGGCATACAGTTGCGCGCCGGGCGCGATGCCGTCGATCCCCCGTCCGTTATGCTTCGCTCCGATGATTCCGGCAACATGTGTTCCGTGGCCGTTATCATCACGGTATGAAGCGGTATAGCCGACCATCGATGCACCGCCTGCGATTGACAGCTCTTCATGGGGGGAAATCCCGCTGTCAATAACCGCAATTTTCACCTGTTTCCCGGTCAAACCTTTATTCCAAGCCAGTGCGGCTTGAATCGGCTTGATGTTCCACTGTGAAAACGCGGAGGCGGTTTGCGCTGTGCTGCTGGAGACAGCTTTTAGAACGTTGCTGTCGGCAGCAGCTACTGGGAGGTTGTCTTCGACATACAGGACGTCGGGATCTTGTTCAAGTTCCCGCACTGTTTTGTCGTCCGCAGTAACAGCAGCTGCGGGAATGTGCCGGTAAACGTGTTCTACCGTGTCTGCTTGATCGATGACGTTTTCTTTTCCGCTGGCATTTTTATATACGACAATGACTTCGTTTTCCTGCTTATTGCTTTCCGCTTGAATGCGGGGTGAATTTGCGGAAAAACCGACGAACATTGCAGCGGACACCGCGATTTTCCATAACTTTCTCATCCGGCTCTCCTCCTTATTTAGCGGCATTCGCTATATATATCGGAGAATTTTTGGATTTTCAAAGAGAAAGAAAGCCGATCTTAAGGGCGCTCGTCGTGCAACTCAGTTCTTGAAATGTTAAGAACGCTGCTATATCAACGTTTGGGGAGCCTTCCTGTTTATTTGGGAAGTGCTTTTTTTAATAAATTGTAGGTTTGTTTAAAAAAGAGCCATCTTTTTTACCTGATTGCTTTTATAGAAATGAGAGAGCTGGGAAAAATAGGACTAGTTTCTATCGATGAATCTTTCATCGATATTTTTAAGCAGATGCCTTTTGTCTAAAATGTATAATGTTACTTTTGTTTTTGTTGAAAGTGAACAATGTTATTGACTGGCTTATAACCTACAATTTAATTAAATAATAAAAAGGGAGTGTGTCATACCGTGGAAAAAACAAAGAAACATGACCCCGATTATTACAAAAAGATCATTATTGCATTGTGTTTAGGGTGGGTAGCTATTTGGATTTATCGTACAATCCTTACGCCAATATATCCACAGATTCAAGAATCATTAGGACATATTAGTGATACACAAATGGGGTTGGTTGCTTCTATTTATTTCTTTGCCTATACGGGTATGCAAATTCCGTCAGGAGCACTTGTCGATAAATTTGGACAGAAAAAGGTGTTAATTCCTGCATTTATCGTCTTTGCGCTGGCTGCATTTGTAATTGGCACAAGTTCAACTATCATGCAAGTATACATTGGTTCGTTATTGGCTGGTATTTCGACTGGTTCATATTACGGTGCAGCCTTTTCCTTATCAGCCAAACATACGCCAAAAGATAAAAAAAGCTTTTCCAATGCGATAATAAATAGCGGATCAGCATTAGGAATGGTAATTGGACTAATCGGATCATCGGTTTTAGTAGGCGGTTTTGAAATTCAATGGAATTATATGCTTTTTATAACAGCTATCGTTATCGTAGCTGTAACATTTGTGTTTGTGTTGTTTATTAAACAAGATAAAACATCAGACAAGGAAGTGGCTGAAGAGAAGAAAGACGCCGTACAAAGCACAGAGATTCTAAATGAAAGCTTATTTTCTCCAAGACAATTAGTTGTATATTTTGTGTATTTTGCAACATGCTATGGCTATTATATGATTGTCACTTGGCTGCCATCCTTCCTTGTAGCAGAAAAAGGATTTGCTCAAGGCTCAGTAGGATATGTAGCTGCACTAGTTGCAGTCACTGCAGTGCCTGGTGCTTTGATATTTACTAAATACATAGATAAACATGCACATTTGCGTCTGCGTTTAATTTTATTTCTATTAATTGCTGCGGCAATCACAATTAGTTTGACAGTATTTGCACCAAATCCTGCAGTGCTGTATATTGCATTAATTTTATATGGCTTATTAGGTAAACTTGCGATTGATCCAGTTTTAATAACCTATGTATCTGATTCCGTATCAGGAGATAGAGTGGCCAGAGCATTAACTCTCTTTAACTTCTTTGGAATGAGCTCATCTGTTATTGCACCAACACTTACTGGTTATATTGGTGATGTAACCGGCTCGCAAGTATTAGCATTCTATATTGCAACCATCCTTCTCGCAGCAGCAGCGTTGCTATTTTTCCTTGTGGTTATGTTAAGACAGAATAAAACAGTAGCTAACTAAATAAATAGAAAAGAAAACTTCCGGTGGTTCTACTTTTGATTTACAACGATATTTTCTCTGAAGCAAATAATGCTAATCGAATGCTCAGGGATGTATCAGGAGATTCTACAGATTGACCTAATATTTCTTCGCATTTTTTAATACGATATTTCACAGTATTACGGTGAATGAAAATATCCTCTGAGGTCTTTGTAAGATCACATTGGTTTGCCATATAGACATTTAACGTAAACCTTAGTTCTTTTTCCTTCGTTGTTTGGGGATAAGCTAATGGACCGAGTGTATAAATGATAAATGGTTTTAATTTATTCGTTGGAATGAGTTGTAATAATTCTTCTACGCTTTTAGATTTATAGGGCTCTACAAATTCTATTTCGCCTTGTTCATATTTATTATCATAAGCCTCATTCGCTTCGAAAAAAGACAGTGGTAATTGTGAAAGCTCGGAGACCTCATTACCAATGCCAAATGAAAGGGAGCTATTAAAAAATAGCTGATACTCTTTTTGGATATATCTGCAGTATTCCAAATAATAATGATGTCTTCTTTGTAAAAGTATCGTAAATCTGCGTTCACCCTGAGACATATATATACTAATGGAAGGGTCAATCCCAGTAAACTTATGCGTTAACCACTCAAAAGTCATCTGATATCGCTCATTTAAGTAGGCGCTATTTTCTACATTCTTTTCTTTGTCTATCCCGCAAATCATCACTTGGTAGAATTTAGAGGGTTGAATGTGATATTTTTTTAAAAGGTCGGTGTGTTGTGTTAGTGATACAAGGTTATCAGGATGTTCGGACATCAGAGATGTAAAAAAATGGTTCGTATCCTGCTGCTCTGCTTCTTTGATTTTACTATTTTTGTAAATTGTGAGACTAAGTGTGTTAACTGCTTGTTCTATTGTTAATAAACTAAACGGATAGTTGAGCAAATTAACATTTGAAATCATTAGATAATACGGAAAATATTTAAATGCAGGAACCTTAAATATAGCATATTCTTCCTGGAAAACACCATTGTGATTTGGTTCGATTTGCTCTGAATTTAAATATCTTCGGAAATAATTGAGGTTTTTTTGAACATGTTCTGAGTGTTGATGAAAGTGATGACTCGCTGACTCAACTTGATGAAAAGAATTTAGCAGCATGACAGGAACCTTTATAAGTCTACTTAAACGTTCAATCATCATGTTCAGGCTTAACCCTTGCATAAGCATAGCATTTAACTCTTGTTGGATATCTAATGCGAAGTGTAATTTTTCTGTTTCTTCATCCAGGATAAATGACGATATATGATGAGTAATGGATCCTAAATTCCAACTTTCCGGAATTTCAATAATTGGGAATTTTAATTTGTTTGCAAATGCAATAACCTCATCATCTAATTTTTTTAAAAATCGGGATAGCTTGATACCTAGACCAGCAACTTGTATATCATTTAACTCACTAATAAGACTGATTAGTCCGGATTGATCATCCTGATAGCTCATTCCTGTTGTGACGATAAGTGAGTGCGGCGTTGTAAAATTTTTAATATCAGGCGTTTCTGTAATATCAACCATTTCTACCACTCGTTCCAAATCGCCCTGCTCATTCAGCAATGTTAAATCTGAAAATTGTAGTACAGATAATATTTCTTTTAATGTTGTCATAAAGGCTGCCTCCTTATCTTTGTTAGAAAAAGATAAAATAAAAATGAAATATGTCAGATGTTACAAGGATAACTTTTCAATCTGATCGTACACTGTTTTTGAAGGTAATTATACGTATAATCCTTTAGTTAAAAATATTAAAGGAGAATCATTAATGCTTGAACATGATTCTTCGTTTTTTGAAAAGTGTGATTATAACAAAGATATCATGCCGAAGATCACTTGAACAAAGAATTTCATCCTCATTTACTTTTTTTAACGTTGGGGGTGGGACTAGTGCATAATATTCCGGATTATATAGCTGTTGGTGATGTTTTATATCACCGTTTCAAGCAACGATATCACTTGTCGGATAGCCTTATGACTTGTTGCAAACGGATACACAGGTTCAAAATATGGCGTCCCGTTTTCATTGATAGTGGGGCGGGGTTGCCATTTATTATTCTTGATCATTAACTTTGCTATCGGTGAAACATTAAATAAGTGCTATCTTAAATTTAATGATTTGCATTTTTGGTGGTTTGGCTATCCGGGGGATTAATGCTGGCGGTTGCGAAAGGCAGTATTTTATATCCAACCATTAAAAGAGGAGGATGATTTTAATGAATTTTGATTCAATTATCAAAAATGGATTAGTCATTCTGGAAAATGGTGAACAAGAAGTCGAAGTAGGGATTAAAGATGGCAAAATCGCAGCAATCGGTCAGGATTTGGGTAAAAGTGCAAAAATTATCGATGCAAAAGGATCGATTGTATCTCCGGGTATGGTTGATGCACATGTTCATATCACAGAGCCGGGCGGCGGCTATCGTGATGAATGGGAAGGCTATGACACAGGAACACGTGCCGCTGCAAAAGGCGGTGTCACGACGATCATCGAAATGCCATTAAATCAAGTGCCAGCAACGGTAGATGAGGAATCTATTCAAGTAAAATTTAAAGCTGGGAAAGGAAAATTATCTATAGACGTTGCGAGTTACGGCGGTTTAGTACCATTTAACTTGGATGGGGGTATTCAAGAGTTAGATAACAATGGTGTTGTTGCATATAAATGTTTTTTAGCAACATGTGGTGACCGTTCTATAGAAGGAGATTTCATGAATGTGGATGACTATTCCCTTTACGAAGGTATGAAACAAATTGCGAAGACAGGCAAAATATTATCTATACACGCTGAAAATGCTGCAATTACGGACAAGTTAGGGGAAATAGCATCTAAAAATGGTGAAACCTCCTTACGTGCTTATGTAGATTCTCGACCCGTATTTACTGAAGTAGAACCGATTAGAAAAATAATTCTATTTGCGAAAGAAACGGGATGTCGTGTACACATCGTTCATATAGCTTGTGAAGAGGGCGTAGATGAAATTGTCAAAGCACAACAGGAAGGGGTCGATATTACATGCGAAACATGTACACACTATTTATATTTCTATAAAGAAGAACTGGATCATATCGGACCAGTTGCAAAATGTTCTCCGCCAATTCGTGAACAATCACGCTTAGAAGGCATGTGGAATCGGGTATTAAACGGAGATATTTCATTCGTAACATCAGACCATTCACCATGTACCCCAGACTTAAAAGCTACGGATAATGCATTTGAAGCTTGGGGGGGTATCGCAGGTGTACAAAATAATGTTGACATATTATTTGATGAGGGTGTGCAAAAACGTAATATGTCATTATCCAAATTTGCAGACATTATTGCTACAAACCCTGCGAAACGTTTTAATCTAATGTCAAAAGGCAGTATTGCAGTAGGGAAAGATGCGGATTTTGTATTTATTAAGAAAGATGCACCTTATGAATTAAAAGCTGAGGACCTAGCATATCGACACAAAATTAGTCCGTATATTGGCCGCAAAATTGGTGCTCAGGTAGTGAAAACAATCCTTCGTGGTGTCGAAATCTATGATAAAGAAAAAGGGATTTCAAATGAAAAAGTAGGAAAATTTATTCCTTGAGTGACGGAATAGCTAGCCCGTCAGGAATTTGAGGTATAGGAAGATGTGAAGGCGACCTGAGATTGTCTTACACTCGCAAATTCAGTGTGTCATCAGCATTTCTTATGGCAGCTAATATAGCTGAAGTGAGCATGGCAAAGTTGACTTCATCACAATCTTTTGCTATTACAGCAGCAGTTGTTAATCAATATGTATCCTGACTCTTGGCATATCATTTATGAAATAGATAAATGACCCTATAAATCAATGTTTTTTATTGATTTATAGGGTCATTTTTTTATTTGCACCTTATTTATTTGATTGGTAAAAGAGAAGTTTCGCTCTTTTGAAGCGAGCGATGTGCGATTTTCTTTAGGAGACATTCAATGCAAATTTAATTTATTATAAAGCGTATTTTTTTATGTAATCGAAAGCCAACAGTTTCTTTTTATATCTGGCATTAGCCCATTATTTAGATACCGTAAATTGATTAAAAGGTGTCTTTGTTAAAAGTGCATAAAATGTTTTTCCATTATTGTTGGTTATGTCAATGAATGGTTGTAAACAGGGCTCTATGATGAAAGTAAATAAAAGAAAGGGGGAGAAAAAGAATGGATATTCAATCAACCTTTGAAACGTTGGATAAGAAATTCACAAGATTTGGCGGTTTAGAAAAAGGGGGAATTACGCGGCTGTTATACTCTCTTGAATGGATTGATGCAGTTCGCGAACTGGAAGCAACATTCAAGGAAGAAGGTTTAGAAGTAAGCTTTGATGATGTTGGGAACTTATCTGGTCGTCTTGTTGGAAGTAAATATTCTGAAGAAACTATTTTAACAGGATCACATATCGACACAGTTGTTGAAGGCGGTCATCTAGATGGACAATTCGGTATCTTATCTGCACTGGTTGCTGTGAAATATTTAAAAGAAAAATATGGTCAACCATTACGAACAATAGAAGTATTATCGCTCGCAGAAGAAGAAGGAAGCCGATTTCCATATACATTTTGGGGAAGTAAAAACTTTTTTAACCTAGCCAAAAAAGAGGATGTTGACACAATAGAAGATGCTGAAGGAATTAAATTCGAAGATGCTATGCATGAATCCGGTTTTGATTACCGTAAAACAGATGATGTTCGTGACGATATTAAAGCATTTATTGAAGTACATATTGAACAAGGGAAAGTATTAGAGACGGAAAATAAAGCGATTGGTGTTGTAACTGGGATTGTCGGTCAAAAACGTTACTCAGTTAACTTGAAAGGTGAAGCAAACCACGCTGGCACAACACCGATGTCATTACGAAGAGATACAGTTGTTGCATATAGTGAGATTGTAACAGACTTAACGAAACGAGCTAGAGAAATTGGAGAGCCTCTTGTATTAACGTTTGGACATGTCACTCCTGTTCCAAACACGGTAAATGTCGTCCCTGGAGAAATTACCTTTTCGATAGACTGTCGTCATATTGATCAACAACTATTAAATGATTTTGCGAGAGAAATTGAAGATAAAGTTAAAGCGGTGGCAGAAGCAAACAGCATGGCTTATGACATTAATTTATGGATGGATGAAGCACCGTCATTGATGGATAAAGAAATCATTCAAATAATTGAACAAGCAGCTAAGGATAATGTGGGGGACAGCTATAAATTGATGCCATCTGGTGCAGGTCATGATGCACAAATTTTTGCGGATTTTGTCCCTACAGCAATGTTGTTTGTACCTTCTATTGGCGGAATCAGCCACAATACCAATGAAGAAACGAAGATAGAAGACCTTGTGAAGGGGATTGAAGTATTGAAAGATGTATTGTTTGAACTAGCTTATAAGGAATAATAATGAAAAGGAGCCAGATACTCATGAGTTACTTAAATCATAATCAAGGATACAGAGAAGGTTTATTAGAAACACGTTCAGTAATAAAAAAGGATAATTATGCGGTAATTACACCCGATGGCTTGGTTAATAATGTTGTACCTGGCTTTGAAGATTGTGATGTAACCATTTTAGGATCCCCGCGTTTAGGTGCAAGGTTTGTAGATTATTTGGTAACAGTTAAAAACAAGGGCGGAAACAAAACCGGTTTTGCCGGTGATGGTATCCAATCATTTGTGTACGTTGAATATGGTAAAATCAACGCTTTTGCGGATGGTAAAAAATACGAATTGGCAAAAGGCGGATTCTTATATGTACCTCCACACTTACAATTGACGTTTGATAATCATAATAATGGTGAGGACAGCCGTTTGTTTTTATACAAAAAGCGTTATCAGCCGCTTAAAGGACATACGCCAGAAATTGTTACAGGTAATGTGAATAACATCAAACAAGAACCCTATGAAGGGATGAAAGAAGTATTAATTCAAGATTTACTGCCAAAAGAAATTGCATATGACATGAACATTCATATTCTTTCATTTAAGCCGGGTGCTTCGCATGGTTACATTGAAACGCACGTTCAAGAACATGGTGCTTATATATTAAGTGGACGAGGTGTTTACAACTTAGACAACGAGTGGATGCCAGTTGACAAAGGTGACTATATTTTTATGGGAGCTTATACGCCGCAAGCAACCTATGCAATTGGTTTAGATGAACCATTCTCGTATATTTATTCAAAGGATGCGAATAGAGATATTAATCTATAAAGAGGGGCAATTTTAATGAGTGAACCATTAGTGTATGTAGAAAGTAATCGTCTCCGGCAGCTAATGAAAGATAAATTAGTGAAAGCAGGCTTACCTGAAGAACATGCGGATAAAACAGCTGACTTACTCATCTTTGCAGATGAACGAGGTGTTCACTCACATGGTGCAGTGAGAATGCAATACTACTCCGAACGTACATTAAAGGGTGGATATAACCTGAACCCCGACTTAAGCTTCGTAAAAACGGGTCCAGCATCAGGGATTTACCATGGAGATAATGCGTTAGGACATTATGTGAGTTATCAAGCAATGAAAAAGGCAATCGAATTAGCAAAAACATCAGGTATCGGTGTTGTCGGTGTAAAAGAAATGGGACACAGTGGTGCGATTGGTTATTATGCACGTCAAGCAGCATTAGAAGGTATGGTGGCATTAACAGTATGTCAATCTGATCCCATGGTTGTGCCATTTGGCGGTACCGAACCGTACTTTGGCACCAACCCAATTGCTTTTAGTGCGCCTCGAAAAGATGGCAGTCCAATACTGTTTGATATGGCAACAACGGTACAAGCCTGGGGGAAAATCTTAGATGCAAGAAGTAAAAACAAATCTATTCCAGACTCATGGGCAGTTGATAAAAATGGAGCACCAACAACAGACCCGTTTAAGGTAAATGCATTATTACCAATGGCTGGGCCTAAAGGATACGGGTTAATGATGATGGTGGATATTTTATCGGGGAGTTTACTCGGCTTGCCATTTGGCAAGCATGTCACTTCCATGTATAAAGATTTATCAGAGTACCGTCGCTTAGGGCAGCTTCATCTCGTGATCAATCCTGAATACTTTGGCGGGAAGGAGCAATTCCTGGAAAAAATATCTCAAATGGTTGAAGAATTACATGATAACCCGCCTGCTGAAGGATTTGACAAAGTGTATTATCCCGGTGAAATTCAAATAGATGTGATGAAACAGTATAAAAAAACAGGTATCCCAGTTACAAAGGAAATTTTAGATTATTTAGAGTCAGACAACATTTACTAATTATGTAATGGAAGGGGGGAGGATCAGATGCGAGTATCTAAGCAGGAGCTGTTTCATTTAATCAAACAGAAGCTAATCAAAGCTGGATTAAATGAAGGAGCCGCACACGATGTTTCAGATGTATTGACATTCGCCGATCATAGAGGGATCCATTCCCATGGAGCAGTACGTGTGGAATACTATGCCGAACGAATCGCAAAAGGCGGTATTACAGCAAACCCAAACTACACATTTGAACAAACAGGACCTGCATCCGCTGTCTTTAGCGGAGATAATGGTCCAGGTCACCAAGCAGCAAAACAAGCGATGGAAAAAGCAATCGAAATGGCAAAAAATTCAGGTGTGGCTGTTGTAGGCATGAAGAATATTTCGCATAGTGGTGCATTGGGTTACTTTGTTGAAATGGCAACAGAACAGGACATGGTTGCTTTAAGTATGTGCCAATCAGATCCAATGGTCGTACCGTTTGGAGGAACAGAACCATACTTTGGCACCAATCCGATTGCTTATAGTGTACCATCGGCTGATGAACGCATAATCACATTTGATATGGCGACAACTGTTCAGGCATGGGGAAAAGTATTGGATGCCAGAAGTAAAAATGAATCGATCCCGGAAACATGGGCAGTAGATGCAGCCGGTGCACCAACAACGAATGCAAGAGATGTTCATGCACTTGTGCCAATTGCTGGTCCAAAAGGTTATGGATTGATGATGATGGTGGATATTTTATCGGGCAGTCTTCTTGGAGTACCTCATGGCGTACATGTATCCTCCATGTATCAAGATCTGACAAAAGGCCGCGATTTAGGGCAAATTCATATTGTTATCAATCCCGCATACTTCACAGATTTAACTGCTTTTAAACAACAGATTTCGACGATGCTCGATGAATTAAAAGCACAACCGGCAGCTGAAGGCTATGGAGAAATTTATTATCCGGGTGAGCGCGGTAAATTAAGAAGTGCCAAATATGATAAAGAAGGAATTGAAATTGTAGACGATATTTATAACTACCTCGTTTCAGGCGATGTTCATTACAATCGCTATCATGGAAAGAATAGATTTGCAGAATAACAAAATGGAGGATCATTATGTTATACACAATTATAAAAGAAAACACCTATCAAGATTCTATCGTGTTAATGCTTTTATCAAACAAGTTATCTGCAATAGATGGTGTAAACAAAGTATCGATCATGATGGGAACACCAGCTAACAAAGATATTTTTAAATCTTCGGGTTTAGGCACAGATGAATTGGAAAAAGCAAATCCAAATGACATTGTTATCGTTATAGATACAAATCAAGAAGAAAAAGTAGCGGCAGTGAAAGAAGAAGTAGAAGCAGCTTTAAAAGGTGATGCCGCTTCACAAGACGCATCTAAAGGCCAAGAAGCACATAACTGGAAGCGCGCAATGGAGCTTGCGAACAACCCTAATTTGGCATTGATCTCCATTCCTGGTCAGTATGCAGCAATGGAAGCGGAAAATGCATTGAATGAAGGGTTACATGTATTTGTATTCAGCGACAATGTATCTAAAGAAGATGAGGTTAAGTTGAAACAAAAGGCGCATGAAAAAGGATTATTAGTAATGGGACCAGACTGCGGGACCGGAATTATCCATGGCGTGCCACTTGCATTTACAAATATCGTGAATGAAGGAGATATTGGCGTTGTGGGTGCATCCGGTACAGGGATTCAGGAAGTGACAAGCATCATTGACCGTTATGGTAAAGGTGTAACAAACGCAATTGGTACAGGTGGTCGGGATTTATCGACAGAGGTTGGTGCTATCACGGTTTTAGATAGTATCAAAGCATTGAACCAAGATCCAAAAGTAAAAGTGATTACAGTAATTTCTAAACCGCCTGCAGAGGAAGTGCAGCAAAAAGTATTAAACGTATTAAGAAATATTGAAAAACCGGTTGTTACGTTATTTTTAGGAGATCAACCAACTTATCAGGAAGAAAATATTTATCATGCGTATACACTTGAAGAAGCAGCGGTTGTATCTGTTCAATTATCCAATGGTGACAAACCGAATTTTAAACCGACATTGGCTGAAGATGTAAATGTGTCGTTAAAAGATTCACAAGTTGGTATTAAAGGTTATTACTCAGGTGGTACTTTGGCATCTGAAGCAGCTATGTTATTGAAAGAGGCATTTAAAGAGGAAGTACTTGAAGAGAAGAAAGAAGCCTATATCCTAAAAACAAAACATCATGAAATTATTGACTTAGGCGATGATATGTATACCCAAGGGAAGCCGCACCCGATGATTGATCCTGAAAAGCGTATCGAAATGCTTGAAACATCGGGAAACGATCCTGAAACAGCAGTCATCATGATTGATAACGTTATTGGCTATGGCAGTCATGATGATATGGCAAGTGAATTAGCACCAGCCATTAAACGTATGTTAGCCAATGCACATCAGGGAGGCCGCGAACTTGCAGTTCTTGTAACAGTTGTAGGTACAACTAAAGATCCTCAAGGTTATGAAAAGCAAATTGAAACCTTAAAAGAAAGTGGTGCAATCATTTGTGAGACAAACGACCAAATGGTTCGTACCGCGATTAAACTGGCACGAGGAAAAGTGGAACAGCCAGTCCTTGATATACAAAAATTTGAACATACCCAAGAAGACTTAACAGTAGACGAAAAAATTGTGTCCTTAATTAATAAGAAGCCAAGTGTCATCAATATTGGGCTGAAAAGTTTTACAGCAGCTGTTCAGAACAGCGGATCAGAGTGTGTTCAATTTAACTGGCGGCCAATTGCTGGCGGTGATGAAAAGTTAATGAAAGTACTTCAATTTCTAAACTACTATGAAGGAGAGACAATCTAATGGGGTACAAAACAATAAATGAAGCGAACGAAGCTGTTATCCAGAAGATCATAGCAGCTGAACCATTCTTAACGGATGTTGTACCTGCCAAGTCTGTGATTCCTGAATTGGAAGATTACGTGTTATTACATGCCGGGCCTCCAATTAAATATGAAAATATGACAGATCCTATGCAAGGCTCTTGTGTTGGAGCGATTCTTTTTGAAGGATGGGCAGAAGATGAAGAGGGAGCGCGTGAACTGCTTGAAAACAATAAGATTACATTTATTCCATGTCATCATGTGAATGCAGTTGGACCAATGGGAGGCATTACATCACCTAATATGCCGGTTCTTGTTGTGGTGAACAAAGAGAGCGGCAACGAGGCGTACTGTCAAATGAACGAAGGCATCGGTGCAGTATTACGCTTCGGTGCTTATCATGAGCAGGTAATCAATCGCCTGCACTGGATGAAAGATGTGTTGGGTCCGGTGTTAAGTAAGGCATTAAGAAAAATTGATGGAGGCTTAAATGTTAATGTATTGATGGCTAAAGCTATAGCAATGGGGGATGAATTTCACCAGCGCAATATTGCAGCGTCATTGGTGTTTTTAAAAGAAGTTGCTCCAATAATTGCAGCATTAGATGATGTTGAAAACGAACAAAGAACAGAAGTGATCCAATTTTTAGCTGATACAGACCAATTTTTCTTAAACATTGCCATGGCGACAGGAAAAGCAATGATGGATGCAGCGCGTACAATCAAACATGGTACAGTCGTTACCGCAATGTGCCGAAACGGTGAAAACTTTGGCATCCGTATTGCAGGTATGGGAGATGAGTGGTTTACAGCACCTGTTCATACACCACAAGGGTTATATTTTACCGGCTACTCAGCGGAAGATGCAAACACAGATATCGGAGATTCAGCGATTACAGAAACAATCGGTGTTGGCGGTGTAGCAATGATTGCTGCCCCTGCAGTAACACGTTTTGTTGGAACAGGCGGATTTAATGATGCGCTTGAAACAAGCAATCAAATGGCTGAGATCTGTGTTGGAGAAAATCCGAACTTTGTGATTCCGACGTGGGACTTCAAAGGTGCGTGTTTAGGTATTGATGCACGTAAAGTTGTTGAAACAGGCATCACGCCGGTAATCAACACAGGCATTGCACATAAAATTGCCGGATATGGGCAAATTGGTGCTGGTACAGTTCATCCTCCAATCGAATGTTTTGAGAAAGCAATCACAGCATATGCTGAAAAACTGGGTTTTCAAGGATGATTTTACAGGCAAGTGCGATTGGTTCAATCGCACTTCAGCTATTAATTGAGGGAAAAACATTTACTGTGCACAGCATTTTTGAAAAAGGTATAAATATTGTTGATCAGAATGATGAATTGATATTTATCGGCACAAATGAAAATGGGACCTTTCCATTTGGAATTTTGCTTGGTTCACAAACGAAGCAAACATTAAAAGCAGGTCTTGAGGTGGGAGATTCATTACACGTTCGCAATAACCATCTTTCCCATAACTGCTTTAAACTCAATTTTAATGCCAAAATACTTCCGTTATATACGGATTTTAAACATGCAAACATCAATAAATTAAAAGAAAACATGCAACAGATTTCATTTAAATCGTATGAATCTACTGATTTTGAATCAGTTCATGTGTCGGACTTGATAAATAAATTACACGATCCAACTGAAAATTTAGAAGAGGAGTTTCGTTACTTTATCGGACGAGGCCAAGGTTTAACCCCAACAGGTGACGATATACTGGTCGGTATATTATATGGACATTTCATCAACTCTTTTATCGCACAAAACCACCTCGAAACATTGGGGAATCTCATTAGAAAACCCTTAACAACCCTTGTTAGCACGCGCTTTTTAACTTGTGCTTTAGAAGGTTTATTTAGTTCGAAAATTACAAGATTACAACATGATCCATCTTTGAAAAGTATGAAAAGCCTTATAAAAGTAGGTTCTTCTTCTGGGATGGATACTTTATACGGAATTTATATGGCTTTAACAAAGGAGTGAAAGAAATGGGGAAAAGAGTAGTACTGGCACTAGGAGGTAATGCAATTTTACAGCCAAAACAAGAAGCAACTTATGCCAATCAACTCAAAAATGTAATCTCTGCAACACGTCATATGATTGAAATCAAAGAAGCAGGACATAAAATTGTGATTACACATGGCAATGGTCCGCAAGTGGGGAATATTATTGCTCAAAACGAAGCTGCCAAAAATGTCGTTGAACCACTGCCAATCTATGCTTGTAATGCAGAATCACAGGGATTCATTGGTTATATGCTGGAAAAAGCTTTGAAAAACCATATGAAAGAACGGGGCATTGCTGCGAATGTAGCTACATTTCTAACCATGGTCGAAGTGGACAAGGATGACAAAGCATTTGAAAAACCAACGAAACCAATAGGAGTATTTTATTCAGAGGAAGAGGCGAAGCAATTAGAAGAGAAAGGGTTTACGATGTCAGAAGATGCAGGGCGAGGCTACAGACGAGTTGTGCCTTCCCCGGAACCGAAAGTGATCCATGGAATAGAAGAGATTCGGCGTTTAATTGATGAAACGATTGTTATCTCCTCTGGCGGCGGCGGTATACCTGTATATCGTGATGAGAGCGGTCTATTACACGGTCTTGAAGCAGTTATAGACAAAGATCGTTCAGGATTAAAGCTTGCACAACAAGTAAATGCTGACGTTTTCATGATGTTGACAGACGTACCAAATGTATTTATCAATTTTGGCAAAGAAAATGAGCAAAAACTAAGCCGAATTACTGTAGAAGAAGCTGAACAATATGTGGCAGAAGGGCAATTTCCTGCTGGCAGTATGCTGCCAAAGATCCAAGCGGCTATAGAATTTGCAAAGTCAGGTAAAGAGGCAATGATTTGTTCATTGGATCAAGCGGTAGCTGCGCTAGATGGAAAAGCGGGGACACGCATAACAAAATAAGACAATCCGTGTTGTTCATAAGGAGGATAAAAAGCCAAAATTCCTCCTTTTTTCAGATATGACCACAGACAGATTTCGAAAAGATACAATCTATGAAGTCTAAATCGAAAGTCAAAGGAAGAGTAGAAAATAAGGATCATTTAAAAGTTGAAGGAGGAAGTTTGATGACAAAAGAGACGGGATCAGTTGAAGGTAAAGGAAAACAACCACTGATTCCCTATTGGGTTAAAGTTATTATCGTATTTTTCTTCGGTTGGGTAGCTCTTTATGCAACGCGAACAATATTAAACCCGATTATGGGGAATATTGAATCAGCGTTTTCATTAAGCAAGGCACAACTTGGCTTAATTATGAGTATATTTTTCATCGGTTATGCAGGTATGAACGTTCCTGCAGGAATATTAGGAGATAAAATTGGAAAAAAACGAGTGTTGGTTCCAGGTGTTATTCTATTTGGATCGCTAGCAGCAGTTGCAGGAATGATGCCTACATTTTTTCTATTTATCTCTGCATGGCTTATGGTTGGTATGGCTCAGGGGGTATATTATGGGCCGCAATATGGAATATCATCCGAAATGATCCCGAAGAACCGTTTAACATTAGGTAGTGCTGTAATTAATGCAGGGATGGCTTTCGGTACTTCAATTGGCTATTATATCTCCAGTTATGTTGTAGGAGAATGGGGATTCGGATGGAGAATTCCATTTTTTATCATCGGAGTGCCGGTTGTACTTATTGGTATTGCAATGGCAATTGTAATTAAAGACAAGCCCAAAAATGATAAAGAGGTTAAAGGCACCGCTGAACCGTTTAAGTTTTCATCTTTATTTAATAGAAACTTAATTTTGGCTTATATTATTATTTTCTGCTCTATTTACGGATTCTTTATGATTATTACTTGGTTGCCATACTATTTAGAAACAGCACGCGGTTTAACCGGAGGAAATATCGCCTTTGTTGCATCACTTGTTCCATGGGCCGCGATTCCAGGTTCATTATTTTTTAGTTGGCTGTCAGATAAGCTAGGCCGGCGTAAACCAGTATTGCTCATGATGTTACCGTTTGGTATTTTATCAACAGCTGCAATTGTTTACTTTGATAGCTTACCAATTCTGTATATGACACTAATTGTGTATGGAATTGTAGGGAAAATTAGCGTTAATCCCGTTTTAATTGCGGTTGTAGCTAATAATGCACCAAAGCAATCATTAAGTACAGCATTTGGATTCTACAACTTTGTTGGAATGTTAGGTTCCATTTTAGCTCCGTATATTACGGGCTGGCTTACAGACGCTACAGGAAGTATGAATATAGGATTTTATTTTGCAGCAGCTCTGTTAGTCATCGCATTGATTGCAACATATTTAATAGATGAAAGTAATTTGCCCTCTGTTGATAAAGCAGCTAAAGATCATTAGTCAGTAAAAGCTTATGACTTTTTCACTGTAATTGTGATTCAAGCAGCATAACAAAGGCGACAGCCAGACTGATAGATGCAAATAATAAACAATTCGGGATCGCGGTATTAAAATTCGGCTGCTTCTGCAAAACAGCATGGGCTAAAATGACGCGACAAAGCAGCGCGCTCAGGCTTGGAGGCAAATGCATATGTGAAAAGAAACAAGACGGGAAAGAACTGAGCGGCAGCTCAGCTGGAGGAAACGGAAAAGTGCTCCCGGGTCAGACATCCTGTTATACACCGATGGTTTATGTTCTCGATCCGCGTTCTTCATATGCGATGTGGAAATATTATCATTCATCAAGCGGAACCTTCGCTTATGCCTAGATAAGTTCGTATTTATATTAAAGCAATGAAAGCACCCTTTCAGCAAGGGTGCTTTTTGCTGTCTTATCAGTCCCGGTTTCTCATTTCTTGAAGAGTCATTTGACCTAATGAAGGGGCAGAAATAGCGGGGGATTCAAAAAAACTGTGCAAAATGAACTATTACTATTAATTTATATAAGGGGAAAAATATAGTATGATAAGAAATGAATAAAATACAAAAAAATTGAATATCGGCAGAAAGGAGCTCCATATGAACAAAATCGCCGCGGAAGAAGTCGCCAACATGCTCAATACATGGTACCGCGCCATTAGAAGAAGCGATGCTGAACAGTCGATCAGGCTGTTTGAACAAATCAAACCGCTGCTGGCAGACATGGAGGAAGATCAGGAAGTTTTGATCTACTATTCCCTGCTGGAACTGCGGCATAAAATTATGCTCTACGATTCGAGAGGCAAAAAGATAGAGCAGCACGACGTATCGGCCGGCGACAGTGCTGCATCACATATGACATCCTATTACTACTACCTGTTTTCAGGAGCTTATGAAGTGTATAAAAAAAATTATGAGCAGGCAATCAGCTTCTATAAAATTGCCGAGAAGAAGCTTGCTCATGTACATGATGAAATTGAAGTTGCCCAATTTCACGATAAAGTCGGAAAGCTCTACTATTACTTGGGCCAGAATATCGTCTCTTTAAACCATACCCGGCAGGCGATGGAAATTTTCAAAGGACATGGCGACCATGACATGAACCTTGTCTCAACTTATATTACAATGGCCGGAAATTATACCGAGATGGGGAAATATACAGAGGCGGAAGAATATTTAACAGAAGCAATCCATACTGTCAGAAAAGCCGGCGACCATTTTAAAGAAATGCAGCTCCTTCATAATTTTGCCTTGCTTTATGCGGCGATGGACAAATCGGACAAGAGCATTCAATTTTTGGACATCGTTTTGAATGATCATGCATATGCTGCATCGGATTATTATTTCAATGTCGTGTTTTTAATGATCAAAGAGCTGTTTAAAACCGGAGACTATGAACGCGCCGCAGCCTTTTACAAAGAAGGGAAGGAAAGGTCGCAATCTGCGGCGAATGAAATATTTGACGCTAAAATCGATCTTTTATATGCGGCTTATGCTGGATGTGGTGAACAGGCGGTTAAAGACTGCAAAGACAACATAGAAATCCTCTTTCAAGCAAAGCAATACGACAGTGCCAGAGAACTATCTCTCTTAACGGCCAATGTTTACAGATCAAAGTCTCTTTATAAAGAGGCCGCACATTTCTTTTTGGAAGCGATTAAAGCGGAAGAAAAAATGAAAAAAGTGGAGGGAATGTGATGAAAAAACTGTTCATTGTTGCTGCGATTGCTGCCGTCGTATGTTCGGGATGGTTTGCGGCAGAAACTCATTCGCCATCCGGCGACATGCAGATTGCTGAAAAGATGGTTGGTTAAAACGAATACCCGGTACGAATATTGAACATCCGCTCCTCCAGCAACGGGGCGGATTTTTCTTCGGATAAAGGTAAAGGATTGGAGGATATGAACAACACATAAGCTCTAAAATATTTAAAATTATGGCATGATAAACGCGGCTATGGCCTTGAATACATCTTCACCACTACTTATGGTGATTGAACTTGGGTCAAATTTTATAACAAAATTGTATATTTAAATTACAACAAAAAGAGAGGAATAGTCATAAATGGGTGAAAAAAAATAAAGGAAAAAACTACTTTATTGAGGATCATATTTTTTCAATTTTGGTTGTTCTTCTTATGTGTGTATTTCTTATTTCTTCTCCTTTTCTGATATTCTTCGGAGTCTTTAAATTGGTGGCTTTGGCATCAGATGTGTCAATCAATACAAAAGGTACTTTTGATTCTGTGATCGTTTTATTCAAGTTTTTTGTTCTCACTGTGGTAGTCGTAGGGATTGTAGACGTAGTATTTTCTCAGATTTTATTGAAAAAAAGGAGATTTCTCAATTTTATTATTGAAGCTTTGTTGATGTTTTGTGTTTTTTATCTATATGTATTAATTTATTCAATGAATTCTCAGGAGATTGTTATACGGAATAATGGTGTATTCTTAGTATCTTTATTTTTGTTTATTTTGTATTTGCTAATAAATGTAGCATATATCGTTTCACGACGGTTATATAAGGCAACTATGAAAAACATACAGAAAAAAAACAACTAATAGAGCAGGCTGCTGTCTGCTCTATTAAAATTTCAATTGCCAATAGTTCCATGTCTTATTTTGAATCCATAAATTGAATAGACTATTAATCCAATTAATAATTTTTTCCTTTGGGTTTGGTGGGTTTGAGGCTATGTCAAGGATGTTAGAATCTAAGTTAATCTATGTGTTCAACCTCTGATGTTTTGGGAAGTAATGTCTGATGAGGCAAGGATTCAGATAAGCAGCTTCACGAACAGCAGCCGCATCTAGAGAAGTCCTAGCTGCGTTGCTTGATCCGCATACGGCTGCGGAATTATCGATGGATGATATTGTAAGCATGTGCGATGAATTGATCGAAGCACACGGCGACTGGCTGCCGGAATTTGAATGAAAAAATAAAGCCCGAGCGAAGGGATCAGCCTTCAGCTCGGGCTTTTTTCATGCGGGGGTGTGAATATTTTTCCGACTTTTGATGAAGCAATCGGAAGAATGGAGGAAGCATCGCGATCACGAGCACCACCCGCAACACTTGGACGGCGACGACGAACGTAGAGTCGGCGTGAAGCGTGACAGATGTTGTCGCCATTTCCGCGATTCCCCCCGGAGCAAACGCCAATATGGCCGTTGTCAGGGAAATGCCTGCCGCTTTAGCGGTGACGGCGGCGCTTAAAATCATCGCAATGATCAGTCCGACGGAGCTGGCAAGTGCGACGATCAGCGTTTTTCTGACGCCGATAAACATTTCTTTGCTGATTTTTGAACCGATCGTCGCGCCGAGACAAATTTGCGACAGCACTGAAAAGCCGTGGGGCCACCAGGCTGTTGCGCTGAGCCCGGTCATTGAAGCGCCTGCGATTTGCAGAACGGCCGCACCGGTCATGCTTCCGAGCAGCCATGGCGCCGGAAACCGCAGTGCTTTCATCGCTTTGCATACCCCGAATCCGCCCAGCACGATCAGCGCAGTCCATGCGATATGAGGCGCTTCAAAAGCCGATGTTCCCGCGGCGATCACTTGGCTGCCGGCAGTATGGGCGTCAGGCTGCTTCGCATTTATGAAAAAAACGAAAAAAGGAATGGTCATGACGACCAGAAGCACACGTATCATCTGCACGAGACTGACGATTGCCGTGTTCGCTCCCACTTCCTGAGCGATGCCCGGCATCGCGGAAAGCCCGCCGGGGGCCGTTCCCACAAAACTCGTCAGCATATCGGTCTTGCTGAACCTCCATAAGACAAAGCCCGACAGCATGGCGAACACGACGGAAAGGAGGAGCATGACGCCGACAATCAGCCAATTTTCCTTAAAAATCGAAATCACGGACATATTGATTTTCTGGCCGAGCTCAATTCCCAATAGCATTTGGCCGAACTGAAGCCAGCCATGATGGATGCCGTTTTGTCTGACAGCAGCCTTTAACGGTGACGGGCGAAACAGCGACAGACAAGCGGCTGCTGTCATTGTGCCGACCATCCAGCCGATCGTCATGCCGGTCAAAGAGAGAAGAAATCCCCCAAAACTGCTGATTAATATCAATAATATATCCCGAAGGAAATCTCTTTTTTCCCTCAAATGAAAAACCTTCTTCCTGATTACTGCAATCATTTTGTTCACTAAGTAAAGTATTTCTATATATCACTATATAATAATTTTAGTGATTGGTAAAATACGAATTTATTTAAAAGATTAATAAGAAAAACTGATCGTTCATTTTTGAACATAACAGATGGAACATATGAATACATTAAATTAGATTCGATCACAAATAGAGGTGAACCGATATGAAACATTCCAAGGAATCATTCACCAAAGTCAAATCGTATCGTCCGTTTCACAGCGCTTTTGATCCGTGTCCTCCGATCGGTAAAAGATATTACAGAACCCCTCCAAATCTATATCTAGGTTTTCAGCCCCGCGGCCTTCCGCAGTTTTCCCCGATGGAGGCGCTGCAAAAAGGGACGCTTTGGCCCGTATTTTACGATCATTATGAAAATCCGTATGAAGATGGGAGGTAAGGGGGGTGACGAACTCTTTACCGCAAGACTATTATCAAAGGCTCCATGAAATTCAGGCCGTCGATTTTGTCATCGTTGAGCTGATGCTTTACCTTGATACACATCCCGATGATACCGACGCCATCAGACAATACAACCAGTATGCCGGATATTCAAGAAAACTGAAAGCGAAGTTTGAATCAAAATACGGCCCTTTGACGCAAGGGAGCCCGGATCAGACGGAATCCTATTGGAGCTGGAAAAAAAGTCCCTGGCCGTGGCAAGTTTAATAGAGGAAGGGAGTCAGGTTCATGTGGCTTTATGAGAAAAAACTGCAGTATCCTGTTAGGGTGAGAGAATGCAATCCGAGACTTGCCAAATTTTTGATTGAGCAATACGGCGGAGCGGACGGCGAATTGGCTGCGGCGCTTCGCTATTTGAACCAGCGCTACAGCATTCCTGACAAAGTCGTCGGACTGCTGACGGACATCGGTACGGAAGAGTTTGCTCACCTTGAAATGATTGCGACGATGGTATATAAATTAACAAAAGACGCGACACCCGAACAGATGAAGGAAGCCGGGCTCGGCGATCATTACGCAGACCATGACAAAGCCCTGTTTTACCATAACGCTGCCGGCGTTCCGTTCACCGCTACATACATCCAGGCAAAAGGCGATCCGATTGCCGATTTATATGAAGATATAGCGGCTGAAGAAAAAGCGAGGGCTACGTATCAATGGCTGATTGACATGTCGGATGATCCGGATTTAAATGACGGGCTGGCATTTTTACGGGAAAGGGAAATCGTTCATTCACAGCGCTTCCGCGAAGCTGTCGAAATTTTGAAGGAAGAGCGCGACAGTAAAAAAGTATTTTAAACAGCAAAAAGCCGAAAATACGATTGGTATTTTCGGCTTTTTGTTTACTGCACAGGGCTCGCAAGCAGCTCTTCTGCGCGGTCGCGAAGCACATACTTTTGGACTTTTCCGGAAGCGGTCAGCGGGTATTCGTCGATCAGAAATACGTACTCCGGAATTTTGTAATATGAAAGCTGTCCTTTGCAAAAATCTCTGACATCTTCAAGCGTCAGCTTTTTGCCCGGTTTGCATTTAATAAAGGCCGCCGTTTTTTCCCCGTATTTTTCATCAGGGACGCCGACAACCTGTACATCGACAATATCCTCATGTTCATAAAGGAATTCCTCTATTTCACGCGGGTATATGTTTTCACCGCCGCGGACGATCATATCTTTTAAGCGGCCGGTAATCCTCACGTATCCGTCCCGGTCCATTTCGGCCAAATCGCCGGTATGGAGCCAGCCGTCTTCATCAATGACCTTTTTGGTGGCTTCGTCCATTTTATAGTATCCCTTCATGACGAGGTATCCTCTTGTGCACAGTTCGCCTTGCTCGTCCGGTGCGAGCGTTTCCCCCGTGTCAGGATCCACAATTTTCATTTCTACATGCGGATGCACTTTACCGACGGTTTCAACGCGGCGTTCGAGCGTGTCGGTGACCGTTGTCTGCGTAATCACGGGTGAAGACTCCGTTTGTCCGTATGCGATTGTGATATCCGTCATATTCATTTGCTTCATCACTTTTTTCATCACTTCTTTAGGACACGGGGAGCCTGCCATGATCCCGGTCCGCAATGAAGATAGGTCATAGTTTGCAAAATCGGGGTGGGTGAGCTCGGCGATAAACATTGTCGGCACACCCTGCAGTCCTGTACATCGCTCTTTTTCGACCGTTTGCAGGACGATGTCCGGTTTGAATTCGATGATCGGCAGCATGGCCGCGCCTGACGCGACACAGGCAAGCGTGCTTAGCACACAGCCGAAGCAGTGAAACAGAGGAACCGGAATGCACAGCCTGTCTTCGCTCGTCAGCCCCATTCTGTCGGCAACGATCGCCGCATTATTGACGATATTGTAGTGAGTCAGCATCACACCTTTTGGAAAGCCTGTTGTTCCCGACGTATACTGCATATTGATCACATCATCGTGTGTGAGTGATTGCTCTCTTTCGAAAAGGTCGGCATCAGAGACCGTTTCGCCCAGTTTGGCGATGTCGGCAAAAGCCGTCATATGTTCAGGGACTTTATTCTTGCCAAGGTAGACGAGATTTTTCAGCTTCGGCAGCTTTTCCGGATTTTTCATGATCTCGTCGACCATATCGATATAGGATGTTCCTTTGTATCCGTCCATTAGAAAGAGGGTGGTGGAATCGGAATGTTCCAATAAGTACTCAAGTTCTCTCGCCTGATAGCTTGTATTGACGGTGACGAGCACAGCGCCGATTCTTGCCGTCGCAAACTGGAGCAGAAGCCATTCCGGTATATTGGATGCCCAGATGGCGACATGCTCTCCTTTTTGAATGCCGAGCGCGAGCAGCCCTTTTGCAATTTTAGAGGTTTCTTCAACAAGCTCCTGATACGAATATCTTAAATCGAGCTCAGAATATACAACCGCTTCATGATTCGGAAACCGGCCGGCGGTTGATTTTAAAAGCCCGCCGATCGTTTGTTTTTTTAATGTAATCATAATGCCTCCTTGCCTCCCGAATAAAAACTGTTTCTATTATAGCACTTTGTTCTAGTACCAGGTACTATAAAGAATTAGTTTTTTCTTAGTCGGGAAGATAATGTTAATACTGTTCGGTATTGTGCAATTCCGCCGGCAGCCACGATTCCTGCAATAGCAAGAAATAGCGCTGCCCCGCCGAACTTGATGAACATCATCCCGCCTAAAAAAGGACCGATTGTCCGGGAAATATCCCAATGCAGGCCGAAAAATGCAAAATATCTGCCCCGCATATGATCGGGAGCAAGGCGCGAGACAAAGGTTTGCATGTGATTCAGCAGCATGCTTTCTGCCGCCGTAAATAAAACGGCAGTCGAGAGCAGCCAAAAGATCGATGATGAAAAAGCGAAACCAATTGCTGCCACAGCGTAGCATACATATGATATGGAAACGACCGTTTGGATGTTCAGTCCTTCCGTCCATTTGACAAGCGGAATTTGCATCGTAATGCTAAGAAGGGCGCGGCACACTGTATAAACAGTCAAGATGAATAGGAAATCTTCAAAAAGAGTTTCGAGATAAAGGCGGTAGTTTGACTCCAGTTGAGCATAGAACAGGCTGACGGGGACCGACAAGAACATCAAGGACAGAACCGGACGGTGCTGAAAAAATACCTTTTTTGCGGAAAGAAGTTTTTCCCTCTCCAAAATCTCCTTTTGCCTTTTTGACCGCCATACCTCGGGCATTTTAAAATAAACAACAAGCCAATAGAGAAAAAACGCACATGCCTGAAAGCCGAACATCAGGCTTGGCTGATAGGAATAGACTGCAAGTCCGGCGGCCGGACCGACCGCTGCGCCCAACCCTTCAATGGCATGAAGGACAGCGAACGCTTCAGAGCGACGCCCGCTTTCGGTGCTGTCCGTTATTTGGGCCCGCTGCGCAGGGATGTACAAAGCTCCCCCGATGCCGTTCAGCACATAAAAAAGAGCGAACAGCCAAATGTGATCTGCCATCATAAAACCGGCGGCAGAAACAGTCTGAAAGGCGAGCGCCGTCAGGATCACCTTCCGTCTTCCGATCCGATCCGTCAGTCCTCCTGCGACAAGCGTCACCGCGACCTCGGTCAGCGGTCTTGCTCCGATGACGAGCATCACCGGCAATATGCCAGTTCCAAGCACATCATACAGATAAAAAAGGAGGAAAGGGGCCAGCATGGCTCCCGTTATTCCGGTCAGGAACTCTCCGAAGAAGCAAATCAGCACGGGAGAACCGTACCTTTGTTTTAAACGGTTCATTTCATATCCTCCTTCAACATAGCAGTGCAATTAGTGTAAAATGGAAAATCATCAGTAAAAAGGACAGAAAACCAGGGGAGAAATTTCCCCTTTTATAAAGAGGGGGATAACGGAGATGAAATCGATCGAACATTACATGGAACTTACCGCGGGAATTAAATGCGAAAGCGAAGGGGAGGCAGAAGAGATTTCAGTCAGTGAAATCGCGGATATTCTGTATTGCACACCGAGGAACGCAAAACTGATTTTAGCGAAACTTGAAGGTTTGCAGTGGATTGCTTGGAAAAGGGGAAGGGGGAGAGGAAACAAATCAGAAATCCGCTTTTTAAAAGAACCTTGTGAACTGCTGCTTGAAACGGCGAAAAATGATACGAAAGAAGGTAAAATCGACCGGGCGAGACACCTTCTCGAAGCATATCAGCATTCGTGTCCGGACGCATTGCCGTCATATAAAGAGTGGCTTGAGCGCGTTTTCGGCTTTCAGACCGAATCGGAGGGCAGCAAGCAAAAAGATGTGCTGAGGCTCATGACCGCGATGGAGCCAGAGCATTTTAAGCGTCTTGATCCGTGCCGTATTTATCTGCGTTCAGAGAGCCATGTCGTTAAGCAGGTATGTGATACATTGATCCGTTTTAATGAAAAGGAAGGAGGTTTTATGCCGCATCTTGCCCACCACTGGGAATGTGACGCCGACCAAAAAACGTGGACGTTCTATTTGAGGAAAGGGATCTATTTCCATGATGGCACAACATTGACAGCTGAGGATGTTAAATACTCGTTTGAGCGTTTTATGCTGGATGATGAAAATAAATGCAAATGGCTCGTAGAGGATATCGGAAATGTTGCGGTCAGGGATAAATATAGTTTTGATATTTGTTTAAAGGCAAAAAACTCGCTGTTTTTGCATCATCTTTGCGATGAAAGGCTGTCTATTTTAAACCGCCATCAGAATGACGGACTGTTGATCGGGACGGGTCCTTTCAGACTTGTCCGCCGGGATGACCGGATTCTCGGGCTTGAAGCGCATGAGCGATATTTTCAAGGACGGGCTTTTTTAGACCGGATCGAACTATGGTATATGGATGGCAATTTTTCTCTTGTCGACTACGGTTTTTATATGGAAAAAGAAGAACAAAGTCAGGTTTTCGATGAATGGCACGAGGAAAGGAATGTTCAGTACATCTCGGTGAATGCAAACAAATCGGGGCCTCTCAAGCATAAGGCGTTCAGGAAGGCTTTGCGGCAAATCATTTCCCCTTCACATATGGTCAGTGAATTAGCCGGACAACGGACGGCTCCGGCGGGAGGCTTTCTAAACCGGGATCTTCCGCCTGAATCCGGGGACGACGACATCGGCAAGCTGCTTATGGAAGGCCATTACAAAGGCGATCCGCTTCGGCTTTATACGTTTTCCGAACCGGATCACCGGGAGGATGCGTCATGGATCCAAAAGAGGTGCAGGCGGTACGGCATCGCACTAGAGGTTTGTTATATGAAAGCGGATGAGCTCATGAAGGAAGAAGTGATCGCAAAAGCCGATTTGATTCACGACAGTGCGACATTCGGACGTTCGGAAGAAATGAGCTGGCTGCACCTCCTTTTAACGGAAAACAGCTTTTTACACGTCCATATGCCGGGGGAATGGCAGAGGAAGTCCGCCTTGATGAGGGATCAGCTTCGTTTCATTGATGAGCATTCCAAGCGGATCAGCCTTCTGTGTGAGGCGGACCGCGCCTTGGCAGAAGAGGTTTACACGATTCCGCTATATCAAAACAATATTCGCGTTAAAGCGGGGGAAGCCATTCAAGGCATTGTGCTTAACGAAGAAGGATGGATTGATTTTTACGGCATCTGGTACAAAAAAGAGGCTCTTCTGTAAGAGCCCCTCCATTGTGTTTCTTAATGACCGGAATGTCCTCCATCCACTGACTTAATTTCCAATATGTCATCAAGAACGCCTTGCGTTCGAAATGAAATCTCATTTTCTGATCCGAGAATGAATGCATGGTTATAAGGGCCGTCCTGCGGTCTGTCCCGAAAAGAAGGCTCGATCTCGGATAAATAGCTGTACATCGTACTGTCTGCCTGTCCATTTTTGAGTAAAAGCAGAGGAGCGTGTTTTCCCAAATGGGAAAATGGCGCTCCGGCAAGCGCCAGCTCGGGCGCGGCCGTTGATGCGAAGGACAGTCCGTGTCCCGGATCTGTGATTCCCCACCCAAAACCGGTGTTTTTATCGCTGAATTTCGCAAACGCAATCGAATTTGCGACAGGCGTATCTCCGGAAATTCTTTTGACTGTTCCATATTCCTTTAATGCATCCTCCGTTTTTTCTGAAACGGCTTTTTTAGGGCCGAGAATATAGATGTTTGCTTTGCCGTCCCTTTTCTTTAATGCTGCGGCCGTCTCTTCGGGAATGCCTTTTTTGTTCACGTACAGGATCGGCTCAGGCATGTGGGCGATCCAGTTTACAGCCGGGAGCGAATAAAGTTCCGCATCTTCCTCGGATGATCCGATGATAACGCTTTTCGGATACTCATCGGCTGCATCCGCGTATTCTTTGTCAATCTCTTTTGCCAGATCAGCCTCGTTCTTCCCTTTCAGCTCTTTTATTTTAAAAGAGTTCAAAGCTTGAAGTGAATCGAATTCTCCGACAGCCATGATTTGCGTTCCGTCTGAAGTGCCCGTCGGGTTCAAGCGCTTGATTTCATTCTGAATCTGCCCGGAGATTTTCCCTTTTTCCGCGATTAAAACAGGTCCGTTATTCGGGTGATGGATCAGATCAGCTGATGCAAGAGCTGCCTGCCATGATCCGCCCGAAACTAAAATCACTGCGCCCGGCCTGTTTTGTTTATGAGTGGCCGGCCATATCGTTTGAGAGGTTTTGATGCTCATTTCTTCCGGTGTATTCGCGTCAAGTCTTGTCGTGTTCTTTGTGTTTTTCACCAGAAGCCCTTCTTCCGCCCGCTTATTGAAATCATTCGGAAGAGAAACGGCGTCTTTTTCTTTCATCTCCGAATGATTCTTTGTATGATGCTCCTTATGTCCGTCCGTCTTTCCCGAGCCGGAATTTTGGCATGCTGCGAGCGGAAGCGCGAAAACAAGCATGACAAAAAGTAAACCGGATTTCAATTTCATGGTGTTTTCCTCCTTTTTGGTCCAGATTACTGAGTAGTATACCCGGGAAATGTGCAAAACTGGTGCAGACATCTCGACATTTGTTACATATTAGAAGGCAGCGTGATGATAAATTCGCTTCCTTTCGGGGTTCTGTTTTTTATTGCAATCTGACCGCCGTGAAGCTCGACGATTTCTTTCGCGATGGCCAGGCCCAGCCCGGTACCGCCGGTTTGTCTCGATCTCGACTTATCGACCCGGTAAAAGCGCTCAAAAATATAATCCCGTTCTTCTTCCGGAATGCCGCAGCCTTCGTCCGCTATCGTAATCTTGACCTGATCCTCTGCTTTTGTTGCGGTGACGGATGCTATTGAATCAGGATCGGAGTATTGGCGGGCGTTGTTCAGCAAATTTGAGATCACTTGTGAAAAACGGACTTCATCGACTGAGACATAAAGATCCGCCGGGATGTCGAACGAAAGGCTGATTCGTTTTTCCGAAAAAGCGACTGCCGCTTTCTGAACTTCTTTTTTTATGAATGTGTGCAGGTGAACCTTTTTCTTACTGATTTGAAATCCGGGCTGTTTCAGTTTTGTCAGCAAAAATAAATCGTCAACAAGGGTGTTTAAATTGTCCGCTTCCTCTTTGATGATCGACAAGTACTGATTTCTGGCTTGTGGATCGAGTTTATCTCTCATCGCGACATCTGTGTAGCCTTTTATATATGTGATCGGAGTCCGCAGCTCATGAGCGACGCTTGACAGAAAATCGTTTCGTTCTTTTTGAAGCCTGCTGAGATTTGAAGAAAGGCTTTCGATTGATGCGGCGAGCTCGCCGAGTTCATCGTTCCGTTTGATATCAAGCGGAATCGAAGCTTGACCGTTTTTGATACTTTCGGTTGCTTCCTTCAGTTTAATAATCGGCTTCGCTAATACACGGCTGAACCAAAGAATAGCTGCGGCAGTTAAGACGCCGGTTAAGCCAAAGCTGAGGAAAAACCGCTTCGTAATGCTTGCCACCAAGGCTTTTATCGAGGAGGTCTCCAAATACATGAAGACGTAGCCGGCCGTTTCCCGTCCGTTCATGATCGGACTGATCGTACAAATATACTTTGATGTATTCCAATGGGACGATAAAGCGGTCCCTTTCCTCGGGATGTGTTTTTCTTCGAAATGAAGGTGTTCCGTCATGTCTCCCCGGGCAGACTGCGCCAATACGCGTCTATTTTGGTCCGTTATGATTACGTTTGTCCGGGCTTCGGTTTCCATCAGGGTGACGTGGTCTATCGTCCTTTTGTCAAAATGTTTTTCGAGGACGTCTCTGTGGCTGTTGCCCCTTAGTTGGAGCGCGCGGATTTCTTCGTTTATTCTTGTGTTGATAATCGTTGTATACAGCGCCGCAAAAAGGATGGTTTCGATGAAAAGGATTAAAATGAAAAATGAACCTGCGAGCTTAAATGAAATCTTTTTCATGCTCCGGTTCCTTTGCTTGTCCATTTGTAGCCGACGCCGTAGACGGTCCGGAGATGATCTTCAACCGGAAAGCCAGCTTTTTTCAATCGGTTTCGCAAATTTCTCATGTGTGAATCGATGGTGCGGGGCTCGATATCAGAGTTGAACCCCCAGATGTTCTCAATCAATTGGTCTCTCGAAAGCGCTTGATCCGTGTGGTTTAAGAGCGTCCCGAGCAGATCGAATTCACTTGGCGTAATGCCGATTTCCCGTTGATTGACATGCAGGGTATGATGCTGTTTATTCCAGATTAAACCGCGGAACCGGATTTCATGAAACCGACGGGTCCTGCGCAGGACAGCTTCTATTCTGGCAAGCAGCACTTTTTCGCTGAACGGTTTTGTTAAATAATCGTCTGCTCCGCAATTCAATCCGCGCACAATGTCATCCTGCCCGTTTTTGGCGGTGAGCATGATAATCGGAACGTTTGTCAATCTGCGGATCTCTTGGCACACCATCCATCCGTCCATCTCAGGCATCATAATATCGAGAATAACAAGATCAAAATTGTTCATTTTTATTAAATCCAGGGCTTCTTTTCCGGTGGCGGCTTTTGTGCACGAATAATGTTCTAAATAAAGCTCCAGCAGATCGAGCATCCGGATTTCATCATCGACAAGCAGCACGTTCAATGTTTTAGCACCTCTTTAGTCAAAATAAAAGTCCGCTATTTTAAAAATATACCCTATAAGGGTATATTGATCAAGGCGGATCATCTCTTTGTTAAGAAGTATAAAAACCAGACTGCATGGTTTTGTTCGTCAGCTGCCGCCCGCTTGAACGCCTCCCGTATCGCCCGGTCTTTCACATAGTCTGCGATGTCCAAATAAAAATCAACCGTTTCCTGTTCGTCTTTAAATGCGAACTCCAGCGCGTTTCGATACTGTTCCGGACAAGGCTCAGTTATGGAAATGTCAGGCTTTCGGCCGGTAAGAGACGTATAAAATGTTAGGAACGCATTAAAGTGGCGAATTTCATCTTGTCTGATTTCTAAAATCCGCTTTTTTGTTTCGGAATCCGGCGCCTTTTGGGCGATTTTTTGATAGCAGACGACCGCGCTGTGCTCTCCGTTTACCGCTTTTTCAAGATCCTTGATCAGCTTGTCGTTTTGCCTGGCGGGATAGGCGGGAAGATACGGCTGAACATACCACATCTTTTTCACCTCAACACTTTATATTTGACGTCCTGTCATTATATGTATGTGCTTGCATGCATGTGCCTATGGAAGGTTGAGCCTCGAACATGTGTCAAAATGATGTGCGGTGAGCACAATCTATTTTAAAAAAATGAAGTTTGACGTAAAATGGTTGTTAGTGCCGAATTAATGACATACATATCAAAATGGAGTGAGACTATTGAAAAAGGTAATATTGACGGCCGTGGCTTTATTGATGTCGGTTGTTTTGTTCGCCGGCTGCCAGGCGGAAAAAGGGGGATCAGCCAAGGGGAAGTCTGAAAAAGTTCAAATTACGGTTTCCGCGGCTGCGAGTCTCAAAGATGTATTAGCGGAACTTTCCTCCGTATATGAGAAAGATCATCCGAATGTCTCCATAAAGTTTAATTTTGGTTCATCGGGTGCATTGCAGCAGCAGATCGAACAGGGCGCTCCGGCTGACTTGTTTTTTTCTGCCGCCGAGGACAAATTTAATAGAGTAGTTAATCAGGGGTTAATTGACAAAAAAGACTCTGTCAAGCTGGTCGAAAACAGTCTGGTGCTGATCGTTCCGAAAGGGAAAAATCAGCATGTCAACAGCTTCAAAGATTTGGCGGAGGGCAAAATCGAAAAACTTGCGGTCGGAAAACCCGAATCAGTGCCAGCCGGAAAATACGCAAAAGAAACGTTGACGAACCTTGACGTATGGTCTAAAGTGCAATCTAAAATCGTCTACTGCAAAGATGTAAGGCAGGTCCTTTCTTATATCGAAACAGGCAACGCGGATGCCGGAATCGTTTACCGGACGGACGCCCTTTCATCAGATCAGGTCGAGACTGTCGAGACGGCGAAAAGCGATCTGCATACACCGATTGTCTACCCGCTCGGAATTGTAAAAAATACAAAGCACAGGGAACAGTCTGAGGAATTTTATCAATTCCTGCAAAGCGACCAAGCCGTTAAGGCAATGGAAAAGTACGGATTTAAGAAGGGCTGACCGCCGTTATGCTTGAGGAATTCTTTTCCCCGATTGAAATTTCAATTCAAGTATCAGTCGCAGCGGGCATCATCGCAGTTTTGCTTGGAACTGCTGCGGCGAGGCTCCTGGCGAACAGAAACTTTAAAGGCAAGTCTGTTATCGAGACGGTAATGATGCTGCCGCTCGTTCTGCCGCCGACCGTTGTCGGATTCTTTTTAATCGTGATCTTCGGAAGGCAGAGCATGATCGGACGCTTGATAGAAAACGTATTTCAAGCACCGGTTATTTTTACCTGGTGGGCAGCCGTGATCGCCGCTGCGGTTGTCGCGTTCCCGTTAATGTATCAGTCAGCAAAATCAGGATTTTCGGCTGTCGACCGCGATATCGAGGATGCCGCGAGGGTTGATGGAGCAAGCGAGTGGAGGGTGTTCCTCTTTGTCACCGTTCCCCTCGCATCAAATGGAATCATGACGGGGATTGTGCTCAGCTTTGCGAGGGCGCTGGGCGAGTTTGGCGCAACGCTGATGTTTGCGGGTATCATCCCGGGGGTGACGCAGACGGTGCCTACGGCGATATACTTGGCGATCGATTCGGGAAATATGACGCTGGCATGGATGTGGGTCGCCTCTATCGCGATCATCTCGTTTTTGATGCTGTTTTTTGTGCAGTTCAAGCAAAAATAGCCGTATGGGGTGCAAGTGCTCATACGGTTTTTTCCCAGTTTTGGAGAATGGTTATTTTGCAGATGTTTCGATAGAATAAAGAGTAAGAAACAGAAAGGAGACGAGCTTAGTGGGAGCAGTATTTTTATCAGGCAGATCCGGGAGTGGGAAAACGACCTTTATCCTGAATGAAATCAGAGAAAAACTTCGCGATGAACCGCTCGGAAAACCGATCATTTTTCTAGTCCCGGATCAAATGACGTTTTTAATGGAATACGAGCTTAGCAAAACACCCGATTTGGGCGGAACTATCCGCGCCCAAGTGTACAGTTTTTCAAGGCTTGCCTGGCGAGTGCTCCAGCATACCGGAGGCATGAATCGGCCGTTTTTGACGGGGACGGGCATTCAGATGCTGCTGCGGAGACTGATTGAAGAGCATAAGGGCGAGTTTAAAGTCTATCAAAACGCAAGCGATAAAAGCGGATTTACGGAGCAGGTGGAACGGATGCTGACCGAATTTAAACGGCATTGTCTGCAGCCTGAAAGCATCCGGGACATGATAGAGGGGACGGGCAAATCGGAATACGAAGATGAACGGATCCTTTCCGATAAATTGCACGACTTATATATTTTATACAGCAAGCTTGAGGAAAATCTGGAGAATCAATATGTTCAATCTGAGGATTATTTGACGCTTTTGGCCGAGCAGATTCCGTATGCGGATGAGATTAGAAACGCTGCCGTTTACGTGGACGGATTTCACCAATTTACGCCGCAGGAGATGAACGTGCTGGAACAGCTGATGGTACATGCGGAGGAGATCACTTTTTCGCTGACGGCGGATCAGCCGTTTACGGCCAACAGCCCGAATGAGCTCCATCTGTTCAGAATGACCGGGAAGGCGTACTATGACCTTTACCAGAAGGCGAAGGAACTTGGCCTTGATCCGTCAGAAGTGCGGCTGGAAGAAACGAAACGGCACCAGCAACATTCGGAGCTCCGGCACCTTGAACGCTATTTTGACGAGCGTCCTGCAAAACCGTATCGCGGACGGACGGAATCGCTCCGCATCATGCAGGCGTCGAACAGAAGAACCGAGATTGAAGGAATTGCGCGCGAGATTCATTCTTTAATTCGCCAGGGCCGCTTCAGGCTTAGGGATATCGCCGTTATTGCCCGGAATGTTGAAGATTATAAAGATACGATAAAAGAAGTTTTTAAAGACTGTGAACTTCCTTTTTTCATAGACGGCAAGGAATCGATGCAAAATCATCCGCTCATTGAGCTGATCCGTTCGACGCTTGATATCATTAAAGGAAACTGGCGGTATGAAGCGGTGTTCCGCTGTGTCAAAACGGAACTTTTATTCCCGGAAGGACAGCCGAAGGAACGGCTGCGCGAACAGATTGACCAGCTTGAAAACTACTGTATTGCGTATGGCATTAAAGGAGACAGATGGACAAGCAAAGATCCGTTTGTTTACAGAAGGTACTCTTCACTGGATGAGGATTTTGCCAAGACAGACAAAGAGATTGAAACGGAAAATATGCTCAATGAACTAAAGGGCTGGATCGTTCCACCGATCCACAGGCTGCAGAAGCGCTTGAAAAAAGCTGAAACCGTCAGGGAAATGGCCGAAGCCGTTTACCTTTATCTTGAAGAAGCCGATGTTCCGATGAAGCTTGAACAGGAAAGGCGGCTGGCCGAAGAAAGCGGTAGGATTGCAGAGTCGCGCCAGCATGAGCAAGTATGGGATGCCGTTATTCAACTGTTGGACGAGTTTGTTGAAATGATGGGCACAGAGCGGATATCGTTTGCTTTATTTCAGCAAATGATTGAAACCGGCTTGGAGTCTTTGAAATTCGCGCTGATTCCGCCCGCTCTTGATCAAGTGTTTATCGGCAATATGGACCTTTCAAGGATGTACGGCACGAAATGCACATTTCTCATCGGTGTAAACGACGGTATACTTCCGGCGAGGCCTGCGGACGACGGCGTGCTTTCAGACGATGACCGGGAGTGGCTGAAACGAAACGGCGCACAGCTGGCTGCGACGGGTCGAGAGCAGCTCTTGGATGAGAATTTTCTGATCTACATGACGCTTTCCAGCCCGTCTGAAAAGCTCTATGTCTCCTATCCGATCGCAGATTCGGAAGGGAAGACGCTGCTTCCTTCAACAGTAGTGAAACGGCTGAATGAGCTGTTCCCGGACGGCGAAGAGAAGATGCTGATTCATGAACCCGAGCAGCTGGACGACGAAGCCCAGCTTGAATTTCTCGTGAATAAAGGCGCCGCCTTGAGCCATTTGGCAGGGCAGCTCGGCATTTGGACGAGGCAGTATGCGATCAGCGATGTATGGTGGAGTACATACAACTTTTTAATGAATGAGCCTGACCGCATCTTTTCTCAAAATATCCTGTCCAGCCTGTTTTTCAGAAACAAGGTCGAAAACTTGAACCGGCATGTGAGCCGCGATTTATATGGGGAGCACATTCAGGGAAGCGTGTCGCGGATGGAGACGTTCAAAGCCTGTCCGTTTTCCCATTTTGCTTCGCACGGTTTAAAGCTGAAGGAACGTCAATTTTTCAAGCTTGAAGCTCCGGATATCGGTCAGCTGTTCCACTCGGCGCTGAAGCTGATTTCAGATCGGCTTCACGAGCTTAAACTGGATTGGCGCGACTTAACGAAAGCCCAATGCGAGACTTTGTCAAGCGATGCAGTTGAACGGCTCGCGCCAAAGCTGCAAAAAGAGATTTTGCTCAGTTCGAACCGTCATCATTACGTGAAGCAGAAGCTGCAAAAAATCATTGCCAGGGTATCGGGCATTTTAAGCGAGCATGCAAAAGCAAGCGGGTTTGCCCCCGTCGGCATCGAGCTCGGATTCGGGGGGAAAGGTCCGCTTCCTCCAATGCGTTTTACCTTGAAGAACGGCTGCACAATGGAGCTTGTCGGCCGGATCGACAGAGTGGATAAAGCGGAGAGCTCAAAAGGGCTGCTGCTTAGGATTGTCGACTATAAATCAAGCGATAAAGGCCTCGATTTGGCCGAGGTGTATTACGGCCTCGCCCTGCAAATGCTGACATATCTCGATTTGTCGATCACACATTCAACCGATTGGCTCGGCATGAAGGCATCCCCTGCAGGCGTGCTTTATTTTCATGTGCACGATCCGATGATCCAGGCTTCGGTGCCGCTCGGCCTTGATGAAATAGAAAAAGAGATTTTCAAAAAGTTCAAGATGAAAGGGCTGCTCTTGGGAGACCAGGAAGCGGTCAAGCTGATGGATACCACGCTGGAACAAGGCAGGTCGAACATGATCAGCGCAGGCTTGAAAAAAGACGGCTCGCTCCGTTCGGATTCTGACGTTATTGCAGAAGAGGATTTTCATGTATTAAGGCGCCATATCCGCCGGACATTTCAGAAGGCCGGCGAGGAGATCACAGACGGTAAAGTGTCGATCGAGCCTTACAAGCTAAAAGACCGGACACCGTGCACATATTGTTCGTACCGGTCATTCTGCCAGTTTGACGAATCGCTTGAGGAAAACGAATACCGGATATTAAAACCCGAAAAAGACAACGTGATTTTGGAGCGGCTGAAAAAGGAGGATGAGACAGATGGAGATTTCTAAACCGAAGGGCAGCAATTGGACTGATGACCAATGGAAGGCGATTGTCTCATCCGGCCGGGACATTTTAGTTGCGGCAGCGGCCGGCTCCGGAAAAACGGCCGTGCTGGTTGAGCGGATCATTCGGAAAATAACGGATCAGGAACATCCCGTAGATGTCGACAGGCTGCTTGTCGTCACCTTTACGAATGCATCTGCGGCTGAAATGAAGCACAGGATCGGCGAAGCGCTCGAAAAAGAGCTTGCCGAAAATCCGGGTTCGCTTCATTTGCGCAGACAGCTTGCTTTATTAAACAAAGCGAGCATATCAACATTGCACTCATTCTGTCTTCAAGTCATCCGCAAATACTATTATTTGATCGATGTTGATCCGGCTTTCCGGATCGCCGATCAGACGGAAGGCGAGCTGCTTGGCGATGAGGTGCTGGACGAGCTGTTTGAAGAAGAATACAAAAAGCAAGATCCGGCCTTTTTTGAACTTGTGGACAGATATACGACAGACCGTCATGACCTCGATTTGCAGCATCTCGTCAAGCGGGTCTACGAGTTTTCCCGTTCGCATCCCGATCCGGAAGGCTGGCTTCACACATTTGTTGATCTGTATGACGCGGCTTCAGATACGAAAGTTGAGGCTCTGCCGTTTTATTCTTACATTAAAGAAGACATCGCACTCGTTCTGGAGGGGATGCGGCAAAAGCTGACGCGTGCGCTTGATTTGACAAAGCAGCCAGGGGGGCCTGCGCCGCGCGCCGAAAATTTCCTCGATGATTTAGCGCAGATTGACAGGCTGATTCAGCAGCAGAATGATTTTTCGGCTCTGTACGAGCTTGTACCGGCCGTTTCGTTTCAAAGATTGAAGCCGTGCAAAGGAGATGCGTACGATCCTCGATTGGTTGATGAGGCCGCAGATCTCCGCAACAGCGCGAAAAAGCAACTTGAAAAGCTGAAAAGCGATTATTTTACGCGAACTCCCGAGCAGCACCTTGAGAGCTTGAGGGAAATGAAGCCGGTCATTCAGACGCTCGTCCAGCTCGTGTTGGAGTATGGCAAGCGGTTTGCGGACGCGAAAAAGGAAAAAGCGATCGTCGATTTCTCAGACCTTGAACACGACTGCCTTGCGATTTTATCCGGGAAAAACCAAGCCGGCGAAGCCGTGCCGAGCGAAGCGGCGAAGTTTTACCGCCATCAGTTCCATGAAGTGCTTGTTGATGAATATCAGGATACGAACTTGGTCCAGGAAGCGATTTTAAAGCTCGTCGCCAAAGAGGAGCATGAGGGGAACCTGTTTATGGTGGGCGATGTCAAGCAGTCGATTTACCGGTTCCGCCTGGCAGAACCGCTTTTGTTCCTTTCGAAATATAAACGCTTTACAGACGATGGCTCGGGTTCCGGTCAAAAAATCGATTTAAATAAAAACTTCAGAAGCCGTTCAGATATTTTGGACAGCACGAACTTTTTATTCAAGCAGCTCATGGGAGAAAAGGTCGGGGAAGTCGAATATGACGAACAGGCCGAATTGAAGCTTGGCGCGTCTTATCCGTCGAACGAAGCGACAAAAACGGAGCTTCTGCTCATCGAAAACCAGAGCGGCGCGCAGGATGAAGAGGCTGAAGAGCTTGAGGCGGTCCAGCTTGAAGCAAGAGCGATGGCCGGACAAATCCGCAGGCTGATAACAGAAAAATTTCAAGTATATGATGCCAAAGCGAAAGCGTCACGGAACATCCAGTACCGTGATATCGTGGTGCTTTTGCGATCGATGCCTTGGGCGCCGCAAATTATGGACGAGTTTAAACAGCAGGGGATTCCGGTATACGCGAACCTCTCAACGGGTTATTTTGAAGCGACAGAAGTATCGGTCACACTGTCTTTATTAAAAATCATCGATAATGCTTATCAGGACATCCCGCTTGCGTCCGTTCTCAGATCGCCTGTTGTAGGTCTTGACGAAAATGAGCTTTCCTTGATCAGAATCAAGGATAAAAAAGCGCCGTTTTACGAAGCGATGAAAGCATACCTTGCTGCAGCAGATGGCGATGAGAGGCTCAGCGAAAAGCTTCGCCGCTTTGACGCCCTGCTCAAAAAGTGGAGAGCGTATGCGAAAAACCACTCTGTGGCAGAGCTGATCTGGGAAATCTACCGGGATACGAAGTATTTGGATTATGTCGGCGGAATGCCGGGCGGAAAACAGCGGCAGGCCAATTTGCGCGCGCTTTACGACAGGGCAAGATCCTATGAAGCGACATCGTTCCGCGGTTTGTTCCGCTTTTTAAGGTTTATTGAGCGGATGCAGGAGCGGGGTGATGATCTCGGAACGGCAAGAGCTCTGAGCGAACAGGAAGACGTTGTTCGGCTGATGACGATCCACTCAAGCAAAGGGCTTGAATTTCCTGTCGTATTTACCGCCGGTCTCGGACGGAATTTTAATATGATGGACTTGAACAAGTCTTATCTGCTGGATAAAGAACTCGGTTTCGGAACGAAGTTTATTCATCCGAAGTGGCGGATCAGCTATCCGACGCTGCCGCTGATCGCGATGAAGAAAAAGCTCCGCCGCGAGCTTTTATCAGAGGAGCTGCGCGTCTTGTATGTCGCTCTTACCCGGGCCAAGGAAAAGCTGTACCTGGTCGGGACGGCTAAGGATAAAGAAAAGCTGCTTGCCGACTGGCGGTCACAAGCGGCGGGGTCTGAGTGGCTGCTTCCGGATTATGAACGGTTTCAGGCGAAATCTTACCTGGATTTCATCGGACCTGCTTTGATGAGACACAGAGATATGGATGAATCCGGCGCGCCGCTGGTGATTGATGAGATCCGTGAACATCCGGCGCGCTTTCAGGTCAGCTGGCTGTCGGCCGCGGATCTTCAAGCAGAAGATATTGATCAGGCCGGTGAAGAAAGACACGGCCGGCTCTCCCAAATTCAAATGGGGCTTCCGATCGATGGTTCGTTTGAGTATGAGCAACAAGTCAGAGAAAGGCTGACATGGTCATATCCATACAAAGACGCCGCCAAAGTCCGAACAAAACAGTCTGTCTCAGAAATGAAAAGGCAGAAGGAGTATGAGGATGAGTACGGCGACCGCTCGCTGATTCGCCCAACCAAGGATGCTCTCCTGTTTAAACGGCCGTCCTTTATGATGGTTAAAGGCCTGACCGCTTCCGAACGGGGAACGGCGATGCACACCGTCATGCAGCATATTCCGCTGACCCGTGCGCTTGAAATGAATGAGCTCAGCCGCCTCCTAGACAGGCTTGTTGAGAAAGAGCTATTAACAGAAGACCAGCGGGCAGCGATTGAGGAAGACGATATTCTCGCATTCTTTGATACGGAAATCGGACAAAAGCTTCTCGGCGCCCGCCGCGTCGAACGGGAAGTTCCCTTTAACATGACGCTGTCCGCCAAAGAGGTTTATCCTGATCTTGAGTCAGCCGACGAACCTGTATTGATACAGGGAATTATCGATTGTTTATTCGAGACGGAGGACGGTTTTTACCTTCTTGATTACAAAACCGACCGGATACACGGAAAGTACCGAAACGGATTCGAAGGGGCCGAACCGATTTTAAGGAAGCGTTACGAAACACAAATTCAGCTTTATGCACGAGCCGTTGAAACGATGATTAAAATGCCGCTCAAAGGGCGTGCACTGTACTTTTTTGACGGAGGACATGTGCTCTTATTTTAATATGAAACCGGCGTCCCCCTGACGATTTCGGGGGGAGCTTTAATGAAAAGAGAGGTGAGGCACACATGCGAATTTTACATACAGCGGACTGGCATTTAGGAAAAACGCTTGAAGGGAGAAGCCGCCTGAAAGAACAGGCGGACTTTCTTGAAGAGCTCACAAGGATCGTAAAAGATGAAAAGATCGACGCCGTTATCATGGCCGGAGACGCATTTGACACAGTGAATCCGCCTGCACTGGCTGAACAGCTTTTTTATGAAAGCCTCTCCGCCTTGTCTGACAAAGGAAACCGTCCGGTCGTCGTGATTGCCGGCAACCATGATAATCCGGACCGCCTTTCCGCGGCCTCTCCGTTAACGACAGACCATGGCATCCACTTGATCGGGTACCCGAAGACTGAGCCAGTTGAAATAGAAGTCGCTTCTAGTGGGGAGATCCTGTCAGTCGCAGCGCTCGCCTATCCTTCCGAGTCCAGACTGAATGAAGTGCTGTCGGAAACATTTGACGAAAAACTGCTGCGCGACCAGTATGATGAGAAAATCAAGCAGACCTTTCAGCGTATGTGCGGCAAGGCGAGAAAGGATGCGGTGCAGATTGCGGCAAGCCATATTTATGTGGCGGGCGGCAGCCAGACGGATTCTGAGCGGCCGATCGAAGTCGGAGGCGCATATACGGTGGCTGCGGAAAGCCTGCCGGAAAACGCCGCCTATGTGGCGCTCGGGCATCTTCATCGCCCGCAGACGATCAAACGGGCCCGCACGCTTGCCAGATATTCAGGTTCACCGCTTGCTTACAGCTTCTCTGAAGCGGGATACGCAAAATCGGTCACCATTGTCGAAGCCGCACCCGGTCAAACGGCATCATGGGAAGAGGTCCATTTGACGAGTGGAAAACCGCTCGTTAAATGGAAGGCGGAAAAAGGGATGTCCCAAGTATACAGCTGGCTGGAGGAAGAGCGGGACAAAAACGCGTGGATCGACCTTGAAATCCATCTGACAGACCAGCTGTCGATTGAAGAAATTCACCGTTTGAGAAAAGCGCATCAAGGCATCATCCATATTCGTCCGGTTTTTGAGGAAGCCGCCTCGGATGAAGAGAAGATCCGGTCCAGAAACGTTCCGATTGAAGAACGGTTTATAGCGTTTTATGAAAGACAAACCGGTGGAGCGGTTCCCGATGAGGAAACCGTCAAACTGTTTCTGGAGCTCGCCGCAGGATCGGAACAGGAAGAGGGTGATGAAACATGAAGCCGATTTCTCTGTCTATTAAGGGGCTGCACAGTTTCAGGCAGGAGCAGGTGATCGATTTTGAGCGCCTGTGCGATGCCGGTGTATTCGGTATCTTCGGGCCGACCGGAAGCGGCAAGTCGTCGATTCTTGACGCGATGACTCTCGCTTTGTATGGGAAGGTGGAGCGGGCCGCCAATAATACGCACGGTATTTTGAATCATGCCGAAGATGAGCTTGCTGTATCGTTTACGTTTAAGCTGCAGACAGGCCATGAGACGGCTTATAAAGTGGAACGGGTCTTTAAGCGGACAGATGCCGTCAAGGTCAAAACATCGATCTGCCGCTTCATTGAAATGAAAGAGGAACAAATCGTTCTGGCCGATAAAGCGAATGAAGTAAACCGGAAAATCGAAGAGCTGCTGGGCTTGACGATCGACGATTTTACAAGGGCAGTCGTCCTGCCGCAAGGTAAATTCGCCGAATTTCTTTCCTTAAAAGGAGCGGAGCGGCGGCAGATGCTTCAGCGCCTGTTCAACCTCGAACAATACGGGGACAGGCTCGTCAAAAAACTGAAGAAACAGGCGCAAACAGCGCAGGCCAGAAAAAATGAGATGCTTGCCGAGCAGGCTGGATTGGGCGATGCGGGGGAAGAGGCGCTGAAACAGGCGGAACAGCATCTCGAAGAAGCTGAAAGCCTTTTGCAAAGCAAGAAGCGCGAACGAGACGCAGAAGCGCAGCGCTTTGCGGAGTATCAGGAGATTTGGAACCTGCAGCAGGAAAAAGAAAGCTATCTGAAAAAAGAGGCGGAGCTTTTAAAGAAACAGGAACAGATTCGGGAAAAAGAAAGCCGCCTGCACCTCGCCGAAACGGCAAATACGCTCAAGCCTTATGCAGACGCCTTGCTGGCAGCGCGGGAAGATGCCGAACGCGCACACCGGGAAGAAAAACAAGCGCGGGAACAATTAGAACAATATGAAGAGCTTCATAAAAAAACAGAACGCGAGTACGAGGATTTCAGGCGTCTTAAAAATGAAAAGGAACCGGAGCTTCTCAAGCAAGAAGAACAGCTCACCGCTTTGAAGGAAATTGAAAACAAGCGGCTAGCCGCACAGGCCGAGGCCGAGAAGAAGCAGCGCGAACAGCGTTTGAAAGAAGAGGAAATCAAGCATGCGGCAGACGAGCTGGCCAAGGTGAAAAGTCTGCTTGAACGCGGGACAGCCAAGCAGAATCAGCTGAAAGCGGAGCTGAAATCTGTCCAGGTATCTAGCGAAGAGCGTAAAAACTGCCGAAATGCCAATCAGCTTGCTTTTCACATTCAACAGCTTAACAACGATGCCGCTTTAGAAAAGGAACGGCTTGGTCAGCAGGAGACGCTGATTAAAGAGCTCCAGCAAGAACAGCAAGCGGTGGATCAAAAGGTAAAAGCTGAAACCGAACGCATCGAGGCATTGTTTGCCGCTGTCGAACGAGCGTACGCGCTCGTTTGCGAAACAGACAGATCGCTCTCTGAGACCATCCGTGTGGCATCTCAAAAAAAAGAAGAGATTGCGGCAAAACGGGAACAGGCAAACCGTGATCAGCTGGCAATCGAACTGGCAAAGCAGCTCAAAGACGGAGAGCCTTGTCCGGTCTGCGGATCTGTACATCATGAAATGCCCGCCCGCGTCGGCATAGAAAGCCTGTCCTTTAAAGAGGCGGATTCCGAACTGGAGAAAACGGAAGCCATCATCGCTGAAGCCGGTGCGCTGGCTCAGGAGTTTCTCTCGGCCAAAGTGGCACTCGAACAGCAATCCGACCACCTGGTGAGCGAATGCCCGTTTTTAGTCAAGAGCAAACATGAACTGCCTGAAACCGCTGCATCGATAGAAGAAGGCACCATTCCCGAACGGTACAACCGCATCAGCTTTGAATGGAAAGGAATCAGACAGGATCTCGCAGAGACAAAAAGCAGGATGTCCAAGCTCCTTCACACATATAAAGAGCTCTGCAAGAAACGCGACCAAATCAGCGAGCGACTCAGCCATGAAGAAAAGGAGCGTAACAGGCTTCAAAACCGCGTCGGCGAATTAAATGACCAGTTAAATGAACGCCGAAAAAGCTTCGGCGAACAATTCGACGGCCTCTCTTATGAACAGGCTGAAAAATGGCAAAAAACGATTGAAGAAAAAGATCTGGCCGCAGAGGAATTCGAAAAGCGTATCGAAACGAGCGTCGGCTTTCTCACAAAACATGAACAGCAAAAAGAGAAGCTCACCGAGCGCTTGTTTGCGCTTGATAAAGAAAAGCTCGACCTCCGCTATGCTGTCGAAAGCCTTAATAAAGAAATAAACGATTATCAAAAAGAGCTGATGGGCTATCCCGATACAGCTGCAATCGACAAAAAGCTTCAAGACGTGAAAACGCAATTGGCCAAGCTGCATGAGCAGGAACAGACGCTTTACGGACGGCTCAAAGAGACCGAATCCGAAGTCAGCCGTTTAAGAGGACAGACAAAAGGGTGTGAGCTCGCTTTGCGTGAAGCGGAAGCAAGGCTTGCGAAAGCGGCGGACATCTGGCAGGAAAAATCCGGAGGTACACCGTTTGAAAAGGCCTCTGAAGTGAAAGCGAGCATTTTAGACCGCGATGATCTTGCCCGGCTGAAAGAAGACATTCAAATGCATTGGGATCAGACAAAACAGTGCGAGTCCAATATCAAGCGGATTACGGAAAAGCTTGATGGGAGATCGGTTTCTGAGGAGAGTTGGGAAAAAGCCGCCGTCACGAAGGACAAAGCTGAGGAGGCATTCAGCAAAGCCTTGGAAGAAAGGGGCGCGGCCGGCAAAGCTCTCGCCGTCATCCGCGAGAACCATAAAAGGTTTAAGGAACTTGAAGCATCATTGGCTGAATGGCAGACATACATCGACCGTCTTGATAAACTCCAAGCCGTCTTTAAAGGAAACAGCTTTGTTGAATACTTGGCAGAAGAGCAGCTTGAAAGCGTCACAAGAGACGCATCTGCAAGACTCGGCGAACTGACAAGACAGAGGTATGCGATTGAAGTCGACTCAGAAGGCGGTTTTGTGATGAGGGACGATGCCAACGGCGGAGTCAAGCGCCCTGTTACGAGTCTGTCAGGTGGGGAGACGTTTCTGACTTCACTGGCGCTTGCGCTTGCACTTTCGGCACAGATCCAGCTTCGCGGAGAGTATCCGCTCCAATTCTTCTTTTTGGACGAAGGGTTTGGCACGCTTGATCAGGATTTGCTGGATACGGTCGTGACCGCATTGGAGAAGCTTCAGTCTGACAATCTGTCGGTCGGTGTGATCAGCCACGTTCAGGAACTTCGGGCCAGGCTGCCGAAGAAGCTGATTGTCCATCCGGCTGAACCGAGCGGCAAAGGCACAGCTGTATCGCTTGAAATGATTTAACCTGGTAACCAAAAAGCAGCCTTCTTCTAGTGGAAGAGGCTGCTTTATGCATTTCCGACAACATTCTGGTCGCTTACATCCGGGTCTATATAATTTGTCGCGTTTATACCATTGTTGACGATAAGGAAATCTCCAGTATTACCAGCACCAGAACCGAGTGCAGACTTTGAAGAGCTTTTTGGAGATAGATAAAAAGAATCGCCGAAATTCACTACTCCTCCTGAGATTTCATTGATTTTAATGGGTCCGACAATGGCTGGCATGATTGATCGACATCCTTTATAGAAGTCTCTGAACCAGTATATGTCGGCCGGGCGGTTATTGTGAGTTCCTTGCAGGAGGAAGCTTTCTGATATGTTTGACTCTCGCCTCGGAAATCATGCGGCGCGTCGAACCAACCTGAAAAACTGAAGAAGAAGATACCCCGGCAATTTTTACAGCTCTGACTCGAATGACGGGAACCTCATGGAAAAAAGCTGATGAGACGCCGGTTTCCGGTAATAAATGTGGTATCGGCTGCTGAAAGAGAGGGAAATCTTCCTGATTAAATGAGCCTTCATTTCCGAAAAAAAGTGAAAGGTAGCGCTGAACAGCGAGAATTTTCACTTTAGGAATAATCTCTTCGACATCCCCGATTTGCAGCGTGCTGGTGATCCCTACTGAATGAACTTTCATAAACTTTACTTTTGACGTTCTGATCATCTTGATTCCGGCGCCAGCGGGACAAACGGCCCGACAATGAGAGATTCAGGCGGTGTATCAAAAATTGATGACAGGGAAATGCATTCTGTATCTCCGATTAAAAAAACAGATGAGCTTGAAACTGCGGTAATATTAATATTGCCTACATCGAAACAGCGGTTCACAACGGTAAAATTCATTCGTTTTCATTTCCTTTCATTTCGTCAGGAATCGATTTGAGAAAGTGTTCGATTGCCCGCGCGATATCACGCTTCACATAATCGGCCAGCCGTTCTGCATGCTCGCGGGGCTGGATGTTTTCGTCAGGCTGCACATGTTTGACGTAATAGCGGATGCGGCTGTCGATTTGCTTTCTGATGTCTTCGATGATATGGTGGCGGTTTGTATCGTCCAGTTTACTGTCATACCGGTCTTCCAGCTGTTCCAGCAAACGAGGGGTTTCTTCGTTTAAGTAGGCATCGACGAGCTGTCTCGTTTGCTGCATCAGCTGGCCGTCGAGTTCCTGCTGCAGCATTCCGATACCCGGCGGCTGCTGGCTGATTTCAAAGTTCTCCACCTGGTCAGGATCTGTCGGATTAAGCCCGATGTTGAGCGTTCCTTCAAGACGCTCGATCTTCAGCTGGTCAAATTTGTATTCAATCCGGTCAATCCTTGTGCCGGGATTTTCTTTCAGGTTGTTCAATTCTGCCTGTAATACGGCCATTCGCCTTTCGAGATTTTCAATCAGAGCAGCCTGCTGCTGCACATAGCTGTACCAGTTTTGAGAATATGAGGGATTGTTTTGCTTCATAAGTGATCACACCCCCGTTTAGCCTGTTGTAACAGATGGAGCTATGAGAGGAACGAAAGTCGATGACGGCCCCTCCTCAAAAGCATCTTGGAAAGCTCCGCCGCCGGCGACAGGCGGGGCTGCTTCCGTGTAGCTCCCTGTATTATAAAGGTTGGAAAGTGTTTTAATGGAGCCCGCGCTCCCGATCTGCAAGACGGAAGAGTTGCTGATGCCTTCGACTCTTAAATAGTTGATTTGAATCGATTGGTTGATATAAAAATTCATGCCCCCACCTCCTTACAGGTTGCCTGCGATCGGCTGATCAATCATATCGTTGTCATATGTGTTGGTGATGCTGTTCTGGTTATATACGCTGAGTCCGTCTCCGGTATTGAAACTGCCGGCGCCTGCGAATGTTTTAACTTCTGCATAAGGAGAAATCGTGATGCAGTCTCCGACATGAACAACGCCGCTCGTACCGACGGCATTTACTTTAAAAGCTCCGACAATAGCTGGCATGATGGCACACCCTTTAAATAATCAAACGTTTTTTATGGGCTATACACCATATCCTATGTTGCTTAGGCGCTTTTGTGATAAAAAAAGAGGTTTTTTCGTGAGTGCTGATCACATGCGGGTGAAACTCATCAGAGGGGAAAACGTATGAATAAAAAAACGGTGCGATAAGGGAAGGGGTAGGAGACATGTATTTTCAATGGAATTTGGTGTCAATCGCTGCAGCCCTGCTGTTCTTTTCAGCAGCCTATGCAGTCGGAATAAAAAAACAAACTTGGATATTGCGGGGATTTCGCCGGGAAAGAGTAAGGGATCAGGATAAGCTGGCCAAAATCGCAGGGTATTTCTTTTTGAACAGCGGATTTTTGTTATTCTTGAACGGGTTTGTTTATATTCCGTATCAAGAGTCCTTTACACCTTCGGTCATTCTTGCCTACGGTGTGTGCACGATGATTTATGTTCAAAAAACAATGGCCGAATAGCCAAAGCTGCGACCTGAAATCATTGGATGAGGAAACGGAGGAGAGGGAAGGCCGGGCATCAGGCGCAGCTTGCAGTCGGAGGTCATGATGTATGGCGGCCTTTTCTTTCTTCCGCATGTATCACGCAGTTCTCATCCTTTTGCATTCGTTGGTTCAGCAAGTTGTCCAATTCCTGACTGCATTGAATGGCCTCTTTGGAGTTGATGCCGAATTTTTCGGCAGCTTCAAATAAGGCCAGTCTTTTTGCTTCAATTTTATTGTTCATCATGGCAGTCTCCAACTTTCGATTTGTATTTTGAGTCGGTGATTTCAGGTATTCAGCAATGATGTTCCTTGATATTGCTAGTATACCTTATTTTGTGTTAAAGGGATTTTTTTCGCCAATATGACAAAAAATGTGACATTTTTTTTGAAGGAGAGCGCCCGTTTATAATCGGGAAAGCTCGAAAAGCAGAAACCGCTTCCTCTGTTCGATAAAATGGAAAATTTGTTTTTGCTCATCTTCGAGTCGGCTGTATGTGACGGTTGTATAAGGATCATATTCAAGAAAAGGCGCGATTGTCTCATGCCAGTCTACCGCAAACCGCGAAAGCCGGCTGATTGTAAATTGGCGGTGCAAGACGTTTTTCATTAAATTGAAGTATTGGGACTGAAAAGCCGGGATGTCGAGCAGTCTCGCAGACAGTGTATTATAGCCTTTCGCCGGAATCCTGTTATGTTCCATTTCTTCCCCGTGAATATTCCGTCCCCATGTCGCGTCATAATCCCATGGAATAATTTGAAACGTTTTTGTGCGATCGTTTAAATAAAGCGCATAGTTATGGACGAAGCCGTCGAAGTTTTGGGTGCAGACGGCGCCGATGAGCCATAGCAAATATTGTTTGACATCGAGATAGCGTTTGATTTCCTTTTCAAATATGTCGTCTTTTGCGGTATTAATAAAGTAGATAAATTCCTGGAGGTAATCATCGTGGCGGCTAGACCCCGTTTTTCTTTCATATCCCTGCATGAGATTTTGCTTAGCCTTTTTATCGAAGGAGCTCAGCAGAGAAAAATTAGCATCGTCATCAACGGCATAATAAATGGCCCCCCTTTCTAAATTTCTCCTCTTTAAGAAATGATCGTCAACAGATTCGATTTTTAAATAGATGCCTTCTTTTTTTTCGTTGATATAAAGGAAAACGTGCGATGCTGCCGGCGCAAGAACGCCGATTTGTTCAAAAAAATGAAAGGATAGCCTGTTTCTGATGAAAGACGGGTCGTGATATTCGGCGTTCAAATGAAACGCAGCTTCTTCAGCCTTTTCTTTTCTGTCCGGATATTGAATGAAATAGGACTTCTTTGTCAGTTTGCGGGTATGGGCCCCTCTGTATGACACTGCGACAGGCGTCTTTGCTGAACCGGTCAAGAGCATGCCCGGAACAGCTTCATCACTCCAGACGTCTTTTTTCAACTCAAGCAGATGCTTCGGATGAATGTGCAGCCTGAAGGCCGGCAAGGCAGTGGCACTCATCATCATTTCCTCCTTTTTCAGCTGACATATCATATGTGAAAACAGCCAGTCCCGGAAGCGGACCGCCTAAGTTTGAACAAAAACAGTCATTTGCCTCAGTACACTTGTCTTTACGGTGCGTATGATAAATCAGGACATAAAAAAGGAAGAACAGGAGGTTACAAGATGAGTGGTGTCCATGATCATGACATTAAAGAGGCGGTAGATCAGCTGAAGAGCGAAGGCAGAGACCATTATTTAGACCGGGAACCCGAAGAATCCGCCGGCTCGGGAAAAGAGCGGCGTCCGCATAACATTTGGGATCTTTGGTGGGGGATCAAGCCGGACAGAAGCAAAAAACATCATAAAAGCAAGAAGCATGACGACCATGAAAAACCGGATAAAAGCAAGCACGACAAAAGCAAGAAACCTGATGACTGCAAGAAACCCGACAAAAGCAAGAAACCTGATGACTGCAAAAAGCCTGACAAAAGCAAGAAACCTGACGGCTGTAAAAAACCGGATAAAAGCAAAAAGCCTCACGATTGCAAAAAACGGGATAAATGCAGAAGTAAACGCCCCGATCATCATCGCTGCAAGAAGACTCACCATCATAAACGAGGCGGCTATGAAACCATTACAAAATGGTCTGACGGAAATCTGACCGAAGTCATCTACCGGAAAAAATAAGAGAAGCGGCTTACTGCATGGTGAGCCGCCATTTTCTTTTCCGGGAAGGAACGCCCGGGACTTTCGAAGCTGTTTGCTGAAAGCGAAAAGGAATTTTCGTTTTTTTAGAGAATATGTAGAATAGTTTTAAATCATACTGCGGGGGAATATTTATGAAGTTTGCGACAGCAAAGCTACACAGCCGTACATTTGTAGGGCTTGTCATGGATGAGAAGATAATGGATTTGCAAAAGGCGGAAAAAAAGCTGTTTGAGCTTGAAACGATACCTGAAACGCTTATCGAATGCGTAAGCGAGGGAGAGAAGTTTGTCCGCCATGTCGAACAGCTAGTGGAATGGTCAAAAAAGAAAAACAGCGAAGAGAGCGGTTCGTATATTTATCCGCTGTCAGACGTTGATTTGCTTGCGCCGATTCCCGAACCGCGGAAAAACGTGATCTGCATCGGAAAAAATTATCGGGATCATGCGATTGAAATGGGAAGTGAAGCAGATATTCCCGAACATATCATGGTGTTTACAAAAGCTCCGACTTCGGTTATCGGCCACATGGAAGGGATTGATGCCCACGAAGGCGTGACAGAGGCGCTCGATTATGAAGGCGAGCTCGCGGTTGTCATCGGCAAAACGGGAAAGAACATCCCGAAAGCTGAAGCCCTCGACTATGTGTTCGGCTATACGATCATCAATGATGTGACGGCGCGCGATCTGCAAAAGAGGCACAAGCAGTTTTTTATCGGCAAAAGCCTTGATACGACTTGCCCGATGGGGCCGTTTCTTGTACATAAATCAATGATTGAAGACGCAGGCGACTTGAGGGTTGAGACGAGAGTGAACGGCGAACTCCGCCAGTCGGGCAGCACAGAGGACATGATTTTTCCGATTGCGGACATGATCGAAACGCTGTCTAAAGGAATGACGCTTGAAGCGGGGGATATTATCGCAACCGGTACGCCGTCAGGAGTCGGCAAAGGCTTTAATCCGCCAAAGTTCCTCCGAAAAGGCGATCAAGTCGACATTACGATCGAACCGATCGGAACGCTTTCCAATCCAGTGAAATAAAAAACTTTTATAAAAATATGCGAGATTGCCAGGGGGCTATTTTTCGAATCAACGGCAAGTACACAGCCTGTTTTCGACATGTGTTATGGCTGCTCGCAGATTGTTTATCAATAATGATTGATGTTTGGGAGGAAAGAAATTGTTCTTTAGAAAAATGACGGAAAAGGAAAAGAAAAGTACTGAAAAAGCGACAAAAGTAGGATTTGTTTTTTATATGATTGCTTTATCGGTAAGTTCCGCATATTCATTTTTTATAGAATCAGGATTTAATATTTCATTTTTGATTTTAATGGTTGGTTTAATTGTATTTTTTACCAGTGATTTCATATTCAATAAAATCACTGGCTAAAATGAAATGGAAGACAGACAAGCCGCTCAGCCGATCTGTAAAATGATTTGAGACACTGGGTGAAATGTTATCCCTGCCTGATAAAGGAGGATCTCGAAGGAAGGTTCAGGCAGAGTTTTGGCTGAAACGCTTTCCAATCCAGTGAAATAAAGGATTGTCAAAAGATTGGCTTTAGCATATAATGAAGCTGTCAAACTTTTTAGAAATGAGGGATGTGTGATGAGAATGGATATTGTCTTTTTTGCCCAACAAACGATCATTGCACAGCCCATGTAATATTTCGACTGGTATTCTTCAAATGGATCTGGTGATATTTCCATGGGCTGTCGAAGCGGCTCATGGAGTGTTTATATGTTGAGAGAGCAGTGTATTTGCGGCTCTTTTTTTGTTTGAAAAATCATCAGATCTTTAGGAGGAAACCACATTGAATTTATCTGCATTAGGCATCAAATATATCATGGAAGCTTTAAAGGACGAGGAAGGTCTGATTTTAGGAAGGATCGCCCTTGAGCATAAAAGGTTGTACCGGGTATGGACGGAAGAGGGAGAGTGGCTGGCCGAAATCTCAGGCAGGCTGAGGTTTGAAGCGGAGAGCCGCGGAGACTACCCCGCTGTCGGCGATTGGGTGTATATGCGCCCACGCGGTGGCGAAAAGAAAGGGATGATCACGGAGGTCGTTCCCCGGTTCAGCAAATTTTCGCGCAAAGCGGCGGGGGAGCCGGCAGAGGAACAGATCACCGCAGCAAACGTCAACACGATCTTTCTCGTCAATGCGCTCGGTCTGGATTTTAATGTGAGAAGAATCGAACGCTATTTGCTGCTGGCTTGGGAAAGCGGAGCCAATCCCGTCATTGTCTTGAGCAAAGCCGACATCGCTGACCGGATTGAAGAAAAGGTGCGCCAGGCGGAATCCGTGGCATTCGGGGTGCCGATTCATGTCATCAGCGCTCATGAAGGCAATGGGATGGATGAGTTGAAAGCGTATGTGAAACAAGGAGAAACCGTCGCCCTTTTAGGGTCGTCAGGCGTTGGCAAATCAACGATCATCAACTTTTTTCTGAATGAAGACAGGCAGGCGGTCCAATCCGTCCGTGAAGATGACGACAAAGGGCGGCATACGACGACACACAGGGAAATGTTCTTGCTGCCTGAAGGCGGACTTTTAATCGATACGCCGGGGATGCGGGCATTGGAGCTTTGGGAATCGGAAGAAGGATTCAGACAGAGCTTCAGCGATATTGACCAGCTTGCAAAAAACTGCCGATTTTCAGACTGCATGCATCAAACAGAACCCGGCTGCTCCGTGCAGGAGGCGCTGGCTGACGGCAGACTCGATGCCGGCCGGTTCCAAAGCTACCTGAAATTAAAAAAAGAGCTCGAATACCTCGAAAGAAAAACGGATAAACGGGCGGCGCAGCAGGAAAAAAAGCGGTGGAAACAGATAACGAAAAGCATGAAAAAGAACAAACGCAAATAAATGAAAAAGGCGCTGATGAATGATCTCAGCGTCTTTTTTGCTGCGGAAATGACAGCGTTCACATTGTTTTGTTTAATGGACCGGTTCATGATAAGATAAGAACGATACCTGATTTGATAGGGGGAAAAATGAATATGACGCATATGCATATCACGTCTTGGGTGATCGCGCTCATTTTAGTGTTCGTTGCTTACGGACTTTACTCATCTGGAAACAGCAAAGGCGCAAAAATTACACATATGATTCTCCGCTTATTCTATATTATCGTTATCATTACCGGGGCGCAGCTCTTTTTAAAGTTCACGGCATGGAACGGAGAATACATAGCGAAGGCCTTGCTCGGCCTCATCACCATCGGATTCATGGAAATGCTTTTAATTCGCAGGAAAAACGGAAAAGCGGCCACCGGGATCTGGATCGGCTTTATTGTCGTTCTGCTCTTGACGGTTGTGCTTGGGCTCCGTCTTCCACTCGGCTTTAAAGTGTTTTAATTAAAAGACATCGGTTCTTTATGAGAACTGGTGTCTTTTTATGTCGGCGGCTTGAAGGTTGAAATCATCACGATTCGTTCCCCGTCTGAAGCGGTCCATTCGAATCTGTCCTTCCATTCCTCTTTTCGTTCGTAATGATGCTGCAGGGCGCATTGTTTCATATCATGAGAAAATTGATAAAACGAAACGCCCTTCACATCCTTTTTCCCGGGCCAAAAGCTCAAGCCGTTATAGGCGAAGACGCAGTCAAAGACGGAAAAGCCGAGGCTGTTCAGCTGATCCAAAAAAGAATAGAACTGTCCGTCTTCCAGATCGTTCAAAAATTCGAGAAATGCCTGTTTTACCGTTTTCAGATAACGGATCGATTCTCCGCCTGTCAGCTTCACGGTCTCCGGCTTTTTCGTGACGGCAAATTGATCAAACAGTTCGGCTTTTTGCCATTCTCCGTCTATGCTGATGAAAACTCCGGGACTGTTCAGGCTTTCAACCAAAAATAAATCTCCTTCTTCGTTTTCAATCAGGCAAATCCCGTCTTCCATTAAAATTTTGCCGTAAATCCATTTGCGCTTTTCGGCGTAAATTCGTTTTTGGCGTTCGGTGTCCATGGGCGGTCTCCTTTCTTATTTCGTTTTTTCCAAAACGGGCTTGTCTCATACAAGACTCTGTTGGACAATTCAACTATTATTTTAAGGTGCATAAAATAGGTAAAGTGACAAAGGAAGTGAAGCCTAAAGCAGAGGAAGAACATTAGAATTGGAGCTGATCGACAATGTGTGGAATAACGGGGTGGGTCGATTTTAAGAAGCCGCTTGTTCAGGAGCAGTCTGTCATGGAGAAAATGACTGATACGCTTTCGAACAGAGGACCTGATGATACGAATATTTGGGGAAAGCGCCATGTTTTATTCGGACATAAACGCTTGGCAGTTGTGGATCTGGAAGGCGGCAGACAGCCGATGACCCGCACACACCAAGGGTACGATTATACGATTTGCTATAACGGCGAACTCTATAATACGGAGGATTTGCGGAAAGAGCTTAGGCAGCGGGGGCATCAATTCAAGAGCCACTCAGATACAGAGGTTTTGCTTCATTCATACATGGAATGGAAAGAGGAATGCATCGACAGGCTGAACGGAATTTTTGCATTTACGGTATGGGATGAAAAGCGCGATCTTCTTTTTGCGGCACGCGACAGGCTCGGCGTTAAACCGTTCTTTTACACCGAACAGGGCTCATCATTTGTGTTCGGATCTGAAATCAAAGCGATTCTCGCTCACCCGGAAGTGAAAGCAAAGGTCGACCGTTCAGGGCTGGCCGAAATTTTCGGCCTCGGGCCGTCGCGATCGCCGGGGAGCGGTGTTTTTAAAGGAATAAAAGAGATCCGCCCGGGGCATGCGATGATTTTCTCAAAAGACGGTTTAACGGTTTGGCGCTACTGGAATGTGAAAAGCGAGAAGCATACCGACAGCTTTGACGAAACGGTGGAAAATGTGCGGTCGCTGTTTCAGGACGCCGTCACAAGGCAGCTTGTGTCTGATGTGCCGGTTTGCACGTTTTTATCAGGAGGGGTTGATTCGAGCGCCATTACCGCAACGGCCGCCAAGCATTTTGAGGAAGAAGGGAAGGGGCCGCTTCATACGTTTTCGATCGATTATGAAGACAATGAGCAATATTTTACGTCAAGTTCATTTCAGCCAAACGCCGACGGCCCGTGGATTAAAAAAATGTCCGATGCATTCGCAACGGTTCACCACAACTGCGTGATTTCCCAGGAGGAGCTGGCCGCTTATTTGGAAGAAGCCGTACTGGTCCGTGATTTGCCGGGGATGGCTGATGTCGATTCTTCTTTGCTGTGGTTTTGCCGCGAGATTAAAAAGGACTTTGTCGTAAGTCTTTCCGGGGAATGCGCGGACGAAATTTTCGGCGGCTATCCTTGGTTCCATTCGGCAGAAGATGTGAAAGGTTTCCCATGGATGAGATCAATGGAAGAACGGATCGCACTTCTGCAGGACGGCTGGCAGAAAAAACTGAACCTCGGCGAATATGTGAAGGCGAAATACGAGGAAACGGTTAAAGAAACACCGCTGCTTGAAGGAGAAACGGGTGCGGAGAAACGAAGGAGAGAGCTGTTTTACTTAAATATGCTCTGGTTTATGACAACGCTCTTGGATCGAAAAGACAGAATGAGCATGGGGGCGAGCCTCGAAGTCAGGGTTCCGTTTGCGGACCACAGGCTTGTCGAGTATGTCTGGAATATTCCGTGGGATGTCAAAATGCATGGCAGCCGTGAAAAAGGCATCTTCCGCAAGGCTCTTGAAGGCATTTTGCCTGATGAAGTGCTGTATCGCAAAAAAAGTCCATATCCGAAAACGCACCACCCCGCTTATACGAAAGCCGTCATTCGTTGGCTGGAGTCATTGCTGGAGCAAAAAGACTCGGCGCTTTATGTTTTCTTAGACAAGAAAAAACTGGAGCGGCTGATTGAGACGGAGGGCGCATCATTTCAAGTTCCCTGGTACGGACAATTGATGAAGGGACCGCAGTTGATCGCACACCTTGCCCAAATCCATACTTGGTTTGAGAATTATCGAATTGATATTGAGGAATAACATAAAACACCCGGCATAAGCCGGGTGTTCTGCGTTTTGGCAAAAGAAACGGCGGCGTTATTTGAACACCGCCGCTGATTTCAATGATCGGCAGACTGGATGGAAGAGAGTCAAACCTGTTCTGTTTTGGAAGACGGTCCCGGCTTTAAATTGTTGATCCGTGAGACAAGATCGGTTCCGAAAGCGGAGCTGACGTCAACATCGCCCTGTTCGATGTAGCTTTCTTTATACTCGTACGCCGAAGAACCGTGTTCGGCATAATCGAGTCCGGATATTTCCTCTTCTTTTGATACCCGGATCGGAGTGAAAGCTTTCATTACTGCAGTGACAGCCGATGTAGCAGCGAGGGTCCAGGCTGCGATCGCCAAAATGCCGACGGCTTGAATGCCGAGCTGTGCGGCTCCTCCTCCGTAAAAGAGACCGCTCGATGTATTGAAAAGCCCGACTGCAAGCGTCCCCCAAACACCGCAAACACCGTGAACGGCAATGGCGCCGACGGGATCGTCAAGCTTCAGCACCTGATCGATAAACTGAACGCCGACAACTAAAATGACACCTGCGATGCATCCGATTAATATCGCGCCTGTAAATGAAACGCCGTCCGCGCCCGCGGTAATTCCGACAAGGCCGCCAAGCGCGCCGTTCAGCGTCAGGGAAGGGTCAATCCTGCCGTAGCGGAAATAAGTGAACAGCGCCGAGCTGACGACTCCGCCCGACGCGGCTAAAAGGGTTGTGGTGATGACATGCGGGACGGCGGCGGGATCAGCTGCAAGCGTGCTTCCGCCGTTGAACCCAAACCAGCCGAACCACAGGATAAAGACGCCGAGTGCGCCCAGCGGAATGCTGTGTCCTGGAATGGCATTGACCTTTCCGTTTGCATATTTTCCAATCCGCGGCCCGAGAAAGATGACAGCCGCAACCGCGCCCGCAGCACCTGTCATGTGAACGATCGCAGATCCGGCAAAATCAACAAATCCGAGGTCATACAGCCAGCCTTCCCCCCAAGTCCAATGGCCGACAACCGGGTAGATGAGACCGGTCATAAACAGCGTCAAAATCATATAGCTGCCAAGCTTCATCCGTTCAGCGACAGCGCCGGAAATAATGGTCGCGCACGTAGCGGCAAACACGGCCTGAAAGACGAAAAATCCGACATCCTGATCACTTGCTAAAGCAAAACCGCTTGTGCCGATGAACCCGCCAGCGCTGTCCCCGAACATCAACGCGTATCCGGCGAAGAAATAAAGGATGGAGCCGATAGAGACCGTTAGGAAGTTTTTCATTAAAATGTTTAACGTGTTTTTAGCTCTCGTAAAGCCAGATTCAACCATCGCGAAACCGGCGTGCATAAAAAAGACGAGCAGAGTGCCGATGGCCACCCATATCATGTTGACCGAATCATTGACCGATTGCGCCGTCGGTTCTGCGGCCAGAGCTGATGCTGCGAGGAAAAAACTGAGGAACAGGACGAAAGATACCTTGGTTTTCATAAGAATCATCCTTTCTTAAAGTATCGGCAAAAAGAGGCGGGGTGGAGCCGGTCGTTTTACACAATCGCTTCTTTTCCGGATTCCCCTGTCCGGATTCGAACCGCATTTTCAATCGGGAGCACAAAGATTTTTCCGTCGCCAACCGTATTTGTCGAACATGTGCTTTCGATGATTTGGATAATTTCATCAATGCTCTCCGATTCAATCACCATTTCGACTTTCACTTTAGGCAGCAGCTTGATTTCGTAGGAGGTGCCGCGAAACAAAGCCTGTTGCCCGCGCTGTTGCCCGCAGCCGGCAACCTCTGAGACCGTTAATCCGTTTATGTCAACCTCTTCAAGCTTTTTGCGGAGGCGGGGAAACTGTTCAGGGCGTATAATCGTTTCGATTTTTTTCACAATGTAAATCCTCCTTTTGGTGTAAGGTTTTATTACGTGTATTGTTATGTTTATTATCATACGTAATATCAAATTGAAAATCAATACGAATTTTCAAAAAAATTAATCTATTAGACCTATTATCAGAGAGGTCTGTATTCACAGAATGAAATTATTGTGATGTTTTATGACATGAAAAAACCTGCTTTCAGTTGAAAGCAGGTTATGCCGCAAAGCCTTTTTGTAGCCACATTTTAGATCTCCATCTTCTGTACATCAAAATTCCCCTGACCCACTCGTCGGCGATGAAGGAAAACCATATTCCCGCCAGGCCGAATCCGAGCTGAATGCCGAAAATATAAGCGATCGGAAGGCCGATTCCCCACATTGAGACAATTGCCATATAAACCGGATATTTCGCGTCTCCAGCAGCTCTGAGAGAATTAATGATGACCACGTTAAACGAGCGGCCAGGCTCCAGGATAATCGTCAAAAGGATCAGTATACTGGCCGTTGCGATAATATCGGGATTGCTGCTGAAAATGCCGATCAGCTGTTTGGAAAACACAGCGAAGAGAACGGAAGTAAATGTTGTAATGGCCAGAGCCCACCAGAGGCTCTTCAGACAGCGGCTGTACGCTTCATCAAATTGTTTCGCGCCGATATGGCGTCCGATTAAGATTTGCGTTCCCTGGCTGATCGCTGTGCCGAAAAGCATGATGAACATCATCAAATTTTGGGTATAGACCTTTGTCGTCAGCGCCTGCGCGCCCATCAGCGTGATAAAATAGGTGACAATCATCTGTGACGCGTTATACGAAAGCTGCTCCCCTGCTGAAGGTATCCCGATTTTCAGCAGTTTTTTCAGATGGCTTTTCTTTAAGACAAACAGCCGTTTGGACAACATCGGCATGCCGACGCGCTTTTTGACGAGCAGAGCGATCGCGAACAGGCCGATGATGCGCGCGATCGAAGTGGACATTGCTACGCCGGCCACGCCTAAAACCGGAAAGCCGAACGGCCCGAATATGACAAGATAGTTGCCGGCGATGTTCAGGATATTCATGCCGATGGTTACAACCATTGTGTCCTTTGTATGCCCGTAGCTTTTCAAAATGGCGCTGAACGTCATAATGAGCGCTTGAATAAAGGACAGTCCGCCGACGATCTGGAGAAAGATGCCGGCCTCGGCCAGCAGGTTGGCGGACAGGCCCATCATCAATAAAAGCGGTTTGGCAAATATATAAATCACCGCGCTGATGAATAGACTGATGATAAAATTGGCGCTGATAGAAACATAGCCGACTTCCATCGCTTCGGCTTTTTGCCGCGCTCCTAAAAATTGAGAAATAATAACGGTTGTTCCTGTGGCGATAAAACCGAACATCACAATGATCAAGTTCAGCATTTGGTTGCTGACGCCGACGGCTGCCACGCTGTCATCGGAATATTGGCTGAGCATCAGGGTATCTGCGTTGCCCATTAACATATATAATGAAACCTCGATAAATATAGGCCAGGTCAATGCGAATAAAGAGAGGTTTTGAGGTGCTGTTTTTTTCATGGCGTTTGACCCCTTTCTTTTAAAAAATCCGTTTTATAGTGTAACGCCATTTTCTTATAATAAGAAGAGACGAAACCGATACTTCTTGGAGAAATACGACTTGATGAAAAGGGGAGAGAACATGGAACATATCATCTTTACAATTCCGCCGCTCCCTGTGTTGATTACCGGCGGAGAAGGACTGTTCAAAAAAGGGGAAAAGCATGTGAGGCGTGAATATTCCGTGTTTGATCTCTTATATGTAATACAGGGGGAACTATTTTTGACTGAGGACGGCGACCCCCATCAGATCCGGGAAGGGGAATATATCATCCTTGTACCGGGGCTTGAGCATTATGGACACCAAGGCTGTCAAGACGATACCCGCTATTTTTGGCTGCACTTTCAGGAGCCGTCTTATGGCTTTGCACAGCAGGGAGGTGAGAACTGGACCGAGCTCAAGCTGAAGAAGGGGACGTTTGAAACGCCGACATTATATCATTTAAAGATTCCGAGAAAGGGAAAGATCGACCAAAAAGCGTTTATTGAACAGCAGTTTAGACGTTTGATTGACGATTCCGCCCAAAATTCCGACCTGCCTCTTCGGAAGCAGCTCTTGTTCGAAGAGCTGCTGATTCACCTGCAGAAGGAGGCGTTCCACATTCCTTCGGCGAGTGAGCGTGTGGCATCCGAAGCGCAGCATTACATCGACCGCCACTATAAGGAGAAGCTCAGCATGGAGCAGCTCTCGGCTGCCCTTCACTATCACCAGGACTACATTACCCGCTGCATGCAAAAGGCGTTCGGCATCACACCGGGCCAATACGCCAATAAGGCGAAGGTTTTTGAAGCGAAGCGGCTCCTTTCTTCGACAAACGACAAAATGTCATCGATTGCCGAACAAGTCGGAATCGATGATCCGACTTATTTCTCAAAGCTGTTTAAACAAATAGAAGGGATTTCGCCTGTTGAATACAGAAAGATGATGAAGAGAAATATTGAGTGATATTTTCAAAGCATAGGAGGAGAAAAGTTTGGCATCCATCAATGGTGAAAAAGTAAAGCTGCGCACGATCACAATGGATGACCTGCCCGGATTATGGAGAATGATTTACGGAACCCGAAACCCTGAATGGAAAAAATGGGATGCCCCTTATTTTCCGCTTCAGCCCGAACCGTTTCAATATTTTCTCGACTCTTTTGTGCCGGCTTTAAAAGAAAAACCGCCGCGCTATTTGGCGATTGAGATCGAAGGAGAGCTGAAAGGAACCGTTTCTTACTATTGGGAGTGCCGGCCGACACGCTGGCTGGAATGCGGGATCGGCATCTATGATCCGCGGTTCTGGAACGGAGGTTACGGCACGGAAGCCGTAGAATTATGGGTCGGCTTCCTATTTGAAAACGTCGATGTGCCGAGAATCGGAATGACGACGTGGTCCGGCAACAGGCGGATGATGAGGTGCGCCGAAAAAGCGGGGTTTAAGATGGAAGGCCGGATTCGCAAAGTCAGATATTATGACGGAGTCTATTATGATTCAATCAGATACGGAATATTGCGGGAGGAGTGGGAGCTGATTTGCGGCGGTAGCTGACACGCTCTATAATGTAATATTAGATATCTTTCATCAGCGGACTAGAGGGGACCAAAATGAAAAAAACCATTTATGATGTAGCGGAAGCGGCAGGCGTTTCGATTTCCACGGTTTCCCGGGTGATCAACAATACCGGGAGAATCAGCAGGTCGACAAGGCAAAGAGTGCATGCCGTCATGAAAGAACTCGATTATCAGCCGAATGTTCACGCTTCTGCGCTTACCGGAAAGCGCACGAACAATATCGGCCTGTTGACGCCCGATATTGCAAACCCTTTTTTCGGAGAGCTTGCCAAAAGCGTTGAAGAGCGGGCGGGCGAGCTTGGATTCAGCATGATGATATGCAGTACCGACCGCGATCCGAAAAAGGAGACAACGTATTTCTCGGTGCTCAAGCAAAAAAGCGTCGACGGCATCATTTTTGCGACCGGCATCGAAAATCAGGAGAGCATGGATGCGCTCGAGGGTATTGCAAAAGAGGGCATACCGCTCGTGATGATTTCTCAGGACCGCGCCCTTGTTCCGCTGGATGTCGTGGTCATCGACGATTTTATGGGCGGATACTTAGCGACGCGGCATTTAATTTCACTCGGCCATAAGACAATCGCCTGCATCGCCGGCGACGGATCGACAACCGGAGAAAAAGACAGGCTGAAAGGCTTCCAAAAAGCGATGGATGAAGCCGGCATCAAAGTGAATGAATCGCTCATCGCCGGTACCGGTTTTTCCCTGGAATGCGGCAAAAAAGCAGCCGCTCAGATTTTCGAAAGCAACATTCCGACCGCCGTTTTCGCCATGAATGATGTGCTTGCGTGCGGAGTCATTCAGACTGCAAGGGAATGGGGGCTCCAAGTTCCAACGGATTTATCTGTCATCGGCTTTGATAATACGTTTTTAGCCGAAATGACCGATCCGCCGCTTACGACAGTGTCGCAGCCGATTGAAGAAATGGGCCGCCGTGCGGCCGAGCTGCTGGCCGAAGAAATCAGCGGCGAGAAAAGTTCGAAAAACAAAATCATTCTCATGCCTGAACTTGTCGTCAGACAGTCGACGGCACCTCCATTTAAAAAAGATGCACATGCAGAAAAGAGCGGGTTTTGATAGAAAAAAACGCTCTTTTTTTAAAAAATAAGAGCAAGCGCTTGCTCTCGTTAAATCCTAAAAAGCATTGCGGATAAAATAAATACAGGGTAAAATCAAAATTGAAATGAGCAAGCGCTTTCTCTAATTAATAAAGCGCTTTCAATATGTAAGAAGGGAGAGAAGAAAATGACAGAACGAGTGAGATGCGCCGTATTAGGGCTCGGAAGGCTCGGCTATTACCATGCGAAAAACCTCAAAACCGAGGTGCCCGGGGTCCTGCTCGCCGCTGTGGCCGATCCGGCAGAGGGGAGGGCGAGGGAGATTGCCGCTGAACTGGGTGTTGAAAAGTGGTTTGAAGATCCGTTTGAATGTCTCCACGATCCAGAGATTGATGCCGTCGTCATCGTTACACCGACATCTACCCATGCCGAAGTGATCAAACAGGCGGCCGAATGCGGCAAACAGATTTTCGTCGAGAAGCCGTTGACATTAAATCTTGAAGAATCGATTGAAGTCATTGCTAAAGTCAAAGAAACGGGCGTGATTTGCCAGGTGGGGTTTATGAGGCGGTTTGATCCTGCTTATGCGGATGCCAAAAGGAGGATCGATGCCGGAGAGATCGGCAAACCGATCTATTATAAAGGGTTTACGCGCGATTTTGGCTCTCCTCCGGCCGAATTCATTAAAAAAAGCGGCGGTATTTTCGTCGATTGTTCGATTCACGATTATGATATCGCGCGTTATTTAATGGGGGCTGAAATTACTTCGGTTTCCGGCCACGGAAGGGTTTTGAAGCACGCGTTCATGCCGGGATGCCATGATGTCGATCAAGCGCTCACCTATATGGAGTTTGATTCGGGGGCGGCGGGTGATGCGGAAGCAAGCCGCAATTCGTCTTACGGCCACGATATACGCGCCGAAATTATCGGGACGGACGGCAGCATCTTCATCGGGACGCTGCGGAACCCGGCGGTTACCGTGCGGACCGGGCAGGGGAGCAGCTATAATATCATTCCGGATTTCCAGGCGAGGTTCCATGAAGCGTACTGCTTAGAGATGCAGCACTTTGCCAAGTGTGTTCGCAACAAAACGAAACCGATTGTGACTGAAGTGGATGCGGCAGTCAATCTGGAAATCGCGCTTGCGGCCACAGAATCCTGGTCAACAGGCAAGACCGTCAAGATTCAGTATCAGACGAAACAGCTTACGGTATGAAACGGGGCTCATAAACGGGCTGTGATAAAGACAAAGTATGCCGGAGATCATCCTGCGGTCAATAGGATCAACAGAAAGAAGGGCGGAAGAAAGCATTTCTCCGCCCGATGCCGCCCTTTCTCTCAGCGTTTTCAATCAACTGCAAGCCCCTTATTGCACATTCAGATTCGGTCTCAGATTCACCTGATAGTCCACCTCGACATCCATCTTCTCCCAACGATGCAGCCACGCTTTGTCGCTCATCGGCTTCGTAAACGGAAAAAGCGCTTCACCGCCGACTTCAAGCGGATCAACCCGAATGTTTTGCATGTCCTTTATCATGTCCGCTGTTTTCTTTTCCAATTCGGATTCCACATCATGGACAAGTGCGCTGAACTCGCTTTGATCCTGCAGGTTTTTGTCGCCTGTGTATTCTTCAATGCCCGCGTTTATGCTGACTTTCATTGATAAAGCTGTATTGTTTTGATTTAAGTCAAATGTGACGGTTGAGCGGGCTTGGCCGATTATGATTGACAAGTTGGGAATCGTGAGGAACTTCAAATACCTGTTATTGTTGAGCAGCTGAAAAATTTGATCGTCTATGCCGGTCAGTGTCTTCACGAATTTGTCGTTTCGGAAAAGTCCTGTTCCTTCATATGTGAACTGGTTACCATCGGTTCTGAAAACAGGCACGTAAGGATCTGAATAGTGGGTGTACAGCTGGTTTTTGAATTGATGCAGGTTAACGATGCTCATTTCACCCTGGTTGGCTCTTTCAAAATGCCTTAACGTCTGATAAAGATAAAAGTCAAAATTCTCGCTTTGCTTCAATTCGTTCAGTATATATTTGTCAAAATCGCCGTTGACGACGATGAGATAAAGGCGAGGGCCGATTTTCGGGTCTGACAGAAGCGTGTTGATAATCGGAAGTATGCCTTTTTCAGCGAGATTTTCTTCGATCATCACCATTCTCAGCTGCCCGTTTTTCAGCTCGTTGTAATAATTTAAATTAAATCGCTTGCCGACTTGTTTGATCATATTGACTTCGGTGCTGAATAGCCGCTTCTTTTCAAGGCCCACCGGAGGGACGGTGGTGCTCATTGAGATCTTTCCTTTTTTTCCTTCTTTGATATACCAAAAGGTAACCGGTGAGATTTCTTCAATCTCATTGTTTTCAACAAATGGAGAGCAGCCCTCAATCGTCATGAAAATCACAAGTGCGATACAGCCGTTTAATATGAGGCGTTTCCCGCTGATCATTGCATGCGCCCCTTTCGTTTTCCGGCAATGACAAGAATAGCCGGAATCAATGCGTAAGTGACGGCTCCGATGGATACTTCGATCAAAAACCACATATCTTGCTGCTTTCCGGATTGCCAAAACCAGGTGCTTAACACGAGCGAACATCCCATGAGCAATAGGAAGCTGAACAGAAATCCTCTTCGCGTCACAGGCTTGGCCATTCTTTTAAACAAAATGCGGAGGCCTCCGTAAAAGCAGAGTAAAAAAATCGCGATTACAAACGCAAAATGAAACATATGGGCAGACAGTAGAAACGTATCGATCCGCTCCAAAATCGGCGACTGCAAATAGCGGAGCATGTTTATCACCGGAAAAATGGTTTCCAGCAAATAAGAGGAGCCGTAGAAAAATAATGCACCGATAAACAAAAACAAATATTCGAAGAGTGAAATCGCATTACCGACCGATAAACATTTCAGCATATTAGCTTCCTTGCTGAACCATGGAGCCAGACAAATCAAATACTCGGGACTGGAAAAAGAAGACCACATGACGAGCAGCGCCTTCCAAGAATGTTCAGTCCAGTCAAAAGGAATCAACGGATATAAATCGGTCAAGGAAGCGATCGGGGGGATATAAAACCTGATAAAAATGAACACGATCCAAAATGATGACATAAAGGCAATGATGACAAATCGCATCGTATTTTCCATGCCGCGGGAGGCCGCATATCCGCTGATCACCAGAATCAAGATCACAAGCCAGTTGATATTGATGGCGGGAAAGATGAAGTGTCTCACCGTTTCGGCGTAGCTTGTGATCATGATCGCGATCTTTAACGCGAGCTGAATTAAGCCGATCAGGATAAAAAAGCGCAGCTTGCGTTCGCCGAAGAGAGCGGCAAAGCCTTCATAGCCTTTTGCGGCCGCTGGAGAAGACAGCCATTTGGACAACAGGTACAAGTTGAACTGTGACAGCATTCCGACAGCGAGCATAACGAACATCATGTAAGGGTGAACCAGATACATCGGCAGAACCAAGATGAAAAAAAGAACTTGCATACGGTTGGCGATGAGGGCGATGTAAATTCCGCCGAGAGGCCGTGTCTTGTGAAATAATTGAAAAGAACTCAAGCCGCTTCATCTCCTTTTAACGTACCGCCATTTTTGCAAGGTATGCAGATATTCGGGGCGCTTTTTCAGCCAGATCAAAGGACTTCGTATAAAAAGATCGAGCCAATCGCGCCAATATAACGGAGTAATCGGCGCAAAATAAGGCTGCTTGAGAGAAGTAAGCCCGTTCAAATGAACAAACAGTCCGATCATTCCGAAGATCAATCCGAAAAAACCGAGGCAGGCGGAGAACACGAGCATCGTAAAATGAATCAAAGTGTGCCCTTTAGCTACGATGTAGTTAGGCACCAAAAATGACGCGACCGTTGAGATGCCGACCAAAACGATTAGCACTTTGCTGACAAAGCCCGCCTGCACCGCCGCTTCTCCAATCACAATCCCCGAGATAACCCCCAATGTTGAACTTGATTTTGTCGGCATCCGCACGCTGGCTTCCTTAATAATTTCAATGACGAGCAGCATAAGAACCGCTTCCCAAAACGGGGTGAACGGCACTTTGCTCCTTGATTCGATCAGCACATAAAGGATCTGGAGCGGAAACATATGATAATGATGAGTCGACAAAGCCACATAAAAAGGGATGAGCAAAATAGACAGAAAAAAACTGGCGTAGCGCAGCATTCTAAAAAAGCTGGCAACCGGCCAGCGCGTCGTATAATCTTCAGCGGAGTGAAAAAGGTGAAAAAACGTGATCGGTGCATGTAATACAAACGGCGTCTGATCGACCAAAATGGCGACTTTGCCAATGCTTAAATTGTATGCGGAAATGTCGGGACGCTCGGTCTGCTGGAACTGCGGAAAAATCGAATGATGATGATCTTCAATCAATTCAGTGAGCTGTGCGGAATCGAAGATCATGTCAAAATCGGTTTCCGCGATTTTTTTTCTGGCTTCCTCAATCAATTCCGGATTGGTTAATCCGGCAATATAAACGATAACAACAGATGTTTTGCTGAGCGAACAGACCGTCAGCCTTTCCGCTTTTAAATTGGTTAAAGGCAGCCTGCGCCGCAGCAAAGAAAGATTGACGTCGAGCTGCTCGGTAAAACTGTCTTTCGGACCGTACATCACCGTTTCGGTTTGAGACGGTTCGATCTGCCGGCCGACCCGATTTTCAATGGGAATGGCAAACCACTGCTGCCTGTCCGGATCATGGATGATGATCGAACCGGACATCAGCCACTCCTTTGCGGTTTCTAAAGATACGATCGGTTCAACGTGCAAAACAAAGGTTTTTAAACAGCGATATATTGACTCTTCTTCGGCGCTCATGATCAGAGGCCTGATGATCGACTGTTGCAGCATGACCCGATCAATGATGGTATGTAAATAGTAAAATACTGCTTTTTGTCCGCCTTTTGTTTCATGCTCTTCGATCACCGCATCAGCCATACCGGCGGTGGCGTCAAGAAGGGCATCTTTCGTAATGGGAGCGCTCCGCAATCCGGCTCCCTTTCTTTTATATTTTCGAAACATGGACATCCCTCATCAGCGATTGATCATTGCCGGGTTACCGGATGTCCTTATTGTGCTCGCTGCTTCTCAGGTTTATGCGGACAGAAGCCGCGTTCCCGCAGGATCAGGTAAACAGCGAGGCGCCGAGGTAGGCGGCAAGCCCCCACATGACAGCCGCAGATCCTTTATTGAACAAGGTCATGACGATCCCCTGTGAATCGAGCTGTTTGAGAAGTCTTCCCGCTGCGGCAAGTCCAAGGAACCATAGCCACGAAACGATCATACATGCACAGGTGAACAGCCAAAGATCCGCACCTTCATACGCTAAAGAGTTGGTGCCGATCACGCCGACGATATCGAGCAAGGCGTGCGGATTTAAGAGCGATACGGCCGCAGCAAAAGCGATTTGCTTTTTGGGCGGCATAGCTTCGGACGCGTTTCCTACCGCCGGTTTGCTCCTCCATGTGATCCATCCCATATAAATGAGAAACAAAAATCCTCCGGTCAAAAGGACAAATTTAACTTCAGGAAGGCCGGCGACAGCCGCGGAAATACCTGTGACTGCCAGTATAATCAGGAGGGAATCGCACAACGATGCGGAGATCACAAGCGGCAAGACACGCCAAATGCTCGATGATGCGGCCCCTTGCTGAAAAATCAGGACATTTTGCGCGCCGAGCGGCAAGATCAGTCCAAAAGCGAGAATCATTCCGTGAATAACTGCGTTCATGACTGTAAAAACCCCTTTCATTCAAAACATCCGTTTTATTGTAGAGCAAGAAGCAGGGAATGTCTCCGGCCATTTGGCTGGTCTAATTGCCCAGCCAAATGCTATCTTTTTAAAAAAGGAGCTGAACATGAAGTGCACAGACAGCTGAACAGACATTCAGACATTCCGCTATACCAGCAAATCGAACAGATCATAAAAGAGAAGATTTTACAGGGGGAATGGCCGGCCGGGACGAAAATCCCTTCACAACGCAAGCTGGCCTCCATCTTTCAAGTGAATAGAAGCACGGTTACCGCGGCTCTGGACGAGCTGACAGCCCAAGGATTTCTTGAAGGCAACCGGGGAGGAGGCACAAAGGTGGCCAATCAAACATGGTCACAATTGACGGCGGGTCCGCCGCTTGACTGGACGAGTTATGTACGTTCGGGAATTCACCGTCCCAATTCAATGACGGTTCAGGAAATCAACAGGCAGGAGTTTACAGAAGGGATCATCAGGCTCGGCACAGGTGAATTGGCGCCTGAACTGCTGCCTTATCAACAGATGGAAGAGATTCTTCGCCGCGCACCGTCTGATAGGCTGATGCTCGGGTATGAAGAACCGAAAGGAAGCCGCTATACAAGAGAGGTGCTGGCGGAGCATCTGGGCCGGAAGGGTGTGCGTGTATCGGCCGACTCGATTCTGATTGTCTCCGGAGCGCTCCAAGCGCTGCAGCTCATATCGATCGGTCTTTTGAAGCGGAGAGCCGTCGTGTTGACGGAAAAGCCGTCATACCTATACTCGCTGCACGTTTTTCAATCGATGGACATGCGGCTTTGCGGGCTTCCAATGGATGGCGGGGGATTAGACCCGTCCGTCATTCCGGCGGTAAAAAAACGGCATGGCGCCGATTTACTGTACACGATTCCGTCATTTCACAATCCGACGGGCAAACTGATGTCGGAAAACCGGAAGCGCGAGCTGATTCAAATGAGCAAACGGCTGTCGCTCCCGGTTATTGAAGATGACGCATACGGCGACTTGCGGCTTGACGGTCCGCCGTCATCGCCGCTGAAGGCCATGGACAGAGAAGGCAGCATTCTTTATGTCAGTACACTATCGAAAACCGTCAGCCCCGGCCTTCGCATCGGCTGGATCACAGGCCCGGAGCCCGTCATCGAGAGGCTGGCCGATATTAAAATGCAGACTGACTACGGCTCAAGTTCATTGTCGCAATGGGCGGCTGCAAAGTGGCTTTCAAGCGGACTTTATGATGAAAATCTCAGCCGGATCAAAGGCGAACTGAGACGAAGGCGGGATGAGGCGCTCCGGTGTCTTGAGACCTATTGCAGAGGAATCGCCCGCTGGGAAAAGCCTTCAGGCGGGTTTTACATTTGGGTCACATTTCTAAAGCCGCTCTCGCTCAGCGCTTTGTTCGAACAAGCATTACAGAAAAACATCCTCATCAATCCCGGCACCCTCTACGATAAAGAAGCTAAATACAGCATCAGATTGTCCTATTCGTACGCCTCTTTGCCAGAGCTTCGCTACGGCATTCAAACGATCGCAGAACTCGCCGGGAAGCTCATGTGAGTCCCTGCTGTACCGGCTGCTGAAAAATCGACGTTCAGCAGCCGCTCCTTTTTATTTCAGGCCTCGGGTTATTTAAAAACAGTCCAAAAAATTCCATTAACATATCATTCAAGGAACTATTGATTCATATTAGCAGCTGGATTTGCAGTAGAGGAACTCTTTATGTTGCCTCATTGTGAGAAACGTCCTATTTTTCTGAATCTTATTGACATGCCGGTGTCACAAAATATACACTTTTTTTGTCATTGAAAATGATAATCTTTATCAATTGGAGGAATGCTTTCTATGCCTGTACAAACGAGTTCTAAAAATCAAGTGTTTTTGGAGCAGCAAAATAGAAGAGAGTCTAATGCGCGTTCATATCCGAGAAGATTTCCGCTCGCCATGCAAACCGCGGAAGGCGTCTTGGTGACTGATGCGGATGGAAAGCAATATTATGACTGCCTGGCAGGAGCGGGGACGCTTGCGCTTGGTCATAATCATCCAGTTGTGATTGAAGCGATTCAAAAAATGCTTGATGAAAAACGCCCGCTGCACACGCTTGATATCACTTCGGAAATCAAAGAAGAGTTTGTCAGCGAAGTATTTGCAAGTCTTCCTGAGGCGTTTGCCAAACGGGCGAAGATCCAGTTTTGCGGTCCGACCGGCGGCGATGCGATCGAAGCCGCTCTCAAGCTTGTCAAAACGGCAACGGGGAGAAGAACCATCTTGTCGTTTCACGGTGCCTATCATGGTGCAACTCATGGAACGATGGCGCTGAGCGGAAATTTATCTCCAAAGGAAAATGTCCAGGGACTTATGCCTGATGTGCATTTCCTGCCATATCCGTATGAATACCGCTGCCCGTTTGGAAGAGGAGGAGAGGCGAGCCACAAGCTGTCGAGCGCATATATCGAAAATATGCTGGATGATCCGGAAAGCGGAATGTTACAGCCGGCCGGGATGATCTTTGAAGCCGTACAAGGAGAAGGAGGCTCAGTTCCGGCTCGGGCTGAATGGATAAAAGAAATGAGAAGGATCACAAAAGAACGCGGAATCCCTCTAATCATTGATGAAGTGCAGACCGGCATCGGCAGAACCGGAAAAATGTTTGCGTTCGAGCACGCCGGCATTATACCGGATGTCATCGTCCTTTCAAAAGCGATCGGCGGAAGTCTTCCTCTGTCTGTCGTCATCTATGATCAAGACCTTGATCAGTGGGGACCGGGGGCGCATATCGGCACATTCAGAGGGAACCAGATGGCGATGGCGGCCGGAAGTGCAACGTTAAAATATATAAAAGAGCACGATGTACTGTCACATGTAGAAAAAGTCGGTGCGAAGCTCATGCAGGAATTGCAAGACATTCAGGAACACGTTCCTGAAATCGGTGATGTCCGGGGACGGGGGCTGATGATCGGCGCCGAAATTGTCGCACCGCATAAAAAACAAAACACAAACGGCAGCTATCCGGCTGATGCGGAGCTTGCAAGCGTGATTCAAAGAAAATGCTTTGAAAAAGGACTGATCGTTGAAACGGGAGGACGCCATGGAAGCGTGATCCGCTTCTTGCCGCCGCTCATCGTAACAGAGGCGCAAATCGACGATATCATCACGATCTTCAGAGAGGCCGTCTATGAAGCAGTCAAGTAAACAGAAAAACTTTGATTCCCTGTTTATGCACAACGGCGAACAGGGGATCAAAGCATACCGTGACGCGGCCGAGGCCGCTGTAGAGACGCTGTGGGCCGATTGGAAAAATAAAATGAAGCCCTACAGCGGGAAGATGCCGAATGAATTAAAGCACGAAATTAAAAACTTGTTTTCGTTTAAGGAAGCGGGAGAACCGCTTGCGGATGTTCTCGCTGATCTAAAAGAAGCCTATTTGCCGCACCGGATTCATGTTGAAGATCCAAAATGCGCCGCACACTTGCACTGTCCGCCGCTCATCCCGGCACTCGCTGCAGAGATGCTGATCAGTGTGCTGAATCAGTCGATGGATTCGTTTGATCAAAGCGGAGCGGCTTCATTGATCGAGGAAGAAATGGTGCAGTGGCTTTGCCGAAAGTTCGAGTACGGAAAGAATGCTGACGGAACATTTACGAGCGGAGGCACACAGTCTAATTACATGGGACTTCTGTTGGCCCGCGATGCTTTCTGTGAAAAGCAGTGGAACTGGAACGTACAGAAGGACGGACTGCCGCCGGAAGCGGACAGGCTGCGGATCCTCTGTTCAAAGGATGCTCATTTTACCGTGAAAAAGTCGGCTTCCCAGCTCGGACTTGGAGAGCGCGCCGTCGTACTCGTCGATACAGATGATGAAAAGCGGATGAGCCTTTACGATTTAAAGCGAAAAACAACGCTGCTTGAGGAATCGGGCTTACATCCATTTGCGATTGTTGCCACATGCGGTACGACGGACTTCGGAAGCATCGATCCGCTTTCCGAGCTTGCGGATGCCGCGCATGCCGGCGGGCTTTGGCTTCACGTTGATGCCGCGTATGGAGGGGCGTTGATTTTGAGCAGAACCCGCCGCTATAAATTGGCCGGTATCGACAGGGCCGACTCCATCAGCGTCGACTTCCACAAGCAGTTTTATCAGCCGGTCAGCTGCGGCGCTTTTCTTGTCAAAGACAGAAGGCATTTCCGCTTGATTGGTTATCATGCCGATTATTTAAATCCTGAAGAGGATGAAGCGGAGGGAATCGTTCATCTCGTCAATAAATCGATTCAGACGACGAGGCGCTTTGACGCTTTAAAGCTGTTTGTCTCGCTGCGTGTGCTTGGAGAAGATACATTCGCCGAGATGATTGACTGGACATTCGCATTGGCCGAAGCGACAGCGGAAAAAATCTCAGCAAGCGATCGGTTCGAACTGCTGAATCCGCACCCTGAACTGAACGCTGTCGTCTTCCGCTGCCTCGCCTCAGAAGACGACGCAGAGAACGACCGTTTGAATAAATGTATCCACAGAGAATTGTTCAGAACGGGACAGGCGGTGATCGCCAAGACGGCAGCAGCCGGGAAAACGTATTTAAAATTCACGCTGCTGAATCCGCGGACGACGCTTTCGGATCTTGACGACATTCTCGGCAGGATTCAAGAGCTGGCAAGTCTTTATACGAATAGCAGGAGGGTAACAAGATGAGTTCATTTAAAGAAATAGCAGAAAACGCTACGATTCAAAGTTTTTTAAATTGCTATTTGCGTGAAACCGGCATCAAAACCCGTGAGATCGCGGACGGCTCTCAAAAAACGCTGATTGTTCCGCTAAAACGCCAGCAAATCGAGCTGATCGTTCCGATCAAGTACTGGTCGAAGACGGGAAGGCACCTTTTCTCATTTCCGCTTTACTATCAAACAACCCAAAACAAGCCGCTTCCGCTCGACTATGTCACGCTCGTCTCCCTCGCTTCAAAAGAATTGCTTCTTCAGCAAAACCGCGGGGGTGCCGAGGATGAATTCTTGCTCAGAGTCATTTTGAGCTGCCGCAATATCAGCCGTTATGTGGAAGAACGGGCCGGTGATCAAAATGAGCTTAGCCGCGCTGATTTTACGTTTATCGAAGCGGAGCAGTCGCTCTTGCTCGGTCATCTGATGCACCCGACGCCAAAAAGCAGGCAGGGCATGAAACCTGAAGAGGAAAACATTTTCTCACCTGAATTGAAAGGGGAGTTTCAGCTTCATTACTTTAAGGCGCATGCCTCGCTCGTTCTGCACGATTCAAGTACTGGAACAAAAGCGCCGCTAGTCATACAAGAGGAATTGAGAAACGACCCGATGATTGATAATGCGTGGCTAGACGAGCAAACGGCCGATCCGGATTTTGCGCTTCTTCCCGCACACCCGCTCCAGGCGAGAGCTTTGCTGGAGGAGCCGTATGTGCAAAAATTGATCGATCAAGGTCTCCTTACATATCTCGGTGCAAAGGGCAGGACGTTCACGGCGACATCCTCCGTCCGCACGGTTTACAGCAAGCACTCGCGCTATATGTACAAATTCTCGATCCCGATCAAAATCACGAATTCGCTTCGTGTGAACAAGCAGAAAGAATTGGACAGAGGTGTTGAAATGGCCCGGCTGCTTCAGACAGAACTCGGTCAAAGGTTAAAACAGGAGTTTCCGGGCTTTCGCGTTATCACAGATCCTGCCTACATCTCGATTCGGGGGGAGAACAGGGAGTCCGGCTTTGAAGTCGTGATCAGGGAGAATCCGTTTTATGAAGACGACCGTTCTGCATGTCTGGTCGCCGGGCTTTGCCAAGATCACGCCTTCGGGAAAGAGTCGCGGCTGTCCTCTGTTATCCGCGGGCTGGCGTTAAAAGAAGGGCGGACAACGGAAGAAGTGAGCATTGATTGGTTTGACAAATATTTATCCATTTCGCTAGAGCCTGTTTTATGGCTGTTTGAAACATACGGGCTGGCGATTGAAGCGCACCAGCAAAACGCCGTTATCCGCTTAAAAAACGGCTATCCGGAGACGTTTTACTACAGGGATAATCAAGGCTATTACTACAGCGAATCAAAAGCCGGGATTCTTTCCAAGCTGATCGAAGACTTGAGCGAAAGGAGCGAGACGATCTGCACGGACGGCGTGGCTGTTGAGAGACTGCGCTATTATTTCTTCTTCAACCATCTGTTTGGGCTGGTGAACGGCTTTGGCTGCGAAGGGCTGATCCGGGAAGAAACGCTCCTGTCCATGATCAGAGAGCGGCTTGAAAAAGCGGAACACATTTACGGCATCACTGAGTTGACGGACAGCCTGCTTCGGTTTTCGGAGCTTCCGTGCAAGGCCAATCTGCTGACGAGATTTTACGACATGGATGAGCTGACGGGCTCGCTTGAAACCCAGTCTCGTTATACGTCTGTCGGCAATCCGCTGTTAAAGGAGGCGGCGGCCGTCCAATGAACGACCGGATCACATTTCAAAAAGCGGACTATGCAAGAGACGTATCGCTCGTCTATCGCTGGATGCAGGAGGAGCACGTCATCCCGTTTTGGCATTTAAACATGCCGTTTGCAAAATTTGAAGACCATTTTCACAAGGCCATCACAGACCCCCACCAAACGCTGTACATCGGCTCTATCGACGGTGTGCCCATGAGCTACTGGGAGTCGTACTGGGTCAAGGGGGACGTCATTGAACACCACTATGATAATGAACCTTTTGACCAGGGCATCCACCTGTTGATCGGAGAAAAAGAGTACTTGGGAAAAGGGCTGGCCCTTCCGCTTTTAAAAGCGATGGTCTGTATGCAATTTGCCGAGCCTAACACAAAAAAGGTCATCGCAGAGCCGGATATCCGCAACAAAAAAATGATTCATGTTTTTGAAAAATGCGGGTTTCGCCCGATTAAACCTGTGAATCTCCCTGATAAAACCGGATTATTGATGTTTTGCGAACGAGAACGTTTTTTTGAAAAGGGGAAAAAAGATGAACTCTACAAAGAGAGCCACTGATGTATATGATGTCATCGGCGTCGGCATCGGGCCGTTTAACCTTGGCCTTGCCGCATTAGCCGATTCCGTGCCTGAGATTAATGCGCTGTTTTTTGAACGAAATGAAAGCTTTAACTGGCATCCCGGCATGCTGATTGAAGGGACGACACTGCAGGTGCCGTTTTTGGCCGACTTGGTGAGCATGGCCGATGTGACAAGCGAATACAGCTTTTTAAACTATCTCCAGCAGCATAACCGTCTGTATTCTTTTTATTTTCTGGAAGACTTTCATATTCCGAGAAAGGAATACAACCACTACTGCCGCTGGGTGGCAGAACAGCTTGACTCGTGCCGCTTCGGGATGAATGTTGAAAGCATATCGCTCATTGAATCGAATCCGGAGGCGCTTTTTAAAGTGCGGGTCGTGAATCGGGAAAACGGCGGGGAAGCCGTTTATTACACGAGGCATGTTGCGCTTGGCATTGGGACGGGCCCGCACGTTCCCGAAACGCTCTCAGACGCTTTGGGAGGCTCGGTGTTCCATTCAGCTGAGTATTTAATGAGAAAGCCCGACGGATTTAAAGGGAAAAGGGTGGCCGTCGTCGGCTCCGGTCAAAGCGCAGCCGAGGTGTTTTATGACCTCGTCGGTGAAGATGAAGCGGAGCATGTCAGCTGGCTCACCCGCTCAAAAGGCTTCTTCCCGATGGAATATTCGAACCTCGGGCTCGAATATTTTTCGCCTGATTATATCGATTTTTTCTATCAGCTTCCACAGTGGAAAAAAGATGAATTGCTAACGCAGCAGGATCTCCTTTATAAAGGAATCAGCGCGAAGACGATCAGCGATATTTATCATCTTCTGTATGAGCGGACCTGCGGAGGGCGGGAAGCGGCTTTTGATCTTCAGTCCATGACAGAAGTCAAGCAGATCGAACAGCATGGAGAAACGCTGATTCTGCACTGCGCAAACCGGGTGAATGAAGAACGGTTTGAGCGGCAGGCAGATGTGGTCGTCCTGGCGACGGGCTATAAAGAGAGGCTGCCGGAGTGTCTGGCACCTGTTGACAGCCTGATTGAAAAGGACGCGGGCGGCCGCTATGTCATTACGCGCGACTATAGACTGGTGACAGCTGCAACATCAAAAAACCATATTTTCGTTCAAAACGGAGAGCTGCACACGCACGGCGTCGGAGCGCCTGACCTGGGACTCGGCGCTTACCGGAACTCGGTGATCATCAATCAGCTAGCCGGGAGAGAAGTATACAACGTCAGCCACAAAACGGTTTTCCAGACATTCGGAACAGGAATCACCGAAAAAACCGCGGTGCCAAACGGCTAATAAAGGAGGCATTTTCATGTTGTTTCAAGATGAATTAAAGAGGGTCCTCAATCCGGACAGGTGGACAGAAGTCAATCGGCGATTACTGGCGAAGATGCTTTCTGAGTATATGTATGAGGATATCATCAAGCCCGATTTCATTGAAACTGAAGACGGCATCAACCGGTATGAGCTGAGAACGGCGGAGGATAAGGTGTACCGGTTTGCCGCCAAACCCCGCATGTTTGACAGTTTTGACGCGATGCCGGAGACGATTGAAGTCTTCAAGAGCGGACAATGGACAAAACAAGTGAGCGCGATTGAATTTCTCCTCGATATCCAGCCGCATATCCCGATGAGTCCGGAAACAGCGGGGCATTTGATCAAAGAGTTCAACCATACGATGCTGGCGGATGCTCATCTTTTGGCAAAGGATGCGCTTACGGCTGACGAGCTGACCGAAGCCGATTATGCCGTCATTGAAGGCGAGATGACAGGCCATCCGTGGATCGTCTACAACAAAGGAAGAATCGGTTTTGGCTATGATGACTACCTCCGGTTTGCACCGGAAAATCAGAGAGCCGAACGGCTGCTGTGGATCGCTGTACACAAAGAGACCGCGTCATTCCACTCAGTTGAAGGACTCGATTATGAAACGCTGATTCATAAAGAGCTTGATGAGCTGACTTTAAGGCAGTTCGCTAAAGTGATAGAAAAGCAGGACGCAGCCAGTGAAGACTATTATTATCTGCCCGTCCACAAATGGCAGTGGACAAATACGATCATTCAGCAGTTTCCGGAAGAAATTGCTTCAAAAGCGATCATTCCTTTAGGGGAAGGCGGAGACGAGTACCTGCCGCAGCAGTCGATCAGGACCTTTACAAACATCACAAACAAACACAAGCATCATATTAAACTGCCGATGAGCATTTTAAATACGCTTGTATACAGAGGACTGCCGTCGGAGCGGACGGTGATCGCGCCGAGAATTACTGAGCATATTAAAGGGATCGCCGAAAACGACGCATTTCTAAAAGATGAATGCAGGGTGATCCTGCCGGGCGAAAATGCCAGTCTGAACGTTGATCACCAATACTATCATGCTCTTGAAAAAGCCCCGTATCAATATTTGGAAATGCTCGGCGCTATTTTCAGAGAAAGCATTTATACGTATTTGGAAGATGGAGAGCAGCCTGTTACGCTCGCTTCTTTAACATACATTGATCAAGGCGGCGTGCCGTTTATCAGGCGCCTGATCGAAAAGTCGGAGCTGTCAGCGGAGGAGTGGATCGGAAAGCTGTTTAACACCGTGATGCCGCCGCTTCTGCATTTCATGTACCGCTACGGAACCGTATTTTCGCCGCACGGACAAAATACGATTCTCGTCTTAAAAGATTATCAGCCGCACAGGCTGGCGATTAAAGATTTTGTAGATGACGTCAATATCAGCGACCAGCCGCTGCCTGAACTGAGCGGTTTGACAGAAGATTTAAAAGTCGTTCTCAGAAGCGAGCCGCCGGAAGGGCTTGTGCAGTTTATCTTTACAGGGCTTTTCATTTGCCATTTGCGCTATGTGGCCAACATTTTGGAAAATGACGGTCTGCTTCCTGAAAAGCGCCTGTGGAAAGCTTTGGCTGATGCGATTTTGGAATATCAGCAGAGATTTCCTGAACTGCATGAGCGCTTCGAATTGTTCGACTTATTCAAGCCGGAATTGACGAAGCTCTGCCTCAACAGAAACCGGATGGTCGACTACGGCTATAAGGACGGAGATGACCGCCCGCACGCCTCCGAATTCGGAAAAGTGACAAACGCGCTTGCGCAATTTAAAAAAGAGGCCGCAAAGCTTTAATGCTCATGCGGCAGAGAATGCCCCGCTTCCGGCGGGGTTTTTTATGTCAATTTCTTATACATCAAAATATGAGGTCCGATCGGCGGTATATCGTAGACCCCGCCTTGTTCGCTGAAGCCGAGCTTTTTATAGTACCCGCTCACAGATGTCCTGGCGTTGCACCATAAAAGGTCTGCGCCTTTTTTCCGAAGAAGCTCTTCGGCATGGCGGATAAGCGTACTGCCCGCTTTTTGCTCGCGGTACCCTTCAAGTGTCGCCATCCCTCTCAGCTGATACTGTTTTTGGCCTTCAAGCTCTGAATGTTCGGCTTGATGAAAGGAGGCGATGCTGATCAGCCTGTCCCGATAATATCCGCCGAGGTGAAACGTGCCCCCGAGCAAATCGGTTTCATACTTGCATGCTTCCAGCGGCTGATTCGGCCGGAGAATGCGGTGCCTGATCTCATACGTATCTTCCGCGTTTATAGGTTTGACTTCAATCATATGATTCCTCCTTCAGTTGCAGTTCAGATTGGGCGAACGAAATTCCGCGTGCTGTTGAAATCATGACTGTCATTCCATTATATAACGTTGGCGGAAACGATCAAAGCAGGATAAACGCCTTCACCTGATCTGCCTTTAAAGAATCATTTCCCCCGAGAGGCGATCCCTAATCCCTATATCGTAAATGGCGGAATATACCGTCCGTCCACATCTGTAAACTGATATTCTTTGGCTAAATCACCAACTCTTAACGCACGTCCGCTTTTCTCCATCACATCCGGATCTTTGGCCAATGCTGTGATTCCGCGTCCGACATAATAAGGCGTTTCGGTTTTCCTTAAATCTTCTGACTCCTGCCAATCCGCCTCATCTGATTTATGGTACTTCAGCACAAGTTCGGTTCTCATAAATCCCGGCGAAACGGCAAGAACGGCAATGTTGTCCCGTTTTAATTCCAATGAAAGACCGTACGCCATCCGGACGATGGCGTTCTTGGCCAAATCGTAATAAAACTGTCCGGTGTATTTGTTCTCATCCCAAAAGGTCGTATGAATGATAAGAGCTTGTTTATTTTCGCGAAGGAGCGGCACGGCGAAGTGGTTCGTCGCCAGCTGGGCGCGCACCCCTGCGGTGAACATCGTATCCCAATTTTTTAATGACAATTCCCAAAAAGGCTTTGCCTCGACACCCAGATCGTGCGCACCCCATACATTGTTGATCAAGATATCCAGTTTTCCTTGTTCTTCGCGAATTTTAGCGATGACAGCCTCTGTTTCTGAATCGTTCGTATGATCACATCTTACAGCAATACCCTTTCCGCCGGAAGCTTCAATTTGTGACACGGTGTCATCAATTGTACCGGGCCATTGATTCGTGGAAGCCCCCCTGATGCTGCGGCCTGTCATATACACGGTTGCACCGGCTTTTCCAAGTTCGACAGCGATGGCGCGGCCGGCGCCTCTGCTTCCGCCTGTTACGAGAGCGATTTTTCCTTTCAGCGGTTTCATTCATCCCATTCCTTTCATTATAAAAGATATGCTCATTATAAAAGCTGAATCTTGACAACCATTGTCATATTTTATTAAATAAGTTCATCCATTGATAAAAAAGGTGGTCATATGAGAGGAGATCGACTGATATCTATTCTTTTAATGCTTCAGGCGCAGGGACAAATGACGGCGAAAGAATTAGCGGAAAGGCTGGAAGTCTCGGAGCGGACGATTTACAGAGATATGGAAGCGTTAAGCGGAGCTGGAATTCCCGTTGTGGCCGAGCGCGGGATTAACGGAGGCTGGTCATTGCTTGATGATTACCAAACCACTTTAACCGGTTTAAAAGAATCTGAAATACGCGCATTATTTGTCCCGCTTTCTGAACAATTGCTGGACGATCTCGGATTAACCCGCATATCCGAAGAAGCCCGAAATAAACTGATAGCCTCGCTGCCTTCGGTATATCGTCAAAACGCAAAAGACGTGTGGAACCGAATATATGTTGATACCCGTGCATGGCGCCATAAGAAAGAAAAAGCAGCATCCTTTGAAGTGCTGAAAGATGCCATATGGAAAGATCAAAAATTAAAAATCGTTTATCAGCGGGCAGATGGACAAACAGCTGATCGAATTGTAGCACCGCTTGGACTGGTAGCTAAAGGGTCAAACTGGTATCTGATTGCATCTAAAGAAAATGGGGAGATTCGAAATTACAGGGCTTCACGGATTCATTCTGCCACTCCTGTCCGCGAAACATTTGAAAGGCCCGAAAACTTTGATATTGCTCACGTATGGCAGTCTTCAACAAAGGAATTTATCGAAAGGCTGCCGACGTATGAAGTGCGGGTGAAGGCGGCGCAGGACATCTTGCCGAGGCTGTCGTTTACCAATTATTTTGTGCGGATCATCGAAACAAATGAGGTCGATCAGGAGGGGTGGATCCCCGTTACATTATCTTTTGATACGGAAGAAGAAGCGAAAAGGTATATACTCGGGTTCGCAGAGCACATAAGGATTATTGAACCTAAAGAACTGCACGGGAAGATACTCAACATGGCTGAATCCATTGTTGCTCATTATAAATCCTGAAGTATTCGCGGCATATGTTACGTCCATACAAAATGAACCCTGCAGGCCGCAAACGGCAAGCAGGGTCTTCGGGTTAATGAACATTGAAATATCTGGCTTCCGGATGGGAGACAACGATCGCTGATACGGAAGCTTCGGGCTCCATCATAAAGCCATCTGTTAAATGAACGCCGATTCCTTCAGGCTGGATGAGTCTGAAGAGTTTTTCCTGATCTTCGAGATTCGGACAGGCCGGATATCCGAAGGAGTAGCGCTGTCCCTGGTATTTCGCCTGAAAACGCTGTTCCATCGTGAAGTCTGGTGCATCAGGGAAGCCCCAGCGGTCGCGGATAACTTGGTGCGTCCGTTCGGCGAGTCCTTCGGCCAGCTCAAGAGCAAGCGCTTGTACCGCATGACTTTTCAAGTAGTCGCCTTCCTCCTTAAAGCGGTTTGCGGCTGCTCTTACATGTCTGCCCGCTGTCACGGCAAAGAACGAGACATAATCGAGCTCTCCTTTCGGTCGGACATAATCGGAAATACAGCGGTACGGAAGCTTTTCCTGCCTAGGAAAAACAAACGTTTCAAGGATGCTGTCTTTGTTCCCGGGGTCTAAAATATGGAGCGAATCCCCGTCGCTGTACGCGGGGAAAAATTGATAGACGACGGCGGGGTCGAACCAGCCGTGCTCTTTCCCGTCTCTCAGCAACTCGTCAATCAGCTCTTTCAGCTCCAGTGCTTTCGGATGCTGTTCAGCCAGGAGCTTTTTGACTTTTCCTTTCAAGCCGAGGTGATGGCCGAGCAGCATTTGTTCATTGACATACGGCACGATATAGGAAAGGTCGATGTTTTTCAAATAGTGCCGCTTCAAGTCTTCCGGCTGAAAGACCGGCGCCTGCGGAACGTGCGCCCGTTTTTCAAGCATTTCAATCACGGCTTTCGTCTGCTTTTTCTCCGCGACGGCGGCGGGTGCAGCGGCTTCTTTTTTCTCGAGAAACTGCGACGGGTCCGTCCGCAGCTGATTGGCGAGCGATAAGCCGTCCATGGCGTCCTTCGCGTATAAAACCGGCCCTTTATATTCAGGCGAAATTTTCATGTTCGTGAACTTTCTTGAAAGCGCGGCTCCGCCGACCATAATCGGGATGGAAATATCCGCTTTGTCGAGGTCCTGCGCTGTAACGACCATTTGCTGCGCCGATTTGACGAGCAGGCCGGACAGACCGATGATATCGGGATTCTCTTTGCGGACCGCTTCAATTAATTCCTGCGGTGTCACTTTAATCCCAAGATCGACAACCTTGTAGCCGTTGTTGCTTAAAATGATGTCGACTAAGTTTTTGCCGATATCATGGACATCGCCTTTAACGGTTGCCAAAACGATCTTTCCTTTGCCGCTGTCGTCTTTCTTTTCCATATACTGTTCGAGAAAGGAAACGGCAGCTTTCATGACTTCTGCCGACTGCAGCACTTCAGCGACAATCAGCTCATTGTTGTTAAACAGCCGTCCGACCTCCGCCATGCCGTCCATAAGCGGACCGTTGATCACGTCGAGCGGGGCGGCAAATTTTTTCAACGCTTGTTCGAGATCGGGAATCAAGCCTTCTTTTGTACCCTCGATGACGTACTCAGCCAAGCGCTCTTCCAGGGAAAGAGATGTTTTCGGCTGTTTGTCCGTTTTTTTCTTTCCGCGGTAGAAGTCAGTGAAGGATGCGAGCGTTTTGTCATCAGTGTGAAACAGAAGTTTTTCAGCCATTTCGACTTCTTCTTTAGGAATGGAAGCGAACCGCTCAAGCTTTTCCGTATTGACGATCGCGTAATCAAGCCCGGCCTGTGTTGCGTGGTACAAGAATACAGCATTTAAGATTTCCCGGCCGACGGGCGGAAGACCGAATGAGACGTTGCTGACGCCGAGAATCGTTAAACATTCAGGGAGCCGCTCTTTGATGAGGCGGATGCCTTCGATCGTTTCTTTAGCTGAGCCGATGTATTGTTCATCACCTGTTCCGACAGGGAAGACGAGCGGATCGAAGATGATATCGCTGGCCGGTATTCCGTACTTTTCGGTGAGCAGCTGATGCGACCTGACGGCGACGGCCAGCTTCTTTTCCGCGGTGACCGCCATTCCCTCTTCATCGATCGTACCGACGACGAGTGCCCCTCCGAACTGTTTGACGAGCGGGAGGATGTCAGCGAACCGTTCTTCGCCGTCTTCAAGGTTGATCGAATTGATGATCGCTTTTCCCTGTGAGTATTTCAGCGCCTTTTCAATCACCGTTTTGTCCGTCGAGTCGATGACAAACGGGGCTTTTACTTTTTTCATCGCTTCTGTTAAGAAGCCTTCCATATCTTCCGCTTCATCGCGGTCCGGGTCTGCAAGGCAGATGTCGATGACATGGGCGCCGTTTTTCACTTGGGCTCTCGCGATTTCGGATGCTTCCTCAAATTTCTGTTCAGCGATCAGCCGCTTGAATTTTCTCGATCCGATGACATTTGTCCGCTCCCCGACAAAAAGGGGACGCATCGTTTCTTCATAAATTAGTCCGTCGATCCCTGAGACGGTGTGCGGCTTTTTTTCCGAAGGGACCGTCCGCGGCGGCAGCGAGGCTACTTCATCGGCCAGCGCTTCAATATGGGCGGGCGTCGTTCCGCAGCAGCCGCCGACAATGTTCAGCCAGCCTTCTTCTGCAAACGCCTTGATTTTTTTCGCGAGCGATTGCGGTGATTCATGGTATTGTCCCTCCTCATCGGGGAGGCCGGCATTCGGATAGCAGCTGACGGCCGTCCTCGCAAGGGAAGAAAGGGTTCTGATGTGATCTGTCATAAATTCCGGGCCCGTCGCGCAATTTAAACCGACGCTGACCGGCTTCATATGCTCGAGTGAGATATAGAACGATTCGATATCCTGGCCGGCCAGTGTCGTGCCCATCGGTTCGATCGTGCCTGATACCATGAGGGGAAGGGTTTTGTCGGTTTTTTCGAAGGCTTGCCTGATGCCGATAAAGCCCGCTTTAACGTTCAGCATATCCTGGCTCGTTTCGAGCAGCAAGAGGTCGGCTCCCCCTGTGATCAGCGCTCTTGCCTGTTCCTCGTAATTATCGATCAGCTCGTCAAAGGTCGTGCCGCCGGTGACGGAAAGGGTTTTTGTCGTCGGACCCATCGCGCCGGCGACAAACCTTGGCCATTCAGGTGTGGAAAACTTTTCGGCGGCCGCTTTGGCGAGTTTGACTGAAGCGAGGTTGACTTCATAGGCGCGCTGCCCGAGGTCGTACTCGTCCAGAACGAGCCGTGTGGCTCCGAATGTATTGGTTTCGATGATATCGGCTTTAGCGGCCAGATAGGCTTCGTGGATGCCCTGAATGATATGAGGTGCCGTGATGCTTAGAAATTCATTGCACCCTTCATAGGCCTCGCCGCCGAAGTCAGCGGCGGACAAACCGGCATTCTGGATCATCGTTCCCATCGCACCGTCAAGGACGAGGATTTTTTTCTTCAGCTGGTCATTGATGTTAGACATTTGTTTTCTCCTTTTCTTTCTGGTGGATATATGCCGTCAGTTCGGCGGTTAAATCAGACCGCAAAAACGGTGTGATCAGATAAATGCCGTTGAACAGGTCGCACGCCGCATCAAGCAGGGAGCGGGCGATCGCGAGCCCTTCCTCGGCCTGTTTTTGTTTGTCATTTCCCGCCAGCGCCATCTTTTCGCGGATTGAATCGGACAGTTTGATGCCGGGGATTTCGTTGTGGATGAATTCCGCGTTGCGGCTGCTGGTCAGCGGCATGACGCCGATATAGATCGGTGTTTCAAGATGCTTTGTTTCTTCGTGGATTTTGATGAGCTGCTCCTCTGAATAGACAGGCTGGGAAATGAAATAGTCTGCGCCGCAGGCGATTTTTTTCTCAAGCCGTTTCACCGCTTTGTCAATGTGTCTGACATTCGGATTGAAGGCGGCCGCCACTGAGAAATTTGTTTTCTTGCCGAGCGGTTTACCTGAATATGACAAGCCTTCGTTAAACTGTTTGATCAGGCTGATCAAATCGAACGATGTCAGATCATAGACGGAAGTCGCTCCCGGAAAGTCGCCGATTTTCGACGGATCGCCGGTAATCGCCAGCACGTCTGACAGCCCCAGTGTATCGAGCCCCATTAGATGGGACTGCAGGCCGATCAGGTTGCGGTCTCTGCATGTAATATGGATCAGCGACCTCATATCGAGGCGCTGTTTTAAGAGCGCGCCGCAGGCGACATTGCTGATCCTCGGTGTGGCAAGCGAGTTGTCCGCCAATGTCAGTGCATCGATTCCGGCTGATTTAAGCTCTTTAGCGGCGTGCAAAAATTTCTCAAAGTTTAATTGTTTTGGAGGATCGAGTTCGACGATAATGGACCGTTTTTGCTTGGCCAGATCGTCGAGAACGGGCTCTGTCCTTTCGTTTTGAACAGCAAGCGCCGCTTTCTTTCTGATTTTCACGTGCTTTTCGGTGACTGGAGGAAGCCCTTTGACTGCCTCAGCCATCGCCCTGATGTGGTTCGGCGTGGTTCCGCAGCAGCCGCCGATGATCCGTGCGCCTTGATTGCGGAATTCCTCCGCGCTTTCCCTGAAATATTCATCATCTGTCTCATAAACAAGCCTGCCTTCGACAAGGGACGGGAGGCTGCTGTTGGGATAGACGGAAAGATAGGCGTCTTCTAAAAGCGGGACTTCTTCAAGCGCTCTGATCATATGATAAGGGCCGAGGCGGCAGTTGATGCCAACGACTTCTGCGCCGAGGGATGCCAGCTGCTTCAGACCGTCCGCAAGCGGGGTTCCGTCCTGAAGAACGCCCTCTTCGTGCATTGAGACATTCAAAATGATCGGCAGCTCTGTTTCCTTTCTGGCAATCTTTAAAACTTCGCGCGCTTCTTCTAAATCATAATAGGTTTCGAGCAGAAGTCCGTCCGGCTGCTCATTTAACAGAAGATAGAGCTGTTCGCGGAAGCTTCTTTTAATGTCCTCGAGAGAATACGAGTTTTTGTTGAACGTCCGGATTCCGCCGAGCGTACCGAGAACATAAGCAGAACCGGCGGCGGAGCGGGCGAGACGGACCGCTTTTTCGTTGATTTGTTTTGTTTCGTCTTCGAGCCCGTATCTGGACAGCTTGATGAAGTTTGCGCCGTACGTGTTCGTTTGAATGATATCGGCGCCGGCCTGTACATACGCTTCGTGGACGCGTCTCACTTCTTCGGGCTTGGAGATGTTCAGTTCCTCAAAACACCTGTCGATCCCGTAGGAATACAGAAGTGTGCCCATTGCGCCGTCCGCGATTAACGTTTTGCTTTTTATATCCTCCAAAAAACCCATCGTTTTCCCCCTTAAGCATTTTTGATAAACAAAAAAGTCTTCTGTGAAGCAGAAGACTTTTCATCGACATTGTCCGTCTTCTTATCTTCCAAGCAGACTGCTTGCTGGATTTAGCACCTTGGTCATGAATATTCATTCACCGGTTGCTGAGGCTTCATCGGGCCAGTCCCTCTGCCTCTCTTGATAAGAACAGCTATTTAGTTTCTATTGATTACTTTTACTCAATTTACCGAAAATCGGGAGAATAATCAACAGTAAATTAAGAATTTATCGAAAATTTATAAATTGGACATCAATCGGCAGGTCGGCTTCCCTCACCATCGCGATGATTTGCTGAAGGTCGTCTTTATTTTTTCCGGTTACGCGGACTTGATCATCCTGCACTTGCGATTTAACTTTCAGACCCGATTTTTTTATCAGGTTATTGATTTTTTTCGCGTTTTCTTTGTCGATGCCCTGAACTAGTTTTCCGCGCTGTCTGACCGTGCCGCCTGAAGCGTTCTCAAGCTTTGAGTATTCGATGTTTTTCGTCGGGACGTTCCGCTTGATCAGTTTGCCGACAAGCACGTCTTTCAGCTGGTTCATTTTAAATTCGTCGTCCGATACGAGAACGAGCTCGTCTCCTTCGAGTGTGATGCTGCTTTTTGACCCTTTGAAATCATAGCGTGTGCCGATTTCTTTGAGAGCGGTCTGAATTGCGTTTTGAACTTCAGGCAGTTCAACCTTTGAGACGATATCAAATGAGCTTTCTTTCGCCATGTGAAAACCTCCATCCATTTTACTTATGAGTCAATTATAGTAGAATAAGGTGAAACTTCCAATATCGAGCGGTTTGCCTGGCCGCGATCCGGCAATAATTTTAACATTGGAGGAATAATAAGAAAAAGAAAAACAGGCGGATAAGAAAGGAAGAAACAGTATGAAACCAGGACAGCAGCTAACATTGAAAATAGATCATAAAGCCGATTACGGTTACTTTTTGACGGACGGCGAAACGGCGGTCCTTCTGCATCAGAGCGAGATCACGGAGGATATTGAAGACAGAGAAGAGGTCGATGTCTTTTTATATGTCGATCATGAAGATCGCTTAGCGGCTACGATGAGAAAGCCGATGATCAGCGCTGAACAGTACGGCTGGGTGGAAGTCGTTGATGCCGTCAGCGGCATGGGGGTTTTCGTCGATGTCGGGCTCTCGAAGGACGCCCTCGTTGCGACAGAGCATCTCCCGCCGTATGAATCAGTATGGCCGCAAAAAGGGGACAGGCTGTACTGTATGCTGAAAATCACGGGGCACGGAAGGATGTTTGCCAAACCGGCGCCGGAGGATAAGATCAGCGAGCTGTTTAGTGAAGCTTCACCCGGTCTGATGAATAAAGAGCTCACCGGAACGATCTACCGCTTGATCGCATCAGGCTCTTTTATGATTTCCGAAACCGGCATCAGAGGCTTTATCCATTCTTCTGAGCGAAAGGAAGAGCCGAGGCTTGGGGAAAAGCTGACCGCAAGGGTGATCAAAGTAAAAGAAGACGGTTCTGTTAATCTGTCGCTTCTGCCAAGAAAGCAGGATGCCTTGTCGGTTGATGCAGAACAAATTTTGACTTATATGAGAACGAGAAACGGCGCGATGCCGTTCTGGGATAAAAGCGACCCTGAGGATATCAAAGAGCGCTTCAACATGAGCAAAGCAGCATTTAAAAGGGCGCTCGGCTATCTGATGAAACAGGATAAAATCTATCAGGAAGAGGGCTGGACATACGAGAAAAAATAAATATGAGGCGGCGTCCGATGAGGACGCCGCCGGTTTTTTACAAGTGATCAGGCTTCTTTGATTCCTGGTGTTTACCGGCTTGTCTGTTCTTTTCAGCGAGCCGGTTTTTCTGCTGGTTGACGGCGTTGTTGTCAACTGGCTTTTTATCATCATCTTTCATGAGGAAGCACCTCCTGTCAAAATGTCGCTTTTAGCTTGCACACTGCCGGCGAAACTATGTACTCTCCCAACCGCGATGTTTTTTGCCGGGAAGTTTATGCCTCCTTGTACCGCCAGCATACACATATCATAAGACCCAAAAAAAGGAGACTTGGTATGAAACATTGCTGCTCAGTTTACATTCAAAGTGTTTCGGCAGGAGGAGTCGTCAATTTTGGCGGTGCGTTCAAAATTTGTCCGATCACAATGGAAAAAGTGGTCGAGGGGTCTGGAGGTCCTGATGTCGCGACAGCGGCTGCCGGTTTTCTTGATGGAGCGCTTACACCGGCCGCCGCTGAAGGAACAGTCACCGAAGACAGCTGACGAAGAAGGCCTGCTTTTATCAAGCAGGCCTCAGCGTGTCGACAAACCCTCGCATTCGTTGTCAGGCCTGCGCGTCGGTGCTCACGAATTGCAACATTCGCTCCGCTCCGATGCTCGGCCTTCCTAAACTGCAAGGGTTTTCAATCACGCTGATAGGATGACAAAATCCCAAAACTAAGAGCCGTTTTGGGATTTTGTCAACAATCTAAGGCCTGCTTTTATCAAGCAGGCCTCTGTTTTACCTTATCTTTTGTCTTTCCCCGGAAAAAAGACCGCCAATGTTCCGGGGCCGGAATGGGCGCCGACCGCTGAACCGACCATGTTGACGACGATTTCCCCCGGCTGAAATTCGGCTTCGATCATCCGTTTGACCTCTTCGGCCGTCTCTTCGTCATCTCCGTGGCTGATGCCGACCGTCTGTCCGCTCAAATCGACGCTTCTTTCTTTCATCAATTCGATCATCCGTTTGAGCAGCTTCTTTTTGCCCCGGATTTTTTCCAAGGGGACAAGCTTGCCGTCTTCAACATGCAGGAGCGGTTTAATATTCAGCAAACCGCCGACAAAAGCCGATGCTTTGCTGATTCTTCCGCCTCTTGCCAAATAAGTCAGGTCATCTACGGTAAAAATATGTTCAAGATGTTCGCAAAAGTCCTTTACAGACGATTCAATTTCTTGTATTGTATTGCCGTTAGTTGCGAGTTTAAGGGCGTGCTTAACCGCGAGCCCATAGCCTAATGAAGCGCATTTTGAGTCGATGATCCGCAGATCGAAATCAGGGAACTCTTCCTTGACTTCGTTTGCTGCCATCACAGCCGTCTGGTATGTTCCGGAAAGCTCTGAAGAAAAGGCGATATAGAGAGCGGGTTTGTTTTCGCCGGCCAGCTCGCTGAATGCATTCTTGAACCGCATCATGGACGGCTGGGACGTTTTCGGCGCTTTGCCTTCGCGCATCGCTTCATAAACGTCCAGAGGCTGAATCGTCAGAAGGTCATCGTACTCTTTTTCATCAAGCAGCACCTTTAACGGAATAAATGAGATGTGATGTTCATCATAAAAAGATTTCGGCAAATCTGCCGCACTGTCTGCTAAAAGGTGAACGTTCATTTGAACCCCTTCTTTCTAAAAAATGGTGGAAAAGGACGCCAAACTGTCCTTCGGTATATTTCGTTTTTTAGGTCAACTATATCATATATTTTTACATTGACGTTTTCAAAATATTGTTTTAAGGGTAAACCAAATATATACGAAAGTAGCGGAGGAACTAAATATGGTCATAGCTGAAGCAAAAAAATTGTTCATTGTCATCATCGGCGCCTTGTTAAATGCCATCGGATTGAATCTGTTTCTGATTCCCGCCGATGTTTACGCCAGCGGCTTTACGGGGGTGGCGCAGCTTTTATCGAGTGCGCTTGACCAGTACAGCCCGATTTACTTTTCAACGGGGACGCTATTGTTTATTTTAAACATTCCCGTCGGGATTCTGGGCTGGCTGAAGGTCGGGCGCTCATTTACGGTTTACAGCATTTTGAGCGTAGCCTTGACGACGGTCTTTTTAGGAATGCTCCCTGAGGCGAGCCTGTCAAACGATATTTTGCTGAACGCCGTGTTCGGCGGGGTGATCGCCGCGGTCGGAATCGGCCTGACCCTTAAATACGGGGCTTCAACGGGCGGTTTGGATATTATCGCGATGATCCTGGCGAAGTGGAAAGACAAACCGGTCGGCACCTATTTCTTTATTTTAAACGGTGCGATCATTTTAACAGCAGGATTATTGAACGGGTGGGAGAAAGCATTATATACGCTCGTTACACTATATGTGACAACCAGGGTGATCGATGCCATCCACACCCGTCACGCCAAGCTCACCGTTATGATTGTCACAAAGAAAGCGGAGGAGATCAAAGAAGCGATTTACGGAAAGATGGTCCGCGGCATTACAACCGTTCCGGCGAAAGGCGCCTTTACGAATGAACAGAAAGAAATGATGATCATTGTGATTACAAGATACGAATTATACGACTTGGAAAAAATCATTAATGAAGTGGATCCAAATGCTTTCACAAACGTCGTGCAGACAACGCAGGTTTTAGGGTTTTTCCGCAAAGATTAATGAAAGGGTGAATGAATGCGGCTGATTTCCATGATTGTAATGTTGCTGTTTGTCGGTGGATGCGGGCAAAACGGGGATCAAGTCCCCGATAAGGAGGTATCAGGGGAAGTGAATAACGGGAGTGTAACATTAACGGTTGAACCCGTTCAGAAGCAGGGAGAAATCGAATTTCGGATGTCGGTTGTCAACCATACGGATGATGTGGCAGAGTTTGAATTCAGCAGCGGACAGAAATTTGAACTGATCGTCAGCGACAAAGAAGGGAATGAAAGGTACCGCTATTCGAAAGGAAAAATGTTTACGCAGGCGTTCCAGACGATGACGCTCAAACCGAAAGAGTCTTACGATTTTACTGATGTATGGAAAGAGGTGCCTGAACCCGGCACATATGAAGTAAACGTGACATTTTTGGGAAGATCGGAACAGTTTGCAACTTTGAGGGCCGGCAAATCGTTTGAAGTGAAATAGCCGTCAAAAAAGGCATCCCGGGAAGGATGCCTTTTTGTATGCTGTCAGGCAGAAGGGAAGGCGGCTGCCTGAACACCGCCCTGTGACCGTTAATATTGATCCCCATTGAAAATAGAATTTTTAACGATAACGTAGTCTACGTTGCGGATCGCATCGAGCTTGTTTCCTCCCGCGTAAGAAATGGATGACTGCAGATCCTGTTCCATTTCTGTCAGCGTATCCATGATCGCGCCTTTATGCTCCACGTACATTTTTTTGCCTTCGACATTTTTCTTTTCACCTTTTTGGTACTCAGAAGCCGAACCGAAATATTCTTTGTAAAGCTTGCCGTCTTTTTCGATCGTTGCCCCCGGCGATTCTTCGTGTCCGGCAAACAGCGAACCGATCATGACCATTGTCGCTCCGAATCTGACCGATTTGGCGATGTCCCCGTGAGTGCGGATGCCGCCGTCTGCAATGATCGGCTTGCTCGCCGCTTTTGCACACCAGCGCAGCGCAGCCAGCTGCCAGCCGCCCGTTCCAAAACCGGTTTTAATTTTTGTAATGCAGACTTTTCCGGGACCGATGCCGACTTTTGTAGCGTCGGCGCCGGCGTTTTCAAGTTCTCTCACAGCTTCGGGCGTTCCGACATTTCCTGCGATCACGAAGCTGTCCGGAAGATGTTTTTTAATGTGCTGAATCATATTGATGACGGCGTTCGAGTGACCGTGAGCGATATCGATCGTGATGTAATCAGGCGTGAGATTCTCTTTCACCAGCTCTTCGATAAACGCGTATTCGTCATCTTTGACTCCGACGCTGATTGAAGAAAACAAACCGCGCGCCTTCATGTCTTTTACAAAATCGATCCGTGTTTCCGGCTCAAAGCGGTGCATCACATAAAAGTAACCGTTTTCCGCTAATGAAACAGCCAGCTTTTCATCTATAATGGTCTGCATATTGGCGGGCACCACAGGCAGTTTAAATGTTCTTCCGCCGAACTGCACGGACGGATCACATTCAGAGCGGCTCTTGACGATGCACTTTGCAGGAATTAGTTGAATATCTTCATAATCAAACACGTTTTCCAATATAAAAACCCCCAAAAACGAATATTTATTTGTTTGTTATATAAAATGTTCGCCTTTTATAATGTACTTCCTTTTGCTTCCGATGTCAAATTTTTATGTTTTGAAATTTGAACATAAAAAAGGAGCCGTGCCGATGGCACAGACTCCTCTCCGGCTGTCAAAAAGCCGGCGTGTTGTTATGATCGTTGATCTAGCTGCTCCTGAAGATCGTGAAGCTGGCGCCGTTCGGCATCAGTTGAATTGGCGTATGCCGAGGAAAGGGCGTTTTTGGCTCTTGCAACGGCTTTCGCCTTTTCGCCTGAATCCGTCGAAGCTTCAGCTTCATGAACGGCTGCTTTGGCCATTTGAAACAGTTCGTTTCTCATGTTACAGCCCTCCGCATTCCGTCGGGCCGCTCTTTTGTTCAGCCTCTTCTAATGTGGAGCGGTAAGGGAACCTGGCGGCATGCTGTTTAAGCGAATCCTTGCCTTGCTGAATAAACCGTTTTGATTTGCTGCGTTTACCCATCTTGAAATTCCCCCTTAACACGAGTGACGGTCCGGTGCGGCCGTCTTCTCATAGTATTGCCGTTTTGAAAAGCCGTTTATGAATGGCAAATTATAATATTATAAAGCGAAGTAGTCCTTCAAAAAGACTGCGATTCCGTCTTCTTCGTTTGATTTTGTAACCTTGTTTGCAACGCTTTTTACCCCTTCGATGCCGTTGCCCATCGCCACGCCGCAGCCCGCGAACTCAAGCATTTCAAGGTCGTTGTCTTCATCGCCGAAGGCAATGACCCGCTCAGGCGGTATCCCGTAATAGTCCGTGATTTTCTCTAAGCCGACCGCTTTATTGATGCCGCTTTTAATCAGTTCGATCACATGCCACGGAGCCGCCCATCTTCGATGATCGACCATCTCCGCGTGAACGTCTGACAGGTAGGAGCGGATCGCCGGAACATCCTCTTCTTTTGCGTGGATCAGTACGCTTGTCACATCCTGGCCGAGGTTTGTCCTTAAATCTCCGACCGTAATATTCGGGCTGCCCATCGTAAAGACATCAATCAGTTTTTCGTCATGATAATGAAAATAAACATCATCGACAATTTCAGCAAGGATATTATGTACGTTGTATGTCTCGCTGACTTCAATGATCTGTTTGACCACCTCGAGATCAAGAGATGTATGGAAGCGTCCCCAGCTTTGATCTTTAGGATGATGGACAAACGCCCCGTTGAAATTGACGATCGGCGTATCGAGCTGGAGCTGATCATAATACACGGAGCTTGCTCGGAACGGTCTTCCCGTAGAAATGCACACGTAATGTCCATCTTCCCGCAGCTTGCGGATGACGTCGCTGGAGCTTTCCGAGATGGTCTTGTCGTCTTTTAATAATGTACCGTCTAAGTCCAATGCAATTAAATATGGTTTTGTCTCCATAAATGCTCCTTTGTTGTGAATTTGAAAGTTCTGACTTACCTATAGTGTATCTTTTTACCTTCTTTATTGTCTACATGTTAAACTTATGATGATGGACATCCTAAAAGGAGGAAGAAACAGTCGTGATCATAATCGAGAAGCAATATATTTCAAACATTCCTCTTTTGCATATTGTAAAAGAGGAGAAAAAAGAGAAAGCTCTTCCTCTTGTTTTCTTCATACATGGTTTTACAAGCGCAAAAGAGCATAACCTTCACTTCGCATATCTGCTTGCCGAAAAAGGAATGCGCGTGGTCCTGCCTGAGGCTCTTTATCACGGGGAGAGGGAAGAACAGCTCACTCAGGAAGAGCTCGCCCCGAGGTTTTGGGAGATCGTCACGAATGAAATCAAAGAGCTCGAAGTGCTGAAAAACCACTTTGAACAGGAAAACCTGATTGAAAAGGGCCGTATCGGCGCCGCCGGAACTTCGATGGGCGGTATTGTCACGCTCGGCGCTTTGACCCAATACGAATGGATTACAACTGCCGTCAGTTTAATGGGCAGTCCCGCCTATGTAGAATTTTTTGATCAACAGCTCGCTTTTATGCGTGAAAAGAAAATTGAACTTCCTTTCACAGAAGGACAAATCGAACAGCAGCGCGATAAACTGAAGCGTTTTGACTTGAGTCTGCAGCCGGACAAATTGAAGATGAGGCCGCTTTTATTTTGGCACGGCAAACAGGATGGCACCGTTCCGTTTGCTTTGGCGCGCCGCTTCTATGAATCGACGATTCCGCTGTATGAAACTCGGCCTGATTTGCTGCATTTTATCGAAGATGAGCGGGCCGGGCATAAAGTATCAAGGGAAGGCCTTTTGAAAACAGTCGAATGGTTTGATGCGCACCTTTAAGTGCTATCGGTTTAGAAAATGAAAGAAGTGCGTTATACTGATGAAAAAAGGAGTGAGGAAGAGTGGATGAAGCATTAAAAGAGAACATCATGGGCGCCCTTGAACAGGTCGTTGACCCTGAACTGGGCGTCGATATCGTCAATCTCGGCCTTGTATATGACGTGGATATGGATGAAAACGGCAAAACTGACGTGACTATGACTTTGACTTCAATGGGCTGTCCGCTGGCGCCGATCATTGTGGATGAAGTCAAAAAAGCGCTCGCAGATATTCCCGAAGTCAAGGAAGTTGACGTTCATATCGTCTGGAATCCGCCTTGGACACGGGACAAAATGTCGCGATATGCGAAAATCGCACTTGGCATCCAATAAACGTTTCCAGAGCCTGCTCAACCGTTGACAGGCTCTTTCTGTTTTGAAAAGGGAGCCGCCGTAATAGATAACACGGGCGTATCCAGGCAGATCGCTACTCCCGTTATAAAAAGAACGCTTGTACAAGCGTTCTTTTTTTATTGCAAAAACGCCAGCCGGCACATTCTCCGGTTTGAAAAGCGGAGAATCCGGGAAGATGGGAACGGAGCACGACCAAGCCGCTGAAAAAGGACCGCCGGCGGGAGGAAAGAACCAATATGAAAGATGAACAAAAAATATTAAATATACAATTGAATTAATTTTTATTCATGTTATAATGTTAAATAATTTCACAAAGACCAAGAAGGTGAACTTGTTTTGAAAATAGGTATTATAGGTGCTACTGGCTATGGAGGGGCAGAGATTATGAGGATTATGAAGTTGCACCCTTATGCAGATGAATGCATATTGTATTCATCGAGTGATGAGGGAGCCCGCTATGATGCCGCATACCCGCACCTTATGAAACTGACAGATCAACACCTGCAACCGATCGAAGTAAAGAAAATTGCGAACGAAATCGATTTTTTATTTATGGCTGCGCCTCCGGGGGTATCCAGCCGGCTGACGCCACAGTTTGATGCATATGACATACCGATCATTGACCTGTCCGGCGATCTCAGGCTGCAGAACCCGAGCGTCTATGAAAAGTGGTATAAAAGGGAAGCCGCGCCTGAACACGTGCTTCAAAAAGCGGTATACGGACTGTCTGAGCTGAATCGGGAAGACATTAAAACGGCGCAGTACATAGCCAATCCAGGTTGTTTCCCGACAGCGGTTCTTCTCGGCTTGGCGCCGCTCGTCAAAAGCGGCAGCATCAACGAATCTTTTGTCATCATCGATGCGAAAACAGGGGTATCGGGAGCAGGCAGAAAGGCGTCGATGGGCACTCACTTTTCAGAGATCAATGACAATTTCAAAATATATAAGGTAAACGAACACCAGCATACGCCTGAAATCGAGCAGATTGTTAAACAATGGGACTCCGCATTTAAACCGATCACATTCAGCACGCATTTAGTTCCGATGACAAGGGGCATTATGGCGACCATCTACACAGAACTGAAAGACAGCATGGATGCCGAACAGCTCCAACTTATTTTTTCGAAATTTTATAAAGATTCATACTTTGTCAGAGTGAGAGAACCCGGTTCATTCCCTGCAACTAAAGAGGTGTACGGCAGCAATTTTTGCGATATCGGCGTTACCGTTGATGAACGGACGAACAGAGTGACAATTGTGTCAGTGATCGATAACTTGATGAAGGGAGCCGCGGGTCAGGCTGTTCAAAACTTCAACATTATGAACGGCTGGAGCGAAACCGCCGGGCTTGAAATTACGCCAATTTATCCATAAGACGGGAGAGAACAAACTTATGATTCAGGTGAGTCAAGACAGCATAAAAAAAACAGACGGAAATGTCGCTTCGCCTAAAGGCTATTTGGCAAAAGGGGTTCACTGCGGCCTCCGCTATTCAAAAAAGGATCTTGGAATTATCATCAGCTCAAGACCGGCGGTGAGCGCCGCCGTTTATACGCAAAGCCACTTTCAGGCTGCGCCGATCAAGGTGACGCAGGAAAGTCTCAAAAAAAGCGCGCATCTGCAAGCCGTCATCGTCAACAGCGCAAATGCCAACGCATGTACGGGAGAGCAGGGCTTAAAAGATGCATATGAGATGCGCCGCCAAAGCGCTGATATGCTTGGGATCGAGCCGGAACTGGTGGCCGTGTCCTCAACCGGCGTCATCGGCGAATACCTCAATATGGAGAGCATTACAAAAGGCATCAGCCTTCTCGCCGAGACTGAGCCTGCCGAAGGCGATTTCGAAGAAGCGATCTTAACGACAGACACGGTGATCAAACAAACGTGCTATGAACTGACGATCGGCGGTCAAAGAGTGACGATTGGCGGAGCAGCCAAAGGGTCGGGGATGATCCACCCGAATATGGCGACGATGCTCGGCTTTGTCACAACAGATGCATGCATCGAAGAAAGCGCGCTGCAAAGGGCATTAAGGGAAATTACGGACGTTTCATTCAACCAGATCACAGTCGACGGCGACACATCGACTAACGATATGGTGCTCGTCATGGCGAACGGATGCGCCGGAAATGAGCGCCTCCATGAAGAACACGAAGATTGGCCGGTTTTCAAAAAAGGCCTGCAGCTTGCCTGCACAGACCTCGCCAAACAAATCGCGAGAGACGGGGAAGGGGCGACAAAGCTGATCGAGGTTGAAGTGAACGGTGCGAAAAGCAATCTTGAAGCGCAAATCATCGCCAAAAAAATCGTCGGCTCAAACCTTGTAAAAACCGCGGTTTACGGAACGGATGCGAACTGGGGCAGAATCATTGTCGCGATCGGAGACAGCATGGCTGCTGTGACACCGGAGAAGGTAGAAATCTACCTGGGCGGCCAATGCCTTTTTAAAAATAACGAACCGCAGCCGTTTTCAGAAGAGCTGGCCAAAACATATTTAGAAAACAGCGAAGTGAAAATCGAGGTTCGCTTGCAGGAAGGTGACGGAAAGGGTACGGCTTGGGGCTGCGATTTAACTTATGAATACGTCAAAATCAATGCGAGCTATCGGACGTAAAAAGGGGATCACAATGGATAAAACAATCGTTTTTAAATGCGGCGGAAGCGTCATCCGCGAACTATCGGACGAATTTTTTCAAAATCTGAAAGAGCTGACCGAAAGCGGCTGGAAAATCGCACTCGTCCACGGGGGCGGGCCCGATATTACAAAGATGCTGAAGAAACTCAATATTCGAAGCGAATTCGTCAACGGACAGCGTAAGACGACAAAAGCGGTTCTTGAAGTCGCTGAAATGGTCTTATCCGGTTCGATCAACAAATTTTTCGTTGCCGAGCTGACAAAGCACGGCCTTCCGGCTGTCGGAGTATCAGGAAAAGACGGGGGACTGCTCCTTGCCGACTATTTAAATGAAAAAGAATACGGTCAGGTCGGGCGCATTAAAAAAGTAAACGGCCGAATGGCCGAAGCGCTCATGGAAAAAGGCTTTATTCCGGTTATCGCCCCCCTCTCGATGACGGATGGCTGTGAGACTTTGAATGTGAACGCCGATTTGGCGGCGTCGGCTGTTGCGGCAGCCTTGCACGCTGACAAATTAATGTTTGTGACAGACGTTAAAGGGATTATGAAAAACGAAGAAATGCTGAAAGAGCTGACGCCGGCAGACATCGAAAGCCTGATTGCTGAAGGCGTGATCTCGGGAGGCATGATACCAAAAGTGCATTCTGCAAAAGAAGCCCTCACAGATGAAGTGGATGAAGTGATGATCGTGAGCGGAAAAGGATCTTTCCTCACGAAAGACGATTTCATCGGCACGAAAATCATTAAACAAAAGGAGGCCGTATCGTGAGTCATTTATTTCAGACGTACAGCCGCTGGAATATCAATATTAAAAAAGCGAAAGGCACGATCGTTCAGGATGAGAAGGGGAACGCTTATCTTGATTTCGTCCAGGGAATCGCGGTCTGCAATCTCGGGCATTGCCCCGATTCAGTGACAGCTGCTGTCAAAAAACAGCTTGATGATGTCTGGCATGTTTCCAATCTGTTTCAAAATGAGCTTCAAGAAAAGGTTGCACAGCTTCTTGCCAAAAACAGTGCAGGCGATCTCGTCTTCTTTTGCAACAGCGGGGCAGAAGCGAATGAAGGGGCGGTGAAGCTCGCACGAAAACATACGCAAAAAACAAAAATCATAACGTTTCAGCAATCGTTCCACGGACGCACGTATGCGGGAATGGCCGCAACCGGACAGGAAAAGATCAAGCTCGGATTCGGACCGATGCTTGAAGGATTCCACTACTTACCTTACAACGAGCCGAAAGCATTTGCCGAATTGCAGGATGAAAAAGATATCGCGGCAGTGATGCTCGAGCCGATTCAAGGCGAAGGCGGCGTCATCCCTGCGAGCAGGGAATTTCTGCAGAGCGTTCAAGATTTTTGCCGCGATAAGCAGGCTCTCCTTATCGTCGACGAAGTTCAAACCGGAATTGGACGCACCGGTAAAGCTTTCGGATATGAATACGAAGGGCTGTCACCTGATATCATCACCGTCGCGAAAGGACTGGGCAGCGGTTTTCCGGTCGGAGCCGTGATCGGGAAAAAAGAGCTTTCAGAAGCGTTCTATCCGGGTTCCCACGGCTCGACATTCGGAGGGAACATGCTGGCGATGGCTGCGGCAAACGCCACGTTGGAGACCATTTTTGAAAGCAGCTTTCTTGAAGAAGTGAGCGCCAAAGGAGCATTTTTGCATCAACAGCTGAAAGAAAAGCTTCAATTTCCGCTTGTAAAAGATATCCGCGGGAAAGGGCTGATCGCCGGAATCGAGTGCAAGGAACCTGTACAGCCGCTGATCGAAGCGCTTCAAAAGGAAGGTTTGCTCGTTCTTCCCGCGGGTCCGAACGTCATCAGACTTCTGCCGCCATTGACGGTTGCGAAAAGTGAAATCAAAGCGGCCGTGGAAAAACTGAAAGCTGTCATGGCAGATCATTCAGCTGTAAAACAGTAATTTTTTTTCGATATGTAAGTATAAAAATTCATGAATATCATTATTTATTCATCAAAGGTGGGCTTAAGATGGAAGGATATTTAGTTCTTGAAGATGGTACATCCTTCAGCGGTGAACTGGACGGTCTTGACGGCTGCACCGGTGAAGTCGTCTTTTTTACGGGCATGACCGGCTATCAGGAGGTTTTGACAGACCCTTCTTATAAAGGCCAGATTATTGTCTTTACGTACCCGCTGATTGGCAACTACGGAATAAACGAAAGCGATGATGAAAGCAAGCGGCCTCAGGTGAAAGGGGTTGTCGTCTATGAAGCGTGCGACAGGTTTTCCCATCATCAGGCGACAGAAAGCCTTCGGGAATACTTGGCGAAGTGGGATGTTCCGCTTTTATCGCACGTGGACACAAGAGCGGTTGTTCAGCATATCAGGGCAAAGGGGACGCTGAATGCCAGACTGACGAAACAAAAGGACGGCATTCCGGCTCCGCGCCAGCTGGAAAACTATGCGGCACAGGTTGCCGGACAAAACGAAAACGGCGCCTTTAGGGAAGGCAATACGCATATTGCGGTGATCGATTTCGGCTATAAAAAGTCGATCGCTTCATCGCTTGCAAACCGGGGCTGCAAAGTAACGGTCGTTCCCTATCAAGAGATGGACGGCATTTCAAAGCTGAATCCGGACGGGATCGTCCTTTCAAACGGGCCGGGCGATCCGAAAGCGATCCTTCCATATATGGATGCACTCCGGGATATCATCTCTTCCTATCCGACTCTCGGCATCTGTCTCGGGCACCAGCTGATCGCGCTCGCATTCGGAAGCGACACGTATAAGCTTCCGTTCGGCCACAGGGGAGCCAATCATCCGGTCATGGACAAAGAGACCGGACGCGTGTTCATGACAAGCCAAAACCACAGCTATGTCGTCGATCGGGACACCATCAGCGAAAATGAATTTTCCGTCAGATTTTATCATGTCAACGACGGTTCAGTAGAAGGGCTGATGCATAAAACACTGCCTGTCATATCCGTTCAGTTTCATCCGGAAGCCCATCCGGGACCGGCTGAAAGCGAGTGGATATTCGGCGAATATTTGAAGAAATTGAACGAAGCAAGGAGAGAGATCGCCCATGCCTAAAGATCAAACCATCAAAAGCATTCTCGTTATCGGGTCGGGGCCGATTATCATCGGGCAGGCCGCTGAATTCGACTACTCCGGAACCCAGGGCTGCATGGCGCTGAAAAGCGAAGGCTACCGGGTGATTCTTGTCAACAGCAACCCGGCGACCATCATGACCGATGAATCTTTTGCAGATGAAATCTATTTTGAGCCCTTGACAGTGGAAAGCCTCACACAAATCATCAAGCGTGAAAAACCGGACGGACTGCTCGCCAATCTGGGCGGACAGACAGCGCTGAATTTGGCCGTCGAGCTCGAAAAGGCCGGCATTCTTAAAACATACGGGGTAAAGCTGCTTGGAACATCTGTTGATACGATCGAAAAGGGCGAAGACAGGGAAAAGTTCCGCGCCTTGATGAAGGAGCTGAACGAACCTGTGCCGGATTCAGAAATTGTTGACAATCAAGATGATGCGCTTCGTTTTGCGCTCTCAATCGGTTTTCCGATTATCGTGCGGCCGGCCTATACATTGGGCGGAAAAGGAGGCGGCATCGCGGCGACGAAAGAGGAGTTCCTGCCTTTAATCGAAAGCGCCCTCCTCGCAAGCCCGATTCACCAATGTCTTGTCGAGAAAAGCATTGCCGGTTTTAAAGAAATCGAATACGAAGTCATGCGTGACAGAAACAATACATGCATTACCGTCTGCAATATGGAAAACATCGATCCGGTCGGCGTCCATACGGGGGATTCGATCGTTGTCGCCCCGTCGCAGACATTAACGGATGCGGATTATCAAATGCTTCGTTCTGCCAGCTTAAAGATCATTTCCGCGCTCGATGTCGTCGGCGGCTGCAACATTCAATTCGCCCTGGACCCGGAAAGCAAAAATTATTATGTCATCGAGGTGAATCCGAGAGTAAGCCGTTCATCGGCGCTCGCCTCAAAAGCGACCGGCTATCCGATCGCAAAAATGGCGGCTAAACTGGCTGTCGGCTACACGCTTGCCGAGCTGAAAAATCCGCTCACAGATTCGACATACGCCAGCTTCGAGCCTGCTCTTGACTATGTCGTCGTCAAATTTCCGCGCTGGCCGTTCGACAAATTCAAACAAGCCGACCGTAAGCTCGGCACGAAAATGAAAGCGACGGGAGAAGTCATGGCGATTGACCGCAATCTTGAAGCGGCCCTGCAAAAAGCGGTCGCATCCCTTGAGCTGAAAACGTCAGGAACCCATTTGCCCGAACTTGGCGGCGTATCTTCAGAAGTGTTGTGGAAGCTGCTTGAGACTCCTGATGACCGCCGTTTCTTTGCGGTCATGGAGCTGCTGAGCAGGGGGGCTTCCATTAGCGAGATACACGAGAAAACGAAAATCGATAACTATTTCCTTCATGTGTTTTCTAACATCATTCAGCTGGAAAACATGTTGATGGAACAGGGAGACGCGCTGTCCGTCAGCCTTTTGAAAAAGGTAAAAGAAAAGGGATTTACCGACTTTACGATCGCTTCCCTCACCGGAAAGACGGAAGAAGAAGTGCGCGCGCTCCGCAAGAAAATGGGCATAGCCGCATCCTTTAAAATCGTCGATACATGCGCAGCTGAATTTGATGCGAAGACAAACTATTTTTACTCAACGTATTTCGGGAAAAGCGACGGAGACATCTCTCAAAAAACGAAAAAGCGCGCACTCATCATCGGTTCCGGCCCGATACGGATCGGCCAGGGAGTCGAGTTTGACTACAGCGCCGTGCACGGCGTCATGACGCTGAAAAACCTCGGGTTTGAAACGATCATGCTGAACAACAACCCGGAAACCGTCAGCACGGATTATGAAATGGCAGACCGCCTGTACTTTGAACCGATTACACCCGAGCATATTCTCAATGTGGCTGAAGCGGAAGATATCGATTTTGCGATTGTTCAATTCGGCGGCCAATCCGCCATCAATGTGGCTGAAGCGATTGAAAAAGCGGGCATCACCCTGCTTGGGACATCATCGGAAACCCTTGACATACTTGAAGACCGTGATCAATTTTATCAGCTTCTTGACGAGCTCGGCATTTCTCATGCTAAAGGAGAAACGGCTTCATCAAAAGCGGAAGCGGTGCAGAAAGCAAACGAAATCGGCTATCCTGTGCTGATCAGGCCGTCATATGTGATCGGCGGCATGGGCATGATGATCGTTCACTCCGAAGCAGAGCTCAGAGAGCTGCTGGGCGGAGCGTCGCAAATGCCTTACCCGATTCTGATCGATCAATACGTATCGGGAAAAGAGTTTGAAATCGACCTTGTCAGCGATGGCGACGATCTCTACATCCCGACTTATATCGAGCATATTGAAAAAGCGGGCGTGCATTCAGGTGACAGCTACGCGATTTTGCCGGGGCCTTCGGTCACTCCGGAGATGAAAAGCGCCGCGCGGGATGCTGCCGCAAAAATCGTCCGCAAGCTCGGATTTAAAGGTATTATGAACATTCAATTTATAGCGGACGCGGATGAACTGCTCATCCTTGAAGTCAATCCGAGGGCGAGCCGGACGGTTCCGGTTGTCAGCAAGGTGATGGGGGTTCCGATGATCCCGCTTGCGGCGCAGCTGTTGGCCGGTTCGTCACTCAAAGAGTTGAACCCTGCCGCCAAAAACTCACGCGGCGTTGCCGTGAAGTTTCCGGTCTTTTCATCGCACGCTATCCAAGATGTCGATTTGAAGCTTGGACCGGAAATGAAATCGACCGGAGAAGGCATGTATGTCGGCTTCAATCCGGAAAGCGCCCTGAAGAAAATCTTTGCGGGAATCTGGCAAACGAAAGGCTGCATTTACATGGAAGGGGCCGGCGAGCTTCGTTCTCTCGCAGAACAGGCGGGTTTCACCGTACAGTCGGACGATTTTCCAGGCTGGATCAAACGGAAAGACAAAGCGCTGCACATCCATTTAGCCGAATCAAAAGAGGCGAGCAAGCAGCGAATGGAAGCCGTCACCCACGGTGTGGCGGTGATGACAGAGGAAGAGACGGTGCGGGCATTTTTGACGAGCGGGCATGGAACGACTAAAGCCGTGTCGCTTAAAGATTTATATAAAAAGGAAGTGGAGACATGTCTACTGTAAACATCGGGGCGACCCGGGAAATCAATCTGACGGGTAAGGATTTTTTAAGCCTGAAAGACTTTTCAAAAGAAGAGATCGTTTATTTGCTGAAAGAGGCAGCAGCGATGAAGCAAAATAAAATTCAAGACATCTTTAAAGGAAAAACATTGGCGATGATCTTTGAAAAGTCGTCGACGAGAACGCGCGTATCGTTTGAAGCCGGAATGGCGCAGCTCGGCGGAAACGCCCTGTTTTTAAGCAGTAAAGACATGCAGCTGGGCAGAGGGGAAACGATCGCAGATACCGCGAAAGTGCTTTCGGGTTATGTCGACGCGATTATGATCCGCACATTCGAACACGAAAAAGTCGAAGAGCTTGCCAAGCACGCCGAGATTCCCGTGATCAACGGATTGACCGATCTTTTCCATCCGTGTCAGGCGCTTAGTGACCTCTTGACGATTCAAGAGACGAAAGGAACATTAAAAGGGCTGAAAGCCGTTTATGTTGGAGACGGAAACAATGTCGCGCATTCGCTGTTAATCGGCTGTGCGAAAGTGGGATGCGACATCACGGTCGCTTCGCCTGAAGGGTATGAGCCGAATCAGGAAGTGGTAAGACTGGCCGAGGGATTCGCCGAAGAGTCCGGAGCGGCCGTCACAATCTCAAATGACCCCGTGTCAGCCGTTCAACAAGCGGATGTCATCTATTCTGATGTGTTTACAAGCATGGGCCAGGAGAAAGAAGCCGAAGAACGGATGAATATCTTTGCTCCTTATCAGGTCAACAGAGCGCTTGTCTCCCATGCCAAACCGGATTACGTCTTTCTGCACTGCCTTCCTGCCCACAGGGAAGAAGAGGTCACCGCAGAGATCATCGACGGCCCGAATTCAGCGGTATTCCAGCAGGCTGAAAACCGCCTGCACGTCCAAAAAGCTTTATTAAAAGCACTGTTATCTTAAATAAAAAACAGCTGATCACAATTGATCAGCTGTTTTTTTAGGCGAATATCAAAACGGCGATGCCGATGACAAAGCAGTAAATCGAGAAATAAACCAAGTTTCCTTTCGCCATAATATTCATGAACCAGCGCAATGAAAAGTATGTAGCGATAATCGATGCAATGAACGCAAACAAATAAGGAAGGAAAAGCTCCCCTAAACGCGGATCATGAAAAATATCGGTAATGCTTAAAATGGTCCCGCCAAGACTGACCGGTATGTACAGTAAAAATGAAAACCTGAGCGCGGTTTCAGATTTGAGGCCGAGCGCCATCGCAGGGACGATCGTCGCTCCCGAACGGCTGATGCCGGGAACAAGTGCAACCATTTGCGACAAGCCGATGATCACGGCGTCTCTCAGTCTGATTTCGCCGTCGTTTTTGCGGCCGCGCAAATTGCGAATGAGAAACAATGCCAGACCCGTGATCAGCAAAGTAACCGCGGTGATCCGGACGCCGTCTTTAAAGAAAGCCGAAATCTCATCATCAAATAAAACACCGATGACACCGGCAGGAATCGTGGCGATGATCAGATAGATGATAAACCTGAAGTCCGCTTTTCCTTTTTCATTTTTTGATGTGACATAAGACAGTCCGTTTACCGCCAGCCTGAAAATATCGTTTTTATAAACGAGCAATACGGCAATTAAAGAACCGGCATTCATTAAAAGCTCAAAACTGAAGCCTTCAATGTTCAAGCCTAAAAAGTGCTGTGCCAGCACCAAGTGGCCGCTTGAAGAAACAGGAATCGGCTCTGTGAGTCCCTGAAGCAACCCTAAAAGGATATACTTGATCAACATTAAAAAATCCATGATACTCCTCCGTTTCCCACAAGTTGTGACGCCCTTTTAAAAGACGGAATGAACGGGCGGTTCGTTTTAATTTTCGGAACACTTTTCTCATTAAACTATACAAAGCAAACAGATGTAAAGATAAAATCGACATGTTTTTTGGGAGAGTGGGGCAATCTAATAATAAAAGGGAGTGAAGCAAATGGGACAGCAGCGTCAATTCCGGCCGGGCCAAAAAGCGCCCAATAATGGAGTGTATGTGGAGATCGGCGAAACGGGAAGCATGGTTCAGAACCCTCAACAAATCAAATTGAGCGCCGGCGAGTTCTTCCCTGAAACCTCCAACCATAACCGGCTCTGGACATATAAAAGAAAGCCTTAAAAAAACAGCCGTCGGACGGCTGTCTGTCTAAAGCAAAAAACCCCGCTTTCAAAAGCCGGGGTTTTAATGTTGACTTGCATCCTGTTTAACAGGCATAATTTCTCCAAGAACAATAACGGCTGCGGTGATGATAAAGCCCATAATGACACTGGTTTGAAGGTCATACCCAGCACCGTTCATGGCGCCGACAATATAGCAGGCCATCTGCGTCAAAAGAAATGTCCAGAAAAAAGCGACCACAAATCGCACGTTTCCCACCTCGTCCTTCTCATTCAATTCTAAAACTTATCATACCATATACATAGCCAGCTGGAAAAGACATTTTAGTGAACAAGACAGGGCTTTCAACTCTGTTTTCAGAAATATCAGAAAGGGTATTTCATTAAAGTTTACTTTTCATCATGAAGACTGGGACTTTTCCTTATTCGTTTGCTGCACGTACGACATAAAATAATGAGCAGATTACGGCAGGAAGGAGGCAGGCAAGTGATGAAAATAACCGAACGTTTTTTTCAAATGGATTCAGAATGGAACGTGGTTCATCTTCCGTACAGGCCGAACGGTTTTCTGGTGTTCATTTTCGGCGACCGGAACCATTTTGTCGGGGAAGATTCGAGCTTCTGGCTTCAGCATTACGGAAGAAATCAGCTTCTAACGAGCCTGAGAAACAAAGGCTATACCCTGGTAAACAGCAATTTGTTCGGCAGGCACTGGGGCTCCGAAAAAGCGGTTGCATACGCGAAACAGCTGATTCATTACGTGTTCAAACAAGAGATTTTAAATGAAAAAATTCATCTATTGGCGGAAGGCACAGGGGCCCTCATTGCAGATGAGCTCCTTCGCTCGATCCCGAACCAAATACGTTCTGCAGCGATGGTTAATCCTTGCCTCGATCTTCAGGCTCATCATAAACGAGAAAAAGAAAACAAGTTTTTCTACAAACAGTTTATTAAAGAAATTGCCGAAAGCTACGGAATTACGGAGCGGGAGGCAGCCGATTATCCGTTCAAAAGCATATCCCCTTATCACAATCTCGTACCCGTTCATATTTGGCAAAGACTGAACGGCTCACCGTATCCGTATATGATCCATGCCAAAACGTTTGAGGAGCGCCAGCTTAAAGGCCGTCACAGCGTGGGGCTTACCTTGCACCTGTCCGAACATCCTCAGCGCATTCATTCAGCAATCGCGAACTTTTTCAAAACGCATGAAAAAGTCTTATAGAGAATAGAATAATAGCAGCCCGAAAATGATGAAAAGGGCTGTTTTTTGCTTGGTTAAAAAAGCTGAAACGAAAGGTGGTCCATCGAATGAAGCCGGCACTTGTATATGGAGCAGATGAGTTCTTCGGCCTTTCATTTTGTGAACATCTACTTGAAGAGGGTGTTGACATAGATGTAAAGCTGGAACAGACAAGCGACGAAAAAAAGCTGATGTATCTCGAAGAGCGGCTGATGTGGCTGGGAAGAAACGAGCATTTCCGTCTCATCGAAAAAGAGCTTGAAGCCCCGTACGAACAAGTCTTCATCCAATACACAGGCTCAGTGCCGGAAGAAGCGCTGGCTGCAGGCGTTGAAAACAAGCCTGTTATTCTGTTTGTCTACCAGGAACAATTCGAAGAGGATTTACGCGCCGGCATGGAGGAAAAGGGTGTTGAACTGATCGTGCTTCCGGATCTGTTCGGTCCGTGGGACGTCAGGGCAGAGGATAAACAAAACAGGGACGGAGCGCTTTTTGTGAACGACGCGGCCGCACAAGCCGCTGCCTGTGCTGTTGAAAAAGATTTTTCAGATTTGCAGTTTGTACAGAAGACGCCATACGATAAAGCCGATGAGATCATTGAAGAATGGAGTAGACAAATGTCTACATTTTTCGACAAAAAATAAGAAAGATCTTCCTAATTTACACTTGAAAGGATACAATAAAGATAGATTTGAATTGCTGTTTTTTCGAAAGGGAGTTGAACATGGCATGGTGTACAGGCTTGTCGCGATTTTTTTCATTCTCCTGGCGCTAAGCGGCTGCGGACAATCGCCGCTGAAAGGGAAAATTGAAAAAGTCGGTTTGCTTGTCCCTGATACGATAAATGACCAAGTATGGGGAACCAAAGGATATAAAGGATTATTAAGAATACAATCCGTCTACAATGTCGACGTCTATTATAAAGAGGGAATCGATAATGACGCTGCCATTAAAATGGCTGTAGAAGATTTTCACAAAAAAGGCGTCAACCTCATTTACGGGCACGGAAGCGAATATGAAAAAGCCTTTAATGAGATATGCAAAGATTATCCTGATATTCATTTTGTTTTAATGAACTCGAAAGCCGACCACCAAAATGTGACAAGCATATCGCTTGAAGGAGAAGCGATGGGGTTCTTCGGCGGAATGACGGCGGCCCATCAGTCAAAAACAAAGAAAATCGGCGTGCTCGCAACGTATAAATGGCAGCCTGAAGTAGAAGGATTTTCCGAAGGGGCTAAATACCTCGATCCGGACATTGAGGTGATGACAGAATATGTCGGCCAGTGGGACGACAGCGAAAATGCCGTCAAACTGTATGAAAAAATGAAGAAGTTAGGCGCGGATGTTGTGTATCCGGCCGGAGACGGGTATAATGTCCCTGTCATTGAACAAATCAAAAAGGACGGGCTGTACGCTATCGGCTATGTAAGCGACCAGTCGGAATTGGGTGAGAATGTCGTTTTGACAAGCACCATACAGCATGTAGACGACGCTTATGAACTCACCGCCGACGAGTTTAATAAAGGAACGCTTAAAGGCGGCAAGCGCTCATTTGACATTCAAGACGGCGTCATCGAAATGGGAGAATTCAGCCCTGTTGTCGATCAGTCATTTCAAGAAAAGATGAATCGGCTGATTGACGAATACAAAAAAACAAACAAACTGCCAAACGAACATTGAGGTGATCAAGATGCACGAAAAATCAATGGAATTTTTGCAAATTGCCATGAAATACGTTCCGGAAGCGAAAGCAGAGATGGAAAAAGCGGGAATCGAACTTTCCCCGGAAATGCTTGAGCCATTCATGAACCTGTTTACGAAAGTGATGGCCGAGGCTTACGAGCTCGGTAAAGCGGAAGCCGGTTCAGACGCCTGACTTAAACGCCCGCAAACGCTTAAAAAGCCACTTTTCAGAAGAAGTGGCTTTTTTATATGGAAATCTTATTTTTCAAAGCGCTGACCATTGAGCCGATTTCTTTAAACACAGGCTTCAGCTCATCGAGCGAATCCATAATTTCTCCAACCTGATTCAACACGTGCATATAATCGGCTTCCTGGGATACTTCAGCGTCTTCGGCGGTTTCCGCTTCCGCATCCGTCTCCGTCTCTTCATGCCTGCCGGGTGCGTTTGCGCCAAACATCATTTTTGTGAAAAAATCGTCGTTCGCCACTCTTCATCCCTCCTTTTTCATATATATCACTACTATATGAATGTTTTGATCTGCTAGATTAGACGAATATATTGCCAACTAAAAAAAAATAGGGTAGGATTAGTACCAGATACTAATAATAACTCATAACATTAGTTGGAAAAAATCATGAATAAAGGAGTCTTTCCTATGAAAGCTGGAATTATTGGAATCGGCCGGTACATCCCTGAAAAGGTGCTGACCAATTTCGACTTGGAAAAAATGGTTGAAACTTCTGACGAGTGGATTCGTACAAGAACAGGCATAGAAGAAAGAAGAATCGCAGCTGAAGATGAGAAAACATCCGACATGGCTGTGGCCGCCGCTAGAAGAGCGATGGAAGACGCAAACATCGAGGCGGAAGATCTTGATATGATTCTCGTCGCCACCGTTACTCCTGACCAGGCATTCCCGACAGTGTCCTGCATGATTCAAGAAAAGCTCGGTGCATTCAATGCCTGTGCAATGGATATCAGCGCAGCGTGCGCCGGTTTTATGTACGGTTTAGTCACTGGAAAACAGTTTATCGAAGCCGGGACGTATAAGCATGTGCTTGTCATCGGAGTTGAAAAGCTTTCAGGCATTACGGACTGGGATGACCGCAATACCGCTGTTCTGTTCGGAGACGGAGCGGGCGCCGCAGTTGTCGGGCCTGTCAGCGACGATAAAGGGATTTTGTCTTTTGAGCTCGGTGCAGACGGCAGAGGCGGAAAGCACTTGTACTTGGATGAAAAAGATCATACAATCATGAATGGCAGAGAAGTGTTCAAGTTTGCCGTCCGCCAAATGGGTGAATCCAGTGTGAATGTCATTGAAAAAGCCGGATTATCCAAAGAGGATGTCGACTTTTTGGTGCCGCATCAAGCCAACATCCGGATCATGGAAGCGGCGCGCGAACGTTTGGAGCTTCCAGTCGAAAAAATGTCTAAAACGGTTCATAAATACGGAAACACATCAGCTGCTTCTATTCCGATTTCTCTTGTGGAAGAGCTTGAAGCTGGTAAAATAAAAGACGGTGACGTCATTGTGATGGTCGGCTTCGGCGGAGGTTTGACATGGGGAGCCATCGCCATGCGCTGGGGCCGATAAAAGAAAGGTGAGGTGCAACTTATGAATAGTAAAAGAGTAGTCATTACCGGATTAGGAGCTTTATCACCTCTTGGTAATGACGTCAAAACGAGCTGGAACAACGCGGTTAACGGGGTTTCCGGAATCGGCCCGATTACAAGGGTGAACGCGGACGAGTATCCAGCTAAAGTAGCCGCGGAACTGAAAGATTTTAAGATAGAAGATTACATGGATAAAAAAGACGCGAGAAAAATGGACCGCTTCACACAATATGCCGTTGTGTCGGCGAAAATGGCCGTGGAAGACGCGGGGCTCGACATTAACGAGAGCAACGCAGACCGGGTCGGCGTCTGGGTCGGTTCCGGGATCGGCGGCCTTGAAACGCTTGAACAGCAGTTCGAAACATTTTTAACAAAAGGACCGCGGCGCGTCAGCCCGTTCTTTGTACCGATGATGATTCCTGACATGGCGACCGGCCAGATTTCGATTTCTCTCGGTGCAAAAGGTGTCAACTCTTGTACGGTGACGGCTTGCGCGACGGGTACGAACTCAATCGGCGACGCCTTTAAAGTCATTCAGCGCGGCGATGCAGATGTCATGATCTCCGGCGGAACGGAAGCCCCGCTTACAAGAATGTCGTTTGCCGGCTTTTCCGCCAATAAAGCGCTCTCCACTAATCCGGATCCGAAAACGGCAAGCCGCCCGTTTGACAAAAACCGCGACGGCTTCGTCATGGGAGAAGGAGCGGGAATCGTCGTTCTTGAGGAGCTTGAGCACGCGTTAAACCGCGGAGCGACAATCTACGCGGAAGTGGTCGGCTACGGATCAACGGGAGACGCCTATCATATCACGGCTCCTGCGCCAAATGGGGAAGGCGGCGTCAGAGCCATGAAAGAAGCGATCAAAGATGCGGGTCTGTCTCCTGATAGCATTGATTATATCAATGCGCACGGAACAAGCACGCCGTACAATGATAAATTTGAAACGATCGCCATTAAAGAAGTGTTCGGAGAGCATGCCTACAAGCTTGCCGTCAGCTCGACAAAATCGATGACAGGGCACTTGCTCGGGGCTGCCGGAGGCATCGAAGCGATTTTCTCCGTCCTAGCCATTAAGGAAGGCATCATTCCTCCGACAATCAATATCGAAACGCCTGATGAAGATTGCGATCTGGACTATGTACCGGATCAAGCCCGCCGCCAGGACGTAAATGTTGTGCTCAGCAACTCGCTCGGTTTCGGCGGACACAACGCAACGCTGATTTTCAAAAAATATGAATAACCGCAATATAAACGGCTGCCATTTTAGATGGTGGCCGTTTTTTTTAGCGTGCATACCATACAGATGAAAAAGGAGTGTGATCTAAATGAGTATAGCAAGCACGTATGAATGGCTTGAACAGGCTTCATCCGTGCGGGAATTGTCAAGCTTTCTCCTGCCGTATTTTAAAGGCGCTTCAAAAGCGGATGCGGCGGCGATTGTCAGCCACCTGCAGACCCACGGCATGTTCCGTTCGTGGACGGACGGCGAGCGTACGATGAAGCAGCTTAAGAAAAACAGCGTATTTCAGCATGTCAGACGGGAAGAACAGCTGCTCTGCAAAAGATGGAATGGGCCGGATGTTCCGATTTTCATCCTGCCGGTCGATGAAAGAAACCGCAAAATCCGCGTCGAATTCGGCTCGAAATCAGGCCTTGCGTTCAGCGACAAATTATTTTTGTTTTTATCGGCCGATCTTCCCCGGTCATCGATTTCTGCGATCATGACGCACGAATATAATCACGTTTGCCGGTTAGAAAATATGCCGAAAGAAGAAAAAAAGATGACGCTGCTTGATACAATCATTCTCGAAGGCATCGCAGAATATGCCGTTTTCGAACGGTTGGGGGAAGCCGAAACAGCTGCATGGACGTCATATTACTCCGAAAAACAGCTTTGTCATTTCCAGGACCGGTTCGTAAAGCCTCATTTCGAGCTGCGCCGACATGATAACCGACTATTCTCCAATATTTTATTTGGAAAAGGTCCTTACCCCGACATGGTCGGATATGCTGTCGGTTACAGTATTGTAAAAAAATATTTATCGGCTCGAAATTTGAAGGTTGCCGACGTTTTATCCTTCCCGTCAGAAGACTTTATAAAGCTATCGCTTTAAAATACTAAAATTATGGGATTAAATTAATATTATTACAAAAAATCAAAAAACTCCTTGCTTTTGTAATGATTATGTAATAATATACAACTATAAAATTTTAAGATAATTCAGTCATATTAAGAAAATTCTAAAAAAGTAATATATTAGTTTTTCGTAATATTTAACTTCTGGTCTATGGAAGGGGAATCTGGATGAGCGCATTGCTGGAAGTCAATGATTTAAAAACTTATTTTTTCAGAAAAAAACAGCCGATACCCGCAGTGGACGGCGTCGATTTTTCAATCAAAAAAGGAGAAACCGTGGCGCTGGTTGGTGAATCGGGATCCGGTAAAAGCATCACGTCTCTGTCTATCATGGGACTCGTCGAGGGCTCGGGCGGAAAGATCATGAACGGTTCCATCAAGCTCGAAGGACGGGATCTCGTTACATACAAAGAACAAGATTTATGCAAGATCCGCGGAAATGAAATCTCGATGATTTTTCAGGAGCCGATGACCTCGCTCAATCCGGTTTTGACGATCGGCGAACAAATCACAGAGGTGCTGATCTATCATAAAAAGCTATCGAAAAAAGAAGCTGCCAAAAAAGCGGTAGAATTATTAAAGCTTGTCGGATTTTCGAGGGCAGGCGAGCTGATGAAAGAATATCCGCACCGCCTGTCGGGCGGCATGAGGCAGAGGGTGATGATCGCCATTGCCTTAAGCTGCAATCCGAAGCTGCTCATCGCGGATGAACCGACTACAGCGCTTGACGTCACCATTCAAGCGCAAGTGCTGGAACTGATGAAAGACCTATGCGACAAATTCGATACCTCCATCCTTCTCATTACCCACGATCTCGGCGTTGTGTCTGAAATCGCGGACCGCGTGATCGTCATGTATTGCGGACAAGTTGTTGAAAATGCCACAGTAGACGAACTATTCGATGAACCCCTGCATCCCTACACAAAAGGACTGTTAAACTCCATCCCTGTTATTGAAGGCTCCATTGAAAAATTAACAGCCATTAAAGGAAATGTGCCGACGCCTGACAACCTTCCGGCCGGCTGCCGGTTTGCTCCGAGGTGTCCGAGTGCGGGCGACAAATGCTGGGGCGCGCAGCCGGACTTGAAGACGCGTCCGGACGGCCGGTCTGTCAGATGTTTTTTATATGAGGAGGGAGAATAAGGGATGACTTCATCAGCTGAACGATTACAGCCCGGAGAGGAAATGAACCCGCAAGAATCCCTTCTGGAGCTGAAAGATGTCAAAAAGTACTTTCCGATCCGCTCAGGGATATTTCAGAAAAAAATCGGCGACGTCAAAGCGGTGGACGGCATCAGCTTTTCGCTTAAACGCGGCGAAACACTCGGCATTGTCGGTGAATCGGGCTGCGGAAAGTCGACCGCCGGACGGACGATGATCCGCCTTTATAAACCGACGGCAGGACAGATCTTTTACAAAGGTCGCGACATTTCAAGTTTGTCGGAAGAAGCGTTGAGAAAGAGCGTCCGCAAAAACATCCAGATGGTTTTCCAAGATCCGTTTGCCTCACTGAACCCGAGAAAAACGCTGCGTTCCATCATCAAAGAACCCTTCAACACGCATCATATGTACAATTTCAAAGAGCGCAACGAAAAAGCCGAAGAGTTTTTGGCTAAGGTCGGGCTGCACCCGTCGTTTGCGAACCGCTATCCCCACGAATTTTCCGGAGGGCAGCGCCAGCGGATCGGAATCGCGCGGGCGCTGGCTTTAAATCCGGAGCTTATTATCGCCGATGAACCGGTATCCGCATTGGACGTGTCAATCCAGGCTCAAGTGATCAACCTGATGGAAGAGCTTCAGGAAGAATTCAATCTGACATATTTGTTCATTTCCCATGACTTGAGCGTCGTCCGCCATATCAGCGACAGGGTCGGCGTCATGTATCTCGGCAAAATGATGGAGCTGACAGACAAGCATGAGCTGTACAACAACCCGCTTCATCCATACACGCAGGCGCTTATGTCCGCCGTTCCCGTCACCAGGAAGAAAGGCGGAACAAAGCGGGAGCGAATCGTTTTAAAAGGCGAGCTGCCGAGCCCCGCCAACCCTCCGAAAGGCTGTGTCTTTCATACGAGGTGTCCGGCCGCAAAAGCGATTTGCGCGGAAGCCGAACCCGCTTTCAAGGAAGCGAAAACAAACCATTTCGTGGCATGCCACCTTTACGAATAAAGGGGAAGGCCGTCACATATTAAATCCTTGAGAGGGGGAATGTCTTCTTTAAAAAACGGGGGTCAATCGGGTGGAAAGAAGGACAACAGTTTAATAAGGGGGAATTCATAAAATGAATAAACGCAAAACAGGATTTTCAATTTTAAGCTTGCTGCTGATCTTATCGATTTTTCTAACGGCCTGCAACAGCGGCGAAGTCGGAGGGGACGAAAAAGAAGGCAAATCTGACGGGAAGCCGCAAAAGGGCGGTGACTTGGTCATCGGTTCTACAGGGGAGCCTACGATGTTCAACGCTTTATATTCAACCGATGTGTCAAGCTCTGATATTGAAGGGTTTATTTTTGACGGACTTGTCGGCTCTGACACCGATTTGAATCCGACGATGAAGCTTGCTGAAAAAATAGATCAGTCGGAAGACGGCATAACGTATAACGTGACTTTGAAAAAAGGCGTAAAATGGCATGACGGCGAGGAGTTTACGGCCGATGACGTCGTGTTTACGTATAACATCCCATTAAGCAAAGACTATGCCGGTGAGCGCGGCTCCAATTTTGGAATGATTGATAAAGTGACGAAAAAAGGAGACTACGAGGTTGAATTCAAGCTCAAGCATCCGGACCCTTCATTTTTGCCTGTCTCTTTAAGCTACGGAATCCTCCCTGAGCATATTTTAGGGGACGTGCCGATTAAAGACCTTGGCGAACACGAATTTAACAGGAAAAAACCGATCGGAACGGGACCGTTTAAATTCGTAGAGTGGAAACAGGGGCAATACGTTAAAGTGGAAGCATTTGAGGATTACTACGGTGAAGGGCCATACCTTGACACGCTGACATACAAAGTGATTCCGGATGCCAATGCAGCGATCGCCCAGCTTCAGGCGGGAGACATTAATTATTTCGTCGTCCCGGGCACGGATGTGAAGACGGTCGAAAAATTCGATCATGTCAAGCTTGAGTCTGATCTAGGCCTGAACTATTCATACCTCGGCTGGAACGAAAAAAATGAGCTGTTTAAAGATAAAAAAGTCCGCCAGGCCTTAACCCATGCGATTGACCGCGAATCGATCGTTCAAAATGTGCTGGACGGCGATGGGGAAGTCGCGAATATTCCGGAAAGCCCTTTATCATGGAACTATCCGAAAGACATTGATATCCCGGTCTTTGAATACGATCCGGCAAAAGCGAAGAAAATGCTCAAAGAAGCGGGTTGGGAAGATACAGACGGTGACGGCATTTTAGACAAAGACGGTAAAAAGTTCTCCTTTACCATTAAAACGAACCAGGGAAATAAAGTACGCGAAGATGCCGCGGTTGTCATCCAGCAGCAGCTGAAAGAAGTCGGAATCGAAGCGAAGCCGCAAATCGTCGAGTTCAGCGCTTTAATTGAACAAACGAGCGCGCCAAACTGGAATTATGACGCACTCCTGCTCGGTTGGAGCTTGGCGACCTTCCCTGATCAATATGATATCTTCCACTCCAGCCAGTCGAAAGCGGGCTTAAATAACATATGGTACAAAAACGAAGAAGTCGATAAGCTTCTCGTCGACGCGAAAAAACTGAAGGATCGGAAAGAATATTCGAAAGCTTACGAGAAAATTTACAAAATGATTGCCGAAGATCAGCCGTATACATTCCTGTTCTATTATAACTACCACCGGGCGATCCCTAAAAACCTGAAAGGCTTCGAATTTCATCCGAAAAACGATTTCTATGAAGTGAACAAATGGTGGCTGAAAAAATAATCTAATATTCTCTAAAGGGAGAGGGGATGTTCCTCTCCCTGGTTTTTAAAATCCATGATAAAAGGGGAATAGAAGATGGTTACATACATTATTCGGAGAACGCTGATGTCTATTCCGATCCTGTTTGGGATTACCATTCTTTCTTTCGCGATCATGAAAGCGGCTCCCGGTGATCCGGTGTCACTGATGGTCGATCCGTCCATTAAACAGGCTGACCGCGAGAAGTTCATCGAAAAATACGGACTGAATGAGCCCGAACATATTCAATATTTGAAATGGCTCGGCAATATGATGCAAGGGGACTTTGGCACTTCGATCGTCAGGAAAGGAACGCCTGTTATCGATTTGATTCTTGCCAGGCTTCCGAATACGCTTTTATTAATGCTTGTATCAACGATTCTGGCGCTTCTGATTTCGATCCCGCTCGGCGTGCTCTCGGCGAGGCGGCCCTATTCAAAGCTTGATTACGGTATTACGTTTACGTCTTTTATCGGACTTGCTGTTCCAAACTTTTGGTTCGGTTTAATTTTAATTATGGTGTTATCCGTGAATTTAGGCTGGTTTCCGACCGGGGGCGTTATGACGCTGAATTCGGGTTTTAGCTTGTGGGATCGGATTCATCATTTAATTTTGCCTGCTTTCGTACTCGCCACCGCAGATATGGCCGGGCTTACGAGATATACAAGGTCAAGCATGCTGGATGTGCTGCGCCAGGATTTTATCCGGACGGCAAGAGCGAAAGGTTTTAAAGAAAATCGGGTCGTGTACAAGCATGGACTGCGGAACGGGCTGCTCCCGGTTGTGACGATTTTCGGACTGATGATTCCTTCCTTTATCGGCGGTGCGGTGGTGACCGAACAGATCTTCAGCTGGCCTGGACTCGGGAAGCTGTTTATTGATTCCGCGTTTCAAAGAGACTATCCCGTGATTATGGCGATGACCGTCATATCCGCTGTACTGGTTGTCATCGGCAATCTAATAGCGGACATTCTGTATGCGATCATCGATCCGCGGATTGAGTATTAAGAAAGAGGGGAGTAAATCATGACACAGCCAAATCCACAAGTGCCTTCAGCGGAGATCGGGCTTCAAGAAAACGTTTCGCAAAAACCGGAAACGATGACAAAAATCTTTTTCGAGAAGTTTTTCAAAAACAAGCTCGCTGTCATCGGCGGAATTCTCTTGCTTATCATTGTACTGTCGGCCTTGTTTGCACCGCTGATTGCTCCATACCCGCCGGAACAGCAAAATCTGATGAACAAATTAAAAGCGCCGAGCGCGGAGCATTTGATGGGAACGGATAAATTCGGCCGGGATATTTTCAGCCGCCTGTTGTACGGCGCACAAATCTCGCTGCTCGTCGGTTTCGCGTCTGTCCTCGGTTCGATCACCATCGGAACCGTTGTCGGAGCGATCGCCGGCTATTTCGGCGGAATCATTGATGCCATTTTAATGAGAATTGTTGATATTATCTTATCCATACCCGACATCTTTCTGTTAATCACGCTGGTCACCATCTTCCAGCCGGGCATAGATAAACTGATTTTAATATTCGCCTTGACGAGATGGACGACGACGGCGCGCCTTGTCCGGAGCGAGTTTTTGTCCTTGAGGTCGAGGGAGTTCGTCTTGGCGGCGAAAACGATCGGCACAAGAAATTACAAAATCATCTTTTCTCATATTCTTCCGAATGCGATGGGGCCGATTATCGTTGCCGCGACGCTTTCAGTCGGTACCGTGATCCTTGCGGAATCGGCATTAAGCTATCTTGGATTCGGGGTTCAGCCGCCGATGGCAAGCTGGGGAAACATGCTTCAGGATGCACAGAACTTTACGATCATGATCCAGGCGTGGTGGTATCCGCTGTTCCCGGGCCTGATGATCCTGCTCACTGTGTTGTGCTTTAACTTCTTAGGCGACGGACTCCGCGATGCGCTTGATCCGAAGAATATTAAATGAATATAGAAAATTAGGAAGAGAAAACTAGATATTAACTTGAAAAAATTTGAAAAAAAGTTGACTATTGGAATTTTAGGGTGGTATATTTAAAGTGTAATACAAAAAAAATTTATCTATGTTCTTTAAGGAGGTGAATAAAAATGAAAAATAAAAAAGAAAATCTAGGTAACCGAAATAGTGGACATAGAATTAATGTTCTCTGTTAGTAGATGTATTTAGCCTTTAATGAATGAGGTACCAAAGATGAATAATCATCATAAGTCATAAGTCTTTGGTATCTCACTCTGAACAATTTTCTTAAATTACTTCTGAATAATTTCACCCCAGACCTCTAGGTATATTGATCAAGTTCAATGTACACAACATCCTCAATTTAATTTTTTTCTAAAAAGAATTTAATTGCACACTTAAACAAAAAACTTTGCTCACTTCCTTTAACACCCTTTTAGACAAATACATCAGAGATAGAATATAAAGTTGACTCTAGCAATTTTTTAAAAGCTATAAGGGGGAATACTTTTGTTTAATAGAAACAAAAACCAAATTCATGTGTTGGAAAAGATTAAGTTAAAGCCATCAAGATTTAATATTATACTCAAAAAAAACAATGAAGAAATTAAGCTTTATAATTCTTATACTGGGGAAATTATCAAATTTTCAAATGGAACAAAAGAAAAAGTACTAAATATATTGCATAGAAGAGAAATAAAATTTGAAAAAGGTGATAAGTGGATTGATCTTTTATATAACAAAGGATTTATTGTAAGATATGACACAGATGAGTATAAAAAAGCAACTGCTCAAAAATTTAAGTTATTATCAGAAAATCGAACATTGCATTTAATCCTGTTGCCAAATGAAGACTGTAATTTTCGATGCATTTACTGCTACGAGGATTTTTTAAAAAAGGAAATGAAAACTCATGTAAAAAAGGGGATTTTGAATTTTCTTGAAAAAGAATTGGTGAGCTACAAAAATTTAAATATATCTTGGTTTGGAGGAGAGCCCTTAGAATCTTTTAATGTAATCCAAGAACTGTCTGAAGAAATTAAAGTGTTGTGTAATAAAAATAAGGTAGATTATTTTGCAGATATAACAACAAATGGATATAATTTAGATGAGGAAAAATTTAAGAAGTTAATAGAACTTAATGTTAGTAATTTTCAAATTACTTTGGATGGTAATAGTCAAACTCATGATAGACAAAGAATAAAAAAAGACGGGGGTCCAACATTTAATAAAATTATTGAAAATTTGGTCAATTTAAAAAACACAAGTTATGAATATTCTATACTTCTAAGATCAAATATCAGTAAAGATGTTTCTGAAGTGATGTATGATTATATAGATTTAATGAGAGATTTGTTTAAAGATGATCCTAGATTTTTAATGCATTTTATCCCTGTTCTCAATTTAAAAGGAGAACAATCTAGTAATATTCATTTATGTAATACCAAAGATTTATTTCCCTATTATGAATATGCACAAGAACAAGGATTTAATTTTAATTTTTATAAAGGATTTATGGAGCCTGGGGGTTCAGAATGTTATGCATCAAATCCAAATTCTTATGTTATTGGATCAGATGGGATGGTATACAAATGTACAGTTGCATTTAATAACCCGTTAAATCACGTTGGCGATATTAAAGAGAATGGAGAAATGGAATTATATGAAGAAAGGCTCTCACTTTGGCTTTCCGGAGGAGCTAATGAAGATCCGAATTGCACTAAATGCTATTTTAGACCTGCCTGTCAAGGAAATGCTTGCCCTTTAGAACGGATTGAAGCGGAAAAAACTCCATGTCCGCCAATAAAACAAAACCTTAAGAGATATCTAAACCTTGTAGAGGAGGACTCCATTTATGGGTAAAAAAAAGATGTTGTTAGGGGTTACAGGTACAATTGGTGCAATCAACCTTCCTCAATTTATCTATACTTTACGCGACGAATATGACATAGATGTTATTTTGACAGAAAATGCTCAACGATTCCTATCTCCGCGAGCTATAAGGCCTTTTGTTCAAGGAGTTTATGAGAATGTTTTTTCTGATTGTTCTTCTAAAATCTTACACGTAGAACTAGTAAACGAAATAGATCGTTTCCTTATACTTCCTACTTCTGCGGCTACGCTTTCAAAAATAGCTAACGGAGCTGCCAATGACCTTTTAAGTTTAAGTGTACTTAATTATTCAGAGGCTATATATATTGCTCCAAACATGAACAATGAAATGTGGAATAATCCTGCTGTACAAAAAAATGTAAAAATTATAAAAGAGTTCGGGCATATTTTTGTTAATACTACCAGCTTGGGAATAAAAGCATCAAGTGGGGAAATTGTTCAAACTGAAGCGGGGCTTCCAGATCCTGATGAACTTTTGAAATTGCTAAGTGAAAAAGGAACCGTTTTATCAAAAAGCTAAACAGTCCTGTTAAATGAATAGAGGTATTAACGATGTTAAGCGTATTGAAAAATAAAAACTTTTTATTCTTGATATTGGGGCGTTTGGTAACCAATATTGGGGACAGTATGTATACAGTTGCGGCAATGTGGCTTGTGTTTGATTTATCAAAAAGTACATTTTATTCCGGATTAGCTGGTTTTTTGACGATGTTCCCAACTGTTTTGCAATTTTTAACAGGTCCGATTGTTGATAAAGTCAGATTAAATAAAGTTTTGGTTTGGAGTCAACTCATTCAAGCTATTCTGGTGTTGATTATTCCGTTTTTTTATTTCAGTGGATATTTGAACATTTGGATCATCATGATGATTATGCCTCTTATCGTATTCATTGAGCAATTTACTTATCCTGCGCAATCTGCCGCACTGCCTAAAATCATCAAAAGTCAAGATCTGGTTAAAGCAAACTCAATTATGTCATTTTCATATCAGGGTACAGATATTATATTTACTGGTATTGCAGGTATTGTGATTGCTTCGGCAGGAGCTATAAGCATATACTTAGTTGACTCTTTCACTTTTTTGTTAGCGGCGCTGTTTTTTAAGTGCGTAAAATTAGAACAAAAAAATGAGATAGAACATAAGCCCCGATTCCACTTCAAAAAAGTCATACACAATTATACAACGGATATAAAAGAGGGATTTACACTCATTCGTCATTCCCTCATTCCAAAAATCCTCTTGGGCTCGATGATTTCCAATTTCATGCTTAGTGCGACGATTGTGATTTTGCCAAGCTTCTCTTCGATTAGAGGAGGAGAAGAATACTATGGATATTATTTGGCTTCCATGTCATGCGGTTTACTGTTAGGTTCAATATTCGCAACAGTGTTTGGCCGATTCTCGATAGGATCACTTACGATATACGGATTTTTCATTTCAGGGGTTTTATGGAGTATTTCGGCGATCGCCACCTCTTCATACATATCGATTATTTTATTTGGTTTGTCTCAAATATCCATCGGCGTGACAAACGTCATTTTCATGTCCATTTTGCAAAGCATACTGCCGGAAGAGTTTATAGGGAGAGTTTTTTCTTTTATCGCAAGTTTGACAAGCATAGCAGCTCCTTTTGGATCTTTGCTGGGAGGGTTTACCGCGTCATTGATCGGCAGCGATAAGGTTTTCTTTATAGGAGGAATTGCCATGCTGTTTGTATCTGTTTATTGGGTGTTTCAGTCTTCTTTAAGATCAATTCCTTCATCAGAAAAAATAAACGCTAAAGAATACAGCTTTTTTACAAACGTGTTGAATAAATAATGTGTGAATTGCTTCATTCAGTCATCATGATTTTGCCCATTGTCTGGACTCCGCGATGCGCTTGATCCGAAGAATATGAAATAAAAAGCTGAGGGATTGCCGCCCTTGGCTTTTTTTTAACGGCGATTGCCATAATCTCATCCGCTTGGAATAAATTCCTTCCCCCTTGCCTATACTGTGGACAACAGTTTTTATTAAAAGTGAGGGGTTAGAAATGTTGTTTCTTCATGATGTGTGGGTGAATTGGTTTGAGGGAGAAGAAAATGGCTACAACGTCTGCCACTTTCATGAATGGCGGAAGGAAGACAGTGTTGAATTGCTTGACCAGGTGCCCTTGTTAAGGGTGTCGTCCGTTTTGTTTCACTACATAGAAAATGATTTGTCAGAGCTTCCGGCCGAATTATTGAACGAGGTTCATCAAAAAGCGTATATTCGTAAAAATCATGAGCGGACACAGCTTGATCATTGTTTCGTCGTAACGGACGGCATTGGTATTCTCGCGGTCGATACAGCCGGTTACACAATACCGGTAAGAAAAAGCCGCCTCATTCCGAGACAGGAGCAGCTCGTTTATGAAATGGTGAAGGACGTTGAAGCGGAAACTTACGAGTTTGCACCAGAGAAGCTGCAATCTTCCAAAGAATACCATATTTTATCCTTATCACCGGAGCATGTCAGAGGATTAACGAGAAAAGAACGCCAGCTCAAACAGCTGCTGTTCATGGCGCTCGATCAGCTCAAAGGGCTCCAAAATCGGGCCGAGATCGCTTATTGGTACACCGAATGGAATCCGTATATGTATGAACAGATCAAGCGCATGACATTTGAAGAAATCTGGGACATGCTTTTCAATGAGACAATCGACGGATGGTCAGACAAACACAGGGACTTTTGTGAAAATTTGATTAAAGGACAGCCGTTTTTTGAAAAGCTTTGGGAAATTGAGAATGAGTCTAAAGTCAACTAAATTAAGAATCAAGACTGCCGGAAGTGCGGCGGTCTTTTTATTTGTAAAAGCGAAAATTCTATATTGAAAAATAAAAAATATGAGCTGTCTTTCTGACAAAGCGGTCAATGAAGGACTGGAGACATGTGTTTTGAATCATTTATTATAGAAATATCGTGATCCGGAGGCAAGTAAATGCGGAGCTGCGGCTGTTCTCTATGAAAAACACCTTCCGATTATCGTACAATCGGAAGGTGTTTTTGGATCAGCGTCTTTTTCGGCCGAGCCCCATCGCGTTTTCCATTTTTTTCAGCATCTTGTTTGCTGTTTGATTTGCGCGTTCGGCGCCTTCGTCCAAAATCCGGTCCAGCTCTTCAGATTCGATCAATTCGTGGTAACGGTCTTGAATCGGTTTCAGCGCGCCGATGACGACTTCGGCAAGGTCTGATTTAAATTCGCCGTAGCCTTTGCCTTCGTATTTTGCTTCAAGCTCTTCGATTGAGACTTGTCCGAGAATCGAATAGATCGTCAGAAGGTTGGATACACCGGGTTTGTTTTCTTTATCATATTTGACGATTCCGTCGGAATCCGTGACAGCGCTTTTGATTTTTTTCTCAAGCTGTTTTGGTTCGTCGAGCAGGGTGATGAACGCTTTTTGGTTCGGATCGGATTTGCTCATTTTTTTGAGCGGGTCGGCAAGCGACATAATGCGGGCGCCGACCTTCGGTATTTTAACCTCCGGAACCGTAAAAATGTCATTATATTTCTTATTGAAACGCTCCGCCAAGTTCCGGGTTAATTCAAGATGCTGCTTCTGATCTTCTCCGACAGGGACGACGTCTGTTCCATAAAGCAGAATGTCCGCCGCCATTAATGGAGGATATGTCAAAAGACCGGAGACGACGGCTTCCTTTCCGGCTGATTTATCTTTGTACTGCGTCATGCGCTCAAGCTCGCCGATGTAGGCGACACACTGAAGCATCCATCCCGCCTGGGCGTGTGCAGGCACTTCCGATTGGATAAACAGCGTCGCTTTTTTCGGATCGAGGCCGATCGCCAAATACAGCGCGGCAAGGTTCCGAATGTTCTTTCTCAGCGCGAGCCGGTCCTGCGGTACTGTGATCGCGTGCTGATCGACGATGCAGAAGTAACAGTTGTAGTCATCCTGCAAGTCGACAAACTGCTTCATCGCTCCGATATAGTTGCCGAGGGTGACAGAGCCGCTCGGTTGGATACCGGAAAAAATCGTTTTTTTCATGTGAATCCCTCTTTCCATTTCAAAATAAAAAGGCCCATTCTTCCCTTAAAAGAAAAGGGACGAATGAACCGTGGTGCCACCCTGATTATTTCATTATGGTCAAAATGAAATCGCTCTAGACGTTTGTAACGGAGTCTTCTCCGGCTGAGCCTACTTATCCGTGTTCGGTCAGCTGCTCCGAAGCCCATTCCACATTCGCCATTATCCGCTCCCAGCACCGCGGACTCTCTTTAAATGGGAAGAAATGTGTACTCTTCTTCTTCATCGCATGTTATTCATAATTTTATTATATATAAATTTTAAATGAAAGTCGACAGCCTTGGGGAAAAGAAAACGAATACCGGGCTGAATAAAGTTGGCGCGGCGGCATCTGGTTCGATATAAAGAATGGTTAATGTTATACGTGTAAAACGTTTTAACCTGTAAAACATAAACTTTCCTTTTAATGTGGTTACGCTTTAAAACAGAGAAGTGTATTTGTACATTTGGCAGAAAACCTGACAATCATAAATAGTTTGAATAAAAAAATAATTGAAAATTAATATTGCAATAAATTATTCTATTAATTATAATGAATTTGTTCACCTCGGTGTTACAGGTTTCTTACATAACAAATATTCAGAAAAGACGAAACAGAGGAAAAAGTATGGCAAGTGGGCCTATTACTTTTTTATGATAAATCTGAATGTTCAGGAGTAAGGAACTAAAAAACAAGAAATTGGGGGGTTTCTCTTTGAAGAAGCGTTTGTCATTTATCAGTTTAATGCTCATTTTCACACTCGTCCTCAGCGCCTGCGGCTTCGGCTCAAGCTCCGGTGACGGCGGTAAAAAAGACAGCAAAGGGAAAGACACATTAAATGTCAACATTAAAACAGAACCGTTTTCACTACATCCGGGACTCGCAAACGATTCGGTGTCTGCAAACGTGCTTCGTCAGACTTTTGAAGGATTGACGACAATCGGTAAAGATGGAAAGCCGGTTGAAGCGGCAGCCGAAAAAATCGAAGTCAGCGACGACCAAAAATCATACACATTCACGCTCCGCGACGCGAAATGGTCAAATGGAGATCCTGTAACAGCAGAGGATTTTGAATACGCATGGAAATGGGCGCTCGACCCTAAAAACGAATCGCAATATGCGTATCAGCTTTACTACTTAAAAGGCGGAGAAGCAGCGAACACCGGCAAAGGGAAAATTGAAGATGTCGGCGTTAAAGCTGTTAATGATAAGACTTTAAAAGTCGAGCTTGAAAAACCAACACCGTATTTTACTGAACTGACAGCATTCTACACATATATGCCAGTCAATAAAAAGGTAGCAGAGAAGAATGCGAAATGGTACACAAACGCAGACGAGAACTACGTATCTAACGGACCTTTCAAAATGGCGAAATGGAAGCACGGCGGAAACATCGTGCTGGAGAAAAACGACCAGTACTGGGATAAAGACGCTGTTAAGCTGAAGAAAATCAATATGGCGATGGTCAACGATCCGAACACTGGTCTGAACATGTACAAAAAAGGCGAGCTAGACTTTGTAGGACAGCCGCTTGACCAGATTTCAACGGATGCGATTCCAAGCCTGAAAAAAGAAGGCCTGAACATTGATCCGTTCGCATCGGTTTACCTGTACAAATTCAACACTGAAGCGGCTCCGCTGAACAATGTCAACATCCGTAAGGCGCTGACATACGCGATCAACCGCGAAGCGATCGTCAAAAACATCACGCAAGCGGAACAGCTGCCTGCGATGGGATTAGTGCCGCCGGCAGTTCACGGTTTTGAGTCCAATAAAGGCTATTTCAAAGACCATGATGTTGATAAGGCGAAAGAATACTTGGAAAAAGGCTTGAAAGAGCTCGGTTTGAAAAAAGCGTCAGACCTTCCGAAAATCACGCTTTCCTTCAACACGGATGAAGCACACCAAAAAATCGCTCAAGCCGTTCAGGAAATGTGGAACAAGGAACTGGGCTTAGATGTGGAACTAGGCAATGAAGAATGGAACGTATACATCGATAAGCTCCATGCAGGAAACTATCAAATCGGCCGTTTAGGCTGGACCGCCGACTTTAACGACGGAATGAACTTCCTTGAAACATACCGCGACAAAGAAGGCGGAAACAATGATACGAACTGGGAAAACGCAAAGTATAAAGAGCTGCTGAATAAAGCATCGAGAGAAACTGATTCAGCGAAACGCATCGAGCTGATGAAAGAAGCAGAAAGCATCATCATGGATGAGCTGCCGGTCGCACCGATCTACTTCTACACAATGCCGTATCTTCATGATGAAAGCTTAAAAGACTTTGTTCTAACTGGTACTGGTGAGATCTATTTCAAAACCGCGCATTTTGAATAAAATTGCATGAAAGTATATGGGGCTTAGACTTTCCCCCCATATACTTTTATTTATGAAAAGAAGTTAATAGACTGAATATTCGGAGGTGTGTAAAATTGATTAAATTTTTAGGCCGTCGTCTTGTTTATATGTTAATTTCTCTCTGGGTTATTGTCACAGCTACCTTCTTCCTGATGAGAGCGATACCGGGCGGACCCTTTTCAGGCGAGAGGAAACTTCCCCCTGCAATTGAAGCCAGTCTCAATTCCTACTATGGTTTAGACCAGCCTCTTTTTAAACAATATCTCGATTATTTAGTATCGGTAGCAAAGTGGGATTTCGGGCCGTCATTTAAATATAAGGGACAAACTGTGAACGACTTGATCAGCTCAGGTTTTCCGATTTCTTTTACACTTGGATTGGAAGCGATTTGCCTTGCGCTCGCTTTCGGCGTATTGTTCGGCGTGATCGCCGCGCTGAAGCGAAACAAGTGGCAGGACTACACAGCGATGATCATTGCGGTTGTTGGGATCTCTGTTCCGAACTTCATCATGGCTGCACTTCTTCAATACGTGCTGGCAATGAAGCTGGGCATGTTCCCTGTCGCACAATGGGAGTCATGGGGACATACTGTGCTTCCTGCCATCGCAGTCGCCTCGATGCCGATGGCGTTTATCGCCCGTTTGACGCGTTCGAGCATGCTTGAAGTGTTGAGCAGCGACTATATCCGCACGGCACGTGCAAAAGGTTTGAGCACACCGGCCGTTACGTTTAAGCATGCGATACGAAATGCCATCATGCCGGTTGTTACATATATGGGGCCAATGGCGGCGTCCATTTTGACAGGAACGTTTGTCGTCGAAAAAGTATTCGGTATACCGGGACTCGGCATGCACTTTGTCACCAGCATTACGAACCGAGACTACACGGTGATCATGGGTGTTACCGTCTTCTTCGGGGCAATCTTGCTGCTTTGCGTCTTGATTGTCGATCTTTTATACGGCTTAATTGATCCGCGCATTAAACTGTTTGGCGCTAAGAAAGGGGAGTAAGAGGATGCAGCAAATACCAAAAGACATGTTTGAACCTGCAGCTGTTGACCATAGCGAAGCCGAAAAGATCTCAAAGAAAAACCTTTCATTTTGGACAGACGTATTCTTGAGATTTAAAGAAAACAAGCTGGCGCTGTTTGGACTGGTGGTTCTGATCCTGATCGCTCTGATGGCTATTTTCGCGCCGGTATTCTCAAGCTTTCAATATGAAGAAACGGATTTAACGAATGCGAACCAGCCGCCGAGCGGCGAGCACTGGTTTGGAACAGATGACCTTGGAAGGGACGTATTCGTCCGTACATGGGTCGGCGCACGCATCTCGCTGACAATCGGACTGGCTGCCGCGCTGATCGACGTTTTGATCGGTGTGATATGGGGTGCGATATCAGGCATCAGAGGCGGACGTACTGACGAAATTATGATGAGAATTGCAGATGTTTTATGGGCGATTCCTTCCTTATTAATGACGATCCTGCTGCTCGTAGTGATGGGAAAAGGCTTGATCACGATGATCGTCGCGATGGTTATTACGGGATGGATCAACATGGCAAGAATCGTCCGTGGACAAGTACTCCAGCTCAAAAATCAGGAGTTTGTGCTCGCCTCAAGAACTTTGGGAGCGAAAAACTCGCGCATCATCAGAAAGCACTTGCTGCCCAACATTATGAGCCCGATCTTGGTCACCATGACATTAACCGTGCCTACGGCTATTTTCTATGAAGCGTTTTTAAGCTACCTCGGCCTCGGGGTTCCGCAGCCGCTTGCAAGCTGGGGAACGATGGCTACAGACGGTGTGCAGGGATTGGAGTATTACCCATGGCGCCTGTTCTTCCCGGCTACTTTTATCTGTCTGACCATGTTTGCATTCAACGTTATCGGCGACGGACTGCGCGACGCTTTAGATCCGAAGCTGCGTAAATAAAGGAGTGAGAAAGATGAAACACTTACTTGAAGTGAAAGATTTAGCCATTTCTTTTAAAACATACGCCGGAGAAGTACAGGCGATCCGCGGCGTCAACTTTCATGTTGACAAAGGAGAGACGCTTGCGATCGTCGGAGAATCCGGATCAGGCAAAAGCGTCACTTCGCAGGCGATTATGAAACTGATTCCGATGCCGCCGGGCTATTTTAAAAACGGACAAATTTTATTTGACGGACAAGACCTGGTTCCGAAAACGGAAAAACAAATGCAGTCAATCAGGGGAAAAGAGATCGGCATGATCTTTCAGGATCCGATGACTTCTTTGAACCCGACGATGAAAGTCGGCCGTCAAATCACAGAAGTGCTGTTTAAGCATGAAAAGATCTCAAAAGAAGAGGCCAATAAGCGGGCGGTAGAGCTTCTCAGCCTGGTCGGAATTCCGATGCCTGAACGCCGCGTCAACCAGTATCCGCACGAATTTAGCGGTGGGATGCGGCAGCGCGTCGTTATCGCGATGGCGCTTGCGGCCAATCCAAAGCTTTTAATCGCGGACGAACCGACGACAGCTCTTGATGTGACGATTCAGGCGCAGATTTTAGAGCTGATGAAAGAATTGCAGAAAAAGATCGAGACATCCATCATTTTTATTACGCACGATCTCGGCGTTGTCGCGAATGTCGCAGACAGAGTCGCCGTCATGTACGCGGGACAAATTGTGGAGATCGGTACGGTCGACGAGATTTTCTACAACCCGAAGCATCCGTATACATGGGGGTTGTTGGCATCAATGCCGAGCCTTGACAACGACGGTGATGAAGAATTAATGGCGATACCGGGCTCTCCGCCTGATTTGACCAATCCGCCGAAGGGCGATGCCTTTGCATTAAGAAGCCCTTACGCAATGAAAATCGATTTTGAACAAGAACCGCCGATGTTTAAAATATCTGATACACACTATGTGAAGTCATGGCTTTTGCACCCGGACGCTCCAAAAGTTGAGCCGCCGGCCGCTGTCAAAAGCAAGATGAAGGAGTTTAAAAATCAGTATGAAAAACCGGTTGAAGTGAAAGAAGGTGAATGATGTGGCAGAAAAACTGCTCGAAATCAAGAATTTAAAACAGCACTTTTCAACGCCGAAAGGGATTGTGAAAGCTGTTGACGGAATCTCTTTTGACATTTTCAAAGGAGAGACGCTCGGTCTTGTCGGTGAATCCGGCTGCGGAAAGTCGACGACTGGCCGTTCGATCATTCGTTTGTATCAAGCGACTTCCGGAGAAGTCTTGTTTAAGGGAAAGAATGTCCACGACAAAAAGTCTGCCAAGGACCTTCTCGAATTCAACCGGAAGATGCAGATGATTTTTCAGGACCCATATGCTTCCTTGAACCCACGGATGACGGTTGCCGACATCATCGCAGAAGGAATTGACATCCACGGTTTGGCCAAAACGAAAAAAGAGCGGCTTGAGCGCGTTCATGAACTCCTCAAACTCGTCGGCTTAAATAAAGAGCACGCGAACCGCTATCCGCACGAATTTTCCGGCGGACAGCGCCAGCGGATCGGAATCGCAAGGGCGCTTGCGGTCGAGCCGGAATTCATCATTGCCGATGAACCGATCTCCGCTCTGGACGTGTCCATTCAAGCGCAAGTCGTTAATTTAATGAAGGATTTACAAAAGGAAAGAGGGCTTACATACCTTTTCATCGCTCACGATCTGTCGATGGTCAAATATATCAGCGACAGGATCGGCGTCATGTATTTTGGGAAGCTTGTTGAATTGGCGCCGGCAGATGAACTGTATGAAAATCCGCTTCACCCGTATACACAATCATTGCTTTCCGCCATTCCGCTCCCTGATCCGGATTATGAGCGTACGCGCGTGCGGAAGACGTATGATCCAAGCGTCCACCAGCTGAAAGGCGACGAACAGATGGAGCTTCGTGAAGTAAAGCCCGGCCATTTCGTCATGTGTACAGAGGAAGAATTTAAAGCCTATCAAACCAAATAAACGAAGCAGGAAGACAGCCGTCACAAGGCTGTCTTTTTTTTATGCCGAACAACCGCCGGCAATTTTTTGAGAAAAAATTTGAAACCTTCGCGGGAGACAACCGTCTTAGTATATGTAGGTAACATGCTCAGCTTCACTGAAGCTCCTTTCTAAAAAGATTTTGTTTAAACTAAAAAGAAAGCGGGTATATCTAAAGTGTGAAATTAGAACATCCATAAGGAGCAAATCAATGAACTGGTATGAGAAGCTTAGCGAGTATTTCCCAATTGAAGAAATGAAATCAAAAGAGCACATGGAAGCATTGTTAAAGGAACAAAACGATATTTACCATAAAGAAGAAGGCCGTCATCATGTGTTGATGTACGCCGAATTCGACTCTTTTATTTTCATCGACTATTTATTCGTTTCTAAAGACGCGCGAGGACAGGGACTTGGTTCCAAGCTGATTGAGAAGCTGAAAAAGAAAAACAAACCGATCCTCCTCGAAGTCGAGCCCGTGGATGAAGATGATGCCGATACGGCGAAACGTCTTAAATTTTATCAAAAGGAAAACTTTAAACACGCTGAGTCGATTGGTTACCGTCGCCGGTCACTCGCAACCGGCAAAGTGAACAAAATGGAGATTTTGTATTGGTCTCCAAAATCAAACACAGAGAAAGAAGTGTTTGACGCGATGAAAGAAACGTACGAAAAAATCCATACATACAAAGATGAGAAGTGGTATGGAGAATCTTATGAAGATGTGGATGACGTCCTTACGATTGTTGACGATCATAAACAAAAAAACATTTTCGATGAATTGAGCTAAATGAGAATAACAGATGGCATAAAAAAGCAAAAGTCGCTGGATTGTCAAAAAATTTCTGTTACAGACTGTTCACACTTACTTTTTTATAGTATAATACTCAATAAAGATTACTTTTTTAGATTTATTTCAATTTAAGAATACGCTAATTTCATTCTACTTTTTAAGGAGTGAAGCAATATGGTTACATTATATACATCCCCAAGCTGCACGTCTTGCAGAAAGGCGCGCGCATGGTTAGAAGAACATGATATTCCGTATACGGAAAGAAATATTTTTTCAGAGCCTTTATCAATTGATGAAATAAAAGAGATTTTACGAATGACGGAGGACGGAACAGACGAAATTATTTCAACCCGTTCCAAAGTGTTCCAAAAACTGAACGTCAACCTTGAAACAATGCCGCTTCAAGAGCTGTACCAGCTCATCAATGAACATCCGGGCCTTTTGCGCCGTCCGATCATCATTGACGAAAAGCGCCTGCAGGTTGGATACAACGAAGACGAAATCCGCCGCTTCCTGCCGCGCAAAGTGCGCACATTCCAGCTTCGTGAAGCGCAGCGTCTCGCAAACTAAAAGAAGGCTGAATTTTTCAGCCTTCTTTTTTTAATGCTTTTCACTCGTCTGTTCATAATAAATACTGGCTAGAATCACAAAAATCACCGTCAGGACGGGCAGCAGCATTTCGAGGGTGCTGTGCTGCGCCATAAAGGAAGACAACTCCTGCTCCCTGACGATCATTTCGCCGCCGGTATAAGCGAGCAGTCCGCTTCCCGCGTATATGAAGAGCGGAAACTTTGCAAGGGCCGCTTGAATCAGCCTGCTGCCCCAAATGATGACCGGGACGGAGACCATCAAGCCGACAACGACTAGCATCAGGCGTCCGTGCGAAGCTCCAGCGACCGCAATCACATTATCGAGCGACATGAACAAATCGGCAATCACGATGATACGGATCGCCTTAAATAAAGATGTCCCGCCTTTGACATGCTGGGCATCTTTTTTCTCAATCAAAAGCTGATATCCTAAGTACAACAGGAAGATTCCTCCGATAAATTGCAGATAAGGAACCGCGAGCAGGTACACTGCTGCCATTGTTAGCGCGATTCTCATCATGATGGCGATCAATGTGCCGATGATGATCGCTTTTTGTCTTTGCCGTGGAGGCAAATGACGGCTTGCCATTGCAATCACAACAGCGTTGTCGCCGCCAAGTATGAGATCGATTCCGATGATCACAAGGAACGACATCAGTACATCGTGTTCCATCAACTGGCACCTCGCTTTGCCTTTGCATCGGGACTTGCCTAAAAGGCACCCGCATCTACAGCTGCTGCTTGTACAACTAATATATGAAGCAGGCCGGAAAATATGTTAGCTTGGCTTTGGAGGCGTTTTTATTTCTTTTCCGCCTTTTTTATCATAAAATAGAAAATAAAGATTGATTATGGATAAGGTTAAGAAGTGGACGTAATGGGTAAAGTGTAGTAAAGTACAATTAATTGGGAGCTTAGTTATCCCTTCAACATCTTACAAAGAAGGGAAGGTTGGCAAATGGAAATCGAAAGAATAAACGAACATACGGTTAAGTTTTATATTTCCTACGGTGATATCGAAGACCGCGGGTTTGACAGAGAAGAAATTTGGTACAATCGAGAACGCAGTGAAGAGCTTTTTTGGGAAATGATGGACGAAGTGCACGAAGAAGAAGAGTTTGCCGTTGAAGGCCCCCTTTGGATTCAAGTGCAGGCCCTTGATAAGGGATTGGAAATCATTGTGACAAGAGCTCAGCTGTCCAAAGACGGACAAAAGCTGGAACTGCCGATTCCTGAAGATAAAAAACAGCATGTAGCAGAAGAAAGCCTTGATGCTTTGCTTGACGACTTTCAAAAAGAAGAGCAGGCAGAAGAGCAGAAACTGCAGTTTGTTTTAAAGTTTGACGATTTTGAGGATTTAATCTCACTGTCAAAAATGTCTATCAGCGGCTGCCAAACGACATTGTACTCTCACGAGAACCGCTATTATTTATTCGTGGATTTCAGTGAACTGCCTGATGAAGAGGTGGAAAACCAGCTGAGCATTCTGCTGGAGTATGCCTCAGAATCAAAGACGACGATTCATATGCTGAAAGAGTATGGAACACTGATTGCAGCGGATCATGCTCTTCATACAATAAAAAAGCACTTCGCATAAAAAAGCCGGTTTCTTTTGAAGCCGGCTTTAACTTTCTGGAACAAATATAACAAAGAGCTTCAATTCTCCACAACTTCCCTCCTCCCGTTCTACATCTTTCAAACGGCTCACCACTTTCAAAAGAAAACGATCATTTCGGACCAAACCAAATAGGGTCAATCTGATCTATACACTTCCAGTTTCATTGATTAAGATGGATTGGTGTTATGACAAATTTTGAAAGGTGAGATTGATTTGATGCGAAAAAGTTTAAAATGGATCATGGCTGTCTTTATTGGTTTAACATGTTTTTGTGCCGCTTATTCTCAAACAGCCATGGCAGCCGTACATTCCAAGACTCCGGATATTCTCGGAACAACGGGTAAAAACAATTTGAATCAGGCCTATAAAAAATACTTTGATACAAAAGGCGATGGTAAAGGCGGATCGCTGTTTCATTATATGAAGGACGGTTCAGCTTACATCGCTTCGACGACGGACGATAACCTGGGCAATGGCTACTACAGCGTCAAAACAGAGGGTATGAGTTACGGGATGATGATTACGCTGCAAATGAATGATGAGTATAAGTTCCAAAAGCTGTGGGATTTCGTCCGTAAATATATGCGCCATTCCGACAGAAGCGACAGTTTGTACGGCTACCATAGCTGGCATATGAAAACGAACGGCTCAGACGTGCAAACCATTGATCAGAATGTTGCATCTGACGGCGAGGTCTGGTTTGCGGCAGCGCTCATGATGGCATCTGGCCGCTGGGGAGATAAAAAATACCCGTACGATTACAAAGAGCGGGCTCAAGACATGCTTGACGCTTTGGCCGGTGATGGAGAATACGCCAACACAGGTAAGGAATCGCGAGTGTTTATTAAAAACAGCAAGGATCAGCGCTATGCGATGGTTCGATTCGGCCCTTATGTCAATTGGACGGACCCATCCTACCACGTTCCTGCTTTTTTCGAGTTGTTCGCTAAAAGCGCCAGAAGCAGCCAGCAGTATTTTTGGAAAGATGCAGTAAACAAATCTCGAACATACTTGTCAGAAACAACGTTTAAAAGCGTGTTAAATAACGGATCAACCGTCACCAATGCGGCCACAGGGCTGTTTCCCGATGAAGCCGGCTTTGACGGCGTAAGCGATGCGGCTCATTCCTCAACGGAAACAGACCGAAATTTCAGCTATGATGCTTGGCGGACGGTGTCTCATATCGCTATGGATCATACACTTTGGTCCTCGGCAGATAACGCATATCGCGCCAGCGAGCAAAAAGCGGTTAACAAGTTCTTGACGTTTATGAAACGGGAAAACTACGGGAGAACGGCCCATGAATATACGCTGAATGGGACGGCCGTCAAAAAAGGAAGCCCGGTTGGCCTGATCGCCGCCAATGCGGGCGGCGCGACTGCAGCAAGCGATGCATCATTAAGGACGGGATTTGCCAATGCGTTTAACAGCACATATATTCCAGAAGATTATTACGGATCATGTCTTTACATGCTAAACAGCCTTGTGGCAAACGGCAAATTTGCGATGTACCTTCCTTAAAAAATGTAATATCAAATTGAAAGACTGACCCTTCTCTGCGGAGAGGGGTTTTTAATTGGTCAGAAGTTGATCCCATAATTATCCTTTAACAAAAATTACATCTCTATTTGAGGAAGATTTTTGTGAACTTTATGAACAAAAAGAATATTATGCAGTTAAACTGTGCACGAAAAGTCGAGGAAGCTATAATGAAAGCGATTACAATGAAGGGGGAGCACAACATGACAAAGAGGGGTAGATGTTACGGCTTTACAATTTTGCTTGTGTTTGCGCTGATTTTGGGAGGATGCGGCGGAAACACGGCTTCAAATAAAGCCGCGAACGAAAAAGACTTTAAACCTTCGAAAGCAATTGAGGTCGTTGCGCCTGCCGGAGCCGGCGGGGGATGGGATACAACGGCCAGAACGATCTCGAAAATTATGGGTGAAGAAAAATTGATTGAAAAGATGGCTGTCGTCAATAAACCGGGCGGCGGGGGAGGGTCGGGATGGTCGTATGTCCACCGCAAAAAAGGTGATAACCATACGTTGTTTGTTACATCTCCGCCGATTTTGTTCGTGCCTTTAAACGGACAATCCCAGTACGGTCACAATGATTTTACGCCGATCGCAAGCGTGATTGCCGACTACGGAGCGTTTGTTGTTCATAAAGATTCGCCTTATCAGTCGATGACAGATCTTGTGGATGCGCTGAAAAAAGATCCGAAAAAAGCCTCTATTGTAGGGACGTCTTCTCCGGGAAGCATGGACCACATGCAATTTGTCAGCGCTGTTCAAAAGGCTGGCGTTGATGCGAAAGAGCTGAAATACATTACGGCGCAAGACGGCGCCGGGATGAGCATGCTGCTCGGTAAAAAAGCCGACGTCTACTCGACGGGTGTCGGTGAAGCGGCCGAACAGGCGCGAGCCGGAAAAGTCAGAGTGCTGGCCATCACCGCTCCCGAACGCATGAAAGGAGATACGGTCAAAGATTTTCCGACCTTAAAAGAGCAGGGAATCGATGATGAATTTACGGTCTGGAGAGGATTTATGGGACCTCCGGGGATGAGCGAGTCCGCCGTAAAATATTATGAAGAAAAAATCAAAGAGATGATGGAAAAAGACAGCTGGAAATCGATTCGGGACAGCTATGGATGGACGGATAAGTTTATGGGCCATCAAGAATTCAAAGACTATCTTGACGCTCAATATAAAGAAATGGAAGCGCTCCTTGATGATATCGGATTGGGTGGCAAATAAAATGGTCTCCGCGCGGTTGCCGGCACGGGAAAGCCTTAAAAGCTTTGCCCGGCACAGCCGGCGACCGGCAAGCTGAAATCGAGAAAGGCTGGTGTAAACCATGAGAATCACAAACCGGGCCGTTTCTGTCATCATTTTGGCTGTGGCAGCCATTTACCTGGCGCTCAGCTTTAATTTAGACAGCTATCCGTACGCGGTGATCGATGCGGACGTGCTGCCGAAAAGTTTAGGCATATTGCTTCTCATTTTGGGTGTATTTCTGTTTTTTGAAAAAGATCAAAAAGATACAACGGTGAAAAAGCTGTTTCAGCTGAAGAAAAAAGACGTCAAGGTCATGATGCTCTGTGTTGCTTCTCTGTTGATCTACATTTCGATTTTGGAATTCATCGGATTTTTGCTTTCTACGGTAATGCTGCTGATCGTTTTGCCCGCGGTGTTGGGATATCGAAATTGGACAACGGCTGCGCTCGTTTCACTGATTTTCAGCGGCACAATTTATTTTTCATTCAACTATGTGCTCAACATCATGCTTCCGCAGGGGGTTATGCCTTTTTAATCGAACATAAGGAGGAAAGTGCATGTTAGATAGTATATTATACGGATTTCAGGTGGCGCTGACTCCGCAGAATATCATGTTCGCTTTTATCGGGGTGCTGATCGGGACGGTTATCGGGATGCTGCCTGGGCTCGGGCCGATCACTGCGATTGCCATTATGATCCCGTTAAGTTACGGAATGGACCCGGCCTCCGCGTTAATTTTGATGGCGGGTGTCTATTACGGAGCGGTCTTTGGCGGTTCGACGTCATCGATTCTGTTAAATGCCCCCGGAGTAGCGGGCACTGTCGCAACATCGTTTGACGGCTATCCGATGGCAAAGCAGGGGAAAGCGGGAAAAGCCCTTGCCATCGCTGCAATTTGCTCCTTTGCAGGCGGAACGATCACCGTAGTTGCGCTGATGCTCGTCGCACCGACAATGGCAAACATTGCGGTGACATTTGGACCGACAGAATATTTTGCATTGATGATGCTCGGCTTGGTGGCAATTTCAAGCCTTTCCGAAGGATCGACAGTCAAGGCGCTGATTTCTGCGACATTGGGCTTTATGACCGCTACCATCGGGATTGATCCGCAGACGGGGACCGAACGGTTTACATTCGGTGTGGCAAGCCTTCTGGAAGGCATCGATTTTCTGATCGTGGCTCTCGGTTTGTTTGCACTTGCTGAAGTTGCGTTCTTGATCAAGACGCGGAACAAGCCGATGACGGAAGGAGCGTCTCAGGTCGGCAGCCTGAAGGTGACGAAAAGCGAAATGAAAGAGATTTCGGGACCGATCGCAAGGCATTCGGTCATCGGATTTTTGCTCGGCATCCTGCCCGGTGCAGGGGCGACAATTGCATCATTTATTTCTTATATTACAGAGAAGAGAATCTCAAAACATCCTGAAACGTTTGGCAAGGGAAATATCAAAGGGGTCGCAGCACCTGAGACTTCGAACAATGCGGCAACGAGCGGCGCATTCGTACCCCTTCTGACACTCGGGATTCCCGGATCAGGAACAACGGCCGTCCTGCTCGGCGCCCTTTTGGTCGTCGGCGTTCAGCCGGGACCGCTCATGCTGACGGATCATCCCGACGTGTTCTGGGGCGTGATCGCAAGCATGTATATCGGCAATTTATTTCTGCTGATTTTAAATTTGCCGTTAATTCCTTTCTTGTCAAAAATTCTTCTGATTCCGAAGCAGCTTTTAATTTCGCTCATATTTGTTTTCTGCCTGATCGGCGTCTATGCTGTGACATTTAATGTCGTGCATCTTTATATTCTGGTGTTCTTCGGAATCCTCGGGTATTTTATGAGAGTGCTGTCTTTTCCGGCGGCTCCGTTTATTTTAGCTTTTATTCTCGGAAGTTTGATGGAAGAATCGTTTAGACAAGCGATGACGCTGTCATCAGGAAGCCTGTCCGTGTTTATTGAAAGTCCCGTCACAATCGGTTTATTGATTACGGCTCTTTTGTCGCTCATCGTACCGCCGATTTCCCGGGCAATGAAGAACAAAAATAAAAAGTCGATCGATTTGGAAGGCTGAGCTTTTGATGTCCGGAACGCTACGTTTCCGGACTTTCATTTTTCACAGGCTTGTAGCGGCGTTCGGGACGTCCGACGGTTCCATAAAAAAGTTCTGTTTTTACATGCTTTTCCGCAGCTAAAAATTCTAAATAGCGCCTTGCGGTCGTCCGGCTGACACCGATGGTGCGCCCGAGATTTTCGGCGGTGATGCCATCGCTGTTTTCACTTTTGTTTAAAACGCCGGCTACTTTTTTCAGCGTCAGGCCGTCGATTCCTTTCGGATAATCGGCTTCAGCGGTTTGTTTTTCTTTCATGATGCTTCGCCTTTTTGCCATCAAGCTGTCAACGTCTGTCTGATCGATTGAAGACATTTCATTTACCTTGAGCCGGTAGGACCGATAGTTTAACAGCGTTTCTTTCAGCCTGGAAAACATAATCGGCTTGATCAAATAATCGACGGCTCCCGCGCGAATCGCCTGTTCGACATACTCAACTTCTTTCGCAGCCGTAATCATCATGACGTCTGTATGTCTGAGCTTTTGTCTGATCAGCCAGAGAAGCTCCATGCCTGAGCCGTCCGGCAGAAAAATGTCGAGCAGGACAAGATCGGGCTTCACGTCCGGAAGCAAATCCTTTGCATCTTGAAAATTTTCTGCGATTCCAATAACAGAAAATCCTTCAATTTTGCTGATCAGTTTTTGATGTATGTCAGCGTTCCTGATGTCATCCTCTACGATAAACACTTGTAATGCTTTCATAGGTCAGTCCCCCAGCGTTTCTCTATTTGGTATCACGACAGTAAACAATGCTCCGCCAAGGTCGCTTTTATCCGCTTTGATTTGTCCGTTTAACGCATTGACGGCTTCTTTGACTAAAAAGAGGCCGAGACCGCGGTGATTAGCCGCTTTTGTCGAATAAAACTTTTGAAAGATCCGCTCCTGTTCCTCCTCGGGAATACCGTCTCCCGAGTCTTCGACTTCAATTAAGATGTGATCTCCCCCGTCTGACAAGAAGACAAGGATGCTGCGGTCTTTTTTGTGGGAAACGGCGTCAAAAGCATTCTCAATCAAATTTCCTAAAATCGTAATGAATTTGCCTTTGTCCATTTCGTCCGGCAAAGCGTCCAATTTTGAGCTTTCATCGATTTCCAGGTTGATGTGCAGCTCTTTTGCACGGTTGACCTTTCCCAGCAGCAACCCGGAAAGAAGCGGATCAGGAATCGAATGGATGAGAAATCGCAGCATTTCCTGATGGCTTTTGTTCTCTTTTTGGATCAATTCGAGCGCTTCAGAATAGCTTTCCAGCTGGATCAGTCCCGCGATTGTGTTCAGCTTGTTTGAATATTCGTGGGTCTGGGCTCTCAGACCTTCCGCGTATTGCGAAGTTTGCGCCAGCTTTTTGGAGAGTTCGTCAATGTCCGTCTTTCTCCTGAAGCTTGCAACGGCCCCGCGGATTTTTTCGTTTTCGAAAATCGGCACTCTGTTGACGATTAATTCTTCATTTCCGATCGTTAATTCCTGATCTTTTTGCGCCGTTTTCGTTTTCATCACTTCGGGGAGCAGCGTATCTGGAAGAAGCTCGGAAATCGGTTTGCCGAGCCACTGATCTTCGCTTTCGACGCGAAGGAGCTCACACGCTTTTCTATTCAAGAGCGTGATTTCTTCATGTTTGTTGATGGCGATCAAGGCCTCGTGCACAGATTCTGTAATCGCCTGTTTTTCAGTATATAATTGATTAATTTCATAAGGTTCAAGACCGAAAATGGACTTTTTGACATTGCGGGAAATATAGACGGCTCCCAAAACCCCCATCAGCACGACAAATCCTAATAAAAATATTAATTTTGTCTGATATTGCGAGACGGTATCCTGAATATTTTCTTTTAAAAAACCGACTGAGATGATTCCGACGATTTTGCCGTTTTCATTAAGGATCGGGGCTTTGCCCCTGATGGCCGGGCCAAGCGTGCCGACGGCTTCCGAAATATATGCTTCCCCTTTTTTAAGAGCGCGCTGATTGTCTCCGCCGACCATCGGTTTGCCGATTTTTCCCGGGTGCGGATGCGCATAGCGAATCGCATCCGCCGAGCCGATCACAATGTATTGCGCACCGGACTGCTTTCTCGCGTTTTCTGCAATTGGCTGAAGGATTCGGGACGGATCGTCCGTTTCAAAGGCTTCCTGGACGGAAGGCATCTGGGCGAGCGTTTTCGCCATATCGAGCGCTCTGGCTTGAATTTGTGTTTTTAACGAATTTTCTAAAATGATTAAATAGAGGCCGCTCATAACAGAAAGCAAGATGAATAGCAGGGTGAGAATCAGCAATGTAAGCTTGGTGGTCAGCTTCCGTTTGATGTCAAAAACTCCTTTTCTAAAAATTTCGAGTTCTATAATACTACTTTATATAAAATCGGCCTGATTTTGAAGCGTTTTCAAAAAAAGGAAAGCTTCCGCGCATGTTGAATACTTGATCAAACAGGAAGGAGAGAGACAATATGTTCAGTGCAATGATCGATCAAGAAGAGATCATCTGTCTTGCCGACGGATACAAAACCGAAGATCTCAAGCGGTTGAGAAAAAGACATTTATTTTACTGTCCGGTTTGCCGGTGTGAACTCGACCTGAAAGTCGGTGCTGTCAAGCTCCCGCACTTCGCTCATAAGCAGGGTGCAGCATGTCCGGTGCAACATGAACCGGAGAGCTCCTATCACCTGAAAGGAAAACGGCTGTTGTACGAATGGCTCGGCAGACAAGGCTTCCACCCGGTGCTTGAACCGTATTTGCAAGAGATCAGACAAAGGCCCGATTTGCTTCTGGAATACGGAACCCGCCAGGTTGCAGTTGAATTTCAATGTGCGAATCTCGATGCAGCAGCGTACCGAAAAAGAACGGACGGCTTTCTCAAACTGGGAATCGAGCCGTTGTGGATTCTGGGCGGTAACCGGGTAAGACGCTTGACGAGGAGTTTTTTTCAGCTTTCAGGGTTTCACTGGCAGTTCGCTCAGAAAAGGGATAAGCCTCCTAAGCTCCTGTTTTTTTGCCCCGAACAAAAGGCTTTCATCATCCTCGAACACTTGATTCCCTTTCAAACAAACAAAACATCCGCATCCTTGCGTTTTCTCCCACTTGCTGAAGCAGGCTGGCATGATTTAACCGCATGGGAAAACTGTTCGCCTCTCCAGCTTAAAGGTTGGAAAGAAAACATCCGCAGCTTTCGAATGTCGACCGTGCGTTTTTTATCAAAAGAAGCGAAGCAGATGGCCGCGCTCTTTTATGAAAAGTTCCGGCTCCCGCTCCCTTTTTTCCCCTCAGAAGTCTTTCTCCCGGTGCCGTCAGGCTATATTTTTGCCCACCCGGTTTATGTGTGGCAAGGGCACCTTTTCTTATTTATAACGAAGCATGATACGTTTCGCCTGCAGTCTGCGGTTCATTATATGGACTGGCTCGTCAAGGGCAAAAGGCTGAAGCTGAGATGGAGCGGGCAGCAAACGGCTGCTGATGCCGTTTGTGAATACATTTGTTTTTTGCATAAAAAAGGATTTTTAGAGAGGAAAGAGGAATTTTATTATTCCGCGGGTCCTGTTGCTCCGGAGCCGCGGCTGGAGGCGCTGTTAAAAAGGGATGAACATTATTTTTCCGAATGATTATCAAGCCTTTCGTTCAACCTAAAGAAAGGAAGGTGGTGTCCGGGCTGTTTCAGATCAAAAGATATGTATTTTATTTTTTAACGGCGGGATTTTGCGTCTTTTTTTTCGCATATGATTTGACAAAAGACGGTGAAAAAACAGAAGATAAACACAATACAAGTTTATTGGACAACAATGGACTTGGAGTAAAGAAAGCGAGGGGATTGACAGTGGCTGAAGAAAAAAAATCGAAGAAACTGCCTTCAAGAGAAGAGGTGAAGCAAGAAGACACGTGGAGACTTGAGGATATCTTCCCGTCAGATGATGCTTGGAGCGAGGAATTTCAAGCCGTTAAAGAACTGCTGCCCAAGCTTTCCGAATTCAAGGGCAGGCTCGGCCATTCCGCCGATGATCTATATGAAGCGCTGACTTATCAGGATAAGGTGATGGAGCGTCTCGGGAAGCTGTATACTTACGCTCACATGCGCTATGATCAGGATACTGGAAATTCTTTTTACCAAGGTCTCAATGATAAAGCGGCCAACCTCTATACCCAGGCTGCGAGCGCGACGGCCTACATGGTGCCGGAAATACTATCGATTCAAGAAGAAAAGCTTCAGCAGTTCCTGCTGGAAAAAGAGGAGTTAAAGCTTTACTCGCATGCTCTCGAAGAAATCAATAAAGAGCGTCCTCACGTACTGAGCGAGGAGGAGGAAGGAATTTTGGCCGAAGCGTCTGATGTTCTTTCATCTTCTTCCAACACGTTCGGCATGCTGAATAACGCTGATATGGAATTTCCGGAGATCACCGATGAAAATGGAGAAAAGGTACAGCTCACACACGGCAATTATGTCACCTTTTTGGAAAGCGAGAACCGCGATGTCCGCCGCGCGGCATTCAAGGCGGTTTACGAAACATACGGCCGCTTTAAAAACACGCTCGCTTCCACGCTCAGCGGAGCTGTGAAAAAAGACAACTTTTATGCGAAGGTTAAACATTATAAATCGGCGCGGGAAGCTGCTTTGTCGCGAAACAGCATTCCTGAAGAAGTCTATGACAATCTTGTCAGCACGATCAACAAGCATCTCCCGCTTCTTCACCGCTATGTTGAGCTTAGAAAAAAAGTGCTTGAGCTTGATGAAGTACACATGTATGATCTGTATACTCCGCTGGTAAAGGACTCTGGAATGAAAGTTACCTACGAGCAGGCCAAGGACTATATGCTAAAAGGTTTGACGCCTTTAGGGGAAGAATATTCATCCATCCTGAAAGAAGGATTGAACAACCGCTGGGTCGATGTGTATGAAAACAAAGGAAAACGCAGCGGCGCTTATTCTTCAGGAACTTACGGAACAAATCCGTATATTTTGATGAACTGGCAGGACAACGTCAATAATTTGTTTACGCTCGTCCATGAATTCGGCCATTCCGTGCACAGCTACTATACGAGAAAATATCAGCCTTACCCGTACGGAAACTACAGCATTTTCGTAGCCGAAGTAGCTTCTACGACGAATGAAGCACTTTTGGGAGAATACTTGCTGAATACAATCGACGATGAAAAACAGCGGCTCTACATTTTGAATCATATGCTTGAAGGCTTCAAAGGAACGGTTTTCAGACAGACGATGTTTGCCGAATTTGAACATGAGATCCATAGCAAAGCCCAGGAAGGGGAACCGCTGACACCTGAGCTGTTAACGAGCATCTACTATGATTTGAATAAGAAATATTTCGGTGACAATATTGAGATTGATAAGGAAATCGGTCTTGAGTGGTCAAGAATACCGCATTTCTATTACAATTATTATGTGTATCAGTATGCGACAGGCTTCAGTGCAGCTCAGGCACTCAGTCAGCAGATTTTAAAAGAAGGCAAATCGGCTGTTGACCGCTATATTGAGTTCTTGAAAGCGGGTAGCTCGGATTATCCGATTGAAGTGCTGAAAAAAGCCGGTGTTGATATGACATCTTCGGAGCCGATCGAAGCTGCGTGCAAAAAGTTTGAAGAGCAGCTGAACGAAATGGAAGAACTTTTGCAAAAAGTCAATCATTCATAATAGGCGAGTATATAGAAGAGGCTGCCGGTTATACCGGCAGCCTTGTTTTCGATGAGGTCAAAAACCTTTAAATGTTTTACGGTGGTTGAGGCGGCTGAGCGTAAAAAGGATTGATATAAATAAGAGAGGGGACGTAATATAAAGGGGAAACATATTCATCATACCTAAAATATTCAAGACGAAAAAAAATAATATTGATGCAAGTCCTAAAATGATCTGAAGCATAAAAACCCTCCTAAGGACTGATAAAATTTCACAGGGGGAGACGAGGCGCAAAAAGGCAGCAAAACCCGGGCGCCAGTTCGCATAAATCGCGGTATGGCAACGTGCGGTGGGCTCGTTTTCTTTGTTACTTTGATCATATGATGGACATCTATTTTTTATGTTTTTGTGACAAAAATGTGAAAACTAATGAAATCAGTTGTCAAAACTCGACATGATTTGATATTATAAAGATGTGAAATTGATCACAAACAAACATTTACCCCTTTGTTTGACCGTGAAAAATTTCTCCCATCCCCTTTGTTGTCGTTAAGACATAATTAGAAACCGCGCTTATCCCGGCGCGGTTTCTTACTGCTTCAAATAGGAACGTGCGTTCGTTTTAGCGCGAAAAAAAACACGGGAGAAACCCGTGCTATTTTTCGCATTGATAAAGCGGTCCGGCATCATGATGTCCGTTTATATAGCGCCAGAACATGCCGTGTTTCGCTTCCACTCTTTCGACTTTGCGGGCGAACGCGAGCTTTTTCATTTCCCGTTCCACCTCTTCCAGCGTCCAGTCGTAAACGACGGCAATTTCTTTGTCGGCTACAAATTGAAAGTATTCGATAAAAAGTTCGAGCGGAGGTGTTTGTGAAGGCTTCGGCTCATCACCGAGCATCTCAAACAATACTTCTTCGTAAATCTCGTATGAATAATTTCCGGTTACTTTTAAGCCTTCTCCTTCGCGGAGACTGTTAAAAAACGTAAGAGTCGGGACAGATGCCACTTCCATTTCGGCAGCGATTTTCAAATCGCATTGCAGGGCTTTCACGGCGCTCTGCGAATGAAGATCCCTTTTAAATTCCTCCAGATCGAGCTGTGTATGCTCTGCGATCGCCAGCAGCACCTGTTCTTCGGTGATATCCTGCCGATTGAGAAACAGGCTTTCCTGCATGCATCTCAAAAACTGCAGCCCTGCTTTTCTGCCTTGCAGTTCCGCCGCTTTTAAAGCGAGTGAAGCGAGGTATGGTGCGGAGAGCGCTTTGTCATGCAGGAGCGTCCCGTCACAAGACATGCCTGATCTGCATGCGATCTTTTCCCATGCCTCTGCGAGGCGGTGCTTTTTACGTTTCTGAACGTTCAGCGCTGTGATGCTGCATGCGGCGATGATCCTTAGTGTGAAAAAACGGCCGTAGCGGATTTTCAACTTTTTGATCGCCGGCTCCAAAGCCCAGCATTCGGGAGACAAAGGGTCGACAAACATATAAATTTCCATCGGTTTTTGCGGATGTCCATGGCAATGGGAGAAAAATTGGTCACGCTGATTTAGTGTCAATGTGAACCATCCTCCATTTTAGGCTGATTTACCATATGTCTGGCTGTCAATGTCAGCCTTTCAAAAAGAAATTCCCTTATTTCGCCCTTTAAACCGACATGATCCATTGCCTCTTTCATACACGAAAGCCATGCGTCCGCCCGTTCCGGTGTGATTGGAAACGGCAGGTGCCGCGCCCTCAGCATCGGGTGTCCGTGTTCTTCTGTATAAAGCGGCGGACCGCCTAAATATTGCGTTAAAAATTGCTTCTGTTTTCTTGCCGTTTCCGTTAAGTCGTCCGGAAAAATCGGGTAGAGCAGCGGATGCCGCTTTACACGCTCATAAAAAGTATCAACAAGTTGCGATAGAAGCTCTTCTCCAATCGCTTCATAAGGTGCGTTAAACGATTGTCCCATGTTGACTACTCCTTTTAATATGGCTAATAGGAAAATATACCGATTCCTATCGCAAAAAAATATTTATCTTGTGCATCATTTATTATTTCACGATTGTATATACTTATTTTAGCAACCTCGTTCCATTTCTACAAACAAACCGACTTCTGCCTGCGGGCGAAAATCGCTGATTTTGTTTCAAATATCATATCATATTCGCTTCTTAAATGTGTATTTTTAATACCGGGAGGATCAAAGAGGAAGTAAATGCGGACAAAAAAGCCGGAAAGCGTCCTTTCCAGCTCAGCGTGTCGACAAACCCTCGCATTCGATGTCAGGCCTGCGCGTCGGTGCTCACGAATTCCAACATTCGCTCCGCTCCGATGCTCGGCCTTCCTAGACTGCAAGGGTTTTCAATCACGCTGAAAGGATGACAAAATCCCAAAACTAAAAGTCGTTTTGGGATTTTGTCAACAATCTGAGCCGGAAAGCATCCTTTCCGGCTTAAGCATAGTAATTTGAGGTGATTCTTTTTACATAATTTTGCGTTTCTTTAAAAGGGGGAATGCCTCCGTATTTTTGGACATTTCCCGGTCCGGCATTGTAGGCCGCTAATGCGAGGTTCACATTCCCGCTGTATTTATCGAGCATCTGCTTTAAGTATTTTGTTCCGCCTTCTATATTTTGTACGGGGTCAAAAGCGTTATTCACGCCGAGCGCTTTCGCCGTTGACGGCATGAGCTGCATCAGGCCCATGGCGCCGGCCGGGCTGACCGCTTTTTCCTGGTAGCGCGATTCCTGCTTGACGACGGCATGAATCAGCTTCTCATCGACTCCGTATTTTTCTGCGGCGTTTTTGATGATCTGGTCAATGCTCTGATTTTGGCCGCCGAAAGAGACGGGTTTCGCTGCGGCAGATGGGACGGCCGCAATTGCCGCAGGCTTTTCGGCTGTCAGCGGCGCCTGGAGCTGAGACCCTGTCGACACGGCCGGAACAACCGCGGGCTGTGAAGACTCCAAACCGCCGACATTGCTTAAATATTGGTTTAAAATCGAGCTGAAATCAAAACCAGCATCTTCGGGACCGCTGTCTGAAGCCGGATAAAACGACCGTATCGCCTGGAGTTCCAAGAGGGCGGCCAAATGGTTGACGTTCATTGTTTTCCCACCTTATTGATCTTTAAGTTTTTGTTCATAAAATCGGACGATTTTATTTTTGGTTTCACGCTCAGGGATGCCGAACGATTTCAGCAGTTCAGAGAAATCCCGTTTTCCGCGTTCATAGTCTGTCACTTCGAATTCAACTTCAAAGTCTTCTACCATTAAGTATCGGCTGTGATCCAAAACAATTAAGCCCTGCGGCAATTTTTTTTCTGCACGGCTTGTCGCAAGCGTTCCGAAAAGGATGAGCTCGTCCGGTTGAATGCCGAGGCGCTTCAGGCGATCGTATACCGGTCCATGCGGAATCGTGAACGTTTCAAATTCGGGATTCCCGGTCAGCTCCTGGTGGGTTTCCATCAGACCTACAGGTGCCGGCTCTTTTAATGTCAGTACATATCGCTGCTGTTTTTCGCGAATTCTTAAAGCCGCTCCTTTTTCTTTTAAAGAAAAGGAGGACGTATCGTAATAATGGTTTTTTTGTATAACAAATTGCTCGGAAGTAAATTGATAATATGATTTGATTTTCTCAAATTCTTTTTTTGTCAGCATATTTTTAAATTCGATTTCAAGTTCCTGGCTCATTCTTTAATTTTTTCATCCTCTCAGCTGGTAAAATTGCATTTTCCTTATTATCTCTTGAGAAGGAACGTTTATCAATATTGAAGCTGATATGATAAAATGAATCTGTACTTTTATTGTAAAGGAGAGCATTATGCAGAACAGAATTGAGATTACAGAAGCCAATCTGCGAAACGACCGGCTGGTGTTGACCAGCGAAATCAATGACGGAGCGGAGCGGAAACCGGCCGGACGCATGCTGACAGACTCCGATCATTTTGCATTTGTATACATACTTGAACAGGACGATTCCTTTGAATACGTCATTTTAAACGAAGGCATCTGGTCCGATCTTAAAGCGGCCCTCGACGCCAATCTTCCTGTGTTTTTACATATCGGAAACACGGAGCTGGAGCTTAACGGGTTCCATGATGAGCTCGGATATTTAATAGAGAATATTAAAGATAATGCAAATTATGGCGAAGAAATGGAAGAGAGAGTGAAACGGATATTCCTCTAGAAAAAAAGGCGATGAAATTGGGGGAAGGTTTATGGACGAAAAACAATGGGAGCAATTTTTAGCGCCGTACCGGCAGGCTGTTGAAGAGCTGAAAGTGAAGCTGAAAGGGATCCGGACCCTTTACGAATACGAGGAGGAACATTCGCCGATCGAATTCGTGACAGGGCGGGTGAAGCCTGTTCCGAGTATTCTTGAGAAGGCCAAGCGGAAAAACATTCCTCTGCACAACATTGAAAGCATGCAAGATATTGCCGGGCTCAGAATCATGTGCCAATTTTTTGAGGATATTCGCATTGTCGTCGATATGCTTCTGGCGAGAAAGGACTTCACGGTCGTGGATAAGCGCGACTATATCGCGGAACATAAAGAGAGCGGCTACCGCTCCTACCACCTCGTCGTGCTGTACCCTTTGCAGACAATCAACGGGGAAAAACAGATTTTGGTTGAAATTCAAATCCGGACGCTGGCGATGAATTTTTGGGCGACAATCGAACATTCTTTAAATTATAAATACAGCGGCAACATTCCGGAAAAAGTAAAATTAAGGCTTCAAAGAGCTTCTGAAGCAGCATCAAGGCTCGATATGGAAATGTCCGAGATCAGGGGCGAGATTCAGGAGGCTCACGTGGCATTTTCACGCAAGAAAAAGGATGAGGATGACGGTTAGGGGAAAGGAGATGGAATGATGAAGTTTGCGGTATCGTCCAAAGGAAATGATGTTTCCGATTCATTAAAAAGCAAAATTCAAACATATCTGCTCGACTTCGGTCTTGAATGCGATGAAGAAGAGCCGGATATCGTCATTTCCGTCGGTGGTGACGGAACGCTTTTATACGCATTTCACAAATACAGCGGCCGCCTCGACAAAACGGCCTTTGTCGGGGTTCATACAGGACATCTCGGCTTTTATGCCGACTGGGTGCCGACCGAGATTGAAAAACTCGTAATCGCGATTGCGAAAACGCCGTATCAAATTGTTGAATATCCGGTTTTGGAAGTTATCGTCCGCTACAATGACGGCAGCGATGAAGCGAGATATTTGGCGCTGAACGAATGTACGATCAAGAGCATCGAAGGGACGCTTGTGACAGATGTCGAAATTAAAGGGGAACTTTTCGAAACGTTCCGCGGCGACGGCCTTTGCTTATCGACCCCATCGGGAAGCACGGCATATAACAAGGCGCTCGGCGGTGCGATTATTCATCCGTCCATCAGAGCGGTCCAGCTGGCTGAAATGGCGTCGATCAACAACCGGGTGTTTCGGACGGTCGGATCGCCGCTCATTCTGCCTGAGCACCACACTTGTTTAATTAAACCGATTAATGATGTGACGTTTCAAGTCGCGATTGACCATTTGACATTGCTGCATAAAGACGTCAAGTCAATTCAATGCCGCGTCGCAAACGAAAATATCAGGTTTGCCCGCTTTCGGCCGTTTCCGTTTTGGAAAAGGGTCCAGGATTCCTTTATCGGAAAAGGAGAATAGGAAGGTTTGCTGTGAGCGATTTTTTGATGAAACAGATCATAACAGAAGAGGACAGCGGGGTTCTTTTGAAAGAATACGTCCAGCGGCTGGGCATTTCAAAAAGGATGCTGACGGACATCAAATTCGGCGGCGGGGATCTTTTGGTAAACGGCGGGCATGTAACGGTCAGATACGTTCTTCAAAAAGGGGACGAGCTCGTCATACAGTTCCCTCCGGAAAAAATGAGCGAATCTTTGCGCCCGGAAGAAATTCCGCTTGATATTTTGTTCGAAGATGACCATGTCCTCGTATTAAATAAACAGCCATGCCTGTCGTCGATTCCCTCGCGCGAGCATCCATCAGGCAGCTTGGCGAACGGTCTGATTCATTATTACCAGCGGACGGGCGTGCGCGCGACCGTTCACCTGGTGAGCAGGCTTGACCGCGACACATCGGGTGTCATGCTTGTAGCCAAGCACCGCTTCGCCCACTCGCTTTTATCGGGACTGCAAAAAAAGGGAGCCGTCAAACGGCAATATCGGGCGGTCGTCCACGGTTTGATCGCAGAAGAGCAGGGAACGATCGATGCGCCAATCGGCAGAAAATCATCGAGCATCATCGAGCGTGCGGTGATCCCCGACGGGCAAAAAGCGGTGACGCATTTTTGGGTGAACAGGCGCTTCAGCGGTATGACGGATGTCTCCATCCGTCTGGAAACCGGGAGAACCCATCAGATCCGAGTTCACATGAGTCATATCGGATATCCTTTGTGCGGTGATACGCTGTACGGAGGAACCCGTGGCTTCATCAATCGGCAGGCGCTCCACAGTGAGACGCTGACGTTTTTTCATCCCTTCACAATGGAAGAGCTGACGTTTCAAGCGCCGGTTGCGCATGATATGAGTCAGTTGATAGAGAGCTGAATTAAGCTCTCTTTTTTTATGGCTCCATACGGAATCTTGACTCATCATAAGGCAATGAAGAGGGGACAGATTCGGTTGTCAGTTCGGGGTATCTGAAAGCGGTCAGCCTGTTGCCGAATACACAACCGGTATCGATATTGATCGTATGATGTATCATTCGCGGACGTTTGACAGGAGTGTGGCCGTACACCACCCACGGATCGCCTTTGTAATGAGCGGCCCAGTCCCGCCTGACCGGCCGTCCGTCAGGCAGCGTTTCTCCTGTAATATCTCCGTATAGCACAAACTGTTTTACTTTTCCGACAGGCTTTTTGCCGATGTCTTCCGCTTTGATGCCGGCATGTGCGACGACAAGTTCGCCGTTATGCAGGATCTCATAAAGAGGGGCGTTTTCATAAAGGCGCATGAAAAGGTCTCTGATATCCTTCTGTTTATGTTTCGGAAGGTTTCTGTATTCCGCCGCCGTCGTCTCCAGCCCGTGCTGCAGCTTCACCGGATTGCCTTTGAAAAAACGGTACAGCTTATTGCAGTGATTGCCGGGCACATATCGCACAGCTCCTTCTTCAACGGCCCGTCCTACAAATTCAACGACCTCCAGCGATTTTGGCCCTCTGTCTGTTAAATCCCCGAGAAAGACAAGTGTTCTGTTTTCCGGATGAACGGGAAACCCCGATGACAGCGAGTAACCGAGCTTTTCAATCAGCGCAATCATTTCGTCATAGCACCCGTGAATATCGCCGATTACATCATATTTCATGCGTTTTCTGCCTCCTGTCTGCGTATGTATATACATTGCCCAGTCCATATATAAATCAAGCTTCAGCGACTTTCGCCGGAGAAAATCAGGCATATTACTTTTTTTTCTGAGCGAGCATTGTTAAAATCGATTTTTACACCTGTGAGAAAAGAGTTCAGACGGTTCTTTTCCCACATGAAAATGTCTAAAAAGATGTCCCTTTTATTTTTAAAAAAGGGAACGCTAATCATACCCGGAAACCGGTTTTAGAGGAGGTACCAGTTTATGGAGCACACATCTGTCTCATCTTTAGTTGTCGTACTGATTATCGCATTTTTAACGCCCATCCTGCTGCACCGTTTCAGGTTAAGCATACCGGTGGTTGTCGCTGAAATTATCATGGGTCTTATTATCGGAAAAAGCGGGTTCGATCTGGTCGCCCAGCACGATACATGGCTCGAAACTTTATCGATGCTCGGATTTATCTTTTTAATGTTTTTAAGCGGGCTTGAAATCGATTTTTCCGCATTTGAAAAAGGAAAGAAAAAGCAGCTGCTTCCAAGCGGAAAGGAAGCGCCGAATACATTTAAAACGGCTTCGGTCATCTTTATTGCCGTCTTTATTTTATCGCTCGGCCTTTCTTACAGCTTTGTCATGGCAGGATTTATTGACAACGCCTTTTTAATGACGCTGATCATTTCGACAATTTCGCTCGGGGTTGTCGTTCCGACGCTGAAAGAAGAGCGTCTCATGAAGACAAATATCGGCCAGATTATTTTGCTTGTCGCCGTCATTGCCGATCTTGTCACGATGATTCTGCTTGCAGTGTTCGCCTCAATCTACGGGGACGAAAACAGCAATATGTGGCTGCTGATGATCTTATTTGCCGCCGGCGTCGTTTTATACCTGTTCGGAAGGATATTTAAAAAGCGGCCTTTTGTCGAAGTGCTGTCAAAAGGAACGATCCAGATCGGCACAAGGGCGATATTTACGCTGATCATCGTACTTGTGGCGCTGTCCGAGTCGCTCGGTGCAGAAAACATACTTGGCGCGTTTTTGGCCGGGGTGCTTGTTTCGCTGCTTTCGCCGAACAAGGAGCTCGTTCAGCAGCTCGATTCATTCGGATACGGATTCCTCATCCCGATCTTCTTTGTGATGACAGGCGTCAAATTGGACATTTGGTCACTGTTTGGCAATCCGAAAATTTTAGTGATGATCCCGCTTCTGTTTGTGGCTCTGTTAATCAGCAAAGTCGTTCCGGTGCTGTTTTTGAAAAAGTGGTATGACATGAAAACCGTGCTGGCTTCCGGTTTTCTCCTGACTTCCACGCTTTCTTTGGTGATCGCGGCGACAACGATCGGCGAGCGCATCGGCGTCATTGACGCGCAGATGTCCGGCGCGCTGATTCTGGTCGCTGTCATTACATGCATCATCACACCGACCGGCTTTAAAAAATTAATGCCGAAAACGGAAAGCGAAAAAGAGAAAAAGACGATCACCTTTATCGGCGCAAATCAAATGACGCTGCCAGTCACGCTCGAACTTTCTCCGGAAGATTATCACGTCAGAATCCTGCATGTCCGGCAGGAAAAAAAGGAAGAAAATCTGGCGGATCCGGTGTTTGATGTTGAAGTTTTGCCTGATTATGAATACGAGACGCTTCAATCATTCGGCGTTTTCCAAACGGATATACTCGTCGTGGCCACTGGCAGCGAAGAGCGCAATACAGGGATCGCGCTTTTTGCGAAGGAGCAGAAAGTCGCGAGAATTATCGCCAGCGCAGATTCTCCAGACGCCGAATCCAGACTGAAAGATAACGGAATTGATACATTCTCTATTCTGCTTTCTACAAAAACGCTGCTGCGCGCGCTTATCGAGGCGCCTGGCGTTATGAAACTCCTGACGAACCAGGATGCGTCGCTGTATCAGATCAATATGAGCAATGAGCGATTTGACGGTGTTCTGTTAAGGGAGTTTCCGTTTACGGGAGATGTTATCTTCGTCCGAATTTTCCGCGGGGTGGACAGCATCGTGCCCCACGGGGATACAAGGCTGCAATTGGGTGACAGGCTGATCGCCACCGGTTCGCGCGAATATATTGCGGAATTGAGAAAAACGCTTGGAGACTGATGCTTGACCATTTTGCAATTCGTGATAAGATAAAAGTATAAACTGAATGAACAAGAAATGTTTTCCACTAGGGGAGTCCTTGATAAGGGCTGAGATAAAAGTGTGACTTTTAGACCCTCATAACCTGAACAGGTTCAAACCTGCGTAGGGAAGTGGCACGGTATTTGAGTATGTATTTATGCAAATTCCAAACCACTTTCCTTGCGGGAAAGTGGTTTTTTTATGTTCAGAATCGAAGGAGGAGCCTCGAAATGAAGTTTTCAGAAGAATGCCGAAACAGCGCTGCAAAATGGTGGGAAGGCAGTTTTGTCCATCCGTTTATTCAAGGGATTGGAGACGGCACACTTCCGGTTGATCGATTTAAATACTATGTCATGCAGGATTCCTACTATTTGACCCACTTTGCCAAAGTCCAATCCTTTGGTGCGGCATATGCTCGCGATTTATATACGACAAGCCGGATGGCTGAACACGCGAAAGGCACATATGAAGCCGAGATGTCGCTCCATAGGAAATTCACCGATCTATTGGGAATCACAAAGGAAGAACTGGAGTCGTTTCAGCCGTCGCCGACAGCGTATGCGTACACATCGCATATGTACCGTTCTGTCGTGAGCGGCAGTTTTGCGGAAATACTGGCCGCTTTGCTTCCTTGCTATTGGCTCTATTATGACGTCGGCGAAACGTTAAAAACGTGCAGGCCTGACAGCGCGATTTATCAGGAATGGATCGCGACATACGGAGGCGACTGGTTTAAAGAACTTGTGACAGAACAGATCAACCGCTTCGATGAGCTGGCTGAAAACGCCGATGAGAAAACGCGCGCGAAGATGAAGGAGAACTTCGTCATCTCCAGCTTCTACGAATACAGCTTCTGGGATATGGCCTACCAAAAAGAAAGCTGGTCAAAAAGCGGGGTGGATCAGCTTGCATCTGCACGCGATCACCGATGACAAGCACTCTGTGGAAGAGCTTGCTGCAAAAATCATCTCGATTCAAAATGCCGTTGACTTTATCCATATCAGGGAAAGATCAAAAAAAGTAAGTGAAATATCAAGTTTAATCGACCGCCTTGCCAAAGAAGGGGTTGATAAGCGGAAACTGATCATCAACGACAGGGTTGATATCGCTTTGTTTCATCACATTCACCGGGTTCAGCTGCCTTCACACGGCTTTTCCGTCAAAAGTGTGAGGAGCCGTTTTCCGCATTTGAAAATCGGAAAGTCCGTCCATTCGCCAGAAGAAGCGGTTCAGGCTGAAACTGAAGGTGCAGATTACGTGCTGTTCGGCCACATTTTTGAAACGGACTGTAAAAAGGGCCGGAAAGGAAGAGGAGCTCTCAGTCTGGCTGAAGTGAAGGCGGCTGTCCGCATTCCGGTCATTGCGATCGGGGGTATTACCGAACAACGACTGGCGGAAGTCAAAATGGCAGACGGCATCGCCGTGATGTCGGGGATCTTTTCTCATGACAGACCGGATGAGGCGGCCGCGCGGCTTGCCTGTCTCGCGAAGGGAGATTCATATGAGAAAGCGCTATGATACGATCGTGATCGGCGGAGGCATCATCGGGACATCCATCGCTTACCATCTTGCGAAAGCGGGGAAAAAAACGGCCGTGTTTGAAAGCGGAGAAGTCGGCAAAAAAGCGACGAGCGCGGCGGCGGGCATGCTCGGCGCCCATGCGGAATGCGATAAACCCGGTACCTTTTTCGAATTTGCCAGAGCCAGCCAAAAAGCCTATCAGCGGCTGACGGGCGAATTGAAAGACTTAAGCGGCATCGATATCAGAAAGCATGACGGAGGGATATTAAAGCTGGCATTTTCAGAAAGCGACCGCGAACACCTGATGCAAATGGCTGCACTGGATTCAGTGGAATGGCTTGAAGCCGCTGAAGTATATGAGCTGGAACCGCATGCCGGAAAAGGGATTCTCGGCGCTAATTTCATTCGGGACGACATCCATGTCGAACCGGCCGCAGTGTGCAGGGCATTTGCCAGGGGGGCCCGGATTCTCGGTGCCGAGGTCTTCGAGTTTACCCCCGTTTTATCGATCGAATCTGAAGCGGGGGCCGTCCGCGTCACTGCTGCTTCATGCACCGCGGAGGCGGAGCACGTTGTCATTGCAAGCGGTGTGTGGAGCGGTGCTTTCTTTAAACAGATCGGCATAGACAAAAGCTTTTATCCTGTCAAAGGGGAGTGCCTGTCTGTGTGGAATGACGGCATCCCTTTGACGAGGACGCTTTACCATGATCATTGCTACATCGTTCCGCGCCATAGCGGAAAGCTTGTCGTCGGCGCGACAATGAAGCCCGGGGATTGGAATGAACAGCCGGAACTTGGCGGAATCGAGGAGTTGATCCGAAAGGCCAAGTCGATGCTCCCTGACATTGAATCCATGAACATCGACCAATGCTGGGCCGGATTGCGCCCGGAAACAGGGGATGGCAATCCATATATCGGCAGACACCCTGAAAATGACCGGATATTGTTTGCTGCCGGACATTTCAGAAACGGCATCCTCCTGGCACCTGCAACCGGTGAGATGATAGCTGACATGATCCTCGGCAATCCGGTCAAAACAGAGTGGGCCGAGGCGTTTAAAGCGGAGCGAAAGGAGGCTGTGCACAGGTGAACATTCAGCTCAACGGCCGGAAAATAGAGTGGAGAGATGACGGCGGCACGATTTACGATTTGCTCGCATCCTACAGTTTGGAAAATCGTGTTGTCGTTGTTGAAAGAAACAGGCAGATTATCGGAAAAGACCAATATCAAACAGTCAAACTGGAAGAACACGATGTCATCGAAATCGTTCATTTTGTCGGAGGGGGATAAACCGTTATGTTAAAAATCGCAGATCGTCAATTCTCATCAAGATTATTGCTCGGCACAGGGAAGTATCCGTCATTTGAAATTCAAAAAGAGGCTGTCAGTGCATCTGAATCGGAGATCCTGACCTTTGCCGTCAGACGGATGAATATTTTTGAAGAGTCTCAGCCTAATTTTTTGGAGCAGCTTGATTTAAGCCGTTATACGCTTTTGCCGAATACGGCCGGAGCAAAAACGGCTGAGGAAGCCGTCCGGATCGCCAAGCTTGCTAAAGCGAGCGGTCTTTGCGACATGATCAAAGTCGAAGTGATCGGCTGTGACCGTTCGCTTCTGCCTGACCCGGTAGAAACGCTGAAGGCGTCAGAAGCCTTGCTTGAAGAAGGCTTCATTGTGCTGCCGTATACATCGGACGATGTCGTCCTTGCGAGAAAGCTTGAAGAGCTCGGCGTACACGCCATTATGCCCGGGGCCTCTCCAATCGGTTCGGGACAGGGAATCGTCAACCCGCTTAACCTGTCGTTCATCATTGAACAGGCTAAAGTTCCCGTAATCGTGGATGCCGGAATCGGTTCTCCGAAAGATGCGGCATACGCAATGGAACTCGGCGCTGACGGAGTGCTTTTGAACACGGCAGTGAGCGGGGCGAAAGATCCGGTCCAAATGGCGAAGGCTATGAAGCTCGCCGTTGAAGCGGGCAGACTCGGATACCTTGCTGGACGAATTCCGGAAAAGAACTACGGCATCGCCAGCAGTCCTGAAGAAGGGAAGTTGACGATTTGACAGGCAGGTATTCAAGACAGGAGCTTTTTCACCCGATCGGACCGGACGGCCAGGAAAAATTAAGTCGCGCCCGCGTCCTGGTGATCGGTGCGGGGGCATTGGGCGCGGCCAGCGCAGAAATGCTGGTGAGGGCCGGAGTCGGTTCGCTGACGATTGCCGACAGGGATTATGTGGAATGGAGCAATCTCCAGCGGCAGCAGCTCTATACGGAACAGGATGTGGTTGATCATATGCCAAAGGCAGCCGCTGCCGAAAAAAGGCTGCGCCTGATCAACAGCTCTGTTCAAGTGACCGGCATTGTAGCAGATGTTACCGCGGAAAAAGCGCTCGAGCTTGCGGAGAAAGCGTCCCTGATCGTCGATGCGACCGATAATTTTGAAACGCGGCTGATCATGAACGATGCGGCGGTCAAGTTAGGCATCCCTTTTCTGTACGGCGCGTGTGTCGCAAGCTATGGCATCACATATACCGTCATTCCGGGGAAAACGCCGTGCCTTCACTGTCTTTTGGGGCATTTGCCCGCGAATACCATGACGTGCGACACAGCAGGGGTGATCGGTCCGGTTGTTCAGCAGGTTGCCGCTTACCAGGTAACAGATGCCCTGAAGCTGCTGACAGGGCATGAACCGTCAGGAATGCTTCGCTCATTTGATATTTGGACAAATGAGCGCTCTGAAGTCCGGGCTGACGCGCTTAAACATGGCTCGTGTCCGACGTGCGGAAAAGGCGAGTTTCCGTTTCTTTCAGCTGAAAACGAAACAAAAGCAGCCGTTCTTTGCGGCAGACAAACGGTTCAGATCAGGCCGGCCGCGGAACAGCCGCCGGAGCTGGAGCCGCTTGCCGCCAGATTAAAAAAAGCCGGTTTGGATGTGACGGGAAATCCTTATTTATTATCTTGCCGTACGGAGGATTTTAAGTTCGTGATTTTTCGGGACGGACGCGCTTTGATTCACGGAACGAACGATATCAATCGCGCGAAAACGATATATCACAGGTGGATTGGCTAAAGGCCGAAGGGAGTGCAAACATCATGAGCATATACAAAGCATTAACAATCGCCGGGTCGGATTCAGGAGGCGGCGCCGGCATTCAAGCCGACATTAAAACATTTCAGGAGCTTGGCGTCTTTGGCATGACGGCTTTGACAGCGGTCACTGCGCAAAATACAACAGGGGTTCACGGCGTCTACCCGCTATCTCCGGAAGCACTCGGCACGCAGATTGATGCAGTGGCGGAAGATTTAAAACCTGACGCCGTGAAAACAGGGATGCTGTGGAGCGCGGAGATGATTGAGGTCATTGCTGAAAAAATTGCAACATACGAGCTTAAACGTGTGATTGTCGATCCTGTCATGATCGCCAAAGGCGGCGCTTCACTATTGAATGAGGAAGCAGTTGAAACATTGAAACGGCACTTGCTTCCGCTTGCTTATGCGGTAACGCCGAACATACCCGAAGCCGAAGTGCTGACAGGGAGAAGCATTCAAACAATGGAAGACCGCAAAAAAGCGGCTCGTGAATTGCATGAAATGGGCGTCCGCAACATTATCATCAAGGGAGGGCATCAGCCCGAGGATGGCAAAGTAACCGATCTCCTCTTCGATGGAGAGGTGTTCACGGAAAAAACGAACACCTATATTAAGACGAAAAATACCCATGGAACAGGCTGCACATTTGCCGCCGCTCTTACCGCGCAAACAGCGAAAGGAAACGGCATTCAAGGAGCTTTCAGCATCGCTGAGGCTTTCGTCCACGAAGCGGTTGCACACAGCCTTGATTTCGGAGCCGGCCACGGACCGACCAACCATTTTGCATATCAAAAGATATCCAATGCAGGGTTGGAACTGTAGTCCCGCAATAAAAATGAAAAATATCGCGGCAGACATCAAAAACGGTCTCTGCCGCTTTTTATATTCTGAAATTGTCAGCCTGCTATTAATTGTGATACTATATATTATGATCAGGTACTAATAAAATGTTAATCATTAGGAGGATTTCATACATATGAATTTATCACTGGAAGGCCGGAATATCGTCGTCATGGGTGTAGCAAATAAACGAAGCATCGCTTGGGGAATCGCCCGCTCGCTTCACAATGCAGGCGCAAGACTGATTTTTACGTATGCGGGTGAGCGGCTTGAAAAATCGGTCAAGGAGCTGGCCGATTCTTTGGAGCGGAACGATTCAATCGTACTTCCTTGTGATGTCACAAATGACCAGGAAATTGAAGCGTGCTTCGCCGACATCAAAAAAGAAGTCGGGGTCATCCACGGCATTGCACACTGCATCGCTTTCGCAAACAAAGAAGACTTGGCTGGAGAATACTTAAATACCACCCGCGACGGTTTTCTGCTCGCACACAATATCAGCTCTTACTCACTGACAGCGGTCGCTAAAGCGGCGCGCGGCATTATGACTGAAGGCGGAAGCATCGTCACGCTGACATACCTTGGCGGCGAGCGCGTTGTATCCAACTACAATGTCATGGGTGTTGCGAAAGCATCGCTTGATGCCAGCGTCAAATACTTGGCGAGCGATCTCGGAAAAGACGGAATCCGCGTCAACAGCATTTCCGCAGGGCCGATCCGGACATTGTCCGCAAAAGGAATCAGCGACTTCAACTCGATTTTAAAAGAAATCGAAGAACGCGCACCGCTTCGCCGCACGACGACTCCGGAAGAAGTCGGCGACACGGCTGCTTTCCTGTTCAGCGACCTTTCCCGCGGTATGACCGGCGAAAACCTGCATGTTGATTCAGGCTATCATATCATCGCGCGATAACATAACGCTAAAAAGCAATCCGTTAAAGGATTGCTTTTTCTTTTCTTCTGATTTCTCCTTTTTTGCATATAGATATACCATGAACAGATCGGAGGGATCAAGATGTCTAGCAGAAAAAACGATGCGGAGCAAAAGCCGCTCATGTATATTGTGCAGCCGGACTATGATAAGGCAGAAGCGAACATGCAGGATATTCTGATTAAAAGAAAGAAGAAAGCAAAACCCGACGCTTCCGAACAAAAAGCCCGGCGAAAGGAACAGCAGGATGAAGCCGTCCGGCCAGACGAAAAGGATGGCGCCGAAGCGGTGCTTAGCGATGAGGCGAATCGGTCAGAAAAAGGAGTCAAACCGATTAAAAAGCCGCTCAGCAAGATGACCATCGCCGAGAAAATCGACTTTTTGGCAAGCCTTCCCGGCAATATGCCGAAAACCCTTTGCCTCATTGAAGCAGACGGGAAGACATACAGAGGAACGATCGCCGGAAAGAAAGGCGGTTCCGTATTTGTCAAAACGTCGAGCAAAGGGGCTCCGGCGGAACTGCAAATCGAGAGTATTACTTCCTTGCACCCGCTTGGCTTTTAAATTACACGATAAAAAAAGTCCCGATTCAGGGACTTTTTAATTTGAACGATTGATCAGTTGCGGATTTAAGCATTCGATCGCACAGAAGCATTCCAGATCCACTTCGACGCAGAAATTTGTTTTTTCCAAGCGGAACACATCGCAAATTTTGTCTTTTTCTTCTGTGAAATCGAGAACGCGGCGATTTTCATCAAAGGCAATCAACAGTCTTAATGTAGCACAGCAGTCCTTAATGTCTTCAACTCTGAAAAACACAGTGCTGAAGCAAGGGCCTGCCTGAAGTTCTCCGACATTTCCAAACGCTACGAACGGCTTAGACTTTGAGGTGTATATAATAAATGGAATGGTGTCGCCTAAGTGCCTCGAAGGGGAAAGCAGGTTGCTGAAGCAGCTTGTCGGGCAGCCTTCTTCCTCAATGGCGTTTTGCAGATCGTGAATGTTTTCAACGGCTTCGCACACGCAATTTTCAGCTGAACATTTTGTCATGTTATGATCCCTCCCAGTTCAGGATATAAAATTTCGTTTTTCGGCCTGGCTTTTCTATTGGTAAAAGGAGCTGCCGAAAGCCGGCAGCTTTCGTGAAAAGACTGGCATCAAGCCGATCATAACGGCCGGCTTGATGCAGTCCGACACCTTTTAACCGTGGTGCTGATTGTGTTTTTTGTCTGTTGCGCGATCAACTAGTTCAGGTGACAGACATTGAATTGCGCAGAAACAAGTTAAGTCAACCTCGATGCAAAAGTCCGTTTTTTCAAGCCCGAAAAAGTCAGGGTCACAAGGATGGCAGACGCTTAATGTGTCGCCGTTTATGTCCACAGGCCTCAGGATTGAAAGCGTTGCACAGCAATCTTTTAGATTTTCTGCCCGGAAGAAAATCGATTCGAAGCACTGCATATCATCTGAAAATCCGCCGACATTTCCAAATGTTGAAAACAAACCGCCTTTTTTGTCGTATATAAGGAACGGAATGGTGTCTTTACCGGAAACCGTCGGACTCAGCAGATTGCCGAAGCAGCTCGTCGGACATGTTTCTTCAACTGCATCCTGTTCTTTTATAATTTGTTCTACTGCATCGCATACACAATTTTCATGCCGGCCATGATGTTTTCCGCAGCTCATGGATTTCAGCTCCTTTTTATAGGGATATTTGACTTTAGTCTTTAACAACATATGTACCCGTGCCCTTGTTGGTGTGGGTAATCGTCTATAAAAATGAAGAAAAGCAGAGCTTGATGGCTCTGCTTTTTGAATTATAGAAGGCCGACGATAAGGGCGACGATGGTGATTGTAACAGTTTGAACAAATGTGCTTACGATGACGGCTGTGTCTGTATCTTCGGTTGTGACATGTACATTTCGGGAATTATCAATCACCAATTTTTGTCTGTTCGTTTGTTTATTGGCAGTTACTTGCAGCAAATCAGATGTTACAAGTTCGGCTAGATCAGGATCATCGATAATGGCGAGAACAATCGTTACAGCTAGTGTTTGCACAGCTGTCATGACTGATACCAACGTTTGTGTGTCTTCAGTTGAGACTTGAACATCACAAGAGTCTTTAATGATGATCGTTTCATCTGAGAGCTGTTTGTTAAGATGAAGTTGATCTAGGTCAGAATCGATAAAGCCATTTTGCCCTTTCCTACCACAGTTGCAAGTATAGTCGTCACATAATTTTTTCTTAGGATAACTAGGGTGATAATCGTTACCTGGATGTTCGCATTCCGGGTCAAGCGCAACCCATGAATATGGTCTTGTTTCCATTTCATTTCCTCCTTCCATTTACTATTATTAAATGTTGTAACTCCTTAACTTGTATAAGACAGATACCCTGCTACAAATCCCCATTTTTTTCTTCGTTTGCTGCTGAAGTATCCGACTCGGTTGAATTTTCCGCTGTTGCTGTGTTTTCTTGTTCCCTCCGTTGTCTAAGTTTATCTCTCAATCTATTTGTTCTGTTTCTTCTTCTTCTTGTTCTCTCACCATTTTCTGAAGACGCATCAGCGTTCTTTTCTCTCTTTGCCCCTTTTTCCTTCGCTGCGGCTATTTCTTTCTGTCTTTGAACTAAAGCATCGGATTGTTTTTTTAGATCTTCCAGCATATTGAAAATATTTTCTTTTTCTTCTTCTGAAAGCTTCCGAACTTTATCGCTGGTTACTCCCCGATTTTTCAAGATATTTTTAACAACTGATTTCATTATCGGATCTACGTTCTCTTGGAGTTTTTCAAAATCTGCCAATTGTTTCTCACCTCAATTTCTCAAAAAATATTAGAAAGAAAGGAAGGCTTAAAGTATGTCAAGCTCTGTGATAAGCGCGATCAGCACTTCGGTTAAAACTTGGACGGAAAGCAGAATTTCCAGCGAGGAAAGCGTAATGGTGACATTGCTGCTGCCGATGACTTTGATGGTGACTCTTCTCCTTCTTTGCAGCCTGTGTACGGCTAAAAGGTGTTCTGAGACAATGTCTGCTGTATCCTCGTCTTCGATCGCAAGCTGAGCCGATAAAATCGTCAAAGAGATCACAGTGGCTTGTAAAGAGAGAGCTGCTGTTATGTTTGCCGTGTTTACCGTGACATGTTCGGAATCAATCACTTCAATGAGCTGGTCATATTCCCGGTATAATTCGTCAAATGTTTCTGCGTACAACGCTTCGGCTTTTTCATGAAACGACATAACTTTCACTCCTTTCTTATCCACACTTTATTAAATGCAGACCGGTAACTTAGCGGAATGAGGAAAACATACATTTCAGCACCCAAATTTGCTGTTTTAGGGAAGGCGGTTCCGGCATATATTTGGAAGCAGGAAAGGGGGAGCCCTGTGATACAAAGCTGGCTTTTATATATTCTATTTTCTATCGCGGTATTTCGGCTGACACGGCTGGTCGTGTTTGATACGATCATGGCGCCGTTTAGAAGCCTGTTTCACGAAGAGGTTGAAGAAAAAAACGAAAAAACGGGAGAGACCGAGACGTATCTTGTCATGAAAGGAAAAGGCGTGAGAGCGTGGATCGGCGAGCTGTTGAGCTGTTATTGGTGCACGGGTGTGTGGTGTACCGCGTTTTTGCTTGTTCTTTACGCCTTTGTTCCGACCATTGCCGAATGGCTGATTCTTCTGCTTGCCATAGCAGGCCTTGCTGGGGTACTGGAAACGATCGTGTCCAAATGGCTCGATTGAATGGGGATTTATCATTGGCAACTTATGAAAAGAAGACTCATATAATGGCGTATAAGCATGAGAAAGGAAGGAATGCAATGAGACAAGTGAAAAGAAGGCAGCAAGGCCGATTAACGAACGCTTCCAGCAATCATCAGTCCACTTTCTCAAAAAAAGTGAAGAAAAAAGGCTGCGGATGCGGCAAAAAGAAGAGAACCTATTAATATCAAAAAAAGCCGGATACAGTCCGGTTTTTTTGTTGCCAATTTTTCTTCTGATGCATACACCATCATAAGGGGGAAAAGCGATGAATGTATTTGAACAGCTGGTTGAATCAATATGCCGCAAGCACGATCAAACGCAAGCCGGCCATGACCGGGTGATCTTTGAGCAGCAGAAGGAACTGGAGACATTTGACCGTTCTGCCGAACAGTTCGGCAGGCAGGTCGAAGCGTTTGCAGAGAATGCTGAAAAATGGCTGGGAGAGGACGTGAGTCTGCCGGGCATCTATAAATAATCCACGGAAGCCCTATGCATCAATCCAAGCGAATCCTATCAACTGTCATATCGTGTAGGGAGAAAAGGAGGTGCTTTAGATGGGCTTTTGTGGCGGAGGCTACGGCGGCGGCTACAGCGGAGGCTATGGCGGCGGCTATGGTTCAACGTTTGTATTGATCGTTGTCTTGTTTATTCTTCTCATTATTGTCGGCGCTTCTTTTAAATATTAGTTTTTGAGTTGAAGCGAAGAGGGCGGCGGCATGTGTGCCGGGCCCTCTTCTTTTTGAACGGGAAAAGCACAAGGCTTTTCAAAGATGCATAAGATAGCGTATCACTCCCAAAAAGGAGGCATAGGTATGGACAATCAATTTTTCAAAAACATCGAAAAGAAAACGGGCGTCAGCATGAATGAGGTCATGCAGCTTGCGAATTCGCTGCAAAATGCCAACTTCAAGGATGAAAATACGGTCCGCAGTGTGATTAAGCGTGTCGCTAAATTGGCGAACAAACGGGTTCCGAAGGAAATGGAAGATAAGATTGTTGAATCCATTGTAAGCGGCAAGGAAAAAATGGATTTCAACACGATCGCGAAAATGATGAACAGCAAAAAATAAACACCGCGCCTTCCGATAAAAGGAGGGCACGGTGTCTTTTATTGCAGCTGGACCTGGGGATTCGGGCGTAAAACAGGCTGCAAAAACCTTGAGCGGTATGCCGTTCTGCCCCTTCTGACGGAAGGGACGCTGATATACAGACGATCCTCGGCCCGGGTCATGGCGACATACAGCAGCCTCCGCTCTTCTTCAAGAGCGGTTTCGTCGCCTTTTCTCGCTGTCTCAAGGGCAAAGTCATGCGGAATCGAGCCGTCCTGCACCCCCAGGATATAGACCGTTTTGAATTCAAGCCCTTTCGCACGGTGGATTGTTAAAAGCTGAACACCGTATCCGTCAGCTTTTTGCTTTTCCGCTGCTCTCATATGATCGACATGCTCAAGAAATTCGGGGATCGTTTTGAATTTTTTTGCCGCTGTTTTGAGATCCCGCAGATCGTCAGACCCTTTTTCGAGCTTGTTTCCTTCGTTACCGCGCTTTTTTAAGTAATCGGAAAATCCCATTTTTTCCTCTGCGAAAGAGATCGCTTCAACTGGTTTCATCGTTTTTAAGCCTGTGAAAAAAGGAACGATTTTCTTTATTTTATCAAGCTGAAACGGTTTGATGTCGGTTAGTTTTTCAAGCGCGTGAACCATCGTGCAATCTTCGGTAATCGAGAGCGCTTTAAGCGTATTTAATGCGGACTGCTTGAGAAAGAGGGCGGGTAAAATCTGTTTGACGGCTTCCGCGTCATCCTGATTTTGGCTTAAGTAGAGATAAGCCAGGATCTGCCGGACGATTCTCCTGCTGTAAAACGACCGGACGCCTTGTTCAGCCGTGTACGGAATAGCTGACTGGTGCAGACGTTCAAAGATTGCGCGCCCGCTGCTGTTTGTCCGGTATAGGATGGCGAAGTCATCAGGCTTAGCGCCCATTTCAATTTTTTCTTGGATATCAGAGACGATCATAATCGCTTCTTCCTCTTCATCATAAGGATAAAATATAAGCGGTTTTTGGCGGTCATCTCTCGCGGCACTTAATGTTTTCGGAAAACGCTTTTTATTTTTCCTCACGACCATATCAGCGCTTGCCACAATCGGATGGCTCGATCTGTAATTCGTCGTGAGGCGGACCGTTTTCGCCTTCGGATAATCTTTTTCAAAATCGAGTATAAAAGAAGGGCTGCTGCCTCTGAACGCGTAGATTGACTGGTCATCATCCCCGACACAGGTCAGGTTGTTTTCCGGGCTCGCCAACAGCTTGATGATGGCATACTGAACAGGGTTAATGTCCTGAAATTCGTCGATCAAAATCGCGTAAAAGCGCGTCTGATATCGTTTTAAAATGTCTGGCTGTTCTTGAAACAGCTGCCAGCATGCAGATGCCATATCGTCGAAATCGAATTGGCGCCGCGCAGCTTTTTGTTCTTCATATTGACGGTACAGCCGGTGAACCCGCTTTTCCCATTCGTCTTCCAGCGGAATCTGTTCGCCCGGAAGATAAGCGTTCTTCCAGTAGCCGATCTGCTGGATCGCCTGATCAACCGGAAAATCTTTTTCATCAAGCCCTTCTTCGGCAAGGGCCATTTTGATGTATTGTTCTTTTTGCCATTCCCATTTCAGCAGGTGCTCGCCATTCCATCTTGCCGGATCATGGTGATAAAGAATTTTGTAGAAAAAGCTGTGGAAGGTGCCTGTCACGAGGCGGTTCACAGTCTGCATCGGCAATCCGTATTGCGAGGCCATCCGCTCTTTCATTTCTTTCACGGCTTTTGTCGTGAATGTGACGAGCAAAATGGCGGAAGGCGGGATATCGAGCCGGGATATCATATAAGCCGCTCGCGCGGTTAATACCCGTGTTTTTCCGCTTCCCGCGCCGGCCAGAACGAGAAGGGGTTCTTCGGGGGCCGTCACGGCGGCAAGCTGTTTCTCATTCAGCGGCACATTCGGAAAGACCGGTTCCGGGGCCGTTTCTTCCGCTGGGGAGAAAGGAGAATGGATGGAAGCTTCGCGAGGCGGCGTCCAGAAGTCCGCATCCGTCTTCTTTTCCTCTCCGATCGCTTTGCCTTTCGGGAGACGGAACACGCCGCTTTCTGTATAGTCGTTCTGTCTGGTTTGCTCTGTCTTCTCGTTTAAGCAAGCTGCTTCACATTGAGAAAAATCCCCGTTTTCCCGGTGGAAAAAATGTGGTTCTTCATGAATCGACAATTTCAGTCTGAGAGGCAAGCCGCAATGTTTACACGTGATTCTGTCTTTTCTTGCTTCATCAAAGAGGAATTGCAGGTGTTCTCTCGAATATGTATGTATATGAATGTCTCGGTTATTGAATCGGGCGCATTTCAAAAAGAGGTCCTCCAATTAATGGGTAATCGTCTAGTGTTATGAGACAACGTCTATCATATCAAATGAAAACCGTTTAAAACAGTAGATTTTTGGGAATTAAAGCTGATGAGGAGGAGATCGAATGGGATATTTGCCGCCTGTCCATCATGATCAATATACACAGTACGCCAATCGCAGCATCAGCCAAAAATCGAACTATGCGCATATACAAAAAACCGCCAATATCCCAAGCGAGCGCGCCTACCGCGAAGTCGAAAAAAGAGAGGAAAACCAGACTGCGGCTTTTAGGCGGGTCTTGGAAAAGAAGCGAAAAAAAACGCTGAACCGCCGTGTTGCGGAAAAGGCGGAAAGCGGACGCTACGTTAACGAGTCCGTTTGAAAGATGAAACAAACCCCGGCTTTTATACCGGGGTTTTCGTTATTTTTTGCGCAGTTTTTTGAGTCCGAAATACAGAATAATCATAGCGGCCGCTCCGATCATAATCGGAGTCGTGTACGTTCTCGCCACATTTTCAACATGGTCCCACCGGCTGCCGAGCTGTATGCCGAGGTAGACGAATAATATCGACCACGGTATGATGGCCAGCACGGTCAGACCCGTGAATTTTAAAATCGGCATTTTCGCAATTCCTGCCGGAATGGAGATGGCGTGCCTGACCACGGGAATGAAGCGGGCGGAAAAGACAACGCCTCCGCCGTATTTCTCAAACCATTTTTCGGCCGTTTGAATGTGATGCTTTTGGATCAATAAGTACTTTCCGTATTTATATAAAAACGGCCTTCCGCCGTAATAGCCGATCCAGTATAAAAACAATTGAGCAATCGTTCCCCCGATGACTCCGGCGATCACGGCCCCTGTCATCGTAATAGAGCCGCTTGACACCAAGTATCCGCCGTAGGCCAGTACGATTTCACTCGGGATGATTTCGATCATTAAACCGATTGCAATGCCGAAATAGCCAAGATCGGTCAGCCACATTAAAATATCATTCACTATGCTTCCCATTTTCGTTTTTTCTCCCTGCTTTTGATTTCATCAGCCGAACGTTGGAGCAGCCGCCGGGATGTTTCCCTGCCGCCCGCGCGGGAAACAAGCGAATCTCAAAAACCGTCCGGATGCGCCCTGTGCCATTGCCACGCGCTTTGAATGATGGTTTGTAAATCGCTGTATTGCGGCTTCCATCCGGTATCTTCCATCAGTGTCCGGCTGTCCGCCACAAGCACTGGCGGATCCCCCGCTCTGCGCTCGTCCGTTTTTGCTGCAATGCTTCGCTCTGTCATGTTTTCCGCGGTTTCAATGATTTCTTTTACGGAATGTCCGGCTCCTGTCCCTACATTATAAACATTTTGCTTCAGTCTGTCTTCATATAACCTGTCAAGAGCCGCCAGGTGGGCGGAAGCCAGATCGAGGACGTGAATATAATCCCTGATGCATGTTCCGTCCGGCGTCGGGTAATCATCTCCGAAAATGGACAGCTGCTTTCGCTGTCCCAAAGCCGTCTGCAGGACGAGGGGAATGAGATGGCTTTCAGGATCGTGATCCTCGCCGATCGCTCCGTTTAAAGCGGCGCCGGCCGCGTTGAAGTAGCGGAGGGCTGCCCATTTGACACCGTGCGTTTTCCCGACCCAGTGCAAGTATTTTTCGATCATCAGCTTCGATTCCCCGTAAGGATTGACAGGGGAGAGGGGGGCTATCTCTTTGATCGGGACGTTCTCCGGGATGCCATATACGGCGGCGGTCGACGAAAAGACGATGTTTTTGACGCCTTCCTTGATGACCGTTTCGAAGAATGCACAAGACTTGAGCGTGTTTTCCCTAAAGTAGAGCTCAGGCTTTTCGATCGATTCGGACACAAGGCTTTTGGCGGCGAAATGGATGACAGCATCGACATCATGATGTTTGATGATGGCTTTGACAAGTGCCGCATCACCGATGTCGCCTTCGTAAAAGCTGATCCCGCTGACGGCTTCCCTGTGTCCGGTAGATAAATTGTCAAGCACGACGACGGAGCGGTTTTGCTTTGTTAATTCGAGTACGGTGTGGCTGCCGATGTATCCGGCTCCTCCTGTAACGAGTACGGATGTCATTGCCATGCTCCTTTCTGCGCTTCTTTTTTTAGGACGCTTTCCAGGTAGGCGAGCAGTTTTGGCCGCATCTCGTCCCGCATAAGAGCGATTTCCGTACTCGCTTTAAAACTGCCCAGCTTGTCGCCGATATCAAAGCGGCTTCCTTCCAATTTGCGCGCATACATGCTTTGTTCCCGGCAGATTTCCCTTAGTGCGTCAGTCAGCTGAATTTCATTTCCCGCACCGCGCTTCGTTTGTTCGAGCACAGGGAAAATCGAAGGCCTCAGCACATAGCGGCCCATAACCGCGATATTTGAAGGGGCTTCTTTGACAGACGGCTTTTCCACAAGATCGTCAATTTGATATATTTTGTTCTTTTGCGCGGACGTCTGAATAATGCCGTATTTGCTCACGTCCGCCGGATCGACTGGCTGAACGCCGATTACTTCTGTCTGATATTCTTCAAATACTTCGAGCAGCTGCCGAAGCGCCGGCGTTTCTGACACCATGATGTCGTCGCCGAGAAGGACGGCAAACGGCTCATCACCGATGAAATGCTTGGCCGATAACACCGCATGTCCGAGACCGAGGGGCTCCTTTTGCCGGATATAATGAATATTCGCCATATCGGCGATGTCGCGTATCTCTTTTAACACATCATTTTTTCCTTTGGCGAACAGGTTTTGCTCCAGTTCAACAGAGCGGTCAAAATGGTCTTCAATCGAACGCTTATTTCTTCCTGTAATGATAAGGATGTCTTCTATTCCTGATTGAACAGCTTCTTCCACGATATATTGTATAGCCGGTTTATCGACAATCGGCAGCATTTCTTTCGGCTGCGCTTTTGTTGCCGGCAAAAACCTTGTACCCAAACCGGCTGCTGGGATGACTGCTTTTTTTACTTTCATGGTTATTCACTCCTGGTCTTTTTTATGAATCTGTTCCGGGTTTTTGAAACACCCAAAGCCTGTTTCCGATAAAGTTGATCGCCATTCCTGCGACTGTTGCGGACATTTTGCTGACAAAAAGGGAAAGGCCGGCTTTTTGAAAAATATACAGAAGGACAAATGTAGCGCCCGCTGCTGCAAGATTGATTATGATAAACCGGACGATTTCCGCGCCATGTGCTTTTTCCTTTACTTGAAACGTCCATGTCCGATTCCAGATATAGCTGTTTGCTACGCCTGCCGAATAGGAAAACAGCTGTGCGGCCAGATAGGGTACGCGGAGGGACGTAAGGATGAAAAACACGGCGAAATCAACGAGTGTGTTTCCGGCTCCGACTATCCCGAAACGGGCGAGTGTGGTGATGTTTTTTTTGTTCATAACGGCATTCGGCTGTTTACCTCCCGTCTATTTTGTGTAGGGCTTCGTAAAAGCTTAGAAACAACTTTAATAGACAATGTTGAATAAACGATAAACAAAAGATGAACAAACTATGAAATGTTTTCTGAGGAAAAGAAAAACCGTTCCGCTTAAAAAGCGGAACGGTTACTTTTTGACCATTTTGACATGGGGGATATTCGCATCTAAAAATTCTTCAGACACGACTTTATAGCCGTGTTTTTCGTAAAAGGGAACAGCCTGTGTCTGCGCGTTCAGCATGAATTGAACCGCGCCTTGCTTGGCGGCTTCCTCTTCAAGCGCCTGAATGATCAGGTTGCCGATGCCGAGGGAGCGGTGGCTTTTCAGTACACAGATTCGTTCAAGTTTGCCATAGCCGTCGACAAGCCGTAGCCGGCCAGCGCCGATCGGCTCTTTTCCGTCATAGATGACGAGATGTGAAGATTCCTGATCGAGATGATCCATTTCTTCTTCCGGTGATACGTGCTGCTCCTTGATAAAGACTTCCTTTCTAACAAAGAAGGCGTCTTCAAGCTGTTGTTGATTCTTCACAATGACGGCTTCCACTGGCTTTCTTCACGCTCCTAAAATAAAAGTTTCATAGACGGTCCATGATCCGTTGTCCAATTGGTAAAGCAGATGAAAGCGGTCGATGACTTCTTCGTGCGACGCGTCTCTCATTTTCAGCGTGCCGAGGACGTCGGAATGCTCATCATCTGACAGCTTTTGTGCGACTGTGACATGGGGAACAAACGCATATTCGGGTTTGTCTTCCAAAACGCCGCTGTACATTTTTTCATGAAGCTGCGTCAATTCTTCTGTCGGTTCGGCTTTCATGTAGATGACATTATTGACAGGGGCAAAGGAACTGAATTTTGTAATCTTCAGCGTGACCGGTTTCAGCTCTTTTGAAAGTTCCCTCAGGTGTCCTACGACGCTCGCGATCTCGTCTTCGGACACTTCAAAAGGTGTTCTTAATGTAAGGTGGGGCGGAATTAAAGCGTAATTCGGGTCATAGCGTTTTCGGTAGGAATTTGCAATGTCCTGAAGTTTTTTTGATGGAAATAGCACAATACCGTATTTCATTTTGTTCCCTCCTTAAACAATTGATATGGTTTAGTATATCAAAGATGGGCCGATATACAGAGAGCTACAGCATTTTTTTTAAAGCGGGGGTGATGAGCGGCTGCCAGTATGTCCACTTGTGATCCCCGTCGAAAGCTTTGAAATCGTAGTTTGTCTGCTTTTCTTCAAGCAATTCTTTTAATTGCTCATTTGGACCGGTGAAATCCAAAATTTGATCATCAGTCGTTTTGACGGCGGTTTCTTTCTCTCCGATTTGGTGGCAAATTGAAATAAGCTGCAGGGAATCGGACTGTTTCACTTTATCGAGAACATGGCGGTCGACATAAGGTGACTGCATAATGACGTTTCCGAACATATTCGGATAGTCAAGCGCCGTCATGAGGGAAACCGTTCCTCCGAGCGAATCCCCGATCAGCGTCCTGCCTGATCCGACTTGGTATGTCGGGTACTCACTGTCGGCGAAAGGGACGAGTTCATTTGCCAAAAAACGTTTATACGCTTCGAATTTTGACCCTTCCGGATGGTATGTAAGCCTTCTTTCCTGTACGTTTTTGTACGGAATGCCGATGATGATGCTTCTTTCGATTTCGCCGTTCGCCAGCAGTTCTTCCACCTGTCTGCTGATGCGCCCGAGGCGGAAATAGTCATGTCCATCCTGTGCGATGATCACATGATATTTGTAAAGCGGCGAGAAGGATGACGGCAAATAGACGAGAAGCTCCATTTCCTCGCCGAGCTCTTCCGAAAAAAGCTTCTTCTCCTGAATGACTCCTGTTTTCATAGCCAAGATGAATTCCTCCAGAAATAATGTTTGTGAACGTTTCCATTCATTTTAACACGAAATTCTCTTGTGAAAGAAGCGAAAAGGGCTGCCGAACTGTTCGGCAGCCGTGATTTTTTATGTCCGTTTTTTTTCGTACCAGGGCGTTGACGGTCTATCCGGAGGGTATCCGCAGCGTTCGCGGTACATTTTTCTTTCCTCTGTGAAATCCCACCAGCTTTTAGCGCTTTCGGGATCGTTGGCGTAATGGACGATGCATCGCAGCGCATCTTCTGCACAAGGATCTTCCCAGTAGCCTTTCAGTTTTTCGAGGCGGATGATCAAATCCGCACCTGATTCATGCTTGATGTCGCCAAGGGAATAGTAGCCCAGGTCAACGGCGCACTGCGCCATTTTCGGCCCGATGGAAGGAGCGGTTTGAAACTGGGCGAGCGCCTTGATGTATGCGGCGCGCTCCAAAGACGAACCGAGCGTATGTGCAAGGACGGACAGATCCATATATGCCGTGTTTTTTATTTTTACCTTGGCTGTCCTTAAGTTTGACCGTTCTTTTTTTGTCAGAGGCAGCTTCATATGAACACCTTTTAAAGATACAGATCGAACATGTTGACGTCATAGCCGAGCTGTTTTAAATAATTAAACAGCTGGGCCCTGTGATGGAAGACGTGGGTGAGCGTTTCCGTCAGCCAGCGGCTTTGGGTCATCCCTTCATCAAGGTAAAACGGCTTTGTTTTTTTCGTCAAAAATTCCTCGTCGGAGAGGGAAGTCATATACGTTTGAAAAGCGGCGAATCCTTTCTGCATAGCTTCAGCCATTTGGTCAGCCGACTGCAATGCACTATACTTCTTTTCAATTCGGGAGATGGCGGCCTCTTCCTTTTCCTGCATGATAGCCATGTCGGCTTCTGGGATGGCCGTCAGATGGCTTGCCAGTTCTTTCAGGCTTCGCATGCGGTCGGCGGGCCGGTAAGACCAGTCAGATTCCTTCACTTTTTTCAGAAGATGACACGTGGAGCGGATGCCCGTCTCCATCTCGTGGAACAAATCGCTCCGCAGGGCTTGAACTTGCTTCATTTGCTTCATCCTTTACATTTTGCTTTATTCTAAAAGTATCACCTAATCCTGACAGGCTTTGTCACGATTCTTAAAAAAAGTCAGTCGTACCTTGCTAAAATGTCAGCAGCCTTCCGTTTCAGCTGAAGCTTGATTTCTGCGGGTTCTTTGACAGTTGCCTCAGTGCCGAGGTTCCACAAAAGTTCCCCGAAATACTCAAGTTCTGGTCTGGGGAGGTTTGCATCGATCGCCCCCGTTCCGTCATCCCGCATGGTGAGGATCTTGAATAAGTCCACATCAGCCGCAGCCCGCCTGGCTCCTCTGCGTGTCAGTTCCGCTTGCAGCCGCACCGGTTCAGGGCACTCGCTCTCCGAATGTTTGATCCAGCTGAGAACCGATGGATAGGGAAGCTGGCGGGCCAGCGGGCTGGCCGCTTTTTCCGCCCGAAGGATGCGGTCGGCGCGGAACAGTCTGAACGCCTGCCTTTTAAAGCAATAGGCCGGACAGTACCAGAAGCCGTTCCAGCTGAACAAGCCGATGGGCTGGATGGATCTCTCCGCGCAATCGTCTGTTCCGTCATAAACGACCGTCAAAACGGATTGATTGATGGCTGCATCAAGAAGCGTTTCTAAATGTTCGGCGGCTTTTGGACGATGCGGATTCCAGAACACGATTCTGTCTTTCATCGCATCAATCCGCTCCTGTGTTTCCACGGGAAGGTGGCGGTAGAACTTTTTTAAAACCATCCGCGTTTCCGCATCAAAGGGAAGCGATCCGAAAAACTGCAGAGATTGATACGCGAAAAACATAGCCGCCGCCTCTGATTGTGTAAAAAAGAGCGGCGGAAGCACAGGTTCATTCAGCAAATAATAGCCTCCGTTCGCGCCTGTTTCAGAATAGATCGGGACGCCGAGCGCGCTCAGCTCGTCCAGATCGCGGAGAATCGTGCGGTAGGAAACCCCGAATTCTGCTGCGAGCTCCCCGGCCGTAAATTTTCGTTTTGTATGAACGGTCATCATCAATTCGATTAATCGCTCTGTTTTTGGCATCTGATTCCTCCGGTTCCGTCGTTTGGTTTCATCATACCATGTTCAATATGAGGAAAGATTTAAAAATGACCCTTGAAAAATGTCTTGACTTAGGTTAAAGTAAAGAACAATCAGAAAATTGAAGAGATTCTTATCACGAGAGGTGGAGGGACTGGCCCTTTGAAACCTCAGCAACCGGTCTGCACTGACGATGTCAGTGTACCAAGGTGCTAAATCCAGCAAGCAGATGCTTGGAAGATAAGAAGAAGCGCATAATCCCCCTTCTTCTTATGAAGAAGGGGTTTTTTATTTTTAAAAGGATGGTGTCATATGACTGAACATGTACAAACAACGCTGGCGCAAATCGGCAACCGCAGTGATGAAATAACGGGAACTGTCAATCCTCCCGTTTATTTCTCTTCTGCGTACAGGCACAAAGGGATCGGGGAATCCACAGGGTTTGATTACATTCGCACAAAAAATCCGACAAGACAGCTTGTTGAAGATGCAATCGCGAAACTCGAAGGGGGAACGCGCGGCTTTGCGTTCAGTTCCGGTATGGCTGCCATTCAGACGATCATGGCTCTGTTTCAAAGCGGGGATGAGCTCATCGTTTCGTCCGATTTATATGGGGGAACGTACCGCCTTTTTGAAAACGAATGGAAGAAATACGGACTTCGCTTTTTCTACGACGATTTTTCAGACGAAGACTGTATCAAGTCGAAAATCACGAACAATACAAAGGCACTGTTTGTAGAAACGCCGACAAATCCGCTCATGCAGGAAGCTGATATTCAAAAAATCGCGCAAATCGCTAAAGAGCACGACTTGCTGCTCATTGTTGACAATACGTTCTATACACCGGTTCTGCAAAAGCCGACTGAGCTCGGCGCTGATCTTGTCATTCACAGCGCGACGAAGTATTTGGGCGGTCATAACGATCTTTTGGCGGGGCTTGTCGTTGCAAAAGGCGAAGAGCTGTCTGAGGAAATGTTCCAGCACCAAAACGCCATCGGCGCGGTTTTATCGCCGTTCGATTCATGGCTCTTAATGAGAGGGATGAAGACGCTCGCTCTCAGGATGAGACAGCATCAGGAAAACGCGCGGGAACTTGCGGCCTTTTTGGAAGAGCAGGAGGAAATTGCCGATGTTCTTTATCCGGGAAAAGGCGGCATGCTGTCATTCCGCGTTCAAAAAGAAGAATGGGTTAATCCGTTGCTGAAAAATCTCAAGACGATCTGTTTCGCCGAAAGCCTCGGCGGAGTCGAAAGCTTCATCACCTATCCGGCGACACAGACCCATATGGATATCCCGGAAGACATCCGAATTGCAAACGGCGTCTGCAACAGACTTCTGCGCTTTTCAGTCGGAATCGAACACGTCTCCGATTTAAAGCAGGATCTAAAAGCTGCGCTGGAAAAAGTAAAAGGGGAGGCGGTTCCGCATGAGTCATGAAAACTGGACGCTTGAAACAAGGCTTGTTCATAACCAAAATAAAACGGACGGAGCAACCGGAGCCGTCAGCGTGCCGATCCAGCACGCCTCAACCTTTCATCAAGGTTCTTTTGACAAATTCGGCGAATATGACTACAGCCGGTCAGGAACACCGACAAGAACGTCGCTTGAAGACACGATAGCCGAGCTTGAGGGAGGGACGAGGGGATTTGCTTTTTCATCCGGAATGGCCGCGATTTCCACCGCCTTTCTGCTTTTGTCAAAGGGCGATCACGTGCTTGTCACAAAAGATGTGTACGGCGGCACTTACCGGATGATTACGGAAGTGCTGAGCCGCTTCGGGATTGAACATACTTTCGTCGATATGACGGATTTAAATGAAATTGCTTTAAACATAAAGGAAAATACAAAAGTCATCTACCTTGAAACACCGTCAAATCCGACGCTCGGCATTACGGATATCAGAGGCGTCGTCAAGCTTGCCAAGGCGCACGGCTGTCTGACGTTTCTTGACAACACGTTTATGACCCCGGCGCTGCAGCGGCCGCTCGAGCTCGGCGTCGATGTTGTGCTACACAGCGCGACGAAGTTTTTAAGCGGACACAGCGACGTATTATCAGGACTTGCCGTTGTGAAAGACAAAAAGCTCGGGGAAGAACTTTATAAGCTGCAAAATTCGTTCGGCGCTGTTCTCGGCGTCCAAGACTGCTGGCTTGTGCTGAGAGGGCTGAAAACACTGCAGGTCCGGCTTGAAAAAGCATCTCGAACAGCTCAGCAGCTCGCTGAATTTTTTGAAAAGCATCCGGCCGTCAAACAAGTGTATTATCCGGGACTGTCTTCGCATCCGGGTGCGTCAGTTCACAGGCACCAGTCATATGGCGCCGGCGCCGTCCTTTCGTTCGAGCTGGAGAATGCAGAAGCCGTGAAAAAGATTGTGGAACGCGTCTCTCTTCCGGTCTTTGCCGTCAGTCTCGGCGCTGTGGAGTCGATCCTTTCCTATCCGGCAAAAATGTCACACGCCGCTATGCCGAAAGAAGAGCGGGAAAAACGGGGGATTACCGACGGCCTTCTGCGGCTGAGCGTCGGTGTGGAACATGCCGATGATTTGCAGGCCGATTTTGCCCGTGCATTGGAAGCCGTATCCGGAGCGTTCGCCCGATCATAAAAGAAGCCGCAGACTCTTCAGGGAATCTGCGGCTTTTTTTGCGTTTAAACCAGGGTAGAAAACCATGTGCCCAAGAGGGTGCCGACATAATTGCCGATCAGATATCCGAACGTCCCGACCAGCATAACCGGAGCGACGAGGCTCTGCCAGCCTTTGGCGATCGCCATCGCCGCCGCTGTTGTCGGACCGCCGACAGATGCGTTGCAGGCCAAGAGAATTTCCTCGAGCCGAAAACGCAACAGCTTTCCTGCGGCAAGCGTTACGAGCAGGTTGGACATGGCAACCACAAACACAAATGCCAAAAGGAGCGGTGCGTTCATGAGAATGATCCGCAAGTCTGCCGGAATGCCGATCACCACAAAGAATAAGTAAATCAAATAAGTCCCGATTTCCTGTGTGCCGCGCAGCCGTTCAAAATAGCGGGGAAAGGCGATTGTCAGCAAAATTGTCAGCGTCGTCAGCAGCAGGAACTGGTCACCCAAGATAAAGGCAAGAAACTGAAACCCGCCGTCAGAAGAAAAACGCTCTTTGAAAAAGGCCGCTGTTTTTACAGACACAGCAACGATCGCGAAGGCGGTTCCGATGTTTAAAGCAATGTCCTGCAAGGACATCTCTTTTCTTTTCCAATAGGCTTCCGCCTGATTTTTGCTGCCGGCCGTCTCTTCAGGAACGCCAAAGCGCTTTTGAAACCATTTAAGCGCCGGTATCCCCATTAAAATGAAAAAAAGAAGAGCCATCATAAAATTATCCGCAACCACCGTCGATGATACATATTCACCGGGAGTTGAGAACTTCGCGGCCATCGCCGCAAAATTCACGCCTCCGCCGATATAAGAGGCACTGATCATCCCGCCGATTTGGTCAAGGTGCGGAATCTGCTGCTTAAACAGAAAAAAAGCAATCACGCTTCCGGCAGCAGTGCCCAGGGCGCTGATGCAAAAGATCATCAAAAGCCTGCCGCTTTCTTTCAGGATCTTCCGCACATTGATTTGAAAAAGCAGCAAAGGTATCGCAAGCGGAACAACATAGGACCACACCGCATCATAGACGGGCGACTCGGCCGGAAGAATCCCCGCATTCGTAAACAGCATTGATCCGCCCAGCGCCAGTACAGCCCCCGATACTGCCGCAGCCCAGCGATACCGCTGCTCCAAATAAATACTCACCGCCGCCCACACCGCAATAAACCCCCAAAGCATCCATGCATCATCCGCTGAAATGAGTGAAGAATTCATTATATTCCCCCTATTCTCATCCTATATTTTTAATTATCAGATAATTAAATAGTGTAAAACGGAATGTCCAATTGATCAATCACGAAAAAATAGTCACCATGTTGACAAAATTAACGAGTAAGAGTATTGTATATTCGTCAGCATGTTGACTATATTCAAAGGAGAGAACAAATGGATACCAACAGCTTAATCAACGAATTACATTTGATGCAGCAAAGCTATGCGACATTGTTTTCAGTTGTCAATAAGGTGCAAACCCGAGGTGACGAATACATGGAAATATTAACTTCGAGGCAACACATGGCACTCATCGCCATCGCGCATTTGCCGACTGAAACTGCCACGCTTACGAATATCTCCAAAAAGCTTGGCACAACCAAACAGACCGCCAACAAGCTGATGACAGGTCTGATCAAAAAAGGTTATGTTAAATCAGTGCCAAATCAAAAAGACAAACGCTCTATTAATATTGAAATGACCGCTGAAGGAAAGAAAGCGCTGGTGGATTGTTCCGAAAGGTCCGTCTATTTCTTGGCTGACTTGTTTCAGCAGTTTACTGCCGAAGAGGTTGCGACATTTTGGCGGCTGCTGCAAAAGCTTTACCGTTTTGACGGTGAAGAACAAGACGGTTTTGAGGAGAATGCAAACATTCAGCTTGGCGTAGGAAATTCATTAGATACAGAAAAGATTCTCGAAAAATTTGAGAAACGCCGCTACGGAGGAGAAAATGATGAAAAATAATCTTTATGTAAAAGCAACAACTTTTAAAATCAAAGGAAAGGAGAAGCTCTATCATGCAAAAGATAAATTCCTGCAGACAAAGGAAACCATTCGCCGCGGCACAAAATTAGACAGGACAGGACCCTTTTTCTCAAGCTGCATTGCTCTGATCATCATTGGATATTCCTGGGGGACAAAGGCGGAATGGCTCGTCTGGTTAGGGGCGGCAAGTCTTTTGAGCAACGTTTTATTGCTGTTTGCAACATTTTTTCGCCGAAATCAAAAATCGATTTGACATTCGTTTGTGCTGGGGCTAATGAGTCGCACCGTAGATCAATGAGTGACTTGCGAAAAGGATGTTGAAACTTATTAGAATTGTAGACTAGCGATTTCAAAGACAAGAAGCAGTCTTGTCTTTTTTTAGTTGAAACCTCTTATTTCCATATGCGTATAAAGAAAGGGAGGTGGAAAAGTGAAACAGAAAAAAAGAGAACAACTTGTTAACCTGTTTAGTGTGTTAAATGAAAAAAAGCAGATCAACGCGGCGGTATTAGTCGCTGAAGACGGAGACATTCTTTTTCAAGGCGCCTTCGGTTATGCAAACTTGGCAGATAAGCGTTTATTGCAGGAGGATTCCTTATTTGAATTAGCATCGCTATCCAAGCCGTTCACTGCTTTGGGCATCCTTCAATTAGCACAGCAAGGGGTATTGAATATTGAGGATCCCGTAGAACGGTGGATAACCGGATTTCCTTATCAAGGCATAACGATTCACGATTTGTTGACACATACGTCGGGTCTGCCCGATTATATGGAGTGGTTTTTACAACATTGGGATCATAACAAGATTGCTGTTAATCAAGATATCGTTGATATGCTGATGAATCATCAGCCGCAACGCTATTTTGCCCCGGGTGAAGGTTGGCTGTACAGCAATACGGGATATGTGCTGCTTGCGGTTATTATTGAAAAGGCATCCGGTCTGAGTTTTGCCGAATATATGAAAAAAAATATCTTTGAACCGGTGGAAATGCTGAACTCAAGGGTGTATAACAGAAGGCTTCAACCTGAAACCATTGAGAACTATGCGTATGGATATGTGTATGACGTGCATACAGAACAGTACGTTCTGCCTGATGATGTTGAAGAAACAAAATATGTCTCCTATCTTGACGGGGTTCAGGGGGACGGAACCGTAAACTCAACCATTCATGACTTATATTTGTTTGACCAGGCCTTATATACAGATTGTTTGATCAATCAAGTCTCAAAAGAGCTTGCTTTTACTCCCGCGTCTCTGAAAAACGGAGAGTCTGTAGATTACGGGTGTGGATGGGTGCTTCGGGACAGTCCTGAAACAGGGCGAATTGTCGGTCACAGCGGCGGCTGGCCAGGCTATTCAACCGTAATGATCCGATATATCGATCAACGAAAAACCTTCATTTATTTGAGCAATGTGGAACAGGATGATGAATATGAACAGGCCATCTTTGAAGCCGTTGAAAATATCCTGTTTGACAAGGCCTACAAAATCCCTGATCGCCCTGCCGATAAAAAGAAAAAAGAGATCGATCCGGCCATTTACAAAAGATATGTCGGAAGTTATTCACTTCAGGATGGCACCGCCGCTGATGTGACAGTTGATAAAGAACGGCTTTATATGCAAATCACCGGACAGATCCGTTTTGAATTATTTCCAGCCTCGGAAACGCGCTTTTTCCTCAGGTCATTGTCTGTTGAAGTGGAATTTATTTTGGAGGATGGTGTGGTCACCCGCTTGATTATTTATCAAAATGGCGCAGAGGAAGAAGCGGTGCGGATAGTGGAATCAAGCAGCAAGGTATGAACGTTGTTTGTCATGAAGAAAATTAATCGTTCGAAGTTGTGGGGATATCAGCCTGGCTGAATTTCTGATGCCATCTATAAGGAGGTTCATGAGGCTGAACAAATTTAATTTTATAAAAAATAGTCATCATGAGTTTTATGAGTTAAAAGAAAACGATCTAATAAAAGCGGAAGATAGACTTGGTTTCCGATTTCCTAAAGAACTCAGAGAATTTTATTTAGAAATTGGGTACGGGTTTATAAGAGGGAATAAAAGTGCAATAAACAGATTTTTAGACCCCGCTACTATCGCAGATATCACTTTAAGGGAAGATATTTACGAATTTGACCCTGATTTAGATGATATATATGAAGATGAAGACAGGCTTGTTTTTTATGAGGTAAATGAAGGTGTATATTTAACGCTTGATTTAAATGATACCGATAAGTCATCGGTATTCTTTTTTGATAAAAAAATAGCTGACTCTATAGAGGGATTTATCAAAAAAGTTGATCAAAATGATCGATACTTTGAAGATATGGAAGATTGAACATTTTTTTGGATGGAGTTCTTGCAAAGCTGGACTGCTAAAATAACAGAAAAAACCGAGCAGAAAAATATCTGCTCGGTTTAAAAACTAATACCTCGGCCATCCTTTGGAATCCCAGTATAAATCATTAATCAGCAGCTTAGGCGCTCCATTGTCAAGCGCATCATAACCATGTCTGACGATGATGTTGCCGTTCACGATATCTGCGCCGCCCGGGCCCTTCCATTGGTCGTTTCCGGAGTCGAGGATTGTGCCTCCGCCTTCCGTCATTTTCTTGCCGCTTTTGTCATAGTAAGGTCCCGTAATTTTTGTTGAGCGGCCGTAAGCGATTTTATACGTGCTGTTCACACCTTGACAGCATTTATCGAACGAAACGAATAAATAATAGTAGCCGTTTTTATATGTGATAGACGGCGCTTCAACCGCTCCGCCATGGCTCGGCCTTGATGCGATCGAATAAACCTTCCCTGTAGGTTTCATTGTTTTTTTATCAAGCTTTGTCAGCTTGATGCCGCTCCAAAACGAGCCGAAGGACAGCCACGGATTTCCTTCTTTATCAATGACTAACTCAGGGTCGATCGCATTATAATTGTTCGAGGTCGTCGTCCGGGTGACAAGCCCGTCGTCGCGCCAATTTCCGGAAGAGATCCGGTCTGTTGAAGCCAGTCCGATCGCCGAAGTATTGGAGCCGAACGCGGATATCGCATAATAAAGCCAATAGCGACCATTGTAATAGCTGATATCAGGCGCCCATTGGTTTTTTTCATGGTTTGGCACGTACTTTTTCCACCATGATAATGGAGTTGTAAAAATACTTGGCGCTGGGCTCCACGTTTTTCCGTCTGTCGATTTGATGACGCGGATTCCATTGCCGATACCAGTACCGAATGTATACCATGTATTTCCTTCTTTAATCATGGAAGGATCATGAATAACGTTGTCTCCTTTTGTATCCCAAAAAGCCGCTGATGTTGGCTCAGCTCCCGAAAAAATAAGCAGAAAAAATAAAATAAAACCAGAAATAATCGTCTTAGCCACAGTTGTTCTCCTTTCAAATCTCGATGTCCTTTAACAATCGGTCCTCCTTTGAGAAATATTTCCCAACAACACGCACTTTATTTTAGCAGGGGTTCGGTCTCTCTCAATCAGACAAAGGACTTGTTTTGTAGTCCTGAAATAAAGCGAAAAACCCAGAAAATATCCATATTTAAAAAACAATCAAACAAAAGTCATTTTTTCGTCTGAATTGTAAAGAGTTGGAAGTGATTAATTCGACTTATTTTGGAGTATTTTGGATGTTGTGAATTATGAACAAATAATGTGGATGTTCAAAAGCGTTGGAAGAAGAAGCACGGTTTACGCTCGAATATTTTCATTTATCCCGAGAGGTGGATGACACTATTAGTTGATTTAGTGGGTTGAAATTGGTAATATGAATTTGAAGATAGACTGTCAAAATCATAAAAAGACCACAGGTGTGTCATCAACGTATCGCTCAAACGTTCAGGTGTATTTTTTAAAAAGAAATGCATAAAATAAAAAAGACCCGACTGCGCCAACAGTCGAGTCGAGTGTACAAAGCGGCCCAACAAGGGCTTGGCTCAGTCATTTTAAATATAGACTTCCCTTTGAACTTTACCAGGGCTCAAGGGAAGTCTATTTTTCTTTCTTCGACAACACGGCAATTAACATGCCGAAAGCAATCATTAACGAGATTGTTTCGTATGCTGTCATAAGCATCACCCCCTTTCATAGGGGATGAGCCAACTTCCCTTGAGTGAGCCCGAACTTTGTACAAAGAATATTTTACCATAACTCTTTCAAATAGAGGCTGTTTTTTGTGGAATGAAGACAGAGTGTCGAGAGGTGGGAATTGAAAAAAATCAAACGCAAAAACGGCAGGAACTCCGTTGAAAATCAACGTTTTCCTGCCGTTTCGATTCGGTATGATTCCGACTGGGCTCGAACCAGCGACCTCTACCCTGTCAAGGTAGCGCTCTCCCAGCTGAGCTACGGAATCATGATATGTAACACTGGGTATTTGTTTTGCTGACAAGTTCTATTATATGCAGATTAGATGGGTTCGTCAACAGTTTTTCGATTTTTTTTTTGAGAGCTGGGAAAGAGTCTTGCAGTACGCCGCGCGTTATGAAAATATTGTCTTATATAGAAGTCAAAAGGGAGCAGGAATTGGATGGATCTGATACTTAAAAGTGTTGATAGTATTTTAATCGTATTTTTAGCAATCTTTTTTATGTGGAAATTCGTTTATGAAATTAAACATGAGAAGCGGAAGGCTGTTATCTTGCTTTTGCTGCTCATCAATGTCTATTTTATTGTAAAAGTGTTCAATCTCGTGTTGCAATTGATGTAGCCAATATCAAAATGCAGTTAAGGAGACTAAAAAACCAATGAAAACAGAAAAGCAAAAAATGCTGGACGGAGAGCTTTATCTTGCTTCTGATCCGGTGCTGTGCCATGACAGACTCAAGGCGCGCAACATTACGAATGAATTCAACCATTCGAACGAAATCGACGACAATAAAAGGACCAAGCTGATCAAAGAGCTGTTTGGTTCAACAGGGGAAACGCTCCACATCGAACCGGTGTTTCGCTGTGATTACGGTTTTAATATACATGTCGGGGAAAATTTCTTCGCCAATTTTGACTGTGTTTTCCTCGATGTATGCGAAATCCGGATAGGCGATCATTGTATGCTCGGACCGGGCGTTCATATTTATACGGCGTCCCATCCGCTTGATCCGTCCGAAAGGATAAGCGGTGCGGAGTACGGGATACCTGTCATCATCGGACGTAACGTCTGGATTGGCGGCAGAGCGGTCATCAATCCCGGCGTCAAGGTCGGCGACAATGCAGTGATAGCTTCCGGAGCCGTCGTGACAAAAGATGTCCCGGACAATGCCATCGTCGGCGGAAATCCGGCGAAAATAATTAAATACGTTGACGGCAAAAACACCAATTCTATCTGATTGGTGTTTTTATTTTAGAATAGACGCGGTGAATGTTGGAGTTGATCAAACATCCGCGGGAAGGAGATTTCTCCCGCGGATTTAAGTGTTATCGGGTGACCGTAATATTGTTGATGACCAGCTGTCCCAATGAATTGAGATACGAAAATGTCGCTTTGCCTGGGCTGACGGCTTTTACGTACACGCGGTCCGAGGTGACGCTGACGGTAATGGCGCTGCCGCTGTAGGACACGTTTGAAATGCCGACGTATTGATCTTCCTGTCCGACTTTCATCGGCCTGTTGATGACGATCGCCTGAGGGGCGAAGATTCCTTGTGCAGATGCGTGAGAAGAGAGACTTTCAGTTTTAGAGAGTTCCTGGGCTTGTACATGCATGGGACTTCCCGAAACAGCAAGCATACCTGCCAGTAATGATGAAGCAACTAAACTTTTACTTAACCACTTCATAACCATCATCTCTTTTCCTATGTGATAGTTCCAGGATATGGCATCTCCAGCCGGCAGTCAATCGTTTCCAGTGATGATTCACACATTGGACAAACGAAAACAAACATTTCGTGAAGCGGGCAGGAAGAACGGATCATCATTCCGAAGCTGTTCTTTGGTTCAAAGCGTTAATAAAGGTTTTTACATTTTTTTTGTCTTGCATAACGGGTGAATATATATATGAAAGCGTCCTGGTAAAGGTTTGATTTTTCAGCCGGAGCACGGAAAGGTTTCCATGCTGCACGTCTCTTTCAATGACGCTTTCAGACAGGAGTGACAGTCCGATGCCTGTCATGAGCGTTTCTTTGATCCCCTGGTTGCTGCTGATCGTCAGAAACGACTTGACTTTCAAACCGTTTGAACGGATGACATGGTTTAAGTATTCGCGTGTACCTGAGCCGACTTCGCGTGTTACCCACGTTTGATTTTGCAGATCGGCCATTGTCACGTCCTGTTTGGCGGCAAGCGGGTGATCACTTGAAGCGGTGATAAACAACTCGTCCTGCATAAAGGCGTGGACAGAAAGCTCTTTTTCATTTGTCTGGCCTTCGATCAAGCCGATGTCCACTTTGTACAGGCGGACGGACTGCACGATTTCTTCCGTGTTTCCAATGACGGCCTTGAGTTCGAGCTCAGGATATTCTTTTTGAAGGTCGAACAAGAGCGATGGCAAAATGTATTCGCCGATTGTGAAGCTTGCGCCGATTTTCAGCTCGCCTTTGATCGAGTTGTGGTGATCGAGAATGTCCTGCCGCGTTTGTTCATATATGGTGATCATTTGTTTGGCGCGATCGTATAAAATTTCACCGGTCGGCGTGATTTTCAAATATTTCGGAGAGCGTTCAAATAATTTCGTCTGGAACTCTTTTTCAAGATTTTTAATGTGCATGCTCACGCTCGGCTGCGACATGAGAAGAAGCTCGGCCGTTTTTGTGAAATTTTTGACTTCTGCAAGGGTAACGAATGTCTTCAGCGCATCATAATGCACACGAATCTCTCCTTTATTAAAATTCTTAATAGCTGTGATAATTAATATATATTTTACTAATGTTGAGTATTCCAGTAAACTTTAAATTAGAATCTTTTTTAGGAATGTTTGGTTTGAAGCAGGCTGACGCCGAGCGGTAAAGGGGACGTGGTGAGTGAGCGCTTACAATATTTCTTTGCAGCAAAGCCGTGATCGACAGATGTTTTGCGTCAATAAAACCGATTTGATTTATAGGAATAGTGGATATATGATGAATGTAATCCTTTTCCGTTTCAAACAAGTCATAATTTTTTTATTCCTTAGTGAGGTGGATATCGTTGCAACTTCAGGTAATGAACAGTCCTTTTAACCAGGAGCAGGCAGAGCTCCTCAACCGCCTTCTGCCAACTTTGACGGCATCACAAAAAGCCTGGCTGAGCGGTTATCTGGCGGCTGTGCAAACCGCCGATGCCGCGGCGGCGCTTGAAACATTGCCGGCGGAAGCTCCGGCTGCAAGTCCGGCCCAGCCTGTTTCCAAAGAAGTGACCATTTTATTCGGGTCGCAGACAGGAAATGCACAGGGACTTGCTGAAAACGCGGCTAAGACGCTTACAGAACGGGGCTTTCAAGTCACCGTCTCTGCAATGAGCGATTTTAAGCCGAACCAATTGAAAAAATTAAAAAACCTTCTCATCGTCGTCAGCACGCACGGAGAAGGGGATCCGCCGGACAACGCGCTGTCATTCCATGAATTTCTCCATGGCAGACGGGCTCCGAAGCTCGATGATTTCCGTTATTCTGTGCTGGCTCTTGGCGACACGTCGTATGAATTTTTCTGCCAGACCGGAAAAGAGTTTGATCAGCGGCTTGGTGAGCTGGGGGGCACAAGGCTCCATCCGCGCGTCGATTGCGATCTCGATTATGATGAACCGGCTGCAGCATGGCTTGAGGGTGTCATCTCAAGTTTAAACGAAGGACAGGAACAGGGCGCAAGCTCAGCACCTGCTCAAACGGCAGCACCGCAAGCAGCAGGAGGAGAAACGGTATATTCGAGAAAAAATCCGTTCAGAGCGGAAGTGCTGGAAAATTTGAATTTAAACGGCCGCGGATCAAATAAAGAAACGCGCCACCTTGAATTATCGCTCGAAGGCTCAGGCCTGACTTATGAACCTGGCGATGCGCTCGGCATTTTTCCGGAAAATGACCCGGAACTCGTCGACATGCTGCTGGCCGAGCTGAAATGGGATCCGAATGCTACCGTCACGGTTGATCAAGGGGAAAACCTTTCCCTGAAAGAAGCGTTGACTTCTTACTATGAAATTACGGTGCTGACAAAAAAATTTATTCAGCAGGCGGCAGAACTCATTGCAAATGAAAAGCTACGCGAGCTTGTCGCTCAGGAAAACGCGGATCAATTAAAAGCATATATCGCAGGCCGCGACCTGATTGATTTCGTTCAGGATTTCGGTCCGATCGCAGTAGCTCCGCAGGATTTTGTTTCGATTCTTCGAAAAATTCCGCCGCGTCTTTATTCGATCGCATCAAGCTTCGCTGCAAATCCGGATGAGGTGCATTTGACGATCGGCGCTGTCCGCTACAATACGCACGGCAGAGACCGAAAAGGGGTCTGCTCGGTTTTATGTGCTGAACGCCTTCAGCCTGGCGACACGCTGCCTGTTTTTATTCAGCCGAATAAAAACTTTAAGCTGCCGGAAAATCCGGAGGCTCCGATTATCATGGTCGGTCCGGGCACAGGTGTTGCGCCGTTTAGGTCATTTATGCAGGAGCGCGAAGAAACCGGAGCACCGGGGAAATCGTGGATGTTCTTCGGCGACCAGCACTTCGTCACCGATTTCTTATATCAGACAGAATGGCAAAAGTGGCTGAGTGACGGCGTGCTGACAAAAATGGATGTCGCGTTCTCGCGGGATACGGAAGAAAAAGTATATGTACAGCACCGCATGCTTGAGCACAGCAAAGAACTGTTTGAGTGGCTTGAAGAAGGAGCGGCTTTCTACGTTTGCGGCGACAAGAACAACATGGCCAAAGATGTTCAGAACGCATTGCTTGAAATTATCGAAAAAGAAGGCGGCAAAAGCCGCGAGGAAGCTGAAGCCTATCTGGCAGAAATGAAAAAGCAAAAACGTTATCAGCGCGATGTATACTGATTTTGATTGAAAGGGGACTTTTTCAACATGGGGAACGAAATATTAAAAGCGCCTGAAGGCCCGCCGAGTGATGTAGAACGCATTAAGAAAGAAAGCAACTATTTGCGCGGCACCCTGAAGGAATCGATGCTTGAGCCGCTTTCAGCCGGAATTTCCGATGACGACAACCGTCTGATGAAGCATCATGGCAGCTATTTGCAGGATGACCGCGATCTCCGCAATGAGCGTCAAAAGCAAAAGCTTGAGCCGGCGTATCAGTTCATGCTGCGCGTCCGGATGCCGGGCGGTGTCGCAACGCCTGAGCAGTGGCTTGTCATGGATGAGCTTGCCCGGAAATACGGAAATGGCACATTGAAGCTGACAACCCGGGAAACCTTCCAAATGCACGGCATTTTAAAATGGAACATGAAAAAAACGATTCAATCGATCCATTCAGCCATGCTGGATACGATTGCAGCATGCGGGGATGTTAACCGGAACGTCATGTGCGCTTCCAATCCGTATCAATCAGAAATCCACAGAGAAGTGTATGAATGGTCGAAAAAGCTGAGTGATGACCTCCTGCCGCGCACACGTGCGTATCATGAAATCTGGCTTGATGAAGAAAAAGTGGCCGGCACGCCTGATGCGGAAGAAGTCGAACCGATGTACGGACCGCTGTATCTGCCGCGGAAATTCAAAATCGGCATCGCCGTTCCGCCGTCAAATGATATCGACGTATTTTCCCAGGATCTTGGGTTTATCGCGATTGTGGAGGATGACAAACTCATCGGCTTCAACGTCGCGATCGGCGGCGGCATGGGCATGACCCATGGAGACAAAGCAACGTATCCGCAGCTTGCCAAAGTCATTGGCTTCTGCAAGCCTGATCAGTTATATGATGTCGCCGAAAAAACGATTACGATTCAGCGGGACTACGGAAACCGCTCGGTTCGCAAAAATGCCCGCTTCAAGTACACAATTGACCGCCTCGGCTTGGAAACGGTCAAAAACGAGCTGGAAAACCGCCTCGGCTGGAGCCTCGCTGAAGCAAAGCCGTATCATTTCGAGCATAACGGCGACCGCTACGGCTGGGTAAAGGGTGTAAACGGAAGATGGCACTTTACAATGTTTGTTGAGGGCGGCCGCGTCACTGATTATGATGATTACAAGCTGATGACCGGCTTAAGGGAGATCGCCAAAGTTCATACCGGCGATATCCGCCTCACAGCCAATCAAAACTTGATCATTGCCAATGTCACAAGCCAAAAGAAGAAAAAGATCAGCGAACTGATCGAACAGTTTGGTTTGACTGACGGCAGGCATTATACAGCGCTCCGCCGCAGCTCGATCGCATGCGTCGCACTGCCGACGTGCGGATTGGCGATGGCCGAAGCGGAACGATATTTGCCAAAGCTGATTGACAAAATTGATGAAATCATTGAAGAAAACGGCTTGAAGAATGAAGAGATTACCATCCGCATGACGGGATGCCCGAACGGCTGCGCCCGCCATGCGCTCGGCGAAATCGGCTTCATCGGAAAAGCCCCTGGCAAGTACAACATGTACCTCGGCGCCGCTTTTGACGGCAGCCGTCTAAGTAAAATGTACCGGGAAAACATCGGTGAAGAAGAAATTTTAAAAGAACTTCGCGACATTCTTCCGCGCTATGCGAAAGAACGCAATGAAGGAGAACATTTCGGAGATTTCGTCATCCGCGCCGGAATTGTTAAAGAAACGACGGACGGAACGAATTTCCATGATTGATGAGCATTTTTTAAAAAACGCCTCAGCCCTTTGATCGGTGCTGAGGCGTTTTCTGTTCACGAAAATGATCGAACCGTTTCCGACTCGATGATCATTTTCATAAACTCGGCAGCCGCCGGTGTTGCTTCTTCAAATGAGGGTGTAATCATGCCGACCTCGCGGATAATTTGAGGAGAGATGTCTTTTTTGATCAACCGATGGGATACGGAGGAAAGCGAAAAGTTAGAAATCAAGCCGATCCCCAAGTTGTTATTGACCATATTGACCAATGTTTCCGCGTTTTGCACAGTCAGATTTTCTTTTAATTCGAGGCGGTGTTTTTGAAAGATTTGAGATACCGCGACTTCGTGCCCGCCCTTGCAAAAGATCAATTCATTTTGATGTTTTTTCAGATCAATGAAAGGTGCGTCTTTTAAGTGATGATATTGCTCAGGGATGACGGCCGCCATCCGGTCTTGAAACAATACTTGACTTTCGAAACCGTCAAAGGGAGAGGCGACGATGCCTAAATCAACCAGGCGTGTTTCGACCCATTGCTTGATTTGGTCGGAGGTTCCTTCGACCAGCTCGATTTGTACGAGCGGATACTTTGACCTGAAGGAGGCGATAGCCTGCGGCAAAATATTCGCTGAGACGGCGGGGAACGAGCCAACTTTGACTTTCCCCCTGAGCAGATGATTTTCTTGATCGGCCACCTGGTATATTTTGTTTTCAATCACAATCATCTGTCTGGCCAGTACGGCGATTTCCATTCCCGCGTCAGTAAGCTTTAACTTGTTCTGTTTATCCCGAATCAACAATTTGACCCCGAGCGACGTTTCCATGGTTTTTATGGCTTTGCTCACGGCCGGCTGTGAAATATACAGCTCGTTGGCGGCTTCTGTCATATTTAGTGTCTCCGCGACTTTCACAAAGATGTGAAGGCTGTTCATGTTCATAACCAAATGGTTATACCTCCGATAATAAAAATGTATTTCAGTTATCATCCAATATAGCATATGCTGTACATGAAACAAAGAAGAAAGGTGACGGTTTATGTTTAAAGTACTGTTGGGGATCATCTCTGTAACACTTATTTGGGGGTATACCTGGGTGACGATGAAAATCGCAATCACTGACATTCCCCCTGTTTTATTTTCGGCACTGCGGCTGTTCATTGGAGCCGTTCCTTTGTTTGTAATTCTCTTGATCAAAGGAAGGAAGCGTTCAATAGGAAAGGAGAATATCAAGCATTATCTGGTGATGAGTTTATTGATGGGTTTAGGTTATATGGGGGTGTTAACTTACGGCATGCAGTTTGTCGATTCGGGAAAAACGTCTGTATTGGTGTATACCATGCCGATTTTTGTCACTGTCATCAGTCATTTTAAATTAAACGAGAAAATCAATGTGTATAAAATGCTCGGTTTATTTTCCGGGTTGATCGGTCTTTTGTTTATATTAGGAGGAGGGATTCTGCATGTTGATCAAAATGTCATATTTGGAGAGCTTTGTGTTTTAATCGCAGCGCTCAGCTGGGGCATCGCCAATGTATACAGCAAACTGAAATTTAAAGATACAGATATGATTCATATGAATGCATGGCAGCTTCTCACAGGGGCGGTGATGTTATTGATCTTCTCTTTTATACTGGAACCGTCCCGGCCGATTCACTGGTCAAATGAAGCGATCTTATCTCTTTTATTTAACGGTTTATTCTCTACGGCTTTGACGTTCGTCATTTGGTTTTGGATCCTGAATCAAATCGAAGCGTCAAAAGCATCGATGGCTTTAATGTTTGTTCCCGTATTAGGCCTTTTATTCGGCTGGCTGCAGCTGCATGAACCGGTCACAATCAGCATCCTGATCGGCGCCTTCATGATCTGCATCGGGATTTTTATGAATACTTATCAATTTAAAAAGGTGTAAAAAAAGGCAGAGGGTCTATATGGTATGATGAAATGGGAGGGAGATTTTATGAAAATCGAACACATCGCTATATGGACGAACAATTTAGAGGAAATGAAAGACTTTTATACCCGGTTTTTTCACGGAAAGGCGAATGAAAAATACGTCAATCCGAAAAAGCATTTCGAATCCTATTTCATTCAGTTTGAATCGGGAACACGGCTTGAGCTGATGAGACGTCCCGACCTTGCAAAAGGAGAGGAAAACGCTTCCGGCTATGCACATATGGCGTTTTCCTTAGGGTCGCGGCAAGAGGTTGACGAGATGACGAGCCGCTTTGAAAAGGAAGGATACCAGGTTGCCGGAAAGCCGCGCGTCACGGGTGACGGGTATTATGAAAGCGTCATCCTGGATCCTGACGGCAACATCGTTGAGCTGACCGTTTGACGGAAAAAAGCTAATGTCCGTTTTTAGACATTAGCTTTTTTCGTTTAGATGGCAGCATCGAGCTGATTGATTTTCCATTTGTTGTCTTCTTTCACAAACGTGATCTTTCTTTTCGCAGTCACTGATCCATCCAATGCCGGTACGGAAAATTCATAGGTGCGGGTATTGTTTTTTTGAGAAATCAGTTTGATTGTTGCTTTGTCCCATCCTAAGAGGTTGTCCCCATCGCCGACAGGAACGGCCATTTTTCCTTTATAAGACATAATGTTGTATTTTTCAAATCCTTTTTTAATGGCGTCTTTTGTGAAAACCGGTGCCAAGTAATCTGTTAACTTTGCTTTTGTGCTGAATTCACTGCACATATACGTATATGGAAGACCGCGGTATTCAAATGTTTTGGTTTGGCAAGTTGAGTTTTTCGCTTTTGGATTGTGGCCGCTCATCGTATTCCAAAAGTGCTCCCGTGCCTGCAAAGTCATTTGCATGACTTGTTTATTTGTTAAATTCCCTGATGTTTGGTTTTTCGCTGCGAGAGATGCTCCGGCAGGTAAGATGAGTAAAACAGCTAATAAACAAACGATTAACTTTTTCATGTTCCTCTCTCCTTAAATATATCTCTTATGTTACAAATGTTACAATAATTACAGATGGATTACAAGAGATTTGCGAGAAAAATTTTCCTCCGCTGTTTTCTAATATATGACGACATAAAAGCGACTGGGGTTATATGTTTAGGAAAATAAATTACGTCTATTGATTCGTTTTCCCGAATTTCTCTTCTCATAAACACAAAAGCCCCATGTTGAAAAAACATCTTATACTGAAAAAGAATTCCAGCTTGAACCAGCGTCAAGAGCAGGAAAGAGGACGTCTGAAACATAAAGGAATCATGTTGTTGAAAATCAGAATTTTACATAAAATCAAACTTTATCAGTAAAAAATCTGTAACGAAATTCGCATCAATCTGTCATAGCGGTGACATTTTGCTGTGTTACGATTTTCCCTGTTAGTTTCAAAAGGGCTAACAAGGGAGGATTTAACTTATGAAGAAGACAATCATGTCCTTGGCTGCAGCCGCAGCTATGTCGGCGACTGCATTCGGAGCGACTGCCTCAGCAAAAGAAATCGAAGTTCAAAAAGGAGACACGCTCTGGGGGATTTCTCAAAACTACGGAATGAACCTCAAGGACTTAAAAAAATGGAATCAGCTTTCATCAGATCTGATTTTACCGGGTCAAAAGCTGAACATTTCTTCTCAAGAAGAAAAATCTGAAGAAAAGCAGTACACCGTTCAGCCAGGGGACACGCTCTCAAAAATCGCAAAAGAGTTCGGTGTAACTGTAAGCGATCTTCAAAAACGGAACAATCTGAAGTCGGACCTGATTATTGCAGGGCAAACGATTGCGATAAATGGAGAAGCAGGAGAGGCTGCTGCTGCAGCGCCTGTGAAACAAGAGTCCGCGCAAAAACAAAACGATCAGCCTGTCAACGTGCAAAAGGAAATCACAGTGACAGCAACTGCGTATACGGCAAATGACGGGGGCATTTCAGGCATCACAAAAACGGGAGTCGACCTGAATGCGAACCGTGACGCTAAAGTCATCGCGGTTGATCCAAGCGTGATTCCGCTCGGTACGAAAGTATATGTGGAAGGCTACGGCGAAGCGACGGCTGAAGACACCGGAGGCGCCATTAAAGGCCATAAAATAGACGTATTTATTCCAGATAAAAAAGACGCTTTCAATTGGGGCGTCAAAACCGTAAAGGTCAAAATTTTAAACTAATATCAAAAAATGCAGGAGGCGCTTCATGCCTCCTGCATTTTTTTGATGGATCGATGTTTATGCTGGATGATGTTCCCCGCGACTGCTTTTCACAAAAACCGAAATCACAAGAGCAGCTGCTGCAAAGACGATAGCTACGAAATAAACCATATGAACGCCTTCTGTCATACCTTGCATGTGCAGCTCCTGACGGCTGGCTCCTGAAGAATGCGCGATAAAGCGATTCGAAACGGTCGTCAGAATTGTCGTGTACAATGCCGGACCGATGGCCCCTGACACTTGATTGACCGTATTCATAATCGCCGAGCCATGCGGGTACAGCGGTTTGGGCACCTGGTTTAAACCGAGCGTCATGATCGGAGCCATCGTTAACCCGACGCCGAGTGTGAAGCCGGCGTACAGCATCATTCCCGCCGCCATCGGCGTATCGCTTGAAATATTCGTAAACAGCGAAAGGACGGCAATCACAATGATCAACCCGGTGATCAACAGCGGTTTAAAGCCAAGCTTATCAAACAGGCGTCCTGCAACAAGAGATGTCATCGCCAGGACAAGGCCGCCCGGCAGCATAAGAATGCCTGTATAAAGCGGTGACAGCTCAAGCGCCATCTGGAAGTAAAGCGGCAAAATCAGCATCATCGAAAACTGCAGCATCATCACGATCCACATCAGGATAACCGAGACGGAAAATATTTTTGACTGAAACGGCCTCATATCAAGCATCGGCACTTTCAATTTGAGCTGGCGCATGACGAACAATATTAATCCGATGACACCGGCTGCCAGTCCGATGATCACTTTCGGACTGCTCCAGCCTGCAGCTTCCCCGGCGTTGCTGAAGCCGAAAACGATTCCGCCAAACCCGACAGTCGATAAAAGAATAGATAATATGTCAATTTTCGGATACGTCAGTTCGGTTACATTTTTCAGGCGGAACGCCGCATAAAAAATCATGAAAACCGATACTGGCAGCATCATGAAGAAAACAACGCGCCATGAATAATGCTCGACAATATAGCCTGAGATGACCGGACCGATCGCCGGGGCAAATAAAATAACGAGCGTGAGGATTCCGGTCATCGTTCCGCGTTTTTGCGGCGGAATCAAAGTCAATATCACATTCATCACAAGCGGCAGTATCAAACCTGTACCTGAGCCTTGGATGATCCGTCCGGCGAGAACGAGCGGGAAGACCGGAGCGATTCCGGCCAGAAAGGTTCCCGCTGTAAACAATGTCATCGCAGACAGAAACAACTGCCTTGTCGTAAAGCGCTGCATTAAAAACGCGGTAATCGGCACAGCGATGCCGATCATGAGCATATATCCGGTTGACAGCCACTGAGCCGTATTCGCTGAAATGCCGAAATCGTCGATGATCTTCGGCAAAGCCACATTCATAACCGTCTCATTAATCAGAGCGAGAAAATTTCCGACGATTAAAATGGCGATAATCATGAAGGAGCCTTTTTTAGCATGTTCCATTTGCATTTCCCACCCTTTATGATCGTTTTAGTAAAAAAGGAATTTGTTCGGCGGCTGCACTGAGGGGCCGACCGTTTTTTTTCGTCACTGAGAGCACATACGCACCCTCAATCATCGCCTGTATCGCGACGCTCAGCGTCTCGGCCGTTTCCGGCGCGTAGCCTGACTGGAGCAGTTTATCCTGATAGACAAGCTGCCAGTCTTGATAAACCTGTTCACAAGTTTGGCGGAGCCTTTCGCTGAACGACCACGTTTCTGCGGCGACGGATACGATTGGAATATCATCGTTTTCTTCCATGATGTATTCCTCGATTCCGTCAGCCATCATCTGGATATAAGATTGAAACGCCTTGACAGGATCAGCTTCTCGGCTGATCGCTGACAATATATACGCTTTGATTCTTTCCCCGGTTAATTGAATCGCCTCTTGCGCCAGTTCTTCTTTGCCGCCGGGAAAATAATAATAAAGCGATCCCCGCGGCGCTCCGCTTTCGGCTGTGATTTGGCTCAGACCTGTGGCATGGTAGCCTTGTTTGCGGAACAATCGTGAAGCCGCCCGCAATATTTTGTCGCGGCTGCTCATTTTTTCTGCCATCCTATCATTCCCTTATGATTTTATACTGATCGGTCTATATAATTTTAACGAAAAAAAAGACCTTTTTTGAAGGCCTATTTTAGAAAAAGGACGATTTGTCCATATTCGGTTCACCGGGAATCCGCTGAAGGCTTCAGAAAGCCGGCAAGCAGCGGCGCCACAGCGATCACTGCCAAGATCGACAAAAGGCTGTCAGATATGAGGTGAACAAAAGTGGAATTGATGGTATAGAGTGCGAGCACCGTTAAATAAACGGCCAAAAAAACGTAGCCGAAGATTTTCTTGCGGAACGGTTTTTTGAGTTGAATAAAAAGAAACATTCCGGCCATTAAAATGATAAACGTCACAGTTCTATTCTCCCTTCGCGAATGTTTCTCAATCCTCGTATGTCCGGTTTCTTTCTTTGTTGTCTTCAAATGCCAGCTGAATGACGAATAAAAACAGACAGGCGATGATTTCCACATCCAGCGGGATGGTGATGCTGTCCATCAATTCATCAGCGAGATGGATGGCAAGCCACGTAAAAAAACATTCGATCATAAAGGTCACGGCTTTATGACCGATCATAAAGCTCAAAATCTTTTCCGGGATTTCAAACAGCGCACCGAGGCCAAAGGATAAAAGGATATACCAGAAGAGCGACCAGGGCGATTCGTATGTCACGCCGAAAATCGCGAAAAAGCCGGCAACGCCGAAATAATAAGACCCGAATAAGAGCGTAAACACAGTGAGGATCAACAGAAAGATCATAGTCACTGCGAACATGGTACCGAGAGTTTTTTTAATCATTAAACATTCATTCCTAATCATGCAGTGTATATTCATGATATCAGAAAAATATCCGGTTGTGAGTTATTAATGAGATTTTGGGGTTAAAGTTTGTGTGGAAGGGGGGAGTGGAGAGAGCGTTCTGAAAAATTCCTAAGGTGTTTTTCGAGACCTAATTAATCGCCATATATCATATTTGGAGCGTTTTCATAAGGGCTGCAAAGAGGATAGGATCCCAAATGAAAAAGGCTGTCAGCCGGCAACCTTACTTTGTTAATCATATTTCGTATTTGCTTGTTCTAAAACCGACGTGTTTACTAGAAGAATTATTTTCGTGCCTTAGGTGATTTTCGATTTTGGTTCAATTGCTTTAATCTTTTAAATCTCATAAAGAGATTTTTATTTTCCTAGAGGGAACATATTTACAACCGCTGCGACTCCCGGTACACTACATAAAAACAGGACAGGCAGGTGCAAAAAATCAAGAGATGAAGCAGGCTTTAACTGACCAATACGGCAGCTTTACAGAGATGGCAGAAAATGAAATAGAAGGAACCGATTATTCGGTGGCTGCGCGGGATGCAGGGAGCGCACTGCTTGTGATGGCTCCCCACGGGGGCGGGATCGAACCGGGCATCAGTGAAATTGTCAGGGCTTTTGCAGCGGGTTCTTCGGTTTATTTATTGGAAGGATTGAAAAGGCGCGGCAATAAGAGTCTTCATGTGACAAGCGCCCATTTTGACTGCCCGCTTGCCGTGCGAATGGCTGCAGGACATCGATACATACTGGCGTTCCACGGATATGACGAGCCTTTCCGCCGGCATACGCTCATCGGGGGGACAGATCGAAGGCGCGCCTTGTTGTTTGCGGAGACATTGGAGAAGCACGGATTTTCTGCGGAGCTGGCGGCTGAAAGGGGATATCTTTCAGGTACAAACCCTGCAAGCATCAACAATCGCTGCCAAACAGGGTTAAGCGTGCAATTTGAAATCAGCACTGCCCAGCGGAAGGCGATGTTTGAGCAATTCACATTAAAGGGCAGGCGAACGTCTCAAAATGAGGTGTTTTCCCGCTATGTCAAAGCTTTGAAGGCAGGAGCCCGCATCGCATATGGGCCGAGTGCAGCCGGGAGCTGAGCCGGCTGTTTTTTATTTTCTCAGCATATACGCCGGCCGGCTTTCTGCCGCGACCATTTTGCCGACGCCGTTTGCCGTTGTGTACGGGCGGCGGGTTTCCCGGCGGTAGCGTGCAAGTTCGTCTTCTTCTTTAAGGCGAGCAGCATTCGCTGATTCGCTCTCTTGGGAAAGGCTCGCCATCCATGCCTCATGAAACTGGATCCCGGCTTGCCGTTTTTCAAAGAGCTCGATCCGTTTGACAGCGAACGATTCCGTGACTTTAAAGAGGTCGGCGATCATTTTAGCGGCTTGGCATCGCAGCTGGGGAAAATCCATTTTTAAAAGCATAAAAGTAGGGACGCAAAAATGGTACATAAATTGATTGGCCTGGAATTCCTGCAGCTCCCTGAACATCTGATTCATATAAAGCTGGTTTCCCGCGTGCTTTAATACGTGGCATAACTCATGGGCAAAATCCTCCCACTGCTTTTCCTTTGAAAGGCTGCTGTTGAGAATGATGCTGTACATGCCGTCATGCTTAATCATCATGCTGTTGACATTTTCATAGTGAATCCAAATGTTAAAATGAGCGGCTATGCGATTCATATCAATGTGGTGGGGTTCAAAAAAACCAAACTTTTGATACATATTTTTGACGTATTCTTCTAGGTGAGATAAGTAAAACTTCAATACGAGACACCCTTTCGAACAAATGTTCTGTTTTTAGCGGGAAAGAAAAGCCCGTCAAAGGGGCTGTCATGTTTTCATGCAGATCTATCATATACGATGAGCAGCCTCTTTAGCAAATCTTTCCCTTTTTTATCGTCTTAACTATTAAATCGGCGCTCACCAGGTAACGTTTAATAGAAATTCCTTTTTTATCCGTTTTGTTTATCTCCGGGCTTTCGTTTTTTCTCTTTTTCTTTTAAGTATTGAATGAACTCGATGGCCTGCTGTCTGCTTTCGGGGGAAAATTCCTGCATGTCTCGGTATGCAATTTGCAGATCCGGATCTGCGATTTCGTCTTCAATCGTTTTTTTCTTTTCCGTTCCTGTCAACAGATAGTCAATCGTCACTTTATAGTAATCGGCGAGTTTTTTTAATGTTTCATAGTCCGGCTCGCTTCTTCCGTTTTCGTAATGGGAGTAGCGGGCCCGCGATACACCGATCTGCTTTGCAACTTCTTCCTGTGTCCGTTTTCCTCTCAGGCTCTTCAGTCTGCCGCCTAACATAGAATGACCTCTCTTCCTCAATTCGGCATGTTTATCTCTATTATAGATACAAAATGTATCGAAATAAACATATGATAAAAAAAGTATCAAAAAAGCATTGATGATAAGAAGTGTATCATATATAATCAAATCATCAGATACGTATTGTATCAAAAACAGGGAGTGAGAACATGTGCGAAAACGGTTGATCGAAGAGCGTTTTAAGAGGGGATGGACCCAAAAGCAAGTGTCGGAAAGGCTTGGACTCTCCGAGGTTTATGTTCGCAAAATCGAAAGGGGAACACGCAATCCCGGCAGAGAAACGATGCTGAAATTCGAAACGCTTTACTCAGTGCCTGATCGATTGCTGTTTCCCGATCTTTTTCAGGTCTGTTTGGATACATATTGTATCAACGGAACTCTGTATGAAAGAAGGCGATGTCATGAATCTTGAACATCCGATGGTCACACACATTCGAACGCACGGCTATCCAAAGGAAGCCGACAGAGAGCAAATGCGAAGACATGGCGGACCCGCCGGATATCCACAAGGAGGCAGAATGGGTAAAATTGTGATTTCCTACAGCTCAGACCGTTTTGATCAATGGCGGCTCGGCGAAGCCGGGGGATTCATCGCTTTTACGAAAGACGGAAAGCCTGTATTCCAATTCGATCGTAAAGGCCAATACGAACGGTATCTCAGACTGAACCGCAGAAGGCAGAAGGAAGGGGGAAGATGAATGTCCCGTCCGCTCGATCAAAGCTATCCCTTTTCCGTTTACTCAGGGATTTTAACACCTGTGCACTACGAGAAAATAGGCAATGCCATTTGGCTGTTTTTATGGTGCATCAGTTCAACAACTAAGGAAATCGAACGCGATGGGATGACATGGGGCATCGTGCTCGGCAACAAACCGCTGAAAGCCGCAGAATTGGCTCTTCAATTCGGCGTCAACGAAAAAACGGTTAGAAGATGGCTCGCTCTTCTCGAACGAAACGGCTACATTGCAGTCACAAGAGCGCCTTACGGAATGATTTTGTCAGTCAGACATTCAAAGAAATTTGCCTATGCCAGCCATGTCCGGTCAGGCAGTTCTGTTCGGACAGAAGAGACTGGCCGTGCGGACATCCTTGTCCAATCCAATAAAGATATCACACAAATCAACACAAAACATAATATGACTTCCATAAAAACAATAGCAGACCGATTTGCCGCCCTTAGGTCTTTGCAGGAAGGAAAGCCTGTCCATCCCTCGTCAAAAGACTACCAGGCCATCGCCCGGATTGTCGCCCGCGGAGTGTCTCTTCCGCAAACAATCAAATGGCTTGAACAATGCTTTGAAGAGTATGAGGCGCGGCGCCGAAGCCGCCATGAAACGATCAAGGTCTTCAGCTACTGTGAAAAATATATAATCGGCCGGCTGGCTGAAGCGGAAGAGAAAACAACTGTCAGGAGGGAGAACAATGTCCAAAAGAACAATCGAAGAGATCATGGACGAACTGAGAAACAGGAGCTGTCTATCACAGGGGGACAAACCGGAAGAATCCGCCGCAAAACGGTATGACTGTCCGAAATGCAAAGATGAACTTGGATTTATCGAACGGCGCGGAACGATGGAAGTATGGGTATCATGCGCCTGCCGCGAATGGCGGAAAGCGCAAAAGCTGTTGAAATCGAGCGAAATCACCGAACAATTTAAAAACTTAAATTTTGCTCAGTTCAAGACGAAAGGAAAACACCAATCTGTAAAAGAGGCGTATGAATGCGCCGTTGAATATGTACAAGCTTACCGGGACATCCGGGAAAGCCGCAAAAACAGCATCGCGTTCTTGGGACGACCCGGTTCAGGGAAGACGCATTTGCTGACGGCCGCCGCCAATGAGCTGATGAGGAAGCATTTCGTACCCGTCCTTTATTTTCCTTTTGTCGAAGGATTCAACGATTTAAAACAGGATTTCTCATTGCTTGAGGATAAGCTGAACCGGATGAAGCGAGTCGAGGTGCTGTTTCTCGATGACCTGTTTAAACCGGTGGGAGGCAGGCCGCGGGCGACGGAATGGCAGATCGAACAGACATATGCTGTCGTCAATTACAGGTATTTGAACCATAAGCCGATCATGCTGTCCAGCGAGCTAAGCGTTGAAGAAATTGTCAGCATAGACGAAGCGCTCGGAACGAGGCTGGTTGAAATGTGCCAGGACTTTCTCGTCGTCCTGAACGGGAGCTCTTTCGGCATCAATCATAGACTGGAGGGGATGGTTTGATGTGCCCGCTATGTAACGGGAGAAAATCAGTCCACCAGGACGCAAGGATCGGAACGATGTTCTGCGCTTGTCCAAACTGCCGCGCTGAAAGCGGCGATTTGACGGATGTGATCAAACATCTGGAAGCGCTGATTGCAAAAATGAAAACAAGGGTGAAACAAGGTGCTTAAATGTTTAAAAGCGATGATTCTCATCATCTGGACAGCAGCAAAAAGAGACGCACAAATGAAACGATGGCACGAAGAAGACGGAAAGTGAGGAAGACAAACGTGAAGAACGAAAGTGCGACGTACAGCCCGTCACCATGGCGCGTTGTCAGAACAAATAGCGACCTGTACATTTATTCAGCTTACAGTAAAGCCGAAAAGAAACGGTTTCCTTATTCCAGCGGGCGGGTGATTGCCAAAGTCGCCGACTACAGCGCATATTCCAAGGAAAAAAATGCCCGCTTAATCGCCGCGGCTCCCGAACTTTTGACCGCAGCGAAGCTCACGCTTGCCTATTTGAAGCGAAAACGGCCCGCTCGCTCTAATTCAGTTGAGAATCAATTGATAAATATTTTAGAAAAAGTCGTCACAAACGCGGAATTTGAAGAGGAGGAAAATAGATGAACCATCCGGCAAAGATACAAGATATCCACGATACGACGGTTGCAAGCCGCCTTAAAAAAGGAAAGGTGACAGTGATCGTTCTTGATGGAATGAACGGCACAGCTTGGCAGGCCGAGGCGCCTGAACACGGTAAAACCGTCATTGAAACGAGAAAGGGAGACCTCGCAAGGGTCGAATTTGAAATCGGCTATAAGCTATAGTTCTACAACTTGCATATTTGTCCAAGACGGAAAGCCTGCGGACGCTGATCAGATGCACATCTTACTGTGCGGCTGATTGGTGTCCTTTTTTATTTCAAAAAAACGGAGGTACACAAAATGGAAGATTTGCTTTTCGAATATAAAAGAGCGCTGAAAAACACGAAAAAACTGTATCGGGCCTATCAGGATGAACAAGGGCTGACTGCTGAACAGCTGAAAGATAAAAAACTGATCAGAAACATGATGACCGATTTGGAATATGTGATCGACTGGCTTGAAAACGGAAGGGAGCCGGGAATCAGAAGGGCGATTGACAGGCGAGACGCTTATAAACGGATGCTACTGAAAGATCCGCTGATCATCGACACGTTCTCAGAACAGATTGCATTTGAACCGGCTCAAGAAGTGTCAGCGTACGATAAAGCCCGGATTGAAACCGCGCTGTCTGCCCTTACGGCACGCGAAAAAGAAATCTTCATTTTACATAAGGTCGAACAGTTTTCCTATGAGCGGATTGCCGCCATGCTCGGCATCAAAAAGTCTACTGTTCAAACCAATGTGAAACGGGCACAGCTGAAAATCGCGAAACAAATCGAAAAGCCTCTCGATTGTATGGCATAACGATATATCTGTCTTTTGTCATACGTTTGCCACCTATAAGTGAAAAGAGAAAAAAAGATAACAAATCATCCTGTTCAATAAAGGAAGATTCATATAGCGATGAAATATTACTGTTTCCGGGAATGAGAGGCGGTGAAGATGAACAATGCCAAGGAAAAGGGATCCAAAAAGGGATGAAGCTTTTCGTCTCTATCAACAATACGGGGGAAACATTACGAATCTCGCAATCGCAAGAGAACTCGGCGTTTCAAATCAAAAAGTCAGCGTTTGGAAAACCCGTGACCGCTGGAAAGAGGCTGTAAACGGGGAGGATACGAGCAGAGGAAAAGCAGATATCCGCAATGAAGGGCTGAATGAACGGCAGCGTCTGTTTTGCATCTATTATGTGAAAAGCTTCAATGCCACCCAAGCAGCGATAAAAGCGGGCTATTCCCCGGCCAGCGCACATGTGACAGGCTGCCGGCTTCTGAAAAACGAAAAGGTGGCCGATGAGATCAGGCGGATCAAAAAAGAGATGGTAGGGGAGATATTCGTTGAGGCGATGGATGTTCTCCAAGTCTATGTGAAAATCGCATTTGCCGATATGACCGACTATGTAACTTTCGGCAAAAAAGAGGTACAGGCTGTCGGAAAGTCAGGACCGCTGTTTGATGAAGAAAACAATCCGGTTATGAAAGAGATCAGCTTTGTCGATGTGAAACATTCCGACCTCGTCGATGGTACAGTCATCACAGAAGCGAAACTCGGGAAAGAAGGAATTGCAATCAAGCTGGCCGATAAAATGAAGGCGCTCGAGAAGCTCTCACAGTATTTCGACCTTTTCCCTGATTCATTTAAGCGGAAAATTGAAAATGAGAAGCTGAAGCTCGCCAAACAAAAAGCCGACAAAGATGCGGAATCAGGACCCGTTGAAGTGGTCATCACCCGAAAAGGTGATTCGGCTTGATTATGAAAGAAGTCAATCCGCATTTTGAAGATTATTTGTTTAACTGGGATCAGACGTTTCAATTTCTTGTCGGCGGATACGGTTCGTCAAAAAGCTATCATACCGCTTTAAAAGTCGTATTAAAGCTGCTGCAGGAAAAGCGCACCGCTCTTGTTGTAAGGGAAGTGTTTGAAACACACAGGGATTCGACTTTTTCTTTATTCGCAACCATTATCGATGAGCTGGGTGTTCAAACGGCGGCCGAGGCCGTTTCTTCTCCGATGCACATCAGGTTTGCAAACGGCAGCCGGATTATTTTTAAAGGGATGGACAACCCGGCGAAATTGAAATCCGTCAACAACATCTCGCTGATTTGGATCGAAGAATGTTCGGAAGTGAAGTATGAAGGCTTCAAGGAGCTGATCGGCCGGCTGAGGCATCCTGATCACAGGCTGTATATGATATTGACGACAAACCCCGTCAGCCAGTCAAACTGGACGTACAGACACTTTTTCAAGGATGAGCGGAACAAGCGGTTTATTTTGGATGATGAGGTTTTGTATGAAAAGCGGGTCGCTGTCGTCGGTGATACGTATTACCACCATTCTACAGCGGATGACAACCTGTTTTTGCCGAAAAGCTACCTCAAACAGCTTGACGATATGAAAGCATATGACCCTGACCTGTACCGGATTGCCAGAAAAGGGCGGTTCGGGGTAAACGGCATTAGGGTTTTGCCGCAATTTGAAGTGATGGAGCATGAGGAGGTCATGAGGCGGATCTCCGCCATTTCCAACCCGCTGAAGAGAACCGGAATGGATTTCGGATTTGAGGCATCATACAATGCCGTCGTCCGGGCGGCCGTCGATCCCGACAAAAAATATCTCTATATTTATTGGGAGTACTACAAAAATAAAATGACAGACGACAAGACGGCCGAGGAGCTTAACGAATTCGCGGTTACGAAGGAGCTGATCAAAGCCGATCCGGCCGAACCGAAAAGCATCCAGTTTTTTAGGCAGAACGGTTTCAACATGACCGCAGCCCGCAAGTTCCAAGGCTCGCGCCTGCAATATACGAAAAAAATCAAGCGGTTCAAAAAAATATTCTGTTCTGACCGATGTGCCAATACGATCTACGAATTGCAGCCGCTGACCTATGCGACCGATAAAGACGGCAATCTGAAGGAGGATCAGTTTACAATTGATCCGCACACGCTTTCCGCGCTATGGTACGCGCTTGATGATTATGAAGTCACCGATTTGAAGGCTGAGCCGGAAGCGAGAAAACGGCCGAACAGGAAAAGGGGGAGATAGTGTATGTCCACTCAACAAACGGTAAGAGCAAAAGTCATGAAATCCCGTTTTCACGAGCCTGTAACAAAACAAATATATGAAGATCAATTTTCGGAGATCTACGGAGATGAGATTATCGCACCGCCGTACAATTTGAAAGAACTGAAAGCCATTGCCGAATATTCTTCCATTCTCCAGCAATGCATTGACGCCTATAAAACGAATATTGCAGGGTTCGGGCTTGATGTCGAGTACGCTTTTGATTTTAATGGTGCGGATGTGACGCCCGATAAGAAAAAGGCTGCTGAGACCGATTGGACAAGGCTTGAAGATTTTTGCCGCCATCTTCATTTTGATGAATCGGCTGAAACGATTTTAAGCCATATGATAGAGGACCGCGAAAAAACGGGGAACGGGTTTTTGGAGGTGCTCAGAAACGGCACGGGGCAGCCGGCCGGAATTGAATATCTCGATGTCAAAAATATGCGCGTATGCGGATTGACAGAACCGATCGAAGTGGAATTCGCCTACATGGAAAACGGATCGCTAAAAAACATCAAAAGAGAAAAAAGGTTCCGTAAATACGTTCAGATGATTGATGGCAGAAAGGTGTACTTTAAAGAGTATGGCGATCCGCGCGTCATGGATATGACCACCGGAGCGTTTGACAGACAGACTCCGCCTGAACGAAGTGCGAATGAAGCGATCCATTTTAAAATCGGCAGCGGCGTCTACGGCGTTCCGCGCTGGATCGGAAATATTGTCAACCTGTACGGAGCGCGGAAAGCGGAAGAGCTGAATTATATGTATTTCAGACAAGGCCGGCACGTCCCGGCCGTCATTACGGTTGAAAACGGCATGCTCTCAGAGGCTTCGTACAGAGAGCTGCAGGAATACATGAACGACTTGGAAGGCGTTGAAAATGCACACAAATTTTTGCTCATCGAAGCGGAGGGGATCGCCCAGGAAAAAGACATTCACGGCAGCCAGGACATTACGCCGGTGAAAGTGGACATCAAATCCCTCGCCGAAATTTTGCAGGAAGATGCGCTGTTTCTTGAATATGACGAGAAAACCCGGAATAAAATCCGCTCTTCTTTCAGGCTCCCGCCTCTCTACACCGGTGATGCCCATGAATATAACAGGGCGACAGCCGACACCGCCCGCAAAATCACCGAAGAACAGGTTTTTGAACCGGAGCGGAAAATATTGATCGGCAAGCTGAATACGCTGTTTCTCCGTGATTTAAACATTTTCCATGCGAGGCTCCAATTGAAAGGACCGGACTTTCGCGATCCGCTTGAGATTGCAAAAGTGCTCGGTCCTTTTATTCAGGCGGGGGCGGTATCTGCAAATGATCTGCGCGACCTGGCCGGCAGAGTGCTCGGTAAGACGCTTGATGAATGGCCGGAGGAAGAATTCAGCAGGCCGCTCGGTTACCAGCAAAGCGCAAAGCGTGCTGAAGCAGAAGCCGGAGCGCTGCTGCCCGAACTGCAGGAAGTCGTCGAGACATTGAAACAGATCACTGAAAGGAGGTGAACACTTCGTGCCGAGAGAGCTTAAAAATGCCAAGATCAATTTCGTCAGTTATGTCGACAAAGCGGCGAACAAAAAGAAATTCTTTATGACGAAATCGAGTGAATCGCCGACATTTGAAAAGGAAGTCAAGCTGATTGCGAAAGCCGAGGATGAAAAGAAGCTCGTCTACGGCGTGGTCTACGAGCCGGACATTCAGGATGCCCACGGCGATTTTATGTCGGCTGACGAAATCCAAAAAGCCGCCCACGGTTTTCTGAAAAATGCCCGGAAGATCGACAAAGATCACAATTTCCAGGGAGGCGTCGGAGAAGTCGTGGAGTCCTATGTTGCGCCGGCTGATTTTGAAGTGAACGGCGAAACGATTGTGAAAGGCTCTTGGGTGCTGGTGACAAAAGCCGGCGATGAGATCTGGGAACAGATTAAAAAAGGAAGCATCACCGGCTACAGCATGGCGGGCACTGCCGAAACTGTCGAACACCCGCCCCGCGCCGGCTCTGATGAGACCGGCAGTTTCTTTCAGCTGTTTAAGCAGTTTTTTGCCGGCGACAAACAAAAAACGGGAGAGGAAGAAAAAAAGATGAAACGATCAGAAGTTCAAGGAACGATTGAAGCCGTCTTGGCTCCGCTTCTCAAACGTCTTGACGATTTGGAAGGAGATAAAGCGGCGGACGAAAAAGAGCAGCAGACAGACCAGGATGCACATGTGAAGGAAATCGTCGAGGACATGCTCGCCCCTCTGATTGCGCGCATCGAAGCACTCGAAAAGATGAGAGGTGCCTCAAAGCAGGCAGCGGCTGAAAAAGAAGGAGAAGAAGAAGTTAAAAAATCGATTTGGAGCGGATTGCTTTAATTTGGAGGAGGAAGAACATGAGAAATCAAGAGATTATTCGTAAAGCCGAGATGTCGCTTGCGACGTTGAAAAGCGGAGGATTAATGAATCCGGCGCAGGCTTCTGCATTTATTCGCATGGTGCAAAACACGCCGACAATTTTCAGCGAATCACGTGTGATTCAAATGGAAAACGACTCGCAAAAATTTGAAAAAATCGGTTTTGGCCAGCGGATTTTAAGAGCGGCTGATGAAGGTAAAGCATTGGCGAAGGACCAATTAACCGCACCGGTGACCAGCACGGTTGAACTGAATGCGAAAGAAGTCATTGCCGAAGTCAACATTACTTATGACACGCTCGAAAATAACATTGAAAAAGACGGCCTTCAACAGACGCTGATGCAAATGCTGGCGGAACGGGCCGCTGTGGATATTGAAGAACTGATCGTCAACGGTGATGTTGCGTCTTCAGATCCATACCTTGCTCAACTTGACGGAATCCGGAAGCAGTCCGTCTCTCACATCGTCGATGCAGGCGGGGAGCAAATCAGCCGACAGCTTTTCAAACAGGGACTGAAAGCTGTTCCGGCAAAATATATGCGCGTTCCGCAGGAATTCAGATTCTACACATCGCTCGGTCAGGAGATCGAATGGAAAGACCGCGTCGCAGACCGTCAAACCACTCTCGGGGATGCGGCTGTACAGGGCGGGCTTTCAACCGCTTTTGGCGTGCCTGTTAAAGGGGTCTCAAATATTCAGCCGTATGCGTACGGAGAAGGAGATGCAGCCGCCGAAGCATCAGACATTATTTTGACGCATCCGAAAAATATTATTCTCGGTTTCTCGCGCAATATCAGAATTGAAGTCGATAAAGACATTCGCGCGCGCAAATTTATCATTGTCCTGACGGCAAAACTGGACAGCAAATTCGAAGAAGAAGACGCGGTTGCAAAAATCGTCAATGTAAAAGAGTAAATGCCTGAGTCCGAACGTTTTCACTGAAAGCATCGCCAATCGGCGGGAAACGAGTCCGAGCACAAGCGAAAGCGCCCCGGACAACAGCTAAAAGCTCTGGAAGGATGTGATGAACATGCTGATCACGCCCGACGATATCATTCAATATTCCGTTATTGAAGCCGTGAAAAACCGACCGCAGGAATTGCTGCGGCAGGATATCCTTGAAGCCGAAGCGGAAGCCGAGCAGATCACGGGGCATCGTTTTACAGATGAAAAATATGATCCGCTGCCGGAAAAGGCAAGGCTCGCTTTGCTGCAGCTGGCACAGTACTTTGCATTGAAAAACGGTGATGAATCGCTTTTGAAAGGCTACAAATCTGAGAAATTGGGTGACTACTCCTATACGCTCTCAAGAAGCGGTGGCCTGGCGAAGCCCGACGTCTATAAACTGCTCGAAGAATTTATTCTTGATTATGAATCTGTCCGATTCAAGGTGCGGCCGCTATGAGCTACAAAAGTCTATTAAGCGACCGTTGCGATATCTATCATTTAAAGGAAGATCATGCAGAGGAAGCAAGGTACGGCATTCCCGCGCCAAACCTGCAGCCGATTCGCACATACGGGGAAACACCCGATCTTCAAAACGTTCCCTGCTATTTTACGGAAAAAAATCAGTCGATCGTCCAGCAAGATCCCGAACAGGTCATTTATCATTCATATTTGGCCCATTTTCCGGCGGATGCAGATGTGCGCCTTCACGATCTTGCGGTCTGGAACGGTGTCAGCTACACGCTCCAGCAGCCGCGCAACATCAAAGGCCATCACCTGGAAGTCTTAGCGGTCAGGGATGAAAAACTATGAAAATCAAAGGATTGAAACAGCTATCGCGGACGTTGGAAAAAGCGGGGCAGAGCGGCTTTCGAACTGAAGCTGCCAAGTGGCTTGAACAGACGGGAACCGATTTTTTAGATCTGGTCCGCGACGAAATCGTACGCGCCGGATCGATTGATACCGGCAGCCTTATGCGCTCTTTCAAGCGAGGGGCTGAAGGGAACATATGGGAAATCGAAAAAGGCGGACTCACGCTTGAAGTCGGGACGGAGTTAGAGTACGCCTCATTCGTAAATGACGGCCATTGGACAGGCGGAAAAGAGGAAGTCAGGTGGATTCCGGGACAATGGCACAGCGGCCGATTTCAATACGATCCCGTTTCTTCGTCCGGCATGGTTTTAAAACGGCAATGGGTAAAGGGAACAGGCTATTGGGAGCATGCGCTTTACATATTTGAGCGTTTATTTGAAAAACGCCTGAATGAAGAGCTGCAAACATGGCTGAATTCCCTTTAAGGAGGTGAAGCTTTGAACGACGAAACGGGATCTGTTATGAATTTCTTTTATCAAGTCTTTCCTGTCGTCTGTTATGAAAAGGAAATACCCGACCATTTTCAAATACCGTCGCTATATTTTCCTCCCCCTTCTGTTTTTGATGAAAATGATACAGTTTCAACATTTAAAAAAGTCTTCACCCTGAATGTGAAACTGTTTCACCATGATTCACAGCAGGCCCACGATCATGCCGAGCGCATTGCAGACGCCGTAAGGGAAGCGCGACACATCATCCCGCTCATTGACCGGTCGGGTAAAGACACGGGAGACAGCTTGAGGATCAGCCGGATCGAGACGAGGATAGGGGATTCCGGCACCGCGTCCATTATTATTCAATGGAACAGCCGCTACTGGTACAAACGGGAAAACGAACTTTCTCTGGAAACAATCGATTTTACAAACGGGGTGAAATAATTGACAGTCAGCAAAAAAACAAAGACCGAAGCAAAAAAGGCGCCTCTTGAGGAACGAGAAGCGCTGTTCTACATCGAGGATCTGAGGGAGCACGCGAAAGAGCTTTTCGGCATTAAACCGGAAGTTCTCGACGGTGCTCTTTTTCATGTGAAAGAAGAGCAGATTTCAAAGCTTGAGGCAAGTCAGCTTATTCAAACATTTTTAGCCAAGGAGGTCATGAATTAATGAACGGCGGAACATTTACACCAGGCAAAGAAAAAGATCGTGCCGGCATTTATTTTAATTTTAAAACGACAGCAGAGGAGCGGGTTTCCGTCGGGGAGCGCGGCACAGTTGCCCTTCCTGTCGTCATGAGCTGGGGGGAGCCGAAATCATTCGTATCGATTTCCAGCATTGAAGATTTAAATAAAAAAGTGGGATTGAACATCGATGATCCGTCTCTTCTGCTTTTCCGCGAAGCGAAGAAAAACGCACAGACCGTTTTGCTGTACCGTCTGAACACAGGAGCGCCGGCGAAAGCCCAAATCGGCGAAACGCTGAGTGTAACGGCAAAATACGGGGGCGAGAAAGGGAACGACATTTCAATCCGCATTTCCGAAAATGTGCTCGATTCTAAAAAGTTTGATGTCACAACCTTTGTCGGAACAGATGAAGCTGACCGACAAACCGTCAAAACGGCAGAAGAGCTTACCGCAAATGCGTACGTCGCGTTTCAAGGGGAAGGCGCGCTTGAACTGACAGCGGGCACAAAACTGGAAGGCGGAGAGAACGGAACAGCAAGCGTTGCCGATTACACCGCGTTTTTAGATGCGGCCGAAACGGAATACTTCAATACGATCGCACTTCCGGTTGCAGACAATGAACAGCTGAAAGCCACTTTTGCCGCTTTCATCAAACGCCTCCGCGATAAGCAGGGCCAGAAAGTCCAAGGCGTAGTCGCCGATTATGCCGGAGACGATGAAGGCATCATCAATGTAACGGGAGGCGTCGTGCTGGAAGACGGCACAGAAATCACGCCTGAAAAAGCGACGGCATGGGTTGCCGGAGCAAGCGCAGGCGCGACTTTTAACCAGTCGCTGACATTTGTCGAATACGAAGGAGCTGTTGATGTTCTGAACCGTCTGGATGAAGATCAGGTCATCGAACGTCTGAAAAAAGGCGAGTTTTTATTTACGTTTGATGCACGCGATCAATCGGTCAGTGTCGAAAAAGACATCAACTCTTTAACGAGTTTCACTGCCGACAAAAACAAAAAATTCTCGAAAAATAAAATCATCCGCGTCCTTGACGGAGTTAACAATGATTTGACCCGCGAATTAAAGGCTTTAATCAAAGCGCGAAAAGCAAGCGGCAGCGACATTCCTGCTTCTGACGACGGTTTGCAGTACGTCAAAACGCTGATCATTCAGTATATGACGGCGCTTCAGGAAGCCGGCGGCATTACCGGTTTTGATTCTGAAAGCGATATTGCCATCACACTGAATGAAGACCGCGACGGGTTTTTAATCGATTTGGCCGTTCAGCCGGTTGATGCAGCAGAAAAATTCTACTTTAATGTGGAGGTAAAATAATATGGCATTAAAAGCGCAAAACACGATTTCCGGAAAAGAAGGCCGTCTTTTTCTCGACGGACAAGAGATGGCTCATATCAAAACATTTGAGGCAAACGTCGAAAAGAATAAAGCCGAAGTCAATATTATGGGCCGCCGCATGACGGGCCACAAGACAACAGGTGCAAACGGCACGGGAACGGCGACATTTTATAAAGTCACGTCTCAATTTGTCACATTAATGATGAACTATGTAAAAAAAGGCGAAGATCCGTATTTCACGCTCCAGGCCGTCCTTGACGACCAGTCATCAGGCCGCGGAACGGAACGTGTCACACTGTATGATGTGAATTTTGACTCGGCCAAAATCGCCGGCCTTGACGTCGATTCAGAAGCGCTGGAAGAAGAAGTGCCGTTCACATTTGAAGATTTTGACGTTCCTGAAAAACTGAAAGATACGTTTTAAAAAAGAGCCCCGTATCCCGCTTTTCAAACATAGGCTAGTAGTCAGGACATATAACACCAAGCACTCTCGTCAAGCCGAGGGTGCTTTTTCATTTAAAAATTGAATGTTAAAGGAGCAAGCAGACATGAGAGAAAAACAAGAAGAAAAAGTATATGATTTATCCTTTTTTATGCCGGGACACACCGTTGAAGCCGAAGAAATCAAAGTGCCGATCTCAAAGCGGTTCGTCGATAAAAAGGGCAATGTCATTCCGTTTGTGTTTAAGCCGATTACAACCGAGCGCATTGACGAGCTTGAAAAAGAAAATACGACTTATAAAAACATCAAAGGCAGGGGCCGCGTCAAGGATCTCGACACCCAGCGCTTTTACGCCCGAATCGCCATTGAATCGACGATCTATCCTGATTTCCGTTCAAAGGAATTAAGAGAAGCCTATCAAACGGCCGACCCGGTCGAAGTAGCCAAACGCGTTCTGTCAGTCGGAGGGGAATATGCGAACTGGCTCAACAAAGCGATTGAAATCAACGGCTTTGAAGACGATCTTGAAGATCTGGAAGAAGAAGCAAAAAACTAATCAAGGATGGGAATAAAGAAGCGGTGTATCTCTATTTTGCGATGCACGAACTTCACTATTCTCCATCCCAGCTCCGGGAGCTGTACGAAGCCCCAAAACCGTTTAAAGCATTTTTATACGGACTCATCAGCTACAAACTTCAAATCTTGGAAAAAGAAGCGAGGAAAGGAGGTACATAATCCATGGCAAAACTGACGGCACGTTTTGACCTTGAAGACCGGGTATCTAAGAAGCTGCGAAGGATTCAGAAGGGGTTTAAAGACCTGGAAAAAAGACGAAAAAAACTCAGCCGCCCGTTCGCAATGAAAATAAAAACGAAAACAGCAGAAAAAACATTGAAAAAACTTAATGTTTTCTTAAAAGCCAACCTGAAATCATGGCAGCTTGAAATTTCAGCAGTCGATAAGGCCGGCAAAACCATCGACAATATTTCAAATCAGCTTAAACAAAAGCTGCCTGACAACTATCAATTTTCAATTGTAATAAATGATCAGGCAACACCGGGCATTCAAAAGATCAGAAGCATCATGTCTGAATTGTCATCAGCTGAATACTTCTTAACTGCAGCCGTTAATGACCGAGTCACCCCGGCTGTTCAAAAAATTTCCGGCTACATGAAGAGTGCATTGCAAAAAGGATACTCTGCAACGCTCTATGTCATTGATAAAATCACCCAGACAGCCAGCAGGATTTCCTCCTATTTGAAAAATCATTTAGCAAGGGAATATCAAGCCACCCTTACGATTAACGACCAGGCGACCGGGAAATTGAATGCTTTGCAAAAAAAGCTTAACAGCATTGAGGCTAAACGTATCCTTAAAATTGACGCAATTGTAAAAACGGAACAAAAAGAAGACAAAAAAGATTCGGATGGGAAAGCTGAGGCCATATGGACTGAAATTCTAAAGGCGGGTAAAAGTAAATTTGTTGAATGGGTGAAGGGGCTTCCCGAGAAGATTTGGGACAAATCATTTGATGCCATCCTCGGTAAGGTGTTTAAAGGTGAAGAAAGTGGAGGCGGTTGTTGCTGCTGTGGTGGAGGCGGAGGTTCTATAATCAATGAACCTGCAACAAGCAGCAGGCCAGGAAGTGAAGAAACCTCCACTAATGGAGAAACAAGACCGGGAAGAAACAGATCCGGCGGCAAGTTTATGAAAGGTCTTCGAAAAGTGGGGAAAGTTGGAGGCAAAGCCCTCCCATATGCTGGAGCGCTTTTATCAGCGACTGAGTTAATGGATATGAACAAAGAAAACGCAGGCGAAAAAGTCGGTTCGGCAGGCGGAGGAATTGGCGGCGGTTTAGCTGGCGCAGCAGCAGGTGCTGCAATTGGCACAGCTATTCTCCCTGTGGGGGGGACGGCAATCGGCGGGGCCATTGGAGGTATGGTCGGAAGCTTGGGCGGCTCAAGTATCGGTGAATATTTCGGGAAGATGTTCGATGACAATGGCGGTGTCGAGAAAGCATGGAATACGATAAAAGATAAATCGGCTGAGGCACTCGGAGCCGTTCAAGAAAATTGGTCGATGATAGCGGGATGGTTTACAGATAACGTTTGGAATCCGGTTGTCGGCAAGGTGGTCGAAGTGGCGACAGGGATCTGGAATCAGCTGACAACAGCCTGGACGATGATTCAGGAAACATTCATGACAGTTGCGGGCTGGTTTGCGGAAAATGTCTGGAATCCGGTTGTCGGCAAGGTGATCGAAGTAGCGACAGGGATCTGGAATCAGCTGACAACAGCCTGGACGATGATTCAGGAAACATTCATGGTTGTCGCCAGCTGGTTCGCAGAAAATGTCTGGGATCCGGTTGTCGGCAAAGTCATTGAAGTAGCGACAGGGATCTGGAATCAGCTGACAACGGCCTGGACGATGATACAAGAGACATTCACGGCGGTCGCCGGCTGGTTTGCGGAAAACGTTTGGAATCCCGTAGTTTCAAAAGTCATTGAAGTAGCAACTGGAATTTGGAATCGTTTTCAATTTACATGGAATATGATCAAAAGAGTTTGGGGCGCGGTTTCCTCATGGTTTATAAATACGGTTTGGAATCCGATAAAAAATACGTTTTCAACCGTAAAAGAAGCCATTGGAGAAAAATTCCAAGCGGCCAAAAAAACGGTAACAGACATTTGGGAAGGTGTCGCCGGCTGGTTTGAGAAAAATATTCAAAAGCCAATTGTAAAGATTGCCGGATTGATCAGCGACGGTTTTGAGAAAGCATTCGGATGGGTAGGCAAAATATGGGAAAAGGTTGGCGGCGGTATTGATGCCGTCATCAACTTCATGACAGGAGAAGATCCTGATAAAAATGCCACAGGCGGCTACATCACAAAACCGACCATCTCTTGGATCGGTGAAGCCGGAAACGAATTTGTCATCCCGACGGAAAACAACCGGGGCCGCGGGAAGATGCTGCTTGCCCAGGCAGCGACCAAGCTCGGCATGCGCGTTGTTGACGACATGGGGGCCGCGGCGGGAGACGGGGGAGCTTCTTCTCCGGTTTCAAGCACCGCTTCATATTCGGCTTCTGTGTCGCCTGCTGTCGGCGTCGGGAATATAACGGCAGAGGCGCAGGCTTTCGGTCGGGAATTCACCGGCGGCTTTGACAAAGGGATCGGCTCAAACGCTCCTTCCCTTGATCAATGGAAGCAAAAAAACATCAGCAAGCCGTTTAGCAGCCTGCCGGCAGAATCGTCTAATTACGGAAAACAGGCGGTCGCCGGGTTCGCTTCCGGGCAAAATACTACCGCGACCGGAACGGGTGGTTTTCTTCAAGCAAAAGTAAATGCGCCTTATCAAACAACGGTGAAGACGTCATCTTCCTGGGGCGCAAATACAGTCAAAAACTTCGCTTCCGGGCAAAATGCAACACCGACCGGGACATCGCAGTATGTTGATAAAAATATCAACAAGCCGTTCCTTGATTCGAAACAGTCGGCTGCAGGCTGGGGATCAGGCATGGTCGGACACTTTATCAGCGGCATGAATGGAAAAGGCAGCGAAGTTTCTCAAGCTGCAAAAAACTTAGCGAAAAAAGTGGAAAAAGCGTTCCGCGAAGAGCTGGATATTCATTCTCCGTCCCGGGTCATGATGAATCTCGGGCGTTTTGCGTCGGTCGGGATTGTCAAAGGTTTAAGTTCTGTCGATGTCAAAAGTTTTGCGGAAAAACAAGCGGGCTCACTGGCTGCTGCGTTTTCCGGAATCGGCGCCGTCGGCGGAAATGTAAAGTCGTGGCTGATGCAGGCGATCATGGCTACCGGTTCACCGGCGTCGTGGCTGCAGCCGCTTTCTGTCATTGCTCAAAAGGAATCCGGCGGAAATCCGCGCGCCTCTAACGGCTGGGACATTAACGCCAAGCGGGGAGACCCGAGCAGAGGTTTGATGCAGACGATCGGCCAAACGTTTAATGCGTACAAAGGAAAAGGAATGAATGATATTTTCAATCCTGTTCACAACGCGGTAGCGGCCATCAATTACATCAAATCGCGATACGGGTCGCCATTTAACACGCCGGGGATTAAAAGCATGGCAAGAGGCGGAGCTTATAAAGGCTATGCCAACGGCGGCCTGATCACCAGCGAGCAGATCGCCCGCGTGGGTGAAGGCGGCAAGCGCGAATGGATCATTCCCGAAGAACGCGGCATCCGCGGCAGATATTTGCTTCAACGGGCTGCAGGCGCGCTCGGAATGGAAGTGCATAACCCCGCTGAAGGATCCGGTTCCATTTCAAGCGGTCAGGCGGCTGCAGCCACCGCAGGCGGGGCCCGATTCCGGCAGCCGGCTGGAAACGGCGCCAAAGAAGTCAACATCTATATTACCGGCGACAATCATTATCACAGTGAGCGCGACCAGGAAACATTGATTGCGAAAATCAAGCGCGCTCTTGTCGATGAGCTTGAACGGGATATCCATATTGGGACGAAAGGAAGCGTAGCTTATGACTAAATCCGTGTACGAATTTTGGCTGACGCAAGGAAAGGAAAAGCTGCGCCTCCCTGTGCTTCCCGAGCAGCTTGACGTCAGCAATAATCTTGCGAACGAGTCTGTAAAGGTGTCAAAGTTCGGCGAGGTTACATTTATCAATGAACCGGGAGCAAAGACGATTTCATTTTCGTCTCATTTTCCGAAAAAGTATTCTCCGCTTGCGGAATATAAAGGGTTTCTTTCGCCGGAGAACGCGATTCTCAAAATCGAGAAGTGGATGAAAGCAAAAAAACCGGTTCAATTCCTCGTCACGGGCACGAAGATCAATTTCACATGCAGCATCGAAAACTTTTCGCATCGTGAGGGTGAAAAGGATATCGGTGACCGGGATTTTGATCTCACATTAAAAGAGTATCAAACAGCATCACCTCGGAAGATCAAGCAAAAAAAGAAAACGAAGAAAAAACGGCCGTCCAAACCGGCTCCAAAAATGTACACCGTCAAAAAAGGCGATACGCTCTGGCACATCGCAGGCCGTTTTTACGGAAACAGTCAGGAATGGCGGAAAATTTGGAACGCGAACAAACAGGCGATGATCAAACGAAGCAAGCGAAACATCAAACAGCCGGGGCACTGGATTTTTCCGGGGCAAAAGCTGAAAATACCATAAAAAGATGCGCCGGGTGAACCGGCGTTTTTCTGTTAAATCAAAAGCAGGGGATAGCGATGATCGAATTATTTGTCATAAAAGAAAGCGAATGGTATGAACTTGTCACCGAAAGCGTCACATTGGAAGGAGAAAGGTACCAGGCCCCTCGTTCGATCGAAGCGTCGATTGTGATCAAGCAGGGAAGCCATAAATATTACAGCGTGCAGGAAGGCGATACCGTTTTATTTAAATGGAAAGGAAAAGAACTGTTTCGCGGAATTGTGTTCAGCAGGGTGCCGAAAGAATATACGCTTACGTTTAAAGCGTACGACATGCTTCAGTACTTGGTGAAAAACCAGGATGTCTATGTATTCTCGAACAAAACAGCCGCTGACATTGTCAAACGAATTGCGAACGATTTTCAAATTCCCAAAGGCCCGATCACAAGCACCGGACATACGATTAAATCACTCGTCTTTAAAGACAATACGAGCCTGTATGACATCATCTTAAAAGCGCTGAGGGAAACAAAAAAGCAAACCGGAAAAAACTATCAGCTGTATGCCGAAAAAGGAAAGCTGTGTTTAAGAGCGTGGCCCGAGCCAGAGGATATCTGGGTTTTGGAAACGGGTGTGAACATTACGGACTACGCTTACAGTACGTCAATCGATGAAACGGCAACCCGGGTGAAGCTGAGAAAGCAGAAAGATAACAAAACCTATACCGCATCAGCCAGTGATGAAGCCGGTATGAAAAGATACGGCATTCTCCAGTATACAGAAACGGTTTCGGATGATATTAACGAGGCGCAGCTGCGCAACCGGGCGAAGAAGATACAGGCTGAAAAGAAAGGCGTCAAAAAAGAGCTAAAAAGCATACAGGCGCTCGGTATACCGGAAGTCCAAAGCGGACTGCCGGTTTATATATCGATTCCGGAAGCGGGCATTAAAGAAACCTATTGGGTTGATAAAGATAAACACGATTTTGCAGGGACAAAGCATGTGATGACGATTGATGTCGTCGCGAAAAATACAATACCTGAAGGAGCGACTTCATGAAATTAAGCGATGTGATAAAAGAGCTTGCTCTAGGAGCCGTAAACGCTGAATCGCCTGTCGATGTCATGCCGGCTGAAGTCGTGTCCGCTTCTCCGCTCAAGCTGAAGCTCCGCAATCATGATAAATTGGTGATCCCCTCCGACTTACTGGTGGTCGCCAGGCATTTGACAGAACATACGGAACAGATCCGGATTGACGGAGAAGACAAAACGATTCGCTTTTACAGCCAATTGCATGCCGGCGACCACGTGATGATTGCCGCCATGCCTGGAGGGCAGTCGTTTTTCGTGATAGACAGAGTGTAGGAGTAGGAGGTGGCTCGGATGGCTCTTTCACCGGAAGTATCTTTTGAAGATATCGAGGATGACAGCGAAGTGATTGAGACTTCAAAAACGTACAAAATTGATTTTGAAACGGGCAGGATGACGGGTGATATGATTTCAGGACTCGAAGCGGTCGAACAAATGGTTTACATGGCGCTGAGAACTGAGCGCTACGCATACGCCGTTTACAGCCATAACATCGGAAATGAGCTGCAGGAAGTTCTTTCAGATCATGAAACGACCGACGCTTATAAAGAAATGGAGATACCGAGACTGATTGAGGAAGCCCTCATATATGACGACCGAATTTCTGCGGTAACCGATTTCGAGATTGAGCGTCAAGGCGATGCCTTCCATGTGTCTTTTTCGGTTGAAACCGATGAAGGGACATTGGAAATCGAGGAGGTGATAGGGGAAGATGTTTGAAAACCAGACATTTGAAGAGATTATGGAACGCATGCTTGAGCGGGTTTCGGATGAGATTGACAAGCGTGAAAACAGCGTTATTTGGAATGCGCTTGCCCCGGCAGCTGCCGAGCTGGCGCTTTCTTATATTTGGCTTGATCAAGTGCTGAATTTGGTTTATGCGGATACGGCTGAGGGCGAATATTTGGACAGAAGGGCGGATGAGGCCGGTCTTGAGCGCTATCAAGCGTCCAAAGCTATTTGGTCAGCAGCCTTTACGGATGGCGTATCGGTTCCCCCAGGAACCCGCTTCTTTCTGGAAGACTTATATTTTACCATGCTCGAAGACGGCAAGCTTGAATGTGAAACGGCCGGGACAAAAGGAAACGCCAATCTCTCGGGGCGGCCTTTACTTCCGCTCGATACCATTCCAGGGCTTGAAAAGGCGGTTATGGGAAGTCTTGAAATTCCCGGCCGTGATGAGGAGACGGATGAATCGCTGTATGAAAGGTATTTGATCCGCGTCCGCCGCGAAGCGGTCAGCGCGAATCAGATGCATTACAAACAATGGGCCGAAGAAGTGGACGGCGTGGGCAAAGCGAAGGTCTTTCCGCTGTGGAATGGCGAGGGAACCGTAAAGGTTGTCATTACAAACGCGAAAATGGAACCTGCCTCTGATGCATTAATCGAAAGAATCAAGCAATATATCGATCCCGATCCGGGAAAAGGGGAAGGTATGGCGCCGATCGGAGCTTATACTGCGGTTGAAAGTGCGGTCTGGAAAGACGTCAGCATATCTGCAAAAATCATTCCTGAATCAGGCCGGACGATCGATGAAGCCAAACAGGAAATTGCAGAAAAAATCACAGAGCTGTTTAAAGAAATGGCCTTTAAAGAAAGCGTCATCCGTCTCTCGCAGATCAACAACATGATCTATGAATCGTCCTCTGTCAGTGACTATTCGGAAGTCTTCATCAACGGGGAAGCGAAAAATCTGCAGTTGACAGAAACGGAAATTCCAAAGCTGGGGCAGGTGACCATCATTGAGCAAGATTGATGAAATGGCTTTTCATCTGCCGCCATACTTGACGGAAATCCGGGAGATCCAAGACATTTTAGCGGCCGAGGCGCCCGAATTTGAGAAGCAAAATCAAGAGATTTTCGATATAACAGACCAGCTTTTCGTCACGACGGCCACATGGGGGCTGGACAGGTGGGAAAAGATTTTGAATGTCAGACGCGAGGCTTCAGACGGCGTTGATATTCGAAGGGCACGACTGTTAACCAAGATGTCCAATATTCCGCCGATTACTGCGCGCTCGATCGAGCGCGCGGTTAATGCTTTTTTAAAACAGCCGTCCGCCTCCGTCAGACTGACGGCCGGACGGTATCATTTTTTGCTGAGCGTAAACGGTGAGGATCTGCAGTTTATACCTTCGATCATTCAAACCGTCAATCATATGAAGCCCGCCCATTTGGCTTATACATTCCGGGGCGGGTTTCATTATGAATATCGGCCGCCGAAAAGCATTCATAACAGACTTGTTTTAAGAAGCAAAAACGGATTTTTCGGTACGATACCGGTTTATTTGGACGGACAGTATCTGCTTGATGATTCATTCTACTTGAACGGTTTTCGAGAAATCGACGGTCTGCCCCGCAGGTTTAAACAGCAGCTCACACTGCGCCACAAGAAGCGGCAATACATCCGGTCCGCCTTGAGCTTGACGATAAAGGCGACCGCTGAAAACCGGCGGAAACAGCAAACAAAAGCAGGCATGAAAACCTGCATTAGCAATCAAAACAAACAGATCCAGTCCTTCAAAATCAGCTGCAAATGCGAGCATGAATTTAAGCAAGCAGGCTCGCTAGAAATGAGGGAGAAGTGGTGGACGTTAAACGGCGCATTTTTGCTCGACGGAACGAAGCAGCTGGCAGCAGCGGCGCAAAAAATCGCATTGTAAAGGAGAAATCAAAATGGCACAACAATTAACAGTGACAACGCTTTATGCGAGACAGCAAATGGCAAAAGCACGGGCTGAGGGGGGCAAGCTCACCAAAATCACAAAAATGGCTTTCGGAAACGGAGGTACAAACGATAAAGGTGAACCCGTTGCTTTACAGGGCAACGAACAGGCGCTGAAAAACGAACTCTTGCAAAAGGAAATCGACGGCTTTGTCTTCATGGAGCCGGCGAAAGTCCGCTATACATGCACTTTGGGAGAAAGCGAACTGGCAGGAGAGACGATCAACGAGCTTGCCCTTGTCGATGAAGCCGGAAAATTCACAGCGGTCAGAACGATGACAGACAAGCAAAAAGACGGCGACATCGAGTTCGTCTTCGAAATCGACGACATTTATTAAAGGAGCTGAAACAAGGTGGACATCCAAAAACCGAGACGCTTTGAAACGACAGACCGCGCCCATGCCGATTTGTTTAACGAAGCGATAGATCAGCTGAATGTGAACGATGAACGGATTGCAAAGCGGGCTGAGGAAGCTGAAGAAAAGGCTAAAACGTATACTGATGCGCATGCCAGCGACCATTCGATTCACATCACTGACAAAGAACGGGAAAAATGGAGCGCAGGGCAGTTATATAAATTAACCGAAAATAACGGAAAAGTCTTTTACAGAGGCAGTTCAGAAACAACAGATTTTAACACTTTGACAGAGACAGGCATGTATCTCATCTATAATGAAGGAATCAACTCACCACCTTCATCAAATCGGATATTTTTGCTTGTCATGAGCTTCGGCAATACTTTAGTTCAGGCTGCCTATGAATCGTACGAAGGGAAACAGTCGTATTTTAGATTTAGAAAATCCGATTCAACAACGTGGACGCCATGGCAGACCCATGAAACGACTAATGGTGCGCAAGCCAAGGTTGATGCTCATGAACGAAATACAAATCTCCATGTGAATGAAGATGAGCGGGAAAAATGGAACAATGCACAACTATATAAAATGACAAATGATAACGGAAAACGCTTAAAATTGGATGCCGGAACAGATGTGCTTGCGTTGCCCACGGGATTTTATTACGGCGTCAACAGTTCGCTCATTAATGTGCCAAACCCCAGTAATACAGGCTGGTTTAATTATGATGTTTTCGAAGGGGAATCGGGAAGGAAAACAATTGTTGTGACTGCAAGCTATCACTCGATCATGTGGTTTGGGATGGTTCATACAGATGGTCTGTTCCGAGGATGGAAGAGAGTAGTGACAGATGATGACTCAAACGTTGCTTGGCAGACCCCAACGTTGACAAATGGATGGAAACAGTATGGGTCACACAAAGTCCGGTTTTGTAAAAATGTTCTTGGTGAAGTCGAAATCATCGGATCAATAACGGGCGGGACGATTGGTTTTGATGTTCCTGCGTTTACGCTGCCTGAGGGGTTCCGTCCAATTCAAATGATGCACTTTATTGGTGTTGCATCAAGTGTAGGTACGGGGTCAACACCCCAATATCACCGCACACTGATCGATACTGACGGAAGGGTATGCATTCAATCCAGTTCAAATACCGTAAATCCAAACGAGTTTATTACTTTCGGATTTAAGTTCAGGGCTGCACAGTAAAATCAATAGATTACTTTTTCAAAGAGGGGGGGGCAATATAAATTGGATATCCAAAAACCGAAGCCTTTTCGGACGACGGACAAAGCCCACGCTGATTTGTTTAATCAGGTTATCGATCAGCTGAATACAAATGATGAGTCGATTGCACAGTTTGCCGCCGAAGCTGAACAACGTTCAACTGCCTATACAGACAGGCACACTTCGAAAAAGGATAACCCGCATGGTGTAACAAAAACCCAGGTCGGTCTGGGGGAAGTGATCAATAAAAGGCAGGCTACAAAAGATGAATTTGACTTGCATCATAACGATCAAACACGGCATGTTACTGAGGATGAAAGAGATAAATGGAACGGAAGCCAGATTTTTAATATTACCGGGGTCGATGGACAAGCAAAGGTATATATAAGCGCTGAAGATGACTTTCAAACGGTTCTCCCACATTATACCGGGCTGGTACATTTTACGGCAGCTTCAGGAGCATCAAACGGACCAGGCGCGGCCGTTCGAGGAATTTGGACTTGCAACGCTTTAGGTAACTATGGTCATGTGATCGCGTTTGACAATGCAAACAGAACCTATCGGAAAACAATATCCGGTGGCAACTGGACTGAGTGGACAGAATTAGTCTCCGTTGAGAGTCTTGAGGCAAAGCTGACGAACTTAACTTGGCACTTTCCAACGCTTTTAAATGAATGGGTTAACTATGCGGATAGCACGAAAGCCCGTTATACAAAAGATGCAACCGGCACGGTATTTGTAGAAGGTGCAATTGCAAAAGGAAAGATTGGTTTTAATATTCCTGCATTCGTGTTGCCGAAAGGTTATCGGCCGTCACGCGCCTTTCAATTTGTAGGTGTAGCATCTCAACTGGGCATGTCCAATACTCCGCAGTATCATCGCTTACAGGTGAGTGTTGATGGTAATGTTGTGATCGAAAACTGCTCGAATACAGTAAATCCAAATGAATATATCAGTTTTGGATTTAGTTTTAAAGCCACATAGATTTTTAAAAAATCATTTAAACAATATGAGAGAGGGAATTAAAATGCTGGAAGCACCAGAACTGGATATCTTCCAAAAAGAAGTTCAGGAAATGAAAGCTGATCAAAAATCACTCGAACAGCGCGTCAGCACACTCGAACGAACATCAGACCGCCACGATCAGCAAATCATCTCGATTAACGAAAAGCTGAACAAAATCGAAGAGAATACAACTTGGATCAAGCGCAGCATCACAGGCGCGATCATTACAGCGGTCAGCACCGGCATCATCGGCGGAGCGATCGCTGTTTTTTATAATTTATTGCAGAAATAAGGGAGGACAAGATGATGAAACATATTGACAAAGGCACGGTCGTCAGGACGGTGCTTCTTTTTATTGCGCTGGTCAATCAGACGTTGATCATGTTTGGAAAGCCGGTTTTACCGGTCGCCGAAGATCAAATTCATACATTGGCGGATGCCCTGTATTCGGCAGGGTCTGCGGCTTTTACGATCGTTGCATCACTGGTTGCCTGGTATAAGAACAACTATGTGACGAGCAAAGGGAAAATGCAACAAGAGGTTTTACAGAAAAAAGGTTTAACGAAATGAAGCCGTCTTTGAGGCGGCTTTCTGAATTGAATGTGAAAAGGGATGATGAAGTTTGGTCAAAGTCATCAAGAACTTTGTAAAAGTCAATCAATACACCCGTCCCGGGCTGAAGCTTGCGGCAGTCAATGGAATTGTCATGCATTGGACGGCGACGCCCGGGGCTTCCGCTTTAAATGAGCGCAATTATTTCAATGGCACTTGCATTATTGACAAGCGTTATGCCTCGGCTCACTATTTTGTCGACCGCCATGAGGCACAGCATGTTATTCCCGATCAGGAAGTCGCTTATCATGCGCATGATCAAAACCGCTGCTATGTCAGCTTCCTGAAGCCGAATGCCAATACCATGGCGCTCGGGGTCGAAATGTGCGTGGAAAAAGACGGTACCATCCATGAGGAGACGATTCGCAATGCGGCGGAGCTTGTAGCGGATTTGTGCAAGACATACGGTTTGTCCACAGATCGGATTGTCCGCCATTACGATGTCACCAACAAAAGCTGTCCAACCCCGTGGGTGAAAGATGCCGGCCAATTGTCAGCTTTCCGTAAAAGAGTAGACGCCATTTTGGGAACGAAAACCGTATCCGTGTCGGCTGCCTCCACCAGCAAAACAAGCTCATCGTCGGGCATTATACTCAAAAAAGGAATGTCAGGCGCTCATGTGAAAAAGCTGCAAACGCGCTTGATCGCGGCCGGTTTTTCGCTGCCCAAATACGGGGCGGACGGAAGCTACGGAAACGAGACGGTGCAAGCGGTTGCTTCTTTACAAAAGAAAGCGGGAATTAAAGCCGATGGCATTTACGGCCCGGCAACTGAAAAAGCCCTCACAGCCGCTGAAGCGTCAGCGGGCGGTAAGAGCAAGACATGGACTCTTCCCGCCGGCATTTATAAGGTGAAAAGCCCGCTGATGAAAGGAACGGCCGTCACACAAATTCAGACAGCCCTTGCGGCTCTTTATTATTACCCTGATAAAGGGGCCAAAAACCACGGGATCGACGGATACTACGGAGTGAAGACGGCAAACGCGGTGAAACGTTTTCAGCTGATGTACGGTTTGGGGGCGGACGGAATATACGGACCGAAGACAAAAGCGAAAATCCTTGCTCTCTTGAAATAAAGGAACTTTTAAAGTTCCTTTATATTTTTAAAATTTTCAAAAATATATATTCACAACCATACTTGTATGGTAGTATGGCAGAGAGGAGGTGAGAGTCATGACAATGAAACAGTTAAACCCGCGGTCTGTCAGAGACCAAATCTATCAGATGCTGAAGGAAGAAATCATGAAGTTTCGGCTTGTGCCGGGTGAGCTGATATCGGAAAAAGAGATTTCAGAACGGTATGAAGTCAGCCGCACTCCGGTCAGAGAGGCTTTTTTGCAGCTGTCGAGAGAAGGGCTTCTCGAAGTCTATCCGCAGAAAGGAACCCGCGTATCGCTAATTGATCTTGATCTGGTGGAGGAAGCGAGGTTTATGCGGGAAAACCTGGAAAAGGCTGTAGCTGAACTGGCGTGTGAAGACTTTCCGGAGGAAGCTATGTTTAAGTTGGAGCAGAATGTGAAGATGCAGGAATTATCGATTGCACAGAAAAACTATGAAAGTTTGTTTGAATTGGATGAAGCTTTTCATCAGGCGATTTTTGAAGGCTGCGGAAAAGCGAATGTTTGGGCTGCGATTCAGCAGATGAACGTTCCCTTCCAAAGAATCCGTTTATTAAGGCTTGCCGCCGATTTTAACTGGAATACCATTCATCAGCAGCACGGGGCATTAACAGAAGCGATTCGAACAAAACAGAAGGCGAAAGCTAAGAAAATTGCCGAGGAGCATTTGCAGCTGGTCATCGTCGATAAACAGATGCTCATTAATGAGTTTCCCGGTTATTTCAAAAGTAAGCGCTTTTAAAGGAGTGGTGATGTGAAAGCTGCGGTGATGACGAAGCCATTTTCAATTGAATTTCGCGACGTTCCGCGTCCCGAACCGGCCAGCGGCGAAGTCCTTGTCAAGGTAAAGGCCGCCGGCATTTGCGGCAGTGATGTGCATTTTTACGACGGTTCAAATCCATATGCACAGTACCCTCAGATTTTTGGTCATGAGCTCGCAGGCATCATTGAAAAAACGGGGGCCGGGGTGAGGGAGCGATCCGCGGGCGAAAGGGTCGTAATTGAACCGGCTATTCCGTGCGGAGGCTGTTACCCTTGTCGGAAAGGGAGGACAAACGCCTGTGTGAACATCGATATGATCGGATCGGTTCGCAGAGGAGGCTTCGCTGATTTTATCATTGTCCCGGAAACGCATGTCCATCCGATTCCTGAGCAAATGGATTTTGCAGCCGCAGCGTTGTGCGAGCCGTTTTCCATCGGAGCGCAGGCGGTTCGGCGGGCAGCTATTCAAACAGGCGAAACGATTGTCATATTGGGAATGGGTCCGATCGGGTTAACGATTTTGGCACAGCTTAAAAAGCGCTTTGACTCCCGTGTAATCGCTGTCGATCCCGTACGGGAAAGGCTTGAGCTTGCCGAAGCATTCGGTGCGGATGCCGTTATACAGCCTGGTGAAGAGGATGCCGAGCAAATGATTCTGAAGCTGACAGACGGAGAAGGAGCGGGGATTGTGTTCGAAGCGGCCGGGATTCCCGCGACGATTGAGCAATCCGTCCATTTGGCAGCTGCCGCCGGGCGCATTGTCATTGTCGGCTTAACGGGGGAAAATGTGACGATTCCGGGTCTTCTTCTCACAAAGAAAGATATTGAAATTTACGGAACAAAACACAGTGTCAATCAATTTCCCGACGTCATTCAATTTTTGAATGAAAACCCCGAAATAGCCCGATCTTTTGTCACTGAGATCATGCCTTTTACAGAAATAGAAGAGGCATTGAAAAAAGCGAAAAACTGTCCCCATCAGGTCACAAAGATCATTTTATCTTATTGAATCGGTGAGGAGGAAGTGTGATGAAAATGGTTTTCAGATGGTATGGAGAAGGAAACGACTCCGTCACCCTTGAGCAGATCAGGCAAATTCCCGGTGTAGAGGGGATCGTTTGGGCGCTTCATCATCAGCCGCCAGGTGAAGAGTGGCCATTGGAAGAAATGTTAGAAGTGAAGCGGCAGTGTGAACAGCACGGTTTTCACATTGAAGTTGTTGAAAGCGTTAACATTCATGAGGATATTAAGCTCGGGCTGCCGACGAGAGATCTGTATATTGAAAAATACAAGCGAACGATTGAAAATTTGGCCAAAGCCGGCGTAAAAGTGATCTGCTACAATTTTATGCCTGTATTTGACTGGCTGCGGACCGATTTATACAAAAAGGCTCCAGACGGTTCCACCGCTTTGTTCTATGAGCACGCAAAGGTGCACACAATCGATCCTTTTGCGCTTGTCGATCAAATCGCCAAGCATCCCGAATTCACGATGCCCGGCTGGGAACCGGAGCGGCTGGAGCATCTGACAAGGCTGTTTGAAGCCTATCAAAATGTGACGGAGGAGGATTTGTGGAGCCATCTTCACTATTTTCTTGAACACATCATTCCAACCGCCGCACGCTGCGGAATCACAATGGCGATCCATCCCGATGATCCGCCGTGGCCGGTTTTCGGACTCCCGCGCATCATGACCTCAGGAGAAAGCATCGGTCGGCTTCTCCAGCTTGTCGATCATCCGGCTAATGGTGTGACACTGTGCAGCGGTTCATTGGGCGCAAATCCCGAAAATGATCTTACCGCCATGATCCGTGCGTATGCCGACCGGATTCCATTTGCCCATATCCGAAACGTCAAAGTCTACGAAAACGGCGATTTTATCGAAACATCGCACAGAACAAAAGATGGCACAGTTGACATTTGCGGGATTGTCAAAGCCTATCATGAAACAGGTTTTTCAGGCTATGTGCGTCCGGATCACGGCCGCCACATTTGGGATGAAAAGTGCAGGCCCGGCTACGGTCTGTATGACAGGGCGCTCGGTATCATGTATTTATGGGGCATATGGGATTCGCTCAATAGAGAAAAACAGGAGGCTTCAAAATGCTTGAAATCCATGAAAATTTAGCGGGGAAAACTGCGGTCATCACAGGCGGCAGCGGGGTGCTTTGCGGTGCGATGGCGAGAGAGCTCGGCCGGCAGGGTATGAATGTTGCCATTCTTAATCGAACCGTTGAAAAAGGGGAACTCGTGGCCGAAGCTATCCGAAAAGCCGGCGGCGCAGCGATTGCCGTTGAGTGTGATGTCATCAATCAACGAAGCGTTGAACGGGCGAAGCGCGTTGTGGCCGACCGATTCGGCGGCTGTGATCTATTGGTGAACGGGGCCGGCGGCAATCACCCCAATGGCACGACATCAGATGAAACATTCAACTCCGAGCACCTCTTCCAGGACAACATCAAGACATTATTTGATCTGAACTGCGATGATGTCGGTTCTGTTTTCAATTTAAACTTCCTCGGTTCTTTCATTCCAACACAGCAATTTGCAAAAATGATGCTGAACCAAAAAGGGGCATCCGTGATCAATATTTCTTCAATGAGCGCTCAAACTCCGATGACGAAAGTGCCTGCTTACAGCGCTGCGAAAGCGGGCATCGACAATTTCACGAAATGGCTGGCCGTCTATCTGGCCGAAACGGGGATTAGGGTCAACTCCATTGCCCCGGGATTTTTCCTAACCAATCAAAATGAACGGCTTCTTCTTGATCAAAACGGCGAATTTACCGACAGGGCAAAGAAGATCATCTCTCACACCCCGATGAAGCGTTTCGGCAGCCCGGAAGATTTGCTGGGGACGCTGCTTTGGCTGGCGGATGAGAATATGTCCGGATTTGTTACCGGTATAACAGTGCCGGTGGATGGCGGGTTTACGGCTTATGCCGGTGTCTAAACGATGCGATAAAGGAGGCCGATACATGAAGCAGATTGTGTGTGAAAAGCCTTATCATTTTAAAATGACGGATGTGAAAATACCGGAACTTAAGGATGGGGAAGCATTGGTCCGCATCAAACGGATCGGAATTTGCGGGACCGATTTTCACGCTTATTGCGGAAAACAGCCGTTTTTCTCTTATCCAAGGGTGCTCGGACACGAGCTGTCCGGTGAAATTGTCAGCATCGATGATACCGACGGAACGCTTAAGCCTGGCGATCAAGTGTCAATTATTCCTTATTTGGAATGCGGAACATGCATCGCCTGCCGGCACGGCCGGCCCAACTGCTGCGTGAATCTGAACGTCCTCGGTGTTCATACAGACGGGGGCATGCGGGAATACATAAACATCCCGGCAGACCACCTGTTAAAAACAGAAGGATTAACGCTCAGCGAAGCTGCTGTCATTGAATGTTTGAGCATCGGTGCCCATGCTGCAGAAAGGGCAAATATCAAAAAAGGGGAAGCGGTGCTTGTCGTTGGAGCGGGTCCTATCGGGCTCAGCGTGATGAAATTCGCAAAATTGAAGGGGGCGAAAGTCATCGCGATGGATGTTAGAACAGAGCGCCTCACATATAGCCGTGAATGGGCTGAAGCCGATGAAGTTGTATTAGCGGGAGAACATGCGGCGGATGAGATCAAACGGTTGACGAACGGTGATTATCCGGCGGCTGTCTTTGACGCGACAGGGCACCTTGGATCGATGAACAGCGCTTATCAGTACGCCGCACACGGGGGCCGGCTGATCTATGTTGGGCTGGTTCACGGCCATCTGGTCATGTCCGATCCTGAAATCCACAAGCGGGAGCTGACCATTTTATCCAGCCGCAACGCATTAAGAAGCGATTTTGAGACGGTGATACAAGCCATCAGGGATGGCGGAGCGGATGCGAACCGGTTTGTTACCGGACAGATTGCGTTCCGCGATGTTGTTGACGGATTTCAATCAGCACTTGCTCCGAAAACCAATCCTGTGAAAGTGTTGATCCATCTGTAATACCACATAAAATGAAAGCGTTTTCTAAATTCCGGAAAGAGGGGGTTGCCCATGTTTTCAAACGGCCGCGGGTTTGTCATCGTGATGCTTTTTCTGGCGGGAGTGATTAATTATTTGGATCGTTCAGCATTGTCTGTCGCCGCTCCTTTTATTCAGGAAGATTTGAACATACGTCCGGCGCAGATGGGCATGCTGTTTAGCAGTTTTTTCATCGGATATGCCATCTTTAATTTTATCGGCGGCTGGGCATCAGATAAGTATGGAGCGAAACATACGCTGTCGGCTGCAATGGTCGTATGGTCGGTTTTCAGCGGGGCCATTGCACTGACATATAATTTCGTCTCACTGTTTATCATCCGCGTCATTTTCGGCATGGGGGAAGGTCCGCTGTCAGCTGCAACGAGCAAGTCGGTCAACAATTGGTTTCCGCAAAAAGAAAGAGCAAGGGCGCTTGGCATGACGATGTGCGGAACGCCGCTCGGCGGAGCCATTTCAGGACCGATCGTCGGATTGATCGCGATCCATTGGGGGTGGAAGGCTTCCTTTGTGTTGATCATGATCATCGGGCTTATCTGGACTTGGTTCTGGATGAAATTCATGAAAGATAAGCCGGACGACTCCCGCAGTTTGTCCCCTGAAAAAGAAGCGCGTCCGAAAAAGGATACCGGCATCCCGCTGTCTTTTTATTTGAAGCAGCCGACCGTGCTGTTTACGGCGTTCGCATTCTTTTCTTACAACTATATTTTATTCTTTTTCTTAACGTGGTTTCCGAGCTATTTAACGTCAGCCCGGGGGCTGAGCATACACGATATGAGCGTTGCAACGATGATACCGTGGGTTGTCGGATTTCTCGGTCTCGCGCTTGGGGGATTTATATCGGATTATCTGTTCAAGCTGACGGGCAAACAGATGTTTTCGAGAAAAGCCGTGCTTGTGTGCTGCCTTTTGGCTGCGGCGGTATGCATTGGATTTGCCGGGCTTGTCACGACTGCGTTTGGAGCTGTTGCCCTTGTCGCGCTATCGGTTTTCTTTTTGTATTTGACCGGCATCACATACTGGGCGATTATACAGGATATCGTTCATCCGGACAGGGTCGGGGGTGTGAGCGGATTCATGCACTTTCTTGCCAATACGTCCGGTATTATCGGTCCGACCGTTACAGGGTACATCGTCGAGTATACCGGGGCTTTCACAAGCGCTTTTTTGCTTGCGGGAGGGCTGGCGGTGGCAGGTTCTATTTGCGTCGCTTTGTTTGTGAAACCGATACGTTCTGAGAAGCTGCCTCAATCTGTTGCAGAAGGCGGACAGGGGCATCCTTTATGATGCACATACTGCTGAAGGCATAAAAAACCCCCTTCTCAGCAGGGAAGGAGGTTGAAAGTTCAGGCTTCACGGTTTGTTTTTTCTTTTGTTCAGCGTTTTAATGATTTTCTCGCTTCTTCTTCTGAGAAGAGAGGTATAGTCTGACAGGCCAAATTTTGCGAAATCGACGTGTTTGACTTGTTTTTTCAGTTTTTTCACAGCATCACCTAATTCAGCGCTTTTAGTTGATTGGTTTATTGTATGTATGAAACGGGAAAACGGAATAAGGACGGGAGAATTTTCCCGTCCTCGTTAAGCTTTTTTTCTTTTATACTCGCCGATCAGCCGTTCGTTTTGCCGGAAAATCCGTTCGGTATGGGGGCTGACTTCGTATTTCGCGATATTGGTTTTGGATTGCTTTTTAAACATTTTAAAGGCGAGGCGCTTTTTTGCGCTTTCATGGTCTTGCTGAAAAGCAGGCTCCATCAGTCGTCACCGTCCTCTTCGTTTGGTAGCAGAAGATCATAGATGCTTGTTAAAGAAGTAAACAGGAGGTAGTCAAATTCTGTGACAAGGTCTTCTGAGGTTAACTTCATGACATAGTCAAAATTGTGGATGGAAAAAGGAATGAGGACCATTTTTCCGTTTTCTTCATAATAAACGTCTTTGCGCTCAAGCTTTTCTTGAACATCGAAGCGGTTTTCCATATGCTCAAGCAAATGATCCTTGCTTTCTTCTGAATTATATTCGCAAAGTGCAGCGGATATATTCATTTTTTCGGCAAATCGTTTGATGAGCTTTTCGATCCCTTCTGCATATGCTTCTATATTTCCATAATAGATGTGGATCGGTTCGTTTTTCAATAGGTATTGAAACGTTTTCAGCCTGTTTTGATATGTGTGGAGGAGGTCGTTGTTTTCTTCGAGAAGCATTCTTGTGTCTGTCGCGAGTTCGGAGCTGCCGAGCTTTTTAAAGTAAGCGTTTAAGAAAATAAAAGCGTCTGTCAGCGTGAAAAAAACGGCAACGATCAGGTAATGAAGCGGGTTTGTGAAAATCGACTGAGGATCGTGCGTCCAATAAATCACGGCGCCGATAACATAAAGCAGGTACCACGTTTTTCGGATCGCGACCGTTTTTTCGGTGAGCTTTTTTTCAAAACGCCACACGGCAGCCACATACAGAGCCAGCGCCAATACAATGAGCCAAACAAGGAATTGATAAAATAGCAGCATAACTGGTTTCCCTCTTCCCGAGAAATAGTGCAGTTCCTATTCTATTGTTATGCCGGCTTTCTTTTAAACATGAAAACTCCCGTCCTGGATTCGGACGGGAGTGTGCTGATTAAAAGAATAAATCTAGTATGAAATAGGCAAATGCACCGATGGTTGCCGAAATGGGAAGGGTAATGACCCATGTGATCAACATCCGTTTTGCGGTGCCCCAGTTTACGCCTTTCACCCGGTGGGAAGCGCCTACGCCTAAAATGGATGAAGAAATGACGTGTGTCGTGCTGACAGGCAAATGGACGATCGTCGCACCAAAGATGATGAGGGCTCCCGTCAAATCTGCAGAGACACCGTTGACGGGACGGATCTTCATGATTTTTCCGCCGACGGTTTTGATGATTTTCCAGCCGCCGACAGATGTTCCGAGTCCCATGGCTGTGGCGCATGCAAGCTGCACCCAGAACGGGATGTCAGTTGTACTGTGCAAGTTACCCGCAATTAAAGCCATCGTAATGATACCCATCGCTTTCTGTGCATCGTTCGTGCCGTGTGTATAGGACTGTATGGCAGCTGTCGCGATTTGAACGCGCCGGAACCGCTTATTCGTTTTGGCCAGATTGCTGTTCTTAAAAATGACTTTGACGATGCTGTAGATCAAATATCCTAAAACAAACGCCAAAACGGGCGATAATATAAGTGCTTCGATAATTTTAATAAATCCGTGGTATTTAATCGCGGCGAATCCTTCCGATGCGATGACAGCTCCGGCAATCGCTCCGATGATCGCGTGGGATGAGCTGCTGGGAATGCCGAAATACCAAGTCACCAGGTTCCATGTAATGCCTGCGATAAGAGCTGCAAGGATCACGACCGATCCGTTTTCCAGTTTGAAAGGGTCGGCGATGTCGCTCGTAATGGTTTTCGCTACGCCTGTGAACGTCATGGCGCCGGCGAAGTTCATAACTGCCGCCATTATAATGGCGTGCCTTGGTTTTAACGCTTTTGTCGATACCGAGGTGGCGATCGCATTTGCCGTATCATGAAAACCGTTGATAAAGTCAAATGCCAAAGCAAAGATGACAATCAGTATGGTTAATACAAATAAAAGATCCATTATAATCCCTCGTTACGCATTTTTCATTATGATGGTTTCTAAATTGTTTGCTACACTTTGGCATGAATCTGCGATTTCTTCTAGCGTCTCATAGATTTCCCTGTACTGGATCACTTTAATCGGATCGGTCTCTTTCCCGAAAAGATTCTTCAGCGATTTGCGGTGCAGGTTATCGCAGTTATGTTCGTATTCTTTAATTTTAATGGCGTGCGGCTGAATTTCTGTCAGGCGATTTTCCGCCAGCAATTCAATTGTCAACAGAATTTCTTTTGCGCATTCTCTGATATAGCCGCTGAATTTATCAATATGCTCATCTGAAGATGTGATCGAGAAGATTTCCATCATGGCTGAAAAGTGTTCGATACCGTCGAGTACATCATCGAGGCTGTTTGTAAGCTGAAGGATGTCTTCGCGTTCGATCGGCGTGATAAATGCTTTGTTCAGCTCCTTAATCATCGTATGTACATAATTATCTCCTTTTGTCTCATACTCTTTTAAGGTATCCGCGAATTCTTTAAGGGTTGTCTGATTCGTCACTTTATAGTTAACAAAATACTCAGCTGTTTCGTCTAAATTTTTTGCAATTTCCGTCAAAAGCACGGAAAACTTGTCTTTTTTTCTTTTCAACATTTGTAACCCTCCATTGTTTAAATGAGACAATGCACACATCAAAATATTATATAACTTTTTGTCGAAAAAAAACAGGTGCAGTCGAAAAAAACCATTTAATTTTTAGATATTCACATCTTTTAGGTGGGCGCAAGCACCAGCTGCCATCCGGGATTTTATGATGATAATAGGCGTTTTCTCCTTTCAGCTCATTGTGTCAAAAGAACGAATGACAGGATTTTTTTGAGGAATTTGGGAGTTTAGGTTCAAAAAAATAGAAAATTGGGAGTTTTCCTTATTTTCAGTTCACTTTCCTGTTATAGTAGTAATAAACTGGAAAGGAAGGTGATCTGATGAGACGGTTAGCTTTCTTAGTTGTTGCGATTTGCTTGGCGGTTGGTTGCTTTTTCAGTCCGGTGTCAAAAGCAGAAGGGGTTATGAGCGGCGGAGATGGTGATAAAGTCGCCGTCGGGAAAGACGGTATGGTGGCTACGGCCCATCCGCTTGCATCAAAAATCGGAGCCGAAGTGTTGAAAAAGGGCGGGAATGCCATTGATGCAGCAATTGCGATTCAGTATGCTCTGAATGTAACGGAGCCGATGATGTCGGGAATCGGCGGCGGTGGATTCATGATGGTCTACGATGGCGAGACGAAGGAAACGTCGATCGTCAACAGCAGGGAGCGTGCTCCACAGGGTGCCGAACCTGACATGTTTTTGGATGAAGACGGAAAGGTGATTCCTTTTTCAGAAAGGTCGAGACACGGAAATGCGGTCGGTGTGCCGGGAACGCTGAAAGGGCTCGAAGCAGCGCATAAAAAGTGGGGAACGAAGAAAATGGAAGACTTGATATCGCCTTCCGTTAAGCTTGCAGAAGAAGGGTTCCCGATCGATTCGGTTTTGGCCGATGCGATAAAGGACCATCAGGACAAGCTCAGCAAAACGGCCGCAAAGGATATTTTCCTTCCCGACGGTGAACCTTTGAAAGAAGGTGATATCCTCGTACAAAAGGATTTGGCCAAGACGTTTAAATTAATACGGAAAGAAGGGTCAAAAGCCTTTTATGATGGAGAAATCGGCCGGGCGATAGCAGATGTCGTGCAGGATTTCGGGGGTTCGATGACACCTGATGACCTGTCCCGCTATGAGGTCACAACAGATAAGCCGATCTGGGGCGAGTACCACGGCTATGATATCGCAAGCATGCCTCCTCCAAGTTCAGGCGGAGTGTTCATGCTGCAGATGGTGAAATTGATTGATGATTTTCATTTATCCCAATACGATCCAAAATCATTTGAAAAATATCATCTGCTCGCGGAAACGATGCACCTCGCCTATGCGGACAGGGCGGCATATGCGGGCGATCCGGAATTTGTCGATGTTCCGCTCTCAGGGCTGCTCGATCCCGATTATATTAAGGAGCGGCAGCAGCTGATCAGCCTTGATTCGATGAACCGCGATGTGAAAGCAGGCGATCCATGGAAATACGAGGCGGGAGAGCCGAATTATGAGATCGTGCCTCAGCCTGAAGATAAGACGATCGGGGAGACGACGCATTTTACCGTCACGGACCAGTGGGGCAATGTTGTCTCTTATACGACTACGATTGAACAGCTTTTTGGAACGGGGATTTTAGTGCCCGGGTACGGACTGTTTTTAAACAATGAACTGACCGATTTTGATGCGGTTCCAGGCGGAGCGAACGAAGTTCAGCCGAATAAAAGGCCGCTTTCAAGCATGACGCCGACGATCGTTTTTAAAGACGAAAAACCGGTGCTGACTGTTGGTTCCCCGGGAGGAACGACGATCATTGCTTCCGTTTTCCAGACGATCTTGAATTATTTTGAGTACGGCATGAGCCTTCAGGATGCGATTGAAGAGCCGAGAATCTATACGAACAGCCTGACTTCTTACCGCTATGAATCGGGAATGCCGGAGGATGTCAGACTGAAGCTCAATGACTTCGGCCACAGATTCGGTGCGAATCCGGTTGATATCGGCAATGTCCAAAGTATTTTCATTGACCGGGAGAACAGAACGTTTATGGGGGTTGCCGATTCAAGCAGAAACGGGACGGCGGTCGGCGTCAACATTAAGACATCGGCTAAATAGCGGAAGCAAGGGCTTGGTCTAAGGCTTTTAGATCAAGCCTTCTTCCGTCTGTCAGCGGGGAAAAGAGGATTTTTTTCGAAAGAAGAGAAATATATTTTTTGTAAGCGTTTACTAAGTTGCGAAGGAGGGAGACCATGATTCACACGTTGGCAAATGGATTTTACCGCTTTTGCGAGTGGGTGATGCGGCTCGCCTATTTGAATCTGTTGTGGATCGGCTTCACGCTGGCGGGAGCGGTCATCTTCGGTTTAGCGCCGGCGACTGCCGCGATGTTCGCTGTGACAAGACAGTGGGCGCTGGGAAAGATGGATATCCCGGTGTTTCAGACGTTTTATCAGGCGTTTAAAAAGAAATGGGCCAAAGCAAGCGTTCTCGGTTTGATATTGGGTCTGGTCGGTTTATTGCTGATTGTTGATTTTCAAATTGCGGCCGTCTATTTTCACGATCAGCCGGTTGTCTTAAGTCTGTTCATCAGTTTGTTTATCATTTACGCCATCATCCTCTTTTACGCTTTTCCAATTGATGTCCACTACGATTTAAAACGGATTGCAGTGCTGAAATACAGCTTTATCATCGGCTTTTCCCGTCCGCTCACCTCGTTTTTCATGCTGATCAGCGCGTTTGGCATGATTCTGCTCGCTTTATTTCATGTCACATTTCTTCTATTCTTCAGCGGCAGCGCTTTAAGCTTCATTTTGACGAAGCTCTCGTTTCAGGCGTTCCGCGCAATAGACGGGCGCCGGACAGATAAACAGGCTGCCGTCACACGCTTGAAATGAAGGTGTTCGTTCGGTGAACCGGTATCAGCATTTAAAAATTAAAGATCAATTGTTTATCTTGATTTCATTGATCATGGCTGTTTCGCTCATCTTGATCTTGAGTGGCGTTCAATACGCGTTCCGTGTCTATGACCAGCAGATTTACAGGAAGTCGTCACAGGTGCTGATGTTATCATCAAAAAGCATTGAAGATGAATTGAAAAAGATTGAGGATGTGTCATATCAACTGACCACTGACGCCGCCATCCAAGCAAACCTTCTGAAAGCCGGCCGCGGCCAAAACAAATACGTGACCTACCGAATGAAAAGCAAAATCTGGGATAAGCTTGCCGAATATACCGGCTCTAAGCGGTACATTAAATCGATTCATTTGTTTGATGCTTCCGGAACCGAGTATTCCGCAGGTGCGAATTTAACCGAAGCATTGCGGGAGCAAAAGAATGCGCTGATCGAAAAAGCGTCGCGCCAAAAAGGCAGCAACACGTGGGAGCCCATGCCGGGTGAAACCGGCGAGCTGTTATCCGTCCGGGAAATTCGCTCCTATGAGCGTTTAAACCTTGACCATCTGGGAACAGTGGTGATTGTCGCCGATTTAAAACGGGTCATCGGCGATCTTCCGAAAGACTGGGGGGAAGGCGCAGGCAAGATTGCGATGTCGGACGGGCAGGAGCTGTTTTTTTCTGAAATGCCTTTCAGCCAAACCGATGGACTACGTTTATCTTCTCACGCAGAAAACGGATATGACATTGTGGAGGAAAACGGCCAGCGCTTTTTCGTTTCATATGTCAAATCAGCGTATAAGAATTGGACGTATTGGAGCCTGATCCCTTTTGACGCGATGTTTTCGAAAATCTCTGCGATGAAGACGATCCTGATTTCCCTTTTTATCCTCTTCTTTTTGATTGCGGTTCTTTTTGGAAGAAAAATGGCCAGGGGCATTACGAGTCCGATTGAGAAGCTGGTGGCAGCCATGAAAAATGTCCAAACCGGCGATTTTAAACTGGCGCCGCTCACTCGTGCTCCTTCAGACCGGCAGGATGAAGTCAGCGTCTTAAACCGCAACTTTTTTAAAATGGTTGAACGGATCAATGAACTGATTGCCGAGAACTACGAGAAGCAGCTGATGCTGAAAGAGACGGAATTCAGAGCGCTCCAAGCGCAAATTAACCCCCACTTTTTATACAACACGCTCGAGTCGATCAACTGGCTGGCAAAAACGAACCGTCAGCCGCAAATTTCAAAGATGACGGAATCCCTCGGGTTTTTGCTCAGGAATGCCATCAATATGAAAAACGACGTGGTGACGATCGAGGAAGAAGCTGAAATTGTGCTCCACTATTTTACCATTCAGCGTTTTCGCTTTGAGGAGCGGCTCGTTTTTGAACTCGACATTGAGCCGGCGGTGAAAAAATGCCGCGTGCCAAAGCTTGTCCTCCAGCCTTTGGCTGAAAATGCGATTACATACTGTCTCGAGCCCTTCATTGAACCTTGCCATATTCACATTAAAGCATATAAAAAAGGCGGGTTTGTATATTTAACGGTTACCGACAACGGACCGGGCATGGATGAAGACTTTTTGGAAAAAGCGAGAAAAGAGCTTGTCCGGACAAGAGGCAGAGGAATCGGACTGCAAAATATCGATGAGCGCATTCAGCTGATGTTTGGCAAAGGGTACGGCTTGACGATTTCAAGCGAAAAGAACAAGGGAACCGAAATGTTAATTAAAATACCATTTCAAAGCGGGGTGTGATGATGTATAAAGTGCTGTTGGCGGACGATGAACGGATTATTCTCGACGGCATCTCCAGCATGATCGAGTGGAGTTCGTTCGAAACGTCTTTGATCGGAGCCGCACAAAACGGGATTGACGCTTACCGCCTGATTATGGAAGAGCGGCCGGACATTGTGATCAGCGATATTAAAATGCCCGGGATGGGAGGACTCGAACTGATCGAGAAAGTGTCCCGCGACTACCCGTCAATCCGGTTTATTTTGCTGACGGGCTTCGGCCAGTTTGAATATGCAAAAAAAGCGATGTCATACGGAGTCAGACATTATTTGCTCAAACCCTGCAATGAAAACCACATTACAGATTCGCTTCAAAGCGTGATCGGCGAGCTGAAAAAAGAGGAATCGGCGCAAAAAGTAAAAAATGATCTGGAGATGATGAAGCCGCATCTTATGAAGCAAATGTTAAAAGAGCTGGTCACGGGCAGCCGCATCGAGGATGAAACGTGCCTGCGCTTTTTTTCAGAGCAAAAGGTCATCAGACTGATCCTGTTTTCCGTCCGGGACGGGGATGACAAAGACTATGCCCAAGGTGTTGAGTCCATTGCGGATGAGGTGCTGAACGGTTCTGTCATCGCTTCGGCCTGCGTTCAACAAGTGCTTGTTTGTGCAGTTGACGGAAAAGTCGCTCCTGCCGTACTTGAGGAAAAAATGAAAAGCGTCCAAGAACTTTCACGCCATCTGCTTCAATTTGAACCTGAAGCATCACTCAGCAAAAGCGGCAGTATCAGCGAAGCCTCCGCTATGTACGAAAAGGCATACGCACAGATCGTCCAACATGAAGGAGAGAGATCGGTTTTAATCGGGAGGATGCTCGATCTCATCGAAAAGGAGGCCTCAAATCCGAAGCTTTCGCTGAAATGGGCAGCCCGCAACATGCTGTACATGAATCCGGATTATCTCGGCAAGCTGTTTAAACAGGAAACCGGTGAAAGGTTTTCAAGCTATGTTGCAAAGGTGCGCATCGAAAAAGCGATCGCGAAGATGAAGAAGTCTAAAAACACGGCCATCGGCGCACTGGCAGAGGAGCTGGGGTTTGGCCACAATCCGAAATACTTCAGCCTTGTTTTTAAAAAATACACAGGATTCACCCCGTCAGAATTTCGAAAAAAAGAAGAAAACACGTTTTAATGCCGCCGGTATATTCGGCGGTTTTTTGCGTATTGACGGAATCTCTGTTTTTTTAACATTCTTCTCTGTTTTTTGAGTTTCTAGGACAAAAAGTTGAATTTAAAATGAAATGTAAGCACTTACAAAATAAGGAGGGGAAATGTTGATGAGAAGATTTGTGTTTTTCTCATTTTGCGTTTTGCTGACGCTCGGCCTGTTCGGATGCAGTTCAAACACTGAAGAGGCGGCCGGTGCGGACGGCAAAAAGAAGGTTACCTTGAGGGTCGCGTGGTGGGGCGGACAGCCTCGGCATGATTATACATCAAAGATTATCGAGCTGTATGAAAAGGAACACCCGCATGTCAAAATCGAAGCGGAGTTTGCGAATTGGGACGATTATTGGAAAAAACTTGCCCCGATGTCTGCGGCGGGTCAGCTGCCAGATGTGATTCAGATGGATATGGCGTATTTATCCCAATACGGAAAAAAAGGCCAGCTTGAAGACCTGACTCCGTACGTCAAGGACGGGACCATCAATACCGAATCGATTGATGAAAAGACGATCAAAGGCGGCAAAATCGGTGATCAGTTATACGGCTTCCCGCTCGGTGTGAATGTGCTGTCGGTGATTACAAATGATGACATGCTAAAAGAAGCGGGCGTTGAAATTGACGACGGCAGCTGGACGTGGACCGATTTTGAAAACCTGGCGCTAGAGGTCGAGGAGAAGACGGGGCAATACGGTTCAAACGGCATGCATCCGCCTGATGTCTTTTTCCCTTATTACTTGAGGACGAAGGGCGAGCGCTTTTATAAAGAGGACGGCACAGGCCTTGCTTATTCAGACGACAAGCTGTTTGTCGATTACTTCAAGCGTCAGGTGAAGCTCGTTGATGAAAAAGCATCGCCGACACCTGATGAAAGCGCGCAAGTGAAGGGAATGGAGGACGATTTTATCGTTAAAGGCCGAACGGCTGCAACATGGAATTATTCAAATCAGTTTTCGGCGTTCGCACAGCTGACCGATGCACCTCTGTCATTAAAACTGCCTCCTGAACAGGCGAAAGAAAAGGCGCTGTTTTTAAGGCCGAGCATGCTGTTTTCAATCCCGAAAAGCTCCGAGCAAAAAAAAGAAGCGGCTGCATTCATCGACTTCTTTATTAACAATGAAAAAGCCAATGCCCTGATCAAAGGAGAAAGAGGCGTGCCGGTTTCCTCCAAAATTGCGGAAACGGTGAAGAAAGAACTGAGTGAAGAGGAGAAAAAGATTTTCGAATATGTCGAACGGGCTTCGGAGTCCGCGGGGGAAGCGGAACCGCCTGAACCGATCGGCAGCGCCGAAGTTATCAAACTGCTAAAAGACACATCAGACCAGATTTTGTTTAAAAAGATCACGCCTGAAGAAGGAGCCGCGAAGTTCAGAAAAGAAGCGGACGCGATACTGAAAAGAAATCAACAATGATAAGCGGGACAAGTGGAGGGCCGCTCATCAAATGCAGGAGGAAGTGAACGTGAAGCGAAAAAATAAAATTGACAATTTGGCGGGTTACGCCTTTATTTCCCCGTTTATTATCGGATTTTTATGCTTTACCGTCATTCCGATGGGAGCCTCGCTGTTTCTGTCTTTTACAAGCTACGATCTGTTCACCCCGCCCAAATGGGTCGGCCTTGACAACTATAAGGCGATGCTGACAGATGATGAAAAGTACTGGGGCTCGCTGAAAGTGACGTTTTATTACGTGCTCGCGGGTGTTCCGCTGCGCCTCGCGTTTGCGCTTTTCATTGCGGTGATTTTGAACAGAGCCGAAAAAGGTGTCGGCATTTACCGGACGCTCTTTTATCTCCCGTCCATTATCGGCGGCAGCGTGGCGGTCGCGATTATGTGGCGAAATGTATTCGGCAATGACGGTGTTATCAATGCGCTTTTGTTCTTCCTCGGATTTGACAAGAAGATTCTTTGGTATCAGGATCCGACAAGCGCATTGTGGACCTTGATTCTTTTGTCGGTGTGGCAGTTCGGCTCTTCCATGCTGATCTTTCTTGCCGGATTGAAAAATATCCCGCCGATGTATCAGGAAGCGGCAAGCGTCGACGGTGCAAACAGATTTCAGCGTTTTTTTCTCATTACGCTCCCGCTTCTCAGTCCGATCATCTTTTTTAACCTGGTGATGCAGACCATTTCAGCCTTCATGACCTTTACGCCGGCCTACATTATTTCAAAAGGGGAAGGCGGTCCGCTTGACGGGACGCTTCTATATTCTCTCTATTTGTTCCAGCGGGCCTTCAACTTTTTCCAAATGGGCTACGCATCGGCGATGGCATGGGTGATGCTCATCCTGATCGGCCTTGTCACATTCATATTGTTCAAAACTTCATCCTTATGGGTGCATTACGAATCGAAGGAGGGGTAGCTGGTGGAGCCGGTAAAAGACATTTCGGGGCGGGCGGCGCCTGCCCCGCTTCCCGCAGGAACGGGAAAGAAAAGAGCCGGGCAGCTCGTGTTCCATATCGCGACTGCCGGTCTTGCGATCATCCTTTTGTATCCCGTTATCTGGCTGATCGCAAGCTCGTTTAAAGAAAGTGCGAGCATATTCGCCACATCCCATTCGCTCATCCCGGATCCTTTGATCCTGTCCAATTACACGGAGGGCTGGAAAGGGATCGCCGGACAGCCGTTCATCACATTTATTAAAAATTCGCTTATCATCGTCGGCCTCTCGACGGTCGGTGCGGTTTTGTCCTCAGCGTTCATCGCTTACGGATTCGCACGGATTCCGTTTAAAGGGAAGGCATTTTGGTTTAGCTGCATGATGGTGACGATGATGCTGCCGCACGAGGTGCTGATGATTCCGCAATACATCATTTTTGCAAAACTGGATTGGCTGAATTCCTTCAAGCCGATCGTTGTTCCACAATTTTTCGGGCACGCGTTTTTTATCTTTTTGATGATTCAGTTCATCAGGACGATCCCGGTAGAACTCGATGAAGCGGCAAAAATTGATGGCTGCAGCCGTCTCGGCATCTTTTTCAGAATCATTTTGCCATTGATCGCACCGGCGCTCGCGACGTCCGCCATCTTCTCGTTTTACTGGAAGTGGGAGGAGCTGATTAATCCGCTTCTTTACTTGAACAAGCCGGAGCTTTACCCGGTTTCTCTGGCACTAAAGCTGTTTTTAGATACGGAAACGGCGTCTAACTGGGGGGCGATGTTTGCGATGTCAGTCGTCTCACTCGTCCCGGTGATTCTCGTATTTTTCGTTTTTCAAAAATCGATCGTCCAAGGAATCAGCATGAGCGGATTAAAATAAAAAGGGAGAGAAGAGTGCATGACAAAGCTTGTTTTTGATGAAGAAAAACTGAATGAAGTGATCGACAGAATCGTCAAGCGGACATTTCAGATGGATTTCGAATGGGATTGGCCGGGCGGTGTCGCGTTTTACGGCGTCGCTGAGGCGTATGAAGCAACCGAAAATGACGAATACCTCGAACTTTTGAAAAACTGGACGGATGAAAAGCTTGAAGACGGCTTGCCTAAGCTGTCGATCAACGGGGTATCCATCGGCCATACCCTTCTGTCGCTCTACCAGGCGACAGGAGATGACCGTTATCTTGACACCGCCCGGCAAATGGCGGACTATGTGCTCCGCGAAGCGCCCCGGTTCGCAGATGGGATTTTGCAGCACACCGTCAACTCAGAGAAACATGTATTCCCTGAACAGGCATGGGTCGATACGATGATGATGGCGGGCTTGTTCCTTCTCCGAATCGGCAAACTTGTCGGCAGCGAGGCATATTTTGAAGACGGGCTGCGCCAGTATCACGGCCATGAGGAATTTTTGCAGGACATGGAGACCAATCTCTATTATCACGGATGGGACCATGTGGCCAAAAACAATCTGTCAGGCATATTTTGGGGAAGGGGAAACGGATGGGCCGCTTTGACAATGGCAAAAGCGCTCCCTTTGATCGATGTTACGCATCCTTCATATATGATCATTGATGGTTCACTTCGAGACTTGTTGAGCGCGCTTGTCAGGCTTCAGCATCCTTCTGGTTTATGGCACACCGTACTGACGGATCCTGATTCATATCTTGAAGTGTCGGGATCTGCGGGGATTGCTTCAGGCCTGCTGTCCAGAGGCTCGCTATACCACAAATCCGTTCAGAAGGCGCTCACAGCCATAACAGATGCGGTCGCGCCTGACGGAAGGGTGGAACGCGTTTCAGCGGGCACAGCAGTGATGCGGGATGCACAGGGATACAAAGACGTTCCGTATAAACGGATTCAAGGCTGGGGACAGGGGCTTGCCCTGACGTTTTTGGCAGACGTCGTCCGCTCCAAGTCGCGCGCGTTCCAATAGAAATTGAAAAAGAAACATTCTTTTCATTGCAGTGGGGGGAGAGGGATGAAAAAGCTGCATCAAAGATATGTTTCACGGCGAAAAGGAAGTTTTTTTAAAAAAAGCTTTGTGCTGATTCTGCTGATTGCGTGTATTCCTGGCTTATTGACGGGTGCAGGAATCTATTTGTTTTCCGCTGCAAAAATTGAAAAAGAGCTCCAACAAATGCACGAGAACCAGGTGAAACGCCAAATCAGCCAAATCGATGACAAGCTGGAAGGGCTTGAGATCATGCTCTCCCAGCTTGCATATGATCCGCGCCTGATGAACGGTCTGGCCGATGCCGATCTGCAAACGGATTTTCAAACGACGTACAGGCTCTCAAAATCGCTGTTTGTGCTTCAGGATCAAAATCCGCTCATTCACAAGGTTGAACTGTTTATTCAAGGGAAAGAGCCGATTCTTTTAAATCCGGAATACAGCGGAATGACCGACCGGAACATCTTAAAGGCCTATCATTCGTTGCTTGAAGGCGGTCAAAACGTTTATTGGAAAGACATGAGCGCCGCTCCTTACGGAATGGCGCTTGTCCACAAAATTCCGGGAGGCATCTCAGAGCCGTTCGGCGCGCTGATTTTAACGCTTGACGAAAAAGAAATGGGGCATTTGCTGGAAAGCCTTTCACCGTATTCAAAGGGAACAGCGCTTCTTTTTCATCATAATCAAAAGCCTGTTTTTTCCGGGAGCAAACGCGGCAAAGCCAATTTTGAAAGCGTTTTAAAAGGGATGCTTGAGAAACAAAAAAATCAACAGGGCTCCTTTGTGATGGATTGGGGCGGAGGGGCGTATTCCGTTTCATACGGACGAATGGACAGATTAAACCAGGAATGGACCTATGTCTCGGCTTCACCGATGTCGGCGATTACGGCTCCGGTGTTGTTTTTATCGAAGCTCGTCGCGTCGGTCAGCATCGCCGGGATCGTTCTTGCTTTCATTCTGTCATGGTATGCGTCACACAAAATTTATTCACCTGTCGCAAGGCTGATCAAGCTCTGCTCAGGAGAGGGTAAGGCCGCTCATTTTCCGGATGAATTTCATTGGCTCGAGAAGCGCTGGGAAGACCTGACTGAGGAAAGCGGCAGACTGAAAAAGGAAATGCCCCAGGCTGCAAACGTTTTTTTTCAGCGCCTTCTCGGCGGATACTTTGCAGATGAATCAGAGAGGAATTTGAGAGATCGTCTGAAAAGGTGGGGCTGGGAAGCGAAAGACAATGTGTTTACCATCATCGATATCCAGCTGACGGGACTTTACGAAGGGAACGGAGCTTTTACAAAAAAGGATGAAAGTCTGACGGGTTTTTTGCTGGGCAACATTACGCGCGAACTGGCTGGTAGGACTTTCAAACATATTTATATGACCGATGTCCGTTCGTTATCGCTTGCTGTGCTGCTGATGAGCGGCAGGAAAACAGCCTTCAAGGAAGAAACCGCCCAATTTGTCCGTGAGCTGACGGATGTGATCTGCGGCATATCAAGACTCCACGTCACAGTGACGGTATCAAAAACCGCTCACATGTTAAAAGACATTCCCGGCATGTATGAAGAGGTGAAAGAAGGCAGGCATTACAGACAGTTCGAAAACGCCAGCCAGGTGATCGATTTAAGCCGGAAGGAAGACATGCCTCCCGTTGAATCATACTATCCGTTCACCCTTGAAAAAGAGGTCGTCAGGGCGTTACGGCTTGAAGAAAGGGATGAAGTCGAAAGGCGGATCAGGCTGTTCATCCGGGAACTGTCCGAAAAAGGAAAGACGGAAATCCGCATCCAGCCGGGCATGATGCAGCTGTTGGCAAAGATCCAGGAAGAGATCTTTCATTCCGGCCTTCACCCTTATGAATTGTTCAGCCGAAAAAATCTGCTGCAGGAGCTTTCAGAGCTGAGGGAGCCGGAAAGGGCCGTCGGCTGGATGATGGAGCGTGTCGTAAGCCCGTATCTTAAAGAAATGGAAGGCAGGAAAAACAGACAGCAAAAACGGCTTGTCGAACAGGTGCTTGAGATGATTCATCAGCATTATATGAACGATATCTCGCTTGAAAGCTGCGCTGATCAAGCCGGGACGAATTCGTATACGCTGAGCAAAGCTTTCAAACAAGTAACCGGCATCAATTTTATCGACTATGTTACCCGTCTCAGAATCGAAAAAGCGAAAGAGCTTCTTCTTGAAACGAATAAAAAAATCCATGACGTTTCTGAAGAAGTCGGCTACAGACACAGCTATTTCAACCGGATTTTCAAGAAGCAGGTCGGCATTCCGCCGAGCCGCTACAGGCAGATTCATCAGGAATCTTCGTGAAAGGGAGAGTGTTATGAAACGAACAGACGAAAAGCCAAAAGTGTCAGTATATTTGGCCGGGGATTCGACCGTCGCAGACTGTCCTCCGCATGAAGCGCCGATGGCCGGCTGGGGACAGATGCTTCCGCTGTTTTTCTCAGATGAGGCTGCGGTCGTGAATATGGCAAAAGGCGGGGCCAGTTCGAACAGCTTCATTGATGAAGGCCGGCTCGATGACATTACGGAGCGGCTTGGGCCTGGTGATTATGTGTTGATCCAGTTCGGCCACAACGATCAAAAACCGTACGGAACAGACCCGTATACAACCTATCAGGAGCATCTTGTCCGCTATGTTGAAGCGGTTCGCGAAAAACAGGCGACTCCGGTTTTGATCACTTCCGCAGAGCGCAGACGCTTTGATCAAAATGGAAAGCCTGCCGACACACTCGGAGATTTTCCGAAAGCGATGAAGGCGCTCGCTGACCGCTTCGAAGTTCCGCTCATCGATTTATGGTCCAAAACAAAAGCGCTCTATGAATCTCTCGGAACGGAAGGCTCAAAACGGCTGTTCGTCCACTTTCAGCCGCATGAACATCCTCATTATCCAAATGGAATTGAAGACAATACTCATTTTTCCGAGGCGGGGGCCCGTCAAGTCGCCTGGCTGGTAACAGAAGGAATCAGAGAGCTCGGCCTGCCTCTAGCGGCTTATCTTCATTGTGAAAGGAGCGACTTCCGTGCCGAAGTGTAATGCAAGAGAAGGAAGCCTGATTTATCAAAACCCTTTATCGTCTCCTGAAGATCTCCGCGGCTGGGTGATGGAAGGAAAAGGAATCGTTCGTTTTCCGAACGGCCGCCTGCATATGGAGAATGAACTCGATGCTGAGCAATATGGAGACGATGCCCATTTTGTTTACTGGTGTCCAGAGACATTCCCTGATGGAATAGTTGTGAAGTGGGATTTCTATCCTGTGCGGGAGCCCGGCTTATGCATGATATTTTTTGCAGCCACCGGGATCAATGGGGAAGATTTATTTGACGGGCGGCTGGCGGAGAGAACAGGGAAATATCCGCAATATCATTCAGGGGACATCAACACATTGCACCTGTCGTATTTCAGACATAAGCATGCTGATGAAAGAGCATTCCGAACATGCAACCTCAGGAAAAGCCGCGGTTTTCACCTCGTCTGTGAGGGAGCCGACCCGCTTCCGCCCGCTAATGACGCTTTGCCTCCCTACCGAATGAAGCTCATAAAAGACGGGGTATCCGTTCATTTTTCAATCAACGGGCTGCCCATTTTGGAATGGGAGGATGACGGCAGGCGTTTCGGCCCGGTTTACGGAGGAGGAAAAATCGGTTTCAGGCAAATGGCTCCGCTGAAAGCAGCCTACGCCAACTTTGAAGTGCGCAGGCTGCTTTGCGACTGAAAGGAGGATCGGACATGCGGGAAAAAGGCATGATGGCGATGATGTACGGCGCTTGTGAAGCGATCATGAAAATCGCCTGGCTGAACACGCTCTGGGTTCTATTCACGCTGGGAGGAGGCGTTGTTTTCGGCTGGGCTCCGAGCACGGCCGCGATGTTCACGGTCGTGCGCAAGTGGCTGCTCGGCCGGACGGACGCACCGGTATTCAAAACGTTTTATCAAACGTATAAAAAAGAGTTTTTCAAAACAAACGGACTTGGCCTCATCCTCCTCGCCGCCGGCACAATTTTATTAGTAAACTATCAATTTTTCCGCGTCCGTGAGGATTTATTTTCAATCATCATCAGCTATGCCACACTGATGGCCGGACTCATGTATGTCGTAGTTTTCGTGTATATTTTTCCGCTTTACGTTCACGTTCAGCTGCCGTTTGCCCGCTATTTTTCACAGGCTGCACTGATCGGTCTCGTTCGTCCTTTGACGACGGCCGGAATGGCTGCTGCTGGAGGCTTTGTCGTTTATGTGCTGTTGACGGTTCCGGGACTGATTCCATTTTATGGTGTCAGTTTGTTTGCTCTTGTATTAATGTTCATTGCACATCGCTGTTTTTTGCGCCTGGAAGGCTAGCTGAACCGTGCAAAAATGAGAAAAGTGAGCAAAAAAGTATCAATTGAAAAAGGAGAACCGCTTTAAATCGGACTTGAACACATCTTTTCCCTTCGGCAAAAAAGTGCAATTGAATAAAAATGGAAGCCGTAATAGAATCCCTTTTAAGTAAGCGCTTACAAAAAGGCGAAGGGAGAAGATGATGAAAAAAGGAAATAAAAGGTGGAAAAAACTGTTGGCTGCGTCATCTCTTTTATTCATTACGCTTGTGACCGGCTTCTCGGAACAAGCGGAAGCAGACGGGCGGACGGCTGTGCAGGCAAGGCAAATGGAGTCGCTGAACCGGGGGCTTGTCGCTGTTAAAACGGGGAACGGTGTCTTTGTGAGCTGGCGGCTGCTCGGAACCGAGTCCGCTTCTGTTTCATTTAATGTGTATCGAAACGGAAAGAAGCTGAACGGTTCCCCGATTACATCGAGTACAAATTATCAGGATGCAGGCGGGGATTCGAATGCCGTTTACCAGGTGCGCGCCGTTTTGAACGGCGTGGAGCAGGCTCCTTCTGAAACCGCCGGAGTTTGGAATAAACCATACAAATCTGTTCCGCTGCAAAAACCGGCCGGGGGAAAAACGCCTGATGGGGTGTCATTCACATACAGCGCCAATGATGCGAGCATCGGCGATCTTGATGGAGACGGCGAATATGAAATCATTCTCAAGTGGGATCCTTCCAATTCAAAGGATAATTCACAGGACGGATACACGGGAGACGTGCTGATTGACGCATACAAGCTTGACGGGACCATGATGTGGAGAATCAACCTTGGCAAAAACATTCGCGCCGGCGCCCATTATACACAGTTTCTCGTCTATGACTTTGACGGCGACGGAAAAGCGGAAATCGCCATGAAGACAGCCGACGGGACGAAAGACGGCAAGGGAAAGGTGATCGGAAATGCAAACGCCGATTATCGCAATGCCCAAGGCCGAATTTTGTCAGGGCCTGAGTATTTGACGGTTTTTAAAGGCGATACAGGCGCTGAGCTTACAACGGTCAACTACGAACCTGCCCGGGGAAATGTAGCCGATTGGGGAGACAGCTACGGCAACAGGGTTGACCGCTTTCTGGCCGGTGTCGCATACCTTGACGGGGAGCGGCCGAGTTTTGTCATGGCACGCGGTTATTACACGAGAACAGTGCTTGTCGCTTACAACTTTAGAGGCGGAAAGCTGACCAAACTGTGGACGTTCGATTCGGACGCTCCCGGAAATGGCGCCTATGCCGGTCAAGGCAACCACAGTTTGAGCGTCGCTGATGTTGACGGAGATGGAAAGGACGAAATCATATACGGAGCGATGGCTGTCGATCATGACGGTAAAGGCCTTTATTCAACCGGATGGGGACATGGGGATGCCATGCATACAGGAAACCTGGACCCCTCAAGACCGGGACTCGAAGTCTTTCAAGTGCATGAAAACAGCAATTCTCCCTATGGATTGTCTTTCCGGGACGCGAAAACGGGAAAGATCATCTGGGGAGTGCACGCAGGCAAGGATGTCGGACGCGGGATGGCTGCTGATATCGATCCGCGCTACGAAGGAGCGGAAGTATGGGCGAACGGCGGTCTTTATACGGCAAAAGGCGTAAAAATCGGGAGCACATTGCCTTCATCAACGAACTTCGGCATCTGGTGGGACGGCGATCTCCAAAGAGAGCTTCTGGACAGCAACAGAATTGATAAATGGGATTATCGAAATTCGCGAACCGTTAACTTGCTGACAGCATCTGGAGCTTCGGCAAATAACGGAACAAAAGCGACGCCGTCCCTGCAGGCTGACATTCTCGGAGACTGGCGCGAAGAAGTGATCTGGCGAGCAGATGACAGCAGCGAACTGCGCATCTACACGACGACAGATATGACGGAACACCGCTTGTATACGCTGATGCATGATGCCGTCTATCGCCTCGGAATCGCCTGGCAGAATGTCGGCTACAACCAGCCGCCGCACACCGGCTTTTATTTAGGCGAAGGCATGCAGACACCTGAGAAGCCGAACATTTATACACGCTGATGGAAAAGGGGAGCTGCATAATGAAGCGATATGTTCGTTGCGTATGGGCCATCCTTCTCCTTTTCTTCTTCAGCACGGGGATTGAGGGACCTGCGCAGCCGAAAGCCGCTGCCGCACATCACAGTCAGGATCTTTTTCTGTTCGATTTTGGAAAAGGTCCCGCTGAGAAGGATTATGTGAAAGTGAACGAGGCCTCCGCGTATCAAAATGGTAAAGGCTACGGGTTTTCACGGGCAGGGAACGCTGTGTGCAAAAAGACGCAAAAAAAAGAAGCGCTCAAGAAAGACTATTGTGTCGTGAACCGGACGGCTTTTCTGGCGGTTCTTTCTCCTGGCGAATACCGCGTAACCGTATTTGCCTCATCCCGCGGTGAATTGAAGCTTTATGCCGAAGGAGAGGAAATGGGAACGATCCCGGCCGGAGCAAAGGGAAGTTCAGCCGAAAAAGCGTTCACCGTTACGGTGGAAGACGGGCGTCTCGATTTGGAGTGGAAAGGACCTCAGCCAAAAGTGTATGCCGTCGAAATTTCGAAGGTGTATCGGTTTGATTTCGGTGACGGGCCTCTTGCTTCGGGCTTTATTCCGATAGACGCGCAATCGGCTTATACCCCTTTAAAAGGCTACGGATTTGACGACACAACAAAGGTGACTTGTACGGACCGCGGTATCGCCGATCCGCTTCGTTCAGACTTTTGCATACCGGATGGAACGGCGTTTACGGTCGATTTGCCTGACGGTCAATATCATGTCCGGCTGATAACCGGAGATGCCCGAGCAAAAACGAACATGGACGTACGGGCAAATGGCATGATTCAGCTCTATTCATTTGGAGCGGAAGCGGGCGGATACAACGAAAAAACGTTTCCGATTCATATTTCCGGCGGCCGCCTTTCCATTCAAGCCTTAGCAGCGAGAACAGCGCCGCGCCTCAATGCGCTGGTCTTGACGAAGACGGCTTATCATGTAACGGATGACAAGACGACGGTTTTTCTGGCGGGAGATTCCACGGTTTCCGATTATGAACCAGGTTATGCGCCGATGGCAGGCTGGGGGCAATTTTTAGGCGGCTATTTCTCGGATGAAATTGTCATCGACAACCAGGCGAAACGCGCGAGAAGCGCGAAAAGTTTTGTGGATGAACGGTCGCTGGATACGATTTTAAACCGGATGAAACGGGGCGATTATTTGTTGATTCAGTTCGGCATCAATGACGCCGGGCAAGATCCGGCCCGTCATACAGATCCGTATACGACATTTCAGGAATACTTGAGAACCTACATTAACAAAGCCCGCGAAAAAGGAGGACGGCCTGTGCTCGTCACTTCTCAAAGTAAACGAACCTATGATGAAAAGGGCGTTTTTTACAACAGCATCGGAGAATATCCGAACGCAATGAGACAGCTCGGACGGGAAATGAACGTTCCGGTGCTCGATTTAAATAAAAAGAGCATTGATTATTACAACGAGATCGGCGTTGAAGCGACTAAAAACGTATTTATGTTTTTAGAGCCGGGAGAAAGCCCGAATTATCCAGACGGAATCCAGGACAGGGTGCATGTTCACGAGTTCGGCGCCAACCAATTGGCAAGGCTCGTAACAGAAGAAATCGCCGATATGAACATGTATCCGCTGAAACATTCGCTCAAGAAATAAGGTGTCGGGAGAGCCGGTCTCCGGTTCTCCCGTTCGCCATTCCATACCGTAAAGGGGAGAGAGGACGATGGGAGAAAAAGACGTACATGCAGCAGCTGAACGCGTTCGGCCGGTGAAATCGACGGCAAAACCGAGGCAAATGGAACGCTTGAACCGCGGACTTGTGGCCGTAAAAACAAAAAAAGGGGTTTTTCTCAGCTGGCGGCTCTTAGGAACAGATCCGGAAGAAACGGCTTTCAACCTATATCGCAACGGTCACAGAATCAACTCAACACCCGTTTCATCATCGACCAACTTTCTTGATAAACACGGAAACGGAGAATCTGTCTATTATGTGACAAAGGTTCTCGGAGATCAGGAAGTCGAGCAGTCGCACAAAACAGCTGTCTGGCAGAAGCCGTACTTGGATGTTCCGTTAAACAAGCCTGACGGCGGGACAACTCCTGACGGCGTACAGTATACGTACAGCGCCAATGACGCGAGCATCGGAGATCTCGACGGCGACGGAGAATACGAAATTGTGCTCAAATGGGACCCGTCCAATTCGAAAGATAATGCACACAACGGCTATACCGGAGAAGTCATCATCGATGCATATAAGCTTGATGGGACATTCATGTGGAGGATTCATCTCGGGAAAAACATCCGCGCGGGCGCCCATTATACGCAATTGATGGTCTATGATCTTGACGGCGACGGGAAAGCGGAAATCGCCATGAAGACAGCTGACGGAACGGTTGACGGAACCGGTCGGGTGATTGGCGATCCTGCTGCCGATTACAGAAATGAAAATGGACGAATTTTGGACGGGCCTGAATATTTGTCGATTTTTCACGGGGAAACGGGAAGGGAATTGGCAACCGTGGATTACGATCCGCCGCGGGGCAGGCTTGAGGATTGGGGAGACAGATACGGCAACCGCATGGATCGATTTTTGGCAGGCATCGCCTATTTGGACGGTGAAAGGCCGAGTCTTGTTATGGCGCGCGGCTATTACACAAGAACGGTGCTTGCCGCTTACAACTTCCGGGACGGCAAGCTGACCAAGCTATGGACATTTGACAGCGACAAGCCCGGAAACGAAGGTTATGCAGGGCAGGGAAACCATAGTCTGAGCGTCGCGGATGTCGACGATGACGGGAAAGATGAGATCGTCTACGGTGCGATGGCCGTGGATCATGATGGAACAGGGCTTTATACGACAGGGCTTGGGCACGGTGACGCCATGCATGTGAGCGATCTTGACCCGGATCGACCCGGGCTGGAAGTCTTCCAAGTGCATGAAGACCCGCGCCTTCCGTACGGTCTCTCATTTCGCGATGCGGGTACAGGGGAGATCCTCTGGGGAGTGCCGGCCGATACAGATGTTGGGCGGGGAATGGCCGCGCATATCGATCCCCGCTATAAAGGCTCGCTTGTCTGGGCGATCGATCCCCCGGGTAATGAAGGGAAATCATACGGCCTCTATACGAGTAAGGGAGAAAAGCTCAGCGACGCCGCTCCGGCTTCGGCCAATTTTGCGATTTGGTGGGACGGCGATCTTCTCCGCGAGCTGCTTGACCACGATTGGAAAGAACCCGCCGGCATCCCGAAAATTGATAAATGGGACTATCACAGCGGCAGGCTGGTCAATCTGCTCACTGCTGCCGGAACGCTGTCTAACAATTGGACGAAAGGGACGCCCGTGCTTCAGGCCAATCTATTCGGCGATTGGCGCGAAGATGTCGTATTCCGCACCACGCGAAGCGATGCTCTGCGAATATACACAACGACCGAGCTGACTGAACATCGTTTCTATACGTTCATGCACGATCCCGTCTACCGCTTGGGGGTAGCCTGGCAAAATGTCGCTTACAATCAGCCGCCTCACCCCGGATTTTATTTGGGAACCGGAATGGACAAGCCGCCCCGGCCGAATATTTATACCGCTCCCTGTAAGAGACATGAAGAGTGACAGAGATCGCCGGTTCATTCAGGTTTATTAAATATACAAAAAAGTATGATTGTAATCTCACAGCCTGTTCCCATAAAATGAATGGTAAGCGATTTCATTCCAAAATGAAAAGAGGGATTCATATGGAGTATCAGGCGAGTGATACACGCTATGAAAATATGAAATACAACCGCTGCGGGCATTCAGGTTTAAAACTGCCTGCTTTGTCTTTAGGGCTTTGGCATCATTTCGGAGAAGCCAATTCGTTTCAAAATGCCAAAGCACTGTTAAGAAAAGCATTCGATCTGGGAATCACCCACTTTGACTTGGCGAATAATTATGGTCCGCCCCCCGGTTCTGCCGAAGAAACTTTCGGAAAAGCGCTGAAAACCGATTTTGCCCGCTACCGTGATGAAATGGTCATCAGCACGAAAGCCGGCTATACGATGTGGCCCGGACCATACGGCGATTGGGGGTCAAAAAAGTACCTCGTCGCAAGCCTTGATCAAAGTTTAAAACGAATGGGCATAGATTATGTCGATATATTTTATTCGCACCGCCCTGATCCCCATACACCGCTGGAAGAGACGATGGGAGCGCTCGCCCATATCATCAGGCAAGGAAAAGCTTTATATGTCGGTCTGTCGAACTACAGCGCCGAACAGACCGAAAAGGCGGCCGATATTTTGCAAGAATACGGGGTTCCGCTCCTCATCCATCAGCCCAAATATTCAATGTTCCACAGAGAACCGGAAAACGGCCTGCTGCAAGTGCTGCAGAAAAAAGGAGCCGGGGCGATCGCGTTTACACCTCTTGCTCAAGGGCTTTTATCAACGAAATATTTGACTGGGATTCCCGCCGGGTCAAGAGCCGCAGATGTGAACAGTCCGTTTTTGCAGGCCGAGAGCATCACAGAAGACGTGCTCGGCAAAGTCCGCAAGCTGAATCAAGTGGCGGCCGAACGCGGCCAATCCCTGCCGCAAATGGCGATAGCCTGGCTTTTAAAAAATCCGCGCGTCACCTCGGTGCTGATCGGTGCAAGCAAAACCGAACAGATCGAAGAAAATGCCGCTGCTCTTAAGTCCGCTCGATTCTCAGCTGAAGAGCTCGACACAATTGATAAAATTCTTTCATAAAAAGGAGTGGTCGTGATGACAATCAGCATCTATCTGGCCGGCGATTCGACCGTGCAAAATTATAAGGCGGATTCGCCTCAAGGAGGCTGGGGCGAATTTCTCCAGTCTTATGTATCCGGAAATGTACAGGTGATCAACCGGGCCATCGGGGGCCGAAGTTCAAAAACGTTCGTTGAAGAAGGAAGGCTTGCATCGATTTTAGATGTAATCAAACAGAACGATTGGCTGTTCGTTCAGATGGGGCACAATGACGCGTCGAAAGACAAACCAGAACGCTATACTGAGCCGTATACAACGTATAAACAATACTTGAAAATGTACGTCGACGGCGCGCGTCAAAAAGGAGCTTCGCCGCTTCTCATCACGCCTGTCGCAAGGCTCCATTACAAGGACGGCGTCTTTTTGAACGATTTCCCGGACTACTGCATCGCGATGAAGCAGGTGGCAAGTGAAGAAAACGTCCGCTTGATCGATTTAATGGACAAAAGCCTGCAGCATTTTGCAGAAAAAGGGTACAGCGAGGTATTTAAATATTTTATGATCTCGGAAAATGTCAACGACTACACACATTTTACGAAAAAAGGGGCCCGGGAAATGGCGAAGCTTGTCTCTATCGGCATTCGAGAGCTCGGTCTGCCGTTTGTTAAAGAGACGGTATGAAGATGAACGGAAAACTGTACCACGGCGCTTGCTTTTATCCCGAATTATGGGATGAGGACGTGCTGGATGAAGATATCTGGATGATGAAGCGAGCAGGGATTAATGTCGTCAGAATCGGGGAGTTTGCCTGGTCAAGGATGGAGCCGGAAGAAGGAAGGATCGATGTCGGATTTTTTGCCGGCGTCATCCGAAAGCTCCACGATAACAAAATTGAAACGGTCATGTGCACACCGACTGCGACACCGCCGATCTGGCTGACCCACGGGCATCCGGAAAGAATGCATGTGAATGAAAAAGGAGAGACGATGGGACACGGTTCGAGGCAGCATGCCTGCACAAACCATCCGTATTTTAGAGAGCGGGCCCGCCTGATCATCAAACATATCGCCAAAGAGCTCGGAGAACTGCCGGGATTGATCGGGTGGCAGCTTGACAATGAATTCAAATGCCATGTCGCAGAATGCATGTGTGAAACGTGCAACACATTATGGCACAAATGGCTGGAAGACCGCTATCAGACGATTGACCGTCTGAATGAGGCTTGGGGTACAGGCGTATGGAGCGAAACGTATCAGCGCTTCGAGCAAGTTCCGCAGCCCGGACCGACCCCGTTTTTGCACAATTCTTCTTTAAGGACGATGTATCAGCTGTTTTCGATGGACAAGATTTCTGAATTTGCGCGTGAGCAGGCTGAGGTGATCAGAACATATTCCAACGCCCCGATCACCCATAACAGCAGCGTCATGTTCGGCGTTGATCATGAAGATCTTTTCAAGAGCCTTGATTTCGCCTCGTTTGATACGTACGCCAGCCAGGAAAACAGTGACGCCTTTTTGTTTAATTGTGATTTATGGAGAAACATTAAAAAAGGACGGCCGTTCTGGATAATGGAAACGAGCCCTTCCTACAGCGCTTCGCTTGAAAGCTATGCCGTGCCTCATCAAAACGGCTATTTGAAGGCTGAAGCGGTCTCTTCTTATGCTCTTGGCGGAGCCGCGTTCTGCTATTGGCTGTGGCGTCAGCAGAGAGCCGGATCTGAACAGCCGCATGGATCAGTGATCAGCGCATGGGGGGAGCCTGATGTGGGATATGATCATGTGCTCGAAGTCGAGCAGGCGAGACGGGAGGTTGAGCACATCATGCTGGCGACGGACCCTTTGCAGGCTGAAACAGCCGTCGTCTATTCGGATCGTGCAAAGGTGTTTTTGAAAACGGAGCCACATCGGGGTCTTCACTACAGAACACTGATCACCGAGTTTTATAACCGATTGTTAAAGATGGGCATTCACAGAGATGTCATTCTTGAAGGGAGCTCGCTTGACGGCTATAAACTGCTGTTTACGCCGTTTATTCACTATCTTCCGCCTGCGTTTATCAAAAAAGCCGAAGCCTTTGCACAAAGTGGCGGCATTTGGATTGCGGGTCCGCTGACGGGCGGAAGAACAGAAAATCATACGGTTCACACTGATTGCGGATTAGGGGAGTTGGAAAAAAGTTCCGGAGTCAAAACGCTTTATACATTTCCGATGGATGAGCGGAACTCGAGTGGAGCGGCGTTTGGCGTAAAGGCGCCGCTGAGTCTGTGGAGCGCTGTTTTTAAAGCCTGCGGCACCGAAGCTGTCGGGATAATTGAAAAAGGCCCGGCGTCAGGAAAAGCGTTCATCACAGAGCATAAATGCGGAAAAGGAAAAATCGTCATGCTCGGGTCGATGCCGGCAGGCGAAGCGGGTGACATCATGATGAAAAAGCTGATCAGTCATTACGCAGAAGAAGCGGGTGTTACACAGAAAACCGATGCCACTCCCGGAACAGTCGTCGCGCCCCGGAAAGGAGCAGACGGTCTTGTCTGGGTCGTGATCAATATGGACGGCAAAGGAGGCGCAGTGACACTTGACGGAAACGGAACCGATTTATTGTCCGACAGGCCCGTATCCGGACGCGTGACACTCGGCCCGCACGAATACCGCGTGGTTTTGTTTTCAGAGAATAAATGAATCGCCGCAGGCGCTTGCCCGCGGCTTTTTTGTTTCGTTTTGCTAAAAAAGGGATGATGCCTGCAAAAAAAGGAGCAGACACCTCTCCAATATAAGCAAAAAAGGAATATTGACGGTCAAAAGGCTAAACAGGAAAATATTCACTGACCAATCGGTTAAACAGAAAGGAGGAACACTTATGAAAGCACAGACTGAACTAAAATGGCTGAATAGGGCGCCTGCCGCGTTCGGCGGGGTGACCTGGGGAGTTCCTTGGGCAAAAGGAGTGCTGCAAAAAGGAGAGACGGTCGCCATTGCTTCGAAAAACGCCCCGTGTTTGCAAACATGGCCGCTCGCGTATTGGCCTGACGGCTCGCTTAAATGGACGGGGCATGCCGCAGTCTTCCCTAAAGAAAGCGGTAGCCGATTTACATTGAAAAAAGGGGGGGCCGGCGTCCCTAAAACCGTCATGAATGTCAGTGAGCAGAAAGATGAAATCACGGTGAATACGGGCGCGATAGTCTGCAGGCTTGGAAAATCGGGGACGGAACTCATCCGTTCGATTTCCATTTCCGGGGAAATGATGGCGAAAGAAGGGCGGCTCATCGCTTTAAAAGAAAAAAGAAGCGGCTCAGATTCACAATGCATGTATCATATTGAACGGTTTGAGAGCATGATCAAACGTACGGCAATCGAACAAAACGGTCCGGTTAAGACAGTCGTCAAGATTGAAGGCGTCCACCGCGGCGGAGGCATCGATGTTTGGCTCCCTTTTACCGTCAGGCTGTCTTTCTATGCCGGTGATCCGTCCATCCGGATCGTGCACACGATCTTCATCGACTGTGAAGCAGAAACAGAATGGATCAAAGGACTCGGTTTCGAGATGAGCGCGGTTTTGAGCGGAGCGCCGAGAAACAGGCATATCCGCTATGCGGCCGACGGAGGGATTTACGGAGAGGCTTCTCAGCTGCTTGTGACGAGAAGATTCAATGAAACAAACGGACTCTATGAACGACAGATTGCGGGACAGCCTGTACCGGAAAAGTCGGCAGTCGTGCGCGATGCCGAGAGAAACGCCGTCTGGAACGATTTCAAGCTCATCCAGGATTCCCCTGTTCACTGGCGCTTAAAAAAGCGAACCGGCAAAGGCTGCGCCTGGGTGGACGCGATTCATGGGGAGAGAGCGAAAGGGCTGATGTATGCAGGCGGGGAAAACGGCGGCATCGCACTCGGGCTCAGGAACTTCTTTGAAAAATATCCGTCATCGCTTGAAGCGAGAGGTCTTGCCGGCGGGGAAACGAAATTGGCGGTATGGTTTTGGCCTCCTGAAGCTGAAGCGATGGATTTCCGTCATTATTCAAAAGACACTCATGTTGAAAGCGCATATGAAGGGTTTGCCGAAATGAGGTCAACGGCCGTCGGCATTGCCAATACGAGCGAAGTCAGCCTCGCCTGTTTTGCAAATCCGCCGAGCGATGAAGAGCTGAATAGAGCGGCGGACGAATGGCAAAATCCCCCGCTGCTTATTTGTGAGCCTGACTATTATTATCACACCCGCGCGTTGGGCGTTTGGAGCCTGAAAGATAAACGGCACCCGCTCTCGGCTGTGCTTGAAGATCAGCTTGACGAGGCTCTCAAGTTTTACATGAACGAAGTCGATCAGCGGAGCTGGTACGGCTATTGGCATTACGGTGATGTGATGCATACGTACGATGCCGTCCGGCATGTATGGCGGTACGACCTTGGCGGCTATGCATGGCAAAATACGGAACTCGTTCCGAACCTCTGGCTTTGGCAGTCTTTTTTCAGATCCGGTACGGAAGACATCTTCAGAATGGCGGAAGCGATGACCCGTCACACTAGCGAAGTCGACTGCTATCATTTCGGGGAGTATAAAGGCCTCGGTTCAAGGCACAATGTCCTCCATTGGGGCTGCGGGTGCAAGGAAGCGAGAATTAGCATGGCCGGCCTTCATAAGCCTTATTACTTTTTGACGGCGGACGAGAGAACGGGAGACGTGTTATCTGAAGTAAAAGATGCCGATCGAGCGCTTGAGACGCTTGATCCGATGAGAGCTTATTATCCGGAAAAAGAGTTTCCCGCCCACGCAAGAGTAGGCCCCGACTGGGCGGCGTTCTGTTCCAACTGGCTGACGGAATGGGAGCGGACAGGCGATGAAGCGTACCTTGATAAAATCAAACGGGGGATCGGCCGGCTTAAAGCGCTGCCGCTTCGTCTGTTGTCCGGACCGACTTTCGGATACGATCCTGAAGCTTCAGATCTGCTTCATATGGGGGACGGGAATCATGGCGGCTATCATATGGTCATCGCCTTCGGTGCCCCGCAAACATGGATGGAGCTTGCAGAACTGCTTGAGGATGTGGAATGGAAGGAGATGCTAGGGGAATTCGGCGCATTTTATTTGCTGACTGATGAAGAAAAGCGCAAAAGGAGCGGCGGGAAGCTTCACGATGATTTATTTCACTGGCCGATGTTCTCCGCTGCCATGGCCGCTTACGCTGCCTGGCTCCACCAAGACTGGAAGCTCGCCGAACAAGTGTGGCGCCTGTTGCTCGATGAAAAACAAAGCCATACACCGTTGCCGATCACTCCAAAACAAATCCATGCCTGGAAAACGATCACGGAAATTCCCTGGGTTACAACAAACTGCGTCTCACAATGGTGCCTAAACTTGATAGCCGTGCTCGAGCTGCTTAAAGATATGCCGCCCGATCTGGACATGCAAGAAAAGATCATCAAGGCAATGAAAGAACATCCCGCTCGCACATGAAGGCAAAAAATGAAGGTTGCCGGAAAAATGTAAGCGCTTTAAATTTAAGTGGAACAATTGAGACGATCAAAAGGGGGAATTGTACAATGGCAAGACTGAAGCTGAAGGGAAACAAATGGCTCGCTGCACCCGCTGTTTTTTTGCTCTTGATGGGGTGCAGCGCAAATGAGACGGCCAATCAAGACGGGAAAGGAAAAGAAAAGGATGCCATTCATATTATGGCTCCGCTCCTGTCGCCGGAAAGTCCGGGAGAAAACAGCCCGTCTTTAAAAGCGCTCGAAACATACACGAAAAAACAAATCAAAGTGACATGGGTTCCGAACTCTTCCTATAATGATAAATTCAACATCGTCATGGCCTCGGGAGATTTGCCGCAAGCCATCGTCGTCACGGACAAGTCCCCGGGGTTTATCAAGTCTGTCAAATCAGGTGCGTTTTGGGAGCTTTCACCTTATTTAAAAGACTACCCGAACCTCGGAAAGGCCGATAAAAAAGTGATGAAGAACAGTTCCATCAACGGCGAGATTTACGGTATTTACAGGGCGAGGGACCTGATCCGCGCTTCGATCATCATCAGAACGGACTGGCTCGAAAATGTCGGTCTGGAGATGCCGAAAACAATCGACGAATTTTACGACGTGCTGAAAGCGTTTAAAGAAAAAGACCCCGACGGAAACGGGAAGGATGATACGTACGGCATGGTGGTGCCGAAATGGATGGGGCTTGGAAACGGGAGCCCGTGGGATATTATGCAGACGTGGTTCGGTGCACCAAACCGCTACGGAATAGACGAAAAAGGTGAACTCATTCCGGACTTCACGACAGAAGAGTATATGGAAGCGCTGCGGTTTTTCAAAAAGCTGTATGATGAGGGACTGATCAATAAAGACTTCGCCGTCATGGATTCAGCGAAGTGGAACGATCCAATCGTCAAAGGAAAAGCGGGTGTCATCGTCGATACCGGTTCGCGGGCGTCACAAATTCAAAGCGCAATGGAAGAAGCAGATCCCGCTAACAAGGATGTGATCGACGTCACCGGAACGGTCAAAGGCCCGAAAGGAACGTATACATTCCCGACATCGGGATACGCCGGAATGATTGCCATTCCGAAAGCGAGCGTCAAAACGGAAAAAGAATTGAAAGAAGTGCTCAGCTTCCTGGATAAAATGAACGATGAAGAGGCACAAATTATTGCCAACAACGGTATAAAAGGGCGCAACTATAAGCTTGAGAACGGAACGTACACGTCCCTTGAAAAAAATAATAAAAAGCTGCTTTATGAGCACGAAGGTCTTGCGCAGTTCAGCATGGGCATTCCCGAACAAAGATACCATGTGGAAAAACAAGAATCAAAGCTGTTCAAACACCGTGAACAGATTCTCAAAGAAGGGGAAAAAATCGCCGTATTCAATCCGGCTGAATCGCTCGTTTCAGATGTTTACACCCAAAAAGGGGCACAGCTTGACAACATCATTCTCGATGCCAAAACACAGTTTATCATCGGCGACATCGATGAAAAAGGCTTTCAAGATGCCGTGCAGCTTTGGTATAAAAGCGGTGGTGAAGATTTGATGAAAGAACTGAACAAACGCTACAAGGAGACGAAATAGCTCAGATCTTCAACCAGCATACGAAAGGGGGGATGCAGCACGTGGAAATCACCGCTAAAACAGGGAAAACCGCTGTTGAGACAGAAAAGAAACCGACTGGGCTGCAAGCCGTAAAACGGGATAAATGGCTTTATCTTCTGCTTGTTCCCGGTGTTTTATATTTTCTCATATTTAAATATTGGCCGATGTGGGGCGTGTTCATTGCTTTTAAAGATTATTCGCCTTATCTCGGATTTTGGCAGAGCGAATGGGTCGGGTTCGAGTATTTTAAAGATTTCTTTATGAACCCTGACTTCTTCCGCCTGCTCCGCAACACGCTCATGCTCGCCGCTCTCGATTTGATTTTTGCATTTCCGGCTCCGCTGATTGTCGCACTCATGCTGAATGAACTGCGGCATGCCATCTATAAACGGTGCATTCAGACGTTTATATATGTTCCGCATTTCGTCTCATGGACGATCGTCGTCAGCATGACATTTGTCTTTTTTACAGTTGATACGGGCGTGATGAATAAAATGCTGCAAAGCATAACGGGAAAAGAGATTGCTTTTCTCTCGGATCCCGAATGGTTCAGGCCGATGATTGTGCTGCAAAGCATATGGAAGGAGACGGGCTGGGGAACGATCCTGTTTCTGGCGGCGCTCGCTTCGGTTGACCAGGAGCAGTATGAAGCGGCAGTGATGGACGGGGCAGGCAGATTAAGGAGAATGTGGCACATTACCCTTCCGGCCATCAGAAGCACGATCGTCGTGCTTCTCATTTTAAGAATCGGCAGTTTTTTAAACATCGGCTTTGAACAGATTTTTTTAATGACCAACTCTTTAAACCGGAGCGTGGCTGAAATTTTTGACACGTATGTCTATGTTGTCGGAATTACGCAAGGCGCATACAGCTATAGTACGGCAGTCGGGCTTTTTAAATCGGTTGTCGGAATCATTCTGATATTCGGCGCCAATTATATCGCGAAAAAGTTTGACCAGGACGGTCTGTTTTAATGAATGGAGGTGAAAAGGATGTCCGGTGCGGAAACGATCCATAACACAAAAGCGGGGCGGGTATTCGATTGGTTTAATGTGCTCTTTCTCGGCTGCTGCGGGCTGATAACCGTCTTGCCTTTTCTGTATATTATCGCGGGATCTTTTGCAACGGAGGCCGAGCTGGCGGAAAAGAGCTTCTTTATCTTTCCTGAGACATTCTCGCTTGACGCGTACCGCTATATTTTTTCAACGCCGACATTTATCAGGAGCATGGGGGTGTCTGTGTTCATTACGGTTGTGGGAACGATTGTCCAGCTCTTTTTTACATTTACGATGGCCTATCCTCTTGCGAAACGGCACATTAAGGGAAGAAACCTGCTTTTAAATCTCGTTATTTTTGCGATGCTTTTCAGCGGAGGAATGATTCCGACGTATATTGTCGTCAAATCACTGGGACTGCTCGATTCGTACTGGGCGCTAATATTGCCGATGGCGATTAATCCGTTCAATCTTATTATTATTAAAAACTTTTTTCAGCAGCTTCCGAAAGAACTTGAGGAGTCGGCAAAGATTGACGGCTGTTCAGAAATCGGCGTGTTCTTAAGGATCGCGCTGCCGCTGTCAAAGCCGATTATTGCAACTTTTGCGCTGTTTTATGCGGTCGGGATTTGGAACGACTTTTTCCATGCTTTGCTGTACTTCAATGACAGCGCGAAATGGCCGCTACAAATGGTGCTGCGCCAAGTGACGATTCTTTCGGATCTGACGGGGACGACGAATGATATGATGGAAACGGTGCCGCCTGAACAATCGATTAAACTGGCCGTCATCGTCATTGCGACGCTGCCGATTTTAGCCGTGTATCCATTTTTGCAGAAGCATTTTGCCAAAGGCATTCTGATCGGGTCTGTGAAGGGATAAAAAAACCGCCTGGCTCATGAGCCGGCGGCTTGCGGCTCAGGCAGCTGAGCCGTTTTTATTTCTTTTTTTCATCCAAAAATAAACCGGGAGACCGACGAGGCCGATCAAAATTGACCACAGGCAGCTGTAAAAGTCAGTGATAAGCGTGCTGACAAGAACAAACAATGACCCGAGAATAGCCGCAACAGGCAGGTAAGGGTAGAGCGGCACGCTGTAAGCTCTCCCTTGGCCGTTCTTCCGTCTCCGCAAAATAAACACCGCGAAAAACGCCATGACATAGAAGATGTAAATCATAAAAATCGAAACCTCTGACAGCTTTTCCGGATTGCTGATGATCATTAAGATGACAGCGAACATCATCTGGACGATGACCGCGATCCAAGGCGTATGGAATGCCGGATGAACATGCGAGATCCAGCGGGAGAACGGAAGCTGTTTTTTCTCAGCCATCGCAAAGATCACGCGCGGAAAAGACAGAACTTTTCCGTTTAAGCAGCCGAAGATGCTGACGATAATTCCGATGGAGATCAGCTTGCCGCCGATCGGTCCGAACAGCATTGTAGCGGCTGTGCTTGTCGCATTTTCACCAAGCTTGACAATCTGATCGGCAGGAAGAATGTGAAGCAGCGCCAAGTTAATGAACAGGTAGCAGGCTGTGACGATCAGTATCCCGCCTGTCATCGCTTTCGGGAGCACTTTTTCCGGGTTCTTCATTTCTCCGCCGAGTGCCGCAAGAAGGATCCAGCCGTCATACGCGAAGAGCGTCGCCAATACCGCCGCTCCGAAGTTTTGGCTGGCGATGCTCTCCGTAACTGTACTGAAAATATGTTCATTGCCCTGCCATAGACCGAACACAATGATACATACAATGGGAATCAGCTTTCCGATCGTTGTGACCGTCTGTACCGCTCCGCCGTATTTTGTTCCGACGATGTTGACGATGCATAAAAAGGCGACGGTGATAATGCCGATGAGTGCAGTCCATGATTTATCCCAGGAAAACAAGTTGGCCACTAGCGAGCCGAAATATAATCCGAGTGCGCCGATGATGGCCGGTCCGTAGATGATAATCTGCACCCAGCCGCATAAGAACCCCCAGAACTCGCCGTAAATTTCTTCAAGATATGTGTAAAGCCCGCCCGTTTTCGGAATTTGAGCGCCCAGTTCGGCGATTGTCAGCCCGCCTGCTAGCGTCAAGATTCCGCCAAGGATCCAGGCAAAAAGAGCAATTTGTGCGTTTCCGGAATAGGAAAGCACGCTGCCGGGCTTCATAAACACGCCGGAACCGATGATCGTTCCAATCACAAGAGATAGCGCAAATAACAAGCCTATCTCTTTTTTTAGTCCGTTTGCTTCTGCATTCATTGCGATGCCTCCCATTGATGTAATCTCTTTTATAGAAAACTATTTTTATATTGTAATACCTTTTTTAAAAAAGAAAAATTAAATAAATTTTCAGATTTTCGCATTTTTTGTGTATGTTAAACATTTTAAGGTCGTAAAACCCGAAGGGGACAGGAATAACCGAACCTTTTTAAGTCATTTCGGAGTTATTGTTAGTTTTTTAGGGGCAACAGGAATGAAGGTCCTGTAAGACGGTTTGGTTGACTTTTCAAATCAAATCGCCTATTTTTGAGAAAGAAGAAATCTCGAATTCGAGATATTTAATGAGGAGATGATAGAATGAACGTAAATGGCATCCACCACGTATCCGCTTTAACTGCCAACGCTCAACATAATCTGGATTTCTATGTCAAAGGGCTTGGCATGAAACTGATAAAAAAATCGGTCAATCAGGATGAGCCGACGATGTATCATTTGTTTTACGGTGATGAAGTCGCGTCTCCGGGTTCAGATTTGACATTTTTCGAAATTCCGATGCTTGCCAGGAGACGGGAAGGGACGAACTGCATTTCGTCCGTATCACTTCGGGTTCCCGGCGAACAAGCACTCGAATTTTGGAAGAAGCGGCTTCATGAGCTCGGCGCAGAGACTTACGACATCGAGACGCGTGCGGGGCGGAGCGTTCTCCGCTTTTTAGACCATGAAGGACAGAACATGATGCTTGTGGCTGATGAAAAGGGAAAAGATCATGGAGTGCCTGTGAAAAACGGCGTCATTCCTGAGGAGGTCGCGATCAGGGGGCTCGGCCCGGTCGAATTGACTGTCAAGGACGCCGGTCCGACAGCTGCGGTGCTGACCGATATTCTCGGCTTTCATAAAATCGGTGAGGAACAGGCTGATGAAACCGGCCGTACGCTTCACATTTTTGAATCGGGTGAAGGAGGAGCAGGCGCGGAGGTGCATGTGAATGAGTCAGATGACGGCAGAAGAGAGCGTCCCGGGAGAGGAAGCGTCCATCATGTCGCATTCCGCGTCAAAGATGAAGAAGAACTTAAGCGGTGGCATGAGATAATCAGTGAGAACGGCTTTTCGAATTCAGGGATTGTGGAGCGCTATTATTTTAAGGCGCTGTATTTCAGAGAACCGAACGGCATACTTTTTGAACTGTCGACTGACGGGCCTGGCTTTGCCGTTGATGAATCGATCGATGAGCTCGGCCAAAGCCTTGCCCTTCCGCCGTATCTCGAGCATCGGCGGAAAGAGATTGAAGCGCGGCTGAAACCGATTCAATAGAAAACGAGGTCCTGAAAAGGACCTCGTTTTTTTATATAAAAGGCATCCGGCGCAGCCGACAGCCTAAAAGGGGGGCATGCTGTTAAGATGATGCGGATTCTTTTTGGTCAAGCGTCATTTGTTTTGTCATTGTGTTGCCGTTTCGAATGAGGGTAACCTTTACCGTATCCCCGATTTTTGCATCGTTGTAAAGAAGGTTGCGCAGCGCGCTTCCCGTATCGGTTTCTTTTCCGTTAAAGCTGATGATGACATCGTTCTCTTTAAGGCCCGCTTTATCAGCAGGGGAGCCTGAAGCGACCTGGCGGATGTAGACGCCTTTGTTTAACTGGCTGCCGCTTAATCCGAGGGTGCCTGTTTGATAGTTTTCCGGCACCTGCTCAAGATCCATCATGCCGATTCCGATAAACGGACGCTCAATTTTTCCTTTAGACATCAGCTCTTCTGCAATCGGTTTGACATCATTGCTTGGAATCGCAAATCCGATGCCTTCCACTCCGCTTTCACTGATTTTCATACTGTTGATGCCGATCACTTCTCCCTTTGTATTCAAAAGGGCGCCTCCGCTGTTGCCGGGATTGATGGCCGCGTCTGTTTGAATGACGTTCATCTCGGTTTGGCCTGCGGACGTATCAACGGAAACGGTCCGATCAACACCGCTGATGATGCCTTGCGTCACCGTTCGGGACAGATCTTTGCCGAGCGGATTTCCGATTGCAATGACCGATTCACCCGCTTTCAAGCTTGAAGAATCGCCGAAAGATGCGACTTTTTCGACGTGTTCAGCGGAAATTTCAACAACGGCAAGGTCTGTCAAGGAATCGCTGCCCAGCAATTTTCCTTCCACTTCTTTGCCGTTTGACAGGGAAACCGTCAATTTAGATGCGCCTTCGACAACGTGGTTATTTGTAATAATGTATGCTTTGCCGTTTGCTTTTTTATAAATGACACCTGAGCCTGTGCCTGTTTCTTGTTCGCTTGAACTGCTGTTGTTGCTGTTGCTTTCAAACCCAAACATACCGCTCTCCGTTTGTTTTTGATAGTTTGAAATACCGACGATGGCGGGAGATACATTTTCCACCATTGTTGAAATGTCAGACGAATTGGTGCTGGACAATTTTTCGGTATTCGCTTTATTGGAAGAAGCCGATGAGTTCGCAGTCTCATTAGTTTGTGTTTGGACAGATGTATTGGCCGTTTCGTCTTTGCTATGCTGGTATGTCGTGACACCGAGAACGAGGCTTCCCCCGATGATGCCGCTGAGGATCGGCGTCATCCATGAGAGTCTCCGCTTTTGCTGTTCTGCTTTTTTTATCGCCTGGTCGGGCTTTTGATCGGAGACGATGAGTTCGTTTTTCGTTTCAAGCTGATCTTCTCTATTATATTCCATCATTTTCACGCTCCTATTGTTATCATATCCTTTGATGCCTCAATCATAATCAAAGACTGTGGGATAAACATGAAAACATTGTGGGAAATTGTCAAAGAAAAAGGATAGAATAAATAGGGTGCTATTTATAATATGACATGTCAGAGGTGTTCTAAACGTTGAAAAAGATTGGATTTATCGGATACGGAAGCATGGCACAGATGATTGCAGTGAAACTGCTTGATCAGGAGAAAATCAGCGATGACATGGTGGTCGTCAGCTCAAGGAATGATGGGAAAACAGGGGAGCTGAGAAAACTTTACCCGAATGTCGCCTGTCAATCAGCCGAAGAGCTCGCCGAACAGTGCGGCCTGATCTTCATCTGTGTACCGCCGATGGCGGTAAAGGAAACGCTTGTGAACATACAGCCGTTTCTTCAGGAGGATGTCCACATTGTTTCGATTGCCGCGGGGGTCGAGCTTGACCGGCTTCACGACTGGACAAGCGGACAGGTGACGAGATACATTCCGACCCTCACATCTGAAGCCGGGATCGGTGTTTCGCTTGTTGTCCACGGCGAGCGGGTTGCTGAGGTGGACAAAAGCCGGCTGGAAGAATATCTTTCCGTTTTCAGCACAGTCAAACAGATACATGAGAGAGATATTGACGCTGCGAGTAATTTAACAAGCTCTTCACCAGGGTTCATCGCTTCGATCTTTGAAGAATTTGCTCAAGCTGCCGTCAGAAACAGCAGTCTTACGAAAGAAGACGCGTTTCAATTTCTGATTCATTCATTGCTGGGAACGGGCAAGCTGTTAATGGAAAAAGACATGACGTTTGCACAAACGCTTGATCGGGTGGCGACAAAAGGCGGCATAACCGGAGAAGGGGCGGAGGTCATTCAAAATGCCATGCCGGAAGTCTTTGACGAGCTGTTTGCCAGAACGATGAAGAAGTATGAAGACATTAAAGACGCTGTCCGCCGGCAGTGAACTGCGGCATTTATCGACATATCCGGACATCCCAAAGCTGCCTGATCAGGCAGCTTTTTTATTTGCATTCGACAACATTCATCAAAATTCCAATTTTATATTAAATTTCTAAAATTACCAATGGTTATTGCATTTCTATTAAAATTCTAATATAATTTGTTAGAATATTCCCAAAATAATAAAAAATTTGAGACGTTTTTCATAAGGGGTGGTTTTTTGTGAAGCTGTATATGTCTGTTGATATGGAGGGGATTTCCGGACTTCCGGATGATACGTTCGTCGATTCAAGCAAGCTGAACTATGAGAGAGGCCGGAAGATCATGACGGACGAGGCCAATCATGTGATTGACGAAGCGTTCAAAAGCGGATGCAGAGAGGTGCTTGTCAATGACAGCCACTCTAAAATGAACAATCTGTTAATTGAGCGGCTCCATCCTGAAGCGCTGCTCATTTCGGGAGATGTCAAACCGTTTTCGATGGTCCAGGGACTTGACGATACATGCGATGGTGCCGTGTTCGTCGGCTACCATGCGAGAGCATCGATGAGAGGCGTGATGTCTCACAGCATGATTTTCGGCGTCAGACATTTTTACATAAACGATCAGGCGGTGGGCGAGCTGGGGTTCAACGCTTATGTTGCCGGTTATTACGGCGTCCCGGTTATCATGGTTGCCGGTGACAGCGAGGCGGCAGCTGAGGCGGAGGAACTGATTCCGAACGTAACGACAGCGGCCGTCAAGGAAACGATATCCCGTTCGGCGGTCAAATGCCTGACGCCGGAGAAAGCGGGGCAGCTATTAAGAGAGCGGACGGCATATGCGATTCAAAACCGCGGTCAAGTCAAGCCGCTCACGCCTCCGGACAGGCCGGTGCTGCGGATTGAGTTTGCCAATTACGGGCAAGCCGAGTGGGCGAGTCTGATGCCGGGTGCTGAAATCGAACGGCAAACGACGACTGTCCGCTATCAAGCGAAAGACATTCTTGAAGCCTATCAAGCGATGCTTGTCATGACCGAGCTTGCGATGAGAACAACATTCTCCTAGGAAGGTGGGATGAAAATGGCGGGTTACATCATGAAGCGGCTTCTGTCGATGCTGGCGACCATTTTGGTGATCACGACATTGACCTTTGTGATGATGAAAGTGATTCCGGGCTCTCCCTTCAATGAAGAAAGAAACACGAATGAAGCGGTTCAGCGCAACCTTGAGGCTTACTATCAGCTTGATGAGCCTCTCTTTGTTCAATATTTGTATTATGTCAAGTCGATCGTTACCTTTGATTTCGGGCCGTCGATCAAGCAGCCTTCACAAAGCGTGAACGATTTGCTGTCAAGAGGGTTCCCTGTTTCATTTGAGCTGGGGATGACGGCGCTGATTATGGCGGTCATTTCCGGGATCGTACTCGGAATCTTTGCCGCGCTGCGGCAAAACGGCGTCATCGATTATATAGCGATGACCGTTGCCGTTCTCGGCATTTCGGTTCCCAATTTTATCATGGCGACTTTGCTGATACAGCAATTCGCGGTTAATTGGAACATATTTCCCCCGTCGACATGGACGAGCCCGCTTCATATGGTGCTTCCGACTGCGGCTTTGGCAATGGGGCCGCTGGCGATTATCGCCAGGCTGACCCGTTCCAGCATGATTGAAGTGCTGACACAGGATTATATCCGAACGGCCCGGGCTAAAGGGCTTTCCCCTTTTAAAATTGTTATGAAGCACGCCCTGAAAAACGCCCTTATGCCAGTCGTAACGATTCTCGGGACGCTTACCGCTGCGATTTTAACGGGGAGCTTCGTCATCGAAAAAATCTTTGCGATTCCGGGCATGGGAAAATATTTTGTTGAAAGCATCAACTCCCGCGATTACCCCGTGATTATGGGTACCACCGTTTTTTACAGCATCATCCTCATCATCATGTTGTTTCTTGTCGACATGGCCTACGGAATCCTGGATCCGCGTATTAAACTGCATAAGAAAGGGTGAGCATATGAGCCTTCCAGTCCGCACAGAAAACGAAGCGTCTTCAGGCAGTGATATCCCTGTTGAATGGTTTGCCCCGCTGAAACAAAAGCAGGATGAGCGTGAATCCGTTGCAAGGCCGAGCCTGTCATACTGGCAGAACGCCTGGCGGATTTTAAGGAAAAACAAGCTGGCGATGGCGGGATTGGGCGTGTTAATCTTCCTGTTCATCATGGCTGTACTCGGACCGGTTCTTTCTCCGCACAGCGTCACCCAGCAGACGCTTTCCGAGCAAAACCTGCCTCCGTCGATGGAGCATTGGTTCGGAACCGATGAGCTCGGCCGCGATGTGTTTACAAGAACGTGGTATGGAGCGAGGATTTCACTGTTTGTCGGCGTGATGGCGGCTTTAATCGATTTTGCAATCGGCGTCATCTATGGCGGTATCTCCGGCTATAAGGGCGGCAAAACAGACCATGTCATGATGCGGGTCATCGAAGTGCTGCATGGACTGCCTTATTTATTGGTCGTCATTCTTCTCATGGTCATGATGGGGCCTGGACTCGGGACGATCATCGTTGCGCTGACTGTCACCGGCTGGGTCGGCATGGCGCGGATCGTCAGGGGTCAGGTTTTGAAGGTGAAGCATGATGAGCATGTTCTCGCATCCAAAACCTTCGGAGCGAAAACGGTAAGGATCATCAGGCGGAATCTCCTTCCGAACATGATGGGAGCGATCATCGTCCAGATGACCTTGACGGTGCCGTCGGCCATTTTTGCCGAAGCGTTTCTCAGCTTCCTCGGTTTGGGCATTCAAGCCCCGTTTGCGAGCTGGGGTGTCATGGCGAACGACGGCCTTCCGGTGATCTTATCGGGACACTGGTGGCGGCTGTTTTTTCCTGCTTTCTTTATTTCATTAACAATGTTCGCTTTTAATGTCGTTGGAGACGGACTGCAGGATGCGTTAGATCCGAAGCTGAGGAGGTAATGTGTTTTTGCGGAAAAAAGTATTGGAAGTCGAGAATCTGCATGTTTCATTTACGACATACGGCGGCACGGTCAAAGCCGTCCGCGGCGTGAGCTTTGAGTTATATGAGGGGGAGACGTTTGCGATTGTCGGTGAGTCGGGATGCGGAAAAAGCGTGACATCGCAAAGCATCATGCAGCTTTTGCCGAAGTTTTCGGCAACGATCACAGACGGTGCGGTCCGCTTTAAGGGAAAAGACTTGCGCCATCTGTCCGAAAAAGAGATGAGAAAGATCAGAGGGGCCGAAATCTCAATGATCTTCCAGGATCCGATGACAGCCCTGAATCCGACCTTGACCGTCGGAGACCAGTTGACAGAAGCGCTTTTGGAACATCGGCCCGTGTCTAAAACAGACGCTCGAAAAGCGGTCATTTCGATGCTTGAGCTCGTCGGGATTCCGAATCCGAAAGAGCGTTTGAGGCAGTATCCGCATCAATTCAGCGGCGGGATGAGGCAGCGGATCGTGATCGCCATGGCGCTCATCTGTGAACCGGAGATTCTGATTGCGGATGAACCGACGACCGCGCTCGATGTTACCATTCAGGCGCAAATTCTTGAGCTGTTTAAAGACATTCAGCGGAAAACCGGTGTATCCATCATTTTAATCACCCATGATTTAGGCGTAGTCGCACAGACGGCGGACAGAATCGCCGTGATGTACGCCGGGAAAATAGCGGAAACGGGAGCGAGGAGGGATATTTTTTACCGTCCGCAGCATCCGTATACAAAAGGCTTGCTGCATTCCGTTCCGAGGCTTGACCTTGAAGGTGGAGACCTCGTTCCGATTGACGGGACGCCGCCAGATTTGTTTTCTCCGCCTGAAGGGTGTCCGTTTACGGCGCGCTGTTCCCATGCAATGGAAGTATGCGGCAAGGTTTATCCTGCCGTTGCAGAAGTCTCGGCGGGGCATCGTGTGTGCTGCTGGCTTCAGGATGAAAGGGCGAAACGGGCTCTGCTGACAACATAATCATGAAATCGATTTTCAATGGGGGGATTTGATGAAAAGGCTAGCGAGCGTATTAGCTGCCGCAGTTGCGGTCATTCTGCTGTTCGGATGTACGGCAAATGAACAGGCTGGGCAGGAAACGAAGAAGAAAGCGAAAGAAACGGCTGGAGAACAAGTCCTGAGGCTGAACAATGAAAATGAACCGACATCTTTCGATCCGCCGATCGGCTTTAATAATGTCTCATGGCAGGCGCTGAACAATCTGATGGAAGGTTTGACTAGGCTTGGCGCAGACCATGAACCGGAAGCGGCGTCCGCCGAAAAGTGGAACATTTCCGACGATGGGAAGACATATACTTTTACAATCCGTGATGATGCCAAATGGTCGAACGGAGACCCTTTAACCGCTGGGGATTTTGAATATGCGTGGAAGCGTCTGCTCGATCCGAAAACGGGCTCTTCCGCCGCGTTTTTAGGCTACTTTATCGAAGGCGGCGAGGCCTTTAACAGCGGAAAAGGGGCGAAGGATGATGTCAAAGTCAAAGCGGAGGATGAAAAAACGCTTAAGGTGACACTCGAAAGTCCGCAGCAGTCGTTTTTAAGCATTGTAGCCAATCCGGCTTTTTTCCCGGTTCCTCAGAAAATCGCCGAAAAAAATCCGAAATGGCATGAAGAAGCTGCTACATTTGTCGGCAACGGTCCGTTTAAACTGACAGAATGGAAGCATGATGAAAGCTTTACGATGGTAAAGAGCGATACGTATTGGGACCGGGATACTGTGAAGCTTGATAAAGTGACATGGGCGATGGTCGATGACAGAAATACCGACTACCAAATGTTCGAGTCGAATGAGCTCGATACGGCTTATGTCCCGGCTGAAATGAGCGAGAAGCTGATAGGTTCTGACGAGGTGAAGGTGTTCGATCAGGCAGGTCTTTACTATTACAGATTCAATGTCAATAAAGAACCGTTCCAGAATGAAAAGATCAGAAAAGCGTTTGCGATGGCCGTCGATCAGCAGGAAATCGTCGATTATGTCACAAAAAACGGTGAAAAACCGGCCCGCGGGTTTGTGTCTTCGGGAATCAAAGGGCCGAACGGCAAGGATTTTCGCGAGGAAGGCGGCGATTTGCTCAAATATGACGCCGATGAAGCGAAACAGCTGCTCGAAAAAGGCATGAAGGAAGAAAACTACGAAAAGCTGCCCGCCGTTACGCTGACATACAGCACAAAACCGGAGCATAAAAAAATGGCGGAAGCGATTCAGCAGAAGCTGAAAAGTACGCTCGGCGTCGATGTGAAGCTCGCCAATATGGAATGGAATACATTCCTTGAAGAACAGAAGGCGCTCAAATTTCAATTTTCCCAAAGCTCTTTTCTGGCTGATTATGCGGATCCGATCAACTTCCTGGAAAGCTTTCAAACGGGTAACGCAATGAACAGAACCGGCTGGAGCAATTCAGAGTATGACGAACTGATCAAGGCGGCGAAAAATGAAGCTGATGAAGAAAAACGCACAGAGCTGCTGCATCAGGCTGAAGAACTGCTGTTTGAAGGGATGCCGATCATACCGATCCACTTCTATAATCAAGTCCATTTGGAAAAGGAGAATGTGAAAGGCATCGTCCGTCATCCGGTCGGCTACATTGAACTGAAATGGGCCGAAAAAACGTCATGATCAAACTTGTCCGTCTGCCACTTTCTTTGTGCACGCCACCGCACAGAGGCGGGCGGACTTTTCATAAAGGGGGATGTCTCAGTTGAATATTGCGCCTCAAAGATTAATGCAGGGAGATACAGTCGGTGTGATTGCGCCGGCCAGTCCGCCCGTCCCCGAAAAGCTTGACCGCGCCGTCCGGTTTTTAAAAGAACTCGGGCTTGAAGTCAAAGTGGGACGTTCAGCCATTGAAAGACACGGCTATTTGGCGGGGAACGATGAAGAGCGCTTGGAGGATCTGCACGACATGTTTGAAGACCGTTCGGTCAAAGCTGTCATCTGTGCCTGCGGAGGTTACGGCACGGCGAGGATTGCCGAGAACATTGACTACCGACTCATCAAAAGCCGCCCGAAAATTTTTTGGGGCTATTCAGACATCACTTTTTTACATACAGCGATCAGGCAAAACACCGGACTTATTACATTTCACGGTCCGATGCTCAGTTCGGATATCGGCAATAAAGACGTGCATCCGCTCACCCGGCGCTCTTTCCGGCAGCTGTTTCAAAAAATGACGCTCACCTATACAGAGGAGCTGTCGCCTTTGGAAACGCTCGGAAACGGTGCGGCGAAAGGGGAGCTTGTCGGCGGAAACCTCGCTCTTCTGGTGACGACGCTCGGTACGCCTTATGAAATTGATACGAAAGGAAAGCTTTTGTTTATCGAGGATGTCGATGAAGAGCCTTACCGAATTGACCGGATGCTGAATCAATTGAAAATGGCCGGGAAATTATCGGACGCCGTCGGCATCCTGCTGTGCGATTTTCATAACTGCTCCCCGAAAAAACGCGGTGAGTCACTTACATTAAAAGAAGTTTTCCAAGATTATATCGCCGCTGCAGGAAAACCAGCGCTGTCAGGCTTTAACATCGGCCATTGTTCACCGAATATCGCCGTTCCGGTGGGGGCGCAAGCCGTCCTTGACGCCGACAAAAAACAGCTTACGATCGATCTGGGAATTTCTTGATGGAAAAAGGAGGCTGCTATGAAGATTGCCGAAATGACGACAAACCGTATCGCCGTGCCGCTGAAAAAACCGTTTAAAACAGCGCTTCGAACTGTCCGCACAGCGGAAGCCATCATTGTCAAATTAACGGCTGAAAACGGGATGACAGGCTGGGGCGAAGCGCCTCCGACTGCCGTTATTACCGGTGAGACGCTTGACAGTATTGAGGGGGCAGTCAACACGATATTCGCACCGGCGCTCTCCGGGCGCAACTTGCGAATGGCGGAGGCGATATTTCATGACATCGACAAGCTGATTGTTGGAAATACAAGCGCAAAGGCCGCTGTAGAAACAGCCGTCTACGATTGCTTGGCGCAGCTTTGCGGTCTTCCCCTGTATCAATTGCTGGGCGGATACAGGCGGGAGATCGAGACGGATTTTACTGTCAGCGTCAATGACCCGGAAGAAATGGGGAAAGACGCGGCCCGTTATGTAAAAGATGGGTTTCGTACGCTCAAAATTAAAGTAGGAAAAAACGATATGGCAACAGACCTCGAACGGATCAGGGAAATCCGCAAACAAGCGGGGGGCGCTGTCCGGATCCGCGTGGACGCCAATCAAGGCTGGACGGCGAAACAGGCTGTCAAAGCCATTCGGAAAATGGAGGATGAGGGGCTTTCGATCGAGCTTGTCGAACAGCCGGTTCACCGATGCGATCTCGAAGGCTTGAAACAGGTGACAGATGCCGTCGATACGCCGATTATGGCGGACGAAAGCGTGTTTACCCCAAGGGATGCTTTTCACGTACTGAAAACGAGAAGCGCCGATCTCATCAATATTAAACTGATGAAAGCGGGCGGCATCCGCCAGGCGTTGAAAATCAACGCCATGGCAGAAGCGTGCGGAGTGGAATGCATGGCCGGAAGCATGATCGAAACAAGGGTCGGCATCACAGCAGCCGTCCACTTCGCAGCAAGCCAGAAAAATGTGACAAAATTCGATTTTGATGCGCCGCTCATGCTGAAGAAGGATATTGTTGAAGGCGGCATCCGCTATCATGGAGGAACGATCACGATACCGGATGCTCCCGGACTCGGTATCACGAAAGTCAACCATTGAGAGGGGGAAGACGAATGAGCCTTTATACGACAACCGTCTCGGTCGCCAACGTCTGGACCAGTCCGGAAGCACCGCGCCGCATTGACCGGTTGATGCTGGCAAATCCCGTACATGTAAGAAGCTGGCTTGACGCAATGTCCTTCGATGAGCGTCTTGAGCTGTGTACGGCAAACCTTGTTCAAACACAGGTGCTTTTCGGAGAAGATGTGCAGCTTATAAAAGAGCGGGAAGGCTGGGCTTTCGTCATCATTCCCGGGCAGCCGTCTGCAAAAGACGAACGCGGCTACCCGGGCTGGATACCAAAGGAATGCCTGGCCGAAAAAAGCCCGGCGAAGTCTGAGACAAACGCCGTCATTCAAAAACCGACGGCTTTTCTATATGATGACAAGAAAATGAAAGTTCTTGAACTGAGCTTTCTCACTAAGCTGCCCGTTTTGTCTTCAGACGGTATTTGGTTTGAGGTTGATACACCGCTCGGACGCAGATGGCTGAAAAAAGAAGATGCGGATATCGAAACACCTGTAAAAGGCAGTGGAGACGACATCGTTCAAACCGGTGAGGCGTTTTTGAACCTGCCCTATCTTTGGGGAGGAATGAGCGGTTTTGGCTACGATTGCTCAGGATTTGTCTTCAATATGCTGAAGGCGAACGGCTGCTCAGCGCCGCGCGATGCCGGCGATCAGGCGAACAGCGGAAAAGAGGTGTCCTTCAGCAGCCCGAAGCGGGGCGATCTACTGTTTTTCGCATATGAAGAAGGCAAAGGGCGGGTTCACCATGTCGGCATTTACTGCGGAAACGGAGAGATGCTGCACTCTCCAAAAACGGGAAAATCGATTGAGGTCATACCTCTTAAAGGCACAATTTATGAAAAAGAGCTGTGTGCCATCAGGCGCTATTTTTAATTAAAACGGGGGGATTGGCATGCAAACCGGCGCTTTATTGAAAGTCAGCCGTCTCAAAATGCACTTTGACGCCGGAAGGGGCAAAACGGTCAAAGCGGTCGACGGCATTTCATTTGATATTAAAGAAGGAGAGACGTTCGGACTCGTCGGAGAATCGGGCTGCGGCAAGTCGACTTCCGGAAGGGTGCTGATGCGCCTTTATCAGCCGTCAGAGGGCGAGGTTACATATCGGGGGAAAAACATCCACAATTTGAGCGATGATGAATCATTCCAGTACAACCGCAAAATTCAAATGATTTTTCAAGACCCCTATGCTTCACTAAATCCGAGGCTAACGGTCAGGGAGATTATGACAGAGCCCATGGAAATCCACGGCCTGTACGGAGGGAAAAAGGCACGTCTTGAAAAAGCGGACGAGCTTCTGGAAGCAGTCGGCCTGCACAAAAGCTTTGCCAATCGCTATCCCCATGAGTTCAGCGGCGGACAGAGGCAAAGAATCGGCATCGCCAGGGCGCTTGCGCTTGAGCCTGAATTTATCGTTGCTGATGAGCCGATATCCGCACTTGATGTCTCCGTCCAGGCGCAAGTCGTCAACCTTTTGAAAAAGCTGCAAAAGGAAAAAGGGCTCACGTTTTTATTTATCGCCCACGATCTTTCCATGGTGAAGCACATCAGCGACCGGATCGGCGTCATGTATCTCGGGCACATGGTCGAGATCACCGACAGCGGCCGGCTTTATCAAGAACCGCTGCATCCTTACACCCAGGCGCTTTTATCGGCTATCCCGATTCCCGATCCGGATGTGGAAGATAAGCGGAAACGAATCATACTGAAAGGCGAGCTGCCAAGTCCGATCGATCCGCCGAGCGGCTGCGTTTTCAGAACGAGATGTCCCGCCGCGACGGACATTTGCACCGCCAAAAAACCGCTCTTAAAAGAAGCCGATGACGGTCATTTTGTCGCCTGCCATCTGTATGACGGCGACGCGAGAAATGAGGAGGACGGCATGAAGGTGACGCTGCAGGCGAGGTGAATATAGAAAGAAGGAGCCCTTGTTACAGGGCTCCTCAGTTTGCCGGCGACTTTTCAGAATCGCTCAGCCGCTCATGCCAAATGAAACAAGGATCAGGCGCCGCCTTGGTGACATCCGGTAGAAGTACGCTCAATCGGCAATGTACAGCATCTGAAAGACCCGCCGGATTTTATGATCTCGGATAAGTCGATTTCGATGACCGTATAGCCCCTTTTTCTGAGCTCCTGATTCACGTGGCGGTTAACAGGCAGGCTGATCACGGTTTTATTGCCGATGGACAGAACGTTTGTACCGAGTTGGAACTGTTCATCATCCGTAATTTCGATCATCTCATAGCGTTTTTTCAAGACGTCGTATTCTCTTTCTCCTAAGGCTTTTGGATAGACAAGCGCTTCTGTCGGCGAAAGAATGTTGAAGACGCAATCCAGATGAAGGAACGTTTCTTCAAACGGAACCGGTATGACTTCATAAGAGGGAAGCCTGCGCTTCAGTTCTTGGACGGCCGAGAACGTCGTTCTGTGGCTGATACCGGCATATATGGTATTTTGGTCGACGAGGATGTCGCCGCCTTCGATTTGATAGCCTTCATTAAATGTGGCCCAGGAGATCTGTTCTTTTGCCAGCCATTCCTGCAGGACGTTTTCTTCGCCCTGGCGGATGTCGGCTGATAGCTGCGCGGAAAACACAGTGTCTCCGATCGTAAACCCGATATCGCGCGTGAAAACCTGTTCCGGAAATTGGCTTAAAGCAGGCAGAATCACGACTTCAATACCCCGGCTCTCCAATTCTTTTATCAATGTATGATGCTGGCGGACGGCCAGCGTTTTATCGATATTATCTTTTTGAAAATACTTTTGTGTTTCATTGATCACTTCTGCAATCTCCATATATTCCGGTCTGCATAACACCACTTTTTTTAAGACGTCGTATTCGCTTGTACAGCCCGCCCCGCGGTTTTTTTTCGATAATGCTGAGTCCATTTTGATTCCCCCGTCCTCTCTTTAGTCATTTCATTATTCCCTTCCCGCAGCGAGAAATAAACCTTTTAGCCAGAAAATCTGACAGTCAGCCGGATAAAAAAGTTTAGACAAATGAATTCTAATAGTGTTTAATATAGAAAAAATCCACTTTACAAACGCATCTTAGTAGACATCAAAGGAGTAATGGATGATGAATGGACCTGAAAAGAGATACTGCAAAGAATCAAAAGTTGTCAAAACAAGCAGGGTATTTCCGCTTGATACGAACAATCACAACACCTTGTTCGGCGGCAAGCTGATGAGCTATATCGACGATATCGCTTCGATTTCGGCAGCGAGACACTCGAGGTGTGAAACCGTGACAGCTTCCATGGATTCCGTCGATTTTCTCGAACCGATCCGCCAGGAGGATTCAGTCTGCCTTGAATCTTATGTGACATGGGTCGGCAGAACGTCAATGGAGGTATTCGTCAAAGTCATTAAAGAGCATTTGCTGACAGGCGAACGAAAGCTTGCGGCGACATCCTTTTTAACCTTCGTGGCGCTTGATCAGGACGGCAATCCTCAGGCCGTTCCCCAAGTTGTACCGCAGTCTGAAGAAGAAATCATGCTGCACCAGACCGCCCGGCAGCGCGCCGAAGAACGGAAAAACCATCGCAAACACAGCAAAGCACTGGCTCAGGCGCTGGCTGTTGACAAACCTTGGTAAACATACGAACAAAACCCCGGCTCAGCATCAGTTTGCCGGGGTTTTGCTGTGCAATGAATACACAACCCAATATTTGTTCAAAATAAATGACAAAAAACGGAAAGAAGTTTTGGGTGAAATGCTTGAATTTGTATGGACTTTTTTAGCCAAACCTGCTTTAGTGTTCTCTATAGCTTATATTCTTTTTCGAATCGCAGGGAAGAAAGCAGTTTCGCAAATGACGAACTTCGATCTTTTGCTGACATTTGCGATCGGAACGATCATCAGCGAACCGATTCTTACTTCTAAAATCTCAATGTCCATTTATTATGCCCTTTCCTTTCTGATCTTCTATTTGTTGATTGAAAAGCTGTCATTACACAATAAATGGCGCTGGTTTCTTGTCGTCAGCCCGACTGTGCTGATTCGAAACGGCAATATTGATGAAGGGGGATTAAAAAGAGAGCGGCTGACCGTCAATGAACTGCTCGGCAAATTGCGCGAAAAAGGCTATGCCGATCCGAAAGATATCGACATCGCCCTGATTGAAGAATCGGGCCAGATCAGCGTGATTCCCAAATCGGAAGCGAGGCCTGTACAGCCGCGGGACCTCAGCTTGGAGACGAAGCGGAATTTCGTGCCGATTCCGCTTATTTTAGACGGCGAAATCATCGAACACAATTTAAAATACTTGAAAAAAACGAAAGAATGGCTGTTTCAAAAATTAGAGGATCAAGGGATTAAGCAAGCGATGCTGCCAACCATTACGCTCGGCACCCTGAACGAAAAAAATGAGATTATGATTGATAGGGAAGATCCCGGCAGCCCGTTAACTGATGATCCATATCTTTATAAACCGGGGCAAGACCATTAATTTTCGCCGAATAGGCGATTTTTTTATTTTGTGTTATTTCAGAAAAATATTAAGAGTCTGTTCTTTGCTACATCTGTAAAATGAAACGGGTCATATGTCATGAAAGTTGAAAATGGTGTCACAAAAAATAGGAGGAAAATATGTTGTTTTCTGTATTTTTATAGCATATATTAGTTTTTGTGAAAAAATTTTGATGGTAGGTGCAATTGATGAAAAGGTTTTTTAGTGTAATAATTTTGGGCGCCCTGCTGCTGCTCGGCACTTCTGTGCCAATCGAAGCGGCAGACTACGGACGCGACGTCCTCGGCTCAAAAGACGGCTGGGGTGCTTATGGAAAAGGAACGACCGGAGGCGCTGACGCTTCTTCTGATCAGGTATATACGGTCAAAAACCGCAAGCAGCTTGTTGAGGCATTAGGGGGAGACAATAAAAAGAACAGCGAAAATGATACGCCGAAGATCATCTATGTGAAGGGAACAATCAATCTTAGTGTTGATGATGACAACAATCCTTTAGGCTATGAAGATTATAAAGACCCTGAATATTCGATCGAAGCGTATCTCAAAGCTTATGATCCGAAGAAATGGGGGAAAAAGGAGCCGTCAGGAAAGCTTGAAGAGGCAAGGCTCCGCTCCAAAGACAATCAGAGGGAGCGTGTCTTGATCAGAGTCGGTTCAAACACGACGATAATCGGGCTCGGAGATGATGCGAAAATCGTCGGCGGAGGCCTTTATGTCAAAAACGCGGAAAACATCATTATCCGCAATATCGAATTCGAAAACGCGTACGATTTCTTCCCTGGCTGGGATCCGACGGATGGGAGCAGCGGAAACTGGAATTCAGAATATGACAACCTGCTGATTGAAATGTCCAAAAATATTTGGATCGACCACTGCTCATTCAATGACGGAGATCAGCCTGATGAGCTGAACGAAACGTATTTCGGGCGTGAATTCCAGCATCACGACGGACTGCTGGATATCAAAAAGCAGTCGGATTTTATTACGGTATCCTACAGCATATTTTCAGGACATTCTAAAAACACGATTATCGGATCAAGCGACAGCTACAAAGCAGACAACGGTCATTTAAGGGTGACATTCCACCACAATCTCTACGAAAATATAAAAGAGCGGGCACCGCGCGTCCGCTACGGAAAAGTGCACATTTACAACAACTATTTTAAAAGCACGAAAGACAGCTACAATTATTCATGGGGTGTAGGCTATTCTTCAAAAATTTATGCTGAGGACAACTACTTCGACCTGCCGGAAGGAACGAAGCCTCAAAAATTGATGAAGGTCTTTAAAGGTGACGCTTTATATGAAAAAGATACGGTCGTAAACAACCAAAAAAGCGTCGCAAAAATCGATGTTGTCAGCACATACAACAAAGCAAACCATACGTCTGTCAAAAAATCGGCCGGCTGGAAGCCGACGCTGTTTGAAAAAATCGACGACGCAGAAGATGTGCCGACAATCGTTGAAGCGCAGGCAGGCGCAGGAAAACTGAAGTAATATACGCAAAGCGGACATGGTGTCCGCTTTTTTTGTTCGGGTATCTTGCAATACAAAATACCATATGTTATGATTCGTCTATCTTGTATTGCAAGATACATAAAAGAGGTGGCTTATGAGTTCAACGCAAATGCTGAAAGGGATTTTAGAAGGATGTCTGCTTGCTGTCATATCCGAAGGGGAGATATACGGCTATGAAATGACAAAGGTGCTTGCAGGATACGGTTTTTCGGATATCAGCGAAGGAAGCATCTATCCGATTCTCCTGCGCATGCAAAAGGAAAAATGGGTGGAGACCGAACTAAAACGGTCGGCGAGCGGCCCGAAGAGAAAATATTACAGACTGACACCCCTTGGCGAAGCGGAGCTTCGATCGTTCATCGGGCGTTGGAAGGCATTATCCGGGAACGTCAATGCGCTGCTCGAAAAAAAACTGAAGGAGAAGTGAAATCGTGCTATCAAAAGACATGCAAAACGTATTGGACGACATGAGATTGTATTTAATGTCTGTAGGAAAAAGCGACAAAGAAATCGAAGGGATCATGAATGAGCTGACAGTTCATGCCTTGGAAGGGGAAAAGGAAGGAAAAACCGTCCGGCAAATTTTTGGGGATTCTCCCAAGTCATATGTTCAAGCACTGTCAAAAGAGCTTTCATTAAGGCCTGGGGAGATCGCCAAGTTGTTCTTTGCCATTTTGATCGGCGCGATATCCTATTTTATATTCAGTGACGCCGTGAACGACAGCCTCAATTATTCGGTCTATGTACTGGCAGGCTATCCGCTTTATATTTTGCTGGCAGCGGCTATGTTACCGCTGTTGGGCCGCGTTTCAGCGTTTAAAGGGAAGAAAACGGCCTTCATGTATACGGTGATGTACACCGCTTTGACGTTTTTTCCGATTTTGGCGATTATTTTTATTGATCGGCAATTCGGGACACCTATTCTTTCGTTTGACGGGGGAAGCCGCTGGCTGATTATGGCTCTGTCGTTTCTCGTGATCGTACTTTTGTCTTTCAGGTTGAAAGCTGCAGCCTTGTCCATATTGCCGCTGCTTTTAGCCGGAACGCATTTTTTGTTTCAGTATATGAAGTGGGATTCAGCCGGAGCCATGCTGGCAGAAACTTATATTCCCTATATCGGGCTGTTGCTCGTCATGTTCATTGAGACAAAGCGTGCCAAAAATACGGCTCAATATGAATGAAATACGGAAGAGCATGATATTTTTTAAGGTAAAGACTCTTGCCTTTTGGCGATCACAATGTTTATGATCAGAGCATGAAAGGTGGCCGATATATGGATATGATGTGGGGCTATGTACTCGTCTTTATTTTGGCTGCGATTCCGTGGTTTGAAGTGATCGGTGTCGTGCCGCTAGCGATCGTTGCCGGGCTTAAACCGGTTCCGTCCGCTATTATCGCACTATTCGGAAATCTGTTAACTGTACTGCTGCTTATTTTTTTAATTGACAAAGTGAAGGCGTGGCTTGAAAGAAAACGCGGGGAGCGGGGAACGGAGACCGATAAGCTCTCAAAAAGGAAAAGCAGAGCGAAAAAAATATGGCTGACCTACGGCATCCCTGGCCTTTCTTTCGTCGGACCTTTCTTTATCGGCTCCCACTTAACCGCGTTTATGTGCATGGGCTTCGGGGCCAAGCACAGGCAAACGGCGCTCTGGATGACGGGGAGTCTCACGGTATGGACAGCGGTGTCGGCTGTCGCTGCCTACTACGGTTTCAGTTTCCTCGCTCCTGAAAATGAAGGGCTGCTGAAAAATATCTTTAAACAAGAGGAGTGAAGTTATGCCGTTTTTAAAGGATTTATCTCCAGTTGAAGAGATGGCGCCGACAGTCGGGGTGCTTTTTTCGGCGGTCAATGAAAACATCGAACGGCTGAAATCAATCGTCTCCGGCATCAGCCGGGAGGAGCTGGAATATAAGGGGGAGCATGGCGACAAAAACAGCATCGCCCAGCTGATCTATCATTTAATCAATGTCGATATTCGCTGGGTATACAGGCTGAAGGGAAGCGAATTTCCCAGAGAGCTGGAAGAGAAATACGGGCCGATGACAGATGAAAACGGACGTTTGCCGGAGGTAAAAGGCTTACCCTTATCCGTGTTAATCGAGTGGTATGACGAGGTACTGGAGATGTTGAAACGCACCGTTAAAGGCTTCTCGGAAACAGACTTGTTGAAGAAGGTTCCGTATGAGGGAGGGTTTTCGACCATCCGCTGGGGAATCTGGCATATGTCTGATCATAACCGCTATCACCAAGCGCATATCCAGGCCTGCTTAGGGGAGTACCGCAAGCAAAACAGTTGATTTTTTCGAATGATTTGGTATGATGCTAATTAGCAAACTTCATAGCGTTAAAGTTTTCTAGGGTTCCGCACATTCGGATGTGGTCTGGTCCGAGAGAAAACACATATGATTTGTTCATATGCACACGGAGGGATAAAAGCCCGGGAGTATCGTTTTCATCGATAACCCGGGTTTTTTCTTTTGCTGAAAATGAATTGGAGGGATTTTGATGAGATGGGGCAGTGTCATACTTGCAGCCTTGTTTGAAATTGGCTGGGTCATGGGGCTGAAACACGCTGATTCGGCTCTTGAATGGATCGGCACGGCGGCGGCCGTCGCGATGAGCTTTTATATACTGGTGAAGGCGGGAGAGAAGCTGCCGGTCGGAACCGTGTATGCCGTATTTACCGGTCTCGGCACAGCGGGAACGGTCGTCTGCGAAATCGTCTTGTTTCATGAGCCGGCAAATATCGCCAAGCTTGCTCTGATCGGTGTTTTGCTATGCGGCGTGATCGGCTTGAAGCTTGTAACAAATGAAGAGAAAGGGGAGGCGTCATAATGGAATGGATCTGCCTCATCGCCGCCGGTATACTGGAAATGCTCGGCGTGACGATGATGAACCAGTTTCATAAAGACAAGCGGCTGAGATGGATCTTATTGTTGATCATCGGTTTTGCCGCTTCGTTTTTCTTGCTATCCCTTGCGATGGAGACGCTGCCGATGGGAACGGCGTATGCAGTTTGGACAGGGATCGGCACGGTTGGAGGTGCGCTTGTCGGCATCCTGTTTTACGGAGAGCCGAAAGACGGAAAACGCATCTTTTTCATCGCGCTCATTTTGGGATCAGCCGTCGGACTGAAACTGATAAGCTAGCGTCCGGCCCGTGCACTTTATGGCAAATGGGCGTCCGTAAATTGATTTTTCAATAAACTCCAGTATAATGAAAAGATAGTTTACGAATTACAAGCAAAGAGGGTTTTACGAAAATGAATGCATATATGAAACAGCAGTTATCGCAATATCAGGAAATCAATAACGATAAGGCCCGCCTTCTGGTCAGCTGTCCGGATCAGCCTGGAATCGTCGCCGCCGTTTCTTCCTTTTTATTTGAAAATGGCGCGAATATTATTGAATCGAGCCAGTATACGACAGACCCTGAAGGAGGCCGGTTCTTTCTGCGGATTGAGTTTGAAGCCGAAGGCATCCGCAAAAAGATCGAACAGATGAAAGCGACATTCGCCACTGTGGCGGAGTCCTTCCAAATGACGTGGAGCATGAATTTGGCGAGCGAGCTGAAACGCGTCGCTATCTTCGTTTCAAAAGAGCTTCACTGCCTGCATGAACTGCTGTGGGAGTGGCAGAGCGGCAATTTGATGGCGGAAATTGCAGCGGTTATCAGCAATCATGAAGATGCAAGAGAAACCGTTGAATCGCTGAATATTCCGTTCCTTTACATGAAAGCGAACAAAGACATCCGTGAAGAAGTGGAAAAACAGCAGCTGAAATGGCTTGAAGAGTATCGTGCGGATGTCATCGTTCTCGCCCGCTACATGCAGATTTTAACGCCTGATTTTGTCTCGGCTCATCCGAACAAAATCATTAATATTCACCACTCATTCCTGCCGGCTTTTATCGGAGCGAATCCGTATAAACGGGCATATGAAAGAGGCGTTAAACTGATCGGAGCAACATCGCATTATGTGACAAACGAATTGGATGAAGGACCGATCATCGAACAGGATATCGAACGGGTCGACCACAGAGACAATGTGGAAGCATTGAAAAACATCGGCCGCACGATTGAGAGAAGCGTTTTGGCAAGAGCGGTCAAATGGCACTTGGAAGACCGGATTATCGTGCATGGAAACAAGACGATCGTCTTTAATTAAATTGTTTGATCTCCCTCTTGACAGAGGCGTTTTTCCTAGGCATAATAATAAAAAATCACGAGCGTTGAAGAGGGCCAGTAAGCAGTTCTTTCTGTGAAAGAGAGTGAAATGGCATGCTGAAACATTTCACCACATGAAACCTGCTGAACCTGCCTCGGAGTCTCAGGGGGAAAACCTGGGCGCATACCCTGGCGTTAAAGGGGAAAGAGGAGTGCGCTTTTTTCTCGCGCATTCAATGAAGGTGGTACCGCGGAAAGCTCTTTTCGTCCTTTTATTTGGACGAAAAGGGCTTTTTTTGTTGGCTTCTGCCAGATCATCTCGGAGGGAAAAAACGTGAAAAAACAACGGATTGTCATTAAAATCGGAAGCAGTTCATTAACCAATTCGAAAGGCAGCATCGATGAGGCGAAGATCAATGACCATGTTCAGGCGATAGCTGCTCTGAAAAAAGAAGGCCACGACGTCATCTTTATTTCGTCCGGCGCTGTCGCTGCGGGATTTTTACAGCTCGGCTATCCCGCGAGGCCTGTCACGCTAAAGGGGAAACAGGCTGCAGCGGCCGTCGGCCAGAGCTTGTTAATGCAGACATACATCAAGCATTTTGCAGACCGCGATATCAAGCCTGCGCAAATTTTATTGACAAGAAACGATTTTGCCAAACGGGAACGGTATCGAAATGCATATGCGACCATTATGGAACTGATTGAACGGGGGCTTGTCCCGATTATTAATGAAAATGATTCGGTATCTGTTGAAGAATTGACGTTTGGGGACAATGACATGCTATCCGCCCTGGTGAGCGGACTGATTCATGCCGACAAACTCATCATTTTAACGGATATTAACGGCCTCTATGATTCGAATCCGAATGAACATCCTGATGCCCGCCGTTTTGATTACATTCCCGAAATTACGGACGAACTTTTGGGCTGCGCCGCATCCGCCGGTTCAAAAGTCGGGACGGGCGGAATGAAGTCGAAGCTTTTGGCGGCAAAAACCGCTCTTTCACTCGGCGTCAATGTTTTCATAGGCGCCGGAGAGGGAGATGATAAGCTGATTCAGATTTTAAAAGGAAACGGGGACGGCACCTATATCGGCCAATCCGACCTGTCTTCCGTCAACAATCATAGACAGTGGATCGCTTTTCACTCTCCTGTCTCAGGGAAGATTACCGTTGATGAGGGGGCTGAGCTGGCGATTATCGAAAATGGCGGCAGCTTGCTGCCGGCCGGCGTAACAGCAATATCCGGGAATTTTCCGAAAGGGGCGGTTGTCGAAGTTTACGGACCGAACGGCTTGGCCGGAAAAGGCCAAACGCTGTACTCCGCAGCAGAGCTTGAAGAGGTGAAAGGGAAACGAAGCGATGAGTTCCATCATGAAGAAGGGATAGAAGTCATCCATCGAAATGATTGGGTAAGTATTAAAGAATAAGGGGATGAAAGAATGAGCGAAGTGATTGAAAAAGCAAAAAAGGCTAAAGTCGCAAAAGAAGAACTGGTTCATCAGCCGACTGCAAAGAAAAATGAGGGGCTTTCCTTCATCGCCGAGGCGCTCCGCTTTAAGCAAGATGAGATATTGGCAGAAAACGAGAAAGATATCGTTCGCGGCAAAGAAAAAGGCTTTTCACCTGCGCTGCTTGACCGCCTTGCCTTAACTCCGGAGAGACTGAATGATATGGCAGACGCCGTCATGCTGCTCATCAAGCTTGAAGATCCTGTGGGGGAAACGCTTGAAACGATCCGCAAAGACAACGGGCTTTTCATTGAAAATGTCAGGGTTCCGCTCGGAGTCGTCGGCATGATCTACGAGGCCCGGCCGAATGTAACGGTCGACGCCGCGACCCTCTGTTTGAAAACGGGAAATGCCGTCATCCTGCGGGGCAGTTCATCAGCCATCAACAGCAATCAAGCGCTCGTCCGCGTGATCAGAGAAGCGCTCGAACAATCTGCGCTTCCGGAGGATGCCGTTCAGCTCATTGAAGATACAAGCAGGGAAGCGGCAAAACAGCTGTTCACTTTAAACGACGGCTTGGATGTCCTGATTCCGCGAGGAGGGAAAGACCTCATTGATATGGTGGTGCGGGAATCCACAGTGCCTGTCCTTGAAACAGGCGCGGGAAACTGTCACATATTCATTGATGAATCGGCTCGGTCCGACATGGCCGAGCAGGTTGTAATCAATGCCAAAACGCAGCGTCCTTCTGTCTGCAATGCGATTGAAACGGTGCTTATCCATAAAGACTGGGCGAAGAAGCATACGACAGCGCTGCTTCAAAAGCTTGAAGAAGCAGGCGTTGAAATCAGGGGAGACGAAGCTGTATGTGCGCTGCTGCCATCTGCGGTTCCTGCTCGCGAGACCGACTGGGAAACCGAGTTTCTTGCGCCGGTTGTCAGCATCAAAATTGTCGCCGGAATCGATGAAGCCATCCGGCACATCAGGCAGTACGGCACGCGTCATTCGGAAGCGATTCTGACTGAAAATCAGGAAAACGCCCGGTTTTTCTTAACGTCTGTTGACGCTGCAGCGGTTTACCACAATGCTTCCACGCGTTTTACGGACGGCTTTGAATTCGGCTATGGCGCCGAAATCGGCATCAGCACGCAAAAGCTTCATGCAAGGGGGCCGATGGGCCTTAAAGCGCTGACTTCTTCTAAATATATCATTAAAGGAAACGGGCAAATCCGGATATGAAAGTGAAACATCCTGTCTTGACATGCAGACAGGATGTTTTTTTGTTGCGTTTTCGCATTAAATTTTATAAAATTTAATTGTGCACAATATAAATTAAAGGAGACGATAAATCATGAAACCGCTATTTACCTCGCAAGCTACTGCCAAAGGCGGCAGAGACGGACAAGTCACCTCATCTGACCGCGTCCTTGAACTGGAGCTGGCCATGCCGGGAACGCCAAAAGCCAAGAAGAACGAAAATGCCACCAATCCGGAGCAGCTGTTTGCTGCCGGATATGCGGCATGCTTTGACAGTGCATTGCAATTGACCGCCCAAAAAGCGCGTCTTCGAATGGAGACAGAGGTGACGGCAAACGTCAGCCTTCTGAAAGATGAAGCAGATGGAGGCTATAAGCTCAGTGTCACGCTGCAAGTAAAAGGAACCGGCGTTGAACAGTCGGAGCTCGAAAAACTCGTTCATCAAGCTCATACCGTTTGTCCGTATTCAAAAGCGATTTCCGGAAATGTTGATGTCAGCCTTGAAGTCATTTCTTAAAAAAAAGGCGCCTTCATATCGAAGGCGCCTTTTTGCTGTCTTTACAGCGCATCTGTTTTTTTCGTCAATGAAGCCAGAAGGGATTCAAGCGTTTGTTTCAAGTTCTTCAGTTCGCCAGCCGACAGATCGGTCTGGGCGATCATGTGTTGCGGAATGCTGCTCGCTTTTTCCTGAAGTGCCTGGCCGCCTGCTGTCAGTCTGACGACCACAGACCGTTCATCTTCAGGTGACCGCTCCCTTGTTAAAAGCCCGTGCTGCTCCATCCTCTTCAGCATCGGCGTCAGTGTGCCGGAATCGAGATAAAGGAGCTTGCCCATTGTTTTGACGTTTAATTCCCCGTGCTCCCATAATAAAAGGAGTGCGAGGTACTGCGGATACGTAATATTGAGTTTATCAAGCAGCGGCTTGTAAAGCTTCGTCATTTCACGCGAACTGGCATAAAGGAGAAAACAAAGCTGTCTGTCAAGCCTCATATGTTCAAATTCGTTTGTCATCGTTTCACCAACTCTTTTTTATGTTCCTTTTTATTGTATAAGATTTTTCGTTTTTTTCCCATTGTTCTGCAGAAAACCCGAAAAAACAAAAACAGATGTTTAAAAAACTCATTTTGTGAAATATAAAGAGTAGAGGAAAAAAACGTAAGGAGGAATCAGGATGACTGCATTATTTACAGCAAAAGTCACGGCAAAAGGCGGAAGATCAGGACATGTCACATCAGATGACGGGGTTTTGGATCACAACATTGTCATGCCAAATGAAAAAAAAGAAGGCGAATCAGGGACAAATCCTGAACAGCTCTTTGCGGCGGGATACGCGGCGTGCTTCGGCGGCGCATTGGAGCATGTCGCAAAACAAAAAGGCATTAACATCGATTCTGAGGTTGAGGGCCATGTGAGCTTGCTGAAGGATGAGAGTGACGGCGGTTTTAAAATCGGCGTCAAGCTGATCGTCACCTCAGGCGGGGTAGACAAAGAAAAAGCGAAAGAGCTGGTCGAAGCCGCTCATGACTTTTGCCCTTATTCAAAAGCGACGAGAGGAAATATCGACGTCAGCCTTGAAGTAAAATAAACAAACGGGAAAGATGAAAACGAGAAAGCAAACAAAGCTTGTTTGCTTTCTTTTTTAGAAAGGAGCAGCAAATGGCATATCTTAAAAAAGCGCTTGTATTCGCCGTGCTCTCTGCCGCCTTCGTCCTTGTAGGATGCGGAACCGGAGCGAAGGAGAACAACGGAAATCAACCCTCGGCTGATACGGCCAAACAGAAAGCGCCTGATTTGAAAACATATTCTCTTGACAAAAATATTCGGTCTGAAGAAGATTTTGATTTGATAGGCAAGTATGTTCATGCCGAAGACGACCAAATCACGCTCGAAATAAAGGATAAGGAACTGATTGTACCGAAAAGCAGCCGTTTTCACAGCGAAGAAGACCATGATGACTTAATCGGGAAGCTTGTGAAGGTAGAGGTGGACGGAAAAACGCAAGAAGCCGAAGAAGCTGAGCTCATGCCGCAGTCAAAAGCCGACCAAAACGGCGTATATGAACAGGAGAATGACGGCAGCCGAAAAATCATTGCCGCGTTTGTCAGCGAATCGGAACAAAACATTACACTCAAAACAAAAGCAGGGGAAAAAACTTATCAGAAAACAGCCGATTTTGAGAGGGATGTCGCCGAAGCACCTGAAAAACTGAAAGGGAAAATCGTCAGGCTTGAAATTGAAAAGGATGGAAAGGCGGAAAGCCTTGATTTGGAATCTGAAGATCAAAAGCTTGAATGGTATGAGCCGTCAGCTTCAAAATGAAAAAGCTTCCTTCACCAGGAAGCTTTTTTTATTTTAATATTCCACTTTTTGATCGGTCGTTTCCCACGTGAGAAAGGGTTCAAGCTTTGCTTGAAGGTCCATTTTATAAAAAGGAATTGTCCGTTCGCTTTGCGTTTTTGTGATTTCTTCATAAATAAAAGAATCGTCAAAACCGGCCGATGCGGCATCTGAATGCTGAGCGGCGAAGTAAACTTCCTTCGGTCTCGCCCAGTAGATGGCTCCCAGGCACATTGGGCACGGTTCGCAGCTTGTATAAAGAATGCAGTCGTTCAGCTGATAATCGCCAAGTGCTTCACAGGCGAGCCGAATAGCCGTTACCTCAGCATGCGCGGTGGGATCATTGCTTGTTGTGACATTGTTTTTTCCCTCGGCAATAATTTGGCCGTCTTTGACAATCACAGCGCCAAAAGGTCCGCCCGTGCCGCTTTTCACGCTCTCCACCGCAAGGTCGATTGCGCGCTGCAAAAATGCTTCATGATTCATTTCTGTATCCTCCTTGGTTGTCTTGCCTTCTTATTATAGCTGATGAATCTTGTAAAATAAACGCGCATCAGAATATTCAGTATGTTTGATTTCGAACGGACCATCGCATACAATGAATGCTAGAATGATGAACGGAGGATGATGTTTTGCTTACATTGTATATTGCAAGACACGGTCAGACGGAATGGAATATTGAAAAAAGAATGCAAGGCTGGGAAGACTCCAATTTAACGGCTTTGGGGCTGGCAAATGCAAACGCCCTCGGCGAACGGCTGAAAGATGTTCAATTCCAAGCCGCATATTCCAGTCCAAGCGGCCGGGCTGTTGATTCTGCGCGGGCTATGCTGCAGAACCGCAGTGTTCCCTTTATAACAGACGACAGATTAAAAGAAATCTCGATCGGCCGCTGGGAAGGAAAAACGTATGATGAGATCGAACAAAGCGATCCTGACTTGCTGGAAGCGTATTTTAATGCGCCTGAAACATACATGCCTGATGAAGGGGAGAGCTTTTACGATTTTGAAAGACGGGTCAGCCGGGTGTATGAATTCATTCTCCGCCGCCATCGGGAAGGCAATGTCCTCATTGTCAGCCATTCCGTGTTTATTTTGGTGCTTTTGAATCTGTTAAAAAAGAGGCCGGTCAGTGAACTATGGAACTCGAGCTATGTTCATGACACAGCTCTTGCAGTTGTAACAGTTTCTGATGATGGAAAGGTCACAATCGAAAGAGAAGGAGACGGGGAACATAGAGTAGAAGCAAAGAATGCCACCTGGTAGGCATGCCAAAAAGCCTGATTTCAACAATCAGGCTTTTAGCGTGTCGACAAACCCTTGCAGGCCTGCAAAGGCGGTGCTCACAGGATCGGCGGCAAACCATCCAGGCGTCCTGCCTGAACGCCGCTGTCATCATATCCTGTGAAAGTCCGCTCCGAGCCTCTTAGCCGGAATACATTTTGGCACTGAAGCTGTGGAGCGTGGCAGCGGAAATCGTTTTGTTTTTTGAAAGACAAACGGTTTTGACATCTGCCGCATCTGCTTCCGCTTTTTTTCCGAAAAGGAAGACCGTAAGAGAAAGCGGGCCTTTTGCGATTTGCTGATACGCCAGAAGGCAAAGGTTGTCGGCGATTGTGCGGCTGATCATGCGGCGTGCTGACCACAGCTGCTGCTGTCCTTCTTCATCTAACTGAATATATGCTGCGGCTCGTTTTTTCGTAAAGAGTCCTGACAGGCCGTTTTGTTTGATCTGCTTCATGAGAGCGAGCGGTTCAGACAGCGGCGGCGCGGTCAGTCTGTAGCTGTCAGGGGAACATTTTGCCGCAGCCAAAAAAGACATGATCGGCAGGTAGCCTGCCAGACGCCCGCCGCTCTGGAAGAGCTTCTCTGCAAGCATTTGATCGGTCTTTTTCATGCGGATTTCTGTAAAGTGCAGAAGATGCTGCAAATCATCGAGCGTGTGTAAAAATCCATTGAGTTCATGTTCCATTTCGGATTGCGCCTGATCGATCCCGTATGTCCTTGCTGCTTTCACGCTGGAGAAAAGAACATGAAAATGGCGGTTCAAAAGGTTTATTAAATCGCTGATTCGCTGGTGGGAATAGCGAAATTGGCGGGCGAGCGCGTGCAGATCATTGATGTTCAGCCGGATCGTCATGTCAGCTCCTCGGCTTTCAGCTGAAGCCGCTCAATTTCTTCGGACGCCTGCTCCTTAATGGCCCTCAGCCTGTCATACACGCGCGATTCCGCCCGGTCAAGATCGTCCAAAAGTGCGTCATACATTTCGCGCGCCTGTCCGCGCCATCCGTTGATATACATTTGGTGTGCTTTTAAAATAGAAGAACTTTCCTGCCTCAGCTCGTCAATGGCGGCAGTCACTTCTTTTACGTATAGCTGAAGAGAGTGAATGTCTTCCTGATATATTTTTCGTTTGATTTTTCGTTCTAACGCTATTCCATCGTCAATCACTACATATTTTCCTTCCCTTCCATCATCTACTACAAATATGTTAAAAGAAAAGGATACGGAAGGAAATCGTACGAATGAATCAAAAGTCTTAATGATTTTTGGGCGGACATACCTTATATAACGGTTCTTTCGGCCTAAAAAGGGCTGAGGACATGAAAAGAGCCGCCCGTGTGAACAGGCGGCGTTTGTGTTGGATTTATTGTGGAATTAAACAGTCTGAGCGAGTTTGCCTCTTGCTTGTTTGGCTGCTTCAACCATATGTTTAAGCGCTGCGATCGTTTCCTCAGGCTGTCTCGTTTTTAAACCGCAGTCAGGGTTTACCCAGAAGCGGTCAGCCGGGCAGACTTTCAGCGCATCTTCTATAATCGTGAGCATTTCATCGCTGGAAGGGACGCGGGGACTGTGAATATCATAGACGCCAAGCCCGAGTCCTTTCAGGTAAGGATGCTGTTCCAGATAATCAAGGAATCCGCCGTGGCTTCTGCTGTGCTCGATTGTAATGACGTCTGCGTCAAGATCTTCGATCGTGTCTACAATATCTTCAAAGTTGCTGTAGCACATATGCGTATGGATTTGCGTCGTATCTTCTACTGATGAAGTGGACAGTCTGAACGCTTCGGCAGCCCATTTAAGGTACTCGTCCCAATCCCGTTCTTTAAGCGGCAGGCCTTCTCTCAAGGCGGGTTCATCGACCTGGATGATTTGAATGCCTGCTTTTTCGAGCGCTTCAACCTCTTTGCGGAGAGCTTGGGCGATTTGGAAGGCAATCTCTTTTCTCGGCAGATCATAGCGGGCAAAGGACCAGTTTAAAATCGTAACAGGACCTGTCAGCATGCCCTTGACTTTCTTCGAGGTCAAGGATTGGGCGTAAACTGTTTCTTTTACCGTCATCGGCTCTTTAAACTCGACATCTCCGTAGATGACCGGCGGACGGACGCAGCGGGAACCGTATGACTGAACCCAGGCGTATTTGGTAAAGGCGAATCCTCCGAGCTTTTCACCGAAATATTCAACCATGTCTGTCCGTTCGAATTCTCCGTGAACGAGAACGTCAAGTCCGAGGTCTTCCTGAATGTCAATCCATTTCTTTGTTTCTTTCTGAATAAATACTTCATACTGCTCGTCAGACCATTCTTTTTTCCGCCATTTTTGCCGCGCGCTCCGCACTTCCGCTGTCTGCGGGAAGCTGCCGATCGTCGTTGTCGGCAATAGAGGAAGTCCGAGAGATTCATTTTGGATCCGCAGTCTTTCTTCAAAAGCTGTCGGGCGTTTAAAGTCTTCCTCGGTCAGCTTGTCTATTTCTTCGGCAAAGGCCGAATTTGTCGCTGCACCGTATTGTTTGAGAGATTGAAGGTGCCCGTGCGCTTCATCGATTTCCGTTTGGATGGCCGCTTTTCCGGAAACAAGTCCGTTCTTCAGCAGTGTAAGCTCCAGAAGCTTTTCTTTTGCAAAAGATAAACCGTTCAAGAGATCATCGGCAAGCTGCTCGTCCGGGTGTTTTGCGACAGGGACGTGAAGCAGGCTGTTTGAAGGCTGAATCCAGACTTCGTCAACACCCGCACTCTGGATCAGCTCAAGCGTCAGATCCAGGCGTTCTTCGAGATTGGCTTTCCAAATGTTGCGCCCGTCTAAAATACCGGCGGCAAGGACTTTGCCTTTAGGAAAACCGTGCGCTTTTAAATGCTCGAAGTTTTTCCCTTTATCATGAACAAAATCAAGACCAATCCCGGCGACAGGAAACGATATCAGCTCTTCATAAGCGTCAACCGAATCAAAATAGGTTTGCAGAAGGATATTCACTCCAGGGACTTCCTCTGTAATCGTCTGATAGATTTCTTTGACTGCAGCCGCTTCTTCATGTGAAGCCGTCACTAGAGCAGGCTCGTCGATTTGCACCCATTTGCCGCCTTCCTGCTCAAGCTCTTTCAGAACTTGGATGTAAAGAGGCGTCATTTGGCTATAAATATCTTTGATATCTTGTTGTTCATAGCCTTTTGCAAGGGCTACGAAAGTGTAAAGGCCGAGTATGACGGGCTTCGTTTCTGTTCCCAATGCTGCTTTTGCTCTTTTATAATCTTCAAGCGGTTTGTTTCTCGTCACGCGGTATTGTGCGCCTTTTTCAAATTCAGGCACAATATAATGGTAGTTTGTGTTAAACCATTTTGTCATTTCACACGATACAGCATCTTTCGTGCCTCTCGCCATTGCGAAATAAGTATCTAACGGATCATGTACATCCTTGAATCTTTTTGGAATCCAGTTGAACATCACCGCCGTGTCAAGAACGTGGTCGTACAGGGTAAAGTCGGAAACCGGTATGATATCGATTTGCTGATCAAGCTGGGTCTGGAGGGCTGCTAAAAATTGTTCGTCCATTTCTTTTAAAAAGGTCTCACGGTCTGTGTTTCCTTTCCAATAAGCCTCAAGCGATTTTTTCCATTCTCTGTTCAAGCCGATTCTTGGAAATCCCAAGCTACTCGTTTTTACATTTGTCATTCTGGTCTCCTCCTTTTAGTGTTCAATAAAAAAAGACACTCACACTTCGGACAATGAGAAGGTGAATGCCTGAAAACAGCATTTTGCGAACGAGAAATAAACGTAGCGATTGTTACGTCAACTCGAACACCTCCTATCGACCGTAGGTTGATGGTGCGTCAGAACAGGCAGGTCTCCTGGCTCATGAATCGACGGTTATTTCCCCCTTCCCGTATAGAAACAGTGGGTTTTATGAAATAACCTCCTCATTCACAGTGGCGGGACCGCGTCGGATTTTCACCAAACTTCCCTTTTAAAATCTAACCTCGTTAGATTACCATGTTCCCGGCGATGAAATTGTTTAGTAGATTATATACCGTCACGATCTTTTAGTCAAAATAATTTTTGAATTCTTGCAATTAAAAAGATTCAGCCTTATCGATAGCCATGAAAAAGGCCGCCGACATTGTCGGCAGCCTCCTTAGGCTGTTAAAGGGAAAGAAGTTTTGCTTCGCCGGCTTTTTCCGCCAGTACCTCCGGCGCCGACAAATATAAGAATCCATTGCCGATCAGCGCTTTTGAGTAATCAAGAGGAAGCGTGCGGCGGATTAACTGAGCATACAGTTCCGGTTCTGTCAGCTTCCGTTTAAACGCCTCTTCTTCAGCTGACTTGATGAGAGCGAGCGCGCCGCTGACGTGCGGTGTGGCCATCGATGTTCCCGTCAGCTTTCCGTATTGATGATCGGGCAATGTAGAGAGGATTTCTTCTCCTGGTGCAACGAGGTCAATTTCTTTGTTCGCATTTGAGAATTCGGAAGACTCCCGCGTCAATGACACAGACCCGACAGCGATGACTTCGTTGTATGCAGCAGGGTATGAGTACTCCTCTGTACGGTCATTGCCGTCGCCTTCGTTTCCGGCGGCGCAGACGACGAGCACTCCGTTTTTCACGGCGTTTGTCACCGCTTCTTTCAATTCCGGAACGTCGGCAGGTCCGCCGAGCGACATTGAAATGATATCGGCTTTTTGTTCGACGGCGTAGTTGATCCCGTTGATGATCCATTCATAATCGCCGCTGCCGTCTTCACCGCCGAGCACCTTGACGATTAATAGGTTCGCTTCAGGTGCCACGCCGGAGATGCCGCCGTTTTGATCGTTTGCGGCAATCGTACCCGCCACATGGGTGCCATGTCCATTATAATCATGAAATTGATCTTCTTTTCCATTGTCATCATCAGTAAAGTTTCTGCCTCCGATGATTCGGTCTGCCAAATCGGGATGGGTTGCGTCACAGCCTGTATCAAGCACTGCGACAGTGATATCTTTTCCTTTAAAACCTTGTGACCACAGCTCCGGTGCCTTAATCGCATCGATTCCTTCCGGCAATTCGTTCACGTCCATCAGCTTTGTGTCAGTGACATAAGGAATTAATCGCATTTGCATTTCAAAGCCCTCCCTGTTATATGCTGCTTTAGATGGGTTACAAGGTGCGTGATTTTATTGTAAAACATTCACTTTGTTAAAAAAAGGTTCATTTGTATGAATTTTATGAAAAGTTAAAAAATATAGATAATAGAGGAGAAAAGTCGAATAACTGCGAACAATGCTGGAATTGTAAGCGAAAAGACCTGTGAAATCGGCGAAAGGGCGAGAGAATCACTATATATATGAGATTTCGCTTCATCATATTATCCCGGCAAAAGGATATCCTATTAAAAAAAGGAGTTGATACAGGGTGAAAGAACAAGAAAACGAAAAAAGAGACGAATTGTCAATCGAGCAGGCGGAGTTTGTGCCGCATCCAAAATATGAAGGAGAATACGCGCTTTTGCTGCACGAAAACTATCACCTGCTGTCAAAGGACGACCTTGAACAGGATAGCGAAAAGTAAGAACGGAGCTCGGCATCTCGGCGAAAGAGCTGGTTTAATTTTGACGAAAAAGGGAATCAACCATAATAGAGAGCATTAAGTTTGCTTTTCTTATTGACAGTTATCCTTTTTTTCTGTAATCTCATTGTGTCCGGTAAATACAGCTCTTCGTTAGGTGAGGCTCCTGTATGGAGATACGCTGCTGCCCAAAAATGTCCAAAGACGCCAATGGGTCAACAGAAATCATCGATCTAAGGTGATTTTTAATGCAGCTGGCATGCTGCCTATGCCATACAGTGCTAAAGCTCTACGATGGAAGGCGTTAGGGTTTTATTTTGTATGGCTTTTAACACCTTCATTTCAATGAAATAGGTGTTTTTTTATTTTTTGAGGAAAGTGAACTTTCCGTATTAAACAAGGAGGTGGAAGTATGGATTCTCCCCATTCGAGGCGGTTTAATCATACGAGAAATATTTTACAGCATCACACATTGATTGATGAGGAGATCCTTATACTTCACCCCTTTTGCTATGGTGATATAAGGATCTCCTGAAAAGGGAGGTACAGATTGCCATGGTAAAAAACATGACATATGATGAACTGATTTTACGCATTATTATTTTACTGAGAGACGGAAAACGAAAAGAGTTTCAAAACGTTTTAGAGGAACTGCAGCCTTATGATATGGCGATTCTGTTTAAGGAAATGCCCGAAAAGCACCGCGGCCGGTATCTGTCTTTTTTAACGGTTGAAGACATTACCGATCTCATGGGCGAACTGGACAGAGAAGAGCAGCTTGTCGTTCTGAACAAGGTCGGCAAGGAAAAGGCGATCCATGTGATGAATAAAATGGACAACGACGACCTTGCCGCGCTCTTCGAGGAAATGGACTCAGAGCTGAAAGACCAGCTTCTTTCCAGTATGGAAGCGGAAGAATCTGAAGCGGTCCGCGTTCTGATGAACTACCCGCCTGAAACAGCGGGAAGAATCATGACAAACCGCTATGTCTGGATACCGCAGCATTACACGGTAAAAGAAGCGGTTGTCAAGCTGAAAAGCTTTGCGGAAATCGCGGAGTCGATCAACTATTTATACGTTATCAATGAACAAAAGCAGCTTGTCGGGGTTATCTCATACCGGGATCTCATTTTGGCAGAACCCGATGAGAAGGTTCAGGAATTAATGTTTACAAGGGTCATCTCGGCGGACGCTCTTCAAGATCAGGAAGAAGTCGCAAGGCTCATTGAGCGGTACGACTTTCTGGCGATTCCCGTTGTAGAAAAAAACCATGAGCTTGTCGGGATCGTAACGGTCGATGACATTATTGACATCGTCATCCAAGAAGCGAATGAAGACTACGAAAAATTTGCTGCATCAGGTAAAGCAATCACGTTTGATACAAAATCGTATGTCGCTGCATATCGACGTCTGCCGTGGCTGATCTTGCTTCTGTTCATCGGTTTGATCTCAGGCAGCATCATGAGCTATTTTGAAGACACACTGCAGCAGGTTGTCGCATTGGCCTTTTTTATGCCGATGATCGCAGGAATGACGGGTAACACCGGAACGCAGTCTCTCGCTGTCGTCATCAGAGGGCTGTCAAAAGAAGAACTCAATAAAAAAACGATTTTCCGCTTGATTTTTCGGGAGCTCAAGGCCGGCATTATTATCGGCGTTGTTTGTGCGGTCGTGATTACAGGAATCGCGATTGTATGGCAGGGGAATCTGCTGCTCGGATTTGTGGTAGGGACTTCGCTCTTTGCCACACTGATCATCGGAACGATGGCGGGAACGATCGTCCCGATCATCCTTCACAAGTGCAACGTCGACCCTGCGATTGCATCGGGTCCGCTGATCACAACTTTAAATGACATTTTGTCACTGCTGATCTACTTCGGTATTGCAACTGCATTCATTCATTCACTGTAAGACAGCAGCCCTCCTTTTTAGGAGGGTTTTTTGCTTGCCAGAATCCGTAAAAGCCTATATATTTTAGGCAGAGATCAGGGGGGATTGGTATGAGAAGATTTGCAGCTGTGCTGATTTGTTTAGCCGTTGCAATGGTTGCTGCCGGCTGTCAGAATGAAGATGAAGGAAAAGACAGGCGGCTCGTCGCAGTCGAGGGTATGCTTGAGGCGATATTGAACGATGATGTGTCAAAGATGAAGCGGTTGTACGTGGAGGGCGCAACCCCCTCTCCGGAAACAATCCTGGAAAACAAACAGAAATGGGGAATTTCCGGGCTTCGTGCTGATGATTTTCAAATTTCTGAAGCGAGCATCCATGTGTTTCATGCCGCTTACAAGATGGAAAATACCGGTCAGCCCGGAACGATCGCGTTTCGGATACGCAATGATCCAGATAAAGGCGTTATGATTGATTTCATCGGATACATAAAGGAAACGAAACAGCAGGAAAACAGGTGACGAATCATCCGGAGGGTATGATTCGTTTTTTTAGCGGTTTTTGTATTTAAAATGAGCGTTAAGCTGTCCTTCGAGCATTTTCTTTCTGAGCTGCTGGTCGTTTTTCAGTCTCTGTTCTTTTTTGCGCATATCTTTGAGGATTTCTGCCGTCTGAACACCGTCTTCCCGCTTGTTTGCGATTTCCATCAGCCGTTCGACGTCAGCAAAGGAATACTTGCGCGTGCCTCTTGAAGAGCGCTGCGGATAGATCAGCTTGCGTTCTTCATAATAGCGGATCTGCCTGACCGACAAACCCGTCAGCTCGCTGACAATGCCAATAGAAATCACTTTTTTATCTTTATAAGAAAGATCTTCGACTGTCATTTTCCCACCCCTAAGATGACTTTTTTTGTATTATATAAGAAAACGCGCGAAAAAACCTGACGTTTGTTAGAAAATCTAACATTGTTGAAAAACTTTTAAAAAAATCGCGGAAGAAAAGTTTACAGGAACCATGCAAGGGGTAAAAGTGTTTTGTATGCTGTAGATACAGACTGATGAGGGGGAATCATTGGATGAAGGAACACAAAGCGGTCTCACTCGCCAAAGAAATCGTTGCTTTAGACATTAAAAGAGACGAATTGCTCGAGACATTAATGAATCTTGCCGGAAAGGATGCGTTTCCGCTGCTGAGGGCGGTGCAGAACGGCTTTTATCAAAAGTCCTCTTAAATCCGGAAGCGGGAGTGAAAGCAAACTTTACACGGCCTTAAATCCTGGTTAATAAATAAGGTCTATTCTTATATTACAACACACGAAAATGAAAGGAGAAGATCATGAGCAGGTTGTTAAAAAACGCTTTGGAAAAGGAAAGAAACCATTACTCAAAAAAACTGAGCTCACTCGGTGAGTATAATCAGGATGTTTTGCAGAGGATGACGATTACGGAGCTCAGAAAAGAATATTTTTATTTTTTCCGGAAAAATAAAGCCCGTGTTCAAAATCGGCCATTTTGAAAAAACGGGCTTCTTTTTAATATCTTAAAAAAAATAAGCAGGAGTTTTCTTTCGAATAACGAAAATATATACTTATAGAATATGGGAAAAGCATGACCCTTTCTTTTTCTACATTTGTAAGGGTTTTCATTTCCCGGGTTCATTTTAAGAAAATAGTATAAGAGGTAGATGATATGAGACTTTCGTTTAATGAGGAAGAAGTTCACCGTGCTATGTCGCTGTACAAGGTTTTTGCCAGGGCTTTTAAAAGCGTTTCAGAACATAGTATTCGGGACAGCAAGGAACACGGCTTTAATCCTACAGAATTTGCTGTATTGGAGCTTTTGTATACGAGGGGAGCCCAAAAGCTGCAGCAAATCGGCTCGAGGCTGCTCCTTGTAAGCGGAAACGTAACCTATGTGATCGACAAATTGGAAAAAAAACGGTTTCATCAAACGAGAGCAGGACCCGAAAGATAAACGGTCTGTCTATGCGAATTTGACAGAGAAGGGAAAGGCATATCTCGATGAGATTTATCCGATCCACTCCCTGAGAATTGCGCGGGCTTTTTCAGGCTTGACAAAAGAGGAACAGGAGCAGCTGATGGCCCTTTTAAAAAAAGCCGGAATCCACAGCCAGCACCTATTGTTTCGCTGAAAAAGTCAATTTTCCGAACGGTCAATTTCTTTTAAGTGATCGAGAATAGCTTTGATCTGTTTGTCTTGGGGCTGTCTGAAGAAGCTTTCGAAAGGGCATCCGAGCTCCTTTGTGCGTTTGATGACAGCCTCCATCGTAAAATTTGAGGGTGCCAAGTCTGAATGGACTTCATCCCAAAACAGTGGTGCGGCCACTGTGCCAATCTCATTGCCTCTTGTGGAATACGGGCAGATGATCGTTTTTCCCGGAGCGTGCTGCACATAATCAATATAGAGTTTTCCGCCCCTGTTTTTAATCAGGCGTTCGGTTGTGAACAGATCGGGAAAAAGTGAGACGCAATAAGAAGCCGCAAAGCTTGTGAAAAGGCGGGTTTCTTCATAAGTAAAGGCGTTTTTTGAAATCGGAATATAGATTTGTATCCCTTTATTTCCCGACAGCTTTGGAAAAGACAAGAGGCCAAGCTGTTCAAATAAACGGTGCAATTCATTCGCGGCTCTGACGGCCAGTGAAAACTCCGACCTTGAAGGCGGATCGAGATCGAAAACGATTTCGGTCGGACGGGTCGTATCCGCTGTTTGAAAAGGGATATGGAACTCCAGTGCAAGCTGATTGGCAAGCCACAGCAGAACTGAATAATCGCTGCAGATGATATGCTCGTGCTCGTCATCCCGAATGGTCGTGATAAATTCGGGTGCGTAGTCGGGCTTGTTTTTTTGAAAAAAAGATTCTCCGCCGGAACCGTGCGGATAACGGATAACGGTAAGCGCCCGATTGTCGAGAAACGGAAGCAGAAAATCGCCGATTTCATTCAGATATCCGATGTAATCCGCTTTTGTTTTATTGCTTTTAGGAAAGATGACTTTATCAAGGCTTGTCAGCTGCAAATCGGGGTGGACGTTTCTTGAATGAAGCAGCAGGCGCTTGTAAGTACAATCTTCCCAAGCCATGTCAAATTCAAAAGAAACAAACGACACCTCGCGCAATGTCCCGTAATGAATCGTTAAATAATGGACCGTCATGCAAATCGACGGATCTATGGTATATTCGCCGGGCTTTGTTTCGGTTCCGTACTGCTTGACGATTGAAAGAATGGCGTTTCTTTCCTGTTCTCCGAGTCCGTGGGAAACCGAACCGACTTCTTTGATTTGACCGCGGTCATAGACGGCGATTGTCAAATAACGGTTTGCCATGTTGTAGCCTGTCATAAATACAGCTGCTTTTTTGTAGTTTTTGAGCTTGAGCCATTCGGCTGTTTTTTTATTTTCAGCCCAGCGGCTGTCTTTTTTCTTCGCAACAATTCCCTCGCCGTCAAACCTTTTAACAGCATTCCATAGAGCATGGAAATCTGAAGTGTCAGGGATGTATTGAATTCGTGCGTGAGCCATCGGATCGGGGGCCATCGGCAAGCCGAGTTCTTTCATCAGGTCGGAAAGCACGCGTTTTCGTTCGGTATAGGGGAGTGAGGTTAAACTTTCTCCTTTAAAGACCAGTAAATCAAAAGCGAGGTACTGACACGGTTTCTTCGCGGCAGCTTGTTCAATCAACTCGGCCTTTTTGCTTAACCCTCTTTTTTGGACGTATTCAAACCGGGAACGAAAACGGTTTGTCAACGACACAATTTCCCCGTCAATCGTGATCGGCAAGTGTTCTTTGAGATTTTCGATCATGCTTTTTGCAAATTCCGTAATTTCCGGAAATGTGTTTTCGAGCGGCTGCGCGTTTCTGCTGATGAGCGAAACGTCGCCGGCCGCAGAAATTTTTAAAAGCCCCCGATACCCGTCATACTTGGCTTCATACCGCCAATTGCCGCCTGAAGGAGCGGATGTGGTCAACACGGGCTGCATCGTAATTCCCATTTTTTATTTTGCCTCTGAAGCTTTTTTGCGCGATGTTTTTTTCTTTTTTTCCCCGGTTCCTTTTGCAACAGGCGTTTTTGCAGCTTCCCGGTCAGGCGCTTTTGTCCGTTCGATGCTGGCTTGGAGAGCGCTCACGAGATCGATGACATCCTCGCGCGGAGCGGCGGCTCCGGCATTTGGTGTGACACCCTCATTATGATCGATTTTCTCTTTGATTTTATCCATCAGCGCAAGTCTGTACGTATCTTCATATTGTTCAGGCGCAAATGTCGTCGTCAGCTCGTCTATTAGTGAAATCGCGGTTTGCAGCTCTTTTTCGTTGACCGCGGTTTCCTCCGGAACACCGGGTACGTGGGCCGCGTTTCGGACTTCATCAGGGTAGTGGATAGACTCCATTAAAATGCAGTTCTCGTAGACGCGAAGAATGGCGAGCTGTTTTTTGGAGCGGATGGTCATATGGGCGATTCCGATCTTTTCTGTTTTTCTGAGCGCTTCGCGCAAAAGTGAGTACGCTTTTACACCGTTATCTCCCGGTCCGACGAAATATGAACGGTTGAAATAGATGGGGTCGATTTCCTTTAGCTGGACAAAATCAACAATTTCGACAGCTTTGTCTTCCTGCTCTTCTTTGAGCTGTTTCAGCTCATCGTCCGATAAGACGACGTATTTGCCTTTAACATATTCGTAGCCTTTGACGATGTCGTCGGGCGCGATTTCCTGGTGGCAGTTTGTGCACTTTTTCTCATACTGAATCGGGGCGCGGCATTCTTTATGAAGCGACCTTAATTTAATATCCTTATCCTCTGTCGCTGCGAACAGTTTAATGGGGATATTGACAAGGCCGAAGCTGATTGAGCCTTTCCACATCGTATGCATCGGTTCGGTTCAACTCCTTTTCTTTTATTGATGCCTCTCTGCAGATTGTTTCATGAATAGCAACTTATGGATAACGCAGAGCGAAAAAAAGCATCCGGGCCGAAGCCCGGATGCTTGCGCCATACAGTGATTTGCTTGGAGAAAGCGCTTAGTTCGGCTTGGTTTCCTCCTGCAAAGACGGCCTGTTCTTTCTGGCGAGAGAAGATGAAAAATATTGATATCTGCTTTTGCTTTTGTGCTTCGCGGCGTACATGGCCATGTCGGCTTTTCTCATCAGCTCATCACCGTCTGTTCCATCGGCCGGAGAAACGGCGATTCCGATGCTGACGGATGTTTTGAGGCGGTGCTCTTTAATGTGAAAAGGCGTTTCAAACTGACTGATCAATTGCCTGGTCAGCTGATCTGTCCCTTGTAAAGGGGCGACAATGATAAATTCGTCACCGCCTAACCGGGCGATGAAGCCTTCATCAGGCACACAATGCGCCAAACGCTGTGCTGCTGCCACCAGCAGCAGATCTCCGACGTCGTGGCCAAGGGCGTCATTAAACACTTTGAAACGGTTTAAATCCAAAAACAATACGGCCGTCCCCGTCTTCTGCCGCTCCAGAGCATTTGCGAGATGGTCGACTGCATACCGTCTGTTTGGCAAATCTGTCAACGCGTCATAGTGAGCCATTCTATGGATTTTGCGTTCTGCTTCACGCTGGTTTGTCATATCTTTGCAAATGACATAAATGCTGTCAAGCTGCTTTCTGACGTACACCGGTATCAGCGTCACATTTACATCAAAACGCTTTTCAGCTATTTCGATTTCCGTGTCGCGGTTGAGGGCCTGTTTTTCATTTTGGACCTGAAGAAACCAGTTGAGCAGTCTGTCATGATCCTCCTGTCGAAAAAACGAAGACAGGCGCTCAGGCTCAACTCCCATTTTTTCAAGAAGGCTGTATCCCGATGAATTGGCGGAAAGCATTTTGCCTTCAAGTGAAAACACGTAGATCGGATCAATGTTGTGGTTAATTAAGGACTGGAACCGTTCCTCATTATCTTTGATTTTCTCGATATGAAACAGCAGACGCTTGTCAGTGAAGGCGCCGAAAATCAAGAAGCATTGAAGCATCAGGCTGACAAGTACGATCATAATGCCCAGTTCAATTGCATCGATTCCTTCGCGGCCCGTATCACGGCCGTCAGTCATGAAAAGCGTAGCTGCTGCCATTCCTGTATAGTGCATGCCGGAAATGGCGCCGCCCATTAAAAGCGCGCTTCCGATTTTAATGAACAAGATCCGAAAGGAGCCGGTTTTTTTGGCGAATACCACTGACAGTTTTAAGGCAGCGAAGGAGGCGAAAATGGCGATTGCAAAAGAGGCGGCATAAAGAACGGGATGATAGACGATTGTCATATTCTCCATCGCCTCCATCCCGAGAAAATGCATGGATGCGATCGCACTTCCCATTGCAAGGGAGCCCGCCGCCAGTCTTGCATTCGTCGGTTCTTTTCCATTCACAACATAAAATGAAATGAGCGAGCCTGCGAAAGCGGCAACAATCGAAAGCAAGACGAATCTCAAATCGTATTTCATTTCTTCGGCTGTCTGAAATGACAGCATCCCGATAAAGTGCATAGACCAGATACCAAGCCCCATCGTGAGGGATCCGGCCAAAAGCCATCCGATATTTTTCCTGCCCTTTGTATGGACGACCCGTTCCGATAAATCAAGGGCTGTGTATGCTGCCAAAACCGCAGTGATATAGGATAAAAGAACGAACCATCCATTATATTCACCAAAAACTTCTGTCACTTTCTTCTCCGCCTTTTTGTACTATGATGAAAAATCTGAATTTCTATACTGTATTATGAAAGGCCAGACTGCCGTACTCTTAACCGTTGACATAAAAAAAGCGGCAATAGCGCTACATCCGGTATAATTCGTGAATTATACTATATATAATGAAATTCGCCAATAAAAAATGATATCCTTCTGCTCTTTCTAAGGAGGACTTCCCATTTTGCTCTTCAATTTTCCTGAATTGTGTTAAAATCGTTTTTGTACGTTCTTTGGAACTTGAAATTATCAATCGTCAAAGGTTGTGGTCGATATCGAGGAGTTTATTTTATCATTGGCTGAGGCGTTTAAGAGCCTCTCGTATTTAGGGATTTTTCTGGCGCTGTGCATCGAATTCGTGCCGGCTGAAATCGTTCTGCCGCTTGCCGGCTACTGGGTGTATCAAGGCGATATGTTGCTGATCGGGGTCGTTGCCGCAGGTTCACTGGGAGGTGTCGCAGGTCCGCTGACGCTTTACTGGCTCGGGAGGTACGGGGGGCGGCCGTTTTTGGAGCGCTACGGCAAATACTTCTTCATTAAGCCTGAAGCGCTCGAAAAATCGGACAGGTTTTTTGAAAAGCACGGGGGGTTTGTCGCATTCAGCGGCCGGTTTATACCGGGCATCAGAACGCTGATTTCCATTCCGTGCGGACTCGCTAGAATGAACGTGTGGGTGTTTTGTATTTATACATTCCTTGCGATCACGCCGATTACGTTCGTCTATGTCTATTTAGGCTTTTACCTCGGCGAAAACTGGAGCAAAGTCGGCAGCCTATTGGACGGATACCTTCTTCCGGTCGGCATCGGATTCATCGTTTTGTTCGTTCTTTACCTTTGGGTGAAAGGCAGGCGGAAGAAAGTCAAATCGCAAAGCGTTTCAACTTTTTTAAATAAAAATAAGGATTGACAGCCGGGCGCATATGAGGTTAATATTATCTTATAATTCAATATTTTCTTTTATCCCAAAGGGGAGTAGCGTCCGGATGTTAAAACCGGAAACAAAGTCGTCAGTTCATGGATGTTCATCCATCGGCTTTGTTGGCATGATTTAATCAATGATAACCATGTCTAGCAAGACCTTTGCCTAATGTTGGCAGAGGTCTTTTTTGTTTTCTGAAAATACCCTGCTGCATTAGCGGGAATAAGAGAAAGAGACAATCACTTAGGAGGAATTATAAAATGGATGCAGCATTATTACTTGAATATGGTTGGGTTCTTCTCATCCTAGTCGGGCTGGAAGGTATTTTGGCCGCGGACAATGCCCTCGTCATGGCGGTCATGGTTAAACACTTGCCTGAAAAAGACAGAAAAAAAGCGCTCTTCTACGGGTTGGCCGGCGCGTTTGTGATGAGGTTCGGCGCTTTGTTTGCGATCTCTTTTCTTGTCAACGTCTGGCAGGTGCAGGCGATCGGCGCCGTCTATCTGCTTTACATCTCCATTCACCATATTTTGAAAACCCATGTTTTCAAAAAGGACGAAAAGGTGAAAGAGTCGAAGCAAAGCGGTTTTTGGCCGACGGTTATCAAAGTTGAGCTGGCGGACATCGCGTTTGCCGTCGACTCGATTTTGGCGGCGGTTGCGCTGGCTGTCACACTTCCGGCAACGAACCTGCCGCAAATCGGCGGACTTGACGGCGGACAGTTCATGGTGATTTTAGCCGGCGGGATTATCGGACTGATTATTATGCGTTTTGCTGCAAGTCAATTTGTGAACTTGTTAAAGAAACGTCCGAGCCTGGAAACGGCTGCTTTTCTGATTGTCGGCTGGGTTGGTGTGAAACTGACGCTCTATACGCTCGCACACCCGCAAATCAACATCGTCTCTGAACATTTTATTCATTCAGGTACTTGGAAGTTCATCTTCTGGGCGGTGCTGATCGCTATTGCGCTCGGGGGATGGTTTATGACAAATCCGAACAAACACGAGAATAAAGCTGCAGAGGAGTAAACAGCTTTCGCCAGACTGCCGGTCTTTCACCGGCGGTCTTTTTTGTTTGCCCGCACTGGGAAGCACCAGGGATGATTGCCCTAGTCCAACCGAAATAAGATTTCATTTTATTAACAGGCGTGTTACAAAAACGGCGGGAAAACCCCCTTAATCGTCAAACAGATCACGAATTGTTCTAGGAGATCAAACAAATCATTGTCACAATTGAAAAATTAGAAATGAATACCGCGTTTTCTCCTTTGCGAATCCCTATCAAATTAGCTATCATTAATGAGTAGTATAGGGAGGAACTGAGGTGAAACCAGTGCTTAGCCTTTTGTTTAAGACAGGAAAAAAGAAACAACAATCATTAGAAGAGTCTGTAATAAGCATACAAAAAGGAAATCAGCAGTTGCAAAACGAGCTTATCCATCAGTATAAGCCTTTTGTGGCTAAAACGGTTTCATCCGTGTGCAAACGATATATAGATGAAAAAGATGATGAATTCAGCATCGGCTTGATTGCATTCAATGAAGCCATTGAAAAATATTCTTCAGATAAAGGAAATTCTCTGCTGGCATTTGCAGAGCTGATCATTAAGCGCAAAGTCATTGATTATATCAGAAAAGAAGCGAGAAATGCCCAGAATATCAATATGGACATGCAAGAAGGAGAAGAACAGGAATCCTCTCAAAGCATGATTGAAGCGGAGCTTTCCATTCATGAATTCAACCGCATGCTCGAACAGGAGCAGAGGCGGGAGGAGATTTTCCATTTTAAAGAAAGGCTTAAAAGTTTTGGCCTGTCTTTTTCCGATTTGCTGGAGCATTCCCCGAAACATACGGATGCAAGGCAAAACGCCATCAAAGTGGCATATACGCTAGTCGAACATGAAGAGTTAAAAAAGATCTTGTTTGAAAAAAAGCAGCTTCCCGTCAAACAGCTTGAAAAGCTGGTGGCTGTCAGCAGAAAAACCGTAGAGAGAAACCGCAAATATATCATTGCTATGGCGATCATTATAACGGGCGATTATGTTTACCTTAAAGATTATCTAAAAGGGGTGCTCAATTCATGAGAAGAGGAATTATTGTAGAAAAAAATAAAAAATTCGTCACATTGCTAACCCCTGACGGACAATTTTTAAAAGCAAAGAGCACAGAGGAAGATTATGAAATCGGTCAGGAAATTGCTTTTCCCGCGGAGACAAGAATGTCGAGGAAGCGTGCGGGCTTTTTTGATCTGCTTTCGCTCCGTCCGCTGAAAGCAGGCGTTTTTTCAATCGCGGCGATCATGCTGCTCGCTTTCATGATCATCCCTGATGTTTTAAACAATAAAGCATACGCCTATATGACGATCGATATCAATCCAAGCTTTGAATTGACACTCAACAAAAACTGTGAAGTTATCGATTTGGTGCCGCTGAACGAGGATGGGAAGGACTTAATGAGCAGTATAGAAAATTGGGAAAAGTCTGACTTTAAAGAAGTGATCAGTGAAATTGTCGAAGACAGCGATAAGAGCGGTTATGTCACCGAATCAAAAGAAGTGCTTATCGCCACCGTATATGAAAACAATAAAGATGACACATATAAGGCGACGGTAAAAAGCGAAATCGATCATGTAGCGAAAAAATACGAGCAGCAGAACTATAAGATGGAAGCGGTGGAATCAGACCTTGATACGCGTGCAAAAGCACAAAAAGAAGGCATCTCAACAGGCCGTTATATCCGTTCCCACAAAGATGAATTAGAAGACAAAAACAAAGATGATGACAATGAAGATAACAAAGATGATCAAAATCAGGGAGAAGATACAGGAGAAAAAGAGAAAGCTGTGAAAGAAGAAGATCAGCCGGAACAACATATGGATGATGAAGAATCAGACACGGAAGATCATCCGGACGGCGAAAAACCTTCAGATCAAGATCACTCTCAATCTGATCAAGAAATGGAAAAAGAAAAGGAGTCAAAATCCCCTAATACCGAAAACCCTCAAGAACATAACCATAATGACAAAGACGGTCAGCAGTCGGAGGAAGGAACGCAGAGAAGCGGTTCCGGCACAAATCAAGAGAGCCCTAAAACTCCTTATCAAAAGGAGAAAAAACCTTCTGACCAAACAAATCAACAAGAATATCCGCCGAGCGGGCCCGGCGAATAAACCATAGGGTATTTATTTGTCAGTATGCCCATTCATTTGAGCTTGTGCCTGCTGTACAAGTCGTTTTGTCATTTCCCCGCCTACAGACCCGTTTGAGCGAGCGACCGAGTCCGAGCCGAGCTGGACGCCGAACTCCTGGGCGATTTCATATTTGAACTGGTCTAAAACCTGCTCCGCCCCGGGAACGACGAGTTTATTCGTTCTTGCCATGATTCTCAACTCCTTTTTCAATTGGTACTGCTTGTTTAGTTTGAAATGGACTGAGGCTTTTTATGCTGGCAATTGTTGAAGGTGTAAAAAAACGCCTGGCTCAATAGCCAGGCGCACCGGTCAGCGGCGATTACTTCATACCATATTTTAAGAAGACGCTGTCAATCATGGAATGGGCGGTTGCCTGTATGTGCGAAGCGATAACGGATAGCACAGTGACAGCGGTGATATCTCTCGCTTTGTTCCATTCGGGATCGGCCAGATCTTGATAAAAACCGCGGAGCTGTCCAGTCTGCTCGATGATGATTTTTTCGAGCGCCGATTCATTCAGCGTATAGTCTTTGATCCGGTACACATAATCGAGAACCCGCGCATACCCTTCATAAAAGCGCAGCGGACTCACCACATCATCTGAGCGGTCTGTAATCGTATTAAAAACCGTTGTTAAGATTGGACGGATCGTTTCGAAGTCATAAACCGATTTTAAGTCTCGTACAATGAGAAGGATGACGGCTTGGTCGATGGAATATTTTTTGCCCAGTTCCGGATGTCCCATCAAATCTTTTATATCGCGTTTGATCCAGTTTTGGATGGCTGTCGATTTTAAGGATGTCAGTTCGCACAAATTTCCAAGTTCAACAATTTCATTTGTGGAAAGCCCGTGTTCCGTTTTTGGCTTTTTTCGTTCGTACCGGACAATGAATTCGGGGATGTCCAAATTGTCTTCCGGCTCATCGGGCGCCAAATCGGCCGATCTCAAAAGAATCGCAAGCGGACTGACATCCAGCTGCCCTTTTAAAGCGTACATCAGTTTGGCCATTTCCAGGCGAGTCAGTTTAAAAGGTTTCATCATTCCACCTCATTATGTATTAAAATGAAATAGCAAACAATATAAACATTATCTTACGTCTTATCACTTGCATTTTCAATTCTATGCCGTATAATTTTATTATACGAGTTCATTTGATCTTATTATAACATGGAGGTAATCATGGGAAAAAGAATCTTTCTCTTTCTTTTATCGAACATTTTAGTTATTACGACGATCGGTATCGTGCTGTCCATTATCGGTTCGCTGACAGGCGTAGGCACGTATTTCACGGCTGGCGGCGGCATCGATATTGTTGCGCTTCTCGTATTCAGTGCGGTTGTCGGCTTTGTCGGCTCCTTTATGTCGCTTTTGATGTCAAGATGGATGGCGAAAATGGCGATGGGCGTTCAGGTGCTGAATCCTGATAAGCAAACGCTCAGCTACGAAGAGCAGCAGCTCGTTGACCGGGTATATAAGCTGTCCCGCGCTGCCGGACTGACAAAGATGCCTGAAGTCGGCATCTACAATTCACGCGAAGTGAATGCCTTTGCGACGGGGCCGTCCAAAAACCGCTCGCTTGTCGCTGTATCGACGGGTCTTCTTCAGGAAATGGATGACGACGCAGTGGAAGGCGTTCTTGCTCACGAAGTCGCGCATATCGCAAACGGCGATATGGTGACAATGACGCTCCTTCAGGGAATCGTCAACACGTTTGTTGTTTTCTTCGCCCGGATTGCGGCATGGGCTGTTTCACGCGTTGTCCGTGAAGAGCTGGCGCCGATCGTTCACTTTATCGCGGTCATCGTATTCCAAATCGTGTTTTCCATTCTCGGAAGCCTTGTCGTGTTTGCGTACTCCCGCCACCGCGAATATCATGCGGATAGAGGAGGAGCGGACCTTGCAGGCAAGGATAAGATGATTCACGCGCTCCGCTCGCTTGAGCAGTACACTTCAAGAGTCAAAGAAGAGCAGGCATCTGTTGCCACTTTGAAAATCAACGGGAAAAAGCACACATCGCTTTTCTCAACACACCCTGATTTAAGCGACAGAATCCGCCGTCTGGAAGCAAAATAATCAATATGCAAACCCCCTTTTTCAAGGGGGTTTGCTTTTTAAATTTAAAAATCGAAAATCGGCTGTACATAAGAGCATGTTTCCTTTAAAATGGAACACGTTATACACAAGAAGCGCAACTTTTGAATATTGAAAAGAAGGAACGATTATGAAGGTTTTATTGAAAAAACTACTGCGCGTGCTGTCTCCTGTACAGCTGATCGCGCTCTATTATTTTTTGGCGGTGACGGTTTCCGTTATATTATTAAGTCTGCCCGTTGCACACAAGAATGATGTGGAATGGTCATTTATCGATGCCCTTTTTACTGCGGTGAGCGCAGTGAGCGTAACCGGTTTGACGGTTGTTGATACAGCTGATACATTCAGCACAGCCGGAATATGGATTTTGGCGTTTGTTTTGCAGTTTGGCGGGATCGGTGTGATGGCGCTCGGAACATTCGTCTGGCTGATTTTCGGCAAGCGGATCGGTTTGAAAGAGCGCCGGCTGATTATGACCGATCAAAATCAATCCAACTTATCGGGCCTTGTCAAGCTGATGAAGCACGTGCTCGGCTTGATCCTGCTGATCGAGCTGTTTGGCGGGCTGATTCTCGGCACTTACTTTTTAAAGTATTTTGATACACCTGGGGAAGCCTTTATACACGGGTTTTTTACGAGTATCAGCGCAACGACCAATGCCGGTTTTGATATTACCGGCAACTCGCTGATTCCGTTTCAGCACGATTATTTTGTCCAGTTTATCGTCATCATGCTGTTGATTTTGGGTGCGATCGGCTTCCCGGTGCTGATTGAGGTAAAGGATTTTCTGCTCAGCAAAGAGCGCAAATTCACTTTCAGCCTGTTTACCAAACTGACATCAGTCACTTTTTTCCTTTTAGTGATTGGAGGCGCGATCGGCATATTCGCCACGGAAGCGCGCTTTGCCTTTTCAGGAAAATCGTGGCACGAAGTCATATTCTATTCGCTGTTCCAGTCGACGACGACCAGGAGCGGCGGACTCGCGACGATCGACATCAGCCAATTCACGCATACGACCATTTTGTTTATGTGCATGCTCATGTTCATCGGCGCTTCGCCAAGCTCTGTCGGCGGGGGCATCCGGACAACGACCTTTGCCTTAAACCTGTTGGCGCTGTATCACTTCGCGCGGGGAAATAAATCGGTGAAGATTTTCAAACGTGAACTGCACCAGGCGGACTTAATGAAGTCATTGATTGTGACGCTGATGGCGGTTATTCTCGTTTTCGGCTCGACACTCATTTTGACAATGACGGAAAAACATTCTTTGCTTGAACTGCTGTTTGAAGTGTGTTCCGCCTTCGGTACGACCGGCTTGTCGATGGGCATTACTTCAGATTTGAGCACGATCGGCAAAAGTGTCATCATCCTTCTGATGTTCATCGGCCGAATCGGCATTGTCACGCTACTTTATTTATTCGGCAGAAAAGAAATCGAAGCGAACTACCATTATCCAAAGGAAAGAATAATTATCGGATAAGAAAGACAGTTTAGTTAAACTGTCTTTTTTTATGATCATAAAGTCGGTCGCTGTATTTATTTGTATGATATAATGCTTAAATGGCGGATTGAAAAAAAGGGGGAAGCAACGATGAAAATGAGAGTCATCCATTTGTTTATAGCCGCCGGATTTCTATTGCTCGCCGGAGCCTGTTCTAACGAGCCGACAGCAAAAGAAAGCATGGATCAATATGTAAACAAATGGAACGATCAAAAATTTGAAGAAATGTATGAACAGCTGTCGGCTGAAGCGCAAAAATCGATTTCAAAAGACGATTTCATCAAGCGCAATCAATCCATTTATGAACAGATCGGAGTTTCCGATTTGAAGGTTTCAGCCGTCGATAACGATGAAGATGAAAAAAATAAAGAGAAAAAAGATGCAGTGACAATACCGTATAAAGTCAGCATGAATACATTGGCCGGCCCCGTTTCTTTTGAAGGGAAGGCAAAGCTTGTCAAAGAAAAAAAAGACGGTGACACGTCATGGAAAGTCAACTGGAACCCATCCTTTATTTTTTCACAGCTGAAGGAAGGGGAGACCATCCGGATTACCGCCAAGGAACCAGCGAGAGGCATCATTTATGACAAAAACGGAAAGAAACTCGCTACGAATGCGACAGTGCCTGAAATCGGCGTCGTTCCGGGGCAGCTCGGAGATGATAAAGATGGTGTCATCAAAAAGCTCGCGAACATGCTTGACATGGAAAAAGAAGACATCGAAAAACAGCTGTCCGCAAGCTGGGTGACGGACGAATCATTCGTTCCCTTGAAAAAAGTGAAGCCTGGTAGCACAGAGCTTCTTAAAAAAGCGACCTCTCTTCCCGGGGTTTTGAAACAAGACACGCAATCAAGATACTATCCTTACGGTGAAAAAGCCGCACATCTTACCGGTTACATACGGCCGATTACCGAAGAGGAATTAAAGCAGAATAAAGAAGGCTACAGCGAGCATTCACTGCTCGGAATCGTCGGTCTCGAACACATTTATGAAAAAGAACTCAGAGGAGAAATCGGCTGGACGATTTCGATTCCTGAATCAAACGCGACGGTTGCCTCAAAGGATGCAAAAGACGGAAAAGACATCCATACCACGATCGATATCAACAAACAGGAAGAACTGTACAACCAGTTAAAAGATGACTCCGGTGCTGCCGTTGCGTTAGAGCCGCAGACTGGAGAAACGTTGGCGCTTGTCAGCGCGCCTTCATACGATCCGAACGGGTTTTTGTTCGGCTGGAAAAAAGGAGAATGGGAAAAACTCAACAAAGATGCGTCTGCGCCATTCACCTCTAAATTTAATAAAACCTATGCTCCGGGTTCAACGATCAAACCGATCACGGCTTCAATCGGTCTGAAAAATGACGCGATCAAAGCGGATGAACCTAAGAAGATCGAAGGGAAGGAATGGCAGAAAGATTCGTCATGGGGCGGATATAAAGTCACACGGGTTTCCGATCGATTAAGCGATGTCAACCTGGAAAACGCGCTGATCACTTCCGACAACATTTATTTCGCGCAGACCGCCCTTGACACAGGGAAGGATCAATTTGTCGAAGGCCTGAAATCATTCGGCTTCGACGAAAAACTTGATTATGAATTCCCGACGAAGTCTTCCTCCATATCAAACGAAGGAATCGACTCGGATATTCTCCTTGCCGATTCAGGATACGGACAGGGGCAAATGCTGATGTCGCCGATACACCTCGCGGCAAGCTATACGCCTTTCTTGAACGATGGTAATCTGATCAAGCCGCACCTGATCAAAAAGGACGGCGAAGAGAAAGAAATATGGCATAAAAACGTACTGCCCACAGGCGGAGCAGAAGCGATTACAAAAGGATTGAAAGGCGTTGTAGAAGACCCTCGCGGCTCGGCTTACAAGCCGGTTGTCAAAGGGCTCACGATCGCAGGGAAAACGGGAACGGCCGAGCTGAAAACGAAGAAAGACGAAAAAGGTAAAGAAAACGGCTGGTTCACCGCTTATGATTACAAAAACAAAAACCTTTTAATCACGATGATGATTGAGGATGTGTCAGATCGCGGCGGCAGCTCATATGTCGTCAATAAAGTGAAAAAAGTGTTTAAATAAGCACCCTTCAGGGTGCTTATTTTTTTGCCGAAAACTGGATGTGTGGAATGTACGGAAACGGAAAGGATATGGATGAAACGACAAAAGAAAGGAATGTCATCATGAAAAGAAAAGTTGCCAGAAATGAAGCGGCTCTTAACAATAAAACGCCTGCTGAAAGCATGCATGATCATCAATACATGACCCAATATGATGCCGAAAACGGAGACAGGGGCGCCAACCGCAACTCGAAACAAGGGAAGCAGGGAGAATCGCGCCAATGAAAAAACATCAAAAAAGCAAGGATATGCAAAACCATAAAAAACCGATGAATCCAGATGTGCTTCAAGAGGAATTTTCAAACGAACTGGGCGATGTCAACGCCTTTAAATTGATTGATGTGATCGAGAACAATAAAAAGAAGAACAAAAAGGCGGACGGACAGCAGCGGGATAAAGATTAAAACTGCGGATCAAACGAGAAAGGTGCAAATCGGAAACGATTTGCACCTTCCAGCGTGTCGACAAACCCTCGCATTCGTTGTCAGGCCTGCGCGTCGGTGCTCACGAATTCCAACATTCGCTCCGCTCCGATGCTCGGCCTTCCTAGACTGCAAGGGTTTTCAATCACGCTGATGGGATGAAAAAATCGCAAAACAAAAAAGCTGTTTTGCGATTTTTTCAACAATCTGAAAGGTGCAAATCGGAAACGATTTGCACCTTCATTTATTTTAAATAAGGGTTATATCCGTTGTCTTTTTTCAACATCCTCATTAAATTCGTCATTTTCAATTCGATGAATGGCTGGGCGACCGTTTTCACAAATCCGCTTGATAAGCAGAAAGTTAAAATCGCCGTGGCGATGATTAATAGTGTCAGACTTTGATAATCGGCAAGCCATTCTTCCGCTCCCGTTTTTCTGAACGACTTGATGATAAAGCCGTGCAGCAGATAGACATAAAATGTGCGCGTTCCCCACAGGGTAAAGAAATACCGCCTTTCAGGCACAAGCGCCATGAACGCGAAGGTTGAAGCGAACGTGATGACGAGGAGCGCCACTCGGTTTAACCCGCTTTTTATCCCGACATCGCCGAATTCCGAATAGGGTTTGGACCCGAACAGCCAGGAGTAATCGAAGTCTACAAAAAAGTAGAAAACGAACGTTGCTGCTAAAACGGCTAGAGCGGCCTGCTTGCCTTTCCAGCCTCTCAGTATTTTAAAATGGTCTTTTTGCAAATAATAGCCCGCCAAAAAGACCGGGAAGAAAACAAACGTGCGGGACAGGCTGAGCGTGTTGCTGATCAAGTCGATATATCCGACAAGAACGGCGATCGCAAAGCTTGCGGCAAACGCCCATTTCGCCGGCAGTTTTGTGAATGGAAACAACAGGATATTCCAAAAGAACAAGCTCAGCAAAAACCAAAGCGACCATTGCGGTTCAATCGGATTTGCGGCCGTTAAGCTTTGATCATCGATAAAGGAATAAAACAGCGTATAGATTCCCTGGAAAATCAAATAAGGAATAATCAGCTTCCAGGCGATTTTTTTGACATAGCCGGGGCGGTTGAACCCTTTTGCAAAATAGCCTGATATGAGAATAAAAGCAGGCATATGAAACGTGTAAATAAATTTATAAATATGAAGCAGAGCATCATTATCATGAATATAGGACCTGATTATATGTCCGAATACGACGAGAAAAATTAATAGGAATTTTGCATTGTCGAAATAGCTGTCGCGCGAAGTCGCCATAACATCACCCTTTCACAAACATTTTCAGGAGGCGCCGGTGCGGGAAGCGTCTGAACCCCGGAACATTCTTTCCGGAATGACGTCTTCCACCAGTCTGGCCTCATTTTAAAATTTTAAAATAGAAAGCATGTGTTTTCCTATGCATTAAGTCTTATTGTTAGGTCGATGTAATTGAACAGTAAGGAACTTTTATATCGTCATCTTCCTGTAAAATAGGCGGAAAGGTTGTAAAAGTTCGAAACAAATGAAGGAAGATTTTCCGGTTTGTAGAATAATTGGAGGACAGGTTTTCAAGAAGGAGTGTAATAAATGGAGGAAACTCTTGATTTGAATGAATCCTTAAATCTGCAAAACCAGCTGAACAGACTGAAGAAAGAGAACGCCAAGCTGAAAGCGGATTTGTATCAGTATGAGCTGCTGTTTAACGGGACGCTGGACGCTATTTTTATATTGGATAAACAGATGAACATCATCCAGGCGAATGATGCCGCCTGCAAAATTCTGCAAAGCCAAAAAAAGAATTTGCTGAACCGGTCGGCGCTCGACTTCCTGCACGCCGTCCCGCCGGATGAACTGAACCAGAGCATTCAACGCTTTTTGGAGCGGGGATATGCGAAAAAAGAAGTGGCCATCAGGCTTGACAACGGATCTGTCAAATATATCGAGTTTACTGCAAGCAAAGGAATCGGTGAAGACTGCTATTTTGTCGTCATGAGGGACATTTCATCGAAAAAAATATTGGAGCGGGAGCGCACCATTAATGAAAAGCTGTTTAAAGATTTGTTTCACCGCGCGGTTGAAGGAATCGTCATCTTTGATAAACAAGGCTGTTTCATCGATGCGAACCATTCGTTTTGCCAGAGCTTCGAAATTGAAAAAACAGAGCTTTCAAAACTGAAGCTGTCTCAATTCGTATCCCCTGAAAACAAGGGGCGGCTCGATAAAATCTGGAATGCTCTTTTCAGAAGAGGGAAAGCAAAAGGGGAGCTTCCTGTCCGGCTCAGATCAGGAGAAGACCGGCTGTTTGAGCTTACGATAACCTCGAACATTTTAAACGGCTTTTACATGTCGATTATGAGGGATATTACCGAGAAGCGCTCGATGGAAAAACAGCTGTTTAAAAGCGAAGAACGCTTTAGAGAAGTCTTTGAAAATGCGATGGATGCCATTATACTGATGAATAACGACGGCCGCATCGTCAAAGCGAACCAGTCGGCCTGCAAAATCTTCGAACTGCCGATGGAACAGCTTCTCAACAAGAAGATGACCGATTTTATTGATCAAACCGATCAGAGGTACCATGCCATTCAAAAGCAGTATGATCAAAAAGGGGAAATCCGGGCGGAACTGCTGTTTCGTATGGCAAACGGACAATATAAAGAGCTTGAGTTCACGTCAAAACGGATCATGTTCGACAGCCAGGACCTAACCATTTTAAGAAATGTCAGCGACAGAAAACGAATGGAACAAGAATTGCGGGAAAGCGAATTGAAGTTCAGAAAAGTATTCAACGGATCAATGGACGGAATCGTTCTTTTCAACAACCAGTACGACATTATCGATGCGAACCCCCTTGCCGGAAAAATTCTCAGCACCCCTCTTGAACAGCTGAAAACGTCCAATCTACTTGATGTCATCTCCGGCTATCATATAGAAAACGCAGCTTCTCCCGCTAAAACGATTTCCTTAGAAGAAATGGACAATGACATCCCATTCCTGCTGAGCGACCAAAAACGGATTCTTGAATTTTCATTTAAAAGAAATATCATTCAAAATATGAACTTGGCGATGCTCAGAGACGTGACAGAACGAAAAGAGCTTGAAGAGCGGCTCCGCAAGTCTGATACCCTTCACGTCGTCGGCGAACTCGCAGCCGGAATTGCCCATGAAATCCGCAACCCGATGACGGCGCTAAAGGGATTTATCCAACTGCTGAAAGGCAGCATCCAAAATGAGGATCACGCGCTTTACTTTAATGTCATCACATCAGAACTCAAAAGGATTGAATCGATTATTACGGAGTTTCTCATCCTTGCAAAACCGCAGGCGATTATGTATGAAGAAAAAAATATCGTCAAAATCATGCAGGACACAATGGATTTGCTGCACGCACAGGCAAACCTTGACAACGTTCAGATGCATCTGAAGTGCGAAGGCGGCATTCCGCTGATTTATTGCGAGCCGAATCAGCTGAAACAGGTATTTATCAACATTTTGAAAAATGCGATTGAAGTGATGCCTGACGGAGGCAACGTATATGTGTCGATCAAACCGAAAGGAGACGACCATATCATTATCTCGCTTGCTGACGAAGGAATCGGCATGACAGAAGACAAATTGAAGAGGCTCGGCGAACCTTTTTACACGACAAAAGAACGGGGCACTGGACTCGGGCTCATGGTCAGTTATAAAATTATTGAAGAGCATAATGGAAAAATCGAAGTTGAAAGTGAAGAAGGGAGAGGCACGACATTCCATCTGACTCTCCCGATCAGACAGCATCATGAGGAGGAGGCTTAATCGCATCGTGGGCTTTTATATTGAAATGACCTCGCCTTTTGGACAAGCTTACATTGTCGAGGAAAATCACCACATTACGCATTTGCTATTTGAAAAAGATGAACTAAAACAGCTCCAGCAAGACGGCTTGGAGCTTCGCCGGACCGAAACGGAATTGTTGAAGGAGGCAAAGCGCCAGCTCGAAGAATATTTCAGGGGGGAGCGGAAGACGTTCACCCTTCCTCTCCGCCAGGATGGAACCCCGTTTCAGAAAAAAGTGTGGGAGGCGCTGCAGTTGATCCCGTACGGTGAATCACGGAGCTATTTAGATATCGCGTGCGCCGTCGGGAATCCGAAAGCGGTTCGCGCAATCGGCCAGGCCAATAAAAGAAATGCGCTGCCGATTTTGATCCCGTGCCACCGTGTCATCGGCAAAAATCGTTCTTTAACGGGGTACTCCGGAAATGAAACGGATAAAAAAGCGGTGCTGCTCGACATCGAAAATATTGCGTATAAGGGAAAATAATATACGAGCACGCCGTTTCTTTTTTTCGTCAGCGACATATAATTTTATTAAGTTAAAAATGTTGGTCTTGGTAAAAAAGGAGGACGAATAAGTGAAAACGAACCGCCCGAACAAAATAGCAGGATACGCGGAATTGTTCGTCAAGCTGCACGTGTTGACCGAAGAGCAGAAGAAAGACATCATCAAATCGATTAAAATCCGCTAAAGCGGCCTAAGTAAGGGCTTCAGCGGAAAACAGCGCTTCAATTTCTTCTTCAAACCTGTCTGTGATAATCCCTTTTTCCGTAATGATGCCAGAGATTAAATCGTGCGGCGTGATATCAAAAGCAGGGTTGAACACTGGCACCTCTTGCGGAGCTATTTGCGTTCCGTTTATCAGCCTGACTTCATCCGGATCGCGTTCTTCAATCGGAATGTCGTCGCCGCATGAAATCGAAACATCAAAAGTTGACAGGGGAGCGGCGATAAAAAACGGGATTTGAAAGGCTTTGGCGAGGATTGCCAAGCCGTATGTTCCGATTTTATTGGCTGTATCTCCGTTTCTTGCGATCCTGTCCGCTCCGACAATGACGGCTGAAATGTTTTTTTCTTTCATCGTATGGGCAGCCATGCTGTCTGTAATCAGCGTCACGTCAATTCCCCCCTGCATAAGCTCCCACGCCGTCAGGCGCGCCCCTTGCAGGACAGGCCTCGTTTCACAGGCATAAATATGAAGGTCGAGGTCCTTTGTTTTGGCAAGATAAAATGGGGAAAGGGCCGTACCGTACCTGCTTGTCGCAATCGAGCCGGCATTGCAGATGGTCATGATGCTGTCACCCGATTTGAACAAATGCAGTGCATTCTGTCCGATTTGCCGGCACGTTTCTTCGTCTTCAACCTGGATCTGAATAGCTTCATGGATCAGATTTGTTTTTGCTTCATTGACCGATTTTGCGTCCTCCGCACTTTTTACCAGCCGATTGAGAGCCCAGGATAAATTGACGGCTGTCGGCCTTGCCTGATTGAGTTCATCTTTGATTTTTCCGAGTTCCACCAGAAACGCGGAAACGTCAGATGTATCGATGCTTTGTGCGCAAAGGGCGAGTCCGAAGGCGGCTGTAATGCCGATGGCAGGTGCACCCCTTACTTTCAGCGTTTGAATCGCATCATAGACGTCTTCTTTTGTTGTGAGGTGCAGGTATTCCGTCTTTTCGGGAAGCTTTTGCTGGTTCAGAATTTTTACCGATGCTTCTTCCCATTCGACAGAGCGGGGCACCGCAAATTGTTCAGGCATGTCATTCACTCCTTAAGCGCGTTCCGAAACGCTTCAATCAAGTCTTTTGGCGTCCGGAAACCGCTGCGTTTTTCTATGAATGCTGCGCCTATTTTAAGGGCGAGCTTTTTTTGGCTGATTCTCCGGGAAAACGGAACGATTGTTTCAAGGTCCGCCACATGGGCAAGGCCGATCGTCCGGCGGATCATTTCGCAGCCGGCAAAGCCTGCTGTGTCTTCAAACGTCTGCTTCAGAACTGATTCAAGGCGTCCTTTCTCATTTTTGCAAGCGTCAAGAGCATCGTTTTCCCATGCTTCGCTGAATGTCCGGCTGAACGTATGCCAGACGGTCTCGACATGGCGGTATAAAGGAGCCCGCCTGTTTTCTTCGCGGGAAAGCGCGTGCAGCAGCAGGTTGGCGATAAACTGTCCAATGTCAAACCCGATCGGGCCGAAAAACGCAAATTCAGGGTCGATGATTTTCGTTTCGGCTTCTTCACTTGCGAAAATGCTGCCTGTATGAAGGTCGCCGTGGATCAGCGTTTCCTCTGCGGACAAAAAGCGCTGTTTCAGTTTTGCCGCTTCAATTTTTAATGCTTCATTGCGCCAAAGATCTTCCGCTTCATCGCGAAGCTCTTCTTCGAAATCGTTTGTCTCATGATCAAAGAAAGGGTCTGTGAACACAAGGCTTTCTGTAATACCGCACAGATCCGGATTCGTAAACTGCTTCACAAGCCGCCCTTTAACTGTTGGGTCAAGTGCATATTCAGACGAGTAAAAATGTGTTTTTCCAAGGAATTCTCCGATGTCTTCCGACAGGTGCGGATAATCCTTCCCGTCAATCAGTCCTTTTCTGGCGATTTCCAAGTGAGAAAGGTCTTCCAATACGGTAACGGCAAGCTCGGTGTCAGAATAGTACACGTTCGGGACAAGGTGCGGGACATGCTCGGCTTGGCGGATCAGCGCACTGCTTTCGATTCTCGCCCTGTCAAGCGACAGCGGCCAGCTTTCGCCGACGACTTTCGCATAAGGCACCGCCTGTTTGATGATCAGCCCTTTTTGCTGCTCTTTGTCATACACGCGGAAGACCAAATTCAAGTTTCCGTCCCCGATCTCCCGGCATGTCAGGGTGCTTTTGCTTGGAAAAAGCCCGAGGCGGACGGCCAGCGCGGCCGCGGAGCTTTCGGTCAAAGTTTCGTATGCTGCGGTTTTCGTTACGGTCATGTGTGATTCCCCCTAAATGTCGTTAACAATAAAAAAGCCTCTTTCTCATCGAGAGAAAGAGGCTGATTTGTCGCGTTCGCCTCTCTTATCTCTCAGAATTCAAAGTCTGATGGAATTAGCACCGTGCCCTAGCGGCGCAGAATTTCGCGCCCCATTTCACAATGGTATTACGGTCGGTTGCTGTTGGGGTCATTAGGCCAGTCCTTCACCCAACTCTCGATAAGAGAAATCAATATAAAATTTTGAAATTTCAGTTCGGTCAGTTGCTGAAAATGTTACCAGCATCTCAGTTTTCTTGTCAACACTTTTTTAATATAAATCTCTGCGAATGTCCTCAAAAACCGGAATTTGCCCCCGCGCTTTTTCAATGTCCCCGAGGTTGATTTCGGTCCTGATGACGGCTTCACCGCTCCCTGCTTCAGCGAGGGTGCGGCCGAGCGGATCAATGATGATGCTGTGGCCCGCAAATTCGTTTGCCGGGTCACTTCCCGCTCGGTTGCAGGCTGCGACAAAGCACTGATTTTCAATCGCTCTGGCTTTTAAAAGGCTTTGCCAGTGATCGAGGCGGGCGAGCGGCCATTCCGCCGATACAAAGATGATGCCCGCACCTTCCTTCGTATGTTTTCTGATCCATTCCGGGAAACGGATGTCGTAGCAGATAAACCCCGCAGCCGGGATCCCTTCAAGCTCGAAGCTCCCGTCGCCTGAGCCCGCTGACAAATAGAGGTGTTCGTCCATCAGCTGGAAAAGGTGAGCTTTGCTGTATTCTTTGATCAAATGTCCGTTTTTGTCTGCGATGTACATGATATTGTACACACCGCTTTTTTTCTTAACGGCGACAGAGCCGCATATGATATGGACACGGTTTGCTTTTGCCGTTTCCTGCAGCCATCTCTTCGTTTGCCTGCCTTCTTCATCTGCGATGGAGCCGAGATTTTTTAAATCATAACCCGTCGTCCACAGCTCGGGAAGGAGAAGAACATCCGCTTTTCGGCTTTCCTGTTCGATCAGCTGCTCCGCTTTTTTAAAATTTTCAGAAGGATTGCCGTATGCGATATCGAATTGCAGACATGAAATTGTCAGCTTCAATCTGGATCACCTCATTTTTTTCTTTACATTTTACATTTAACAATATATGATGATGGACTATCATTTCAAGAATTTTTCAAAAGCGGGTGAATCATATGAAATTTGAGCTTTCAGATGTGCTGAAACAGCTGCCTGAGCAGTTTTTCGCTTCCTTGGTGAAAAAGGTGAATGAAAAAATCGCCGCCGGCCATGATGTGATCAATCTCGGCCAGGGGAATCCCGATCAGCCGACACCTGATCACATCGTTGATACAATGGCGCAAGCCGTTCGCAACCCTGAAAACCATCAGTATTCCTCCTTTCGCGGCAGCCGTTCACTCAAGGAGGCGGCAGCCGCGTTCTATCGAAGGGAATACGGTGTAGAGCTCGATCCCGAACGCGAAGTCGCTGTATTGTTCGGCGGAAAAGCCGGTCTTGTCGAGCTTCCGCAATGTTTGTTAAATCCGGGGGATGCCGTGCTCGTTCCCGATCCCGGCTATCCCGACTACTGGTCGGGCGTTGAGCTGGCAAGAGCGAACATGGCAACGATGCCGCTTACAGCGGGTAATCAGTTTCTGCCTGACTACAGCCGGATTCCGAAGGAAGTGAAAGAAAATGCGAAGCTCATGTATTTAAATTATCCAAACAATCCAACCGGTGCCCAAGCCACGCCTGTTTTTTTCGAAGAGACTGTCCGGTTTGCCAAGTCGAACGGAATTTGCGTCGTCCACGATTTTGCCTACGGTGCGATCGGCTACGACGGCAAGAGGCCTGTCAGCTTTCTCGAAACGGAGGGGGCAAAAGACACAGGAATCGAAATTTACACGCTTTCCAAAACGTATAATATGGCTGGATGGCGGGTCGGGTTTGCAGTTGGCAACGCATCTGTGATCGAAGCGCTGAACCTTTATCAGGACCATATGTATGTCAGCCTTTTTAAAGCGGTCCAAGACGCCGCGGCAGCCGCGCTTCTATCAGACCAAGCGTGTGTCAAGGAGCAAAATGAGCGCTACGAAAAAAGGCGGGATGTATGGATTCGTGCGGTCCGCGAAATCGGTTGGCACGCGGATGCTCCGCAAGGTTCTTTTTTCGCCTGGATGCCTGTCCCTGACGGGTATACATCTGAGGCTTTTTCCGATCTGCTTCTCGAAAAAGCGAATGTCGTCACAGCGCCCGGCATCGGCTTCGGCAAATACGGAGAAGGCTATGTGAGAGTCGGCCTCTTGACAAGCGAAGAGCGGCTCCGGGAAGCGGCTTCGCGCATTGCCAAGCTGAATATATTCAAAAAGACCGGCCACAGTCATTGACAACCGGGAAAAACGATGGGATAATTCAAAATAATTTATAAAATCAATATTCTTATCAAGAGCAGGCAGAGGGACAAGCCCGATGAAGCCCGGCAACCGACTTTTTAAGCACGGTGCTAATTCTTGCAGCTGACGCTGAGAGATAAGGATTCGAACCTGAAATGCGAAACCTCTTTTAGCTAAAGCAGCAAAAGAGGTTTTTTATATGCATGAAGCAGGAAGGAGCTACAGAATGAGTGAACTTTTGGCAACATATGTTTTGACAGATCAAGGATGTGACGCAGAAAAGCGGGCCGAGCAAATCGCGATCGGACTGACGGTCGGGTCGTGGACAGATCTGCCGCTCTTAAAGCAGGAACAGCTGAAAAAGCATAAAGGACGCGTCGTCAAGGTCGAAGAAACAGAAAGCGCGCTGGGGGAAAAACAGGCAACGGTCACCATCGCTTATCCGGAAGCCAATTTTACAAGCGACATTCCCGCTGTGCTGACGACCGTTTTTGGAAAGCTGTCTCTCGACGGAAAAATCAAATTGGCGGATTTGGAGTTTTCGCAGTCTTTTAAACAATCATTGCCGGGTCCGAAATTCGGCGTATACGGGATCCGGAAAAAAATCGGCGAATTTGAAAGGCCTCTGTTGATGAGCATTTTTAAAGGCGTCATCGGCCGCGATATGGAAGACTTGAAGGAACAGCTCAGACAGCAGGCGCTCGGCGGAGTGGATTTGATCAAGGACGATGAAATCTTATTCGAAACAGGCAGTGCCCCCTTTGAAAAACGAATCACGGAAGGAAAAAAAGTGCTTGAGGCAGCTTTTGAAGAAACAGGGCGCAAAACGCTGTATGCCGTCAACCTGACGGGCAGGACAATGGAGCTGAAATCGAAGGCGAGAAAAGCAGCCGAGCTCGGAGCCGATGTGTTGCTGCTGAATGTGTTTGCCTACGGGCTCGATGTTTTGCAAAGCCTTGCGGAAGACGACGACATCCCGCTGCCGATCATGGCGCACCCGGCAGTAAGCGGCGCACTCACTTCGTCGCCGCATTACGGTTTTTCCCATTCGCTTTTGCTCGGCAAGCTCAACCGGTATGCGGGTGCTGATTTCAGCCTGTTCCCTTCACCGTACGGAAGCGTTGCTCTGCCGAAGCAGGATGCGCTTGCCATATATGATGAATGCACGAAGGAAGACGTTTTTAAACCGACATTCGCCGTTCCGTCGGCCGGTATTCACCCCGGCATGGTGCCGCTCTTGATGAAAGACTTCGGCATTGACCATATCATCAACGCAGGCGGGGGGATTCACGGTCATCCAAACGGAGCGGCAGGCGGAGGAAGAGCGTTTCGGGCGATCATTGATGCCGTCTTGGAAGCGGAGCCAGTCGAAGAAAAAGCAAAGCGTTCTCCCGATTTGAAGCTCGCCCTTGAAAAATGGGGAAAGGTTGAGGTTTCCGTATGAGGCAGCCGCTTATCATTTGCGATTTTGACGGAACCATTACAACGAACGACAACATCATCAGCATTATGAAACAATTTGCTCCAGAAGAGTGGCTCGCTTTAAAAGACGGGGTTCTGTCCAGGGACATATCGATTAAGGACGGGGTCGGCAGAATGTTTCAATTGCTGCCGACAAGCCTGAAGGAAGACATTATGGAATATGTAATGAAACAAGCCGAGATCCGCCCCGGGTTTACAGAGTTTGTCTCTTTCCTGGATGAGCAGGGTCTTCCGTTTTACGTCGTGAGCGGAGGGATGGACTTTTTCGTCTATCCACTGCTTGAAGGCATTGTCGAAAAGGAACGCATTTACTGCAATGAGGCCGGCTTTTCAGGGCGCAATATCGAGATCCGCTGGCCGTATCCGTGTGACGGCAGCTGCGGAAATGAATGCGGCTGCTGTAAGCCTTCTATCATCCGCCGGCTGAAAGGCCGGGACGATTTTGTTGTCATGATTGGGGACTCTGTTACAGATGTTGAAGCTGCCAAATGTTCCGACTTGTGCATCGCGCGCGATTATTTGCTGCGGGAATGTGAGGGACTCGGCCTGAAGCATGCGGGATTCGGCGATTTCCGTGATGTAAAGCGAATACTTGAAGAGACCGCGGAGGTGAAAGAATGGACCCTGAGCAAAAATGGCACGAACTTGCCGAGGTAAAAAAAGAGCTTGCGGAAAGGGATTGGTTCCCTGCGACAAGCGGCAATCTGTCAATCAAAGTATCAGAAGACCCGCTGCGATTTCTCATCACAGCAAGCGGAAAAGATAAGCGAAAAGCATCCGCGGAGGATTTTCTGTTGGCGGACGAAGAGGGGAGACCGGCGGAGACCGGACATACGCTGAAACCGTCAGCGGAAACGCTGCTGCACACCCGTGTCTATCAAAATACAAACGCGGGCTGCTGTCTTCACGTCCATACGATTGACAACAATGTCATCTCAGAGCTTTACGCAAAAGAAAAGCAAGCGACATTCAGAGGCCAGGAAATCATAAAGGCGCTCGGTCTTTGGGAGGAAAATGCGGAGGTTGCGATCCCGATTATCGAAAACAGCGCTCATATTCCGGATTTGGCGGCGGATTTTGCCGGACACCTTTCAGGCGATTCAGGGGCAGTGCTGATTCGCAGCCACGGCATTACCGTCTGGGGAAAAACGGCATTTGAGACAAAGCGGATGCTTGAAGCGTATGAATTCCTGTTCAGCTGGCATTTAAAACTGAAAGCTTTGCAGGCTTACCACGTTAATTAAAAAGGGGGAGAAAGCATGGCGACAATTCGAATCCATGATGAACAAAACACGACCATTGAAAAGCAGGAAGAAGTAGAACAATTTCTAAAGGGGCAGGAGGTCATTTATGAAAAATGGGATATCACAAAGCTGCCGGCCGGCTTAAAAGAAAAATACGATTTGACCGATGAAGAGAAACAGGAGATTTTAGACGTCTTTGCCGCTGAAATCAAAGACATTTCAGAACGCCGCGGCTATAAAGCGAGCGATGTCATCTCGCTTTCCGACCAAAATCCGAAACTCGATGAGCTCTTGAAAAATTTCAAACAGGAACATCATCATACAGACGATGAAGTCAGATTTATCGTCAGCGGCCACGGCATCTTTGCGATAGAAGGAAAAGACGGCACATTTTTTGATGTCCTCTTAAATCCGGGAGATTTGATCTCCGTTCCTGAAAACACCCGCCATTATTTCACGCTTCAGGAAGACCGAAAAGTCGTGGCTGTCAGAATCTTTGTGACGACAGAGGGCTGGGTGCCGATTTATGAGAAAGAGAGTGTGAGCCGATAATGAAAAAGCGTCCGTGTGGACGCTTTTTTATTTGTTTCTGTCATAAAGGGCCTTGATGTGGCCTTCATGAAAGGAGAGATGCTGTTTTTCATTTTGATAGTATTGAAGACGGTCAAATACAGAGCCGGTGTGAAGCTCGAACTTATGGCCGTCCGGATCTGAGAAATAAATTGAATCTTTGTCGCCTTCATGCCGTTTTCTGCCCTTTAGCACGTTTACACCGAAATCGCATAATTTCTTTTCCCAGAACGGCAAATCTTCCTGTTGAATCGAAAAGGCGATATGGGTGTAAGAGTCATGGATTTCCTGTCTCTTAATGTCTTTCTCTTCGTTTAATGCGAGCCAGATGCCGTTCAGGTCAAAATAAGCGGTTTTCTCGGCCTTTACGAGCCACTTAGCATCAAACACCTTTTCATAGAATGAAATAGAGACGGACAGGTCAGAGACTGAAAACAAGAGATGATTGATACCGAGAATATTATTGTTTGCCATTGCCGTTTATTCCTCCCGTTAGATGTATTTCAAATCCGTCCAGCTCTTTGGTGATTTGCCTGAATAGAAAAGCGAGCACAGCCGCGTCATCAAGCCAGCCGACACCTGCGAGAACATCGGGAATCAAATCGATCGGAGACAGCACATAAATCAATGCCAGCGCGGCCAGTAAAATCGTTTTTTTCGGGAATAAGGGGAAGTCTCCCTTTCTCCAGGCTCTAAATGCCTTGAAAAACAATAAGAGGCCTGAATACGCTTCTTTCACGGCAAAGATGGTTCGGAGCCTTGACACTGGTTTTTTCATCATTTAGACCTCCTTCTATCCTCATGAACTCTTTTAAAGGTGTTTATCGTATTTCATCGATGGGTATTACACCTTTAATTCCACAATTCTATTATACTCGATTTCAAAATAATTTTTTGAGAAATAGGTTTACAAAATAAGTATAATCTGTAATAATGCTCAAGTACGCAAAATCTGGATGGTTCTAAGAAACGATATGTCGGTAAGGGGTGAAGCGTATGCAAAATTATGTTGAAAAAGAAGCATTGCTCGTTTCCATCAGCAAGAAGCGGCAAATGATGGTTGAAGCCGCTGAAATCTATGGATTTACAGGGGATGAAACGATCAGGCGGAGCCAGGAGCTGGATCAATTAATTTATGAATATCAAAAACTGTCTATGAATGAAAATGCGTCGGACCATCTGCTGCAGGATTTTTTAGGCTGCATCGACTGTCTGACCGTTGAAAAATATACGGCATAGTGACTGAACGAAAAAGAGCTGCCGTGAAAGGCAGGCTCTTTGCAGGAACGGGGAAGCCTCAGTCAACCTGTTCCTTTGAAGTCGGCAGCGTAATCGTTACAGTCGTTCCTTTATGCTGTTCGCTTTCGATCTGAATGGTTCCCCCGTACATGGAAATGATGCGCTTGCACACGACAAGGCCGAGTCCGGTTCCCTTTTCCTTTGACGTGACAAAAGGCTGGAAAATACTCTCCATCATTTCTTTTGGAATGCCTTCTCCGATATCCTTCACAATAATTTGCGCCTTCTCTTGATGATGTTCGATTTGAATGAGCAGCTTTCCGCCGTTTTTCATCGATTCAAGAGCATTTTTGGCGACGTTCAAGACAACCTGCTTAATATGATCTTTTTTACAATACACATAAGCCGGGTCTTCTCCACAGTCTTGAAATTCCACTTCCACATTATATAAATTTGCCTCAGAATGAATAATCGGCATGATTTCGTCAATCATTTCATTCATGGCGTTAAGCTGCCACTGCTCTGCCGTCGGCTTTCCGAGCACGAGAAACTCGCTGACAATCTGGTTGATCCTCCGGATTTCCTGGTCGATGATTGAGAAATACATTTGATCTTCTTTTGATTGATATTTTTTTTGCAGGAGCTGGATAAAGCCGCTGATACCTGTCAGCGGGTTTCTGATTTCATGAGCGGTGCTCGCTGCCAGGGTGCCGATTAATTCGAGCTTCTGGGCTTCATTTTGGGCGCGCTCCTGCTTGGTCCGCCGCTTCAGCAGCACATACTGGAGCATGAGGAACATAATATTCAGCAGAATGAAAATACTTAAAAATGACAGCAGAAGACTGTGAACGATTTCATCAAGCTGGACCGGTTCCGGATAAACTTCAAGCTTCCAGTCGATCTGATCCAAAAAAGCATCGACGGTGCCGCCGTCCGGCTTCTCAGGAGGAGAATGGCCTGCTGTAAAGACAATCTGATTCTTCTGGTTGAGAATTTTGATATAAAGCTCAGGGCTCAGGACGTTCATGATATTTTTCAGATAATCGACGCGGATCGAAGCCAGCAGAAAATTTGTCGTTCTGCCTTCGCTGTCATAGACAGGAGTAAAAATATTCAGCTCCAGCCTGTCCGACACTGTATGTATATCGTCTGTGATCACGGATTTCTTTGATTTTTCCGCTTTTTGCAGAATGTTCTTGTATGAAACCTTCTTTTTTTCTTTGACGGGAGACGTGCTCACCATGACATCGCCGTCTTTATTTAAAAGGTATAAAGCCGAAAAACGCGGTTCTTTTTTATACGTTTCCGTCAGGATTCGTTTGATATGCTGCTCATTAACAGGGTGGTTGAGGGCCGTGGCAAGGGAGCTGAGCCTTGCTTCTGTTTCGCCGATCAGGTAGTTGATTTGGTTGCGGTGAATATTGAGCATGAGAGTCGCAGTCTGACGGTGCTTTTCAGTGATATTTTCTCGTTCTTGTTCGTATACAAAAAAGCTTATAATGAAGGCGGGGATCATCACCAAGATCAAATAAAGCCTGACTTTCTTCCATAGATTTTTCAAATTGCGCATATTTTTACTCTCTCCCAATCGATACAGGAATAGGGGTATTATATCACTAGTGAGAGCCGATTTATAGAAAAGATAACCAATACCGTGAAAATAGGACACAATACCGGGGAATTTCCGGATATATCTATTTGATGTTCGATTCCTACTCATCATAACATGGTTTGAATGTTAACAGTTGACATTTTCCTCATAGTTTATTAATGTTTTCCTGTAGTTGTTTCTTTGGAGATGAGAGATATGAGTAATAGAGAACAGGAACAGTCCTTGAAATTATTTATTGTATTATCTCGAGCGTACAGATCCATTAATGATCATATGAATAAACATATTCATCATCATGGTCTGAATCCAACCGAGTTTGCCGTTTTAGAACTCCTCTATCATAAAGGGGATCAGCCCCTTCAACAAATAGGGGATAAGATTCTACTGGCGAGCGGGAGTATTACATATGTGGTTGACAAGCTTGAGCAAAAGGAGCTGATCGCGAGAAGAGCCTGTGCGACCGACCGCAGGGTGACCTATGCGCAAATTACAGATAAAGGCACCAAGCTCCTGGAGAAGATTTTTCCGGGTCATGCAGAAGAGCTTCACCACATGATCAGCGTGTTAAGCGATGAGGAGAAAGAAGCCTGCATCGAAATGCTGAAAAAAGTCGGACTGAACGCAAGAAATATTTATAAGGGCAAAGAATAAGGAAGCTGCCAAAAGGCAGCTTCCTATTCTTTTTTATTCAAGTTTTCCTGGCCGATCGGCAGGATGAGGATTTCAACGCGTCTGTTTTTCCTTCTTCCTTCTTCGGTGTCATTTGAAGCGATCGGTTTAAATTCTCCGTAGCCTTTCGCGCTGAATATCTTGGCGTCAAGCTTGGGATTTTCGATTAAAAGCCCCATGAAATTGACTGCCCGCATCACGCTTAAATGCCAATTTGATTTAAATTGAGAATTTCGAATCGGCACATTGTCCGTATGTCCGCTGATTACGATATTGCGGGGCGGATTCAAGACGAGAAGGTCGGATACTTCCTTGGCCAGCGGAATGTCCTGCTGGCGGATCTCCGCTTTTCCGGAATCAAAAAAGATATTATCCTCGATGGAAAGGAGGAGGCCTTCGTCTGTCAGCTTCGTATTGACCTGTTTTTCAAGACTTTTCTCTTTAATAAACCGGTTGACCTGCTCCTGAATTTTTTTCAGCGACTGCTTGTCTTTTTCTTTTTGATCTTGAGAGAGATCTTTTGCTTGGTCAGGGCTTTTTCCATCTTCGGTTGTGCTCGTTTTCGGCTCGGTGAAGCTGGAATAATCCATCATTCCTGTTCCGCCGGTAAATACGGCATTGAATGATTTAGACAGCATATCGAACTTCTTGGCGTCGATTGAGCTCATGGCAAACAGTACGATGAACAAGGCCAAAAGCAGTGTCAGCAGGTCGGCATATGGGATGAGCCAAGACTCATCCACGTGTTCTTCATGGTCTTTTTTGTGCTTCTTTTTTCTAGCCATTGCTGCTGTCTCCTTTGTCTCCTTCTGGGATGACGATGCTGGAGCGTTCGCTTGGAGAGACATACATCAAAAGCTTTTGTTCAATGACTTTTGGCGCTTGGCCTTCCAAGATCGAAAGGATGCCTTCAATCATGACTTCGCGGACTTTGACTTCCTGTTTGGATTTCCGCTTTAATTTATTGGCAAAAGGATGCCATAGTACATATCCGGTGAAGATCCCGAGAAGGGTCGCGACAAAAGCGGCGCTGATCGCATGTCCAAGCGCTTCAGTGTCGCTCATATCCGCAAGCGCTGCGATCAGTCCGACAACAGCGCCCAAAACGCCGAGTGTCGGCGCGTATGTGCCCGCCTGGGTAAAAATGCCCGCTCCGACTTGATGTCTTTCTTCCATTGCTTCAACTTCTTCAGTTAAAACGTCCCTGATAAATTCGGCACTTTGGCCGTCTACTGCCATGCTCATGCCGTTTTTCAAAAATTCATCATCGATCTCATTCAAATTTGCTTCCAAAGCGAGAAGTCCTTCACGTCTTGCGATTTGTGCCCACTCGGAAAACATCGGGATCAATTCGTTGATTTCGATCATCTTCTTCTCTTTGAACAAGATGCCGAAGAGTTTGGGAACCTTTTTGATCTCGCGGATTGGAAAAGCGATCACAACTGCTGCGATTGTACCGACAAGGATGATCAGCCATGCCGCGGGATTGACGAGAACGGAAGGGCTGACACCTTTCATGACCATGCCGACACCTACTCCGATGATAGCTAAGATGATTCCAATTAACGATGTTTTGTCCATTTTTTCACCAATTCCTTTAACTAACTTTTCTATCGTTAATATCGGTGTTGCGTGATAGGAACTTTAGGGTGTTTCTTAAATTGTTTCAAAATCATGGTGAAAAGGGACTTTAGGGTTATTTAATGTTAAAAAATAGAATTTTTGTGATTCTTACGTTGTATGTAAAGCGGCCTCCGCAATTGGAGGCCGTTATGTGTGTTATGCGGTTGGTTTCACCAAGATTTCATCGTTTTCAACGATAACCGCAAAACCGTTGATGTGTTCTTCTTCAAGCAGCAGATCGGTCATTTGATCTTCGACTGCTGTTTGAATGGTTCGTCTTAATGGGCGGGCGCCGAAGGCCGGATGGTATCCGATTTCAGCAATTTTTTCTTTTGCTTCATCTGAAACTTCAAGCGTCATGTTTTGCTCTTTTAACGTTCCTTCAAGCTCTTCCAGCAAGAGAGTGACGATCTTGACCAGATCTTCTTTTTCGAGCGGCTGGAACTCGATGATGCTGTCAAATCTGTTCAGGAATTCCGGCTTAAAGTAGCTGCTTAGGGAATCGATCATTGATTGTTCGCCCATTACTTGTTCTTCCCGGTTAAAACCGACGGTTGTCCGCTTTTCAGATACTCCGGCATTGCTTGTCATAATGATGACGGTATCTTTAAAGCTGACCGTCCGTCCCTGGCTGTCTGTCAGACGTCCGTCTTCCATGATTTGCAGGAACATGTGCTGAACATCGGGATGGGCTTTTTCGATTTCATCAAGCAAAACGATGCTGTACGGGTTCCTCCGGACTTTTTCGGTGAGCTGTCCGGCTTCTTCGTGGCCGACATATCCAGGAGGTGAACCGATCAGCTTCGATACGGCGTGTTTTTCCATGTATTCGCTCATATCGAGGCGGATGACGGCATCCTTCGTGCCGAACAGTTCTTCCGCAAGCCTTTTAGAAAGTTCTGTTTTACCGACACCTGTCGGGCCGACGAACAGGAATGAACCGACTGGCCTGTTTTTTGATTTCAGGCCGGCGCGGCTTCTTTTGACGGCTTTTGCCACTTTTTTTACGGCTTCTTTTTGACCGATCACGCGGCTTGAAAGGTTTGCTTCAAGCTCTTTCATTTTCTTCTGATCGTCGTGCTGAAGCTTGCCGACCGGAATGCCGGTTTTTTGTTCGATGATCGCTTGAATGTCTTCCGCTTTAACGGTTGCCCGTTTTTCTTCCGCATGGTTTTCCATTTTTTTGTGCAGTGCTTCTTCTTCATCGCGGAGCTTTGCTGCAAGCTCATAGTTTTCTTCCTGCAGCGCTTTAGCTTTTTCCGTTTCGATTTCTTTCAGGCGTTGGGAAGCTTGTTCACCGCTGACCGTGTCGATTTTCAAGTTCGCTTTTGAACCGGCTTCATCCAAAAGGTCGATCGCCTTATCGGGAAGATGACGGTCCTGAATATAGCGGCTAGACAGAACGACGCAGGCTTTGATCGCTTCATCCGTGTAAGTTACATCATGATACGCTTCGTATTTTTCTTTCAGCCCGTTTAAAATCGCCGCGGTCTGCTCAATTGTCGGTTCATGCACCATGATCGGCTGGAAGCGCCGCTCTAATGCTGCATCTTTTTCGATTTGGCGATATTCTTTCAACGTCGTCGCGCCGATGACTTGCAGTTCACCTCTGGCAAGCGCAGGTTTTAAAATGTTGCCGGCGTCCATGGAGCCTTCGGCAGAGCCTGCTCCGACAAGAAGGTGAATTTCGTCAATAAACAAGACCGCGTTTTTGCGTTCTTTCAGCTCTTTCATCAGCTGTTTCATTCTTTCTTCAAATTGTCCTCTGATGCCGGTGTTTGCTACGAGGGAAGCGACATCAAGCAGGTAGAGTTCTTTGTTTTTCAATTTATTTGGAACATCGCCTTCGGCGATTTTGAGAGCAAGTCCTTCAGCAACGGCTGTTTTACCAACGCCCGGTTCACCGATTAAGACAGGGTTGTTTTTATTTCTGCGGTTTAAGATCTCGATTACACGGGCCACTTCATCATCGCGGCCGATCACCGGATCGAGCAAGCCTGTCTTTGCGGCATTCGTTAAGTTGACGGCAAGTTCATCGAGCAAGCCTTTTTTGGCAGCGGTTTGCGTCTGCGCTTGTGATGGCTGGCTGAAGAAAGAACCTCCTCCGCCAAAAAAATGATTTCCTGAAAACATAGAAGGCTGAGTCAGCTCTTTATAGCAGTCTTCACATAAATCCATTTGCTTTTTTGTAAAGTTGATTTGCATGTTCAGGCGAATCGTCGCCTCATTTTTTTGACAATGTTGACAACGCATTTGCCAAAACCCCCTTTATTGAATTTGACCTTTTTTGACCAATTGACTTTGAAAAAATGGTCTGTAGTTTGACCATTTCTGACTATTAGTATACATTGACCTTCTTTGACTTTCAAGTTCTATGCTTTTTCCTTTTTGTTCCTGAATGAGAAGTTGTCCTTCTTTTTAAAGGACATGGCTCATATGGTGTAGAAAGGGAATTCGTTTACGGAGGAGTCGTATGAGTCAATCACATGGATCAGCCTTTCAGCTGGCATTTGTTTATGTAGGAACGGTCGTCGGAGCCGGATTTGCAACTGGAAGAGAAATCGTCGAGTTTTTTTTAAGATTCGGCTGGCCGGGGTTAGCCGGAATTTTGATCAGCGGACTGATGTTTACATTTCTCGGCGCAAAAATGATGCTGATTGCGGTCAGAATCAATGCCAAATCTTATCAGGAGCTGAATCAATATTTATTCGGCCATACGCTCGGGAAATTTGTCAATGTCTTCATGCTCGTGATTTTGCTCGGCGTGACGTCTGTCATGCTGTCTGGAGCGGGGGCGATATTTGAGGAACAGCTCGGCTTTTCAAACCAAGCGGGGATGATTGCGACGATTGCCTTGAGTCTGTTTGTCATGATGAAGGGCGTTAAAGGGATATTCGGCGTCAATGTCATTGTCGTTCCGCTGCTGCTTCTGTTCACAGTCATCGTCCTGTTCGATTCGTTTATTTTCAGAGGGCCGGAGATCCACAATTTGGCGGCATTCTCGGCGGCAAAACCCGATTGGATTTTATCCGCTGTTTCGTACGGCGCTTTTAATTTGTCGCTCGCACAGGCGGTTCTCGTGCCGATCGCTTCTGAACTGAAATCTGAACGGCTCATTATAAAAGGAGCATTAATCGGAGGGTGTCTGCTTACCCTTGTGTTGATCGCGAGCTTTCTGTCTCTTTCAACATTGCCTGATGTCCTGTTATACGAAGTTCCGATGGCACAGGTTGTATTCATTGTCCAACATTCTGTCCATATCATCTATCTGTTTATCATTTTCGGGGAAGTCTTCACATCGGTCATCGGCAATTTATATGGTCTTGAAAAGCAGATTAATGAATATCTTCATATGAAAAGCCTGTATGTATTTATGTTCATCCTGCTGACAATCTACTTGACGGGACAAATCGGCTACGGAAAACTGATATCGACCATTTATCCTTTGTTCGGCCAGCTGAGCCTCGTCTTTATATTCTTTTTGATCGTCAAAAGGGTGCCTGAGCGTTGAATGGCAGGCATTGCACTTGGCGAAACATGCGATTTGTGATAAGATGGCGAAGGAAAATTGAAACAAAATCCGCTTGAAACTGCGGGAGAGGTTCTAGCAAAACCCTCTATAAAAAACTAAGGAAAGCTGTATCCTTGGGGTATGGCCTTTTTTATTGTTTTTTTGCTAGAACACTTTTCTCACAGAGAAAGGTGTTTTTTCGTTTAGATATCAGTGAATCTCTTCTTTTATGAAATACTGACGAAAAGCGGAGAAGGAGGAATTATGAAACAGGAAAAAGCGATCGTCGTATTCAGCGGCGGTCAGGACAGTACGACTTGCCTTTTGTGGGCGCTTCGGCAATTTCAGGAGGTGGAAGCGGTCACCTTCCAATATAATCAGCGGCACCGAGAGGAAATCGAAGTCGCGAAAAAGATCGCTGAAAAGCTTGGCGTCAAGCATCACCTTCTTGATATGGAACTGTTAAATCAGCTCGCGCCGAATGCTTTGACAAGGGATGATATCGAGATTGAGGCGAAAGAAGGCGAACTTCCGTCCACTTTTGTTCCGGGACGCAACCTCGTGTTTTTATCGTTCGCTTCGATCCTCGCCTACCAGGTCGGCGCGCGGCACATCATAACAGGTGTATGCGAGACGGATTTCAGCGGCTATCCGGATTGCCGGGATGAGTTCGTCAAATCCTGCAATGTCACTGTCAACTTGGCGATGGAGCGCCCGTTTGTCATCCACACGCCGCTGATGTGGCTGAACAAGGCGGAAACGTGGGAGCTCGCCGATGAGCTTGATGCGCTTGATTTCGTGAAAAACGAGACGCTGACGTGCTACAACGGAATCATTGCCGACGGCTGCGGCGAATGCCCGGCCTGCAAGCTTCGGGCGAATGGCTACAATGAATATATGAAAATGAAAAAGGAGCGAGCTTAACAGTGCTTACACAAATTTACCCGCAACCAAGCCATCCTTACTCTTTTGAACTAAATAAAGATATGCAGATGTCAGCCGCGCATTTTATTCCGAGAGAGGATGCGGGCGCATGCAGCAGAGTCCACGGCCATACGTATACAATCAATATCACGATTGCCGGGGATGAATTGAATGAATCAGGATTTCTTGTCAACTTCAGCACCATTAAAAAATTGATCCACGGGGAATACGATCATACGCTTTTAAATGACCATCAGGAATTTTCGGGTGAAAGCGCGGATCGGATCCCTTCGACAGAAGTGGTGGCGAAAACGATTTACGATAAAACAGAGGCTTATTTGAAAGATCTCAAAAACCGTCCGCATTGCGTTCAGGTGTTTGTCAGGGAAACGCCGACAAGCTATGTCGTCTACCGTCCGAAATCGGGTGTTCACAATGGCTAAGCCGATTCCCGTACTTGAAATTTTCGGTCCGACGGTTCAGGGAGAGGGGATGGTCATCGGGCAAAAAACGATGTTTGTCAGAACAGCCGGCTGCGACTATTCGTGCAGCTGGTGCGATTCAGCTTTTACCTGGGACGGTTCGGCGAAAAAAGACATCAAATGGATGACCGCGGAAGAAGTATACGAATCTCTTAAAGACATCGGCGGAAACGCCTTCTCGCACGTTACGATTTCAGGAGGCAACCCGGCGCTTTTAAAACAGCTGGACGGACTGATTTCCCTTTTAAAAGAAAACGGTATACGGACAGCGCTTGAGACGCAAGGGACGTTTTATCAAGACTGGTTTGCCGGAATCGATGATTTAACAATTTCGCCAAAGCCGCCGAGCTCCAATATGAAAACCGATTTTAACAAGCTTGATCATATTGTTGAAAAACTGAAAGAGCACGGCCGGGCGGCAGCGGCAAGTTTGAAGGTCGTCATATTCACGGCGGAAGACCTTCAATTTGCAAAGCAAGTTCACCAGCGTTATCCTGATGTCCCGTTCTTTCTCCAAGTCGGAAATGACGACGTTCATACAGAAGACCAAGTGCGGCTCGTCGAACGGCTGCTTCAAAAGTATGAACAGCTGGTAGAAGCGGTCACGCGCGACCCTGAATTGAACCGCGTCCGCGTTCTCCCGCAGCTCCACACCCTGATCTGGGGTAACAAACGAGGCGTTTGATTGAAGAAAGGAAGATGAATGATGACCACAAGAAAAGATTCAGAACTCGAAGGCGTAACCCTTCTTGGAAATCAAGGCACCAATTATTTGTTTGACTATTCTCCGGAAGTGCTTGAGTCTTTCCCGAATAAACACGAAAACAGGGACTACTTCGTGAAATTCAACTGCCCTGAATTCACATCCCTGTGCCCGAAAACCGGACAGCCCGATTTTGCCACGATCTATATCAGCTACATCCCTGATAAAAAAATGGTAGAAAGCAAGTCTTTGAAACTGTATCTCTTCAGTTTCCGAAATCACGGCGATTTTCACGAAGACTGCATGAACATCATCATGAACGATTTAATTGAGCTGATGGATCCGCGCTACATCGAAGTCTGGGGCAAATTCACCCCGAGAGGCGGAATCTCGATCGACCCGTACACAAACTACGGCAAGCCCGGTACAAAGTATGAAAAAATGGCCGAGTATCGGATGATGAATCATGATCTGTATCCGGAGACGATTGATAATCGGTAAGAGGTGCAGGAGAAGTGAGGGTTTGTGATCGATGTGTGACTGGAGTGACCTCGTCTTTATAGACGGGGTTATTTTTTTAGAAGTTGATTTATCACTTTTAACGGCGTGGGCATAATATGACACGCAATTCATATTGTGAAAAAGATGTAATCTCAGCTCGCCTCGTTAACGTCTTCGTTCGCTGGTTCGCCTCTAACTACGCAACCTTTATCGTTCGTATAAACGAAAAAGGGCGCCGTAATTGGCGCCTGTCTTTTATTTTCATGCTGATTTTTCTTTTCTAAGGACTTTGTCTAAGATAAATGAGAAGAGCGCTAACAGTAAGGACATTACCACCATATCGATAATAGTCACGCCTGTGTCTTTTTTTATAACAAAAAACAAAATCAATTGCAGCACCAAAGTAATTATAAAGAATGACCCGTATTTAGCCATATTCATGTGATAACATCCCCTTTGTTCTCTTTATTTTCCGATGCACCGCACACTAAACCATGCAAGACTTCCGGCTAATCCAAGGACGCCACCGCGGATTGCATTTTTCCCGACAATCTTGATTATCTCAGTCGCGGCTTTTTTCCAAAGTTTCTTTTTAAGCATCTTTTCCAGGCCGCCGCCAATAAATCCTAAGCCGGTAAAATCAATGATTTTTTCTTTAAGACATCCCCACCATGAAGCCGTTTGAAATTGACTAGAATTAGCTTGGGGATCGGGAACGCCTTTTAAATCCTCCGCAGTTAGCTCCTCTCCATTAACAAGTTTAACAAATGCTTCCACTGTAGCAACGGACGATTGACCGAATTTTTCCGCGACCATATCCTTATTGATGACGAACTTTCCGTCAACTTCTGAGGAGGCTTCCCCAAAAATGAACTTTAAGTCCTCGGCTATTTGTTGCGTTTCCATTTCTTCCTCAATTGTCAACGTGTCTAGTTGAATTTGTGAGTCTGTCTTAGCTTGCGCTTCGGAAGTAAAAGGCGCTAAACATGTGCCAAACATACAAGCAACAGTCGTTGTTATGACGAGTTTTTTCATCTTCGCATCTCCCTTTCATTTGTTTGAATATGTAGTTGATAGATTAATTGTACCAATATAAGGAAAAGGCTATCATGAGGCTTGCATAATGTTATAAAATAGGGAAAAGTTAGTGTGATGTGAATGGGATGATGTCTTGTAAATAAAAAAGACGCCGGAAAACCAGTGTCTTAGAGATTTTATATGCTTTTTTTCATACCGCACTGACGGCACTCGCGTAGGAAAACGCCGTCCTTCGCCGAAATTTAAACAGCGTATAATCGCAGTTATCGCAGCCCCCGTAATGGCGTCAGGATACTCTTTATAATCGTAAACAATCGTCGTATCATAGCCTCTTGTTTCGTAAACCATTCGGCCTCAACCTCCGACTATTAGAATGCGGCAATAGTGCGTTCAATTCAACGCCATTCATGGAACGAAGGAATCCGCAGTAATCCGTTTTCAGTCTTGACCCGGTGTTTGACGCGGCACCCAATCGGCTCAATATAAACGTACTTCTCCGTTTCTTCGACGTCTTTTCTCTCAGCGTGTAGCTTCCGCCGCGCATCCTAAGGCATAAACTCCATAACGCCGGCATACTCTGGCCGTCCATGTCGAAAGAAGCAGCGCATTGTCTTCCTTGCGCAATCCCTTGTCGCGTGTTTTAACTTTTATTTTATACATTCGAATGAATAATCTAAATTAAGAGTCCCTAATTCTACAGTGGGATTCTCTCCTGAATTAAAGCAATTTTGAGAGAGAGTTTGTATTTCTTTATTATTGAAAAAGCTTTTAGAAAAAATTAAAGACGCTGATATCACGAGTGTGAAAGGAATTATTATAGATATCCGAGGTAAATTTGTTAACTTCTTTAATTTCATTCAGATAGTTATCCTTCCATTATGAGAGTTTTTCTCTTATTATCACTTTTTTGTTTTAAAGTTTCACCCCATATTTTCACTAGTTCATTCAATAAACAAGGAAGATCATTTCCAGAATTGCCACCACTTTTTCTTGCGGACGGCGGCCAGCATTTTTTGTGTTTCCTGGGATGCACGAAGGGATTTCATCAGCATTTCGTCTCTTTCCTTCTGCCGTTTCTCAAAAAGTTCAATGCGTTCCAGCATCATTTTATTGAATTCCTCTTGTTGTTTGACAAATTGAGATAAGGCGTGATCTATTTTCAGGCCGTCCAGCATATCTTTTAGTCCACACAGTGGCCTGAACGTAACAGATACGCAGTTGTTATCTATTATTGATCTATAGAAAATTCTTTTTCAGGCAGTCCCAAAATATCTGTATTATTAGGAATATAACCAAGCAACCGTAACATTGCTACAATTTGCCCCTTATGATGAAACTCATGCGTAATAGAATGGACTAGTAATTGGTGTGGTGTTTTTTTTACGATTCCACTGCCCGCTTTCCAAGAAGGCTCTTTTTCGATAAAATTATCAAATTTCTCAGTGAATTGTTCAAACACAGTATCCACATATATATCAGCCTGTTGAAAATAACGTTGAATATCTTCTATCTGCATATTATGGAGTGCTTCCTTTGTTATGAGTGGTGAAGTTGTTTTTGAAAGCACAAAAGAACCCAGCCAAGCATGATAACAACCAGCCACATGAACTAAAGAATCTCTTATACTTTGAAAACCAAATCCAAACTCTTTTGTAAAATCATTTTTATTCAATACTTTACACTGGTCTAGTAAAATCTGTCTTGTTTGTTTCACCCAATCATATTCGTGTTTTTCCATCACTATCCCACCCCTTAAAAACAATAAATATCAAAATATTCTTCTAATTATACACAAAGGTGTACCATCATTAAATGCTTGATTTAATCGAACTTTAATGCAGGCAAATCAAGGCGCTCTATTTTGAGGGGGAAAAGATACATAATAATGATACATAGCCAAGTGCGACCGATAAAATGAAGAAATTGAAGAGTTTAAAACTGCGAAAATACATATGGGAAATCATTGAAGAAAACATGACGGTATATACATCCCGACAAATAATAAGATAATGAGCTAAGAATGCAGAGACCAAGATTGCGAATACTAAAAATAGACGCCAACTATGGCGTCATAAGCTCCTTGATACCCTTTAAAATAAAGAGTTATAAAAATTGACCGGCATCCACTCTAGTGGAATCTTTCTCCTTAACCAGTTTTAATGTGGCCACGATTAGAAAGCTGACAATCACTAGTAAGAGCCATGAACTCACTTTTCCTAGATGAACGAGACTCCACGCGCTGGTTTGGTTTGGATATGTCCAGGCTCCAAAAAACGTTGCGATATTTTCGGCTATCCATATAAAAAATCCGATGAGCACAAAAGAAAGTGCGAGCGGCATACGGTAACGAATTCCATTAACCTCGTATATGACCCATGATTTCCAAAAGACAATTACTACAAGTCCAGATAACCAAAAGCGGACGTCAATCCAATAATGATGGAGGAAAAAATTCAAATAAATCGCAGCGGCAAGAGGTACAACGACGAAAAACGGCGGCCACTTAACCAGTTCAACCTTAAGCCTCCTCCACGCCTGGCAAAGATAACTGGCGACACTTGCATACATAAAGCCGCTATATAAAGGCACTCCAAAGATTTTGGAATAACCTTCCTCTGGATAAGACCAGGAGCCCATTTGCACCTTGAAAAGTTCAAGAGCTAGTCCAATAAGGTGGAACAATGTGATCACCTTTAGTTCATCCCGTGTTTCAAGCCCGGAATACACCATCCACCACTGCATGAGAAGGCAGATGATGAGCAGCCAGTCATACCGCGGCAGGAAGGGAAGAGGAATGATTTGTGTAATTGCCAAAGAGGCAAAAATAACGACAGGAAATAAACATGACAAGGACTGCTCCCAACCAAAACGAACGAGTTGATTTAGTGCTCTCATCATGTGTGCCTCCGAAGTTTTTTTCTGAATATATGCGAGGCCAGCTTAGTATTGCAGCTAAACAGATTTACGGGTATGCGCATAAGATCACCGCCGAATAGGCTAAATTTTTAATCATGGGTGTCTTCATCACTTCGGTATTCCAAAATATCTCCGGGTTGACATTCTAAAGCCTTGCAAATCGCCTCTAATGTTGATAATCGAATAGCCTTTGCCTTTCCGTTTTTTAATATAGAAAGATTCGCCATTGTGATTCCAACCCTCTCAGAAAGTTCCGTTACGCTCATTTTTCTTTTAGCAAGCATCACGTCAATATTGATAATAATTGCCATTGTTTTCACCTCAGACTGTTAAATCATTTTCTGATTTTATATCAATCGCTTCTTGCAATAGCCTTTGGAGAACAGCAGCAAAGACGGCGATAACCATTGAAGCAAAAATAAGGACCAGTCCGATTAGTATGATGCCAGGAGCGTCGTCCATCTCCGCGATGAGATAGAAGAGCGGCATGCCTGCCGCTAATAAAATACTGATGGTGATTGCACAGTATTTTATATTCTTTAAAGCCCGTACAGACAATTTCGAGAAAGCTTTATTGTGGTCAATATAGCTTAAAAGTTTAAAGGCTTGATACAGAGCAAAGTAAAAAGGTATCGCCGCTGCATACAAATCGATATAAACGAGATATTTCAGATAAGAAATATCTGGATACAAATCAGCTGCAAAATTCGCTATCTTCGGCACGAAAAATATGCACAAAGCAAGAACTGGGATTCCAATAAGAATAACAGCCATCTTTAAAAAGAGTGTTGATCCCCGTTTCATTAAAAGCACCTCACTTATTTTGTCGATTTGAATTTAACACATTATTTATCGTTTTACAATAAAAAAATATTGATAAAGGTGATTTTATTGTTGTTATGGTATGATACCTTTTTGATTTTAGACAAGCGTTTATAAAGCTATGCAAAGAAATACGTCAGCGGAGTATACATCACCTCTTTTGGACCTTTGCGGCTTCCGCCAAACGAAAAGATCAAGCTTAAAGGGTCTCGAACGCTAGCTTATATGAACGCAGGTTCGAGACAGTCAATGAATTGAAAAACGCTGGTTATGCGATAGTTAACCGGAACTCAGCAGAACCATATCGTCAAATAAATCCTAGGGTGAAAAAGCTCAAACGTACCATAAAGGAATATGTGTCAACAAGGAGACAATAAAACAGCTACCGATTGGCATGTCTTTGCCCATAACGTGAAGACTCGGGTTGAAGTCGAGGAGTTATTTGAGGTGAAGACCGAAGACGATTAGTGTGGTGAAAACAGAAAAGAGAATGTTGTTAGATTTAAATAAAAATAAGACGCCAATTAAGGCGCCTTCATCTCGTCTTAAATCCATTCACAAAACTTTCTCCGTCCTGCTCCGTGTTAATAAGCTGCTGGGCGCTTTGGCTGATTCGTTGAGCAAGCGCCTCTTGCGCTTTTCCTTCAAAGCTGTAGAGAAGCGATGAATAGACGCTGTTCATTTCTTTTTGTATATCGTCTATCTTAAACTTCGGTCTTAGTGTCGTTTTAATGCCTTCAAGCTTCGTTGCGGCTGATACCCTCATGCCCGTTTTCAGCATTTGAAGCTGATTGCGCCGTATGAGGAGCGTATCTTCTTGATCACCGTTTAAGTTGTTGAGTGAGGCTAGTTTATTGAAATTTTCCATTATGTCATCTCCTAAAGCTTAAGCCAGTTTGCCAGCATTTTATCTTTTGATTTAAAATCTTTTGCGATCTGAGCAAGGTGCCTGCTGATGTCTTCTAAATCTGAAATCGTATTTTGTAATGAGGCGATGTACGCTTTTTCGGCATGAACATCGTAAAAGAGCGGATTGCCTTTTTTGTCAAACGACTGCGCCAGGTTTTTCAGCGTATTGTTTACATCTTCGAGTGTCAGCTTGTCGTATAAACCGTGGCCGACTTGACGGTAGGTATCGTGTTTCAGGTCGTTGATTTCGGCGTCGTGTTCCTGATAAGCGTTTTCGGCTTCGCGTTTCATCGTCCGCAGATCGTTGATCATCGCATTTACTTTTTGCGCGAGCTGTTTGGCAACGGCGGGTGTTACTTTAATTGCGCCACTTCCGGATGCAACTTCCGGTGGGAGCATCGCTTTTAAATTTTTGTCATAAATGAGCTCATCGCCCTCTATATTTTGAACGTTGCCGTTTTCGTCGAAGGTGAAGTTATTACTTCCGACCCAATGCGTATCAGGCATTCCTAAGATTGCGGTCTGAAAGAAATACCCAGCGTTTTGCCCGATTTGTTGGAATACATCGCCCTGCATTCTCGCCTCGCGCACCGCATTTGATAATTCAGGGTCCTTCGTATAAATTGTCGTACCGTTGTGCCGGTCATACTCGTTCCACCAGCCGGCCCCGACCATATCATCCGGGTTGATAATCGATTTTATGGATCGGTCATATTCACCGTTATTAATTTTTTTTTGCTGCTCCGCAGAGTGTAGGTGGACGATTGAAGGGCTGTTAAACGCTACGGCATAGACATTATTGTTGACCGCACTGTATTCAGCCTCTGCGCCGCCGAGAGAATGTCCGGTTGTTGAAATGACCGTCGAGGTGCCTTTATACTTTTGTTTAACTTCCCGCACCAGATTGTCAGCTTGCCCGATTTGGGACGTTTTCGTAATTAACTTGTAGTTACCGGTGCTAAGCATCGAGTCTTGTGTCGGAGTTCCGTTATATTTTCCGAGTGTTTTAGAAGTATCTTTCGCATCTTTTTCGACTATGTAGTGTTCCTTCTTTTTCGGGTCAATTCCCATTACAACGTTCCCGCCGTCAGCGTCAATAACATCTTGGAAGAATTGGTTCTTAGGATCTGTTCCCGCGAAGGCTACGACGACGTTTTTTGGTGTGTCAGGTTTAACCCATTTACCGTCCTTTTTCTTCGCTTGAACAAATACATACGCGTCGAGTCCGGTGTCAGAGTCCCTTTTAATTTTATCAACGTAATAAGCCTTATTTGATTTACTCTCTATAGGTGTTCTATCCTTGAAAGCTTCTTTCATTTTATTGCTACTATATGTGTTTTGGCTAAGAAAATAATAATCCTTATCTGTTACATTAGGAATATCGCTTATGAGGACATTAAGTCAATTGATTATTCTGATGACTACGAAGTGAACCCAATGGGCGGAATTGATATTAAAGGGTATCTAAATGGTGATAAGCAAAAGAAAATATGGGGTATTTATGATAAGTCAAATGACGAAGTAGGGTCCTTCACAGTCGATGCTGAAAGAAAGCCCGAATGTAAAGATAAAATTTGCGATTATTAATAAAAGGTCCGACTCGATTGAGCGGGCTTTTTTCTATTTTTATCTCACGTTTGTTTAACTAATCAGTTTTATTACCCCTGATAATAAATAATGTTGTGATATCATTTCTAGTATTTGTTTTAAACCTACCGTAAAGCATTACATCGTTACAGGCATGAAGGGTGAGCTTTACCCGGTGGAAAAAGAGATTTTCGAAGAGATTTACGAGAAAGTTAGCGAATGACTGAGGAGCCAAATAAACGGTGCCCGTTAAACTCAGATCCCTGAGAAATCTATATTAATTTTTGATGAACCTGTCGTGATATTTCCCTAATGAGGATGTCGATATTAGTCCGTCATAGATGTTTTGGGTACGCCATAAAAGAAAAGATTGCGGATATTAAAGAACCCTTTTAAAATGAGTGAACCTTTTTCCTTACTTCTACAACGTTCCCATGAATAGCCGGAACGATTTAGCTCAGCTCAATCTTGTGAGGAAGGGTATACTTTAGAAAAAGCTTAATATACTGAGGTGAATATTGAAAATATGGATTCGGCATTGAATAATTTAATCATCAGTTGCCATTACGCTTTATTGGGGGCAATTCCATACAAATTAAGGGGACTCGCAGTCAAGTTAGAAAATGAAACGTTATACTGGAAAGGCTATTTTAACGGGGAACCGACAGACGATGAAATAGAAATGCTGAGCGTAGCTTGTACAGAGGTACTTGCTGACTTTCCACATATTAAGGACTGTGAAGAAGAGTATATCAATCATAAGTTTCCTTTAAAAATGGATAAATTACAGTTTTGGGCATTTTTAAGATGGGAAGACAACGAGCATGATGAAATAGGCTGTAAAACACTTTATTATAATTTGTTACGGAGTTTGGTGTGAAGTGTAATAAACGAAAGGTGAATTCATTTTAAGATTATAGGGATTAAAGCTTTAATATGATAGTTGGTTATCGGGAAACCACTTTCAAAAACGCACAAGTTCACAATAATAAAAAGATATTCATGTTGATTAGGCGTGCATCATTGCACGTCTATTCTTTTTGGAAAGAACTTTTACCTAGAACTAAAGAACTCAAAAAGCGAGAATGACACAAATTTTATTAGTTCTATTGTCTTATTTTTTATGCATAATACCAAAAATACACTTCAAATGATTTATAATGAAGCGTGCCTAATAATTAGCAAACATGGAACGTGATTCAATAAAAACGTATAAGGTTATTGCAGTATGAACTGGAGGATACAGTTTTGAAATATAAAAAAGCAGCAGCGCTTGGAATTGGTTTACTTTTATTTATAGGCGGATGTCAGAACAGAGAGGAGTCTGACATTAGCGTCCAAGATTACACAGGACAAGATTTTCATATTCAGAGCAGGGGTTATCAGAAAGAAACCGCTGAGATCGCGGAAGCGCATCGAGATGAGGTTGAAAAAACCGTAAAAGATTATTTCTTGGATCAATATAGAACAAAGGTAAAAGTCCATAACATTGTCGGAGGGCATGGATTTGTTACTGTGTATGCTGAATCGGTCGGAAAATTGCATTTCTACACAAGTGCAAAAATTAAAATTGATTTGGACAAGAAAGAGGTGCAGACTGACGCGATCCGTTCATCGGAGTTGGACGTGAAAGACTCGATTACAAGCGCGATATACGCATTGGCTTTTGAAGACGAATTTGCCGCGCTAGATTACTATTTAGAGAAGCTAACAGAAGAAGAGCCGATTGTAGGCAAAACGCAGGCAGCCGTTGATAACACAAGCGGTAAGGGATATCAGACGCCTTATTATGCTGTTTCTTTAACTGCTGATTGGAAGGATGACCTTTATTCAGCATATTTAGAAAACCCGAAAAGAAGCAAACAAGACTGGCAGGAAAAATTAGAAGATGAAGAAATCACCCCAAAATCATGTGATATCAATATAAATTTATATATGAAAAAAGCACATACAAGGCCAAGTGAACGCATTTATAATCAAGTGGTGCAGGATATTGAAGACATGGAAGAGCTGGCACCAGGGACTTACAGCATTTACTTGAATGACAATAGAATCGATAAAAACTTAGGATTTAATCCAAGAAAAAGCACGCTTGGACGATAATGTCTTCCTAAACTGATCATGAAATTGAAAATGTACTGATACGGAGATCTATTTTAAAATAATGTTTTAAGGAGCCGGAAAGCGGTCGGGTATTTCATTTCATTCCGCACGGTCGCCGGTTTTTTCAGCTGTTCAATCAAAAAGCGGCATCGATTACGGCGCGGCGCGATGCTTCACAAACTTCTTCGGGACGATGCAGGGAACAGAGGAAAAAAACCGCCGGACCCGGGTGGCAGACGGTTTTTCCTTTTGCAGAAAAACTTGTGGAAATAAAGCTGCGTGGAAATCGTGAATATGTGCTGTAAAGGGCGGCTGATTAATGCAGGGAATCTTTAATAATTTTATAGTTTTTATGATTGACGACGGTTAAGGAGTCCAGTTCCAAGTCTCTGTAGTTTTCCATAATCGTAACATCGACGATCACAGAGTTTTCGTTTACTTTCTCTACGATTCCGGTGAGTCCGTTTTTAAATTCGATGACGTTCCCGACTTTTGCAATTTTCAAGTGACTTCCTCTCCTTTAAAGTAAATTAACCTATTGAAAGTATTTTGCAATATTTTCTTGGAGAAGTAAAGCAATTTGGGAAGCGGCATCACTATTGTTGTACCCGGTGTGACTTAATGTTATAGTTAATTAGTTAAAGATGATGAGAGAAAAGGGGAGAGAACAGGTGACAGAGCAAAATGCCATCGATCAGATCGAGCAATTAAGGTCAGGGAGCATTCATGAACTCCACGTAAAAAAAGAAGATTTTCTTTCTTTCAGAGCCATCTTAACAAAGCAGGAAGATTTTAAGCATTTTCGCGGCATTGCCCAGCATGGCGGAGATATTATATTTCAATATATGAAAGAGGCAAGAAGCTGAAAAAGGCTTTCTCAGACCGGCTGAGAAAGCTTTTTTATTTGTGTGAAGCCATATGTTTCTGGAGATTTTGGTATTCTCTGCATGAAATCGTCCGGCCGTCTGCAATAATGTGACAACCGGACAGTTTGATGGAAGGGATGCCAACATTTTGGCAATGAAATCAGCGATTCGTCTTGTTAGTGTAAAACATATGTTTTTTTCGATGAAGATTTGACAAGGAGGAAGGAAATGAAATCGAAATTTGCTGCGCTAGCTGCGTTTTTAATCTGCATGCTGCCGGCAGCAAGAATCGAACATGCTCAAGCTGTCATGTTGTTCTCGAAAAAAGATAAACAGGAAATGGAACGGCTGATGGAAAGCCTTAAACAGGAAGAAAATCCTGCTTTTCAATTAACAGATGAAAAAAGCTTCATTGAAGCCGCGCATCTGCCGGCTGAAGAGGAGCAGGAAAAAGAAGAAGCTGATGAAGAGACGACGGATCTTTCACATAAAGAAAAAGATCTTTTATCAAGGCTTGTACATGCCGAAGCGAAAGGCGAGTCATTTGAAGGAAAAGTGGCTGTTGCCAATGTCGTCCTGAACCGGGTGGAAGACGGCCGATTTCCTGACAGCGTAAAAAGCGTGATCTATCAAAGAAACGCTTTTGAGCCCGTTCTAAACGGCAGCATCGAGAAAAAAGCAGACCGCGAATCAGTTGAAGCTGTGGAAGAAGCGGTAGATCAAAATAAAAAAGAAACAGACGCTTTATTTTTCTATAATCCCGACATCGCTTCTGATGACTGGATTAAAACAAGAAAAGTCGTGAAGCGCATCGGCAATCATGTCTTTGCGATCTAAAAAGCAGTCAGGGCCATCCGCCTTGACTGCTTTTTATATGCAATTCTTTCTCACTTTTCACCCCCCAAGAAAAAATTTGTTTTTGATACTTTATGAAAATCAATTTTCAATGAAAAAGAAAATAATTTTTAGACTTGTCTCATATGATGGGATAAACCCGTGAGACAAGGAGAGACCTCATGAACCGTTTTGTAAAAGGAATTGTTCTTCTTTCGCTAGCTGCTTTTTTTGCAGAATGTCTTGAATTTGTCATCAACATGATTCTTGCACGGGAGCTTGGCGAGCATGGCATGGGGCTCTACATGAGTGTTTTGCCTTCCATTTTTTTAGTTGTGGTGATTGCGAGCCTTGAGCTGCCTGTATCGATATCGAAGTTTATCGCCGAGTCCACCCCGAAGCTGCACGAAAGCATGCTGAAACATGCATTGCGGATGACTGCGGTCTGCACGGTTTTTTCCACGGCAGCTGCAGTGATCATTCTTCCATTTATTCCGGTTTTTGATTCTTACCACCCTCTGATCAGAGGGCTTGTGATCGGGATGATCCCTACGGTTGCCTTTACGTCGATCGCGAGAGGCTACTTCATGGGCGTTCAGCAAATGGGTAAAATCGCAACGGCGAATGCCCTGAAAAAAATCTTTCAGCTCATCGGCTTGTTTTTATTTTTTCAATGGTATTCCTTTGAATTGGATACTTCTCTTCTGATCTCGTTGTTTGTCCTTGTTGCAAGTGAAGTGGTCGTGTTTGTTTATCTGTTTTCTCAGTTTGTTTTGGTCAGGCGCGCCGCTCAAAAAGGGCAGCAGATCCACCTGCGGAGAAATGATGTTTTAAAGCGCCTGCTCACTGTTTCGATCCCGACGACAGGGCTGCGCGTTTTTCACGCTGTGACAAACGCAGTTGAACCTTTTTTGGTGAAGGGGACGCTGCTTGCCGCTGGCGTATCGAGAACATCGGCCATCGACCAGTTCGGCATGCTTTCGGGGGTGGCGATGACAATCGGCTTTTTTCCGGCTTTCATCGCCCATTCACTGATGGTCGTCATGATCCCGAGCATTTCCGAAAGCTACGCTTACGGACAATACGAAAGAGTGATCAAACGGATTAAACAGGCGATCTTCATCACGCTGTTTTACGGCATACCGTCCGTTATGGTGATGTATCACTTTGCAGAGCCGCTGACCCACTTATTTTTCGATTCGGTTAAGGCGTCGTTTTACCTGAAAATGCTGTGGCCGTATTTTTTATTTCACTTTTTTGCCATGCCGTTTCAGGCCTGTTTAATCGGAATGGGGTTGGCCAAAGATGCCTTTTATCATAATGTATGGGCCAGTGTTTTGTCGTTTTTGATGATGTATGTTCTCGGATCCATGCAGACATTGCAGATGACGGGGATCATCCTAGCGATGAATACCGGAATGATTTTGCTGACGGCGCTGCATTATGTGACGATTTGCAAAGAGCTGGGCGTCACGCTTTTTTTGACAAACAAATCCCGATCTCCGAGAATTGAAAGCCGCTGATTGACCCTCTTCATAGTTTTGGTTTTTGCGGGGAAGCTAATACTAAAAAGAAGGGGAGTTCATATGCGAAGAATCAGTCTTATTTATCCGCTCATCCTGTTGCTTTTTTTCGGAGCCTTCGTATTTCAGCCGCAGGCCTCTGCAAAACATGCTTCTCCGGCAGTCATGCAGATGAACACGGTGGAGGGGCAGCGCGTCGTCATTCCCGCCGAAGGCCAAAAGACGATCGTTCATTTTTGGACGACCTGGTGTCCGCCGTGCCGTGAAGAGCTTCCGCGATTCCAATCCTACTATGAAAGCAAGCAATCCGGAGTAAAGCTCGTGACCGTGAATCTGCTGAATGCCGAAAAAAACGAACAGAAGGTGAAACAGTTTATTAAAGCAAACAAGCTGACATTTCCGATCGTTTTTGACAAAAAGGGCGAAATGATGAAAGCCTACAATGTCATGACGATTCCAACAACATTTTTCTTTAACGAAAAAGGAGAGCTGGAGAAATCGGTTGTCGGACCCATTACTGTGGAACAAATGAAAGAATGGGCAGGGAAAAGCTGAGCCGGGGGTTCAGCTTTTTTTTGAAATCTAAATGATAATTAATATCATGAAGAAATTATAATAATTATTATTTGAAAACGTAGAAAGCCGTGCTATAATAAGAAATAGAAAAGGGTGTGTTCAATGGACAAGAAACACTCATACCCTTTATATAAATAAAATACTCCATGTTTATGCTGCCGATGAGGCGGCAATTTGTTTTTTAAGAAGGAAATTGACGATGAATTACATTCTCAATTAGGGAGGATATTGGAGATGCAATTAGAGATCGGGAAACAATCGCAGCAGAACCGTCACACGTTTCATTTTGAAAATTGGAGGCAGCACGGGGAATTGATTGCTGCGCTTTTGTCGGGTTTGTTGATTCTTGCAGGCTGGCTGTTGTCCGGCAATAAAACATTGTCCGTTGTTCTGTTTATTTTAGCTTTTTGTATCGGCGGCTTTGCCAAAGCGAAAGAAGGTATACAAGAAACGCTGGCGGAAAAAACGCTGAATGTTGAACTTCTGATGATTTTTGCGGCGGTCGGGTCAGCGCTGATCGGCTACTGGGCTGAAGGGGCCGTGTTAATTTTTATCTTTTCTCTCAGCGGGGCGCTTGAAACGTATACATTAAATAAAAGCAAACGCGATTTGACATCTCTGATGAAATTGGAGCCGGAGGAAGCCGTTTTGCTCGAAGAAGAAAGAACAAGAACCGTGGCGGCGGCCGATCTTCAAGCGGGCGACCTCATTCTTATTAAACCCGGGGAACGCATTGCGGCAGACGGGGAGATCGAATCGGGAAAAACGAGTATCGACGAATCGGCACTAACGGGTGAATCAATCCCCGCGGAAAAAACCCTCGGAGACGCGGTTTTTGCGGGTACAGTCAATTTGAGCGGATCGCTCACCGTCCGTGTCACAAAGACAAATGAAGATTCGTTGTTCAAAAAGATCATTCGGCTCGTTGAGTCTGCACAAAACAGTGTTTCGCCGTCACAGGCGTTTATTGAGCGGTTTGAAAATATTTACGTTAAAGGGGTTTTGCTTGCTGTCGGACTGCTGCTCTTTCTGCCACATTTTCTGCTTGGCTGGAGCTGGAGCGAGACATTTTACAGAGCGATGGTGTTCATGGTCGTTGCTTCGCCGTGTGCCCTTGTCGCTTCAATCATGCCTGCCGCGCTGTCTTTAATCTCGAATGGCGCAAGAAACGGCCTGCTTGTCAAAGGCAGTGTTTTTCTTGAAAAACTCGGCAACAGCAAAATCGTTGCATTGGATAAAACGGGAACGATTACGAACGGAAAGCCCGGCGTGGAAGATATGCTTTTAGCTGCTGATATCGAGGAGCGCGAATGCTTGGAGGCTGCTGCTGCGATTGAGAAGCAGTCAGGTCATCCGCTTGCCAAAGCGATTGTCGAGTATGCAGAAGCAAAAGGTATCGAGCCTCCCGCGAATGTGTCGATCGAGGAGACGTCAGGGTTTGGCGTTCAGGCTCGATATAATGGAGAGACATGGCTGATCGGCAAAGCCGGATTTGTCGGGGAAGAGGCAGCCGGGCAATTTCTCACGGCGGCTGTTCAGGAGCTTGCCAAGCAGGGAAAAACAATTGTGTTCGTGAAAAAAGGCGAAAAAATCGCGGGGTGTTTTGCATTAAAAGACCAAATCAGACCGGAAGCTAAAGCGGTGATCGAAGAGCTGAATGCGCTTGGTGTTCAGACGGCGATGCTGACCGGGGACCAGCCTGAAACCGCAGCGGCCATCGCACGAGAAGCGGGCTTGAAAATCGTCGTTTCAGAATGCCTTCCTGACAGAAAAGTAGAGGAAGCGCAAAAACTGAAAAAAACATACGGAACAATCGTTATGGTGGGAGACGGAATCAATGATGCACCGGCCCTTGCCGCCGCTGATGTGGGGATCGCAATGGGGGGAGGCACAGATGTCGCACTGGAAACAGCGGATGTTGTTTTAATGAAAAACGAATTGACAGGACTGACCAAAATGATTCGGCTCTCCCGGAAAATGAATACGATCATTAAACAAAACGTGATTTTCTCTCTTGGTGTGATCTGTCTTTTAATCTGCAGCAACTTTCTTCAAATTCTTGATCTGCCACTCGGTGTCATCGGACATGAAGGCAGCACGCTGCTTGTTATTTTAAACGGTCTCAGGCTGCTGAAATCCTAAATAAAGAAACGGCTGCATGCTAACGGCAGCCGTTTTTTCACATCAGAGGGCTGTTTGAGGAAGAGGCGGCAATAATAGAAGCGGGTGGCATCCCCACAATACATAAGCGGTGAGCAAGAGACGGGAAAAACTGATACAATGGATGTGATGCTTTTACATGTTAAATGTATGGTACGGAAACTGTCTCAAGGAGTGAAAAGGAGCATGGAAAGAATTGAACAAATCTCTTCCTGGCTGAAAGAAAAAAACATATCTTCGGCTTTTATTCATTCAAAAGAAAACGTATTTTATCTTACCGGCTTTTATACAGAACCGCACGAACGGCTGATGGGCGTTTTTATTTTTCAAGATGAAGAGCCGTTTTTTGTTTGTCCGCAAATGGAGGCTGGTCAGGCGAGAGCAGCCGGCTGGGCGTATGAGATCATCGGATACGGGGATCATCAAAACCCTTGGGAACTCATATCCTCAGCGCTTCAAAAGCGAAACAGCCAATGTTCAAAAGTGGCGGTTGAAAAAGAAACGCTTGCTCTGTCGCGCGCCGAAATGCTGCAGGCGGTCACAAACGGTGCGGAGCTTGTCTCTGCAGAAGAAAGGCTGAACCAAATCCGCGTCATCAAAGACGAAAAAGAAATCAGCATCCTCCGTGAAGCGGCCAAGCTTGCCGATTACGGAGTCGAAGCAGGAGCCGCTGCATTAAAAGAGGGGATAGCGGAAATCGATGTCGTCGCTAAAATCGAGTATGAGCTGAAGAAAAAAGGAGTCCAGGGGATGTCGTTTTCCACAATGGTCCTTTTCGGAGAAAAGTCAGGACAGCCGCACGGAAACCCGGGCAGCCGCACGCTTAAGCCGGGCGATTTCGTCCTCTTTGATTTAGGCGTGATCATTGACGGATACTGCTCTGATATTACAAGAACGCTCGTGTATCAAAATGTGAGTGAAAAACAAAAAGAAATATATGATACGGTGCTTCAGGCCGAAACAGAGGCGCTTAAGATGAGCAAGCCCGGTGTCAGAATCGGCGATCTTGATTTAAAAGCGCGCGGCATCATCGAAAAAGCAGGCTATGGCGATTACTTTCCTCACCGTCTCGGGCATGGGCTCGGGATTTCGCCTCATGAATACCCGTCCATGAGCCATAACAATGATGAGCTTTTAAAACAAGGTATGGTATACACGATTGAACCCGGCATCTATGTGCCGGAAATCGGAGGGGTGCGCATCGAGGATGATGTACTTGTCACTGCCGATGGAGCAGAAGCGCTGACAAAGTATCCAAAAGAGCTGACTGTCATTTCATAAAAAACGGAACCCGCGCCCGCGCGCGGGTTCTTTTTTATGCTGACGTGAATCGTTTGTCTTATTACCCGCGTCAATCCTTTGAAATGAAAAAATCGTCAAAGGAACGGAATGGTTTGATCTCGTGTTTTTCTTTAAGCGGTTTCATCGCTGCTTTTGAAGACAGTACGATAACGATACATAATAGAATCAGAATGAAGATACCCATTTTTCTTCCCCTTTCTGGAATGAAAACGTGTTCAGCACCGGTGCTGCCTTCATTCTAAATTATGAAACGCTTTCCATATCAAGCCCTAAATTAATAAAAAACCCTGATGTCAGGGTTTTCAGGAATTTTGCCTAGCCGCTTAATATGATTGACGTTGAAAAAGTCTTCTGATGATCGTTTGATGAATGAATCTACAGCGCCTTTTTGTTTTTATTATGGGGATTTAGATTGATCAAAAGATAATCGGATTGCATCATTATTCTCATGTGAAAAATTTGTATACTAAGCTCAAAAGAAGGGAGGGATTAAATGGGACAAACGCTGACAAATTAAATCTGCCGCAGACAATTTCATCTCTCATCCAGATATTTCAGTCCCCGCAATGATTGCGGATTCACCCCCACACAAATAAGCGTTAAAAAACTTCTCTAATGATTTGAAGTCCATTATCTATGAAAGGAAGCTAGCAAAGAGTGAAAACATTAGGATATGTACTGTTTTTGTCGATATTTGCTTTTATCAGTATCGTACCGGCAGCTGATGCGAAAGTGATTGATCATGACAAAGTGCAAGGCTTCAGTGAAGTAACCCCTGTGACGGTTTCTCAAAAAGCGGCCAAACGTTTTCAGCCTTATTTAAAGGTCGCAAGCGGCTGCGTGCCTTTTCCCGCAGTTGACGCACAAGGCAATACAAGCGGAGGCCTGGAGCCTACCGGAGCGCCCGAAGGACACTGCAGCAAAAGCGTGGGACAAGTGTACTCCCGCTCTGCATGGTACAATGGAGTATGGGCGATTATGTACGCATGGTATTTTCCTAAAGATTCACCTCTGCCTTTTAAAGCATTCGGCCATCGACATGACTGGGAAGGAATCGTCGTATGGATCGATAACCCGGCAAATCAAAATCCAAAAGTGTTTTCCATCGCTTATTCTCAGCACGGTAAATTTCAAAAAACAGCTCCAAACAACAAGATCATGGAAGGTGATCATCCGAAAATCCGCTATGATGCTCCTCAAGCACCGATTAACCACAGTTTATATGTGGACAGCGCAAAGGGCGGAACCCAGCCTCTCATCGGATGGGAAGATTTGACGCCTGCCGCAAGAAACGCATTGAACACGACGGATTTCGGAAGCGCAAACGTTCCTTTCAATGATCACAATTTCATGAATAATCTTGGAAAAGCATGGTTTAGATAAAAATATTTCGTGTGTCGGCTGATTGTGAAATATTCCCATATCAGCCGGTTTTTTCTCCGTACATCTTCTTCACTGTTTTCTTCATATTTATAGAACCCCGAAAAAAATTCCGAAAACGATCAAAATCCACGGCTCCAAGCGATATAATTTCTTTATGACGCGAAATGATCCGGCATGTATGAAAAGATTTGAAAGAAAGAAGGGAAACGAATGGCAAATATCAGGGAAATAGCTGAAGCCGCAGGGGTTTCCATCACGACTGTTTCAAGGGTTCTCAACGGCCATCCGTATGTCAAAGAAGAAAAACGCCAAAAAGTTCTTGAGACGATTGAACGTCTCGAATATGCAAGGAATATGCATGCCGTTCATTTATCCAAAGGCTTTTCAAATATGATCGGTGTTGTGCTGCCGACCATCGGCCTCCCTTATTTCGGCGAGCTGCTGGAAGGAATCGCTGAAGAAGCTGCAAAGGAAGGCGTTCACTTTTCGCTTTATCAAACAAATTATCAATTGGAAAAAGAAATTTTTGCATTGGAGCAGCTGAAACAAAGACAGGTGGACGGCCTGATTTTCTGTTCAAAAGCGATGTCTGATGAAGCGCTTTTGGACTGGCATGAGACCGGTCCGTTCATCCTGTGCCAGGACTCAAGCGAACAGTATTTTTCAACGGTAAGCATTCCGCATAAAGATGCTTTCCGGTTAGGACTGGATTTTTTGATTGAAAAGGGGCACACAAAAATCGCCATTGGTTTGGCAAGGAAAAATGGCATGAACAGCCATTTCCGCCTTGAGGCATACAAGGAAGCTTTGGCCGCGATCGGGGAGCCTTACCGGGAAGAATGGGTATTCGAGCGGTCGCTGACGATAAAAGACGGGCAAAAGCTGTTCTCTGAATGGAGAGAGATGGAGGAGAAGCCGACAGCTGTTTTTATCGCCAACGACCAAGTAACAGCCGGTATGTTTCTTGAAGCGCAGCGTCATCAGGTGGATATTCCCGGAAGCCTCGCCATTTTAAGCTGTGACAACCAGCCAATCAGTGAAGTGCTGGGCATTTCAACGATCAAAATTAATATAAAGGAAATGGGGAAGCATGCGTTTCGCCTTTTGCGAAAAAGAATCGGCGGTGCCGGCCCGGAAAAACAGACCGTTCCATACAAGCTGATCAAAAGGGCGACTGTGTAATGTAATCAAAACATCAATCATTTTCCAGACAGTGATCAAATTTCGACATTTTTCATCAAAAAGGTCAAAATAAATTGACGCGCTTTCATGAGTTTTGTACGATATGAGAGATTGATGACAAAAAGGAGCTGAGGATCGTGAACAGATCCTTTACCGTTGAAAAGGTACTCAACAACAACGTTTTAATCGCTCTCCATGATGATTACAGAGAAGTTGTCTTGATTGGCAAAGGAATCGGTTTTGGCAAAAAGCGCGGAGATCTTATCGAACATGAGAACTATGAAAAAATGTTTATCCTGGAAAATGATAAGGAACAATCGCAGTATAAGAAGCTCCTCACTTATGTCGATGAAAAAATGGTTGATATCGCCAATGATGTTATCTACCATATCGCGCAAAAAATCGGCCAGCCGCTGAACGAACACATTCATGTCGCGTTGACGGACCATATCGCATTTGCGGTTAAGCGCTTAGAAAAGGGATTTGATATGAAGAATCCGTTTTTGCTTGAGACGGAATCGCTTTATCCGAAGGAATACGAAGTCGCCAAAGAAGCCGTCGATATGATAAATGAAAAATCAGACATTCAGCTGCCTGAAGGCGAAATCGGGTTTATCGCACTTCATATCCACAGTGCGATGACGAACCGCCCGCTTTCTGAAGTCAATCAGCATTCCCAACTGATCTCCAGGCTTGTCCAGGTCATCGAGGATTCGTTCCAGATGCAGGTCAACAGGGAAAGTGTGAACTATTTGCGGCTGATCAGGCACTTGCGCTTTACGATCGACAGGATTAAACGGGACGAGCCGATTCAGGAGCCGGAAAAATTAATGTTATTGTTGAAAACGGAATATCCGCTGTGTTACAATACTGCTTGGAAGATGATCAAGATCTTGCAGCAAGCGCTCAAGAAACCGGTTCATGAGGCAGAAGCCGTTTATTTGACATTGCATTTGTACCGTTTAACTAATAAAATTTCATAACGCCTTTATAACGTGTTACTGATTCGATCAGGCATGAGTGAAAAAAGGGAAGAAATGAAGACGCTGTCTTTTGTTTCTTAGTGTACCCGCTTTCACCCATGCCTTTTTTGTCGTTCTAAAGGCGAAATGTAAACGGTTTATTTGGATGAAAAAGCAGTCTTTTGAACGAAGTTGTCATGAATTTTTGCTGTAAGGTCAAACTATCCTTAGAGGGGGTTAAAACATGTTTAAATCGCTATTTGGCGTTCTGCAAAAAATTGGACGGGCGCTGATGCTTCCTGTTGCGATCCTGCCGGCTGCAGGGATTCTGCTAGCGCTTGGTAATGCCATGCAAAATCCGCAGATGACAAAAGTCGCACCATTCTTAACGAACAGCACCGTTCAGCTTGTTGCGAAAGTGATGGAAAGTTCAGGTGACGTCGTGTTCACCAACTTGGCGCTCCTTTTCGCAGTCGGGGTTGCCATCGGTTTGGCTAACGGCGACGGTGTTGCCGGAATCGCCGCTATTATCGGATATCTTGTTATGAATGTCACGATGAGTGCAGTGCTTCTTCAAAACGGTTCGATTCCAAGCGACGCAGTTGAAAGAGCACAGTTCTTTACTCAAAACCATCCGGAATACACGACAATGCTCGGCATACCGACATTGGCAACGGGGGTATTCGGGGGTATTATTGTCGGTGTCCTGGCCGCTGCCATGTACAACCGATTCTACACAATCGAGCTTCCGCAGTATTTAGGATTCTTTGCCGGAAAGCGCTTTGTTCCGATCATAACATCGATTTGTGCATTGCTGCTGGGACTCGTCATGCTGTTTATCTGGCCGCCGATCCAAGGCGCGCTGAACAGCTTTTCGACAAACTTGCTTGCAGCAAATGAAGCGGTCGCAGCTCTCATTTTCGGAATGATTGAGCGGGCCTTGATTCCGTTTGGTCTGCACCATATTTTCTACTCGCCGTTCTGGTACGAGTTCTTCAGCTATACGAATCAGGCGGGAGAAATTGTCCGCGGTGACCAAAGAATTTTCATGGCGCAAATCAAAGACGGCGTCGATTTGACAGCGGGTACATTTATGACCGGTAAGTATCCGTTCATGATGTTCGGTCTTCCTGCGGCAGCGCTCGCTATTTATCATGAGGCAAAACCGCAGAACAAAAAGCTTGTTGCCGGTATTATGGGTTCAGCAGCATTGACATCATTCTTAACAGGGATCACTGAGCCGATCGAATTCTCATTCTTGTTCGTCGCTCCGATTCTGTTTGCGATTCACTGTGTGTTTGCCGGCCTGTCATTCATGATGATGGACATTTTAAATGTTAAGATCGGGATGACATTCTCCGGCGGTTTGATCGACTACTTCCTGTTCGGAATTCTGCCGAACCGTACAGCTTGGTGGCTTGTCATTCCTGTCGGTTTAGTCCTGGCTGTCGTCTACTACTTCGGATTCAGATTTGCCATCCGCAAGTTCAACTTGAAAACGCCTGGACGCGAAGATGCAGCTGCAGAATCCGCTGATGAAGGCAAAGAAGCAGCAGGAGATCTTCCTTATCAAATTCTAGAGGCGATGGGTGACCAAGAAAACATCAAACACCTTGACGCTTGTATCACAAGACTTCGCGTCACAGTCAACGATCAGAAGAAAGTTGACAAAGAGCGCTTGAAAAAACTCGGCGCATCTGGCGTGCTGGAAGTCGGCAATAACATCCAAGCGATTTTCGGACCAAGATCCGACAATTTAAAATCGCAAATGCAAGACATTATGTCAGGCCGCACGCCGCGTCCTGAAAAAGCACCAAACGCTGCCGAGGAAGTAGAGCAGCAAATCGAAGAAGTCATGGTCGAGCCTCTTCAAAATGAATCAGGTGAAGAAGTATTCGTTTCACCGCTTGCTGGTGAGCTTCATCCGATTACAGATGTTCCGGATCAAGTATTCTCCGGAAAAATGATGGGCGACGGATTCGCGATTCTTCCTGCAGAAGGCACAGTTGTGTCACCTGTAAGAGGGAAAGTGCTGAACGTGTTCCCGACAAAGCATGCGATCGGTCTGCAGTCTGACGGCGGCAGAGAAATTCTGATCCACTTTGGAATCGATACGGTCAGCCTGAAAGGTGAAGGCTTCACTGCATTTGTTTCTGAAGGTGACCGGGTTGAGCCGGGCCAGAAACTGCTTGAAGTCGACATTGAAAAAGTGAAGGACAGCGTACCTTCCCTGATGACGCCGATCGTGTTCACGAACCTTCAAGAAGGCGAAAGCGTGAGCTTAAAGGCAGAAGGCAATGTCAGCCTGACACAGGACGATATCGTCCGCGTTGAAAAATAAATTCACAAAATGGCCGTACTTGTCAGATGACATGTACGGCTGTATGATATAATATTGTGAATGTACTAAAAGCTTTAAATTAAAAGGAGATTGATAAAAAATGGCACAAAAAACGTTTAAAGTAACTGCAGATTCTGGAATCCACGCTCGTCCAGCGACTGTTCTTGTACAAACAGCAAGCAAATATGATGCAGATATCAATTTGGAATATAACGGAAAAACCGTCAACCTTAAATCAATTATGGGTGTTATGTCACTAGGTATTGCTAAAGGTGCTGAAATTACGATTTCTGCTTCCGGCGCTGATGAAAATGATGCTCTTTCCGCACTTGAAGAAACAATGAAAAGCGAAGGTTTAGGCGAATAATGCTTGAACTAAAAGGAATAGGCGCTTCAGCCGGTATTGCGATCGCAAAAGCATATCGGCTTGAGGAGCCTGATCTAACGGTTGAAAAGAAAAACATCTCTGATTCTGATGCGGAAGTAAATCGTTTTGAAGACGCCATCGAGCGTTCTAAAAAAGAGCTTGAAATCATTAAAAACCATGCATTGAAAGAGCTTGGAGAAGATAAAGCGGAAATCTTTTCTGCACATTTGTTAGTATTAAGCGATCCGGAACTGTTAAACCCGATTAAAGACAAAATCAAATCGGACTCCGTCAACGCGGAATTCGCTTTAAAAGAAACGGCCGACATGTTCGTCACAATGTTCGAGTCGATGGATAACGAATATATGAAAGAACGCGCCGCAGACATCCGCGATGTCACCAAGCGTGTCACAGGGCATCTTCTCGGCGTTGAAATTCCGAACCCGAGTCTGATTTCCGAAGAGGTCATCATCGTAGCCGAAGACTTGACACCGTCTGATACAGCGCAACTAAACCGCAACTTTGTTAAAGGGTTTACAACAGATATCGGCGGACGGACGTCCCACTCAGCCATCATGGCGCGCTCGCTTGAAATTCCGGCCGTTGTCGGCACAAAAGCGGCAACAAAAGGCATTCAAAACGGCGTAACAGTGATCGTTGACGGTATCAATGGCGATGTCATCGTTGATCCTGCCCAGGAAACAATCAGCGAATACGAAGAAAAGCATCAAGCCTTCCTGGCGCAAAAAGCCGAATGGGCGAAGCTTGTCAATGAACCGACTGTAACGAATGATGGACATCATGTGGAACTTGCCGCTAATATCGGTACACCTGATGATGTAAAAGGCGTTCTGGAAAATGGAGGAGAAGCAGTCGGCCTTTACCGGACTGAATTCCTTTACATGGGCAGAGACCAGCTTCCGACTGAAGAGGAGCAATTTGATGCCTATAAAACCGTTCTTGAGCGTATGGAAGGCAAATCAGTTGTCGTTCGTACTCTTGATATCGGCGGAGACAAAGAGCTTCCATATTTAGAACTGCCAAAAGAAATGAACCCTTTCTTGGGATACAGAGCGATCCGTCTTTGCCTTGATGAGCAAGAGATTTTCAGAACGCAGCTTCGTGCGCTGCTTCGGGCAAGTACATATGGAAACTTAAAAATTATGTTCCCTATGATCGCGACTGTAAATGAATTTAAAGAAGCGAAAGCGATTCTTTTAGAAGAAAAAGAAAAGCTGAAAGCTGAAGGTCAACAAGTTTCCGAAGACATTGAAGTCGGTATGATGGTTGAAATCCCTTCAACAGCGGTGATCGCTGATCAATTCGCTAAAGAAGTCGATTTCTTCAGCATCGGAACGAATGACCTGATTCAATATACGATGGCTGCTGACCGGATGAATGAGCGGGTATCTTACCTATACCAGCCGTACAATCCTGCGATTCTCCGCCTGATCACGCTTGTCATTGAAGCGGCCCATAAAGAAGGAAAATGGGTCGGCATGTGCGGCGAAATGGCGGGAGATGAAATCGCGATCCCGATCCTGCTCGGTCTTGGACTGGACGAGTTCTCAATGAGCGCGACGTCAATCCTGCCGGCAAGAACGCAAATCAGCAAGCTTTCTAAAAAAGAGACGGAATCGTTCAAAGAGCAAATTCTGTCCATGAGCACAACAGAAGAGGTTGTACAATTCGTAAAAGAAACCTTCAATATGGCATAAGCGATTGAAAATCCGGACCGGCATAACCAATGCCCGTCCGGGTTTTTTTGTTGATCTGAATGATCTCGGCTGCGGCGGAAATAATACATGTGACCAATAGTTAGAAAGGGGGGTTTTGATATGCCCAGGCAGCCATTCAAACCGGGTGATGAGGTCTACGTCATTTACCGGAACCCGCATGCCGCCAATGTCGCGCATATAAAGGAAGCTGAAGTCGTTGATCACCCGCTTCACGAAGGTGAACTGGCATTGTTTATGTATGATACATATCACGCCTTTGCCGAAGATGATGCCGTTTTTTCTTCATATGAAGAGGCGGAACGGCTTTACCGTGAGTTATTTGACGGGATATGAAAATATTACCGGTATATCACATCCTCTAAATGCAAAAAGTAACGGAAATAAGCAAAGGATGTGTCTGTTTCCAATGGTAAAACCGTTTGTTCCCCAGCTCGTCTATATTGAACCGAGAGCGCTGGAATACCCGCTGGGAAAAGAGCTGAGGGATAAATTTTCAAACATGGGGCTTGAGATCAGGGAAACGACTTCACACAATCAGGTGAGGAATATCCCGGGGGAAGGCCACCTGCAAAAATACAGAAATGCGAAATCCACTTTGGTCATCGGCGTCAGAAAAACATTGAAATTCGATTCATCAAAACCGTCCGCAGAATACGCGATTCCGTTTGCAACAGGGTGTATGGGTCACTGCCATTACTGCTATCTGCAGACGACAATGGGCAGCAAGCCGTATATCAGAACGTACGTCAATGTGGAGGAAATACTTGATCAGGCGGATCAGTATATGAAAGAACGCGCTCCCGAAGATACGCGGTTTGAAGCTTCTTGCACATCTGATATTGTCGGGATTGACCATTTGACACACACATTAAAACGTGCAATTGAGCATTTCGGTCAATCCAACCACGGTAAATTGCGTTTCGTGACAAAATTCCATCATGTCGACCATTTGCTTGATGCCAAGCACAACGGAAAAACGCGTTTCCGCTTCAGCGTAAATGCCGATTATGTCATCAAAAGTTTTGAACCCGGCACATCCCCTTTGGATAAACGGATCGAAGCCGCCGTGAAAGTAGCGGAAGCAGGCTATCCGCTTGGTTTTATCATCGCTCCGATTTATATTCATGACGGCTGGCAGGAAGGCTACAGAGTGCTGCTCGAAAAGCTCGATCGTGCACTGCCGCAGCATGCAAGGCGCGACATTACCTTTGAAATGATCCAGCACAGATTCACGAAGCCGGCAAAAAGAGTCATTGAAAAAAACTATCCAAAGACAAAGCTCGAACTGGATGAAGAAAAACGGCGCTATAAATGGGGCAGATACGGGATTGGCAAATATATATACCAGAAGGATGAAGAAGCAGAGCTTCGCAGCGCCCTTGAAACGTATATTGATAACTATTTTCCCGAAGCAAAAATCGAATATTTCACATAACAGAGCTTTAGCCGGAAAAGCTCTGTTTTTTGTTTTGAGATGTTAAAAAAGGGTTTTTCCACTCCATTAAGACCGCATAATGAAGCGATTCCTCATCTTCAATGTAGCCGGGAATCAGGCAAACCGGCGATCGTCCGCACTGGAGCAGGAATGAGAGCACGGGATCGCGCTTTTCCCCGTCCAATACAGCTTGAACATACTGTTCGGGCGTCATTTCTTCAGCCGACTTGTGATAATGGGGAATCCGTCCGCCGCCAATGAGCCGCTTGAGCCCTTTAAAGACCGTCAGTTCATACATGGACTGCATCAGCCGCTTTCCGATGCCGAGTTTTCGATAGTGAGGGGACACGGAAATATCGACGACATAAAGGGAGTTTCCATCGTTTTGATGTGTGCCGATATACCCGTTGTCTGTCACTTCGTCCCAGCTGTGGTGAGGATGATGCGGATCAAAATCAGTCATGAGCGCCGTCATCGAACCGATGATTCGGCCTTCGGAAACCGCGCAAAGTGCACCATCGGGAAATCGTTCAATATGGGAATGGAGCTGCTTTTCATTCCACAAAAGGTCTTCCGGAAACGGAGGCGGAAAGCATTCTCTTTGGAGTGCAATCAAATCGGGAATATCTTTGTTGTTGTAATTGCGGATGTCCACCTGCTGATAAGAAATGCCGTTATCGACGTAAAACTGTTTATAGATCGCCCATCACTCCTTTTGATATTTCCTTCATTATACCGTTATTTTAGCAGGCTATCTTAATTTTGCGAAATTTTGGCCGATAAAAAGAATATGAAGGTGCATGTAAAGGAGGGTTTCATTTGTTTAAAAAACTGCATGTCAAAATTGCCGGATTTGTTGCCATCCTGCTGATTTTGACGGTTATCGTCCTACAGTTTTCCACAACACATTTGTTGAAATCGATGCTTGAAGATCAAGCAAAAGAATCGACTTCAAGTCTGCTTAACTCGATCAAAGGTAATATCGAGCTTCAATTAGAAAACTATGAAATCGCTTTAAATCGTATGAGCGACAGTCGAATGGCGCAGTCATTTTTAGAAGATGATCAAAATAAATTATTGGGCAGACTGATCAACGACGAATTAAAGCAAATCAAGGATAAAAACGAATTTGTCACCAATGCGTATATAGCGACTTCAAAAAAAGATATATGGATATACCCGAAAGCCGAATTTGATAAAGATTTTGACCCGACGACCCGGCCCTGGTACACATCGGCTGCCAAAACGTCTGATCAAGTGATCTGGACAGAGCCGTATCAAGATGTCGTGTCTGGAGAGATGATGGTCGCAGCGGCTAAAGCAGTCGTTGTCGACAATAAAGTATTAGGCGTCATCAGCTTAGATATTTCATTGAATTCATTAAACAAAATTATCGAAAATCAAAAGATGCCATATGACGGCTACGCATTTATTTTGGACCAAAACGGGACAATGCTTGCCCACCCGTCAAAACAAGGTGACGATATATCGAAAGACAAAACATATCGGGACATCCCGTCATCCAAAGACGGAATCAAAGTAGGCAAAGATACTGTGATCGCTTATCAGACCGTCGGTGGTACGGGCTGGAAAGTCGGTACGCAATTCGACACGGCGAAGCTGATGTGGGTCGCACAGGAAATGAACAAAATGGTCATGATCGTTTCAATCATTGCTTTGGCAGCAGCGATCATTTTAAGCTATTTCCTTGCCAAAACGATCACAGGCCCGATTAAGCAGCTGATTGCCAAAACAAAGGCTGTCGCGGGCGGTGATTTGACGGTCCAGACAGCAGCTGCCTCAAAAGACGAAATCGGTATATTAACAAAAGACTTCAACAAGATGGTCGAAAACATGAAAGAAATGATTGTGCAAGTCGGAACCTCGTCCGGAAAAGTATCGAAAACGACCGATCAATTAAGCGCTGTTTCAAAAGAAACGGTTTCTGCGAGCGATGAGATTGCCAAAGCAATCGAAGAAGTGGCGACAGGTGCGACAGAACAAGCGGCAGAGATCGAAAATGTAAATGAACAATCCGAACGGCTATCTGTCAAAATTAGAGAAATTGAACATCATGCCGACAGCATCAAGAAGCTTTCGAGAACATCAGAAGATGCAAGCTATACAGGAATCGATGCCCTCGGGCAGCTGCTTGCAAAATCAAATGAAGCCAACTCGGAGACGAAGAAAGTGGAACATATGCTTTTGCAGCTTGAAGAAAAAACGAAAAACATTGAAGAGGTTGTTACAGCCATCTCGGCGATCTCTGATCAAACAAACCTGCTTGCTCTGAACGCCAGCATTGAAGCAGCCCGTGCTGGCGAAAGCGGACGCGGTTTTGCGGTAGTTGCAGATGAGGTGAGAAAGCTTGCCGAACAATCGGCGGTCTCTTCACAGCATATCAGCGAAACGGTCAAGCAGATTCAGCTGGAAACGAAAGAAGCCGTTTCAGCGATGACGGAAGCAAGCAAGATGAATGAAGAGCAAAATGGAATGATTCATGAGACAGGAGAAGCGCTCAGCAAAATTACTGCAGAAATGCAGGCGCTAGTCAATTCAATTGACCACATTTACTCTGAAATCTCTGGTATGAGCGGAGAACAGCAAAAAATGTCTGATTCGATCCAAAGCATTTCAGCTATTTCCCAGCAGTCAGCAGCGGCTGCGGAAGAGGTCAGCGCTTCGACAAACGAGCAGCTGACAGCGCTGGAAGGCATCGCCAAATCGGCTGAAGCGCTGAGTGAGGCCAACCAAGAATTATTAAATGCGATCAATAAGTTTAACGTGTAATAAAGAAGTCCCTCTTTTTGAAAGAGGGACTTTTTCAACGCTCACAATCCCAATTTTCAGAATATACATGTTACACTATAAATATGAAGGGAGTGATGATTGTGGACTTAAAGATGAATGGCAAAACGGCGCTTGTGGCAGCAAGCAGCAAAGGACTAGGCAATGCGATTGCAAAAGCCCTTGCGAAAGAAGGGGCAAATGTCATGTTGTCCGGGAGACACGAAGCGGACTTGAAAAAAGCTGCGGAAGAGCTGAATGGACTCGGCGGCGGATCCATCTCATATCAAGTATGCGATCTTGCAGATGCTGACGGGATCAAAGCGCTCGTTCAAAAGACCGCTGACACATTTGGAACGATCGATATGCTCGTCAACAATGTCGGAGGACCGAAAGGCGGCAGCCTGCTCGATCTGACAGACGCTGACTGGACTTCTTCATTTGAATTGCATCTGCTCAGCTATGTCCGTTTAATCCGCGAAGCTTTTCCATATCTAAAAAAGGATGGAGGCCGCATTGTTAATATCGCTTCTTCATCAGTCAAGCAACCGATTCCGGGGTTGCTGCTTTCCAACACGTTTCGAATGGGAATCGTCGGTCTGACAAAATCCATTGCGGAAGAGTTGGCCGAACACCGCATTTTGATCAACACGCTCGCCCCTGGGAGAATCGCGACAGATCGCGTGGCAGAGCTTGACCGGCTCAAAGCCGAGAAAACAGGCCTTTCCGAGCAGCAGGTGAAGGAAAGCTATGAGAAAGAGATTCCGCTCGGCTCCTACGGAAAACCTGACGACTTTGCACAATATGCAAGCTTTCTTTTATCAGAATGCAATACATATATGACTGGACAGACTCTGCTGATAGACGGCGGAATGGTAAAAGCAATTTAAGGGGGATGACATCATGAAAAAAACGATCGGATTTATCGGACTCGGAGTAATGGGAAACAGCATGGCTTCGCATATTTTAGCTGCAGGCTATCCCGTCAGCGCCTATACGAGAACAAAACAGAAAGCGGACAGCCTCGTGGAAAAAGGGGCGGAATGGAAATCATCCGTCAAAGCACTGGCGCAGTCGTCTGATGTGATCATCACAATGGTCGGCTACCCAAAAGACGTTGAAGAAGTTTACTTTGGAAGCGAAGGCATTATTGAAAATGCCAAAACAGGTTCTTACCTCATCGATATGACGACTTCCAAGCCTTCTCTCGCCAAACAAATCGAGGATGCTGCAAAAGAGAGAGGACTTTACGCTTTAGATGCTCCGGTTTCAGGCGGGGACGTCGGCGCGAGAAACGGCACGCTCGCCATTATGGTCGGAGGAGAACGGAAAGCCTTTGATGAATGCTACCCGATCTTTTCGATCATGGGTGAAAATATCCAATATCAGGGGCCGGCCGGAAGCGGGCAGCATACGAAAATGTGCAACCAGATTGCGATTGCTGCAGGTATGATCGGTGTCGCAGAAGCGATGGCCTACGCCAAAAAATCCGGACTCGATCCCGACAATGTGTTAAAAAGCATTACGACCGGCGCTGCGGGAAGCTGGTCCCTCTCAAATCTCGCGCCTAGAATGCTGAAAGGCGACTTTGAACCGGGCTTTTACGTCAAACACTTTGTTAAAGACATGGGCATCGCGCTAGAAGAAGCGGAGTTGATGGGCGAGAAAATGCCGGGGCTCGAGCTTGCGAAAAGCCTTTACGACACCCTTGTGGAAAAAGGCGAAGAAAACAGCGGCACCCAAAGTGTGTACAAGCTTTGGACAGAATATAAATAACGAAAAAAACCACTTGCTCAATGCAAGTGGTTTTTTGCTGGTTCTTATTTTCCGATGAACTGCTGAGTCCAGTAGTTGCCGTCTTTCACATATCCAACACCGATATGCGTGAAGTTAGGGTTCATAATGTTTTTTCTGTGACCTTCACTGTTCATCCAAGCTTTGACAACTTCCTGAGGCGTTTTTTGGCCTTTCGCGATGTTTTCTCCGGCAGTGCGGTATGTGATGCCGAATTTCTTCATCATGTCAAATGGAGAACCGTAAGTCGGGCTGTTGTGATCAAAGTAATTGTTATCTTTCATATCTTGAGATTTCGTGCGGGCAACCTTGCTCAGTTTTTCATCCAAAGTAAGAGGTTTTAGCCCTTGTTTCTTTCTTTCCGCATTCGTCAGCTCAACAACTTCTTTTTCATACGCGCTTACAGAAGAAGATGAAGGCGCTGTATTTTGCTTTTGCTGTGAAGTCTGCTCTTTTGAAGCCGCAGGCTTTGAAGCTTCCTGTTTTTGAGTCTGCGTGCTTTCAGGCTTTGAAGCTTTAGGTGCAGAAGACTTCGGTGCAGAAGCTTTAGGCTGTTGAGTGGCTTGTTTCTTATAAGAATGAAGCAGGGACTGAATTTTTTCCTGGTCAGCTTTAGAAAGCTGGTTCATGTTTTGGATATTCAGTTTGCCTGCGAGATCAGTTACATTTATGGAATGAACGGTTTTGACTTGTACTTGCTGCTGCTCTTTAGCGTCAGCGTGTTGAACGCCGCTGAATGTGAAGAGCGTTGCTGCAGCTGCTGCTGATAAAAGAAAAGCTTTTTTCATAAACAGTAATCCTCCTAAATGTTGTAGTTGTTGTTGTTTCGTACACTAGAATCATAACACGGCTTTTTTGAAATAATAGATCCATATATTCCCTTTGACAAGGTATTATTGTTAATTTTGACATAAAAAAAGAAAAATCCTTTGCTGCCAATATGCAACCAGATCGCTCTTTTACGCGTCTTGTCATAAACGTGGTAAAATTTAAATGTGTTAGCTAAATTTTAATATAAAAAGAGATTGACAGCTTTTTTAAAAACTTTAGATTGTAACAACCATTACAAAAGTGTTACAATATATCTCAGTTAATTAATGTAAAAATTGAATATTGTGAGAGGAGAGAGAGTTTCAGTGACAGAATCTCAACATGATCCGGCTGAAATCAAAAAGAGCAGGCGTTCGCGTTTATGGCGGATCAACCTGTACTTCTTTGCGGTGTTCACTTTGTTCGCTGCGCTGATTGTCAAGCTGGGCCTCGTGCAAATCGTCAATGGAGAAGCGTATGAGCAGGAAGCTTCGAAAACCGAGGCGAAAATTGCGTCATACCCGGCGCCGCGGGGTAAAATGTATGACAGATACGGGCGGGTGGTTGTCGACAACCAAAGCGTTCCCGCGATCACATATACGATGATGACAAGCACAAAAACGGAGGAAAAAATCAGCACAGCCAAAAAACTCGCAGAATTGATCGATATCGATACTTCGTTTCTGAAAGAAAGAGATTTGAAAGATTACTGGCTTGCCAGACATCCGAAAAAAGCTGCTGCACTTCTGAAAGACGGCGAGAAAACCCTCAAGTCTGATCAAACATACAAGCTGCAGGTTGACCGAGTTCCGGCAGAAGAGATCAAAGCGCTGGAAAAGGACAAAGACGAGCTTAAAGTCGCCGCGATTTTCAGAAGGTTTTCAGGCGGCTATGCGTATGAGCCGCAGATCGTCAAAGCGATGAGCCCGAAAACCGAGGGGAAAAACGATGCGCAGCTCCTTGATGAGAAGGCTTCAAAACAGATGCCGGCCAACGATTTAACGTATGAGGAAGTCTCACGCGTTTCCGAGCATCTTGAAGAGCTTCCCGGCGTTGACGTCATCATGGACTGGACCAGGAAATATCCTTATGAAAAAACGCTCTACTCCATTTTCGGAGGCGTCACAACGCCTGAGCAAGGGCTTATCAAGGACCGGGAAGACTTCTACCTGACAAGGGGATATGCCCGGAATGACAGAGTGGGAAAAAGCTATCTCGAGTATCAATATGAAGAATATTTAAATCCGAAAAAAGCGAAAGTGCAATATACAGAAAACCGCTCAGGCAAGGTCATCAGCCAGGAAACGGTTGATGAAGGAAGACGCGGCTACGATCTGCAGCTGACATTCGACATGGAGCTCCAAAAGAAAGTCGAAGAAGCTATCGAAGAGGAGCTTAATAAATTCCGCGGCTCAAACTACATGCTGGACAGAGCGTTCGTCGTCATGATGGATCCGAATAACGGAGACATCCTGTCCATGGCCGGAAAGCGAATCATCGACGGCAAAATCACCGACTATTCAATCGGCGCGTTTACGACCCAGTATGAAATGGGATCAGCCGTCAAAGGTGCGACCGTGCTGGCCGGCTATCAGGACGGTATGCCGCATGGGCAGATGTATTTGGATAACGGAAAGCTGACTTTCGCAGGGCCTGTTATAAAAGGTTCCTATACCGACACAATTGGATGGGCTAATGAAGTCAAAGCGCTTCAAAAAAGTTCAAACGTTTATATGTTTCATGTGGCCATGAGGATTGCAGGAATTACGTATGTACCGAACGGCCCGCTTCCAGCGAACCTAGAGGACTTAAATAAAATGAGATATTACTTCAATCAATTTGGCCTTGGGGTAAAAACAGGCATCGACTTGCCGCAGGAGTCGGCCGGGATGCAGACAAACCCAAAAATAGTCGGGGGTCTCCTTCTCGATGAAGCAATCGGCCAGTTTGACACGTACACGCCTTTGCAGCTCGCTCAATATATGTCTGCGATTGCCAACGATGGTTACAGAGTGCAGCCGAGAGTCGTGAAAAGCATTCATCAACCCGAAAGCGAAAAGCTCGGATCTGTCATTGAAGAGCGTTCGGCCAATGTGCTCAACAAAATCAACAACTCCCAAAGCGATATTGAAATCGTGAAAACCGGTTTGAAACGGGTCACTCAGCTTGGTGGAACAGCAGCCGGGACATTCGGTTCACTTGATGTATCAGGCAAAACCGGAACAGCACAGGCGCCTTACTATGGCACGAACAGAAGCTGGTGGGGAACGATGAGTTACAACCTAACCTTTGCCGGTTACTACCCTTCGAAAAATCCTGAGGTTGCTTTCAGCGTTGTTGTTCCGTCTATGACCACTGATAAAGGCGGAATCAACAAAAACATCGCCGCCAAAATCGTCAAAGCCTATGTCGATCTGCAAAAAAAATACAGCAAGGATTAGACAAAAAAGAACACGGATTTTTTCCGGGTTCTTTTTTTGTTATCAAAATTTGACGAATGCTAGAAGTTTTGAAGGAGATTTCTCGTATTTTAGCGAATCCTTTTAAGCAAAATAGTTTTAATGAATGCTGGTCATGAATAGGGTATAAAGGAGGGATATGATGGAACAAAAAACAAAACGTTTTGAGCAATATAAGCCCCATATGAATTTACAGGCAGTCCTGTCAGCTAACGGCCGTTTTATATACATATCTGCAAATTGCAAAGAACTCTTAAGCTACCAGCAGAATGAACTGATCGGTACGTATTTGAAGGACTATTTACACGAAGACGATCTTTTTCTGGTAGAAAGCTATTTTTACAATGAGCATCATTTGCTGCCTTGCACCTTCAGATTTGTGAAAAAAGACTACACGATGATCTGGATCGAAGCATCGATCGATTTCGTGACGACCCATGTTGGAGAAAAAGAACGCGAGATTGTACTCAAAATGAAAGTGTTTGAAGACCGTCCCTCTAAGAAAAGCAGCTCCATAAAAGAGGAAGACACACCGGAAGAAGCTGCCAGGCTGCCGGCAAAAGAGGAATTCGAAGCCATGGTGGAAGGCTTGCCAAACCCTCTGTGCATCAGCGTTCAAGGGGAAATAGTCTACGTCAATGACGCCATGGTCAACCTGCTCGGAGCCGAGCACAAACGGCAAATTATCGGAAAGTATTCCTACGATTTTATCGAGAAAGAGTACCATGACATCGTCAAAAACCGTATCAAGCGGATGCAGCAGGGACTTGATGTCGGAATGATCGAGCAAACTTGGCATAAGCTCGACGGCACGCAGATTCACCTCGAAGTCAAGGCGGCGCCGACCATTTATCAAAACCAGAAAGCGGAGCTGCTCCTGCTCATTGACATTTCATCGAGGAAGAAATTCCAGACCATTTTGCAAAAAAGCAGGGAGCGCTATCAGCTCTTGATTCAAAACTCAATCGATACGATAGCCGTTATTCATAAAGGTAGATGGGTCTTTATGAATGAATCAGGCATTCGTCTGTTTGAAGCAAAAACGTATGAGGATTTAATCGGCAAAGATATTTATGAACATCTGCACCCGTGCGACCACGAAGATGTCAAAGCGAGGCTGGAACGGATTACAGACCGAAAATCCGAATCTGAAATCATAAAGCAGACGTGGTATACATTTGAAAAAAGGCTCATCTATACAGAAATGGTTTGCATCCCTACGACATTTTTCGGGGAAACGGCCGTTCAGGTGATTTTAAGGGATATTTCTGAACGCAAGCAGACCGAAGAGCTGATGGTCCGTTCGGAAAAACTGTCGATCGCCGGACAGCTTGCAGCCGGGATCGCCCACGAAATCCGCAATCCGCTCACCGCGATTAAAGGGTTTTTACAGCTGATGAAGCCCACGATGGAAGAAAATGAACATTATTTTAATATTATCTTTTCCGAATTAAGCAGAATCGAACTGATCTTGAGCGAGCTTCTCATGCTGGCAAAGCCGCAGCAAAACGCATTGAAAGAAAAGCTAGATCTGATCAGGCTGATCCGCGAAGTGACGGCCCTTTTAGAAACGCAGGCCAACTTAAACGGCATTTTGATCAATACGATCCTCCCGGACAATATCTATATTAAAGGGGATCAAAATCAATTAAAGCAAGTGTTTATCAACCTGATCAAAAACGCCGTCGAATCCATGCCGAACGGCGGTACGGTCCATTTGACCGTCAGAGAAACCGAAGATTCGGTCATCGTCGAGGTGGAGGACGAAGGAGAAGGAATACCTGAACATGTCATGAAGCGAATCGGCGAGCCGTTTTTGACGACGAAGGAAAAAGGAACAGGCCTCGGTTTGATGGTCACCTTCAATATCATCGAAAATCACAACGGAACAATCGAAGTCGACAGCAAAGCAGAAAAAGGCACGACATTTAAGATTTCATTTCCAAAATAAAAAACAACGGCGTAAAAGCCGTTGTTTACGTAGTCTGTATCGATTGCCTCTTATTGAAAACAAAGGACTCCAGCCGGTCAAGACCTTCCCTTAGCGTATCAGGAGAATATGCGTAAGAGATCCTCACATAGCCTTCCCCGTATTCAGAAAACGAGCTGCCCGGCACGATCGCAAGCCCCTCTTCCTCAAGAAGCGACATGCAGAAATCAAAGGAAGACATTCCAAACGATTTGATGGACGGGAAAATGTAGAATGCTCCCGACGGTTTAATCACATCGAGGCCCATTGTCACAAGTCTGTCGTACACGTAGTCAAGCCGTTTTTTATATTGCTCGCGCATGATCAGCGCATCATCAAACCCGTTGGTGACGGCTTCCAGAGCTGCTTTTTGAGAGATCGATGAAGCGCATGATACGTTGTATTGATGGACTTTTAAAATATGTTTGGCGATTTCCTTCGGCGCGAACAAAAATCCGATTCTCCAGCCTGTCATGCTGTGGGATTTGGAAAGTCCGCCGATGACGATCGTCTGGTCCCTTAGTACAGACGCGATGGAGTGGTGCGGTCTGTCAAAAGTGAGTTCGCTGTATATTTCATCCGAAAGCACAAAGACGTTTCGACCTTTTAAAAGGGAGGCGATGTCCTTCAGCTCTTCTTCGGACAGCGTCATTCCCGTCGGATTTGACGGATAAGGAAGAACAACACATTTTGTCTTCGGCGTCAGCGCTTCCTCGATCAATTTTGCTGTCAGCTTAAAGCCGTGAGACGTGGTGTCAATGATCAATGGAGACGCTCCGCACATTTTGATGATCGGCTCGTATCCGGGGTATACCGGCCCCGGAAGAATGACTTCATCGCCAGGTGATAAAATCGTGCGGAATGCCGAATCGATGGCCTGGCTGGCTCCGGTCGTCACAATGATCTCGCTTTCCGCTTCATAATTTAAATCGGCTTTTTTCTTCATATAAAGCTGTACAGCCTGCCTCAGTTCGGGATATCCGGCGTTGTGAGTGTAAGATGTTTGATTCTCATCTATCGCTTTTTTGGCGGCCTGTTTGACATGGTGGGGGGTGAAGAAATCAGGCTGGCCGATTGTTAAAGAGATTACGTTTTCGTACTGGGATACAAGGTTTGAGAACTTGCGGATCCCTGAGATTTCGATTTCTTTTACATTTGGATTAAGCAAATGTTCCATTTAGCATCACCTTAAAAATGTTATGGTTTATCTTATTTTACCATCATCAGACCAATTGTCATCTTTTAATCAATCAATTTTATAAAAACTCGTAACAAGTATATGCAAAACAATGCAAGGTATGCGGACATGCGGATGGCAGCAGATAGAAAAATAAGACAATCAAACGATTGTCTTACGTTATATTTCGTTTAGTAGCCGTAATCGAAGTCAACATCTTCTTTCCACGAAATATATATTTGTTCTTCACTGTCTGAAGCATCCTTGAGCATTTCTGTGTAAACAGCACGGCTGACCCCTTCTAAAATGGTCATTTCATGATTTTTAATCGTTACAATTGTTCCCATCATAAACACCTTTCCTGAAAAATCCTTGACCATTGTAACACGATAAATGTCAAAGTCAATGAAAAACTTGTGAGCCGTACATTAATTTAACTTTAAAAAAACGTGATACGTATTGATAATATTCAGCGAATCTTAGTAGTATATAGAAGTCAAGATGTTAGGAGGAAAAGCACATTGGAATTGGAATTAGACAAACACGAAACTGCTCCTGAAAGGAGCGAGTATGCCGGAATCGGCGCGCGTTTTGTAGCTTCCCTGCTCGACGGATTGATTCTCGGGATTCCCGCATATATTTTCACGTACGTTTTAACAGCGGCGTTGATGTTGGGAAATTCGGATATCATGCTCATGATGGAGACTGATCCCGAGTATTTGAGCGATCAGGAAATCTTTACGTTTATCATCAGCATGTTCAAAACCATAGCGATCGTTGGAAGTATTACTTTTATTGTTTATTTTCTTTATTACACGCTGATGGAATCATCCAAATGGCAAGGGACGCTCGGCAAGAAAATCATGAACGTTCAGGTGGCGAAAGCAGAAGGCGGAAGAATCTCTTTCGGCCGTGCGGCCGGAAGGTTTCTGGCCAAAAGCTTTCTTTCTCCGATTTTATTGGTCGGCTACATTATGGCCTTTTTCACAGAAAGGCGCCAGGCGCTTCATGATATGTTGGCAGGAACCATTGTCGTAAAAAAATAACGGGTAAAAGACAGCACGCTTTCAGCATGAATGCGTGCTGTCTTGTTCAGGAAAATGTTTCACGGCAGGAATAAAAATAAGGAGGCATCAATCCAGATGGATACTCAGCCGGAACGTGAACAAGCTGTAAAGCGGGCGCAAAGAACGGGAATCAAGCTCTTTTTGACGTTGCCGATTCTATCTTGGGCGTTATACGATTTTGCAAACACGATTTTTTCATCAAACATTGTGACGATCTTTTTTCCTTTTTATTTGCAGGAGGCAGTCGGCGAAAACGCCAGCATGAATCAGGTGGCAAGCACTTTTATCTCCTATTCGAACGCAGCCGCAAGCTTCCTGCTCGTCATTTTCACGCCTTTATTCGGGGTGTTGATTGACCGGACGGGCAGAAAGAAAAAATACATCGGTCTGTTTACGATGATTTGTGTTTTGTGCACCATCTTAATGGGGGTTTTTGCGGGCGCTTCGTTTCAGAAGGACATATACGGGCTTCCGTTATCTTTGATCCTTGTTGTTGTCATGTTTGTGACCGCAAAGTTTTTCTATCATTCAAGCTTGGTGTTTTATGATACGATTTTGGCTGATTTGGGTACAAAAGAAGAAATTCCTCTCTTATCAGGATTCGGGATTGCGATCGGATATATCGGTACTTTGGCCGGCTTAACGGTTTACCTTCTGGTCGGGAACCAGGATTTTCACCGTGCTTTCATCCCGTCGGCTCTCTTGTTTTTACTTTTTTCACTTCCGTATTTGCTCTTCACGAAAGAGAAAAGAAAACCGGAACCGAAAGAAAAAAAATCGTTCTTCAGCGGATACAGGGAAATCGTGCAGACGTTCAAGGACATTCGCCTGTACAAACCGGTCTTCTTGTTCATGATCGCCTACTTTTTCCTGAATGATGCGCTTGCTACAGCAATAGCCATGATGGCGGTTTATTCAAAAACGGTCATCGGTTTTACGACCGGTCAATTTGTATTACTTTACCTTGTTTCAACGGTCTCAAGCATCATCGGTTCATTTTTGCTCGGCTTTGTAACAAAAAAGATCGGCGCTAAACACGCAGTCAGTCTTGTCGCCGCCATTATGATCACCGCTTTGACGATTGGAGCATGCACGACGTCAACAGTCTTGTTTTGGATTGCGGGAAGCCTTTTCGGTATCTCGCTTGGAGGCACATGGGTCGCATCAAGGACACTGATTATCGAACTGACGCCCGAGCATAAAAGAGGCGAATTTTTCGGATTGTTTGCTTTGTCGGGGAAAATCTCTTCCATTTTCGGTCCGGTCCTGTACGGATCGATTACTTTGCTGTTCAGGGATTTAGGGAACATGGCCAGCAGAATGGCTTTCGGATCTTTAGTGTTATTGGCAGCGATCGGCCTGATCATTCATCAAAATGTTAAGGCAAAAGCTTAACCCAGAGCATCAACTTTTAACAAAAGGCGCCGATATAAAAAGTAAACACAAAGTAGGATAGAGAGGGATATCAGTGTCTTCAAACCAACAGGAAATTTTATTAAGTTCGGGAACCAATGAATTAGAAATCGTGAAGTTCGAAGTTGGTCTCAACATTTTCGGCATAAATGTCATGAAAGTCAGAGAAATCATTCAGCCGGTTGACATTACGAAAGTGCCTCATTCGCACAAGCATATGGAGGGCATGATCACATTGCGCGGGGAAATTCTTCCCGTCATTGATTTATTCTCTTTCTTCGGCGTCGAACACGGTGAGGACGAGCATCAAGAAAAATACATTGTGACGGAATTCAACAAGCGGAAAATCGTCTTTCACACTGGATCGGTTTCGCAGATTCACCGGGTGTCGTGGGAAGAAATCGAGAAGCCGACCGCTTTAAATCAAGGAATGGACCGTCACCTTACCGGCATCATTAAGCTCGACGGCACAATGATTTTCCTGCCTGATTACGAAAAAATCATTTTTGATCTTGAGTCTGAGTCAGGTACGGACCCTTATCAAATGAAAGATGAAAAATTTGATCAGAGACGGACTGACAAAAAGCTGATGATTGTCGAAGACTCTCCGCTCCTCTTGCGGCTTTTGGTGGAAAAGCTGAATGAAGCAGGGTATAACAACATCGTGTCTTTTGAAAACGGAAAAGAGGCTTACGAACATGTGCTTCAATTGATGGAAGACGGCACAGCCCTTCACGAAAAAGTCGATCTCATGATCACGGATATTGAAATGCCGCAGATGGATGGACACCGGCTCACAAAGCTGTTAAAAGATAACCCGCTGAGTTCGGAGCTGCCGATCTTGATTTTCTCTTCTTTGATTACAGACGATCTTCGCCATAAAGGGGAACAAGTCGGAGCTGACGAACAAATCAGCAAGCCAGAGCTCAACGAACTGATCGAAAAGCTTGATAAATATATTTTCAAGAACTAAAAAAAGCCTCTTTTTGAGGCTTTTTTTATTAAAAATAGCTTTCGCCAAGCTTCTTGAAGACGGGCTTTGAGGCAGGGCGCTTCCGGTTTGTGACGAGCGGTTTTTCCTTAATTCCCGTGTAGTTTTGAAGAAGCTGTTTCGCTATATTCAAGGACATATGAGCTTTAGGGTTCCGATACGAATGATTTAATGTACCTAAGTGTGGAAGGCTTGCGAAGTCTTCTTTTGTTGGAGGCATGTGAAAAAAGTAGTCTCCGAGAGAAATCAGCACATCTGACTGCTGCTGGCTGAATCTTGGATTTTTCGAAAAGTGAAGGCCTACCTTTTTACCCTTTCCTTCATTAAGCAGCTTTTGCAAAGCTTTCTTTTTCAGAAGATACAGGTATTTGGGATTAGTCGCGGTTTTTGCATGGCGATTAACTGTATAAATCGCTTTTGAAAGGTTTTCAACTGTCGGTTTTAATTCTTTCGTATGATTATGGTCGTCCATTTTTTCTCTCCTATCCATTCGTTTCTAGATCACCTCCTAAAGTTGCAAGGCTTATGTCTAAATTATACGAAATAGAACAGAAAATGCAAATATCTCATAGAAAAAACGCGCGATTTTTTAAGGAATCGCGCGTTTTCATCTTTATAAAACAGAGTTCATTTTTGCTTTTGTATTTTTTTGTCTCTTCAGCGCCGCTTGAACGTCGATTTCCGCGTTCTCGGCGCTTAATTTAGGCAGGACGATAAAATAGTACATCGCCGCCAGCAGAATAATTCCCGCCAAACCGTAATATATATAATCCACATCGGCGATGATTCCCGGGAATAAAACAGCGATCACGCCAAGCGCTGAGGATTGCGCCATCATTGTCAGCGGATCGGTCCACCCGCTGACTCTTCCCATCAGCCTTGGGTGGACGATTTTGGGAATCCAGCCGCCAAGCGCTGTGTTGATCGGTCCGATGCATATCCCGGCAAGAAACGCAGCCGAGTAATATACGGGCAATTGATCTGTAAAGCCAAGCAAAATGATAAAGGCACCCGCAATAAAAATCGGGACTGACATCATGTATGCCGGCTTCACTTTTTTTTCAAGCAGAGCGGCGACGGCAATCCCTGTCAAAAGTCCGATACCCAGTACGATTGTAAAGAGGGATGTGTGCCACTCATAACTGTCAGGGGACAGCTCATACTTCATTTTAAACATCGGCAGAACCGAAAGTCCCCCGCTGACAAGTCCGAAGATAAAATATCCGAATACGAGAGAGGCAAGCAATTTATTTTTTAATATATAAACGATGCCTTCCTTAAAATCGTGCATCGAATCTTTGACGGTCATGTTTTTCCAGCCTTTTTGCCCGTTCGGCTGCCGCGCTTCTAGCGGAATATCGCAGGAACGGATTAAAAAGCCGGATACGATAAAGCTCACAAAATCAAGAGCGATAGCACCATGCAGGCCGATCGTCTTGTACATAAAAGCTCCAATTCCTACGCCGAACAATAGAAACAGGCTGAAAAGCATCTGGTTCAGTCCGGCTGCCTTTGCATACTGATCCTTTCTTAAAATGGCCTGGACCAAACTTGCTTCGGCCGGGTAGAAAAATTTTGTAACCGCGCTTCTGATAAATAGAACTAAAAACACAAGCGGTATGATCTGAAGATACAGTACAAAGAAAAGAACGACAGTCAATCCCGCTCTGATCCAATCACAGTTTTCCGCGACTTTCTTGCGGTCAAAACGGTCAGCGACCACCCCGACGATAAAGAATACAAAAACCGTCGGCAAGGAATACATCAGCTCGGCGATTGTCGTGTAGGCCGGCTGGCTGCTGAACCGGTCGAGCAAGAAAAAAGCGAAAGCCATGTTTCCGACTGTCGTTCCCATTTGAGAAGCGAAAGCTGCGAAAAAAAGTCGGACGAAATTACGATTTTTAAAAAGATCCATATATACGCTCCTTACCCTAAAGGTCCCATTATATCTTAATACAAGATGTTGTATTGTTCAAATTGCATTTGTCTGGAAATGTACTGGTCTAAGGTGTAATGGACACTCGGGTTCCGTTGGGTACGATAGAAGCAAGTTCCAGAACATCCTGATTGTGCATGCGGATACATCCCCTTGAAACAGCTTTGCCAATTGACGCCGGGTTATTCGTGCCATGGATGCCGTAGTGCTGTTTTGAGAGGCTCAGCCAGTAGGCGCCGAACGGGCCGCCCGGATTTGGCTGCCGGTTGACAATGACAAATTCGCCTCTCGGCGTCTGTGTGAGGATTTTTCCGACGGCAATCGGATATGTTTTTACAAGTCTGTTTTGCTCATATAATCTGAGCGTTCTCCCGCTGAGAGACACGACAATCCGGTAAGGGATTGTGTCCGGGTTTCTAATGCCGGGAATGATAATCGATTGGCCTGCGGACACTTGGCCGCCGTTTAAGCCCGGATTCGCCTGCAGCAAAGCCTGCCGGGTCATTCTGAAATCGGCGGCGATGCTTTCCAGAGTTTCTCCAGATTTTACTTGGTACATCAGCAATAATCAGCACATCTCCTTTTCAAAACGAAAAGAGAGCCTTTTCCGCTGCTAATATATAGACGGAAAGAGGCTGGGGAAGTTTCGTTTTTTTAATGAGGATTGGATGAAATGAGCGGGAATGCTTTTACTTAATGTATGCAGATGCCTTTCATTTTGAGCCAAAAGGCCGGTTAAGGATTAAGTGGATTCAAGCTGGAACACGGTGATTTCAGGCTTTGACAAAAAGCGGAGCGGCAGCCTGGTCGTGCCGATTCCTCGATTGACATAGATTTTCATTCCAGCTGTTTCATACATCCCTTCCGTATAAATTTCTCCGTACGGAGGCGTGATTAAAGGACCAAATACGGGAATCTGAATTTGTCCGCCGTGGGTGTGTCCGGATATTTGCAAATTGACGGGGTATTGTTTTGCCGTTAAAGCAGCGTCTGGCTCATGGACGAGCAAAATCGAGAAGGCTTTTTTACTCAGTTTTGACAGGATGCCTTCATAGTCGGGGCTGCCGAGCATCAAATCATCGAGTGACGCGATCTCTATTACGCTTCCGTCTATCAATTCAAGCTTCATGAAGTCGTTTCGCAGCACCTGAAAACCGGCCGATGCCATGAGCGTCTGATAGACTTTTGTTCCATAGCCGCCGTGATCATGGTTTCCGAATATGGCAAGCTTTCCATAGGGGGCTGAAAGCTTTTTTAAGGCGTTGACAGCATGCTCGTGTTCCCGGTAGCGATGCGGTTTATCTATTAAATCCCCGCTGAATACGATAAGGTCCGGGGAAAGGGCGTTCACTTGGCTGACAACATTTGAAAGCTCGTCTGCTGTAAAGTATTCGCTTAAGTGGGTGTCGCTGAACTGAACGATCCGAAACTGGTCAAACCCTTTAGGAATGAGACGATGCCGAATGGGAATCAAGTTTGTTTCAAGCATGTGCGGCTCGAGATAGCGCGCATAGCCCAAGCCGCCGGCAGCGGTAAAGAGCCCTGCTGCAGCAAGGCCTAAGAAGCCTTTTAAAAATTGTCTTCTGGACGGATTTTTCATAAGCAACCAACCTTTAATAGAATCTCTACATTATATCATCCAGAAAAGCCATTTTAGGACAGTCCGCGTGTTTTGTTAATTTTTTTTAACTTATATGATAAACTATGAATTGAATGAATACTCATTCATAAACAAGGGGGATGGATATGGACAGAAAAGTTGTAATCGTGACCGGCGGGTCGAGCGGAATGGGAAAAGCGATCGCCAAAAAGCAAGTCGAAGAAGGCTGGAATGTGATGATTACAGGCAGAACGCAAGAAACGCTTGAAGCGGCCAAAGAAGAAATTGAAACATTTACGGGGCAGGTGGCTATATGCCGGATGGATGTCAGGTCTGTTGAAGATGTGGAACAGATGATCACAGAGACGGCAGGACGCTTTGGTACGATCGACGCTTTGGTTAACAATGCCGCAGGGAACTTTATCTGCCCTGCTGAAAAACTGTCGGTCAACGGCTGGAAGGCGGTCATCGATATCGTGCTGAACGGCACATTTTATTGCAGCCAGGCAGCCGGCCGCTACTGGATCAAGGAAAAAAAACGCGGCCAGATTTTAAATATGGTCGCGACATATGCATGGGGCGCGGGTGCCGGTGTCGTTCATTCCGCGGCGGCAAAAGCAGGTGTCCTGTCGCTGACGAGGACGCTTGCCGTCGAGTGGGGAAGTGCATACGGGATCAGATGCAATGCCATCGCGCCCGGTCCGATCGAGAGGACGGGCGGTGCCGAAAAATTGTTTGAATCGGAAGAAGCCGCGCACGCGACAATCAAAAGCGTTCCGCTCAACAGGCTGGGAACTCCTGAAGAAATCGCGGGACTCGCCGCATTTTTGCTTTCTGAACAGGCGGGATATGTCAACGGGGAGTGTGTGACGATGGACGGCGGCCAATGGCTGAATCCCCGTCCGTTTTAAGATTTCAAATTCAAAGGTGCGGGCCAGTATGGTATAATCAGACAAAGATTAGAAGCAGGTGATATGCCATGTTGGATCCACTCGATATTTTAACGAACATTGAAGATGTTATTCCATACTATCAGCCGATCTTCAGTGCTGAAGAACAAAAGGTGATCGGCTATGAAGTGCTGGGGCGTATCAAGGTAGAATCTGAAGTGAAGAGTCTCGGGCCGTTTTTTTCTGATCCGACAATTCCTGAAGAATACAAGAAAGAGGTTGATCTCAAGGTGATTCGCCAGGCGCTTGATCATTTTTTGGAGAGCGGGCGCGACCTGCTCATCTTCGTCAATCAAGATGCAAATGTGCTGATGATGGATCACGGTGAATCGTTCCTCGACCTGTTGATGGAATATCAGGATAAAGGGCTCGAGCTCAACCGTTTCGTTATCGAAATCACGGAGCAAAAGTTTGAAGGGGATATTGAACAGCTGCATCATTTGCTGACCTATTACCGTACATACGGAATTAAAGTCGCTGTTGATAATATCGGAAAGGAAAGCAGCAACCTCGACAGAATCGCTCTTCTTTCCCCTGATCTGTTAAAGATCGACCTTCAGCCGCTCAAGCTGTCTTCTCCTTCGCCATCCTATGAATATGTGCTTTACAGCATATCACTCCTTGCCAGAAAAATCGGCGCCGCATTGCTTTACGAGGATATTGAGGCGAGCTTTCAGCTGCAATACGCATGGAGAAACGGAGGCCGGTATTTTCAGGGGCAGTATCTTGAAGTGCCGAAGGATGAATTTATCGAACGGAATGTATTAAAGGACCGGCTGCATGCCGAGTTTCACCAATTTATCACACATGAGAAGAAGAAGCTAACCATTTTGTACGACCACTCTGAGCAGTTTTACAAACGGATTCATCAGCTTGTCACATCGCTAAAGAAAACAGCTCAGTCAGACGATGAGTTTCTCTTCAATCTCGGAAAAGAACTGACCGATTGCAGCTTTAGAATTTACATGTGCGATGAAGACGGGATTCAGCTGACGAAAAACGTGTTTAAACATGATGGAGCATGGATATTTCAGCCTGAGTACATCGGCAAAAACTGGAGCTGGCGCCCTTATTTTCTCGAGAATATCATGAGGATGAGAACGATGAGAAAAGGGTTTTTCAGCGATTTGTACAGCGATATCGAAACGGGGGAAATGATCAGAACATTTTCCTATCCGATGGATGAAGAATTGTATCTGTTCATTGACCTGTCCTACTCATATTTATACGAACAAGACGGATTAATTTAAGCGGCGGCCTTTCGCCGCTTTTTCTTTTCGAAAAAATGAATCCCGAGAGGTTTGTTTTGCGTATATAAAGGAAAATGTGAATATATATGCTAAAAAAGGGGCGGATCATATGAAGAACGTTTGGTCATCCTTACTGTGCGGACTATTGACTGCGGCTTTTGTATTCCTCTGTGCGGATTTTGCCGAAGCCGGAGAAAAACCGACAAGAGCGTCGTTATTTGAGACCCTTCAATCCGTATCCGACGTCCATTTTCAGCTGACCGAAAAGGAAAGAACGAAAAAAGACATGATATCCCTCTTGGAACCTTATATGGAACACGCCATGGCAGCGAAGTACGTGGAGGCGAACGCCTTCCCCGAACAAGCGGGGTGGATTTTTTACGGGACAGACGCGCCGGAAGTTGCAATCCCTTTCTTCAGCTATGATGAAAACACAAAAGTGGCGGTGAAAGACGGAAGCTATACCGTATACGAATGTGTTGGAGATCAAGACCGCGGTCCTGTTTCATATCAAAAAAATTATCAGACGGTGACGCTAAAGAATATCGGCGGCAGCTTCAAAGTAACGGCTATCGGCCAATCTGATACAAAACCGGCTGGAGAAGACATGATGGCCGAACAACCGGATGAGAAAGAAACAAACTCGAATTTTGCGGATAACAAGAAAGAAGACCACGCTGTATTCCCGCTGTTTGTCATCGATGTTAACTGGACATTGGCCGAACTTTTCAGCTAGAAAAAGAATTTTTAAAAAATTCATTGACAATGATACTGATAATCATTATCATTTAATTATAGAGAGATGAACCTCTCTGTTCCCCAACCCCTCTATCAGATCAAGATTTTAAAAAACTTGGCGCTGCCCCCGCCAAGTTTTTTATTTGCGTGGAATCCTGCATTGCAAATGGCTGCGGGATTTTTGGGCTTTAGGTGTGGGACAGGAATAAGACAATCCTGTTGCCCCATAAATCTAAATTGGTGGTTAAAATAGGCTCCTCTGCAGTCAAAAAAATATTTTTCATGTATGACATGAAAAAAGAAAACTCAAACTATGAAAAGCGGTTTTTCTTTTTCATGATCAGAAAGGAAAAATGTCATCGGCTGATACTTTGTGGTATGATGCGTGTAGAACTTGTATTATAATTAATACTTGTTGATCCTGAAGTTGTTTTTTTGAAAGGAGTCTTTTTTAGAATGTCACAATTAATGGGTATCATCACGAGACTGCAGAGCCTGCAGGAGACTGCGGAGGCTGCCGGAGAACCGACGCAGCGCAATTTTGAAGTAAACGGAGAAAAAATTTGCAGCGTAAAATATTTTGAAAAAAACCAAACATTTGAGCTGACAGTTTATCAAAAAGGCGATAAGCCTACCACATTTCCGTTTGACAACATCGATATGATTTCAATCGAAATCTTTGAACTGCTTCAGCAATAGGAGGATATGGCATGAAAGCTTTTCCAAGCGTTATTTGTCCGAATTGCAAAACAACCGAGCATATGGATCAAGTGCTGACAGCCCAGTCCAATCAGAATGTAATTTACAGATGTGACAGCTGCGGGTTCAGCTTGAAAAATATACCGACCAAAAAAGGATAGCAGACAGACGAATCGTTCCATCTTCGGTGCAGATCAAAAATGAAAAGGGGCATTCCAATGGCTGATTCTTTTCTTTTTTATAATCTTTCTGAAGATCAAATGACATTTCCTGAAGTGATCGGGAGACTGAAGGCGTTCATACGCCAAGATCCGCGGGCAAGCTATCTGCTGTCCGTCGGAACAGACTCGCAAATACATCAGAACTGCACAAAGTTTATCACGGCTATCCATTTGCACCGCAAGGGCAAAGGAGCGTGGGGCTGTCTGAAAAACACGGTTGTCAACAGACCGATACATAGCCTCAGGGAGAAAATATCGCTTGAAACAGCTTACAGCCAAGAGATTGCCGCATATCTTTTAAATGATTACTTTAATGAAATTATGGATCTGCTTCTTCCGTTTACAGACGAGGGAGCAGATTTAACCCTTGAAGTTCATTTGGATATCGGAAAAAAAGGAATGACAAAGGATTTAATCCAGGAAATGACGGGCCGGATCACCTCCATGGGAATCTGTGCCAAAATTAAACCTGACTCCTATACAGCTTCAAGCTATGCAAACCGGTACACAAAATAATTGTTTGAAAGAAAATCGAACAGATGTCGAAATGTGCGGTTGACGTTTGAATTGCAATTTCATATTCTAGCCCTATAGAAACTAGAGAGAACATATTGTTTCTGACTCTAGCTAAATCAATTAGGGGGCTGGTTAAGAATGGAACGCTTTTCAGAAGAAGAGAGAAAACTGTTGCTGAACGTACTTTTGGACCATGAGTATGCCGTAGAGCTACTAAGCAGTGAGATCAATGATATAGAAACGGGTACAAAAAATGTGGATAGCCTGACATATAAAAAACTGGTTACCTTATACGACCGTGTCCGGTCTGAAAATTAGGTCAGATTATATCAATTGATACTCATTAGAGTATCTTTTTTGTTTCCTAAAAGGATATGGAATGATAAACTGACCTTGGAAGAAAGGAAAGTTTTCGACAAATATTGATATCGTTTATATTATTGTAGTATAGGGAAAATATGCGTTGATGGATTAAAGCTGAAAAGGAGTCGAAAAATCATGATTAGTATGCAATCAGATGAACTTCTTGAAACGACAGTAGGTCAGTTTATGATCGATGCTGATAAAGTAGCCCATGTTCAAGTCGGAAATAATCTGGAACATGCCCTTCTCGTGCTGACGAAAACCGGATATACCGCGATCCCTGTACTTGATGCTTCTTTCCGTTTGCACGGATTAATCGGAACGAATATGATCATGGATAAAATCTTCGGCTTGGAACGAATCGAATTTGAGAAGCTTGACAAGATTCATGTTGAAGAAGTCATGCTGACAGACATCCCACGCTTGAAAATTGACGACCCGATCTTAAAAGGATTCGGACTGGTCATCAACAACGCGTTTGTATGTGTCGAAAATGAAGAGCAGGTTTTCGAAGGCATATTTACAAGGCGTGTCGTGTTAAAACAGCTGAATAAGCATTTGAGAACGTTGAATAAATAGGCGCGGCAGCGGCCTATTTTTTATTTGCAGCGCTCCACCAAACCCTCCGCACATTCTCCGAAGCCTGACTTTCCGCTTGATTAAAAAACAGCCGTTTGATTAAATGTATGATAAGAAAAACTTATTGGAATGAGGAATGTCCATGCAGCTTCAAGAGCTCCACATGCTTGTCGTTCTGGCGGAAGAATTAAATATGCGGAAAGCGGCTGAACGCCTGTTTGTTTCCCAGCCGGCTTTGTCCCAACGCCTGCAGACCATTGAGAAATCATGGGGAACGAAAATTTTTTTGAGATCGCAAAAAGGGCTGACGGTTACGTCTGCCGGAGAAAAAATCATCCAGTTCGCAAAAGATGTGACATTGGAACAGGAAAAAGTGAGAGAGAATATCGATGAGTTGGAGGGCGAGATTCACGGTACGCTCAAATTGGCGGCCGCTTCGATCATTGGGCAGCATTGGCTTCCCAACGTTCTGAAAACCTATGTCAAACAATATCCAAACGTGAAAATTTCGCTCGTGACCGGATGGAGCAGCGAAATGCTGAAAAGCCTCTACGAAGACCATGTTCATGTCGGCATTATCAGAGGAAACCCGGAATGGAAAGGACCGAAGCATTACTTGATGCGGGACGAATTGTACCTTGTCGATACAGAGATCCGTAACATTGAGGACATTGCCAAAACGGAACGGCCGTTCATCCAGTTCAAAAGCGACAGCACGTACTATCAGGAAATTCAGCACTGGTGGCATCAAAAGTTTAAAACGTCGCCAAAGCAGACCATTATTGTCGACCAAATTGAAACATGCAAACAGATGGCTTTCCACGGAATCGGCTATGCGATCCTTCCATCTGTGACGCTTCACGGAAGCGGGAGCCATGTTCATCAAATCCCGCTGCTTGACGCTAAAGGAAAAGCAATCGGCAGAGATACGTGGCTGCTCGGTTATGAGCCGGCTTTCCAACTGAAGCAAGTACAGGCGTTTGTAGAGGTTGTGAAAGAATGTACGGCAACTGAATAAACATCAGAAAGGCAGGACTCAAAAAAGAGGGCTGCTTTTTTTGTGCGATTTATTGACATTGATAATCATTATCATTTAAAGTGTATCTATATAATAATGAAAATCATTATCAATTTCAGAGGTGATTCTGTTGTCTAAAGCATTAATTGCATATGCCAGCATGTCCGGCAACACGGAGGATATCGCGATGATCATCAAAGATACATTGAAGGAGAACGGTTTTGATGTCGCAATTCAGGAAATTGATGATGTCGATGCCGACTCATTGGCTGAATACGATCTTCTTTTAATCGGCACCTATACATGGGGAGACGGGGATCTTCCTTATGAAGCGGAATCGTTTTACGACGAGGTCTCTTCGCTTGACCTTAAAGGAAAGAAAGCGGCATGCTTCGGATCCGGCGACTATGCATACCCCCGCTTTTGCGAAGCGGTCAACACGTTTTACAGCATGCTAGAACGAACCGGCGCCGATCTTTATCGAGAGACCTTGAAAATAGAACTTGCCCCCGAAACGGATGAAGATGCCGAGTGCTGCAAGGAATTTGCCGAAGGTTTTATAAGATGGGCAGAACACGAAAAGCGGCAGACTGAGACCCATGTTTCATAAAGGTGCGACGGCCGTCGCTTCGGCAAAGCATTCCGGTTACTTTGTCGCCATCAAACGGGAAGGGATTTTTCACTATTCACTTGAGCAAGGCTGGACAAAGCTCTTTCAATTAAAAAGCAAAATATGTTCCATCACCTATATCGGCGATTATTTATTCGGCGCAGGGGAGAGCGGAACGATTATCAGATCGTCTGACCAAGGAGCAACCTGGTCAATCTCAAGCTTTCCGACAAACGCTACGATTTGGTCGATCACAGGGACAACGGACGGCTTTGTTTGTGCCCATGGGAAGCATTGCATTTACATATCAGAGGATTTCGGCGTCTCATGGAAAATCGTCAAGCCGTTTTCCGGTTTGAGTCATCCGCCCGTTATCCGCTCTCTGTGCCTCCATGAGGAGCGCCTTTACATCGGAACGCAGATTCATGAAGTGCACGGTGGTGTTTGGGCATACGATTTGGCAGCAGAATCGGCTTGTTTGATCAAAAAAGAAACCGGCCGCATGACCGCCTCGATGATCGCATTTGAAGGCGAATGGCTGGTTTGTGCGATGGGATCCAAAAAAGGAAATCACGGTGCTGTCAATTTGGTCAACATCCACACGAATGATGAAATACAAATCAGGCAGGGCCTTGTTGAGAATGAAGAATCATTCCTGGATGTGTCCGAAGACAACGGAATCATCTATGTCACATCGGCTCAAGACCGAGACGGATTTTCAAGAATCTACCGGCTTGATTTCTTTGAAAGAGAGCTGAAATGGTTTGACACGATTAAAGGGCATGGATTCAGAGTCGCCAATCAAAAGGAGAACTTCTTTTGCGCGGGTCTTTATGAATGCAAATTTGTCAGGCCTTATGAACAGCCTGCTGCAGCCCACTGATTTTATAGCGTTTTATAGGAGGAATAACGATGGGGAAAGTTTTGCTGGTTTATGCAAGCATGTCTGGAAATACAGAAGCAATGGCCGATTTAATCGAGAAAGGCCTTCTTGAGGGCGGGGCCGAAGTTGACCGCCATGAAGCGATGGATGTAGATGCGGCGCTCTTTAACGATTATCAGTATATGATATTTGGCGCTTATACATGGGGCGACGGGGATCTCCCGGATGAGTTTTTGGATATTTACGATGATATGGAAAGGATGGATTTCACAGGCAAGATGTTTGCCGTTTTCGGGTCCGGAGATACTTCTTACGAGCATTTTTGCGGTGCCGTCGACATACTTGAGGACAAAATCAAAGAGCTTGGCGGAGACACGGTGCTTCCGTCCGTCAAAATCGAAATGAATCCGGAAGATGAAGAAGAAGACATGCTGCTTCAATTCGGCAGGGATTTTGCAAAGAAATGTGAAGTGCCGGCATGACATTTGCTAAAAAAGGAAACGGGACGCCCCCTTTCCTTTTTTTCTTGTTTTTAAATCTTTCCTTTGATACAGTAATGAGGAGAAAAAGAGAAGGAGGACTTACATAATGAAAATGATGGATGCAAATGAGATTATCTCATTTATTCAAAATAGTAAGAAATCAACACCTGTTAAAGTGTATGTGAAAGGCGACCTTGAAGGAATTGACTTCGGCGCTTCAGCCAAGCCTTTTATTACAGGGCATACTGGGGTAGTATTCGGAGAATGGGCGGAGATTCAAGCTGCGCTCGAAGCAAACAAAGGTAAAATTGAAGACTATGTTGTTGAAAACGACCGCCGCAATTCGGCGATCCCAACGCTCGATTTGAAAAATATTAAAGCGCGAATCGAGCCGGGTGCGATCATCCGCGATCAAGTGGAAATCGGCGACAATGCCGTCATCATGATGGGAGCTTCCATCAACATCGGCTCTGTGATCGGCGAAGGAACGATGATCGATATGAATGTCGTGCTGGGCGGACGAGCTACCGTCGGCAAAAACTGCCACATTGGAGCGGGTTCCGTGCTTGCCGGTGTCATTGAGCCCCCTTCAGCAAAACCTGTCGTTATTGAAGACGATGTCGTCATCGGTGCAAACGCCGTCGTACTTGAAGGCGTGACTGTCGGAAAAGGAGCCGTCGTTGCTGCCGGCGCAATCGTTGTGGAAGATGTGGCACCTTACACAGTAGTTGCCGGAACGCCTGCGAAAAAAATCAAAGACATCGATGAAAAAACAAAAGGCAAAACAGAAATCAAACAGGAATTGCGTCAGCTTTAAGAAGCGGCGGCGAAAAGTGCGTGGATGTGACAATCCACGCATTTTCGTATCGCCGGGGAGGTTAGAAAGATGAAATTGGACGAATTAGCAGCGATTCGCAGAGATCTGCACCAAATTCCTGAACTCGGTTTTCAGGAATATAAGACACAGGCTTATCTTTTGAACCACTTACTAAAGCATCCGGAAGACCGGATTGAAATCGAAAAGTGGAGAACCGGACTGTTTGTAAAGGTTAAAGGGACAGCCCCTGAACAGATTTTGGCTTACAGGGCGGATATGGACGGGCTCTCAATTCGGGAAGATACCGGATATTCTTTTTCTTCCATACATCAGAACAGGATGCATGCGTGCGGGCATGATTTCCATATGACGATTGCCCTCGGCATCATCGATCATTTCGTCCGCCACCCGGTTAAACAAGATCTGTTGTTTTTGTTCCAGCCTGCTGAAGAAGGGCCGGGCGGCGCTGAACCGATGCTTGAAAGCGATTTGTTTAAAAAGTGGGAGCCGAGCATGATCACAGCGCTGCACATCGCGCCTGAGCTCCCGGTCGGAACGATCGGAACGAAAAGCGGGCTGCTCTTTGCCAATACGTCAGAGCTTGTAATCGAACTTGAAGGAAAGGGCGGGCATGCCGCATATCCCCACCTTGCAGAAGATATGGTGGTCGCCGCCAGTTCGCTCGTTACGCAAATGCAGTCGATCGTAGCCAGGAATGTCGATCCGCTGGACAGTGCTGTCATTACCATTGGGACGATTACAGGCGGATCGGCACAAAACATTATCGCTCAGCAAGCAAGGCTTGAAGGGACGATCAGGACGCTGTCCCCAGGATCAATGGAACAGGTGAAGAAAAGGATCGAGGCGATGGTGAGCGGCCTGGAAACGGCTTATCAATGCAGCGGTAAAGTCAGCTATCCGGCAGCATATTATCAGGTCTATAATTCAAGCGGTTTAGTTGAAGACTTTATGCAGTTCGTTTCTGAAAGCGGCCTTGCAGAGGTCATCCGTTCAAAAGAAGCGATGACAGGAGAGGACTTCGGCTATATGCTGAAAAAGTATCCGGGCTTCATGTTTTGGCTCGGCGTCGATTCACCTTACGGACTCCACCATGCCAAACTGCAGCCGAAAGAGGAAGCGCTTGAGACGGCAGTCCGCGTTATGACGGCTTATTTCTCTTCCAAAGCCAATTAGAACAAGCGGCTGGTATAAAAAATCAGCAAACGTGGCATCTTAATTGGTGGAGGTGTTTCTTCATGTCGAAAAAAATCGGAATCGAACAATCTCTTTCTGATGTCGAGGCTGCTTTGAAGGAAAAAGGGTATGAGGTTGTAACGATGAAAACCGAAGACGATGCAAAAGGCTGCGACTGCTGTGTTGTCACTGGTCTGGACACTGACATGCTCGGGATTTCAGATACGATGACCGGAGCATCTGTCATTCAGGCGACTGGTTTAACTGCCGATGAAATCTGTCAGCAGGTTGAGCAAAAACTTCAGTAATAAACATAAAACCGAAGTTCCAGCTTCGGTTTTAACTTGTTTTTCCAAAAAAAACGGCTGTCGGGTGTTAAACGGTTGTTTCATCATCCGGAGGCATGTTACACTTTTTTTAAAGGCTTAAAAAAAGAACAACCGCTAAATTAAATTTATTATCAATTAATATTGACTAAAAATATGGTAAGTATTATAATGAATTATGTATGTGATGTTATTAACTAAATGAGAATTTAATATTTAAATTCTCATTTTGATATGGGTAGCAAAACCCAAAAATCACAATTGGAGGGATACATAAAATGGCAGAACGCATGGTAGGTAAACAAGCGCCGCGCTTTGAAATGGAAGCGGTTCTTGCAAACAAAGAATTTGGAAAAGTAAGCCTTGAAGAAAACATGAAAAATGATAAGTGGACGGTTCTATTCTTCTATCCTATGGACTTTACTTTCGTGTGCCCGACAGAAATTACAGCAATGTCTGACCGCTATGACGAGTTTGAAGACCTTGATGCAGAAGTAATCGGCGTTTCAACTGACACCATCCACACTCACTTGGCATGGATTAACACGGACCGCAAAGAAAATGGTCTCGGCCAGCTGAAATACCCGCTTGCTGCCGACACAAACCATGAAGTATCCCGTGAATACGGCGTACTGATTGAAGAAGAAGGTGTGGCGCTTCGCGGATTGTTCATCATTAATCCGGAAGGCGAACTTCAATATCAAACAGTGTTCCATAACAACATCGGCCGTGATGTAGACGAAACATTGCGCGTGCTTCAAGCGCTGCAAACAGGCGGTCTTTGCCCTGCAAACTGGAAACCGGGTCAAGCAACTCTTTAATTTTTATTCTCAAATTAGAAATCAGATTGGAAAGGTCTAACATTTGTTAGACCTTTTTAATCGACAAAAATGACAATGGAGGAAAAATCATGAAATTACGCCAGCCGATGCCGGAACTGACCGGCGCAAAAGAGTGGTTAAACGGAGAAGTGACAAAAGAGCAGCTTATCGGAGAAAAGCCGACATTAATTCATTTTTGGTCGATCAGCTGCCACTTGTGCAAAGAGGCGATGCCGCAAGTCAATGAGTTCCGCGACCGCTACAGCGATAAACTAAACGTGGTGGCCGTGCATATGCCGCGTTCAGAAGACGATTTAGACTTGAATAAAATCAAAGAGGTTGCCGCTGAACATGATATTACTCAGCCTGTTTTTGTTGACAGCGACCATAAGCTGACTGACGCTTTCGAAAACGAATATGTTCCGGCTTATTACGTTTTTGATAAAACAGGCCAGCTTCGCCATTTTCAAGCTGGAGGAAGCGGGATGAAAATGCTCGAAAAACGTGTAAACCGTGTTCTTGCCGAAACAGAACAGTCTGCTGAATAAAGATGAAAAGCCCCGTTTTCATGGGGTTTTTTGTTTATTCGGCTCCTCATTGCAAAAAAAGCAAAAAAATTTCCTCTATCCGCCTCTTTCGACAAATGGATCATTAGACACTGTTTATTTTACTTGATGAGTCTTATGTCCTGTTTTTGTTTCAGGAGTATTTCTGACTTTCCCTGTACACAACAAACTGCGAATTCGACAAGTGAAATCTGGCAATTTTGAATATTCTGGATTTATAAGCCGGATTAATCATTGATATTTCACACTTTCCATCACGATTAAACAGTAGAGTCTATTCCTAAATTATGTTTCGTTGAAAAGTAATTTTCTATGTTCCTTCATTATTTACCATTTTTCGACAATGGGTTTAGAGTAGGCCGAAATGCTTCGAAAACTCCTCAGGCTTCAAGTTTTCCGGAAATTTAGTTCTATTTTCTTAACGGAAAGCAACAGTAGAAAAACGAAAAAATAGTTGATAAAATTAGTTTGGTAATCTAATATTTTTATTGGAAGGTTTATTTATTCTGATAGGAGGGTATAAACGGTATGTTTAACGAGAGGGAAGCATTGCGTTTAAGATTGGAGCAGCTGAATGAGGCTGAGGTTAAGGTGATTAGGGAGTATCAAATTGAGCGGGATAATATATATGCAAAGCTGCGTGAATTGGATCGTCCATCCAGCTTTAATGATACAAAAAAAGATTTTCGCCCGGAGCGTAAAACGGAATCTCTCCCTGTTTTAGCTGAATTAGCTGCGCAGGAGATGAAGAGCTATCAGCAACAACAGCAGCAGCCGCAAGCATCTCAAAAGAACCAGCAGCAGACTTCTCCGCAAACCTCCTCACTGCCTGCCGGAATTCCAGATGGAACGACAAGGCGCAGAAGGGGTACAGCACGTCCAGGCTCAAAAGCTGCAAAACTGCGTGAAGCGGCGATTAAAACATTAAAACGCCATAATGCGGCCATCAAAAGCTCCGAACTTCAAAAAGAAATCGAAAAAGAGAGCGGACTTGAGATCCCTAATATGACAACCTTTATGCAAAGCCTGATTAAAATGTACCCGGAAGTCAAAAAACCATACCGCGGTCAATATATATTAGAGGGTGAGATTTCTACCGAGACAGAGCAGCAATAGTCAAACCCTTGCTTTTCCAGATAGCGTTTCCATTTTGAGGAACACCAAGGCGGCCGCTATATACGCCGCCGCCCTAATCAACTGCTTGAGACAATCGACTCAAGCGGTTTTTTATAAAATCCAAATTATTCCTTAAAGTGGTATTCAATTTAAAGGTTTTGTTTCTTTGTCTTTGCGTTTAATTTGATAGACCCATTTTTGCGGGGTTGTTTCTTCTTTCGTCTGCTTTTTCCATTCAGTTATTTTCTGATCCATTTTCATGTCATTTTGTTTGATGACGCTCAATTGCTGTTGGAGCTGATCGACTTGCTCCGTAACTGTTTGAAGTACCGCCTCGATCTGCTCTGACCGTTCAAAAAGCTCTTCGTTTTGTTCAAGCGCCTTCTCCGTCTGCTGAGATGTATCAATATCGGCAAAATGAGAAGCGATCCACTTATCACTTTCATCGAGCTGCCTTTTATAGGATAAAATCGTTTCGTAAAACAGCGCTTCTTTTGTTTTTTCAGACTCCAAAAGGCGGTTTTTCGTTTCTGTCACCCGCTCTTTTAATACCGCAACATCTGTTTCGATTTGTTTGAGCTGAAGACCTTTAGCATGAAGTTCGTCTTTCAGGCGGGCATTTTCGTGTGCAGCGTTTTCGAGCTCATGCTCCTTTTTTTCCCTCAGCGTTTTTTCTTTTTCCGCATGAAGCTTTTCATATTCTATTTGGCTATGTAAGCTTTTTTTCTCTTCTTCGGCTTTTACATTTGTTAAATGAAGGCGGTGCTTTTCTTCTATCTCTTGTTTTCTTGCATAGGTTTCTTTTTGAAGGAGCTCCTGAAGAACAACGATTTTACCCAGCAGTTCGCTTTTTATCCGGTTGAGCGTTTCGGCCGACTCGTCTTCCTTGTTTGCCGAAATCCGCTCCAGTTCGATTGACAGCTGCTGAAGCTGCTGCTTCAGCGCTGCGTTTTCCTGGCTGAGCTTATGATTTTTTTGATGAAAATAGCTTGCTTCAAGCTCGTGGATCAATTGATGTGACCTTGCCAGCTCCGCTTTTAAAAAAAGGTTTTCCTGTGATAAATCATGAAAATAAGGCAGCGAACCCGTTGTTTTTTTCATGGTGACCAGCCCCCTATTAATGTTACAACTACAATATGCATAAATGAAACACGGCATGCCTTTTGAAAAAGAGATTTTACAGACTTGTTCGGATTTCTAAAATTTTGCTATGATGTTCGCAGGCAGAAACACGCGAAGGAAGGTTGAGCTGCATGAAAGAAATACATGTCATATTATCGGGGGGCCTTTCACGCCGTTTTGGGGAACCGAAAGCGTTTGCCCGCTGGCAAGGCAAGCCGCTTTATCAATGGTGCAAACGTGCGCTGGGAGGCGATGTCCTGATATTGAGCCGTCCGGGGCTGACGGAGCGGTTTAAAGAACTCGGGGAAAAAGCGGTGCTGGAAGATATCGAACCGTTCAGTGGGAGAGGGCCGCTTGCAGGTATGTACACAGCCATGGTTCGGGCGGAAGGGGAATGCTATATTTTTTCGGCCTGTGATACCCCGCTTGTCCGGCAGGAGACCATATCGGCTTTAAAACGGCAGATGACCCCGGCGGATGACGCCGTCGTGCCGGTCGCAGACGGAAGGGCGCAGCCGCTTGTTGCTGTCTACAGCAGAAGGGTGAAATCCGTCCTCCTCGAACAGCTTCAGCAGAACGAGCTGAAGATCAGCAGTTTCCTCGACCGCATCCGCGTCAAGTATATTGAAGCTGATAGGGTCGGGGCAGAGCCGTGGGAATTTATAAATGTCAATAAAAAGTCGGATTTAGATAAAATAGAACCGTTCTTTCCGGGATGAAATATTTTATTATAGATTGCAAGGGTTTTTCGGAAAGTGTTTTTCAAAAAACAGCGGACGGAAAAATGATATGATATAGAAAAAGAAGTAAAGGGGATCATCCTGATGCATGAACGGTATTCAAGACAAATCAGATATCAAAACATCGGACAGGCGGGTCAGGACAGAATCAGGCAGAGCCATGTTTTGATCGTCGGAGCCGGGGCGCTCGGCACGTCGGCTGCCGAGGGGCTTGTGCGCGCAGGCATCGGTACACTGTCTATTATAGACCGCGATTATGTGGAATGGAGCAACCTGCAAAGGCAGCAGCTCTATACAGAGAAAGACGCTGAGGAAAGGCTTCCGAAAGCGGCAGCCGCAAAAGAACGTCTTTCCCAGATCAATCGCGATGTTGAGCTTCGTACATATGTTGCCGACGGCACCGTGGAAACACTCAGACCGCTGATCAAAGAAGCGGATGCTGTCATCGATGCAACGGATAACTTTGAGACCCGCATGATCATCAATGACCTTGCCCAAGAGACGGGCACTCCGTGGGTTTATGGCGCTTGTGTCAGCAGTCAGGGCATGTATATGACGATTATTCCTAAAAAAACGCCGTGCCTTGCCTGCCTGTTTGAAGATGTTCCGATTGGCGGGGCTACATGCGACACGTCGGGGATTATTTCGCCGGCCGTTCAAATGGTGTCGGCTTATCAGCAAGCTGAAATTCTAAAAATCTTAACGGACAACCAAGATGCGCTTGAAACCGCTTTTGTCACGTTTGATTTATGGGCGAACACCCACTTCCGAATGGAGATCGGCCGCAATGAGACATGTCCTTCGTGCGGAGAAACGCCGGTTTTTCCTTTCCTCAGCAACATGAGCCAAAAAAAAGCCGACGTTCTGTGCGGAAGAGAGACCGTCCAAATTCGCAGCGATATGTTAAAACGGCTGCCTAAAGAGGAACTCATGAAAAAACTTTCGGGCATCGGAAAAGTGGATGCGAATGATTATTTGCTGCATGTACAATACGAGACATTCAGAATCGTCATATTTAACGATGGAAGAGCCCTTGTTCACGGCACAAATGATATAAAAGAAGCCAACTCCATATTGGCGAGAGTCATCGGAATGTAACAACAGGAGGTTTTTTTAATGATTGAAAAAAGAACGCCCATTCCAGTTTTTGAAGCCGCTGCGCGTGTCTCTCGGCACTGGAAGCAGGGAGATACAGAGTGGATCCACCTTGAGGAGAGTCTCCATAGATTTTTAGCCGAAGATGTAAAGGCTGATCACGACGTGCCCGCTTTTGACCGTTCGCCGTACGACGGCTTTGCTGTCCGAGCTTGCGATACCGCCGGTGCTTCACGGGAAAATCCGCTGCAATTCGAGGTGGTTGATCACATTGGAGCCGGAGCCGTGTCAGGTAAAACGCTCGGTCCTTTTCAAGCTGTCAGAATTATGACCGGAGCGCAGATTCCGGAGGGCGCTGATGCGGTAGTCATGCTTGAGCTGACGAAAACCTACTCAGAAGACGGTAAAAACTATATGGTGTTAAAACGCTCATTGGAGCCGGGAGAAAATATTTCAAAAACCGGAGAAGATGCGAGAAAAGGATCAGTGCTTGTGAAGAAAGGAACCCGGATCACACCGGGTGTCGTCGCTTTGCTTGCAACATTCGGATATGCAGCGGTACCTGCAGTCAAAAAGCCTGTGGTAGGCATCATTGCCACCGGAACGGAGCTCCTGAATGTCAGCGATCCCCTCGTTCCCGGAAAAATCCGCAACAGCAATGCAGGCATGGTGGCCGCCCAGGTTGAAGAAGCAGGCGGAACCCCCCTTTATTTAGGGAAGATTTCTGATCGATTTGACGAAAGCTTTGCAGCGGTGGAAAAAGCTTTGGACAAGGTGGATTTTCTGATTACGACCGGAGGGGTGTCCGTAGGGGACTTTGATTTTCTGCCGGCAATTTACGAAAAGCTCGGGGCCGAGGTCCTGTTTAATAAAGTGGCCATGCGTCCGGGAAGTGTAACGACTGTTGCTCAATTAAACGGCAAATTGCTGTTTGGGCTCTCCGGGAACCCGTCAGCCTGCTTCGTTGGATTTGAGCTGTTTGTCAAGCCGTCCCTCCACACCTGGCTGCATCATCAAAAGCCGTATTCTTTATGTGCAGAAGCGGTTTTAAGCAAGGATTTTCCAAAGCCTAATCCGTTTACAAGATTTGTCCGCTCGTTTGTATCCATTAAAGACGGGGCGCTTCATGCGGAGCCTGTCGGCCTGGATAAATCAAGCGCCGTCACGTCGCTGGCAGATGCCAATGCGCTGATGGTTTTGCCGGGCGGAACGAGAGGCTATGAGGCCGGGGCAAGAGTGCATGTTCTGTTATACCGGGATGAGAACGGAAGTGAAGAGCTGTGGCCGCACATTTTCCAATCCTCCAGATCGTAGGGTACCAAAACAGCGGCAAAACGACGTTCGTTGAAAAACTAGCGGAAAAGCTCGGTCAGCTCGGAGTCAAGATTGGCTGCCTGAAACACCACGGACATGGAGGAGAACCGGATGTTTTCGCCGAGGGAAAGGATTCCGACCGCTTTTTTCGGGCTGGAGCGGCTGCGTCCGGCGTCGAAGGAGCAGGCGTTTTTCAGCTGAGGGCGCGCGGCGAGTGGACGCTTGATCAACTGATTGCCGCTTATGGAGTTTTAGCGGTTCAGTGTCTTCTCATCGAAGGATTTAAACATGCGCCATATCAAAAAGTTGTCATGGTCAGAAACGAAGCGGACTGTCAGCTCTTGGAGGAATTGGACGGCATCATCGCCGTCATTTATCAAAAGAGCGAGCCGAAAACGGATGTTCCATCCTTTCATATTGAAGACCCGAGCGCCGTGGCTTTTATTCTGAATCATCTAAAGGAGGAAGGCGTTTGTCTGAACGATTTGTTATAACAAAAGAGCCGATTGTCATCGAAGATATCGTCAAAAAAGTTGAAAAAAGGGAAGCCGGTGCCATCACGACGTTTATTGGAACAGTGAGAGAATGGACAAATGGAAAAAAGACACTCTATCTCGAATATGAAGCATATGTTCCAATGGCGGTCAGCATGCTTGCTCAGATCGGGAAAGAAATCAATGAAAAATGGCCTGGTACAGCTGCAGCGATTACCCATCGCATCGGCAGGCTGGACATCTCCGACGCGGCCGTGGTGATCGCGGTGTCGTCACCTCACCGGAAAGCGGCATATGAAGCGAACGAATATGCGATCGAAAGGATAAAGCAAATTGTGCCGATTTGGAAAAAAGAACATTGGGAGGACGGCGAGACTTGGATCGGCGACCAGCTTGAGACAACTGAATACCCGGAAGGGAAACCAGATTTGGAAGCAGCGGCTTCCGACAGAAAAAGAGGTGCTGACCTTTGATTAAAATTTTACTGTTTGCCCAGCTTGCCGAACAAGCGGGTGCGCAGAGCGTTGATATAGATGAAGAAAAAACGACAACAGACGACATCAGACAGTTTTTAAAAGAAACTTACAATCTTCAGGGGACGGACCGAGCGATGATCGCTGTCAACGAAGTGTACAGAAGAGGAAACAGTGAGGTTAAGTCTGGAGATACGGTTGCTCTTATTCCCCCGGTCAGCGGAGGTTGAGAACGTCGGTCGGTTCAGGCATAGAGCCTGTTACCGACCGACGTTTTTTTTCGAACCGTTTTCCAGATAAATAAAACAGCCGCGCCGTTCTTTCGAAATGTTTGGTTCTAATTTTTGAATCAAGTCATAAAGCTCACTAATACGGTGAACGTTAAAATTGGTTCTTTCTTTCAGTTTCATTTTCAGTTCTTTTGTCGTTACAATTTTTCCTTTTTGCTGTTTAATAATGTCTACGCAATGTGCTGCATAATACTCTTTAGTGGAACGTCTATGTCGCTGGATTTGTCTGTCAAGTTCTCCTAACCTTGCGTAAATCCCTTCGCGTTCTTTCCGGAAGTCCTTCCAGATTTTTTGTTCCAATTCACCTAAGAGGAGAAGCTGTTTTTTTAAAGCCTCTCTTTTCGCCATTGCAATCAACTCCGTCATTCATAATTTGATAACATTTTCTATTATTTTACATCATCTTCCTTCATTCATCAAAAAATTTCCTTTGCCAACAAGAAACTATTTTTTATTGACTGTCACATTTTAAAAAGGATTTATTTCAAGCGGAAGAAGGAGGAAAACTCCATAATAAGTCTGAATTTTGTAAAATCGGTGGAATTTTATTTCGCAAACCGATATATTAGATGATGTGTCCTTGTTTTACATGAATTGGAAAGGTGCTGGTGCAAATGGAGTCCCTTAAAAAACTAAAAGATTTTTATTGGCCTTATAAAAGAATGTTCTTGTGGTCGCTTGTGTCGATGCTTCTGATGACGGCGATCACTGTTGTTTACCCGATTATTCTGCAAATGACAATTGATGAAGTGATTCTCGGCGGAAGGTACGGTTTGGTCATATGGATCAGCCTCGGGTTCATCGCTGTCATGGCGGCGAAGGGCGCAGCTACTTTTTTTCATCAGTATCTTGGAGATATGTTCGGAATCCGCTCGGTCTACCGGTTAAGAAAAGAGCTGTATGCGAAGTTGCAGCGTCTGCCGTTCAAGTATTATGACAGCGCTAAAACGGGAGATTTAATGTCGAGGCTTACGGCTGACGTCGAAGGCATCAGATTCTTTTTATCTTTCGGTTTTGCTGAGGCGATTCGCTTTATCCTGCTTGTCACCTTCAGTCTGTCTGTCATGTTTTCTTATTCTGTGCCGCTGACTCTGGTAACGATTGCTTCTCTGCCGTTTTTAGGAGCGGTTGTCTACAGGTTTGATAAAAAAGTGCATCCGGCTTTTCGGAACATAAGAAAATCTTTCGCCCGTTTAAATACGAAAGTTCAGGAAAATATCAGCGGCATGAATACCGTTAAATCTTTATCAAAAGAAGATTTTGAGATTCAAAACTTTACTCATTCAAATGACCATTTTCGAAATAAAAACTTAAACGCTTCGTTTATCATGTCTAAATTCTTTCCGCTGATGGAGTTTATCGGCAATATTTGCCTCGTTGCCCTGTTGTCGTTCGGCGGCTGGCTCGTGATGCAAAACAGCTTAAAACCGGGGGAGCTTGTCGCTTTTTTCAGTCTTGTCAATTACTTGATGTGGCCGATCATGAACCTCGGTTATGTCATCAACCTGTTTTCACAAGCGAAAGCATCAGGAGAGCGGCTGCTGGAAATTCTTGATGTCAAAGAGGAAATCACCGACAGCGGACATGCGGTGAAAAACGGCAGACTGAACGGCGATGTCGTATTCAGCGATGTTTCCCTTCAATATACAAAAGAAAACGCTGAAGCACTGCATGGAGTGTCTTTTCAAGCCGAGCGCGGCAAAACGATTGGGTTAATCGGTGCGACGGGGTCAGGAAAGAGCAGTATCATTCAACTGCTGAGCCGCTTTTATGAGCCGACATCCGGCCGGATCATGATCGACGGCAAGCCGCTTGAACACTACTCATTAAAAATGCTGCGCTCCAATATCGGCGTCGTCCCGCAGGAATCGTTTTTATTTTCATCAACGATCAGATCAAACATATCTTATGGAAATCCTGATGCATCAATGGAAGAGATCATCGAAAGCGCGAAAAGAGCTCAGGCGCACGATTTTATCATGGAGCTTCCGAACCAATACGATACGATGCTCGGCGAGAGGGGGCTCGGACTGTCCGGTGGCCAAAAACAGCGAATCGCGATTGCGAGGGCGATTTGTCTGAACCCGGGCATTCTCATCCTCGATGATTCGACGAGTGCCGTTGACATGGAAACGGAGCACCGTATTCAGCTTGCATTGCGGGAAGTGATGCGGGATCGGACGACGTTCATCATCGCTCACAGAATCTCATCCTTAAAGCATGCCGACGAAATTCTTGTGCTCGATAAAGGTGTTGTTAAGGAAAGGGGAACACACGAACAATTATTGGAAGAAAACGGTTTATACAAACGGATTTTTGATTTGCAGTATAAAGATCAAAATGTGTTGAATGAGCCGCATTTTGCAGGATAGGAGGCTCTTGCTATGGAAAATCAGGCGAAAAAACAAACATTGATGAACCGGTTTTTTTATACTTCAGACCAAATCATTGAAAAGCCTTTTAACTGGGCGCAGATGTGGAGGCTGCTCAAATATTTAAAGCCTTACCGAAAAAATCTGCTGCCGCTCTCCTTTTTAACGGTCATGATCTCGGCGGCGATCCGGCTGACGGTGCCGATTTTGATCGGCGTCTATGCGCTCGACAAAGCAATCGCAGGCCGGGATATGAATCTTCTTGCGATTCTGATCTCCGTCATCAGTGGATTATATCTTGTCAATTATGTTAGCAATGTGTTGAGAATCCGCTGGATGAACAAGCTTGGCCAGCATGTCATTTATGATCTCAGACAGCATTTATTTACGCATGTTCAGCGGCTGTCGCATCGCTTTTTCGATGAGCGTTCGGCAGGTTCTATCCTTGTCCGGATCATGAATGACATCAATTCTCTGCAGGAATTATTTACGAGCGGAGTCATCAATTTATTGATGGATATCCTGCTCCTCTTCGGTATTATCGTCATTCTGTTTTCGCTCAGTCCTGAGCTGACCATCGCCATCATGGTGACGCTGCCTGTTATGTTCTTCATTTCAACCAATCTCAGAAGGAAAATCCGACGATCCTGGCAAAAGGTGCGCTTAAAGCAGTCCAAACTGAATTCCCATTTGAATGAAAGCATTCAAGGCATCCGGGTCACTCAGGCATTTACGCAGGAAAAAGAGAATATGATGTATTTTGAAGGCGTCAACAGCGAGAACTTTGAAGCCTGGCAGGAAGCGACGAAAAAAAATGCGACATTCCGCCCGCTTGTAGAAATGACAAACGCCGTCGGGACGGCCATTTTAATCTGGTACGGCACAAGCTTAATCATCAATGAAACGATTACGATCGGTGTATTTGTCTCATTCGCCTTCTATCTCGGAATGTTCTGGGAGCCGATTTCAAGGCTCGGCCAAGTCTACAACCAGCTGTTGATGGGGATGGCTTCGTCAGAGAGGATATTTGAATTTCTGGATGAAAAACCGAGTGTCGCAGACAAGGAAGATGCGGTCAAAATTAAAGAATTAAAAGGCCGGATCGAATTTGAACAGGTGGAATTTTCTTATGACGGGAATCGCAAGGCGCTGCACAGCATTTCATTTGAGGTGCCGGCGGGAACATCGCTCGCGCTTGTCGGACATACAGGATCAGGGAAGACGACGATCGCGAATCTGATCAGCAGGTTTTACGATGCAACAGGCGGGACTGTCAAAGTGGACGGAATACCGATTACCGATATCTCGCTTTCCGATCTTCGTTCGCAAATCAGCATCGTGCTGCAGGATACGTTTATTTTTTCCGGAACGATTATGGAAAATATTCGTTTTGGCCGTCCGAATGCCGCCGATGAAGAAGTGATCGAAGCAGCAAAAGCTGTCGGGGCCGATTCGTTTATTTCAGCGCTTCCGAATGGATACGCCACAGAAGTGGAAGAACGCGGCAATGTATTATCGGCAGGTGAGCGGCAGCTCATTTCATTCGCGAGGGCGCTCCTGGCAGACCCTCGCATTCTGATCCTTGATGAAGCAACCGCAAGTATTGACACAGAAACGGAAGTCAAGATTCAGGCTGCATTGAAAACCCTGCTCCATGGCAGAACGGCTATTATGATCGCTCACAGGCTTTCAACGATAAGGGATGCGGATAAAATCCTGGTTCTTGACCACGGCCGGAAAATAGAGGAAGGAAATCACCAGGAATTAATCGAAAAACGTGGAATGTATTATGAGCTGGTGAAAGCGCAGTATCAAATGTTTCAGCGAAACTAAACTGAAACCGTCCGCGGCCGCATATTCTGAAATGCGGCCGGGGCGTTTTTTTGAGAAAACAGAGGTGAAACATTTTAGATGATTCTGCGTATAAACTGGTAATTCATTTTTTAAGGGGGATACATATGGAAACGCATTTAGAAACTGAAAAAGTAAAAAATCCGTCATTGTTCGGATTGATTACCCATCCCGGAGAACAGTTTGAGAGAATGAGAGAAAAGCCGGCTGTCTGGTTTCCGCTTGTTATTGTTTTATTATTGTCGGTTACCGGCGCGTATATGCTCAGCGAAAAAACGGTGTTATCTACCGATTTGTCGGAAATGCCGGGAGATGATGAAACATTTGAAGCCACTATGAAGAGAATCGGGATCATCGGCGGGATCATCGGCGGGATCATCGGCTTTGTGATTGCCTTGCTGATCAGCGCTTTAATCTATTGGCTGATTGTCAAAATCGGAAGAGGAACAACCAATTTTGTTCACATGTTTTCGCTGTCTGTTTTTACATATTTTATTGCGGCTATCGGGCAATTCATAGGCGGGCTTGTGATCTATTATTCAAATATTGATCCCACGATCGCCATCACGTCTTTAAGCAGCATCATCCCGGCAGACGAGCCGCTCAAATCGGTATTAGGTGTATTTGATATTTTCACCATCTGGTCGCTCGCACTGGTTGCACTGGGTCTCCAAAAGGTTGGGGGCATCTCCAAAAAAGCGGCTTGGACCGGTGTGATCATTTTATTTGTGATCTCCATTTTGCTCGCTTTAACAGGCGGAATCGCGAGGAATTTCTTCGATACATTTGAAGGAGCAATGTAAATGAAAAAAATATGGATCGGCATTATCATTGTTGGGGCTGCTGCGCTTTTTATCGGACTCAACCTCTACCGCTCGGTGCAAACGGGCGGAGGGGCTGAAACAGCGGTCCAAACCGTCAAATTGGAAGAGAGAGAGATTTCTTCTGAAGTCATGGTTCCGGGCACCCTAAAGTTTGCCAACGAACAATACGAATATTTTGAACCAGAAAAAGGGAAAATTGCCGACGTCAAAGTAAAAGAAGGCGACAAGGTGAAAAAAGGAGATGTGCTTTTCACCTATACGAACGAAGAAATTCGCCTGGAAAAAGAACAGAATGCGTTATCCATTCAATCGAAGGAACTCCAGCTTGAACAGGTAAAGCGAAAAATCAGCAGCCTAAAAAGCAAGGAAGACGAGCTGAAGGCTGAGCTGGGTGCGGAAAAAGCCAAAAGGCAAATGGATGACGAACGGTCCCAGCTTGAAATGGAAGAAAAATCGCTTCAGCTTGAGCTGAAACAAGCCGACCTGCAAAAGGAAACGCTCGCGAAAAAATCAGCAGCGCTGCAAGTGAAAAGCGGCATTGACGGGACAGTGATCACCGCTGATAAACAAGCTGCCTTAAAGCAATCGGATATTCAAAAGCCGGTTATACATATAGGTAACGAGGACAAGCTTGTCGTTAAAGGTGTGCTGTCAGAGTATGACACATTGAAAGTGAAAAAGGGACAGAACGTGACCATCACGTCGGATGTCATCCAAAATAAAGAGTGGCGGGGCAGAATCTCTCAAGTCGGATTGGTTCCCGAAGAAGAGGCGTCTGCAGGTGTTGCGGGAGGAAAGGAACAAGCTGTTCAATATCCGTTTGAAGTCAAAATAAAAGGGGAGCGTCCTAAAGCAAAGCCCGGCTTCAATATGATTCTCAAAATCCAGACGGACAAAAGAACCATTCAGGCTCTTCCTGAAGATGCCGTCAAGCAGGATGATGATCAATCATACGTGTATGCCGTCAGAGACGGAAAGGCGAAAAGGATCAATGTCAAAACCGGCGAGAAAGCAGATGGCGTCGTTGAAATTACCGGCGGTCTGACGAACAAGGACCGGGTTATCGCAAACCCGGCCGAGGACATGAAAAGCGGAACGGAAGTGAAGCTTCAATGATTGAGCTTTCCCACGTGAAAAAAAGCTACCAAATCGGAGGGGAAACCATTGATGTTCTCAGGGAGATCAATATGAAAATTGAGCCGGGTGAATATCTGTCCATCATGGGGCCTTCCGGTTCTGGAAAATCGACAATCATGAACATTATCGGCTGTCTTGACCGCCCGACATCGGGTATTTACAGGCTGGACGGCGAGGATATTTCATCATATGGTGAAAGGGAGCTTGCCGGCGTCAGAAACCGTTTAATCGGTTTTGTTTTTCAGCAGTTTCAGCTTCTGCCGAGACTGAATGCCATAAAGAATGTGGAGCTTCCGATGATCTACTCCGGCATTCCAAGAAAAGAGCGGCGGGAGCGGGCCGAACGGGCGCTTGAAAAAGTCGGGCTCAAGGATAGAATGCGCCATTTGCCGAACGAGCTTTCCGGCGGCCAAAAACAGCGTGTAGCCATCGCAAGAGCGATCGTCAATGAACCGAAGCTGATATTGGCCGATGAACCGACCGGAGCGCTCGATACGAAAACAAGCCGGGACATCATGGAGCAATTCACCGAATTGAATGAGGAAGGAACGACGGTGGTGCTCGTCACCCACGAACCGGAGATTGCAGATTATACAAGCCGGATCATCATGGTGAGGGACGGTGTGATCGTCTCGCCGGAAACAGAGCGGAGGGGGACGGTGCAATGAATCTCATCGAAAACTTGAGAATGGCGTTAAGTTCCATCCTTTCCCATAAACTGCGCTCGATTTTAACAATGCTCGGAATCATTATCGGTGTAGGCTCTGTTATTGTCGTTGTTGCAGCGGGGCAAGGAGGAGAGCAAATGCTCAAGCAGACGATCAGCGGGCCCGGCAACACGGTCGAAATCTATTATCAGCCCAGCAATGAAGAATTGACGTCCAATCCCAACGCCTATTTAGACGCCGGCTTCACCGAAGAAGACATCAGAAGTTTAAAGTCACTCGAAGGCGTGAAGCATGTCGTTGCGAAAACTACCGAGTCTATGAATGTCCGTTTCCGGGATGAAAAAACGGATGCCGCTGTAAACGGCATTAATGACGGATATATCAGCATCAACTCGATGGAAGTCGAAAAGGGAAGAGAGTTTTCAGAAGAGGATTACAATGCCGGAAGCAGGGTCGCCGTCGTTTCGCCGAAACTTGCGGAGGAACTTTTTTCTCAGCAGTCGCCTCTCGGCCGCGTCGTATGGATCAATGGCCAGCCCGTTGAAATCATCGGCGTATTAAAAGAAGAAACCGGGCTGCTTGCGTTGGGGATGAATGAGATGTATGTTCCGTTTTCAATGTTAAAATCGTCCTTCGGCATTAGCGACTATGACTCTGTCTCCGTTCAAGCTGAATCTGCCGACCATCTGCAAGCCGTCGGAAAGCAGGCTGCCGCGGCCGTCAACAACAATCACGGCACCACGGACTCGTACGAAGTGATGAACATGGAGGCCATAGCGGCCGGGATCAGCCAGATTACAACAATTATGACGATGTTCATCGGCTCAATTGCAGGCATATCTTTACTCGTTGGCGGGATCGGCGTCATGAATATTATGCTGGTGTCGGTCACGGAACGGACGAGGGAAATCGGGATTCGAAAATCGCTTGGTGCAACAAGAGGCCAGATTTTGATGCAATTTTTAATAGAATCGTCTTTGATCACGCTGATTGGCGGGGTGTTTGGCATCGGCCTCGGATACGGCGGAGCCGCCCTAGTTTCGTTTTTTGCCGGTTGGCCGCCGCTCGTTTCCTGGCAGGTGGTCCTCGGAGGCGTCCTGTTCAGCATGGCGATCGGGGTTATCTTTGGCCTCATCCCGGCCAATAAAGCGGCCCGCCTTCATCCGATTGATGCATTGAGGTATGAGTAAAGCGGCATATAGCCGTCAGCCGATAAGCGTCACTTTGAAACACCCGCTCCTACTCATGAGCATCGACTTAGCAGGCCTGACAACAAATGCGAGAGTTTGTCGACACGCTGAAACCGCCTTTAGAGGCGGTTTCAGCTTGTCGACAAAGCCACAAAAAGTGGCTTGATCGACAAGCTTTTTTTGTTAAAATGTGAGTGAAATCTAGTTTTTGGAGGTTTTTCCATGTTGTCTAAGCACTCTAAAGATCAGCGCGAACAGCTTGAAGTCTTTGCCTTAAGTGAACTTGTCCCGGAAGACCATCTGGTCAGGAAAATAGAAGAAGCTATGGACTTTTCTTTTATTTATGAAAAAGTTGCTCCCCTTTATTCTTCAAAAGGGCGCCCAAGCATTGATCCCGTTGTATTGATCAAAATGGTTCTGATTCAGTACGTGTTTGGCCACCGCTCGATGCGCGAAACCATTAAACGGATCGAAACCGATGTCGCTTATCGCTGGTTTATTGGATATGGATTTTCTGAAAAAATCCCTCATTTTTCAACCTTCAGTAAAAACTATGAGCGCCGTTTTCATGATACGGACCTATTTGAAACAATCTTCTATAAAATCTTGCGTCAGGCCATGGATCTCGGTCTTGTCGACCCGTCGGTCGCCTTTATCGATGGAACCCATGTCAAAGCCAATGCGAATAAGAAAAAGTTTGTGAAGAAGATTGTGAGAAAAGAAACAAGAGCTTATCAGGAACAATTAGATCGAGAAATTAATGCCGATCGCGAAGCCAACGGCAAAAAGCCCTTAAAGCCCAGGCAATGCTCAGAAGAACGGGAAATAAAAGAAAGTACGACAGATCCTGAGAGCGGTTATTTTGTAAAAGGTGAACGGGAACGTCTTTTTGCTTATGGTTTTCATACAGCTTGTGACCGGAATGGATTTGTGCTGGGGACGGTTGTTGAGCCTGCCAATATTCATGACAGCCAAGTGTTCACGACCCTGTTTCAACAGGTGAAAGAGCACGTCGCCAAGCCTCATACGGTCGCAGTTGATGCCGGATATAAAACGCCGTTTATCGCAAAATTTCTAAGTGATCAAAATGTCCATCCCGTCATGCCCTACACCCGACCACAAACTAAAAAAGGGTTCATGAGAAAACATGAATATGTATACGATGAATATTACGATGCTTATATTTGCCCTGACGATCATGTTCTGACATATCGCACAACCAACCGTGAAGGCTATCGGATTTATGCATCAGATCCAAACCGATGTGAACACTGTTCTTTTTTGAAGCAATGTACGGAAAGTCGAAATCATCGAAAGATGATTCACAGGCATCTCTGGCAGGATCATTTGGATGAAGCCGACCATCTTCGCTACACGGATGAGAATAGGCGAATCTACGCCAAACGCAAAGAAACGATCGAACGGGTTTTTGCGGATTTAAAACACAAGCATGGCCTGCGCTGGACAACCCTACGGGGTAAGAAAAAATTGTCCATGCAGGCGATGCTTGTTTTCACTGCCATGAATCTCAAAAAGCTGGCGAATTGGACTTGGAAAAGTCCAATTCGCCAGCATTCTCATCGAAAAAACAGAATAAATTGGACAAAAATAGGTCGGATTATAAAAATCCGACCTATTTTGTCAACAGTCTGAAACCGCCTTTAGAGGCGGTTTTTTTGTATGCGAAAATTAAACTAAATTTAAAAATACACTTCTTACATTAATGATAGACTTAAAAGTGCTGAAAAATTGATCATTATGTTATGAAAGAGGTATTACAGGAGGAATTTTAGAGTGGAAGCCAATATAGAAACAGCAACTCAAGTAAAAAAACCGTCACTGTTCGGTATCATCACGAGCCCTGTCCGTCAGTTTGAAAGAATGAGAGAAAGGCCCGCAATTTGGCTGCCGATGATCATCGTGCTGGCGTTATCCGCCTTTTCCGTTTATCTTGTTTGTTGGGAACTAAGTGAGTTTCTTGGTTTGGATATAGATCCTGGACTAGAGGCCGCCCGTAATGTTTTTCAGTCTGTCATATTCTTCGTGCTCAGCGCTTTAGTATTGTGGCTGATTGCTAAAATAGGCGGCGGAAACACCAATTTTGCCTGCATGGTGTCTCTGTCTGTCTTTGCCACATTTGTACCTGTTATCAGAGACGTCATCATCGGTTTGGTGTATTATGCTTCGAATTCTGAGATCGCGTTTTCGTTCTCATCTCTTGATGGATATATTCCGGCCGAGGAGCCTCTTCTGAGCGTCCTGGAGATGTTTGATGTTTTTACAATCTGGGCATATGTGCTGGTGGCGGTAGGACTGCAAAAAGCAGCGGGCGCTTCAAAGCGGGCGGCTTGGATCGGTGTTTTCGTCATATTTATTATGATGCTGATGTTGTCTTATTTATTAGGCTTATGGCAAGTATTTTTAGAACGTTCATTAGGCTGATGCATTATTGTAAAACCTCATGCGGCGAGCATGAGGTTTTTCTGAATGGTGTTTGAAGGAATAGATAATAATAATGTCACATATTTTTGCGGATTTTTATAGTTTATACAGTTTACAAACGGTACATATCACGATAATATGTTAAAATGTGAAAGATTTTGATGGTTATTGAATGAATTTGAAAGATTTTTGTTGAGTTATGTCGAAAAAGCGTTTACAATGTAATTGTAAGCTAAATGAAGGCGTTTCCAAAAGGGGTGATAATGTGTTGACTCCCGAACGGCATCAGTTGATTATTGACGAGATTGAAAAGCATGATGTCGTGAAAATCCAGTACTTAATGAATTTAACGAACGCATCTGAGTCAACGATCAGAAGAGATTTGTCGACGCTGGAAGCCCGCGGATATTTAAAGCGTGTTCATGGAGGGGCATCGAGGCTTTCCGATATTCGTACAGAGCCTGACATGCTAGAGAAATCATCCAAAAACCTTCATGAAAAGAGAAAAATCGCTCAAGAAGCGGCCTCACTTCTTGAAGAAGGCGATTGTATCTACCTTGATGCCGGAACGACCACATTGCAAATGATCGATTTTATCGATCCGGAGATGGATATTATCGTGGTCACAAATGGAGTCATGCACATTGAGGCATTAGGTAAAAAAGGCATTACTTTTTATTTATTAGGCGGGTATGTGAAGTATAAAACCGGAGCAATCGTGGGCGGTTCGGCTTTATCAGCCATCAGCCAATACCGGTTTGACAAAAGCTTCATCGGCGTCAATGGCATTCATAAAGAAGCGGGATTTACGACTCCGGATCCTGAAGAAGCGCTTTTGAAAACAAAAGCTGTCAACCAGGCGAAAAAAGCATTTATTTTAGCTGACGTTTCCAAGTTTGGGGAAATTTCATTTTCTGCCTTTGCCGGTTTAGACGAAGCAACTATCATTACAGCAGGATCTGCAAAACATTCATTTGATAACTATCAAGAAAAAACTGTCGTAAAGGTAGTGAAAACATGATATACACTGTAACTCTCAACCCATCGGTCGACTATATTGTTCACGTTGAAGAATTTTCCGTAGGCGGGCTGAATCGTTCAGTCTATGACACGAAATATCCCGGAGGCAAAGGAATCAATGTCTCACGCGTACTGAACAGACACCATGTACCTTCTAAAGTTCTCGGTTTTATCGGCGGTTTTACCGGGGGGTACATCAAATCATTTCTCGAAGAAGAGAAGCTTGAAACAGCTTTTCATGAGGTGAATGGAGACACGCGCATCAATGTCAAATTGAAGACCGGGGATGAGACGGAAATCAACGGGCAGGGGCCCGTCATCAGCCAAGAAGATTTCGCGGCCTTTTTAGACCAGTTTTCAGCGATGAAAGAAGGGGACATTGTCGTATTGGCTGGCAGCATTCCTTCTTCATTGCCGCAGGACACCTATGAAAAGATTGCAGAAAAGTGTGAAGAGCAAAATGTCCGGGTTGTCGTTGATATTTCGGGTGAGGCACTCCTAAAAGCAGCAGAAATGAAGCCGCTTTTAATGAAACCGAATCATCACGAGCTCGGTGAAATGTTTGGGACAACCATCACTTCAGCGGAAGAAGCGGTGCCTTATGGTAAGAAACTCGTTGAACGCGGGGCCGAAAACGCGATCGTTTCCATGGCTGGGGAAGGCGCACTTTTATTTACAAAAGACGGCGTCTACCATGCCAACGTACCTAAAGGAAAGCTCGTGAACTCAGTCGGCGCCGGAGATTCAGTGGTTGCAGGCTTTCTCGCAGGCATTGAAAAACAGCTCGACACCAAAGAAGCTTTTCGCTTAGGTGTCGCGTCAGGAAGCGCAACCGCCTTTTCAGAGGAGCTGGGAGCGGAAGAGCTCGTTCACAAGCTGCTTCCGGAAGTTCAAGTCAAAGCGATTTAAAGGAGGAAAGGTTATGAAAATAACAGAGCTACTAACGAAGCATACGATCAAGTTAAACCTTGAGAGCAGCCAGAAAGAAAACGTTATCGAAGAACTCGTCAGCGTTTTGGATCAGGCGGGCAAGTTGAATGATAAAGAAGGCTACAAAGAAGCTGTGATCAACCGTGAGAAACAAAGTTCCACCGGTATCGGCGAAGGCATCGCCATCCCTCATGCGAAAACGGCAAGCGTTAAAGAGCCTGCGATCGCGTTCGGCCGTTCAAAAGACGGCGTCGATTATGAATCCCTTGACGGCCAGCCAAGCCATCTCGTTTTCATGATCGCTGCTACAGACGGCGCGAATAACACTCACTTGGAAGCATTGTCAAGACTGTCGACTTTGCTTATGAGGGAAGAGATTCGCAAACAGCTGCTTGAAGCTTCATCCGAAGACGAAATCATCGACATCATCAATCAGCATGATAAAGATGATGAAGAAGAAGAGCAGGCCGAAGAAGCATCTGCACCATCAGCAAAAGGAAAAATCCTTGCGGTTACAGCATGTCCGACAGGGATCGCCCACACGTTCATGGCTGCCGATGCTTTGAAAGAAAAGGCGAAAGAGCTCGGCGTTGATATCAAAGTTGAAACGAACGGTTCAAGCGGTATTAAAAATGGTCTGACAGCGCAGGAAATCGAAGATGCGGTTGCGATTATCGTCGCCGCCGATAAGCAGGTTGAAATGGATCGCTTTCAAGGCAAACATGTCATTGAAGTACCTGTAACAGCAGGAATCAGACGTCCGAAAGAGCTGATTGAGCAGGCGCTGAAACAAGACGCGCCTATCTATCAGGGTAAAGGCGGCGGTGCATCTGCATCTGCTTCTGAAGACGGAGCTGCCAAAGGAAAAGGCGGCGGTTTCTACAAACACTTGATGAGCGGTGTCAGCAACATGCTGCCATTCGTCGTCGGGGGCGGGATCTTAGTTGCGGTTTCATTCTTCTGGGGAATTAACGCGACCAAACCGGGAGATCCCACTTATAATGAGTTTGCAGCTGTATTAAATACTATAGGCGGAACTCAAGCACTTGGATTAATTGTCGCTGTATTGGCAGGATTTATCGCGATGAGCATCGCGGATCGTCCGGGGTTTGCGCCTGGTATGGTCGGAGGTTTCATGGCGACGCAAGCCGGCGCCGGTTTCTTAGGCGGACTGATTGCCGGTTTCTTGGCTGGTTATATTGTTGTCCTATTGAAAAAAGTGTTCGCTGGTCTGCCGCAAGTGCTTGACGGATTAAAACCTGTCCTTCTTTATCCGTTGTTTGGAATATTCTTGACCGGAATCATCATGCATTATGTTGTCAATACGCCTGTCAAGTATATTATGGATGGCATGACACATTGGCTTGAAGGTCTTGGAACAGGAAACCTTGTTGTAATGGGTATTGTTTTAGGCGGTATGATGGCGATTGATATGGGTGGTCCGATCAACAAAGCGGCCTTCACATTTGGTATCGCGATGATTGAAGCTGGAAACTTTGGACCTCACGCAGCGATCATGGCGGGCGGTATGGTGCCTCCGCTTGGAATTGCCCTTGCAACGACTTTCTTTAAAAATAAATTTTCAAAACGGGATCGCGAAGCCGGAATTACCAACTACGTGATGGGCTTGTCATTTATTACTGAAGGTGCGATTCCTTTTGCGGCAGCCGATCCGGCGCGCGTCATTCCTGCTTCTATCATCGGATCAGCAGTTGCCGGAGGTTTGTCTCAATTTTTCCATGTCACACTGCAAGCGCCGCATGGCGGAATATTCGTTCTCTTCTTTACGACGAACCATGCGCTGCTGTATCTCCTCAGTATCTTGATTGGTGCGGTTGTGACGGCTCTCATTCTCGGCATCTTGAAAAAGCCGGTTCCAACTGAAAAATAAGTGCTGAAAGTGCCACAGTAATCCCTGTGTGGCACTTTCTTTTTTACCGTTTTTGCCGGAAGTGAACGCGGGAATTATGTATTCGGCAGGAACTTGTGATAAAGTATAGGAAAGCTTTATTTTGCATGTATGCTGTGACAGACTGTTTTTAGGAGGAAGCGTTTTGACTGAAGAAAAATCCACCCAAAATAAAAACTCTCTCTTTGAATGGGTAAAAGCCATTATTATCGCAGTCGTTCTGGCGTTATTGATCAGGGCATTTTTATTCGAACCGTATTTAGTCGAAGGTACATCAATGGATCCGACGCTGCACGACGGAGAGCGGCTGTTCGTCTATAAAACGGTTAAATACGTAGGCGAATTTAAGCGGGGAGATATCGTCATTATCGACGGCGATGAAAAAAATGTCCATTATGTGAAGCGCTTGATCGGCCTGCCGGGAGATACCGTGCAAATGAAAGACGACACGCTGTACATAAACGGGAAAAAGGTGTCTGAGCCGTATCTTTCGGAAAACAGAAAAGAGGCGGAAGCAGTCGGCGTCAAACTGACGGGCGATTTCGGCCCTGTGAAGGTTCCGGAAGGCAAGTATTTCGTGATGGGAGACAATCGCCAGAGATCGATGGACAGCCGGAACGGACTCGGACTGATCGATAAAAAACGAGTGGCCGGGACTTCACAATTTGTGTTTTTCCCGTTCAACGAAATCCGAAAAACAGACTGAAAAATGCCTGATGTCCATTTGGACAATCAGGCATTTTTGCTTGATTTATGCGGATAATGATGCCAGTACTGCGATAAACAGTACGGTAACGAACACAGAGGCCATAATCAGAAGAACGCTGTATAAGATTCTGATTTCCGCGGCTTCTTTTCCCCTTTTTGACAGCATTCGTTTCGCCGCGATATGAACGAACACGTAAATCATGGCAATCCCGATGTAAAGGCCCACATCCCGTGCTGTAAAGCCGGTTACGGCAAGATAAACCCCTGCGAAAAAAATAAACATGCAGTATTCCGTCAAAGTGATAAGCTTCATGTCTTCCTCCGTCTAACGATCCGAGTTTTCTTCAAATATCACCTTTTTATAATATATCTTTTGCAGCCATCCCACAAGGAGGCCGAAGCCGATCAGCAGACAGGAAAATATCAAAAAGTCCGAGGTCCACATATCAAACCCTTTGAAAAGCCCGATAGACATCGTAGAAATCACCATGGCCACTGACACGAAAAGCGCTTGGCGCGGCCTTGAATTGATCCACCTGATGATATCAGGATCATCTTTTAATTTCATTATTCCTTCCCCCATTCTTCAATAATTGTAACATATTGTCACAAAGAAAGTGTGAACAAGTGTTTTTTTGATATATTTTTCTTTAAAACTTTATCGTAAAAAAGCAAAGCATTTCTCTTGCGGAATTTTCGTGTTATACTCTTTTTAATGAAGTATAGATGGAGGATTTTAAATGATAGCTGTTCAAAATGTCAGCTTGCGGTTTGCGGACCGGAAGCTGTTTGAAGATGTAAATATTAAGTTTACGCCGGGTAACTGCTACGGATTGATCGGAGCAAACGGCGCCGGAAAGTCCACTTTTTTGAAAATATTATCAGGTGAAATCGAGCCTCAGACGGGCGAGGTTCATATGAGCCCGGGCGAACGCCTTGCCGTCCTGAAGCAGAACCACTTTGAGTATGAAGAGCATGAAGTGCTGAAAGTCGTGATCATGGGGCATAAACGCCTTTATGAAGTCATGCAGGAAAAAGACGCGATTTACATGAAACCCGATTTTTCAGATGAAGACGGAATCCGCGCCGCAGAGCTTGAGGGCGAATTCGCCGAGCTGAACGGCTGGGAAGCCGAAGGGGAAGCTGCGATTTTGTTAAAAGGCCTCGGCATTGCTGAAGAACTGCATACGAAGAAAATGGCGGATTTGGGCGGTTCCGAAAAGGTGAAGGTCCTCCTTGCACAGGCCCTGTTCGGAAAGCCTGACGTCCTTCTTCTCGATGAGCCGACCAACCACTTGGATATTCAGGCGATCCAGTGGCTTGAAGAGTTTTTAATCAATTTTGAGAATACGGTTATCGTCGTATCGCATGACCGCCACTTTTTGAATAAAGTATGTACGCATATCGCCGACCTGGATTTTAACAAAATTCAAATTTATGTCGGAAACTATGATTTCTGGTATGAATCAAGCCAGCTTGCGCTTAAAATGAATCAGGAAGCCAATAAGAAAAAAGAAGAGCAGATCAAACAGCTCCAGGAGTTCGTTGCCAGATTCAGCGCCAACGCCTCAAAATCGAAGCAGGCGACATCAAGAAAAAAACTGCTTGAAAAAATTACGCTTGACGATATTAAGCCGTCATCGCGCAAGTATCCGTACGTACATTTCACACCTGAACGCGAAATTGGAAACGATGTGCTTGTTGTCACAGACCTGTCGAAAACGATTGACGGTGTCAAGGTGCTTGACTCGGTCAGCTTTATGATGAATAAAGAAGATAAAATCGCCTTTACAGGCCGGAATGAGCTTGCCGCTACTGTGCTCTTTAAAATCCTTGCCGGGGAAATGGAGCCTGACAGCGGATCGTTTAAATGGGGCGTCACAACATCCCAGGCGTTTTTCCCGAAAGACAACAGCGAGTATTTTGAAAACAGCGATTTAAACCTTGTCGACTGGCTCCGCCAATTTTCGCCGCATGACCAAAGCGAAAGCTTCCTGCGCGGATTTTTGGGCCGGATGCTGTTCTCCGGGGAAGAAGTGCTGAAAAAAGCAAGCGTTTTGTCAGGGGGAGAGAAAGTCCGCTGCATGCTGTCCAAAATGATGCTGTCCGGCGCCAATGTGCTGATGCTTGATGAGCCGACCAACCATTTGGATCTCGAATCCATTACAGCGCTGAATAACGGTTTAATCAGCTTTAAAGGCGCTATGCTGTTTACATCTCATGACCATCAGTTTGTCCAAACAATTGCCAACCGGATCATCGAAATCACGCCAAACGGAATCGTCGATAAACAGATGAGCTATGATGAATTTTTGGAAGACAAAGCGGTTCAGGACAAGCTTGCTGAACTTTACGCGTAATGATAGAAAACCCGCCTTAAAAAGCGGGTTTTTTTATAAAAAGGGAGATGGTTGCCGTGTCATGCCGCAAGGCTCTTGAGCAATATATTCAAGCAACAAACACACATGAGTTTGAGAATGTCAAAAAGCTCCTTCATCCCGACGCTGTGTACTGGTTCTCGGATGAAACGTGCTCGGGCGTTAAGGAAATTCAGCGTTATTTTGAAAACGCCTGGAAGCAAATCGAAAACGAAGTATACAGCGCCAGTCATATCAGTTGGATCACGGAAACGGACGAACAGGCCGTCTGTCTTTATACATACGAATGGAAAGGGTTTTTTAGGGGTGAACCGGTTCAAGGGGCAGGCCGTGCGACAAACGTATTTGTAAAGGACGAGTCAGGAAGCTGGAAGCTGAAGCATGAACATTTAAGCAGTTTGCCCAAATCATGAGGAGGCAGGGCATTGGACGGCTTTATAGCTCCATCTATGTACGGAAGTTAGAAAGGCTGGCAGCATGCGGAAATGATATAAAAGGACCTCAGAAAACTTCTGAGGTCCTTTTGTGCGGAAGGCTTTAGATCGCCCAGTTGCCGTTTCTGAAAATCGGCTCTCTTTTTCCGTCTGCTGTGATTCCGTCTATATTCATTTCTCCTGAACCGATCATGAAGTCAACATGTGTAATGCTTTCGTTTAATCCTTCTTTCGCCAGCTCTTCGCGCGACATCTGCTTTCCGCCTTCGATGTTGAATGCGTACGCACTGCCGATTGCGAGGTGGTTTGAGGCGTTTTCGTCAAACAGCGTGTTGTAAAACAGAATATTGGACTTGGAAATCGGCGAATCGTGGGCAACGAGCGCAATTTCGCCTAAGTAGTGTGAACCCTCATCCGTTTCGATCAGCTCTTTTAAAATCTCTTCACCTTGTTCAGCTTTGACATCGGTGATCCGTCCGTTTTCAAATGTCAGCTGAAAGCCGTCGATCAGATTGCCGCCGTAGCTTAACGGCTTTGTGCTTGAAACAGTGCCGTTCACTCCGTCTTTTTTCGGAGCGGTGAATACTTCTTCTGTCGGCATATTGGCCATGAACTCGATGCCGTTTTCGTTAGTGCTTCCGGCGCCGACCCACAGGTGCTTCTCAGGAAGCTCGATCGTCAAATCTGTTCCTTTTGCTTGGTAATGAAGGGCTTGGTAATGCTTGTCGTTTAAGACGCTTACTTTATCGCGCAAAGTTTGATCGTGGTCTTTCCACGCCTGGACAGGATCTTCACGGTCGACGCGGGTCGTTTTGAAGATCTCATTCCACAGCTTTTGCATCGCTGTCTTTTCATCTGCGTCAGGGAATACTTTTTTGGCCCAGGCCGGTGAAGGTGCTGCGACGACAGTCCAGCTGACTTTATCCGATTGAATCATTTGCCTGTATGTATGCATCGCCTTTCCGGCGGCTTTTTGCTGGGCCGCGATTTTTTTGGAATCGATGCCTTTCAAAAGATCAGGGCTTGAAGAGACAATGGAAATAAAAGCGGCGCCTTCCTTAGCGAGCGTCTCCAGACCTTTCGCTTCCCACTCAGGGAATTCTTCAAAGGCTTCCGCTGGGGCCAGCTCATATTTCAGCCTTGTCACCTCATCATCCTGCCAGCGGACCGTTACGTTTTTTGCCCCTCTTTGATAGGCGCTTTTGACGAGGAGCCGTGCAAAATCGCGTACTTCTGTTGACGCGTTGATAACGACTTTCTGTCCTTTTTGAACGTTTACACCGACTTCGGCTACAAGCTTCGCATATTTGCTCAGTTTATCAGTAAACGAATTCATTGGCAAAACCTCCTTTATTGTCCATAACATCATATCAAATATTTGATTGAAAAGAAAAAAAGACGCAGCCCGGTAAGGCTGCATCTTTTTTAACGGTTGATTTTGGCCGTTTGGCCGGGGGGCGAGCTTGGCATGTTTGCAAGGGAGATGCTCATCCCCCCGAGAATAATACCGCTTAAAATAACGGTGATGGCCAGGCGTCTTCCCATATCTCTAAGCATGTTCTTCCTCCTTATCGTTTCTCCATTCCTCACGATATGAAAGAAGCAGGGAAAAAAGACGCGAAAACAAAAATTATTTAGCCGCTTTTTGCAATTTATCGATCACTTCAAGAGAGCGGCCCGTTCCGATGGCGACAGACTCGAGCGGATTTGCAGCAACATGCACGGGCACAACGATTTCCTGTGATAGCCATTCTTTGATGCCGTTCAATAGCGCGCCTCCTCCGGTTAAAATCACGCCCCGGTCGACAATGTCTCCGCTCAGCTCGGGAGGACAGTCTTCAAGCGTCGCTCTGATGGCTTCGATAATATGAAGGAGCGATTCGCGCATCGCCTTCTGAATCTCTATTGATTCCAGGGTAATCGTTTTCGGCAGGCCTGTGACAAGGTCGCGCCCTCTGACTTCCATCGTTTTCGTCTCATGGTCAATCAATGCGTAGCCGATCTCAATCTTGACTTCTTCGGCCGTCCGTTCACCGATCAGCAGGTTGTATTTTTTTCTGACGAATGACACGATGTCTTCATCAAGCTGGTCGCCGCCGATCCGGATCGAGTGGCATGAGACTACGCCTCCGAATGAAATGATCGCCACTTCTGTCGTGCCGCCGCCGATATCGACGACAACGTTTGCGACAGGTTCATCGACAGGCAGGTCTGCGCCGATGGCGGCAGCGACAGGCTCCTCAATCAAATGGACTTGCTTGGCTCCGCAGTTTTTGACAGCATCGCTGATCGCACGCCGTTCAACCGCGGTTGAACCGGATGGCGTGCAGACGACGACGCTCGGCTTTCTGAAAGTAAAGCCGATGTTCTTTCCGGCTTTTTTCATAATCTGCTTCAAGAGGTCTGTCGTCATGTCATAATCGGCGATGACTCCGTCTTTCATCGGTCTGACCGCGACGATTTTTCCCGGTGTCTTTCCGATCATGTTTTTGGCTTCTGTTCCGACCGCCAATACGCTCTTTGTTTCCGTATCCACGGCGACAACGGAAGGCTCATTTAAAATGATTCCTTTGTTTTTGCTGTAAACCAATATGTTAGCTGTGCCTAGATCAATTCCGATCTCGGTTGTTTGAAACATGTTTTCACCCAATCTCTATTTAAAATTTTTCCGAAAAACGAAATTTTCTTCGTGCTGAAAAAATGAATTTCATTTAAATTTTCTCAAATGATCGGCGATTTTTGGGGGTTTGTGACGAGTTTGAAACCAATCTGTAAAATGCTGTCCTCATATTGACATGATGAGAAAAATATTCATTTTTATGACCGAATTTTTGTCAAAGAAACGTTCAATAAGGGAAACCTTTTTCAGTCTTCGTTCGTCTATCGTTATGCTAAGACAATATCTTAGAAAAATAGAAACAAAAGAGGAAGTAGGCGAAAGTTTTGAAAGCAATTGGAGTTGTGAGAAAAGTAGACGAACTCGGCCGGATCGTGATGCCGATTGAATTGAGAAGAGCTTTGGATATTTCGATCAAGGACAGCATCGAATTCTTTGTCGACCAAGATAAAATTGTCCTGAAAAAATATAAACCGCACGGTGTGTGCCTAATGACCGGTGAAATCACTTCTGAAAACCGCGAGTACGGAAACGGGAAAATTACGCTGAGTCCTGAGGGGGCCGAATTGCTTTTGGAAGAAATAAAAGCTGCCTTAAACGAAGTGAAAGCATAAGATTTGAAGCCCTTCATCAGAAGGGCTTTTTCTTGCGTCGGCAGAAGATAAAACCGCCGTCACTGAAAAATTCAGCCATAGAGACGATAAATACTTCGAACAATCCTCTCAAATGTGGTGTAAAGAATGTTACAATTGACTGAGAAATACAAGTGGCAGGTGGGGGTATGAAAAGATATCAAGGACGAATCATTGCAACCGTGCTGGCAATGACTTTTATCATGTTTTGGAATTTTTTATTCTATGGGGTGTTGGGAAATAAAATCAATTGGACGGTTGATCTGCTGTTTACACTGGTGACATTAATCAGCGTTTGGTGGCTCACGCTTTATATCGATGAGTCCAATCAGCTTGTCTATAAACTGAAGGAAAGCGAAAAGAAATATAAAGAGCTTTCTTCAGAAACCAACCGCATCATGGATAACCTTCAGGAAATCGTCTTTCAGACGGACCGGATAGGATACATTACATTTTTGAATCAGGCGTGGACAACGTTGACCGGATACAGTGTTGAAGAGAGTCTTGGAACGATGTACAACGATTACTTTGACCATGAAGAACGGATCTCGAATCACCTGATCGCCCAGCTGAAGAACAAGGAGCCTGAAGGCAGGATCGAGGTGCTCTACCATCGCAAAGACGGAAGCAAGTTCTGGGGCGAAGTTCACTATAAACTTTATTATAAAAACGGTCAATTTACGAGCAGCTTGGGGACGCTGACTGATGTGACGGAACGGAAAAAAGCGGAGATGGAATTGTTCAAGTCGAATCAGCGGCTGGCTATGCAGTCTCAGAAGCTGGCGATGGCCGGGCAGCTCGCCGCGGGAATCGCTCACGAAGTCAGGAACCCGCTGACATCGGTAAACGGATTTTTGCAGCTGATGAAAGCGGAATATCCCGACCGGAAAGATTACTTTGACATTATTTTCTCAGAGATTAAACGAATCGATTCCGTGCTCGGCGAACTGCTTGTACTGGCCAAACCGCACCAGGTTCAATTTAAAAAGATCAACATCAATTCGGTTCTTCAGCAGGTGGCAACGCTTCTTGAGACCAACGCCGTGCTTTCCCACATTAAGATCGAAAAAGCGTTTCAGCACGGGGAGGAGTGGGAAATAAACGGCGATGAAAATCAAATCAAACAGGTATTCATCAATTTAATAAAAAACGGGATAGAAGCGATGCCTGACGGCGGAAAAATCACGATCTCCTCGGAGGTTGAAGGTGACTATGTGAAAATCAGCATCAAAGACGAAGGGGGAGGCATTTCCCAAGCCGATTTGGCAAAGCTCGGGGAGCCTTTCTTCTCAACGAAAGAAGAAGGGACGGGTCTTGGGCTGACGATTTGCCTGAATATTATCGGCGCTCACAACGGAGAAATGAAAATCGACAGCGAATTGGGCGAGGGAAGCACATTCCACATCCTGCTTCCGATCGACAAAGGGGCGGCATCCGAAGAGAACGATATTCAGCAAGGATGCTGCAGCCGCGCAACGATAAAATAAAAGAGGAAAAATTCCACTTCATATGATAGAATTTGTTCAGATTGACCCATGGAGGAATTACCGATGAAAAAAGAATTTGCAGTAATTGGACTCGGCCGGTTCGGCGGCAGCATTTGTAAAGCATTGAGTGAAGAAGGGCTTGAGGTAATGGCGATCGACAGAGATGAAGATCGCGTAAACGAATACGCCAAAATTGCATCACATGCTGTGATAGGAGACACTACAGACGAATCAGTGCTGAAAAACCTTGGACTGCGCAATTTTGACCACGTCATTGTAGCGATCGGGGAGAACATTCAAGCGAGCATTTTGACAACGCTGATTTTGAAAGAGCTTGGTGTGAAAATGATTACCGTCAAAGCTCAAAACGATTATCACGAAAAAGTATTATCCAAAATCGGGGCGGACCGGATCGTTCATCCGGAGCGTGAAATGGGAAAAAGAATCGCCCACAACATCGTCTCCAACAATGTGCTTGATTATCTTGAACTTTCTGATGAACACAGCCTTGTCGAAATCGCAGCGAACGGCAAACTGGCCGGAAATACGCTGCTTGACCTTGATATCCGGGCCAGATACGGAATTAATATTGTCGCGATCAAGCGGGGGAAAGAAGTCATCGTATCTCCGCTTGCCACCGAAGAGATTCAAAAAGACGATATTTTAATCGTCATCGGCTCAAATCCTGACATTGAGAGATTTGAAAAAAAAGTTTTTCAACATTAAAATGCCATCGATCAGCCGCGGGAACCCCACAGCCCGCGGTTTTTTTGATCTTTTCATTGACTGTTTCAAACGATTCGGCTACGATATTGAACCATATCCATATAAAAATGAGAGGGGACATATATCTTTGGACAATGAGATGTTCATTCACCGGCTTGGCGCCGCCAGTCATCGCAAAAAAGCGGATACTGTAATTAAAAACGGAAAGATCATGGATGTTTTTAATCAGGAATGGTTGAAGACAGACATAGCTATCACAGACGGGGCCATCGTCGGTTTGGGCGATTATGAGGGGGAGAATACCATTGACGCAGAAGGACAAATGATCGTTCCCGGCTTTATCGACGGTCATGTCCACATTGAGTCTTCAATGGTGACGCCGCCCGAATTTGCCAAAGCGGTGATTCCCCACGGTGTAACAACCGTTGTCACCGATCCCCATGAAATCGCGAATGTCTCAGGAGTGAGGGGTCTTGAGTTCATGTTGGAGCAGGCTAAGATGACAAGGCTGAACATTCGTTTTATGCTCCCTTCTTGTGTGCCTGCGGCACCATTTGAAAAATCGGGTGCGGTTTTGAACGCTGCGGATTTACATCCTTTTTACAGCCGCGAAGAGGTGCTCGGGCTTGCGGAAGTGATGGACTATGTGGCCGTTGAAGCGGGAGAGCCGGATATGGTGCAAAAACTCATGGATGCCCATAAAGCGGACAAGCGGATCGACGGACATCTGGCCGGCTTGTCAGCCGGGTTCGTCAATGTCTACAGAGCGGCGGGCGTGCTGACAGACCATGAGGTCACGACACCTGAAGAGGCGCTTGAACGGGTCAGAAGAGGAATGTACGTCATGCTGAGAGAAGGCTCTGCGGCAAAGAATACACGTCATGTTTTGCCTGCGGTTAATGAGAAAAATGCGAGACGCTTCTTTTTCTGTACGGATGATAAGCATTTGGATGAACTGGTCGATGAAGGAAGCATTAACCATCAGGTCAAGCTTGCCATTCAAGAGGGACTTGACCCGTTTCTCGCATATCAAATGGGCAGCCTCAATGCAGCGGAATGCTTCGGGTTAAAGACGAAGGGAGCGGTTGCCCCGGGTTATGACGCAGACCTCCTTTTCATCAGCGATTTTGAGAACGTCAGCATTTCAAAGACGATGATCAACGGCGTGATCTGGAGCGGGGCAGAACAAAGCGAATGGACGGACGGCAAAGCGGCACCTGCTCTGCTCCAATCTGTCCATCTCCCTGATTTACATGAGGATGATCTGGAAATTCCGATCGTTCAAGGGAGTGAAATCAGGGTCATTGACATTATCCCCAATCAGCTTGAAACAAAGCTGTCCCTGGCCAAGCCGAAAAGCGGCGCTTTTTTTCAGCCGGATCTGGAAAGCGATCTGTTGAAAATTGCAGTGATTGAGCGCCATCGCGGCGTTAAAGGAATCGGACTCGGCGTTGTCAGGGGATTCGGTCTAAAAGAAGGCGCCATCGCGACAACGATTTCTCATGATTCCCACAATTTAATCGCTGTCGGTACAAATGATCAAGACATCTTAAAAGCGGTTGAACGTCTCGGAGAAATCGGGGGAGGCCTCACCATTGCAAAAGGAGGGAAGGAGCTTCAATCCGTCGCTCTGCCGATTGCCGGCCTCTTGTCGGACAAACCGCTTGAGACGGTAAACGAAAGCTTAAAATCTCTTCATGCAGCATTAACGGAGACAGGATTTTCAGGAGCGTTTAATCCTTTTCTGACGCTTTCTTTTTTAGCGCTTCCTGTTATCCCCGACATTAAAATGACGACAGAAGGCTTGTTTGATGTTAAAGCGTTTAGGCATATCCCGATTCAACCATAAAAAAACGGATGCACACCGGTGCATCCGTTTTTTTTGCTCAAGCCGCGATTAGACTTCCATAATAATCGGAAGGATCATCGGGCGGCGTTTTGTTTTTTCGTAGAGGAACGGAGCGAGCGTGTCTGTGATCTCGTTCTTAATTTCAGACCACTGCGTCGTTTTGCGTTCCATCACTTTTTTAAGGTGTCCTGCAATCAGGTCCTGGGCATCGTTGATTAAATCACCGGATTCTCTCATGTAGACAAATCCTCTGGAAATTAAGTCAGGTCCTGCAGACACTTTGAACTCTTTCATGTTGATGCTGACAACGACAATGACAAGCCCTTCTTCAGAAAGAATCCGGCGGTCGCGAAGCACGATGTTCCCGATGTCGCCGATGCCGCTTCCGTCAATATAGACATTGCCTGACGGGATTTTACCTGCGACTGAGGCTTCTTCGCTTGTCAAAGCAAGCACTTCGCCGTTGTCCATAATAAAGCAGTTTTCCTCAGGAATTCCGCAGTCTGTCGCAAGTTTGACGTGCATTTTCTGCATTCTGTATTCACCGTGAATCGGCATGAAAAACTTTGGCTTGATGAGGCGGAGCATCAGCTTTTGCTCTTCCTGTCCGCCATGTCCTGATGTATGAATGTTAGTCACAGCTCCGTGGATGACATCGGCGCCCGCCCGGTAAAGCTGGTTAATTGTGCGACTAACGCTGATTGTATTGCCCGGGATCGGAGATGATGAAAATACGACCGTATCCCCGGGAATGATGGAAATTTGCCGGTGTGTGCCGTTAGCAATTCGGGATAGCGCAGCCATCGGTTCACCTTGGCTTCCGGTACAAAGAATCGTCACTTTGCCGGCAGGAAGCCTATTGATTTCATTCGCTTCAACAAACGTATTTTTCGGACACTTAATATACCCGAGCGTTTGGCCGATTTCAATCGCCGACTCCATGCTTCGTCCAAATACGGCAACCTTCCGTCCGTTTGCAACAGCTGCTTCGATCACCTGCTGCAGGCGGTGGATGTTTGACGCGAAGGTTGCGAAGATGATCCGGCCTTCGACTTTTCGGAAAATATCATCAATGCTTTCTCCGACTTTGCGCTCTGACATCGTGAAATCAGGGATTTCACTGTTGGTGCTGTCAGAAAGCAGGCAAAGCACGCCTTCTTTTCCGATTTCGGCCATCTTGGTCAAGTTGGCAGGTTCGCCTACCGGTGTAAAATCGAATTTAAAGTCACCGGTATGTACGATGTTTCCTTGCGGTGTTTTTACGACAATCCCGTATGAGTCCGGAATGCTGTGGGTCGTCCTGAAAAAAGAAACCGACGTTTTTCTGAATTTGACGATATCGTCTTCTTCAATGATATGAAGCTTTGTTTGACGCAGCAGACCGTGCTCTTCAAGCTTCTTTCTGAGAAGGCCGATGGCGAGCTGTCCGCCGTAAACGGGAATGTTCACCTGTTTGAGCAGGTACGGAATTCCGCCGATATGGTCTTCGTGGCCGTGCGTAATAAAAAGACCTTTGATTTTTTCTTCGTTTTTGACTAAATAAGTGTAGTCGGGGATGACATAGTCGATTCCGAGGAGCTCGTCTTCCGGAAACTTAATCCCCGCATCGATGAGCACGATCTCGTCCTGAAACTGGACCCCGTACGTGTTTTTGCCGATTTCCCCAAGTCCTCCAAGGGCAAATACAGCCGTTTGATCATTTTTTACAAATTTCATTCATTCATAACTCCAATACTTTAAAATTTTCGCTTTGCTTTTCATATTCTAAAAAAGCGTCTTCAACTTGCTGTATAAACTCAATATTGTAGTTGTATTGTTTTAATTTAGATCTGACTTCACGTTCAGATTGAGCTTCCACAAAAATTGAATCTGTTTTTTCACGAACAGGTACTTCGTCATTGCTTGCTTGATAAAATACCTTATAGATCATCCAAATCTCTCCTTAACTGCCGATTGTTAGACTCATCTTTCTATTATATTCGAAATTGCCTCATAAGAAAAGCGCTTGAGAAAAAAAGGACTCTTCCACATGAGTGAAGGTCCTTTTAGGCAATCGACTTTCTGCGCATCATGCCATTCAGCTGTTTTTTTAATTTTTTCCGCAGTCGGCGTAGCATACGGATTCCTCCTTTCTCTGACTTGTCCGGTCACTACCGTATCTCTTTAGTTCTATTATATGATGAATCCGTCTATTGTTACATGGATATTATTGGCATGTTGATTTTGTTTTGATTTTGGAGTGAAAAGGTTTTCTCGCGTACGCAGTTTTTGTATGATGGTACAGGAGAACCATCAATCATACTAGCTAAGGGAGAAGGATTCACTGCCATGGATAAAAAGCTGATTTTCTTTGATATCGACGGAACGATTTATGATCATGATAAACGGATTCCCGACACTGCGAAACAGGCTGTCTCCGATTTAAAAGCGCACGGCCATCATGTTTTCATCGCATCAGGCCGGGCGCCGTTTATGGTCAGGCCTGTGCTTGAAGAATTGGGCATCGATTCTTTTGTCTCTTATAACGGACAATATGTCGTTTTTGAAGGAGAGGTCATTTATAAAAACCCCATTGCCGAACAGTCACTGGAAGCGCTGCTTGCGCATTCCGACAGCTGCGGCCATCCCCTCGTCTTCATGGGAGAAGAGGGGATGCGCACTACATCTGCCGGCCATCCGTTCGTCCACGAAGGAATCGGCAGCTTAAAAGTCAATCCGCCGGAAGAGGACCGCGCCTATTTTAAAGGTAGGGACATTTTTCAGGTCCTCTTGTTCTGTACGCAAGACGAGGAAGAGCGGTACAGCCGGTTTCAGGAGTTTGATCTCGTCCGCTGGCACGAGCGCTCCACAGATGTGCTGCCTTCTGGCGGTTCGAAAGCGGAAGGAATCAAAAAAGTCATTGAAAAGCTTCCGTTCGACAGAGAGGATACTTACGCGTTTGGAGACGGTCTGAACGACCTGCAGATGATCGAGTTTGCGGGAACCGGAGTGGCGATGGGCAACGCTGTGCCCGAGCTGAAAAAAATAGCCGACTTTGTCACAAAGCCCGTCGATGAAGACGGCATTCAATACGCGGTAGAAGCCCTCGGGCTTTTGAAACCATAAAAAAACGGATCATGTCTGATCCGTTTTTTTATGTGCATTATCTGCCGACAGGCGTTGCGTTTTCGGGTTGTTTCAGAGGGTTTTCTTTGTCGATATGGTCGTAAAACATAATGCCGTTTAAATGATCGATTTCATGCTGGAATACGATTGCCGGAAATCCTTTTAAGCGGATGTCGACGTTTTCGCCATCAAGTGTCGTTCCTTTGACCCGGATCCGTTCATAGCGCGGAACATATCCGGGAATCGGTTCGTCGACAGACAGGCAGCCCTCGCCGCTTGTCAAATAGCATTTTTGAACAGAGTGGCTGACGATCTTCGGATTGAAAAGCGCATAGCTGTAAAGTGTCCCGTCTTCATTTTCGGCATGAACTGCGATCATTCGTTTATTGATATTAATTTGCGGAGCGGCTAGGCCGACACCAGGACGAAGGTTGTACTTTTGAGCGATTTCAGGGTCCTGGCTGTTTTTGACAAACTCGATCATGTTGCTCAGCTGTTTGATTTCTTCTTCGCTAGCTGGCAATTGAACTTCTTCGGCGACGGTTCTTAAAGCGGGGTGCCCGTCGCGGACAATGTTTTCCATTGTGATCAACATCTTCACTCCCAACGATTCATTATGTAAAGTATAGCGGATCTTGCTCTTTTCGCGCAATCTCTGTGCATGATAAAATGACCAGCCGAAGGAGGCTGGTCATGACGGATTCATCAGGGGCTAGCAGCCTAAATAAGCGGCCCCTACAATAATCAGCAAAATAAAGAGAACGACGATCAAAGCGAATGTGCGGCCGTAGCCGTATCCATAACCGCCGCCGTACCCGTATCCAGGGCAGCAATAACCGTACATATGAAGACCTCCTCCGTTATTTTACGCCAGCCTTTTCTTTTTGGTAGGCATGGCGTCTAATATAAATTATGTAAAAGTCCAACGGTTGTATAGTCGAATGCCCAACTTCAAGGAATTTTCCCTAAATGTTTTGGTCTAAAAGCGAAGGCGGCGGCATACCGATCTGATATCGGCTTGTCCATACGCTTTAGACTTCTGTTGTCAAACAAACGAATTCATTTTATAGTGGAATTTGTCGAGATTGGGGGAAGTTCGAAGTGAAATTTTCAAACATGCGGGTGCCAGCAGGCATCGTTGTTCTTTTCACGGCAGCATTTGTACTATCAGGCTGTCTCTGGAAAGATCCTGTCGAGTCTTTTCACGGCTCGCTGGAGAAGATCGTGGAATTGGAAGAGCCTTTTAAACAAGAGCAGGGTTCCCTTAAAAGTCTGGAAAAGGCCGAATCTAAGCTTTACGAGGAAATGATCAGGCTCAATATGGATGATTTTGACCGAATCGCTGCGCTCTCCGACAAAGCGCTCAAGAAAGCCGGAAACCGCGAGAAGCACTTGAATTCTGAGAAAGAAAGCATAGACGAAGCAAAGCAGGAGTTTGAAGCGAATAAAGCGTCGGCGGAAAAAATCGAAGATCAGAAGGTCAGGAAAAAAGCTGAGAACGCTGCTTCTTTTATGGAAAAGCGCTACAAAGCCTACGACTCGCTTTATGACGCCTATCAGAACGCAATCGGCCTTGACAAAGAGCTGTACAAGCTGCTCAAAAACAAAGGTCTTAAACTGGATGACCTTGAGGCACAGCTGAAAAAAATCAATCAATCGTATGACAAAGTGCTGAAAGAAAGCAAACATTTCAATGAGTATACAAAGGATTACAACAAAGCCAGAAAAGATTTTTACAAGGCTGCGGGATTTGAGATGAAAGAGGGCTGAATATTCAGCCCTCTTTTTTCGACAAAATCTGTATTGCTATTGTAATACAGAATGCTGTCTATACTAGAACAGTTTGAAACAGTCTGAACAGCGCTGAAACAGAAATTCAGTAAAGCGAATACATTTATTGAATTTCAGGAATGAAATCGATTGACGAGCATGATCGACTGGTGTAAACTTAGCCTTGGTGGAACTTGTTGTATTAGTTTGTCATAAACTATAAATGATACAGTTTTAGAACGCGTTGTGCTGTCCTTACATAAAAGTTTCGACAACCATCAAAGCGGCTAATAAGAAATAAATATGAGTTGCGCCCGTCAATTTAGGACACCCTAATTCTGTATGTATAAGGGATACACGTCTATGACTGTCAAAAGAAAGGAAGAGGTGACTTTATATGGCTGCAAAAACGAAAAAAGCAATCGTTGATAGCAAAAAGCAATTCGATGCCATTAAAAAGCAGTTCGAAACGTTTCAAATTTTGAATGAAGAAGGCGAAGTCGTTAATGAAGCGGCAATGCCTGATCTATCTGATGATCAATTAAAAGAATTAATGCGCCGCATGGTGTATACACGCATTTTGGATCAGCGTTCTATTTCTTTGAACAGACAAGGCCGCCTTGGCTTCTACGCGCCGACTGCCGGTCAGGAAGCGTCTCAAATTGCTACGCATTTCGCGCTTGAAAAAGAAGACTTTGTTCTTCCGGGCTACCGTGATGTTCCGCAGCTGATCTGGCACGGACTTCCGCTTTATCAAGCATTCTTGTTCTCTCGTGGACATTTCCGCGGCAACCAAATGCCGGATGATGTCAATGCGCTGTCGCCGCAAATTATTATCGGTGCGCAATACATCCAGACGGCTGGTGTTGCACTCGGCTTGAAAAAACGCGGCAAACAGGCTGTGGCGATCACTTATACTGGAGACGGCGGTGCTTCCCAAGGTGACTTCTACGAAGGCATCAACTTTGCCGGTGCGTATAAAGCTCCAGCTATTTTCGTTGTTCAAAACAACCGCTATGCGATTTCTACACCTGTTGAGAAGCAATCAGCAGCTCAAACAATCGCACAAAAAGCTGCGGCTGCAGGTATCGTCGGCGTTCAAGTAGACGGCATGGATGCCCTTGCTGTATACGCTGCGACACGCGAAGCACGCGAGCGCGCTGTAAACGGCGAAGGCCCTACCCTGATCGAAACGCTTTGCTTCCGTTACGGTCCTCATACTATGGCCGGTGACGACCCGACGAAATACCGTACGAAAGAAATCGAGAATGAGTGGGAGCAGAAAGATCCGCTTGTCCGTTTCCGCAAATTCTTGGAAAACAAAGGCCTTTGGTCTGAAGAAGAAGAAAGCAAGGTAATTGAAGAAGCGAAAGAAGAAATCAAGCAGGCGATCAAAAAAGCTGACGAAGAGCCGAAGCAAAAAGTGACCGACCTGATCGACATCATGTATGAAGAGCTTCCTTACAACCTTGCAGAACAAAAGGAAATTTATAAAGAGAAGGAGTCGAAGTAAGCCATGGCGCAAATGACAATGATTCAAGCAATCACTGATGCGTTACGCACAGAACTGAAAAATGACGAAAATGTCTTAGTTTTCGGAGAAGACGTCGGTGTTAACGGCGGCGTGTTCCGTGCGACTGAAGGATTGCAAAAAGAGTTTGGTGAGGATCGCGTATTTGACACTCCTCTTGCTGAATCTGGTATCGGCGGCCTTGCACTCGGCTTAGGCTTACAAGGCTTCCGTCCTGTAATGGAAATTCAATTTTTCGGCTTTGTGTACGAAGTGATGGACTCAGTTTCCGGACAAATGGCACGGATGCGCTACCGTTCCGGCGGCCGCTGGACTTCACCAGTGACAATCCGCTCTCCGTTCGGCGGCGGTGTTCATACGCCTGAACTTCACGCGGACAGCTTGGAAGGACTCGTTGCACAGCAGCCTGGACTTAAAGTCGTCATTCCTTCAACTCCGTACGATGCTAAAGGACTTTTAATCTCCGCGATCCGCGATAACGATCCGGTTGTCTTCCTTGAGCATATGAAACTTTATCGTTCATTCCGTCAGGAAGTTCCTGAAGAGGAATACACAATTGAAATCGGCAAAGCCGATGTGAAACGCGAAGGAACAGACCTTTCCATCATCACATACGGAGCGATGGTTCACGAGTCATTAAAAGCTGCGGAAGAGCTTGAAAAAGAAGGCGTATCTGCTGAGGTTGTCGACCTTCGCACAGTCAGCCCGCTTGACATCGACACGATCATCGCATCTGTGGAAAAAACAGGCCGCGCGATCGTCGTTCAAGAGGCGCAAAAACAGGCTGGAGTGGCTGCAAACGTTGTTGCCGAAATCAACGACCGCGCGATTTTGAGCCTCGAAGCTCCGGTGCTTCGCGTCACTGCTCCTGATACGGTATTCGCATTCTCTCAAGCTGAAAGCGTATGGCTTCCAAACCATAAAGACGTGCTTGAAACTGCGAAAAAAGTATTGGAATTCTAATAAGATCTGAACAATAAGGGAAAAGCTGATACCAGCCTTTTTCCCTTCATGCATTTCCACAGTCAGTCGGAGAAACTGTAGCCGTCTACTGACAGTCAGCCTAAATAAGCAGGCTGACCATTATATCAACTACGTAATAATCTTAGGAGGTCGAAAACTGTGGCATTTGAATTTAAACTTCCGGATATCGGGGAAGGAATCCACGAAGGCGAAATCGTAAAATGGTTCGTCAAGCCAAACGACGAGGTAAACGAAGATGACGTTTTGGCAGAGGTCCAAAACGATAAAGCAGTTGTAGAAATTCCTTCACCTGTTAAAGGAAAAGTATTAGAATTAAAAGTTGAAGAGGGAACAGTCGCAACCGTTGGGCAGACAATCATCACATTTGATGCACCAGGTTACGAAGATCTTCAATTCAAAGGCGACGAATCAGGCGAAGCGAAAGCGGAAGAAGCTGACAAACAAGAAACTGATGCACCAGCAGAAGCAGCGGAAGCAAACGAGCAAGCGGATGCAGATCCGAATAAGCGCGTCATTGCAATGCCATCTGTACGCAAGTATGCCCGTGAAAAAGGCGTTGATATCGTGAATGTTTCAGGTTCGGGCAAAAACGGCCGCGTTCTGAAAGAAGATATCGACAGCTTCTTAAACGGAGGAACTGCCGGAAACGCTCAGGCTGCTCAAGCTGAAGAAAAAGCAGAGCCTGCTGCACAAAAACCTGCAGCGGCGGTTCAAGTGCCTGAAGGCGAATTCCCTGAAACACGCGAGAAAATGAGCGGAATCCGCAAAGCCATCGCAAAAGCTATGGTCAACTCAAAACATACCGCTCCACACGTTACACTAATGGACGAAGTCGATGTGACAAACCTTGTCGCTCACCGCAAGCAGTTTAAACAAGTTGCGGCTGATCAAGGAATTAAGCTGACTTACCTGCCTTACGTGGTAAAAGCTTTAACATCAGCTCTGAAAAAATATCCAGTCCTGAATACATCAATTGACGACAATACAGATGAAGTGATTCAGAAGCACTACTACAACATCGGTATTGCGGCAGACACTGACAAAGGCCTGCTTGTGCCGGTCGTTAAAAATGCGGACCGCAAAGCTGTTTTTGAGATTTCAAATGAAATCAACGAACTTGCGACAAAAGCACGCGACGGCAAACTTGCTCCTGCTGAAATGAAAGGCGCTTCTTGCACAATTACGAATATCGGCTCTGCCGGCGGTCAATGGTTCACACCGGTTATCAACCATCCGGAAGTTGCGATCCTTGGAATCGGCCGCATCGCTGAGAAAGCTGTCGTTCGTGACGGCGAAATCGTCGCTGCACCTGTTCTGGCTCTTTCTCTAAGCTTCGACCACCGTATGATCGACGGCGCAACTGCACAAAACGCATTAAATCACATCAAGCGTTTGCTGAACGATCCACAATTAATTTTAATGGAGGCGTAATGTAATGGTAGTAGGAGATTTCCCTATTGAAACAGATACTCTTGTCATTGGTGCGGGACCTGGCGGCTATGTAGCTGCCATCCGCGCTGCTCAGCTTGGACAAAAAGTAACAATCGTTGAAAAAGGCAATCTTGGAGGCGTATGTCTGAATGTCGGATGTATCCCTTCAAAAGCGCTGATCAATGCAGGCCACCGCTATGAGAATGCAAAGCATTCTGAAGAGATGGGGATCACTGCTGAAAACGTAAAAGTTGACTTTACAAAAGTTCAAGAATGGAAAGCCTCTGTCGTTAATAAGCTTACCGGCGGTGTTGAAGGCCTTCTGAAAGGCAACAAAGTCGACATCGTAAAAGGCGAAGCGTACTTTGTAGACAGCAATTCTGTACGCGTGATGGATGAGAATTCAGCTCAGACATACACGTTCAAAAATGCGATCATTGCAACGGGTTCTCGCCCTATCGAATTGCCAAACTTCAAATATAGCGACCGCGTACTGAATTCAACAGGTGCGCTTGCACTGAAAGAAATTCCTAAGAAGCTCGTTGTCATCGGCGGCGGCTACATCGGAACTGAGCTCGGTACTGCATATGCAAACTTCGGCACTGAAGTTGTCATTCTTGAAGGCGGAGAAGAAATCCTTCCAGGCTTTGAGAAGCAAATGAGCTCTCTTGTTAAACGCAACCTGAAGAAAAAAGGCAACGTTGAAATCCATACAAAAGCTATGGCTAAAGGCGTAGAAGAAAAAGCTGACGGCGTAACCGTTACGTTCGAAGTGAAAGGCGAAGAGCAAACGATCGATGCGGACTACGTACTTGTCACTGTCGGCCGCGTTGCAAACACGGACGAGCTTGGACTTGAACAAGTAGGCGTTGAAATGACGGACCGCGGCATCATCAAAACGGACAAACAATGCCGTACAAACATTCCGAACATCTATGCGATCGGCGACATCATCGAAGGTCCTCCGCTTGCACATAAAGCTTCTTATGAAGGTAAAATCGCTGCTGAAGCGATTGCCGGAGAAGCAGCGGAAATCGACTATCTCGGAATTCCTGCGGTCGTCTTCTCTGAGCCTGAACTTGCATCTGTGGGTTACACTGAAGCACAGGCTAAAGAAGAAGGTCTTGCAGTGACTGCAGCCAAATTCCCGTTTGCTGCAAACGGACGTGCGCTGTCATTAAACGAAACTGACGGTTTCCTTAAACTTGTAACACGCAAAGAAGACGGTTTAGTCATCGGTGCACAAATTGCCGGAGCAAGTGCTTCTGACATGATTTCTGAGCTGAGCTTGGCAATCGAAGCAGGCATGACTGCTGAAGATATCGCCATGACAATCCATGCTCACCCTACATTGGGAGAAATCACAATGGAAGCTGCAGAAGTTGCCATTGGCATGCCGATTCACGTTGTAAAATAATTAAATGAAAAACCCCCAGCAGGGGGTTTTTTTATGTATTTTAGCAATTGCTCAAGATAGAAAATCCCCTGGCACATACACAGGGGATTTTTAATGCTTCAATTCTTTTTGAAGAAGCTTTACAATTTTATCTTTATCTTTTATTTTTCCTTCAATTTTAACCAGTACTTTTTTATCATGAACAAGCAGCAAGCTTGGAAAGATTTTAACCTCTTTTTTCCACTGGCCTTTTTCATGTGAAATTTCCATATTTGAAACCTGTTCGGGAAATTCTTTTTTTAAATCCAAAAGCGCATCATAGTAAGCCACTTCCTGCCCCATATGCTCGTCATCGGAAAAAAAGATGAGCTTGAGGTGGCGTTGGTTGGCGCTTTGCTGCTGCTCATGGTCAGGCATGATGTGAGATAAAGAACATCCACTCGTCAAAAAAAGGAAACAAATTGCGGCGGTGAATATCGCTCGAAACCACATGACGTCTCCTCACCTCTCTATATAATGCAAGCCGATTTTCCTGTTCGATTAGTAAACAATTCCTATTTTATCATGATAATTGAAATAATCTTTCGTTGTTACCCATTTGTTACACAATTGATAACTGCTGTTTTATTTATGAGACGTTGCAGATTGAACGGATTTGATGGGTACATAGTCGGAATCAGCAGGGAAGCGTTCTGCATAAGCTTTAAGCAGGAATACATATATAACATGAATGGCCTTTTTTTTGAAAAAAGAGCAAAAATGATTTAAATGTGTTATACAATTAACCGTTGACAATATTAATGTGACATAATATTATAAAGGTAACAAATTTAAACGCTTCCATTTTGAAAAGAAAAGGGGAATGAAAGATGGGCACGATCGTTTGTCAAGACTGCAATGAAACCATTCAGCATTTTGAAGATGAGAAAGTGACGATTCTTTACGGAACGTGCGGACAGTGCAACTGCCATCTTAGAGAGGAAGAATAGAAAAAAGCATGCGGCCATTTACAGTGCCGCATGCTTTTCTGTTTTTTACAGGATTGCTTGCTGTTCTTTAATGACGCGGATCATATGGAGGGTGTCATCTTCCGGTCCCTGAACAGGCAGCCCTGCTTCGAGGTTCTTTTCGATGTAGTTGATATTATCCTCGGTAATGATCTCGCCTGGAATGAAGATCGGTATCCCTGGCGGATAAACCATCACAAATTCGGCAATGATTCTGCCGGCGGCTTTTTTAAACGGAATGATTTCCGTATTTGCATAAAAAGCGTCACGCGGTGTCATTGCAAGCGCTGGAATGTTTGGCAGAAGCACTTCAGGCTTGCGTCTGTTTTCCGCAGCAGAGGCGGCCTGCTGAGCGATGTCGGCTAAGCCTTTGATCAGCGCATCCGCATCCTCTTTCCGGTCTCCCGGTGTAAAAATGCACAGGATGTTGTATAAGTCAGAAAGCTCCACTTCGATTTGACATGACTCGCGCAGCCATTTTTCAACATCATGCCCGGTCAGCCCGAGGTCTTTCACAGATATGATCAATTTGGTCGGATCATAGTTAAAAGCCGCTTTGGAGCCGAGGATTTCCCTCCCGACGCATGAAATACCGTTGATTTCATTGATGCGATCCCTTGTTTCATCAGCGAGCTTAATCGTTTGTTCGATCAGTTCGTGTCCCTCTGTGGCTAAGCGTTTTCTTGCGACATCAAGTGAAGCGAGCAATAAATAGGAGGTCGATGTCGTCGTCAGCATGCTTAAAATCGATTGAACTCTTTCTTTTGAAACAAGACCTTCTTTCATATTGAGAATCGAGCTCTGTGTAAGGGATCCTCCGAGCTTATGAACGCTCGTCGCCGCCATATCCGCTCCGGCCTGCATGGCAGAAAGAGGCAGATCTTCGTGGAAATGGATGTGAACGCCGTGTGCTTCGTCAACAAGCACAGGGATATGAAATGAATGAGCCAGCTCCACGATGCTTCTTAAGTCTGCAGCTATGCCGAAATAAGTCGGGTTGATGACTAGAAGCCCCTTTGCGTCAGGATGCTCAAGCAGCGCTTTTTTCGCTGATTCAGGGGTGATTCCGTGTGAAATTCCCAACTCATCGTCAATTTCCGGATGGATGAAGATCGGTACTGCGCCTGAGAAGACGATCGCTGACATGACCGATTTATGAACATTTCTCGGCACGATGATTTTGTCTCCGGGGCCGCATACGGCCATGACCATCGTCATGATGGCGCCGCTCGTTCCCTGGACGGAAAAAAACGTGTAGTCGGCTCCGAATGCTTCAGCCGCCAGATCCTGCGCCTGTTTGATGATTCCTTTCGGTGCGTGCAGATCGTCGAGAGGCTCGATATTGATTAAATCTATGCTTAATGCGTTTTCTCCGATAAACGCCCTGAATTCAGGGTCCATCCCGGAGCCTTTTTTGTGCCCGGGTATATGGAACTGGATCGGGTTTTTGCCGGCGTGTTTTTTTAATCCGGTATATAGGGGTGTTTCGTGCTGCAACAATTGTTTTCCCACCTTCATGATAAACCTGCTATTTCCTTAAAGACTATTCTTTATCAAAAATCGTTGAGTTATTTTGCGTTTTTGCTTGATGGCATAAAACAAATGAATTATATTATGTTCTTGAAAGAATGTAAAGAACATTTTATCATCTTTAAGGCTTCTCTGTCCCTTTGGATAGTCGCAAAAAAGAAAACCAATACTAAAGCCAAACAAGCCGTCAGGCCGAACTGCACAAGGAGATGAACCAAATGGAAGAAGGATACCAATATCCGATGAATGAAGACTGGAGCACAGAGGAAGCGATAGACGTTATATCGTTTTTTCAGACGGTTGAGCTCGCTTATGAAAAAGGCGTTGAGCGCGATGTACTAATGAGTGCTTACCGCCGCTTTAAAGAAATCGTTCCGGGAAAAGCGGAGGAAAAAAAGCTCTGCAGCCAGTTTGAAGAAGCGAGCGATTACTCTCCGTATCAGGCAGTCAAAAAAGCAAAGGAACAAACGGAAAATACGAAAATTAAAATGTAATGAGAAAATCCAAAACAAAAAGGGATGGGCACAACAGGCCATCCCTTTTTGTTTAAACCGATACTTTCTGCGTCAGGCGGTAAAGGAAGGCGAGCTTTTCAAAAGCCGCTTCGATTTCGGATAGAAACGCCTCTTCGCTCATTTGCAGCACTTCGTCTTTTGCAAGCTGAATACCGCAAAGTGCTTCTGCTTTCTTCACGTTGACGAGACGTTCAAACAGGTTCTCCAGCTCTTTATCGTCCATCTCAGACTGTCTTATGACGCCCGGTTTCGTATGATCGGCCGACCAGACAAAACGGCTTGGAATGTTGCTTTCAATGTCCGGCAGATGCTTTTTAAACAGCTGGCCGTATTCCTGCTTGAGAGGAGACTCATAGATCAATGCAAACCATACGAACACGTGGGTTTCCCATAAACCAATTTGGAAATGAGGCAGCTTTTTATAGCCGCGCTTATTGTTTGCAAAAGCAACCCAGCTGTCGTCCGGCGGATTGACCGAGCGGCGCGCGTGCTTTGCGACGTGGACAAACATTTCATCTCCTGTCAATGCGGACAGTACAGGCGCAAAATGATCGCCGAGCCCTTCAAGTTTCGGGCGCACGGTTTCTTTCAGAACGCTCATCCGCGCATCTAAACCTTCTATTGTAAATGTACGAAAATCCTCTTCAGTAAAACGCAGACTGCTCATTGTGTTCCTCCTTGTCCAATCAGTAAAGATATTGTATCACAGTCGGCTTTTCAAACAAAAAATTACGTTTCGCTTCGCGGATTTTGGGGAATCGTTAGGTAAACACACAATTTTTAGAATAACGTTGCGAATGTTTGAGCACTTCATACGATATGAATAAGAAATTAATATAAATCACGCTTAGGACTAAAACCAGAAGGATTCTCTTTGACATCAATTTTCTCTGGAGGGGGCGTAGGGCACATGAAACCAATTGTGAAACAAGGATTGAAAGAGGAAAAAGACAATCGGGCCGCTGTTTGGAGGCTTGAGGTCGATTATGAACTTGCAACGCTTTTTGAAGCCATGGAAAAAAAGGATGAAACCCAAATCGAGTTGAGCAAGCGCAAACTGGAACGACTCAGAAAAGAATGGATTAGATTATATGGTTGAAACCATAATAAAAACGAACCGTTTGAGAGGTTCGTTTTTATCTGGGCCGCCTGATCATTTGTCATTTTTCTTGATTTTTCCCGGCTAATATCAGTATGCTATGAATAAATCAACAGGTATACATAGAAAAGAGGTAGTGTGATGACAAACTGGAAGGAAATCGACCGCCTGGCGAAAAGCTGGGTGAAAGAAGCTGGTCAGAGAATTCAGCAGTCAATGAAAGAAAAGATGACAATCGAAACGAAATCGAATCCAAATGACCTTGTCACAAACATTGACAAGGAAACAGAGCGTTTTTTCATTGAAAAAATCCAATCGGTTTTTCCGGATCATCATATTCTTGGCGAAGAAGGCCAGGGGGACAAGCTTACATCTTTGGATGGCATCGTTTGGATCATAGATCCGATCGATGGCACGATGAACTTTATTCATCAAAAACGCAATTTTGCGATTTCAATCGGCATTTTTGAAAACGGAAAAGGCAAAATCGGTTTGATTTATGATGTGACTCACGACGAGCTTTATCATGCTTTTCAAGGCGAAGGTGCTTACATGAATGATACAAAGCTCGGCAAGATGAAAGAAGTGCCGCTTGAAGAATCAATTCTGGCCATCAATGCGACATGGATCACCGAGAACAGACGGATCGATCCAAGCGTATTATCTCCGCTTGTCAAGCGCGTCAGAGGGACCCGGTCATACGGTTCAGCGGCTTTGGAACTCGCTTATGTTGCAGCCGGCAGAATGGATGTGTATGTGACGATGAGACTTGCCCCTTGGGATTACGCCGCCGGCTGCATCCTGCTTGATGAAGTCGGCGGAACATATACGACAATTGACGGGAAGCCGCTTAATTTTCTTGAAAACCACAGCATCGTAGCCGGCAATCCGGCAGCTCACCGGGCGATTTTCAACGAATATTTGCCGCATGAATAGCAGGTCTTTCTCTTCTTCCGATTTCGCCTTTTTTGAGGAGCTGGCCGAAGCAAGCCCCGGGTGGACGAAGGAAGAGCTTGACGGAAACAGCCTGGAACGCTATATGAGTGCTTATGCGATGTATAACGGTGAATGGCTTGTGTGGGAAGACAGGGGCCTGCCGGCGGCTCTGAGCTTTCATCTCGAATGGGCGCCTTCTAACGGCAAGCCTTGGCTCGGAACGCTTCTTGTCCATCCCGATTTCCGCCAAAAAGGCCGGGCAAAAGAAGTGATTGAAACGATCGGCAAACGTTTGAAAGAAAAGGGACATAAAGCGTTGTTTGCGGCGGTGCCATATGAAAAGGACGCGTGGCTGAACATGCTCGCCCGTTCGGGATTTGAACAGCTGAAAACGGAAAAAGATAAAGAGGGAAAACGATATTTGATTATGGTGTTGCCCCTTGCTTGATGCTTCAATGAGACTTGTTTGACAACAGGTCTCATTTTTTATGATTTTTTGAAACATAATGCTGCCTTGTTTGTCTATGATGATGAGGCCTTAATTTGATGTAAAGGAATTGTGGTGGAAATTGATTGAACTATTTAGTGATTATGTGCTCCATTTTGAACGTTATTTTATTTTAAGCAGGCAGAGCATGCTTGTCATTCAGTGGTGTTTGACAGGCCTTGCCCTTCTGTATGTCGTGTCATTTCATCCGAAAGTGAGCAGGCGGCGCCTCTTTTTTTACGCAGGCATCGCGCTCAGGCTGATTTTGGTAGGCGCCCTTTCGTTTGAATTGGCTCACCAAATGAAAGCCGCTGAGTTTTCAAACCTGTACATAGAAGAACAAGATGCGCTCCTGCCTTTTATGCAGTTTTTGCTGTTCGGCTATATTTTGCTTGTCTCATTTCATTATATGATGACACTCGCAGAAAAAGGGGGCAAGGGGCTGTTTTTTGCATTTGACATTGCGGTGATGACGATGCCGTTTTTCCAATCGCTGTTCGGCTCTGCTGTCTATTTAAAGGAAAACGGGGCTGATCTCGAACAATTGCTGCTTGTATTGGTGCTGCTCATCGGGGTTCCGGGGCTGATGATCTGCTTGTTTTTTCAGCTTTATTGGAAAAGAAACCGTTACGTTCTCCTTTCGATTTTTTACATTGTGACGATCGGCGGTTTCTTCATCAAAAAGCTCGGCTACGAATTTTTTCCGCTGAACGTATTTCTGACCATGCTCGGTTTTCTTATGACATATCACTTGCTGAATGGCTCGAGAAAGCCTTTTTTGATGGTGAAGCGTGTTTTAGCCGCGGGCACCGCCGTATTTTTCACACTACTTCTTAACCCTTTTTACAATTTGGCAGATGCCGCTTTTACAATCTCACACCCTGAGGTTTCAGACGTGGTTGATGCCAATTTTCAACCTGTTTCGGTTAAAGAAGCGAAGCAGACTGTCAGCTCGTTTTTTCCGACGGACAGCTTGATCTATTTGTCAGCCACCAACCAGGATTTTCACAACGTTTATCATTTTAAAACGAAGGATTACGAGGCGTACGTTGACGGCTGGACGGGGGTGATCACCAATTATTACAATCAAAAAGAGCCTAGCGGGAATATCCTGTCCGATCAGGCGTATATCAAGCGGTCGAAGCAATTTCTGCGGGAACACGGCCGCGAACTTGACAAACAAATCAAGGCAAAAGTAAGCCGTGATGACGACGAAGCTACTGTTGAATTTTACCGTGAAGGCCAGGATCCTGAATTAAGCACAATGGGGTTTACTTGGAGGAAGGAAACACTGATAGGTTTTTCCGAGGACACGTCTGTTTACAACTTAGAAAGCGTGAAACAAGCCCGCGTTTCTGGTCAGGATATCGAGCGGGGTGTTGAAGCGGTCTATCGTAAGCTGGGTATACCCGTCTCAGCTTATCAGCTGACAGATATTGATTTATTATTTCCATCCAGCCTCAACTCGGCATCCATAAACGTGAAGACAAGCGACGGAACGGAGATGGCGTTCCATCCTGTAACAGGTGCATTAACGGCTATTACGTTCACATCTGAAAGCGCCTTGCCTTATCGCGGACAAGAGCTCGAAAAACGCTTGCTTTCATTATTTGATCAAGACCTTTCTCAGCTGAAAAGGGTGGAGTTAGAAAAGGATCTGATAGAATTTCAGAAAAAAGAAAGCGATGCTGTATTAAATACGAGCTGGACCATGACGAAGCATGAAGAGGGAGCTTATCTGACGGTGAGAAAATATTTTCGCAAAGCGGATGAAAAGCCCCCCTACACATATGCAGACGGGGAAAAGGCTTTTCGGAAAGTGTCTGAACACTATCAAAAAGGGTTGGTTTATTATAAACGGACGAAGCTTGTGATTGTTTCAGACGGGGATCAAAAGAGCCGGTATGCGTGGCTTGTCATCATCCAGCCGTTCGGCTCAAACGAACATGATGCATACTTGGTTGATGCCTTAACAAATGAGGTGAAACAATTTGATGACAAGTGAAGAAAAAAAAGCGGTGTTTCTTGATTTGTATGAGCTCTATCAAGAAGGTGAACTGGAAGAGGAAACCGTGATCTGGATGAAAGAGCATGAGCAGCTTTTTCAAGGCCAGGCTGAAGAGGCAGCAGTCGAGAATAGAACGCTTCCCGGCATACAAAAGGCAGATGATCGTCAGCAGCTCCGTCATATCATGGTTTTTGTTTACTCGTTGTATGGTGCTTTCCTGCTCCTTTCGATTTGGATGACGGTGTGGTTTTTTTTCTAAATGGCTTCCAATAAAAAACAGACGATTGAAGAACTGTACAGGGAATATTATCATGACATTATGTACTATTTGTACAGGCGAACCCATCAGCTTGAGACGGCGAAAGACCTGGCACAGGATACGTTTCTGAAAGCTTTTGCGGGCCTGGAGTCTTTCAGAGGCCATTCCTCGATCAAAACATGGCTGTATACGATCGCGCATCATACGTTTATCAACTGGTACAGAAAAGATAAAAAAATCCGGTTTTCCGATGTGACGGCCTGCGGCGACATGGAACAGCACACGTTTGAAATGCCTGAAAGCCATTTGGCAAACGCCATAAGGCAGGAGGAGCTGAAACATCACATTGACCGGCTGAAAGAACATTACCAGACCGTACTTATTTTAAGAGAGTTTCAGGAGCTTTCCTATGAGGAAATAGCGGAAGTGCTCGATTGGAAACTGTCAAAGGTAAAAACCAATCTTCACCGGGCCCGCCTTGAGCTGAAAAAAAGCTTGGAAGGCAGGGAGGTTTAACAATATGAAATGTCATCTTGTGAGAGATTTACTGCCTCTATACATAGAAGGCGATTGCAGCCGCAAAACGGAACATTTGGTTATGGCGCACATCAAAACGTGTGCAGATTGCCGGGAAATGTATGACATGATGAGGGAACCTGTCAATTTTCATGATGACGACAGATTGCCAACGGAAGCAGGAGAAGCGGAAGAACAAAAATTCAGGAAAGCATACTATCAAAGGCTGATTCTCAAAGGGGCAGCGCTTTTTGGCGGAGGCTACTTGCTGATGCTTTTGATTTATTTATTCTTTTTATAAGAACTGGCGGGCAACCTGCCGCCAGTTTTTTTGGAATTTAATAATCAAAAGCCCCTTCAGCCGGAAGGGGCTCTTTTTTATTCAAGCAGGCCTTTTTCGCGCATTCTTTTTTTGAGAGTAAAACCGCTCCCCATAATGACGATCAGAATTGCGACGGCAATTGCGACGCCGGCAGCGCTTTTTTCGGCGACTGCAACGCCGATCATCATGATGCTGATCACTGCAGCAAGTGCGAATAATAAGAATATCCATTTGATTTGTTTCACTGTTTTCCCATCCCCTTAGTATGAAGTCTACTGTTAGTTTACAGAAAATCGCGCTGAATAGAAAGGGTCAACCGAAGCTGGATATTTGAAAGAAATTGAAATAACTTCGTTCGTCAGTTATAATATGAAAGATTATCTAAATTTTTTAGGAGATGAAAATGTGAAACTTCGAGAAGATCTTCGCAATATCGCTATTATCGCCCACGTTGACCATGGAAAAACGACGCTTGTGGATCAGCTCCTCCATCAGGCTGGCACATTCCGTGCAAATGAAAACGTGGCGGAGCGCGCCATGGATTCCAATGACTTGGAAAGAGAGCGCGGCATTACGATTTTAGCGAAAAATACAGCGATTAACTATAAAGATACACGCATTAATATTTTGGATACTCCGGGACACGCAGATTTCGGCGGGGAAGTTGAGCGGATCATGAAAATGGTCGACGGCGTTCTGCTTGTTGTTGACGCTTATGAAGGCTGCATGCCGCAAACCCGCTTTGTGCTGAAAAAAGCACTTGAGCAAAACTTGACGCCAATCGTTGTTGTCAATAAGATCGACCGCGATTTTGCCCGGCCTGAAGAGGTCGTTGACGAAGTGCTCGATTTGTTTATCGAGCTTGATGCCAATGAAGAACAGCTTGAATTCCCGGTTGTTTACGCTTCTGCGATCAACGGCACCGCTTCAGCTGATCCGAAGCAGCAGGATGAAAATATGGAAGCTTTATTCGAAGCGATTGTCAACCATATTCCTTGTCCTGTCGATAACCATGAGGAGCCTTTGCAGTTCCAGGTCGCTCTGCTTGACTACAATGATTATGTCGGCCGTATCGGAATCGGACGCGTGTTCAGAGGAACGATGAAGGTCGGACAGCAAGTTGCTTTAATGAAGCTTGACGGTTCTATCAAGCCGTTCCGCGTAACGAAAATCTTCGGTTTCCAGGGCTTGAAAAGAGTCGAAATTGAAGAAGCGAAAGCCGGCGACCTTGTCGCGGTATCAGGAATGGAAGACATCAATGTCGGAGAGACCGTCTGCCCGATTGAGCATCAAGAGGCGCTTCCGGTTCTGCGCATTGACGAGCCGACGCTTCAAATGACGTTCGCGGTTAACAACAGTCCTTTTGCCGGTCGCGAAGGAAAATATGTCACGGCCAGGAAGATTGAAGAGCGCCTTGAACAGCAGCTTCAGACAGATGTCAGCCTTCGAGTCGATCCGACGCCATCTCCTGACGCCTGGGTCGTATCCGGTCGCGGTGAGCTGCATTTGTCGATTTTAATCGAAAACATGCGCCGTGAAGGCTTTGAACTGCAAGTATCGAAGCCGGAAGTCATCATTAAAGAAATCGACGGCGTTCGCTGTGAGCCTGTTGAACGCGTGCAAATCGATGTGCCTGAAGAGCATACCGGATCTGTAATGGAATCAATGGGCGCGCGCAAAGGTGAAATGATCGACATGATCAATAACGGAAACGGGCAGGTCCGCCTGATTTTCAACGTTCCTTCACGCGGATTAATCGGCTACTCAACCGAATTCCTTTCCCTTACACGCGGTTTCGGGATTTTAAACCATACGTTTGACAGCTATCAGCCTGTTGAGCCTGGGCAAGTCGGCGGACGCCGCCAAGGTGTGCTTGTTTCAATGGATACCGGGAAAGCTTCAGCTTACGGCATTCAAGGCGTTGAAGAACGCGGCGTGATTTTTGTCGAGCCGGGCACAGAAGTATATGAAGGCATGATCGTCGGCGAGCACAACCGTGAAAACGACCTTGTCGTCAACATCAATAAAATGAAGCAGCAGACAAACGTGCGCTCAGCGACGAAAGATCAGACGGTCAGCATGAAAAAACCGCGTATCATGTCGCTTGAAGAATCGCTTGAATACTTGAACGAGGATGAGTACTGCGAAGTCACGCCTGAATCCATCAGATTGAGAAAGAAAATTCTCGACAAAAACGAACGCGAAAAAGCAGCGAAAAAGAAAAAGCTGGCAGGATTGTCGTAACATTTGCAGAACCTAAAAAAAGAGCAACCCAACTAAGCAAAGGGGAGGGGAATCTTTTTGACTGATGTAAGTGAACGGCTGTCGTTTTTTGCCGCTCTTTATAAAGTGGACCAGAATCCTGAGGCGGGAATGTGGTGGCTTTATGCCACCATCTTCGTCCTGTCTGCGGTCGTCTTTAAACTGGGGTTCGCCAAACGGCTGCCGCTGTTGAAAACGGCGATCATTTACTTTTTTCTGGCGCTAGGCTGTACGTTTTTAACTTTTTTCGGCGTTTTTCTGCCGGTTGGAGAAGGGCTGATCGTAGCCGTTTTAATCCTTTCGATTTACAAAATCCGTCTGCACCGTTCGAAAAAAGAGCAGACGGGGGCGAATACGTAGAAAAGACATAGCCAAAGAAGGCTATGTCTTTTCTGTATCCGCCAGAAAATCCGCTGTTAATAAGTCCCGAAACAAAGCCCTGGCAAAAAGAATCTCATCTGCTGAATACCGGCTTAAAAATCGTTTAAACCTTTGTTCGATTTTTTCGTGCTCACGCTGGTGAAGGTGATGAATACTTCTCCCTTTATGGCTTAAGCGGAAGTAGATTTCTTTTTTATTGTCGCTGAGCTGTGTCTTGCTGACGAGGCCTTTTTCGGTCAGCTTTGCGGTGATCCTTGAGACCGTCGCTTTTGAAAATCCCATTTTCTCGGAAATCGAGGTGACGTTGATCGGTTCGTGGTCGCCAATGCAGCTGATCGTATGGATGTCAGACATGTTGAGTTTCAGTTCAGCTCCGAATTCGCGTTCCATCTTTTTCATTTCAGCGGAGATGCGCTCTTTCATGACGGTTTCTTGCTGCTCTTGCTGATGAATGAGCCTGATGTACAGATCGAATATTTCTTGTTTTGCGTGTGTTAAATGCTCCATGCAGAAAATCGGCTCCTTTAATCGATGTTTCTGCTTTGATTATATCATTTTGTTGCGCATGAAACAAAATGATTAAACAGACTGAATGTGAGAGTTCCCGCACCAGCGGTGGATACCATCGGCAATCAATTGCTCCGCGTTTTCCATGGATTCGTCGACAGCCCAGGCCACGTGGCCGTCGGGACGGATCAGCGCTGCTTTTACCCCATTCCATTCAGGCCTGCCGTCAATTGCTTTCACTTGTATACGGCGGACGTGAGGAATGGTGGAAAATTCCTTCGTTTCTATCCCGAATGCTGCTAATAAAAAGCGTCCATCACGGAGAAAAGTGTAGAGCCGTTTGACAGTACCATCTGAAAGGGTCAGATCGATATCTGGGAGACGTTTTCCGTTCAGCTCATGTTCAGGCATCTTTTCATCTGCTTTGTATTTCACGCTGAGCGCCGCAATTTGTTCTGCCAGATAGCGATTGACGTCTGAAAATCCGAGAATGCCGGATAATAATTCGCGGAGGTACAGGCCTTCACGTGTAAAATCAAACAGCTTTGTTTGGATTTGTGTATTGACGAGCAGCGCTTCCCCGACAGTATGTCTTTCATTATGGTAACTGTCAAGCAGCCAGTCGGGGCACCGTCCGTTGATCTTTGCTGCGAGCTTCCAGCCAAGGTTCATTGCGTCCTGAAGTCCGACATTTAAACCTTGCCCTCCTGCAGGAAAATGAATATGCGCGGCATCTCCAGCCAAGAAAATTCTGCCGGAGCGGTAATGCTCTGCCAACTTGCTGGCATTTCCGAAGCGGGACATCCAAACCGGGCTGTCAATTCCAAAGTCCGTGCCGCAGATGCGGTTGAGTTCTTTTTTTAATTCTTCCAGTGTGACGGGCTCGTGAAGCAAAGCTTGAGGCATGTGCGGCGCCGTTATGAGGACGCGGAAAATGCCGTCGTCTAAAGGCACGATCACAACGCCGCCTTCACGGTTCACGCAAGTATAAAAATGCGATTCCGGCGGATTTTCAAGCGACACATCCGCAAGCATTGCGGTGATATTCGCATCAGTTCCTGAAAAAGCGATACGCGCCTGCTTGCGGATGGTACTTCCGGCTCCGTCAGCACCGACGATATAGGAAGCGGTTAGAAAGGACAGGCCGTCGGGTCCCTGGACGACGAGCTCGGCCGTTTCCTCATACTCGCGGAAAGCGAGAACTTCATGATCGCGAAGGATGCAGACACCGAGATTTCGCGCATGTTCCTCAAGCACCTTCTCGGTTTCGTACTGAGGGATGATCAATGTAAAATTGGCTTGCGTATCAAGCGCAGAAAAGTCCAATCCAGTCTTTAGACCGGCAAAATGCCCCGAAGGGCTCGGCTTGCCAATTTCCTTAAACCGTTCTCCAAGCCCCCTCATTTCAAGTATTTCGATTGAGCGCGGATGCAGCGTGAGCGCTTTTGAGAATGGCGAAGGCTCTTTCAGCCGTTCGACAATACAGGTCCGGACACCGGCCAAAGCCAGCTCGGAAGCCGTCATCAGACCGACGGGGCCGCCGCCTGCAATCAGTACATCAAAATCCATGATGAATCACTCCTTTTTTGTTACGTATGAAACAATTTTAACATACTACAAATGAAAATGTTTATCAACTATAATCTTTAATTTTGTTACTCGTGTAACAAAAAAGCCGATAAAAAAGCATGGAGCTTGTCCATGCTTTCATGACTTGATCTGCTCTTTATCTTTTCTGTGCGGATATAGCTTAAAACGGCCGGTTTTCATCCGGTTTTCTGTTTTGATTTTAATTCGTTCGCTGCATTCATGGCACATATAAGTATGTATCGGCCGGTTTCGGAGACGTTTGGCAATGAGTGTGTCATCATCGATTTTTTCGATTTTGTCACACAATGAACACTTTACCCTCACTTGATTCACCTCACTTACGATTCATTATACCTTAATCAATCGGACAAATAAATTTTCTCCTATAGAAAAAAGGAAAAAGCCTGTGCCGTCAAGAAAACAGTGGCACAGGCTTTTAAAAGTTATGGCTGCCGATTTTTCATATGCTTGTTTGATTGCTTATTCTGCTCCTTTTCAAGCTGTTTCTGGTTTCTGTCATTCAACTGGTCGTTGTTGGATTTTGTAGGATTTGTTTGCTGATTGTCTGTTGCGTCGTTCGGCACTTCAGGAAGGACGCGCCCGACGATGGCTGCCAGCTCGTCGAGAATCCCTTTGACAGGGCGTCCCGCTTGAATTTCCCTGCCCATTGCCCGCAGGCGGTTGACGGTGTCGGGATCTGCGACAACGGCGGCGTTTGCTCCGTAAGGGTCATTCTGCAGCGCTTCAGCCACGGAATACTTAATAGATTCGACTTTGCTGCGCTCCAAATTGTCTTTCACATCAATTCCGACGACGGCTAGCCTGCCGAGCACGACGGCGGTTGCATCATTGACACCCGGAACGCTTTCGGTGATCTTCACAAGGCGCCGCGAGATGGCTTGCCCGTCTTTACGGTTCACCGGCTCTTGGGAGCTGTTTTTTACTTGAATCGGTTTGTTGCCGGGAAGCTCGTTCGCTTCATTTCGGGCATTATTTTGAATGCCGCAGGCTGAAAGCAGCATAACGGTTTGAATTAGGATCAAAAAAAAGATTCGCACTTGAGGTTGCCTCCTTAAAAATGCTTTCATTAATTTTTATTGTTGAATTAACCTTCTATCTTTATTCACAAAAACATATATTTTAGCGGGCGCTCCATCAGCTTTTAACCCAATTGAAAAGAAAAGGCTAAAAATCCTGATCAGGAGGCGGAAGATTGAGTAAAATTTATGTGCTGGATACGAATGTGTTATTGCAGGATCCGAATTCAATCTTTTCTTTTGAAGATAACGAGGTTGTCATCCCGGCTGTCGTATTGGAGGAAGTCGACTCAAAGAAACGCTACATGGATGAAATTGGGAGGAATGCAAGGCGCGTATCTAAATTGATAGATGATTTGCGTTTAAAAGGAAGGCTGTATGAAAATGTTCCCCTACCAAACGGAGGAAGCTTGAGAATCGAGCTGAACCATCGCTCTTTTCAGCAGCTTCAAGAAATTTTTATCGAAAAAACAAGCGACAACCGTATTTTAGCCGTAGCGAAAAACCTCAGCCTGGAAGAGGAAACGAAAGAAGACGGCAGGCCGGTTATCCTTGTCAGCAAAGATATGCTGATCCGTGTCAAAGCCGATGCCATCGGCTTGATGTCAGAGGATTTTTTGCACGACAGGGTTGTCGACAATGATGATATATACAGCGGTTATACAGACGTGTACATTCGCCCGGATCAGATGAATTCCTTTTTTGAACATCACGATTTGCCGCTTCACGAAATCAGCAGTGAGATGCTGCGTCCGAACCAGTTTGTCGTCATGAAGGACGCGCTCGGCGGATCATCCTCTGCCGTAGGGATCGTAGATCAAAGCGGAAAAGCCGTTAAAAAGCTTGTTTTCGATCAGGAACAGGTTTGGGGCATACGTTCGCGAAATGTACAGCAGACGATGGCTTTGGAACTTCTTTTAAGACAAGATATTCCGCTTGTCACCCTGATTGGAAAAGCCGGCACAGGAAAAACCCTGCTTGCGTTGGCAGCAGGGCTGCTGCAGACAGAAGACCTGGGGAATTTTAAAAAACTTGTTGTCACAAGGCCGATCGTTCCTGTCGGAAAAGATCTCGGCTATCTTCCGGGTGAAAAAGAAGAAAAACTTCGTCCGTGGGTCCAGCCTATTTTTGATAACCTGGAATACTTGTTCAATGCAAAAAAGCCGGGGGAGCTTGATGATATTTTAGCGGGGATGGGCTCCATTCAAGTCGAAGCCCTCACATATATAAGGGGCAGAAGCATTCCTGACCAATTCATCATCATTGATGAGGCTCAAAATCTGACCAAGCATGAAGTCAAAACGCTTCTGACCCGCGTCGGGGAAGGCAGTAAAATCGTATTGATGGGAGACACCGAACAGATCGACCATCCTTATTTAGATGCGATGAACAACGGCCTGGCCTATGTTGTCGAGCGCTTTAAGGATCAAAAAATTTCCGGAAACGTGAAGCTTTTAAAAGGAGAGCGCTCCCGGCTCGCCAGGCTTGCAGCCGATCTGCTGTAAATAAAAAAACCCGGGCGTTTAACCCGGGTTGCAACTTGCATGGCCCGCGGGCCGGGTTGCCGGCAAGTGCCGATAGCCCGGCCGGGAAAGAGGAGGCGGAGTTTTTCATCGCCTCCGGCGCACCCGTTGCAGTGTTGTAGCTTTAAACAATGTGAATTTCTTTTACTCGTTTCACAGGAGTCATCCTGTTTGAACCGTCGGGAAAATAAACGTGTACAGGCCCGTCTTCGCCAAGCGGCTTGCCATTGTTGCTGAAGCAGAGAATCATGCCGCCCGCTTCTTCGATCGGAACGGAAACGTCTTCACCTTCCGTTTTGAAGAGGCATTTGACGGCGGAGCCTGTCACCTCCGCATTTTTTAAAAAAGGTTCAAGCTTGATCCCGAAAGTGCCGTCAAGCAATTTCTCCTTTTCATATTTTTTCTCTGATTTCAGTGTCGGCGGCGATACAGTACCTTCCCTGATTTGCCGTTCCCGGTCAATCACAAGGTCGTCTTCTTCATCTTTTACCTCTCTGAAATCTGAAAAGAACTGATCGAGATCAAATTTTCGGTCATCAAAAATCCAAACGCTCGGATCGAGCGTAATCGAATACTTTACATTTCCTGTGATCGTTACAATGCTCATGTCTCTACCACTCCCTCACAAAAATTATAAGCGCTTTCTTTCAAATTGTCACTTCTCATAACAAAAGCCCTCTCCGGGAAAGATAACAGCAACGACGCTCGGATGGAGGGAAAAAACTTGAATTGCCGGGATAATGAGGAGCTTGAATATTTTGTCACGGAAGCGAAAAAAGTGACGGACAAAGGAAAGGTTGCATCTTACATACCGGCTTTGGCTGAATTATCGGAGGACGATTTATCGGCGGCGGTCTACTTTACGGACGGGACGTGTATATCAGCGGGAGACGTGGAAAAAGCCTTCACTCTGCAAAGCATCTCAAAAGTATTGTCGCTTGCTCTCGTCCTGATCGATCACGGTCCGGAAACAGTGTTTCATTATGTAGGACAAGAGCCGACTGGTGATCCGTTTAACTCCATCATCAAACTTGAAACCGTCAACCCGGGGAAGCCGCTGAATCCGATGATAAATGCCGGAGCATTGGTGGTGACAAGCATGATTAAAGGAGAGACGAATGCCGATAAGATCGGCAGGCTTCTTGATTTTATTAAAAAACTGGCAAATAACCGGAATATTACCTTTTGTGAGAAGGTCGCCGAATCTGAATTTGAAACCTCGATGGTCAACAGGGCGATGTGCTACTACATGAAAGAGCACGGTATTTTTCAGGCTGAGGTTGAGGATGTCATGGATGTGTATACAAAGCAGTGCGCCATTGAAATGAACAGCTTAGACTTGGCGAAAATCGGTTCTGTTTTTGCTTTGAACGGCAAGCATCCCGAAACGGGAGAACAAATCATACCGAAGGATATCGCGAGAATTTGCAAAACATTTATGGTGACATGCGGAATGTATAATGCCAGCGGCGAATTCGCAATCAAAATCGGCATACCCGCCAAAAGCGGGGTTTCAGGGGGAATCATGGGTCTATCCCCATACCGTTTCGGCATCGGCATCTTCGGGCCCTCGCTTGATGAAAAGGGAAACAGCATCGCTGGAATCCGGCTTTTAGAGCTGTTATCGGCGAACTACAGTTTAAGCATTTTTTAAAACGTGAGCGGAAGCTTAAAATGCGAGTCTTTGAAATACGGCGAAAGGACAGAAATAGCTTGCTTTTTTTCGGCTGAGGCTTTATCATAAATAGAAGAATTAGGTACTCGCCTGGGGAACGGAGGGATACTTTTGGCGTCTGAGATTGTAGTCGACCATCGTGAAAAAGCACTTGCCCTGTTAAAACGTGATGCTGATAAAATCTTAAAGCTGATTCAAGTGCAAATGGACAACTTAACGATGCCTCAATGTCCTCTTTATGAAGAGGTTTTAGATACACAAATGTTCGGACTCTCTAGGGAAATTGATTTTGCTGTCCGCCTTGGATTAGTGGATGAAGAAGAGGGTAAAGAACTGCTTTACAGGCTGGAACGTGAATTGTCTGCATTACATGATGCATTTACAAAAAAATAAATGAACACCTCAGAAGAATCTTTCTGTCTGAGTCAGCTTGTCGACGACGTTTCGATAGAAACAAACTGCCGGCAGGCTTTTTTTGTTATGGAATGAGAAAGAAAACGTCCGCTGATGAAGGAATGAATGCTGTTCGTGCCGAATAAACGAAGACGCATGGTATGCCGATAAAAAAATAGAACGGCAGTCTTGGAACAGACGGACTTTTCTTTCAGACGAGATTCGAAGTCTTATGAAAAGGGTATCTTTCGTGCTTTTTAAGAAAGTGTAGTAAAATAACGAAGGAGTTACCACAAACACATTTTGAAGGCAAGTAAGGAAGAGGATAATAATATGATAAAAAGAATGCTCAAATCCTATGATTATTCATTAATCTTCGCTGTATTCCTGCTGTGCGGGTTCGGGCTCGTCATGGTGTACAGCTCAAGCATGATCACAGCCGTGACAAGGTACGGACAAGACAGCAGCTACTTTTTTGACAGGCAGCTGATGTTTTTGGTGCTCGGAACCGTCATATTTTTATGCGCGGCGCTTTTTCCGTATAAGGCTTTTGCCAATCAAAAATTCCAAAAGTTTTTGCTGCTCATTTCCGTTGTCGCTTTGTTCGGGCTGTTCGTTGTCGGACACGTGGCCGGGAATGCCCAAAGCTGGTTCAGGGTTTCGAATTACGGCATCCAGCCGGGGGAGTTTGTCAAGCTGACCGTCATCTTGTATCTTTCTTCCGTCTATGCCAAAAAGCAAAGCTATATTGACAACTTGGGAGCCGGAATCGCCCCTCCCGCGATCATCACGCTTTTCATTTGCGCACTGGTCGCTGCTCAGCCGGATGTGGGAACGGCCTTTATCATCGCTTTAATCGCTTTGTGCATTATTTTGTGCTCGGGATTCAGCGGCAAAACGCTGTTAAAGCTCGTACTTTTGGCCGGGGCTGTCCTTGTGCTCGTCAGCCCGCTCATTTATTTCAACTGGGACAGCATTTTAACAGAAGGACGGATGAATCGGTTTGAAAGCTACCAAAACCCGTTTAAAGACGCACAGAAATCTGGTTTTCAAGTCGTCAACTCCTACTTGGCGATCGGTTCGGGAGGGCTGTTCGGCCTGGGTCTCGGCGAAAGCGTGCAGAAGTATGGATATCTGCCTGAAACGCACACCGATTTCATTATGGCGGTCATCGCCGAGGAGCTCGGCATTTTCGGCGTCCTTTTTGTCGTGCTGCTGCTCGCTTTCATCGTTTTAAAAGGGTTTTATATTGCGAGAAAATGCGACGACCCGTTTGGAAGCCTGCTTGCGATCGGGATATCAAGCATGATCGCCATCCAGTCTTTCGTGAACCTGGGCGGCATATCCGGCTTGATTCCTTTGACAGGGGTGACGCTTCCGTTTATCAGCTATGGAGGGTCATCGCTCATTCTGCTGATGGCAAGCGCGGGGATATTGGTGAACATCAGCATGTTTAATGAATACTTTGACCGGTTCAAACGAAAACAGCCTGTCGATACTACAAAAACCAAAGAAAATCAATATAAAAAAAGTATAAATTTTTAAAAAACTAAGCGTGTACAATGTCCATCCGATTCATTTAGAATAGATACATACTTAAAACAGCGGATGAGGGGGAACGACATGTCACAACAGTCTATTCAAAAAGTTCTTGTTGCAAACAGAGGGGAAATCGCTATCCGCGTATTTCGCGCCTGCACAGAACTGAATATCCGTACGGTAGCGATCTATTCTAAAGAAGACAGCGGATCATACCACAGATACAAAGCCGATGAAGCATACTTGGTCGGCGAAGGGAAAAAGCCGATTGATGCTTATCTTGATATTGAAGGGATCATCGAGATTGCGAAACGCAACCATGTGGATGCCATCCATCCGGGCTACGGCTTCCTGTCTGAAAACATTCAGTTTGCCAAGCGGTGTGAAGAGGAAGGCATCATCTTTATCGGACCGACCTCCAAGCACCTCGATATGTTTGGAGACAAAGTAAAAGCCCGTGAACAAGCTGAAAAAGCAGGAATTCCCGTCATACCGGGGAGCGACGGCCCAGTGGCTGATATCGCGGAGGTCAAACAATTTGCGGAGGAGTTCGGATATCCGTTTATCATCAAAGCGTCGCTTGGCGGCGGCGGCCGCGGCATGCGGATCGTCAGAGACGAATCGGAGCTGGAGGAATCCTATAACAGGGCAAAATCAGAGGCGAAAGCCGCTTTTGGTAATGATGAAGTGTATGTCGAAAAGCTGATCGAAAAGCCGAAGCACATTGAAGTTCAAGTCATCGGAGACAAAGAAGGTAACGTGGTTCACCTTTACGACCGTGACTGCTCTGTGCAAAGGCGTCATCAAAAGGTTATCGAAATAGCGCCGAGCGTTTCGCTTTCTGAGTCCCTCCGGGAAAAGATTTGCGATGCTGCCGTTAAGCTTGCGAAGAATGTTGATTATGTCAATGCCGGTACGGTCGAATTTTTAGTTGCGAACGATGAGTTTTTCTTTATTGAAGTCAACCCGCGTGTTCAGGTGGAGCACACCATTACGGAAATGGTGACGGGTGTCGATATCGTTCAGACACAAATCCTGATTGCTGCCGGACTCAGTCTGGGCAGCAGCGAAATCAGCATTCCGAACCAGGATGCCATCACGCTGCACGGATATGCGATCCAGTCAAGGGTTACGACTGAAGACCCGTCAAACAATTTCATGCCTGACACAGGCAAAATCATGGCATATCGCTCAGGCGGCGGTTTCGGGGTGAGGCTTGATACCGGAAACAGTTTTCAGGGCGCTGTCATTACGCCTTATTATGACTCGCTGCTTGTTAAGCTTTCAACCTGGGCGCTGACGTTTGAACAGGCGGCGGCCAAAATGGTCCGCAACCTACAGGAATTCAGGATAAGGGGAATCAAAACGAATATTCCTTTCCTTGAAAACGTGGCGAAACACGAAAAATTTCTCACAGGGCAATACGACACGTCATTTATTGATACAACACCGGAACTCTTTGTCTTTCCTAAGCAGAGAGACCGTGGAACAAAAATGCTGACGTATATCGGGAACGTAACGGTCAACGGCTTCCCGGGCATTGATAAAAAGAAGAAGCCGGAGTTCGACAAGCCCCAGATCGTCAAAACGGATGTCGATCAGCCGATCGCGAGCGGAACAAAACAGATTCTTGATGAACGCGGAGCTGAAGGGCTCGTCAAATGGGTGAAAGATCAAGAGGAAGTGCTCCTCACTGATACGACGTTCCGCGATGCCCATCAGTCACTGCTTGCGACAAGATTCAGAACGCATGATTTGGAGAAAATCGCCAATCCGACAGCTGCGCTCTGGCCTGAGCTTTTCAGCCTTGAAATGTGGGGCGGCGCCACTTTTGATGTCGCTTACCGTTTCTTGAAAGAAGACCCGTGGAAAAGGCTTGAGAAGCTGCGGAAGGAAATTCCAAATACGATGTTTCAAATGCTGTTGAGATCTTCGAATGCCGTCGGGTATACAAACTACCCTGACAACCTGATTAAAAAGTTTGTCAGCGAATCCGCTGCGGCCGGAATCGATGTATTCCGCATTTTTGACAGCTTGAACTGGGTTAAAGGGATGACGCTCGCCATTGATGCAGTGCGCGAGTCGGGCAAACTTGCCGAAGCCGCGATCTGCTATACCGGAGACATTCTCGATCCGAACAGAACAAAATATAACCTTGAATATTATACGTCAATGGCAAAAGAGCTTGAATCAGCGGGGGCGCATATTCTCGGCATTAAAGATATGGCCGGCCTGCTGAGACCTCAAGCAGCATACGAACTGGTGTCAGCTTTGAAAGAGACGATCGATATTCCGATCCACTTGCATACACACGACACGAGCGGCAACGGTATTTTTATGTACGCGAAGGCGATAGAAGCAGGCGTCGACATCGTCGACGTAGCGGTCAGCTCTATGGCGGGCCTGACATCACAGCCAAGCGCAAGCTCGCTTTATCATGCGCTTGAAGGCGATAAACGCCGTCCGCAGCTGAATGTCGATGCGGTAGAGTCGCTGTCTCAATATTGGGAGTCTGTCAGAAAATACTACAGCGAGTTTGAGAGCGGCATGAACGCGCCTCATACCGAAATTTACAAGCATGAAATGCCTGGCGGCCAATACAGCAACCTTCAGCAGCAGGCTAAGGGAGTCGGCCTCGGTGATCGCTGGAATGAAGTGAAAGAAATGTACAGCCGGGTCAACCACCTGTTCGGGGACATCGTAAAGGTTACGCCGTCATCTAAAGTCGTCGGGGATATGGCACTTTACATGGTGCAAAATAACCTGACGGAAGATGATATTTACGAAAGAGGAGAATCACTCGATTTTCCTGACTCAGTAGTCGAGCTTTTTAAAGGGTATATCGGCCAGCCTCACGGCGGATTCCCTGAGAAATTGCAAAAGCTGATTTTGAAAGGGCAGGAGCCGATTACAGTGCGCCCTGGAGAACTTCTCGAACCCGTTTCGTTTGACGATATAAAAGCGGAGTTTAAGGAAACGCATGATCTGGAGCTTTCCGATCAGGATGCTGTTGCATATGCGCTTTATCCGAAAGTGTTTACCGAGTATGTTAAGACAGCGGAACTGTACGGGGACATCTCAGTGCTTGATACACCGACCTTCTTCTACGGCATGACGCTCGGCGAAGAAATCGAAGTCGAGATCGAAAGAGGGAAAACGCTGATCGTCAAACTTGTCTCTATCGGCGAACCGCGTCCTGATGCAACGAGAGTCGTCTACTTTGAACTGAACGGCCAGCCTCGCGAAGTGGTCATTAAAGACGAAAGCATTAAATCGTCCGTTCATCAAAAGGTGAAAGCCGACCGTTCAAACCCGAATCATATCGCGGCGTCCATGCCGGGAACGGTGATTAAGCTTCTTGTAAGCAAAGGGGACCAAGTGAAGAAGGGCGATCATTTAATGATCAATGAAGCAATGAAAATGGAAACGACCGTTCAGGCTCCGTTTTCAGGAACTGTTGAAAACATTCATGTGACAAACGGAGAAGCCATTCAAACCGGCGACCTCCTCATTGAGCTGAAAAAATAAAAGTGCGGCCGCTGACTTTTGTCGGCGGCCTTTTTTTATGAAAAAATCCCCCGCAACAGGCGGGGGATCAACCGTTTATTGTTATTTTTGCGCCTGTCTGCGATAGCGCGCAACAAGCAGCAGGAAGTAGCAAAGGATTCCGAACAGGCAGGAAATGAAGAAAGCGTGGGCGAGTGCAAATCCCAAATCCAGCCTGCTGTAGACAACCGCAATTCCTGAGGCAGCCTGAAGGATAATCAGGATCAGGGAAATCATCCAGCCCCAATAAATGCGTTTTTGATTTTTATACTGTTTGGCCGCATGTATCGCTGCCGCAATGATCCAAGCGAACAGAAGAAGCGCCGCAGCCCTGTGTCCCATCTGCACCCATTCGTGAAACTTCCCTGGGAGCCAGCCGTTTTGTGTGCTGCACATCGGAAAGTCAAGGCACGCAAGGCTTGACTTCGTATGCCGGACATATGCGCCTGTATAAACGACGACATATGTGTATATAATGATTCCTATCATATGAAACTGCATGGTTTTTCCTATATAAAACGATTCGGCTTTCTGCTTGCTGTCAGCTTCAAACACGAGGAGCGTCAACAGCAGAACAGATGCAAAGGAAATAAGCGAGATTCCGAAGTGCAAAGCCATGATCAGGGCCGAAGACCCGAAGACGACCGCCGCAGCGCCCAGGAGCGCCTGAAGAATGAGGAAGACGACCGACATCACCGCAAGAAATTTCGTTTCTCTAATATGGCCGATTTTTTTCCATGTCCAAATGGCGAGAGCCAGCACAAGGACGCCGGATGTGCCGCTGACAAACCTGTGGCTCCATTCGATAATCGATTCAAGGGTTAGAGCCGGGAATATGCTTCCGTTGCAAAGCGGCCAAGATCTGCCGCAGCCCATTCCCGAACCCGTCTTTGTGACGAGGGCGCCGCCGATCAGCACGAAAAGCATGGCGATAGTTGTGATAATTCCCAAGCCTTTTAATGCTTTATTCATAAATTCAATTCTCCTTTTTTAATGCAAACTGACTAATAAAAAGATATTTGCCACCTTCAAGTGTAAGCGAATTGATGTTCTGCTGCAATTCATAATGATTATTGTTCACAAAAATGCAATAGAAGGCGTTCACATTTTTATTGGTTTTGAAGACTTGATAATTGTGGCTTCGTTTGATAGAACTATATTAGAATGACAGTGGTTTTCCGCTCTTGTTCACAATTTTTCCTTCATCTGTAAAGAAAGTCATAAAAAGTTCACAAATATAAACCGGTTTGTCGATTAATATTTAATAGGCTGTTTTTTTCCAACCGGTAATCTTGTATGATAGAGTTGTAGGTTTTTTATGAATATACCGCTTCTCTTGACGTGATGAAGGTTTGAGTAAGGGGGGTTAGTATTATGGCTGAAACAAGAATTACAGCTGATACAGCAATGAATGGACAAATAGAAGAGACGACAGCATGGAAAGATTTCCTCGCCCTTATCAAAGTCGGGATTGTTTACTCGAACCTGATAACAACTTTTACGGGCTTGTGGCTCGCTTTTTACTTTTCAAATCTGAGCTTTCTAGGAAACCTTGATATCGTGCTGTTCACTTTAGCGGGATCCTCGCTTATTATCGCAGGATCATGCGTCATCAACAACTATTATGACCGTGATATTGACCAGCTTATGCAGCGGACGAGAACAAGGCCGACGGTGACTGGTAAAATCCAGCCTTCACAGGCATTGTGGTTCGGCATTCTGCTGACTGCGCTCGGTTTTATCATGCTGCTGATGACCAATCTGACAACTGCCGCAGTAGGCTTTGTCGGCGTCTTTACGTACGTGTTTCTATACACGATGTGGTCAAAGCGCCGCTATACCGTTAATACGATTATCGGAAGTGTGTCAGGGGCTGTTCCTCCTTTGATCGGATGGACCGCTGTCCAAGGCTCCATCGGAGTTGAGGCATGGGTGCTGTTTTTAATCATGTTTATTTGGCAGATTCCCCACTTTCTGGCGCTTGCGATTAAGAAAACGGAGGAATACAGAGCTGCAAATATACCGATGCTGCCTGTTGTACACGGTTTTGAAGTGACGAAAAGGCAAATCATCATTTGGATTGCCTGCTTAATGCCGCTGCCGTTTTTCCTGGGCGGACTCGGACTGCCGATCGTCATTTTGGGAACGGTACTCAATATCGGCTGGCTCGTTTGCGGTCTGGTCGGTTACAGAAGCAAAAATATCATGAAGTGGGCAACGCTCATGTTTGTATATTCATTAAATTACTTGACCATATTCTTCGTTGCCATGGTCGTATTCACACTTTTTAAAATTGGATAGAACTCTATAATTCATCACATTGAAGGCTGTCACTTAACACTTCAAACAGACAACAATCATGTAAAAGCCGCCTTATCGATTTTTTTCGATTATGTTTAACAAGGCGGCTTTACGTTCATACATAGATGGTATTTTGAGTAAAAAACCTCATTATTTAAGAAATGAGGAAATGTAAGTGCTTTAATTTAAGTGGGGAGTCAGATGAATGAATAGGTGTCCTATAAACGTTTGAACAGTGAAAGTTTCAAAAGGATTGATTGAAAAGGGGTTGGGAAGAAATGTTAAAGAAATGGCGTCTGATGTCGCTGTTCACTATTTTGGCGCTCGTTTTAGCAGGGTGCGGAGAACCGTTCATATCAACGCTGCAGCCGGCGGGCGAGGTGGCTGATCAGCAGTATTTCCTAATGATTCTCAGCACGCTGATCATGGTTGTTGTTGTAGTGGTGGTAAGTTTCATTTTCGTATTTGTCATCGTCAGGTACAGAAGATCTAAGCTCGGTGATGACCACATCCCGAAACAGGTTGAAGGAAACCGCAATTTAGAAATTTTATGGACTGTTATTCCAATTCTTCTCCTTCTTATCCTGGTTGTTCCTGTTGTCGCACAGACCTTTGATCTTGCTGATACAAAACCGATGGATAAGAAAAACAGGGATCCGGAGAAGGCGCTGGTCGTCAATGTCCGGGCGAACCTTTACTGGTGGGAATTCGAATATCCTGACTACGGCGTGGTGACGAGCCAGGAGCTGGTCGTGCCGACCGATGAACGCGTTTACTTTAAGCTGAAAGCTTCCGATGTCAAACATTCATTCTGGGTTCCTTCAGTCGGGGGTAAGATTGATACGAACACAGACAATGAAAACAAATTCTTCTTAACGTTCGATTCAAAACGCGCTGAAAAAGCCGGAGACTATTTCTACGGGAAATGCGCCGAGCTCTGCGGACCTTCCCATGCTTTAATGGACTTTAAAGTTAAAGCGGTTTCGAAGGATGAGTTCAAGGAATGGATGAGCGATATGGAAAACTATAAAGCGGGGGCGAAAACCGATCTCGCTGTTGAAGGAGAAAAAGTGTTCAAAGAGAAAAACTGCCTGAGCTGTCATGCGACCGATTCAAAAGACCAAAGGGCGGAAGCGGCCAGAACGGCTCCGAACCTCGCGACTTTTGGAGACCGGTCGACGATCGCCGGTGTGAAGGAATTCAGCGATGAAAACTTGAGAGCGTGGCTCAAGGATCCTGAAAGCATAAAACCGGGCAACAAAATGACCGGCACATACCCTGATTTGAGCGACAAGGAACTTGATGCACTGACTGAATATTTAAAGGGGTTAAAAACGGAAGACTAACGCTTCAAAGGGAGAATGAGGGAGGTTACATTGTGAGTACGCTTAAGAAAAAGCAAGGTTTTGGGGCTGTATTATGGGACTATTTAACGACTGTCGATCATAAAAAGATTGCCATCCTTTATTTGCTGGGCGGCGGGTTCTTCTTTGTGCTCGGCGGAATCGAAGCGATGCTGATCAGGGTTCAGCTGATGATACCGAACAATGACATCATGAGCGGCGGAGTCTACAATGAGATCATGACGATGCACGGTACAACGATGATTTTCCTGGCAGCGATGCCGCTTTTGTTCGCACTGATGAATGCCGTCGTTCCGCTGCAGATAGGCGCGAGGGATGTTGCGTTTCCATTTTTGAACTCGCTCGGCTTCTGGCTGTTCCTTTTCGGCGGCATCTTTCTGAATTTAAGCTGGTTTTTGGGAGGGGCACCCGATGCCGGCTGGACGTCTTACGCGTCGCTTTCCCTTCATTCCGAAGGGCACGGGATCGATTTCTATGTTCTCGGTCTGCAAATTGCCGGGATCGGTACGCTGATTGCCGGAATTAACTTTCTCGCGACGATTATCAATATGAGGGCGCCGGGCATGACATACATGAGGCTGCCGCTTTTCACATGGACGACATTCGTCGCTTCGGCTTTGATTTTATTCGCGTTCCCGCCGCTGACCGTAGGCATCGCGCTCTTGATGCTGGACCGGTTGTTCGGAACGAGCTTTTTCAATCCGGAATTAGGCGGTAATACGATCATTTGGGAGCATCTGTTCTGGATCTTCGGACACCCTGAAGTTTATATTCTCGTACTCCCGGCGTTCGGAATCTTTTCGGAAATCATTCCGGTTTTTGCGAGAAAAAGGCTGTTCGGTTATTCTTCAATGGTATTTGCGACCGTATTGATCGGCTTTTTAGGCTTCATGGTTTGGGCCCACCATATGTTTACAACGGGACTCGGGCCTGTGGCGAACGCCATTTTTGCGGTGGCGACGATGGCCATTGCCGTCCCGACCGGAATTAAAATCTTCAACTGGCTGCTCACGGCTTGGGGCGGGAGCATTAAGTTTACAACGCCGATGCTTTATGCGATTTCTTTTATCCCGTCGTTTGTCATGGGCGGGGTGACAGGTGTCATGCTTGCTGCTGCACCGGCTGACTATCAGTTCCACGACACGTACTTTGTCGTGGCTCACTTCCATTACGTCATCATCGGCGGAGTGGTGTTTGCCATCCTCGCCGGCGCTCATTACTGGTGGCCGAAAATGTTCGGGAAAATGCTGAGCGAAGCGTTGGGCAAAATAACATTTGTGCTCTTTTTCATCGGGTTCCATCTGACTTTCTTCATCCAGCATTGGCTCGGGTTGTGGGGAATGCCGAGACGCGTGTTCACATACTTGCCGAATCAGGGATTTGACATGGCGAACTTAATCAGTTCAATCGGAGCTGTGTTTATGGCGGCTGCTGTCATCATACTCGTGATCAATATTATCGTGACGACTGCCAAAGGGGAAAAAGTCGGCAGCGATCCTTGGCATGACGGAAGAACGCTTGAGTGGGCCGTTTCTTCACCGCCTCCTGAATACAACTTTAAACAGCTGCCTCTGGTCAGAGGCCTTGATGCTTTATGGATCGAAAAAAGAGCCGGCAAGCAGTCAATGACCGCCGCGGAGCCGCTTCAGGACGTCCATATGCCAAACGGATCGATTCTCCCGTTCATCATGTCACTCGGGCTGTTTATATCCGCTTTCGGCTTCATGTACCGGACGGAATTTGCCTGGGGGCTGCCTGTCATTCTGATTGGATTAGGAATCACATTATTTATGATGCTTCTCCGGTCTGTAATTGATGACCACGGGTATCATATTCATAAAGAAGAACTGATGGATGATGACGACAAAGGGGTGAAGGCATAATGCATACAGAAGAGAAATTAACGGCTGAAACCTTCCCGGCTTCTCCTGAAAAAGCTACATTAGAAGGAAAAAATAAGTTTATCGGCTTTTGGCTATTTCTCGGAGGAGAGACGGTTCTTTTCGCGTCTCTCTTCGCAACATACCTTGCGCTGAAGAATTCAAATGCAGGAGGGCCGAAAACGACTGAGATGTTTGACATGGGGCTGGTCTTTCTGGCGACAATGCTCCTTTTAACGAGCAGTTTAACGAGCGTATATGCCATGTATCATATGAAGAACTTTGCTTTTAAAAAGATGCAGGTTTGGCTCGGAATCACTGTTCTGCTCGGTGCAGGCTTCCTGGCGCTTGAAATATATGAATTCACCCATTATATTCACGAATATGGGTTCACCATTCAAAGCTCGGCTCTCGGCTCCGCTTTTTATACGCTAGTCGGCACGCACGGTGCGCACGTTACGTTCGGGCTGCTCTGGATTCTTTCTTTGATGATCAGAAATGCGCGCCGCGGATTAAGCCTTTACAACGCGCCGAAGTTTTTTGTCGCAAGCCTCTATTGGCATTTTATCGACGTTGTCTGGGTGTTTATCTTTACCGTTGTATACTTGATGGGGATGGTGGGATAAAAATGGTGAATAACGAAAACAGAGGGAATCCCAAAACAGATCTTGCCTACCGTAAAAAGAAAAACGCGGAGGACATGAGATATCAGGTTATTTCATTCGGTTTGATGATCGGCTTGACCCTTGTCGCTTTTTTAACGGTCGCCTCAGATGCAGGCGTATGGTTTACGGTGCCGTTCATTCTGCTGCTGGCCGTCATTCAGGTTGCATTTCAGCTGTACTACTTCATGCATATGAGTCAGCGGGGGCATGAAGCGCCGACTTTGTTCCTTTATTCGGGCGTTTTGGTCGCTTTTGTTACCGTTTTGGCTTTTGTGACGCTTATCTGGTGGTAATCGAACCGACATACAGAAAGGAGGATGCCTCATGTTGGGCAGCCTTGAAATATTCGGTTTTCGCGCCCTGTGGAGCCCCTATTTCCTAGGGGCTGTCGTTTTCATAACCGGCCTTTACTTTTTTCTGATGAAACGATTTGGATCAGAAGAAGAGCGGGCATCCAGGAAAGAAATCGGTTTATTCGTGACAGCGATGTTTCTTTTATACGCGTCTAAAGGCAGTCCGATTGATTTGCTGGGACATATTATGTTCAGCGCGCATATGGCGCAAATGGCGGTTTTATATTTGATCGTACCGCCTTTGATCATCCTTGGCATACCGCCTTGGTTTTGGAAAAAGGTCATTATTCTGCCGGTCGTCAAGCCGCTGTTCCGGTTTTTTTCAAAACCATTGATCGCGATTATCGTGTTTAACGGTTTATTTTCGATGTATCACATTCCTTTGGTGTTTGATTTTATTAAGACAGATGCCGTTTATCATGCCGTCATTACGGTGCTGATCTTCATTGCGGCGTTTTTCATGTGGTGGCCGCTCGTTCACAAGGTCGAGGAGCTTCCGCAAATGAACGGACTTTTGAAACTCGGCTACATTATGGCTGACGGCATTTTGCTGACACCGGCGTGCGCGCTGATCATGTTCAGCGATACGACCCTGTATTCGACATATTCAGATCCTTCCGCATGGGCGGAGGCAATGAAACTGTGCGTTCCTCTCGATACGCTGAGCGGAATGACGCTTACAGGTCCGGAAATGTTCAGCAGCATGCCTGTTCTGGAAGATCAGCAGCTTGGCGCGATCGTCATGAAAATCTTACAGGAAATCGTGTACGGGACATTTTTGGCGATTATCTTTTTCGGATGGGCGAGGAAGGAAAGAGCCAAAGACGAAAAGGAACTGGAAGAAGAGCGATACTCGCCGTCTACGGTTCATTAAGATGAAAAAAGGGTACAGCCTCATCAGAGGGGCTGTACCCTTTTTATGTACGTCTGCTACACTTCAAGCGCTGAAACTTTTTCTTTGATTGAATTCAGCACCGTCTTGCTTGTTTTGAGGAGCTGCGGCGGGAAATGTTCGTTTTCACCGTATTCCACTCCATGCGGATAATAATATTTGCCCAGAAGCGGTGTCATCAGTTTGATGACCGCGCGCCGGGCGCCCACATCGCCTTCGACGGCATATCCGAACACGCGGAGGTAGTACCTGCCTTCCACCATATCGAATTTGCGGTCATATGTGACGCGTTCATAATCCCATTGGCCAGCTCTTACGAACCCTTCGTTTTCCATGATGTCGTCTAACCGGTTAAGGTCAGCAGTCAAGCCTTCGATACCGGATTCTTCAAATTTCATCCCGTAAAACCCCCTTTAAAAAATTACCTTTACTGACAATCATAGTATGAAAGCGTTAAACTTTCAATCCTGGCTTTAGCCGATATATAAATATTTTTGTGAACAGTATGAATCGCGGGCGGCTTGACGACAATATGAACAAACGAAAGACAAGAGGAGGTCTTCTGATTGACACGTGTGAAAGATATTATGACAAAGGAAATATTATATTGTACAGTTCTTGATAATGTGTACGAGGCTGCCGTGAAAATGAAAGACGGAAATGTCGGAGCGATTCCGGTTGTGCTTGATGACGGTTTGGAACTGGTTGGGATCGTTACTGACCGGGATTTGGTGCTGCGGGGGATCGCCGTTAAAAAACCAAATTCGCAAAAAATTACAAATGTCATGACGACGGATCTCATTACGGTAAGTGAAGACGATTCAATTGAAAAAGCGGTTGATCTCATGGGAGATTATCAGATCAGGAGGGTCCCGGTTACACGGGGAAAGACGCTTGCGGGCATCATTACGCTAGGCGATGTTTCAACCCACAAAAAATCAAACCGGCAGGCTGGCGACGCGCTGACATTTATATCGGAAAACGAAGAGAGGCCTGGAGATTTTCTTCATTAAAACATATTTTGTCGCACATCTTAATAGGCTGTATTATCATTGAAAATTCATGTCAGTTCTGTTTAAATGACACTAAAGGCAAGTTTTTGATGCGGTGCGCCGTTTTATGGATAGATTGATCCGTCAGTCGGAGGTGAAAGTTTGAAAAATATATTAAGAGCGATTGTGATCCTTCTCATCGTTGCGGCTTCATACACGCTGTTTATTCAATACGGTTCAACACCTGAGAAAATTGTGAAGGAAGACAAGCCGCAAGTCTCAAACGAGGATGCGAAAAAAGAGAAATCCTTGAACATTCCCGATTCCGGCTTGCTTTCTTTTATCGGAGAGTCGGCTGAGACGATCGAAAAGAAACTGGGGAAACCGGACAGGGTCGATCCTTCAGCATATGATTATGAATGGTGGGTCTATAGCCAAGGGGCAAAACAGTACGTTCAAATCGGCTTGCTTGGCGGCAAGGCCGTGACATTGTTTGCGACAGGCGACGGGTTGAACACCGCTCCGTTTAAAATTGGACGGCCGTCAAGGGAAGTTTTCAAAACCGCCCAGATCGCCCCTTATGTCAATGTTCAATATAAAGGCAGTTCATACCGTTTCGAATTTTCTGAGGAAGACATGAATACAAGGCCGACGGTGAAAGTCGGAGACATTTATGTTCAGCTGTATATGGATAAATTCGAGGGAACGCTGTCAAGCATCAGGGCATTTGATGCGCCGACTTTCATCAAGCAAAGGCCGTATGAAGTTGTCTACAGAGGCACCCTGATCGAACCTCAAGCATTGACAGAATCGGATTGGAAAAAAATCGAGAAAGCAAATGAGAAGCAGATCTTTGATTTGACGAATGTCATCCGCGCAAGACACGGTCTTTCCCAGCTCTCTTGGGATGAAGGCGTATCAAAAGTGGCATACGGCCACAGCAGCGACATGAAAGAGCACCATTATTTCTCCCATGTGTCAGAAACGGAAGGCACGCTCAAAGACAGGCTGGAAAAAGGGAAAGTGAACTTTGAGCAGGCGGGGGAAAATATTGCGCTCAACTATGTCGACGGGCCTGCGGCGGTTGAAGGCTGGTTAAACAGCGAAGGACATAGAAAAGCGCTATTAAATGCCGACTATACTCATCTCGGAGTCGGGGTGGACGAGAAATATTATACGCAGAACTTTATTAAAGAATGGCACTAGAGCCCGGGATCATACCCGGGTTTTTAGTTTTTAGAGAAAACCATGAAACTTTTAATGTTTGGTCTGCTGCTCACTCTTCCGCACGGACTCCTATAAAAAGAGGAATTTTTAGGCGAACACATTTTGCCGGGGCGGATTACACTATAGCAGGCATATGTTTTCGGAGGGGGTGTAGACGTTGGCAAATCAAAACGCGCAATCATCCATTGATGAATTTAAGCAATTTATTAAACGGCATCCTAAGTTGATTTCCGAAGTCCGGAAACAAGAAAAAAGCTGGCAGGAAGTATATGAAAACTGGGTTTTGCTCGGGGAAGACGATTCGATTTGGGATCCGTACAGGGAAAAAGAAGCTTCGGCAGAAAAGGAGCCTTCTGCTGGCGGCAAAAACGATTTCATTTCAAAAATGGTGACGGCCGTCCGAAAGATGGATGCCAATCAAATGAATGAGCAGATCAATAAAATGAGCCAGTCTATTTCTTCGCTGCAAAGCTTGCTCAGCCAGTTTTCGGGCGGAAGCCAAAAACAGCAGAATCAAAGCGGCGGCGAGCATCCGTTTTCTTTCCGAAAAGATTAGGGAAGGAGTCAGACATGCGTAAAGAAGTGCAGGAGTATGTGTTCGCTGATGAAGAGCGCCGCCGGTTCATCCGTGAGCAGCCGGTCTGGTACCGCAAGCTTTCGCGGAATCCGAATGACTTGTCAGCCTTTCATCTCGATATGATGAACTTTTATGAAAAAACGATTCCTCACAGGGTCAACCAGCTATCGGGCGGCATTCAGATGGCCCAGATGATGCTTCAAATGTTTCATGCGATGCGCACTCAGGATTAATTTAAAGCCTGAGTCTTTTTTTATGATGATAAATCGCGTCATTCTGGCAAAGCTAGGTGTAAAGGAGTTGATCTGTGATGAAAAAGTGCTGGCTTGTAATCATGTTGTGCCTCTTGCTGGCCGGCTGCGCCACCCATAAACCAAAACCCAAGGGCGTTTCAGAATGGCGCGATGCAGCTTGTGCAAGCGAAGTTTTTGGAAAATAATAGTTTGGAGGCGGCACAGACATTTTTGAAAACGGCTGTTTTGTGATACACTATAGCTGGAGGTGCATGTCTATGTTTGCCACAATGGAATCGTTGCGGCTTCAAAATGAAGCATATGATTTGGCCAACATGATTCTTCAATCAGAGGCGGCTGAACATTACAGAAAATGCTACAAGCGTCTCCGCGAAGATGAAGAGGCCGGACGTATTATCGCTTCGTTTACGAAAATAAAAGAACAGTATGAGGATGTGCAGCGCTTTGGCAAGTATCATCCTGATTATAAAGAGATATCCAAGAAAATGAGGGAAATCAAACGGGAGCTTGACCTTCACAATACAGTAGCCGAATTTAAAAAGGCGGAAACCGAGCTGCAATCTATCCTAGATGAAGTCAGCGTGGAAATCGGTCAGGCTGTATCAAAACATATCAAAGTACCGACTGGAAACCCTTATTTTGATAATCTTTCATCTTGCGGCGGCGGCTGCGGGTCAGGCGGAAGCTGCGGCTGTAAAGTTTCCTGATGAGGCTCGGTCGCCCCGAGTCTCGTTTTTTTTAGAACTTCATGCACACAGCGACAGGCAGGTGAACAATTTGGAAATCAGGCGTCAAGGCTTAATCGTTTGGCTGCACTCCTTGAAGCAGGCGAAAATGCTCAGGAAATTCGGAAATGTTCATTACGTTTCAAAGCGGCTGAAATATGTAGTGGTTTATTGCAATATGGAAGATGCCGAAAGAATCATCGCTAAAATACGTTCGTACTCTTTTGTCAAACAGGTGGATCTTTCATACAAACCGTTCTTGAAAATGGAGTTTGAATCCAAGCAGGATAAAGCGAAAGAATACGACTATAAAGCCGGGCTCTAACTTGCTTTATTTTAAAAAAATCCCCGCAGAAATACCTCTGCGGGGTCCTTCTATTCCTTAAAAATCAAGGAGAAGGCAAAGGGAGAGGAGAAACCGGAGGAAGAACTTATGGGGAAACGTAAGTCTTCTCCGCGGTTGGCAACAACATCAATCGATGCTGTTGCTATTATTATCACCACTGAGCCTTTTTGCTATACATATGAATTTGTACTTTGGGTGTTTGTGCCAGAAAACACTTTATGATAAGATAGGAATGATTTTTTTCGAGTTTTAAGAAAAAGTGGTGGAAGTATGAGAGTGATTTCTGGGACGTATAAGGGACGTGCCTTAAAAGCGGTTCCGGGCACGTCGACAAGGCCGACGACTGATAAAGTAAAGGAATCCATCTTTAATATGATCGGCCCGTATTTTGAAGGCGGCACGGGTCTTGATCTGTACGCGGGAAGCGGCGGATTGGGGATTGAAGCGCTGTCGCGGGGGTTTGACCGCTTCATTTTTGTCGACCGTGATTTTAAAGCGATTCAAACCGTAAAAGGCAATTTGAAAACACTGGGCTTGGAAAAACGGGCCGAGGTATACAGGAATGACGCTGAACGGGCTCTCCATGCGCTGGTGAAAAGGGGCGCAAGCTTTGACGCCGTCTTTTTGGACCCGCCATATCGAGAACAAAAGCTGGAAGCGCTTTTATCGAAGATTGATGAAGCGGATATGCTGACTGACAGAGGTTTTATTGTAGCTGAGCATGGGAAGGAAGTTATCCTTCCGACCGAGGCGGGCGGACTTCAGCTTGCCCGTCAGGAAATATACGGCTTAACAGGCGTGACCATATACAGAAAGAGAGGGAATGGGGATGGCTAGCATTGCCGTTTGTCCCGGAAGTTTTGATCCGGTGACTTTTGGACATTTGGATATCATCAGGCGCGGGGCGAAAGTGTTTGACAAAGTGTATGTATGCGTCTTGAACAATTCTTCGAAAAAGCCGCTGTTTACGGTGGAAGAACGCTGTGGGCTGCTTCGCGAAGTGACGAAGGATATCCCGAATGTGCAAGTGGAATCTTTCCAGGGGCTATTGATTGATTATGCAAAGAGCAAGCAGGCGAACGTCATCCTGCGAGGGCTTAGAGCGGTATCTGACTTTGAATACGAGATGCAGGGAACCTCTATGAACAAAGTGCTTGATGAAAATATTGAAACGTTTTTTATGATGACGAATAACCAATACTCATTCCTTAGTTCAAGCATTGTCAAAGAAGTGGCAAAATATAAAGGTTCAGTCGCAGAACTCGTGCCGGAAGCGGTCGAGGCTGCACTTGAAAAAAAGTTTGCAAAAAATGAGCGGCCGTAATCGGCTGCTCATTTTTTAGCAGGGGTGAAAGACTTGGCATAAAGAATGCTGTAAATGAGAAGGGTGCCGATCGTAAGGAGCGGACCAATCTCTGCCAACGCGTTCCACATCTGCAGAAAGAAAGATTCCGTTTTCCCGGCCGTCAGAAAGGAGAAGGCCGGCTCCGTCGGAGAATAGAACGATGTATAAAGAGGCTTCCAAAGAATAAGAACAAAGATCGCTGCATAAATTCCCTGAAGGATGCGGGCGATAAAAAACGGCTTAAAGCGAATATCGGTTTCAGCAAGAATGCCTGCAACCTGCGCCTGAACGCAGAAGCCGCTGAAACCCAAAATAAAGCTGACAATCACCGCTTGCTGGAGAAGCGCCGCATCCGTGGCACTGACCAGTTTGCTGCCGAGCGTAATTTCAAACAATCCCGATAATAACGGTTTATCAAAATCACCGGGGAATTGAAGAGCAGTCAAAATCATTCGTGTGGCGTGCGAAAGAATGTCGGTGATGTGCATCACAGAAAGAATGTTATTAAAAACCGAAAAAAGAATGATGAAGCCGCCCACCATTAACAGCGTTTGGACAGAAGAGATGACAGCATCGCTCAAAAGTTTGCCGAGCGGCCGCTTTTCTTCAAGTCTTGCCTGATGGAGCGCTTTTAAGGCTTCTTTAATAGAAGGCAAAGGAAGCTTCTTTCGCACAGCGGTGCGGTTCTCTTCTTTTCTTCCGTAAGTACGCATCGTCAACCCGACTGCGAAATTGCCCAAATAATGGGCTGCCGCAAGCACGACGCCGAGAGAAGGATTATGGAAAAAGCCGACCGCAACGGCTCCGAAAATAAACAGCGGGTTAGATGAGTTGGTGAACGAAGCGAGCCGCTCTGCTTCGACCCGTGAAATCTGCCGCTCTTGTCTCAGCCTTGAAGTCAGTTTTGCACCGGCCGGATTTCCTGATGCCATTCCCATCGCAAGCACGAACCCTCCGACGCCGGGAACGCGGAACACCGGTCTCATGAAAGGCTCTAGCAGCAGCCCGACAAACCTGACGACACCAAATCCGATCAAGAGCTCTGATAAAATAAAAAAAGGCAAAAGGGAAGGGAATACGACCTCCCACCACATGGCAAGTCCACTTTTAGAAGCGTCAAATGATTCTTGCGGATGGGTGATGACGGCGGCTGTAAACGAAAGCAGCAAAACGGCAATCATAAGTGTCTTTACCTTTGACATGTCCATTTCTAACCCCCTTTGCGGCTGTGAATACACATTGGAAACAGGATCATGATAAAATAAACGAAAAGCTTGCCCGATTTGTGCGGAAGCCTTCTCCGTGAAACTTCTTTATCATTATACGAAGGCTGGTCCTCATTTTAGACCACCAGATTGCAGATCGGCGATACAAATGAACCGGAAGCTGCTTGAGACTTGCTGAAGCCCTTCTCCTTAATAAGCATCAATAGAAGGTATGGCATACATCTGTGAATTCATGAAGGCTGAAAATTTGGAACCGGACCGAAGATGTGAGCCGGTGAAAATAAAGATGGAGGGTTACATATACATGCTGAAAAAAAGAATTATACGCATCGCATTACTGATCGTTATCATCACGGCCGCGCTGTCATTTGTGAAGCTGCCTTATTACATTACAGAACCCGGCGAAGCGACTGAGCTGAAACCTTTAATTAAAGTTGATAACGGCTATCCTGAAAAAGGGAGCTTTTCTTTAATGACAGTGAAAGTCGGCCCTGCAAATCCGCTTACATACATGTGGGCAAAAGTGCGCCCTTATCACGAAATTCTTCCGGAAGAAAATTTCAAACAAGAAGGCGAATCTGATCAGGAATATATGAAGCGCCAGCTGCAAATGATGAGAGATTCCCAGGAAAATGCGATGATCGCCGCTTATAAGCGGGCCGGAAAAGAAGTCAGCTACACGTTTAACGGCGTATATGCCATGACGGTCGTCAGCGGCATGCCTGCAGAAGGAAAAATACAAGTCGGAGACAAAATTAAAAAAGCTGACGGAAAAACGTTCCGTTCAGCGGAGAGCTTCGTCCGCTACATCGAATCAAAAAAAGCCGGAGACCCCGTGAAAATCGTAGTTGAACGGGATAAAGAAGAAAAAACATATGAGATGAAGCTGAAAACATTTAAAGAAGATCCGAAGAGAGCCGGGCTTGGCGTATCCCTCATCACAGACCGCAATGTCAAGGTGAAGCCGGAGGTCGATATGGACATTGAAAACATCGGCGGTCCTTCGGCGGGGCTGATGATGTCAATGGAGATCTATAATCAGCTGACAAAAGAAGACGAGACGAAAGGACACCATATTGCGGGAACCGGAACGATCGATGACGAAGGCAAAGTCGGTCCGATCGGCGGCATCAGCCAGAAAGTCGTTGCCGCAGATAAGGCGGGAGCCGACATCTTTTTTGCTCCGAACGAAGGCGGAAAAAAAGGATCTAACTACGAAGAAGCGGTCAAAACGGCAAAAGATATTAAAACCGATATGAAAATCGTCCCTGTCGACACGATGGATGATGCGATTCATTATTTGGAAGATAAAGTGAAAACCGCCTGATGAGCAACATCAGGCGGTTTTATTTGCGCAAAAATATCCGGCTGTCTTCGTCATACCTGATCGGCGAAAGGGAATATTCCTGCTCTGTCAGCATCGTCCGCCCCGGCTCTTTGAGCGGGGCGCTGTATACTTGACCCGCTTTTATGTCGAGCTGAAGGGAAGGGTGGGAAAAAGATCCCGTCTTTGTAATAAGGGGTACGCTCAAGCTTTTTTTCTTTTCCGCTAAATAGGCCTGTCCTTTTTTTGTCATGCCGAGAAGTCTGATGTATGCCGGATACGGTTCGCTTAACATGCGCTTGACGTCGGCTTTCTTCGTTTTTGTAAGGATATGGGTGTTCATGCGCTGCAGCCTTGTCCATGTATAGCGCTTCGTTTTCAAAAGCTCCATGTATTCCTTAAATGAGCCTGCTTTTCGGATCGCTTTTTTGGCGCGGTGCTCAAGTCCTTCTTCCACTTCATAAATCCCTTTCAGCTCTTCTGTATCCATTGTATGGAGGCTGTATTTCAAAAAGGGGAAATAATCTTCGGGCGAGTGCCACATGCCGAAAGTCCGGGCGTATTCATCAAGCTCGTCGATCGATGGCTTTGGAAGGTAGAAGCGGCTGTTCGCGAGGCTTCCCATTTCAAAGATCGATTTGCGTATGCTTGTGGCGCTTGCGATTCGGTCCGCTTCCGGGAAGGCCGAATCGTGATAGCCCGAGGATCGGCGCTTGACGGTTTCAGGCTTCATGCTCAATTGCTTTTGCACGATGGCTTTCACATAATGGAATCCGAGTATGTTGTTCGGCTTTGAAAGGTCAACAATGTTTCTGCCGTCTCCGGTTACAGCCCGGAACGCCTTTGCCATCGCTTGCGGGTAGCTCAGCCCAAACGCTATTTGTTTTTTTGCTTCTTCGTTGAGCCCGTCTTCGTGCTCTATCGTATGTGCGGCTGTATTGAGAAACGCCTCAATATCGCCGTGCTCGCTTCCGAACAACAAAGAAGCACACCCTAACTCATTTAAAATCGCGACGGCGCCTTCAGCAAACGTTTCCGCTTTTTGAACAGCGAATATGTAAGGAAGTTCAACGACGACATCGGCAAAAGATGCGAGCGCCATCTTCGTTCGCGCCCACTTTGAGACGATGGCGGGTTCGCCGCGCTGCAAAAAGGAGCCGCTCATAACGGCAACCGCCACCTCGCTCCGGGTTTCCGATTTTGCTTCCTTTATATGATATAAATGTCCGTTATGAAAAGGGTTGTATTCCACAACAAGGCCGACCGCTTTCATTTTTTCACCTCTCTTGCATCTCTTGAAATAGTTATGATACATTTACACATGGAATGTCCAGACGCCTAGCGAAAAACAGCATTTTTTCTAAGTGTATGAATTGTTGTTCACAATGTCAACGAATGAAAAGCGCAGGCGCATATCTGTAAAGAAAAAATATTGACAAAAAACATGATGAAAGCTATAATCATGTTTGTTGCTCACTTAGAGGTGATACAATGAAATGGACGATACATCAGTTGAATCAAATGCCGAAGAAAGACTTTGAATTTGATGAAACAGTTGATTTAAGCGAACTCTCTCAAAGCTCGGAAATACGCAGCATTTCACCGGTGCGGGTGAAAGGGCGCGCGGAATTCCGCTCAAAGCAGGCTGCATTTGATTTTACCATTTCAGGCGAGATGATCTTGCCTTGCTCAAGAACGCTTGTTGATGTTCGTTATCCATTCAGTATTTCTACAAAAGAACTGTTTATATTTCATAAGACCGAGGAATTGGAAGATGAAGACGTCCATATTGTTGAGGATGACCTCATCGACTTGACTCCGGTCGTGAAAGAAGAAATCCTTCTTGAGATCCCTATGCAAATCTTTTGTGAGTCTGTTCAAAAAGAAGAAGGTGCTCCGCAGGAGGGCAAGGATTGGCAGGTCATTACAGAAGATGACCGGAAAAACCGGATCGATCCGAGACTTGCCGGACTCGAGAAGCTCTTAAAACAAGATGATGAATCTTAACGCTCTTTAAGGAGGTGGGAATAATGGCTGTACCTTTTAGAAGAACTTCTAAAACGAAAAAAAGACTTCGTCGTACACACTTTAAATTGCAAGTGCCTGGTATGGTAGAATGCCCAAACTGTGGTGAGATGAAACTTTCACACCGCGTCTGCAAAGCATGTGGATCATACAAAGGAAAAGACGTAAAAAGCAACTAATCGTCAACAATGAAAAACACAAGACTTCAGGTCTTGTGTTTTTTTTATTCCCTTCATCCTTTTATTTCCTGTAAAGAAAATAGTCTATCTACTCTATCAGCCGCATATGTATGAGGTAAATTCATAAAGTCATGGAGGGGGATAACATTTGACGATTACAAGGCAGGATGCATGGACACAGGATGAAGATATATTGCTGGCTGAGGTTGTTTTAAGGCACATTCGGGAAGGCGGCACACAGCTTTCAGCCTTTGAAGAAGTGGGCAAGGCTTTAAGCAGAACGGCCGCTGCCTGCGGATTCCGCTGGAATTCCTTTGTCAGAAAGCAATACCAATCAGGTATTGAACTGGCAAAAAAGCAGCGTAAAGAGCTGCGCAAAAAAATAGGCGTCCATTCTGCGAATCTTCCTGGATCTGTCAAAACGGTTTCCGGGAGCAATGCGGAAAATCTGACGCTCGATGATGTTATTCAATACCTTGAAAAGCTGAAAGAAGCCCCTGTTCAAAAAGACTTTATAGATGAGAAGAAAAAGCTCGCTGAAGAAATCAATGAGCTGAAACAAGAAGTTGAAAAGCTGCGAAGCGAAAATCAATCGCTGAAAAAACGGCTTGAATTGACGGAAGAGGACTATAAAGCCTTGATTGAAATCATGGAGAGAGCCCGAAAAATGGTCGTTCTTCAGGAAGGCGAACGAAACAAAAAGGTGAAGTTCCAGCCGGAGTCGAATGAAAATCTCGAGCCACTTGAAAAATAGAAAACCGGCCATCCGCTTTCGGCCGGCTTTTTTCATTTAGGCTGATTCAGAACTTTGATTTGGTTCGCTCGCAGGATGCCAAACGAGCGGATTTTCCCCTTTATCCCGGGCCATATCGTATTTAACCGGTGTAAAGCCCATCTTGCTCCAAAAATCGGATGATTTGACACGCGGGCTTGTGCGAATCGGGAGTCCGAATGATTTGGCGAACTCCACCAGCATCGTACCGTAGCCGTTGCGCTGATACCCCGGCAAAACTTCAAGCTTCCAGAGCTCGAGGTAATCCTGGCCTTCTTCAAAGTATTGGTTGGTTTTTCCATCCGCTTTATACAGGCTCATTCTTGCGACGAGCCGATCCCCGTAATAGATGCCGTAAAAAGGTGAATTGCTGTCGTTTTCAATCATGTTGCTTTCAAGGTCCTCCAGCATGGAAAGCTCTTGAATCCCGTACTCCCTGAACTTTTTAAATTCTTCAAGCGTTTTGTAATTGATCAGCAAACGTTCGACTTTGACCATTATGTTACCCCCTTGTTTGTGGTCTACTTCTATTGTAAACGCTTTTTTCAAAAAATCCAAATGATAAAAATTTTCTAATATAATGAAGCGAAATGGTTCTGAATATTTGAAACAACTTACAAGTCAACGGCGAACATTTCTGCTATGATATACAGTATATGAAAAAATCGGGGTGTGAGCATGTGAAAATCGGAGTCATCGGAGGAGGCTCGGTCGGCCTCCTTTTTGCATACTATTTTTCATTCGGCCATGAAGTGACGGTGATCGCTCGGAGAAAGGAACAGGCTGAAGCGATTGAAGAAAAGGGAATCCGCCTTCTTGAAGACGAACAAGAGATGATCAGGAACGTCAGAGGCAGGACTGAACTTGATCCTGACTGCGATCTTCTTTTTGTTGCCGTAAAGGAGCATCAGCTCGGAGGCGTTCTGCCGGAACTGGAACAGGCCGCGCCTCGTGATATCATGTTCCTGCAAAATGGAATGGCCCATATTCCCGTGCTTGATAAATGGCAGACGGGCCACCGCATTTATACGGGATCTGTGGAACACGGCGCAGTCAGGGTGGATGACCGCACATTCCGGCACACGGGAAAAGGGGCCGTAAAATGGAGCGCGTTCCGAAGCCCATCCGCCTCCCGGCTGAAAAAAGAGCTCGCTTCAGTTCATGAAGCGTTCCCTTTTATTTGGTGCGAAGACTGGTATAAGACCCTCGCTGGAAAATTGATTGTCAATGCGTGCATCAATCCGCTGACGGCTCTTTTGCGGGTGGAAAACGGCGCACTGCTTGAAGAGCCGATGTATGAGGCCTATATGAAGCTCGTCTTTGAAGAAGCGAGCCGGATTTTGAAACTTGAAGACCGCCAAGCAGCATGGGACCATGTTCTTTCCGTTTGCCGCCGGACAAAAAGCAACACGTCTTCGATGCTTGCCGATGTGCTGGCCGGAAGAAAAACGGAAGCCGATGCGATCATGGGCTATCTGCTGAAGCGGGCAAAAGAGTCAGAGGAGTCTGCTCCGCATCTTACCTTTTTATATCACAGTATCAAGGCGCTTGAAAACGAATGGAGCTAAATCTTTTGACCGAATCGCGGAACGTGCTATACTCGTTTCGGAAAGCTAACTATTTACTGGAGAAAGGAAGTTCTAAAGATGCAGCTTACTGAACTTTCCATACAAAGTCAAAACCCTTTTGTTCGAGACTATATAAATGGAAAAAAGGAGATAGAGCCGTTTTTCGATTACGGCCTGAGCAATGAAAGTTGGAGTGTCCGTTTGGATGACCTTTCCTCCCGGACGTATGACCGCGATGCTTTAGCTGACTATTTGCTCGACTATCACAGCAAATTTCAATCGGCAAGCATGAATGAAACAATCGAACGGCTTCGCGATCCGAAAAGCGTCGTCGTTGTCGGAGGGCAGCAGGCCGGCCTTTTAACAGGTCCTCTTTACACTATACATAAAATCGTATCGATCCTTGTATTTGCAAAGCAAAAAGAACAAGAGCTGAACGTTCCGGTCATTCCGGTATTCTGGGTTGCGGGGGAAGACCACGATCTGGAAGAAATCAATCACGTCTACATTTCTGACGGGGGCAAGGTGAAAAAGCACAAGCTCCCGCAGTCTCACTGGAAAAAAAGCCAGGCGTCAAAAACGGCGCTCGATGCCGAAAAAGCTGAAAAGTGGCTGGACGGGATTTTTGCCTCATTTGAAGAAACGGAGTATACGAATGATCTTCTCAGCCATTTGCGCCGATGTTTAAGGCAGTCTCTTTCCTTCACCGATTTTTTCGAATATCTTGTTGCCGGCATGTTTGAACAAGACGGACTGATCCTTCTGAATTCCGGCGACCCGGGCATCAGAGCCCTTGAAGCGCGTTTTTTTCCGGCAGCTGCTGAACAGAAACGACGAGCTGACCGATTCTGTCAAACGGCAGCAGGAATTCATGCAACAACTGGGCTACACACCGATTATCGAAGGAGCCGCACAGCATGCGAACCTTTTTTATGAGCACGACGGCGAGCGCTTTTTAATCGAAAAAGAAAACGGGGCGTTTTTTATAAAAGAGCTTCACCTTCAGTGGTCTGAAGCAGAGCTTTGCGATTTGATCTGCCAAAAGCCGGAAGCGTTCAGCAATAATGTCGTAACAAGGCCGCTCATGCAGGAATACCTTCTTCCGACATTGGCGTTCATCGCCGGTCCCGGAGAGATCAATTATTGGGGCGAGCTGAAAGGCGCTTTTCAGGTTATGGGCTATAAAATGCCGCCTGTCATACCGAGGCTTCAGGTTACATTCCTTGAGCGGCACATCGAAAAAAAGCTGGGCGAGCGGGGAATCGAACTCCGTGAATCGATTGAAAAGGGAGCCCGCGTCAAAAAAGAGCAGTATTTTGAAGATAAGGTTCCGAGCGGTTTTACCGATTCGGTCAAACAGGCGAAAGAAAAAATCGAAAACATCCATTCCGCTGTGCGCGCTGAAGCCCTCGAAATCGATGGGAGCCTCGGCCCCCTTTTAGAAAAAAACTCAGGCTTCATTCAAGACCAGCTCGAATTTTTGGAGAAAACGGTTATTAAAAGGATTGAAGAAAGAGAAAACTACATTTTGCGTGATTTTGACAAAATTCAAACGAGCATCAAGCCTTTAGACGCTCCGCAGGAGAGAATTTGGAACATCGTGTATTATTTGAACAAATACGGTCCGAATTTCTTGGAAAAATACAAGGATTTGCCATATTCATTTCAAAACATGCATCAAGTTGTCAAACTTTGAAATAATTTTTTAAAAAACCCTGAGTAGTTCAGGGTTTTTTTTTGTTCTAAAACAGTGTAAAATAAATTTGTGGAGAGAAGTGGTGGATAGTGGTGAGTTGAGGAACGAAAGTGGGGGCCGAGATCATGTTTATGGGTGAATACCAGCATACGATTGATTCAAAAGGCCGCATGATCGTTCCGGCGAAATTCAGAGAAGGCCTCGGCGAGCAGTTCGTTCTGACGCGCGGGCTTGATCAGTGCCTGTTTGGCTACCCGATGTCCGAATGGAAACTCATCGAAGAAAAACTGAAGGCTCTTCCTCTTACAAAGAAAGATGCACGCGCTTTTACCCGCTTTTTTTTCTCCGGAGCCACCGAATGCGAATTGGACAAGCAGGGCCGGATCAACATTGCATCACCGCTTTTAAATTATGCAAAGCTTGAGAAGGAATGCGTGGTCATCGGAGTTTCAAATCGAATTGAATTGTGGAGCAAAGAGATTTGGGAACAATACGTAGAAGAGCAGGAAGATTCATTTGCCGAAATAGCTGAAAACATGATCGGATTTGATATATAATGAATCTTTGCGCATGCGGCGCTTCTGCAATCAGTTCATTTGAATAAAGGTGGGACTAGTAAAGAAATGTTTGAGCATACAACAGTATTATTAAAAGAAACAGTTGACGGTTTAAATGTAAAAGAAGACGGTACATATGTAGACTGTACATTAGGCGGTGCCGGTCACAGCGAATATTTGCTTTCACAGCTGTCTGAAAAAGGAAAGCTGGTCGCTTTTGACCAGGATGAAACCGCACTCCGCCACGCGAAGGAAAAACTGGCGGATCATGAAGGACAAGTCGTTTTCATAAAAAGCAATTTTCGGTATTTAAAAGACCGTCTAAACGAAATCGGCATCACGAAAGTGGACGGTGTTTTATTTGATTTAGGCGTCTCATCTCCTCAGCTGGATACACCTGAAAGGGGCTTCAGCTATCATCATGATGCACCTCTTGATATGCGAATGGACCTGTCGGCGGGCCTTTCGGCAAAGGAAGTCATCAATGAATGGCCTTATGAGGATCTCGTGAAAATCTTCTTTAAATACGGAGAAGAGAAGTTCAGCAAGCAAATCGCCAGGAAAATCGAAAAAGCAAGAGAACAATCGGCTATTGAAACAACAGGCCAGCTTGTCGATATCATCAAAGAGGCGATTCCCGCACCGGCAAGAAGAAGCGGCGGGCATCCGGCTAAACGGATCTTCCAGGCGATTCGAATTGCGGTAAACGATGAATTGAGAGTGTTTGAAGAAGCGCTTTTACAGGCGATTGAGGTACTGAAGCCGGGCGGAAGGGTATCGGTCATCACGTTCCACTCGCTGGAAGACCGGATCTGCAAATCGACATTTAAAGAGATGTCATCGCCTCCTGAACTGCCTCACGGACTGCCCGTGATCCCCAAGGAGTTTGAACCGAAATTAAAGTTAGTCAACAGAAAGCCGATCACAGCTTCTGAAGAGGAGCTTGAACACAATAACCGTGCGCGCTCAGCGAAGCTGCGCATCGCGGAAAAAGCACGAGAGTGAGCTGTACGAATTAAAAGGAGGTCATCAGTCTATGAGCAATTTGGCTTATAAAGTAGAAAAACAGCAACGACAGACAAACAGTGCAGAACAATCCGTTATCATCCGGAGAAGAGCATCGATAACGCTTGGGGAAAAGGTACTGATTGTGCTTTTTGCCCTGGCTGTACTCAGCGCTTCACTTTTTATGATTTCAAAGGCTTTTGCCGCGTATCAGACCAATATTGAAATTCAAAAGCTCGAAAAGAAGGTTGAAACGGAAAGCAGCAGAGTTGGTGACCTCGAAAAAGAAGCCGATATGCTGAAAGAGCCGGACCGTATCATGGACATCGCCCGGAAAAAAGGCCTTAAATTAGGTGATAAAAAAGTGAAAGACATACAGGAATGATGCACAATGCCGAAAAAAAATAAATTCATGAACAGAGGAGCGGCAATACTCAGTATTTGTTTTGCCCTCTTTTTCTTTGTTATCGTAGGACGATTTGCGTTTATTCAAGCGACGGGAAAAGTGAACGGCGAAGTGCTTGCACAGAAGGCGAACGAACAGTATGAGAAAAAGCGGACGATCGAAGCCCACCGGGGATCGATCCTTGACCGGAACGGAAAAGTGCTTGCCGAAGACACTTCGACATACAAGCTCGTCGCGATTATGAGCAAAAAGATGGAACCTCAATACGTGAAAAACAAGCAGCTGACGGCTGAGAAGCTTGCGCCGATTCTCGGTATGGATGAGGGGAAAGTGCTCGATATTCTCAATAAAAAAGGAGCGTTTCAGGTTGAATTCGGATCGGCGGGGCGGGATTTGACATATGCCCAAAAAGAAAAAATCGAAAAGCTGAAGCTGCCTGGCATCGTGTTCACCCGCGATACGAAGCGCTACTATCCAAACGGAATCTTCGCTTCCAATCTCATCGGCTATTCGCAGATCAACGCAAAAACAGGTGAAATGCAAGGCATGATGGGCCTTGAAAAAACGCTCAACGATTATTTGAAAGAAACGGACGGATACATGACGTACGACACCGACAGAACGGGCTGGCGCCTGCCGAACAGCAACGAAAATATTAAAGCGCCAAACAATGGAGACAACGTGTATTTGACGATCGATCAAAAAATCCAGGCGTTTTTGGAAGACAGCATGACGACCGTCCAAAAAGAATACAAGCCGAAGAAGATTATGGCGGCGGTCGTTGATCCGAAAACGGGCAAAGTGCTCGCGATGGGGCAAAGGCCGAGCTTCAACCCGAACGTACGCGATGTCACGAACTATTACAACGACCTTGTCTCCTACAGCTTTGAGCCAGGCTCAACGATGAAGATTTTCACATTGGCGGCAGCCATCCAAGAAGGCGTATATAATGGAGGAGAACCATTTAAGTCTGGATCATATTCGGTTTCTAAAAAAGATAAGCCTATTAAAGACCATAACGATGGAAACGGCTGGGGAACGATCACATTTAATGAAGGTGTTGAACGCTCCTCAAATGTTGCGTTTGCGATCCTTGCCAATGATAAACTCGGCACGGACCGCTTCAACCAATATTTGCGGAAGTTCCATTTTTACGACAAAACGGGCATCGACCTGCCTGGGGAAGCGAACAGCAAAATCAATTTTGAATATTTGCGTGATAAAGTAACAACTGCCTTTGGTCAAAGTTCAGCGGTCACGCCGATCCAGCAGCTTCAGGCCGCGACAGCGATCGCGAATAACGGAAAAATGATGAAGCCTTATGTCATCGATCATGTCGTTGATTCTGACAAAAACAAAACGATTTATCAAAATAAACCGGAAAAAGTCGGACAGCCGATCTCTGCCAAAACGGCAAAAGAAGTGCGCGATCTGCTGGGAAAAGTCGTCACATCTGATAAAGGGACGGGGAAGCCGTACAAGATCGAAGGATTTGATGTCGCCGGAAAAACCGGTACGGCGCAAATGACCGGTGAGGACGGAAAAATCTTGAAGGGACGCGAAGACTACGTGTTCTCCTTCATGGGCATGGCGCCGAAGGACGATCCGCAGCTTCTCGTTTATGTAGCCGTACAGCAGCCGCAATTAAAGGCTACGGAAACAGGTTCTGCTCCGGTATCAAAAATTTTCAATCCGGTGATGAAAAACAGTCTTCACTATTTAAATATCACACCGACAGAGACCAAAAAAGAAGAAAAGCAGGAAGAAAAACAGCTGGAAATGCCTGATTTCACCGGCAAACGAGCCAAATCCGCCGAAAAAGAGGCGCAAAACAACAGCCTTGTTCCGGTTACGATCGGCGATGGCTTGGCTGTGAAAGAACAGTACCCGAAAGCGGGAGAAGCCGTCCTGCCGAATCAGAGGGTCTTCCTGAAGGCCGACGGGAAAATCACACTGCCTGATATGACGGGCTGGTCAAAGCGTGACGCTCTCCGCTTCGGCGCCATGGCAGGCATTCATATCGAAACGAGCGGCCAGGGTTATGTGAAAAGCCAAAATGTAAAAGCAGGCAAAGAATTAAAAGCCAACTCGGTCGTAAAAGTCAGATTGAAAAACGAATAGATCCCGTCTAAAAGGCTATCGGCTCAGAGTCGATAGCCTTCCGTTTGGGCGCGGCCGCCTCCTGAGCATATAAAAATAAGGGTCGTTCTATCAAAACGCTCCAAGGCATAAAATGAAACAAGCCTAAATAAGGAGTGAACGGTCTCTTGCGCGTTTCCAATGTAACGGTCAGAAAACGTTTAATATTCGTTCTGCTTTTTGGTGTGATCATCTTTTTGATTATTGATACAAGACTCGGATACGTTCAGTTCGTTCTGGGGGATAAACTGACGACATTAGCTAAAGATTCGTGGAGCCGGAACCTTCCTTTTGAGCCGGAAAGGGGCGAAATATTGGACAGAAACGGCGTCAAGCTGGCGACAAACCAAAGCGCGCCATCGGTTTTGGTTGTACCGAGGCAGGTTGAAAATCCGATCAAAACGAGCAAACTGCTGGCCAGCGTGTTGAATATGTCGGAAGAAAAAGCGTACAAACATGTCACGAAAAAAACGTCAATTGAAAGGATCAATCCCGAGGGCCGGAAAATTTCCCATGAGAAAGCAAAAGAAGTCAGAGATCTCAACTTGAAAGGCGTATACATTGCAGAAGATTCGATCCGCCATTACCCGTTCGGCAGCTATCTGTCCCATGTGCTCGGATTCGCGGGCATTGACAACCAGGGTCTGCTTGGCCTCGAAGCTTTTTATGACAAAGAGTTGAAAGGTGAAAAGGGCTATGTGAAATTTTATTCTGATGCAAAAGGCAAGAGGATGCCGGGGGAGGCGGATGACTATACACCGCCGAAAGACGGGCTTGATATGAAGCTGACGATTGATTCAAAGGTGCAGACGATTATGGAGCGGGAGTTTGATATCGCAGAAGCGAAGTATAACCCGGACGGAATGGTCGGTGTTGCGATGAACCCGAAAAACGGGGAGATATTGGCGATGGTCAGCCGGCCGGACTTTGACCCCGCAAACTACAAATCAATCGATCCTAAAGTCTATAATCGGAACTTGCCTGTATGGAGCACATATGAGCCCGGTTCGACTTTTAAAATCATCACGCTTGCCGCAGCTTTGGAAGAGAACAAAGTCAACCTCCAAAAAGATCACTTCTATGATAAGGGTTCCGTTGAAGTGGACGGCGCAAGGCTGAAATGCTGGAAGCGCGGCGGACACGGCGCACAATCGTTTCTTGAAGTCGTCCAAAATTCGTGCAACCCGGGATTTGTTGAGCTTGGTCAGCGGCTCGGCAAAGAAAAACTGTTCAGCTACATTAAAAATTTCGGCTTCGGACAAAAAACCGGGATCGATCTACAAGGCGAAGGAACGGGCATCTTATTCCCGCTTGACCGCGTCGGTCCTGTAGAGCAGGCGACAACCGCTTTCGGCCAGGGGGTATCGGTGACACCGATCCAGCAGGTCGCAGCTGTTTCTGCAGCTGTCAACGGCGGAACGCTGTATACGCCGTATATTGCCAAAGAGTGGATTGATCCCGTAACAAAACAAACAGTGAAAAAACAGACGCCGATCGCCAAAAGAAAAGTGATTTCTGAAGAGGCATCGAAACAGATCCGGTACGCGCTGGAGAGCGTTGTCGCCCAGGGGACGGGGCGGAACGCTTTTGTCGACGGCTACCGGGTGGGCGGCAAAACCGGTACGGCGCAAAAAGTCAAGGACGGGAAATATTTAAAAAACAATCACATCGTCTCGTTTATCGGAACGGCTCCTTCAGATGATCCGAGCATCGTCGTTTACGTCGCCGTCGACAATCCGAAAGGCACGATTCAATTCGGGGGTACAGTTGCAGCGCCGATCGTCGGAAACATCATGAGAGACAGCCTTCCACAGCTCGGCGTTAAGAAGCGGAAAGATCAGATTGAACGCAAATATCAATGGCTGGACAAAAAGCTGATCGAGGTCCCGAACCTTATAGGGCTTTCCGTGACAGAGCTTGAACCATTGCTGATCAACCTCAGGCTGAAAGCTTCCGGAAAAGGCGATGTCGTCGTTCAGCAGTCCCCTAAGCCGGGCGAAAAAGTAAAAGAAGGATCGACCATTCGCATTTACCTTGACAATAAAGACGGAGCCTCTGATTAATTCGGATCATGATAAGGAGCGGCAACCGGCTGATGTCCGGGGGCCGTTCCTCCTAAAAAATATATAGATTTTAAAGGATTAGCTGGATGTATCCTCTTTTTTACGCTAAAATATGAACTGTATGTCTGCATGCAGCTCGTGCGGTTAATCAACGCAGGAACATATGACAACGAATGAAGAATGATTAGACTTGAGAGGTTTGATACGATGAAATTAACAAAGCTTCTTACATATTTAAAAAATGCACCTTCCTTTGCCGGCCAAGAAGACCCTGATATAACTTCAATTGAGATGGACTCCAGGGAAGTCAAGACAGGGAGTCTTTTTGTTTGTATAAAAGGCTATACAGTCGACGGGCATGACTACGCCCGGCAAGCCGCTGAAAAAGGGGCTGCCGCTATCGTGGCGGAAAGGGAAGTTGACGCCGATGTGCCGGTGATCATCGTCCGCCATACGAAGAGAGCGCTTGCCGTGCTGTCGGACGCCTTTTACGGACAGCCGACGAAGCAGCTGAAGCTGATCGGCATTACAGGCACAAACGGCAAGACATCGACTTCTCACATGGTGGAGGAGATCTTTAGAAAAGCCGGGAGCCGCACAGGACTGATCGGCACGATGTACACGAAAATCCATGACGAAACGTTCGATGCAAAAAATACGACGCCGGAAAGCGTCACACTTCAAAAAACGTTTAGAAAAATGGTTGATCAGGATGTGGATACAGCCGTCATGGAAGTGTCTTCACACGCTCTCCACATGGGCCGGGTCCACGGGTGTGATTACGATATCGCCGCATTTACGAACCTGACTCAGGACCACCTTGACTACCACCGGACAATGGAAGAATATAAACATGCGAAAAGTCTGCTTTTCTCTCAGCTCGGCGGATCTTTTAACCACGATACACCGAAGTGGGCCGTGCTGAATGCGGATGACCCTGCTTCAGCGTATTTCGCCCAAGTGACGTCAGCACACCTTTTGACATACGGAATTCAAAACGATGCCGATGTCATGGCTGAAAATATCAAAATGGCTCCGAAAGGGACAACCTTTGATCTGGTGACGCCCAAAGGTACTGCACAAGTAACGATTCCGCTTGTCGGCCTCTTTAACGTCTACAATGTTTTAACGGCCGCGGGGATCGCACTAGCAGCGGATATCCCGTTTGCCACGATCACAGAAGGAATTGAAGGGCTGAAAGGCGTCAGAGGAAGATTTGAGCTTGTGGACGCCGGCCAGGACTTTCCGGTAATCGTCGACTATGCCCATACTCCTGACAGCCTCGAAAATGTCTTGAACACGTGCAGAGGCTTAACGGAAGGAAAGCTGTTTGTCGTCGTCGGCTGCGGAGGGGACCGCGATAAGACGAAGCGTCCGAAAATGGCGAAAATTGCCGTTGACCTTGCCGATGAACCGGTCTTTACAGCCGATAATCCGAGAAGCGAAGACCCGCTCGCCATTTTAAACGATATGGAGGAAGGCGTAAAAGGGGCTTACTATCACAGCATCGTCAACCGTGAGCAGGCGATCTTTTTTGCCATTGCAAACGCCAAAAAAGGCGATGTCGTCCTGATCGCAGGCAAAGGCCATGAAACCTATCAGCAGATCGGCGGTCAAACCTTTGATTTTGATGATGCTGAGGTGGCCAAAAGAGCCATTCTTGAGCTGAAATAACCGAAAAAGAACTACAGGAAAGAGTTGTTGAAATGATGGATGAAATAAATCAACATATGAAAAAAAACAGTGAATATGATAAATGCGTATGCTGCTACTTATATCACGCGGAAAGGAGAGAAGAACGATGCTCGAACAAGTAATTTTATTTACCATTATCATGGGCTTTTTAATCAGCGTTCTTTTATCTCCGATTTTCATTCCGTTTTTAAGAAGGCTGAAATTCGGGCAGAGCATCCGTGAGGAAGGTCCGAAATCCCATCAGAAAAAATCGGGAACGCCGACGATGGGCGGCGTCATGATCATATTGTCGATTATCGCGACGACCATTGTCATGACAATGAAATTTTCCGAAGTCAGCATGAACATGATCCTTCTCTTGTTTGTTACGGTTGGATACGGCTTGCTCGGCTTTTTGGATGATTATATTAAAGTCGTGATGAAGCGCAACCTTGGACTCACATCCAAACAAAAACTGATCGGCCAAATCGTGATTGCTCTGGTATTCTATGCCGTCTACCACTTCCAAGGGCTGCCGACTGACATCCGCATTCCGGGAACAGAGCTGTCATTTGATTTCGGCTGGATTTATCCGGTGCTCGTCATCTTTATGCTTGTCGGCGGTTCAAATGCTGTCAACCTGACTGACGGGCTTGACGGGCTGTTGTCTGGTACTGCTGCCATCGCGTTCGGTGCGTTTGCAATTTTGGCATGGAACCAGTCGCAATACGATGTCGCCATTTTCGCGGTTGCTGTTGTCGGAGCGGTGTTGGGATTTCTTGTGTTTAACGCGCACCCCGCGAAAGTCTTTATGGGAGATACAGGATCGCTTGCCCTCGGAGGGGCGATTGTGACGATCGCGATTTTAACGAAACTGGAAATCCTGCTTGTCATCATCGGCGGCGTATTCGTCATTGAAACGCTGTCCGTCATTTTGCAGGTCATTTCATTTAAAACGACCGGCAAACGAATTTTCAAAATGAGCCCTCTTCACCATCATTACGAACTTGTCGGATGGTCTGAGTGGAGAGTTGTCGTCACTTTTTGGACAGCGGGACTTCTGCTTGCCGTCTTAGGAATTTACATCGAGGTGTGGTTATAAGTGGATACTCAAGATTTATTGCAAAATCAAAATGTGCTCGTACTGGGGCTGGCGAAAAGCGGATATGCTGCCGCTTCGATCCTTCATGAAAAAGGCGTAAAGGTTGTCGTGAATGACCAGCTGCCTTTTGAGGAGAATGAACCTGCGCGGATTCTCGCGGAAAAAGGGGTGGAAGTCGTCTGCGGCTCTCATCCGACGGAACTGTTTGATCTTCATTCGATCGACATTCTGATTAAAAATCCGGGCATCCGCTATGAAAACGTGATGGTCGAAGAAGCGCTGAAGCGGGGCATACCGGTCTGGACGGAGGTTGAACTTGCCTATCATCTGACAGATGCTCCGTTCATCGGCATTACCGGTTCAAACGGAAAGACGACAACGACAACGCTTGTTTATGAAATGCTGAAAGCCGATTCGAAAAAAGCGCTCGTTGCTGGTAATATCGGCACGGCGGCAAGCGAAGTGGCCAATCAGGCCGGCGGAGACGAATGGATCGTGACAGAGCTGTCGAGTTTTCAGCTCATGGGGACTTATCAATTCAGACCGAAAATCGGATTGTTATTAAACGTATTTGATGCCCATCTCGATTATCACCATTCCCGCCAAAATTATGAGCTTGCCAAACAGCAGGTCTATCGAAATCAATCGGAAACAGACGTTGCCGTTGTCAATTTGGACGATGAGACAGTCGTACGGCTTGCCGAGTGTTCAAAAGCGGAGAAGGTGTATTTTTCGGTCCGCCGGACACTTGAGCGCGGAGCGTGCGTGAAAGACGGCGTGATCATGTTTAACGGTGAACCGGTCATGCCGCTTGAAGACGTCGTTTTGCCGGGAGAGCACAATTTGGAGAACATTTTGGCCGCCCTTTGCATTGTTAAAACCGCAGGCGTCTCCGATGAGGCCGTCCGCAAGGTGCTGACGAGCTTTACCGGTGTAAAGCACAGGATGCAATACGTCGCGACGATCAAAAACAGACTGTTTTACAATGACAGCAAAGCGACAAACATTCTTGCGACCAAAAAAGCGCTGTCCGCCTTTCAAAAGCCGGTCATTTTGCTGGCAGGGGGGCTTGACCGCGGAAATGAATTCGATGAACTAAAGCCGCATATGTCTTTTGTCAAAGCGGTGATCACATTCGGCGAGACCGCACCGAAGTTTGAGAAGCTGGCCGAAGAAATGGGAATACAACAGGTTAAACGTGTCGATAATGTTGAACAAGCAGCAACTGCGGCGTTCAGCCTGTCAGACGAAGGAGATGTCATTCTTCTGTCCCCGGCCTGTGCAAGCTGGGATCAGTACAAAACATTTGAAGAACGTGGTGACATGTTTGTAAACGCCGTGCATATGCTTAAATAAGGGCTTGTCTCGTAAAGATAGCCCTAAGAATTAGAGCTTGGGGTGTTCGGCTTTGCAAACAAAAAAAACGTCACCGGATTTTTTGCTGGTTATCATTACGCTATTGCTTTTAACAATTGGACTGATTATGGTATACAGCGCCAGTGCAGTATGGGCGACTTACAAATACGACGACTCCTTTTTCTTTGCGAAACGGCAGCTTTTATTTGCCGGCATCGGAGTCATCGCCATGTTTTTCATCATGAATGTCGACTACTGGACGTGGAGAACTTATGCGAAAATACTGATCATAGTATGTTTCTTTCTGCTCATCATCGTCCTTGTTCCCGGGATCGGCATGGAACGGAACGGGTCGAGGAGCTGGATCGGAGTCGGCGCTTTCAGCATTCAGCCGTCCGAGTTTATGAAGCTCGCGATGATCGCATTTTTGGCCAAGTTTTTATCTGAAAAGCAAAAGAATATTACATCGTTTAGAAAAGGCTTTGTGCCGGCGCTGGGTATTGTCTTTTCAGCTTTTTTGATCATCATGATGCAGCCTGACCTTGGAACAGGAACCGTAATGGTCGGCACATGCATCATTATGATCTTCGTCGCGGGTGCGAGAATTTCACACTTCGTTTTTCTCGGTCTTCTGGGTCTGAGCGGCTTTGTCGGCCTTGTGCTGTCGGCGCCGTACCGGATCAAAAGGATCACTTCATACTTGAACCCTTGGGAGGACCCTTTGGGGAGCGGCTTTCAAATCATTCAGTCTCTTTATGCGGTGGGGCCCGGCGGGCTGTTCGGCCTCGGCCTCGGCCAGAGCAGGCAAAAGTTTTTTTATCTGCCTGAGCCGCAGACAGATTTTATTTTCGCGATTTTATCAGAGGAGCTCGGCTTTATCGGCGGATCGCTGATTCTTTTGCTCTTCAGCGTTCTATTATGGAGAGGCATCAGAATCGCGCTCGGTGCGCCCGATTTATACGGCAGTTTTGTCGCCGTCGGCGTCATTTCGATGATAGCGATTCAGGTTATGATCAATATTGGCGTCGTGACCGGCCTGATTCCTGTTACAGGCATCACGCTTCCGTTTTTAAGTTATGGCGGTTCATCACTGACCTTGATGCTTATGGCGGTCGGCGTGCTGCTGAATGTCAGCAGGTATTCTAGATACTAGATTTTGGCGATAACCCTGTTGCGAGATAGCAGGGTTATCGGCGTGTACATAAGGAATAAGGGGGAGAACAGATGCGGATTGTTGTTAGCGGAGGCGGAACGGGCGGCCATATTTACCCCGCCCTTGCGTTTATTAAAGAAGTGAAACGGCATCATGAAGATGTTGAGTTTTTATATATCGGAACCGAAAAAGGCCTGGAGAAAAATATCGTCGAGCGGGAAGGGATCCCTTTCAAGGCGATTGAAATTACGGGTTTTAAAAGAAAGCTGTCATTTGAAAACGTCAAAACCGTCATGCGTTTTTTAAAGGGTGTAAAAGAATGCAAAAAAGAATTAAAACGGTTTAAGCCCGACGCGGTGATCGGCACGGGCGGCTACGTGTGCGGACCCGTGGTATACGCCGCTTCAAAACTGGGGATTCCGACGATTATCCACGAACAAAACAGCCTTCCCGGACTCACCAATAAGTTTTTATCCAAATATGTTGATAAGGTAGCCATTTGTTTTGATGAAGCGAAACCGCATTTCCCTGCAGAAAAAGTTGTTTTTACAGGAAACCCGAGGGCGTCTGAAGTCGTCTCTATAAAAGGGGGCCGTTCCCTGACCACTTTGGGCCTTTCAGAAGGCAAAAAAACGGTCCTTATTTTCGGAGGCAGCCGCGGTGCCACTCCGATCAATGAAGCGGTTATCGCGATGCAAAACGAATTAAAAAAGCGGGATTACCAGGTTCTTTATGTCACAGGGGAAGTTCACTATGATAAAGTAACAGCTGCGCTTAAAAAAGAAGGCCCCGCTCCGAATATGGTCGTTCAGCCATTTCTCCATCAAATGCCCGAGTACTTAAAAGAGTTCGAAGTCGTCGTGGCACGTGCGGGAGCAACGACAATAGCGGAAATCACCGCGCTCGGCATTCCAAGCGTATTGATTCCGAGTCCGTACGTTACGGCCAACCACCAGGAAGTGAACGCACGCTCACTAGGAGAGCAGAACGCCGCTGTCGTTTTAAAAGAATCAGAGCTTAATGGAGACCGCTTAATTCAGGCGATCGATCATATTTTACAAGACGAAAAGACGCTGCAAGAGATGAAGAGCCGCGCGAAGTCGCTTGGCGTGCCGGACGCGGCCGAACGCTTGTACAATGTGCTGAAAGAACTGAAACATCATGCAAAATGATAAGACAGAAGGATTTTGGAGGTTTTCGATGGATAAGGTGATACAAGAATTAAAAGAACTTGAAGTCGGCAAAGTTCTGGAAAACGAGCCGCTCAGCAACCATACTACGATTAAAATCGGAGGACCGGCTGATGTGCTGGTGGTTCCGAAAAACATTCAAGCTGTCAAAGATACGATGAAGGTGATCAAGAAGCACGGCATCAAGTGGACGGCCATCGGCAGAGGCTCGAATCTTCTTGTCCTTGATGAAGGGATAAGAGGCGTTGTCATCAAGCTCGGACAGGGGCTTGACCATATGGAAATCGACGGCGAGCAAGTAACGGTCGGCGGCGGCTACTCTGTCGTAAGGCTTGCGACAGGCATCAGCAAAAAAGGACTTTCCGGCCTTGAATTTGCCGCAGGCATTCCGGGTTCGGTCGGCGGAGCGGTTTACATGAATGCCGGAGCCCACGGTTCTGATATCAGCAGGGTCTTGGTGAAAGCATTGATCCTGTTTGAAGACGGAACGATTGATTGGCTGACGAATGAAGAGATGGCGTTCAGCTACCGCACGTCCATCCTGCAAAACGAGCGGCCGGGCATATGTCTTGAAGCCGTTCTCCAGCTGGAGCAAAAAGAACGCGATGAGATCGTTGCGCAGATGCAGAAAAACAAAGACTACCGAAAAGAAACGCAGCCTGTGTCCAACCCTTGCGCAGGCAGCATCTTCAGAAACCCGCTGCCTGAACATGCGGGCCGGCTAGTTGAAGACGCTGGTTTGAAAGGCCATCAGATCGGCGGGGCAAAGGTTTCAGAGATGCACGGCAATTTCATCGTAAACGCAGGCGGCGCAACAGCGCAAGACGTCCTGGATTTGATTGCATTCATTCAAAAAACGATTAAAGAAAAATACGATATCGACATGCACACTGAGGTCGAAATTATCGGAGAAAAACGGTAAACGGCCTCTCTACTTCAGATCGCCTTATGATATAATGTATGAAACAAACAAGCAAACGGCATCCTAGTATGTCGTTTGTTTCGCTAAATGGAAGCTTTTTAGCTTGCCCCGTGCTTTCATATGTCGAAAAGCGCGTCATTTTTCCGAACAAAAATAAGCAAATAAAAGTCTTTTTGTCTGCTTTATTAACCTGAGGTGAGCCTACGTGAAACCCGGTATTGATAAAGAAAAAGTAGTGAATATAGAAGAACGGATTCCCAAAATCAAAGAACAGCGAAAGCAAAAGGCAAACCGCCGGCTGATCACCTTTATTCTGCTCTTTTTCACGATGATGCTGATCATCATTTACCTGCAGACGCCGATCAGCAAAGTTTCGACGGTAGAGATCAAAGGAAACAAAAACGTTTCAAAAGACCAGATCATTTCCCTGTCTTCGATCCATAAAGGACAGACGGAATTCTGGAGTCTGAGCAAGCAAAAAGCCGCAGAAAAGATCGAGCAGAATAAATTGATCAAAAAAGCCGAAATCTCTAAACAGCTGCCCAACAAAATCGCCATCTCCATCGAAGAGTATAAAAGCATTGCGTTTTTGCAAAAACACAATGTGTACTACTCGGTGCTTGAAAACGGCACGGTGCTTCCTGAAGAGGTGACGCCGACTGACATCGGACCGACCCTTAATAACTGGGAGGAAGACGAAAAGCTCGTTCAAATGGCAAAACAGCTGAACAAGCTTTCCGATTCCGTGAAAAAATCGATTTCCGAGATTAACTATACGCCTCAAAAATCAAATCCTTGGCTGATCAGACTGTATATGAACGACGGCTATATCGTGACGGCTTCGCTGAAAACGTTCGGACAGAAAATGAACAGCTATCCGGCGATCGTAAAAGAGCTGCCGAAAGGGGAAAAAGGCATTATCCATATGGAAGTCGCGACTTATTTTGAACCTCTGAAAAAAACGGATGAAAGCAAAAAGGGAGACGGAAATTGAAGAGGCACACAGTCAATCTTTCACTCGCCATGCTTGTCCTCGGATTCCTGCTGTCTTTCTCCTATCAATTCGCCAGGGAAAACAAAGACCATGAAGAAACAGCTGAAAATTGGAAAGAGGAGTATTCCTTGCGCGACCGGCTGATTTCCCAGGAAAAGCAAAATAAGAAGCTGGAACAGGAGCTTTACAAAAAACAGCAGGAAGTACAGAAAACAGAGACGGCTTTGAAAAAGGAAAAAAAAGAGTATTACAATATTGTCGAAGATGTTGAAAGGTACAGAATGTTCGTCGGGGAAATCGGCGTTCAGGGCGAAGGAATCAAGGTGACGCTGAAAGACGCTTCTTACATACCGGAAGGTGAGAATGTCAACAACTATATCGTCCATGAAAGCCACATATTCCGCCTGCTCAATGAGCTGTGGATTTCCGGGGCGGCCGCGGTGTCGATCAACGGACAGCGTGTGACACATCATTCTTACATATCGTGCAACGGTCCTGTCATCACGGTTGACGGCAACCAGTATCCCGCGCCGTTTGTCATTTCGGCCATCGGGGATCCGGATGTGCTGATGCCGGCGCTGAACATTGCAGGAGGACTTGTGGACCAGCTGAGCCGCGATCATATTTCAGTCAGCATCGAAAAACAAGACCAAATCGAGATGGAGCCCCTTTTAAAGCAGGGGGAATGAACGTTGAAAAGTTGGTGGGCGGACGTTGAAGAAAAATAATCGTTTCATCAGTTTGAGCATCCTGATGCTCATTTTCGGAATTATGCTGTCCGTACAGTTCAATTCGCTGAAAGCGCCGAAAGTCCGCGATACGCGGGACATTTGGGACCTCAGGGAGGATCTGAAGAAAGAACAGAAAAAACAGCTTGAGCTGATCAGCGAAATTGACAAATATGAAAAAATGCTGAACACATACAGTCATCAAGAAGAAACCTCGCGGACAAAAGCGTTGAATGAAACGCTTCAAAACTTAAAAAAACAGGCCGGCTTCACAGATGTTACAGGGAACGGAATCATCATCACCATTTCTCAGCTCTTCTCGGAAGAACTCACGGGAGAATCCATTCAAAATCCGCCGCCAGACCTTCTGAAAAAGCTGATTAATGAACTGAATATGTATGAAGCGGAAGAAATATCGATCAATGACAGAAGGGTTGTCAACACGACGGTGATCAGGGATATCAACGGAACAACCAAAATCGACGGATATCCTTTGGACAACTATCCGATAACGGTAAAAGTCATCGGCAAAAACGCCGATAAACTATATAGCCGAATGAATGCTTCATCCCTGCAGGATCTGTTCGCGGGAGAAAATCTGGATTTGCAAATCAAAAGGCCTGAAAAACAAATCAAAATCAAAGCTTATGAAGGTTCAATGCAAGTTGCGCCATTGAAACCGCTCGAGAAATCAAAAGGAGAGAATTCCTAATGTGGCTTCCGGTTTTAGGGCTTTTGCTCGGAATTACAATCGGGTTCAGCACGAACTTCACCATTCCGGATGAATACTCAAATTATTTGTCCCTGGCGATTCTTGCATCCCTTGATACTTTGATCGGGGGAATAAGGGCCCATTTGGAAAGTGTATACGATGAACTAGTTTTTGTGACGGGCTTTTTCTTCAATATCATTCTCGCCATAAGTTTGGCTTTTCTGGGCGTTCATCTTGGTGTAGACTTGTATTTAGTCGGTATGTTTGCATTTGGCGTGAGGCTTTTTCAAAACATCGCGGTCATCAGAAGAATACTGCTCGCCAAATGGACGGCCTCGAGGAGAAAAAATTAAAAAAAATCGGATTTAAAAGAGGATATACATAGGATATCACGAATATTCACAGTAATCCTAAAACTAAAAACGAAGCGTATTGGTTTGTATTGATTGTTACACACTTGTAAAACCAGATTCATTGTATTGATTGTTACACACTTGTAAAACCAGATTCATTGTATTGTTGTTCGGCAAATAATAGAATAGAATTGACTGAAATGTGAGGAGGTGCCATAGAATGAACAACAATGAACTTTACGTCAGTCTAGACATCGGTACGTCCAATATTAAAGTGATCGTCGGTGAAATGTCAGACGATTCTCTTAACATTATCGGAGTCGGAAATGTTCCCTCAGAGGGGCTGAAAAAAGGATCAATCGTTGATATAGATGAAACGGTTCATTCTATAAAAAAAGCGTTTGAACAAGCAGAAAGAATGATAGGTTTTCCGCTGACCCACGCGATCGTCGGGGTTAATGGGAACTACATCCATATTCAAGATACGAACGGTGTTGTGGCTGTCTCAAGCGAGAATAAAGAGATCCACGTTGAAGACGTGCGCCGGGTGATGGAGGCCGCTCAAGTCGTTTCCATCCCGCCTGAACAGCTGATCGTCGATGTGATTCCGAGACAGTTTATCGTTGACGGCAGAGGCGATATTACAGATCCGAAAAAGATGCTCGGCGTCCGCCTTGAAGTGGAAGGATCGCTGATCACGGGCTCTAAAACGATCTTACATAACCTGCTGCGCTGTGTGGAAAGAGCGGGAATTGAAATAACGGATATTTGCCTTCAGCCGCTGGCTGCCGGATCTGTCGCTTTATCAAAGGACGAAAAAAACCTCGGAGTGGCTTTAATCGACATCGGGGGAGGATCGACAACGGTTGCCGTATTTGAGGACGGACATCTTCTTGCGACCCGCGTCATACCCCTGGGAGGAGAAAACATCACCAAGGATATTTCAATCGGATTGCGCACTTCCACAGACGAAGCTGAGCGGGTGAAGAAGCAGTTTGGACATGCTTTCTATGAAGAAGCGTCGGAAGAGGAAACATTTGAAGTCGCCGTGATCGGGACAGACCAAAAGCAGACCTTTTCTCAGCGGGAAGTGGCAGACATTATAGAAGCCAGGCTCGAAGAAATCTTTTTATTCGTGGCAGAGGAACTGCGGAACATGGGAATAAAAGAATTGCCGGGAGGGTTTGTGCTTACAGGGGGACAGGCTGGAATGCCGGGTGTCCTCAGCCTCGCACAGGATGTTCTTCAAAATAACGTCAGAGTGGCTAGCCCGAATTATATCGGTGTAAGAGAACCTCAATACATGACAGGAGTCGGCCTCATCCAATTCGCTTACCGCAACGCAAAAATCCAAGGCAGAAAAGTAGGGTTTAAGATGCCGGAACAAGCGGTTCAGGAAGTCGCGGCAACACATCAAAAAGAAGTGCAGCAGCGACCGAAGCCAAAATCCAAGCAGCACGCTCAAGCTGAGAAAAAGCCGAGCAAAATGAAGAAAATATTTAACTTCTTTTGGGAATAGAGATTAGTCATTCGACGGATTAGGAGGATTTAGCATGTTAGAGTTTGAAACAAATATAGACGGCTTAGCATCGATTAAAGTAATAGGAGTAGGTGGCGGCGGTAACAATGCCGTCAATCGGATGATCGAAAATGACGTTCAGGGAGTCGAGTTTATCGCAGTCAACACGGATGCCCAGGCTCTCAACCTGTCAAAAGCGGAAACGAAAATGCAGATTGGTGCGAAGCTGACACGCGGGCTCGGCGCCGGAGCCAATCCGGAAGTCGGCAAAAAAGCCGCAGAGGAAAGCAAAGAACAAATTGAAGAAGCGCTGAAAGGTGCAGACATGGTGTTCGTCACAGCCGGAATGGGCGGCGGAACAGGAACGGGCGCGGCACCTGTCATCGCACAAATCGCAAAAGATCTGGGCGCATTGACTGTCGGCGTTGTCACAAGGCCGTTTACCTTTGAAGGAAGAAAAAGACAGCTTCAGGCGGCAGGCGGTATTTCAGCAATGAAGGAAGCCGTCGACACCCTGATCGTCATTCCGAATGACCGTCTTCTTGAAATCGTCGATAAAAACACACCGATGCTTGAAGCGTTCCGCGAAGCGGACAACGTTCTCCGCCAAGGTGTTCAGGGCATTTCAGACTTGATCGCAACACCTGGACTGATCAACCTTGACTTTGCCGACGTCAAAACAATCATGTCCAACAAAGGTTCTGCACTGATGGGTATCGGTGTAGCGACAGGTGAGAACCGCGCTGCAGAAGCCGCTAAAAAAGCTGTTTCCAGCCCGTTGCTTGAAACGGCGATTGACGGTGCCCAAGGCGTGCTGATGAACATTACAGGCGGAGCCAACTTAAGCCTTTACGAAGTTCAGGAAGCAGCGGACATTGTGGCGGCTGCATCTGACCAGGACGTCAACATGATCTTCGGATCTGTCATCAATGAAAACTTGAAAGACGAAATCGTCGTTACGGTCATCGCGACCGGCTTTATCGAACAGGATCAAGATGCATCTAAGCCGCAGAGACCTTTAAACCAAGGCTTAAAACAGCATCATCAGCCTGCTCCGAAACGGGAGCCGAAGCGCGAGGAGCCAAGCATGCCGCATCGCAGCCAATCACAGCCTGCCGAGGATACGCTTGACATCCCGACTTTCTTAAGAAACCGCAATAAACGCTAAAACGTCTATAATACATTGGAAAGCTGCCGACAAGAAGTCGGCGGCTTTTTTTATGCGCTGGAACGGATTCTCCCCTCCAAAAGCATCAATTGTCATTCTGATCGAAGCGCCTCCCTCAAAAGCCTTGCATCTAACCTCTCTCTTTTCTCCCGGATGCACGGATTTTCCTTTCAGCTTGTCATCTGGCCGAACTATGAACAGTGAACAAGTCATATGTAAAAAGAACGAATTTACAAACCGACAAAGGAAAAATGACAAAATACGACAATGTCTATAAGTCTTTTCTTTTACCATTATTAATAGTTTCTGTTTCTAGACAAAGAAACGCAAGAAACGACTATATTTGCTATTGCTTAAAGGAGGATGTCATGTGAAGAAAAAGCCATTATTCAGCACATTCATGTGCGCTGCACTCATCGGTTCACTTCTCGCTCCGGCTGCTGTGCAGGCTGAAACAGGCACGACAGCGAAGGCCAAGGAACAAAACAAAATATCAAGCGCTCTTTACAAACGTTTTGAGAAAGAAGATAAAGTGACTTTTTTAATCAAAATGAAAAACCAGGCGAATCTTCAGCAAGCGGCGACAGCGGCTGAAAACCGGGCGAAAGCAAGCGTGATGACCGTGAAAAAAGTAAAAGAAATCAAACGTTCAGCCGTGCTGACGTCCCTGCGTACAAAAGCTGAGAGAACGCAAAAAGACTTAAAATCGTTTTTAGAAAAAGAAGAGAAAAAAGGAACAGCAAAGCAAGTGGAATCTTTTTATATTGTAAATGGCATTGCCGTGACAGCGACAAAGGATGTTATGGAAAAAGCGGCTTCATTTCCGGAGGTTGAAAAAGTGCTGCCAAATCAAAAAATTAAGCTCGGCAACACTGAAAAACCCACGGTAGAATCGAAAACGTCTGCGGATCGTTCCCCCGCTTCCAACATTCAGCAGGTTCATGCGCCTGATGTCTGGAAAAAGCGCTATAAAGGCAAAGGAGCCGTTGTCGCTTCGATTGACACCGGCGTTGAGTGGGATCATCCGGCGTTGAAGACAAAGTACAGGGGCTACAACCCTTCTAAACCGAACAGTCCAGACAATGAGTTCAACTGGTTTGATGCGACAAGCAATAAGAAAACGCCATATGACGACTTGGGCCACGGCACACATGTGACAGGCACGATGGTCGGCTCAGAAGCCGGCGGCAAAAACCAGATCGGTGTCGCACCGACTGCGAAATGGATCGCTGTCAAAGCCTTTTCAGAGGACGGCGGAGACGAAAAATCCCTTTTGGCTGCAGGAGAATGGATTTTGGCTCCGAAAGATGCGAAAGGAAAAGCGCACCCCGAAAAGGCTCCCGATGTCGTCAACAATTCTTGGGCGGGTGAACGCGGACTCAATGAATGGTATTTGGATATTGTCAAAGCTTGGCGGTCAGCTGATATCTTTCCTGCATTCGCAGCAGGTAATGTCAGCGAATTGGAACCGGGCGGACCGGGTTCAGTTGAGAATCCGTCCAACTATCCGCAATCTTTCGCGATAGGCGCAGTTGACAGCGCAAACGCGTTAGCTGATTTTTCATTGCAAGGACCATCGCCATATGACGAAATCAAGCCCGATATTTCGGCACCGGGCGTCAGCATCCGCTCTGCTTATCCGGGACACAAGTATGCTGCGATGAGCGGAACATCGATGGCGACCCCGCATGTATCAGGGATCGTCGCTTTAATGAGGGAAGCCAATCCGGACCTCACAGTCGATGAAATCGAGCGCATCCTGCTGAATACGGCGACGCCTCTGACTGACAAAACGTTTAAAAAATCGCCGAACAACGGCTACGGATACGGTTTAGTCAACGCTTTAAAAGCTTTTGACGCGGCTAAAAAAACAAAATGATAAAAAAGGACAAAACCGCTTTAACGGTTTTGTCCTTTTTTATCTAATTTTAAACATGATCTTGACAAATACCGACAAAAAAATTAACCAGTTTTTACTATATTTAAGTTACATCAAGGTCAGACAAGGCATCCACAAGGAGAGGAGGACGGACAAGTCCAGCCAATTTCATCAAAAAGGGGGATGTTCATTTGAAAAGAAAGCTGAGAAAAAAGGCGTTTTCCACCATTTTAAGCGGTTTGTTAATCGGCTCGCTGTTCATGCCCGCCGTTTCAGATGCCGCGGCAAAGCCTGCGCTCACTTCGATGAAAGAACAAGCAGTTGCAGGGAAGGGAAAAATTTCGAAATCTCTTGTCAAACAGTTCAAAAAAGAAGATCAAGTCACATTCTTGATCAAACTGAAAGATCAAGTCGATACTCCAAAGGTGGCCAAGCAGGCGGAGAAGAATGCAAAGAAAAAGTCGCTGAGCGCGGCTAAAACAGAATATCAAAAGCGCTCGGCTGTCGTCTCCGCTTTAAGAGTCAAAGCGGATGAGACGCAAAGCGATTTGAAACGTTATTTGAAAAATCAGGAAAAACAAGGGAAAGTAAAAAAAATCCGCTCCTATTATATTGTCAACGGGATGGCTGTCCATGCGACGAAAGAGGTCATGGAACAAGTAGCGGCTTTTCCGGAAGTAGAGAAAGTGCTCCCGAACGAAAAAAGGCAGCTGATCAAACCGGCTAAACAGTCAGTGAAAAAATCGGCAGCTAAGGATGAAAAAGAAATCGAATGGAATATCGATCGAGTCGACGCGCCAAAAGCCTGGAAATTGGGATATGACGGAACGGGCACGGTTGTCGCGTCAATTGATACGGGCGTGCAATGGGATCATCCGGCATTGAAAGAAAAATACCGCGGATATGACCCGCAGCATCCCGATCAGCCTGATCACGAATTCAGCTGGTATGATGCGGTTTCTGGCGCTACTGAACCTTTTGACGACCTGGAGCACGGCACGCATGTAACCGGGACGATGGTCGGATCAGAGCCTGACGGCCAAAACCAAATCGGTGTGGCGCCGGGTGCAAAGTGGATTGCCGTGAAAGCTTTTTCGGATGACGGCGGAACGGACGAAGACCTTCTTGCAGCGGGTGAATGGATTTTGGCGCCGAAAGATAAAGATGGCAACCCGCACCCTGAAATGGCTCCGGATGTTGTCAATAACTCGTGGTCAGGGGGAGCCGGGATTGATGAGTTTTACAGGGATATCGTAAAAGCGTGGCGAGCTGCCGGCATCTTCCCTGAGTTCTCTGCGGGGAACGCTGATTTCACCAATCCGGGAGGACCTGCTTCGATTGCCAATCCGGCAAACTACCCCGAAGCGTTCGCGACCGGTGCGACAGACATCGATAATCGCTTAGCCGATTTTTCACTTCAAGGTCCTTCCCCGTATGATGAGACCAAGCCTGAAGTAACAGCACCTGGGGTCAACATTCGCTCTTCTGTCCCTGGAAGCGGCTATCAAGACGGCTGGGACGGCACTTCAATGGCAGGACCGCATGTCGCAGCCGCGGCCGCACTTATCAAGCAGGCCGATTCGTCGATCACCGTTGATGGGATCGAAAAGATTTTGATGGAAACCGCAACACCGCTCACAGACAGCAAATTTACCGAATCGCCGAACAACGGATACGGCCACGGGCTCGTGAACGTGTTTAACGCGGTGTCCGCCGTCACAGAAGGGTTGGGCAAAGCGGAAGGGCAAGTCGGAAAAGAAGGCGAAGACAAAAATCCGCCGGTCTTAAACCATCAAGAGATCAAGGAAATTTACTCAGGCTCAGAAACGCCTCTTTCAGTTGATGTGGAAGACGATGTCAGCATCATATCGGTCAAATTAAGCTATAAAACCGATGATTCCGATTGGGTGACGATCGCTGCCAAACAAACTTCCGGCGACTATAAAAAAGGAACGTACGAGGCGGCCGTATCCGTTTCTGAAGGGAAAACGCTTTCCTACAAATGGATTGTCACCGATTTCGGAGGAAACAAAACGGAATCCAAAGTGTACGAAATCCCGATTTCTCCGGCTGTGACCACAGGGTATAAACAAGATTTCGAGAATGCTGCCAACGGCTGGATCACATCAGGTGTGAAGAATTCATGGGAACGCGGTATTCCTCAGTCAGGCCCGAATGCCGCAGCATCGGGAAAAAACGTATTCGCAACAAATCTGACAGGGCTGTATCAAAGTTCGGCCAATATGAATCTTCTTATGCCTCCTGTCAGCGTTCCAAAAAATCAAAAACTTTATCTCACATACAAATATTGGCACGATATTGAAGAGGACTTCGATTACGGTTTCGTTTACGTACAGCCTGAGGGGAAAGATGAATGGATCCCGGCTGCTGAGTACAGCGGCAGGACGTCAGAATGGAAAGACGGACAGATCGATTTGTCGGAATACGGGGGACAGACGATTAAGATCATGTTCAACCTACAATCTGACGACAGCATTGAAGGTGACGGGCTTTATATCGATGATGTAGCGCTTGTGAAGGAAGTGAAGAGCGCAGGCACGAAAAAACGACTGGGCGTTGAAAAACAGCCGGCTAAAATGAAGGATAAGAAAACGAAGAAACAAACGATTGATCCAAAAAAAGCAAAACCGGCAGAAACCGTTCAAGAACATTCTGAGACGAAAAAAGCAGCTCCTGCAGTTCTTCCGGTGCGGGCTCAGGTCAGCGTGCTGGAGACGGGCAAATCGACATATTCCAACCAGGCAACAGGCGCATACAGTTTGGCTCATGCACCTGGAACGTATACGCTGAAAGCGGAAGCGTACGGATATGAATCAAATGCGCAAACCGTAAAAATCGAGGCCGACAAGACGACGACGGCAGACTTTCTCTTAAAGGAACTGAAGAAAGGGACGCTCACCGGAACGATAAAAAACAAAAAAACGGGCGAACCCGTCCGACATGCAAAGCTGTATATCGTTGAAGATGCATCCATAAAACCGGTTCAGACGGACGGCGACGGAAGTTATTCATTAACGGCCTATGAAGGCTCGTATACGGTAAAGGTCTCTGCAAACGGATATTACAGCAGCGAGTTTTCCGTTGATTTAAAAGGAGATGTCTCGAAAGATATCGAGCTCGATCCTTTCATCGGCTATCCTGGGGAAATCGGCTATGATGACGGAACCGGGGAAAACGCCTGGGCTTTCTATGAATCCGGCAACGGGCTGGCCGTCAAAATGACGCTCGAAAACGGGCAGGAAAAAGCTATGCTGAAAGGCGGCTTGTTCAAATTCTGGGATACAGAATTCCCGGATCCGGGCGGAACTGATTTTGCAGTCGAGGTCTACGATGCGTCGGGTAAAAAAGGCTCTCCGGGCAAAAAACTCGCCGGCCCGTTCAAAGCTGAAGCGCTCCGCACAGGTGAATGGACGACCGTTGATTTGGGCGATGAAGGCATCCTCGTCGGAAAAGACTTTTACCTCGTGTACGTCCAGACAGAGGACCTGGCCAACTCACCTGGACTTGCTACAGATGAAGACGGGGAATATTCAGGCCGCAACTGGCAGTATACGGACGGCTCATGGTCGAAAGCGCCATCAGACCAAGGCAACTTCATGATCCGCGCTTTGGTCGACTATGAATTGGCGATGCCTGTGATTACGTCGCCTAAAGACGGATTCATTACCAACAAAAAGAATGCTGTCATCGAAGGGACATCGTCTCCGAACACGACCGTTAAGCTCTTTAACGGAGATGAAGAAGCCGGAACGGCGAAAACGGCGGGAGACGGCACTTTCTCAAAAGAGATTCCGCTGAATAAAGGTGAAAATGTGATCACCGCCAAATCGTCATCGGCTTCCGGAACGACGGATGCTTCAGACCCGGTCCGGATCGTCCTTGACCAGAAAAAGCCGAAGCTTACGATTGACACGCCGAAAAGCGGATCAAAACTCAATAAAGAGACTGTCACTGTGAAAGGAACAGTATCAGACGACCACTTAGAATCTGTTCATGTAAACGGCAAAAAAGCGGCTGTTGACAATGGCGAGTATTCTGCAAGGATTATGCTTGACAACGGCCAAAATGAAATCAAAGTAACGGCAGCGGATGCGGCAGGCAACAAAACGACCAAAAAAGTCATGGTGGATGTCAACTTTGAAGCGCCGCAAATCACCGGCTTGAAACCGGCTGAAGACCTCGAGCTCAAAACGGGAGAAACCGTGAAAATCGAGTTTGAAAACGCCGCTGATTTGGATGCTGTCTTTGTGATCAGAATGCCTCTTACCAATTTCAAAACAGCTGCCCAAAACGTAACAGAGCTGCCGATCAGAGAAGTCTCAAAAGGCAAGTATGAAGGATATTGGACCGCGACTTCAACCGCAAAAGCAAAAGGAGCGGAAATCGAGGTCATCGTCCGGGATGATTACGGCAATGAAACGAGACAAACGGCAAAAGGCAAACTGTACATCAATGAAAAGCTGAAATAAAGGTGAAAAGACGCTGTCTTTAATGGCAGCGTTTTTTTTCGTTTTATGATCGACAAATTCAGTACGAAAACTTCAAAAAATGTACGATTTGCGCAACATTAATTGACAGACTTTACCTTTGGGCTTGATTTATACTTAGGAAAACAAACAATATGGTCACCGAGCCCAAAGAAAGGGGAAGGATGTGGAAATCTATTTAGATGCGATATGGCTGTTAAACTTTTGTTTTGACTTGCTGCTTTTAATGATGACCGCATTTATTTTAAAGCGAAGGGTTAAAAAGCGGAGGCTGATCTTAGGGGCGTTTGTCGCGTCAAGCATCGTTCTGTTTATGTTTACACCTTTTTCGCCGTACGTCCTTCATCCTGCAGGCAAACTGTCGTTTTCGGTTGTGATCGTTCTTGTGACATTTGGTTTTAAGCGGTTCCGGTTTTTTTTACAAAATTTGTTTTCTTTTTATTTTGCCACTTTTTTAATGGGAGGAGGGATTATTGGAGCGCATTCTTTACTTGAAACGGATTCGATCATGGAAAACGGCGTTTTTATGACGAATTGGTCCGGTTTTGGAGACCCGGTCAGCTGGCTGTTTGTCGGTGCAGGTTTTCCGGCTGTATGGCTGTTTTCAAAAAAGCGTTTTGAAGATGCTGAAGCGAAGAAAATTCAATATGAAGAACGCGTCCGCCTAGAGACCGGCATTGATGAACATACGCTTCATTTCACCGGATTGATTGACTCCGGAAACCAACTCTACGACCCGATCACAAAAACGCCCGTCATGATCGTCAATATTGAAAAATTGAAACGTGTATTGGGAGAAGAAGCGAGTGTGATCATCAAGGAAATGAGCCCGCTTGATGCCGTCGGCAAACTTGATGAAACACTCCCGTATATCGGGCGGATCCGCCTGATTCCCTACCGCGGGGTCGGCCATCAGCATCAGTTTCTGCTCTGCCTAAAGCCGGATCATGTGCTCATTTTTTCGGAAAGGGAGGTGATTGAAGCGCCGAAATGCCTGATTGGCATCAGCACCTCACCGCTTTCCGCGGACGGCGAATTTGACGCCATCGTCCATCCGAAAATGCTCGCCGGAAACCCGGTCAAACACGTTTCTTAAACTCGAAGTCTGTTACATTATCATACTCCTGAAGACGTTTATTTAGAAGGGGGAGGAAGATGAAAAAACTAAAATTAAGGTTAACCTATCTGTGGTACAAACTTTTAATGAAACTGGGGCTGAAAAGCGACGAAATTTATTATATCGGCGGAAGCGAAGCGCTGCCCCCGCCATTGTCAAAAGATGAAGAGCAGGTGCTTCTCCATAAGCTGCCTGACGGTGATCAGGCGGCACGGGCGATTTTGATTGAACGAAATCTCAGGCTGGTCGTCTACATCGCGAGAAAATTTGAAAATACCGGCATCAATATCGAGGATTTAATCTCCATCGGCACGATCGGCCTTATCAAAGCGGTGAATACCTTTAATCCCGAGAAAAAAATCAAACTGGCTACATATGCTTCCAGATGTATTGAAAATGAAATTTTGATGTATTTAAGAAGAAACAATAAAATTCGCTCAGAGGTATCATTCGATGAACCGTTGAACATCGATTGGGACGGAAATGAACTTCTTCTCTCAGATGTGCTCGGAACAGAAAACGATATTATTACAAAAGATATCGAAGCAAACGTTGATAAGAAGCTGCTGAAAAAAGCGCTTGAACAGCTCAATGACAGAGAAAAACAGATCATGGAGCTCCGCTTCGGGCTTGTCGGAGGAGAAGAAAAAACGCAAAAAGACGTTGCCGATATGCTCGGCATCTCCCAGTCATATATTTCCCGGCTTGAAAAAAGAATTATTAAAAGGCTCCGAAAAGAATTCAACAAAATGGTTTAATTTTTTTATGAAATTTGAAGTGTTGACAGCCAAGGGTTTTCGACTTGATCTTCTTATTTTTGGAAATTAACGATGCATATTTTTCCCACCCGAGGAGATACTGAACTTTGTACAGCAGCTCCTGTAGGGAGGGAAAAAAGTGTCGAGAAATAAAGTTGAAATCTGCGGGGTTGATACATCAAAACTGCCCGTACTGAAGAACGAAGAGATGAGAAAGTTGTTCAAGCAAATGCAGGATGAAGGAGACACGACAGCAAGAGAAAAGCTTGTTAACGGTAATTTGCGCCTTGTCTTAAGCGTCATTCAAAGGTTTAACAACAGAGGAGAGTATGTTGATGACTTATTCCAAGTCGGCTGCATCGGACTAATGAAATCAATTGATAATTTTGATCTGAGCCACAATGTTAAGTTTTCAACATATGCTGTACCAATGATCATCGGAGAAATCCGCAGATATTTGCGCGATAACAACCCGATCCGCGTCTCACGGTCACTCAGGGATATCGCGTACAAGGCGCTGCAAGTGAGAGAACGGCTGATCAGTGAGACAAGCAGGGAGCCGACGGCTCAGGAGATCGCGAAAGAGCTTGAAGTGTCCCATGAAGAAATCGTTTTTGCGCTTGACGCCATTCAAGATCCCGTATCTTTGTTTGAGCCGATTTACAATGACGGAGGAGATCCGATTTATGTCATGGATCAAATCAGCGATGAGCGCAACAAGGATTCGCAATGGATCGAAGAGCTCGCCTTAAAAGAAGGCATGAGACGGCTGAATGAACGGGAAAAAATGATCCTCAGAAAACGCTTCTTCCAAGGCAAGACGCAAATGGAAGTCGCTGATGAGATCGGAATCTCCCAAGCCCAGGTGTCAAGGCTGGAAAAAGCCGCCATTAAACAAATGAATAAGAACATTCACTAAAGCCGCAGTCAATCTGCGGCTTTTCACATGCTAAAAATGGAAAATCTCTCATTCACTTTGTTATATAAATAAGCTATAATAAAAGAATTATATTTTAATTTATCAGAATATTTACATAAAAGGAGGACTTCAAATGGTTTTGCAGCTTGAGAATGCTTCACTAAAACGAAACGGAGAGTGGATATTAAAGGATATTGATTGGACGGTGGAAAAGGGGGAGCACTGGGCGTTATACGGATTGAACGGGGCCGGCAAAACCGCTCTGTTGAACATGCTGTGCGCTTATTATTTTCCGACAACAGGAAAAGTCACCGTGTTAGGGCGCGAATTTGGAAAAACGGAGCTGAACGAAAAGCTTCGCCAAAAAATCGGCCTTGTGTCAGCGGCCCTGCAGCAGAAGCTGTATCCTGAAGACAGTGCATTTGAAATTGTCTTAAGCGGCGCTTTCGCTTCGATCGGCCTTTATGAATCGCCTTCACAGTCTGTCAGGGAGAAAGCGATCGCCCTCCTGGAGGAATTCGGCTCCATCCGTTATGCGGACAGGAGATATGAAACGCTCTCTCAGGGAGAAAAACAAAAGGTGCTGATCTCAAGGGCCTTGATGGCCGATCCAGAGCTGCTCATTCTCGACGAGCCTGTAACCGGTCTTGATTTCATCGCGAGGGAGCAGGTGCTGGAGACGGTTGAACAAATTGCCAAAAAAGACAGTGCACCGTCCATGCTTTATGTTACTCACCATGCGGAAGAAATTCTCCCCGCTTTCAGCCAAACGCTGCTGTTGAAAAAAGGTGAAGTGTTTGCCTTGGGGAAGACAAGAGAGATGATGTCCGGCGAGGTTTTGTCCGAATTTTTCGATATGCCCGTCCAGGCGGTATGGACGGACGGCAGACCGTATTTGTCCAAGAAAAAGCCTCTAAACCTCAGCATTTAAAACGGCTGGTTCTTTGGCAGCCTCCTTGTTTGGAGGCTCTTTTTCAGCTTTCATCCTCTTAAAAAAGCTGGTAAGATAATAGAGAACGTCATGTTAAAGAGGGGTTCATCATTATGATCATTCAATTCATTCGCTACAGATAATGAAAGGTATAGACAAACGCTTAAACCATCCACACCTTCGTCTTTAAAAAATGCCGAAGGTGCGGGTTTATTTGTCTATGCCTTTTTCATTGATCTAAATGTGAATGAATGAGGTGTAACAATGATGAATAAAAAATTAAAAAGAGCATCGCTCATGAAAAGGCATGAAACGATGTTTCAGTGCCCGATATGCGCAACGAATATGGCGGTCACCGATTTAAAAAGCCTGATCTGTAAAAACGGACATACGTTTGATATCGCAAGAGGGGGATATGTCAATGTCACAACGCATGCTCCTTCTGTTAAATATGATAAAGAATTATTTGAAGCGAGAAGAATGTTAGCCGCCCGCGGCTTTTTTGAACCGCTTAGCGGCGCTTTGACAGATCGTCTCGAACAAGCAGGCCTCCCGTTTTGCAACTTTGTCAGCATCCTCGATGCCGGCTGCGGGGAAGGTTCGCATTTGGCGCGGATCGTTGAAAAGCTTCAAATGCGTTCCGGATCGCCTGTCCTTGGCGTCGGGCTTGATTTGGCGAAAGCCGGGATTGTGTCTGCGACTAAGCAAGAAAGAGAGGCGATCTGGTGTGTCGCCGATCTGGCTGCCGCGCCGTTTCGGAATCGTTCATTCGACGCGATCCTCAATATATTGTCGCCTTCTAATTACGCGGAATTCGAGCGGCTGTTATCTGATGACGGCATCGTTTTGAAAGTGATTCCGAAAAGCGGCTATCTGAAAGAACTGCGGGGGTTTTTGTATGACGGCTTGGACAAACAAGCCTATACGAGCGAGGATGCGGCTGAGCGGTTCTCGTCTCATTTCGATCTGATCGACAGAACGGAGATCGCCTACAGCAAACGTTTAGACCAAAGCCTTCTCGCGCCGCTCATCAAGATGACGCCATTATCATGGCGCGCAGAAAAGGAGCGGATCAATGCCTTTTTAAAGAAAGAATCCGCTGTTACGACCGTCCATCTCGACATTTTAGCCGGCAGGAAAAAAACGAAGTAAACCACTGAAAAGGCAGTCTAAATAAAGGACTGCCTTTCATATAATCTTAAAAGGACATTTGATCAGAGGAGGCGTGCGGTGGACATGATGAACATTTCTGATTTCCAGATAAAAGATGTCGTTAACGTATCAAACGGGAAAAAGCTCGGCAGCATCGGCGATATCGATATTAATGTAACGACAGGCAAAATACAGGCGATTGTCATCGGAGGAACGGGGAAAGTTTTCGGATTTTTCGGAAAAGAAGAGGAAATCGTCATTCCGTGGCGAAATATTGTTAAAATTGGAGAAGATGTGATTCTTGTGCGTTTAAGCTGATCAAGCATATGAGATGATGCCTGATCAATCGGCGGGCCCTTATCCGCCTGCTTTTTCAACATTATTGTATACGGTGAGACCGTCTGCAAAAACGGCGATAAATGTTGCAAACAATACATTTCGTTTAGTTTTTTGAAACGAAACTAAACGAATGCATCAAGATGTGTTAAAATAGGAGCGATATGATGAAAGACTACGATGTTTGTCGAAAGGCTGATCACCATGAATACATATAACCCCTTTCGTCTTGATGCTCCGTCAATGCTTTTGATTGAGGAATGGAATCAGACGGCGGAAACCGGCGGAGCCGTCACAGCCGGATTTACGACAAAAAACGGCGGAGAAAGCGAACCGCCTTTTCACTCACTGAATACAGGGCTGCACGTTCAGGATCATGAACAGCATGTCATCAATAACAGAAAACAGATTGCCGACATCTTAAAAACCGATCTGCACGACTGGGTATTTGCCGATCAGACGCATGAAGACCGGATTCAAAAAGTGACGGATAGCGATCGCGCCAGCGGCGCTTTCCGATACGATACGGCGCTGAAGGCTACGGACGGACTTTATACAGACAGGCCAAACCTGTTTTTGGCGCTTTGCTTTGCCGACTGCGTTCCCGTTTATTTTTACGATCCGGTCCGCTCGCTGGCCGGAATCGCTCACGCGGGCTGGAAAGGCACCGCGCTCGGGATCGCAGCCAGCATGGTTGACACGTGGGTCAGCCGGGAAGGATCAAATCCCGCAGACATCCACGCCGTGATCGGGCCTGCGATCGGCTCGTGCTGCTACACTGTCGACGATCATGTAATAGACAAAATCAGGAATCTTCCTCTTCAGCAAGAAGACAAAGCCTTTTTGACGATAAAAGAAGGGGAGTACCGTCTCGAATTAAAAGAAGTGAACAGGCAGCTGCTTGTACACGCCGGAATTCCAAACGGCCAGATCAAGGTGAGTTCCCTTTGTACGAGCTGCGAGCATTCACTGTTTTTCTCCCATCGGAGAGACCGGGGAAAAACCGGACGGATGATGTCCTTCATCGGATTAAAGGAGGTATAGCTTACAGGTGGATGTGAAAAGCAATTTACGACATATAAATGACAGGATCAACGAAGCGTGTATCAAAGCGGGAAGAACGCCCGACGAAATATCCGTCATCGCTGTCACGAAATATGTTTCCCCGGAACGGGCGCAGGCAGCGCTTGATGCAGGAATCAGACATTTGGGAGAAAACCGCGATACCGGACTGCTTCACAAGCTCGACGCTCTGAAAGACAGCGAACCGGTATGGCATTTTATCGGAACCCTGCAGACGAGAAAGGTAAAAGCAATCATCGATCATGTCTCATATATCCATTCTTTAGACAGGCTTTCATTGGCCGACGAGATTCAGAAGAGGGCAAAAAAACCGATTGACTGTTTTGTTCAGGTCAACACATCTCTTGAATCTTCAAAACACGGCATGGCAAAAGAAGAGGTTCTTTCTTTTGTAAAAAAACTGTCTGCATATGAAAACATCCGGATTGCGGGATTAATGACGATGGCTCCTTTTACGGATGACGAGACGGCAATCAGAAGCTGTTTTCGCTTGCTGAGAGAGCTGCGCGATGAGGTTCGCGGGCTCGGTCAATGGAACGCCCCGTGCAGCGAGCTTTCGATGGGGATGTCTAACGACTATACGATCGCAGTCGAGGAAGGCGCGACATTCGTCAGAATCGGATCTTCCTTAGTCGGAAATGAAACTGGAGGTGGACAATCATGAGTTTGAAAAACAAATTTAAAAACTTTTTTTCCTTGGATGACGAGGAATACGAGTACGAGTACATTGAAACAGACAGGGAGGAAATCCCTGAAGAGCATGAATCGAAAGACAGAACCGCCTACCAGTCTAAAGCGGCTGGGAAGCAGAATGTCGTAAGTTTGCAAAGCGTTCAGAAATCTTCTAAAGTAGTGTTAAGTGAGCCTCGGGTGTACGCGGAAGCCCAGGAAATCGCAGACCATATCAAAAACCGGCGCGCCGTCGTCGTGAACCTGCAGCGCATTCAGCACGATCAGGCGAAAAGAATCGTTGATTTCTTGAGCGGAACTGTATATGCTCTCGGCGGCGATATTCAGCGGATCGGAGCGGACATCTTTTTATGCACGCCTGAAAACGTCGATGTCTCCGGCACGATTTCCGAGCTCATAGAAGAAGAACATCAGAGGTGGTAAATCGCAGATGATCCTACTTTATCAAATTTTAAGCACGCTTATAACCGTCTATTCGTTTGCGCTCATTATTTACATTTTTATGTCTTGGGTGCCTAATGCAAGGGAGTCTTCATTCGGCCGAGTGCTTGCTTCACTTTGCGAGCCTTATCTCGAACCGTTCAGAAGGATTATTCCTCCGCTCGGGATGATTGATATTTCTCCGCTCGTGGCGATTTTCATCCTGCGGTTCGCAGATGCAGGGCTTCTTGCGGTTTTCAGAATGCTCGGCGCTTTTTAAAGACATTATGCCGATTTCCCGTAAGACTTACCGCAGGCAGCGGCGCCGTGGTTCAGGAGCGTGCCTTCAATCTTTGCGGGCCGAGTATCGGGCTTGGCTGTAGGCCAGGCCTCTTTACATAGAAAGGAAAGACAATGAGCGATATTTACCAGCATTTCAGAAAAGACGAAGAGCCGTTTATCGACCAGGCTCTTGAGTGGAAAAGAATCGTGGCGGAACAGTACCGGATGAAGCTGACCGATTTTTTAGACCCGCGGGAACAGGTGATCCTGCAATCTGTCATCGGTCAGTCGGACGAAGTGAGGCTTGAATTTTTCGGGGGCTTCCCTGAGGCCGAACGAAAGAGGGCTTTACTATTCCCTGAATATGCCGAGCCGTCTGCCGAAGATTTTCAGCTTCAGGGCTGGGAAGTCATCTATCCGCAAAAATTCGCCTCCATCGAGCATCGCGAGCTTCTCGGCTCATTGATGGGCATCGGATTGAGACGCCAAAAGTTCGGCGACCTCATCTTTTCGGACGGGACATGGCAGTTTATCTGTTCGGAAGAAGTCGCTGATTTTGTTTTCACCCAGCTGACACAAATCGGCAAGGTGAAAGTTTCCCTTGAAAAAATTCCGCTTTCTAAGCTTAAAGTACCGGAGCAGGATGTCGAAATAAGGGATGATACGGTTTCATCTTTGAGGCTTGATGCGATATGCTCGGCAATGAGCAGGCAATCCCGGCAAAAAGCACAGGTTCTTGTGAAAAATGGCCTCGTGAAAGTGAACTGGAAAGTCATTGAAGACCCTTCATATGCACTGGCGGAAGGGGATATGATTTCGATCCGGGGGTTTGGCCGGTTCAGGATGAAAAACATTGACGGCAAAACGAAGAAGGGCAAATGGAGATTGACGTTTGAAAAACAAAAATGACGCGTTTTAACAGTTTTTTCTCCGCCCGGTCGAATTTTGCTTTATAATGTTGACTAGGACAAGTGTACATAAAGAAAAATAATGGAGGTGGGCAGCATGCCTTTGACGCCAAATGACATTCATAATAAAACATTTACAAAAGCGTTCCGCGGCTATGACGAAGATGAAGTGAACGAGTTCCTGGCCCAGGTGAGAAAGGATTATGAGATCATTCTGCGCAAAAAAAATGAGCTTGAATCAAAGGTGAACGAGCTTGACGAGCGTCTCGGCCATTTTTCGACGATCGAAGAGACGTTGAATAAATCGATCCTTGTCGCACAGGAAGCAGCAGAAGACGTAAAGCGCAATTCCGAGAAAGAAGCGAAGCTCATCATTCGTGAAGCTGAGAAAAACGCTGACCGGATCATTAATGAGTCTCTTTCAAAATCGAGAAAGATCGCGATGGAAATCGAAGAGCTGAAAAAGCAGTCAAAAGTGTTCAGAACCCGTTTCCAAATGCTGATCGAAGCGCAGCTTGACCTGTTGAAAAACGACGACTGGGATCATTTGCTTGAATACGAAGTAGACGCCGTCATGGATGAAAAAGAATAGAATTTCATTTGCGTTCTTGACATATCGTCATCCGTTCGCATATAATACGTTCATAAATTGAGTGAAAAACGTTTGAGAGGGACAGACATTGATTTCTGAAAACAATGAAAGCGACCCGGGGGCGGTGTAAGCCCGGGATTGTTGGAATCGTTGTGAATCAGCCCTCAAGTTTCCTTTCTGAACCGTCCAGTAGGAAAGGACGTCCCATCACGTTACGATGTTTGAGCGGATAAGCCGAATCGGCTTGTCTAAAAGGGTGGTACCGCGAGATCAAAGCCTTCTCGTCCCTTATGGGATGAAAAGGCTTTTTTTGTTTTAGAAAAGATGTTTTGGAGGAATGGTAATGGATTATAAAGATACGCTCTTAATGCCGAAAACAGATTTTCCGATGAGAGGAAACCTGCCGAACCGTGAACCTGAAATCCAGGGGAAATGGGAAGATATGGACATTTACAGTCTCGTTCAGAAACGAACCGAAGGCCGGCCGATGTTCGTGCTTCATGACGGACCTCCGTATGCGAACGGCGATATTCATATGGGCCATGCGCTCAACAAAGTACTGAAGGACTTCATCGTCCGTTCGAGATCGATGAGCGGCTATCATGCACCGTATGTTCCGGGCTGGGATACACACGGCCTGCCGATTGAAACAGCGCTCACGAAAAACAAAAAAGTGAAGCGCAAAGAAATGACGGTAGCCGAATTCCGCAAGCTTTGCGAAGAATACGCATGGCAGCAAATCGAAGGACAAAAAACGCAATTTAAGCGCCTCGGTGTCAGAGGAGATTGGGAAAACCCATACGTGACCCTTAAGCCGGAGTTTGAAGCGCAGCAAATTAAAGTATTCGGCGAAATGGCGAAAAAAGGCTATATTTACAAAGGGAAGAAGCCGGTTTACTGGTCCCCTTCAAGCGAATCTGCTCTGGCTGAAGCTGAAATCGAATACCATGATAAACGCTCGCCGTCTATCTATGTTGCATTCGATGTGAAAGATGGAAAAGGTGTATTAACAAACGGCGAAAAAATCGTCATTTGGACGACAACGCCGTGGACGATCCCGGCCAATCTCGGCATCGCCGTACACCCTGAATTGGAGTACAGCGTCGTTGCTGCCGGAGGCGCGCGCTATGTGATGGCAAGCGCATTGATTGAAAGCGTGGCAAAAGCGATCGGCTTTGAAGATCATGAAGTCGTTCAAACTGTTAAAGGAAAAGACCTAGAACATATCGTCGCGGTTCATCCTTTATACAGCAGAGATTCTCTTGTTATGCTCGGTGAACACGTAACTACAGATGCCGGTACAGGCTGTGTTCATACTGCTCCGGGACACGGTGAAGACGACTTTATCATCGGTCAGAAATACGGACTTGACGTGCTTTGCCCGGTTGATGAAAAAGGACATATGACGAGCGAAGCCCCTGGTTTTGAAGGACTGTTTTACGATCAGGCCAATAAACCGATTACAGAACAGCTCGAAGAAAAAGGCGCTTTGCTGAAGCTCGATTTCATCACCCACTCCTATCCGCACGACTGGAGAACGAAAAAACCGACCATTTTCCGCGCGACCTCCCAATGGTTCGCTTCTATCAAAGACTTTAGAGACGAGCTTCTTGACGCGGTGAAAGAAACAAAATGGGTGCCTGAATGGGGCGAAACGCGCCTCTACAATATGATCCGCGACCGCGGTGACTGGTGTATCTCAAGACAGCGCGCATGGGGCGTGCCGATTCCGGTATTTTATGCCGAAAATGGGGAGCCGATCATCACGGATGAAACGATCGACCACGTTTCTGAACTATTCAGGGAGCACGGTTCGAACATTTGGTTTGAAAAAGAAGCGAATGAACTGCTTCCGGAAGGCTTTACGCATCCGGGAAGTCCGAACGGCAAGTTCACAAAGGAACAGGACATCATGGATGTCTGGTTTGATTCAGGTTCGTCACATCAGGCCGTACTGGAAGAGCGCGATGATCTTGTAAGACCTGCGGACTTGTATCTGGAAGGATCTGACCAATACCGCGGCTGGTTTAACTCATCGATTTCGACAGCCGTTGCCGTAACGGGTAAAGCACCATATAAAGGCGTGCTGTCACACGGTTTTGCCCTTGACGGAGAAGGCCGCAAGATGAGCAAATCGCTCGGGAATGTCGTTGTTCCGGCAAAAATCATGAATCAGTTCGGGGCCGATATTTTAAGACTGTGGGTCGCATCTGTCGACTATCAAGCAGATGTCCGCGTATCTGACGCGATCTTAAAGCAAGTCGCAGAAGTGTACCGGAAGATCCGCAACACGTTCCGTTTTCTTCACGGAAACATTGCTGATTTTGACCCGGCGAAAGATGCAATCGCTGTGGAAGAACTTCGCGAAGTCGATCAGTACATTTTGATCAAGCTGAACAGCCTTATTGAAAAAGTCAAAAAAGCATATGAAGAATATGATTTTGCGGTCATTTACCATGCTGTCCACAACTTCTGCGCGATCGAGCTCAGCTCATTCTATATGGATTTTGCCAAAGACGTCGTTTATATTGAACACGCCGATCATAAAGACCGCCGCAGCATGCAGACCGTTTTTTACGAAACGTTGCTCGGGCTTGTCAAGCTGATCGCACCGATCCTGCCGCATACTGCTGACGAAATGTGGAGCCACTTCACATTCGTATCGGAAAAAAGCGTGCAGCTTACCGATATGCCGGAAACAAGAGACATTCCAAATGCAAAAGAGACGGAAGAGAAGTTCGACAGCTTCATGAAGCTTCGCGGCGATGTTCTTAAAGCGCTTGAAACAGCGCGTAATGAAAAGATCATCGGAAAATCTTCGGTTGCGAGCTTGACGCTGTATCCAAATGAAGAAGCAAAAGCGCTGCTTTCTTCGATCAAGGAAGACGTCAAACAGCTGTTCATCGTGTCAGAGCTTCTCATCGGCGGAACGGAAGCCGAAGCGCCTGAAGGTGCGCAGACGTTTGACACAGGAAAAATCGTCGTTGCTCAGGCAGAAGGCGAAACTTGTGAGCGGTGTCGCATGGTTTCCAAAGAAATCGGCCAGGATGCCGATCATCCGGAGCTTTGCCCTCGCTGTGCCGGAATTGTGAAGACGTATTATCAAAATTAACCACGAAGCGGTTCGGAGTTTTTCCGAACCGCTTTTAATATGCCGCCAAACCTTATCAGGCCTGCCCAGGCGTCCTGTCTGAACGCACATCCTGTGAAAGTCCGGAGAAAGGATGCCATTGCTGACATCGTTTTGTACGTCAGGAAAAATCTTTTGGGCTTGGATACCGGCTTTGTCGGTAACACTAAGGTCACAAACGATAAGAGCAGGAGTTGATGTAGGCGTGAACGATCAGCTGGCGACAATTCATACCGAACTTCTTCAAATGAAGGAAGAACTGGAAGCAAGGCTTTTTGAATACTCCTTTTTTCAGCAGGATTCTCAAGGCATCAATTCGTATCAGCAGGTAACACTTATGTATCATGTCAAAGAAGAGCTGCAGGACGTGCTTTTGGCCCTTTCAAAAATCGAAAACGGAACATACGGCATTTGCGAAGAAACGAATCAGGCAATTCCGCTGGAAAAAATGGCTATTCTGCCGACGGCGCGCACCGCGAACGATTTTTTATATCATGCCCAGTTTGAAAAAAAGACGCTTCCTATTTGGGCTGAGACGGATGAGACGTTCAACCGGGCGCTCTACTCATAACATTCTGCAAGAGGGGAGGGCTTTTGCCCTCTTGCAGGATGTCAATGAATATTCCTTTACTCCTTTTCTTTTTCTTGTTAAAATGCTTAAATGAAGAGAAACAGAAACTGGAGGAACGGTTTGTGCCTTATTACATAATTGCAGTGCTCATTATCGGTATCGATCAATTTACAAAATGGCTGGTCGTCAGCAAAATGGAGTACGGTGAAAGCATTCCCGTCATCGACGGTTTCTTTCAAATTACGTCGCACAGAAATACAGGCGCAGCATGGGGCATTTTGGCCGGACAGATGTGGTTTTTTTACATCATTACCACGGCGGTTATCATCGGCATTGTTTACTATATTCAAAAACATGCCAAAGGACAAATCCTGCTCGGAACCGCTCTCGGATTGATGCTTGGCGGTGCTGTCGGCAATTTTATAGACCGCGTGTTCAGGCAAGAAGTTGTCGATTTTATACACGTGACGATCGTCAATTATCATTATCCGATTTTCAACATTGCCGATTCATCTTTATGCGTCGGTGTCCTGCTCTTATTTATACAAATGCTGTTAGACGGAAAGAAGAAGAAGGAGCTGTAACATGGAGCATTATGATATGACCGTTCATGAAGAACATAAAGGTGAACGGATTGACAAGTACTTGACCGCAGTTGAAGCGGATTGGTCGCGGACTCAGGTGCAGCAGTGGATTAAAGAAGACCGCGTGCTGGTTAACGGAAATGCGGTCAAAGCCAATTATAAAGTTCAGGATGGGGATGCGGTGTCAGTCCATGTTCCCGAACCGGAACCGCTTGATGTCACGGCTGAACCGATGGATCTTGATATTTATTATGAGGATCAGGACGTTCTTGTCGTCAACAAGCCGCGCGGAATGGTGGTTCATCCGGCTCCCGGCCATCTGACGGGGACGCTTGTCAACGGTTTGATGGCGCATTGTGACGATCTGTCAGGCATCAACGGCGTGATGAGGCCGGGCATCGTCCACCGGATTGATAAGGACACTTCAGGTCTGTTGATGGTTGCCAAAAACGACATGGCGCATGAATCGCTCGTGAATCAGCTTGTCAACAAAACGGTGACGAGAAAATACACCGCGCTTGTCCACGGCGTCATCCCGCATGACCACGGGACGATCGACGCGCCGATCGGCAGGGATAAAAAAGACAGGCAGAGTATGACGGTCACAAGGGAAAATGGAAAGCATGCCGTCACTCATTTTGAAGTGATCGAACGGTTCGACGATTTCACTGTTGTTGAATGCCAGCTTGAAACGGGGCGAACCCATCAAATTCGCGTGCATATGAAATATATCGGTTTTCCTCTGGCGGGAGATCCGAAATACGGCCCGAAAAAGACGGTCGATTTCAATGGCCAGGTGCTGCATGCGGGCGTATTGGGATTTGACCATCCGCGTACCGGAGAATATGTTGAATTTGAGGCGCCTCTGCCTGATGACATGAAAAATCTCCTCGACAAAATTCGAAATAAACGTTGACAGACGTTTTCTTTTTTGAAATAATAAATGCAGTTAAATCAGATTCTTTAACACAGTCCAGAGAGGCTGAGAAGGATACCGGACAAGCGAATCAATGAATTCGTTTCAAGACCCCTCTCTGCCTTTATGCAGAAGGGGTTTTTGTTTTATCCTTTAAAAGATGCGGGGTGCTGGCCATGCAGGAACAAGAAAAGGCTGTTGTGCTTGACGAACAGGCGATCAGAAGGGCGCTGACAAGAATCGCCCACGAAATGATTGAACGAAACAAAGGAATGAACAACTGTATCCTTGTCGGAATCAAAACGAGAGGCATCTATCTGGCCAAACGGCTTGCCGAACGGATTGAGCAAATCGAAGGAAACAAAGTCACCGTAGGAGAGCTCGACATCACCCTTTACAGGGATGATCTCTCCAAAAAAACGTCTAATGAAGAGCCGCTTGTCAAAGGAGCGGACATTCCGGCGGACATCACCGATCAAAAGGTGATCGTCGTCGATGATGTGCTTTACACGGGACGGACAGTCAGAGCGGCCATGGATGCGCTCGTCGATGTCGGGCGGCCTTCATCCATCCAGCTCGCGGTGCTTGTCGACCGCGGCCACAGAGAGCTGCCGATCAGAGCCGACTATATCGGGAAAAACATCCCGACATCGAAAACCGAAAAGGTCATGGTTCAATTGGAAGAAGTTGACGGACGCGACCTTGCGGCGATTTATAAAAAGTGAATGACAATCCTTTTTTAAATGCATTCCAGTGAGTTTGCAAAGAGGGATAGAACGAAAGATGCCGCCTCACCATGCGGCGGATCTTTGTCTGCCTCTTTGCGCAATTTAAGCAAAGAGGCTTTTTTAATGGGCACAATCTTTTCAGGATATAAAGACATCAAAGACAGTGAGTCAACCATCAGGAGGAAAAAATATGAGTCAGAAAAAAGTGAACCTTGGTGTCAGAGAAGTACCAAAACCTTTGAATTGGATAACTTTCAGCCTGCAGCATCTGTTTGCCATGTTCGGAGCGACGATCCTCGTGCCAAAGCTTGTAGGCTTAAGCCCAGGCGTGGCCCTTATAACGAGCGGGCTAGGAACGCTTGCATATCTCTTGATTACAAAAGGACAGATCCCGGCTTACTTAGGTTCATCCTTTGCGTTTATTGCCCCGATTATCGCAGCAAAAGCCGCCGGAGGCCCTGGGGCGGCCATGATCGGCGCATTTATGGCAGGCATCGCCTACGGGCTGATCGCCCTGCTCATCCAGCAGCTGGGAACGGACTGGCTGATGAGGCTCCTGCCGCCTGTTGTCGTCGGTCCGGTCATTATCGTCATCGGACTCGGGCTGGCAAGCACGGCTGTCAATATGGCCATGTATGAAGATTCGGGAGCAAAAGTGCTCGTCTACAGCGCCAAACATTTTGGCGTTGCAGGATTCACACTCGCGCTCACCATAATCTGCGCGATTTTCTTAAGAGGATTTTTCAGCCTGATTCCTGTCTTGATCGGAATTATCGGCGGATACTTGTTCGCCCTGACCCAAGGCATCGTCGACTTCCAGATGGTCCTTGACGCCAAATGGTTTGCTGTTCCAGATTTCGTCATTCCGTTTGTCGACTATACGCCGAGCGCGGCGGCTGTCGGAATTGGAATCGCCATGGTGCCCGTTGCTTTCGTGACAATGTCAGAACATATCGGCCACCAAATGGTATTAAGCAAAGTCGTCGGTCAGGATTTCATTAAGAAGCCCGGGCTTCACCGCTCGATTTTCGGCGACAGTGTCGCAACGATGCTGGCATCATGCATCGGCGGACCGCCGACAACGACCTACGGAGAAAACATCGGCGTACTCGCCATCACAAGAGTATTCAGCGTATTTGTCATCGGCGGAGCGGCTGTTATTGCACTGTGCTTCGGGTTTATCGGCAAAATTTCGGCCCTGATCAGCTCTGTCCCTTCTGCAGTCATGGGAGGCGTTTCCTTCCTGCTGTTCGGTATCATCGCATCAAGCGGACTGCGCATGCTGATTGATAACAAAATTGACTTGGAAAATAAGCGAAACCTGATCATCTCATCCGTCATTCTCGTCATCGGAGTGGGCGGCGCATTTATCAAAATCTCAGGGTTCGAGCTGTCAAGCATGGCGCTTGCAGCGATCGTCGGAGTGATTTTAAACCTTGTCCTGCCTGAATCAAAGGGAGATCAGGACGGGATTGAAATAGAAGAGCATATTTAAAAACCTTTTAAATGAAGTCCAGAGAGGCTTGAAAGGGTTACGGAGAGAGAAGTGCAAAAAAGCGCATTCTCTGGTTCACTGTACCCCAAGCCGTTGTGGCTTGGGGTTTTTTCACAGGAAATTAAAGCCTGAGGGGGAGAAAAAAATGAAACACTTGACCGCAATGAATGAGCTTAGTCTTGAGGATATTCACGAGCTGATTGAAGAGGCGAGAGAGCTGAAAAAAAGGAAATTCGATTCCGTCCTCTCCGGAAAGTTTGCTGCCAATCTGTTTTTTGAACCGAGCACAAGAACGCGCTTCAGCTTCGAAGTGGCTGAAAAGAAACTCGGCATGAATGTGCTGAACCTGGACGGTGTTTCAACAAGCGTACAAAAAGGAGAATCGTTGTACGATACCGTCAAGACACTCGAATCCATCGGCGCTGATGTATGTGTGATCAGACACTCTCAGGATCATTATTACGATGAACTTATCGGACATGTCGGCATTCCGGTGATCAATGCCGGAGACGGCTGCGGTCAGCATCCCACTCAATCTTTGCTCGATTTGCTGACGATTTACGAGGAATGGGGCGGATTTGCCGGGCTGACGGTATCCATACACGGAGATATCAAACACAGCAGAGTGGCAAGATCGAATGCCGAAGTGCTGACAAGGCTCGGAGCAAAGGTTCTTTTCTCAGGTCCGGAAGAATGGCGGGATGACAACAATCCTTACGGGACATATGTGTCGCCTGATGAAGCGGTCGCAAGTTCGGATGTCGTGATGCTTCTCCGAATTCAGCACGAACGTCATGAGAAAAAGGCGGCAGAACGCGATTATCTTGAAACTTTTGGACTGTCGCTGAAGCGGGCGGAGCTCCTGAAAAAAGACGCGGTCATCATGCATCCTGCGCCTGTTAACAGAGGCGTCGAGATTGACAGTGCGCTGGTCGAATCCACTCAGTCGAGAATTTTCAAACAAATGGAAAACGGTGTATATATCAGAATGGCGGTTTTAAAAAGAGCGCTTCTAAACGGCGAAAACAAAAAAAGGGGAGATCAGGCTTATGTCTTATTTAATTAAAAACGGCTTCATACTCGACGAAAAAGGTGAAAAAGTACAGTGCGACATCAGGGTTGAAGGCGATGCAATCAGCGAAATCGGAATCCTTGAGGCCGCTTTGGGAGAAACGGTCATCAATGCGGATGGGCTTTTCGTCTCGCCGGGGCTTGTTGACCTTCACGTTCACTTCAGAGAGCCGGGCGGCGAGAAGAAAGAAACGATCGAAACAGGTGCAAAAGCCGCGGCAAGAGGCGGGTTTACAACTGTCGCCGCAATGCCGAATACGCGGCCTGTCCCCGATACGAAAGAGCAGATGGAGTGGCTCGTCAACCGCATTGACGAAACGGCATCTGTCAGAGTGCTGCCGTACGCTTCCATCACCATCAGACAAACAGGTCAGGAAATGACCGACTTCGAAGGGCTGAAAGACGCAGGTGCGTTTGCGTTTACTGATGACGGCGTCGGCGTTCAAACGGCGGGGATGATGTATGAAGCGATGAAAAAAGCGGCTTCGATCGATAAAGCAATTGTTGCCCACTGTGAAGACAATTCACTGATCTACGGCGGCAGTGTCCACGATGGGAAATTTGCCAAAGCCAACGGTTTAAACGGGATTCCTTCGATATGCGAAGCCGTTCACATCGCAAGGGACGTTCTTCTGGCCGAAGCGGCAGGCTGTCATTACCATGTCTGTCATATCAGCACGAAGGAATCGGTCAGGGTCGTCCGCGACGCCAAAAAAGCGGGAATCCGTGTGACAGCGGAAGTGACGCCTCACCATCTGCTCCTTTCAGACAGCGACATTCCCGGTCTTGATACAAATTATAAAATGAATCCGCCGCTCAGAAGTCCGGAAGACAGAGAAGCGCTCCTTGAGGGGCTTACAGACGGAACAATCGATTTTATCGCTACGGATCATGCCCCTCATACAGAAGATGAAAAACAACAGACAATGAGCCTGGCGCCATTTGGGATTGTCGGCTTGGAGACGGCTTTTCCGCTTCTTTATACGCACTTTGTCAAAATGGGAAACTGGACGCTGAAACAGCTCCTCGATTATATGACGGTCAAACCTTGCGAGGCGTTCGGACTTCCTTACGGTAAGCTTGAAGCCGGGCGGTCCGCGGATATTACGCTGATAGATCTTGAACGCGAAGAAAAAATTGATAAAAACACCTTTCTTTCTAAAGGGAAAAACACGCCGTTTGACGGCATCAGCTGCTTCGGCTGGCCGGTTATGACAATGGCAAAGGGAAAACTCGTTTACCAAGAGGGGAGACTTGTAAAATGAAAAGACGTCTTGTACTAGAAAACGGAACAATTTTTGAAGGGGAAGCTTTCGGCAGCCTGGAAAACACCATGGGAGAAGTCGTCTTCAACACGGGGATGACAGGCTATCAAGAAATCCTCTCAGACCCGTCATACTGCGGACAAATTGTCACACTGACCTACCCGCTGATCGGGAACTACGGGATCAACAGAGACGACTTTGAATCTATCACCCCTTATGTGAAAGGGTTTATCGTAAAAGAGTTATGTCAACTTCCGTCAAACTGGCGCTCTGCTTATACCCTTGATGAATATTTAAAAATGAAGAACATCCCGGGACTCTCGGGGATTGACACGAGAAAGCTGACAAGAATGATCAGAACGGCAGGTACGCTGAAAGGGGTTTTTGCCGGCCCGGAAGAAGATGCTGAGGCTTTGGTTCAAAAGCTGAAAGAAACGAACCTTCCGACCGACCAGGTCAGCCAAGTTTCAACAAAAACGGCATATCCGAGCCCTGGGAGGGGGAAGCGAATCGTGCTTGTCGATTTCGGAATGAAGCACGGCATCTTAAGAGAGCTAAACAAGCGCAAATGCGATGTGATCGTTGTTCCTCACAATGTAACGGCAGAAGAAGTGATGCAGCTGAAGCCTGACGGCGTAATGCTGTCAAACGGACCCGGAGATCCAACGGACGTACCTGAAGCAATTGACATGATTCAAAACATTCTCGGCAAGGTTCCATTGTTCGGCATCTGTCTCGGCCATCAGCTGTTTGCCCTCGCCTGCGGAGCAAAGACGGCGAAAATGAAATTCGGACACCGCGGTTCCAACCATCCGGTTAAAGAGCTTGCAACCGGGAGAGTATCAATTACGGCTCAAAACCACGGCTATACCGTATCGACCGTTGAAAACACGCCGCTTGAAGTGACGCATGTGGCGATTAATGACGACACAATCGAAGGGCTTAAACATAAACACGAACCGGCTTTCACGGTTCAATACCATCCGGAAGCTTCACCGGGACCGGAAGACGCCAACCATTTATTTGATCAATTTTTACACATGATTGAAACCACAGAGAAAGAAGGGGAAGCGGTATGCCTAAACGCGTAGATATCAAAAAGATTTTGGTGATCGGATCAGGGCCGATTATTATCGGGCAGGCGGCGGAATTTGATTATGCGGGTACACAGGCCTGCCTCGCTTTAAAAGAAGAAGGCTATGAAGTCATTCTCGTCAACTCGAATCCGGCGACGATCATGACGGATACGGAAATGGCCGACCGCGTATATATCGAACCGCTGACGCTTGAATTCTTAACACGTATCATCCGCAAAGAGCGGCCGGACGCCATTTTGCCGACATTGGGCGGGCAGACGGGCCTCAACTTGGCGGTCGAACTGTCCGAGCACGGCATCCTGGCTGAGTGCGGTGTTGAAGTGCTCGGCACGAAATTGGCTGCGATCCAACAGGCGGAGGACCGCGACTTGTTCAGAAGCCTGATGAATGAGTTGAATGAACCGGTTCCGGAAAGCGAGATCATCCACTCGCTCGAGGAAGCGCGCGAGTTCGTCGAGCGCATCGGCTTCCCCGTCATCGTCCGGCCGGCATACACGCTCGGCGGAACAGGCGGAGGCATCTGCTCAAACGAAGACGAGCTGAAGGAAATTGTTGAAAACGGCTTAAAAATGAGCCCGGTTCACCAATGTCTGCTTGAAAAGAGCATCGCCGGCTACAAAGAAATCGAGTATGAAGTCATGAGAGACTCGAGCGATCACGCGATCGTCGTCTGCAATATGGAAAACATCGATCCGGTCGGGATTCATACCGGGGACAGCATCGTTGTAGCGCCGAGCCAGACGTTGAGCGACCGCGAATACCAAATGCTTCGCAATGTATCGCTGAAAATCATCCGCGCGCTTGAAATCGAAGGCGGCTGTAATGTTCAGCTGGCGCTTGACCCGGACAGCTTTCAGTACTACATCATCGAGGTAAACCCGCGGGTCAGCCGTTCATCAGCGCTTGCCTCAAAAGCGACGGGCTATCCGATCGCAAAGCTTGCCGCTAAAATTGCCGTCGGTTTGTCTCTTGACGAAATGATGAATCCTGTGACAGGAAAAACGTACGCGTCTTTCGAACCTGCACTCGACTATGTCGTTTCAAAAATACCGCGCTGGCCGTTTGATAAATTCGAATCGGCAAACCGCAAGCTCGGCACGCAGATGAAAGCGACAGGCGAAGTGATGGCGATCGGAAGAACGTGGGAGGAATCTCTCCTGAAAGCGGTCCGTTCTCTTGAAGCGGATGTCTATCACCTGGAGCTGAAAGATGCCGGTGAGATCTCGAATGAAGTGCTTGAAAAACGGATTAAAAAAGCGGGAGACGAACGTCTCTTTTACTTGGCCGAAGCGTTTAGAAGAGGATACACGGTCAGCGATCTCCACGAATTTTCGGCAATTGACCTGTTCTTCCTGCACAAGCTTGAGGGAATCATTCGCTTTGAAGAAAAGCTGAAAGCCGGGCGCGGCGACCTAGGTCTTTTGAAAGAAGCGAAAGAGCTCGGTTTTTCAGACCGCTTCATCAGCCTTCTCTGGGAGATGCCTGAAAGAAAGCTTTATGATCTTAGAAAAGAAACAGGCATCACGCCTGTTTATAAAATGGTTGATACATGTGCGGCCGAATTTGAATCGGAGACACCTTATTTCTACAGCACATATGAAGAGGAAAACGAATCGGTCAGAACAGACAAAAACAGCGTTATCGTTCTTGGCTCCGGCCCGATCCGGATCGGCCAGGGGGTCGAATTCGATTATGCGACTGTGCATTCGGTTTGGGCGATCAAAGAAGCCGGCTATGAAGCAATCATTATTAACAACAATCCTGAGACGGTTTCAACGGATTTCAGCATCTCCGACAAGCTCTACTTTGAGCCGCTTACTGTTGAAGATGTCATGCATATCATCGATTTGGAGCAGCCGAAAGGCGTCGTCGTTCAGTTTGGCGGACAGACTGCGATCAACCTTGCCGACGAGCTCGCGGAGCGGGGCGTCGCCATTCTTGGAACATCCCTTGAGGATTTGGACCGCGCCGAGGACCGCGACAAGTTCGAACAGACGCTTGAAACGCTGCATGTGCCTCAGCCGCTCGGAAAAACGGCGACATCTGTGGAAGGCGCTGTTGAAATCGCAGCCAACATCGGCTATCCGGTGCTTGTCCGCCCATCGTATGTACTTGGGGGGCGTGCGATGGAGATCGTCTACCATGAAACAGAGCTTCTCCATTATATGAAGAATGCAGTGAAAATCAATCCGCAGCACCCTGTCTTGATCGATAAATATTTGACCGGAAAGGAAATTGAAGTGGATGCGATTTCTGACGGTGAAACGGTCGTCATTCCGGGGATTATGGAGCACATTGAACGGGCCGGCGTCCACTCAGGGGATTCGATTGCCGTTTACCCGCCGCAATCCCTTTCAGAGGACATCAAGAAAAAGATTGAAGCATACACGATTAAGCTTGCAAAAGGCTTAAACATCGTCGGCCTGCTCAACATTCAGTTTGTCCTTTCAAAAGATGAGGTTTACGTCCTTGAAGTCAACCCGAGATCGAGCCGCACGGTGCCGTTTCTCAGCAAAATCACCGGCATTCCGATGGCCAATCTCGCAACAAAAGTGATTCTCGGCGGGAAGCTTGCCGATATGGGCTATACTGAAGGCCTTCAAAAAGAGCAGGAAGGCGTATATGTGAAAGTGCCGGTCTTCTCGTTTGCAAAGCTGAGGAGAGTGGATATCACGCTCGGACCGGAAATGAAATCGACCGGGGAAGTCATGGGCAAAGACAGCACTTTGGAAAAAGCGCTGTACAAAGGACTGATCGCTTCAGGCATCCAAATTCCGAATTACGGCTCTGTTCTCCTGACAGTTGCTGATAAAGATAAAGAGGAAGGTCTATTGATCGCCAAGCGGTTCCATGCGATCGGCTATAAAATATTGGCTACGGAAGGAACGGCCGGCTATTTAAGAGACGCATCCGTACCTGTTAAAACCGTCGGGAAAATCGGCGAAGAAGGCACAAATCTCCTTGATGTCATTCGAAACGGGGAAGCGCAGTTCGTCGTCAATACGCTGACAAAAGGGAAGCAGCCGGCAAGGGACGGCTTCAGAATCAGACGCGAATCCGTTGAAAACGGCGTTGCCTGCCTGACATCCCTTGATACGGCGGAAGCGATTTTGCGGGTGCTTGAAAGCATGAGCTTCCGCGCCGATCATATGCCGGCGATTAGAATTGAGCAAAAGGCGGCCGTCAGATGAGAAAAGGGTATATGACAGTCCGTTCAAACAAGTGTATCGCGGATCATATTTATCAAATGGTACTGGAAGGGGAGATTGCCGAAGTTTGCGGCGCTCCCGGCCAGTTTCTTCACATCAAGGTCTCAGATTCCCTCACGCCGCTTTTGAGGCGGCCGATCAGCATCGCCGACATCAACAGAGCCGCCCGGCAGGTGACCATCATCTTTCGCAAGGATGGGGAAGGCACGAGTCTCCTGTCTTTAAAACAGGAAGGAGATCAGATCGATGTCCTTGGTCCGCTCGGCAACGGTTTTCCGGCTGAATCGCTTGAACCGGGGAAAACGGCTCTTCTTGTCGGAGGGGGGATCGGTGTTCCGCCGCTTTACGAGCTGAGCAAACAGCTGACAAATAGAGGGGTGCACGCGATCCATGTGTTAGGATTTGCTTCTGCAAAAGACGTCTTTTACGAACAGGAATTCAGCCGTTTCGGGCGTGTGTATGTGGCAACCGCAGACGGCACCCGAGGTTCAAAGGGATTTGTTACAGATGTCATTGAAAACGAGGGGCTTCAGTTTGACTGCATAATGGCCTGCGGACCGACACCGATGCTGAAAGCTTTAAAACAGCGCTATCCGGATAAAGAGGTTTATCTGTCAATGGAAGAGCGCATGGGATGCGGGATCGGCGCTTGCTTTGCCTGTGTCTGCCATACGGAAGAAAGCGAAACATCTTATGTGAAGGTATGCCTTGACGGTCCTGTTTTCAAAGCCCAGGAGGTGCTGTTATGATGCTAGAAGTCAATTTGCCGGGCCTTCAATTGAAAAATCCGATCATGCCGGCTTCAGGCTGCTTCGGATTTGGGAGAGAATTTGCGAACTTTTACGATCTTTCACGTCTCGGTGCGATCATGATTAAAGCGACGACGAGCGAACCGCGCTTCGGGAATCCGACGCCGCGCGTCGCCGAGACGCAAGCCGGCATGCTTAATGCCATCGGTCTGCAAAATCCGGGTTTAGAGGCTGTCATGGAACACGAATTGCCGTGGCTCGAACAGTTCGATACACCGATTATCGCCAATGTCGCCGGCTCGCAGATCGACGATTATGTTGAAGTGGCTGAAGAAATCAGCAAAGCACCGAATGTTCATGCGCTCGAGCTGAATATTTCCTGTCCTAACGTGAAAACGGGAGGGATCGCCTTCGGTACGCAGCCGGAAATGGCCAGTGAGCTGACGAAAGCGGTGAAAGAGGTTGCGAGCGTTCCCGTCTATGTGAAGCTGTCGCCGAATGTCGCGAATATTACCGACATCGCTCTTGCCATAGAAGAAGCGGGAGCGGACGGTTTGACGATGATCAACACCCTGATCGGGATGCGGCTCGACTTAAAAACGGGAAAGCCGATCTTGGCGAACAAAACCGGCGGATTATCAGGCCCTGCTGTTAAACCGGTGGCCATCAGAATGGTGCATGAAGTCAGCCAAAAAGTCAGCATTCCGATCATCGGCATGGGCGGTGTCCAGTCAGCGGAAGATGTGCTTGAGTTTTTGCTGGCGGGTGCGAGCGCAGTCGCCGTCGGCACCGCAAACTTTGTTAATCCGTTTGTTTGTCCCGAAATCATCGCCGATTTGCCGCGCGTTTTAGAAAAATACGGATACCGTTCGTTGAACGAGTGTATCGGAAGGAGCTGGAAGGATGAAACATACGCCGCCCATCATCGCGCTTGATTTTGCATCAGCACAGGAAACATATGCGTTTTTGGACCGGTTTCATGGAGAAGAGCTTTTCGTGAAGGTGGGCATGGAGCTTTTTTATCAGGAAGGGCCGGCCATCCTTGAAAAGTTACAGGAGCGCGGCTGCCGCATTTTCCTTGATCTAAAATGCCACGACATTCCAACGACCGTATACAAGGCGATGAAAAGGCTGGCGGGGTTTGGCGTCAGCCTTGTCAATGTGCACGCAGCAGGCGGAAAGCAAATGATGGAGTCGGCGCTTGAAGGCCTTGAAGCGGGGACTCCGGCAGGCCGAAAACGCCCTTCATTAATTGCTGTGACCCAGCTGACAAGCACGTCTTCAGAAATGCTTCAGCAAGAGCTGCTGATTGAAACGCCGCTTCTCGATACAGTTGTTCACTACAGCAAGTTGGCTAAAGAAAGCGGACTTGACGGTGTCGTCTGCTCCGTCCATGAAGCCGAACACATTTACCGGGCCGCGTCTTTAGATTTTCTGACCGTGACACCCGGAATTCGCATGGCGGATGACAAAAACAACGACCAGGTCCGGGTGGCGACGCCTGGCTACGCAAGGGAAAAAGGCGTGTCGGCGATCGTTGTCGGCCGTTCGATTACACAGGCGGAAGATCCTGTGTCAGCCTACAGAAAAATAGGACATGAGTGGGAGGGAACCAAGGCATGAAAACAGACATTGCAAACCATTTATTAAGAATCAAAGCGGTTTTCCTGCGCCCGAACGAGCCGTTTACATGGGCGAGCGGCATCTTGTCGCCCATCTACTGCGACAATCGTTTGACGCTTTCATATCCGGAAGTAAGGGATGATATAGCTTCAGGGCTTGCCGGACTGATTCAAGACAAGTTTCCCGGAGCCGAAATGATCGCCGGTACGGCAACTGCGGGAATCCCCCATGCCGCGCTTGCCGCCGACAGGCTGAGCCTGCCGATGTGCTACGTCAGAAGCAAACCGAAGGCGCACGGCAAAGGAAACCAAATTGAAGGCGCTGTTGTAAAAGGACAAAAAGTCGTTGTAATTGAAGATTTAATTTCAACGGGAGGAAGCGTCCTTGAAGCGGCAGCCGCTCTCACAGAGGCGGGATGTGAAGTGCTCGGCGTCGCCGCCATTTTCACTTACGGGCTTCCTAAAGCTGCCGCCGCCTTCAGCGAAGCGGGCGTTGAATACCGTACGCTGACTGATTACGATACATTGACAGAGGCTGCGCTTGCCGGCGGATATATCAGCGAACAGGATGCCGCCAAACTGAAAGAATGGAAGGCGGATCCTGAAAGCAAGTCTTGGATGGATTAATGATAAAAGCCGTATTCTCCTAATGGGAGAACGGCTTTTTTTGCGTCTTTTTACAGATTTAAAAATAGTAAAATCGGATTATTTTTATTTTTTATTAATCCTATAAAAAAAGTCGGGTTGACTTTTGTTCGAATTGTGCTAAAATTTTAAAATAACAAAAGCAAACTTATCAAGAGCGGTGGAGGGACTGGTCCGATGAAACCCGGCAACCTGCGTGTGAAGCGTAAGGTGCTACTTCCAGCAAAATGCCCTCATTTTGAGAGATAAGGAATAGCGGAGTTCCTCGTCTTTCTTTCAAATTTGGAAGAAAGATTTTAATTTTTAGGGGCAGAGGAGGAGCTAGAAGTGAAGACAGATGAACAGCTTGAAAAGGTGATCATCAAAATGAAAGACATGCTGAAAGACATGAATTACGGATCGATCACATTCGTTGTTCAGGACGGCAAAGTCATTCAAATCGAAAAAAATGAAAAAATAAGATTGAAATAGCTGACTAGACAAACTAGAGGCGGTTTTCACAGTTTTTTTCTGCTGGAAGCCGTTTTTTTGTTGGCGAAAAAAGGGGGAACCGAAAATTTTTACTTACAGCACATGGGAAGAACCAAATATCTCTTTTCAGGAAGATGACTCTTATAAAGGAGCGCTGTCCGTCTTGAAATGGGCGTACGGACATTACGGAAATCAGCTTGTATATGCGTGCAGCTTCGGAATTGAGGGAATCGTCCTGATCGATTTGATTTATAAGGTGAAAAAAGATGCGGTCATCGTTTTCCTTGATACGGGATTTCATTTTAAAGAAACGTATGAAACGATCGACGCTGTCAAAGAACGATATCCAGGCCTTCAGATTATCATGAAAACACCGGAGCTTACCGTCGAAGAGCAGGCGAAAGAATATGGGGACGAACTATGGAAGACCGCTCCGAATTCCTGCTGTGAAATGAGGAAGGTCATTCCTCTCCGCGAGACGCTTTCAGGCTACCCGGCGTGGCTGTCGGGCCTGCGCCGCGAGCAATCGCCCGGGCGGAGCAAAACGAATTTTTTGAACAAAGATGAAAAATTCAAGTCTATCAAAGTTTGTCCGCTCATTCATTGGACGTGGAAGGATATTTGGAGATATGTGACAAAGCACGATCTCCCGTATAATCCGCTTCATGATCAAGGCTACCCGAGCATCGGCTGCGCTCCGTGCACCTCTCCGGCCTTTACAATGGATGATCTTCGATCAGGCCGCTGGAACGGATCGGCTAAAACAGAATGCGGATTACACGAGTAAGGAGATGAGTCATGGAACTTGCCGCCATTTTATTTAGCATGTTTTTTGCGATGAATATCGGAGCGAGCGGTGCAGCTGCTTCAATGGGAATCGCCTATGGATCTGAAGCCGTCAAAAAGAAGTTTCACGCACTAATAATCTGTGCAGCAGGCGTTCTCTCGGGCGCCGTCATCGGCGGAGGAAACGTCGTGAAAACGATCAGCTCAGGCATCATTCCCGAACGGGTGATTTCGCTTGAAATCGTCTGCATTATTATCGGCTCGGCGGCACTGTCGCTCTTTATCGCAAATGTACTCGGTATCCCGCTTTCGACAAGTGAAGTGACGGTCGGATCTGTTGTCGGAGTAGGTGTCGCTTACCAGGTTTTATATGTGAAATCTTTGCTTGTCATCGTCTCATTTTGGGTCGTTGTACCAATCGTCGCTTTTACCTTTACATTTGCGATGGCAAACATCATGAAAAAAACGATCAAACGTCCAGCCTCGGGAAAGAAAGCAAAGGTTTTGGCGGTCATTCTGTTGATCACCGGGTTTTTTGAAGCCTTCTCAGCAGGCATGAACAATGTCGCAAATGCTGTCGGACCTCTGGTGGCGGCGCATGTTTTGACAGTCGGGGAAGGAACGCTCTACGGCGGACTGTTTGTCGCGCTGGGCGCCCTTTTACTGGGCAGGCGCGTTCTTGAAACAAACGGCAAAAAAATAACGAAATTTTCAAAAGGAGAGGGGATCATCCTTTCCGGAACAGGAGCCGGGCTTGTCATCATCAGTTCGATTTTCGGTTTGCCGGTTCCGCTTGCGCAAGTCACATCATCTTCTATTATAGGGATGGGAATGGCAAAAAACGGCGGCAATGTCTTTCATAAACAAGTGGTCAAAACGATGCTGAAAGTATGGGTCGTCTCGCCGTTCCTTTCATTAAGCCTGTCTTATATGCTGGTCAGCCTTTTATTAAAAGGAGACTATTATGCTCTCATCGTCGTCACAAGCGTCCTTCTGGCATCTGTCGGGACGATCAGCCTGATGAGAGCAGTCAAAAAAGAGCACAGCTCCGTCCATGAACAAGGCGGAGGAATTTAAACACAAAGTAGGGGGAAACAAGTTTATGAGTTTAGCACCACACGGCGGTGTATTGGTTAACCGCGTCAATGAAGCATACGATTTTCAACATATCGCACAGGAAATAGAACTGGATTTAATGGCTTTTTCAGATTTGGAGCTGATCGGAATCGGTGCGTACAGCCCGATCCAAGGCTTTATGACAGAGAAAGACTATCTGTCCGTTGTCGAAAATATGAGACTGTCAAGCGGCGAAGTATGGACGCTTCCGATCGCTCTGCCTGTTGACGAGCAAAAAGCTTCAAGCTTAAAAGCGGGGGACACCGTCCGCCTCACCTATAATGGGGAAACATACGGCGTCATCGAGATCGAAGACATCTATACGCCGGACAAGAAAACGGAAGCCGTCAATATCTATAAAACCGACGAACTCGAGCATCCGGGCGTCAAAAAATTGTTTGACCGCGGCAGTGTTTATGTGGGCGGGCCGATCACTCTCATTAAACGGAGCGTAAAGCAATTCCCGGCCCACACATTCGAACCTCTGGAAACAAGAAAAAAATTCGCAGAACTCGGCTGGAAAACGATCGTCGGATTCCAGACGAGAAATCCGGTTCACAGAGCGCACGAATACATTCAAAAAACGGCGCTCGAGACGGTAGACGGTCTTTTCCTCAATCCGCTCGTCGGGGAAACAAAATCAGACGATATTCCGGCTGATGTCCGCATGGAAAGCTATCAGGTGCTGCTTGACGGCTACTATCCGAAAGACCGCGTCTTTCTCGGCGTTTTTCCGGCGGCGATGCGCTATGCGGGGCCGAAGGAAGCAATCTTCCATGCGCTTGTCAGAAAGAACTACGGATGTACGCATTTTATCGTCGGAAGAGACCATGCCGGAGTCGGCGATTACTACGGCACATATGAAGCGCAGGAACTGTTCGATCAGTTCGCGCCGGAAGAGATCGGCATTACGCCGCTGAAATTCGAACACAGCTTCTACTGCAATGTCTGCGGTTCAATGGCTACGGCGAAAACGTGCCCTCACAGCAAAGAACATCATGTCATTTTGTCCGGTACAAAGGTGAGGGGCATGCTGAGAAACGGCGAGTTCCCGCCGAGCACATTCAGCCGTCCAGAAGTCATTCAAACATTAATCAAAGGCTTAACGGCCGGGGTTTCTTAAGGGGGAGCATCTCTTGGTAAATAAAGATATTGTCTGGCATGAAGCGTCCATTACAAAACGGGAATATCATGAGAAAAATAAACATAAAAGCTCGATCGTTTGGCTGACGGGCTTGAGCGGTTCAGGAAAATCAACAATTGCCAATGCCGCAGCGCGTGAGTTGTTTGAACAAGGCTACCAGGTCACGGTGCTCGACGGCGACAACGTCAGGCACGGACTGAACAAGGACCTCGGGTTTTCCGATGAAGACCGGAAGGAAAACATCCGCCGGATCGGCGAGGTCGCGAAGCTCTTTGTCGAACAGGGGACGATCGTCATTACGGCGTTCATTTCCCCTTTTAAAGAAGACCGCGGGCTTGTCAGACAGCTCGTCGAGGAAGATGAGTTTCATGAAGTCTATGTGAAATGCGATTTGGCGACGTGCGAGGAGCGCGACCCGAAAGGCTTGTATAAAAAAGCGAGAAACGGAGAAATTCCATTTTTCACGGGGATCGATTCGCCTTATGAAGAGCCTGAAACGCCTGAGCTAGTCCTTGATACAGGCGCACATAATCGGGAAGAGTGCAAAAATCAGCTCGTCCAATACGTGAAAGATCAAACGAAATAAAATGCGGGTGAAATAGGAAAGTGCTGCACATGCACTTTCCTATTTCATAAAGAAAACGTTTGGTTTTTGTGATATTTTCAGGCACCAAACGCTTTCTTTATGATTTATAATGATTGAAGAAGACGTTGATCAGATCGGGGGGAGATCTAAGATGGGGAAAGTATATATCGTTGGGGCAGGTCCTGGAGACCCCGATTTACTGACGATCAAAGCTTTAAAAGCCATCCAGACAGCCGATGTCATTTTGTATGACAGGCTTGTGAATAAACAGATTTTACAGCACGCCAAGGAGGGAGCGGATCTCATCTACTGCGGAAAGCTTCCGGACTACCACATGATGAAGCAGGAAACGATCAATCATTTTCTCGTCAAGTATGCGAAAAAAGGGAAAATCGTTGTCAGGCTGAAAGGCGGCGATCCTTTCGTATTCGGCAGAGGCGGCGAGGAAGCGCAAACCCTCGCTGAACACGGAGTTGCTTATGAAATCGTGCCGGGAATCACCTCGGGGATTGCCGCCGCTGCTTATGCGGGCATTCCAGTGACACACCGGGAAGCGAGTTCAAACGTCGCTTTCGTGACAGGACATTATCAAAAAGATGAACATTTTGAAGAGAAGTGGAAAGCGCTAGCCACAGGGATCGATACGCTTGTCATTTATATGGGGATTAAAAACGTGAAGCAAATTGAAAGGCTTCTGATCGAAAACGGCAGAGATCCGTCTACCCCTGCCGCTTTCATTCATTGGGGAACGACGGACAAACAAAAAACGGTGCTTTGCACGGTTGAAACGCTTGCAGGTACAGTCGAAAGCGAAAAAATTGAAAACCCGAGCCTGATTGTCATCGGGGATGTCGTTCAATTCAGCTCACAGTTAAGCTGGTTTGAACCCGAGCTGAAAGATCCGGCATTAAGCGAGGCGCTTTAATATGAAACAAGCGATTTTATATATCGGCCACGGGAGCCGTCTGAAAAGAGCTCAAACAGAGGCAGCCGCTTTTTTGGAGAGCTGCAAAGAAACCATGTCCGCCCCCATTCAGGAAATTTCTTTTTTGGAACTGGCGGCACCGGATATCGAAACCGGTTTTAAAGCGTGTGTGGAAAAGGGCGCGACGCATATCGCGGCTGTGCCGCTTCTCCTCTTGACAGCCGCGCATGCCAAAAGGGACATCCCTGAGGAGCTTGCCCGCGTTTCTTCGCAGTATCCTTCCGTCAGCGTCGCTTACGGAAAGCCGATCGGCGTCGATCAGGAAGTCGTCAAAGCGGTTTTTACAAGGATCGAAGAAACGGGGACGCCATATGAACATGCAAGAGTCGTGGTGATCGGAAGGGGGAGCTCTGATCCGGATGTCAAACGGGATGTCAATGACATTTGCGAGCGGCTGAGAGACCTCGCGCCCGTTGACGAGGTCATTCCCTGCTTTATGACAGCCTGTGAACCGCACTATCAGGATGTGTTTAAACAGCTTAAAGAACGGGACGGAAAAACGACATTTATCGTACCGTATTTGCTGTTTACCGGTATGCTGATGAACGAGATTGAAAGGGAAACCGCCAAGCTGAAAGAAACCAATCCGGACGTCGTGCTGACGGATTACCTCGGCTTCCACCCTCATGTGAAAAATGCCTTTTTGCACCGCGTTGAGGAAGCGGTTATCAACAAAGCCGGCCGCTTTGATTTTACAGGAGCATCAGATGCTGCCGCTTCACATTAACATCAAAGGCAAATCCGCAGTCATTGCAGGCGGAGGGGAGATCGCGGCGCGGCGTCTGAAAACGGTGCTGGCAGAAGGTGCGTCTGCAACCGTCATCAGCCCCGAAGTATCAGAAGAGATGCTCGGATTGATCGAAGAGCACGGCATCGAATGGAAGAAGAAAAAAGCGGAACCCGGCGATTTCAAGGATGCATTTCTGATCATTCTCGCGACCGATGATCACGAGGTGAACAAGCGGATCGCCGCATCAGCTGCTCCTGATCAGCTTGTCAATGTTGCGAGTGAAGCGGAGCTTGGAAATGTATATGTTCCGAAAATAATCAACAGAGGAAACATCACCATATCCGTCTCGACAAACGGAGCCAGCCCGCGTCACACGATCAAACTGGCCGGACAGATTGATGATTTGATCGATGATGAGCTTGTCCAAGAGATCGACGAGCTTCTCCGTAAAAGAAGAGGCCTGAACCAGTGAGGTTCAGGCCTTTTAGCATTATTTTTTCAGCTTGATGATCAAATCTTCGTCAGGTGTTACAAAAACGGTTTGCTGGCTGTCGTAGGTGACAAAACCGGGCTTTGCTCCATTCGGCTTTTTGACATGGCGTATTTTTGTATAGTCGACAGGAACCGAAGCCGAGTTTTTCGCTTTGCTGTAATAGGCAGCGATCTGCGCTGCTTCAAGGATGGTTTGCTCGTCCGGATCGCTCGATTGGATGACGACGTGCGACCCCGGAATATCTTTCGTGTGAAGCCAGATGTGGTCGCGGGCGGCAAGTTTCATCGTCAAATATTCGTTCTGCTTGTTGTTTTTGCCGACGAGAATCGTTTCTCCTGCGCTGGATTCGTATGTTTCGAGCGTCGGCGCCTGTTTCTTCTGTTTTTTCTGGCCTCCTTGCTGTTTGGCCCGCAAATACTTTCCTTCGGCGAGCTCTTCGCGGATTTCGGTTATATCTTTCGGAGAGGCAGACGAAAGCTGCTGAATCAGCTGGTCGAAATAAGCGATTTCCTCTTCTGCTAATCTGATCTGCTCCTTCACGACTTCCACCGAATTTTTCGCTTTTTGATATTTTGTAAAATAGCTTTGCGCGTTTTCGGAAGGCGTTTTATTCGGATTGAGCGGAATCGTGATTTCTCCGCCGTTTTCATCATAGTAGTTGATGACTCTCGCCGCTTTGTCTCCTTTTTTCAGCTGGTACAGGTTCGCTGTCAACAGCTCTCCATACAGCTGAAAATCCTTCGCGTGTTCGGACTGCTCAAGCGTTTTTTTCAGCTTTTTGATTTTGTTTTCGTTCTTTTTCTTTTCGTTTGCCGCGAAACGCTCTAAATCATGAGCCTGCTGTTTGACGCGGTCCCGCTCCGCTTTTCCGAAATAGTAGCGGTCAAGAAGTTCGCTCAGCGTATGAAAGGGTCTGTTATCGCCTTTTATATGGGTCAGCTCAAGAAGGTAAAAATATTCTTTTCCATCTTCTGTCGTGAAAAGCTGGGGCTGAAAACGCCGGTTTTTGATTTCGCTGAACATCTCTGTCAAGACGTTTGGCAGTGTCGCCCTGTTGGCAAGGCCCGCGCGAAAGACGGCTTCTTTCGCAAACAGAGGCGAGACGCCGGAAAAGGTATCGACGATCTGCCTGTCCAGTTTGCCTTCCTGGAAATTCAAATGGCGGAGAATATCTTCAGTTTCCGCTTCCAGCGGTGACAATTTGTTCTGGGCGGGAGGGAGAATGTAATCGTATCCCGGAAGCACGGTGCGGTAGCTGTTCACCGAAGGTGACAGGTGCTTCAAACTGTCGATGATGACATCTTTTTCTCCGTCGGTTAACACGATGTTGCTGTGCCTTCCCATGATTTCAACCATCAGCTTTCTTGTCAGCGTGTCGCCGATTTCGTTCCGGCTCCTGATATGAAAGACCATCATTCTGTCCATGCCGACTTGCTCGACTCGGTCGATAAAGCCGCCTTCCAGATGCTTCCGGAGGAGCATGCAGAACATCGGAGGGGTGCTCGGGTTGTCATAGGTTTCGTTTGTCAGGTGAACCCGCGCATAACTCGGGTGAGCGGAGAGCAGCAATTTGCGGTTCTGCCCGTTCGCTCTGATATGAAACACCAGCTCGTGCTTAAACGGCTGGTGGATTTTTGCGATTCGTCCGCCTCGAATCGTTTCATTTAATTCTTCGATCATTCCGTATGTAAAAATGCCGTCAAAAGACATATGAAAAACTCCCTTTTCTCGTTAATCCTCTTCGTAAAGCGTCTATTCAATAATTATAGCATGATTTGGGACGAGTCTGAATAAATTGACTTATAGAGATGGATATACCAAGAGCAACCTTTAGGGCAGGAGGAGTGGACGATTCAATGAAATGGCACGAGATGGGACAAACCGAATTGTTAAACATAACAAAAACGTCCATCGGCAAAGGTTTAACAGAAAAAGAGGCCGAAAAGCGGCTGGAAAGACACGGAACAAACGAACTTCAGGAAGGGGAAAAAACATCGGCGATCGCACTGTTTTTTTCTCAATTCAAGGACTTCATGGTTCTTGTTTTGCTTGCGGCCACGTTGATCTCTGGTTTCCTCGGGGAGTATATTGACGCCATCGCGATCATTGCGATCATCTTTGTAAACGGCATTCTCGGCTTCTTTCAGGAGAGACGGGCGGAAAGATCGCTCGAGGCTTTGAAGGAACTGTCGGCTCCTCAAGTGGCTGTGCTCCGGGAGGGGGAATGGGTAAAGATCCCTTCCAAAGAGCTCGTTCCGGGAGATGTTGTCCGTTTTGCAAGCGGAGACAGAATCGGCGCCGATCTCAGGCTTGTCGAGACAAAGAGCCTTGAAATAGAAGAATCGGCTCTTACGGGTGAATCGCTTCCCGTGTCTAAACAGGCAGAAGCTTTTCAGGCGTCCGACGTATCGCTGGGCGATCTGAAGAATATGGCTTTCATGGGAACGTTGGTCACAAGGGGGAGCGGCACCGGCGTCGTTATCGGCACGGGAATGAACTCTGCGATGGGAAAAATCGCCGATATGCTCGAATCTGCCGGGAATACGGCGACCCCGCTGCAAAGAAGGCTTGAAGAGCTCGGCAAAATTTTGATTGTCGCCGCTTTGTTCCTGACGCTGCTTGTCGTTGCTGCCGGAGTCATCCAGGGGCATGACCTATACAGCATGTTTTTAGCGGGCGTTTCCCTTGCCGTCGCTGCCATACCTGAAGGGCTGCCGGCCATTGTCACGGTCGCTCTGTCTCTCGGCGTACAGCGGATGATCAGGCAAAAGTCGATCGTCAGAAAGCTCCCCGCGGTTGAGACGCTCGGCTGCGCGTCCATAATTTGCTCCGATAAAACCGGGACGATGACGCAGAACAAAATGACGGTCACCCATGTCTGGTCAGGCGGGAAAACGTGGAACGTGTCAGGGATCGGCTACGAACCCGAAGGCTCCTTCACCATGAACGGGCGCGACGTGCAAGCCAGGCATCATAAACCGCTCCAACAGGTCCTTCTGTTCGGCGCATTATGCAATTCATCTTCGATTATCGAAAAAGACGGGGAGTTTCGTCTTGACGGCGATCCCACCGAAGGCGCTTTGCTGACGGCAGCACGAAAAGCGGGTTTTACGGACAGATATGTTGACGAACATTTTAAAATCATCGAGGAGTTTCCGTTTGATTCGACGCGGAAAATGATGTCTGTCATTGCGGAAGATAAGAGCGGCAAGCGCTTTGTCATCACAAAGGGCGCGCCTGATGTATTGATGAAGCGTTCGTCGCATACGCTGACAGACGAAAAGCGCGAAATCTTCACAAAGGCAAGGCTCGCCGAAACAAGCGCGGCGCTGGAAACACTTGCGTCCCAAGCGCTGAGGACGATTGCTGTCGCGTATAAACCAATCAAAGAAACAGAAAATCTCTCGCTCGAAAAAGCGGAGTCAGGCTTAACTTTCATCGGACTGTTAGGGATGATCGATCCGCCGCGGCCCGAAGTGAAAACAGCGATTAAAGAGTGCCGGGAAGCGGGGATCAAAACAGTGATGATCACCGGCGATCATGTAATAACGGCAACAGCCATCGCAAAAGATCTCGGGTTATTGCCGCCGCGCGGAAAGGTCATGGACGGCCAGATGCTGAACGAGCTCTCGCAGGAAGAATTGGCGGAAATTGTTGACGATGTTTACGTGTTTGCAAGGGTGTCGCCTGAACATAAGCTGAAGATCGTGACCGCCTACCAGGAAAACGGCCACATCGTCGCCATGACTGGAGACGGAGTCAACGATGCCCCTGCGATTAAACAGGCGGATATCGGCATTTCGATGGGAATTACGGGAACGGATGTCGCCAAGGAGGCATCATCGCTTATTCTTGTCGATGATAATTTTGCGACGATTAAATCGGCCATCAAGGAAGGACGCAATATCTATGAAAATATTAGAAAGTTCATCAGATATTTGCTCGCATCCAATGTCGGCGAAATTTTGGTCATGCTGTTTGCGATGCTGCTCGCTCTGCCGCTGCCGCTTGTTCCGATACAGATTCTATGGGTCAACCTTGTGACGGACGGCCTGCCTGCCATGGCGCTCGGCATGGATCAGCCTGAAGACGATGTGATGCAGAGGAAGCCGCGAAGTCCGAAAGAAGGCGTGTTTGCAAGGGGGCTCGGCTGGAAGGTCGTATCGCGCGGCTTTTTAATCGGAATTGCCACACTCGGGGCGTTTATGTTCATTTACAATCGCAACCCGGAAGCGCTTGAGTATGCTCAGACGGTCGCTTTTGCAACGCTCGTCCTTGCACAGCTGATCCATGTGTTCGACTGCCGGAGCGAGCGGTCTATCTTTGACCGCAATCCGTTTGAAAACATTTATTTGCTCGGCGCAGTATTGTCTTCGATTCTTTTAATGCTTGTCGTTATTTATTATCCGCCTCTGCAGCCGATTTTCCATACGGTTCCGATTTTAATGGCAGACTGGCTCCTGATTGTCGGAATGTCGGCGATTCCAACTTTTTTATTGGCCGGGTCACTTTTGACAAGAAAAAAATAGGCTTGTATGATATAATCTTAAAGGTAATAGAGGTTTCTATTGCCTTTTCATCTTGCGTAAATTTAAATCAAAGAAGTCTTTTTCACTTATACGGAATTGGGTGTGTTTTATGATACGGAGTATGACCGGTTTCGGCAGCGCGAGCAAAACGAAGGATGGGCTGACAGCAGCTGTTGAGCTGAAATCTGTCAACTATCGGTTTAAAGAAGTAAACGCACGCATGCCAAGACCTTTGCTCTATTTAGAAGACAAAATAAAGCAAACGATTTTTAAACATATACAAAGGGGGCGGCTGGAGCTGTTCGTGTCCGTTGACGACGAGGCTCTGGTCACCCGGAAAATCCAGGTTGACTGGCCGCTGCTTGAAGAGTACCAGAAAGCCGCGCGCGAAATGAAAGAGCGCTGCCGGCTTTCAGGAGAGATCACGCTTCAAGACGCCTTTCAGTTTGACCATGTCATCCAAGTTGAAGAAGAGCCGATCCAAAACGACAAGCTTGAAGAAGTCCTTCTTGAAGCGGTCGAGGCTGCCGTTCTTGAATTATGCAGCATGCGCGAAGCAGAAGGGCTGAGGCTGAAGGATGACTGCCTTCAGCATATTGAAAGGCTTGAAAAGCTGACAGACGACATTGCAGAGCTTGCTCCCAAGGTCGTCGGCCACTATCGGGAACGCCTTGAGGCGCGCCTTGAAGAATGGTCAACAGACGGTCTCGATGAAAGCCGTCTGCTGACGGAAGTCGCACTGTTTGCAGACCGATCGGATATCACGGAAGAAGTGACGAGGCTGAAAAGCCATTTCCGCCAGTTCCGCGATATTTGCGAAGCGGGCGGGGCCGCGGGGAGAAAGCTCGACTTCCTCGTCCAGGAGCTGAACCGTGAAGCGAACACGATCGGTTCAAAAGCGAATGATCACCAGATCACAAAACATGTGGTCGAAATGAAAAGCTCTATTGAAAAAATAAAAGAACAAGTGCAAAATATAGAATAGCGATTGTGCGTATTGTTTACGGATGTTCTCTGCAGGTTAAACTAGAGACGTCCAAGTACAGGGGGAACGTATAGGATGACGATTAAACTGATTAATATCGGCTTTGGTAATATCATATCCGCGAATCGGCTGATCTCGATTGTGAGTCCGGAGTCCGCGCCTATTAAGCGGATGATCCAGGATGCCAGAGACCGCGGCATGCTTATAGATGCTACATATGGAAGAAGAACCCGTGCGGTTGTCATTATGGACAGTGACCATATCATCTTATCTGCCGTCCAGCCTGAGACAGTAGCACAAAGGCTTTCCGTTAAAGAAGAAATTATGGATGAAGGGCAGGGATAAGAGCTTTATGAAAGAAAGAGGTTTATTAATCGTTCTCTCCGGCCCTTCCGGCGTCGGAAAAGGAACAGTCAGGCAGGCGCTGTTTGCTCAGGAGGACACAAAATTTGAATATTCGATTTCGGTGACGACAAGAAAACCGCGGCAAGGCGAAAGAGACGGTGTCGACTACTTTTTTAAGACGCGCGAAGAGTTCGAAGAGATGATCGAGAACAACAAGCTGCTCGAATGGGCCGAATATGTCGGCAACTATTACGGAACACCCGTTGACTACGTCGAACAGACCCTTGAAAGCGGCAGGGACGTTTTTCTCGAAATTGAAGTCCAAGGTGCGCTGCAAGTCAGAAAGGCATTTCCTGAAGGCCTGTTTATCTTTTTGGCGCCTCCGAGTCTCGCCGAATTGAAAAACCGGATTGTCACAAGAGGGACAGAAACAGAAGCCCTGATCGAAAACCGGATGAAAGCGGCGAAGGAAGAAATCGAACTGATGGACGCCTACGATTATGTTGTCGAAAATGACAGCATTGAGCTTGCGTGCGAAAGAATCAAAGCAATCGTTCTCGCCGAACATTTACGGCGCGACCGCGTTGCTCCAAGATATAAGAAAATGCTGGAGGTTGAATAATTATGCTAGATCCGTCAATTGACTCTTTAATGAATAAACTGGATTCAAAATACACGCTCGTTACCGTATCGGCCCGACGCGCGCGCGAAATGCAGATCAACAAAGACGCGCAGATCGAAAATCCGAAGTCGCATAAATTTGTAGGCAAAGCGCTGGAAGAAATTGATGCCGGACTGCTTACATTCGAAAAGGAAAATCGCTAATAGCCTTAAAAATAGCAACCTATACACTAGGTTGTTATTTTTTTCAGGGCCGGCGAACAGAACATAAGGGGGAGAAAAAACGATGCTGAAAAATCGCAACATCCTGCTGGGAGTAAGCGGAGGAATCGCAGTATACAAAGCGGCCGCCTTGACGAGCAAGCTCGTACAGGCAGGAGCCAATGTGAAAGTCATCATGACAAAATCCGCCTGTGAATTTGTGTCTCCGCTCACCTTTCAAGCGCTTTCGCGCAATGAAGTATATACCAACACGTTTGAAGAACCGAATCCCCGTGTCATCGCCCATATCGATGCCGCGGATTGGGCTGATCTTGTGATCGTTGCTCCGGCAACGGCCAATGTGATCGGAAAACTCGCTTCAGGCATTGCCGATGACATGCTGACGACGACGCTTTTAGCGACGACTGCGCCGGTTTGGATCGCTCCGGCCATGAACGTCCATATGTACGACCACCCGGCCGTTCAGCGGAACATTAGCGTTCTTTACAAAGACGGCTGCCGGTTTATCGAGCCGAGTGAAGGCTACCTTGCGTGCGGCTATATCGGCAAAGGCAGACTTGAAGAGCCCGAACGGATCGTCCAGTTGGCCGAGTCGTATTTTTCAAACGAAAACAGCGGTTTGCTTGAAGGAAAGCGTGTCTTAATTACAGCGGGCCCGACAAGAGAACAAATCGATCCCGTCCGCTTTTTCTCCAACCGTTCGACAGGGAAAATGGGCTATGCTTTCGCTGAGGAAGCGGCGAAAATGGGAGCGCGCGTAACGCTGATTGCCGGCCCGACATCGCTTGATGATCCCGCAGGAGTTGACGTTATTCATGTTCAGTCTGCAGAAGATATGTATCAAGCGGCTTTATCTGTTTTCGATGAGAGCGACATCGTCATCAAAACGGCAGCTGTCGCTGATTACAGGCCAAAGCATATTTACGATCAAAAAATGAAGAAAAAGGACGGCGGTCTCGTCATTGAGCTTGAGCGGACGAAGGATATTTTAAAAGCGCTGGGAGAACGGAAAACAAAGCAAGTCTTGGTCGGCTTTGCAGCTGAAACGCAGCACGTCGAAGACTATGCCAAACAAAAGCTGGAGAAAAAAAATCTCGATCTGATTGTCGCCAACAATATCACGGCCGAAGGGGCCGGTTTTGGAACGGAAACCAACATCGTGACGGTGTTTCACCGAGACGGCAAAAAGACGGCGCACCCTCTGATGTCAAAACGGGAGGTTGCCGCCGAAGTCTTGAAGGAAGCCGCTGAGCTTGCCGGCCGGAGCGGAACGTCCTCATGAATTTCGCTGAAGTGATCGTCGATGTTACAACCAAAAATATCGACAGACCGTTTGACTACCGCATTCCCGACAAATTCAAAGGGATGATTAAAAAAGGGATGCGCGTGATTGTTCCGTTCGGCGCCCGCAAAATCCAGGGATTTGTCACCGGCGTGAAAGAATCGTCTGAGCTCGCCGGCCGTTCGGTTAAGGATATCGAGGATATCCTTGATCTGACGCCCGTTTTGACGGAGGAGCTGCTTGAGCTGTCAGATTGGCTGACAGAAAAAACACTTTCTTTTAAAATTACGGCTCTTCAGGCGATGCTCCCCGCGGCTATGAAAGCAAAATACGGCAAAGAAATCAAGGTGATCGGTGATAAGCCGCTTCCCGAACCGCTTAAAACCCTGTTCTTGCAAAAAGAAACACTTTCTTATTCCGATATAGATGACCATGGGACATTAAAGCTGATTCAGCGCCAGGTTCAAGAGGGCAACCTTGAAGTGGCCTATAAAGTAAAGCAGAAAACAAACAAAAAAACGCGGAGAATGATCGCTCCCCTTTGTGCGAAAGAACATTTAAAAGAAGCGCTTGACAGCCTCTCCCCGCAAGCTGTCAAACAAAAAGCGGTCCTTCAGTTTTTCATCGACCGCAAAGAATCCGGTGCTGTTCCGGCAAAAGAGCTGATCGGCAAAACGGGAGGCTCTTCCGCGTCCGTAAAAGCGCTGATCGACAAGGGGCTGTTAAAGGAAAGCGAAGAGGAGGTTTACAGGGATCCTTATCAGGACAGAATGTTCAAAAAAACCGAACCGCTTCCGCTGACTGAAGAGCAGGCGCAGGCCTATGAGGCGATAGCAGAGGCGATCGAAGACAAGCGGCACGATGTGTTTCTTCTTCACGGAGTGACTGGAAGCGGAAAAACGGAAGTCTATCTGCAATCGATCGAAAAGGTGCTGGAAGCCGGCAAAGAAGCGATCGTTCTCGTTCCGGAAATTTCGCTGACGCCGCAGATGGTCAACCGCTTTAAAGGCCGCTTTGGCTCACAGGTAGCCGTCCTGCACAGCGGGCTTTCAACAGGAGAAAAATATGATGAATGGCGGAAAATCCACCGCAAAGAAGTCCGGCTTGTCGTCGGGGCGCGCTCGGCGATTTTCGCGCCGTTTGAAAATCTCGGCATGATTATTATCGATGAAGAGCACGAAACATCGTACAAGCAGGAAGAGATGCCGAGATACCATGCGAAAGAAGCGGCGATTCAAAGGGCCGAATACCACCGCTGTCCTGTCGTCCTCGGCAGTGCGACGCCGACGCTCGAATCGTTCGCAAGGGCGAAAAAAGGCGTGTACAAGCTTCTTTCTCTCAAGCACCGCGTCAATCACCAAGTCATGCCTGACGTGTCTCTCGTCGATATGAGGGAGGAACTGCGCAGCGGAAACCGCTCGATGTTTTCCAAAGACTTAATGGCCGGACTTGAGGAAACCCTTGAAAAAGGAGAGCAGGCCGTTCTGTTTTTAAACAAAAGGGGATATTCCTCATTTGTCATGTGCAGGGACTGCGGATATGTCATCCAGTGCCCTCATTGCGAAATCTCGTTGACGTACCACAGGTATGGACAGCGTCTGAAGTGCCATTACTGCGGCTATGAAACCGGCATGCCGTCAAGCTGCCCCGAATGCGGAAGCGAGCATATCCGCTACTTTGGCACAGGCACACAGCGGGTCGAAGAAGAATTGACGAAGGTACTGCCGGCTGCAAGGGTGATCCGCATGGACGTCGATACAACCTCGAGAAAAGGAGCGCATGAAAAGCTGCTCACATCCTTTGGCAAAGGTGAAGCCGATATTCTGCTCGGAACACAGATGATCGCCAAAGGGCTCGATTTTGAAAACGTCACGCTCGTCGGTGTTTTGAGCGCGGATACGATGCTGCACATCCCCGATTTCAGAGCCGCTGAAAAAACGTTCCAGCTGATGACACAGGTGAGCGGAAGAGCGGGGCGCCACGAAAAGCCGGGCAAGGTGATCATTCAGACGTACACCCCGTCCCATTACAGCATTCAGCTCACGAAAACGCACGATTATGAAACGTTCTTCCGGCAGGAGATGCTGCACAGAAGGGAACAGGCCTATCCTCCCTATTATTATTTGGCGCTCGTCAGCGTATCGCACGAAGAAGTGACGAAGGCGGCGCTCGTGACTGAAAAAATCGCCAACTATTTAAAAAAGAACATTTCAAGCGAGGCGAAGATTCTCGGCCCAGTCGCATCGCCGATCGCCAGGATCAAAGATAGATATCGCTATCAATGCGTGATAAAATACAAACAGGAAAACCAGCTTACATCGTTGCTTAAAAACATTATGGATCATTACAAACGAGATATTGAACAAAAGCAATTGATGATTTCGATCGACATGAATCCATATATGATGATGTAAAAATAACAGTGTGATGGAGGGCTTCTAGATTGGCAGTAAAACCGATCGTAACGTATCCGGCGGAGGTTCTTGAAACCCCTGCCGAACCCGTTGCGTCTTTTGATAAATCATTAAAGAAACTGCTCGACAATATGTATGATACGATGCTTGAGCTGGACGGAGTCGGGCTTGCCGCCCCGCAAATCGGCGTTTTAAAAAGAGCGGCAGTCGTCGATATCGGCGATGACACGGGCAGAATTGAACTGGTCAACCCGGAGGTCATCGAAGAGAGCGGCGAACAGACGGGCCCTGAAGGCTGTTTGAGCTTTCCCGATCTATACGGTGAAGTGAAGCGTTCGGATTATGTAAAGGTCAAGGCGTTCGACCGCCGCGGAAAACCGTTCACGATTGAAGCTGAAGGCTTTTTGGCGCGGGCGCTGCTGCATGAAATCGACCATTTGGACGGTATTTTATTCACATCAAAAGTTACGCGCTATTATGATGCGGAAGAACTTGAGGAAATGGAAGGATGATTGGATGACAAGGATCGTTTTTATGGGAACGCCGGATTTTTCCGTCCCGGTGCTCAGCACATTGATTGATGACGGCTATGAGGTGGTGGGTGTCGTCACCCAGCCTGACCGCCCGAAAGGCAGAAAAAAAGTGATGACCCCTCCGCCTGTCAAGGAGGAAGCGCTGCGCCGCGGCATTCCCGTGCTCCAGCCTGAAAAAGTGAGGGAAGATGCGGAGACGGACAGGATTTTGGCGCTTGAACCCGATCTAATTGTAACCGCGGCATTCGGGCAGATCCTGCCGAAAAAGCTCCTCGATTATCCGAAATACGGCTGTATCAATGTCCATGCCTCTCTTCTGCCCGAGCTGCGCGGAGGAGCTCCGATCCATTACGCCATTCTGGAAGGCAAAGAGAAAACGGGCGTGACGATCATGTACATGGTCGAAAAATTGGATGCAGGCGATATGCTTGCCAAAGTCGAAGTTGACATCGAAGAAACCGATAATGTCGGCACGCTCCACGACAAGCTGAGCAAGGCCGGGGCTGAGCTTCTTTCCGAAACGGTTCCGAAGGTCATTGACGGTTCGGCAACCCCTGAAAAACAGGATGAACGGGAAGCGACATATGCGCCGAACATTAAACGCGAACAGGAACTGATCGACTGGTCAAAGCCCGGCGAAGTCCTGTACAACCAAGTTAGGGGCTTGAATCCTTGGCCTGTCGCATACACGGTTTTAAGCGGACAGACGCTGAAAGTATGGGCTGCGAAAAAATGCGAAGCCTTAAAACAGGCAGAGCCGGGAGAAATCGTCTCCGTTGAAAAAGACGGCATTGTCGTCGCTACCGGAAATGGCACCGCGTTAAAATTAACGGAAGTGCAGCCTGCGGGCAAAAAAAGAATGAAGGCCGAAGATTTTGTCAGGGGAGCGGGTCTTCAAGCCGGAATGAAATTGGGTCATAGCGATGAAAAATAATGTGAGGGAAGTCGCGCTTGATGCACTGATTAAGCTTGACCAGAATCAGGCATACAGCAATCTTTTGCTTCAGTCTGTCATGAAAGCGAACGATTTAAGCGACAAAGACAGAGGCCTTTTGACAGAACTCGTTTACGGCACACTTCAAAACAAGCTGGCGCTCGATTATATGCTGAAGCCGTTTATTAAAAAGCCGGAAAAAGTGAAAGACTGGGTCATCCATCTGTTGAGAATGTCGCTGTACCAGATGGAATACCTGGAGAAAATCCCTGACCGGGCCGCCCTTTTTGAAGCTGTTGAAATCGCTAAAAAACGCGGGCATAAAGGAATTTCTTCATTTGTTAACGGCGTTCTGCGCTCTGTTCAGAGAGAAGGCGTGCCTTCTTTTGCTGATATTGCCGACCCGGTTGAACGCCTTGCGGTTGAGACAAGCCATCCGGAATGGCTTGTCAGGGAATGGACCGATGCCTACGGGTTCGAAGCGGCAGAACAAATCTGCCGGATTCACATGATCCCGCCGAAGCAGACGATCCGCGTCAACAGGCTGAAACACGACCGGGATACGCTTCTTTCCCGCCTGAATGAAGCGGGGATTGAGGCGGAAGAAGGCGACTTGTCCGAAGACGCTGTCAAACTGCAAAAAGGAACGATTGCGTCCACTCCTTTTTTCAAAGAAGGCGAAGTCACCATACAAGATGAAAGCTCAATGCTGGTAGCGCGAGCCCTCGGTCCTGAACGGGGAGAAACGGTGCTGGACGCCTGCGCAGCGCCGGGAGGAAAATCCACTCATATCGGCGAACTGCTCGAAGATACGGGAAAGATCATTTCCCTTGACCTTCATCAGCATAAAGTAAAGCTGATCAAAGAAGCGGCAGGCCGGATCGGGCTTTCCAACATTGAAGCAAGGGCGCTGGATGCCAGAAAAGCCGGCGAAGCCTTCGAACCGGAGCAGTTTGACCGGATTCTCGTCGACGCTCCGTGTTCGGGCTTCGGTGTCATCCGCAGAAAACCGGATCTCAAATACAGCAAAACGCCCGAAGACAGCGCGCGTCTCGCTGGGATTCAGCTGGCGATTTTAAACGAAATTGCACCTTTATTGAAAACAGACGGGACATTGGTCTACAGCACATGCACAATGGACCCGACCGAAAATGAACAAGTCATGCATGCTTTTTTGAAAGAACACGACGAATTTGAAGCAGACCCCACCCTCGCCGAGCGGCTGCCCGAAAAAGCGGCGCCGTATGTCAAGGATGGAAGCATTCAAATCCTTCCCCACTACTTCGGAACGGACGGCTTCTTTATTTGCAGCATGAGAAAGAAGGGATCACAATAATGGAATCGAAACAAAAAGTAAGAAAAGAATTGCGGGCAGAAAGACCGTCCATCTATTCTTTTGAAATAGAAGAACTGAAAAGCTGGCTTTCGGAAAATGGCGAAAAGCCTTTCCGCGCCGCGCAAATATTCGAATGGCTTTACGAAAAGAGAGTCACGTCATTTGAAAAGATGACAAACCTTTCAAAAGAGCTGCGGACAAAGCTGAACGAGCATTTCGTATTAACGACGCTGAAAACGGCCGTCAAGCAGACTTCACAAGATGGAACGATGAAGTTTTTATTTGAGCTTCATGACGGCTACACGATCGAAACCGTATTAATGCGGCACGAATATGGCAATTCTGTTTGTGTAACGACACAGGTGGGCTGCCGAATCGGCTGTACGTTTTGCGCGTCGACCCTCGGCGGCTTAAAGCGGAACCTGGAAGCCGGAGAGATCGTCGCCCAGGTTGTCAAAGTGCAGCAGGCGCTTGATGAAACAGATGAACGCGTCAGTTCCATCGTCATTATGGGAATCGGCGAGCCGTTCGATAATTTTCAGGAAATGCTTGCATTCCTGAAAATCGTCAACCATGATAAAGGGCTGAATATCGGGGCGCGCCATATCACCGTATCAACGAGCGGGATCATTCCGAAAATCTATGAGTTTGCAGACGAGAAGCTGCAGATCAACTTTGCGATTTCTCTGCACGCCCCGAACACTGAGATCAGAAGCCGGCTGATGCCGATCAACAGAGCCTACAAGCTGCCGGAGCTGATGAAAGCGGTCGATTACTACATTAAGAAAACCGGCAGAAGGGTTACGTTTGAATACGGGCTTTTCGGCGGTGTTAACGATCAGGTTGAACACGCGGAAGAGCTGGCTGAATTGCTAAAAGGAATCAAATGCCACGTCAACTTGATTCCGGTCAACTATGTACCTGAACGAGACTATGTCAGAACACCGAAAGAACAGATTTTCGCCTTTGAAAAAACATTAAAGTCTCATGGAGTAAATGTCACGATCAGAAGAGAGCAAGGCCATGATATTGACGCTGCCTGCGGACAGCTTCGTGCAAAGGAGCGCCAGGAAGAGACGAGGTGAATCAAGGTTGAAAACAGCCTTAAAAACGGACAGGGGAAAAATACGCCAGCACAATGAAGACGATGCCGGCATTTTCACAGAAAAAAACGGACTGGTTTTAGCTGTTGTCTGCGATGGAATGGGAGGTCATCTGGCCGGCGACGTCGCCAGCAGGATGGCCGTCTCAGCCCTTCGGGATATCTGGGAGGAAACCGAAGAAGTCCCGGCTTCGCCGGCTGAATGCGAAGCTTGGCTGAAAGAGCAGATTTCAGCCGTCAACCAAAAACTTTTCGACCATGCGAGGGCGCATGAAGAGTGCCAGGGAATGGGAACAACGGTCGTCTGCGCTTTATACACGGGAAAAACGCTGACAGTCGCCCATATCGGAGACAGCCGCTGCTATCTCCTACAAGGCGGTCATTTCATACAGCTGACGGAAGATCACTCGCTTGTCAATGAACTCGTGCGGACAGGGGGGATTTCGAAGGAAGATGCCGAACACCATCCGCGGAAGAACGTGCTGACAAAAGCGCTTGGCACTGATCCGGAAGTGAAGGTTGAAGCCCATACTTTTGAAATCGAACCGGGCGATCAAGTTCTATTATGCTCTGACGGGCTGACGAATAAAGTAGACGATGAGTCACTGAAGGATATGCTTACAGCTCTTTCTTCTGCGGAGGAGAAAGCGGAACAGCTCGTTCAGCTGGCCAATGACAACGGCGGCGAGGACAATATCACCGTCGCGCTATTGGAACTTCCTTCTCAAATAGAAGAAGGTGAAGACAAGTGTTAATCGGCAGACGGATCAGCGGACGTTACGAAATCCTGCGCGCCATCGGCGGCGGGGGGATGGCGAACGTTTATTTAGCGCTGGACATCATCCTCGACCGTGAAGTCGCGATAAAAGTGCTGCGGTTTGACTTCGTTCACGATGCCGATTTTATCAGGCGGTTCAGAAGGGAAGCGCAGTCCGCTGCAAGCCTCGACCACCCGAATATCGTCAGCATTTATGATGTCGGAGAAGAAGATGACATCTATTATATCGTGATGGAGTATGTCGAGGGGATGACCCTGAAAGAATACATAAACCGAACAGGCCCGCTTCATCCAAAAGAAGCGGTCCAAATCATGGAGCAGATCGTATCCGCCATCGCACACGCCCATGATAACCAGATTGTTCACCGGGATATTAAGCCTCACAACATTTTGATCGACCATATGGGCCACATTAAAGTGACCGATTTCGGCATCGCCATGGCGCTCAGCTCGACGACCATTACGCACACCAACTCGGTTTTGGGCTCTGTCCATTATTTGTCGCCCGAACAGGCGAGAGGCGGATTGTCTACGAAAAAATCCGATATCTACTCGCTCGGCGTCGTGCTTTTCGAGCTGCTGACGGCGCGTATGCCGTTTGAAGGAGAATCGGCGGTCAGCATCGCGCTGAAGCATCTGCAATCAGAAACGCCGTCGGTGAAAAGGTGGAACCCGGCTGTGCCGCAAAGCATAGAAAACATCGTCCTGAAAGCGATGGCAAAAGATCCATTCCACCGCTATGAAGCGGCCGAAGAGATGGAATCCGATTTAAAAACAGCTTTCGACCCGGACAGGCTCAACGAAAAGCGATTCACGATTCCAGCTGATGATGAGATGACGAAAGCTGTTCCGATCATCAAAAACCTGCCGGAAGACGAGAGCGGCGACAAGTCCGGCGACGGAGAAGCGGAAGCGGCTCCGTTATCAAAGAAAGAAAAGAAGAAGCAGTCAAAAGCAAACAAGAAGAAAAAAAGAAAGAAATGGCCGCTTATATTGCTGACGGTGTTTTTCGTTCTCGTTGTGTCAGCCGTCTTGGCTTTGACGGTGTTTCCGTCGCTCTTTATTCCAAAAGATGTAGCCGTTCCCGATGTAGCAGGCCTTGAGTATGAAGAAGCCGTCATCAAGCTTGAAGACGAAGGGTTTGAAGTGGATCCGAATGCTGAAGACATTGCCGACGATAAAATTGAAGAAGGGCTGATCGTGAAAACGGACCCTGCAGCCGGCGATATCGTAAAGGAAGGCTCAACTGTCAAGCTTTATAAAAGCTCAGGGAAAGAGAAAACAGAAGTGGAAGATGTGGTCGGCCAGAAAGTCGATGCCGCCAAAAAGCTTCTCGAGCAAAAGGGCTTTAAAAACATCAAGACAGAAGAGGTGCACCATGAAGAAGAAGCGGGCACCATCATCGAACAGGACCCTGCAGCCGGCACCGAAATCGTTGCCGCCGACGACGAGATCAAATTAACGGTCAGCCTCGGTCCGGAAGCCATTACTTTAAGGGATTTAAAAACATACAGCAAACAGGCGGCTTCGGGCTATTTGGACGACCATCAGCTTGTCCTTGTCGAAAAGGAGGCGCATTCTGAAGATGTGCCGGAAGGTCAGGTCATCAAACAAAAGCCGGGGGCGGGGGCATCCGTCAAGCCGGGAGACAAAGTCGAGGTTACGTTTTCGCTCGGACCTGAGAAAAAACCCGTCAAAACGGTGACCGAGAAAATTGATATCCCTTATGAACCGGGAGCGGAGGGCGAAGAACAAAACGTCCAAATTTCGATCGATGATGAAGAACACAGCATTTCCGACGTCTATGAAAATTTTAAAATCACGGCGCCGGCAGAGCGGACGATTAAATTCAGGATTGCGCCCGGGCAAAAAGGGTATTATCAAGTAACGATCAACGATAAAGTAGTCAGGTCAAAAACGATTGAATATCCTGAGGATGAATAAGGGAGGTGCGATATGCCTGAGGGCAAAATCATTAAAGCATTAAGCGGATTTTACTATGTTTTAGATGGTGATCAGATCATTCAGTGCAGGGGAAGAGGGGTTTTCAGAAAAAATAAAATCACCCCTCTCGTCGGCGACGATGTCGTCTACCAGGCCGATAACGATAAAGAAGGCTACATTCTCGAGATTAAAGACAGATTCAATGAATTGGTCAGACCTCCGATCAGCAACGTGGATCAGGCGGTTCTCGTGTTTTCGGCAAAAGAGCCGACATTCAGCACGTCGCTATTGGATCGTTTTTTAGTGTTGGTTGAGGCGGGTGGCATCAGGCCGATCATATGCATTACGAAAATGGACCTCGTGGATGATGACGCGCTCAAAGAGCGGATTCACCAATATGCCGATGACTACCGGAACATTGGGTACAGCGTCTATATGACATCGATGAAAAACGGAAGCGGCATCGAAGACATCGTCTCCCATTTTCAAGACAAAATCACCGTATTCGCCGGCCAGTCCGGCGTGGGCAAGTCTTCGCTTTTAAATGCGATCAGCCCCGACCTTGAACTGAAAACCGCCGGGATTTCCGCTCACTTGGGAAGGGGAAAGCATACGACCCGCCATGTGGAGCTGATCGATATAAACGGCGGGCTCGTCGCCGACACCCCGGGCTTCAGCTCGCTTGAGTTTGCCGGTATTGAAGCTGAAGATTTAGGGTCTGCGTTTTTGGAAATCAGCGAAAAAAGCGCCGAATGCAAGTTCCGCGGGTGCCTGCATATGAAAGAGCCGAACTGCGCCGTCAAACGCGCCGTGGAAAATGGTGAAATCGCCCAGTATCGCTACGACCATTATGTTGAATTTTTAACAGAGATCAAAGACAGAAAGCCGAGGTATTAAGATATGGTATATGTTGCTCCTTCGATTCTTTCAGCCGATTTTGCCCGTCTAGGGGAAGAGATTCGGGATGTTGAACAAGGCGGCGCCGATTTCATCCACATCGATGTGATGGACGGCCATTTCGTTCCCAACCTGACCATCGGGCCGCTTGTAGTGGAAGCCGTCCGCCCGATCACAGAACTTCCGCTCGACGTTCATTTAATGATTGAAGCGCCTGACCGCTATATACCTGCTTTTGCAAAAGCGGGCGCCGATATTTTGTCCGTCCATGTTGAAGCGTGCCCGCACCTTCACAGGACGATCCAGCTCATCAAAGAGCAAGGAGTCAAAGCGGGTGTTGTCTTGAATCCGCATACCCCTGTGCAGCAGATCGAGCATGTGCTTGAAGACCTTGATCTCGTACTATTGATGACAGTGAATCCGGGCTTCGGCGGACAGTCGTTTATTTCCTCAGTCCTGCCGAAAATCAGGCAGGTCAAGGAGATGGCCGAGCAAAAAGGGCTCGCCGACCTGCTGATTGAAGTGGACGGCGGCGTCAACAAAATGACGGCAAGACAGTGTATCGAAGCAGGGGCAAATCTGCTTGTTGCGGGCTCTGCCGTTTATAACGAAAAAGACCGCAAAAAAGCCATTTCCGATATAAAAGGTGCGCTTGGGTAAGGTTTCCCGATGAAAAAGAGCCGGCTTTCTCAAGCTGAGCTCTTTTTTTACGGCGTTTACAGAAAGGACAATGCGATGAAAACGATCAATATTGTAGCGGGAGGTCCCGATCATCTCATTCCCGACTTGCTGCAGTATCAGGACGGCGATGCGCTTTGGGTCGGGGTTGACAGAGGCGCTGTAACCCTTTTGGCAGCGGGGATCGTGCCTGATGAAGCGTTCGGGGATTTTGACAGCATCACAGACGAGCAAAAAAAGGCTATTGAAAAGGCGGCTCCCCGCCTCCATATTTATCAGGCGGAAAAAGATCAGACGGATTTGGACCTTGCGTTGAGCTGGGCGGTCGGACAGCGGCCTTCATGCATTAGAATGTTCGGCATTTCGGGAGGCAGAGCAGACCATTTTCTCGGGAATCTGCATCTCCTTTACACCGCGATGAAGCAAAATGTCAAGACCGTCATGATCGACCGCCAAAATACGATCAGCATGCACCCCCAAGGCTCTTACACCGTCATGCGTGATCAAACAAAACCGTACATTTCATTCCTGCCGTTTACGGAGACGGTAAAAAACCTTTCCCTCGAAGGATTTAAGTATTCTTTAAATAAGTGTCATATTGCTCTAGGTTCGACACTATGTATTAGTAACGAACTCATCCATTCACAAGGTGCTTTTTCGTTTTCTGAAGGCATATTAATAATGATAAGAAGCACTGATTAAATATCCTGGCGCTTCCGCTCGCTTTGTGTTTGGGATCCGATGTTGAAGGTGGATGCGGTTGCGGACTCTTTGAGGAGGGAAGGGAATGAAATTTTACACCATTAAATTACCGAAGTTTTTAGGGGGAATCGTCCGGGCGATGCTTGGCTCGTTTCGCAAAGACTAAGAAGCGCCGGGTGCGCTTTTTTTGCGGAGCGGGTCAAAGGGCTCTCCCCGGATGGCAAGCAAAAGAACGAAAAAACGCCTGCCTAAAGCGTACAGTCGCTCTTGGCAGGCGTTTATTTTTTCTTATACACGCTCAACTTTTCCAGATTTCAAAGCTCGAGCAGATACATATACTTTTTTAGGCTTGCCGTTCACAAGGATGCGCACTTTTTGAACGTTAGCGCCCCATGTGCGTTTAGAAGCGTTCATCGCGTGAGAACGAGAGTTGCCAGAACGTGATTTTCTGCCTGTAATAACGCATTTACGTGCCATTTGTTTCCCTCCTAACTATCAAAAAAAACATCATCATTCATTATCAGTTGATCACCTGTGATGCTTCAGATACTTTAATAATTTACCACAGCTGAAAACCGTTTGCAACTATTGATTGCTCTGCTTTCAAGAAAAATCCCTTGACATCTTGAAAAAATGAACGCGCTGTAGTATAAGTAGGGTTAGGTTTGGAGAGAAGCCTGCCTGTTCTTTTAAAAAGAAGGTCCTTATAGTAGAATGATGTTAACCAGAGGTCAGAAGCGAGACTCGAAAAGGAGGAACCAACGTGTCCATTGAATTCCGAACAAAATACGGACAGATTGATATATCAAACGAAGTGGTCGCCATGGTTGCGGGAGGCGCAGCGATCGACTGCTACGGGATCGTAGGTATGGCATCCAAGAACCAAATTAAAGACGGACTGACTGAAATCCTCAGAAAAGAAAACTTTGCAAGAGGCGTCATCGTCCGCCAAGAAGAAGATCGTATTCATATTGACATGTACATCATTGTCAGCTACGGAACAAAAATTTCAGAAGTGGCACATAATGTTCAAACAAAAGTCAAATATACGCTCGACCATACAGTGGGTCTTGCAGTGGATTCCGTAAATATTTACGTTCAAGGAGTACGAGTGACGAACCCGTAGTTAGGAGGAAAACAAGAGTGTCTATACGAAATCTGGATGGAAAAGCTTTTGCAGAAATGGTTCTGTACGGCGCACGCCATCTGTCTCAAAACGCAAATGTAGTTGATGCGTTAAATGTATTTCCGGTTCCGGACGGAGATACAGGAACGAACATGAATCTGTCGATGACATCCGGTGCAAAAGAAGTGGAGCAGATCGATGCCGCCAATATCGGCAAAGTGGCACAAAGCCTGTCAAGAGGGCTTCTGATGGGAGCGCGGGGAAACTCGGGCGTCATTTTATCCCAGCTGTTCAGAGGCTTTGGCAAATCGATTGAACAGAAATCGGAAATTAACGCCAAAGAATTTGCCGCCGCGTTCCAGGCCGGAGTGGACACTGCCTACAAGGCCGTCATGAAGCCTGTCGAAGGCACGATCTTGACGGTTGCCAAAGATGCGGCAAAAAAAGCAGTGCTCACCGCTCAAACTGAAACCGATATCATCAAGGTGATGGAAGCCGTCGTGAATGAAGCGGAGGCTTCATTGGAGCGGACGCCTGAGCTGCTTCCGGTTTTAAAGGAAGTCGGTGTCGTCGACAGCGGCGGAAAAGGGCTGCTTTACGTGTATGAAGGGTTTCTCGCTTCTTTAAAGGGAGAAAAGCTTTCTGAAAAAGCGGCCGCTCTTCCGTCATTGGATGATCTTGTCAGCGCGGAGCACCATAAAAACGCTCAAAGCCACATGAATACAGAAGACATCGAATTCGGCTATTGCACGGAATTTATGGTAAAGCTCGACAGCGGTAAAAGAAACTTTAATGAAGATGCGTTCCGCCAGGATTTAAGCGGCTTCGGTGATTCACTGCTCGTCGTCTCAGACGAAAATATCGCCAAGGTGCACATCCACGCCGAATATCCGGGGGAAGTCATGACTTATGCGCAAAAATACGGCAGCTTAATCAACATGAAAATCGAAAACATGAGAGAGCAGCACAGCGCGATTCTCAATCAGAACAAACAGGAGGCAGCTGCCCCGGCAGAAAAAGCGCCGGCTGAAAAGCAGCCGTACGGCGTCGTCACAGTGGCCATGGGAGAAGGAATCGCCGAACTTTTCGAAAGCATCGGCGCCACAAAGGTCATCGAAGGCGGTCAGACGATGAATCCGAGCACGGAAGACATCGTTCAGGCGATAAAAGACGCCAACGCGGACACGGTCGTGATTCTGCCGAATAATTCAAACATTGTCATGGCGGCGAACCAGGCCGCGGATGTTGCCGGACAACATGCGATTGTCATCCCGACGAAGACCGTTCCTCAAGGAATGGCCGCGCTCCTCGCATTCAACCCGGCCCTTGGAGCGGACGAGAATGAAGCCGCTATGCTCGGTGCGATCGGCGAGGTGAAAAGCGGACAAATCACCTATGCGGTCAGAGACACTAACATTGACGGCATCGATATTAAAAAAGGCGATTTTATGGGCATCTTAAACGGTAAAATCGTTGAGACGGCATCAGACCAGTTAGCAGCAGCGAAAAAGCTGCTCGCAGGCATGATCGATGAAGACAGTGAAATCGTCACTGTGATCAAAGGGGAAGACGCGCCGGAAGAAGAGGCCGAAGAACTCGCAGCCTTTATCAGCGAGACGTACGAAGACGTTGAAGTGGAAGTGCACGACGGAAAACAGCCGCTGTATTCCTACATTCTGGCTGTTGAATAATCGATCAAAGGCAGAAGGGCATGATGATAAAAGCCCTTCTCTTCTTTTGGCTTTTTTTAAAGCATCAGCCTGCTCGGACGTTGTCTGCTTGCCAATTGGGGAATGATCGATTAGTCTAAAAAAAACGGCTTTTTTTCCTCCGTACAGCGGGGGAATCTGTGTGTAAAAGGGGGATAAGGATGAAGTACAGAAGTGTGTTTGATATTATCGGGCCCGTCATGATCGGTCCGTCAAGTTCTCATACGGCCGGCGCGGCCAGAATCGGCAGAGTCGCCAGAAGCGTGTTTGGGAGGGAGCCGAAACAAATCGTTGTGTCATTGTACGGTTCTTTTGCCGAGACGTATAAAGGACATGGAACAGATGTTGCGATCATCGGCGGCCTTTTGGATTTTGATACATTTGATGAAAGAATCAAAGATTCGATCCGCCTAGCTGAAGAAAAGGGAATCGCCATCGAGTTCCGGGAAGAAGAAGCGGTTCCGACGCATCCCAATACAGCCCGCATCCTCATCTCTGATGATGAAGGCTCCCTTGAACTCGCAGGCATCTCAATCGGCGGGGGGAAAATCGAAATCATTGAGCTGAACGGCTTTGAGCTCAGATTGTCGGGAAATCACCCTGCTATTTTAGTCGTCCATAACGACCGCTACGGAACGATTGCAGGCGTAGCCAATGTGCTTGCAAAGTTCGCAATCAACATTGGCCATATGGAAGTGGCCCGCAAAGACGTCGGCCAGGAAGCGCTCATGACGATTGAGGTCGATCAAACGATCGATCCGGCTGTTTTTGAAGAATTGAGAGCGCTGCCGAACATCATTGAGGTGACCCAGATCGCTGACTAAAAGGAGGGTGAGACGATATGTTTCGAAATGTAAAAGAATTAATTCAGCTGACAAAAGAAAAGAACGTGTCCATCTCTGAAATCATGATCGCGCAGGAGATCGAGGTGTCAGGCCGGACGCGGGAAGAAATATTCGAGCAGATGGAAGCCAACTTGACCGTGATGGAAGATGCTGTGCAAAAAGGTGTTGAAGGCGTCGTGTCGCACTCCGGATTGACGGGGGGAGACGCCGTTAAGCTTCAAGCCTACCTCAAATCGGGCAAAGGGCTGTCAGGGGATGTCATCCTTGACGCTGTCAGCAAAGCGGTTGCGACAAATGAAGTCAACGCTGCGATGGGAACGATTTGCGCAACGCCGACGGCCGGTTCGGCCGGCGTTGTCCCGGGGACGCTTTTTGCGGTAAAAGAGAAACTTCAGCCGACGAAAGAGCAGATGGTCCGCTTTTTATTTACATCGGGAGCGTTCGGATTCGTCGTTGCCAACAATGCGAGCATTTCGGGAGCCGCGGGAGGCTGTCAGGCTGAAGTCGGCTCGGCCTCGGGCATGGCGGCTGCCGCCATCGTCGAAATGGCGGGCGGAACCCCTGAACAGTGCGCCGAAGCGATGGCCATCGCTTTAAAAAACGTACTCGGTCTAGTCTGCGATCCTGTCGCAGGGCTTGTTGAGGTGCCGTGTGTGAAGCGGAACGCAATGGGCGCAGCCAACGCGATGGTCGCGGCTGATATGGCGCTTGCCGGCATTACAAGCCGCATTCCATGCGATGAAGTGATCGATGCGATGTATAAAATCGGGCAGACGATGCCGACGGCACTGAGGGAAACAGGCCGGGGCGGTCTTGCTGCAACACCGACGGGCAAAGAATTGGAGAAAAAAATATTCGGAGGAGCGTCAGCTGCACGTGGAACACAATCTGCAACTTAGTATATCTGTTATAAAAGGCGTCGGGACGGAAACGGAAAAAAACGTTAAATGAGCTCGGAATCTATACGGTTCTTGATCTTTTAAACTACTTCCCGTACCGATATGACGATTATGAATTGCGCGATTTGGAAGAAGTGGCACACGACGAACGAGTGACGGTAGAAGGGAAGGTTCACAGCGAGCCTTCTCTTGCCTTTTACGGGAAAAAGCGGAGCCGCCTCACGTTCCGGCTATTGGTCGGAAACTATTTGATCACAGCAGTTTGTTTTAACAGGCCTTATTTGAAAAAAAAGCTTGCGATCGGTTCGATCGTTACCGTAACCGGAAAATGGGACAAGCACAGACAATCCGTGATGGTACAGGAGCTGAAAAACGGGCCGCACCAAGGTGACCAGTCGATTGAGCCCGTTTACTCCGTCAAAGAAAATATCACCGTAAAGACAATGAGGAAATTGATTCAGGAAGCCGTCCGCAGCCATTTGCCGTCTGCCGAAGACCCCCTTCCGGAAAAGCTTAGGACCGCCTATAAACTTCTGTCTTACCAGGAGGCGGTGAAGGCGATGCACAAGCCCGAGTCGAGGGAAGCTTTAAAACATGCGCGGCGCCGCTTTGTATATGAAGAATTTTTACTGTTTCAGCTGAAAATGCAGGCTTTACGGAAGTTCGAGCGGGAGGCGTCCGACGGAATCAGCCACACCTTTAAAACGGAAGACGTCAATTCGTTTGTCAAAAGCCTCCCGTTTCCTTTGACAAACGCGCAGGCGAAAGCGCTCGACGACATATTAAGGGACATGGCTTCAGGGTATAAAATGAATCGGCTTTTACAAGGAGACGTCGGATCAGGCAAAACGGCCGTCGCCGCGATTGCGTTATACGCCTCGCTGCTTTCGGGATTCCAGGGAGCGATGATGGTGCCGACCGAAATACTGGCGGAACAGCACGCCGATTCATTGGTATCCCTCTTTGAGCAGTACGATGTCAATGTTGCGCTTTTAACAAGCTCTGTGAAAGGGAAAAGGAGAAGAGAGCTTTTAGAAAGATTAAAAGAAGGAGAAATTGATATTTTGGTGGGGACGCACGCCCTTATTCAGGACGATGTCCATTTTAAACAGCTCGGTCTCGTGATCACCGATGAACAGCACCGCTTCGGTGTCGAGCAAAGAAAAAAACTGAGAAGCAAAGGGAAAGATCCCGATGTCTTGTTTATGACGGCGACGCCGATTCCAAGGACACTGGCGATTACGGTTTTCGGGGAAATGGATGTGTCCGTCATCGATGAAATGCCGGCTGGGCGAAAGCGGATCGAGACTTATTGGGTGAAGCACGACATGCTCGAACGAATTCTCGCGTTTATCGAAAAAGAACTGAAAAAAGGCAGACAGGCATATGTGATTTGTCCCTTGATCGAAGAATCGGACAAGCTCGACGTTCAAAACGCCATCGATGTGCACAGCATGCTGATCCATGCTTTCAGAGGAAGGTGGCAGATCGGTCTCATGCACGGAAAGCTCTCAAATGACGAGAAAGAACAGGTGATGAGGCAGTTCAGCAAAAACGAATGCCAGATTCTCGTTTCCACAACCGTCGTTGAAGTCGGCGTAAACGTTCCGAATGCGACGGTCATGCTGATCTATGATGCCGACCGGTTCGGTCTTTCCCAGCTGCACCAGCTTCGCGGCCGGGTCGGGCGGGGCGACCACCAGTCGTATTGCATCCTGATGGCAGACCCGAAATCTGAAACGGGCAAAGAGCGCATGAGCATCATGTCTGAGACGACCGACGGCTTTGAGCTTTCTGAAAAGGACCTTGAACTCAGAGGACCCGGGGACTTCTTCGGCAAAAAACAGAGCGGGATGCCGGAGTTTAAAGTCGCTGACATGGTTCACGACTACCGCGCGCTGGAAACGGCAAGAAGAGACGCTGCAGAACTTGTCTCTTCAAAGGCGTTCTGGACGGATGCCGAATATGAAAGCCTGCGGGAACACTTGCAAAACAGCGGGGTGATGGAAGGAGAAAAGCTGAGCTGACCTGGAAGTCCTGTGAAAATTTATTGTCGGCGGGTAAAGAAAGATTGCATTCTAATCTATGAAATTATATACTACTATTAGTACCTAGTCATAATTGCGCGGATGGTGTTTAAAAACATGAGAAAAAGTAAGAGAGAACGCCAAGAATTGCTGCAGCAGACGATTCGTACGACCCCGTTTATTACGGACGAGGAGTTAGCGGAGAAATTTAACGTCAGCATTCAGACGATTCGCTTGGACCGTTTGGAACTTTCCATACCTGAACTGAGAGAAAGAATCAAAAGTGTTGCCGAGAAATCTCTTGAAGATGAAGTCAAGTCTCTCCCGCTCGACGAGGTCATTGGCGAGATCATTGATTTGGAGCTGGATGAGCACGCGATTTCCATTCTGGAGATCAGAACGGAGCACGTTTTCAGCCGAAATCAAATCGCCAGGGGACACCATTTGTTTGCCCAGGCCAACTCGCTCGCCGTTGCCCTCATCGACGATGAGCTCGCATTGACGGCCAAAGCGGACATCCGCTTTACCAGGCAGGTCAAGCAAGGCGAACGGGTCGTTGCAAAAGCGAAAGTCGTAAAGCTTGATAAAGATAAAGGCAGAACGGTTGTTGAAGTGAACAGCTATGTTGCCGAAGAGCCTGTGTTTTCAGGCGAATTTGTCATGTATCGTTCAAAACAATCATAGAAGGTGGCGCGTAAGTCATGAAAATTGCTGTAGATGCCATGGGAGGAGACAATGCTCCCAAAGCGGTTATTGAAGGCGTGATGAAAGCGGTCGAAGATTTTGAAGACCTCGAGATTACGCTGATCGGCGACCGGGAAAAAATTGCCGCCCATTTAACGGAGCACGGGCGGATCACTGTCAAGCACGCGGAAGAAGTCATCGAGGCGACAGACGAACCTGTCAGAGCCGTCAGAAGAAAGAAGAATTCATCGATGGTTCTGATGGCCGGAGAAGTCGCCGAAGGCAGGGCGGATGCCTGCATTTCCGCCGGAAACACCGGAGCGCTTATGACGGCCGGGCTCTTTATCGTCGGCCGGATTGAAGGGATTGAAAGGCCTGCGTTGGCGCCGACATTGCCGACTGTCTCCGGAGACGGCTTTCTCCTTCTTGATGTCGGAGCGAATGTGGACGCCAAGCCCGAACATCTCGTTCAATATGCCATTATGGGATCTGTTTACGGAGAACAGGTGCTGGGCGTCAAAAATCCGCGCATCGGACTTTTAAACGTCGGAACCGAAGACAAAAAAGGAAATGAGCTTGCCAAGCAGACCTTTCAAAAATTAAAGGAAACCGATTTGAATTTCATCGGCAATGTGGAAGCGCGCGACATGCTGGACGGAGTCGCTGATGTCATCGTGACAGACGGCTTTACCGGTAACGTTGCCTTGAAAACGGTCGAGGGCGCGGCGCTGTCCATTTTTAAAATGCTGAGAACGACGCTGACTTCGAGCTTCACGGCGAAGCTCGCCGCCTCTGCGCTGAAGCCGAAGCTGAAAGAAATGAAAACGAAGATGGATTACTCTGAATACGGCGGAGCCGGATTGTTCGGCTTAAAGGCGCCCGTCATCAAAGCGCACGGATCATCTGACGGACGGGCCGTTTATCACGCGATCCGCCAGGCCAGAGAGATGGTCAGCCAAAATGTCGCGGCATTTATCGAAGAAAAAATTCAACAAAAAGCAGATGAATAGTCTGGAGGTTTTAACATATGGGCAAGATTGCTTTTCTATTCCCGGGCCAAGGTTCGCAGCATATCGGCATGGGACACGAATTGTATGAAAAAGAACCGAATGCAAAGAAGATTTTTGAAGAAGCGGATCAAACGCTTGAAACAAAACTGAGCACCCTCATGTTTGAAGGGGATGCAAAAGAACTGACACTTACATACAACGCGCAGCCAAGCCTTTTAACAGCGAGTACCGCAGCGCTTCAAAAACTGAAGGAATACGGCATTAAAGCCGACTATGCGGCAGGGCACAGCCTCGGCGAGTACAGCGCATTGGTAGCTGCCGGCGCCTTGTCGTTTAAAGACGCGGTTTATGCCGTCAGAAAGCGCGGCGAATTCATGAATGAAGCCGTGCCCGCAGGTGAAGGCGCGATGGCGGCCATTCTCGGCATGGACAGCCAGGCGCTGAAAGAAGTGACGGACAAAGTTTCCGAAAAAGGAAACCTTGTTCAGCTCGCCAATTTGAACTGCCCCGGGCAGATCGTCATCTCGGGAACAGCTAAAGGCGTCGAGCTCGCTTCAGAGCTTGCCAAAGAAAAGGGCGCAAAACGCGTGATTCCTCTCGAAGTCAGCGGGCCGTTCCATTCCGACCTGATGAAGCCGGCAGCTGATAAGCTTCGTGAAGTTCTTGATGCGTGCAAGATCAGCGATGCAGCCATTCCGGTCGTCTCCAACGTAACAGCCGACTTTGTAACAGATAAAGACGACATTAAGAATAAACTGATTGAACAGCTGTATTCTCCTGTGCGATTTGAAGAAACAATCAGCCGCCTGATTGACGAAGGCGTGACGACGTTCATCGAAATCGGCCCCGGAAAGGTTTTGTCAGGGCTTGTGAAGAAAGTGAACCGCAGAGTCAAAACGATTGCTGTGTCAGACCCGAACACAATTGAACTTGCCGTTCAAACGTTGAAGGAGGAAAACGAAAATGCTGGAAAATAAAACAGCCGTTGTTACAGGAGCCTCAAGAGGGATCGGCCGCGCGATCGCCCTGGACCTGGCGAAAAACGGAGCGAATGTCGTCGTCAACTACGCGGGCAATGAAGCGAAAGCGAACGAAGTCGTAGACGAAATCAAAGCGCTCGGCCGCGATGCGTTTGCTTTTAAAGCGGACGTTTCAAATGCGGATGAGGTTCAGGCGATGATGAAGGAAGCGGTCGGACGCTTCGGCACGCTTGACATCCTTGTCAACAATGCGGGCATTACAAAAGACAATCTGTTCATGAGAATGAAAGAAGATGAATGGGACGACGTCATTAACATAAACTTAAAAGGTGTGTTTAATTGTTCAAAAGCCGTAACAAGACAGATGATGAAACAAAGAAGCGGCCGGATCATCAACATCACCTCGGTTGTAGGCGTCGTCGGTAACGCCGGACAGGCCAACTATGTCGCGGCTAAATCAGGCGTGATCGGCTTGACGAAAACGCTGGCGAAAGAGCTTGCGTCAAGAAATATCACTGTTAATGCAATCGCTCCGGGGTTTATTTCGACGGAAATGACGGACAAGCTGACAAAAGATATTCAAGACGAAATGCTGAAGCAGATTCCGCTTGCACGGTTCGGCGATCCGTCTGACATCAGCAGCGCCGTTGTTTTCCTCGCATCTGACCATGCGAGCTACATGACCGGCCAGACGCTGAACATCAACGGCGGAATGGCTATGGTTTAAACGAAATCAAAAATTGAATTATCTCTGGTTTTTTAAAAACGAATCAACTATAATACTTGAGGGGAGGTGAATAGCTATGGCAGACGCATTAGAGCGTGTAACAAAAATCATCGTAGACCGCCTCGGCGTGGATGAAGCCGACGTCACTCTTGAAGCTTCTTTTAAAGAGGATTTAGGCGCTGATTCCCTTGATGTAGTTGAGCTTGTCATGGAACTTGAAGACGAGTTTGATATGGAGATTTCTGACGAAGATGCTGAAAAGATTGCAACAGTCGGTGACGCTGTGAACTACATAAATAGTAAGCAGTAAGCTCATTTAAAGTCCCGTTTAAAGACGGGGCTTTATCCCTTTATAAATGCGGCTTTAATTTTAATGTTTTGCTGCCCAATGATACACGAACCTGCCTTTTCATAGGAGGTGAGGTGAACTTGATGTGCCCATATGGAGGTTGCTATGTCAAAACATTCACATTTCAGAGACAAAAAAATGTTTCAAAAGAAAGCGGAGCAGTTTAAAAAGTTTCAGGAACGGATTTCGGTTCAATTTCAAAACGAGAAGCTTTTATATCAAGCATTTACACATTCATCTTATGTGAATGAGCATCGAAAGAAGCCATATGAAGATAATGAGAGGCTTGAATTTTTAGGAGACGCCGTTTTGGAACTGACGATTTCTCAATTTTTATACGCCAAATACCCGGCGATGAGCGAGGGTGATTTGACGAAATTGAGAGCGGCGATCGTATGTGAGCCTTCTTTGGTTTCCCTGGCCCATGAGCTTTCTTTCGGAGAGCTTGTTCTATTGGGAAAAGGAGAGGAAATGACTGGAGGAAGAAAGCGTCCGGCGCTTTTAGCCGATGTGTTTGAAGCTTTTATCGGTGCGCTCTATCTGGATCAGGGGCTCGAAGCTGTCGTGGCCTTTCTGAAAGCGTACGTTTTCCCTAAAATCGACGATGGTGCTTTTTCTCATGTGATGGATTTTAAAAGCCAGCTGCAGGAATTTGTACAGCGCGACGGACGAGGTATTCTGGAGTATAAAATCCTTCAGGAAAAAGGACCGGCGCACAACCGCGAATTTGAAGCAAACGTATCGCTAAAAGGAGAAGTACTTGGGGTGGGAAGCGGCCGTTCCAAAAAAGAAGCAGAACAGCATGCCGCTCAAGAAGCGCTCGCGAGGCTGCAAAAACACCATATGAAACAATAAATCCCCCTTGCAAAACTCAGGGGGATTTCAATGTATTTTAAGCCTTTTCGATGGGGTTATGATAGAATTGTAATACTTTAATACATAAGGAGGATCACCATGTTCCTCAAACGTTTAGACGTGATAGGATTTAAATCGTTTGCAGAACGAATTTCTGTAGATTTTGTAAAAGGCGTGACAGCTGTCGTCGGTCCGAACGGCAGCGGAAAAAGCAACATTACCGACGCGATCCGCTGGGTGCTCGGTGAACAGTCCGCCAAATCGCTCAGAGGCGGTAAAATGGAAGACATCATTTTTGCAGGCAGCGATTCGCGGAAAAAGCTGAATCTTGCCGAAGTGACGCTGACGCTTGACAATGACGACCGCTTTTTGCCGATCGATTTTCACGAAGTCAGTGTGACGAGAAGAGTCTACAGATCTGGGGAAAGCGAATTTCTCATCAACAACCAGCCGTGCCGTCTGAAAGATATCATCGATCTTTTTATGGATTCGGGGCTTGGAAAAGAAGCGTTTTCTATCATCAGCCAAGGCAAAGTCGAAGAGATTTTAAGCAGCAAGGCTGAAGAGCGGAGAAGCATCTTTGAAGAAGCGGCCGGCGTATTAAAATACAAAACGAGAAAGAAAAAAGCCGAAAACAAGCTGTTTGAGACACAGGACAATTTGAACCGTGTCGAAGACATCCTCCACGAGCTCGAGGGGCAGGTGGAGCCGCTGAAAGTGCAGGCTTCGATCGCCAAAGACTACCTTGAAAAAAAGGATGAGCTTGAAAAAATCGAAATCGCGTTAACGGCGTATGATATCGAAGAGCTTCACGGAAAATGGGAAGCCCTTCAGCAGAAAGTCGAAAAGGCGAAAGACGAAGAGATGTCTTCGTCTGCGGCCATCCAGGCAAAGGAAGCCAAAATCGAAGAGGCAAGAGACAAAATTCAAGCGCTCGACGAATCGGTCGATGAGCTTCAACAAGTGCTGCTTTTGACAAGCGAGGAACTGGAGAAGCTTGAAGGCCGGAAAGAAGTGCTGAAGGAACGCAAAAAAAAACGCGACGCAAAACAGAGCTCAGCTTGAAGAAGCGCTCGTCCAGCGCAGTGAAAAAGAGCGAAGCCTGAAAGAAAAAATCGCCGCGCAGAAGCTTGTGTTTGAAAAGCTCGAGGCCGAAGCAAAAGAGCTTGCCCGAAAGGTGAAAGAAAAGAATCAGGCTCTCTCCGGATACAGCGAAAATGTAGAAGAAGAAATCGAACAGCTGAAAAGCGATTATTTCGAGCTCTTGAACGAACAGGCATCCGTCCGAAACGAGCTTCAATTTCTTGAAGACCAAATGTCCCAATCCGCGGCGCAGCAAAAACGACTCGCGCAAAACAATGAAAAATATTTAAGCGAGCGGAAGGAAATCGCCGACCGAAAGATGAAAACCGAACACGAATTCAGCCTCGTCGACGAGCGCCTTCACAGCCAGATTCAAGCATTCAGGGACGCGCAAAAAAGCTACGAACAGAAAAAAAGCCAGTACGAGAAAAAGGAATCCGCCCTTTACCAGGCTTATCAATACGTTCAGCAGGCGCGCTCCAAAAAGGAAATGCTTGAAGCGATGCAGGAGGACTTCTCAGGGTTTTATCAAGGCGTCAAAGAAGTATTAAAGGCCAAGAGCGAGCTTCCGGGCATTCGCGGTGCGATTGCAGAGCTGTTAAAGACGGACGAGCGGTATGAAACAGCGATTGAAATCGCGCTCGGCGCAACGGCCCAACATGTTGTCACTGACGATGAAGACGCCGCCAGACGGGCGATTCAATATTTGAAAAAGCATTCGTTCGGAAGGGCGACCTTTCTCCCGCTTTCCGTCATCAAAGAGCGCCGCATTCAGTCGCGAGATATCGAAGCGGCGAAAGAAAATCCGTCGTTCATCGGCATCGCCAGCGAGCTTGTTTCGTTTGATCCGGCCTACCGGACCGTCGTGCAAAACCTGCTTGGCACCGTGCTGATCACCGAGCATTTAAAAGGCGCCAACGATCTTGCCAAACGGCTCGGCCACAGATACCGGATCGTCACCCTTGAAGGGGATGTCGTCAATCCGGGCGGTTCAATGACGGGAGGAGCCGTTAAGAAAAAAAGCAGCTCGCTTCTGGGACGCAACAGGGAGCTGGAAGCCCAGACAAAACGTCTCGCCGAGATGGAAGAGAAAACCGAATTGCTCGAAAAAGAAGTGAAAGCCCTGAAGCAGACGATGCAAGAGCTTGATGCCAAACTTCAGTCACTCCGCGAGGACGGGGAAGGCTTAAGAACCGAACAGCAGGAAATCAAAGGGCGTCTGTACGAACTCGAAATCGCCGAGAAAAACGTCAACAGCCATTTGGAGCTCTACGACCAGGAAAAATCGGCTCTGCTCGAAGGGGACGAAGACAAGAAACGGCGTAAAAAAGAGCTTGAAGAAAAGCTCACATCGATCGCCGGCGGGCTGAAGCGCCTCGATTCCGAAATCGAAGCCATGACGGAGCGGAAACAGACACAGACCTCGACGAAAGAAGCGCTGCAAAGCGAGCTGACCGATTTGAAAGTGGTGCTGGCGAAAACCGAACAGTCGTGTGCGAATGAACGGGAAAAGCTCACAAGGCTTGAAGAAGAGTATGCCGAGAATGCGGAAGCGCTCAAAATTGCCGAAGAGGATCTCTCTTTCTTGACGACAGAAATGTCCTCCAATACTTCCGGGGAGGAAAAACTTGAAGAAGCTGCGAAAAAGAAGCTGAACGACAAAAATAAAACCGCAGAGCTTATCGCATCAAGAAGAGAGCAGCGGATGAAACTGCAAAAAGGCCTTGAAACCGAAGAGCTGGAACTGAAAGAAATGAAGCGCCAGTATAAGCAGATGGCAGGCCTCTTAAAAGACGAAGAAGTCAAGCTCGGTCGCATGGAAGTCGAACTCGACAACCTGCTCTCTTTCCTGCGGGAAGAGTATGGACTTTCATTTGAAGGGGCGAGGGAAAAATATCCTTTGGAGCTTTCCCCTGAAGAGGCGAGGAAGCGCGTCAAGCTGATCAAGCTTGCAATCGAAGAGCTGGGAACGGTGAACCTCGGCAGCATTGAGGAATTCGAAAGGGTCAATGAACGCTACCTCTTCCTCTCGGAGCAGAAAGACGACCTGCTCGAAGCGAAAAATACGCTCTTTAAGGTTATCGAGGAAATGGATGAGGAAATGACGAAGCGTTTTGCGGAAACATTTGCACAGATCAGTTCTCATTTCGAAGACGTCTTCCGGGCGCTGTTCGGCGGCGGAAGAGCCGAACTCAAGCTGACAGATCCGAATGACCTGCTCCAATCGGGCGTCGATATTATCGCTCAGCCTCCGGGCAAAAAGCTGCAGAACCTGAGCCTGCTTTCCGGCGGGGAACGGGCCTTGACGGCGATCGCGCTCCTGTTTTCGATCCTCAAAGTCAGACCGGTTCCGTTCTGCGTGCTGGATGAAGTCGAGGCGGCGCTTGACGAAGCGAACGTGTTCCGCTTTGCCCAATACTTGAAAAAATACAGCCATGAAACCCAGTTTATCGTCATCACCCACCGAAAAGGAACGATGGAAGAAGCCGATGTTCTTTACGGCGTGACGATGCAGGAATCAGGCGTTTCCAAGCTGGTCTCAGTCAAGCTTGAAGAAACAAAAGAACTAGTTCAATAAAGCGAGGTTACAGGACATGAGCTTTTTTAAAAAACTGAAAGAAAAAATCACACAGCAGACCGATTCGGTTTCAGGCAAATTTAAAGAAGGCCTGGCGAAAACGAGAAATACGTTTCAGGAGCGGGTCAATGAGCTTGTCTCCCGCTACCGGAAAGTGGACGAGGATTTTTTTGAAGAGCTTGAAGAGGTTCTGATCAGCGCTGATGTCGGCGTTTCAACGGTGATGGAGCTGATTGACGAACTGAAAAGCGAGGTCAAACGAAGAAATATTCAGGACCCGAAAGAGGTTCAGTCCGTCATTTCTGAAAAGCTCGTCGAAATCTATGAAGGCGGGGAGCAGGAAGCAGCAGAGCTCCGCGTCGAAGACGGCCGCTTAAACATCATTTTATTCGTCGGCGTAAACGGCGTCGGCAAAACGACGACGATCGGCAAGCTTGCCCATCAATTCATCAAAGAAGGCAAAAATGTCGTCCTTGCTGCCGGAGATACATTCAGAGCCGGCGCGATCGATCAGCTTGAAGTGTGGGGAGAGCGCGTCGGCGCGCATGTCGTCAAACAGGCTGAAGGCTCGGACCCTGCGGCCGTTATCTATGACGCCGTTCAAGCCGCGAAAGCGCGCGGCGCCGATGTTCTGCTTTGCGACACGGCAGGACGTCTCCAAAATAAAGTGAACTTAATGAAAGAACTCGAAAAGGTAAAGCGCGTGATTCAGCGCGAAGTGCCTGATGCACCTCATGAAGTGCTGCTCGTACTGGATGCGACGACAGGACAGAACGCGATGACACAGGCGCGCGAATTTTCCAAAGCGACTGATGTCTCCGGCATCGTGCTGACGAAGCTCGACGGAACGGCAAAAGGCGGCATCGTCCTCGCCATCCGCCACGAGCTCCAGATTCCGGTCAAGTTTGTCGGACTGGGAGAAAAAATGGATGACCTGCAGCCGTTTGAAGCAGAGTCATATGTATACGGCCTGTTTTCCGATCTGATCGAGAAAGAAGAGTAGGCGCGGAAAACCCCTTCGCCGGGGTTTTCTTTTTCGCCGTCATGTATGACAAGATAAAAACTTGACAGATCAAATATTTCAGCGTAAACTAATGTATCGTAAAGGGATTTGACTTAACAAAGGGGAGAGTCTCATGACGCTTGAAAAAACAACGAGAATGAATTACCTATTCGATTTCTATCAGTCGTTGTTGACATCAAAACAAAAAAGCTACATGTCGCTTTACTACTTAGACGATTTCTCCCTTGGCGAAATAGCTGAAGAATATCATGTCTCAAGGCAAGCGGTCTATGACAATATCAAGCGGACCGAAGCCATGCTTGAGCAATATGAAGAAAAGCTACTTTTGTTTAAAAAATTTCAAGAGCGCAATAAGATTTTTGAAGAGCTGAGAAAGCTGACTGACGGTCAGCCCGAAGCGGAATCCCTGATCGACGCGCTTGAGAAATTAGATTAGGAGGCGGCACTTAATATGGCATTCGAAGGATTAGCCGACCGACTGCAGCAAACGATCTCAAAAATCCGCGGAAAAGGAAAAGTAACGGAGCAAGACGTCAAAGACATGATGCGCGAAGTCCGTTTAGCGCTCCTTGAAGCGGACGTCAATTTTAAAGTCGTGAAAGATTTTGTGAAAAAGGTAAGCGAACGAGCTGTCGGACAAGACGTCATGAAAAGCCTGACGCCCGGACAGCAGGTCATTAAAGTGGTAAAAGAAGAACTGACGGAGCTGATGGGCGGCGAGGAAAGCAAGATTGCCGCTGCAAAGCGTCCGCCGACCGTCATCATGATGGTCGGTCTGCAAGGGGCCGGTAAAACGACGTCGACCGGAAAGCTCGCCAACCTGCTTCGCAAAAAACATAACCGCAATCCGCTGCTCGTGGCAGCAGACATCTACCGCCCGGCGGCGATCAAACAGCTGGAAACGCTCGGCAAACAGCTCGATATGCCGGTATTTTCACTGGGTGACAAGGTCAGTCCGGTTGAGATTGCCAAGCAGGCCATCGAAAAGGCGAAAGAAGATCATCATGACTACGTTCTCATCGATACGGCGGGACGCCTTCACATTGATGAAGACCTGATGGATGAGCTTGAGCAGGTAAAAGAAACAGCTCAGCCGGAAGAGATTTTCCTTGTCGTTGATTCCATGACGGGTCAAGATGCGGTAAATGTTGCCAAAAGCTTCAACGAACAGCTCGGTGTGACGGGTGTCATTCTGACGAAGCTTGACGGTGATACAAGAGGCGGGGCGGCCTTGTCGATCCGCGCCGTGACCAACACGCCGATCAAATTTGCCGGAATGGGCGAAAAGCTTGATGCGCTGGAGCCGTTTCATCCCGAACGGATGGCCTCGCGAATTCTCGGAATGGGCGATGTGCTCACCCTTATCGAGAAAGCCCAGGCCAACGTAGACGAAGAAAAGGCGAAAGAACTCGAGCAAAAAATGAAAAATATGAGCTTTACGCTCGACGACTTTTTGGAACAGCTCGGACAGGTCCGCAATATGGGGCCGCTTGAAGATCTGATTCAAATGATGCCCGGCGCAGGCAAAATGAAAGGCTTAAAAAACGTTAAAGTTGATGAAAAACAGCTCAGCCATATCGAAGCCATCATCAAGTCGATGACCGGGAAGGAAAAAGAGCAGCCTGAGATCATCAATGCAAGCAGGCGCAAACGGATTGCGAAAGGAAGCGGGACATCCGTACAGGAAGTCAACCGTCTTTTAAAGCAATTTGAAGAAATGAAAAAAATGATGAAACAGATGACAAACATGACAAAAGGCAAGAAAAAAGGGTTTAAACTGCCCTTCATGTAAACCTGTTTTCAGATGATAAAAACGTTGTTAAGAAAAAACACTTTACAAACACTTTTATCATTGTTAATATACTATCTTGTTGAAATATTTTCGGAGGTGCTAGTAAAATGGCAGTAAAAATTCGTTTAAAACGTATGGGAGCAAAAAAATCTCCTTTCTATCGTATTGTTGTAGCAGATTCTCGTTCACCGCGTGACGGCCGTTTCATCGAAACAGTCGGAACTTACAACCCGGTTGCAAAACCAGCGGAAGTCAAAATTGACGAAGAGCTTGCGCTTAAATGGCTTCAAACAGGAGCTAAACCGTCTGACACGGTTCGCAACCTGTTCTCTAAAGAAGGCATTATGGAAAAATTCCACAACGCTAAACAAAGCAAATAATGAGTGATCTGCACTTGGAAGAGCTGATTGTATCACTGGTCAAACCGCTTGTGGATCATCCGGATGACGTTCAGGTTTTCAGAGAGGAAAATCCAGAGCGGACGATGTTCCGCTTGTCTGTCAACAGAGAGGATACCGGCAAGATCATCGGCAAAAAAGGGCGCACTGCAAGGGCGATACGCTCTGTCGTATTTGCGGCAGGCGCACAGTCTTCTAAGAAAGTTCAACTTGAGATCGCAGACTAAGGGGAGAGGGTGAAAACCTCCCCCTTTTTTAACATGTAAGAAAAATAGAAACAGATGAACGATTCCGATTGTCAGCTTATGCCAGGCTGCCGGATTTCAGGGAAAGGAAAAATCACGGGACAGTAGGTGATGATGCCATGCAAATTATCCAACGTGTTACCGTTATGCAGGTTTTGACTGAAAACAGCAAAAAAAAGCTGCTGGCTTCTTTTGAAGAACGAAAGGAAATCCTTGAGCGCGAATGCAACCAGCTCTATTTTCAGCTCAGGAAGCACGAAAAGGAACACCACAATCCGGCAGCGACTGAATCATTTAAAAAAGAAATTGAAAAACGTCAGGACAAGATTAAAATGATCGTTTTTCAAATCAATCAAATCCATACACTGCCGCTTGGCAGCGAAGTAAAGGAAAAAGAAATCGACGCTTTAATGGACATTGAAGTCGGGGATAATTGGCATGATATGACGACGGGAAAAACAATCGTGATTAAAGACGGGATCGTCATTGAAATTCGTCCGAGGTGAAGAAATGCTGAAACAATGGTTTAATGTAGGGAAAATTGTTAATACTCATGGGGTAAAAGGCGAAGTCCGCGTCATTTCAAGAACCGATTTTCCTGAGGAACGGTACAAGCCCGGAAACGCTCTCTACTTGTTCCGTGAAGGAACAGACGAGCCTGTCAAGGTGACCGTCAGCGCCCACAGGCTTCATAAACAGTTCCACCTTTTGCAGTTTAAAGAGGTTGAAACGCTCACCGAAGCCGAAAAATTAAAGAATGCCTTGATTAAAGTTCCCGAAGACCAATTAAGCCAGTTGGCGGAAGACGAGTACTACTTTCACGAAATCATCGGCTGCGATGTTTTATCGGAAGACGGGGATTTAATCGGCAAGGTCAAAGAAATTTTAACGCCGGGCGCCAACGATGTCTGGGTCGTGGCCAGACCGGGAAAGAAAGACGCGCTTATCCCTTATATCGACGCCGTTGTCAAAGAGATTAATGTGGCGGATCAAACGATCAAGATTCATATCATGGAAGGGTTACTTGACGAATGAAAATCGATTTTTTAACGCTTTTTCCGGAAATGTTTGAAGGTGTGCTCGGCTCGTCGATCCTGCAAAAAGCTCAGGATAAGGACGCTGTCCACTTTCGCGTGGTGAACTTTCGGGCCTTTTCCGACAACAAGCATCAAACCGTTGATGATTATCCATACGGCGGGGGAGCAGGAATGGTGCTGAAACCGCAGCCTGTCTTTGATGCGGTCGAAAAGCTGACAGCTGAAGCCGAAGGGTCTCCGAGAATCATCCTCGTCTGCCCCCAAGGGGAACGCTATACCCAACAGAAGGCTGAAGAACTGGCGCAGGAAGAGCATTTAATGTTCATTTGCGGGCATTATGAAGGGTATGATGAGCGGATCAGAGAGCACCTGTCTACAGACGAAATTTCGATCGGAGATTTCGTTTTGACAGGGGGAGAGCTGCCGGCGATGATGATCGCAGACAGTGTTGTGCGGCTTTTGCCGGGCGTGCTCGGCAAGGAAGAATCGCACCTTGAAGACTCTTTCAGCACGGGGCTTCTTGAACACCCTCATTATACGCGGCCGGCAGATTATAAAGGCCTGAAGGTGCCGGACGTTCTGACATCCGGGAACCATGCGAAAATCAAAGAATGGCGGCGGAAGGAGTCTCTCAGGCGCACTTTTTTAAGGCGGCCCGACCTTCTGGAAAACTATCCTTTATCTGAAGAAGAGCGAAAATGGATTTCTGAATGGAAAAACCGGTAGATTCTATTGCACCCGGAAAAAAGGTGTGGTATGATACTACTTGTGACTTGAACGGGAACGCTCGTTTAAGTTTGAAAACGATGTTCCGCTGTGCCGGTTAACTCGCGCAAGAGCATCTGTTGGAAGGAGTTGAAGACGATGCAAAAATTGATTGAAGATATCACAAAAGAACAATTGCGCACTGATTTGCCTGCGTTCCGTCCTGGTGATACTTTACGTGTACACGTTAAAGTTGTCGAGGGTAACCGTGAGCGTATCCAGGTTTTTGAAGGTGTCGTGATTAAGCGTCGTGGTGGCGGAATCAGCGAAACTTTCACAGTTCGTAAGATTTCTTACGGTGTCGGAGTTGAGCGTACATTCCCATTGCACACACCGAAAATCGCGAAAATCGAAGTTGTCCGTCATGGTAAAGTACGCCGTGCGAAACTTTATTACCTGCGCGAACTTCGTGGAAAAGCGGCTCGTATTAAAGAAATCAGACGATAAAGATAACGAACGAAAAGAGCTTGTTAACCATAACAAGCTCTTTTTTTGTCAAACAAGTATAAATGCACCGCACCATTAAAAGAATAGCAATAACAGAAAGTAGGTGTCAGACAAATGGTGATCCAATGGTTCCCAGGGCATATGGCCAAAGCGAGGCGGGAAGTAACGGAGAAACTCAAGCTGATCGACATTGTATACGAACTGGTCGACGCCAGAATTCCGATGTCTTCAAGAAACCCGATGATTGAAGAGATTTTAAAAAACAAACCGAGGATCATGCTGCTCAACAAGGCGGATAAAGCGGACTCCTCCGTGACGAAGGCTTGGAAGCAGCACTTTGAAAAAGACGGGATTCCTTCTCTCGCCATCAACTCGGTCAACGGACAGGGGCTCAATCAAATTCTTCCCGCTTCAAAAGAGCTGCTGAAAGAAAAGTTTGATAAAATGAAAGCAAAAGGTGTAAAGCCGCGCGCGATCAGAGCGTTGATCGTCGGCATTCCGAACGTCGGCAAATCGACTTTAATCAACCGGCTGGCGAAAAAAAACATCGCCAAAACGGGCGACAGACCCGGGATCACAACGGCGCAGCAGTGGGTGAAGGTCGGAAAAGAGCTCGAGCTTCTCGATACCCCGGGGATTTTATGGCCGAAGTTTGAGGACGAGCTTGTCGGGCTGAGGCTTGCGGCAACAGGTGCAATTAAAGATTCGATTATCAACTTGCAGGATGTCGCCGTCTACGGTTTGCGCTTTTTGGAAGAGAATTACCCTGAGCGCTTAAAAAAGCGCTACGATCTGGAAGAGATTCCAGAAGAGATTGCAGCGCTTTTTGATGAGATCGGAAAAAAACGCGGCTGTCTCATGGCCGGAGGCGAGATCAATTACGACAAGACGACAGAAGTCATCATCCGCGATATCCGCACCGAAAAGTTCGGTCCGCTTTCTTTTGAAAAGCCGGAGGATATGTAAAAAGGCGCGCTTTTAAAAGAGCGGGCCTTTATTTTTGCAGGAGATGCGCCGATAAGAACATTAGGGGAGAAGAGAAAGTGAAAACATTAACCGTCAAAGAAATTAAAGAACATCTTCAATCGGTGAGTGATGAAAAAGACCCTTTTATAGAGCAGTGCAAAAATGATGGGCGGAAAAGCGTCCAAGCGCTTGTCGACGCCTGGCTGAAGAAAAATAAAAGGCTTTCGGCCATGCGGGAAGAGTGGCAGGTGATGACGTCTTTCGAACGGTCGCTGAGAGCGCGGGGCTATCAATATATCGCCGGAATCGACGAGGCGGGCAGAGGGCCTCTCGCAGGGCCTGTTGTTGCCGCCGCTGTCATCCTCAAAGAAGACTGTGAAATATTAGGGCTGACAGATTCGAAAAAACTGTCAAAGCAAAAAAGAGAAGACTATTATTCATACATTATGGAAGAAGCCGCAGCAGTCGGCGTCGGGATCGCTGACGCTGATGAGATCGATGAGCTGAATATTTATGAAGCCTCGAAAGCGGCGATGCTGAAAGCGGTCCAAGCGCTGGACGTCGCTCCGGATTATCTTCTAATCGACGCCATGTCGCTTGCAGTCGATACAGAGCAGTCATCGATCATTAAAGGGGATGCAAAAAGCGCATCGATAGCGGCAGGCGCATGCATCGCAAAAGTGACGAGAGACAGGCTGATGGATGAATACGCCGCAAAGTATCCTCTCTACGGCTTTGAAAAGCATAAAGGCTACGGAACAAAAGAGCATCTGCATGCCCTTGCCAAATACGGCCCGTCGCCGATACACCGAAGATCGTTCGCCCCTGTTAAAGCACATGAATAACGTTCCGGAGGAAGAATGACTTTGATGATGCTGAACGATGTACATAACAGCTTAAGAAAACAATTTGAACAAGCTGATCCTCTCCAGCGGATCAGCGGAACGGAGACGGATCAGAAAAGGCTGATGCTCGGCAAAGTGCTCCGCTTTATCAGCGAGCATTTCGCCGAAATACAAATCGGCAATACGAAATGGCAGGGGAAGCTTGAGGCACCCCTGAAAGCGGGCGCTCATTACTGGTTTTCGTATGAAAAGAAGCCTGACGAAGCGACAGGCCGCCTTCAGGTCGTTGAAGCGTTTGACAAAAACCCGAAGACAGTGCAGGATGCCGCTTTTAAGCTGTTGAACGGGCTTTCTCTGAAGCGGACGAAGGAAGCTGTCTTTCTGGTCGGAGCGTTGCTGAAGGAGCAGCAGCCGATCAGGGAAAACGATTTAAGAGCCGCCATCAAGTGGCTTGAAAATCTGCCGAAGTCTGACGCCCAAAAAGGCGCCGATGCCGTCATGTTCGCTCTTAAACGCGAACTTCCCGTCCATCCCGGCGTGCTCGATTCGATTTTGGCCGTCAAAAACCCCGTACCGCTGAACGAGCAGATTGCCAAAACATTTGATATGATCACGAACGCCACTCAGCAATCCGCAGGCATGGAAAAGCTGAAGCAGGCGCTTTTGCCTGTTTTACAAGCGGAGACCGAGGTGCATGCCGAAAGGCTGATTCAAAAGCTTGCAGAACACGTCAGGTCGCTAGAAAAAGGAGAACTGCAGGGCGTTCAGCCATTAAAGCCGCAGGTTCAGTCAGAAATCGGGAATCCTTTGCAAAAAGCTGACGCCGGCGGCACCCAAGGACAAGAAGCAAAAGCTGTTCAGCAGCAGCCGCAAAACGCAGAAATCGCGGCAGCTAAAGACCTGCTCGCTAAATTGGCGGCACAAGCCGAAACGAACGGGACGCATATTGTAAAAGAAGCGGCAGGCGTCATCAGAGCGCTTGAATCGAGCGGATCTCTAGGACAAGCTCCGGCCGTTCCGGGCGGATTTACGCCAAAAGAGACGGAATTATTGCAGCATATCATGAAAGAAACAGCACCTGCATTAACGAATAAAGCCGATGTATTTTCCGTTCTCCTCAAGATCAAGGACCTTTTAGGCGTCAGAGATGAACTCTCATTGTTGAGAGCGATGGAAAACGGCGCTGTTCTCAAAGATCAGGGCCTTCAATCTTTAAAGCTCGTGCTGAATGAAATGAGGCATGCTTCCGATCTTCCCGCTCCTGTAAAACAGGAAGCTGATCAAATCTTTCACCGTTTAAACGGACAGCTGTTTTTGCAAAATGATCAGCCTGCCCAGAGCCAGCTTTTTCTGTCGTACCCTTTGTTTTCAAAGAACGGCGTTCAGGATTTGACCGTTTTCTTAAAAGGGCAGAAAAAGGACGACGGAAAGATCGACCCTTCCCAGTGCCGCCTTGTGTTTTACCTTCAGTTGGAGGCCTTGGAAGAGACGGTGATCGATTGTTTAATCCAGCAAAACGTCATGACGGTTACAATTGAAACAGGATTCGACTTGGAGCCTTTGCTTGAACCGCTGGTCCCCGCTTTAAAGGAAAATCTGAAAGAACTGGGCTACAGCTTGTCAGGCGTCACAGCAAAAAAACGGGAAAACATGAAGCTTGCTCCTTTTCTGGACGCCCGCTTTGAACAAATTACAGAGAGCGCAGTGGATGTGAAAATATGAAGGAAGAATCTGTTCCATTAAGAAGAGCTGTTGCGCTTCACTACGATGAAATGAAGGATAAGGCGCCGAAGGTGGTTGCCAAAGGATCGGGATACACGGCGGAGAAGATCATTGAAGAGGCGCAGAAAGCCGGCGTTCCGATTCAGGAAGATGCGACGCTTGTCGAATTAATGCGCCACTTGGAGCTTGACGATCACATTCCTGAAGCGCTTTACGAAATCGTCGCCGAGATCTTTTCATTCGTCTATACGCTTGATGAAAAATTGAAAAAGAGGGAATGACTTTTGAAAAAAAGCCGTTTCCTCTATTAATTTTATATTTTTAATAAAATAAAAGTGTGAATGTTTAGAAGGATTTTACGATTTCTCATCGAAACCTAGACAATCGATCTATGATTATATAAAATGAAAGCGCAGTCTATTTTTATTTTTGCTACATAAGTTAGGAGGATGGGAAATGAATATCCATGAGTACCAAGGGAAAGAAGTACTCAGACAATACGGAGTGGCTGTTCCGGAAGGTAAAGTGGCATTTACAGCAGATGAAGCGGTCAAAGCAGCGGAAGCGCTGTCCAGCTCGGTTTATGTCGTGAAAGCTCAAATTCACGCCGGCGGACGCGGTAAAGCTGGCGGGGTTAAAATTGCAAAATCAAAAGAAGAAGTCAAAGCCTATGCGGATGAATTGTTGGGGAAGACGCTTGTCACTCACCAGACGGGTCCTGACGGCCAGCAAATAAAACGCTTACTTATTGAAGAAGGCTGCGATATCAAAAAAGAATACTATGTCGGTCTGGTTCTTGACAGGGCGACTTCACGCATCGTGCTGATGGCATCCGAAGAAGGCGGCACGGAAATTGAAGAAGTCGCTGAAAAAACGCCGGAAAAAATCGTCAAAGAAGTGATCGATCCGGCTGTCGGACTGCAGGGTTACCAGGCGAGAAAAATCGCCTTCGCCATCAATATCCCGAAAGAGCTTGTCGGCCAGGCTGTTAAGTTTATGATGGGATTGTACAAGGCGTTTACTGAAAAAGACTGTTCCATTGCTGAAATCAATCCGCTCGTCGTCACAGGTGATGGAAAAGTCATGGCCCTTGACGCCAAGCTGAACTTTGACAGCAATGCGCTATACAGACAAAAAGACATCTTGGAGTACAGAGATCTCGATGAAGAAGATCCGAAGGAAATCGAAGCATCCAAGTATGATTTAAGCTATATTTCGCTCGATGGAAACATCGGCTGCATGGTCAACGGAGCGGGGCTTGCGATGTCGACCATGGACATTATCAAGCACTACGGAGGGGAACCGGCCAACTTCCTTGACGTTGGAGGCGGCGCGACAGCTGAAAAGGTAACGGAAGCGTTCAAGATCATTTTGTCTGATCAAAACGTCAAAGGGATCTTTGTCAATATTTTCGGCGGTATCATGAAATGCGACGTCATTGCAGAAGGTGTTGTTGAAGCGACGAAACAAGTCGGTCTGACATTGCCGCTTGTCGTTCGCCTTGAAGGCACCAATGTCGATCTCGGCAAGAAGATCCTCGATGATTCAGGACTCAATATTACGTCTGCGGAATCAATGGCTGACGGCGCGCAGAAAATCGTATCCTTAGTGAAGTAAGAAAGGCAGGGGACCAAAATGAGTGTATTTATTAATAAAGACACAAAAGTCATTGTTCAGGGGATAACGGGTTCAACCGCTTTGTTTCACACAAAGCAGATGCTTGAATACGGAACGAAAATTGTCGGCGGAGTCACACCGGGCAAAGGCGGAACAGAGGTTGAAGGGGTGCCTGTGTTCAACACGGTCGAAGAGGCTGTAAAGCAGACCGGGGCAAATGCGTCTGTCATTTACGTTCCTGCGGCTTTTGCAGCCGATGCGATTATGGAAGCGACAGATGCTGAGCTTGATCTTGTCATCTGTATTACTGAGCACATTCCGGTGCTGGATATGGTAAAAGTTAAAAGGTATATGGAAGACAAGAAAACAAGGCTCATCGGTCCGAACTGTCCAGGAGTCATTACGCCTGAGGAGTGTAAAATCGGGATCATGCCCGGATATATCCATAAAAAAGGCCATGTCGGCGTTGTGTCGCGTTCAGGAACCCTTACATATGAAGCGGTTCATCAGCTTTCAGAAGCAGGAGTCGGCCAGTCAACGGCAGTGGGCATCGGCGGAGACCCTGTCAACGGGACAAACTTCATCGATGTGCTGAAGGCGTTTAATGAAGATCCTGATACACATGCGGTAATCATGATCGGCGAAATCGGCGGAACAGCTGAAGAGGAAGCGGCCGAATGGGTGAAAGCCAACATGACCAAACCTGTCGTCGGTTTCATCGGAGGAAAAACAGCGCCTCCTGGCAAGCGTATGGGGCATGCCGGCGCCATCATTTCCGGAGGAAAAGGAACGGCGGACGAAAAGGTCAAAACGATGAACGCCTGCGGAATCGAAGTGGCTGAAACGCCTTCTGTTATGGGAGAAACATTGATTAAAGTGCTGAAGGAAAAAGGCCTTTACGAAACGTGTAAAACACATTGATCTCAACATGAGCGGGAATAGTCCGATTGGTCTATTCCTGCTTTTTCATAACTGGTTAAATCGTTTAGTACTTTCAGATTGTTTTGTTTTAAAAATGTTTGGAGGTTTTTGAATGAACGACAGCAGCGAGCTTTTGATATTGCTCCGCCTTCGCGGCACACTCTCCCCTTCTCTGCTGACCAAGTGGTGGAAGCAGGATCCTTCCTTGTCTCTTACGGGCGAAAAAAACCATCTTTTAACGAAGCTTTCATTAAAAAGATCAGACTTGTGCTCCATACGAAAACTGGCGAAACAAGAACTGTCTAATGTTAAACGGCTCATCCGTTCTTACGAAGCGGCCGGAGTCCGCATGGCCGCCATATGTTCCCCCGATTATCCAGCCAGCCTGAAAATCATTCATGACCCGCCTCCCGTCCTTTTTTTAAAAGGAGATGTTAAACTTCTCAATGAACAAAGACTGATCGGAATCGTCGGAACCCGCAGCCCGTCATTATACGGAAAAAGAGCAGCGGTTCACCTTGTCAGGGAGCTTTGCAAAAAAAGCTGGACGATCGTCAGCGGCCTTGCAAAAGGAATTGACGGTCTTGCACATCAGGAGAGCATCTGTTCAAAGGGAAGGACAATCGGCGTCATCGCGGGCGGATTCAATAGCATATATCCCCGTGAACACCGCCAGCTCGCCGGTCAAATGGCCGAAAACCACCTGCTGGTATCAGAGCACCCTCCCCACGTTAAACCTCAAAAATGGCACTTTCCGATGCGAAATCGGCTGATCAGCGGATTAACGGAAGGAATCGTTGTCGTCCAGGGAAAGGAAAAGAGCGGGTCGCTCATCACAGCATATCAAGCCCTTGAGCAGGGGCGGGAGGTGTTCGCCGTGCCTGGTCCGATCTTTGACGCCAACTCTTGCGGTCCTTCAAGGCTGATCCAGGAAGGGGCGAAACTCGTATTGAATATTGAAGATATTTTGAGCGAACTGCCGCCTTCACGCACTCAATATCCGGAACCTGTTTAGAATTATCGTTTGACAAACTGTATTGTAATATTTAATAATAGTGAGGATTTCAAGTTTAAACGCTTTAATCGGCGTTCAACATATAGAAGGATTAAATCAGACACTTTTCGTAAAAATAATGATTATATAAACGACGATTATGCTGAATACAATAAAAAGGCTAAATTGAAAAGAGAGAGAACACCTCTTGAGGGGGATAATGTTATGTCCGAATACTTAGTCATCGTGGAATCGCCTGCAAAGGCAAAAACGATTGAGCGATACTTAGGAAAAAAATATAAAGTGAAAGCTTCGATGGGACACGTCAGAGACTTGCCGAAAAGCCAGATGGGCGTTGACATCGAGCAGAACTTTGAACCAAAATACATCACGATCCGCGGGAAAGGCCCCGTGTTAAAAGAATTAAAAACGGCCGCCAAAAAGGCAAAAAAAGTCTATCTCGCAGCCGACCCCGACAGGGAAGGGGAAGCGATCGCGTGGCATTTGGCACACAGCCTTGATCTGGATCTGAATTCCGACTGCCGCGTCGTATTTAATGAGATTACAAAAGATGCGATCAAAGATTCATTTAAGCATCCGCGCATGATCAATATGGATCTTGTCGACGCCCAGCAGGCGAGAAGAATTCTGGACCGCCTTGTAGGATACAAAATCAGCCCGATTTTATGGAAAAAAGTAAAAAAAGGCTTGAGTGCGGGACGTGTCCAATCTGTTGCACTCCGCCTTATCATTGACAGAGAAAAAGAAATCAACGATTTTAAACCTGAAGAATATTGGACCATTGAAGGGTCTTTTCTCAAAGGCAAAGAAACATTTGAAGCGAGTTTCTTCGGAATAAACGGCGAAAAGCACCAGCTGAAAAGCGAAGAAGATGTAAAACAAATCCTCTCCCAGATCAAAGGGAACAAATTTGAGGTTAAAAAGGTTACGAAAAAAGAACGGAAGCGGAACCCTGCGCTCCCGTTTACAACATCGACGCTTCAGCAGGAAGCGGCGCGTAAATTAAATTTCCGGGCAAAGAAAACGATGATGATCGCCCAGCAGCTTTATGAAGGAATCGATCTCGGCAAAGAAGGAACTGTCGGGTTAATCACTTATATGAGAACGGATTCAACCCGCATCTCGAATACAGCTCAAGAAGAAGCGGCATCATTCATCGGCGAACAGTACGGAAAAGAATTTTTGGGGAGCAAGCGAAAACCTGCCAAAAAGAATGAAAACGCCCAGGATGCCCACGAAGCGATCAGGCCGACCTCGGTGCTCAGAAAGCCTTCCGATCTGAAGGCGGTATTGGGAAGAGACCAGCTTCGACTATACAAGCTGATCTGGGAGCGCTTTGTCGCAAGCCAGATGGCTCCGGCGACACTCGATACGATGAGCGTCGATCTTGAAAACAACGGGTTGACATTTCGGGCGAACGGCAGTAAAGTCAAGTTTTCAGGTTTCATGAAGGTGTACGTTGAAGGAAAAGACGATCAGATGGAAGAGAAGAATAAGATGCTTCCGGATCTCGCTGAAGGCGACACCGTTCTTTCAAAAGATATCGAACCCGAACAGCACTTCACACAGCCGCCTCCGCGCTATACGGAAGCAAGGCTGGTCAAAACGCTTGAAGAGCTGGGAATCGGCCGTCCGTCGACTTACGCGCCGACGCTTGACACAATTCAAAAGCGCGGGTATGTCGCCCTTGATAACAAACGCTTTATCCCGACTGAACTCGGTCAAATCGTGCTTGACTTGATCATGGAGTTTTTCCCTGAGATCATTAATGTTGAGTTCACCGCCAAAATGGAAAAAGAGCTTGATGACGTTGAAGACGGAAACATTCAATGGGTGCAGATCATCGATTCCTTTTACAAGGACTTTGAAAAACGCGTTGAAAAGGCGGAAGCCGAGATGCAGGAAGTGGAAATCGAACCGGAGTATGCGGGTGTGGATTGTGAAGAGTGCGGCCACCCGATGGTCTATAAAATGGGCCGCTACGGCAAATTTATGGCCTGCTCCAATTTTCCGGATTGCCGCAACACCAAGCCGATTGTAAAAGAGATCGGGGTCAAATGCCCTTCATGCAAAACCGGCAACATCGTCGAGCGCAAATCGAAAAAACGCCGTATTTTTTACGGCTGTGACCGCTATCCTGAATGCGAATTCGTATCATGGGATAAACCGCTTGAACGGAAATGTCCGAAATGCGAGGACATGCTTGTCGAGAAAAAGCTCAAAAAAGGCGTTCAAGTGCAGTGCGTGAATTGCGATTATAAGGAAGAACAACAAAAGTAGCGGTGAGCAGGGCTTTGCTCACCTTCTTTGTTGTGTTAAAAGATGAAGTCAACTCATAAATTAGGAGATGTGAATATGAATCAAACAGTAAATGTCATCGGTGCAGGACTTGCCGGAAGCGAAGCTGCATGGCAGCTTGCCAAGCGAGGTATCAATGTCCGTTTATACGAAATGAGGCCTGTTAAACAAACGCCGGCACACCATACAGATAAATTCGCAGAACTTGTCTGCAGCAACTCGCTTCGGGCGAATTCATTAACGAACGCTGTCGGTGTATTAAAGGAAGAAATGCGGGTTCTTGACTCGGCCATCATCGCTGCCGCTGACGAATGTTCTGTTCCTGCCGGCGGTGCGCTTGCCGTAGACAGGCATGAATTTGCCGCAAACGTTACCGAAAAAGTAAAGAATCATCCGAATGTGACTGTGCTCAATGAAGAAGTCACGGAAATACCGGAAGGACCGACTATTATTGCAACAGGACCGCTGACGTCAGAATCGCTTTCCGCGAAGCTCCGGGAGCTGACAGGAGAGGACTATCTGTACTTTTATGACGCCGCTGCGCCGATAGTTGAGAAAGACAGCCTTGATATGGATAAAGTCTATTTGAAATCCCGCTATGACAAAGGGGAGGCAGCGTATTTGAACTGTCCGATGACTGAAGAAGAGTTTGACAGATTTTATGACGCCCTTGTGTCTGCAGAAACTGTTCCATTGAAAGAATTTGAAAAGGAAATCTTCTTTGAAGGCTGCATGCCGATTGAAGTCATGGCGAAGCGCGGCAAAAAAACGATGCTGTTCGGCCCGATGAAGCCTGTCGGCCTTGAAGATCCCAAAACAGGAAAGCGTCCATACGCCGTTGTGCAGCTGCGCCAAGATGATGCAGCCGGCACGCTTTACAATATCGTCGGTTTTCAGACCCACCTCAAATGGGGCGACCAAAAGGAAGTGCTCCGCCTCATTCCGGGACTGGAACAAGCTGAAATCGTCCGCTACGGCGTAATGCACAGAAATACGTTCATCAACTCGCCGAGTCTTTTAAAAGCGACCTACCAGTTTAAAAAACGGGACGATCTGTTTTTCGCCGGCCAAATGACAGGTGTTGAAGGGTATGTTGAATCAGCGGCTTCAGGTCTTGTTGCAGGAATAAATGCGGCTCGGCTCATCCAGGGAAAAGAACCGGTCACTTTTTCAAATGAAACAGCGATCGGCAGCATGGCCCATTACATCACGGAAACAAACAAGAAAAACTTCCAGCCGATGAATGCGAACTTCGGTCTGTTCAAGGAATTGGGGGTTAAAATTAAAAACAAGCAGGAACGAAATGAACAGTATGCTTCGCGCGCATTGGAGACAATTCAAAATATTTCGAAAACGCTATAGTTATTCATTGCCAGATGAACTTGTTATGTGATAACATTTAAAAGCCCTTTTCGAAGAGGTGTAATGATGGCAAATGTTAAGAATTTTTTAACTTTATTCATTGAATATTTACAAATAGAAAAGAATTATTCAAAATATACAATTGTGGGTTACATTTCTTCTATTGAAGACTTTGAACGCTTTTTACAAGTTCAGGGCATAAAAGGTTTTGAAGACGTGACTTATCCGGATGTGAGAATTTTCTTGACGGAAGCGCATGAAAAAGGGCTTACTCGCAGGACGATCAGCAAGAAAATTTCGGCTCTGCGAAGCTTCTATAAATTTTTATTAAGGGAAAAGATGGTAAAAGAAAACCCGTTTCTGCTTGTCAGTCTTCCGAAACAGGATAAACGGATTCCAAAATTTTTATATAAAAAAGAACTTGAAGAACTGTTTGAGGTTTCGGACTTGAGTACACCGCTCGGCCAAAGGAATCAGGCGCTCTTGGAACTTCTTTACGCAACAGGCATGCGGGTAAGCGAACTTTGCAGCCTGAAGGAATCCGATTTGGATCTGTTTTTAGATACGGTTTTGGTTCACGGGAAAGGCAGGAAGCAAAGGTATATTCCATTTGGTTCATTCGCCCGGGAGGCTTTGGATCTGTATATGCAAAATGGAAGACGCATCCTTCTGTTAAAAGCGAAAGAGCCCTGCCCTTTTATTTTTTTGAATCAAAGGGGCGGGCCCTTAACCCCGAGGGGGGTTCGTTACATTTTGGGAGAACTGGTCAAGAAGACTTCGGGTACATTACATATACATCCGCATATGCTCCGCCATACTTTTGCCACCCATTTGTTAAATGAGGGTGCGGATCTCAGGAGCGTTCAGGAACTGCTTGGGCATTCAAACCTTTCTTCAACCCAGGTGTATACGCATGTATCTAAAGATATGCTCAGAAAGACATATATGTCTCATCACCCTCGGGCACATAAAGGGAAATAAAGGAGGTTCTTTTATGTCATCTTTTCACGCAACGACGATATTCGCCGTCCAGCACAACGGAAAAAGCGCGATGGCGGGAGACGGCCAGGTTACGTTCGGTCAGGCTGTCGTCATGAAGCATACCGCTAGAAAGGTAAGAAAGCTCTTCAACGGGAAAGTCATTGCCGGCTTTGCCGGTTCTGTTGCGGACGCTTTCACGCTCTTTGAAATGTTTGAAGCGAAGCTTGAAGAGTACAACGGCAATTTACAGCGTGCGGCAGTCGAGCTTGCAAAAGAGTGGCGAAGCGATAAAGTCCTCAGAAAGCTTGAGGCGATGCTGATCGTCATGAACGCTGACAGCATGCTGCTCGTTTCCGGAACAGGCGAGGTGATTGAACCTGACGACGGCATTTTGGCGATCGGCTCAGGCGGAAACTATGCCCTGGCAGCCGGAAGGGCGTTGAAACGTCATGCAGGCGGCCAGCTTGACGCAAGAGCGATTGCGAGGGCCTCACTTGAAACCGCGGGCGAAATCTGTGTGTATACGAACGATCAGATCATTGTAGAAGAACTTGAATAGAAAGGATATGAGGCATATGGAAAAAAAGCCGCTGACTCCTAGGCAGATCGTCGAAAGGCTTGATCAATACATCGTCGGCCAGCTCGATGCGAAAAAAGCGGTCGCCGTGGCATTGAGGAACCGCTACAGAAGAAGTCTTCTTGATGAAAAACTGCGCGAAGAAATCGTTCCGAAAAACATATTGATGATGGGTCCGACAGGTGTGGGAAAAACCGAGATTGCAAGACGAATCGCGAAGCTCGTCGGCGCTCCGTTCGTCAAAATCGAAGCGACGAAGTTCACGGAAGTCGGTTATGTGGGCAGAGATGTTGAATCGATGGTCAGGGATCTTGTGGAAACGTCAATCCGCCTCGTCAAAGAGGAAAAAATGAACGAAGTGAAAGGCATCGCCGAAGAAAACGCAAATAAACGCCTCGTTCGCCTGCTTGTACCGGGAAGGAAAAAACAGTCAGGTGCGAAAAATCCTTTTGAAATGCTGTTTGGCGGAAATCAGGATCAAGAGACGAATGAAGCGGAAAAGCATGAAGACACGGATATCGAAAACAACCGGAAGCGGATTGCACATCAGCTTGCTCTCGGCGAGCTTGAAGACCATTATGTCACCGTTGAGGTGGAGGAGCAGCAGCCATCCATGTTTGATATGCTCCAAGGCTCGGGTATGGAACAGATGGGCATGAACATGCAGGATGCGCTCAGCAGCCTGATGCCGAAAAAGAAAAAGCGCCGCAAGCTGACGGTTAGGGAAGCACGAAAAGTGCTGACGAATGAAGAAGCGGCAAAGCTCATCGATATGGACGAAGCTGCCCAGGAGGCCGTCCTGAGAGCCGAACAGTCGGGAATCATCTTTATCGATGAGATCGATAAAATCGCCAAAAAGAGCGGTGCTTCTTCATCGGCCGACGTCTCAAGAGAGGGCGTGCAGCGCGATATTCTTCCGATTGTAGAAGGCTCTACCGTCATGACAAAGTACGGTGCGGTCAAAACGGATCACGTGCTGTTCATCGCTGCAGGTGCATTCCATATGGCGAAGCCTTCAGATCTAATTCCAGAGCTGCAGGGACGCTTTCCGATCCGCGTTGAGCTTCAAAAGCTGAGCATCGATGATTTTGTGAAAATCTTAACTGAGCCTGACAACGCTCTTCTAAAGCAGTATAAGGCTTTATTGAAGACGGAAGGTATATCTCTTGAATTTTCTGACGATGCTATTCGTAAGATTGCAGAAGTGGCTTATCATGTGAACCAGGACACAGACAATATCGGGGCGAGAAGGCTTCACACCATTTTGGAACGGCTTTTGGAAGAACTGTCGTTCGAGGCTCCGGATGTAACGATGGAGGAAGTTGTCATCACGCCTCAATATGTTGAAGAAAAGCTCGGTTCGATCGCTAAGAATAAGGATTTAAGCCAGTTTATTTTATAAACAATTAAATAAGAGTAATTTAGGAGGATCAATTTATTATGGCTTTATTACAAAAAACAAGAAAGATTAATGCAATGCTGCAAAATGCGGCAGGGAAGCCGGTTAATTTTAAAGAAATGGCCGAAACGCTTCGCGATGTGATTGATTCGAACATTTTCGTTGTCAGCCGCAGAGGAAAGCTTCTCGGTTTCTCGATCAACCAGCAGATCGAAAATGACCGGATGAAAAAAATGCTTGAAGAGCGCCAGTTTCCTGAAGACTATACAAAAAGTCTGTTCAACATTCCGGAAACTTCATCCAACCTTGACATTAACAGCGAATATACGGCTTTCCCTGTGGAAAACCGCGATTTGTTCCAAGCGGGTCTGACCACAGTCGTTCCGATCATCGGAGGAGGCGAAAGACTCGGCACCTTGATTCTGTCCCGCCTTCAGGAGAAATTCGAGGATGACGATCTGATCCTTGCCGAATATGGCGCAACGGTCGTAGGAATGGAAATTCTCAGAGAGAAAGCTGAAGAGATCGAAGAGGAAGCACGCAGCAAAGCGGTCGTTCAAATGGCGATCAGTTCATTATCTTACAGTGAGCTTGAAGCAATTGAACATATTTTTGAAGAGCTTGACGGAAATGAAGGTCTGCTTGTCGCAAGTAAAATTGCAGATCGCGTCGGCATCACCCGCTCGGTCATTGTCAATGCGCTGCGCAAACTTGAAAGCGCCGGTGTCATTGAATCAAGGTCATTAGGGATGAAAGGCACATACATTAAAGTCCTGAACAACAAATTTTTAATGGAATTAGAAAAACTAAAGTCTCATTAAAAGACGAAAGCCGCAGAACATGCCGTTCTGCGGCTTTTTTTATTTCACATTTTAAACTATATTATCGTAATTTTTTCATATCAAAAACAACTAAAATGCGGTTCTGAATCAATGCGTTGCTTGAATAAAAAATATACTAACATAATGTTTTGAAACTTTACAAACGTAACATTACATAGTTCTTATAATCTAGGTCGAAATACCTATTCATAAAATAGATATTTATTACGATTTTTTTTTGCGCCCAGATCATAGACTTTAAGCCTATTATTCCTTACAATAGGCTTATGGTTTTTACAATTCTCGACAAGATTTTGAGACAGATGGAAAAAGATTGGAGGTATTTGGCGATGGATATATTTTCAGGAACAATACATAGACTAGAGGGAGCCTTGAATCAAGCGAACATTAAGCAAAAAGTCATAACGAACAATCTGGCCAATGTAGATACACCGAACTACAAGGCGAAAAAAGTATCCTTCAAAAATGTGCTGAATGAGGAGTCCTCCCGAATTAATGCTATAAAAACAGACTATAGACACATTGACTTCAAAGGCAATGAGTCTAATTATTCAGTTGTGTCGAGAAAGAATACAAGTTATCAGGAAAACGGGAACAACGTGGACGTTGATCAGGAAATGAGTGAAATGGCGAAAAATCAAATCCAGTATCAAGCGCTGGTTGAAAGAATAAGCGGCAAATTCAACTCGCTGCGGACCGCGATTACAGGAGGTAAATAATGGGGGTATTCAATAGCATCAACATCTCAGCTTCGGCGTTGACTGCACAGAGAGTCAGAATGGATACCGTTTCTTCCAACCTGGCAAACATGGACACAACAAGAGCGAAGCTGGTCGACGGACAGTGGCAGCCGTATAGAAGAAAGCTTGTATCGACGGCTCCGAAAGGCGAATCTTTTTCATCCGTGCTCCAATCATCGATGAATGCATCGGCGAGAGTCGGTGAAGGGGTAAAGGTGACCAAGATCAGCGAAGACAAAACACCGTTTAAACTCGTTTATGATCCGACGCATCCCGACGCAAACGAAGACGGATACGTGCAGATGCCGAATGTCGATCCGCTAAAAGAGATGGTTGATTTAATGGGCAGCACAAGGTCATATGAAGCGAATGTCACAGCGATGAACGCGACAAAAGGAATGCTGATGAAAGCACTAGAAATCGGAAAGTAGGGTGATGACACGAATGGTTAATGGAATCTCTCCATTTGGAATTCAACCCGTGCAGGCGGGAACGAATGCAACAAATCAGATCACGAACAAGCAGGACGGTTCAGAGAACCAAGTCAGCTTTTCCAACGTGCTGAAAGATTCTATCAATGCTTTGAATCAATCTCAAAATGAATCTGATAAACTGACAAACGCGCTTGCTCTCGGTCAGGATGTCAACCTTGATGAAGTGATGGTTGCAGCCCAGAAGGCAAATATTACATTGACGGCTGCGACGGAATTCCGCAACAAAGCGGTTGAAGCTTATCAGGAAATCATGAGAATGCAAATGTAAGAAAGGAGTCTGAAAGCGAAGAGAATTAGTGTAACTACCGGGGGAGTAAGATGAATCGTACTTTATTGCAAATCAAAACGAAAATAACAGATTTTTGGAAAAACAGATCAAAGCTGCAGAAGTTTTTGATGATCGGCATCGTCGCTCTGGCAGTGATCCTGTCAATCGTCATTGGAATTGTTGCTTCGTCGAATAAAATGGTGCCGCTCTATAAAGACTTGTCAGCTGAAGAAACCGGCCAAATCAAAAAAGTGCTCGATGAAAAAGGTGTTCCATCTGAGGTTGCAGCTGACGGTTCAGTCATTAAAGTTCCGGAAGAAAAAGTCGACGGGCTGAAAGTCGATCTTGCGGCAGAGGGTCTTCCGAAAAGCGGAAGCATCGATTATTCGTTCTTTGGTCAAAATGCCGGTTTCGGTATGACGGACAACGAATTTGACGTATTGAAAGTGAAAGCAACGCAAACCGAGCTATCCAACCTCATCAAAGGAATAGACGGGATTAAAGATTCAAAGGTCATGATTAACCTGCCGAAGGAATCCGTCTTTGTCGGAGAGGAAAAGCCGGAAGCATCCGCTTCGATTGTTCTTCAGGTGAAGCCCGGCCACACGCTTGATCAAAATGAAATCAACGGCCTTTATCATCTCGTATCGAAAAGCGTGCCGAACCTTGATCCGGAAAACATCGTGATCATGGATCAAAACTCCACGTATTACGATCAAACCGGCAAAGATTCAGGTTCATACGCTGACAGCTACTCTTCACAAAGGCAAGTCAAAGCTCAGATCGAAAAGGATCTGCAGAGACAAATTCAAACCATGCTCGGCACGATGATGGGACAGGATAAAGTAGTTGTATCCGTCACATCCGACATCGACTTCACAAAAGAAAACAGGACGGAAGATCTGGTTGAACCTGTCGACAAAGAAAATATGGAAGGGATCACGGTCAGCGCAGAGCGCGTCAGTGAAACGTATTCCGGACAGGGAGCGCAAGCTGGAGGCGTCAACGGAACAGGTGAAAACGATGTGACAAACTATGCGGAGACAGAAGGCGGAACAGGCAACGGAGACTACGAAAAAAGCGAAGAACGAATCAACAATGAAGTCAACAAAATCCATAAAGAAATCGCCGAAAGTCCGTACAAAATCAGAGATCTGGGCGTCCAGGTCATGGTTGAACCGCCTGATGCGAAGAACCCGCAGTCACTGCCTGCTGAAAGAGAAGATGATATTAAGAAAATCCTCTCAACCATTGTGAAAACATCGATCGACAAGAAGTATGAAGAAGAGCCGCTGACAGATGAGGATATTGAAAATAAAATCGTTGTTTCTGTCCAATCGTTCGACGGCAAGCAGACAATCGATGAAGGAACGGAAACAGGCGGTATACCGATGTGGATTTACATCGCAGGCGGAGCAGCGCTTGTTGCTGTAATCGGCCTCATCATCTGGCTTGTCAGAAGACGTAAAAATAGAGATGACGAATACGAGGAAGAATGGTATGAAACGCCTCAGGAACCGATTCGTGTTGCTGATGTGAACAATGAAAAAGAGACGGAAGAAACTGTCAGACGAAAACAGCTTGAAAAAATGGCGAAAGATAAGCCTGAAGAATTCGCCAAATTGTTGCGCAGCTGGCTGACCGAGGATTAGGAGGAGTATTGAAATGGCAAAAATGAAACAAGACAGGCTTACAGGCAAACAAAAAGCGGCCATTCTCATGATATCCTTAGGGCTTGATGTGTCAGCTTCCGTTTACAAGCATTTAACAGATGAAGAAATCGAAAGGCTGACGCTTGAAATATCAAATGTCAGAGCTGTATCACCAGAGAAAAAAGATGAAATTATTCAGGAATTTCATGAAACGGCTATTGCTCAAGAATATATATCACAAGGCGGCATTCACTACGCCAAGCAGGTGCTTGACAAAGCGCTCGGCGAAGACAAAGCCGCCAGCATTATCAACAGGCTGACATCGTCTCTTCAAGTCAGACCGTTCGATTTTGCCAGAAAAGCGGATCCCGAGCAGATTCTGAACTTTATCCAGCATGAACATCCGCAGACGATCGCATTGATTCTGTCTTATCTCGATCCCGTGCAATCCGGTCAGATATTGTCAGAACTGAATCAGGATGTGCAGGCAGAGGTTGCAAGACGGATCGCTGTCATGGACAGGACGTCGCCGGAAATCATCAATGAAGTCGAACAGATTTTGGAGCAAAAGTTATCCTCCACATTCACTCAGGACTACACGCAGACCGGCGGCATTGAAGCCGTTGTCGAAGTGTTGAACGGAGTTGACAGAGGTACAGAGAAAACGATCCTTGACTCCCTTGAAATCCAGGATCCTGAGCTTGCCGACGAGATTAAAAAGCGGATGTTCGTCTTTGAAGATATCGTTACGCTGGATAACCGCGCCATTCAAAGGGTTATCCGCGATGTGGAAAACGACGATCTGCTTCTCTCCCTCAAAGTGGCCAGCGAAGAGGTCAAAGACATCGTCTTCAGCAATATGTCGCAGCGTATGGCTGAAACATTTAAAGAAGAAATGGAATTCATGGGCCCTGTGCGTCTGCGTGACGTAGAAGAAGCTCAATCCAGAATCGTAAGCGTCATCCGAAGACTTGAAGAAGCAGGTGAGATCGTAATCGCCAGAGGTGGAGGAGATGATATCATTGTCTAACATTATTAAACAGCGATTATCATCAATACCGCCAAAAGAAAGGCGGACGATTTCATTAAAGGAAGTCAAATTTCCTGAAACAGAAACTGAACTTGATACCGGACAGGATCCGGAATTCCTCCTCGATCATGCCAGACAGGAAGCAGGGAAAATATACGAAAAAGCGAACGCTGAACTCGAACAGGTCAGACGGCAAATCGAAGAGGAAAGGATAAGCTGGGAAACAGAACGCGAAGCGCTGATAGACCAGGCGAAACAAGAAGGCTTTCAAGCGGGGTTTGAACAGGGAAAGGCCGAGGCCCAAAGCACTTATCAATCCTATTTGGATGAAGCCAACGCCATCGTCGGAGCGGCGAGGCGTGACTATGAAGAAAAAATCGAACAATCTTCCGAAGAAATTGTCGAACTTGCCGTGTCGCTGGCTAAAAAAGTTTGGAATCAAAAGACTGACGACAAAGAAGCTTTTTCAGCCCTCGTCAAACAGGTGCTGTCCGAAATGAAAGAGTTCGATGACATTGCCGTCTATGTGGATCCGGAGTATTACACAGAGGTTCAAAGCCACAAAAACGAACTTGAGCAGCTCCTCCAATATGGCGCCCATCTCGCGATATACGCCGATGAAATAGCGCCAAAGGGAACGTGCTATGTTGAAACGGCCTTCGGAAGAATTGATGCAGGAATCGACACTCAATTACAGCAGCTGAAACAAAAACTGCTCAGCCTGCTTGAAACGGCAGGTGTTGTCCAGTGATGCTTGAGCAGCTGCTTGAATGTATAGAAACCGCAGACTCCTACAAACGTTACGGAAAAGTCAAACAAGCGGTCGGCCTGATGATTGAATCCAAAGGACCTGAATGCTCAATCGGTGATGTCTGCAAAATCTATACAAAAGGTGACGGGCCAAAGGCCATCAAAGCTGAGGTCGTCGGCTTCAAAGACCAAAATATTCTTCTCATGCCATATTTGGAAGCGGCCAATATTGCACCCGGCAGCATTGTCGAAGCGACGGGAGAATCGCTCAGAGTTAAAGTCGGCTCCGGCTTGATCGGGCAAGTTGTCGATGCATTCGGCAATCCGCTCGACGGCAGCGCGCTTCCGAAAGGTTTGGCTCAAGTTTCGACAGACCAGGCGCCACCTAATCCGATGAAAAGACCGCCAATCAGAGAAAAAATGGCGGTCGGCGTCAGATCAATCGACAGTCTGCTGACCGTCGGAAAAGGACAACGAGTCGGGATATTCGCCGGAAGCGGCGTCGGAAAAAGCACGCTCATGGGCATGATAGCAAGAGAGACGGCCGCAGACTTGAATGTCATCGCTCTTGTCGGAGAGCGGGGCCGCGAAGTCAGAGAGTTCATTGAGAAAGATCTCGGCGAAGAAGGGCTGAAGCGCACGATCGTTGTAGTGGCTACGTCCGACCAGCCGGCATTGATGCGGCTGAAAGCGGCCTATACAGCAACAGCGATTGCCGAGTACTTCCGCGACAAAGGACAAAATGTGATGTTCATGATGGACTCGGTGACAAGGGTTGCCATGGCTCAGAGGGAAATCGGCCTGGCGACGGGCGAACCGCCGACGACGAAAGGTTATACACCCTCAGTGTTCGCTATTTTACCTAAGCTCTTAGAACGAACAGGAACGACGGAAAACGGGTCAATAACTGCTTTCTATACGGTTCTTGTCGACGGTGATGATATGAATGAACCGATCGCCGATACTGTCAGGGGAATCTTGGACGGTCATATCGTTCTTGACCGGAGCCTTGCGAATAAAGGCCAGTTTCCGGCAGTCAACATCTTAAAAAGCATCAGCAGGGTGATGTCAAACATCGCCGGGAAAGATCATATAAGAGCAGCGAACCGGTTCAGGGAAATGCTGTCAACCTATCAAAACTCAGAGGACCTGATCAACATAGGAGCCTATAAAAAAGGGTCTTCCAGAGAAATTGATGAGGCCATACAATTCCACCCTAAGCTGATCAGCTTCCTCAAGCAGGAAGTGGATGAAGCGGCGTCGCTGGAAGAGAGCATTTCTTTATTAAAGAGTCTTACAGGAAGAGAGGATTAAGAATGGCTTATTCATTTAAATTTCAAAAGCTCCTCGAGCTTAAAGAAAATGAAAAAGACCAATCATTCGCTGAATATCAGCACTCAGTTTCCGAATTCGAAAAGGTCGCGGAAAAGCTGTATGAAAGCATGAACCAAAAAGAAACGCTAGAAAAAAACAAGGAAATCAAGATGCAGACAGGAATGAGCGTTCAGGAAATGCGGCATTATCAGCAATTTGTCACAAATCTTGAAACGACTATCTACCATTATCAAAAGCTCGTCATGATGAAGAGAAATGAAATGAATGAAAAACAGCACGATCTGACGGAAAAAAATATCGAGCTGAAAAAATTTGAAAAAATGAAAGAAAAGCAGTTTGAAATGTATTCGCTGCAAAACAAAGCAAATGAGTTAAAGGAAATGGACGATATCTCCATTGCCCAGTACATAACTCAAGGAAGCTAGGGGTAGAAAAACGATGACCGAAGAAAAAAAAGCCGGTAAATTTCAGACATTTTTGTTTGTCATCGTCATTCCGCTGATCTTTTTAATCGTTGTAGCGTTTGTCGGCATGTGGCTTTTGGGCGTCAATTTCCAGGATGCAGCCTCCAAAATCCCCGTTGTTAAAGAGCTTGTGAAAAACGGCGAGGATCAGGACAAAGATCACGCAGCAAAGCAGCAGGAGAACAAAGCAGAAAAGCTCCAAAAGACGATCGATGAACAAAAAAGCGAAATCGAAACGCTGACGAGTGACTTGAAAACGAGTGATCAAGAGATTAAAAGGCTGAAACAAAAAATCAGCTCGTTCGAAAAAACGGAAAAAGATGAAAAAGAGCAGAAAGAAAAGAACGCCGAAGGTCAAGGAGACGGAAAAAAAGTCGTCAAAATTTATGAAAGCATGCAAAGCAATAAAGCTGCAAAAATTTTAAGCGAATTAAAAGAAGAAGAGGCAATCAACATTTTAGATTCTTTAAGCAAAAAGAAAGTGACTGAGATCCTCTCCAAAATGTCTCCTGATAAAGCGGCTGTATTCACAGAAAAGCTTGTGAAAAACGAAGCGAAAAATGAAAAGAAAAAAGAAGGGGGGGAATAGCTTGAGGCTTTTTGACGCAATCTCTTTTGATGCCAAGCCTGCGGCGGATACCGCAACTGCAAAAACGAGCAGGACGCCTCTGGGCGGACTCTTTCAAAATGTGCTCCAAAAGGAAAATAGCTCAGTTTCCCCTTTTCAAAAGGGAGAAGAACCTTCTCAGGACACGTCATTGGAAGGGCTTTTGCATGAACTGAAGCAATGGCTTTTAAATAATGAAGGCGGCTCCTTCAATGAAGGCTGGCTGAATTCCCTCCAGCATGTTGAAGAGCTGAATCCATCTCCGGATGAACTCGCATTGGCAGAACAGCTGTTACAGCAAATAAAAGAGCTGCTTGAAAATGCCGCTCTGCCTGGACAATCAGGTAAAACAGCTGATGCTATTGAAGCTTTGCCTACTGACGAAAGCGGGACAGAAGAGCCGAAACTGCCTGACCTGCAAATTCTTGGTCAGATTCAGCAGCTGCTCGCTGTGATCGTAAATGAAAATCAACCGGCACTCAAAACTTCACAAATCGCAGAAATATTGAAACAAGCGCCGGAATTTCTCGCCGCTCTTCAGACAAAGGCGGGAACAGAAGGGCTGATTGATGAACTTAAACGCCAATTTTTCACAAAAGATCCGGGTGAGTCGCAGCTTTTGTCCATGTCAAACGCCGAGCTGAAAAGCTTGAAAAGTGTAATGGAGCAGATGATGAGCGCAAACGCTGAACCGGATCCAAAAGAGTGGAAAATGGCGGAAAGCGAACTAAAGGCAATGCTCATGAGCAAAAAAACCGATGTCTCTCTTTCCGAGAAGCCGTTGTCCTTTGTTTTGAACGGAAGGGAAATTCAAACTGAAGGAAAGCAAGGCCAAAAGGAACAGCCGATTCAGTCCTCTGTACTGGCCAATCATCGGACAGGCGCAGTGCTGATCCAGGGTCTCCAAACCGCGGCGGCAGAGGAATCTTCCGCTCAGCCGAAAAGCTTTTCAGAACAAATTCTCAGCTCATGGAAACAGATGAAGTATACACCGTTCGGCAGATCGACAGGCAGTTTCACAATCCGCCTGAATCCTGAAAATCTCGGCTTTATCACGATCAAACTCGTCAAACAGCACGGGATGTTTTCGAGCAAAATCATCGCATCGACCCAGTCGGCTAAAGAGCTGCTCGAACACAATCTCGCGTACCTTAAACAGGCGCTGCCCAACATGTCTGTACAAATTGACCGCTTCGGTGTGCCGCTTCAAAACGGCGATCAGACCTTCGGACAGCTGGCGGACGAACAGAAAAACCAACATCAGCCGAAGGAAGATCAGCAAAAAGAGCAGGAAAATGAGGATTTTCAGGAGTTTCTGGATGAGCTTATCGAGACTCGATCACTGGACAGCGAGGAGGAGATCTAATGCCTGACACTTCAATTGATACAAGAACTGCCATAGGGACAACAAACACGAAATCGACGACATCCGATTTTTTATCCGAGGCAAAAAAAGCCGAAAAAGCAGGGAGCGGCTCCAATCTTGGCAAGGATGAATTTTTGAAACTGCTCATGAAACAACTGCAGTATCAAGACCCCTTAAATCCGATGGAAGACCGTGAATTCATTGCGCAAATGGCGACCTTTTCAAGCCTTGAGCAACTAACGAATCTGAACACAACGATGTCGGCGTTCGTCGGTCTTCAGGACCCGATGACGATGTATGTCAGCTGGATCGGAAAAGAAGTCACCTATGAAGGTGAAGACAGCGAAGAAAAAACAGCGCTCGTCAAATCAGTTAAAAGCTCAGACGGACAGTATCTGCTTGTCCTTGACGATGGAACCGAAGTCAATCCGTGGAATGTGACGGCGGTCAGTCATTCTGACAAATAAAAACAGATAATTCAGGGAGGAATAATTATGTTACGTTCACTATACTCAGGAATCAGCGGCATGAAAAACTTTCAGACAAAGCTTGATGTCGTCGCAAACAACATTTCGAATGTCAATACGGCAGGCTATAAGAAAAGCCGGATTACGTTTAAAGATATTGTCAGCCAGCAGCTTTCCGGTGCGACGTCGTCTACTGCAAACCGCGGCTCTGTCAACGGCCAGCAGGTCGGGCTTGGTGCGACGACCGGATCGATCGATATCATTCACACAAACGCAGCGCCTTCAACAACAGGCCGCCAGCTTGACATGACCATTACAGGAGACGGCTATTTCCGTGTCGGATCGGGAGATGAAGTGTACTACACAAGATCCGGAAACTTCTACCGTTCTGATGAAGGTGACCTCGTCACTGTTGATGGGCTGTTCGTCTTAACGGCCAACAACGGAAGGATCAATATCCCGCAAGACGCGCAAAGCTTCAGCATCGCGCCTGACGGAACCGTGTCTTATGTCGATCAAAACAACGAGAACCAGACCGCCGGCCAAATCTCGCTTGCGACATTCAACAATACATCCGGTTTAACAAAAACGGGGGACAACCTTTACCGCGAAACATTGAGTTCTGGAGCTCCGCAAGTCGTTGTGCCTGGAGAAGACGGCTCAGGAAAGATTCAAACGAGTGCGCTTGAAATGTCGAACGTCGACCTTTCAGAAGAGTTTTCCGAAATGATTATCGCGCAGCGCGGCTTCCAGTCCAATGCGAAAATCATTACAACCTCTGATGAAATTCTTCAGGAACTCGTCAATCTGAAGCGATAGGAGGGAAGGAGGCGCCCTCGTAAAGGCGCCTCTTGAAAACACATGATCAAAGTTACGCGATTAAACGGACAGCCTTTTATTCTGAACGCGCTATTCATTGAGCAAATTGAATGTTTTCCGGATACGACAATTACGCTGTCAAACGGAAAAAAGTTTGTTGTCAAAGAAGATGAAGATACAGTTGTGGATACAATCGTGTCATTCTATCAAAAAATCCAAATACTTTCTTGTGACCAAAGAATTGAGGAATCTGAATGAATAAAAAACTTCTAGGAATTATGCTGACGATTATTCTGGCAATTGCTGTGTTAGGAACCGCTGCGTTCTTTGTCATTAAGGGAAGCGCAAGTGAAAAAGATCAAACGAAAGAACCTTCGATCGATGAAGTGGTCGAATCATCAGTTGAAGTCGCCGAAATCACGACAAACTTGAAATCGGACAATGTGGTCCGTTTGTCAATCAAGCTTGAAACCGATTCGAAAGAGGCGAAAGAAGAGCTTGAAAAGCGGGATTTCCAAATTAAAGATTCAGTCATCTCCCTTTTGGCAAACACGAACGCAGATGATCTTGAAGGACAAAAAGGAAAAGAAAAGTTTAAAGAGCAGCTGAAAGAAAAGCTGAACACGAACTACATGAAAGAGGGAAAAGTGAAAACTGTATACATTACCTCCTTTAATCTGCAGTAGGAACATAGATGACAGAACCATGGAGGTGAAAACAGATGGCAGGAGAAGTACTCTCCCAAAATGAAATCGATGCACTGCTTTCAGCGATATCGACAGGTGAAATGGACGCCGACGAGCTGAAAAAAGAAGAGTCCGTTAAAAAAGTAAAAGTCTATGACTTTAAACGGGCGCTCCGCTTTTCAAAGGATCAGATCCGCAGCTTGACAAGGATTCATGATAACTTTGCAAGGCTGCTAACGACTTATTTCTCGGCTCAGCTGAGAACCTATATCCAGATCTCGGTCAGCTCGGTTGATCAGGTTCCTTATGAGGAATTCATCAGATCCATTCCGAATATGACGATCCTCAATCTGTTTGAGGTTCGCCCTCTTGAAGGAAGAATCATGATGGAGATCAACCCGACCATCGCCTATACGATGATGGACCGGGTGATGGGCGGGATCGGTTCGAGCCACAACAAAATTGACAGCATGACGGAAATTGAGACGAAAATCATGTCCAATTTATTTGAAAGCTGCCTCTCGAATTATAAAGATGCGTGGGAATCCATCACGGAAATCGAGCCGGAAATGTCCGATTTTGAAGTGAATCCGCAGTTTGTGCAAATGGTATCGCCGAATGAGACGGTCGTTGTCATTTCGCTGAACACGCAAATAGGAGACATCAGCGGGGTTATCAACCTGTGCATCCCGCACGTCGTCCTGGAACCGATCATTCCTAAGCTTTCCGTTCACTACTGGATGCAATCAGACAGAATAGAACCAAAACCGGAGGAAACAAAGTCGATAGAAAAGCGGATTATGACGGCGCGAATTCCAATTGTCGCAGAACTCGGATCATCGGAATTAACCATTGAAGAGTTTTTAAATTTAGAAATTGGAGATTGTATCACTTTGGACAAATCAGTAGCAGAACCTCTTACTGTTTTGGTCGGAGATAAACCGAAATTTCTAGCACAAGCCGGCCGAATGAATCGAAAGACTGCGATTCAAATTCTAGATCACGACATAAGAGGTGAAGAATATGGAGAATAACAATAGGTTATCACAGGATGAAATTGATGCGCTGCTTAAAGGCGGCGATGATACGGCTCAAGAGCAGCCGGAATCAGGGTTGTCCCTGATGGAACAGGATACGATCGGGGAAATCGGAAACATTTCCTTTGGGAGCTCTGCAACAGCTTTGTCCACTTTATTGAATCAAAAAGTCGAAATTACAACACCGACTGTTTCGGTGATTGAAAAAAGCCATTTAAATGATGAGTTCCCGCACCCGTATGTTTCAATCGGTGTGAGCTATACGGAAGGTTTTTCAGGAAACAATCTTCTCGTCATCAAGCAGGAAGATGCCGCGATCATCGCTGATTTGATGATGGGTGGAGACGGGACGAACGCAGATCCGTCGCTTGGCGAAATTCATCTAAGCGCCGTTCAGGAAGCGATGAACCAAATGATGGGTTCCGCAGCGACGTCGATGTCCACCGTCTTCAGCAAGAAGATTGATATTTCTCCGCCGGAAGTTGACCTCCTTGATGTGAATGAAGGGGAAGGAACAGAGCAAATTCCGAAAGAGGACCCGCTCGTCAAAGTATCTTTCAGACTGAAAGTCGGAGAACTGATCGATTCGCATATTATGCAGCTTTATCCGCTGACCTTTGCAAAAGACCTGATCGATGAATTAACGAATCAGGACGGCGGAGAAGAGCCTGTGCAGACTGAAGAGGTAAAGCAGCCGCCCGTACAGGAAAACCCGGCGCCTAGTCCGAGTCCGGCACCTGCTCAGACACAAAGACAGGAGCCTGCGCCTAAACGGCAAGGGACGGCAAAAGTTTCAGAGCCTGTGCAGGTGGCACCGGCAGAGTTTCAATCCTTTGCCCCTCAGACTGACGCGCAGCCGCACCTTCAAAACCTTGACATGCTCATGGATATTCCTTTGTCCGTCACAGTCGAGCTGGGGAGGACAAACCGCAGCGTCAAAGAGGTGCTTGAACTGTCAACCGGCAGTATCATTGAGCTTGACAAACTCGCAGGCGAGCCTGTCGACATCCTGGTCAACCAGCGCGTCGTTGCCAAAGGCGAAGTCGTCGTCATCGATGAAAACTTTGGCGTCAGGGTGACAGACATTTTAAGTCAGGCGGAACGAATCAGCAAATTACGATAATAACAGATTGATTGGAGAGATTAATAATGGCTTACAAGATTTTAGTAGTTGATGATGCAGCATTTATGAGAATGATGATTAAAGACATTTTAGTGAAAAACGGCTTTGAAGTCGTCGCAGAAGCGCAAGACGGAGCGCAGGCTGTTGAAAAATATAAAGAGCATTCACCTGATCTTGTCACAATGGATATCACGATGCCGGAAAAAGACGGAATCACGGCTCTTAAAGAAATCAAGGAAATCGATCCGCAGGCAAAAATCATCATGTGTTCGGCAATGGGCCAGCAATCGATGGTTATCGACGCTATTCAGGCGGGAGCGAAAGACTTTATCGTCAAACCGTTCCAGGCTGACCGCGTCATGGAAGCGATCAATAAAACGCTAAGCTAAAGGGTGTACAACTTGTTTAAGAAACCTCTTATTTTCATAGCCGGCCTTTGTCTATTTGCCTTTCTCGTGCTGCCGTACGCTCCGGCTCTCGCAGAGGAATCGGGGGATCAGACCGTTGACCATCTGTTTGAGCAAAAAGGTGCGGGCAAAGAGAAAGAAAAAGCAAAAGACAAAGACAAAACCGAGGAAAAAAGTTCTCTTAAGGAAGAGGCGGAGGCCGAACCCCCGTCTCCTTCCGTTTCCATATTTGATTTTGTGAAAATGATCGGCGCGTTACTGTTCGTCATTTTTCTGATCTACGCTTTGGTCAAATTCATGAATAAACGCAACCGCCTGTTAAAACCCTTCCAGTATGTCGAAAACATCGGCGGAACTTCGCTCGGGCAAAACAAGTCCGTACAGCTGATTAAAGTAGGGAACAGGGTGCTGGTCGTCGGTGTCGGCGATAATATCCAGCTGCTGAAAGAGATCGATGATGAAAAGGAATATAAAGAAATTCTCACGCAGCATGAAGCTGCGATGAACAGCAAGATTGAGTGGCAGAAATGGATGGATCAAGTCAAAGTTCCAGGCGTGCAAAAGCAAAGCGGCACGGCATCTTTTTCCGAGTCGTTAAAAGCACAGCTCGCGGAACTGAAACAAAATCGCGCAGAAGGCAGAAAGAAAGGCCAAAATCAACATGAATGAGTTTATGGATTTATTTAATTCAAGCGATGCGGCAAACGTCAGCGCCAGCGTCCGGCTCTTGCTGCTTTTGACAGTATTTTCGATCGCTCCGGGGATCTTGATCCTGATGACGTGTTTCACAAGGGTTGTCATCGTATTGTCCTTTGTCCGGACATCGCTGGCAACACAGTCAATGCCCCCAAACCAGGTGCTGATCGGACTTGCACTGTTTCTGACATTTTTCATTATGGGGCCGACTTTTTCCGAGATTAATAAAGAAGCGCTGACGCCGTTAATGAACAATAAAATCACCTTGGATGAAGCTTACACAAAAGCGGAAACCCCGATCAAAACCTTTATGAGCAAGCATACAAGACAGAAAGATCTGGCTTTATTTATGAATTACGCAAAGATGGAGACGCCTGAATCCATTAAAGATATTCCGCTTTCAACGATGGTTCCCGCGTTTGTCATCTCGGAATTGAAAACCGCGTTTCAAATGGGATTTATGATATTTATACCGTTTCTGATTATCGATATGGTTGTGGCAAGTGTTTTGATGTCGATGGGGATGATGATGCTTCCGCCGGTCATGATTTCACTGCCGTTTAAGATTTTGCTGTTTGTGCTTGTAGATGGCTGGTATTTAATCGTTAAATCTTTGCTGCAAAGCTTTTAGAGTAGGTGCTAATACATGAATTCAGAATTTGTTATATCGATGGCTGAAAGGGCTGTATACGTTACATTGCTTATCAGCGGGCCGCTTTTGGCGCTCGCTCTTCTCGTCGGGCTGATCGTCAGCGTTTTTCAGGCAACCACCCAAATACAGGAACAGACTCTTGCATTCATTCCGAAAATCGTCGCCGTTTTGGTCGGGCTCGTCATTTTCGGCCCGTGGATGCTGTCGACGATTTTGTCATTCGCGACTGAGCTGTTCTCTAATTTAAACCGTTTTGCAGGGTAGTTTTAACATGTCAATAATTGAATCATTTCCAGCCTTTTTACTTGTATTTGTCAGAATCACAGCATTCTATGTAACGGTGCCTCTATTTTCTTATCGGTCAATTCCGGCCGTTCATAAAATAGGTTTTGCATTTTTTCTTGCGCTCGTCAGTTTTCAGGCGATTGAAAAGCCTCCTCAGCTTGATGTTGACGGAGTTTACATGATGCTGGCCATGAAGGAAGCGCTGATCGGGCTTCTGCTTGGGCTGATCGCCTACATGATGATCTCGGCCGTTCAAATCGCCGGATCATTCATCGATTTTCAAATGGGATTTGCGGTAGCGAATGTGATCGATCCCCAGACAGGAGCGCAAAGCCCGCTTGTCGGCCAGTTTTTATATACGTTGGCGCTGCTCCTCATGCTGAGCCTGAATGCGCATCATCTCCTGCTTGACGGGATTTATTACAGCTACCAATACATCCCGGTCGATAAGATGGCGCTGTCGTTTGGAAGCGAAGGATTTGCCGAGTTTATTGCAAAGAGCTTCAACACGATGTTTATAACAGCATTTCAATTGTCTGCGCCTGTTGTGGCTTGTTTGTTTTTAGTCGATCTGGCATTGGGGATTGTGGCGAGAACGGTGCCGCAGCTCAACGTGTTTGTCGTCGGGCTTCCTTTGAAAATCGCAATCACCTTTATCATGCTCATCATCTGCATGGCCATTATGTTCAGCATGATGCAGCACGTCTTCGAATTTGCCATTCGGACAATGAGAGATCTATTAACTTTGCTTGGGGTGGCATGATGAAGCTGACGTTAGATTTGCAATTTTTCGCAGGTGAAAAAACGGAAAAAGCGACGCCGAAAAAACGGCGGGAAAGCAGAAAAAAAGGACAGGTTGCCAAAAGCGCAGATGTCAATACAGCGGTTACGCTTCTTATCGTGTTTTTAGCGTTTTTATTCGTCGGACCTTTTATGAGAGACCGCCTGCTCGCCCTGATCGAAAAGTATTACAAAGAGTTGATCACGATGAAGGTGTCAGTCGCCAATATTCCCGGCCTGTTTCAAAGTCTTGTGCTTGAATCTGGCTTCATTATGGCACCGCTTTTGCTGACAGCCGTCGTCTCCGGGGTCTTGAGCAACTATCTGCAAGTCGGGTTTTTATTTTCCCCTGAAGCGATCAAGCCTGATTTGAAAAAGCTTGACCCGCTTAAAGGATTCAAGCGGATTTACAGCATCAGAGCGATCGTTGAACTGCTTAAATCGATTTTAAAAATCGTGATTGTCGGCGGCGTGACATTCGCCGTTCTATGGCTGAACTTTGACAAAATTCTCAGAATCCCGGCGCTGTCCGCGGGCGAGGCTTTGTCATATGTCGGCTGGCTCACCTTTTTAATGGGGGTTTCCGCTGCAGTCGCCCTGATTTTTCTCGCGGTGCTCGATTACCTCTATCAAAAATTTGATTATGAAAAAAATATTCGCATGTCAAAACAGGACATTAAAGACGAATACAAAAAAACCGAAGGCGATCCTCTGATTAAGTCGAAGATCAAGCAGAAGCAAAAGGAAATGGCGATGCGCCGCATGATGCAGGATGTGCCAAAAGCGGATGTCATCATCACAAACCCGACCCATTACGCCGTCGCGCTGAAATATGACGAAAACAAAATGGATGCGCCGTTTATCATCGCAAAAGGGGTCGATCTGATGGCTCTGAAAATCAGGCAGATCGCCAAAGAACACGATGTCATGACAGTCGAGAACAGACCTTTGGCGAGGGCGCTTTATGACCAGGTTGAGATCGACCAGGCCGTTCCGGAAGAATTCTTTAAGGCCGTAGCCGAAATCCTGGCGTATGTTTACAAAACAAAGCAAAAAATCTAGTGAATTTTTCAGTTTTAAAAGGAGAGAAACAGCATGTCAGCAAGAGATTTATCAGTTTTATCAGGCGTTGTCCTCATTGTGGCAATGCTTATCATACCCTTTCCACCATGGTTGTTGAGCGTTTTAATTATCGTGAATATTTCTCTTGCGTTAATCGTGCTTCTCACCACAATGAACATGCAAGAACCGCTGCAATTTTCGATATTTCCTTCTTTGCTGCTCCTCTTGACGCTGTTCCGCCTCGGGCTGAATGTATCGACGACACGTTCGATTCTGTCCAACGGTGATGCGGGAAAAGTAGTCGAGACGTTCGGGTCTTTCGTTGTCGGCGGAAACGTTTTGGTCGGTCTCGTTGTCTTTATCATTTTGATCATTATCCAATTTATCGTCATAACGAAAGGGGCGGAACGGGTTTCTGAAGTTGCTGCCAGATTCACGCTCGATGCCATGCCGGGGAAACAGATGAGCATTGATGCCGATTTGAACGCCGGAATGGTGACCGAACAGGAAGCGAAAGTGCGCCGTGAGAAAGTGGCCCGTGAAGCCGACTTCTACGGCGCGATGGACGGTGCGAGCAAATTCGTGAAAGGGGATGCGATCGCAGGGATCATCATCGTCCTCATTAACGTCCTTTTCGGAATTGTCATCGGCATGCTGCAAAAACAAATGAGCATTCAGGAAGCCGCTTCACACTTTACGCTCTTGTCTGTAGGCGACGGAATCGTATCTCAGCTGCCTGCGCTCTTGATCTCAACGGCGACGGGTATCGTCGTCACAAGAGCAGCGTCGGACGGGAACCTCGGACACGATATTACAGGCCAGCTGTTTGCTTATCCAAAGCTTTTGTATGTGACGGCGGGAACGATTTTGCTGCTCGGGATTTTCACACCGATCGGCATTCTCCTGACAGGCCCTCTGGCTCTTCTTCTCGCCATCGGCGGCTATACGCTCTCCAAAGCCGGTGAAGAGAAGGAAAAAGTGGAGGATATCCTTGAGGAAGAAGCTGAAGTGGACGAATTAAAAAGTCCCGAAAGCGTCGTTCATCTGCTCGATATTGATCCGATCGAATTTGAATTCGGCTACGGATTGATTCCGCTTGCAGATGCAAATCAAGGCGGCGACCTATTAGACAGAATCGTCATGATCAGGCGTCAGCTTGCGCTTGAACTCGGTCTCGTCATTCCGGTCGTCAGAATCAGGGATAACATCGCTCTTCAGCCGAACGAGTACAGGCTCAAAATTAAAGGAAACGAAGTCGCGAAAGGCGAGCTTCTCCTCGATCACTTTTTGGCGATGTCTCCGACAGGCGAAGACGATCAGATCGAAGGAATTGACACGATCGAACCGTCCTTCGGCCTCCCGGCAAAATGGATACCGGAATCTCAGAAAGATCAGGCCGAAATGCTCGGATATACGGTTGTCGATCCGGCTTCAGTCGTGTCGACCCACATTACAGAGCAGGTGAAAAAGCACGCCCATGAGCTGATCGGAAGACAGGAAACAAAACAGCTGATCGACCACTTGAAAGAATCTTATCCTGTACTGGTCGAAGAGGTCTCGCCGAATCCGCTGTCTGTCGGTGATATTCAGAAAGTGCTGGCCAAACTTCTGAAAGAAAAAGTATCGATCAGGAACTTGGTGACAATCTTTGAAACACTGGCCGACTACGGAAAGCTGACGACGGATTCAGATATGCTGACCGAGTATGTAAGACAGGCGCTTGCCAAGCAGATCACCGCCCAATATGCGAAGGAAAATGAGACGCTGAAAGTGGTGACGTGTTCGGGCCGTGTCGAAAAGGCCGTGGCGGAAGGAATTCAGCAGACGGAACACGGCAACTTTTTATCTCTTGAACCTGCATTATCCGAAAATATCATTCAATCTGTAGCAAGAGAAATCGAACAGCTCTCATTAAGGCAGGAAGTGCCGATCCTTCTATGTTCACCGCCTGTCAGAATGTATGTCAAACAGCTGTTAGAGCGCTATTTCCCTGATCTGCCGGTTCTTTCTTATAACGAACTGGAAGCCAATGTAGAAGTTCAAAGCATCGGAGTGGTGGATATTCAATGAAAATTAAAAAATTTGTAGCTGGTTCTATGCAGGAAGCCACAAAGCAAATTATACAAGAGCTCGGGAATGACGCCGTAATCTTGAATTCTAAAAAAATTCATACGAGAAAATTTCTCGGCTTTGTGAAAAAAGCCGGGGTTGAAGTGATTGCGGTTGTCGACCAGGACTTTTCCGACGCGAGGAAACCGGAGCGGCAAAAGCCAGTTTTACGTGAACAAAGCCCTTCGCCTGTCCCGCAGCCGGACCACCTCGATTTGGCAAGCCAAGTGAAAGAGCTGAAAGAACTGCTGGAAATGCGGCATCATGAGCAGCCTGTTGATGTGCTGCCTGAGCCGCTGAAAAAGGCGGACCAGCTTCTGGCAAAGCAAGGGGTATCGCCGGCCATCCGTACGAAAGCGCTCGGCCGGTTGATCAGCACTTCTTTAAAAAACGGCGAAGAATGGACGGATGAAAAGGCGCTGGCCCACTTAACAGATGCTTTGGCCGATCTTCTTCCCGATAATCGGGAACAGGACGTGGCGATTCATTCCCAATATGTCGTGCTCTTCGGATCGACCGGAGTCGGCAAAACGACGACATTGGCAAAGCTTGCCGCTTCTTCCGTGCTGGAAAAGCAGAAAAAAATCGCTTTTATCACGACGGATACGTACCGGATTGCAGCGGTTGAACAGCTCAGGACATATGCCGAGCTTCTGAATGCGCCGCTCGAGGTGTGCTACACGAAAGAAGAATTTAAAGCGGCCCAGCAAAAGTTCGCCGATTTTGACCACGTCTTCATCGATACGGCGGGCCGGAATTTCAAAGACGGGCAATATGTCAGGGAGCTGAAGGAAATCATTCCGTTTGAGCGTAAGATACAGGCGTTTCTCGTCATGTCCGCGACGAGCAAGTACGAGGATATGAAGGAGCTCATTAAGCAGTTCTCAAGCATTCCGATCGATCAGTTGATATTCACGAAAGTGGATGAAACCGATTCATTGGGAAGCGTCCTGAATCTGCTCGCCGAATCGAGAATCGGCCTCGGCTATATGACAAACGGACAAAATGTTCCGGAAGATATCCGCTACTTGTCAAATGCATCATTTGTCAGACTGCTTACGGGGTGTTGAACATGGATCAGGCAGAAAGCTTACGAAGGCGGATGGGGCAGCGCTTCGCCGAACCGCCCGCCCCTGTCGCTCATCCAAAAGCGAAAACGCTCGCTGTTATGAGTGGAAAAGGAGGCGTCGGGAAGTCGAATATATCGCTGAATACGGCTCTCGCCTTCTTAGAAAAAGGAAAGAGCGTGCTGTTGATCGATCTAGATGTCGGAATGGGGAACATCGATATTTTGATCGGCCGGCAATCGCTCTGCACCGTGATGGATCTCCTTCAGCAAAAAATACCGTTTGAGCGCGCCTTGTCAGCCGGTCCGCGTGGCCTTCAATACATTTCGGGCGGAACGGGACTGGATGCGATGTTCGAATTGAACGGGGAAAACTGGGCGTTCTTTCTGAAAGAATTAACGCGGGCTTTGATAAGCTTCGATTATGTCATATTTGATATGGGAGCGGGGCTGTCAAAAGATCAGCTGCCATTCGTCCTGTCAGCGGATGAAATTCTGGTCGTCACCACGCCGGAGCCGACATCCATTATGGACGCTTACAGCGCGATCAAGCATTTGGCATTAACGGGACGCGATCTTCAGCTGAAAGTCGCTGTCAATCGCTGTACAACCCAAAAAGACGGAATTTCCGCCTTTCTCCGCCTTTCCAACACGGTAAACGCTTTTTTACAGCAAAAGCTTGCATATGCAGGGCCGATTCCTGAGGATCCCCTGGTACCAAGAGCCGTTGTGGAGCAGCAGCCGTTTCTGATGAAGAACCCGCGTTCCAAGCCGAGCAGGGCGGTTTACCTGCTGGCAGAATCGCTGCTTGATAACGGCAGAACGGAAATAGGCGAAAACCGGTCCTTTATCGATAAATTATCTTCATTCCTGAGGAGGGGCAATACATTATGATTCGTGTTCTTGTCGTTGACGACTCTGCTTTTATGAGAAACATGATCACCAAGTTTTTAACATCCAATCACGAGATTGCTGTAGCAGGAACGGCAAGAAACGGCGAGGAAGCGCTCCAAAAAATCAAGGAGCTCCGCCCGGATGTGATCACATTGGATATTGAAATGCCTGTGATGAACGGAAAAGAAACATTGAAAAGGATCATGGCGAGCGATCCGCTTCCGGTTGTCATGGTATCGAGTCTGACGCAGCAGGGGGCTGATATCACGATCGAATGTCTTGAGCTGGGGGCGATCGATTTCGTCGCAAAGCCGTCGGGTTCAATTTCAATTGATTTATATAAAGTAAGAGACATGCTGATTGAGAAAGTGTTGACAGCAGGGCGGGTGAAACTGAAAGGCCGGCCTGTTCCGATTTCAAAACCCGCCATCGAGACGGCAAAGCGGCCGCCGGTGAGCGGCAGCGATTCAGTCCGTGTTCGGGCTGGAAAACAGCTCATCTGCATCGGTACATCGACAGGGGGACCGAGAGCGCTGCAAAGAGTGCTTCCCAAGCTTCCCAAAACGTTGAAGGCGCCTGTTTTTGTCGTTCAGCACATGCCAAAGGGGTTTACAGCCTCATTAGCGAACAGGCTGAACCACCTCTCAGAAGTAACCGTGAAGGAGGCTGAAAACGGTGAGAGAGCGAAAGACGGCTGGGTTTACATTGCCCCCGGAGGGAAAAACATGGCAGTCGGCCTTGAAAAGGGCGAATTGGTGATCACGCTCGATGACCGCGACACAGAGAGCCGTCACAAGCCTTCTGTTGACTATTTGTTCCATTCCCTGGCCTCACTTCGGGAGTTTGAAAAAATCGCCGTCATTATGACGGGGATGGGAAGCGACGGAACAGAAGGCGTAAAAGGCCTTTTGAAACATGGAAGCGGAACGGTGATCGCCGAAGCAGCCGAGTCGTCCGTCGTTTTCGGAATGCCGAAATCGGTCATTAACAACGGGCTTGCAAACGACATCAAGCATGTTGATGAGATTGCCGCAGCCATTATGACGTATATGAAAAAAGAGAGGGCGTGACTCATATGGATATGAATCAATATTTAGACGTCTTTATTGAAGAAAGCAGAGAACATTTGCAAACCTGTAACGAAAAATTGCTCGAACTCGAAAAAAATCCGACAGACCTGCAGCTTGTCCATGATATTTTCAGAGCGGCTCATACTTTGAAAGGGATGAGCGCTACGATGGGCTATGAAGATATGGCTCATTTAACGCACAGTCTGGAAAACGTGCTGGACGCGATCCGTAATGAAGAAATGACCATTACGTCAGAGTGGATGGACGTCATGTTTGAAGCGCTCGATGACCTTGAAGCGATTGTCCTTTCGATCATTGAAGGGGGCGACGGCAAAAGAGACGTTTCAGAAGTCTGCGCCAAGCTTGATGTGACAGGCGCAAACAAGGAGGCGGCCGCATCGGCAGAAGCGCCTGAAGCTGCGTCGTCTGAAACGAAATGGGCCTATGACGAATTTCAGCGGACGGTCATCGCCGAAGCTGAGGAACAAGGCTTTAAATGTTACGAAATCAATGTTGCGTTGAAAGAGGACTGCCTGTTGAAGGGCGTTCGGGTGTACATGGTATTTGAACAGCTGAACGAAATCGGCGAAGTCGTCAAAACGATTCCGGAAACGGAAGTTCTCGAGTCGGAAGATTTTGATTCCGAATTCGTCGTGTGCTTTTTAAGCAAACACGGGGAAGAAGAGATTTTCAACAAAATCAACGGCGTATCTGAAATCGAAAAAATTGAAGTAACCGAGCTGAAAAACGATTTTTCGGCACAGGAAGAAGCCGCGCCTGCAGCGCCTGAAAAAGAAACCGCACCGAAAGACGCGGAGAAAACCCCGGCTAAGCAGCCGGACGGCAAAAAAGAAGCGGCGAAACCTGCAGCAGGCGGCGGAACGAAGACGATCCGCGTCAACATCGACCGCCTCGATTCATTAATGAACCTGTTTGAGGAGCTGGTCATTGACAGAGGGCGCTTAGAGCAGATCGCCAAAGAGCTTGAACACGGCGAATTAACAGATACCGTTGAACGGATGACAAGAATTTCAGGCGACCTGCAATCGATCATCCTCAACATGAGAATGGTTCCGGTAGAAACGGTGTTCAACCGCTTCCCGCGCATGGTCCGCCAGCTGACAAAAGAATTAAATAAAAAGATCGAGCTGTCGATTTTCGGGGCGGAAACCGAGCTTGACAGAACGGTAATAGACGAGATCGGCGACCCGCTTGTCCACCTCTTGAGAAACAGCCTTGATCACGGGATCGAGGCGCCTGAAGTCAGGGTGAAAAATGGTAAGCCTGAAACGGGTCAAGTCCGTCTGAAAGCATATCACAGCGGGAACCACGTCTTTATCGAGGTCGAGGATGACGGAGCCGGCATCAACCGCAAAAAGGTGCTTGAAAAAGCGCTTGAACGCAACGTCATTACCGAACGTGACGCCGAAACGATCGAAGATCATGAAATCGACGCACTCATTTTTGCACCGGGATTCTCAACCGCAGATCAAATCTCGGATATTTCAGGACGCGGGGTCGGCTTGGACGTTGTCAAAAGCAAGCTGGAATCTTTGGGCGGTTCTGTCAGCATCAGGTCGAGCGAAGGCGAAGGTTCGCTTTTCTCCATTCAGCTTCCGCTTACACTGTCGATCATATCCGTGCTGCTAGTCAAACTTGAAAACGAAACGTTTGCGATACCGATTTCTTCTATTATAGAAACGGCTGTCATCGATAAGAAAGATATTCTTCAGACGCACGACCGCGAAGTGATCGATTTCAGGGGCCATATCGTACCGGTGGTTTACCTGAAAGAACAGTTTAATGTTGAGGATTCTTCGGATGATCTTGATCAGCTTCACGCCATCGTCGTGAAAAAAGGAGACAAGCTGACGGCATTTGTTGTCGACTCCTTTATCGGCCAGCAGGAAGTCGTACTAAAATCACTCGGCGATTATTTAACAAACGTCTTTGCCATTTCCGGCGCGACGATTTTGGGAGACGGACAAGTAGCCCTGATCATCGACTGCAACGCCCTTATCAAATAGAAAGCGAAAGGAGAGCGATCCTCTTGACCACACAGACTACCACCGGTGAAAAAATGATTGTGTTCAAAGTAAATCATAAAGAGTATGCCATCTCTGTATCCGAAGTGATGTCCATTGAAAAATGGCAGCAGCCAACAAGGGTGCCGGGAGTGGAACCGTATATTTGCGGCGTCATTAATTTGAGAGGTGTTGTCACGCCTGTCATCGATTTAAGAAAGCGGATTGAAGCGCCTGGAGATACGATTACAGATGAAACGAGAATCATCATCATCACCCATCAGGACATTGAAGTCGGCTGGGTGGTGGACGAGGCGAACGATGTCATCACTGTCGAGGAAGAGGAAATTGAATCGGCTCCCGAAACGGTAGGAAAAGACGGCAGGCAATGGATTAAAGGCATCGTCAAGCAAGGGTCCAGACTTCTCAATCTGATTGACTCTGAAGCTGTTTTAAACCGGAAGTCGAGCCTTGCCGCCGCTTCTGAAAATGTGAAGAAATAAGGAGCCTATGATGAGCGTATTTAACGGAATTAGAGAAGAGCATCTTGATATATTGCGGGAAGTCGGGAATATCGGAGCGGGTCATTCCGCTTCTGCCCTGGCTCTATTGCTGAACAGGAAAATCGAAATGGAAGTGCCGTTTGTCAAGCTGATGTCGTTTGATGAGCTTGTCAACCTATTCGGCGGTGCAGACCTTCCTGTCGCAAGCATCTTTTTGCGCATGGAAGGGGATTTTCCCGGTTCTATGTTCGTGATCATGCCTTTTTCAGAGGCCGAGCAGCTGATCAGGGAGCTTGTCGGCAATCCGGAATTCGAGATTGAAAGCATGACGCCGAACGATATCGGAGCCTCCGCCCTGCACGAACTCGGGAATATTATGGCGGGATCTTATTTGACCGCTCTCGCTGATTTGACAAACCGGCAAATGTATCCGAGCGTCCCTGAACTGACGCTTGATATGTTCGGAGCCGTCATCAGCGAAGGGCTGATCGAGCTCAGCCAAGTCGGAGACCAGGTTATCGTGATCGACAACTCCATTTTTGACGAGGAGCACAACCGGAAAGTAAAAGCGCATTTGTTCCTTCTGCCGGACTATGATTCTTTTGAAAAGCTCTTTCATGCATTGGGTGCAGCTCTATGAAAATCTTAGAAAAAGAAACATCGATTATCAGAGTGGGAATTGCCGATGTGAAAATAGTCCGCACTCCCGACAAGATCAGGACATCGGGTCTCGGTTCGTGCGTCGGACTCGTGCTCTATGATTTGGAAGCGAAGACGGCCGGTCTCGTCCACGTCATGCTTCCCGACTCTTCCTTATCCAAGACACCGGACATCAATGTGGCAAAGTACGCGGACACAGCTGTCGAAGCGACGGTCAAGATGCTGCTTGAAGCCGGATGCCGAAAATACGCTTTGAAAGCGAAAATGGCCGGAGGAGCCGAAATGTTTAAATTTAAGATGACAAATGATTTGATGAAAGTCGGGCCAAGAAATGTGCTTGCGATTAAAAAACATCTATCTCTCTTAAACATTCCGATTGTAAGCGAGGATACAGGCGGAAACAGCGGAAGAACGATCGAGTTCGATCCGCAGTCAGCCGAACTTGTCATCCGGACAGTTAAACAAGGTGTAACGACGATTTAATATGCAATATAGGGGGATAAAGATGCAATCCTTGAACTATGAAGATCAGATGCTTTGGTCGCGGTGGAAAGAATGGAAAGATCCTCAGGCAGGCGATGATTTAATCCGCCGCTATATGCCGCTTGTGACATATCATGTCGGCCGGATAGCCGTCGGCTTGCCCAAGTCCGTTCATAAAGACGATTTGGTCAGCCTTGGCATGCTGGGTTTGTATGACGCCCTTGAAAAATTTGATCCGGGAAGGGATTTGAAGTTTGATACATACGCTTCCTTCAGAATCAGAGGCGCTATTATCGATGGCCTTCGCAAAGAAGACTGGCTTCCGAGAACATCCCGTGAAAAAACGAAGAAAGTGGAAGCTGCGATCGAAAAGCTCGAACAGCGCTACTTAAGAAATGTTTCGCCGAGCGAAATCGCCGCTGAGCTGGGAATGAGCGAGCAAGACGTCGTGACCACAATCAATGAAGGTTTCTTTGCGAATCTCCTTTCAATTGATGAGAAGCTTCACGACCATGAAGACGGGGAGAACGTCCAGGTGATGATCAGGGACGACAAAACGAGCACGCCGGAAGAAAAAATGCTCAAAGACGAACTGATCTCCCAGCTTGCGGAAAAAATAAACGAGCTTTCAGAAAAAGAACAGCTCGTGATCAGCTTATTCTATAAAGAAGAGCTGACCCTGACGGAAATCGGACAGGTTTTGAATTTGTCGACTTCCCGCATTTCACAGATTCACTCCAAGGCGCTTTTGAAACTGAAGCATCTGCTGGATAAAGTGGTACAATAACATGTAAGCTGCCGGCATGAACCCGGCAGCATTTTTTAAGCGTCCGACAGGGAAGTCTTTTTTTGATTAAATTTCATGGTTAGCGAGTGAAAAATATGTCAACAATATTATGGCTTGTGAGCTTTACGCTCCACGGTATATTGATTTATTTCGTCATCATTCTGAATGCGAGGCTCAGCGCTTTTAAGGCGGCGGAGAAAGAGCAAAAACAGCTTTTGGAAGAAACCGAGAATACATTGACCGCTTTTTTGATGGAGCTAAAAGACGAAAATGAAAAACTCGTTCGCGAGATTCGGGCGAATGCCGAAGAAGAGCCGCAAAGAGTGCAAACACAGCCTGACATTCCTGCTCAAACCCCCGCCCTTCCGGAAGCGGACGAATCGCGCGATCTGCCGCTTCACATCGAAGCGATGATCAATGAGGTGGAGCAGGAAGAGGATGAGCTCAATCAAAAAGAGCAGGAATCCGTATCCTATGAAAAAGAAGCTCTCGCATTATATGAAAAGGGGCTCTCTCCGGAGGAAATCGCAAGACAGCTGAAAAGCGGGAAAACAGAAATCGAGCTTTTCTTAAAATTTCGCGGAAAGCTGAAAAACGATTCTTGATTGTCGTGAAAGCTTATGTTATATTATTTCTTGGTGTTAATTACACACGCTTAACGATTTATGCAAGCGGTGCTGTGCGGTTCTCGCGTACAGTCCTGCATAAAAATGACCTAAGCGGAGGAAAAAAACCATTATATTAGGAGGAAATAACACATGTCAGTCATTTCTATGAAGCAATTGCTTGAAGCTGGTGTTCACTTCGGCCACCAAACGCGCCGCTGGAACCCAAAAATGAAGCGTTACATCTTCACGGAGCGTAACGGAATCTACATCATCGATCTTCAAAAAACAGTCAAAAAAGTTGAAGAAGCATACAACTTCACGAAAAACCTTGCAGCTGACGGAGGAAAAATCCTTTTCGTCGGTACGAAAAAGCAAGCTCAAGACTCTGTTAAAGAAGAAGCGGAACGTTCTGGAATGTACTATGTCAACCAACGTTGGCTTGGCGGTACGTTAACAAACTTTGAAACGATCCAAAAGCGTATCAAACGCCTTAAAGATATCGAAAAAATGCAGGAAAACGGCACATTTGACGTACTTCCTAAAAAAGAAGTTGTTCAATTGAAAAAAGAATTAGAGCGTCTTGAAAAATTCCTCGGCGGAATCAAAGAAATGAAAGAGCTTCCTGACGCACTGTTCATCATCGATCCTCGCAAAGAGCGCATCGCGGTTGCAGAAGCGCGCAAGCTGAACATTCCGATCATCGGAATCGTTGACACAAACTGTGATCCTGATGAAATCGATGTTGTCATCCCTGCGAACGATGACGCCATCCGCGCTGTTAAATTGCTGACTTCTAAAATGGCAGATGCCATCCTTGAAGCAAAACAAGGTGAAGAAGCAGCTGAAACAGAAGCGAAAGAAGCAGAAACAACTGAAACAACAACTGCTTAACCTGGTCAAAAGGTGATAAGGGGGTCTGCCTTTTATCACCTTTTTTTTCACCAGATCAACACTTACATATTTTGTTTGATATATAAGGAGGAAATCAAAAATGGCAATTACTGCACAAATGGTAAAAGAGCTTCGTGAAAAAACTGGCGCAGGCATGATGGACTGCAAGAAAGCGTTAACTGAAACTGACGGCAACATGGATAAAGCGATCGATCTTCTAAGAGAAAAAGGAATCGCAAAGGCTGCCAAAAAAGCTGACCGCATCGCGGCTGAAGGTTTGACTTTGATCAAAACCGACGGCAACACAGGCGTTATTCTTGAAGTGAACTCCGAAACGGACTTCGTTGCGAAAAACGAAGGCTTCAAAGAGCTTTTGAACGACCTTGCTGACCACATTCTTGCTGAAAAGCCTGAAAGCGTTGAAGCTGCTATGGCTCAAAAAATGGCTAACGGTTCAACTGTAGAAGAATACATCACAAGCGCGGTTGCTAAAATCGGAGAAAAAATCACGCTTCGCCGCTTCACTGTCCTGACAAAAGGCGATGACGCTGCATTCGGCGCATACCTGCACATGGGCGGAAAAATCGGCGTATTGACTGTCCTTAACGGCACAACTGACGAAGAAACAGCAAGAGACATCGCGATGCACGTTGCAGCTGTAAACCCTCGCTTCATTTCCCGTGACCAAGTGTCAGAAGAAGAAGCGAACCGCGAGCGCGAAATCTTGACTCAGCAGGCGCTTCAAGAAGGAAAGCCTGAAAACATCGTCGCAAAAATGGTTGAAGGCCGCCTGAACAAATACTTCGAAGAAATCTGCCTGCTTGATCAAGCATTCGTTAAAAACCCGGATGAAAAAGTGAAACAGGTCGTTGCTGCGAAAAATGCAACAGTTGAAACATTCGTCCGCTACGAAGTTGGAGAAGGTATCGAAAAACGCCAAGAAAACTTTGCTGAAGAAGTTATGAACCAAGTGAAAAAATAAGATTGAAAAGCCGCTTGCCTTAAAACACACGGCAGGATCTTTTCAAAGAAAATAGGGGACACAATTTGTGTCCCTATTTTTAAAACAGTTTACAAACCTTTTTTTCTCTTGCATAATAAATAACGGCAAGCATGCACTTGGAGGTTAATATGGAAAAACCAAAGTATAATCGTATCGTATTAAAGCTTAGCGGAGAAGCCCTTGCGGGTGAACAGGGAAACGGCATCAACCCGACAGTGATCCAGTCCATCGCCAAACAGGTGAAAGAAATCGCCGAGCTTGATGTTGAAGTGGCAGTCGTCGTCGGCGGCGGCAACCTGTGGCGCGGAAAAACGGGCAGCGATCTCGGAATGGACCGCGCAACAGCGGACTACATGGGAATGCTTGCAACGGTCATGAATTCCCTTGCGCTGCAAGACAGCCTTGAAACGCTCGGCATTCAATCAAGAGTTCAGACATCCATCGAAATGCGGCAGGTCGCTGAGCCATACATAAGAAGAAAAGCGATTCGCCATCTTGAAAAGAAGCGCGTCGTCATCTTCGCTGCCGGTACAGGCAATCCATACTTCTCAACGGATACGACAGCAGCGCTCAGAGCGGCTGAAATCGAAGCCGACGTCATCTTAATGGCTAAAAATAATGTCGACGGTGTATACAATGCCGATCCTCGAACTGACGAAACAGCCGTAAAATATGAAAAATTGTCTTATCTCGATGTGTTAAAAGACGGTTTGGCCGTCATGGATTCAACCGCCTCTTCACTTTGTATGGATAACGACATCCCGCTGATCGTCTTTTCTATTATGGAAGAAGGAAATATTAAAAAAGCCGTTTTAGGCGAACAAATCGGTACAATCGTAAGGGGGAAATAACGTGTCAACTCAAGTGATGAATGAAACAAAAGAACGGATGGAAAAAGCGATAGGCGCTTATCAGCGCGAATTGGCGACTGTACGTGCAGGACGTGCAAATCCGTCTTTACTGGACAAAGTGACAGTTGAATACTACGGAGCGCAGACGCCTTTAAACCAGATCGCGTCCATTACGGTTCCGGAAGCGCGCATGCTTCTCATCACACCGTATGACAAAACAGCGCTCGGCGATATTGAAAAAGCGATTCAAAAAGCCGACCTCGGCATAACTCCATCAAACGACGGCAACATCATCCGGATCACGATCCCTCCTCTAACTGAGGAGCGCAGAAAAGAGCTTGCCAAGCTCGTGAAAAAATATTCGGAAGATGCTAAAGTCGCGGTTCGCAACATCCGCCGCGATGCCAATGACGATCTGAAAAAACTAGAGAAAAATGGTGAAATGACTGAGGATGAATTGCGCTCTTCAACGGAAGACGTACAAAAGCTGACAGATGAATATGTGTCAAAAATTGATGAGATCACAAAAGATAAAGAGAAAGAAATCATGGAAGTTTAATGAAAAACTCTGTACAATAGATAATAGTGAAAAGACCCTCTCATGTTTACAGGGGGTTTTTTTGTTAATACTGTTGTTATCAAGAACGATATAACAGGAAAGCAACCTTTTGGGTGATGGAGGACTCTCATGCTCAATATACTCAAAAATTGGAAGAATCAGCATTCAGCTGCTTCCAACATGGAATGTTACACAAAAGAAAATATTTTAAAAGGAGAAATTCCTGAACATATCGCCATTATAATGGACGGAAACGGCCGTTGGGCAAAGAAACGGGCGATGCCCCGCATCGCGGGTCATCACGAAGGCATGAAGGTAGTCAGACAGACGACAAAGCTTGCCAATGAGCTCGGTGTCAAAGCGTTGACGCTGTATGCCTTTTCGACGGAAAATTGGAAGCGTCCTAAGTTTGAGGTTGACTTTCTGATGAAGCTGCCTGAAGAGTTCCTGGGAACGTATCTCCCGGAGCTGGTCGAAGAAAATGTCCGGGTCCGCTTGACAGGCGATAGGGAAGGACTGCCGCCCCACACGATCCGCGCGGTTGAAAAAGCCATCCGTGATACGGAGAACAATGACGGACTTATTCTTAATTTTGCATTGAATTACGGGGGACGTGCAGAAATCGTCAGAGCCGCAAAGAGAATTGCCGAAGAAGCGAAAAAAGGCACATTGAATACCGAGGAAATCGACGAAAAGCTATTTTCCGATTATTTAATGACAGAAGCTTTGCAGGACCCTGATTTGCTGATTCGCACAAGCGGCGAGATCAGGCTGAGCAACTTCATGCTTTGGCAGCTTGCCTACAGCGAATTTTTATTTACCGATGTATTGTGGCCTGATTTTAAAGACGTTCACTTGCTTCAGGCTATCGGAGAATATCAGCGTCGCGGGAGAAGGTTTGGCGGAATTTAGAGGATGGTGCAGATGAAACAGAGAATATTGACGGGTGTGATCGCGGCAGCGGTTTTTCTGCCGCTCGTGATTTTCGGCAAACTGCCGTTCACCCTGCTAGTTTATGCAATAGGTATACTCGCTCTATTTGAACTTTTAAGAATGAAAGGCCTGAAGCTTATCAGCGCTCCGGGTATCATCAGCCTGCTGCTTTTGGCGGTTTTGCTGTATCCAAGCCAATATGCGGAAGACGCGGGGCTGGGCATAACCAAAGGGGAGGTCGTCTTTTTGGCCGTCCTTTTGCTTTTGGCATACACGGTGCTCAGCAAAAACTCGTTTACTTTTGACGAAGCGGCATTCGTGGCGCTGGCAGCAGTTTATATCGGATTCGGGTTTTATTACTTTATTGAAATCAGAAACATCGGACTCAGCTACGTCTTTTTTGCAATCGGTGTCGTCTGGTCAACGGATTCCGGCGCTTATTTTATCGGAAAGGCGTTTGGAAAGCGGAAGCTCTGGCCTGAAATCAGCCCTAACAAAACGGTTGAAGGCTTTTGGGGCGGGATTTTGACAGCGGTCGTTTTTTCCGCGATTTATCAGGCTGCCACAGGTTTTCCGCACGCTTATCTGTTTGTGCTGATCATTACCGTGCTTTTATCAATCGTCGGTCAGATCGGCGATTTGGCCGAGTCTGCGTTCAAAAGACACTACAAAGTGAAAGACTCGGGCCGGATCCTTCCGGGACACGGCGGAATGCTGGACCGCTTTGACAGCTTTTTATTTGTCATGCCGGTTCTATACTTCCTGCTTGTTCTTTTTCAGCCGTTCGGGCTATGATAGAAAAGGGTACTGATAGCTAGAAAGAAACAGAGGTGCGGCAATTTTGAAGAACATATGTCTATTGGGGGCGACAGGCTCCATAGGAGAACAGACGCTTGATGTGATCAAAGCGCATGACGATAAGTTTCAGCTGACCGCCATGTCTTTCGGAAAAAACGCCGAAAAAGCGGCAGAAATCATTGAAACATTTAAACCGAAGTATGTATCCGTAGGGGATGAGCATACATATGAAGCATTAAAACAGCATTCTTTTTCTTACACCTTTAAAACAGGGATCGGGGAGGAATCTTTAATCGAAGCGGCCGTTAGTCCGGAAGCGGATGTCGTCGTCAATGCTCTCGTCGGCAGCGTCGGTCTTCTGCCGACTTTAAAGGCGATGGAGCATAAAAAAACAGTCGCGCTTGCAAATAAGGAAACTCTCGTGACAGCCGGTCATATAGTGAAAGAACACGCCCAAACATACGATGTCCCGCTCTTGCCAGTCGACAGCGAGCATTCTGCGATTTTCCAGGCGCTCCAGGGGGAAAATCCGAAGCATATTAAACGGCTGATCGTCACGGCTTCAGGCGGCAGCTTCAGGGACAGAACAAGACAGGAACTTGAAGGCGTCACAGTGGAAGAAGCTCTCAATCATCCAAATTGGTCGATGGGTGCAAAAATTACGATCGATTCGGCTACAATGATGAATAAAGGGCTCGAGGTCATTGAAGCGCACTGGCTGTTTGATCTGCCTTATGACCGGATCGATGTCCTCCTTCACAAAGAAAGCATCATTCATTCAATGGTGGAATTCCACGACCGAAGCGTCATCGCCCAGCTTGGCACACCTGATATGAGAGTGCCGATTCAATACGCGCTCAGCTATCCGGAACGCCTGCCGTTTGATGAAGCCAAATCACTCGAACTCTGGGAAGTCGGACAGCTGAATTTTGCCCAAGCTGATTTTGAAAGGTTCCGCTGCTTACAATTCGCTTATGAATCAGGTAAAATAGGCGGTACAATGCCGACTGTTTTAAACGCGGCCAACGAGGAAGCCGTTGCGGCATTTCTTTCAGGCAGGATTTCCTTTCTCAGGATTGAAGACATCATTGAAAAAGCTTTGGAACGCCATCAGGTGATCGCAAAGCCGAGCCTTCAAGAGATCCGTGAAGTGGACAAAGACGCCAGAAAGTTTGTCCAAACATTACTCACATAAGGTGGTATGTTCGTGAATACTGTGATCGCGTTTATTCTTATTTTTGGAACGCTCGTATTTTTCCATGAGCTTGGTCATCTCATCCTTGCTCAAAGAGCCGGAATACTGTGCCGGGAGTTTGCTATCGGCTTCGGTCCGAAAATCTTTTCGTTTAAGAAAAATGAGACCGTTTATACGATCAGGCTTCTTCCGATCGGCGGCTTTGTCAGAATGGCCGGCGAAGATCCTGAGATGATTGAAGTGAAGCCCGGTTATACGGTCGGGCTGTTGTTCGACAGTGAAAACAAAGTCGAAAAGATCATTATCAACCAAAAAGAAAAGTATCCTGACGCATTGGTCATCGAAGTGGAGCAGGCTGACCTGGAGCATCAGATGAGGATTACGGGCTATGAGCACGGCAATGAAGATCATCTCTCATCCTTTTCTGTCAGTGAAACGTCCTTTTTCATCGTAGACGGGGAAGAAGTCCAGATCGCTCCTTACAACCGCCAATTCCATTCAAAAACGGTTTGGCAGCGTATAAAGGCGATTGCGGCCGGCCCGATCATGAACTTTATTTTGGCTTATGTCATTCTCGTAATGCTCGGCCTGATGCAGGGAGTGCCGTCTGACGAGCCGGTGCTCGGCAAGTTGATAGACAACGGACGGGCGGCGGAAGCGGGACTCCAGGAAGGAGACCGCATTCAAACGATCAACGGGGAGAACATGAGATCGTGGACGGATATTGTCAACACGGTCAAGGAACACCCTGAAAAAGAACTGAAAATCGTGGTGATGCGCGACAACGTCAAGGTGACGAAATACGTAACACCTGAAGCAGTCAAGGCAGGGGACGAAACCGTCGGCAGATTCGGCGCTTACAACCCGATGAAAACAGGAATCCTGACATCAATTTCCTACGGTGCGACCGAAACGGCGACAGTAGCGCAGAGCATCGTGACCAATCTCGGAAAGCTCGTCACGGGACAATTCTCAATCGACATGCTGGCAGGTCCTGTCGGCATTTATGACATGACAGACCAAGTGGCCAAGACAGGCATTATCAATCTGCTGAAGCTGGCCGCATTTTTAAGCATTAACCTCGGGATCGTCAACCTTCTGCCAATCCCTGCGCTGGACGGCGGCAGACTGTTGTTCCTGTTTATTGAAGCGATCCGCGGAAAGCCGATCAACCGAGAAAAAGAAGCGTTTGTCGTCTTTGTCGGCGTCGCATTTTTGATGCTCTTAATGCTTGTCGTCACATGGAACGATATCCAGCGCTTATTTCTGTAAAACCAATTGCCTTTTTTAAGTGCAGCCAAGCCTTTTAAAAGGCTCTTTTTTAGGGACGCCGTTCCCGACTCAAAAAGTAACCAACTGAAACAAATGAGGTGCGAACGAATGAGACAGAGCAGGACTTTAATTCCTACGCTCCGCGAAGTACCGACTGATGCTGAAGCAAAAAGCCATCAGCTTCTTCTCAGAGCGGGGTTTATCAGACAAAACACAAGCGGTGTATACAGCTATATGCCTCTTGCCAATAAAGTCATTCATAAAATCCAGAGCATTGTCCGCCAAGAAATGGAGAAAATCAATGCCGTCGAAATGCTGATGCCTGCGCTCCAGCAGGCGGAAACTTGGCAGGAATCGGGAAGATGGTACACGTACGGTCCTGAGCTCATGAGGCTGAAAGACCGCCACGGCCGCGAATTTGCCCTTGGCGCGACACACGAAGAGGTCATCACAAGCATCGTCAGAGATGAAGTGAAATCGTACAAGCGCCTTCCGCTGACCCTTTACCAGATCCAATCGAAATTCCGCGATGAAAAGCGCCCGCGCTTCGGTCTGTTGAGAGGCCGGGAATTCATCATGAAGGATGCGTATTCCTTCCATTCTTCCGCCGAAAGCCTTGATGAAACGTACAATGATATGTACCAGGCGTATACGAATGTGTTTACGCGCTGCGGCTTGAATTTCAGACCGGTCATTGCAGATTCAGGCGCGATGGGCGGAAAGGATACCCATGAATTTATGGCACTGTCAGATGTCGGTGAAGATACAATTGCGTATTCTGATCAGTCTTCATACGCTGCCAACATCGAAATGGCTGAAGTGAAGGAAGCAGGTGCTGGCGAGCAGGCTGAAATGAAAGAGCTCCAGGAAGTTCACACACCTTCGGTCAAAACGATCGAAGAAGTTGCCGCATTTCTTGGCATATCCCCGTCAGACTGCATGAAATCAATGCTGATGAAAGCAGACGGACGATTTGTCCTCGTGTTGACGAGAGGGGATCATGAAGTCAACGATGTTAAGGTGAAGAACCTGCTTCAAGCAGAAACGATCGAATTCGCGAGCGCCGAAGAGGTTGCTGAGATAACAGGTACTGAGCCTGGCTTTGTCGGACCGGTGGGGCTCGACCGTGAAATCGAAATCTTTGCAGACTTTGCTGTGAAGGCGATGGCAAACGCAGCTGCAGGAGCGAATAAAACAGATTACCATTATCAAAACGTGAATATCAGTAGGGATGCGCACAATGTGACATTCGCCGATCTCCGCTTGATCCAGGAAGGAGACCCTTCACCGGATGGAAACGGAACGATCCGTTTTGCAAAAGGAATCGAAGTCGGACAAGTTTTTAAACTCGGCACCCGCTATTCTGAAGCGATGGACGCAACATACCTTGACGAAAACGGACGCGCTCAGCCGATGCTGATGGGCTGCTATGGAATCGGGATTTCCCGGACACTTTCGGCCATCGTTGAGCAGCATCATGACGATAAAGGCTTGATCTGGCCGCTGGAAGTGACGCCGTATGACCTGCACATCCTCGTGCTTAACATGAAAAATGACGCGCAGGTTCAGCTTGCCGAAAAGCTGTATGAAGATTTTAAAGCGAACGGCTATGACGTATTGTTTGATGACCGTGCTGAACGGGCCGGCGTTAAATTTGCAGATTCCGATTTGATCGGTCTGCCGATCCGCATCACGGTCGGAAAAAGAGCTGATGAAGGCGTTGTCGAAGTGAAGATCCGCAAAACCGGAGAATCATTTGAAGTCGCCGCTGAAGAGCTTTTGGACTTTATCGAAAAACAAGTCAAGAGCTTATCTTCTCACTCTTAAAGATGTTAAACTAGAGTAAAGGAAGGTACCTCGGGGATCGTCCCAAGGTACCTTCAATTATGATTTTCTTTTAGGGAGGAATCTGTCTTGGAAGACCAGCTTTCTGTCAACAGAAGACAGTTTCAAATTCTTCTGCAGCAGCTGAATGTAACGGAAGATACGATGATCCGTCACCTTGAAGGCGGACAAATCATAAAGCTGACCGTTCATAAAAACAAGAAGACATGGCACTTTCACTTTAAATTGAAAAATGTCCTGCCTTATCAAATCTTCGAACGGTTTCACACCCAGCTGACCCGCACCTTTTCCCATATCGCTCAGGTCACCTGTTCCATCGAGGCGGAAAACCCTTCGATTGACGAGCAGCTTGTTCAGGATTACTGGACGCGCTGCATCCAGGAACTCGATGGTATTTCCCCGCCGATTTTGACGCTTTTGAACGACCAAAAGCCCAAGCTTACAGGGAACAAAATCCTGCTTAAAACGAAAACAGATACAGAAGCATCCGCTTTAAAAAAGAAATACAGCTCACTCATCCAGTCAAGCTACTGCACATTCGGTTTTCCTGAGCTCCAGCTCGACACAGAAATCTTTGTGTCAGATCAAGAGATTCAGAAATTCAGAGAGCAAAAAATGGCCGAAGATCAAGAGAGAGCCCTTCAGGCTTTAATCGAAATGGAAAAGCAGGATAAGGAAGCCCAAGACGATGAAGCGCCGTCAGGCCCTCTTCAGATCGGCTACCAGATTAAAGACTCTGAAGAGATCAGAACGCTTGACAGCATCATGGATGAAGAGCGGAGAATTACGGTGCAAGGCTATGTATTCGACGCTGAAACAAGAGAGCTGAAAAGCGGCAGAACGCTTTGTATCTTTAAGATAACCGACTATACAAACAGCATTCTCGTCAAAATGTTCGCACGTGAAAAAGAGGACGCTGTTTTGATGAAGTCCCTGAAAAAAGGGATGTGGGTAAAGGCGAGAGGAAGCATACAAAACGATACATTCGTCCGCGATTTGGTGATGATCGCCAACGATGTCAATGAAATCAAAGGGAAAACCCGTGAGGATACAGCACCGGAGGACGAAAAACGTGTCGAGCTCCACCTCCATTCACCGATGAGCCAGATGGATGCCGTATCAAGTATCGGCAAGCTTGTCGAACAGGCGAAAAAATGGGGGCATCCGGCTATCGCGCTCACTGATCACGCTGTTGTCCAATCGTTTCCTGATGCATTCGCGGCGAGCAAAAAGCATGGCGTGAAAATGATCTACGGACTTGAAGCCAATCTCGTCGATGACGGCGTGCCGATTGCCTACAATCCGGTGCATCGTCTGCTTGAAGAGGAGACATATGTCGTGTTCGACGTCGAGACGACGGGGCTGTCGGCCGTCTATGATACGATCATCGAGCTGGCCGCCGTAAAAGTAAAAGGCGGGGAGATCATCGAACGCTTTGAAAGGTTTGCAAACCCGCATCGCCCTTTATCGGCTACGATCATCGAGCTGACTGGGATTACCGATGATATGCTGAAAGATGCGCCTGAAGCCGAAGAGGTCATCCGAGATTTTAAAGAATGGGTCGGAGATCACACGCTTGTCGCTCACAATGCAAGCTTTGACATCGGCTTCATCAATGTCGCCTACAAGCGTCTGCTGAATTCGGAGAAAGTGCAGAACCCGGTCATTGACACACTTGAGCTGGGCCGTTTTCTTTATCCGGAATTCAAAAACCACAGGCTGAATACGCTTTGTAAAAAGTTTGACATCGAGCTCACCCAGCACCACAGGGCGATTTATGATACCGAAGCGACGGGCTATCTCCTTGTGAAAATGCTGAAAGACGCGGCCGAAAAAAATATCATGTACCACGATCAGCTGAATGAAAATATGGGGCAGTCCAATGCCTATCAGCGTTCAAGGCCATATCACGCGACCCTTTTGGCGGTCAATGAGACAGGTTTGAAAAACCTTTTCAAACTCGTGTCGCTTTCACATATCCATTATTTTTACAGGGTGCCGAGGATCCCAAGGTCACAGCTTGAAAAGTACAGAGAAGGCCTTTTAATCGGTTCGGCATGCGACAAAGGCGAAGTATTCGAAGGCATGATGCAGAAATCGCCGGAAGAGGTCGAAGACATCGCTTCATTTTATGACTATCTTGAAGTCATGCCGCCTGAAGTCTACCGGCACCTGCTCCAGCTTGAACTCGTCAGGGATGAAAAAGCGTTAAAAGAAATCATCGCCAACATCACAAAGCTCGGCGAGAAACTGAATATTCCGGTAGTAGCTACGGGGAATGTTCATTACCTGAACCCTGAGGATAAAATTTACCGCAAGATTCTGGTTTCCTCACAAGGCGGCGCAAATCCGCTCAACAGGCACGAACTGCCGAACGTTCATTTCCGTTCGACGGATGAAATGCTTGAGGCCTTTTCATTTTTGGGTGAGGAAAAAGCGAAAGAAATCGTCGTCAAGAACACCCGTTTGATCAGCGAGCGAATCGAAGAAATCAAGCCGATCAAAGACGATCTTTACACACCGAAGATCGAAGGCGCAGATGACGAAATCCGCCGCATGAGCTATGAGAAAGCAAAAAGCATTTACGGCGACGACCTTCCGGAAATCGTCGAAAAGCGGATCGAAAAAGAGCTGAAAAGCATTATCGGCCATGGATTCGCCGTCATCTATCTGATCTCTCATAAGCTTGTAAAACGCTCCCTTGATGACGGCTATCTTGTCGGTTCAAGGGGATCGGTCGGTTCTTCCCTTGTCGCAACATTGACGGAAATTACCGAGGTCAACCCGCTGCCGCCGCATTACGTCTGTCCGGATTGCCGCCATTCCGAGTTTTTCAACGATGGATCGGTCGGTTCGGGATTTGATTTGCCTGACAAAGACTGTCCGAAGTGTGGAGCGGCCTACAGAAAAGACGGCCACGACATACCGTTCGAGACGTTTCTGGGGTTTAAAGGGGACAAGGTTCCTGATATCGACTTGAACTTCTCGGGCGAATATCAGCCGCACGCCCACAACTACACGAAAGTCCTGTTCGGAGAGGATAACGTCTACCGTGCGGGAACGATCGGCACAGTCGCCGAAAAAACGGCTTACGGGTATGTCAAAGGGTATGCTAACGACAACAATTTGCATATGCGCGGGGCGGAAATCGACCGCCTTGTCCAAGGCTGTACAGGCGTCAAGCGGACAACAGGGCAGCACCCGGGCGGAATCATCGTTGTGCCTGATTACATGGATATTTACGACTTTTCACCAATCCAGTTTCCGGCGGATGCCACCGATTCCGAATGGAAGACGACGCACTTTGACTTCCATTCCATCCATGACAACCTGCTGAAGCTGGATATTCTCGGACACGATGATCCGACGGTCATCCGTATGCTCCAGGATCTGAGCGGGATTGATCCGAAGACGATTCCGACCGATGATCCCGAAGTGATGAAAATTTTCCAAGGGACAGAATCTTTAGGGGTAACCGAGGAGCAGATCGGCTGTAAAACCGGAACGCTTGGCATCCCTGAATTCGGAACCCGCTTTGTCAGACAGATGCTCGAAGACACCAAGCCGACGACATTTTCCGAGCTCGTTCAGATTTCCGGCCTGTCACACGGTACGGACGTATGGCTCGGCAACGCGCAGGAGCTGATTCACAATAATATTTGTGAGCTGAGCGAAGTGATCGGCTGCCGTGATGATATTATGGTGTACTTAATCTACCAGGGGCTTGAGCCATCCCTCGCCTTTAAGATTATGGAATTTGTCCGTAAAGGTAAGGGACTGACACCTGAGTGGGAAGAAGAAATGAAGAATAATAATGTTCCGGACTGGTATATCGACTCGTGTAAAAAAATCAAATACATGTTCCCGAAAGCCCACGCTGCGGCATATGTTTTGATGGCGGTCAGAATCGCTTATTTTAAAGTCCATCATCCGCTGCTCTACTACGCAGCATACTTTACGGTGCGGGCCGATGACTTTGATATCGAAACGATGATCAAAGGGTCGACAGCGATTAAAGCCGTCATGGATGACATCAACTCTAAAGGCCTTGACGCTTCTCCGAAAGAGAAAAGTTTGCTCACGGTGCTTGAGCTGGCGCTTGAAATGTGCGAAAGGGGCTTCTCTTTCCAAAAAGTCGACTTATACAGATCGAGCGCTTCCGAATTCATCATTGACGGAAACAGCTTGATTCCGCCGTTTAATTCAATACCGGGGCTTGGAACAAACGCCGCTTTGAATATTGTCAAAGCAAGGGAAGAAGGCGAATTTCTTTCCAAAGAAGATTTGCAAAAAAGAGGCAAGGTGTCAAAAACGATCATGGAATACTTGGAGCGCCACGGCTGTCTCGAGTCGCTCCCAGATCAGAACCAGCTGTCATTATTCTAATTCTAATGCTGCCTGCTCAAGCAGGCAGCTGATTTTAACAGGAATTATCGCCGGCTTTCGAATCGTATATCTGATGCCCATACAAAAAACCGGATGACGAAATATCAACCGGGTCTCAGCCAGGTTCTGCAAAAAGCTTGAACTAACGCTGTCATGATTTGCAATAAAAATATGGTTATGGTATAGTTTTATTGGAAATGCTAACGATAGCCGAGGCGAAGAGTGGGGAAACCCGCTCTTTTGTATTGAACAGGCAATTTTGTCTCGACATGTTCATCGTTTTTTCTAAAATCCCCTGCTTTTGAAGCAGGGTTTTTACGAGGGAGCTGATGAATGGGAGCCTGCACAAGGAGGAAAAGTATGAGTAACAAAGTGATCGATACCGTCAGCGAAATGGTCCAGCCTATACTAGACAATCTTCAGCTTGAACTCGTTGACATCGAATTTGTCAAGGAAGGTCCGAGCTGGTTTCTTCGCGTGTTTATTGATTCAGATGACGGCGTGGACATCGAGGAATGTGCCAAGGTTAGCGAAGCTCTTAGTGAAAAGCTCGACGAGGCTGATCCGATCAAGCAAAACTATTTTCTTGAAGTATCGTCACCTGGAGCTGAGAGGCCTTTAAAGAAAGAAGCCGATTTCATGAAAGCGCTCGGAAAAAACGTATATATTAAAACGTACGAACCTATTGAAGGCAATAAAGAGTTTGAAGGCGAGCTTTCCGCATTTGACGGTGAAAACGTGGAAGTCGCGGTGATGATCAAAACGCGCCGGAAAACGATCAATATTCCATATGATAAAGTAGCCAAAGCAAGGCTGGCTGTTTCGTTCAATTAATTTTTGACTGTTTAAGGGGGAAACCATAAACATGAGTAGTGAGTTGTTAGATGCCCTGACTGTTCTTGAAAAAGAAAAGGGAATCAGTAAGGACATTATTATTGAAGCAATTGAAGCTGCGCTCATTTCCGCTTATAAGCGGAACTTCAACCAGGCGCAGAACGTCAGGGTAGATTTAAATCGCGACACTGGTTCAATCCGCGTTTTCGCCCGCAAAGATGTCGTGGATGAAGTGTATGATCCGCGCCTTGAAATCTCGATTGAAGATGCCGTAAACATCAATCCGAACTACATTGTCGGAGATGTCGTGGAAATCGAAGTGACGCCGAAGGATTTCGGCCGCATCGCTGCCCAGACGGCAAAGCAGGTCGTGACTCAGCGCGTCCGCGAAGCGGAGCGCGGCGTCATCTATTCTGAATTCATCGATCGCGAAGAAGATATCATGACAGGCATCGTTCAGCGGATCGACAATAAGTTCATCTATGTCTCTTTAGGAAAAATCGAGGCGCTTCTGCCGGTTTCAGAACAGATGCCGAATGAAGTCTACAAGCCCCATGACCGGATCAAAGTGTTCATTACAAAAGTCGAAAAAACGACGAAGGGTCCGCAGATTTACGTTTCAAGAACTCATCCAGGTTTATTAAAACGTCTCTTTGAAATCGAAGTCCCGGAAATTTACGATGGAACGGTCGAGCTCAAATCCGTGGCGAGAGAAGCGGGAGACCGCTCGAAGATTTCCGTGCGCACGGATAATCCCGACATCGATCCCGTCGGCGCCTGCGTCGGACCGAAGGGTCAGCGCGTTCAGGCGATCGTCAATGAATTGAAAGGCGAGAAAATTGATATTGTTCACTGGTCAAACGACCCGGTTGAATTCGTCGCCAATGCGCTGAGCCCTTCAAAAGTGCTCGACGTCATCGTCAATGAAGAGGATAAGGCGACAACGGTTGTCGTTCCTGACTACCAGCTGTCGCTCGCCATCGGAAAAAGAGGTCAAAACGCCCGCTTGGCAGCTAAGTTGACAAGCTGGAAGATCGATATTAAAAGCGAAACAGATGCAAGAGAGCTTGGAATTTATCCAAGGGAGCTTGAAGAAGAGGAGCCGGAAGAGCTTTTCTTTGAAAGCGAAACTCCAGAATCGGATGAATAAGAGGTGACCTTTGGTGAAAAGCCGAAAGAAGATCCCGCTTAGAAAATGCGTCGTAACAGGGGAAATGAAGCCTAAAAAGGAGCTCATCCGCGTCGTCCGTTCGAAAGAAGGGGAAGTTTCCGTAGACCCGACCGGCAAGAAAAACGGCCGGGGAGCCTACCTTACTCTTGATAAAGACGTCATTTTAACTGCAAAAAAGAAAAACAGCTTAGCAAATCAGCTTCAAGCACAGATTGATGATCAGATTTTTGATGAACTGCTGGAACTGGCGGAAAAGGAGAATTAGATAAATGTCGGAATCAGAATGGTTTTCCTTGCTGGGTCTGGCGAATCGAGCTCGAAAGGTCGTGTCCGGAGAAGACCTGGTTGTGAAAGAAATCAGGCATTCGCGCGCAAAGCTTGTTTTGCTTGCAGACGACGCATCGGCTAACACGGAGAAAAAAGTAACCGACAAATGCAGGCACTACGATGTACCGGTGAAAAAAGTCGGAGATCGTATGCTTTTGGGCCGTTCAATCGGCAAAGAATCCCGTGTGGTTGTTGCTGTCACTGATCAAGGTTTTGCGAATACGTTGCTCCGAAAGCTCGATTAATTTTTTTGGGGGTGAACGAATGGCTAAAATGAGAGTTTATGAATATGCAAAAGCCATAAATGTTTCAAGTAAGGATATTATCGCGGCATTGAAAGATATGAATATCGAAGTCAATAACCATATGGCGATGATCGAAGAAAATGCGATCAAACAGCTCGATCAAAAATTCAAGAAGAGCGCTAAACCTGCGGGAAATAAAAAGGATGCCGGTACAGGCGGACAAAAGCCGCAGCAAGAAGCCGCAAAACAGAATGCCGGAAGTAAGCCAAACAAAAATCGAGACGGAAAGAAGAATAACGTGCAGAATACTCAATTTAACAATAAAAACAAGAAGAAAAACAACAACAACAATAACAAAAAGAACAAGCGCGGTAAAAATCATCAATCTCCGCAGGAGAAGCAGTTCAAGCCGAAAAAAGAACTGCCTGAAAAAATCGAATTTACCAACTCAATGTCGGTCGGGCAGCTTGCCGAAGAGCTCGGAAAAGAACCGTCAGAAATCATTAAAAAATTAATGCTTCTCGGCACTATGGCAACGATCAACCAAGATCTTGACAAAGATACCGTTGAGCTGATCGCTTCAGAATACGGCGTCGACGTCGAAGAAGTGATCGTCCTTGAAGAAACCGAGCTCGAAAAATACGAAGAGCCGGATCAAGAAGAAGACCTTGAAATCCGTCCTCCTGTCGTAACAATCATGGGCCACGTCGACCACGGAAAAACAACGCTTCTTGACAGCATCAGAAAAACGAAGGTCGTCGAAGGCGAAGCCGGAGGCATCACACAGCATATTGGCGCTTATCAGATCGAGGAAAACGGCAAAAAAATCACCTTCCTTGACACTCCGGGCCACGCCGCATTCACAACGATGCGCGCACGCGGTGCGGAAGTTACGGATATTACGATTCTCGTCGTAGCTGCAGATGACGGGGTCATGCCGCAGACGGTCGAAGCGATCAACCATGCGAAAGCGGCTGAAGTGCCGATCATCGTCGCTGTCAACAAAATCGACAAACCGACGGCAAACCCTGACCGGGTGATGCAGGAGCTGACAGAGCACGGTCTTGTTCCTGAAGCATGGGGAGGCGAGACGATTTTCGTTCCTCTTTCAGCACTGTCAGGAGAGGGAATCGATGAGCTGATCGAAATGATCCTGCTCGTCAGCGAGGTCGAGGAGCTCAAAGCGAATCCGAACCGCAGAGCAAAAGGAACGGTCATCGAAGCCGAGCTTGATAAAGGAAAAGGTTCTGTCGCAACACTGCTCGTTCAAAACGGAACGCTTCACGTCGGAGATCCGATTGTCGTCGGGAACACATTTGGACGCGTTCGCGCGATGGTCAATGATGTCGGCAGACGCGTTAAATCGGCGGGACCGTCAACACCTGTTGAAATCACCGGATTGAACGAAGTTCCGAACGCAGGGGATCAGTTCCTTGTGTTCAAAGACGAAAAAACAGCCCGTTCAGTCGGCGAAGCCCGCGCTACCAAGCAGCTTGAAGAACAGCGCAGCGATAAAGCGAAGCTCAGCCTTGATGACTTGTTTGAACAGATTAAACAAGGCGATGTCAAAGACATTAATCTCGTGGTCAAAGCTGATGTTCAAGGCTCTGCTGAAGCTCTCGTTGCAGCACTGCAAAAAATAGAAGTCGAAGGCGTCAGAGTCAAAATCATCCACACAGGCGTAGGTGCGATTACCGAATCAGACATTATTTTAGCTTCTGCTTCAAATGCAATCGTGATCGGGTTTAATGTCAGACCTGACGGAAATGCTAAGAGTACCGCCGAAGCCGAAAATGTGGATATCCGCCTTCACCGCATCATTTATAAAGTCATCGATGAGATCGAAGCAGCCATGAAAGGCATGCTTGATCCTGAGTATGAAGAAAAAGTGATCGGCATGGTTGAAGTCCGTCAAACATTCAAAGTCTCTAAAATCGGAACGATTGCCGGAGGCTATGTAACGGAAGGTACGATCACACGTGACAGCGGAATCCGCTTAATCCGCGACGGCGTCGTCATCTATGAAGGGGAAGTCGATGTGCTGAAACGCTTTAAAGATGATGTGAAAGAAGTTTCACAAGGATATGAATGTGGTATCACCATTAAGAAATACAACGACATTCGCGAAGGCGATATGATCGAAGCGTATGTCATGCAAGAAATTGAAAGAAAGTGATCGGTTTCGTTGAATGCGAATGCATCATTTACGATGCATCATCACTCAAGGAAAAACGGGCGGTGCTGAAGCGGGTGATCACAAGAATCCGCGCAAAGTTCAACGTTTCTGTTTCAGAAATTGACTACCAGGACACTTGGCAGCGCACAAGCTTTGGTATCGCCGCCGTTTCTTCCTCTCGCGTGCAAACGGAAAAAGAGTTGCAACGGGTTCTAAGCTTTATCGACTCTTTTCCGGAAATTGAACGGACGATCACGAGAACAGAGTGGTTTTAACGTAGAGGTGGTATGGTCATGACGATGAGAGCTACCCGTGTGGGTGAGCAGATGAAAAAAGAACTTGGTGACATTATCGGCAGAAAGCTGAAAGATCCGCGGATCGGATTTTTAACAGTCACTGATGTCAGGGTCTCAGGTGATTTGCAAATTGCCAAAGTGTATATTTCCGTTTTAGGCGATGAAAAGAAACGGGAAGAAACGCTCAAAGGCTTGGCAAAAGCAAAGGGCTTTATTCGTTCCGAACTTGGAAACCGAATCAGGCTCCGTAAAACACCTGAAATCCATTTTGAGTTCGATGAATCGATCGATTACGGAAACCGTATCGAAACATTGATTCACGAGCTGAACGCAAACAAAGAAGAATCATAAGCTGAAAAAGGATAGGCGGGCGACTGCCTGTCCTTTTTAGCTCCAAATGAGAAAGGGGCGAAGAAACACGAATGTATAACGGAGTCCTTCTGTTGCATAAACCGGTCGGCATGACTTCGCACGACTGCGTCATGAAGATCCGCAAACTGTTGAAAACAAAAAAGGTCGGCCATACCGGCACATTGGATCCCGAGGTTTCGGGCGTTCTCCCGATCTGCGTCGGGAGAGCAACCAAAGTCGTCGAGTATTTGACGGAAAAGTCCAAAACATATGATGCAGAGGTCACGCTTGGCTGTTCCACGGAGACAGAAGACCAGACGGGGCAAGTCACGGAAAAGAAACCCGTTTTAGCGCCGCCTGATGAACAGGCCGTGCAGAGCGTCCTGAGATCTCTTGAAGGAACGATTGAGCAAGTCCCGCCGATGTATTCCGCTGTCAAGGTAGGCGGCAAAAAGCTGTATGAATACGCGCGGGCCGGTATCGAGGTTGAACGGCCGAAGCGGGCCATCACCATCCATCATATCGAACTGACATCCGAGATTCGCCATGAGCAGGATAAAGCCCGCTTTCGGTTTGTTGTGACATGTTCAAAAGGCACATATGTCAGGACCTTGGTGGTAACAATCGGGGAGAAGCTCGGATATCCCGCGCATATGTCCAACCTGGTCAGGACCGCATCAGGCCCTTTTACCCTTGATGAATGCTTGACCTTTGAAGACGTCGAAGGCTTGATTGCTGGCGGAACATTGTCCGAAAAGCTCGTCCCCATCGAACGTGCGCTTGATCATTTGCCGAAATGGATAATTAGTGATACATTAGCTAAGAAAGTGGAAAATGGAGCGGTGCTTGAAACGCCCGGCAGCTTTTCTCATTTGACGAGCGAAGACCGCATTGCGGTCTTTACGGAAGCAGGCCGGTGCACAGCCGTCTATTATCCGCATCCGACCAAAACCGGCCTGTTGAAGCCGGCAAAAGTACTCGTGCAAAAAAGCGAACAATAGAAAAGGTGACCGTTCTTGAAGACGATACATATTTCCCACCCACACGACTTGAAGCGTGAGGATTTTCCGACATCAGTTATGGCATTAGGCTATTTTGACGGTGTTCACCTGGGACATCAGCAAGTGATTCTTACAGCAAAAAACACCGCGGCAAGAGAAGGGGTCAAAACGGCCGTGATGACCTTTCATCCCCACCCTTCTGCCGTGCTCAAAAAAGGCCGGGAGCCAAAAGATTTAATCACGCCTTTGCAGGACAAAATCAGCATCATTGAAGATTTAGGGGTCGATTTTTTATACGTTGTCACATTTACCCCTGAATTCGCTTCTCTATCGCCTGAAGAATTTATCGATCAATATATACTCGGCTTTCACGTTACTCATGTTGTAGCCGGGTTTGACTTTACCTTCGGGAAATTCGGCAAAGGCACAATGGAAAATTTCCAGGAGTATGCGAAAGGCCGTGTCAAAAGCACGTCTGTCGCAAAATACTCCAATCAGGACCAAAAGGTGAGCTCCACGAGAATCCGCACTGTCCTGGCAGCCGGAGACGTCGAGTACGCCGCTGAACTGCTCGGCAGGCCGTACCATGTGAAAGGCTTTGTGATCCACGGCGATAAAAGGGGCCGAACGATCGGATTTCCGACCGCCAATATCGGCCTTAAAGACACATACATCGTCCCGCCGACAGGTGTGTATGCCGTTAAAGCCGAAATCGGCGGCGCTGTCTACAACGGCGTCTGCAATGTCGGATACAAGCCGACGTTTTACGAAAAACGGCCGGGGCAGCCTTCAATCGAAGTCAACTTATTCGATTTTGACCGTGACATATACGGGTCCGAAATTAAGGTTGAATGGTATAAGCGGCTGAGGAGCGAAAAAAAATTCGGCAGCGTTGACGAGCTTGTCGAACAGATTTCTAGAGACAAAGAAGAAGCGATCCGCTTCTTCAGAGAGCGGAAGCCGGCCGAAATCTAGATGTATGGAAACGGCAATACGCGTCAACAATGGTGATAATAGCTAAACTTCATCATAAATGGTTGCATTAGGCCCGCATTTCTAGTATCATATTGTCTGTAGCTTTAAAACCGTTCACTTGGCAAATCGAATCACCGGCGTTTGCTAGGTAATCGGGGCTAATATTATATGGAGGTGAAACAGGATGGCAATTACTCAAGAGCGTAAAACACAACTCATCAATGAGTTCAAAACCCACGAATCTGACACGGGATCACCGGAAGTTCAGATCGCTATCCTAACAGATCAAATCAACAACTTGAACGAGCATTTACGCACTCACAAGAAAGACCATCACTCACGTCGCGGTCTTCTTAAAATGGTAGGTAAACGTCGTAATCTTCTTACGTATCTTCGTAACAAAGACGTAACTCGTTACCGTGAGTTGATCAACAAACTAGGATTACGTCGATAATCGTAAAAAGCGGGAGGATTCCCGCTTTTTTATCGTATAAGAACGAATATCCGGCAACTCTAAAACGCGTTGTTCATATAAATGATTTTAAATGACACGATTCATTCTTTACATAGCACTTTGCCATTGATATGTTCAATTCATTTCGTTCATAATAGGAGTAACGTAAAAACTATCCGAAGAGAGGAGTTCATATAAGAATGGGACAAGAGAAACATGTCTTTTCCATAGATTGGGCCGGCCGCAAGCTAACGGTAGAAACCGGCCAGCTTGCAAAACAAGCAAACGGAGCTGTCATGGTGCGTTATGGAGACACTGCTGTGCTCAGCACCGCAACGGCTTCAAAAGAACCTAAAACCGTAGATTTCTTCCCGTTAACCGTGAATTATGAAGAAAGACTTTACGCCGTCGGAAAGATTCCGGGTGGGTTTATTAAAAGAGAGGGCAGACCGAGCGAAAAAGCGATTCTCGCCAGCCGGTTAATCGATCGGCCGATTCGTCCGCTGTTCGCAGACGGCTTCCGGAATGAAGTTCAAGTCGTCAGTATCGTCATGAGTGTTGACCAGGATTGTTCGTCGGAAATGGCGGCAATGTTCGGATCGTCTCTTGCGCTGTCCGTATCGGACATCCCGTTTGAAGGGCCGATTGCCGGAGTGACGGTAGGCCGGGTTGACAACGAATTCATTATTAATCCGACACTTGAACAGCTTGAAAAAAGCGACATTCACCTCGTCGTAGCGGGAACGAAAGATGCGATCAACATGGTTGAAGCAGGAGCAGACGAAGTTCCGGAAGAGATCATGCTTGAAGCGATCATGTTCGGTCACGAGGAGATCAAGCGGCTTATTGCGTTCCAGGAGGAAATCGTCGCCGCTGTCGGGAAAGAAAAATCAGAAATCACCCTGTATGAGATCGATTCCGATCTGAAAGAAAAAGTGCGGGGAATGGCCGAATCAAACCTCTTAAAAGCGATCCAGGTTCATGAAAAGCACGCGCGCGAGGACGCGATCAGCGAAGTGAAAAACGAGGTATTGGCCAAGTTTGAAGAAGAGGAACACGATGAAGACACGCTGAAACAAGTGAAAGACATTTTGTCGCAGCTTGTTAAAAATGAAGTGCGCCGTCTGATCACGGAGGAAAAAGTTCGTCCTGACGGCCGGGCTGTCGATGAGATTCGCCCGCTTTCTTCAGAAGTCGGACTCCTTCCGAGAACACACGGTTCAGGCCTTTTCACACGGGGGCAGACGCAGGCGCTCAGCATTTGTACGCTCGGTGCGCTTGGCGATGTGCAAATTTTGGACGGTCTCGGTGTCGAGGAATCAAAACGCTTTATGCACCATTACAACTTCCCGCAGTTCAGCGTCGGGGAAACAGGGCCGATGCGCGGACCGGGACGCCGCGAAATCGGGCACGGAGCCCTCGGGGAACGTGCGCTTGAGCCGATTGTTCCGTCTGAAAAAGACTTCCCGTACACCATCCGCCTCGTCTCTGAAGTGCTTGAATCAAACGGTTCAACTTCCCAGGCGAGCATTTGTGCAAGCACGCTTGCAATGATGGATGCAGGGGTGCCGATTAAAGCTCCGGTGGCCGGAATCGCAATGGGTCTTGTCAAATCAGGTGACAACTACACGGTCCTAACCGATATTCAAGGTATGGAAGACCATCTCGGAGATATGGACTTTAAAGTAGCGGGAACGTCCAAAGGCGTCACAGCTCTGCAAATGGATATTAAAATTGAAGGCCTATCAAGAGAGATTTTGGAAGAGGCTCTTCAGCAGGCGAAAAAAGGCAGAATGGAAATTCTTGAAAGCATGCTGAGCACATTGGCTGAATCAAGAAAAGAGCTTTCTCCTTATGCGCCGAAAATCTTGACGATGTCGATCAATCCGGATAAAATCCGCGACGTCATCGGACCAAGCGGAAAACAAATCAATAAGATCATTGAAGATACAGGTGTTAAAATCGATATTGAACAAGACGGCACAATCTTCATCTCTTCCACCGATGAAAGCATGAACCAAAAAGCGAAGAAAATCATCGAAGACCTTGTCAGAGAAGTTGAGGTCGGACAGCTTTACTTAGGTAAAGTAAAGCGGATTGAAAAATTCGGAGCTTTCGTTGAACTGTTCAGCGGAAAAGACGGTTTGGTCCATATTTCAGAGCTTGCGCTCGAACGGGTAGGAAAAGTCGAAGATGTCGTCAAAATCGGCGACGAGCTCCTTGTTAAGGTTACCGAAATCGATAAACAAGGACGCGTCAACTTATCAAGAAAAGCTGTACTGCGTGAACAGAAGGAAAAAGAAGAACAAAAATCGTAAAAAAACGGTGTTTTATCTTGCTTCTGTCTTCGTCTTCAAAGCAAAAGGAAGCCTGGGTAACCCGGCTTCTTTGTTTTAAGCCGTGAAAACGGTCCGGTTCTATCTTGTCCTTTTCTCACATATTTTGTGGGGAAGGGAGGAATACAATTGAAAAGAACGATTGTTCGTGTTTCCGTTTTTTTCTTTCTTTTGCTGATGTCCTATCAGATGATGAACCGTCCGTATTCACAACATTACATAGATGCGATGAAAAAAGATGCGGTCACGGTTGCCGCTCAGAAAGACGAATTGTACCAGGAGCTTTTGCAAAAAGCGCCTGAATATGAAGTAAAGGCCCAGAATGCAAAAATTGATCAAATATGGAAAGCGATGCCCGGCTACAACGGCTTAAAAGTAAACATCGAAAAATCGTACACAAAAATGAAACGGGCCGGAGCATTTGATGAGAAGCTGCTCGTTTATGATCAAGTGAAACCTGATGTTCATTTAGAATCCTTAAAGCCTGAGCCGATCTACCGCGGACACCCGGATAAACCGATGGTATCGTTTATTATCAATGTCGCTTGGGGTAATGAATATTTGCAGGAGATGCTTCCCGTTTTAGAAAAGCATCGTGTCAAAGCCACCTTTTTTTTGGAGGGCAGATGGGTGAAACATCACCCCGAGCTCGCAAAAGCGATCCAAAACGGCGGACATGAAATCGGAAACCATTCATATAATCATCCGGATATGAGCAAACTGACGAGAGAACGTATTTCAGAACAGCTGCGGATAACAAATGAACAAATAAAGGAAACGCTCGGCGTCAAACCGAAATGGTTCGCCCCGCCGAGCGGCAGCTTCCGCAAAGAGGTTGTGGATCAGGCTCACAAGATGGGGATGGGAACGATCATGTGGACAGTTGATACGATCGATTGGCAGAAACCGCAGCCGGCCGTCTTACAGCAACGGGTATTAAGCAAAGTACATAACGGCGCCATGATATTAATGCATCCGACAGATCCAACTGCAAAAAGTCTTGCCGTTTTGATACAGAACCTTCATGAAAAAGGCTATCAAATCGGAACTGTTTCACAGCTGATGAATGAAAAAAGGCTTGTTGAAGAATAGGATGTGCGGCCCGTTCTTTGAATAGGAGGAACAAATTTGATTAAACGGTATACTTGTCAAAATGGGGTAAGAATCGTATTCGAAAACAATCCCACTGTCCGGTCTGTGGCCATCGGAGTTTGGATTGGAACCGGATCAAGACATGAAACACCTGAAATTAACGGTATTTCGCACTTTCTTGAGCACATGTTTTTCAAAGGGACTAAAACGCGCACTGCAAGGGACATCGCAGAGTCTTTCGACAGAATCGGCGGACAGGTCAACGCGTTTACCTCAAAGGAATATACGTGCTATTACGCCAAAGTTCTCGATGAGCATGCAAGCTATGCTCTGGAAGTGCTTTCTGACATGTTCTTTCATTCATCATTTGACGAGGAAGAATTGAAAAAAGAAAAAAACGTCGTCTATGAAGAGATTAAAATGTATGAGGACACGCCTGACGACATCGTCCACGATCTTCTGAGCAAAGCGTCATTCGGCAGCCATTCCCTCGGTTATCCGATCCTCGGCACAGAGGAGACGCTTGCTGAATTTGACGGAGATTCGCTCAGAAAATATATGGACGAATATTACACGCCTGACCGCGTCGTCATTTCGATAGCCGGAAATGTGCCGGAAGCTTTTATAAAAGAAGCTGAAAAGCATTTCGGCTCATATGAAGCCAAAGGCAAAAGAACCGGCATGACAAAACCGGATTTTCATCATGAGAAAATGACGCGCAAAAAAGAAACCGAACAGGCTCACCTCTGTCTCGGCTTTAACGGGCTGGAAGCAGGTCACCCGGAAATCTACGATTTGATCGTTCTCAATAATATTTTGGGAGGGAGCATGAGCAGCCGCCTCTTTCAGGATGTCCGGGAAGATAAAGGTCTTGCATATTCCGTGTTCAGCTACCACACTTCCTATGAAGACAGCGGCATGATGACGATCTACGCCGGAACCGGCGCAAATCAGCTTCAGCTTCTGTCAGAAACGATTCATGAAACACTGCGTGTGCTGAAAAGCGACGGAATTACACCGAAAGAGCTTGAAAACAGCAAAGAGCAAATGAAAGGCAGCCTGATGCTCAGTCTCGAAAGCACAAACAGCAAAATGAGCCGCAACGGCAAAAATGAGCTTTTGCTCGGCAAACACCGGACGCTTGATGAAATCATCGAAAAGTTGAATGCCGTCAGCCTTGAGCGTGTGAACAATCTTGCCAACCGGATTTTCACCGATGATTACTCGTCTGCATTGATCAGCCCGTCGGGTGAGCTGCCGAAATAATACCTCGTTAAAACATGCTTGTCTTTTTAGGCAGGCATGTTTTTTGTTATCGGTTCATACATCATAACAAAAGGGGGTTTTTTCATGAGGCTGAGTGAGCTTTCGGGAAAAGAAATCGTCGATGTTAAGCGGGCTGAACGGCTTGGCGTACTGGGGCAGACGGATCTTGAGATCAATGAGCAGGACGGACAGATTACCGCTCTTATTATCCCTTCTGTAAAATGGTTCGGACTTGGCAGAAAACAGGGGAATGACATCAAGGTGCCCTGGTCGCAAATTCAAAAAATCGGATCGGATATGATCATTTTGGATGTGCCGGAAAGCAGCGTGACAAAAGAAGAATAAGCAAGCCTAGAACACCCGCCCGTCCCCTGGGGCGGGCTTTTTGTTTTTCTGGATTTCAATTCACCGCTATTTCCTTTTTGTCATATGATGAAATTAGCTTATGAATTAGATCCTTGTCAAAAAAGAAGGTGAATGTTAGAGCCATGTTAACCGGATTAACGATTGCAATCATCGGCGGCGATGCAAGGCAGCTCGAGATCATCCGCAAGCTGACGGAACAGAATGCAAAGGTCTTTTTAATCGGTTTTGACCAGCTTGATCACGGGTTTACCGGAGCTACAAAACTAAAGCTGAACGAACTCGACTTTGGCACAATAGACAGCATTATTCTGCCTGTATCAGGCACATCGATGGAAGGAACGGTTGCGACTGTTTTTTCCAATGAAAAAGTGGTGTTAAAACAGGAACATTTAGAAAAAACTCCGCCTCACTGTGCGATTTATTCAGGGATTTCAAACCAGTATTTAGACGGCATGGCCAAAGGGGCAAACCGCCGTCTTGTCAAGCTCTTTGAAAGAGACGATATTGCGATATACAACTCGATACCTACAGTCGAAGGTGCCATTATGATGGCCATACAGCATACAGACTTTACGATTCACGGCTCGAATGTGATGGTTCTCGGGCTCGGGCGGACGGGAATGAGCATCAGCCGGACGTTCTCGGCGCTCGGAGCACGCGTAAAAGTCGGAGCGCGCGACTCCGCCCACCTCGCCAGAATCTTGGAGATGGGCCTCACTCCTTTCCACACAAACGAACTTGCAGAGCATGTTGAAAATATCGACATTTGCATCAATACCATTCCAAGCCTGATTCTCGATAAACACGTCCTCTCACGAATGACACCCAGAACATTAATTCTCGATTTAGCAACCCGTCCCGGAGGCACCGATTTTGATTTTGCTGAAAAGCAAGGCATTAAAGCGCTGCTTGCTCCGGGACTCCCCGGGATCGTCGCGCCTAAAACGGCGGGACAGATTATTGCCAATGTTTTGTGCAACCTTTTGTCTGAATTAACAACCGACCGAAAGGGGCTGTCATAATGTCGATCAAAGGAAAAAGAATCGGATTTGGTCTGACGGGTTCACATTGCACGTATGATGCTGTATTTCCGCAAATCGAAGCGCTGATCAACAATGGAGCTGAAGTGAGACCGGTCGTCACACATACTGTCAAGTCGACGGACACACGCTTTGGAGAAGGAGAAGAATGGGTCAGGAGAATAGAGGAACTGACTGGATTTAAAGTCATTGATTCCATTCCGAAAGCGGAGCCTCTCGGACCGAAAACTCCGCTGGACTGCATGGTTGTTGCGCCACTGACGGGAAATTCGATGAGCAAGCTCGCAAACGCCCAGACGGACAGTCCGGTTCTCATGGCGGCCAAGGCGACGATGAGAAACTCCCGTCCCGTTGTCCTCGGTATTTCAACGAATGATGCGCTCGGCTTGAACGGCGTCAACTTGATGAGGCTGATGGCGGCAAAAAACGTTTACTTTATTCCGTTTGGCCAGGATGATCCTTATAAAAAGCCGAATTCGCTCGTCGCCAAAATGGATCTTTTAGTGCCGGCGGTCGAAGAAGCGCTCTCCCATAAACAAATGCAGCCTATCCTGGTCCACAGTGATCAATAAATCTTTTGAAAATAAAGTTGTAACAAAAAATATCAATCACCACGGCACACATCTATGTTAAAATAAAATGTAAAATGCATAGTCAACCAATCGTTTACGACGATTAAGGTGGAAGGAGTTTTACAATTGGGCAGAGGATTACATGTAGCAGTAGTTGGTGCGACAGGCGCTGTAGGACAGCAAATGTTAAAAACACTAGAAGACAGGAATTTTGAACTGGATAAACTGACTTTATTATCCTCAAAACGTTCAGCAGGTACGAAGCAGACTTTCAAAGGCGAAGAGTACACTGTAGAAGAAGCTCGTCCAGAGAGCTTTGAAGGCGTCAACATCGCGCTTTTCAGCGCTGGGGGAAGCGTTTCGCAGGCGCTTGCTCACGAGGCTGTCAAACGCGGGGCGATCGTTATTGATAATACGAGCGCGTTCCGAATGGACCAAAACACTCCGCTCGTCGTACCTGAGGTCAATGAGGCAGATTTGCACAAGCACAACGGCATTATTGCAAATCCGAACTGTTCAACAATCCAGATGGTTGTTGCGCTCGAACCGATCCGCAAGGCTTTCGGTTTAAACAAAATCATCGTGTCAACTTATCAGGCGGTGTCGGGAGCCGGAAACGAAGCGGTAAAAGAGCTCTACGGGCAAACCGAAGCCATTTTGAACGACAAACCGTTCGAGCCTGAGATCATGCCGGTGAAGAGTGATGAAAAACACTACCAAATCGCATTTAACGCTATTCCTCAAATCGATAAATTCCAGGAAAACGGCTTTACGTTTGAGGAAATGAAAATGATAAATGAAACGAAAAAAATCATGCACATGCCTGAGCTTCAAGTTTCAGCCACATGTGTCAGACTGCCGGTTGCAACAGGGCATTCAGAATCCGTCTACATCGAAACAGACCGTGATGATGTGACAGCAGAAGATATTAAAAATCTGTTAAAAGAAGCTCCGGGCGTCGTTCTGCAGGATGATCCGGCTGAACAGGTCTATCCGATGCCTGCAGATGCAGTAGGGAAAAGAGACGTGTTTGTCGGCCGGGTGAGAAAAGACCTTGACCGCCCGAACGGTTTCCATCTGTGGATCGTTTCCGACAACCTGCTGAAAGGCGCAGCATGGAATTCCGTACAAATCGCAGAAAGCCTAAAAGCTTTAAATTTAGTTTAAGATTTCTAACGGGATGTGAGAAGAGAGTGAGGCAAAAATGAAAGCCTGCTCTCTTCTGTTACGTCCGAAATCAACTTGGAGTGAAATAAAGTGAAAATCATCGTTCAAAAATTCGGCGGAACGTCTGTAAAAGATGACCGCGGCAGAAAGCTTGCCTTAAGCCATATTCAGGAAGCGGTCAATGAAGGATACAAAGCGGTTGTCGTCGTATCGGCCATGGGCCGGAAAGGCGATCCGTATGCGACTGATTCATTGCTTGATCTGCTTTACGGCGGACAGGATACGATTACCGAGCGCGAGCAGGATATGCTTTTATCATGCGGAGAAACGATTTCCTCTGTTGTGTTCGCCAGCATGCTTTTGGAAAACGGGATTAAAGCAGCTGCTTTAACCGGTGCGCAAGCGGGCTTTTTAACGGACAACAACCATACGAATGCAAAGATTCTCGAAATGAAGCCGGAGCGGCTTGTCAGCATGCTGGCCGGCCATGATGCGGTTGTCGTCGCAGGCTTCCAAGGCGCGACTGCAAAAGGGGACATTACAACGATCGGCCGCGGCGGAAGCGATACATCGGCCGCTGCGCTCGGCGCGGCGCTGGACGCGGAATTTATCGATATTTATACAGATGTCGAAGGCGTCATGACCGCTGATCCACGCATCGTTGAAAAAGCGAAGCCGCTGCCTGTGATTACCTATACGGAAATCTGTAATTTAGCCTATCAGGGGGCCAAGGTGATCCACCCGAGAGCCGTTGAAATCGCAATGCAGGCGAAAGTGCCGATCCGCGTGCGTTCAACCTATTCAAACGAGACGGGCACGCTCGTCACAAGCCATCACAACTCAAAAGCCGGAAGCGACGTTTTTGAGCGGCTTATCACTGGCATCGCCCATGTGAAAGACGTGACACAGTTTAAAGTCCCGGCAAAAGAAGGACAATATAACGTACAGACTGAAGTGTTTAAAGCGATGGCGAATGCCGGCATCAGCGTCGATTTCTTCAATATTACACCAAGTGAAATTGTCTACACGGTGGCTGGAAACATGACCGACCGCGCCTCTGGCATCCTGAAGGAATTGGGCTATGAACCGGCCGTGACAAGAAATTGCGCGAAAGTGTCAGCAGTTGGCGCGGGAATTATGGGCGTTCCGGGCGTTACCTCAAAAATCGTTACCGCTTTATCAGAAAAAGGCATTCCGATCTTGCAGTCTGCTGACAGCCATACAACGATATGGGTGCTCGTGCACGAGAAAAATATGGCGACGGCCGTGAATGCGTTGCATGAAGTGTTTGAACTGTCAAAATAAATATGATTGAATCATGATGAGGTGAAAAAAATGAATTTCGGAAATATCGCAACCGCAATGGTTACGCCCTTTGACAAAAATGAAAATATCGATTTTCAAAAACTGTCAAAGCTGATCGATTATTTAATAAACAATGGGACGGATTCCCTGGTGGTTGCCGGAACAACCGGAGAATCGCCGACGCTTTCCGAAGAAGAAAAGGTAGCGCTCATTCAATATTCCGTAAAGGAAGCGGCAGGCCGCGTCCCGATCATCGCCGGCACGGGAAGCAACAACACGAAAGCGTCGATCAAGCTGACGAAAAAAGCTGAAGAAGCCGGCGCTGACGCCGTCATGCTCGTCACTCCGTACTACAACAAGCCTTCTCAGGAAGGCATGTACCGCCATTTCAGAGCGATTGCGGAGGAAACGTCACTGCCTGTCATGCTTTATAATGTACCGGGAAGAACGGCTGCTTCGCTCGCACCGGAAACGACGATCCGCCTTGCGGAGATCCCGAATATCATTGCGATTAAAGAAGCGAGCGGCGACTTAGATGCGATTACAAAAATCGTAGCTGAAACCCCTGAGGACTTTGCCGTTTATTCAGGAGATGACAGCCTGACACTGCCGGCCTTGTCCGTAGGAGCGAGAGGAATCGTTTCCGTTGCATCACATATCATCGGACCGGAAATGCAGGAAATGATCAAACATTATACAGAGGGGAACACGGCTCAGGCTGCTTTGATCCACCAAAAGCTGCTTCCGCTGATGAAAGGGCTTTTTGCCGCACCGAATCCGTCTCCATTAAAGACGGCTCTTCAGCTGAAGGGTCTTGATGTCGGGTCCGTCCGGCTCCCTTTGATTCCGCTAAATGAAGATGAACGACTCCGTTTAAGCAGCCTGATGAACGGCCTGTAAAAAACAATACGGACGAAAACGGTCATTCTCTTTTGGAGGGGATGACCGTTTGTCATATACATAATGGTTCTTGTTTTCTAAATTTAGATTCAGGTATAATAGGGACAAGTGATGGTGGACGGGTACTTAGATTAGGAGGATTACAATTTGAAAAAAAATACAGAAAATATTAGAATTATCGCCTTAGGAGGCGTCGGAGAGATCGGAAAAAACCTTTATGTCATTGAAATCGATTCTGACATATTCGTGGTTGACGCCGGTCTCATGCATCCAGAAAATGAAATGCTGGGTATCGATGTGGTCATTCCTGACATTTCATATTTAATTGAACGATCTGACCGCGTAAAGGCGATTTTTCTCACACACGGGCATGAGGAAAACATCGGCGGCGTATTTTACTGCCTGAACAAACTTTCTGTGCCTGTTTACGGAACGAAGCTGACGCTCGCCCTTTTAAAGGAAACGCTGAAGCAGTACGGTGTAAACAAAAAGCCCGATTTAAGAGAAATTCATTCAAAATCTGTTATTACATTTGAATCGACAAAGGTGTCATTCTTTAAAACAAATCACAGCATTCCGGATTCCGTCGGTGTCAGCTTTAAAACATCCCTCGGGTCCATCGTGTGCACTGGCGATTTTAAATTTGACCAGACACCTGTTTTAAACCAGACAAGCGACATCGGCGAAATTGCCAAAATCGGCAACAGCGGTGTGCTGTGCCTGCTTTCCGACAGTGCCAATGCTGAGAAACCGGGCTATACGCCTTCAGAAGCAGTCGTCGGCGGAGAGATATCCGATGTAATGTACAATGCCGAAAACCGCGTCATTATTGCCGTGTTCGCGTCTAACTTTAACCGGATTCAGCAGGTCATTGATGCTGCGCTCCAAAACGGCAGGAAGCTTGCGGTTTCAGGAAAAAATATTTCGACGATACTCCAGCTGGCGATGAAGCTCGGGTATGTCACGGCAGATGAAGATCTGTTCATCCCTGTCCAGGAAGTTAAAAAGTATCCGAAAAGAGAAGTCGCGATTTTGACAGGGGACAACCATGGAGAGCCGCTCGCCGCATTGACCAGGATCGCAAAACAAGGGCATAAGCAGCTCGACATTGAGAAAGGGGATACCGTCCTGATCGCATCCTCCCCTATTCCGGGTCAGGAGCTTGTCTACTCCAAAGCGGTCGACCTCTTAACAAGAGCGGGCGCGCAGGTCGTTTTCGCCCAAAAACGCGTCCATGTATCAGGCCATGGCTGTCAGGAAGAACTGAAGCTGATGCTCAACCTGCTGAAGCCGAAGTATTTAATCCCCGTAAACGGTGAATACAGAATGCAAAAAGCGCATTCCAAGCTTGCCGAAGAAATCGGTATGAAACGGAGCGACATTTTCCTGATTGAAAAAGGAGACGTCGTGGAATTCCGCGGACAAAACGTGAAAATCGGCGATAAAGTGCATTCAGGCAATATTTTGATCGATGGACTCGGTGTCGGCGACATCGGCAATATCGTGCTCAGAGACCGCCGTCTTCTGTCCCAGGACGGAATCTTAATCGTTGTGATTACCCTTGATAAAAAGAAAAAACATCTTGTATCAGGACCCGAAATTATCACGAGAGGTTTTGTCTATGTCAGAGAATCTGAACAGCTGATCGTTGAAGCGACGGAACTTGTCAGGGAACTCGTCAACGAAAGCACAGAAAACGCCGTCGTCGAATGGTCCGCCTTAAAACAGGCGATGCGTGACGCACTAAACCAGTTCCTATACGAAAAAACGAAACGAAAACCAATGATCATTCCAATCATCATGGAAGTATAAAACCAAGAGATTTCTCTTGGTTTTTTTTCATGCCTTTTGCGTTGAATGAAAAAAACGCCATTGTCCATAATACAAAAGAAACTCGAGAAAGAGGTGAGCCAGATGGACTCAAACCGGATACAAAACGGGGACAGCCAGGGGGAGCAGCCGGCTAAGCCGGACGCAAAAGACAGTCTCGTCAACAAAATCCAGCAGCTCGGCGAAACGACACTCCCGCAAATGGGTCAGGATACCAACATTCACTGTCTGACCATTATCGGGCAAATTGAAGGTCACGTACAGCTTCCTCCCCAAAATAAAACAACAAAATATGAACACGTGATTCCCCAGATCGTTGCAGTAGAGCAGAATCCTAAAATCGAAGGGCTGCTCATCATCTTAAACACGGTCGGAGGAGACGTTGAAGCGGGTCTTGCGATTGCGGAAATGCTGGCGTCTCTGTCAAAGCCGACGGTCTCTATCGTGCTGGGCGGCGGACATTCAATCGGAGTTCCAATTGCGGTGTCCTGCGACCACAGCTATATCGCTGAAACAGCGACGATGACGATCCATCCGGTCAGACTGACAGGGCTTGTCATCGGTGTGCCGCAGACATTTGAGTATCTCGATAAAATGCAGGAAAGGGTCATCAATTTCGTGACAAGTCATTCGAACATATCGGAAGACAAATTTAAAGAACTGATGTTTTCAAAAGGCAATTTGACCCGCGATATCGGGACGAATGTCGTAGGAAACGATGCCGTGAAATACGGATTAATCGATGAAACCGGCGGAGTCGGACAGGCGATTCAAAAGCTGAATGAATTAATCGAACAAAACAAAGGCGCCCAGGAAGGGATGATCCAATGATTCTGTATACGACAATGCCGCAGGAAATCGTGTTCGCAGGGCAGGCGGAAAACTCGAACTTAAAACAGATCGATGTCAACGGCGTGCCCCTTTTAGTCGAAATGAACGGAGAGGAAGCAAGAGTCGTCCAAGTTCTCAGCACGAACCCGATGGATTTTTTAAAACAAGAAACAGCACCTGGGCAGACGCTTAAACTGACATTTTATAAATAGCTGAAGTGTCGCAAGGATAAATATGTTATAATAGGGGAATCCAGAGGAAAATCGCAGCCGAAAAAAGGCTGCTTTCTCTTTGTTTTTACATTTTTTAACACGCAGTAAGGTGATGGAACATGGCAAAAAGAAAACGAAAATCAACAAAGAAACAAAAACAAGGAAAAAAACGGATTCATCTTAAATTTGAATTGTACGGATTAATCTGTATCGCCATCTCGATTATTGCGGTTTTGCAGCTTGGCGTAGCAGGGCAAACGTTCATTTACATGTTCCGCTTTTTCGCCGGTGAATGGTTCATCCTTTGCTTTCTCGGCCTTTTTTTAACGGGTGTGTCTTTATTTTGGAAGAAGAAAACACCCAGTTTTTTAACAAGGAGAAAAGCGGGCCTTTACTGCATCATCGCAAGCATGCTGCTTCTTTCCCATGTCCAGCTGTTTCAGCATTTGACCGAAAGGGGAATCGTTCAGTCTCCGAGCGTAATCCAAAATACGTGGGAGCTGTTTCTGATGGATGTAAAAGGCGAGACAGGATCACCTGATCTTGGAGGCGGAATGATTGGAGCCGTTTTATTTGCGGCGTCATACTTTCTGTTTGCATCTGCAGGGTCTAAAATCATCGCCGTCTTCCTGATCTTGATCGGCCTTCTTTTGATTACGGACCGTTCGCTGCAGGAGACGCTGATCAAATGGATGACCCCGGTCGCGTCCTTCATTAAAAACCAGTGGCAGGCCTTTTTAGCAGACATTAAACAATTGAAAAGCAGCTCGCCCAAAAAGAAATCAGGAAAAAAACAAAAGGCGCAGAGAAAACCGAAAGTGTCTGAAGAGCCTGTACAAGAAGCGGAGCTTGATCCAGATCCGGTGATTCAGTCAGAACCGATTATTTCAAGCTTTTCCGACCGTGATGAAAAACCCGAAGTTCAAGCGTACGAAGCTCAGGCGCCTGCCCCTGCCGAGCATTCTCCTGAGCCTGAAGCCGGTGAGGACATGCAGGCTACAGGCGCGCCCGAGATCACGTTCACAGAGCTTGAAAACAAGGATTATCAGCTTCCGTCGATTCAATTGCTGGATGAGCCGAAGCACACAGGGCAGCAGGCGGATAAAAAGAATATTTACGACAATGCCAGGAAGCTGGAAAAGACGTTTCAAAGCTTCGGAGTTAAGGCGAAAGTCACCCAGGTTCATCTCGGCCCGGCCGTAACGAAATATGAAGTCTATCCTGATGTGGGCGTCAAAGTCAGCAAAATTGTCAATTTAAGTGATGACTTGGCTCTTGCGCTCGCGGCCAAAGATATCCGCATCGAAGCCCCGATTCCCGGAAAATCGGCGATTGGAATCGAAGTCCCGAATGCGGAAGTCGCGATGGTTTCCTTGAAAGAAGTGCTCGAATCGAAACTGAATGACCGGCCGGATGCAAAGCTGATGATCGGACTCGGCCGGAACATTTCCGGAGAAGCTGTATTGGCAGAGCTGAACAAAATGCCCCATCTTCTTGTTGCAGGAGCGACAGGAAGCGGGAAAAGCGTCTGTGTCAACGGGATTATTACAAGCATTTTGATGAGGGCAAAGCCCCACGAAGTGAAGATGATGATGATCGACCCGAAAATGGTCGAGCTCAACGTCTACAACGGGATTCCGCATTTGCTCGCGCCCGTCGTGACAGATCCGAAAAAAGCATCGCAGGCTTTGAAGAAAGTCGTCAACGAAATGGAGCGGCGCTACGAATTGTTTTCTCACACGGGAACGAGAAATATCGAAGGGTATAACGACTATATTAAACGGATGAATGCCGCAGAAGAAGCAAAGCAGCCGGAGCTGCCATACATCATTGTGATCGTGGACGAGCTTGCCGACCTGATGATGGTCGCTTCCTCTGATGTGGAAGACTCGATCACAAGGCTTTCGCAAATGGCAAGGGCGGCGGGAATCCATCTGATCATCGCGACGCAGCGGCCTTCGGTCGATGTCATTACAGGGGTTATTAAAGCCAATATTCCGTCAAGGATCGCTTTCAGCGTATCGTCGCAGACAGACTCCAGAACGATTCTTGATATGGGAGGCGCTGAAAAACTTCTCGGCAGAGGGGACATGCTGTTCCTGCCTGTCGGCGCCAACAAACCGCTCCGCGTCCAAGGGGCCTTCCTGTCAGATGAAGAAGTTGAAAAAGTTGTCGATCACGTCATCACCCAGCAAAAAGCCCAATACCAAGAAGAAATGATTCCAGAAGAGACGCAGGAAACGGTCAGCGAAGTGACAGACGATCTTTACGACGAAGCGGTTGCGCTTGTCGTCAGCATGCAGACGGCGTCCGTGTCCATGCTGCAAAGGAGATTCCGCATCGGCTACACAAGAGCGGCGCGGCTTATCGATGCCATGGAAGAGCGGGGAATCGTCGGCCCTTATGAAGGTTCAAAGCCCCGTGAAGTCCTCTTGTCAAAAGAGCAATATGAAGAACTCTCTTCTTAAGAAGAGAGTTCTTGTTTTACATAATTTCATTATGTAAACTGGAAAACGTCTATTTATTTATTTGACAAAACATGATATAGTTATCCTCAATTAAAGGTAATTTGAATCTGATCTGTCAGACGGAGGGAAAACATGTCGATAAAAGCTGACAATCAACGGTTATGTTTAAAAGTGATTGATCGGATAAAAGATGATATTCAAAATGGGGTCTTTTGCGAGAATGAACGGCTCCCGTCTGAGTTTGAGCTGTCAAAGATGCTTGGTGTGAGCAGAACGGCTTTGCGTGAAGCGCTTAGAATGCTGGAAGAAGAAAACGTCATCATCAGAAGGCACGGGGTCGGATGCTTTGTAAATGCCAGACCGTTATTTCTATCTGGTATTGAGCAGCTGAACAGCGTCACAAAAATGATCGAGCAGGCAAGCATGACGCCGGGAACCATTTTTATGTCTTCACAGGTTACCGCTCCTACCGAAGAAGATATGCTCCGGTTTCAATATGCGGAAGAAACCGAGATCTTTTTGCTTGAGCGGGTGAGAACGGCAAATGGAATGCCTGTTGTCTACTGTCTTGATAAAATACCTGTGGATATCCTCCCGGAAGGCTTTTCACACGAGCAGGAATCGATGTTTGAATGGCTTGAGGACAAATCCGGCGCCGTGATCAGCTATGCTGTTGCCGATATTGTGCCGATCGGGTATCACGACACCATTTCTCAAATTCTCGAATGCGATCCTGAAACATCTTTGCTGCTGCTCAAACAGACTCATTATGACCAAAACGATAAGCCCGTTTTATATTCTTTAAACTATTTTCGGGCCGATAAATTCAGATTTCACGTCGTCAGAAAACGTTTTTGATATACGGGCGCTCGATTAGGAGCGGCTGTTTTTTTTTGCCCATTAGCGCCCATACATAAATAAGCCCGCAACACGGAACAATAACAGATGGAAATACTGATGAATTGGGTGAAAAAAAGTTGAGCAGAAAAAAAGACATGAAAAGCATTGTTGCGCTGTCTTCGGTCCCGCTTGTGATGACGCTAGGCAATTCGATGTTGATTCCGGTTTTGCCGATGATCGAAAAAAAATTAAACATTTCTTCGTTCCAAGTGTCGCTGATCATCACGGTTTACTCTATCGTGGCGATTTTATGCATCCCGATTACCGGCTATATGTCAGACCGGTTCGGAAGAAAAAAGATCATGCTCCCATGTCTTGTAATCGCGGGAGCTGGAGGAGCTTTGGCAGGTTTGGCTTCAACTTTTTTCAAAGATCCGTTTGCGATGATTTTAGCCGGGCGCGTCCTTCAAGGTATCGGATCAGCCGGCGCAGCCCCGATCGTCATGCCGTTTATCGGCGATCTTTTTCAAAAAGATGAAGAAATCAGCGCGGGACTCGGAGATATAGAGACGGCCAATACTGCCGGTAAAGTATTAAGCCCGATATTAGGGGCTTTTTTAGCATCTTGGGTTTGGTACATGCCATTTTGGTTTATTCCGGTCGTGTCTCTTGCCAGCTTTTTTCTCGTCTTGTTCTTTGTTCCCAAACCGAAGGACAAAGATGATGAAAAGCAAACATTAAAAAACTTCGCAAAAAACGTACAGGAGATATTTAAACGGGAAGGACGATGGCTTGTTTCCATTTTTGTCATCGGCGGGATCATTATGTTTCTTTTATTCGGAGTTCTCTTCTACCTGTCGGATACATTGGAGAAGCAGCATCAAATTGACGGGATTGCAAAAGGAGCGCTTCTCAGCATTCCGCTGCTTTTCCTTTCCGTCAGCTCCTACCTTGCCGGAAAGCTGATCGGAAACGACAAAATCAGAATGAAGGCCTGCGTACTGACCGGCATGGTCCTGCTGTCTCTGTCGTTTGCCGGTTTGTGGTGGAACCACAGCTTTTACCCGCTGTTTTTATTTATGTCCATCGGCGGCATCGGGATCGGAATTGCACTCCCTTCTTTGGATGCGCTCATTACCGAGGGAATTGAAAAAGAAGAACGCGGCACGATATCTTCGTTTTACAACAGTATGCGGTTTATCGGGGTTGCGCTCGGACCGCCGGTTTTCGCCTATATGATGACAAATGCGGATTGGCTGATATTCATCGTATCGCTTTTGTGCGGTTTAGCCGCCTTAGCGCTTGTGCTGTTTAATATCGACCCGAAAGAAGACGAAAGTGAAGCGGCAAAGACGGTGTAAATCTGCACCGTCTTTTTCATAAGGTTTTTAGTTTCCTTAAATCTCCTCCAGTTGATATAATTACAACCATACAGTCCAAGCGCATATGCTGAAATGTGGTCATAATACATAATATAAACAAGGACGAAGGAGGTTCTATATGACATACCTTAACGAAATAAAAAGAAAGCACCGCGGATTGACAAGCCACATCGTCAAAACGGAAAAATTCAAAACCGTCTCGATTATTTTTAAAATGCTTGCTCCTTTAACAAAGGAAGATGTGACAGAGAGGGCGCTTTTTCCGCATGTGCTTTTGCGGGGAACGGGCACCCGCCCCAAAACTTCAGAACTCAGAATGTATCTTGATGAACTTTACGGCACTTCCGTATCATGCGATCTCTCCAAAAAAGGGGAAATGCATGTTATTACATTCAGGCTCGATATCGCAAACGAAAAATTTTTAAAGGATCAGACACCGCTTCTGGAAAAAGGGCTCGAGCTTTTGTCAGAGATCATTTTTTCGCCGGCGCTTGAAGATGGAGCTTTTCTGCCGCTGTACGTGTCTCAGGAAAAACGCACACTAAAGCAAAGAATACAGGCGGTATATAACGACAAAATGCGCTATTCAAATTTGAGGCTGATTCAGGTGATGTGCAAAGATGAGCCATACGCGCTTCACGTCAACGGAGAGCTTGATGATGTGGACGGCATCACGCCTCAAAGCCTGTATGCAGCTTATCAAAAAGCGGTCACAGAAGACCAGCTCGACATTTACGTCGTTGGGGATGTGGATGAACAGCAGGTGGATTCGTACATTTCCAAATACTTCGAAGTAAACGAGCGGGAGCTGAGACCCGTTCCCAAGCTTGAGCAAATCCGCGCAAAGGAGCCTCAGGAAGTCGTCGAGGATGCGGATGTCAAGCAAGGCAAGCTGAACATGGGATTTCGGACGGGAACGCATTTTACGGATGATGATTATCCGGCGCTTCAGCTGTTTAACGGTTTGTTTGGCGGATTTTCACATTCAAAGCTGTTTATTAATGTCAGGGAAAAGGCCAGCCTTGCCTATTATGCGGCTTCCAGAATCGAAAGCTTTAAAGGGCTGATGATGGTGATGTCGGGGATTGAAGTCGGCAATTATCAAAAAGCCGTCGACATCATCAAGGAGCAGTTCCAGGAAATGAAAAAAGGCAGCTTTACAGAAGAAGCGATCGACCAGACGAAAGCCGTCATAAAAAACCAGATTCTTGAAACGCTTGATACACCGTACGGCTTAGTCGAATTTATTTATCAGCAGGCTGCCGCCCAAACCGAATTTTCTCTTGAAGACTGGCTTGGACGAATCGATAACGTCAGAAAAGCCGAGATTATCGAAGTCGGGAAGAAAATCGATTTGGATACAACGTACTTTCTCAAAGGGACGGAGGGAGCATCTTGACGAAAACGATCGAATTTAAACAGCTGAAGGAAACATTATATTACGAAAAAATGCCTGGCGGCCTCGATGTCTATGTTCTTCCGAAAGAAGGATTTAACAAGACATATGCGGTCTTTACAACAAAATACGGATCGATTGACAATCAGTTTGTCCCGCTAGGAAAAGAAGAAATGGTCCGTGTGCCTGACGGAATCGCACACTTTTTGGAGCATAAGCTCTTCGAAAAAGAAGACGGCGATGTTTTTCAGCAATTCAGCAGGCAGGGAGCTTCGGCAAATGCGTTTACCTCCTTTACCAGAACGGCCTACCTGTTTTCGAGCACGTCCAACGTGGAAGAAAACTTGGAAACGCTCGTCGATTTTGTGCAGGACCCTTACTTTACGGAAAAAACGGTTGAGAAGGAAAAAGGCATCATCGGACAGGAAATCAACATGTATGACGACAACCCAGACTGGCGTCTGTTTTTCGGCTTGATCGAAAACATGTACCAGGAGCATCCTGTCCGGATTGATATCGCAGGCACGATCGAAAGCATCTCGCATATTACAAAAGACCTTTTGTACGAATGCTATGAGACGTTCTATCACCCGAGCAATATGCTGCTGTTTGTCGTTGGTCCGGTCGATCCCGAAGCGATCATCCGCCAGGTCCGCGAAAATCAGCAGAAAAAGCCGTATACAGACCAGCCTGAAATCGTTCGCAAAGAAGTTGAAGAGCCTGGAGCAGTATTCAAAAAAGAACAGGAAATTAAAATGAATGTTCAAAGCTCAAAATGTCTCGTCGGTTTAAAAAGCGCTCATCCGATGAATACGGGAGAAGCCCTGCTGAAGCATGAGCTGACCATCAACCTCATTCTCGAGTGCCTGTTCGGCAAAAGCTCCAGCGATTATGAAAGAATTTATGAAAAAGGATATATCGATGAGACATTCAGCTATGACTATACCGAAGAACACGGATTTGGTTTCGTTTCTGTCGGCGGCGATACGCCTGAGCCCGACAAGCTTGCCGAGGAGCTGAAACAAGTGCTGTTCAAGGCGAAAGAAACGATCACAGCCGAAAAGCTGGAGCTGGCTAGAAAGAAAAAAATCGGCAATTTCTTAAAATCGATGAATTCGCCTGAGTATATCGCCAACCAGTTTACACGGTACGCTTTTCTGGAGACGAGTCTGTTTGATATCGTCACTGTACTCGAATCGATTACGCTTGAGGACGTTCACCGCGTCATCCAGGAAGAAATCGAAGAAGACAGAATCACCGTCTGCAAAGTCGTTCCAAAATCATAAAGCAAGGTCTGAAAGTTCAGCGTGTCAGGAGATTTTCCGATGCACGCTGAACCTTTCTTCTTTTGAACGGAAAGGTGGAAACATAGTATGACAAAACTCGCTCTTATCACCGGTGCAAGCGGCGGAATCGGGCAAAGCATCAGCGAAAAGCTGGCGCAAAACGGGTATGATCTTCTCCTCCATTACCATACAAATGAGCTGGCAGCCGCAGCACTTGCAGAAAGGCTGTCACATACATACGGCATTCACGCCGAAATCATTCACGGCGACCTATCCGACCCCGGCGGCGCAAAAGCCGTTTCCGCTTCCATCGGCGGGCGGGCGCTTGACGGCATCGTCTTAAACAGCGGTCAAAGCTTTCGCGGGCTTGTGACAGACATGACTGATGAGGCTGTGCAGGACATGGTGCAGCTCCATGTCTCAAGCCCGTTTCTGTTGACGAGGAATCTGCTGCCGGCGATGATCAGGAAAAAATCCGGCGCAATTGTAGCTGTCAGCTCCATTTGGGGTGAAACAGGGGCGTCGTGCGAAGTTTTATACAGCATGACAAAAGGCGCACAAAATGTGTTTGTCAAAGCCCTCGCAAAAGAGCTTGCGCCAAGCGGCATCAGAGTCAACGCCGTTTCTCCGGGCGCTGTGAAAACAAGGATGATGGGCTCGTTTTCAAAAGAGGAAGAAGAGATGATCGCCGATGAGATTCCGATGGGAAGGCTCGCCGAAGCCGAAGAGGTTGCGGACGCCGTGCTGTTTCTGCTCTCGGCTAAGGCATCTTATATCACGGGTCAAATTTTGTCAGTTAATGGCGGCTGGCATTGTTAAAAACATGTATAGTTTGCGGTCCCCCAGAGAATAATAAGGCTGTAACTTCAAGAGAATGGAGGGGCCTGATATGTCCGTACTGGATAATTGGGATCAGTGGAAAAACTTTTTGGGCGACCGTTTGAACTATGCCCAAGAAAGAGGAATGTCAAACGAAACCATCTCAGATCTCGCATATGAGATCGGCGATTATTTGGCCGGTGAGGTTGATTCAAAAAACCATCAAGAACGAGTGCTCGCGGACCTTTGGAGCGTGGCTTCCGAAGAAGAGCAGCGCGCCATTGCGAATGTGATGGTTAAGCTTGTTGAAAACAACGGCTCGCATTAAGGAGAGAGTGTGTTCACTCTCTCTTTTTTATAGGCGCGGCTTTGTCAGCGGCACCGCTTTTGTTGTTTGCTTTCCGCCCCGATAGGGTAAACATCATCCAGGCGCCGTTACAGCGGGTTTTTCCCGATTATGGGAAACGGACGTTTTTCTTATTTAATCACAACATTCTGCTTTCTAATTGAGACAAAATGCTTTATGATAAAGGAAGGTAAATTTTTGCCACGATGATGGGTAGGGAGGTTATCATTTGGCAAAGCTCGAATGGTACTTAGAATATGAAATACAAGTCAACCGTCCCGGACTTCTGGGAGATATATCCTCTTTATTGGGGATGCTTTCAATTAATATTGTGACCATTAACGGCGTCGATACTCAAAGAAGAGGCCTCTTGTTAAAATGCCGTCATATAGATCAGATTAAGCGACTGGAATCGATTCTGAACACGATGGATACGATTAAAGTGACGAAGCTCCGCGAGCCGAAGCTTCGCGACCGTCTCGCTGTAAGGCACGGCCGCTATATCCAGCGGGATGCAGACGATAAAAAAACGTTCCGGTTTGAACGCGACGAGCTTGGCTTGCTTGTCGATTTTATGGCTGAGCTGTTTAAAAAAGACGGGCACAAGCTGATCGGGATCAGGGGAATGCCCCGCGTCGGCAAGACGGAATCAATTGTCGCTTCAAGTGTCTGTGCAAGCAAAAGGTGGCTTTTTGTTTCTTCGACACTGCTGAAGCAAACGATCAGAAGCCAGCTGATTGCCGATGAGTACAGTCCGGAGAATGTTTTCATTTTGGACGGCATTGTGTCGACGAGAAGAGGATCTGAACGCCATTTGCAGCTCGTCAGTGAGATCATGCGGCTGCCGGCGACCAAAGTTGTCGAGCATCCGGACATTTTCGTGCAAAATACGGAATATACGATGGACGATTTTGATTACATCATCGAATTGCGTAACAGCCCCGATGAGGTGATTACATATGAACATGCTGAAGAACCGCAGATGTTTGACCATTCAGGTTTTTCCGGCTTTGATTTTTAAAATGGAAGGTGTTTGTTGTGACTGAACTAGGAAATCGGCTGAAAGAAGCCAGAGAGGAAAAAGGGATGTCATTGGACGATCTTCAGGCGGCCACAAAGATCCAAAAAAGGTATTTAACGGCCCTTGAAGAAGGAAACTATGATATCATTCCGGGAAAATTTTATGTGCGGGCTTTTATCAAGCAGTACGCCGAAGCTGTCGGCCTCGACTCGGAGCTCTTGTTTGAAGAGTTTAAAAAAGATATCCCTAATTCTTACAATGATGAGGTTTCTGAGAAGCTTTCTTCAATCAAGCCGCAGAGAGAGCTGCCCAAGTCTGCCTCAAAAGCGCTTGAACTTTTGCCTACCCTGCTTGTGGCAGCCGGCGTTATCGTTGTGATCGCGATCATTTACGTCATCGTTCAGGCTGTAAACGGCGGAGGCAACCAGCAGGCTGAAGAGCCTAAGACAGAGGAATCGCAAAGCAAGTATGACGTCTCAAAAGATTCCCCGCTGACAAAGGGAAATCAACAGAACACGGATGCGCAGAAAGACAGCGCTGAAGGCGACAAAGAAAAAAAGGATCAGCAGTTTGATGAGAACGACAAGCTGACCATGAAAGCGACCGCAAGCGAAGGCTCTTCCACAACTTATGAAGTATCAGGATCCGACAAGCTGGAGCTTGAAGTAAAGGCAAACGCAAACTCATGGGTCAGGGTGCGCGACGAGAAAGGAAGCTCCCTTAAAGAAGGAATGATGAAAAAAGGAGAAACCTTTCAAAAGAATATTACCGATCAATCGCAAATTGATTTGCGGATCGGATATGCGCCGGGCGTTGAAATTAAAATCAACGGAGAAGTTCTTTCTTACAAGCTCGATCCTAAGACTGTGATGACACAAAACATAACGATTCAAAATAAAAAGGAGGAAAAGTCATCTTAATTGCACAGATGACTTTTTCTTGCGTTCATCATCATTAGGAAAACATACATATCTGGAGGAACCTTTATGTTTAATCTACCGAATAAAATCACGCTTTCTAGAATCGCATTAATTCCTGTTTTTATGGTCATCATGCTTGTGCCGTTTCAGTGGGGGGCTGTCTCTTTCGGCAGCGAGTCGATTCCGGTCACCCATTTGATCGGCGCACTGTTGTTTATTTTTGCTTCTGTCACCGATTGGGTTGACGGCTATTACGCGAGAAAGCTGAACCTTGTAACAAACTTTGGAAAATTTCTTGACCCGCTTGCAGACAAGCTGCTCGTGTCTTCCGCTTTAATTATTCTGGTGCATTACCATCTTGCTCCGGCCTGGATGGCCATTGTCATTATCAGCCGGGAATTTGCCGTAACGGGACTGCGGCTCGTCCTTGCGGGAACAGGGGAAGTCGTCGCGGCCAACATGCTTGGAAAAGTGAAAACATGGGCTCAGATCATCGCCATCTCTGCTCTTTTGCTTCACAATCTTCCATTTGAGCTTGTATCCTTCCCGTTCGGATCGCTTGCTTTATGGGTGGCTGTCTTTTTCACAGTCGTATCAGGATGGGATTATTTCGCTAAAAACTGGGATGCTTTAAAAACATCGAACTAAACGTGGGGAAGTGGAAACAATGAAGTTGGAAAGAAAAGCGGAAATTATCGCTGTCGGTTCTGAGCTTCTGCTCGGACAAATCGCTAATACAAATGCTCAGTTTATCAGCAGGCATTTGGCCGAAATCGGCATTAACGTCTTTTATCACACGGCGGTGGGAGATAACCCTGAACGCCTTAAACAAGTCATTCAGACAGCTCAGAAAAGGTCTGACTTCATCATTTTTTCGGGAGGCCTCGGACCGACGAAAGACGATTTGACAAAAGAAACGATCGCTGAAGTTGTCGGGCGCCCTCTTAAGCTCGACGATGAAGCCTTCGAATCGATTCAGGATTACTTCAGAAAAACGAACCGGGAGATGTCGCCGAACAACCGCAAACAGGCGTTGATCCTCGAAGGATCCGATGTTCTGCCGAACCGCTTCGGGATGGCTCCGGGAATGCTGCTTGAGCATGAATCGCGCTTTTATATGCTCTTGCCGGGACCTCCGAAAGAGCTGGAGCCGATGTTTGAAAACGAAGCGAAGCCGCTGATTTTGGAAAAGCTCGGCTCGAAGGAAAAGATCGTGTCAAGGGTGCTGCGGTTCTTCGGCATCGGAGAATCCCAGCTTGAAACCGATTTGGAAGATCTCATCGATGCGCAGACTAATCCGACAATCGCCCCGCTTGCGGCCGACGGGGAAGTCACGCTCAGGCTCACGGCAAAGCATGCGGATCCGAAGGAGACAAACCGCTTGTTAAAAGAAACGGAAGACCTCATCCTGGAGCGGGTCGGAGAGTTCTTTTACGGGTATGATGATACATCTCTTGCAGAAGAGCTTGCGAAAGCATGCAGGAGCAAGGGAATGACCTTGGCCGCTGCGGAAAGCTTTACAGGCGGGCTTTTTTCCACCTGGCTGACGGAAATGAGCGGCGCTTCCGAATATTTCAAAGGCGGTGCCGTCTGCTACACAAACGAATTGAAAGTTTCAGCGGCCGGCGTTGCTGAAGACACGCTGCAGCGCTACGGTGCGGTCAGCGCGCAATGCGCAAAAGAGCTCGCCGCAGGCATCAGAGTCAAAACAGGAAGCGATATCGGCATCAGCTTTACTGGAGTAGCCGGGCCGAATACGCAAGAAGGCCATCCGGCAGGAAAGGTGTTTATCGGCATCTCCGTGAAGGACCAGGCTGAAGAAGCGTTCGAATTTCAGTTCGCCGGATCCAGGTCTGCGGTGCGAAAGCGTTCTGCCAAATACGGCTGCCATCTGTTGCTGAAAATGATGGAAAAATAAGCGGAAACCGGATTTTCGGTATATCTTTCTTATGAAAAAAGTCATTCCATTTTAGGAGATCGATTTTTTCCTCTTAAAAAAATCGAATATGCGTTCGCTTTTTTCTTGGCAAATCCGCGCAAACAAGGTATAGTAGATATAGCGGAAGTGATAAAGGAGGAAAATAGAATGAGTGATCGTCAGGCAGCCTTAGATATGGCGCTTAAACAAATAGAAAAGCAGTTTGGTAAAGGTTCGATTATGAAACTCGGCGAACAAACTGAAACGAGAATTTCAACAGTTCCGAGCGGTTCTTTAGCGCTCGACACGGCTCTTGGAGTGGGCGGATACCCGCGCGGCCGGATTATTGAAGTATACGGGCCTGAAAGCTCCGGTAAAACGACGGTGGCGCTTCATGCGATTGCCGAAGTTCAGCAGCAGGGCGGACAGGCGGCGTTTATCGACGCCGAGCACGCGCTCGACCCCGTCTATGCACAAAAGCTGGGCGTCAACATTGATGAGCTTTTGCTGTCACAGCCTGATACGGGCGAGCAGGCGCTTGAAATCGCCGAAGCTCTTGTCAGAAGCGGAGCGGTGGATATCGTTGTCATCGACTCTGTGGCAGCGCTTGTGCCGAAAGCTGAAATCGAAGGAGATATGGGGGATTCCCACGTCGGTTTGCAGGCCAGACTGATGTCTCAAGCGCTTCGTAAGCTTTCCGGAGCGATCAATAAATCGAAGACCATCGCGATCTTTATTAACCAGATTCGTGAAAAAGTCGGCGTCATGTTTGGAAATCCTGAGACGACGCCAGGCGGAAGAGCGCTGAAATTCTACTCTTCTGTCCGCCTTGAAGTGCGCCGCGCAGAGCAGCTGAAACAAGGCAACGATGTCATGGGGAACAAGACGAAAATCAAAGTCGTGAAAAACAAAGTGGCCCCTCCATTCCGGACTGCCGAAGTGGACATTATGTACGGGGAAGGGATTTCAAAAGAAGGAGAAATCATTGATCTCGGAACAGAGCTTGACATCGTTCAGAAGAGCGGTGCATGGTACTCTTATCAGGAGGAACGTCTTGGACAAGGCCGTGAAAATGCCAAACAGTTCCTGAAAGAAAACAAGGACATCCTTTTGATGATTCAAGAGCAGATCCGGGAGCACTACGGTTTGGACACTGGAGGCGTTGTTCCTGCTCAGGAAGACGAGGCCCAAGCTCAAGAAGAACTCGAATTTTAATCATGAAACATGTGAAAGGCTGCCGGCCCGATCGGCAGCCTTTTCCTTTCATCTGCGCATTCAGACGCAGCTCCTTTGTCCATCACCTTCATCCGCGCCGTTTGAAAAGGCGCTTAATCCGGAAACGTTAAGACCGTAAGCTTGACAAGTATTTCCCACACAATTACAATGAAATTGTATCACTTGTTTTTCTTAACATGATTGATAAACATTTAAACTTGACAAGGGCTGTGAAGCCGCTTCACTCCCTGTGAAGGTTCTGTATGTTGAGAAGAAGTACAATGTACATGCCGACACTTACTTTTAGCAAGACAAGTTCATAGCAAGAGGAGGTGAAAGTTATGAATCCTTTAGCAATTCTCATCTCCATTTTGCTGAGCCTATTCTGTTTAGTTGTTGGCTACTATGTTCGTAAAATCATTGCCGAAGCAAAAATTTCAGGTGCGCGAAATGCAGCCGAACAAATTCTTGGAGACGCAAAGCGGGATGCTGAAGCGTTGAAAAAAGAAGCCCTTCTTGAAGCAAAGGACGAGATTCATACGCTTCGGATAGAAGCTGAACAAGAAGTTCGTGAAAGACGAAATGAGCTTCAAAAACAAGAAAACCGTTTACTTCAAAAGGAAGAGAACCTTGACCGAAAAGATGAATCATTAGATAAACGGGAAGCGATGTTGGAGAAGAAAGATCATTCTCTGAATGAACGACAACAACATATTGAAGAGATGGAAAGCAAAGTGGATGAAATGATTCGTATGCAGCAGTCAGAGTTGGAGCGTATTTCAAGTCTGACGCGAGATGAAGCGAAGCAAATCATTCTGGAACGGGTTGAAAACGAGCTTTCCCATGACATCGCGATCATGACGAAAGAAAGTGAAAATCGAGCGAAAGAAGAGGCTGATAAAAAAGCGAAAAATATTCTTTCATTGGCTTTACAGCGCTGTGCGGCAGATCATGTGGCCGAGACGACGGTTTCAGTTGTCAACCTTCCAAATGATGAGATGAAAGGCCGCATTATCGGACGTGAAGGACGTAATATCCGTACATTGGAAACATTGACGGGGATCGATCTGATCATCGACGATACGCCGGAAGCCGTTATCCTTTCAGGATTTGATCCGATCAGGCGTGAAACAGCCAGGATCGCTCTTGATAAACTCGTTCAGGATGGCCGCATTCATCCTGCCAGAATCGAAGAAATGGTTGAGAAATCCCGCCGTGAAGTGGATGATTACATCCGCGAAATGGGTGAACAGACGACGTTTGAAGTTGGAGTTCACGGTCTTCATCCCGATTTAATCAAAATCCTCGGCCGCTTGAAGTTCAGAACGAGCTACGGACAGAATGTACTGAAACATTCAATGGAAGTGGCGTTTCTGACAGGCCTGATGGCTTCAGAGCTCGGGGAAGACGTGACGCTCGCAAAAAGGGCAGGACTTCTTCATGATATCGGGAAAGCGATTGACCATGAGGTGGAAGGAAGCCACGTTGAAATCGGTGTGGAACTGGCCACTAAGTATAAAGAGCATCCAGTTGTCATCAACAGTATCGCATCTCACCACGGAGATCAGGAGCCGACTTCCATCATCGCCGTGCTCGTGGCCGCAGCCGATGCGCTGTCCGCCGCAAGACCAGGCGCAAGAAGCGAAACGCTCGAAAACTATATTCGCAGGCTTGAAAAGCTGGAAGAAATCTCTGAATCGTACGAAGGTGTTGAAAAATCATTCGCGATACAAGCGGGACGAGAGGTGCGGATCATGGTCAAACCTGACTCAATCAACGATCTTGAAGCCCATCGTTTGGCGCGTGATATTCGAAAACGAATCGAGGACGAGCTTGACTACCCTGGACACATCAAGGTAACCGTGATCAGGGAAACGAGAGCCGTTGAATACGCAAAATAAAGTGGTGCGAATGCGCCACTTTATTTTTTTGTTTCCTTGTGTAACACTATGATTAAAACCTATTTTAAAAAAGAAAGGGTCAAATTATGAGAATTTTATTTATTGGAGATGTTGTCGGTTCGCCCGGCAGAGACATGATCAAAACCTATTTGCCGAAGCTGAAGCTGAAATATAAACCGAACGCCGTCATCGTCAACGGAGAAAACGCCGCACACGGAAAAGGCATTACCGAAAAAATATACCACCAGCTCATTCAAGCGGGAGCCGACGTTCTCACAATGGGAAACCACACATGGGATAAAAGGGAAATATTTGATTTTATTGATGATGCGCCGCAGATCGTCAGACCCGCCAATTTTCCCGAAGGCACGCCTGGAAAAGGCATCACATACATAAAAACAAACGGTTCGAAGGAACTGGCTGTGATCAATTTGCAAGGCCGCACATTTCTGCCTGCGATCGATTGCCCTTTTCGAAAAGCTGATGAATTAATAGAAGAAGCGTCAAAAAGAACAACGTTCATCTTTATCGATTTTCATGCCGAAGCGACAAGCGAAAAGCAGGCGATCGGCTGGTATACGGACGGCCGCGTGTCAGCAGTTGTCGGAACGCATACGCATGTTCAGACAGCTGACAACCGCATTCTTCCGAAAGGCACGGCATATATAACAGACGTAGGGATGACAGGGCCTTACGACGGGATTCTCGGCGTCGACCGCGAGACGATTATCAAGCGATTTAAAACGAGCCTGCCCGTTCGTTTTGAGATTGCCGAAGGCCGCACAACACTGAGCGGAGTTGTCATTGACATTGACGAACAGAGCAAGAAAGCCGTTAAAATTGACCGGATATTAATTAATGATGACCACATGTTTTTTGAATGACTGAACAGAAAATCATTTTAGAAAAATATTAAAAGGAAAGCAGGAATATCCCGGTCCTATAGTGAATATAGTAAAAATGGAAGGTACCCTGCTATTTTTGAAAAGCAATTAAAAGGGGATGGCTTTGAAAATAGCAACATCTAATAATGATTGTTCTAATGAACACTCACTTATCCATTGTAAACTTAAGGGGGAGCAGGAATGGAAATATTAAAGGTTTCAGCAAAATCAAATCCAAACTCGGTCGCAGGTGCGCTCGCAGGAGTCTTGAGGGAACGAGGAGCTGCAGAAATTCAAGCAATCGGAGCCGGAGCATTAAATCAGGCTGTTAAAGCGGTAGCGATTGCACGGGGATTTGTAGCACCGAGCGGTGTCGATCTGATTTGCATTCCGGCGTTTACGGACATTCAAATTGACGGTGAAGAACGAACAGCGATTAAGCTAATCGTAGAGCCTCGCTGATAGAAAAATCACTCTTTTTCAAATGCTTCAACCTGCTTACTTTCACGTAAGCGGGTTGTTTTTGGTTTAGCCGTTTTTGAAAAATGCAGCCGGGAGAGGATGAACGTGAAAATTTTTGATGCCCATTCTGATTTGCTGCTGAAGCTCTGGAAAAATCCGAAGCTTAATGAGTACAGTGACCCGTCGCTTCAAACGCCGGTTCAGGCTCTGTTAAACGGAAAGGCGAAAGTGCAGTGTCTGGCGATTTTTCTGCCCGAAACCGTACCCGACACAATAAGGCTTGAAATGGCGCTCGTGCAGATCCGGCTGTTTCACGAAAAAATTGCAAAGTACAAGCGGATCAAACTGATCAAACATAAAGCCGATATCGACAAGCTCAAAAGCGATGAAACCGGCATCATTCTAACGATGGAAGGCTGTGAGCCGATCTCAAAAAACTTAAGGCTGTTTGACATCTTTTTTCAGCTCGGAGTCAGAAGTTTCGGCCTGACGTGGAACTGGGCCAATACGTTCGCAGACGGCGCTTTAGAAGAAAGAAACGCAGGTTTGACTTCTTACGGGGAAAGGCTGATTCGCAAGGCGAACAAAAACCGGGCATGGACCGATCTCTCCCATTTATCAGAGAAAAGCTTTTGGGGTGCGGTTGAAACGGCAGCGTATCCGATCGCCTCTCATTCGAATGCGCACAGCCTTTGCCCTCATCCGAGAAATTTAAAAGACGATCAAATCAAAGCGCTTATTGAAAAGAACGGCGTCATCGGTTTGACATTTGTCCCTGAATTCGTGAGAAACGGAAAAACGCCTGTGATCAAAGATATCCTCTCACATATTGACCATGTCTGCTCTTTGGGAGGCGAGCGGCATATCGGATTCGGATCTGATTTTGACGGCATCGACCGGGTCATTCCGGGTCTGGAAGCCCACAAAGATTACGGGAATCTGATCGAAGCTTTGCAGCGCTCATATACACCAAGTCAAGTCGACGGATTTCTCTTTCAAAATTTCTTCAGCCGCATCCCATTTTAAAAAAATATCATACATTTTTCAGAGGGTGTTCATCTGTTTTTATCAGGAGGACACAGGTGTTTACCAATATGAATTATCGTGCTACAATCCTTTTGTAAAGCGATTTTGCAAAGGGGGTCTGTTCATCTTGGGCGGAAATATGAAGGCGCTTATCAAGAAGCCGGGGGAGCCAGGCGCCAGCTTCGAGCTCGTCCCGATACCGAAGATCGACAAACACGAGGTGCTGATCAAAGTCAAAGCCGCATCGATTTGCGGAACGGATGTCCATATTTATAATTGGGATGAATGGGCGAAAAGCAGGGTGAAACCGCCTTATGTGTTTGGCCACGAATTTTCCGGCGAGGTTGTACTAGTGGGGGAAAATGTGACTGCGGTACAAGAAGGGGAGTATGTTTCGGCAGAAACGCACATCGTTTGCGGAAAGTGCCTGCCGTGTTTGACCGGAAAAGAGCATGTCTGCAGAAAAACGCTGATTCTCGGTGTCGATACAGACGGCTGTTTTGCTGAATATGTCAAAGTGCCTGCCGCAAACATTTGGAAAAATCCGGACGGCATGCCTGAGGATCTCGCTTCTATTCAAGAACCGCTCGGAAACGCCGTGCATACGGTTCTGACGGGAATGACAGCTGGAGTGAAAGTCGCTGTCGTCGGCTGCGGACCGATCGGATTGATGGCCGTGGCAGTTGCAAAAGCGTCAGGCGCGTCACAAGTGATCGCCATCGATAAAAACGAATACAGGCTCGACCTTGCATTGCAAATGGGGGCAACCGATATCATCTCCGTTGAAAAAGAAGATCCGCTCAAAAATGTAAGCGCTTTAACAGGCGGTGAAGGGGCGGACTTGGTTTGCGAAATGTCAGGCCATCCGACGGCCATCCGCCAAAGTTTAAAAATGGCTGCGAACGGAGGGCGGGTGCATGTCTTAAGTCTGCCCGAGCATCCCGTATGCATCGATATGACAAATGATATCGTCTTTAAAGGATTGACGGTTCAGGGAATTACCGGCCGCAAAATGTTTGAAACGTGGAGGCAGGTCAGCGGTCTTCTCCAGTCCGGTACGATTCAAATCAAGCCTGTCATCACCCACCGTTTCCCGATGGAAGAGTTTGAAAAAGGCTTTGAACTGATGAGAAAAGGGCAATGCGGAAAAGTCGTATTGATACCGTGAAGGGAGAGATGGATATGAAAGAATTTAATTTTTTAGCTTCCGAGCTTGATACAATGAAAGAAAACGGAACTTTTCAGGAACTGCCGATCATCGAATCGCTGCAAGGATCAACTGTCAAAATGAAGGGAAAAGACATCATTCAGCTTTCATCCAATAACTATCTCGGGTTGACGTCACATCCGCGCCTCCAAAAAGCGGCCGAAGAGGCGGTAAAACGGTACGGAGCTGGAACGGGATCGGTCCGGACAATAGCCGGAACATTCACCATGCATGATGAGCTCGAAAAGAAGCTCGCTTCATTTAAAAATACTGAAGCTGCGCTCGTATTCCAGTCCGGTTTCACCGCAAATCAAGGCATTCTTTCAAGCATTCTTACCAAAGATGATATCGTCATCTCAGACGAATTAAACCATGCTTCCATCATTGACGGCATCAGACTTACCAAAGCGGGCAAAAAAGTATATCAGCATGCGGACATGGAAGATTTAGAAAAGATTTTAAAAAAATCAATGAATTACAGAATGCGGCTTATCGTTACAGACGGCGTGTTTTCGATGGACGGAGACATCGCGCCGCTTCCCGAAATCGTCCGGCTCGCTGAACAGTATGACGCATTTGTCATGGTCGACGACGCGCATGCGTCCGGCGTTCTCGGCGAGAACGGACGCGGAACGGTTCACCATTTCGGGCTGGACGGGAAGGTTCACATTCAAGTCGGCACGCTCAGCAAGGCGATCGGTGTTTTAGGAGGCTATGCGGCCGGTTCCAAGGTGCTGATCGACTATTTAAAGCATAAAGGCAGACCGTTTCTCTTCAGTACTTCCCATCCGCCGGCCGTCACTGCGGCATGCATTGAAGCGGTCAATGTGCTGATGGAGGAACCTTCATTAATTAAAAAGCTTTGGGACAATACTTCGTACTTCAAAAAAGAGCTTGAAAAAATCGGCCTTCCGCTGATTAAGAGCGAAACGCCGATCACGCCGATTTTAATAGGTGATGAAGCCGAGGCATGCCGCTTTTCAAGCACGCTTTTCGAGCTCGGTTTATTTGCCCAGGCCATTGTATTTCCGACCGTCCCGAAAGGCAAAGCGCGGATCAGAACGATCATGACCGCCCAGCATTCGAAAGAAGAACTTGATAAAGCCCTTGAAATCATTGAAACCGGCGCCAAAAAAGCGGGTCTGCTTTAAACTCGTCGATTTCTTTTTAAACAAAGCAAATAACCATTGATAATCATTTTCAGTTAGTGTACAATGATAGGTTCTGGGTTGTGCTGACAACCGAGAACCTTTATACTGAAGAGTGGAGCTTTGTTTGAAAGGAGATCAAAAACATGAATGAGAAACAGCGCATTGAAAGCGGACAGGTCAATCCATCGGACAAAAAATCCGAGAAGGATTACAGCAAGTACTTCGAAGCTGTTTATGTTCCGCCTTCCTTAAAAGATGCGAAAAAACGCGGCAAAGAAGAGGTTAAATACCATAGCGATTTTAAAATTTCCGAGCAGTACAAAGGGATGGGTGAAGGACGGAAGTTCTACATCCGCACATACGGCTGCCAGATGAATGAACACGATACAGAAGTCATGGCCGGTATTTTCATGACCCTCGGCTATGAGCCGACGGATTCGACTGAAGACGCTAATGTGATTCTGTTAAACACATGCGCCATTCGCGAAAATGCGGAAAACAAAGTATTCGGTGAAATCGGCCATTTAAAAGCTTTGAAAAAAGACAATCCGGATTTGATCCTTGGCGTATGCGGATGTATGTCCCAGGAAGAATCAGTCGTCAACCGGATTTTAAAGAAACATCCGTTTGTCGATCTGATTTTCGGTACACACAATATCCACCGCTTGCCGGAACTTTTGTCAGAAGCTTATCTGTCAAAAGAAATGGTCATCGAAGTGTGGTCTAAAGAAGGCGATGTCATTGAAAACCTTCCGAAAGTCCGCACCGGCAAAATTAAAGGCTGGGTCAACATCATGTACGGCTGCGACAAGTTCTGTACGTACTGCATCGTGCCGTACACAAGAGGAAAAGAACGAAGCAGACGTCCCGAAGAAATCATTCAGGAAGTGAGACGACTTGCGGCTGAAGGCTATAAAGAAATCACGCTTCTCGGACAGAACGTCAACGCTTACGGCAAAGATTTCGAGGATATGGAATACGGACTCGGACACTTGATGGATGAGCTCCGCAAAATCAATATTCCGCGAATCCGCTTCACGACAAGCCATCCGCGTGATTTTGACGATCATCTGATCGAGGTGCTCGCAAAAGGCGGGAACCTTCTGGACCACATCCACCTGCCTGTTCAGTCCGGAAGCTCGGATGTCTTGAAACTGATGGCGCGCAAATACGACCGGGAACGCTATCTCGAGCTTGTCGCCAAAATTAAAAAAGCGATGCCGAACGCGTCTTTAACAACAGACATTATCGTCGGCTTCCCGAACGAAACTGATGAGCAATTTGAAGAAACGCTTTCCTTATACAGAGAAGTTGAATTTGACAGCGCCTATACGTTCATTTACTCGCCTCGCGAAGGAACGCCAGCTGCAAAAATGAAAGACAATGTTCCGATGCGCGTGAAAAAAGAACGGCTTCAGCGATTAAATGAAGTGGTCAACGAAATTTCCGCGAAGAAAATGAAGGAATATGAGGGGCAGGTTGTCGAAGTGTTAGTAGAGGGTGAAAGTAAAAACAACCCTGATATCCTTGCCGGCTATACACGGAAAAACAAGCTTGTTAACTTCAAAGGACCAAAAGAAGCGATCGGCCAGCTTGTCAACGTGAAAATCCACCAGGCGAAAACTTGGTCGCTTGACGGAGAAATGGTAGGAGAAGCAATCGAGGTGAAATAAAGTGACGCTTTATACGAAAAAAGAGATTGTTGCAAAAGCGCGGGAGCTCGCAAAAATGATTGCCGAAACGGAAGAAGTCGACTTTTTCAAAAAAGCGGAGGCACAGATTAATGAGAATGCCAAAATAACTGGCATTATCAACCAAATCAAAGCCCTGCAAAAGCAAGCCGTCAACTTTAAACATTACGAAAAGCACGAAGCGCTTAAACAAACGGAAGCAAAGATTGACGCGCTTCAGGAAGAGCTTGACGAGATCCCGATCATTCAAGAGTTCAGAGACTCCCAAATGGAAGTCAACGACCTTCTTCAGCTCGTCGCGCATACAATATCAAACCAAGTGACAAACGAGATCATCACATCAACTGGTGGAGACCTGCTGAAAGGCGAGACCGGTTCAAGAGTAAAAAATTCATCACCGAGCTGTTCTCTATAATTTGGCGGCGCCTTTTAAAGGCGTCGTTTTTTTGAATGCAATTTCCCGCCGCGACGGCTAATTGAAAAGATTCGGTTTTCGGTCTGTCTTTTTCTTTTCTGATTTAAGTCAAGTTTATCCTTTTATCTGCATACACTTAAACAGATTCATTATATGGGATGTTATTTTGATTTCTCAAGGAACGCACATTAGACGAATGCCCAGCATAGGATAATACGAGGAAAAACAAGGAGGCATGACCGAATGTCTGAATACAGGGAAATTATTACTAAAGCGGTGGTCGCGAAAGGCCGGAAATTCACCCAGTCCACTCATACAATCTCCCCTTCGCAAAAGCCAACCAGTATTTTAGGCGGTTGGATTATCAATCATAAGTATGACGCCGAAAAAATCGGAAAAACCGTGGAAATTGAAGGGACATATGATATCAACGTCTGGTATTCATATGCGGACAACACCAAAACCGAAGTTGTGACAGAACGCGTTTCCTATGTTGATGTTATTAAGCTCCGGTATCGCGACAAAAATTACTTAGATGATGAACACGAAGTGATTGCGAAGGTGCTTCAGCAGCCGAACTGCCTTGAAGTGACCATTTCTCCGAACGGAAACAAAGTGGTTGTACAGGCGGAAAGGGAATTTTTGTCAGAGGTTGTCGGCGAGACGAAGGTCGTCGTTGAGGTCAATTCTGATTGGACGGAAAGCGATGAGGAAGAGGCGTGGGAAGAAGAACTTGATGAAGAACTTGAGGACATCAATCCGGAGTTTTTGGTCGGAGATCCAGAAGAATAAAAGGAAGCTAGGGAAACACCGCCCTAGTTTCTTTTTTTTCAGCATGAATCTTTATGGTATAATGAGTGTTGGAATCAATAGAAACGTTTATACATAGTGAGGGATTAAATATGGCAGGCTACACGCCTATGATACAGCAATATTTAAAGATTAAGGCAGAGTATCAGGATGCCTTTTTATTTTTTCGTCTTGGAGACTTTTATGAAATGTTTTTTGAAGATGCCAAAAAGGCGTCTCAGGAACTCGAAATCACGCTGACGAGCAGAGACGGTGGATCGAGCGAAAGAATTCCGATGTGCGGGGTTCCTTATCATTCATGCTCTTCATATATCGAACAGCTCATTAAAAAAGGCTATAAAGTCGCGATCTGTGAGCAGGTGGAGGACCCTAAATCGGCCAAAGGAGTCGTCAAAAGGGAAGTCGTGCAGCTGATCACACCCGGCACCGTGATGGACGGAAAAGGAATTCATGAAAATGAAAACAACTTTATCGCCTCTGTCAGTGAATTTCAGCATACATACGGGCTCGCTTTTTCTGATTTGACGACGGGCGAGAACTTAGTGACGATTATCGAAAGGCTTGATGATGTCGTTTCCGAGATTTACTCTGTCGGAGCAAGGGAAATCGTCGTCAGCCGCAACTTTGACGAGAAAGATGTCGCGCTGCTGAAAGAGCGCTGCGGCGCCACGATCTCTTTCGAGGATGAACAAGCAGATGAATGGCCTGAAATTGTGAACGGTCTGGCGTCCAAAGAGCTTGTCGATACGTTTATGAGGCTTTACGTCTACTTGAAGCGGACGCAGAAAAGAAGCCTTGACCACCTTCAAAACGTTCAGGCTTACGAGCTCGAAGAAGCGATGAAAATCGATTTGTATTCGAAACGCAATCTTGAACTGACGGAAACGATCCGTTCGAAAAACAAAAAAGGCTCGCTTCTTTGGCTTTTGGATGAAACGAAAACGGCAATGGGAGGGCGGCTGTTAAAGCAATGGATCGACAGGCCGCTGATCAGAAAGGGACAGATTGAAGAGCGCCAGGAAATCGTCGAAACGCTGATCGCCCATTTGTTTGAGCGGGAAGATTTGCGCGAACGGCTGAAGGAAGTATACGATCTCGAGCGGCTCGCCGGAAGGGTCGCTTACGGCAACGTCAATGCCCGAGATTTGATCCAGCTAAAGGAATCGCTGAAACAAGTGCCGGCCATCAAACAGCTTGTCGGCTCCCTCGACCATCCGAAAGCAAAAACGCGCGCCGAGAAAATCGATCCGTGCGGCGATCTTTTGAATCTTTTGGAAGATGCGCTATACGAGAATCCGCCGCTTTCATTAAAAGAGGGGAACTTGATCAAAGACGGCTATCACGCGAAGCTGGATGAATACAGGGACGCAAGCAAGAACGGAAAGGACTGGATCGCAAGGCTTGAGCAGCAGGAACGCGAGTACACGGGAATCCGTTCTTTAAAAGTCGGCTTTAACAAGGTGTTCGGCTATTATATTGAAGTGACGAAAGCCAACATCCATCTGCTTGAAGAAGGCCGCTATGAACGGAAGCAGACGCTGACCAATGCAGAACGCTACATCACGCCGGAGCTGAAAGAAAAAGAAGCGCTGATTCTCGAAGCGGAAAACAATATTTGCGAGCTGGAGTATGAGCTGTTTTCCGAGCTTCGCAGCAAGGTGAAGGAATATATTCCGCGCCTGCAGCAGCTGGCAAAAATGATGAGCGAGCTTGATGTGCTCCAATGTTTTGCGACGATCAGCGAAAACCGCCACTATGTTAAACCGGAGTTTTCCGAGGACGTCGTTCAGGTGATCGACGGACGGCATCCGGTCGTAGAAAAGGTGATGGACAGCCAGTCTTACGTTCCGAATAGCTGCGAAATGGGCAAAGGCAGACAGATGCTTTTAATCACCGGGCCGAATATGTCAGGGAAAAGCACGTATATGAGACAGATGGCGCTGATCTCCATTTTGGCGCAGATCGGCTGTTTTGTTCCTGCCAAAAAAGCGGTGCTGCCGATCTTTGATCAGATCTTTACAAGAATCGGTGCTGCGGATGATCTTATATCCGGGCAGAGCACGTTTATGGTGGAAATGCTTGAAGCCAAAAATGCGATCGTTCATGCGACGAAAAACAGCTTGATTCTATTTGACGAAATCGGCCGGGGTACGTCCACTTACGACGGAATGGCGCTTGCGCAGGCAATCATCGAGTACGTTCACGAGCACATCGGCGCGAAGACTTTATTTTCCACTCACTATCACGAGCTGACAACCCTTGAAGAAAAGCTTGCTGACTTGAAGAATGTTCACGTTCGTGCGGAAGAATACGAAGGAAAGGTCGTATTCCTTCACCAGATAAAAGAAGGCGCAGCAGATAAAAGCTACGGTATCCATGTCGCGCAGCTTGCCGAATTACCCGACGGTTTGATCAGCAGGGCGAAAACGATCCTGAAAGAGCTTGAATCCGGCGCCAAAGAAGCGGTTCCATCAACGGCTCCGAATACGGTAAAAGAGGCGGCGGAAGAAGTCGCGGCAACTGTTGCAGATCAACCGGCCCAGCTGTCATTTTTTGAAACGGACAAGCCGAAAGAAAAAGAGACGAAGCTCTCCAAAAAAGAGCAGGCTGTTTTAGCCGAATTTAAAACGATGGATCTGCTCGATATGACGCCTATACAAGTCATGAATGAACTGTACAGGCTGCAAAAAAAATTAAAGTAATAAAGAGGTGACCCAACTTGGCAAAAATTGTTCAGCTGCCAGACGATTTATCGAATAAAATCGCGGCGGGTGAAGTAGTGGAAAGGCCTGCGTCGGTCGTCAAAGAGCTTGTCGAAAATGCAATCGATGCGAACAGCTCAGTGATTGAAATCGATGTTGAAGAAGCGGGTCTCGCCTCGATTAAAGTGCTTGACGACGGCGAAGGGATGGATGCAGAAGACTGCAGAACGGCTTTTTTGCGTCATGCCACAAGCAAAATCAAAGACGAAAACGATCTGTTTCGCGTCAGAACGCTCGGATTTCGCGGAGAAGCTTTGCCAAGTATCGCGTCTGTCTCACATCTAAGCATTAAAACGAGCACCGGAGAAGGAGCAGGCACCCATTTGACGCTTCAGGGGGGAAGAATCATTTCCGAGCAAAAAGCGTCAAGCCGCAGAGGAACCGAAATTACGGTTACCAATCTGTTTTTTAATACGCCGGCAAGGCTGAAATATATGAAAACGATCCATACGGAGCTTGGCAACATTACAGATGTGGTCAACAGAATTGCCCTTGCCCACCCGGAAGTTTCGATCAGGCTGCGTCATCAAGGGAAAACGCTTCTGCAGACAAACGGAAACGGCGATGTCCGCCACGTGCTTGCGGCGATTTACGGCACGTCGGTTGCCAAAAAAATGCTCCCGCTTGAAGCGAGATCTCTTGATTTTGAAGTGAAAGGCTATATCGCCCTTCCCGAAATTACGCGTGCATCGCGAAATTACATGTCATCTGTCGTCAACGGCAGATACATTAAAAATTTTCCGCTCGTGAAAGCGATCCACGAGGGCTACCATACGCTTCTTCCGATCGGCCGCCATCCGATCACGTTTATTGAAATCAACATGGACCCGCTGCTTGTGGATGTCAACGTGCATCCGTCAAAGCTGGAGGTCAGGCTGAGCAAAGAGACGGAGCTTCACGAACTGATTCGCGACGCCATCAAAGACGTCTTTAAACAGCAGCAGCTCATTCCAAGCGTGCAAGTTCCGAAAAAAACCGCACCTCTGATCAATAAATCGGAACAGCAAAAGCTTGATTTCGACCAGGTACGAGAGCCGGCACCTCTTTCTGGTCCTGATGTTGAAAGAGAATATAAGCCGGAGCCATCGTTTTCGGCGATGAAATTAAGCTCGGTAGTCAAAGACCCGCCTCCTCCCGCTCCCGCAGAGCGCGAAGAAAGCATTATGCAAGACACCGAACCTGAATGGCCTGGAGTGGAAGAGTATACGCCGGAAGCCGAACCGGCCGTACAAGCCGAACCGGAACAGGCAGGCGAAAACGCCCATGACGAAGATACGCCAAAAGAAAGGGTGCCGATCATGTATCCGATCGGCCAAATGCACGGCACCTACATTCTCGCCCAAAATGAAAACGGGCTGTACATCATCGATCAGCACGCCGCACAGGAGCGAATTAAATACGAATATTTCCGTGAAAAAGTCGGGGAAGTCGAATCGGAAGTCCAGGACCTGCTTGTGCCGCTGACATTCCATTATTCAAAAAATGAAGCGCTGACGATCGACCAGCACTTGGACGATTTAGCCAAAGTCGGCGTCTTTCTCGAATCGTTCGGCGCCGGCAGCTATATCGTCCGATGCCACCCGACTTGGTTTCCAAAAGGGGAAGAAACGACGATCATTGAAGACATCATTCAACAGGTCCTTGATGACCGCACGATCGACATTAAAAAACTGCGCGAAGAAGCCGCAATCATGATGAGCTGCAAAGGCTCCATCAAAGCCAACCATCATCTGCGGGACGACGAAATCACCGCCCTGCTCGATGAGCTGCGCAGAACATCCGACCCATTCACATGCCCGCACGGCCGGCCGATTATCATTCACTACTCGACATATGAGATGGAGAAGATGTTTAAGCGGGTCATGTAAATATCTAATCGCTCACAGCCCTTGCTACATCAACGGCTGTGAGCGATTTTCATTTTATTGGCCACATTTTGACCACTTTTAGACGGATTGTTTCAACACCCATTAAAAAGTTTAGTGTCCAGAACATCAGGAAGCGGCACGTATATCGTCCGGTTATTCTCAAGATAGGGAAAAAGGGCTTCATCTCAAAGAGAAGCCATTTTTTAAGTGGAAACCCATAAGGCAGCCATTAGACAAATTTCGCAGTTGTTTTCATTTTTCGAGAAAATGTTATAATGAAAGGCTATGAAATGATTTGAAGGGGGAATTTGGATGCATTACATAACGGCATGCTTAAAAATTATCAGTGATAAAGACCTCAATGAAATAATGAAGGAATTCAAAATACTTGAGGAAGAAACGAACAAAGAAGAAGGATGCATTAAATTCCATGCGTATCCCCTTGAACCATCAGAACGCAAAATCATGCTCTGGGAGATTTGGGAAAACGAAGAAGCTCTTAAGGTCCATTTCACAAAAAAACACACAAAAGACGTTCAAAAACAAGAATTAACGGAAGTAGAATGGTTAATGAAAAGCAATGTGAAGGATTAAAAGGCTCCTTGAGATTTATATGGAGATGGCCTTAAAAGGAGAAATACGATCAAATAAAACGGCGGGTCAATTTACAATCTCACGACAGCTCTCGGATAATCCCGAGGGCTGTTAAGAACAAAAAAGCAGACCCTTTAGGAGTCCGCTTCAGTCATTGAAACACTGATTTAATTTTTTAGCCGGTGATTGCTTTTTCGGCAACATGAAACCCTTGCTCTTCCCCAAAAATTGGAGCGCATTTAGCATTTTGGCTAGCCTCTCGAATTGAAGCAAAATCAGATCAAATGTTTAATAAGCTGTTTGTATCTATCAAGAAAGTAATAAGTTTGGCTGGAGTAACAGAATTAAAAAATCACGAAGAAAAAAGAATGAAACAATTTGAGAATCAAGATTAAGAGGTGATTTCTGTGAACTATTCGGAAGTTGAACAATTCATAAAAGAAAATGCTGAAGATGATGATTTTACAGGTGGCATTAGCATCGAAAAAATTAATGATATTCAAGAAAACCTAAATGTAAAACTACCCGAAAGTTATAAATGGTTTTTAAAAAACTATGGGTCCGGTGGAATTTACGGTGTAGATATTTTAGGTCATGGAAAAGTTTCAAGAGTAGTAACAGTTACTGAAGATTACAGAGATCACTATGGTTTAATTGATGGTATCGTAGTCATTGAATACGTAGATGAATTCTCTTATTGTCTTGATACAAACAGGATGGTAGATGGTGAATGCCCAGTTATACTTTGGGATAATCAAGAGGGTTATGGTCGAACAGTAGCTACTAATTTTCTAGAGTTTTTCATAGAAAACCTTAAGGAGTCTAAAGAAAACTGGGAAGAAGACGAAGAGTGGGACGATGAAGAATAATTGCATATAGCAAGCACTCGATCTCTAATTGAGTACTTTTTAAAAGGGGATAAAATGGTGGGCTTTTGGCTATTCTACTTTGTCATACGTTAAAGACAAGAAAAACGAACGTGAAGAGCGAGTCCATGACGGAGAGCCTGCTGACACTATTTGTGCACGGGTTGTATCCGCTTTTAATGGCCCTTCTCCCCTAATAATGCATGGTTTGAATATGATTCTGATTCTACTTTAATGAAGCAAATTCTAACAATTAAGGCTCTATAGGTTTCCCTGTAGCGCGGCGACAACCTGATCGACATGTCTTTTAGCCTCTTAATCAGTAGTACATTCAGCAAGAACGGTTTCCTCGTAACTTCTGCCCTCAAGGTGTTTATGATAAATCCAGATTTCACATAGCTCTTGGTAGGCTGTACCGGGTCTTTGGCCTGTAACTCCTAGATTATTAAATTGATCCACTCCAATTCTGACTAATACATACCCCATCCTGCCCAATAAACGAACAATATTTCTGCGAAGGTGGTCAAGATCTCTAAATGCTCGCATATTCCGAACATAGGTACTGGATTCAATTCCAAATGGCCGATGAAAAGATGGGAATGAAAACGGGTTTACAGGATATTGATCATAAAACAAGCCCTATCACTCCTTTTTATCTTACGATTTATAATAAAGAATTATATTCGACTATTTTTGGACTGGAAGTTTGTCTATACATAATTGTATATTTGCCTAGAAATCGGTGATGCAATCTTCAACGTTCAAAAAAGGCCATTATATAAAGTTTATGATTAGGTAGAAGTATATGAATTCCCAGCCTGTTGCTCTCAAAAAATAAAGGACATTGAGATTTATATGGAGATGGGGTTGAAAAAGGACAAATACTATCTGGTCAAACGGCGAGCCATTTACAATTTTTCGACAGCTCTTGGGATTATATAGCGCTCCCTTTTAAAAAGCCGCAATAGCATCTAACTTTAATCACCTAAAATCACCCCCATTAAATCAATAGTTCTTAATCCTTTCTCAAATTGCTGTTGCGGGGGGAACCGAAAATTTAATTGCGGTGGCCCGAACGTCTTTTTCGAATGATGAAATATTGTTAAAATTTACATCATTAGTATAGTTAAGGGAAGGGTGAAAAGGTTGGTTAGAATCTCATCTGCAGAAGTGGGGATGAAAATTACTGAGTGGCACCAGCATATTCAAAAATTCAATGTGACAGACGCCGAAATGCTTAAAGCTGAAATTGAAAGGGATATAGAGGTTATGGAAGAAGATCAGGATTTACTAATCTATTATCAATTGATGGCTTTCCGCCACAGTATAATGATTGAATATATAGCACCTTCGGGTAAAAAACAGATGGAATTATCAGAATATTTAAAGAGGATTGAAGGGAATAAACGAAAATTAGATCATATGCTTACGTATTATTATCATTTTTTTCGAGGGATGTACGAATTTAGGAATGGAGAATATACGAAGGCAATTACTTATTATAAAAGAGCGGAACGACAATTTCCTGCTATATCAGATTCGATTGAAAAAGCGGAATTTTACTTTAAAATGGCTGAAGTCTATTACCACATGAAAATGACCCACGTTTCGATGTACTTTGCAGAGCGTGCATATAACATTTACAAAAAATATGAACTCTATTCTGTTCGCCTTATTCAGTGTCATTTTGTCATTGCTGGGAATTATGATGATTTAGAGAATCATGAAAAGGCTCTTCCACACCTAAATCAAGCACTTAGAGGCGCAGAACTATTAAAAAAGAAAAATCTACAGATATACGCTTCTGCTTTTTACAACCTTGGCAACTGCTATCACAAAATGGACAACTTAAACAAGGCTGCAAGATATATTGAACAAGCTCTCATTCAATATAAAAAATTAAAATCAAAAAATTTGCCGCAAGCATATCACGACTTGGCACTAATCAATTTCAAACAAAATAAGCATGATAAAGCCAAGGATTATTACCGAAAAGGGCTTAGAAGTGCTGTGGAACTTAAAGATTATCTGTTTATAAGCCTTTTTGAAGCTCTCGAGTCACTTTATATAAAACAGTGTGAAACTACATCGCTTTTTAAAATTTTCAATCGACTGGAAACAAGCAAAGGATTTCCGTATTTGGAAGAGCTGGCATTGTTAGCCGGCACCTATCTAGATTATAATGGAAAAACAGAGGATAGTCTCATCTGTCTTAAAAAGATGGTCTATGCTCAAAAGCAAATATTGAAGGGGGAATGTTTGTATGAAGTCTAAAATGAAGATCGGTTTAGGAATTATGATAATTGGACTTGGCTTTCTCAGTCATTTTTCGAACAACGATGATATCAACACAGCTTCAAGAAACATCACAAGCGCACCCAGTCATTATTTTGTTGTTTAACCTAAAAGAGTTTTTGGAATATCCTTTTAGCCGTTTAATTAGCGGCTTTTTTTTATGTATTTCAAACCCTTAACAAATAGGTTTAATGACCTAATCTCAAAGATTCATTTTCATGGATTGATAGGATTTATTCACCAATTCCTTTCTATAAAGTGGTAAAATATTTCGAGGTATGTCACTTTAGTATTAGAGGAGAATGCTATGAAGACTCTGGATGTTCAAGCGTTGCACAAAGCCATTGATCAAACGCTGGAACAATTAAAACATCAATCAGACGAAATTGCCGAAGTTAAAAAAAGTGTTGAGGGCATTACATCACTTGATGATGCTTTAAAGGGGAAAGGGGGAGACGCGATACGTAACTTTTATGAAGAATGCCATACTCCATTCCTTCAGTTTTACGAAACTCTTATTGGGGAATATCAGTCTGCATTGAAAAAAATCAAAAATGCGCTGAATTCCTTTGAACCGAATCATAACGGATTTATATCGCAAACCTTTCTCGAACACGAGCTCGAACAAGGGGTGAATTCAGCCGACCGCACAACGAAGCGTTTGGTATCTAAAACAAACGCCACGATCGCAAAAGTCAGCCACATTGTCGATTTGCCTGATTTGAATGACAGCGGCTTTCACGAACAGAATCAGAAAGCCTTAAAGGAAATCAATCAGACAATTGAAAAGCTGCATGCTTTTGACCGCGAGCAAACAAACGCCCTTAAAACGGCCGAAAACGATCTTGAGACGATGCGGAAATACATCGCGCGGCTCGAAAAGATGTATACCGGGCCCAAAATTGAAATCGCCGGTTATCAAAAAGGCGCTATTTTAAAGCCGGATGAGATGGATGCCTTGAGTGGAAATCAAGAAACAGCGATGGGTGTTATGTTGAAAAAAATCGGGGAAAAAGAAGATGCTGACATTAACACTCTCTCCGATCCAGATCGATTAAAAAAATTGGCGACACAAAAGGTTTCCACCAAAGAGTACACTCAAGAGGAATTGAATAAACTTAAAAAAGATTATAGACTATTTAATGATACGCTTTACAGGGCATACATAGACGGTGATACTATCGTCAAGATAGAACCTGCATACACCCTTCCTGATCATGTTGAAAAGAGTGAGTGGGAAAAATATTTAGAGACAGCTTTGGAATTTACAGGTGTGTATGATGGAGTAAGAGCAGCGTTTGGATACGACCTTGCAACAGGTGAAATCGTTAAAGGTAATGGGGATCGTTTTATGGCCGCATTGAATGTCACCCCTTTTGGAAAGGCATTTAAGTACGGAAAACGCGGCTTCAAGTTATTTAAAGGTGAAGAAGCGGGAAAGAAAGTTGCAAAAGCTGAAAAAGGTGTTAAAGGAGCGGAGAAGGTTCAAACTAGAAAAGAAATTATGAATACCGTTCAAAGCAAAATGAGTCCTGCAGTGAAGAAAATTAAAGAAATTGATCCAAATGCTAAAGTTGGTTATAGAGGCTCATTGGCTACAGGGCAGAAAGGACCGCATAAGGGAAACGCTCCATTTGACCCTACGGATTTCGATATTGATGCTTTCATTGTTAGTGATAAATTAGCTTCAAAGTTTCCATCAAGTTCTAGATGGAGGGCTGGTACCGATATAAAGGAAATCAGGAAAATACAAAAAGAGTTAGATAAAACTCTAAAAAACTCTTTAGATGGATTAAGAAAAACAGATAAAAAAGGGAGACCTGATAAATTAACCTTTAGAATCTTTACTCAAGAAGAATATAATAGTAAATTTACAAAAGGAAGCAAAATATTAAAAGATGAATAGGAGAATGTTAGGTGGAAAAAAAATATCCGTATTTTAAATGTTTAATTCCAATTACTTCGAATAAGGATATAGATGATTTAGCAAGAATAATTTCAGTTAAATTATTTGGAGGAATACCCTTCGGCGGTATGGAGGAACAAATTTATGAAGAAGTGCCCGCTGTTTTTATAGAAAATCCAATTTTAGGATTTCAGGTAGTGATTCAGGGGTTTGGAGGAGAAAAAGGCTATACCCTTGAAGTTCGTTCACATCCAGAAATTATTGAACCAGATGATGCTGATGAAATAGAGGTAGATATAACTAGATATGTGTCTACTCTACTTGAAGGAACTGACGGTCTACAGATCAGGTATGAAGAACTTCAAAATATGAAACATTATATAGAAATAACCGAATAAGGCAAAAATCAAAAACCTTGAAAGGAAACTATCTTTCAAGGTTTTTAATAAAATCCAACAAAATGGAGGGCTTTTATCTTTTCGCCTTTGTCATACAAAGCAAGAAAAATGGGCATGAATACCAGAATCCTATACGAGAGCCTACGGACGATGATTTTTTGCAAATGTTATGCAGCTGGTTAGCTGCTTTTTTAATGGCTAGAACTGTGAGACGCACTTTTACCTTAAGTATTTTTATCCGGCTTTATCGAAGGTGTCGTCAGATTCAAAGGAAGGGCGGCTTTAAACTATCGCGCGACAGTTGCCGGAATGTAGGCAAGCCTTTATAAGAACAAAAAGAAAAGCAGGCAAATAACCTGCTTAAAACCTCATTTTGCCCTTGAAAAAGACTCGCAAAATCAAATCTCGGGTCTTTCTATTAAGCAAAGAGAGGGCCAACAAAGCGAGAAATGTTACTTTGCGATGCAATTTTTAAATTGCCGCTCCAGTTCCTCTTTGTCCAAGTCCTTTCCAATGAAAACAAGTTCGCTTTGTTTTGTCTCGTTTTCGTTCCACTTGCGATCCGGACGTCCTGAAAACAGCATATGCAACCCTTGGAATACGATTCGATATTCTTCCCCTTTAATAGAAAGGATCCCTTTATAACGTAATAAATCTTCGCCTTTTTCCCGTACGAGATAACTCATCCAATGATCCACTTTTGCCAAATCAAGAGGCTTCTCTTCCCGAAAAGCAATAGAAGACACTTTATCATCATGATGATGGTGATGATGATCCTCTAGAAAATGAGGGTCGATTTCAAGTTTTCGATTGACGTCAAACGTATTGATCCCCAGTATATCTTTTAAATTGATCTTGCAATCTCTGGCATGCAGCCTCTTAGCCGCAGGATTAATGTTGACAAGTCTTTGCTCCAAGGATTCCAAATCGTCATTTGATACTAAATCTGTTTTATTGAGGATGATGACGTCAGCAAAAGCAATTTGTTCTTGAGCTTCATCCTGATCATCCAGATGTCTGGCGATATGCTTGCTGTCTACTACCGTGACGATGCTGTCAACTTCAAATATGTCGGACAGCAGCTCATCCATAAAAAAAGTCTGGGCAACAGGTGCTGGGTCAGCCAGTCCTGTTGTTTCGATTATAACCCGGTCGAATGCAACTTTCCCTTGATCCATTGAGAATACAAGAGTTCTCAGAATGCGAATCAAATCTCCGCGGACCGTGCAACAGATACAGCCGTTGTTCATTTCCAAAATTTCTTCTTCAGAATCAACGACGAGCTGATTGTCTATCCCGACTTCTCCGTACTCATTGACAATAACCGCAATCTTTTGATTGTGTTTTTCTGTAAGTATTCGATTTAAAAGTGTGGTTTTCCCGGCGCCTAAATATCCAGTGAGAATAGTGACAGGAATTTTCTTTTTAGTTAAAGGCATGATCATTCGACCTCATTTACAATTTTTTCGATACTTTGATTACTTTTTCTTTGTCTTTTGGAATCCCGGCGGTGACGCCAGATGAACGTTCGAAACGTTGGCCATCATACAAATGACTTGCTTTTTCTTGATAATCTTCATTGGTACAAAGCGAGTCAATCAGGAGGGGGACATCCTCCGGTTTTAAATCTTTATACCATGTTCCTTTCGGATAGTGGATGACCACGCACTTATCTTGGCATCTTCCATTACACCGCGTGCGCGTTGTATGAATGACATCGTCGAGCTCCCGGTCTGAAATTTCTTGCCGAATCACTTGAGTCAGTTCCTCAGCTCCGACCCGATTGCAGCTGCTGCCGTTGCAGATAAAGATATGATGTTTCATATTACTTAAATCCCATGTCGCCATATGTATCTTTCCTCCGAGTAAAACAGAATTATTACGATTTGCAAACGGTAAAATGATAAAGACTAAGTAAGCCCCGGTCGATAACTGTCCCGAAAGGTGATACCGATAACCGGGGAGACGGTGGGGTAAGCTCCGCATTTCATCGTCACCTTGAGCTTTTCACTCCTTTCGCAAGCTCTCTATTCAGCCTTCTCTTGCCGCCTTTGGTTGTTTATTTATATGGTCTCTCTTTCAATACGGCAAACAAAACGTAATTATTACGATTTGAAAATCATTTTATCTCTTTTTCAAGTCAAACGCAAATAGAAGAGGTTAAACGGTGCCAATGAGATCTGAGCAGCTTCTTTTTCAGCCAGAGCCTATCTGGCTCAGGGGAGGGTTTGCATTATATTATTGTACTGAATATAAAAGAACTTTACCCCTTTTCCTAAGCTGGAAAAATTGATAAAATTTTTAGCGGAGAATGAAAAAACACGATTCGGTTGGTAGTCCGGATGCATGATTGATCATGCCAGTAACCTTCCCCTCCTCGGGATGTCCGTCATTCTCTGAAGTACATGTTGATGGAGGAGGGAATCGTTATGAAATTAACGGTTTACTATGATGGTCAGTTTTGGATAGGAGTCATTGAAGTTGTGATTGAAGGTAAGCTGAGAGCCGTCCGGCATTTGTTTGGCAAAGAGCCGAAGGATTCGGAAGTTTTGCATTTTGTTCATCATCAACTTTTACAGGCACTGTCACAAGCAGATCAGGAAGGAGTTAGGCTGGACGCCCGCCGCCCGCGCAAAATAAATCCGAAAAGGCTGCAGCGGCAAGTGTCTAAAGAATTGAAAAATGCTGGTGTGTCTCATAAGGCGCAAGAAGCGATAAAACAAGAGCTGGAAGCAAGAAAACGAAAGAAACAGCGGCTGACAAAAGAGCAGCGGGAAAAGGAAAAAGAACAAAAGTATTTACTCAGAAAGCAAAAAGCGAAACAAAAGCATAGTGGAAAATAGAATTTCTTTGGAGCAAAGTGAAGCTCAATAGAGGGGCGTTTTCCTGTATTGTATTAAAAAAAGGCTCTTTTTAAAAAGAGCCTTTCATAATGGAGTCAATAACGATAAGCAAGAGGGGAGAACATGTAAAATAAGGAGAAGGTCATAGGTTATTGCTTTTTAAAACAGAACCATTTTAGAACTTAATAGCCTCCATAACCACCGCCGAACCAGCTGGCACCAATGATGATTAAGAGAATGAACAGGACAACAATTAAAGCAAAACCGCTTCCGTATCCGTAACCTCCGCTCATATGTTTCACCTCCCTAAAGATACATAGTTTATCCTATGTATCTTTATCAATTCGGTATAGGATATTGATTTACATTTTTAAAAATAGTTGACCCATTTGCAACTGCGCCCTCATACGGAGTCTTCGTGCAGAGAGGATGAAAATGGTGATTGGCGTCCTTTAAACGGAATATAATGCAATAAATCCACCGAAAAGGGCGCTGAGTAAATTGAATTTTCAATTAACTGAGGGAGACATGCTTTATATCATTAGAAACGGCCTTCAAACAACACAGTATCCCAAGCAAGTAATGATCGTTGGTGCCGGGTTGTCCGGGCTTGTCGCAGCGTCTTTATTAAAGAGTGCCGGGCACAGAGTGACGATCGTGGAAGCGAATGACAGAGCGGGAGGACGTGTTTTTACTTCCCGTGCACCCTTTAGCGAAGGGTTGTATTTCAATGCCGGTCCGATGCGCATCCCCGATATTCATACTTTAACGATAGAATACATTAAGAAATTTAATCTGCCTGTCAATGAGTTTATCAACAGAACCCCCATGGATATTCTTTACGTCAACGGCGTGAAAACTCGTCTTCATGAGTTTGAAAGATATCCGGGTGTTTTAAGATTCCCGGCTGCTCCCCATGAGCAGGGGAAAACGGCTGAACAGCTGATGCTTTCTGCATTGCAGCCTATCCTCAATTTTATCAGCCAAGATCCGGCGAGAAATTGGCGTATTGTTGAAAAACAATACAGAAACGAATCGTTGGGCTCTTTTCTCAACACTCATTTTTCACACGGCTCCATTGATATGATTGGTGTGCTTTTGGACATGGAAGCGTACATGGGATTGTCACTTGTCGAAGTATTAAGGGAATCGATCTTTTTTACATCGCCGTCTCGTTTCTATGAGATTACAGGTGGCATGGACTTGCTGACGCAAGCTTTTCTTCCGCAATTAAAGGGCGATATTTTATTTGGTCATAAATTGATGAAAATATCTCAAACTGAAAACAATGTGACAGCCCATTGTATCCACCAACAGTCGGCAGAACATTCAGCTCTGACAAGTGATTTCGCAATCGTAACAATTCCTTTTTCAGCTTTGCGATTTGTGACATTTGAGCCGTTTGATTCGTTTTCCTATCATAAGCGGAGAGCGATTCGGGAGCTTAACTATATTGCCGCGACAAAAATAGGAATCGAATTTAAGAGCAGGTTTTGGGAAAGAGTCGGGCAGCGCGGCGGCAGATCCATTACCGATTTGCCGATTCGCTTTTCATATTACCCAAGCAGCGGCATAGGGGCACACGGTCATGCTGTTATTTTAGCGAGCTATACGTGGGCTGATGAAGCGCTGATATGGGACAGTCAGCCGGAAGAAGAGCGGATCCGCTATACGCTGAAAAATTTAGCGAGAATATATGGAGAAATCGTGTATTCTGAGTTTGTATCAGGCGCTTCTTTCAGCTGGACGCAAAATCCTTTTTCAGCGGGAGCATTTACAGCTTTCGAACCTGGTCAGGAATTGGAGCTGTATCCTTATATTCCTATGCCTGAGGGAAGGGTGTATTTCGCCGGGGAGCACGCTTCCCTCACTCACGGGTGGATGCAGGGAGCGATTGAATCGGGAATACGGGCGGCATATGAAGTGAATCAGTCCTCCCGCGTGTAACCATGAACTTTGCAAGTATTGAAGGAATGGGGAAGAGTCGCTTGTAAAAGGCGGCTCGTTCGTTTTTATTTAGGCAAACAGTCTGATCATGCAACAAACGCCGATCGGCTGCTTTCTTAACAGTAAGAAATGTGTTCCCAGTTCTTAAAAACAAGTTTTTAAGAACTTCATTTATAAAAAATTTTAATGCTTATGATACAATTGAATTGTAGATGTAACACGATGAGCGATAAGTGTTTTGCTGAGGTGCATGATCGGATCGCCCGCATTTTTTCGTTAAGAACCCCTCTTTTTCTAACAATAAAAAAGTCCCCAAATCGAGTTTTCCCTTAGGAAAGGCTCATGACATACCGGATTGAATCGCTTAACATTCCGCCGGGCAGAATAGCTTCGAAAGGATTGAATCACATTGAATGCTGCTCATGAACGAAACATCATGCTTTTGCTTCTCTGTTTGACAGCAGGTATTGTAGATGTGATTGGGTACTTAAGTATCGGTCACGTATTTACTGCTAATATGACCGGGAATATCGTACTGTTAGGATTATCAATCGGCAATTCTCTTCATGCGACCGCCGTGTACTCGCTGATCGCATTGTTCGGATTTATCATCGGCGTGATTATTTCAGCAGCCATTGTCGGAAAACAGGAAAAATCGTTCTGGCCGTCAGGCGTCACGATTGCACTTGCTGTTGAAGCAGCCGTATTGCTTCTATTTGCTTGTCTGACTTTCTATGAAAGTTCGCCACACTTTTTGATCTTGCTGTTAAGCATGGCGATGGGGCTTCAGACTACAGCAGCCAGAAAGCTCGGCATTGCAGGGATTTCCACTACTGTCCTAACGGGGACGCTCGCAAACTTTTTCGAAGATGTGACAAAACGGTTCCTCAGCAAAAACGACCAAAAGGTCATCCATAAGGACGCATGGCTTCGCGCTTTGACGATTGTGCTCTATTGCCTGGGGGCCGTCATCGCCGCACTTGCTGAGCCTGCGCATCCGTTTGCCGTGATTTGGATTCCAATCACAATCATTATTGGGATTATTGCGATTGCAGGCACAAAGTTTCACGGACGGAGTGAAGACTGAAGGACGGTCCCATACACGAGCATACGCGAACATCGTTTGTTACATACGTTTTATGAGGGTGCCTGTTCGGGTAAAAGAACGGGGGACAGCACCAGTATCGGTTAAGATTGGGAGGAGGATAAATGGTTGGAACACATTAATATGGAGCAGTTTATTTTATTAGCGGCCTTATTGCTGATTATCGGTGTACTGACAACGAAATTTTCGACTAGGCTCGGAGTGCCCGCTCTCGTCTTGTTCTTGATTGTCGGGATGATCATGGGGAGCGACGGTCTCGGAATTATTTATTTTAATAATCCCGAGTTAGCCCAGCTGATCGGAGTTATCGCACTCGTCGTCATCCTTTTTGAAGGCGGTCTGCAAACAAAATGGTCTTCAATCAAAGCGGTCGCCGTTCCTTCATTGTCGCTCGCAACGATTGGCGTTTTGCTGACCACCTGTGTGGTTGCGGTTGCGGCCAAACTGATTTTTAATGTTTCCTGGATGGAAGGCTTTTTATTCGGAGCGATTGTCGGTTCTACAGATGCGGCCGCGATTTTCGCCGTTTTGAAAGGCCAGAATATTAGAGACAGATTGAGCTCTACACTGGAAGCAGAGTCGGGTACAAATGATCCGATGGCGATGTTTTTGACTTTATCGCTCATCCAGCTGCTGACGGCTGATCATTCATCTTATTTCATGCTTGTGATTTCATTTTTCTGGCAGATGGGAATGGGGCTTTTGCTCGGATATGTACTCGGGCGGTTCGCCAGCTTTGCCATCAATAAAATCAACTTGGATTCAAGCGGACTTTATCCGATCTTTGCTCTTGCTTTTGCGCTTCTTACCTACAGTCTTACAGATGTCATCGGGGCGAGCGGCTTGCTTGCCGTCTACATTGCTGCGCTTGTCATCGGAAATCAAGATTTGACTTACCGACATTCTATTTTCAGGTTTAATGAAGGCTTTGCCTGGATGATGCAGATTTTGATGTTTATTATTCTAGGATTATTGGTTTTTCCTGCCCAATTTTTATCTTTCGATATCATTTTCAAAGGCTTCCTGCTTTCGCTGATTTTAATTTTTATCGCCAGACCGGTTGCCGTTTTTCTGTCGACCATCAAAATGGGCTTTCATTTTAACGAAAAAATCTTCTTGTCGTGGGCCGGATTAAAAGGGGCCGTTCCGATCGTTCTCGCAACATTCCCCATGACGATGGGGCTTGAAAACAGCCAATTGGTCTTCAATGTCGTATTCTTCGTCGTTTTAACATCTGCTTTGATCCAAGGATCAACCATATCGGTCTTCGCAGAAAAATTGAAATTGAACGGACCGCAGAAAGTCGAAGCGCCGCATTCGCTCGAGCTTGTTTCCATCGGCAAGGCGAACGCCGAAATTATCGAATTTGAAGTCGATGACCAAACAGCCATCACCGGGCAGGCACTGAAAGACATCAGCTTTCCGAAAGATGCCCTGATCAATGCGATCATCCGAAACGGGGATTTGGTCACGCCGCACGGAGAAACGAAAATTAAATCAGGCGATATTTTGTATATTCTCGTATCGAAAAAACAAAAAAAGGAACTGAAAAAATTATTAAACAGGGAATTTGATTAAGCTTTCGGAAAAGCACAGGACAAGGCTGGCTTGCTCAGTATGTCACGAATAAAGGTCAATGAAGGGTACTGCACCGGTATTCTTCATTGGCCTTTTATTGCAATGTGAAAGTTCAGCTTATGTTCCTTACATTGATCCCTTTGTTGATCAATTGTATAATTTAAAAATCAAATATGAGGAGGCGCATGAATGATGAAGTGCAAAAAAATAAATGGGTTAACATTCGAGGGGAAAGCGCATCATTAACCCTATAAACTGCGTGATTCCCCTATAATTTTGGGGGTATCATTCAATTGAAAAACAGTAAAATGCAGTCCTTCAAGCATCAAAAGAAGGCGTTTTGGTGGCTTAGCTTTGTCGCTTTCTTCAGTGTGATGAACGAAGCCGTATTTAATGTTGCATTGCCGGACATAAAAAATCAATTTGGCGTGTCGCCTGCCGCGGCAAATTGGGTGAATACGAGTTTTATCATTTCCTTTGCTGCCGGTTCGGTCGTTTACAGCAGGCTTTCTGATATGTACGGTGTCAGAAAGCTGTTTGTGGCCGGACTAATCATCTATGGCGGAGGTTCGTTAATAGGTTTTTCGGCTCAGTCTTATTTCACGGCCGTGATCTTTGCGCGCTTTGTTCAAGGAGCCGGGGCTTCCGCTGTACCCGCGCTTATCCTGGTCATCATTACACGCTATGTCCGTCCGGAGGGCCGGGGCAAAGCGTTCGGCCTTGTCGGATCACTGGTGGCAATGGGCGAGGGAATAGGTCCGGCTATCGGCGGAATGATTGTACATCATATTCATTGGTCGTTTCTGTTCCTTCTTCCGATGGCGGCGCTGATGTCGATTCCATTCTTCCTCAGAAATATGCCTGCTGAAGCCGCTGTAAAAGCAAATTTGGATATCATAGGGATCGGACTGCTGACAATCAGCATTGTGATGTTCGCTGTATATATATCGCTGTATCATGTCTTTTATTTAGCGGCGGGCATTTTTTGCTTGATTGGAGCTGCGGTTCATACCCGATATGCGGAACATCCTTTTATTGACCGGTCTTTAATCAAGAATCGCAGATATATAGGCGTCGTTTTGGCAGGATGTATCGTATTGGGAAGCGTTGCGGGAATCGTCTCTGTCGTTCCATATATGATGAGAGTCTTGTTCAGTTTAAATGCCGATATTATCGGAAGCGGTATCATGCTTCCGGGTAGTGTGGGCGTTATCTTTTTCGGCGTCGCGGGGGGAGCCCTTACCGATCGCTTCGGCAGCCGGTTTGTTTTTACTCTTGGATGGTTATTGGTCTTGGCAACCATAGCGGCCGCGTCACAGTTCGGTGACCGGACACCATGGTTGATGACGATGCTGCTCGTGCTTATATTTGGCGGTCTTTCATTTGTGAAGACGTCGATTTCCAATAGTGCCGCAGAAAGCTTGGAAGAAGAGGCTGCAGGCGCTGGAATGGGGATGCTGAATTTTGCCTGTTTTTTATCTGAAGGAATAGGCGTCGCATTTGCAGGAGGCTTGATGGCAGTGCGCGGGTTCGGCTATTCTGCGCTTCCGGCAATGGACAATGCCTGGGGCGCTGTATTCAGCCGCTCGTTTGCCATATTCACAGTCTTTGTATTGGCTGGCGGATTGCTATATTTATTGACTTGCAAACGCAAAAAATCTTAACATATTCGAATGGTTGGGCGGGACCGCCCAGCCGTTTTTTATGTTGTATGGATTTTCTGAAACATGATGAAAGTAAAGGATGAAGAAATTATGAAAGAAGCATCGGCACCTTTGAAATTGACGGACTGACAATTGAATATTCGCGAATAGGTGAAGGGAAGCCGATTCTAGTGATGCATGGAGGCATTTGAATTGAATTTGGGTATCAAGAGAGGTTGACGTAGAGTCGACGGCAGGGGAGCCGATTCACATTACCTCATATTGAAGCGGGAACCGTCGAACAAATTAATATACATGCAATGTAAGGGAAGTCTCGCAAACTGCTCTTAAAAGTTCATGATTTGTTTTAAAATAAGGCGGACAATCCGTGTAGTGTACACTATAGTTGATATCAAGGAGGGATTACGGTGTACGAGTCCAAGAAACATTTGAAAGAAGAAATTCATAAGCGTTATTTGTTACTAGATGGGGAGTTTGACGATATCCCCGATCAGTATAGAGATGTTCGGGATCAAGACGTAGATCGAACGCCAGGGGAAATCCTTGCTTATCAGCTCGGATGGTTAAACCTGTTGATGAGCTGGGACAGGGATGAGCGCTTGGGAAAAACCGTTGTCACTCCCTCTCCTCATTATAAATGGAACCAACTGGGTGCTCTTTATCAATCTTTTTACGATATGTATTCTCACTTTTCGTTAACTGAGCTTCGCCAAGAATTCAAGAAAGCAGAGGCACAACTTCAGTCTTGGATTGATACGCTCACGGATGAAGAATTATTCACCCAAGGTACTTTGAATTGGACAGGTGAAAACCCGAAGTGGCCTGCTATAAGGTTCATTCACGTCAACTCTGTGGCTCCATTTAAAAACTTCAGGACTAAAATAAGGAAGTGGAAGAAGAATCAACTGGGATGAAATCGTGTTAACATGAAGAAGTGCATTCAAAAGATACTCAATTTTTCTTATGAAGCTGAAATTAACAATGCTATAAAGTTATCTATATTCACTTCTTTCGAGGCATTTTCCATTTTGTGAAAAGCCCGCGATTGAAACGATGCGGCTATGCAATGTGGTAAAACTTTGCATAAAAAACTTAACATTTTAATAATCCAGCCGATATGATGGATAAATAACTGCACGCTTCCGGCGGATATGGTATGGTAGCTAGTAAGTATAGGAAAAGGGAGGATATTAATGATCATCGTCACAACAGATACAATCGCGAATCAAAATATCGTCGAAGTCAAAGGGCTTGTCACCAGCAGCATCGTTCAGTCGCGGAATATCGGAAAAGATATTCTGTCAGGATTGAAGTCGGTCATTGGCGGAGAATTAAAAAATTACACCCAAATGCTTGAGGATTCGAAAAAAGCTGTGAGAGAACGGCTCGTGAATCAAGCTGAAGAACTCGGAGCAAACGCGATCGTCGGTCTAAGGTTCGAACTATCTGCAGGCCAGGGTACCTCCGAACTAATCGGATATGGTACGGCTGTTGTAATCGGCTGACGTTCAACCGAAAAACGAAGGCGGCGGCTATCATTGCCGCCTCAGCGGGTCAAGAAGGCTTCCCTGTCTGTTTGGTCTCTTTATGTTTTTGAGTCAGATGGGGATACTTTCTGTAGATGACAAGCGCTATGATCGCCATGTATAAGCCGTAGACACCGATAGAGATCAGCTTGTTTTCACTGAAATTGGCACCTGCGATCGAGACGACGAGAACGTTAGGGATTTTTCCAAGTGTCGAAGCCGCGAAAAAGACAGCCCATTTCACCTTGCTTAAACCGCAGACAATATTCATGACAACGGCGGGGATAACGGGGATCAGTCTGCCCAATAGTACGGCTGTAAAAGCATTTTGGTTAAAATAGGCTTCATATTCGCTCATTTTCGGGTATTTCGTTAAGCGTTTGCGAGCCAAATCTCTGAATCCGTAACGTGAGAGGAAGAACAAGAGCATGGTGCCGAGCATCGACCCTGTCAGCGTGATCAGCACGCCGTTTGCGATTCCGAACAAAGCGCCGTTTAATCCGGCAATGAGCGCAAACGGGACGATCGGGAAAAATACACAGGCCGCCACAAGCAGCATGCTGAATAGCACCGAATAAACGCCTCCGTCCCTGATGACGCCGAGCCAGGAATCTTTGCAGACGAATCCGACCGCGATGATACTTGCCATGATGATGATAGTGAATAGTTTTCTGATCATACCGCTCCCGCTGCCTTTCTTTGTTTTTAGCTTCTATATTTGCAATAAAGCTTGTTCCACGTTTGCCAAAATCTCGTCTGTTTTTGACAGGTTGCAATTGCTAAGCATAATCAGCAATTTTTTCTCGTTTATGTATCGGTTAATCGAGCTGATAAAACCGTGGATTTCTCCATCATGCCATATTTTATACTTGTTTTGATGATTAATAAACCATCCGTATCCGATCGAATTGTTTTGAATGAGTGCCGGAGAAGGGCCTTCGGCTGTAAAAGCCGGTTTTTTGACACAGCTGTAAAGCGCTTCTTTCAAAGCGCCTTTTGTGACAAGCTTTTCAGTGTAAAGCGCCCTGTCCCATAAGTACAAGTCTTCAACGGTTGAATACAGCCCGCTTTCCCCGTAGCCGTATACGATAGGCGCTTTGATCATTTCCCGATTCAGGCATAAGTATCCGACTGTGGGCGAAATATCTTCCGGGGAAGCGAAGAAACCGGAGTTTTTCATGCCTAAAGGGTCAAAGATCAATTCTTGAATGACATCTCCATAAGCTTCATTTGTGATTGTTTCAATGATTTTTGTGAGCAGTATGTATCCTGAATTGCTGTAATTAAACATTTGTCCCGGGCGAAATTCGAGCGGTTTGTCAATAAACCGGCCGATAAATTGGTCTAACGGTGCGCGCTCCAGCTCAATATCGAGCAATTCTTCCTCTAGAAAATCAGGAATTCCGGACGTATGGCTTAATAAATGTTTGATGGTAATGCTGTCGCCGTTCGGATAGCCTTCTAAATAGTTTTGTACCGGATCATCAGTACGAAGCAGCCCCTTTTCTTGCAGCTGCATGACCGCTATGGCTGTGAATTGCTTTGTCAGCGAAGCAATTTGGTAGCGTGTAGACGGTTTATTCTTCACTTTGTCCTTGCAATTAGCATAACCGTATCCTTTCGATAGCAGAATACCGTTTGAGTCTGCCAGCAAAATGCTGCCGTGAAAATGATTGTTGGATGCTTGTTCCATTAAATAATCATCAAGATGTTCCGCTGTATATACCAATAACAACAGTCCTTTCATATCTAATTATGAGGAGAAGGAAACGATAAACGATAGTTTTGAAAGGAAATGAAGCAGGAAGCGCGACAAAATAACATTATAAAAATTTTTTTGTATTTACCATCATTTACAGAATAATTTAAACTAAATTTAAAATATGGCAATTTCATGACATCCGTTAAAACGAGTGCTGTTTTGACGGTTGTTTTTTGTTTTAAAACGATTGAAATATAAGTCGGCAGTATCGAAAAGGGGAATAAAGTCGAGTGCGGCCTTAAACTAAGGTCTAAAGTTTGGTGTTTTTTTGTGAGAAAAAGGACTATATTAGTATTTTTTAATTTTAATTTAATTTTGAAGGGTTTTTCCTTTATTATCTATAATATGTTGTTTAACATAGTGAAAGAGATTTAAAATCATCGTTACTGTTATGAAGCGAAAAATAACGGGAGGTTAAAAAATGGGCCAAAAACATATCGCGATTTTTAATATTCCCGCTCACGGGCATATTAATCCGACGCTTGCTTTAACGGCAAGCCTTGTCAAACGCGGTTATCGGGTAACATATCCGGTAACGGATGAGTTTGTGAAAGCTGTTGAGGAAACTGGGGCAGAGCCGCTCAACTACCGCTCAACTTTAAATATCGATCCGCAGCAAATTCGGGAGCTGATGAAAAATAAAAAGGATATGACACAGGCTCCGATGATGTTTATGAAAGAAATGGAGGAGGTTCTTCCTCAGCTTGAAGCGCTTTATGAGAATGACAAGCCTGACCTCATCCTTTTTGACTTTATGGCCATGGCGGGAAAAATGCTGGCTGAGAAGTTTGGAATAGAGGCGGTTCGCCTTTGTTCTACATATGCACAGAACGAACATTTTTCATTCAAATCAATGTCTGAAGAGTTTAAGATCGAGCTCACGCCTGAGCAAGAAGCCGCTTTGAAAAATGCGAATCTTCCGTCATTTAATTTTGAAGAGATGTTCGAACCGGCAAAATTGAACATTGTATTTATGCCTCGTGCTTTTCAGCCTTACGGCGAAACGTTTGATGAACGGTTCTCTTTTGTCGGTCCTTCTCTAGCCAAACGCAAGTTTCAGGAAAAAGACACGCCGGTTATTTCGGACAGCGGCCGTCCTGTCATGCTGATTTCTTTAGGGACGGCGTTCAATGCCTGGCCGGAATTTTATCATATGTGCATCGAAGCATTCAGGGACACGAAGTGGCAGGTGATCATGGCTGTCGGCACGACAATCGATCCTGAAAGCTTTGACGACATACCTGATAACTTTTCGATTCATCAGCGCGTTCCCCAGCTGGAAATCCTGAAGAAAGCAGAGCTTTTCATCACCCATGGGGGTATGAACAGTACGATGGAAGGATTGAATGCCGGTGTACCGCTTGTTGCCGTCCCGCAAATGCCTGAACAGGAAATCACTGCCCGCCGCGTCGAAGAACTCGGGCTTGGCAAGCATTTGCAGCCGGAGGACACAACAGTTGCTTCATTGCGGGAAGCCGTCTCCCAGACGGACGGTAACCTGGATGTCCTGAAACGCGTAAAGGACATGCAAGAGCACATTAAACAAGCAGGAGGAGCCGAGAAAGCCGCAGATGAAATTGAGTCATTTTTAGCACCGGCAGGAGTGAAATAACCATATGAAGGAACCCGGGAAATCTCCGGGTTTTTTGTTGCAGCCGAAAGGAAGCGGGAAAAGTATACAGAGGCGCTTTTTGAACATACTACCTTCTATTAAATGTATTAAAAAGGAGGAAGTGATTTGTCAAATCAGGGCAATTTCAAAAAAACGATCTCTCTGCTTGACCTGATTTTGATCGGCATGGGAGCGATATTCGGCTCGGCTTGGCTGTTTGCCGTCAGCAATGTCGCTTCAAAAGCCGGGCCCGCGGGAAGCTTTTCGTGGATTATCGGCGGTGTCATTATCCTTTTAATCGGCCTCGTTTATGCCGAGCTGGGAGCTGCTTTGCCGCGGACGGGCGGGATTATCCGCTATCCGGTGTATACCCACGGCCACCTTGTCGGATACTTGATTTCATTTATCACGATCGTTGCCTATACAAGCCTGATTTCAATCGAAGTGACCGCTGTCAGGCAATACGTAGCTTATTGGTTTCCCGGTTTGACGATAAAAGGTTCTGAATCGCCGACGATTATCGGCTGGCTTTTGCAGTTTGTGCTGCTTTGTTTGTTCTTTTTACTCAATTATTGGAGTGTCAAAGCGTTTGCGAAATCAAATTTAATCATTTCGGTTTTTAAGTATTTTGTTCCTTTGACGATCATTGTCGTATTGATATTCCATTTTAAGTCGGCCAACTTTGCGGGAGAATTTGCCCCGTTTGGCTTTGACGGGGTGCAGGCGTCCATTTCGACCGGCGGGGTGATGTTTGCATACCTCGGTCTTCATCCGATCGTTTCGGTCGCTGGTGAAGTGAAAAATCCGCAGCGGAACATCCCGGTCGCTCTGCTGATTTGCATCATTGTTTCGGCTTGCATTTATACGATACTGCAAGTGGTGTTTATCGGAGCAATCCCGACTGATATGCTGAATGACGGCTGGAAAGCGATCGGCAAGGAATTTTCTCTTCCATTCAAAGACATCGCGGTGCTTCTTGGGATGGGCTGGCTTGCCACTCTTGTCGTTCTGGATGCGATCTTATCACCCGGCGGAAACGGCAATATTTTTATGAATACGACGTCGCGCTTGGTTTATGCATGGGCGCGGAACGGCACGTTGTTCAAAGTGTTTGCCAAGGTGAATAAATCGACGGGAATTCCGCGTCCGTCGTTGTGGCTGTCGTTCGCGCTCGCCGTTTTTTGGACGCTTCCTTTTCCGTCTTGGGACGCGCTCGTCAATGTTTGCTCTGTAGCCTTGATTCTTTCCTATGCGATTGCTCCGGTTTCAGCGGCAGCGCTGAATGTGAATGCCAAGCAGCTCAACAAGCCTCTGCAAATCAAGGGGATGGCTGTCATTGCTCCTGTCTCCTTCGTATTTGCGTCGTATATCGTCTATTGGTCAGGCTGGAACACCGTGTCATGGCTGCTCGGATCGCAGCTCGTGATGTTTGCCGTTTATTGCGCGTGTAAAAAATATGTTCCCCAAGACGATGTTTCGTTTGCACAGCAGCTTAAATCAAGCTGGTGGATTGTCGGTTATTATGTCATGCTCTTGATTTTGTCGTATCTCGGCTCATTCGGTAACGGAGTGGGCCTATTGAGGACGCCGGTCGATTTAATCTTGATCGCAGCAGGATCGATTGCGGTATTTTACTGGGCGAAATATACGGCCCTTCCAAAGGCAGTCATTGATTATGATGAGAAAAAAGAAGAAACCGTTTAAATAAGAATCCCCCGCGTATGGACTGCGGGGGATTCACGTTTTCATTACAGTTGCGGAAGATCTTTAGCTGTTTCGGCAGCTTTGGTATCAACTTGAATTTGTTGAGATAAATTGGCAGGATGGTAATAACCTTTTGACATCATATAGTTTGTGATCTGTTCATGAGTATCAATCGCGTCGTTTAAATACTGCTTAAGCGTTTCACGCACTTCTGGAGAAGATGTTTCTGTGATAGCAGTGGCAATGTTTTTGACACCGGTTTTCGCTGAGATTAAAAAGTCGGTCGCTATCACTTGTTCAGTCATCGCGCCCATTCCTGTCATGTTTTGGATGAATTCGTTCATACGGTTTCACCTCTCATTGACAGCAGTCCTTGCAAATGCTCGATCTGATGCTTTGTTTGGGAAGCATCACGTTCCAAGATGTCGCGAAGCTCTTGATCCTGCACCATTCCCGTCATTGTTGATGACTTAGTCAGGCAAAGGTTTTTAAACATTAACAGCTCATGCAGTTCCAATGTTTCATGAATCCCATTATTCAATTGCAAACATTCCTTTCAGATTTGTTATTGTGTGAAGGACACATCATTAGTATCAAGGTTCGTTAGCGGGATTATTCTGTTTGCTGTTTTACAATAAATTACATGTTGCTGTCAGGCTTTTCTGACGCGAAAGAATTTGGTCAAGAGCCAGGTTCCTTGCGGAAAACTGAGCGTGAGCTGCCAGACACCGCCGCCGCCAAGTCCGTATTCGATGATGAGTTGCAGTTTTTTTCCAATACTGCGTGCGTCTTCAAACCATATGATGTGCCTTCTGCCTTGTTCATCTGTGTATTGGAGAAAAGGGGACTCAGACTTTGTATCATATTGAATCGGTACCTGGTGCTTCATGGCGAGCTGAACGGCGCCTTGGTTGGCGATTCCCGGATATACGGTACCAGGCTGATAGGGCAGCGTCCAGTTATAGCCGTAAAGCGGAAAGCCGAGAATGATTTTTTCTTTTGGAATATGGCGAAGGGCAAATTGAATCGTCTGCCGGACTTCATTGATCGGAGCGACGGGGCCGGGTTCGCTTGTTCCGTGGTGCCAGTCGTATGCCATGATAAAGACAAGGTCGCTCACTGCGCCGATTCCGCCATAGTCATACCCTTTCAGCCAGGCGATATTTTCATTTGTTTTCGGCGGAACGGCAACCGTCAACACATAACCGGAAGGCTTCAGCCGCTCTTTCAACAGGCGGAGAAAACCTGAAAATAAATCTCTGTCTTCCTCCACAATCTGTTCGAAATCAATATTGACGCCAGCATATCCTTTTCTGGAAATCGTTTGAACAATATTGTCGATGAGTCGGTTTCTTACGACAGGCTGATTTAATACGCGGTGCGCAAGAGACGGACTAAAGCCTGTTTCTGTCAGATTGGTGACTGTCATGAGGGGAGGAACGCGCCGCCTCCAGGCCGTTTGTACCGCCGGTGAATCATTCAGCTCGCTTAACGATCCGTCGCTTGAAATATGGTATTCAAAAAATGCCAGATATGTGGCGTAGGGGGCAAAATTATGAATCAATTCCTGGTCTAAGCCTGGGTTTCTCAATGTGTAATATCCTAAAGCGGTGATCGGTTTTTTCGGCAATTCCGGAATGGTCACTTTCATCCCCGGCCTCATATTGGCAGGCGTTACAGACGGATTTGCTTTTTGCAATGCTTCGGCGGTTACAAACGTCCGGCGGGCAATCGAATCATAATTGTCTCCCTGCTGAACCGTATATGTATAAAGCGGTATTAAAAGAGCCTGTCCGGGGACAATGTTTGTTTCGACCAACCCGTTTACCAATCGGATCTGGTCAATCGAAATTCCGAACCTGGCACCGATGACAAATAATGAATCTCCCGGCTGAACCGTATAAATAAACAACGGGCACACTTCCTTTTGTTCCTCTGTATGTGACAGGGGTTTTATGCTATGTCTATGACCGGCGCTGAAGGATCATGCGCCGATTTTCTCAATCGGAATGGTGAATAGATCCGTGAAGCGGATAATTCTTGACTGATCGATCTAAAAAAGTGTATTCTTCAAATAAAGGAGGTGATAAAGGCTTGGGAAGAAGCAAAGAATTCGATACCGCCCTCGTCCTTCATAAAGCAATGGAGGTTTTCGGCCAATTCGGCTATGAAGGCGCATCGATGCAAGAGCTGCTCAGCCGCCTGGGAATTGCCAGGCAAAGTCTGTACAATACATTCGGCACGAAACGGGATCTGTTTATTGCCGCTCTTACAAGATATCTTGATGATAAAAATGCTCAAGTAATCGCCAGGCTTGAAAGCCCCGGCTCAGTGAAGCAATCGGTTCGGCAGATCTTTCAGGAAAGCTTAAACGCTCTGAAAGACCCCGAGCGCTCAAAGGCATGCTATATCATCAACAGTGCAATTGAACAAATTCCCCGTGATCAAGAGGTTGCCGAATACTTTGATAAGCAGACAAAGCAACTGGAAACCGCCTTTTACAAAGCGCTTGTCCGGGCCGAGTCACAGGGGGAACTAAAGAAGGGAGGTCAAGATCTTTCAGCAGTTGCCCGTTTTTTAAATCAAACCCGGCTGTCGCTCACGTTTCAGGCGAAGTTAACGGGGGACTTTGACGCCCTTCAGGATTTGATCGATGTCAGCCTGTCTGTTCTTGATTAAAGAATTTTTTCGTCAAGGAAGATGGGCTGCCGCTCGTTTTTATCACTATTTTAGACCAAGTGGTCAAAAAAATAATGGGGGAAAGAAAATGGCGCATACGATAACCGATGTGATGGAACAATTTTTGCAGTCGATGCTCGAAAAGGATATGGAAAAGTGGATACAGCTTTGGGATCAAGACGCGGTGTTTGAGCATCCATATGCACCGCCAGGTTTTCCTAAAAAACTAGAAGGAAAGTCGGCGATTTACGAATATATAAAGGATTTTCCCGAAAAGATCGATATTGTCCGCTTCACAGCACCCACTATTCATCAAATGGCAAATACGGGCTATGCAGCTGTCGAATTTGAATGTGAAGGCACGGTGTGCGAGACGGGGCTTCCTTATAACCAACAGTACATCAGCCTTGTAAACATGAAAGAGGGCAAAATTGTCCACTACAAAGATTATTGGAATCCTCTGACTGTCATCGAATCGTTCGGGGGACGGCTGCAGACTTTTTAATGACGTAACAAGGAGTGATAAAAGTGGAGAAAAAAATATTGATTACCGGCGGAACCGGCACGACTGGAAGCCGAATCGCCAAACGGCTTGTACGTTTGGGGGCCGGTGTCCGGATCGCAAGCCGGAGAATGCCTGCAATGGCCGGAACGGAACATGTGTATTTTGACTGGAATGATCAAAAAACTTACAGAGACGCATTAAAAAACACGAACTCATTGTATTTGGTTGCGCCTGTCGGTGTATTCGAACCGTCGCCGCTCGTTGTGCCGTTTTTGGAAATGGCAGCGGCATCCGGCGTCCGCCGCATTGTTCTGCTCAGCGCTGCCATTATTGATGAAGACGGACCCGTATTCGGGAAGCTTCATCACGCGGTCAGGCGATATGTTCCTGAATGGACGGTGCTAAAGCCTTCATATTTCATGCAGAATTTTGACCATCAGCATGGCGCTTCGATTCGGAAGAAAAATGAAATCGTCACGGCGTCAGGCAGCGGCAAAGTCGGGTTTATAGAGGCAGACGATATTGCTGAAGTGGCTGTGCGCGCATTGCTTGATCAAAAGCCGCATAATACGAGCCATATCTTGACCGGGCCGGAAGCCTTGAGTTATGCTGAAGCCGCGGCAATCATCGGCAGAGCGGCAGGCCGCGACGTCAGGCATGTCAATGTCGAAGTGTCCGCTTTGAGGGAAAGGTATATAAAAGCAGGATTATCTCCCGATTATGCCGGATTCATGTCGGAACTAGACGAGAAAATCAAGAATGGCAAAGAAAACCGCATCACAGATACAGTAGAACGCATCACGGGAAAAAAACCGCGTTCACTGGCTGATTTCGCCAATGAACACGCCGGACGCTGGCGTCTGCTTTAACTCGTTCCTGAGACTGAACGGTCTTTTCTCTTTATTTTTGACCGTTCAGTCTAATTAGTAGAATGTTTCGTTGATTTCCCATGACTCAACTGTACAGTAGGCCAAGTGAGGGTCCATACCCATGCCCATTAAATAAGCCATTGCCGCTACTTCTTCCATGGCGTGGTGATAGGAAGTGGTTTGCGCTTCATTTAAACCGTAATGAACAAAAGGCGCAACTGTGCACAACGTCTTATGTTTCAAGTGCGGAAACAACGGGCATTTGATGTGGTGCACGGCTGCTTCGGCGTGCTGATACTGGGGGATATGCATATGCTGTTCGGGAGCCGGTGTCTGCTGTAAATGTTCTACATTCTCCATTTCTTTTCGTCCTTTCTTGCGCGGATTTTCGTTGTATTCTATGTTCCGCTCATGCCCCGTGTGTTAGACGGCTGTCACGGTTTACCGGTTTTTTAGGCAAATCAACAGACATAAAGGTCAAATACCGGTAGACTTTAAGCAGGATAAAAAAAGGAGGTATTTTTTATGGCTAGACATCATTTTTACCTTCAGGCAGACTGGCCTGGAAAACGTAACGACATCGGAAGGATTGAAAGCGGGAATTTAAAAACAGAAATTTCAATTCCAAAGGAAATGGACGGTCCGGGGGCAGGGACAAACCCTGACGAAATGCTGCTCGGCGCCGCTGCGACTTGCTATATCATCACGCTTGCAGCCATGATGGAAAGAAGCGGATTGGAAAAAGAGAGCCTGACGATGGAATCCGAGGCTGTTGTCGATGTGACAGGCGGGGTGTTTACGTACGAAAAAATCATTCACAGACCTCTGATCCGCCTTCCGAAAGAAGCGGCGGAAAAAGAGGTCCAACTTGCCGAAAGACTGGCTGAAAAGGCGGAGACATCCTGTATGATATCAAGGGCGGTTCAGGGCAATGTCGCCATTGAATTAGACCCGAAGATTGTCGTCTCCAAAGCGGATTAGATTTCGATCGTGAGCTGAGCCTTTTGGTCTGCGGCGTCAGCATGCTTTGAATTGAGCAAAAAGACGCCGCAGATGATCAATACAAGCCCAATAAGAGTTTTGAGATTGAATGGCTCCTGAAATATAAAATACCCGATCGCAGCTGTCAAAGCCGTCCCGGTGCCGGCCCAAGTCGCATAAGCCGCAGATAAAGGCAGTGTTTTTAATGAAAAGCTCAGAAACGTAAAAGAAGCCGCAAAACCGATCATGACACCGGCCGCGGGCAGGGGGGCGCTAAAGCCTTCTGACAGCTTCAGCATCGTGCTTCCGAATACTTCGGACAAAATGGCAGCCGCCAAAAAGATCATGCCTTTCATGACATTCTCCTCCTTATGACAGATTGATCAGGACAACGCCTGACACGAGACAAATAATGCCGGCGATATTTCGCCGGTTCAGCTTTTCTTGAAACCACAAGACGCCGATGATTGCAGTCAGTACGGTGCCCGCTCCGCTCCAAGTCGCATAGGAGAGGCTTAGCGGGATGACCTGCAATGTGAGCGACATCATGTAAAATGCGAGACCGTAGCCGATCACTACGAGAACCGACGGCCGCCAGCGCGCGAACCCGTCAGATATTTTCAGCATGGCGGCTGCCGCCGCTTCTGACAAGATGGCGATCATTAGAAAAATGTAGCCTGCAATCATATGAAATCCTCCTCTATCAATGTTATTCCATGATTCAAAAGGAGAGCTTTCTCTTCGTCAGCCAGCAGTTCCAATTGAAACAAAAGACTTTGACCATTTGCCAGCGCTCTTTTCACACAACTCACGCTGCGGTTTAAGACATGCTGCCGCAGCAAGGGCGCTTGTACAAAGTTAGTTTTCATTCGAATATCAAAAAACGCAGCCCATAAACGATCTTAAAGTGTTAAAGGTGTATTCCGCAATCGTCATGAGGCCGCTTCAAAGATTTCTTCTTTTTTAGACATAAAAAAAACCCGTATTACTAACCGGTTGGTAAAATCCATCTTAATTGATGCAAAAGTTCTAAGTCAAGAAAAAAGTTATGTAAAAAGGCCCCTGGAAGAGCCTTTATCTGTCAGAAAAAAGGATAGTAAGGATACGGCGGATACGGATATCCCCAAGGGCCGAGAAGCGCTCCGGCAGTAAGTCCGCCCAAAAAACCTCCGAAGAAGGGGCCCGGACCGAAAAACGGACGCGGGCCGAAAAACGGGCGCCCAAAAGGTCCGCCAAAGAAAGGTCTGCCGATGATGCGCTGGTTGTCGTCGCCATATACAGGAGCGTGCTCGAAATGATTCATAAAAAAATCCCTCCAATAATAAAATGAAACCTGACTAACATCACTGTATTCTGCCCAGCCGTTTTTGCTTGGGCGCCCGTCGTATTTTTTAGTGAAGCCGCCCTTAAAAAGGAGTGAATGAAACATGCTGTATCAGTCGGATTGGTCAAAAGCGCCTCCCCATGCCCACGCTTACAGGGCGAGAACATCGACTGCCAATGGCCATTACCACCTAATTGAAGGCTTTTCCCAGCCGGCAAACGGGAGCAATACAGATGGGCACGTTCATTTTTATTCCGGCATCACTTCTTTCGATAAGGGACATTATCACAGGTATTACGCGATTACGGGGCCCGCCATTCCGCGGGCGGACGGCACGCACTATCATGAAATCGGGGGCACGACCTATCTGGCATATTCTGCGGCTCCCCCGATCAGATTTGGCGGAGTCGTGTATGTAAGCGATGGAAGAAAGGAGAGGCACCGGCATACTTTTAAAGGTTCCACTAGAGAAATTGTGGGGAATGAGCCGATAGGGTGGTGAGGGAATGTTTGGAAAGCAATGAAAACGGGTAAAATGAAATGGATGTTTTTGAACGTGAAATGGTATAATGGGAGGAGCTTGTTTAAAGAGAGTGATCAGCAGTGAATAAAACGAAACCGCCGGTCATCGTTTTGATCGGACCGACCGCTGTCGGTAAAACAAAATTAAGCGTGATGCTGGCCGAGCATTTGAATGCGGAAATTATCAGCGGAGATTCGATGCAGATTTACAAAAGAATGGATATCGGCACAGCAAAAATTAAAGAAGAAGAAATGAACGGGGTTCCGCATCACTTGATCGATATTAAAGAACCGACGGAATCTTTCTCGGTTGCTGAATATCAGGAGATCGTCAGACAAAAAATCGCAGAGATTGGCAGGCGAGGGAAGCTTCCGATGATTGTGGGGGGGACAGGGCTCTATATCCAGTCTGTCCTTTATGACTATTCATTCACAGAGGAAGCGGGCGATCCTGAGTTCCGAGCGGAGATGGAGGCGCTCTCTGACAAGAGAGGAGCCGAATATGTTCACTGTCTTTTGAAAGAGCGCGATCCCGGAGCGGCAAAAGCCATACATCCAAACAATAAACGAAGGGTCATCAGGGCGCTTGAAATTTTCCATACGACAGGAAAAACGATGTCTGAACATATAGAAGGACAGCGAAAAGAGCTGTTATACACCACGGCTCTCATCGGTTTGACGATGGAACGGGAAGTGCTGTATGACAGGATCAACAGCCGCGTAGACCAGATGATGGATGAGGGGCTGCTGAATGAAGTGAAACAGCTTTATGATGAAAACATAAGAAATTGCCAGTCTGTTCAGGCCATCGGGTACAAAGAGCTTTATGCGCACCTTGAAGGCAGAGCGTCCTTGGAAGAGGCGGTTGAGACGTTGAAGCGGAATTCGAGACGCTACGCCAAAAGACAGCTGACATGGTTCAGAAATCAAATGGATGTCGCCTGGTATGACATGACGCCCCCTGTCAATATCGAGCAGAAAAAACAGGAAATTTTCACTTACATAGCAGGAAAGCTCGAACTTTAATCGAAACAGTATGGTATAGAGAAACAAGGAGGACCAGAAACATGAAATCGATAAATATTCAAGATCAGTTTTTGAATCAGATTCGGAAAGAAAGTACATTTGTCACGGTCTTTTTACTGAATGGATTTCAGCTGCGCGGACAAGTAAAAGGATTTGACAACTTTACAGTGTTGATTGAATCGGAAGGAAAGCAGCAGCTTATATACAAACATGCCATTTCCACATTTGCACCGCAAAAAAAACGTTCAACTCGAACTCGAATAGCGATTTACGGCTAAAAGACCATGCCTGGCATGGTCTTTTCAGATTGCCTGACAAAATCCTGAAACAGTTTACTGTTTACTGTTTTGGGATTTTGTCGTTTTCGAGGCGACTTTACAATCAACTGCGGCCGTTGCCGGTCCTGCCGAGCAGGAGTCTGGGAATAAAAGGAACGGCGGCCAATTGCCGGACATCCTGTCTAAAACGCCGCCGTCATCACGTCCTGTGAAAGACCGAGGCATTCAAATTTACAAAGCGGCATCTAATCGCTAAACTAAGTAGTGTTTACATCAATTCAGTTTGAAAATGAAAAGGAATGAGCGAACAATGAAACCTAAGATCGTCATCAACCATTGGGAAGAGACGTGTGAAGATGATTCCTGCTATGAATACGGCACAAGTATTCTCGTCAACGGAAAAGAACTTGTCAGGGAAGCGTCGATCATGACGGCTGTTCAGTCGGTTCTTAAGGAACTCGGCATCGAAGCCGATATTAAAGAGGTATGCGAGAACAAGTGCTGTGACACTTACAAAAAATAAGCGAAAAAGTCTAGTCTACTAACTCAATTTTTTTCGTGTTATGATAGATTTCGGTTTGTGAGTAGGATGAGCGAACGGCTCTCATTCTACTCATATTTCTTTGGCCTTAGGCCTCCTAAGCTGAAGCAAATTGTGAACTTTCATCAACCTGAGCACAATATATTGTGTTTTCTTGAATGATAGTATACTATATATTGTGTAAGGTTCGAGTTGAAAGACTCGGAAACAATTTTACTAGGTCGTGATAATGATGATTCAGATCGTATTTGATTCAAAAACGGGAAACGTTCAGCGCTTTGTGGATAAGACGCCTTTTCGCAATAAACGGAAAGTCAGCACAGAGGAGTATCTAGACGAACCGTTTGTTTTGATCACGTACACGACAGGGTTTGGGGAAGTTCCGAAAACGACTGAGATGTTTCTTGAGAAAAACGCCCATCTTCTTTTGGGAGTTGCGGCAAGCGGAAACAGAGTGTGGGGAGACAATTTTGCGAAAAGCGCAGAAAAAATCTCGAAGCAGTATCAGGTTCCGATTCTCGGCAAATTTGAGCTCAGCGGGACGGCCAAAGACGTTGAACTGTTTACTCAGGAGGTAGAAAGAATTGTCACAAAATCAAGTGCCAAAATGGATCCAGTTAAACAATGAGATCATGATCCAAAAAGACGGGAAATTCCAGTTTGATAAAGATAAAGAAGCTGTACATAGTTATTTTGTAGACTATATCAACCAAAATACGGTATTTTTCCATGATCTGAAAGAGAAAATCGATTACTTAATCAAGAATGACTACTATGAAGAAGAGTTTTTAAGCCGCTACACGTTCGAAGAAATCAAGGAAGTGTTCAAAGAGGCTTACGCTAAAAAATTCAGATTCCCGTCCTTTATGAGCGCTTTTAAGTTTTACAATGACTATGCGCTGAAGACAAACGACAAGAAAAAAATTCTTGAACGCTATGAAGACAGAATCTCTATCGTAGCTTTATTTTTTGCAAACGGGGATAAGGAGAAGGCGAAGGAATTCGTCAGAATGATGATCAACCAGGAGTATCAGCCGAGCACGCCGACGTTCTTAAATGCCGGCCGCAAACGCCGCGGAGAGCTGGTCAGCTGCTTCCTCTTGGAAGTCAATGATTCCTTGAACGACATCTCGAGAGCGATTGATATTTCAATGCAGCTGTCAAAGCTAGGCGGAGGCGTATCGTTGAACCTTTCAAAACTGCGTGCGAAAGGCGAAGCGATCAAAGACGTCGAAAACGCGACAAAAGGCGTTGTCGGCGTGATGAAGCTTCTTGACAACGCATTCCGTTACGCTGATCAGATGGGACAAAGACAAGGCTCAGGGGCTGCATACTTAAACATTTTCCACCGCGACATCAACGATTTCCTCGATACGAAGAAGATTTCCGCTGATGAGGATGTCCGGGTGAAAACATTGTCCATCGGAGTCGTCATTCCAGATAAATTCATCGAGCTTGCAAGAGAGGATAAAGCGGCATACGTATTCTATCCGCACACCGTTTATAAAGCGTACGGCGAGCACCTCGATGAAATGGATATGAACGAGATGTACGACCGGCTTGTGGAAGATCCGCGCGTCAAAAAAGAAAAAATCCACCCGCGCAAGATGCTCGAAAAGCTTGCGATGTTAAGATCGGAATCAGGATATCCGTACATTATGTTCCAGGACAATGTCAACAACGCGCATGCGAACAATCATATTTCCAAGGTTAAATTTTCCAACCTTTGCTCAGAGGTTCTTCAGGCTTCACAGGTTTCTTCATACACAGACTACGGTCAAGAAGATGAGATCGGCCTGGACATCTCCTGCAACCTTGGTTCATTGAACATATTGAACGTCATGAAAAACAAATCGCTTGAGCAGACGGTTAAGCTTGCAACCGATTCGCTGACGCACGTTTCTGAAACGACGAACATCACGAACGCACCGGCGGTCAAAAAAGCGAACAAAGCGATGAAATCCATCGGCCTTGGAGCGATGAACCTGCACGGATTCCTGGCACAGAACAATATCGCCTACGAAAGTGAGGAAGCGAGGGACTTCGCGAACACTTTCTTTATGATGATGAACTTTTACTCGATTGAACGGTCTGCCGAAATCGCCAAAGAAAAAGGTGAGACGTACCATAACTACGAAGGTTCGGCTTACGCAACGGGTGAATACTTCGAAAAGTATGTTACACAAGATTTCTCGCCTAAATTCGAAAAAGTGGCCAAGCTTTTTGAAGGCATGCACATCCCGACAAAAGAAGACTGGGAACAGCTGAAACAGTTTGTCAAAGAACACGGATTGTATCACAGCTACAGACTGTGCATCGCACCGACCGGGTCCATTTCATATGTACAGTCAAGTACGGCATCAGTCATGCCGATCATGGAGCGGATTGAAGAAAGAACTTACGGCAACTCCAAGACGTACTATCCGATGCCTGGACTTGCGCCGAGCAACTGGTTCTACTATAAAGAAGCGTATGATATGGACATGTTCAGAGTTGTCGACATGATCTCGACGATTCAGCAGCACGTTGACCAAGGCATAAGCTTTACATTGTTCCTGAAAGATACAATGACGACACGCGATCTGAACCGGATCGATCTTTATGCCCACCATAAAGGAATCAAAACACTTTACTATGCAAGAACGAAGGATACAGGGCAAGAAGGCTGCCTTTCTTGTGTCGTTTGATTAAAGGAGAGTATGCGAAAGTGACGAAAATTTATGATGCAGCAAACTGGTCAAAGCATGAAGATGATTTTACCCAAATGTTTTACAACCAAAATGTGAAGCAATTTTGGCTTCCGGAAGAGATTGCGCTTAATGGAGATCTTCTGACATGGAAGTACTTGGGTAAAAATGAACAGGACACATACATGAAGGTGCTCGCGGGGCTGACGCTTCTCGATACAGAGCAGGGGAACACGGGAATGCCCCTTGTCGCTGAGCATGTGGAAGGGCATCAGCGCAAAGCGGTGCTGAACTTCATGGCGATGATGGAAAACGCGGTCCACGCCAAGTCCTATTCAAACATTTTCATGACGCTTGCCCCGACAGAGACGATCAACGAAGTCTTTGAATGGGTTAAACAAAACAAATATTTGCAGAAAAAAGCTCAGGTCATTGTCGGACTCTATGAGAAAATCCGCCAGGGCGATAAAATTTCGCTGTTTAAAGCGATGGTCGCATCCGTTTATTTAGAAAGCTTCCTGTTTTACAGCGGCTTCTACTACCCGCTTTATTTTTACGGACAGGGCAAGCTGATGCAAAGCGGCGAAATCATCAACCTGATCTTGCGGGACGAAGCGATTCACGGCGTCTATGTCGGCCTGCTCGCTCAGGAAATTTACAATCAGCAGACACCTGAGAAAAAAGAAGAGCTGTACGCGTTTGCCATTGATCTATTAAAAGAGCTTTATGAAAATGAGCTTGAATATACAGAAGATCTGTACGACCAGGTCGGCCTTTCACACGACGTGAAGAAGTTCATCCGCTATAATGCCAACAAAGCGCTGATGAACCTTGGCTTTGAAGCTTATTTTGAAGAAGAAGAGATCAATCCGATTGTGTTGAACGGGTTGAATACGAAAACGAAGTCACACGACTTCTTCTCAATGAAAGGAAACGGCTATAAAAAAGCAACAGTTGAACCGATAAGAGACGACGATTTTTACTTTGACGATAAGTAAGCCGGCCGGGCTAAAAGGGCGCATCCGCGCCCAAGCCCCGCCTTTCAGTTATAGATACACGGCAAAATGAGAGCAGAACGAATCTGCTCTTTTCACTTTGAGGAGGAAACGGATACAATGGGAAAAATGGATGAAATCATTCTCGTGGTCCCGCGGGAAAACGTATTTGCAAATGAAACGCTGACCTTCCAAGGCGTCAACAGCGACGGTGAGAAGGTCGGGAAGATCATGGCGCATATTGAACAGCACTTTAGTGAAATGAGAAGGGGAGACGCCGAAGAAGATCCTGCGTTTAAACAGCCGATCCCTTATGTTGTCATCAAAAGAGAAGACGAAATATTTGTATACGAGCGGCTCGAAGGCGGAGGGGAAGCGCGGCTTCACAACAAGCTGTCACTCGGCTTCGGCGGCCACATGAACTTTGCCGAAGGGCTTGATTTTTCCGGTATTCTGAAGTTAAACACAGACCGTGAACTTGATGAGGAGCTTCTGATTGAGGAATCAGATAAAGAAAAAATGGTGACGCTCGGACTGATTAATGATGATGAAAACAGCGTCGGAAAAGTACATATCGGAATCCTTTCAGCGCTTGAATTAAAACCGGGCGCACACGTTGAAGTTAAAGAAAAGGAGCAGATTGCCGGCCGGTGGATGAAAGCCAGTGATCTGAAAGATAAAAGCGTCTATGACAGACTTGAATCTTGGTCACAGTTTGTCGTTGATATCTTGGTTTAAATTGGAAAACTCGCTGATTCAGCGAGTTTTCTTTTCGTATTGGACCGGTTTCCATTGAAAAAGTGAGCCCTGCTTTTCAATTAACCCGAAACCAGGGTAGGGGAAATGACACCCGTGGAGCAGGACCTGTCCGTTATAAGCCTGCCGGGCCAGCAGTCTTCTTGTCTTTTCTCCCTCTTTAGGGTCATGCTCAAGCGAAACCCGCAGCTTTGGATTGGAAATGCTTTCGGGAATGTGAAATACGTCATTGATGATCTGACAGACCCCGTCTTTTGTCTGTAATTCAATAGTCAAGTGTCCAGGTGTATGTCCAGGCGTATGGATCAGCTTCAGTCCGGGAAGCAGTTCGGTATCTTCTGTCAGCAGCTTCAGAAGCGGCCGGACAGCGGAGAGAATGCGAAACTGTTCAGAGGCAGGCGTTTGTTTTGCGTACAGCCATTCTGCTTCACTGATCAGATGAACAGCGTTTGGAAAAGCGGGTATCCCGTTATTCAGAAGACCTCCCGTATGATCTAAATGACTGTGTGACAAAATGACAAAGTCTATGGAATCAGGCTTAATTCCCGCCTGTGTCAGGTGATGAATCAAGTGCCCGCTTTCTTGTCCGCCTGTTTCGCCAAATCCCGTATCAATCAGTATCCGTTTTCTGTTTGTTTCCAGACAGATAAAGTTCAGCGCTACTTCAAATTCTTCAGGATAATGTTCTGCTTCATGGGGGTCTCCTCCCGCCAAAAAGAAATCCCTTGAAACTCGAAATGCTCCATCAGATAAAATTGTCATGTGAAAAGAATCGAGTTGAATGCGGTCTGGCTCCTTCATAATAAACCCTTCCCCCTTTGCGTTTGGATCTGTCTCTTTATTAGAAGAGGCAGTTTCATTGTGTCTTTTCATTTGCGGTGAGCTTCTTGATCGGTTATTATTAAATCGTAATTATTACGATTTAATAACGGAAGTATAACTAAATCCGTTTGTTCTTTCAACCAAAATAAACTGTTTAAAAGGGAAGGAGCATCATTTCATGCCGAAACTGGAAGAGCTGTATCGGTCCGTCATTATGGATCATGCAAGATACAGGCGAAATTTTCGAAAAATCGATAAACACGGCGTGTATTACGTCCATTACAAAAATCCAACATGCGGTGATGTGATGACTTTGTTTATCGACATTAAAAATGAAAAGATCGAAGACGCAGCTTTTATCGGAGATGGGTGCAGCATCAGCATGGCTTCCTCATCAATCATGACTGAACTGATAAAAGGAAAGACGTTAAAAGAAGCCGGGTTAATGCGTGAAGCGATGGAAAATATGATCAGAAAAGGAGAAGAGCCGGAAGAGGATCTGCTGGGAGATGCCGTTTCCCTGATTGGCGTCCATCCGTTGCGGGCCCGTCATAACTGTGCCCTGATGCCTTGGCAGGCGCTCGATCGGATCAAGGAGAACGTTTATTAAATGAACATCACATCTAAAGCACTCCGGTTCTAAGGCCGCCGGGCAAAGAATATCGGAAGATTCAAGGGAAAAAAGGGGCAGTGACGAAAGAGGTATGGAAAACGAAACGAATGTAAAGCAGGAAGCAATGGCGCAGCTTAAACGGAAAGGCATTCGAATGACGCCGCAGCGGCTGGCTATCTACCATTATTTTTTAGCCAACAGGAACCACCCCACAATAGCTGAAATTCAACAATCATTGAGGGAGATATATCCTGCCGTCAGTACAGCGACGATATACAACACCATCCGCTATTTTAAACAAGAGGGCCTTATAAAAGAAATGGGGTTTACCGATCCGCTTCGTTTTGATTTGGCTCTAGAGGAACATGATCATGTCATATGCGACGTATGCGGGAAGATCGTCGATTTTCATTGTCCGCAACTGGAGAAAGTAAAAGACATTGCGGCACGGCTGACCGGATTTAAAGTGACACATCACCGATTGGAACTGTACGGCATCTGCAACGATTGCCAGGCGAAAAGAAAATACGCCGCTAAAGAGAAAGGGATTAGATAAAAAATTTGGTTGTGCATAAAACCAAAATCCGATATATTGGTTTTATGATGAAAAATAACATTAAACGAATCAAACGAATTTCGCTTCGGGAAGAAGTGTATCAAACGCTGAAGCGCACCATCGTATATTTGGAACTAAAGCCGGGGGAGCGCTTGCATGATCAGGAGCTTGCAGAGCAGTTTGGCATTAGCCGCACACCTGTCAGGGAGGCGCTCAAACGCCTGGAAGATGAAGGACTTGTTGAAACCGTTCCGGGTTCAGCAACACGTGTAGCACCGTTAAATCGCGAGGAAGCTGAACATGCTTTTACAGTCACTGCAGCACTGCATGCGCTGGCTGTCAAGCTGTCGTTTCCTTTTTTAACGGATTCAGACCTTGATCAACTGGAGGCGCATAATCAAACGTTGCAGCAAGCGATTCAAAAAGAAGACATTATCGAAGCAATCGACTCGGATGCTGCTTTTCATGAGGTGTTTTTACAAGCATCAAAAAACCCGGAAATTACCCGGGCATTGGAGAGAATTTCTTCAAAAATTTACCGCCTTGAGATGTCGCAGTTTTCCTCGATCGGCAGCTTGAAATCTGTCGAACAGCATCAGAACATCATCGATGCCTGCAGACAGGGGGATCGGAATGCGGCCATCAAGCTTGCCGAGGAAAACTGGCTCAGTCTCGGAGACCGATTGGCCGGACATCAGGAAAAGGAGTGAGGGGATTGTGAGGCCGATTATACTGGGCGTTTTTGCAGCCTTCTTTTTTGCTTTTACATTCGTTTTAAACAGGGCGATGGAGCTTGAAGGTGGAAGCTGGATCTGGAGCGCATCGCTAAGATTTATCTTTATGGCGCCTCTTTTATTTGTCATTGTTTGGCTGAGGGGGAACGTAAAAGAACTTTTTCAGGAAATCAAAAAAGCACCGGGCATTTGGCTGAGATGGAGCATCGTCGGCTTCGGCCTCTTTTATGCGCCGCTCTGTTTTGCGGCGGCTTACGGGCCGGGCTGGCTGATTGCAGGAACATGGCAAATCACGATTATTTCCGGCTCCCTTTTGGCGCCGCTTTTTTACGAAACCATCCAAACAAAAACAGGTCCCGTACAGATGAGGGGCAAAATTCCCTATAAAGGGCTGGCGATGTCGTTGATCATTTTAATCGGGGTGGCGCTGATGCAGGCTGAGCATGCGGCACAGCTTTCTTTGCATGAGATGCTGCTGTGCGTCGTGCCGGTTATGTTGGCTTCATTTGCATATCCGCTTGGGAACAGAAAAATGATGGAAGCATGCGCCGGGCGCCTTGATGCTTATCAGCGGGTATTGGGGATGACGTTGGCAAGCCTTCCGTTTTGGCTGATCCTCTCACTGTACGGGCTGGCATCGGCGGGTGCGCCCAGCCGGGGACAAGTCATTCAGTCAGGTTTGGTGGCTGTCTTTTCCGGAATATGCGCAACTGTGCTGTTCTTTGCCGCAACCGATCTTGTAAAAGGGGATATGCGAAAATTAGGGGCTGTCGAGGCCACACAATCGTTTGAAGTGCTGTTTGCTGCCGCTGGTGAAATTTTGCTTCTTTCAAGTCCGCTTCCTGGTGCCATCTCATGGAGCGGCATGGCACTTGTGATTATCGGAATGGTGTTGAACAGCCATGCATCGAATCAAACGCAAAAGCCGGCGATTCAAAGTAAAGCTGCAAAAGCATAAAAAAAGCCTGCGATCTATACGAGACAGATCGCGGGCTTTTCTTGATGATTGTCCCTATTCCTGGTAAATGAAAGCGTCAAATCCGGCGTTTTTGGCTTGCTGAACGAGCGCTTCGGCATTTTCTTTTGAAGAAAAAGCGCCAATTTGCACTTTGTAAAGGCTGTCCCTGTAAATCACAAGGGCATCAAACCCTTTCGCTTCCGCTTGAGCGGCAAGCGAATCGGCATTGGCTTTGGTCCTGAAAGCGCCGATCTGCACTTTATAGAGAGCTGCTGCGTTTTTGGAAAGGTTAAATGCCCTTGCGAGTCCGTTGGCGTGGCCTCTGGCAATGGATTGAATAAACGCGGAAGACTTCAGTTTCTCGGCGTCGTTTGTATTGTCTACAAAGCCATTTTCCGTAAGGAGTGCGGGCATGGCTGTTTCTCTAAGAACATGAAAATTGGCCGTTTTCTTGCCGCGATCCCTGAAATCGACAACTTTTAAAATCTCTTCATGCATGATATCCCGATAGGTGGTGGTAGGTGCGCCGACGCCGGGATAAATGTAATCCTCGAAACCTGTCCCGCCCCCGGCATTCATGTGAATCGATAGAAAGTAGTCCGCTCCCCAGCTGTTCGCGGCGTTCGTGCGTTGCGTCAGACTGACGGTTTGGTCGCTTGTCCTGCTCAACAGGACTGAAACATTTTGATATTCATTCAGCAGCATGTTTCTTAAAGCCAAGGCGGTTTGCAATGTTAACTGTTTTTCTTGCAAACCATTAGCTGAAGCACCTGTATCAGACCCGCCATGGCCGGGATCGATAAAAATTTTTACCACAAGACATCACCTCAATAGACAGTCTATGAACAGATGGACATGAAGGGTTGTACGAACGCCACAATATTGCAGAATTTTGTAAATATTCAACTTATTATAGAGCGTCATATTCTCTTCAGGCAAGAGGTTGCATTTTTAATGTTTTTATCATATAATTCAATTACGCTGCATTGTACGTAATGATAATTAAGTTTTAACCTTTAAGCTGTAATAGGGAGTTTTATATCGGAACCGGAATGTCATGCCTTCCTCGAAAGGACGACAGGAACGTTTCTGCAGACACCCACTTTGAGGAGTGTGGTTTAAAACTTTCTTACTTGCATACGGCAATTGCAGCACTTCACTTAAGTCATTTGAATAAAATGGCTTTTTTTATTTGCTTAAAATCGGTTTACTGTAAATGTTTTATGTAAACTAACTTGCTGTAAATAAAGGGCGGACACCGCCCTTTTATTCATTTTAAAGGTAGAAGGTGCAAAAATGACTGGCATCAAAAATGCTGAATGATGATAATTCCCGTGATCATCAGGACAATTCCCAGCATGCGCTGCACATTTAAGCGGTGTTTGGGGGTTCCGAACCAGCCAAAATGATCGATGATGAGGGCGATGATCATTTGGCCGCTTAAAGCCAAAACAACAGTAAGTGACGCTCCGACAATCGGCAAAAGCAAAATATTGGATGTGATAAAGATGACGCCAAGTATTCCACCAGTCCAGAGCCACCAAGGGCTGCCCGTGATAAAGGTTTTTGCTGTATGTAAATTGTTTAAATGAAATAACCGCCGATGTTCAATGATCGACGTAAGAAAGAGAAGAATGACCATTCCAACCAAAAACGAAATAAGTGAAGCGATAAAAGGTGATTGGAGAGCATTTCTCAGCTCTGAATTAATAGATGTTTGAATCGGTGATGCCATTCCGGCAAAAAGCCCGAGCATCATGTAAAGAAAAACGTTCATAGTGTTGTTTTTCATCGGTGATGAACTCCCTTGCTATTAATATTTTTTGATAATGAAAACCCCGGAGATGATGAACAAAATGCCGATGATTCTAGGAAAGTTTAATTCATGAACGGGAATATGAAACCATCCGAAGTGATCGATGGCCAGAGCCATCACCATCTGCCCAAGCAAAGTGACGACAACTGTCAGTGCTGATCCAAGACGCGGAAGCAACAAAATATTTGAAGTTAAATAAAAAACGCCTAAACATCCGCCTCCAATGAGGATCCACAAGGGGATGGAAGGGAGAAGTCCGATGATAGACAAAAAATGGCGCTCTGTCACTAAGGCGACAATGACCAGGATAAGCGTACCGGCAAAAAAAGATATGGCCGCCGCCCCGTAAGGAGACCCGATCTTCATGCCTAGCCGTGAATTAATTGAGGTTTGAACAGGAATGGCCATTCCGGCCAAAATCCCGGCTATAAGTATTAAAATGATCATATTTTTAAAAACTCCTTTTTGCGGTAATTGGACGATTATTTCAAAGCTGAAAGTCTTGCTGTTTTTGAGGGACACTTTGTATTTTGGCGAAAAGGAGTTCATGATGCAAGTGCTGATTGATGAAAAGAATTCAAAATTTGCAGCTTTGTATCTATATCATGTTTTTCTTTTTTGAAAATCATGTTTCAAGAAGATTTTGAGATTCAATAAGGTGATGTAGCGATAAAAAAACCAAAGAGGACTCCGGCTGAGTTCTCTTTGGTTTTTGTAAGTCCGGTTCCTCGTGTTCAAAGCCGTAAAATCTCTCCATAAAAAGTAAGTTGGAATCCCGGCAAAATTCAGCTCATCCAAATCGTACAAGCAAATTTTCAGGAAAGAAGAATTGTTAAACTGAAAAAAGTCCTATAAACTACAAGTAATATTTTGTTAGGGGGTGGGAATGTGTTCAACGAAAGAGAGGCGCTCCGATTAAGACTGGAACAACTGAACAATGCCGAGATACAAGCCATACGCGAACTCCAAAATGAGCGGAAAGACATTTATTCGAGGCTGCGGGAATTAGATCATCAAAAAGTTTCATCATCACATCATAAAAAAACGTTATTAGAATTAGTCGATGAAACTGTAAATCTCTTGAAAAAATAAACCGAAAGCCGTTTGATCCAGTGGCCGTGAGGGGGGATGAAAGAATGAAATAGAGGTTTTGCTTTGTTCATATTTTGTAATTGCGCGAAAAATGGAAAGGTTAGCAACTTGACTAGGAAAAGAACATTGTATAAGATTATTCTTACAAATCCAATAGGAATAACGGCCCTAAAACTGACTGACTTGTCAATCGAGATTCCGGGTAAGGAGGAAAACACTTGGGAAATACGGATACAAGAGAGGAATTGCTACATATCGCGCTTGAGATTTTTGCTACGAAAGGATATCACGCGACAAAAATTTCAGACATCGTAAAACAGGCTGGCGTTGCACAGGGAACTTTTTACTGGCACTTCAAAAGCAAAGAAGAAATCGTCAAGGAAATCATAGACAAGGGGAAAAAAAACCTTCTTGCAGCCATTCATCAAGGCTACAGGCAGACGTTTGCTCTTACAGATGATATGATCCAATCCACGACAGCCCTTATGAAAAGAATTTTTACGTTTGCACAGGAGAACCGAAACTTAATGACGTTTTTATTAGTCAAGGGACAAGGCGCCGATCCGGAAATCAGGGAGGCAATCGAAGAGGCGCTGATCAGTGTTGAACAAGCATTTAAAAAGAACATCCAAAGGGCTACAGAGCTTGGCATGCTAAATTCCTCCCATAATACTGATCTGCAGGCCACCATGTTAACAAGTCTTGTGTTGGGCACACTATCAAAATGGCTGTTTGGACCAAAGCATGATCTGAATTATGTCCCTAAGTTTTCAGTTGATGAAATGACTGAAGAATTGGTTCATTTTGAATTTTTCGGGCTGATTGGCCAAAGGAGGAATTAAATTTGTCTATTATCCAAAAAACAAATGGAGAGTTTGGGATTTTTCATGAAGCCGGTATGCAGGCCAAGGGGTCTTTCACTCCGAATTCAGACGGCCTTTCGCCGATTGAGCTGTTGGAAGCTTCATTAGGGATGTGTATCACCATTTCTTTGCAAAGGATGTTTGAAAGGGACGGCATAGAAGTGCAGGAGGATGAATTTTCAGTTTCTGTTTCCGCTGCTAAAGCGCCCGATGGCCCGTCCCGTGTTGAAAAATGTACGGTTAGCGTCAAATTGCCCGAGCATCTTCCGACCGACTATAAAAAGAAATTAATCACCTCTGCTGAAAGGGCATGTACAATCGGCAATACGTTAAAACGAGGGGTAACGATTGATACGAATATGGTGTAACAACCTACATGATGAAACGAAGGAGCATGAAAATGGAAAACAACAGTAAAAAACCTTCCTATACAAATGCTGATGATTTTGCTGTTACATCAGTGCCTGAAAATAAGAGAAAATCGATTTTTAACATTACGATTACAAGCTGTGCCTGGATTATCTCATTGTCGACGATTGTGACTGGAGGAGCGCTGATCCAGGGATTGAATTTTGCGCACGCCGTTTTGGCTGCCGTCTTAGGTATGCTGATTCTTGCGGTCTATGGCTTTTTTCAAGGTGTAATGGGTGCAAAATACGGAATATCGACAACCGTTCTTGCCCGTCAGGCTTTTGGACGCTACGGATCGGGCCTTTTTGGAATCGTCTTGGCGCTGACACTGGGAATCGGCTGGTTTGGCTGGCAGGTTGCTTTTTTCGGCACGACCATTTCTGAAATGTTTCCGGGTGTTTGGCTTGCAAAGCCTGAAGTCGCCATCGTTTGGGGCGGCATTTTAATGATCCTTACCGCTTTTATAGGATATCGCGGACTTGCCGCTTTAAGCTTTATCGCTGTACCTTTAGTCGTCATCTTTTCTATATGGGGCATTGTGAGTGCTGTCAATTATTCTGGAAGCTGGCATAACTTGCTGACGTTTCATCCGACAGGGGACCCTATGACGATATTTGCCGGAATTACAATCGTAGTTGGAAATGCTGCATTGGGTGCGGTTGTTTTTCCTGATGTGACGAGGTATGCAAAAGGAGCGGTTTCAGGAGGAATAGGTGCGTCTGTCGGTTATTTCCTTGGAGGTGTTTTCTGTCTTGTTGCAGGAGCGGCAATGGCCATTGCTGCGAATGTTCCGGATATCGGGTCAACACCGAATATTCCTGCCGCGATGAGCAAGCTCGGACTTGGATTTTTGGCATTTTTCATCATCGTTTTTGCACAGTGGACGACGAATGATAACAATTTGTATACCGGATCTCTGGGGCTTCGCAATGTTGTGAACATTCCTAAGAAAGCACTTGTGGCGATCATGGGCGTGATCGGCATCATGATTGCATTATTAGGTGTCCAGAATATGTTTGTGCCATTCTTAACATTTTTAGGTTTGTATGTTCCGCCGATCGCAGGCGTGATGATCGCAGATCATTGGATCACAGCACCTGTCATCAAGAAAAAACAATATCGATTCGGGGCTGGAACAACTTATTCGAAGCTGAATGTTGCGGCGATTCTTTCGGTGATCATCGGAGGTTTTACCGCTTCAAAGGTAACGTTCGGCATCGGACCGATTAACTCTACTGTACTTGCATTTTTGATTTATATCGTTTTTACATTTATTTTCACAAAATTAAATCTCCGTTACGAAATCGGAGAAGCGACAGAGGAATCGTCTGGTTTTTAAGCGGATAAGGAGGAAAGGTTTTCAATGATGAATGAAAAAAACCAATGGGTATTTGGAATTGATGTCGGCGGGACGTTTACAGATTTAGTGGCTGTCAACAAGGGAGGGAAAATGGTTTCGACGAAGACGCCTTCAACCCCTGATCAGTCTGATGGTGTCATGAACGGAATTAAAAAAATGGCTGAAATCATCGGAATAGACGTAAAGGACCTGTTAGCCAATAGTCCATTAGTGGTCCATGGAACAACAGTTGCCACTAACGCTTTGCTGGAATATAACGGAGCAAAGGTGGGGCTTCTCACAACGGAAGGCTTTCGGGACGAAATCGAATTCCGCCGCGCGTACAAAGAAAGCGTGTTTTCTCCGCGCTTGGAAGCACCTTATCAAATTGTCCCAAGAAGATATCGTGTGGGGATTCCTGAACGACTGGATCATACAGGAAATGTCGTAACTGAGCTTGATGAAGAAGCCGTCCGCCGGGCAGTCCGAGGGTTTATCCAAGAGGGGATCGAGGCGATTGCTGTATGCTTTCTGTTCAGCTTCATGAATCCTTCGCACGAAATCCGCGTTAAAGAGATTATTCAAGAGGAAGCTCCCGGCATGTTTGTATCGTTATCGTATGAAGTGCTGCCGCAGATTCGGGAATTTGAACGGGTGAGCACGACCATTGTCAACGCGTTTACCGGCCCTTCCATGCAAAGCTACTTGGACCATCTTGACGAACGGCTTCGCGAAGACGGATTTGCCGGAGAACTGTTTGTCATGCAATCTAACGGCGGGGTCCAAAATGTCATTCAAAGCGGAAAATTTGCCGCAGGAGGCCTTCTCTCAGGTCCAGCCGGAGGAGTGACGGCTGCTTCCTTTATCGGAGAAAAATCGGGCTACGAGAACGTCATTACCGTAGACATGGGCGGAACAAGCTACGATGTCTCGGTTATCGAAAAGTTAAATCCGGCGATCACGACTGAGAACTGGATCAGCAGATACCGGGTTGCCCTGCCGATGATGGATATTCACACGATCGGCTCCGGCGGCGGAAGCATCGCCTGGATTGACAGCGGCGGAGCTTTACAAGTCGGCCCGCGAAGCGCAGGCTCCAATCCGGGGCCGGCCTGCTACGGAAGAGGCGGAGAAGAACCGACAGTTACGGACGTGAATGTTTTCTTAGGCTATATTAACCCAGATAACTTTCTAGGCGGAGAAATGAAGCTTGACCGTTCACTGGCTGAAAAGGCGATCCGCACACGAATTGCCGAACCGCTCGGAATATCGACAGTGGAAGCCGCTCTTGCAATCTCACAAATCGTCAATAGCGATATGTCAAATGCAGTCCACTTTGTGACGACACAACGGGGTCATGATCCAAGGAATTTCGCCCTAATGGCTGTCGGCGGCGCCGGAGCCATCCATGCAGGCAAGCAGGCGGAAGACCTCGGCATTAAAACCGTTATTGTTCCGTCCCTTGCCCCGGTCTTCTGTGCGCTCGGCGATGTGGCAGCAAACCTTAAAGTAACGGAGCTCAGGACGCGCTTTGAAAGTCTGAAAAACGTTGACCTGCAAGCGATGAATGCGGATTTTGAAAAGATGGAGCAGACGGCCCGCGAAAAACTTGGAGGCCAGTCGGTCACCAATCAATATGAAACCCGCCGCTTTATCGATATGCGCTACGCCGGGGAAGTCCATGAAGTAACCGTACCGGTAAAATCGAGGACGCGGAGGATTACAGAATTGAATCTTGAAGCAACGGCGGCAGATTTCCATGACCTTCATGAAAGAATGTTTGCCCATAAAGATCCCGAGCACGACATTGAAATTTTAAATCTCCGCCTTGACCTGGTTGGCGTCAGAGAGCCGTTAAAGCTTAAAGAGGAGCCGTTTGAGCAGGAGGACCCTTTAAAAGCGAAAACAGGTGAACGCGATATGTATTTTGACATCGAACCGACGAGGACGCCTATTTTCAACGGATCAATGCTTGAGCCGGGCAACTTGATTGTCGGTCCGGCCATCATTGAGCAATGGGGTACGACCATTGTTGTTTATCCGGGACATGAGGCTCTAATCGATTCTTACCGCAACTGTGTCATTGAAGTAAAGCACTCTCAGCAGACGACTAGAGGTGGAAATGCATGATCCAAGCTCAAATTCTTTATAGCAAGCTGCAATCGATCGGCAGAGAAGTCGGGGATAATTTGCAGCGAATCTCCCGTTCCCCTTTGCTTTCGCAAGACCGGGCATTTGCTACAGCGATTTTTACGAATGAGCTGAAAATCGCGGTTCAACATCAATATGAGCCTGAACATTTGTTCGCATTAAAAGAAAGCGTGGAAAATCTGTTCGACTATTTTTCATTTGATATCGCAGATGGAGATGTGTTGCTCGTCGCAGATCCATACAGCGGCGGAACGAAAGGACAGTCGCTCACCATGGCGGCGCCGTTATTTCTTGAAGGGGAGCTCGTACTCTTCCCCGCTGTCCGCGCTCAGATGATCGATTTGGCCGGCGAGTATCCGGGCGGATTCCATCCCGATGCATTTGAAGTATGGCAGGAAAATATCAGAATTACACCTGTTAAGCTTTATAAGCAAGGCGTTCTGCAGACCGATATTCTTCGTTTCTTATTATCAAACAGCCGGGTGCCCGCTTCTTTTAAAGCGGATTTGGAAGCCATGTATACATGTTTGCATGGCGCCAAACAGCAATTGAAAACGTTTCTTGGCAGCTACGGCCAGAAAACAGTGACCGAATCGATCGACAGCATGTTTGAATACAGCCGCAAAAGGGTTGAGCACCATGTCTCTTATCTGCCTGAAACAGAAATGAGCGCTGTCCAGGAGTTTGAAGTTTCCGAAGGAAGCAAGAGTACAATTCATGTGCAAATTTCAAAGAAGGACGATGCGGTTGAAATCGATTTGAGCAGATCATCGGCGCAATCCGTAAAGCCGGTTAATTCGCCTGCCGCTTTAACGAAGGCGTTTGCCGTTTGGCCGTTCCTGGCGAGAATTGCCGATGAAATACCGATCAATGAAGGAACGCTTCAACCTTTTCAAACGAAGACGAGGCTGGGTACGATTTTGGATCCGGAATTTCCTGCAGCGACAGCATTAGCTCCAAGCATTACCGGCCATTTCATCGCTGAAGCGGTATATAAAGCCATTCAAAACGGACAAAGCACGAATGAAGAATTTCCGCCGATTTACGGGACAGGTCCGCAGGCCGTTTTTTATCCGGAGCTTGGCGCTGAAGCTGAAACGAAATCAATCGTTTTGGCGCCCGGGTATCCATCAGCTTCAAAAGGCTTCGGGCCGCCTGCTTTATTTGGTCAACGGATGCTTGTCTCTGCAGAGGAATTGGAGCTTTACCACGGTTTTAAAATGGTTTCCCGGGAGTGGACGGACAATGGGGAGGAAATGAAAGTGTCTCTGTTTAACCAGGAGGACGATATTTATTTCAACCTTCTTCTGCCTTTTAGTGAAAGGGGAGAATACGGGTCTCTGTCAAGAACGGGAGATCGTGACGAAATCTTTTATGAAAGCACGGTAAACCAACATGTGAAAAAAGGCGAGCTCCTCGTCTTTACGTACTCTCAAAAGGAGGAGCAGCTATGATTAATCAGGACTTTATTCTATCACAGGTGGTCGGCGGTTCCCTTGATGCGGTTGCCAGGGAAATGAGCGCCACTGTTACGAGAACGGCCCGTTCACCATTGTTTAACGAAGCACACGATTTTACGACGGGCGTCTTTGACCTTTCCGGCAAAAAATCGCGCCTTGTCGCGCAAGCCCCGGGCTGTACGCTGCACCTTTATGCGGTAGTAGGCGCAGTTGACCATTTATTGGACGCTTTTCGGTACGATCTTCATCCCGGAGATATTCTCCTGGTGAATGATCCGTATCATGGAGGCTCGCACAGCCTTGACTGGACAATCGTCATGCCGGTTTTTTATAATCGCAAGCCAATCCTGCTTCCTGCTGTCCGAAGCCATATGGCCGATAATGGAGGACCGGTTGCCGGAGGGTACAATCCGCGCTCAAAAGACATTTGGCATGACGGGCTGCGGATTCCGCCATTAAAAATTTATGAGCGGGGAGAAAAGCGCAGGGATGTATTCGATTTAATTGTTGCAAACAACCGGCTTTCCCATTGGCTTGAAGGCGACTTAAACGCGATGATCGGGGCATGCAAGGTTGCTGCCTCCCGAATCCAAACGATGCTGGATAAGTATGGCGCCGAGAAGGTGATTACGGCCATTGACAACCGGATTCAATATACAGAAAACAGGGTTCGCGATGAAATCACCAGCTGGCCGGACGGCACCTATGTCGGTGAAACATTTGCTGACCACGACTTTCAAGGCAACCGCGATATTAAGGTTCGCGCAACGGTGACCGTCAAAGGCAGCGATCTTCACATTGACTTTACCGGCTCCTCTCCGCAAGTAAAGGGCTTCATCAACAGCCCGCTTTCAAATACGACTTCATTTGCTTTTGTCGGTATTTCGACTTGCTGTGATGAGGATATTCCGATCAATGAAGGATATATGAATCCGGTAACAGTAACTGCGCCTGTAGGAACAGTTGTGAACCCGCAGCTGCCGGCACCGTGCGGACACGCAACTGCGTGCGTAGGAGCAGAAATAGCCGAGGCTGTTCTCCAGGCCATTTCCCAATGTGCGCCAAAACGCGTCGGAGTGAACGCCCATAAGCTTCCTCTCGCTTATTCCCACGGAAAATACGACGACGGGAAGCCGTGGGTGAACCTGAATTTTTACGGCTATACCGGCGGTGCGGGGGCTGCATACGAAACGGACGGATGGGGGCTTTATCCGCCTGTTATGACAGGAGTTATTCTGCCATCTATTGAAATGACTGAAGTTCAATACCCGAGCCGTGTATTAAAGCATGAATATACGAGCGATTTTACGGGAGCAGGCCGATGGAGAGGCACCCCCGGGTTGGATGTTCAGATCCAGCACTTAAAGGAAAGCCGCACAAGCGTCATGATGGCAGGGGTCCGAAATACAACAAAAGGCTTCTGCGGAGCTGGCGATGCACCAAGCAACAAGGTGATCGTCGGGTATGGAACAGACGAAGCCAAAGAGATCGAGGAAACGGCTTTTGAAGTCAAAATGCCTGCGGGCGGCATCATCCAATTTTACCGTGCAGGCGGCGGAGGCTGGGGAAATCCGCTGGAACGTGAACCCGAAAAGGTGCTGGACGACGTCTTCAACGAGTTTGTCAGCATTGAATCAGCATTGCAAGATTACGGTGTCGTGATTGACCCTGAGACACTTACCATTAATGAAATGGAAACAAATCGTGTGCGGGCTTCCCGCCTTTCATAAATAAAAAAGCTGATCTGAAAGGAATGAAGACACCTTTTCGGATCAGCTTTTTAAATACTCATATGGTAAAAAGAGGATAATCGCTTTCGGGAGAGAATGTAAACATAACCGGTTTGATCTTTTAAGCCGGCGGGTACATAAAAGATTAGCAAGTAAAGGAGGACAAATCATATGAAAAACAAAAAAGCGTTTTGGGGACCTTTTCTGTTCGGTGTGGGTATCATCGCCATGATCGATGGCATTGTTTTTCACCAATTGCTTCAATGGCACAGCGTGTACATGGACACAGACCGCTCTCACCAAATTATGAGCGACGGACTGTTCCATCTGTTTTCGCTCGTCATTCTTTTTATCGGCGGGATCCTGTTGTGGAACAGAGGTGACTTGAGCAGCAGCCGGCCGCAACACATCTTTTGGGGAGCCTCTTTGTTAGGAGCGGGCTGGTTTAATTTCCTCGAGGGCATCATCAATCATCATCTTCTTCAGATTCACCACGTCAACCCGCTAAGCCCGAACCGCCTCTTATTCGACCTAGCCTATGACGCATCAGGCCTTTTGATCATTCTGGCCGGATGGCTGATCTACAGAAAAGGCAAACAGAAATGAAAAATTGGTTTGACTCGCACAATTATTTCTCGGGAAAGCGCAGGTTTCAACAAGACCTGCCCTGTTTTTGTCAAAATTTGAAGAAATAAAAAACTCCATTTTAAAAGTTGATATGATCAGTGACCGCCGCTTGAAGAATTCGGTTTATGTAACAAGTTTTTAAAGCTCGGCAAAGTGCAACTGTTCACTTCAAGCAAAAAGGGGATTCACATATTCAATGGAAAAAGGTGTTTATATCGTTTGACTGCCATCTTTTAATAGGAGGTTTACATATAAAATGTTAAGTGTGCTGCTGCCTAATTTGCTTATCCTTTCTGTATCATTTTATTTTTATGTTACATGATCGTATTGGTAAAGGAAAACAAGATAAATCGCAAACAAAACGAGGAAACTCAACAGTTGCTTAGGGAGATATTAAAGGAAGTGAAAAGCAAAGATTTAGAGCGGAAATAAAAGATATTATATTTCTAGAGTGATTTAGTTGTGCCTCAGAGGAAACATTTGAGGATAAGACTGTACCTTTTGTTCAAGTGAAAGTCGGGTTTAGATTTGCAAGGAGGCTGTTTCATGCAGCTATTGGTTTGCTGCTGTGTACCCTAAACTTTTAAATAAAATAACCTTAATTATTCCGAATTCACATAATACGGTAATTGGAAATCCTTAAAAGACAAACTTGTGATGATTACGACATCCTGAACAATTTGCTTCCTCTTCAAATAGATGCTCATAAGAAAGATTCATGTTGTTGGAGAAATAAATAATCTGTAAATGCGAGGGGATACACTTGACAAGTTTTGTTCAGAATACCGTGCATGGTTTAAAGAGCTTATTAGATCAAAATGGAGTCATTAGGATTCTTGGCTCTGAAGGTGAAATTACAGATGCTCTTGTCACATTCTCTGGCAGCGGAGCCTCTCAAAGCGATATACGAGCTTTCGAAACACATCACCAATTATCTCTTCCTGATGATTATAAAAAATTTTTAACTCTACATAATGGAGCTAGAATTTTTGATAGTCTTTTAGATGGAGTGAATATTGGCGGAGGTCTGCATTTATTTAACATCAAGGAAATCGACACAGAACTAAAAGATGAAGAATTGTATGAGGATGTTAGCGGTATTCCAATTGGACATTTGCTGGAAGAGTGCGATCTAATGATTGACAGAGACAGGCTCAAGGAAGGAGATCCCAACTACCTTTATTTACTTGAGGATGGTCTTGAGTATAAGCCTCTCGATTTAAATTTTGAGATATTTTTAGACCGATATGTTATGTGTCATGGGCAGCCATTTTGGGAGTGGAGATATTACACAGCGGAGAATTATTATAGAATATGACGACCCGATTTCTGGTCGTCTTTTTTGAATTCGAACAGGTTATTCATCCTAATTCTAAGGATTCATTTTCATGGGTGATCAGGATTTATTCCCCAATTCCCTTCTATAAAGTGGTAAACTCTAAAATGATTGTAACTTTAGTATTAGAGGAGAGTGCCATGAAGACTTTGGACGTGCAGGCGTTGCACAAAGCCATTGATCAAACGCTGGAACAATTAAAACATCAATCAGACGAAATCGCCAAAGTCCAAAAAAGCGTTGAGGAAATCGCATCACTTGATGATGCTTTAAAAGGAAAAGGCGGCGACGCGATCCGCGCCTTTTACGAGGAATGCCACACTCCTTTTCTACAGTTCTATGATACTTTCATAGAGGAATACAGTTCCACGCTGAAGAAAATGAAAACCGCGTTGAATTCTCTGGAACCTAACCATAATGGGTTTATTTCGCAAAACTTTCTTGAGCACGAGCTAGAACAAGGATTGAATGCAGCCGATCGAACAACCAAACACCTGGTGTCTAAATCAAACGCCACGATCTCAAAAGTCAGCCATATTGTTGATTTGCCGGATTTAAACGACAGCGACTTTCATGAACAGAATCAGAAATCCTTAAAGGAAATCAATCAGACAATTGAAAAGCTGCATACGTTCGACAGGGAACAGACAAATGCTCTTAAAACCGCTGAAAACGACCTGGAAACAATGCAGAGATACATAACCAGGCTTGAAAAAATGTACACAGGGCCTAAAATTGAAATTACCGGCTATCAAAAAGGCTCGATTTTAAAACCAGATGAGATAGATGCTTTGCGTGGTGGCCAAGACACATCGATGGGCGTCATGATGGATAAGCTGGACAAGAGATCGAAGCTTGAAAAAGAAGTTAGCGAGGTTAGCAAACAGGATAATAAAATTGCTAAACTAAAGGAGAAGCTTGATGATTACAATTTTTCAACAGCTTCAGAGTTTTACGAGATGGCTGCGGAAATTGGGTACGAAAACCTTTCCCCTTGGCAACAGCGATATTTCAATCAAATTGAAGGCGCTCGTGATTTTGGCAACGCAATTAAAGGAAGTGCTGAAGGACTCAAAAATGCAGTCGTCGATACTGCGGTAGGCCTATGGGACATGGTCGTTCACGCAGACGAAACGATTGAGGGCATTAACTTTACACTTCATCATCCTGATGTCACATTCAATATTATAAAAAAAGGAATTGAAGACTCGTATCAACGAGATGTCGTCAATGGTGATTCTTACACCCAAGCCAGATGGTTTAGCTATGCCGTTGGAATGGTCGGGACATCGATTGTTGGCTCTAAAGGCGTTGACAAAGCAGCAAAAGCCGCCAAAGCGGGGAAGGTAGGGCAGGTCGCTGCCAAAGCAACTAAAGCTTCTAAAAAAGTATCGAAACAAGCTTTGGAAAAAAGCGTAGCGTCTTTCAAGAAATCGATGCAAAGGGTCGCTTCAAACATAAAAGGAATTCAAATACACAACCCTTTTGCGCCGCAAGTTCAGCTTGCAGGCGGGGGTAAAGTTCCTTATCATGCACTTAATGGGGAGCATATAAAAGACAGTCTTATTCAGTTTGCGAAGAAAGTCTCTGATATAAGCAGAAAACCGTTTACAGGTGGTAATATCTCAGTACCATGGTTAAATAAAGAAAAGTACAATGCAGTTGAAGTTAAAGGTAAAGTAAAACCAAAAGGAAATTTGAAAGATGTTGACAGAAGAATTTATCAACTTAAAAACATTGACTTCAACATGAAGCATCCAAATAAAAATATAACTAATTTAGAATTAATGAAAAGCGGAAAAGCGCCCATTGGGGAAGATGGCAAACCAATTAATTTACATCATTTAATACAAAAAGAGCCAGGGACGATGTTGGAGATACTTCATACCACTCATAAAAAATACCATAAAGTACTGCACCAGTTAGTGGAGAAGGGGGATAGCTTTAGAAATAATCCTGAACTGCAACAACAATACGATAGTTTCAGAAGAAAATACTGGATGTGGAGAGCTGAACAATATGAAAAGAGCTTGAAAGGTGGATCTCAATGAATACTAAAGAATTAATTATAGACTTTATAAACAAACATGCTACTCCCCATGATTTTACAGGAGGAATTAATGAGGAAAAAATCAAAAAAATTGAAAATGACTTACAAACCACTCTTCCTGAAAGTTATAAATGGTTTTTAAGAAACTATGGCTCAGGTGGCTCTTTTGGCGTCGAAATATTGGGTCATGGACTTGTATCCCCGGAAGTCGTAGAGTTCACCAAAGACTATAGGGAGCTCTACGACTTACCAAATCACATTGTAGTAGTCGTTGATGTAGATGCATTTGCTTATTGCTTAGATACACAAAAAATGGATAACGGAGAATGTCCTGTAGTTACATGGGTTTATCAAAGCGGATATGATCACCAAAAGGCTCCTAACTTCCTTGAGTTTTTATGGGAATATTTAAATCAAGCTAAAGAAGATTGGTACGAGGAAGAATAATATATTAAATCTCAAGCACTTAATCTTTGATTGGGTGCTTTTTTGTTTAAATCGAGAAAAATCCGAGATGGACATCATCTTCATATAAGAAGTGGTCTGAAATCTATGCAATTTTCCTAATGATGAAAATAACATTAGGTTCTTAGAACAGTATTTAAATTCAAATAGTCCTTCATAATAAGCTCCCTAAGGGAACTTATTATGAAGGAGAAAGCTTAAACAATTGGTCTAATATTTAAAGTGTTTTTGTTAGGAGGTAAAACAGTATTGGATAAGAAAGATATTAAGTTCCTCGAGGAGCTGCTTTATAATACAGATAAAGACGATCTAGTAAGAGTGATGAGAAATATTGAAAACCCTGTTATTCTTCACGTTTTTGCAGCGAATTATAATTGGAATAGTGGTTTTGAAGTTCCAAAAGCAATTCTAGAGAATGAAAATTGCGATTATGGTACGGGGTTATTAATGTTCCATTATGCAGACGGTTATCGTATGCTCGAAAGCCCAGACGATGTTTCAGCATCTGCTTTAGAAGAATGGAAGGATTTTTTAATTCAAACATATCAAAAGCTTATAAATTTGCAGTTTAATTCTCAAAATATTTCATTCGATCCTGAAATAACAAGGGTTCATAGGTTTAAGTTGAAAAAAAATAACCCGCATATTCCCGATGCTTTACTTGATAAGTCACCAGGGGTTTTGATTGAACTTCCAAAAATTTGATGCGTTTTTCACCTTGAACGGCAGTGCCTTTCAAGGTTTTTGAACAAATTGGAGAAACCCAGCAAGGAATAGGGCGGAATTATAGGCGTTTTGGGAAGAAGCCGGGTGAGATGTTTTAAATATGGCTACCGGAATGGTTGCTACGTCTGTCGTCGGCACTAAAGGCGCAGCTATAGAAGAGGAGGTAGCTTTATGCAAAAAGAAGAGTTTGTATCACTTTGGGTAGGCAGTATCAGTTCTCCAGAAGAATTAGAAAAGATTCTTAAAACTTCTTATACTGAAGATGGTGATTTTATTCCTTCAATATTTGCTCATAGCTTTAATATAGAAAGGTATGACGAGTCTGTTCGTGAAGCAGATTTTTATGAAGAGTCTAGTAACTCAGTAAGTCGATTATTAGAAGACTTCTCTTACGATCATACGATTATCCCCGAATTTATTTCAGTATGTGGAGAGCACCTGACAAAAAATTATAATGCGGTGGTACTCTTATATAATTTCGACTATAAAGGTGTCAAAAAGAAGGTATCTATTGGTGGCGGTGAATTTAAATTTTTAGGTTCAGTTAAATATATGTAATGAATACTCAAATTTCAATGATGATAAATGAATATATAGAAAAAGATGATTTTTTCGGAGCAGTACCCGATGAAGATATTTCGAGGGCTGAAGAGAAATTAGGATGCAAATTTCCAAGGCAATATAAAGAGTTTGTTAAAGCATATGGCTCAGGAGGAATATGTGGAGTTGAGGTCTTAGGAGTAGAGGGAAATGGATATGCTTCAGTAGTTGATGCTACAGAAAGATTTAGAAAATTTGGTTTACCTGAGGAATACTTAGTTATTGAAAATGTGGACGAGTTTGTTTATTGTCTCAATACTGGAGAAAATCATTGTGTAATAAGGTGGGATGACATAAGCAAAAAGGAGATTGAAAGATATTCTAGCTTTGATGATTATTTACAAGACAGTTTTCAAGAAGCAATAGATAACTGGTAAGGAAAAGCCAAGATTTAAAACTCCACCTCTAAAAAGGGCGGGGTTTTTGTTTTAGAAGGGAGACGATTAATTGTGAAAGCCCTTTTTACCTTAATGTTTCTTAAATTATTCCTCTCCTACATTGACCAAGAAACCAAATATAGGATATGCTTTGGTGAGAGACCTGTAAAAATGAGGGATTTTTGTAAGGGGGATTTTTTGAGGAATGAATAGTGGCTCCACTGTGTGGCAAAGAAATTTTTCCTTTCTGTTTGTCTCTAAAATGGTGAAAATAACCGCAGACAGCTTTGCTTTTACTTCTATTTTGTGGTTTCTCATTTTAGATGGAAAAGGGGCTGTCGGAACAGGTATGCTAATAGCTGTCACCCTTCTTCCCCAAGCTTTAATAGGACCGTTGATTTCACCTTTTATGAAACCAAAAACTCTTAAGTTCTGGATGTTCTCCGCAGATATAACAAGGGCTTCATTGATGCTGATCATTCCAATTTTTTATTTTAGTGGATTTTCACCATTATGGTTCATTATTTCACTAATGCTGATACATTCGGCAACTGGGGCTTCTTATGATCCTGCATCCATTTCCATGATTCCGCAAATTGTTAAGAATGAACTTATTCAAAAAGCTAATGCCACCATAGAATCTTCAGCCCAAATTGTAAAATTGGTCTCGTTAATGGTTTGCGGTATATTGATTGCTGTAATAGGCGCTGCTTATACAATGCTTATTATATTTCCATTTTACATCGCTTCAGCCTGTTTAGTTCTGTGTATAAAATTTAGCTCGAAAGAAGAAGGGGCTCAGGAACAGAAACCAAAAGGCGCATATTTTAAAAAGCTAAAAAGAGGTTTTGTACTTGTTCGAAATCATCATATTTTGCTTCCGCTAGCCGTATACTGCATTTTGTTGAATATCGGTTCAGCTCCTTGGGAGGCGCTTTCAGCGATCTATCTGTCAGAAGATTTAGGCGGCGGTTCGGTCATTCATTCTTTCATAAGAGTAGCAACAGCTACCGGAGCCTTTTTAATGGGGTTTATCTTAACTAAAGTAAGAGTGAACCGATATGGACTATTGTTTGTCTCCGCTGGAATTATAGAAGGAATTGCACTTTTCATAACAGGAATGAATTCAGTTTTATTACTACTTCTTCTCGCAGCATTTGTTTTGGGGGCTACCATTAGTGCCATAAACGTACCTGAACACACCATTATTCAAACCTCAGTTGCAGATGAAGATCAGCCGCAGGTATTTGCTGTTATTAGAATGATCTCTCATGTGATGGTACCATTAGGGGCTTTAATTAGCGGCTATGCAGCCGCTGCCTTTGGTGCAGGAAAAGTTATCGCTTTCGGCGGACTGATTGAAATTCTAGCTGGAATTGCGATATTAACTCTTACGAAACTAAGTAAAACCAATCGTTCAGACATGATAAGGGATAAAGAAGAAAGTTTAAAAATGTAAGAAAATTCACACGTTTAAATGCCGAATATTTCAAAATGATTAAGAAAGGGGTTTTTATTTTGGTATATAAAAGCGTAATACCTTATGACCTAGTGGCAACGAAAATGAATTATTGGTATGTAGCTCTTAAAAATGACTGGGTTGATGAAGCTGAAAAAATGAAATCTGAGGTTAAACAAGAGATCGCTATAATGGAAGAAAATCAGGATGTCCTTATATATTTTTCATTGCTTGAATTCCGTCATAAGCTGATGTTGGATTACATTTGTCCAGAAGCAGCAAAAGATATACAGGTTCATTATGAAGAGTTAAGGGAAAAGACTAAAGGTGGGAGAAATTTGAATGGTATGCTCGAATATTATTACTATTTCTTCACAGCAATGTATCATTTTAGACAGAAAGAACTTCTTCATGCTTTAGCTTACTACCAAAATGCCGAAAATCAATTGAATTCATTTGAAAGCGATGATGTTGAAAAGGCAGAATTTTATTTCAAATTGTCAGAAATTTATTACTATATGAAACAAACATATTTTTCAATGTATTATGCTAATCATGCATATAAGATTTATTTAAAACAGCCAACATATGGACAGCGTAGAGTACAATGCCAATTTTTAATGACTGGTAACTGGCTGGATAAAATGAATCCTGAAAAAGCCCTGGAGCATACCAGCAAAGCACTGTCAGATGCAAAGGAATTACAAGTTGATTATTTAATTGGTTCTTCACACTTGAATATTGGAATATGTTATAATCAACTTGAAGAACTTTACAAAGCAGAAAATCATTTTCAAATGGCTGCTGAACTTTATAAAAATGAAAAGCACAGCTTTTTGCCAAAAGCCCTCTTTAATATTTCGCACGTTAAAGCGAAACAAGAGAAATGGATTGAAGCAGAAGATCGGTACTTTGAGGGTATGGAATGGGCTCAAAAATTTGAGGACCAAGAATTCCTTACAAAGCTGAAAATGATTTACGGGTTGTATTTATCATTTGACCTTGACACAGTTCGAGAATCCTTTGAGTTCTTCAGTGAAAAAGGTATGTATGCAGACATAGAAGAGTATGGAGTCATCACGGCAGAACTTCTACAAGGAAAAGAAATGCTACATGATTCACTTGAGTTTTACCGCAGAGTAGTTGAGGCAAGAAGACAAATACAAAGGAGTGGGACAGTACATGAAAGCTAAGTTGCTAATTTGCTCTATTCTGTTATTAGGTGCAGTTGGTTTATTGGGCACTTCTTACGATCAATCAACAAATACAGCATATCATGTTGCTGACAGGGTAGCAATTTAACTCTGAGACTGCTAAATTAATATATAGAACCTTTAAAAGAGACCAGTTCGTGAAACTCACTGTGAGTTTATGGGCTGGTCTTTTTCATTTCTGAAATATCGATTAGTTTTCCGGATTTCACCAATATATTCAAGCCAGTAAAGAAGCGGCTCTCAAATATACTCCCAACACCAGAATTGCCTCTAGAAAAAATGGAAGGATTGATGCTGAGGAATGCAATTAAAGTAAATCCTAAGTGAAAAGTGATTAAAGTTATGGCTAATCAATTGTAAAAATGTGTATTATTTTTGAATTATTTTTCAATTCTACACCATTTGACAATTTTTTCATCCTTTTGGTGTTAAGCTCAAGGTGTCTATTAAATGGACAAGCATTTAATAGTTAAACAAAACGAAAAGGGGATGTGTTTATGTTTAAAAACAAACTCAAAAAAGTAGCGGGAGCGGTTGCAGTTGCTGGGGCTCTGTTGGTATCCGGATTACCTGTAAGTGCTGCGCCGGATTTAACTCCGATTCGAGACAAGTATCCAGACGCCTATCAATTCCAATGGAATGGCAACAATACTGTAACTGTTTTCTTTAGAGACAGCCAAGGTAAATCTTATCATGAAACATATACATGTGTTACGGTTATACAAGGAACTTGCTACGTGTATAAGTAAACCGTAAGACAAAATTCTGTCTCAATCGTTTGTATTCTTATTCTTTCTGAGACAGAATTTTTTTCATTAACCAAATCAGTTACTTTCACCTCTCTGTGTCCAAATCCTCTTTATTTATGCCCCTCTCGTTGATCAATGAAAACAAAGCTGGAACAGTTTTCATCGGCACCATCAGAATATGCTTGCGCCAATATGAGTTTTTCACAGTTTACAGGGGAGAGCTGAACAGCGGCCGCAGCACACCTTCAGACTGACTGGCCTAAGGGTCTTATCTAGCGAATAATGTCGGAGACGCTCTCATAGCATCATTATTGAAAAATAAGTCTGTTTCATGTGGTAATCGATTGATTCCAGATATTTCTGAAGTGAGAGTGTCAATGAAATGGAACATTCCTATCAAAGTCCCGGCATTCCTGTAAGTTTTTAGCTCACCATCGTTTTTCACAAGTTATCATTCATTAATGTCTAAACGCGAGTAGATTCGTATAGTAAGACATCATGGGTTTCTTCCATGACTTTTATTTCTTGCGTAACCACTAAGCGGCTGATTTACATCATCAATAGGCAAAGCTATAAGTTTGGCAGAACCTTTCTTGCACCTAAAAACAGCCATGAACAAAGAACAAACGGCATTGTTAGCGCGGGGAGTCCATATGGCAAAAGATATGTGCTGAGTCCCGCTGTTATAGGCACCGTCAGACAAGCTGAAATGATCCCTGACAAAAATGAAAACCGGTTATGTTCACTTTTAAAAATGGCAGATACGGCCAGGATTGTTAAAATTGCATTATACCCGTAAAGACCCAATGTGATGAGAGAACGCTCTCCTCCTAAAAGGAATGCAATGATGATGGCAACTGCATTTCCGGTAACTGCATAAAGTCCTAGTTTTCTTCCTGCCCAAAATACGGCGAGAAAAATTAAAATCCCGGATACTGTGTTATTCAGAAAAAATACTTGTCCAATTCCATGAAAGACCCCGTCTATTAAATTGACTTCCCCTGCTGTCTTTAGTTCCCAGTGTGTTAAATCCTGAGGTATCAGGGCAGAGCTTAATTTAATCCCATTTAATTTGTATGAAGCCAGCAATATAAACCACGTCAGGATAACAAAGGGGAATGTAAGAATTGGAACTTCGGTTCTTTTCGTAAAATGCATCATGGCGGCTGTAAAAATGGCTGCTAAGGCTGATCCAATTAAAGCGACAAGCCACATGTAAGGGCCAGTTAAGAATGATGCCAATGCCATTCCTGTTAACACAGAATTATATCCTAATAGTCCCTCATTTATAATCTTTTCATCTGCCGCTCCCAATTTCCCTACTAAAGTACCGATAACAGCGGACAACAAAGCGATTATACCTAAATAATAGGAAAAAATAGTAATGGCTATAAGGATTAGAAAGCCGGTCATCACATTCTCAATCAGGATGACTTGAGAGATGCCTTTGAGAGAAGCTGTTATTAAACGGAAAAACACCCCCTCGCTTAATAAATGATGTTTGTTTTTTCGCATAATGAATATTCTCCTTTCTTTTCAAGGTTATATATCTTCAGTGTATCATATATAAATTTTTGAATATATAAATTGACATATATGTAAAAAATGATATACATTTAAAACAGAAGCAGGGGAATCAAATATATTTTCAGTTTTTTAGTTTTTGCGCTTTCAGCTCAGAATGTTAATGAACTGGCTCCCCCTTATATGAATGCTCACCGTTTGGTCGTAATAAAAATACAGGGAGGTTTTGTGATGCAACTATTACCGCGTGAAGTAGACAAGCTTATGATTGTTGTCGCAGCAGATCTTGCGAAGCGACGTAAAGAACGGGGGTTAAAATTGAATCACCCGGAAGCAGTAGCCCTTATAACGTATGAAGTGTTGGAAGGAGCACGGGATGGAAAAACAGTTGCGGAGTTGATGGAATATGGAACAACCATATTGTCGCGGGAAGATGTAATGGAAGGCATTCCGGAAATGATTGATGATATCCAGGTAGAAGCTACATTTCCAGACGGCACAAAGCTTGTAACTGTACATAGTCCAATTAAATAAAATGGATAGGAGGCTATTGAAATGGAACCGGGGCAACTATTTTTAAAAGAAACGGATATCATTTGTAATGTCGGAAGAGCGGCGTCCAAATTGAATGTAACGAATACAGGTGACCGCCCAGTTCAAGTAGGTTCACATTTTCATTTTTATGAAGCGAATGAAGCGCTTCAATTCAAACGAGAAGAAGCATTTGGAAAGCGACTAAACATTCCGGCAGGAGCAGCTGTGCGTTTTGAGCCCGGTGATGAAAAAGAAGTGGAATTAGTGCCTTACGCCGGCGAACGCCGGGTATACGGATTTAATAATAAAGTGGACGGATCATTGGAAAAAGAGGGGAACCAATCATGAGTTTCAAGATGCCAAGAAAGCAATACGCTGAAATGTACGGCCCGACTACAGGGGACTCTATTCGTCTGGCAGATACAGATTTGCTCATCGAAATTGAGAAAGACTACACGACATATGGAGATGAAGTGGTATTCGGCGGCGGTAAAGTTATTCGTGATGGAATGGGACAACACCCTTTAGTTACACGTGGAGAGGGAATAGCAGATGTTGTCATTACGAATGCTGTTGTCTTAGATTACACTGGTATTTATAAAGCGGACATTGGAATTCGTGATGGCAAAATCGCTGGAATCGGGAAAGCAGGTAATCCGCTAATCATGGACAATGTGGATATTGTGATTGGCTCTGGTACAGAAGTTATTGCTGCTGAAGGTATGATTGTAACTGCGGGCGGAATTGACACTCACGTCCATTTTATTAATCCGGAGCAAATCAGAACAGCATTAGCTTCAGGTCTTACTACCCTAATTGGAGGAGGAACAGGCCCTGCTGCAGGTTCAAAGGCTACCACGGTTACACCGGGCGAGTGGCATATGCACCGAATGCTTGAAGCGGCAGAGGGCATGCCGATTAATGTTGGGTTTACAGGAAAAGGACAAGCCGCTTCAGAAGCTCCGCTGGTAGAGCAAATACGCGCCGGCGCCATTGGACTGAAAGTTCATGAGGACTGGGGCGCTACAGCTTCAGCTATCGATCATGCGCTAAGTGTGGCTGACAAATATGATGTTCAGGTTGCCCTTCACGCGGATACATTAAATGAAGGCGGATTTATGGAAAATACAATGGCAGCTATTAAAAATCGCGTCATTCATATGTACCATACAGAGGGTGCAGGGGGAGGACATGCTCCTGACTTAATTAAATCGGCCAGCTTTAACAATGTTCTGCCGTCATCTACGAACCCGACATTACCTTATACAGTCAATACGGTAGATGAGCACTTAGATATGTTAATGGTCTGTCACCACTTGAATCCATCTATTCCGGAAGATTTGGCGTTTGCTGACTCACGTATCAGACGCGAAACGATTGCAGCTGAGGATATTCTCCAGGATATGGGTGTATTCAGTATGACTAGTTCGGATGCCCAAGCGATGGGACGGATTGGAGAAGTCATTTTACGTACATGGCAAGTAGCCGATAAGATGAAAAAACAAAGAGGAACAATGGCGGGCGACAGCGAGCTTTCGGACAACAACCGCGTAAAACGTTATATTGCCAAATATACAATTAATCCTGCCATTACTCATGGTATTTCCGAATATGTCGGTTCTATCGAGAGAGGGAAAATGGCCGATCTCGTTGTCTGGAATCCAGCATTTTTCGGTGTGAAGCCTGAAATGGTGATGAAAAGCGGCTTTGTTGCAGAGAGCTTAATGGGAGATGCTAACGCCTCTATCCCGACACCGCAGCCTGTTATTTACCGTCCGATGTATGGGCAGTTTGGCAAGGCGTTGTCCAGCACTTCCATTACGTTTATTTCCCAGGCAGCTTTCGATGACAAAGTGCATGAGAAGCTTGGGTTGCAAAAAATCATTCTTCCGGTTCGCGGCATTCGCAAACTAACGAAAAAAGATATGAAGCTGAATTGCGAAACTCCTGAAATAACGGTCGATCCACAAACATATGAAGTAAAAGTAAATGGCCAATTAATTACATGTGACCCTGTTGATAAGGTGCCAATGGGTCAACGATATTTCCTATTCTGAGGTGAGAGTCATGATCATTGAACAAATCGTAACAAATCTTGAAAACATGGAAAAAGAGGAAATTGAAAAACGCCATATTGAAAAAGTTTACCTTGAAAGTGCTTATTTAGTAAAACGAATCCAACGGGTGAAAACAGATCATGGCAACGAAATTGGAATACGCTTAAAAGAAGCGCGTGACCTTGTCGCTGGTGATGTTTTGTATATGGACGATAAAAATATGGTCGTCATCGATGTACTGTCCGATGATTTATTAGTTATCAAACCGCGCACCTTGAATGAAATGGGAACGATCGCTCATCAATTAGGAAATCGCCACCTGCCGGCGCAGTTTGAAGAGGACGAAATGCTTGTTCAATATGATTATCTTGTAGAAGAGTTACTTCAAGACCTGCAAATTCCATATAAACGTGAAGACCGAAAAGTAAAACAGGCTTTCCGCCATATCGGTCATAGCCATGATTAATATTTTATCTTTACTCCAACTATGTGATTCAAATTTCCCTATAGGGGCTTTTAGTCATTCGTATGGTCTTGAGACCTATATTCAAGAAGATAAAGTCCATGATCAAGCAACGTTCGTACAATGGCTTCATACGTATGTAAACGAGCAGCTCATCTATTCAGATGGGTTGGCTTCCCGTCTTGTATATGAAGCTTTAGAGAACGAAGATTTACAAACAGTATGGAAATTAGATCGCATGTTGACTGTTCAAAGTTTGCCGCGTGAAACAAGAGAAGGAACCCAAAGGATGGGCGAGCGGATGTTAAATCTTATTGAATCCCTATATGATATACCCATTCTTTCAACATATCGGGAGCGTATAGATCAAAAGCAATCGTTTGGACATCCCTCCATTGTATTTACGATTGTAGGTCATCATCTTGGTGTCCCTTCATCAACGACTACACTGTACTATTTGTATTCAGCAGTCTCAAATCTTGTTCAAAATGCGGTACGGGCTGTCCCTCTAGGGCAAGTGGCAGGTCAAAAGACAATTCAAGAATTTCAGACTGTTTTAATCGAAGCAACAGAAAAAATTCAAAGTTTAAATGAAGAAGAATTCGGGATTGTTTCTCCCGGTTTAGAATTATCTCAAATGATGCACGAGCGTGTAAATATTCGTATTTTCATGTCTTAATAAAAAAGGAAGTGTTAGGTATGAAACCAATTAGGATCGGTGTAGGAGGACCTGTAGGAGCAGGGAAAACGATGTTAGTCGAAAAATTAACCCGGCATTTGCAAGATGAAATGAGTATGGCAGTTGTGACAAACGACATTTATACAAAAGAAGATGCCAAGTTTTTAATGAACAACGGGGTGCTTCCCGCAGATCGGATTATAGGTGTGGAAACAGGCGGCTGCCCTCATACGGCAATACGCGAAGACGCATCAATGAACTTTGCAGCCATTGATGAGCTAGTGAAGAAGAATCCAGACGTTGAACTTATTTTCGTTGAAAGCGGCGGAGATAATCTGGCAGCTACATTCAGCCCTGAACTTGTTGACTTTTCAATCTATATTATTGATGTGGCCCAAGGGGAGAAAATACCGCGAAAAGGCGGTCAAGGAATGATTAAATCTGATTTGTTTATCATCAATAAAACAGATTTAGCGCCTTTCGTTGGAGCAAATCTGGACGTTATGGCATCTGATACGAAGGTTTTCCGCGGAGACAAGCCGTTCGCTTTTACAAATTTAAAAACGAATGAAGGTCTTGATCAAGTCATTGATTGGATTAAGGAAAATGCACTATTAAAAGGACTGGAGTAAGATGGGGGACTGGACAGGCGTTTTGCGTTTGAGCGCTGAAGAAAAAAATGGAAAGACCATTGCGAAAAATGTGTATTTTCAGGGGGCGTATAAAGTCATGCGTCCTATTTATCATGATGAATCAGGACAAGCCTGTTATTATATTTTAAACCCCGGCGGCGGTTATTTAGACGGTGATCGCTATCAAATGAAGATTTCACTGGAGAAACAAGCAAGATTAACATTAACAACCCAATCGGCAACTAAAATATATAAGACACCGCATACACATGCATATCAGGAAACGGAATTTAACCTTAAGGAAGGCAGTTATCTTGAGTACATTCCCGATCCGCTTATCGGCTATCAAAATGCACGGTATAAACAAAAAAATATAGTATATATTGAAAAAGGATGTACGTTCCTTTATTCAGATATTGTGACTCCTGGATGGTCTCCTAGTGGAGAAAAGTTTACCTATGAGATGCTTCAATTCATTAATGAAATCTATATGGAAAATGAGCTGGCAGTCTATGACCATATCAAACTATGCCCGGCCAAACAAAATATAGATGGTCTGGGTTTAATGGAAGGCTATTCTCACTTAGGTTCCATGATTGTGATCAATGAACAAGTAGATCATGACCTTCTTGATCGTTTATATCAGGCCGTGGATACTCAGACAAAAGAATATAAAATAGGCATATCTTTATTGCCTGTCCCTGGGTTTTCCGTACGGGTATTAGCAAATCAAACACAGATCATCGAAAGTCTGTTTTCCGAATTTCATCATCTCCTCAACCAAGTATGGTTTAACAAAACCCCAAGTTTTTTAAGAAAATATTAACGGTTAAAAAACCAGCAACTGTTCAATTGTTGGTTTTTTTCAGATTCAAGAAGGGGCTGTATTTTGTGGAAGGTACATTATTCTCGGTTTTAATGCTGGCATTAATTTTAGGAATCAAGCATGCGATTGAACCTGACCATGTGATTGCGGTATCGACAATTGCAAGTCAAAGTAAAAAGTTATGGCAAGCTTCTTTAGCGGGCATATTTTGGGGCATTGGCCATACTGTAACATTGTTTATAGTTGGAATCATTGTCATTGTAATGAAGGGGCAAATATCAGAAAAATGGTCGATGTCCTTAGAATTTTTAGTAGGAGTCATGCTTGTTTATTTAGGGATTAAAACGATTCTTTCTTTCAAGAATAGCCCTGTACATACGCATCAACACAAATATCTCCACACCCATCAAAGCAGCGGCGACCATAAGCGCCGCAATAAAAACGTAACGTACTTAAGATCAACATTCATCGGTTTAGTTCATGGTCTTGCAGGAAGTGGAGCCATGGTCTTATTAACGATAAGTACTGTCAAGAGTGTAGAGGAAGCGGCAATATATATTCTTATATTCGGGGCAGGAACAGTTATTGGTATGCTTTTCTTTACAACAATCATTGGAATTCCCTTTGTGCTGAGTAAGAAGCGAGGGGCAATCAGCGGAACACTAGGGATGACGACGGGTGTAATAAGTGCTGTTTTTGGTGTATACTATATGTATAACTTGGGTATTAATGAGGGTTTATTTAACCTTTGGATTTAAAAATAGTATAAAGTAACCGCCATTTAAAGATTGAGGTGAATGATATAAATACTTTAGGGTATGCCATTCTGAGCGTTCTCGGCAGAAGACCTTGTTCAGGATATGAGTTAGTCCAGTACCTGGAGGTAGTGTGGCCGGCAAAACATAGTCAAATATATCCTTTGCTAAATAAAATGGAACAAGAAGAATTTCTTGAATACGAGCATGTAGAGCAAATAGGGAAACCTGATAAAAAAATATACTCCATTACTGAAAAGGGAAAAGAAGCGTTAGAAGATTGGATCGCTGTATCTCCTTCAGATCCAATAAATAGGGACGAATTTCTTATTAAAGTATATTCGATTTGGTTGTTGAAAGAGGAAGATTCCGTAAAATTGATTCAGGATCGAATCAAAAATTTAGAAAAAACAATTGATACCCAATTGAACAAAATGGCGGAGCTAGAAAACAAGGAATCGGATAGCATGTCTAAAAACTTTGGCCGTTATATCTTGATTGATCGCAAATTCAGACTGGCTAAAGAAGAAAAAACATGGTGTCAAAAGGTTTTAAATCTAATAAAAGATAAGAAATTTAATTTTCCCTTTCTGTGTTATGTCAGTGTAGAAGGGATAAATGGAGCGTCACTGCTTATCTAGACAGAAAACGAATGTCACGTACATAAAATAAGGCGCTTCAATATAACACAGTGAGAACGCCGCATGTTCACGCCCGCGTTCAAAACTAACGAATGGTGCAGAAAAACGAAACGTGCCATTTTTGTTAAACAAGCGAGGGAACTGCCGGACTGCCCCACAAGATGAGACAAATAAAAAACACCTTCGAGTTTGAAATCGGATCAATCTTATCCGAAATATGACTTGGAGGTGTTTTTAAATGAGAATCGGGTTACATGGTTTGGTGATGGAAACGTGACTGAAGGAGAACTGAAGATGGTTGGTGAAAAAACATTTGCTGTTCATTTTGATGATGGAAGCTATCATTAGGACTCAATAAAGAAAATTTAAAATAAGAAAGAAGAGCACAGAATGCAATCACGGGAAAAAAAAGACAACATCAATATATAGATAATCCAATAATCAAATTCGTGGATAAATTAATAGAACTCATAAAAAAAGCGTTTTATGAAATTGCTGGCGTTCTTCTAGCTTTAGCAGTTATAGCAGTCCTTTTCTTACCTGGATCTGGGGGATACAAAGCTGGAGATGAAACTGAGATTCTCAGGAATATTCATGGTGCTAAGTCTATCGAGATGTTAGAGAAGAACTACGGCAGTATATCTGAATTAAGAAGTGATGGAGTAAATACAATTGATATACCAAGGTATAAAAGAACAAAAATTATTAAAACCATGGATGATCGTGATCTGGCATTAATAGAAGTTTTAAGCGGATCTTATAGGAGCACTCACTGGTGGTAAAAAAATTATCCATTGAAAGAAAGCGTGCCGATCATAGATATTAGAATAAAATTACGAATTTATCCTGAGCAAAGAGAGGTGTAAAAATGGTAAATGTCTTAACTAATATCTTAAAAAATGACAGATTGGATGTATATCCGTTATTTAAAAAGTTTTGTTCCCTTAAAGAAAAAGGGTTGCGTAAGGAATCCTTTAAATCATTATCTTCCTTTATTGATGAAGCAAAGATGTGGGATGATAATGCACAACAGAATTTTGCTTGTTGGCTGTTTGCTTTATTTGAAACATCAGAAGATATTCACCATGTACTCGTTCATCCATTGGAAAAGGAACTTTTAAAGCCTTTACTTGAGAGATGGATGAAGAGTAATCCCGAAGATCCAAGACCATATAGGTGGTATGGCGTGTTTTTAAATACTGAAAAACGTGTCGATTACTTACACAATGCACTTAGACTTGGTGGCAGCAATGAACAATTATCCTTATTAACGCTAATCGATATTAATTTGAACGCCCTTTGGTATTCATTCCATCATATATCCGAAGATTTATATCTTGGCGATATTAAAGAAGATACAGCACTTCTTGCTAAGTCCCGGGAGTTAAACAACAAGGTAGAGTGTCAACAAACAAGAAAAAACAATAACGAAGCACTTAACTATTATCAAGATCTATTGAATGACTGGGTGATGTTTACAAAAGAACAATCAAAGGGATTTGTTGAATGGTGTGAACATAAGGGGAGAAACTATTATTGGGTCAAAGCTTATTATTACGAAAAATAACAATATGAAAAAGGACACAGCTAAGGAAATGAAATGCTGCAACAAGTATCCATTGACTGCACATTTTTTAATTAATTGCAAGCTTTAATTTTAAATAAACGAACTGAATAGGGTCTAAAACATTTTAAGGAGGATTATACGTGATTTGGTGGGCTAAACAAGGATGGCAGCTAATCTTAGGGTTTATTGTTGTTGCTGCGCTTTTTAGTTGTCTAGAGATTCCGATTCTCCATTAAATCACCTTCAGATATAAGTTTCGACTTTACGATGATTTAATCTTTTTGGTGCGATGAGCGCAGGGATAGGAATCATATTATTTGTTTCTCAGTTTGGCCAATAATTCTTTCCTTTGTTGTATAATGGAACCAAAACACAGGTTTCGTATGTCTTACGTTTTAGTTTCTTAAGTGCCCATTGTTTAGACGACTCGAAAATAGGTTCATACTTTGGTTTTGGCGAAAGGGGAGCCTAATAATGAAAATGGATGAGAAGAGGAAAGAGCTTCAAGAAAAATATAGGGAGGAAATGAAAAAGAAGAAAAATCACAGAACCTATACTATCGAAACAATTATTGTAATAGCAATTGTTCTGTTGTTTATTGCTTTAAATTTAATAATTGATGAATTTTAGCTCTAATAATCATTTTACGTAGAGAGGGGTTAATTTTGGTACTCAAAGAAAGAGGGCAAATAGATCAAGAATTTGGTGCTGAAGAAATCGCTGATTATTTAAGATTAAGAGGCTTTAAGCCGAAAGTAGATGTAATGCATTTTGGAGACCATTCCGGGGGAAGCATTACCTTTTGGTACAGACTCAGAAGATATTATATAGCTCTTGTTCAGTTCGATAAACCAGGAGATAAAGATCCATTAAGCAGCAAAAATGGCTTTACTCAATTAGGAATGGATTCTAAAGGACGAGCAGAAGAGATAATGATGCATTTGGTAGCATATTTTAATGGATGGTATCGTACAAATAAGGAGCCATTCCCAGAGGAAGAAGAATGGCTTAACTTATATCTTGAATACAATGAATGCGAATAAAAACCATCGTTTTATCTAGATATTAGAAAGCTTAAAGATATAATGAAAGTAAATACTCAAATCTCAATAATTAATTGTTTTATTAGATTTAAAACTAATAATAATAAACAATTGTCATCCTGTTGCTAATCTGTAGTAAAAGTAATTGATCTTGATTTAATATGCGTTAATTGCCATGCATTTCATCACTTAGGATTTACTCAATCAAAAGCTAACAAAGAGAAGATGAAAGAACTGAGCCGAGCAACAGCCGCAGCACATCTTCAGACGGATTGGCTCCATTTCCCAAAGGTCCTCATCATTCATCATTTTCTACCGATCTAACATGTCAACCCGTTAAGCATTTACCAAAAAGGCAAATAGAAATAAAAAATTGGTTTGTCCGCACAGCCTACCTGAATACAATAAGAAATAAAGTATTTCTCGGGAAAGCGCAGGTTTCAACAAGACCTGCCCCGTCCTTCTCAAAAAACATCGGAATGCGCAGTCATGTGGGCGTCTGTCACGGCTTAAGCGCGCCATGAATAGGATATAAAGAGAGAATGGTGAGGTGAGTGTGTTGGAAAGGGCTGTTACTTATAAAAACAACGGACAAATCAATATCATACTGAACGGTCAAAAGCAGGTTTTGGCCAATTCAGAGGCTGAAGCCGAATATCAGGCCGCACTGCAAAAAAATGAAGCCAAACACAGCATTCTGAAGGAAATTGAAAGGGAAATGAACACCCTGGTCGGGATGGAGGAAATGAAGCGCAATATTAAGGAAATCTACGCCTGGATTTTCGTCAATAAAAAGCGTGAAGAACAAGGCCTTAAAGCCGGAAAACAGGCGCTACACATGATGTTCAAAGGAAACCCGGGAACCGGAAAAACGACCGTCGCCAGGCTGATCGGCAGACTTTTTTACGAAATGAATGTTCTCTCAAAAGGCCATCTGATCGAGGCGGAGCGCGCCGATCTTGTCGGTGAGTACATCGGTCATACGGCGCAAAAAACGAGGGATTTAATCAAAAAAGCGATGGGCGGAATCCTGTTCATCGATGAAGCCTATTCCCTTGCCAGAGGCGGAGAGAAAGACTTCGGCAAGGAGGCAATCGATACATTAGTCAAACATATGGAAGATAAGCGGAACGAATTTATTTTAATCCTCGCTGGATATTCGCGGGAAATGGATCATTTTCTTTCATTAAATCCAGGCCTTCAGTCAAGGTTTCCGATCAGCATCGATTTTCCCGATTACTCGGTCAGCCAGCTGATGGACATTGCGAAACGGATGATGGCGGAAAGGGAATATCAGTTCAGCCCTGAGGCCGAATGGAAGTTGAAAGATCATCTGATGGCCGTCAAAAGCACGGTCAGCCCCGCGAAGTTCAGCAACGGCCGCTTCGTCCGCAACCTGATCGAAAAATCCATCCGGTCGCAGGCGATGAGACTACTGATGGGAGACTGCTATTTAAAGAATGATCTGATAACCATTAAAAGCCAGGATCTCGACTTGAAGGAAGACGCGCCGCACGTATAATGGCGCGTTCTTTTTTTATTTTCGAGGATTTCTGGCAACCGCTCCCTCCGTTTGTTATGATAGTACTGCTTATTGACTAACGTTAAGAAAGGAACATGATCATTTGAACGGACAGGACGTCATGAAAGAGAAAGCCATATTAGTCGGATGCCAGCTTCCGCACGTATCTGATGAGCGTTTTTCATACTCGATGGAAGAGCTCGCCGCGCTGACGAAAACGGCCGATGGAACGGTTGTTTCCACGGTCACGCAGAAGCGGAACCGTGTGGATGCTGCTACATATATCGGAAAAGGAAAAGTAGATGAATTGTCGGTGCTCTGTGAAGAGCTGTCGCCCGATGTTTTAATTTTTAATGATGAATTGTCGCCGAGTCAGCTGAAAGCGCTTGTCACAACGCTTGACGTGAAAATTATCGATAGGACGCAGTTGATCCTCGATATTTTCGCCAAACGCGCGCGGACAAGGGAAGGAAAGCTGCAAATTGAGCTGGCGCAGCTGCAATACGCCCTCCCGCGGTTAAGCGGCCAGGGAATCAACCTGTCAAGGCAAGGCGGCGGAATCGGAACAAGAGGCCCAGGGGAGACAAAGCTGGAAACCGACCGGCGCCATATCCGAAACCGGATTCATGAAATCAATGTTCAGCTGTCTACCGTCATTCGCCACAGAAGCAGATACAGAGAAAGAAGAAAGAAAAACGGCGTACTGCAAATCGCGCTCGTCGGCTACACCAATGCAGGGAAATCGACATGGTTTAACAGGCTTACAGACGCCGACAGCTATGAAGAAAACCTGCTGTTTGCCACACTTGACCCGATGACCCGCAAAATGACGCTGCCGAGCGGATACAGCGTGCTGCTCTCAGATACGGTCGGGTTTATTCAGGATCTGCCGACGACTTTGATCGCGGCTTTCAGATCGACGCTCGAAGAGGTGAAAGAAGCCGATCTGATTCTTCATATGATCGATTCTTCACACGAAGACTACGAGGGCCACGAAGCGACGGTCAAGCGCCTTCTTGAAGAACTTGAAGCCGATGATATTCCCGTTTTAACCGTCTATAATAAAAGAGACCGGAAGCGGCCGGATTTCATCCCTTCTTCAGGGAGAGGTCATATCATGACGAGCGCCAAAATAAACGGAGACTTGCCGCTGTTTAAGCAGGCGGTTGAAGACTATCTGAAAAAGGAACTGCTCGTTCCGTATGATGTGAGAATTCCCGCTTCAGAAGGAAGGCTGTTGTCGAGAATCAAGTCTGAGACAATGACGAACAGCACCATTTTTGACGAAGATCGCGAAGCATATGACGTGGAAGGATATATTCTCCCTGACCAAAACATTTTGGGAGAGCTGAAGAAGTATATGTAGGAAAGGACACTGCAGAACATGTTTGAGACATTAAAACACGGAGATCTACTAAAGAAAACGGCGGTAGAGGCTGAAACCGATATCGCTCAAATCCATAAAACAATTGATGAAATCAGTGAACGAAATGAGTGGAGGGTGCTTGAAAGCTACAGAAAGCACAAAGTATCGGATACGCATTTCACACCATCGACTGGCTACGGCTACGATGACATCGGCCGCGATACGCTGGAAAAAGTCTATGCCGACGTCTTCGGCGGTGAAGCGGCCCTTGTCAGACCGCAGATCATCTCGGGAACCCATGCGATATCAATTGCTTTATTCGGCGTTCTCCGCCCGGGAGATGAACTTCTTTACATCACAGGCAAACCGTACGATACCCTCGAAGAGATCGTCGGCGTCAGAGGTGAGGAAAACTCGGGGTCTTTGAAAGATTTCCAGATCGGATACAGCCATGTCGAGCTGACTGAAGAAGGAGCCGTTGATTTTGACCGCGTGGCAGCTTCCGTCACACCGCAGACAAAAGTTGTCGGAATCCAGCGCTCAAAAGGATACGCAGACCGTCCGTCTTTTACAATTGATGAGATTGAGAAGATGATTCGCTTTGTTAAAGAAGTAAACGAAAACATCATCGTTTTCGTCGACAACTGCTACGGCGAATTTGTAGAAGAGCGTGAGCCGTGCCATGTTGGAGCGGATCTGATGGCAGGCTCGCTGATTAAAAACCCGGGAGGCGGCCTCGCTAAAACAGGCGGCTATATCACCGGCAAGGAAAAATGGGTGAAAGCCTGCTCCTACAGAATGACGTCACCTGGAATCGGAAGTGAAGCCGGTGCGTCGTTGTACACCCTTCAGGAAATGTACCAGGGCTTTTTCCTTGCGCCGCATGTCGTCTCCCAGGCATTAAAAGGAGCCGTGTTCACAGCCCGCTTTCTTGAAAAGCTCGGCTTTAGGACGAATCCTTCGTGGGACAGCAAGCGGACCGATTTGATCCAGTCTGTCGAATTTTCCACCCCGGAGCAGATGATCGCGTTTTGTCAGGCCATTCAGTACGCTTCTCCTGTCAACGCCCATGTGACACCATATCCGAGCTATATGCCGGGCTATGAAGACGATGTCATTATGGCGGCCGGCACTTTTGTACAGGGAGCAAGCATTGAACTATCAGCGGATGGCCCTATAAGACCGCCTTATGTGGCATATGTCCAAGGCGGATTAACCTATTCCCATGTGAAGAATGCGATATGCAGTGCTGTGGATGCGCTCATGAAGCAGGGATTAATGTAAAGAAAATAAAGAATATTTTCATGTAAAGAATCCTTACATCATGTTGACACATTATATAACATCACATATAATAAATTTATATAAGAAAAGGAGGAAATTGAGATGAGTGATAAAATTCGCCGCTCAATGCCCTTATTTCCGATAGGTATCGTCATGCAGCTGACCGAACTGTCCGCAAGACAAATTCGGTATTATGAGGAAAATGGACTGGTATTTCCTGCAAGAAGTGAAGGGAACAGACGTTTATTTTCATTCCATGATGTAGATAAGCTGCTCGAAATTAAAGATTTGATCGAACAAGGTGTAAACATGGCGGGGATCAAACAAATTTTCGCCAAAACAGAAAACGAACAAAAAGAAGACAAACAAGACAAGCCGAAAAAAGCAGAGAAACACAACTTGTCGGATGAAGAACTGAGAAAACTGCTGAAAAACGAGCTTATCCAAGCAGGCCGTTTCCAAAGAGGGACGACATTCCGCCAGGGAGACATGTCCAGGTTTTTTCATTAATTTGTTAGCAACTGCATTGCTATATACATTTACCTTTTAGAGGAGGAGTTTTACGAATGGCAAAGTATACAAGAGACGATATTGTTAAACTAGTAAATGAGGAGAATGTAAAATATATTCGCCTTCAGTTTACAGACATTCTTGGAACGATTAAAAACGTTGAAATTCCTGTGAGCCAGCTGGAAAAAGCACTTGATAATAAGGTTATGTTCGACGGCTCTTCAATCGAAGGATTCGTCCGCATTGAAGAATCCGATATGTACTTGTACCCTGATTTAGATACATTTGTGATTTTCCCGTGGACCGCCGAAAAAGGTAAAGTAGCCCGCTTCATCTGCGATATTTATAATCCGGACGGCACGCCGTTTCAAGGCGATCCGCGCAACAACTTGAAGCGCATTTTGAAAGAAATGGAAGACATGGGCTTCTCAGATTTCAATCTTGGACCGGAGCCGGAATTCTTCCTGTTCAAGCTTGACGAAAAAGGCGAGCCTACCCTTGAACTGAACGACAAAGGCGGATACTTCGACCTTGCGCCGACTGACCTTGGCGAAAACTGCCGCCGCGACATCGTACTTGAGCTCGAAGAAATGGGTTTTGAAATCGAAGCGTCTCACCACGAAGTTGCACCTGGACAGCACGAGATCGACTTCAAATACGCTGGAGCCATCCGCGCTTGCGATGATATCCAAACGTTCAAGCTCGTCGTTAAAACAATCGCGCGCAAACATGGCCTGCACGCAACATTCATGCCAAAACCGTTGTTCGGCGTAAACGGATCGGGCATGCACTGCAATCTATCACTCTTCCGAAACGGAGCCAACGCTTTCTTTGACAAAGACACTGACCTTCAGCTGAGTGAAACGGCAAAGCAATTCATCGCCGGCATCGTCAAGCACGCAACAAGCTTTACAGCTGTGACAAACCCGACTGTCAACTCTTACAAGCGCCTAGTTCCAGGCTATGAAGCACCTTGCTATGTGGCATGGAGCGCGCAAAACAGAAGCCCATTGATCCGTATCCCGGCTTCCCGCGGCATCAGCACGCGCGTAGAAGTCAGAAGCGTAGACCCTTCTGCGAACCCGTACCTTGCTTTGAGCGTACTTCTTGCAGCAGGACTTGACGGCATCAAAAACAAGCTCGAAGCACCGGCTCCGATCGACCGCAACATCTATGTGATGACAAAAGAAGAGCGCCTCGAAAACGGAATCGTCGACCTTCCTGCGACACTCGCAGACGCTCTCGAAGAATTCAAATCAAACGAAGTCATGGTCAAAGCCCTCGGCGACCATCTATTCGAACACTTCGTCGAAGCAAAAGAAATCGAATGGGATATGTTCCGCACACAAGTCCATCCTTGGGAGCGCGAGCAGTATATGTCTCAGTATTAATCTAGGAATCCCTTGGCACCAGTGGTGTCAGGGGGTTTTTTGTTTTTGTGGGTATTTTTAATATTTTAAGAGGGAACATTAATCACCCACAAATCACCCACAAAAAATCAATAAAAAAATTACTCCATTATCGTGGAGATATACTCTTCATATCTATTCATTGAATCCATATCAATCTTTTTGCTGACATGAGAATAAATATCGGATGTTACTTGAATACTTTTGTGGCCGAGGCGCTCCTGAACACGGCTGGAGAGATCTGAACAGCTCTGTTTCGAATTTTGAGGATGAAGAAACGGACAAGCTTCTCTTTAGAAATCTATGAAAGGGCTATGTTGTATTTTAAGGGGAAGAAAGGATGACGATTATTCACTAACACTATTCGGATACTGAAATGAAAAGTATCCTCGACAGCATGATCATTATTGTAGATATGAGGAAGCAAAAGGAATCAGCATTTTAAAGAACTCAGGGTCAAAGAAATTAATATGGAACTCAGCTTCAAAAAGGACACCTATTATGAAATAAAACAGCGTACAATATATCGTATAGCAACAGCACTCGGAATAACCTGAGTGCTTTTTTGCAGTTAGCATTTGTGCGGGTGAAAATTCCTGTTTTATCGTTAGGTGGTATATTTTTCAATATGACTATGTTAATCTCGTTAAAGGAGGGATAATAATTTGAAAACAAAAATAGTAAGCTTGCTACTTGTATTAAGTTTAGTCTGCGGATTTGCACTTCCATCTTATGCTAAGACATCGATGAATGAAAAGGCAAAAACTAATGCTTCTGGAATTAATGTTATAAGCCAGTCTGAAGATGAAGCATCTTATACACTTGAATACGGTGGAAAACAGTATCTTATTGATCAAAAAACATTAGATAAAGGAACCTCTAAAGAGGCAATCAAAGTTGATCAATATTTGTTAACTGATGGACATAAAACACTAGTTGATTCTGCTACAGTCAGTCTTTCTAAGGAATCAAGCAAGATGTCAATTCAAGCAAAATGTAGAGGGAAACAAGGTGCTTCAGTAGAATATCCTTTAGTCAAGATGCATTTGAATTCATGTACAATTAAAAAATTCTTGAATATTGTTGAGGATGCTGACGGTATTGCAGGGGCTATCGCTGGGATAACAGCATTGGTAAAGAAAGTACCTGGGATTTCAGTATATGCTGGAGCAATTGCAGGGGCAATGTTTGCTGGTAAGTATGTTATAAAAAAAATATCTGATAATGGAAAGTACGGAATTTCTTATAATTGGGTACCTGGTACCATTTTTATTTTTCCTTGGAGAAATGGTTAATAATTGAGGTGATAATGTCAAATGAATCGTATATTGGTCTCAATAGCTATTATTATATTTTTAATTGAATATATTGTAGCCCCACTTACAGATATAGATACCGGAAAATACGGCACGTTTATAGGCTTAATATTATTGAGTATTGCGGTTCTAAGATTATCTGATAATGAAAAATCATAAATTTTTGCAGAGAGCAGATTTCAATCTGCTCTCTTTTTGTTTATTTTGTTAGAATGAAAACGACAATTAAGCGACAAAAAGAAGCATAATTGATTATTCCTGAAAATGAAGTCGCTTATCACATCCATGATCAAACCGCTGCTATGTCAGTTTTTTTTGAGCCGAACGCCAATACAAAGTCAAACAGCGTTGAAATGTGTGTCGAAAAAGACGGCAGGATTCACAGTGAAAACGGTTCAGAATGCTGTTGAATTGGTCGCCGATCTGTGCAAGCGTTACGCCTTTCTACAGAAAAAATCGTTCGCTATTATGATGTGACAAACAAAAACTGTCCGGCGCTGTGGGTGAGTGATTCAAGTCAGTTGGTGACTTTCAAAAAAGTTGATGCCCTACTTGGAAATAAAACTGTCTCAAAGACAACATCATCCACGAGCCAGTCAAGCAAATCCACAGGGACCATTCTGAAAAAAGGGGCGACCAGTTCCCAGGTCAAGGCGCTGCAGAAACGTTTGATTGCCGCAGGCTTCTCACTGCCGAAGTATGGGGACGATGGCTCGTATGGCAATGAGACGGTGCAGGCTGTTAAAGCCCTGCAAAAGAAAGCGGGTATCGCGGTGGATGGAATTTACGTACTGGCGACAGAAAAGGCGCTTGCAGCTATTGAAGCGAAAAAGAAAAAGCCTTTCTCGAACGGCAAAAAATCATCCTACCCGCTGCCGTCTGGCATCTATAAAGTAAAAAGCCCGTTGATGAAGGGAACGGCCGTCCGCCAGATTCAGAAGGCCTTAGCTACCCTCTATTTCTATCCGGAGAAGGGCGCGAAAAATAACGGTATAGATGGTTATTACGGGCCGAAAACGGCAAACGCGGTCAAACGGTTCCAGCTGATGTACGGGCTGTCTGCGGATGGTATTTACGGGCCAAAAACGAAAGCAAAACTTGAATCATTATTGCAGTGAAGACAAGGTCTTCTATCTCGAGAACCTTCTTATACTAATCTTTTATCAGATAGAAAATTAAAAGTTCGTAAAATTTTCAAAAGGAGCTTTTCCATATAGTTGGTTTATATGTTAATATATTACTTGTAAATATAAACTATAGGAGGTTGTTTTTGGTATGAAAAGTATGAAGGCTAGGGTGTTAATGGTTTTTTCAGTATTTGCACTCCTAACCACAGTAGTATTGACTACGCCAGCGGCTACGGTACAGGCAAAAAATGCAACAGAAAGTTTGATCAATCATCAAGAAGTTAGCGATGTTGTGCAAAATGTTGATGAAAAAGTCATGGAAAAAGCGAAAAAGTTTGTAAAAGAAGCATTGAAAACCAATGATGATTTTACATATTCTGTAGACCGTCAAAAAGCACTCCAAATTGGTTTTTCTGTAGATCAAGTAACAAATATGGCGATGTTTTATGAAAACTTGCCAACAGAACAAGTGAAATTTTTAGAGGAAGGGAAACAGGTTGCGGTAAAAGGCGATAATCAAATCAAGCCTATGTTTGTGCCTGCGTTACCATGGGTTGTATATATTTCGTTGCAAGAGTTAATTGCAATTTTAACAGCTGTGGGATTAGCTGGTGTTGCTCAAAAGTTCTTAAAAGACATTTACACACATGGGATTAAAGAAGCATGCAAAAAGTTTTCAAAAAAACATAAGAAGATTAAAGCCTTCTGTGAAAATAATGGATATCCAACAAAATAAAAATAACTCCTGGATTAGTTCCAGGAGCTTTTTTATAAGTAAATCGCCAATAAAGCCGCTAAGACAGCCATAATAAAGTAATCACTACTATCCATTTTCGTGCCGTTTTTAACAAAAACATTTAAAGCCCAATTCAATTTTGTACCATCGACCGTCTTTGAAACAAATTTTTTGCCGATATTGTAATACAGCACGTTGAAAAAGGCGTATGCAACTGAACAAAGCAAATAGAGCAAGATAAACTTACCAAAAAACAAAAGCATTGCTGGTCACTCCCACATTTTGAATTCTTTAACCAACAACTTGATTTTACCAAAAATGTTTATAATAGAAAAGGAGACGTTTGTAACATCTTCACCTGTCAAAAGAGGAATTTTTTCGTGATAACTATAGACTTGAGTATACAGTTTGTAGCAGGACTTGACGGCATCAAAAACAAGCTCGAAGCACCGGCTCCGATCGACCGCAACATCTATGTGATGACAAAAGAAGAGCGCCTCGAAAACGGAATCGTCGACCTTCCTGCGACACTCGCAGACGCTCTCGAAGAATTCAAATCAAACGAAGTCATGGTCAAAGCCCTCGGCGACCATCTATTCGAACACTTCGTCGAAGCAAAAGAAATCGAATGGGATATGTTCCGCACACAAGTCCACCCTTGGGAGCGCGAGCAGTATATGTCTCAGTATTAATCTAGGAACCCCCCTGGCACCAGTGGTGCCAGGGGGGTTTGAATTTTGGTCAAAAGATTGGGTGACCAAAATATGACCAAAAAAATTTGAAGTTTCTATCTAACTCCATAATCGATGAGACATAACCTTCGTAATCTTCGATTCTATCTTGGTCAAGTTTCTTACTGATATTGGGAGTAAACATCATCTGCTTTTCTTAATATATTTCATGTCTGTACCTGAATTCCAAGAGTAAAACCACGTGTGTTAGGCGAAAAGCGTGGTCAGCTTGGAATGGACGCGGCAAAAGTGACCAAATACTGATTGGAATGAATATGTTATATTTAGGGGAACAATAAGCGAAGGGGAAACTATTAAATGTTTGAGTTGGATAAGATGATAAACAAAGTAAACGGCCTTAAAGAAGAGCACGCAAAGGGAATCCTTAAGATTATTTGCGGAAAACTGGATAATCTAAAACACGCGGGTGGTCAATATACAGAGAAAGAATTTGTTGAAGATATTCGATAATGATTGAGGATTTTCCAGAATTGGATAATAAAGAAGAGAATAATGAATAAAAAACCCTTCTTGCAAGAAGGATTTTTTTATAACAATACCACACCGACGACATATACGATCGATTTAGTTATAAACAATTTTTTTAAAACGGGAGGTTTTGAAAAAGCGAAATAGTAATAACTAAGGTTGATAAAGAGCCCAAAGATATCAAAGATACAATTTTTCGGTTGTTTTGCTTTTTTGGAGATTTACTTAATTCATAGATTAATGCACTCCATAAAAGTATGGATGCCAAAATAATAATACTCATATACACATAATCCTCCTTTTTATGGTTAACATTGTCATCGATTTTACCACATTTAGGATTGAGATGTCGATGAAATAAGCATCTTTATTTCATTCTTTGACTGAAGAACAAAACCGTTTGTTTTCAACTCGGACATTATAGTTCCTTCGGAGTTCTCACTATGAACACTGGCATTCACTTACTCTCTAGTATGAGTTCCTTATTGAAATGTCTTTATTTCTTTTGTTGTCGAAAATGAAATGAAAACCTATCATATCCAGAACAGAAAGAGGCATTGAAACAAAAAGGTTAACAAAATGAGGTTGCAAGCTGCAGCCTTTTTAGTTTGAAAAAAGTTAGTACAAATGGAAAGAAATCATCCAACACACTGTTGGTCGGCATCTTTAAAGTGACAAACGCATGAAATGAAAGGAGCGGCTGTACGTTAGGTTCAGGAAACGTTGGCTGTTCTTTAGCCCTAAGAGAGCAAGGTATTGACGGCAATACGGTCAGAAAGCGGCGGGACCGTCACTGATGGTATTTACGGGTCTAAGACAAAAAATAGAAAAGTTAAATTACACAACAATTAATAGAATGAAGTATAAGCAAATAAAAATTTTGAACGAAATCTGTTGAGTTGAAGGGAAATTAAATTGGTCTTGAGGAATAAAAAGCTGATTTAAGAGGGAAAGAAACAATGCTGCTGAAAAACAACTATTGACATATGTAAGTAAATAGAATAAATTAATTATTGTTATAAAAAACACCTAATTTTATCATAGCACACAAGATATAAAAAGTCAATGTTTTTTTAAAAAAAGATGCTTTTGAAAGGAAGAGAGGTTATGAACTTATCTCGTTTTTTGAATTCCATTCAATTATCCCCTCAATCAAAACCTATGATGGAACTGCTTGAATTAAATGAAAAAACAAAAGAGCATGGCTTGATCTTAACACCCAGCGATATCAAAACATTAATCGTTTATAGAAATAAAGTGCTTCATGATCATGGACGTATAGAGCTGGGGATTGAAGTACTAAAGGAATTAATTGAGGTGTTTGCTGCTTCACCCTATATGGATGAGGATCATGATGTCGAAACGTTAATCGAGCTTCAGGAGATTTTTTATTATCTCAGAAATGAAACAGAAGATAAGATAGGTGACATGAAACTGATTCATCAGATGATGGAGTGTTTTAACGGACCTTCTGCGGGGTCTTTAGAGTTATTAAGAAGTAAAATGGAGGAACTCGCGGAGAGTTTCAGAAGAAATACGATGAGAAGTGAGTCTTTATATAAAGGTGATGAATAACATGGGAAAAGAAAATACTTTAAATCGCTATGATTTGGTTTCAAATTTTACGATTGATAAATCAAAGTTAAAGCAAAGCCAATTTATGTTGTCGCTTCTAAAAGAAGGCCAAAGGGTTGGAGTTATTACCAGCGAAAAAGCTTACAAGATACAGGTAGAGATTATGCAAATCCTGCAACGATTGATAGGCCAGTATACCAAAGGGGAAAGTACGTCGGTTACTACAGAAACGGCGGAAGGGATTATGGTTTCCCTCATGTATGCAATAGATGCTTATGCTCTCCATTTTGAGAAACCTGAAGAGGTTATCGTACATTTACGTTCTGATAGTATAAAAAATATATATACCAAAGGTGTCGAATTACTTCACTGTTATTTTGAAGAAGCTAAACAATTGTATCAAGACGTAAAAAAATTAAAGTTAGATGTGCCTGTTGATGCTTATAATTTAACCATTGACGAATCGTTACCTGTATTTATGAATCATTATAATATTATTTTTGAAGCTCAAAATACGATGGCGAGCATTGACTATCCTTTAGCTATTGACAACATGGAACTGCAAGGTGTTTTTTATATTAAACAGTATTTAGAGCGACTGCTGATAGAAACGAGATTCTGTCACTTTTTTAACCATCAAGATCTAATGTATATCTTGACAAACTTCGGGAGAATATGCCGCTTTAATTATCGCATAGAACTTTTTAATATTTTTGAGTTAATGATAAACAATGCTGTTTTTTCACTGCTATCCGGGGGCGAAGCCAATCAAGTCAGAATTTCTGAAGTTCAATATGACAGGTTGAGTCGGTTGTTAAGTGATTGCCATGCTGATAAAAGGGCAAACTTGATTAACGAAGCATTTGATCGGTTACAGCGGGATTTAAAGACAGATCAAACGATTACTGATTATATCAATTTGTATCGCAATGAATGTATTCAAAGGGTAAATAACGCTGCGGAAATTGATAGCTTCAAAATGTTGATCATCAGAGAAATTGAAGAGAGAGAAAAACCAATAGCGTTAATGTTAAATGAAAATGATCGCATGAGTGATATTGAAATGCGGAAATTGGTGGATTGCATCATGGAAAGAAAAAACACAGCAGAAAAAATATCGCTGATCCGCGATCATTTTGTTTCACTGCATGATTATTTGGATTTGCTAAATTCGGGATGTCTGTTTGACGACGAATATAACGCACTTTTTGCTACGTTTGGGAATTTTGAATTGGCCATTTTTGCGAAAATTGTATTTTATGAAGAATTAAGAGGGGGAATCCTCAATTTCATTGACATTGTTGCTGACTGCTCTGAAGCAAAGAGCGAGTGGGAAACATATTATATGAAATTTATTAAACAATTAGAAGATGAGCGCATTGCAACGATTGGACAGCTCATCAATGATATTGACTATGAGGAGATATCGTTTTATTAAGTTAAAGACGTTTTTATAAGTTTTTACAAAGGAGAGTCTAAAGAAAGACGAAGATAAATAACAGCACTCGATAAATGCAATCTTATCCCGCCAAGAAAGTTATTTTTCAACACAACTTAAAAGCTTAAAGTAATTCTACTCCAACTTGCTTAGTGAATTTTACTTTTATTCTCTCTTCTTCTCCAATACTTACAACCATGAAATTTTCAACTTTCTTAATGCTAGTTACGTTTTGAAAAACACCTGTAAATACCGCGAAATCTTTATAGGTTATATCCAGGCTGCAAGTTAGTTGATAAACATCCAGCGTCAAGATTAACTTGAAGTTTTGATTATCTTTATAAGTATAAATAAATTCGCCAGCCTCTGGATCATCAGCTATACTGGCTGGCTCACTCTCAAAAAGTTCTAGTAAATCATATTCATTATATTTTATAAACATCCAACTGACTCCTTAAAATTATAGTGATATTAATGAAGTTAAAAAAACCGCAGATCTTTAACTATATCGATCATTACTGGGCAATAAGAATTTCTGATTTTCAATCGCAACTCCAAACGCTGTCTTAAGGAAATAACTCATGTATCAATCGAACTGTATCTATATATAGGTTGATATGTTATTATCTGTATATAAAATAAGGTAGCATGCTAAGCTGCCGACAAATGATTAGATTAAATGAAAGAATTCGAAGCAATGAAAAATTATCAGAAGGGGAGATTGTTATTAGATTTTTGCCGCCGGTTTTCGCGGGTATTGCTGTATTTTTAGTGACTTTTTATATTGAGTATTCTTCCAAAAATTTATCCCTGGAGAATAAACTTATACTCAATGTTGCAGCGGCAATTGTCGGGTGTATTTTGGGAATGTTTATAAGAAAAAGAAATCAATATTAAAGAGACCGATTAATAAAGTTCGGTTTCTTTCTCTATTTTAACATGCAGGGAAAATATTCTTTGGATTAATAAAGGAAGGTAATCATTTCGAATTTCGGATTAAACATAGCTAGATCATTTTTCAAATATCTCTAGTTTATAAAGGATCTTAACGAGTTGTGAGTTTGGGCATCCGAAAAAACTTCAGAAAGAGAGGGACACTTAACAAAGTGTGGGTAGTGAAATGGACAAATGTATATTTTGTGAAATCGTTAGTCAAAAAATTTCAAGTTATGAGGTTTATAAAAATGACGATGTAACAGCATTTCTTGATATAAATCCTGTTACATGTGGCCATACAATAATCATACCAAATAAGCATATTGAAAGACTCGATCATATTAACGATCCCCATCTATCTAATGAAATAATGGATTCTTTAATTAAAGTACCTCAAATATTAATTCATTCAGGTATTTGTGATGATTACACGATACTCTCAGACAACGGTCACTTTGCTCAGCAAGATATTAAGCACCTGCATTTTCATGTCATACCGAGACACATGAATGAAAAGTTTGAATTCAAATTAAACACCGACTTTACTGCAGCTGAGAAAAGTAACTTACTTTCGGTATGGAGAAAGATGATGAGAAAAGATTGTCCTAGAATTTAAAAATGGAAAGATGATTTGATATGATCTCGTGCAGGTTTTGCTGAATTCATCATTTCGTCCAGAAATTCTTTCCTTTGTTGTATAATGGTGATGATTAACAATGGTTGCAAGGGAGTAAATTATGTTTTTAATAGCTTTTGTATTGGCGTATTTTATCAAGCAGCCGATATTAAGCATGGGGACACTTTTTCTTTTCATCTACGGATTTAGATTTTCTTCTAAAGGCATTAATGCTGAAAAATACGATTGTTATATTAATCAATATAGACTTATATTTTGCTTCGTCATCCCTTTCCTTAATTTTTATATGTACTGGACAACGATAGGAGGGAATGCGGGAGTCGGGTTTACGTTTAGTCCACTTACCCTGATGCAAAAGCTGTCTTTCTTGTCCCAAGTTATTTTGATATTATTACCCGAGATTCGCAAATTTTTATCTCGTAAAAACTTCATTCATATTGATGAAAAGAAGCAGAGATTAGCATCGGTTTTGTATCCAATTGCTTTAATCCTAACAGTTTGTATGGCATATCGGTAAGGACCGTAAGCAAAGGCCTTACTCTACATAAAAGTTGCATCCACTATACTTTAAAGGGGACTATTGATGAATTTCGATCCGGAAAAACTAAGGAAATTTCTTAATTGCGCGTCAAACCCATCAAACCCAATGGAGACAAAAGTAAAGAATTACTATGTGAATCAAGAGATTCAAGAGTTTGCATCCTTTGATATTGACTTTGAAAATGTAGACATCGCCCTGCGTATTGCTGGTATGTTGGGGAAATCCGCCACGAAATTTACGATAAATCATTTTCTTTTCCCTGATACGAACAAAATAGATTATATTCAATTTATAATTTTTGAAATTAATGATTCAGAACTATTAGCATTTTTAGAACAACTATAACAGCATTCTTGTTTGAATACAGTTCTCTTGGTGAAAATAAAGCAAGTTCTACCCGATAAACCGCAGCAATCATAATTACCTTTGATATTTGGTGTTGTGAACAGCCCCTTTTGTCAAGGCAGCTTCGTGGATTCATCAGGCTCAGCCGATTAAATGGCCAATGGTCTGTGTGAAAGGACTTGGCGGAACTGCCTTCAATCAAAAAAGCACCATTACTTATACCAATCAGGAGGACAAAAAGTGTTTTTGGCAAAGATGATCGATCGTTTAGCGTTATATGATTTGCACAGGAAAAGAAGTAAAGAAAAACATTTTTCCGCTTTTTCATTGGATTCGATTGACAGGGACGAATTCTATCAAGCAAAAGCGGCTGATGTCTCCTTTACTCTTCATGAAGCGAGAAAAAACTATTTGGCTGGACATTTCAGCTATGAATCTATCATTCCATCCGGGGACCCTGTCAATGATAGTTTAAAAGGCGAGGTTTTTTTAAATAAGAATGATATAGATCAACCTAATGTTATTTTTGTACACGGCTGGCGAATGGATTCATACGACAGAATAAAAAAGATATTTCATAATCGTATGATGAACGATTTAGGCTGGAACATGTACTACTATTCTCTTCCATATCATTTTGAAAGAGAGCCGGAATATTCGCTTTACAGCGGTGAATTGATGATAAGTGCGCATTTGAATCGTACAGTTGAATCAACAAGACAAGCTGTCGTGGATTTACGGGCACTCATTCACTGGATCAAAGCAAATAAAACCGGCCCTGTTATTATAGTGGGCGTCAGTTTAGGCGGGTGGATGACAAATTTACTGGCTGCCCTTGAGACTGAAATCGACATCGTGGTATCGATATTTTATGCCAATCGTCTTTCTTATGCGATATGGAATACCATCCCGGGTAAATTCATAAGAGAAGAATTGGAACAGTACGGTGTGACATATGAAGATTTACAAACATATTGGGAAATTACAGATCCCAGTCAGGCTGTGCCGAAAGTTAACAAAGATCACATTTTGCTGATTTCCGCCGTTCATGACCAACATGTTCACTTAGAGGATGCCGATAAGTTATGGGAGAGCTGGGGGAAACCCGAAAGACATCTCTACAATTGCGGCCATGCCGGAATTGTTCTTTGTCGTAAAAAGCTGGCATTAGATACGATTTCTTTCATCCGAAAAAAATTAAAGCAGCTTCATGAGGGATAATTTCTTTAATTTATTAAAAAGCTGGCAATTTTCAAAATGTACGAATAGGAGGTTTTTTTATGTACTTTGTTTCCGGATTTGTTTCAATTTTGCTGGGTCTATTAACGCTGTTTTTCTTACAGGTGTTATCTGTTGCTTTTCCTCATTATATAATGGATGCAGATGGCAATAGTGAAGCTTCGGTTTATTTTCAATCATCTGTATTGTTTTATCCTGTTTTGCTTCTCATTTTAGGCGTCATCATGATTATTGTTCATTTGCGAACAAATGATAAGGGTTAATTCGAAGGAGAGTATCGAGTTTGACTGCGAAGCGAAAATGAGATGCATCATCTAAAAGAAACGGGTATATCATTGATATGAAAGCTTCTAAAAAAAGGAGAACAAAAACGATGAACTTTTGGCACGAGCGCTTTCAAGATGAGAACTATGTGTATGGAACGGAACCGAATGCGTTTTTGGCAGATTCGCAGAAAAAACTTCAATTGTCGGGTGATGCTTTAGCCATTGCAGAAGGCGAGGGGCGCAATGCGGTTTTTTTAGCAGAACAAGGGATGAACGTCACGTCATGGGATTATGCCGAGTCAGGGTTGGAGAAAACGAAAAAGCTTGCTGAAACCCGTCATGTATCGGTGAAGACGGAGCTTGTTGACTTAAATGAAGCGTCTTGGAATCAAGGGCAGTGGGACGAGATTGTATGTATTTTTGGACATTTTCCAGAAGAGCTGCGTCGAAAAACACTTCTTGGAGTAAAAGAAGCCGTGAAGCCCGGGGGATTTTTCGTGACGGAAGTGTATTCGACGCACCAAATTCCTTACAAAAGCGGCGGGCCGCAGGATCCGGAGCTTTTATATACACCGGAAGAATTTTTACAAACCTTTTCAGATTGGCGTATTGTCCACTTTTTTATGGGAGAAGTCGTTCGTCATGAAGGGGCTTGGCACAACGGCCTGTCTCATGTCATTCAATTTATTGGTCAAAAGCGCTGAATACTCCGGGGAAATATGATTTTAAAAAGGTGCCGTTTATGGCGCCTTTTTTGCGTAACTTTTTTCACCGTCATCACTACTATTGTGATGAAAGCGGGGGAAATGATGAAAAACAAAAATGGACTCAAACGGCTGCTGATGATCAGCAGCGCATTTCTGCTTTTAATTGGCGGGGGATATGTCAGTGCAATGATCTTCGGAAAGAAAGTGGTGTATGAAGGAGAGGGGGAAAGCGGTCTGTGGCATGCTTCGATTGAGAAATCAGATAAAACGTCAATCGGGCCTAATTATTTTTTGAATTTGTATTGGGATGGCGCGAAAGAAGATGCGAAAAGAACGATTGTGAAAACAATCACCTTATACATAGACGGCAAAAAGTATGATGATAGAGGAGAATACGATCTTTCTGAGTATACCGGAGAGGAAATGGATGACGGAGGCCATATGGAAGATCATATCGCGACTTTTGATTTTATGCCTGAAGAGGATGTCATCGGGCATGCGTTATCAGTCAAAGTGGAGTGGAAAACCGGAGATGAAGAGGACGCAGAAATAATGAAATTAACCAAGATTCCGTGGTATAAATGAAACGACAATCACTGAATAAGGAAGTGATTTAAAATGAATGAAATTGAGATCAGAAGGCCGCAAATTGACGACGTTGAAGAGCTGAATCAGTTTTTCAGAATCGTGGTCGAGGATACTTTTGCTAAAGAGGGGATATCCGATCTGCTTGATGATCAAGAAAGTGAAATTGAAAGTAAGAGGCAATACTTGAAAGCAGACTTAGACAGCAAAGGGAAGAGCCGGCACTTTTTTATCGCTTCAGATCAACGTCTGAATAAAATCATCGGTACAATCGAATATGGCCTTGCCAGCGAATTGATCGATATTTGTACGGATGGGGCTTTAAAGGATTTATATGAGGTAGGGACGGTATTTGTCCACCCGGATTATCAAAGACGCGGAATCGGGTCTTTGCTGTTCAACGTTATGTTTTTGACCTTTCTGAATCGGGGAGTGAAGGAATTTTGTTTGGACAGCGGTTATCCCGGTGCACAGAAAATATGGAAGAAGAAATTCGGCGAGCCTGACTATATGCTGAAGGATTATTGGGGGAAAGGATATGATCATATGATTTGGAGGAGACGGACGAAGGATATGCCGATTGATACAAGAACATCAATAACGTAATCATCCTTTATATTCCATATATGTTTTAACGATAAAAAGAACTTTTCTTGAATTTATTTTTAAATAAATTGTTAAAGTTAAAAAAGTCCTATAAACTATAATGGAATCTTAATTTTAGGATGTGGGAGATATGTTCGACGAAAGAGAAGCGTTGCGTTTGAGACTTGAACAGCTAGGTGATGCGGAGATTCAGGTGATGCGGGAATTGCGGAAAGAACGACAAGACATTTATTCGAAGCTGCGTGAATTGGATCGGGAGAGTGATCCCGCAATTAACAAAAAATCTTCATTAATCGACTTGGCAAGCGCTGCAGCAGAGGAATTAAAACAATCCCAGATTGCCGCTGACAAACATCCGCCCATCAAAACTCCATCTCATACTATTTTCCAATCAAAAACAACCATACAGCGTGAGGCTGCCTTAAACATTTTAAGCCGCTATGAAGAGGGCTTGAAAGGCATTAAGCTCAAAACTGAAATCGAGAAAGAAACCGGCTTTCCGATTAAAAACATGACAACATTTATGAAGAGCTTAATGAAACATCGCCCAGATATTAAAAAACCTGCCCGCGGCCATTATATTTTGCAAAAAGAAAAAGGCCTTTGAGGTTTTCGTCATAATTCTAGATTCATATATGTCATAAATCAGAGCGGAATCTTTAAAAATTGAAACCAAACAGCACTTATATCGTATCGTTAGCTAAAATCAATGTAAGGGTGTTTTACATGTTGGATAAAAAGAAATACTTCATGATTATGGTACCGGCTTTAATTTTAGCGTTTTTATTTCAATTTTTTGTTCCCTCAGAGCAAGGGCACTTGGGGATTGTGTTTATTTTAGCAGGCGGGGTGATTTATTATCTTTGGGTGCATATAGAAAAGGACAAACAGAAAGATTGAGCGCATCCTTTGATTTGCGAATCCACTAAAAAAACGTCTATATAGACGTTTTTTTGTTATTGATATCCATTGTTAGCCAACCTGCTGGGCGGCAACCGACTGAGCCGGTAAACAAATGCTCAAGCAGCCGTTTCTCCCAGATTTTATCGATCTTTTAACTTTAAGGCGTAAGCTTTGAACTGTTAAGAGCTTTGATACTTAAGCTGTAAACGCTGAACGTTGAGCTTTGAGCTTTTATCTCAATGTTGGCACAGCGTCTCTTTGGCTGTGCAGATGAAATAAAAGGAGGGAGTCACCTTTCCCTCGGAAGGTGTTTAGTTTTATCGGTTTTCGGTTGGCTAACAATCGGCCGTTAATCGATTTTGATTTTGGTGAGTGTATTGCTCTCGGACAATGCAAAGTCAACTTCCATTTCAAAGTCCTCGATCTTTTTTGACAAGGAATCGATCTTCTCTTTTAGATTCAGCGGATCGATGATTTTTGCTTCATTTTCAGCGAGGAAAGATTTGACGATTTCCTGGTTTTCAGCCGCTTTTACTTTGCCGTCTTTTCCGAAAAGAGTCTCCAGATGTTTGTCCAGTCTTTCTGTTACTTTTTGATTGACGCTCTCGGCCTCGTCGACTAAATCAGCGTACACTTCTTTCAGCTTATCCAAAAGTTGAATGTCGTAGCTGATGGAGGTTTTTCTTTCGATGGCTTCAGCCACAGTCATCTTGACTCCGGCCACTTCGATTTTGGTCGTCGCGTTGGATACAACAATGGCAGACTTAATGGCATTTCGCCTTTTGATTAAGGCTTCAATTGATTGATAATCGGCTTTCGCCCTAGTTTCCAAGTCTTCGGTTGTCCGAAATCCGTTCGGCAGTTTCTTTCCGATCATCAAGCCTCCGAATGTACTCTCATTTACGGCCCGCTTGATTCTTTTATCCAACATTTTGAGTTCGCTTAGTGCTCTGGTGATCGTAAGTTCCATTCTATAGCCCCTTCGCAGTTTATATATTTAAAAAAGCTCTTTATTTACTCATTAGAGTGATGATTATATCATATTGATTTTCCAAGTGTTATATTTTGTGTGGATATTTTCATATAGGATAATAGTCCAAAAAGATTCATAAAAAGCTGTAGGAGGTCTAATCGATTGTTCGATTTCATGATCACTATGCATTGCATTTCTCTTTAAAATGAACAGGGAGATCAACAAAAAAACTTTTAGCAAAAGAAAATTTTTGCTGAGAACTTTTCCTAATTCCTATTGTTTGTCTTTGCTCCGTTTCACTGCAAAACATATTGCGAGGACGGCTGCGATAAGAGAGGCAGCTCCGCATGCCAGCTTGATCAGCGGTTTCAACAATATCAACTCCATCTGTTTTCGGTATATGTGTAAAGTATAAAAGGGATTCATATCCAAAGACAGCTTATGCTTAGGATTTTAAAGAAATTTTAAGGAAATAAGTCCTGCGCCGCCCGGTTGACAATGAAAAGCCGCTCCACTAAAATGAATGATAGTCATTCATTTTTAGGGAGGTCTGCAACATGCCAAAGCAAACGTCCGGGAAATATGAAAAGATTTTGCAGGCGGCCATTGAAGTCATTTCTGAAAAGGGGCTGGATAAGGCGTCGATTTCAGATATCGTGAAAAAAGCAGGTACTGCGCAGGGCACTTTTTATCTTTATTTCTCATCCAAAAATGCATTGATTCCCGCGATCGCGGAAAATCTTCTGACACATTCTTTGGACCATATTAAGAGCAAGGTCGACGGAACCATGTCTTTCTGGACCGCCTTGGAGATCATGATCGATGAGACGTTTAACATGACGGAACTTCATCAGGATATTATCGTTCTTTGCTACTCAGGTCTTGCCTTTGACCATTCGATGGAAAAATGGGAGGCGATCTATCAGCCTTATTATTCCTGGCTTGAAGGACTTATTGAAAAAGCAGTTGAGAAAAACGAGGTCATTCCGGACATCAATGTGCGCTGGACGGCCAGAACGATTATCAACTTTGTCGAAAACACAGCGGAACGTTATTACATCGGGGCGGAAAAAGACGAAGAGCTCAGTGTGTTCAAAAAAGAAATATTTACTTTTCTGAAGAGAAGCATAGGAACCAAGTGAAAAATGACCGGCTGCAGCTGTTCATTTTTTATCGGCCTAAAAATGACTGACGTTCATTCACAACAGGAAGGGTGTTATCATTGAGTTGGCTCCTCGTCATTATTGCGGGTTTTTTGGAAGTGGTTTGGGCCTCAGGTCTTAAACATGCGGATTCCTTCGCCGATTGGCTGATGATCTTTGTACTGATCGCGGCAAGTTTTCTCATGCTGATACGATCTTACAGGAACATTCCGATGGCGTCGGCTTATACCGTATTTGTCGGAATCGGAACGGCCGGCACATATGTGACGGGTGTTTTTATGGGCGAACCCTTTTCAGGAGGGCAAATATTTTTTTTGATCGTGCTGTTGGGAGGCATTATTGGCATGAAAATGTTTACAAAAGAGAACAATACCCAGTCAGGGGGTGATTGATCATGCCGTGGTTATTTTTGGTGATTTCTGGAATCGAAGAGGTCATTGCCGCCATCGCTATGAAATATGTAGACGGCACAAGAAAAAAATGGCCGATTATTGTCATGGTATTGGGGTTTGCTTTGTCTTTTTTCTGCCTTTCGAAAGCCATGCAGGCACTTTCAGCCGGTGTTGCCTATGCTGTTTGGACCGGGATCGGCAGCATCGGCATTACGGCAGTCAGCTTATTTTGGTTTAAGGAGCGGATTCGCGCTCCGCAGCTCATCTCACTTGGCTTTATTATAATCGGGGTGATCGGCCTGCGCCTTACATCATCTTAAATTTTAATTTATATTGGAGGTTGCTGATATGTTCAATCAGCTTAAATTGCGTCCGCTCGAAAGAGAAGACCTTCCGTTTGTCCACCGTCTTAACAACGATGCGAAGATTATGTCGTATTGGTTTGAAGAACCGTATGAGACTTTTGTTGAGCTGCAGGATTTGTTTGACAAACACATTCATGACCAAAGCGAACGGCGCTTTATCATAGAGAAAGAGACTGAGATGATCGGATTGGTTGAGCTGGTCGAAATTGATTATATTCACAGACGGGCGGAGTTTCAAATCATCATTGATCCCGAGCATCAAGGGAACGGGTATTCGTCAAGCGCAACGTATTTGGCGATGAACTACGCGTTTTCCGTTTTGAATTTGCACAAATTGTATTTGATCGTCGACGAAGATAATGCAAAAGCGATTCACTTGTATAAAAAGGCAGGGTTCACAATCGAGAGCGAGCTGCAGGATGAATTTTTCGTTGACGGCTATTATCGTAACGCTATTAGAATGTGCATTTTTCAGGATGAATTTTTATCACTTAAAAAAAGCAAAAAGGAAGGCATGCAAGGATAAACAAAAGAGATGGCGCCGCCATCTCCCGCATGTTTTTTAATTTTTCACACCTAATCGATCTTTGGCTTTGTCGGGAATATCGTCTTTTTCAACCTCTTCCCACGATTTCACGCCTTTATTTTCAGAATAGAAAAGCCGTAAAAACGCGCCTGTACGAAGGTTTTTATCAGCTGTGAATTCCATTGTTTTTTCTTGACCGTCCTCATCAAAACCGGCCAGTTCATATTTGAAGACGGAGTATTCCTCGCCGTCGTCAAACTTCGACGTGTCTTCCTTCCCGTTTCCGGTAATGTGAACATAATATTCGTCTGTTCCCACACGGTTTAAGTTACATCCGCTTAATAATGCGGTAAATATGATCATCAGGCTGATCCATACGATATGCTTTTTCACAATTTCACCTCATTTATCATTCTAAGATTCATTGTCTGATAAAAAAATCGAATAACGTGACATGAACATTACACTTTTGTAAGGGATCGTTCGGCACACTCATCTTGAAACGGGAGATTAAATTTCAATATCCTTTTTATTCAATAAAGTTTATAATATGGAAAAAGGGAGGGGCGCCAATGAAAAAAAATTTATTTTTGATGTTGTTTTCAATCATGATGGCCTGCAGTTTTCATATTCAGCCTGCTGATGCTGCGGTTACAAAAGATGAGAAAAAGACGACCATGACAATGACTGAAGATCAAGTGGGATTTTTTATGGCGGACAGCACCAATGTAAATTACTACCCGACATGGCTGTATTATAAGTTTACGATTTTTAATGCAGAAGGCTGTACACTCAAGATCAAGCTGCAGAGAATCACGTTAACAGGACATGCGATCACTTTAAGCGAGAAAGAATTTACTGGAAATCATCTTCATTTAAGTGCTGCAGATAAAGTGAGCGGGACGCCGCACCGCAATCATTTCCTGGATATCACAAAAGTGTCAGGCTGCGGAGATGTTGGAATTACAGGCTTTTACGGCTTTGAGCATGAAATGCCGGACTACTCATCATAAAGAAAGCCCAGCAGAGGAGAGTCCTTTTTTCATATTAGGGCTAACATATCGGGAGAAAAAAATGAAAAAACAAACGCTGCTTTTATTGAGAGGCGCCATCCTCTTGCTCCTATGTTGTGCGTCTGGTTATGCTCTTTATCAGCATATTGCCGGAGGCCGGAATGAACAGGCAGGCATTACATTTTAAATTATCGACTTTAGAGGGCGGTGACATCGAACTGAAAAAATTACGGGGAAAGGCGGTACTTGTTAACTTTTGGGGGACTTTTTGTACACCGTGCCAAGAGGAGATGCCGGTCATGCAAAAAGCTTATGACCGTTTTAAAGGAGACGGTTTTGAAATCATCGCTGTCAATGTGCGTGAATCGAAAGGTGCAGAAAAGAGCTTTGTCGACCGCCATGGCTTAACTTTTCCGGTCGCTTTGGATCAATCGGCTGAAGTTTACCGTTCTTGGGAAATTTATTATTTGCCTACAAGTATATTCATTAATCGGGAAGGAAGACCAGAGCGGATGTATGTCGGAGGAATGTCTGAGCGGCAAGTTGATATGTGGATTGAAGACCTTCTTAGCGGTTCATAGAAACTCATTTAAAAGGGATAGACAAACACCTATTGTTCTTATCGTTCATAAGGTAGCTCAGGAGAGGAGCGATCTTATGTTTTTTCATATTAAAGAACTGCAGTATCATGCAAAGCCTGAAAAACCCGATCCATTATTTGCGAAAAAGCTGCAGGAAATACTGGGAGGACAGTTCGGCGAAATATCAGTAGCTCTGCAATATCTTTTTCAAGGCTGGAGTGTCAGAGGAAACGGCAAGTACAAAGATCTGCTGATGGATACAGGAGCTGAAGAGCTCGCCCATATCGAGATGCTGGCGACGATGATTGCAAGGCTTTTGGACGGTGCGCCGGTCGGCGATCTTGAAAAAGCTGCAAAAGATCCGGTGCTCGGTGCCATTCTCGGAGGGATGAATCCGCAGCATGCCATCGTATCAGGATTAGGGGCGATGCCGGCCGACAGTGTGGGAAACCGCTGGACTGCCGATTATATTATTGCAAGCGGAAATTTGCTTGCTGACTTTCGGGCAAATTTAAACGCGGAATCACAGGGACGCCTGCAGGCGGTCCGCCTTTATGAAGAGACGACGGACCGCGGTGTCAAAGATATGCTGTCCTGGCTGATTGCAAGGGATACGATGCATCAAAACCAGTGGCTTGCAGCCATTAAAGAACTGGAAGCGAAAGAAAATGTCGTCGTCCCAAGCACGTTTCCGCGCCATCTGGAAAAAAGGGAAGTCTCTCATGTATTATTTAATTTTTCAAGAGGCAACGAGAGCGCTACAGGCAGATGGGCGAAGGGACCGAGCATGGATGGGGAAGGCGTTTTTCAGTATGTTGAACATCCTCAGCCCCTTGCGAAAAAACCGGTGTTAAAACCTGCGCCTGCATATATTCATGATACGCCGCCATCGGTTATTCAACATCCCCGGGATGATATACTGCCTCCGAATCTTTATTGATCAGCTTCTATTTGCATGATCATATTTCGGGCTTGCAGCGAATAGCCATAGTGAAGAATGGTATTTAAAGGGAGGCGCAAGCTTGAAAACTTATAAGGAGACGGCCGTTTTTGAACATAAATTTTGGCTTCAGGTTTTGGGTGATCATGCGCGTTTTATTTTGGATTCTTTGGCTGAAAGGGAAAAAGAAGATATTCAAAAGGCGAAGCAGTTCAAGCAGACGTTTGATGTTTTGCTGAAAAAAGTGAATGCTTCGCCTGATTTGTATTCATTAACGCTTGAAGCTGAAGAATATGCCCTTCAATTCAGGAAATTTAAACTCTCCATCATTAAAAGGCACCTGACAGGCGATATTAAAATTCACCTTCCTCCGACTTTTATCAACCATATGGTAAATGAACTGGAGGAGTACTTGCTTGTGCTAAAATACTTAAAAAAACGGGAAGTGCCGCCTGTTTTCCACGAGTTGCACCACCATATGCTGTGGCTGATGGATGCCGCCGGACATGCTGGAGCAATTGCCGATGACCTGGATGCGGTGGAAAAACGGTTGAAAGAGAAGAGCAGGGAGTTTGTCAAACACTTTGAACAGTTCTATATTAAATCCGTTGAATTGACGGGGTATCTCAGAGCGAATGTTGAATCTTTTCCCGCTCTCAGAAGGATGAATAAAGACGTGAAGCTTGAGATTGAGCTGTTTCGTACCTTTTTGAAAGAAGTGGAGGAGCTGGAGCTTACAGATCAGATGCTCGGTACGTTCTCCGCGCTGATGGCAGACCACATGATGAGGGAAGAATGCTATTATTTAATGAAAATCGCCGAATCGACAAATACGCAAAAACCTGCGTGCGACCCTGCGAAACCGAGGCTGCTTGAAAAGTAATGCCGGCGGTTTTGCTATTTTTTTGATGAAGCCGCGAATCGATCTTGGCACCTGCGGTTTGCACAGCCTTTTTCATGCGATTATAATTCAGAATATATAGATAATCTAAAAACTGTTTGGAGGGCCTTTCTTGCATGTCAGAAAATTAACAGCTTTAGATGCAGAAAACTATCTGAAGCTTTGTGAAACGATCGATGAAGAATCTGAATTCATGCTGTTTGAACCGGGTGAACGAAAGCTTCAGGCACAACGTCAAATCAAACAGATCAATCCGGCGTGTGTGAAGTTTTTGTTTGTGCGGCTGATGACGGAAGCTTAGTCGGATATGTTGCAGCAGTCAGAGGACAGGTTCAGAGAACACGCCACCGTGCCCATATCATCATTGGCATACGCCAAACATATATTGGACAAGGTATTGGAGTAAAGCTGTTTCAGGCATTGGAAAAATGGGCCTGTGAAGAAAAGCTTCACAGACTTGAGCTGACTGTCATGACCCATCATACAGCCGCCGTGCGTTTATACAAAAAAATGGGTTTTATCATTGAAGGCACTAAAAAGCACGCTTTGAAAGTAAAAGGACAATATGTTGATGAATATGTCATGTCCAAATTAATCAACGAATAGCAAATGGAGGTTTCAAATGAAAGACGGGTGCCATCAGGCCATCGCCGCTGTCAGCTACTACAAAACAGAACGGACGATTGATTTTAACCGGCAAACCTATACAAAAAAGCATAATCAAATGTACCTGTACAACGATAAAATTTTAACGGCAAGCCGCCAGTATCGCCTTGAGCACGTCCACGATGTATCATACAGACCTTTTTCCGAGGCCGGTTTGCTTTACCTCCATACGAACCAAGGGGTATTTGCTTATGAAGTGGATGCGGACCCCGGGTATTTCATAGAGGCTTTTAAAAAACAGAAAAATCCAATTAAATAAATTACAATATATATGAAGTTTTTAGCAGTAAATGCTAGAATGAATGTTGGGAATTTTGCAAGGAAAGGAACATACGGCTACCGGCCTGTTAGGGCGATTGACCTTGTTGACTTACCGGACTAATGTCACTTGGCGGTGTTTATATGTCACTGCTATGCTTGATGAAAGAACGTCCGCTTAGGCTGCAAGTGTATGTTTGAGCAAAAGATTTTAAGCGTCTTTTTCCAATTTTCTTTAACATAACGAGTCCTTGACGTTCCCAGTATATCTCAATACATAGATGGTTAACTTAATTAGAGAAGTAGAGAGGACAGGACAGCTTAATGAAAAAGAAGACACAGAATACGGTTCAAAAGATCGTAGAAGCCGGATATCATCTGTTCGCCCAAAATGGATATTCGGCAACCTCTGTAGATGAAATTATGAAAGAAGCCGGATTTTCTAAAGCTACGTTTTATTTGTATTTCAAGTCAAAGGAGATGCTGTTTCTCCATATTATGAATGAGCAAATGGAAGATCGCTTTCAAACCAGCATGAATTGTTTTCGAAAAAAGACGCTGAGGGGATTGCTCGCAGGGATTGAACACTTGATTCAAACATCAAATAAAGAGCATTCGACAGCTTTGTTTTTGGAATTTATGGCAAATAGTCATAGATATCCTGAGATTCAAAGAAAAGTAGCCCTTCTGTATGAGCAGTGGAGAGAGTTTTTTGTCGAACTGATCGAGCAGCTTCAGGAAGAAGGCATCGTTCAAAAACAGCTCAATCCGAAGGTGATGGCCACCACGCTGATTGCAATCTTTAACGGATACAACCATCAACACCACGCGGATCCCTCGATTAATAAACAGGAACAGCTTCAGTCCATTATTTTCTTGCTGAATCCGAAGCTGCATCTCCAGATAAAAGACAAACTATTTCATGTATGACAAGACTTCTGAAACAGCCGGCGCTGCCGACCTTGAGTCGGCGGTTTTTTGTGTTAGATCCGAATCCTGCTTCGGCAATGGAAATGCATCCGTTTAACAATTCTGTCTCATCTGTTTTAACTCGTAATAACATAAACCGTTTTAAAAAGTTGACAACAGCAAATCGTTATTATACAATTATCTCGAATTCGAGATAATTAAAAAGGATGAATACCGTGGGCAGTCAGGAAATGGAGAGATACGAAGAGGAGTTGTCTTTAAAGGCATTTATTGTCTTGTCTCGTGCACTGCAATCGATTAAAAAGCGTGTGGAAGAGGATATTAAATGTTTAGGACTAAACCCAACTGAGTTTGCTGTTCTAGAATTAGTCTATAGTAAAGGCGATCAGCCGATCCAAAAAATAGGCGAAAAAGTATTAATCGCAAGCAGCAGCATTACCTATGTTGTAGATAAATTAGAGAAGAAAAAGTTAATAGAGAGAAGGCCTTGTCCTAAAGATCGCCGTATAACATACGCTGCTTTAACGAATGAAGGAACTGCACTGATGAACAATCTTTTTCCAAAACATAAAACAGCTATGAAAGGCATTTTCGGCGGCTTAGACATAAAAGAAAAAGAAGTTCTAATTGAAAAGTTAAAAAAACTTGGCTTCCATGCCCAAAGCATGTAAATTTTTTTATAATAATATCTCTAATTCGAAATATATGAATTCATGATAATGAGAAATAAATATTGAACTGGGTATTCTATTTCTGAACAGGAGCTTCATGACATAACAAGATCCTGGGCTCATCGGCAGTCATCATCGTTAGCAAGCAACAGAAATCTACGAAGGTTGAAAACTGCCCGGAGTCCTATAAAGAAAAAGGCAGGGATGCTTGTCCATTGATTTTGATCTTTTAAAGAAGGAAAAAATAAAAAGCAGAAAAATCACGGGGATTTAGAAAACCTGTAAATGAATTTGTAACGTATTTCTCATCATAAAGCTATGTTTCATGAAAGAGGAGTGAAATGGAATGAAAAAGAAAACAACTGGAATCCATCACATTACAGCGATTGTCGGCCATCCGCAAGAGAACGTGGATTTTTACGCTGGCGTTCTTGGTTTACGTTTAGTGAAAAAAACCGTTAATTTTGATGATCCGGGAACATACCACCTCTATTTTGGCAATGAAGGCGGGAAACCGGGAACGATTATTACATTCTTTCCTTGGGCAGGTGCCCGGCGAGGAGTCATTGGAGATGGTCAAGTGGGAGTGACTTCTTACGTCGTTCCTAAAGGCGCAATGGCTTTTTGGGAAAACAGATTAGCAAAATTCAATGTGCCTTATACAAAAATGAACCGTTTTGGAGAGGAATACTTGGAGTTCGATGATCCTCATGGTCTTCATCTGGAAATTGTCGAAAGAGAACAAGGGGAAAAGAACAGCTGGAAAGTAGGGGAAATAACACCGGACAATGCAATCAAAGGATTTGGTGGAGCAACACTGTTATCCAAACAACCCGAAAAAACGGCTGAATTATTAGAAAAGGTCATGGGACTTGAAAAAGTTGGAGAAGAAGGAGATTTTGTACGTTTTCGTTCTGCTGGTGACATAGGAAATATGATTGATTTGAAATTAACAACTATAGGAAGCGGACAAATGGGGACGGGTACAGTTCACCATATTGCCTGGAGAGCCATTGATGACAATGATCAATTGGAATGGCAAAAATATGTTGCGGAAAACGGATACCGTGTTACACCTGTGCAAGACAGAAATTATTTTAACGCGATTTATTTCAGAGAACACGGGGAAATCTTATTTGAAATTGCAACAGATCCACCAGGATTCGCCCATGATGAATCATATGAAACAATGGGAGAACAGTTAATGCTGCCGGCCCAGTATGAACACTACAGAGAGCAGTTAGAAAGAAGATTAATTCCTGTAACAGTGAAGGCGCTGGATTAATTTTTGTAAGGAAGTGATTCGATGCTGTCCATTGATCCCAATACAAAAACAGAAAGAGAGAACTACAAGTTTTTAATCGGGAGTATTATACCGAGACCTGTTGCATTTGTTACAAGTTTATCAGAGGAGGGTGTCTTAAACGGAGCTCCTTTTAGCTACTTTAATATTGTATCTTCAAATCCTCCGATGATCTCCCTTTCTATTCAACGTTTTGAAGGGAGCCAAAAGGATACAGCGAGAAACATTTTGAACAGCAAAGAATTTGTGGTCCATATCGTTGATGAACAAAACGTTGAAAAAATGAATTTAACGGCCGCCAGCCTACCACCAAGTCAAAGTGAAGTTCAGTTAGCGGAGTTAACCCCCGTTGAAAGTATGAAAGTCTCGGTGCCGGGCGTGATAGAAGCAAAAGTGCGTATGGAATGTGTTCTGGAGTATTCATTAGAGTTGGGAGATAAGCACTCTGACGGATGCGATTTTATGATAGGCAGAGTCGTTCAATATCATATCGAAAGCGGCATCTATGAAAATGGAAAAATCGATCCAAGAGGCCTCGGCGCCATCAGTCGTTTAGCCGGGCATGATTACGCAAAGATTGGCGAAATCTTCACCAGAAAAAGACCGAAGTAATATAACCATCCATAATATCTTGAAGTTGAGATTCATTAAATTGAAATGTTTTAAGTTTATTCTAGCAAGGAATAATAATGGCAGCGAAACACTTCAAGGGGGTGGTTCTTAAAAGGTTTGCCGAAAAGAAAACAAAAAAGCAGGTGTTAAAACATGGGGTTTTTAGACAAACTATTTAGAAAATCAAAGGAGCTGGATCATATGTCAAATGTAAAATTAGCTGTAGTTTTTTATAGTATGGGCGGAACAAACTATCAATTAGCCAAATGGGCTGCAGAAGGTGCAGAAGAAGCAGGTGCTGAGGTCAAAGTTTTAAAAGTACAAGAATTGGCTCCGCAATCAGCCATTGAGGGAAATGAAGTGTGGAAATCCACTGTTGATGCAACAAAGGACATTCCAGTCGTATCCTCAGAAGATATAGAGTGGGCAGATGCTATTATATTCAGTACACCAACACGCTTTGGCAATATGGCATCCCAAATGAAACAGTTTCTTGATACACAAGGCGGACTTTGGGCAAACGGAAAGACAGTAAATAAGGTTGTAAGCGCAATGTCCTCCGCTCAAAATCCACATGGTGGTCAAGAAGCAACAATCTTGTCCTTATATACTTCAATGATGCACTGGGGAGCTATTATTGCTTCTCCGGGATACACTGATCCTGTCCTCTTCGGGGCTGGCGGAAATCCATATGGAACGAGTGTTACAGTCGATCAAAACGGGAAGATGATTGAAGACGTGGAAGCTGCAGTGAAACATCAAGCTAAACGCACAGTGACAGTAGCTGAATGGGTTAAAAAGGGCAATCAACAATAATTGAATTTAATATTTTTAAAAGAGCCAATCATTTGGCTCTTTTTTTAGTATGTGCCCAGCTGATAGTTGGTTCGGCATGCCGCTTCGTCTTCATTTGACTGCAAACACGCCATGATATACGCGGCATAAAGAGTAAGATATCCGACATATCCTTTAACGATGCCATTGATTTCGCAATTGCAATGATAAAATTTTTTCTATTACATTTTAAAAAAATGAAACTTTAAGTTCATATGAACGTAAACATAAGTGAAATGATTTTATTTAGTCATACGATCAATCAACAAATGCAAAAGAGGTGAAACAAAAGTGAAAGTCATGATTGGTTCGATCATATTGCTATCCATTATAGGGTTTGGCGTATGGCTTATGTTAAGCCCGCTTTTTAAAAAAGTCGGAAGCGGGGCGAGCAAAATAAAGAAAACGCTGGAGGATGACAAAGATGAATGAAAAACAACCAAAGAAGAATAAAAACAAAACGCTGCTCGGCGGAATCATTGTCGCTGTTGCTTTAATTATCGGAGGATTCACAGCTTCCTTGTTCATCGAGAAAATTCCGAACGGATATGTCGGCGTCGTTTATTCCCCGAATGGCGGGGTGAAATCGGAAACGCTTGATCAAGGCTGGCATTTAGTCGGACTGTTTGACAAAGTCACAAGATATCCGGTGCGGATGCAGACTGTAAACAATCAGGATATTCAAGTGGCTACTTCTGACGGCAAAAACATCTCAATGGACATCGCCTACAACTATGTCGTTCAGCCTGATAAAGTCGTAGAATTGTTTAATAAATTCGGAGCGGTCGATATTGAATCAATCGAAAACAGCTACTTGAAAACAAGGCTGTGGGACGCTGCAAGAAAGTCGATTTCCAAATACTCCGTCATTGATACATACGGACAAAAATCATCTGATGCCGCCGCAGAAATCCAAAAAACATTTGCAGATGATATGAAGGGGCTCGGCTTTGTCATTGACGATTTAACACTCGGTGTGCCAAAGCCTGATAAAGCGACCCAGGAAGCGATTGACGCGCGCGTGAAGTCTTCGCAGGAACTGGAAAGAACGCAGACAGAGCTGAAGATCGCCGAAGCGGAAGCGAAAAAGAAAAAGATCGAAGCCCAAGGTATTGCCGAGTATAATGAAATTATTAAAAAATCGATGTCAGATGAAATGATCAAGTATCAATGGATCCAAAAATGGGACGGAAAAATGCCTAAAGCGACAGGATCGAATTCCCTGATCCAGATTCCGACTGATGAGAAAGGAAAATAAAACGAAAAAATCCCTTGCTAAGGGATTTTTTTCGTCTCGGTCGCCCGTATATAATAGTGTTAACAATCGCTTCTGGACAGGGGGGGAGATGATGTTTGCTCCGGATGCCATTCTCCGTACGTGGAGAAGATTCGACGCTTTTCCGATGGAAACGCTGACAAAGGCATGGTTTTATCATCAGGGAGGGGATCAGAAACAGCGGAACGTCTCAATGATGAAGGAACACCACCAAGAGTACGGCATTGCCGGCAATTGCTTTGACCTTTCGATTTGGCTGCTGGACGAGTTTACAAAAGACGGAGTGGAAGCTTTTCCAATCGGCCGTTCGTTCAAAACAGAACGCGCGCATGCCGCAGTCATCGCGCTTGATGAAAGAGGACGGCGCTTTTTATGTGATCTGGGAGATCAATGGCTGCAGCCGATTCTGATCGACTGCGAATGTGAAGATTATACCAGTGAAAAGCTGGACGGTTTTTTCCCGGCAGCACAAATTCAAGTCAAGCCGACAACCGGCGGAGTTAAGGTTCTTTACCATCGGCCGAACGGAAAGGTGTCAACTCAAGACTACTCTACAGACCCTGTTGACATGTCCGTTTTTTGGGAGGCGGCTGAATACTCGCAAGCGGCATTGAAGCCTGCGCCATTACTGGAATGCAGAATTCCGTTTCAACATGAAATCGCGCATTGGGAATTCAGCGGCTGGGACATATATCTTAGCACGAGCAAAGGATTATACAGAGAAGCGAAGCCGGACACAATCGAAGGCTGGACTGAGAAAATCCATGATGTCACTGGATACGATAAAAATGTTATCAAGAAAGCGTTGGAGATTTATCAAACCCGCGCATGATCTTAAACCTTGAAAAAAACTCATTTTATACATATCATGTGGAAAGAGGAGAGGATAAGATGAGCCATTATGACCAGCAATACAATGCTATCATTCAAAAAATTATTGAATCAGGGATCTCCGATGAAGAATATCAGGTCCGGACGAAGTGGGATTCAGACGGAACGCCGGCTCATACGCTGAGCATCATGAGCGAAAAAATGCGGTTTGACAATTCGGAAGTGCCGATTTTGACGACGAAGAAGGTGGCGTGGAAAACGGCCATCAAAGAGCTGCTTTGGATCTGGCAGCTGAAATCCAATGATGTCCAAGTTCTGAACGATATGGGGGTTCATATTTGGGATCAATGGCGGCTTGAAGACGGCACAATCGGAGCAGCCTACGGCTATCAATTAGCGAAGAAAAACAGAACGGTTAACGGGCAGAAAACCGATCAAGTGGATTATTTGCTCCATCAGTTAAAGCATAATCCGTCTTCACGCAGGCATTTGACCATGCTGTGGAATCCCGATGACTTGGACGGCATGGCTTTGACGCCCTGCGTCTATGAGACGCAATGGTATGTGAAAGAAGGAAAGCTCTCTTTGGAAGTAAGAGCGAGAAGCAATGACATGGCGCTTGGCAACCCGTTCAATGTGTTCCAATATAACGTCTTGCAGCGCATGATCGCCCAAGTCCTCGGTTATGAGCTGGGCGAATACATCTTCAATATCGGCGACTGTCACATTTATACCCGTCACATCGATAATTTAAACATTCAGATGAAACGCGAGCAATATGAAGCGCCGAAGCTGTGGATCAACCCGGACATCAAAAACTTTTATGACTTTACAATCGATGATTTTAAATTAATTGACTATAAGCACGGCGACAAGCTGACATTTGAAGTTGCCGTATAAACAGGCGAATTTTCCGCCTGTTTTTTTGTTGTGTGAATGAATCATTTTTAAAAAATACAACGATGAAAAAATTTGCATATCCGGCTGCCGCATGTTTCCTGATGGCAGCCGTGTATACGTTTAGAGCGGACGCAAAAAGCACATGCAGTTTTTCACGGGTATGACCCGAGCATTTAACTTACGTTTATTTACACAATCTAAACGTCTTTTTCACAAAGAGCCCGAAAAGCAAAAACAATTCTCTCTTAATCTGTTAGTGACACCAGCATATACAAGAGGAGGTTGTTTTTGTCATGATCAAAAAATGGGCGATTCATCTGCTGTTTTCCGCATTGGTGCTGCTTGGGCTTTCGGGAGGGGCTGCATATTCTTCTCAGCATGCCGAAGGCGTTGCAAGGTATGATGACGTATTGTATTTTCCGGCATCGCGCTATCCTGAAACCGGTGCTCATATAAGCGATGCGATCAAAGCGGGCCATTCAGATGTCTGCACAATTGAAAGATCTGGAGCGGATAAGCGCCGTCAGGAATCATTAAAAGGGATTCCGACTAAGCCGGGCTTTGACCGTGACGAATGGCCGATGGCCATGTGTGAAGAAGGAGGAAAAGGAGCGTCGGTCAGATATGTCAGCTCATCGGATAACCGCGGAGCCGGCTCCTGGGTCGGGAACAGGCTGAGCGATTACGCTGACGGGACGAGAATTTTGTTTATCGTTCGATAAAAGGGAGACAATGAAAAATGTTTCCTCAAGGAAACATTTTTGTTGACAAGAAAACTCGTTTGGGGGATAATGGTAATGTAAGCATATGATCAATCCCTCTGTTTCAGGCTCGCATCCTTCATTTCCGTATGGATGTGAGCCTGTTTTTTCGTGCGAAAAAAAACCGCCGACCGGCGGTTTTGCTGATGAGTCCGTTTTTTAATGAACCGTGCGGAATACGCCAATGACTTTTCCGAGAATCGTCACATTCTGGAGGATGATCGGTTCCATCGTCGGGTTTTCCGGCTGAAGGCGGATATGGGTTTCTTCCTTGAAAAACCGCTTAACAGTCGCTTCGTCGTCTTCGGTCATCGCAACGACGATATCTCCGTTGTTTGCGGTGTTCTGCTGTTTGACTATCACATAATCCTGATCAAGAATTCCGGCATCGATCATGCTTTCGCCCATGATCTCCAGCATAAAGACATGCTCATCCGGCGGCGCCAGGCGGTCTGGAAGCGGAAAGTATTCCTCAATGTTTTCGACTGCGGTAATCGGCGTACCGGCCGTCACCTTTCCGATGACCGGGACATTGACAACCTGGTTTTTCGGAATGTGAATTTCTTCCTCTGTATCGAGAATTTCGATCGCTCTCGGCTTCGTCGGATCCCTTCTGATCAATCCCTTCGTTTCAAGCCTTGCCAAGTGGCCGTGGACCGTTGAACTTGACGCCAGGCCGACCGCTTCTCCGATCTCCCTGACGGAAGGCGGATAGCCTTTGCGTTTCACTTCTTCTTTAATGAAACGCAAAATATCAAGTTGTCTTTTTGATAGCTTCGTCATTTTTTGCACCTCAAAACGTCGATTTTAGCTAGATTATAGCATGTTTTTCCTTTGAGTACAAACATAGGTTCGAAAAAAACGATTGACAGAAACATTTGTTCGTATGTATACTGAAATCATAAAACCGAACAAACATTCTGGGGTGATGGATATGAAAAGAGAATCATTGATTTTTGTCAGTCTGTTTACTGCTGTGATCAGCTGCTGTATTCTGTTTGTGTCTTTTGCCGGTAAAATCGAAGAAAGAAAGCAATATGTTAAAATAGAAGTGCAGGAAGGCGATACATTGTGGGAGCTGGCCGACCGGATCAAAGGCGGAAAACCCGCTGACAAACAAAAATTCATCGAATGGGTCGCCGATAAAAACAATCTGCCGACATCCGTTATTAAACCGGGCGATGTTTTGGTCCTGCCGGTAGCCAAACAGCACTCCGATCAATATCAGCTTGCAGTTGTAGAATAAATGATTGAGGGGATTTCCATGAATGCGATTATTTACACCAGGGTAAGCACTGCGAAGGAGCAGCAGGAAACCTCATTAAAACGGCAGGCTGAAGAGCTCCAGTCGCTTGCCGCTGAGCACGGGATGAACGTCGTGAACGTCATTTCCGAACAGGCGAGCGGATATGAGATGGACCGCGACGGCGTCTTCGATCTGCTCGAGGAAATCAAAACATCAGACATTGACGCGGTTTTAATACAGGATGATACGCGGCTTGGAAGAGGGAATGCCAAAATTGCCCTTCTTCACTGTTTATATAAAGAAGGCGTTCAAATCTACACGCTGGCTCACCGGGGAAAGCTTGAGCTTTCCGAAGCGGATTCGATGGTTTTGGAGATTGTCGGGATTGTCGAAGAATACCAGCGGAAAATACATAACCTGAAGATTAAGCGGGGAATGAAGAAGGCGGTCGAAAACGGCTACCGCCCGGAGAGGAATCTGAAACACCGCAATGAAGGCGGCGGGAGAGAGCGGATCGAAGCGCCTCTTTCAGAAATCGTCAGGCTCAGGGAGAACAAGCTGACGTTTGCGGAGATTGCAGCCGTGTTGAGAGGGTTCGGATACAGCATTTCAAAAGCAACCGTTCACCGCCGCTACCAGGAGTATAAGGACGGCCTTGCAGACTAATCTGTTGTCAAACGAAAGCGGATTTAGTAGTATGATGGATATATACCGAATCAAAGGAGTATCTTATGATTTCTAATGAAAAAATAGCCAGAATTAACGAGCTTGCCAAAAAAGCAAAGAGCGGATCTTTAACAGACGAAGAAAAAGCAGAACAGCAGAAGCTTCGCCAGGAATATCTTCAAGGCGTCCGCGCGTCTATGAAAAACACGTTGAAAACTGTGACGATTGTTGACCCTGAAGGTAATGATGTGACGCCTGAAAAGCTCAAACAGGAAAAAAGAAACCGCCGATTGCATTAATTTGGGGAATACGCCGATATCGTATTCCCTTTTTGTATATACTACAATTTAAAATGAAGGCAAAGATTCGTCATTTTTCACTGCTTTTGAGCTGAAATGGTTGTGAAAACCGATGGGTAGATTTATGATAAGAAAGTAGAGTCCATACAGGAAGGGGATCATAATGAAAACGATTGAATTAAAATCTGTCGCAACAATACGAACACTCTCCATAGACGCGATTGAAAAAGCTAAATCCGGTCACCCCGGCATGCCGATGGGGACTGCTCCGATGGCTTATGCGCTTTGGACAAAAATGATGAATGTCAGCCCTGAAAATCCGAATTGGTTTAACAGGGACCGTTTTGTGCTGTCCGCCGGACACGGATCAATGCTTCTGTACAGCATGCTTCACTTAAGCGGATATGACGTTTCAATTGAAGACCTCAAGAATTTCCGCCAATGGGGAAGCAAAACGCCTGGACATCCGGAATTCGGACATACTCCGGGCGTAGATGCGACGACAGGCCCGCTTGGCCAAGGAATCGGAATGGCTGTCGGAATGGCGCTTGCTGAACGTCACCTTGCGGAAACTTACAACCGTGACGACTATCGCGTCGTTGATCATTATACATACAGCATTTGCGGTGACGGAGACTTGATGGAGGGAATTTCATCGGAAGCGGCTTCGCTTGCGGGACATTTGAAACTCGGCCGTCTCATCGTGCTTTATGATTCAAATGACATTTCGCTTGACGGTGAATTAAACCGCTCATTCTCTGAAAATGTGAAGCAGCGTTTTGAAGCGATGAATTGGGAAGTGCTTTATGTTGAAGACGGCAATAACATTGCCGAGATTACGGCGGCCGTCGAGAAAGCGAAACAAAATGAAAAGCAGCCGACATTAATTGAAGTGAAAACAACGATCGGTTTCGGCTCTCCAAACCGCGCGGGAACATCCGGCGTTCACGGTGCTCCGCTTGGCTCAGAAGAGGCGAAATTAACGAAGGAAGCGTATGAGTGGACATACGAAGAAGATTTTCATGTCCCTTCTGAAGTGTACGAACACTTTAACGAAACAGTGAAAGAAGCGGGCAAGAAAAAAGAGGCGGAATGGAACGAGCTGTTCTCCGCATACAAGAAAGCCCACCCGGAACTTGCCGAAGAGCTTGAACTTGCGATAAAGGGCGAGCTTCCTGAAGGTTGGGATCAGAAAGTACCTGCGTATGAGAAAGGAAGCAGCCTTGCTTCGCGTGCATCCTCAGGGGAAGTATTAAACGGAATCGCACAACAAGTGCCGTTCTTCTTTGGCGGATCCGCTGACTTGGCCGGCTCCAACAAAACGACAATCAAAAACGGCGGAGATTTTTCAGCGAGAGATTACGCCGGCAGAAATATCTGGTTCGGTGTACGTGAATTTGCGATGGGAGCAGCTTTGAACGGAATGGCTCTCCACGGTGGCCTTCGCGTATTCGGCGGAACGTTCTTCGTTTTCTCCGACTATCTGAGACCTGCGATCCGTCTTGCTGCATTAATGGGGCTTCCTGTCACATATGTGTTTACACATGACAGCATTGCCGTCGGAGAAGACGGACCGACTCATGAGCCGATTGAACAGCTGGCATCACTTCGTGCGCTGCCGAACTTGTCCGTCATCAGACCTGCAGACGGAAATGAAACAGCAGCAGCCTGGAAACTGGCGCTTCAATCAAAAAGTCAGCCGACTGCGCTTGTGTTGACACGTCAAAACTTGCCGACAATCGATCAGTCTCCTGAAGCAGCTTATGAAGGCGTTGAAAAAGGTGGATATGTCGTTTCGAAAAGCCAAAACGAAAAACCGCAAGCGATCTTGCTTGCGAGCGGATCTGAAGTTGGCCTTGCGCTTGACGCACAAAGCGAGCTGAAAAAAGAAGGCATTGACGTATCCGTTGTCAGCGTTCCGTCTTGGGATCGTTTCGACAAGCAGCCGGCCGAATATAAAAACGCTGTTCTTCCAACTGATGTGACAAAGCGTCTCGCAATTGAAATGGGATCACCGCTCGGATGGGAGAGATATACCGGCACTGACGGGGACATTCTCGGAATCGACCATTTCGGTGCTTCAGCTCCCGGCGAAACGATCATGAAAGAATACGGTTTTACGCCTGCGAATGTAGTTGACCGGGTGAAAAAACTGTTAAATCGCTAATCGGGCATATGAAAGAGAATGATCTGCGGATCATTCTCTTTTTTTCATTTCGACAAAATTAGTCGCTTCTTTTATCATCATCAGACAATTATTTCTAACCCCCTTTTGTATAATAGAAAGCATATATTCTTCGATACAGGGGGATGAGACAGTGATGGAACGCCATTATTATACGTATTTGATAGAAGAGGAATTTGCCAGCCATTATTTTGGAAGAGAGTCTGTCATGTTCAAGCTGTTTTACGATTATCATTGGACGAGCCCCGATCAAAAGTCTCCATTAGCCGCCAAGCAGATCGAGTTCATTACAAAACCGATTCCCGCAGCCCATATACACAAAAGAATGAAAATGAACCTCTGCCGGGAAGACTATACACAAGTTGACTATGTATACAGATTGATTGTTCCAAAAGGAAGCGCTTCTTTTATTATCAAAGACCGACATATTGAGATTTTGGCGAAGGGTCCATTCGATGCCGAAACGGTTTTCTTTGAGGTTTTGCGGAAAGTAAGTCCGTGTTTCCTTGCGATGGATTTTAATATGAAACGTTACGGCTGGCTGAACCCTGTGAAAGAAAGAAATTTTGTATAAAAAAAAGATTTTGGACTGTAGATGTTGTATAATAGCGTTTGGTTTAGTACACTTTATACGAGACAACATGAAGGAGGAAATTAAATGGATTTATGGGTTGTCATCCTAGTGGGCGTTTTAGCATTGCTCGCAGGTGTTGCACTCGGATTTTTTATTGCTCGTAAATATATGATGAACTATTTGAAAAAAAATCCGCCAATTAATGAACAAATGCTGCGCATGATGATGATGCAGATGGGTATGAAACCATCCCAGAAGAAAATTAATCAAATGATGAAAGCCATGGAAAATCAAACGAAATAATACGAATGCGATTATGACATAGAAGGAACATGGTTATAAAATAAAAAACCCGCTTCCGGGTTTTTTATTTTGATCTATGATTATTGTGTATGTCCGAGAGATAGTTTTTGGTATTCCAAAAGAAGGATATCCAGCTGCTGGCTGTGCTGAATGGTGATATGTGAAGTCATGCCGTTTGTCATGACGATTTTTAGCAGCTCTTTTCTTTTTTCCTCAATTTCATGAAGCAGATTTTCTTTCATCACAGGAATTTATCCTTTCTTCTGTAAAAATCATCTTTTTGTTGCCTACTAAATGTTATTATATCCATATATAGGTTCCTTTTCAATTCTGAAGGTGATAAGGGTAAATTGTCAAAATTGATTATATAAAGAAATTCGTGAAACCAACATCCTTTTTTGTGATATGTTAGGAAATTGAAATGTAATTGTCATATCAAATGATTTTCTTTCATAGTATTCCAAAAAATAGAAGGGAGAAAGAGATGGCTGATATCAACTATATTCTCGCTTTCGGTGCAGGGTTTCTATCGTTTATTTCGCCATGCTGCCTGCCGCTGTATCCCGCTTTTTTATCATATATTACAGGTGTCAGCATGAGTGAAATCCATTCTGACAGACTTATGTTTCAAAAAAGGAGCCTGATACATACGATCTTTTTCCTGATTGGCTTTTCGATGATCTTTGTGGCTCTCGGCTACAGCACATCGCTTGTCGGGTCCTTTTTTAAGGATTATCATCAGCTCATCAGGCAGCTTGGCGCGGTATTCATCATCTTTTTTGGATTTGTCACACTGGGGGTTTTTAAGCCTGAATTTTTAATGAAAGAAAGGCGCCTCCATTTTAAAAACAGGCCCGGCGGCCTGCTCGGTTCTGTCGGAATCGGAATGGCATTTGCCGCCGGCTGGACGCCCTGCACCGGTCCGATTCTTGCAGCGGTCATCACACTCGCCGGTACGAACCCGATGTCGGCTGTGCCTTATATGGTGCTTTATACGCTCGGATTCAGCCTGCCGTTTCTGCTCCTGTCTTTTTTCATGACAAAGATGAAATGGCTTCGGAAGCATCAGCTCATCATCATGAAGATCGGCGGAATTGCAATGATTGCAGTCGGAATCCTGCTGTTCTTTGACTGGATGACGAAAATCATTATCGTACTGTCAGGCCTGTTCGGCGATTTCAGAGGCTTTTAGATACCTGGCTAAGGACCGCCTTGGTTTTTTGTTATAATAGGACTTATTCACAGCAAAATTGAATAATGATGTTGGAGGGGAGTATGACAAGGGTTTTAATTGTTGATGATGCAAAATTTATGAGAGATAAAATCAGAGAAATACTTGAAACAGAAGACTTGCAAGTCGCGGGTGAAGCCGGGAACGGGGAAGAAGCTGTTTTGCTTTATCAAGAGCTGCAGCCGGACTTGGTTATCATGGATATTACAATGCCTGTGAAAAACGGGATTGAAGCTTTAAAGGACATGATCCAGCTGAACCCGAAGGTGAAAGTGATCATGTGTACGGCCATGCGGCAAAAGCGAATCGTTGTTGAAGCGATCGAAGCCGGAGCCAAGGACTTTATCGTCAAGCCTTTCGAGGAGACGAAAGTCGTCGAAGCGATTCGCCACGTGCTCGGAAATCCTTGCAGCTGAAAAACCTGAACATGGTTTTTTTCTTTGTTTTGGAGTATAGTAACAAGTAGAGAAATTAGCTTTAGAAAAAGGGATGATATGTATGATGATCGTCGTTTCATCTATACTTGCCGTCGTGATGGCCGTCATTGTCATGGCTGTCAGAATCAAGTCATCTGAAAAACCGGCTACGGCCAAAAAAATTATACTGCCTCCGATTTTTATGAGCACCGGTGCTCTCATGTTTTTATTTCCGATGTTCCACGTGACCGGTGCCGAATTTTTGGAAGCTCTCACAGTGGGCATGATCTTTTCTATTTTCTTAATTAAAACCTCAAAATTTGAAATCCGCGATGATAAAATCTATATTAAACGCTCCAAATCGTTTGTGTTTATTTTAATTGCGCTGCTCGTCATCCGGATCGCGATGAAGAGCATATTAAGCACAACGATCGATTACGGCGCACTGAGCGGAATGTTTTGGATTCTGGCTTTCGGGATGATCGTTCCTTGGCGGATTGCCATGTTTTTATCGTTCAGAAAGCTTTCAAGCCAGATTGAAGCGTCAAATCACATACAGGTCAATTAAAACAAAACCTTTCCTTCTTTCAGGAAAGGTTTTGTTTATTTAAAAAGCTCTTGATAGGAAGAGTGATCAATGTTCTTTTCTTTTAAACGCTTTACGAGGAACTTATGGTCTTTTTTCGGTGTGGCCATAATATAGCCTCTGACGATTAAATCCCGGTCGATTGCACCTGCTTTTTCCTTTAATGCGAGTTCTCCGATCTTTCCGGCGATTTTCGCTTTTGCTACATCGCGAAACAGTTCGGGTACGGGAGAAACTAATTCTTCAAGCAGTTCTTTTTCTTCTTCATTCCACAAATGCCTTGTCTGTTCAATATAATAATCCTGCCAGTCCAGCTCAGACTTCCCATCTTCTTTAGGCAGCCTTTTTAAAAATTTGCGAAACATGAAAAAACCGCCGATTGACAAGAGGACGATCATGATGACGATCCAAGCGAGCATCAGCCATAAAAACCATCCTTCCAGCATCTCTCATCACTCCTTTGTCTATAACCTATTTTACATGAAGGCGTTTTAGAAGAACATAGAAAAAATAATATAAAATGGGACACCGGCCTGATCAAAAGAGGTGCTAGAACATAATCTATTGTATAGCAATTCCCTAATCGGCCATAGAGAATTGCTAGCGGATATTTGACGAACGAACGGAAAAAACCCGGATGGCAAAGTGTTTTACGCGCTGTCCGGGTTCTGCTTGTTGTGCATGTATGATATAAAAGGAATATGAAATGAAAGCGAAACTTCATCTTGGCTTGCTTCCTTATTGATTTTAACTGCAAGAATGCTGTTCTCGCATTCCGCTTCGATCTGTTTGTCATTCAAAAAGAAAGGAAGCATCAGCGATTTTTCGTAATGCTGTTCATCGGTTTTAACCGCAAGCTTGAAATCGTAGCCGGAAAACGTCATGTCAAGGTGCCGGGCATTCAAGCGGCTTAAATCTGCTTCGATTATATATTCAGTGCTCGTTTCATAAAGGTCGATCGGAAAAGTCTCATCATAGAGGAGAAAAGGGTCGTCAACAAACTGTTTCATCCATTCTTTATCAAAATCTGCGGAATCGAAACGTTTTGTATTTGTCATTTGATCATTCCTCCATACCTAGCCTTACCGTTAGATTATGCACAGCTGTGAATTCATGTGAAGGAGGCGATTCGAAGGGGGTTGCATCGCCAGAGAGGTAAAGTAAAAAACCGCGCCGTGAAAGACGCGGAAAATGTTACATATCGTGACTGGAATTATGTTTTTGTCTCGTATGGTTCCGGTTTTTAACTTTTTTGCTTCCGCTCAAAGGCTCTGGCTGCCCAGGCTGAGCTCCTTTCGGTGCGTTTTTGCGCATATCTTTGCCGTCGTTTTTATTTGTCAATGTCTTAACCTCCTAAGCCATTCATGAAGGATTTTTAGGATTTATTGATTGGTCTTCCGTTTTTTGTTGTTTTGGCGTTCCGCCTCAGTGAGAATATGCTGGTCATCTTCAATATATCCCGCGCCGTTTCCTTGGCGTTTAGCATTGTTCATTCCATTGATGACATGATTTGCTTTTCGTTTGGCCAATTTCGATCACCTCAGACTGTAGTATAGCCTTAGCGGGTGTATTGTATAAAAAAATGTATTTCCAGTAAAATAAACTTTTTTCCTTATATAAGGCATTCTTATTGAATTTAATAAAAACATTGATATTTACTTATGTTTAAAATTGTTTTAAGATTAAATTGTGAGAAAATTGTGGTGAAATATGCCGATTTTTCTGGCGTATGATCTTGATCTTTAAAGGGGGATTTTGGAGAAATGGCGAATCAGCAACAAGTCGCAAAAAAAGACGCTTTTCAATCAAGAAAAACGTTTACAGTACAAGGCAAAACGTACAGCTATTATTCTTTAAAAGCATTAGAGGATCAAGGAATCGGAAACGTATCAAAACTTCCTTATTCCATTAAAGTTTTGCTCGAATCCGTTCTTCGTCAAGTAGACGGGAGAGTCATTACAAAGGAACACGTTGAAAACTTGGCAAAATGGGGCACTGCCGAATTAAAGGATATTGACGTTCCTTTCAAACCATCCCGCGTTATTTTGCAGGACTTTACCGGCGTTCCAGCCGTTGTAGACCTTGCTTCATTAAGAAAAGCGATGGCTTCAGTCGGCGGAGATCCGGATAAAATCAATCCTGAAATACCGGTAGACCTTGTCATCGACCACTCCGTACAAGTTGACAAAGCGGGTACGGAAGATGCATTGACAATTAATATGGACCTTGAATTCCAACGAAATGCAGAGCGTTACAAATTTTTAAGCTGGGCTAAGAAAGCGTTTAATAACTATCAGGCTGTTCCCCCTGCTACAGGTATTGTTCACCAGGTGAACCTTGAGTATTTGGCAAACGTTGTCCATGCTGTGGAAGAAGACGGCGAGATTGTCGCTTATCCTGACACGCTTGTCGGTACTGACTCCCATACAACGATGATCAACGGAATCGGCGTTCTCGGCTGGGGCGTCGGCGGAATTGAAGCTGAAGCGGGCATGCTCGGCCAGCCTTCATATTTCCCTGTACCTGAAGTAATCGGAGCGAAGCTTGTCGGAAAGCTGCCGAACGGCACGACGGCGACGGACTTGGCGCTTAAAGTAACACAGGTGCTGCGTGAAAAAGGCGTGGTCGGAAAGTTCGTCGAATTCTTCGGACCGGGTGTTGCAGAACTTCCGCTTGCAGACCGTGCGACAATCGCAAATATGGCTCCTGAATACGGCGCGACTTGCGGTTTCTTCCCTGTTGATGAGGAAGCATTGGAATACATGCGTTTAACAGGCCGTGATGAAGAACATATCAATGTGGTGAAAGAATATTGCCGTCAAAACGGATTGTTCTACACGCCTGATCAGGAAGATCCCGTATTTACCGATATCGTTGAAATTGACTTGTCAAAAGTTGAAGCGAATCTTTCAGGTCCGAAGCGTCCTCAGGATCTCATTCCGCTGACTGACATGAAAGAGACATTCCACAAGCATTTGGCAAGCCCTGCAGGGAACCAGGGATTCGGTTTAAACGCGAGTGAGGCTGACAAAGAAATCAAATTTAAGCTTGAAAACGGCGAAGAAGCCGTCATGAAAACGGGTGCGATTGCGATTGCGGCGATCACCAGCTGCACAAATACATCAAACCCTTATGTCTTAATCGGTGCGGGCCTTGTCGCTAAAAAAGCAGTTGAACTGGGATTGAAAGTACCGAACTATGTGAAAACATCCCTGGCTCCGGGTTCAAAAGTCGTAACAGGCTACTTAGTCAATTCAGGCCTGCTTCCATATATGCGCGAGCTTGGATTTAACATCGTCGGATACGGCTGTACGACATGTATCGGGAACTCCGGACCGCTTGCGCCTGAAATCGAAAAAGCGGTTGCCGAAAATGACCTGCTGATTACGTCTGTCCTTTCCGGAAACCGTAACTTTGAAGGCCGGATTCATCCGCTTGTCAAAGGAAACTACCTGGCGTCTCCGCCGCTTGTCGTAGCCTATGCATTGGCGGGCACGGTAGATATTGACCTGAAAAACGAACCGATCGGCGTCGGAAAAGACGGTCAAAACGTATACTTCAACGATATTTGGCCGACGATGGACGAAATCAACTCCGTCGTGAAGCAAACCGTTACTCCTGAGTTGTTCAGAAAAGAATATGAGCGCGTGTTTGATGACAATGAACGCTGGAATGCGATTGAAACAACGGATGAAGCCCTGTATAAATGGGATGAAGAATCCACTTACATTCAAAACCCGCCGTTCTTTGAAAACATGTCAGTTGAGCCTGGTACGGTTGAACCGCTTAAAGGCTTGCGCATTGTCGGCAAATTCGGAGATTCTGTCACGACAGACCATATTTCTCCTGCGGGAGCGATCGGCAAAGACACGCCAGCCGGAAAATATCTGCAGGAAAAAGGCGTTTCTCCTAGAGACTTCAACTCATATGGTTCAAGACGCGGAAACCATGAAGTCATGATGAGGGGAACATTCGCCAACATCAGAATCAAAAACCAGATCGCTCCGGGTACAGAAGGCGGTTATACAACGTATTGGCCGACCGGAGAAGTAATGTCCATCTACGATGCCTGCATGAAGTATAAAGAAGACGGCACAGGTCTGGTCGTCATTGCCGGAAAAGACTACGGAATGGGTTCTTCCCGCGACTGGGCGGCAAAAGGAACAAATCTGCTCGGCATCAAAACCGTCATTGCAGAAAGCTTTGAAAGAATTCACAGAAGCAACCTTGTGCTGATGGGCGTTCTTCCGCTTCAATTTAAAGAGGGAGAAAACGCTGAAACGCTCGGTTTGACCGGGAAAGAAACGATTGAAGTTGACGTGAGTGAGACGGTTCGCCCGCGGGATCTCGTTCAAGTCAAAGCGATTGCCGAAGACGGCACAGTCAAGTCGTTTGAAGCTGTTGTACGCTTTGACAGCGAAGTAGAAATCGATTATTACCGTCACGGCGGAATCCTGCAAATGGTGCTCCGCAATAAAATGAAACAGTAATTGAATGAGGAGAGAAAGCCTTTAGCTTTCTCTTCTTTTTTCAGCGTGATCCTGAATTGGAGGATGCCGATGATGAAAAAATTGCTGGCTGCCGCGTTTCTTTTCGTTTTGGCCGGTCTTGCGGTATGGAACTTCACAGGGCAAAAGGAAGCCGAAATCGGCATTGCGAAAGGAGACAAGGCGCCTGATTTTACGCTTCCGTCTTTAAAGGATGGAAACGATGTATCTTTATCAGACTTTAAAGGGAAAAAAGTGCTGTTAAATTTTTGGGCCACCTGGTGTAAACCGTGTGAAATAGAAATGCCTGCAATGGAAGAACTCCAAAACGAAAATCAGGACATTGCCGTTTTGGCCGTCAACTTTACCTCTTCCGAGAAAAACGAAGAGTCGGTCAAAACGTTTGCCGAAAGGCACGGTTTACATTTCCCTATCGTCTTAGATCGAACGGGCATCAATGCGAAATACGAGATTTTTTCGTATCCGACAACATTTATTATTGATGAAAACGGAATGATTCAAGATATCGTCCTTGGGACGATGTCGAAAAAGAATATGGAAGAAAAGCTGGGATTATAAAAAATCCCGGCTTTTTTGCTTATATCGCCCAAAAAATGGTGAAAATGAAAACAAGCTGGAGGTGATTAAACATGAAAAAAACGAAAAGGCGGACATTTGAAGAACTTGTCTTGGAAAACAAAAAGGAGCTCATGACCAACCAGGAGTTTCTTGATCGGCTGGAAGATAAGCTTGAAGAGAAATTTAAGCTGAAGTGACTTTTTAAAAATCGATTCATGTTTACGCTCCTTTTTGAGAATCCTAATGCTGAAAAGGAGGGATAGACATGCCGAGGGAACATGACAAACAGTCTAAATTTGCCCCAAGCCATCTTGGGACAAAACCGGTAGAATATAAGCGCAACAAAGGAAAAAAGATGCATGATAAATCAGGAGAAACGCCGATCATTATGCAGACAAAGGGCGAGTAAAGAAGAAAAGGAGGCAGAGACCCGCATGACACACCAAAAACATCATCCGGATGACAGATCAGACAACGTGGAGAAGCTTCAAGACATGGTGCAGAACACAATCGAAAATATCGAGGAGTCTGAGGAGCAGCTGTCTTTTGCCAACCAGGCGGAACAGGAGCAGATCCGCAAAAAAAATCAACGCCGAAATGAGAGCATTGAGGCGATGCGCAATGAAATCCATGACGAGGCGGAAGACCGCGAAAACGGATATCATCAATAAACCAGGGCGACCTGGTTTTTTTGCATGAAGCCGTCTGTCGTGTTTTTGCCCATTCTATATGCTAAGATTGGATTATATATATTGTGAAAAGGGAGTAGAGGAATTTGTACGTCTCAAAAAAAGAAATAGAAGTCCGCTATGCCGAAACAGACCAAATGGGCGTCGTCTATCACGCCAATTATTTGATTTGGATGGAGGTTGGACGGACGGCTTTAATTAAAGAACTCGGCTTCTCTTACGCCGAAATGGAGAAAGACGGCATCCTGTCGCCTGTCGTGGATATCAATGTCCGCTACGTCAAACCTCTTCGCTACGGTGAAACCGCGACGGTACATACATGGATTGAAGAATATAACGGCTTTAAAACGGTATATGGGTATGAAATCTTCAATTCCGCTGGTGAAACCGCTGTGAAGGCCACATCGTCCCATATTTGCGTTGACGGGGACAGCTTCAAACCGGTTCAGTTCCGTAAGCTTTATCCAAAGTGGCATGAAGCTTATGAAGAGGCCAAAAAGTAATGGCATTCGGTATTAAAAGAAACGAGCTGAACGAATGGAAGCGCGCCGTTTTAAACGGCGAAGTTGCGTTCCTCACGCATTACTGGCTCGATGACAGGTATCCGGATGTCAATACCGTGACAAAAGCCGGATGCGGCAACATTGATAAGCTTGCAGAGTGGGGCAAACAGTACGGACTGAAAAAAGAGTGGATCCATAAAAGAAGCAAATTTCCTCACTTTGATTTATTGGGAGAGAAGCAGATCGAGATTTTAAAACAAGAAAAGCTCTCAAGCCATATCAAGCGTTTCAGGCTCGAATAATCCGGTGTTTTAGAGAAACCCGGACACCCTTGAAACAAGCAAGGATTGTCCTTGCTTGTTTCATCCTGACGAGCAAACATTGAAGGAGAAAAAGTCGGAACGATATCTTTAGTTTCAAGATGTCGTACCTTAGTGTTTTTCATGCCTTGATAAGGCCGCAGTCATTTTATTTTTCGTGAAAAAGTCCCTAAAACAAGAAGTTTTAGGGAGCAGAGTGAGCGTCTCATTGACTTTGATTGTTTAATTTGTGCAGGATGTCCTGATCTATTTGCTTCTCGCTTGCTTTTTCTTTGCTGGATATGATTTCTCTTCTGTCTTCCCAATGAATAATATAATACTGACCTTTCTGCATTTTTTCCTGAGAAGAGAGTTTTAGGTTTTTGGGTTTTCCATCTTTATCATAACCCGTAACATCATAGTTATAATTTATATATGTGTATCCATCACTTGTTTTTTCTTTAACGACTTTTGGATCTGTTGTAATTTTGACGTAATAAGCTTCCGTTGAATAATATCCGGAATATAAAAAATAGCCCCCGGCCAAAATCATCAGTCCTACCGTTAAAATCCCTAAAAACCATTTCATCTTTTATCACCTCGAACCCATCATATATAAAACCTCCAAACGAAACCATTGATTTATCTTACATATTCCTTTCACTGTTGTAAGCATTTAAAGTCCAAGCGCACCAAAAAAACAGCTACTTGAAGTAGGAAGAAGCATTGAGAAAAAAGAATCTGTTCACCATTAGATCTGATAAGGGTAAATTGAGGCTTTAGCATTTGAGAAAATCACTTTTCAGTTGTGGCTTGTTGCAGATAAAAGAAGGGGAGGTTTTTGCGAAATAGGGGGAAAATCGTTTTCCATTCTATCAATCGCTGTTATGCTGACTATTAAAAAGATATTTGAAGCATCAGTGCAGTGAAATTATATTTTCCAAGCAAAAAGACATCTTTTTGGTGAAGATGTCCTTCGAAAATACCCATCATAATCAATTGAGACTGCCATTTTTTAATCAATGAAAAAATTAAATGCGGTCAAAAGGATAGAAATGCCCAATATAGTTCCCACGACAATGCTATGCCGTTTACGATTCATCACAACAACAGCGATATATTCACGGATCATGGCGTTCGGCCAATAATAAAAAGCGGTCTTTGAACCGATGCCATCGCTTTTCAAGCCTGCTCGTTTTGCATATAGGCTGGCACGGAACAGATGGAAATTGTTTGTTGTGAAGATGCTGTTATATTTGCCGTCTGTTAATGAGTCCATCAGTTGTTTGGAGAAAAGCATATTTTGATATGTATTTACAGAACGGTCTTCTTTCAAAGTGTGCTCTCCAGGTATCCCTTTTTTTATAGCATATCTTTGCATAGCTTCGGCTTCAGAAAGATTTTCATCAGGTCCTTGCCCGCCGGAGAAAATGATTTTTGGCGGAGAAGCAATAGCTGTCTGTTTCCAATAAAAATCGACAGCCTTATTGATCCTGCTTGCTAAAAGCGGGGGTACTGTATCGTTAATTAATCCACTCCCGAGAACGATGATGTAATCCTGATTAAGCTTCGGTCTGTTAAATTGATATAGAAAATAAGCTGTTAAGAAATTTGTTAAATGAAAAAAGAAATAGACCGTAATAAGCGATGATCCCGCAAACAATGGCTGAACATTTGGCGATAAAAAACGAGCGGGGTCAATCACGGATAATAGGAAAAATATGATAATGCCTAACCCGGAAATTAAAGTCAAACAATTAGACAATCGCCGTCCTTCTCTTTTGATAAGAATTCTCGCATTCAGAAATAACCCGATCATTAAAGCAAATAGACCAAACGTTAGGATAAAGAAAAAGATCAGCAGCGGTACAATGACGAACAGTCTGAAAAAACCGATTCCGACAACGTATGCCAGATAGTAGGATAGAACAAGAAATGAACAAAAAAATAGATTGAATAAAAAACCGTTGATGATCCTTCTTCGGTCCGTTAAATAAAAGATCAGAAAAACAGCTAGCAAAATAAAGGTTATCACACCGTAAACCATGTCAAACACCTCGATATCAGTGACTCTGTATAATATGGGAAAATCCTTGCCGGTTTATTTTAGACGAACTGCATTTTAGATATACAGAATCTATACTCACTCGGTTATTCGGGAGGTGTACGCAGCGTACGGTGTGCAGCTGCCGCACACTCAGGCGAGCCAGTCTATGTGTTGGAAGGCTTTTTTCGGTACTTTAATTAAGATGAAAAATAAAAAAACTTGCAGAAAAACAAGAGTTTCTCTGCAAGCTTTATAAAATGCTCTTTTTTACTGATATTCAAAAACAGGCTCTTCCGAAGATTCGTTATAGGTGACAAGCAGATCATGGCCGTCGAAATACCATACATCGCTTTCTTCAACGAAAAACGTAATGCCGTCTTTTTCCGCGCTCACACCGATTTGCTGCGGCTCATCTTTTGAAACCCCAAGGGAGAAGCCTTTTTGAACATTGCTGCAGCCTCCGTAGCGGACAAAGAAGCGAACCTGATCTCCTTCTTTTAAATCAAGCTCGTCCTTATACCATTTAAGCGCCTCTTCATTAATTTTCAAATTCACGGGCAAGCACTCCTTCATCATTTGTTTCAAAGCATGCTGAATCTATTTATAGTATATAACGATTTTGTCCGATCATGAAAATATAATGTTTTTCGGATAGGCTCATTTTTTGCCGGACATCCACTTGATTTTGGGCTCGGTTTTATCCATAATGCGTTTAATGTTCGTCCTGTGTCTGTATACGACAAACGCCGTTAGAAAGGCGACGACTGCCACCAATAAAAGATCTTTCGTAAACAGGCTGTAAACCGTTGTATACAAGCCGGTTAAAATGGAAGAAAGCGATACATATTTTGTGATATACAAAAACAGAAAGAACACCGCAATCATTGTGAGAAACAGAAAAGGCTGATAGCAAAGCAATACGCCTCCGGAAGTAGCGACAGCTTTTCCGCCTTTAAATTTGGCGAACACAGGGAACATATGCCCGATGACTGCGGCTACACCGGCCAACAAAGGGTGTACGCCGATGTGGAGGATGGCGGGCAGAAAGGCGGCGAGCGTCCCTTTCAAAATATCCGCAGCCACCACGATGGAGCCGGCTTTCACCCCAAGTGTCCGGAATGCATTGGTGGCGCCAAGATTGCCGCTGCCGTGTTCCCTGATGTCGATTCCTTTGGCGGCCTTTCCGACAATTAAGCCGGACGGAATGCTGCCGAGTAGATAGGCTAAAACAAATAATAAAGCAATTAACATTTCATTTCTCCTTTTTAGATGATCCCTTCTCTTTATTTTAACATGAGAGGCGCTTTTCATGACGGCTTTTCTTTAGAAGTACCGTATATATCATACAAGATAATGCGCCCTAATCATATGAAAATTTTGATTATCGCCTTTGATTTCGTGTAAACTGAACGTAAAAGGAGTGATCGCCATGGAAAACCCTTCTAAACAGGAAATCAAAAGCATTCTTGAAAACAGTAAACGAATCGCGGTAGTCGGCCTGTCCGACAATCCTGAAAGAACATCGTACATGGTATCAAAAGCGATGCAGGACGCGGGATATGACATCATCCCTGTCAATCCGTCCATAGATGAGGCGCTGGGCGTCAAGGCTGTGGCATCATTAAAAGACATTGAAGGACATGTCGATATCGTCAATGTGTTCAGAAGATCCGAACATTTGCCCGATGTCGCAAAGGAATTCCTGGAGATAGACGCAGATGTGTTTTGGGCGCAGCAGGGGCTTGTCAACGAAGAAGCTTATCGGCTTCTGAGCGAAAAAGGCTATACGGTGATTATGGATTTGTGTATAAAAGTGGCACACGCGTTAACAAAATCGGCATAAAAAAGACAAAAATCCTTGTTTATTCAAGGGTTTTTGTCTTTTTTATGCAAGAATATGTTTGCGAATTGCTGTGAAAAACGGCTACAATAAGTCTTGGACAGTTTTTTTAAGAATGATTTTCCAATTGCTGGTGGAAAAGCCTTGTCCTCCAGGGGGCGAATCGTGTAAAATGACGGCTGTGCAAAAAAACGGCATTCATTTTAACATTTTCCCGACAATGCTTGAAGCGATTGGAAAAGAATCGGATAATACTTTGCTTTACATGACAGAGTGTGTATTATTCTTTATAAGCAATGTTTGATTTTTGAAAGGGGTTTATGCATTTGGTTAAGAAACAGCAATTTGACTATAATGATGATTCCATACAGGTGCTCGAAGGCCTTGAAGCGGTCAGAAAACGCCCCGGTATGTACATCGGTTCGACAGACAGCCGGGGTCTGCACCATCTCGTATATGAAATCGTCGATAATTCCGTCGATGAAGTCCTTGCGGGCCATGGGAATCATATTATAGTAAAGATACATAAAGATAACAGCATATCGGTGCAAGACAGAGGCCGGGGAATGCCAACAGGAATGCATAAGCTGGGCAAACCGACTCCCGAAATTATTTTGACAGTGCTGCATGCCGGAGGAAAGTTCGGCCAAGGCGGCTATAAAACGAGCGGGGGGCTGCACGGCGTCGGTGCATCCGTTGTAAACGCCCTGTCCGAGTGGCTGACAGTCACAATTGAGCGGGACGGAAATGTTTACAGGCAGCGTTTTGAAAACGGCGGCAAACCGGTGACATCCCTTGATAAAATCGGAACGACCAAAAAGACCGGCACCCTGATTCATTTCAAGCCTGATCCTACGATGTTCAGCACAACGACTTTTAACTTTGAAACGCTTTCAGAGCGTCTGAGAGAATCAGCCTTTTTGTTAAAAGGATTAAAAATCGAATTGATCGATGAACGCGATCAAACAAAAGAAACGTTTTTATACGAAAACGGAATCGAAGCTTTTGTCGCTTATTTAAATGAGGAGAAAGACGCGCTTTCTGAAGTGGTCTCATTTGAAGGGGAGCACAACGGCATCGAGGTGGACTTCGCGTTTCAATTTAATGACGGCTATTCCGAAAACATCCTGTCATTCGTCAATAATGTCAGAACAAAGGACGGAGGAACCCATGAGTCCGGTGCGAAAACGGCGATGACAAGAGCATTCAACGAATATGCGAGAAAGGTGGCCCTTTTAAAAGAAAAGGACAAAAACCTTGAAGGAACGGACATCCGGGAAGGCCTGTCAGCCATCGTTTCCGTCCGGATTCCAGAAGAGCTTCTTCAATTTGAAGGACAGACAAAAGGAAAGCTCGGCACAAGTGAAGCAAGATCAGCCGTTGATGCGATCGTCTCCGAGCAGCTCGCATATTTCCTTGAAGAAAACAGGGAAACGGCAACATTGCTCGTCAAAAAAGCGATTAAAGCCTCCCAGGCAAGAGAAGCTGCGAGAAAAGCAAGAGAAGAGGCAAGAAGCGGAAAGAAAAGAAAGAAATCCGAAGCGACGCTCTCCGGAAAGCTGACGCCTGCACAATCAAGGAATCCGTCCAAAAACGAATTGTATCTCGTGGAGGGTGACTCTGCCGGAGGATCAGCAAAGCAGGGAAGAGACCGGAAATTCCAGGCTGTCCTGCCGCTCCGCGGAAAGGTTATCAATACGGAAAAAGCGAAGCTGGCCGATATTTTTAAAAATGAAGAGATCAATACGATTATTCACGCGATCGGCGGAGGGGTCGGCGCTGATTTTGACATTGAGGACATCAATTACGACAAAGTCATCATCATGACAGATGCGGATACAGACGGCGCTCATATCCAAGTGTTGCTCCTGACTTTTTTCTACCGCTATATGAAGCCGCTGATCGAGCACGGAAAAGTGTTTATCGCGCTGCCGCCGCTCTATAAAGTCAGCAAAGGGTCTGGCAAAAAAGAAATCATTGAATATGCTTGGTCTGATGAAGAAATGGACGACGTCCTCAAAAAAGTCGGAAGAGGATATACGATTCAGCGCTATAAAGGTCTCGGCGAAATGAACGCTGACCAGCTTTGGGAAACGACAATGAACCCCGAATCAAGAACGCTTGTCAGGGTTAAAATCGATGACGCAGCCCGTGTGGAAAGGCGCGTGACGACATTGATGGGCGACAAAGTTGAGCCGAGAAGAAAATGGATTGAGAAAAACGTCGCCTTCGGACTTGATGAAGAAAGCAACATTTTAGAAAACGAGAATTTATCGGTCGCTGAGGAGGTTTAAATAAATGGCACAGCCAGAGATTTATCATGATTTACCATTGGAAGACGTGATCGGCGACCGTTTCGGCCGATACAGCAAATATATTATTCAGGATCGGGCGCTCCCTGACGCCAGGGACGGCCTGAAGCCTGTTCAAAGAAGAATCCTATACGCCATGCATGCGGAAGGGAACACGCACGATAAGAATTTCCGCAAGGCCGCAAAAACGGTCGGTAATGTAATCGGGAACTATCATCCTCATGGAGACAGTTCGGTCTACGAAGCGATGGTGCGGATGAGCCAAGACTGGAAGGTTCGCAACGTGCTGGTTGAAATGCACGGTAACAACGGAAGCATCGACGGTGATCCGCCGGCTGCGATGCGTTATACAGAAGCAAGGCTCGCAGCGATCGCTTCAGAGCTTTTGCGAGATATTGACAAAGAAACGGTCGAGTTTGTGCCAAACTTTGATGATACAAGCAAGGAGCCCGTCGTCCTTCCGGCGATGTTTCCGAACCTGCTTGTCAACGGATCGACAGGGATTTCCGCCGGGTATGCGACTGACATTCCGCCGCATCATCTCGGGGAAGTGATCGATGCCGTGATAAGGCGGATTGACTCGCCGAACTGCAGTGTGGATGACCTCATGGAGCTCGTAAAAGGACCGGACTTTCCGACCGGAGGAATCATTCAGGGTAAAGAAGGCATAAAAAAAGCCTATGAAACCGGAAAAGGTAAAATCATCATCAGGGGCAAAGCCGAGATCGAAACCATCAGAGGCGGCCGCCAGCAAATTGTCATTACTGAAATTCCGTTTGAAGTCAACAAAGCGAATTTAGTGAAAAAAATGGACGAATTCAGGATTGAACGGAAGGTCGAAGGGATTTCCGAAGTCCGTGACGAGACCGACCGGACAGGACTCAGAATCGTGATTGAGCTGAAAAAAGAAGCGGATGCACAAGGTATTTTAAATTTCTTGTACAAAAACTCGGATTTGCAGATTCCGTACAACTTTAACATGGTGGCTATTCATAACAGAAGACCGATGTTGATGAATCTCACATCAATTTTGGACGCTTATATCGGCCACCAAAAAGAAGTCATCACCAACCGTTCTCAGTATGAGCTGAAAAAAGCGAAGGAAAGGCATCATATCGTAGAAGGATTGATGAAAGCACTGTCCATTTTGGATGAAGTCATTGCGACGATCCGCTCCTCCAATGACAAGCGCGATGCCAAAAACAATCTGATCGAAAAGTTCGCATTTACAGAGCCGCAGGCTGAAGCGATCGTTTCATTGCAGCTGTACAGGCTGACAAACACAGATATTACGGCTCTCCAGGAAGAAGCAAAAGAACTCGACCAGAAGATCAAAGAGCTGGAAGAGATCCTTTCCAATGACAAGAAACTCTTGAAAGTGATCAAAGACAGCTTGAAAAAGGTGAAAAAAACCTATGCCGGTCAAAGGCGCTCTGTCATCGAGGAGAAAATTGAAGAAATCAAAATCAATCTTGAAGTGATGGTGGCGTCTGAAGACGTTTATGTGACCGTGACGAAAGACGGTTATATTAAACGAACGAGCCAGCGGTCTTTTGCTGCATCAAACGGCCAGGACTTCGGCATGAAAGATACCGACCGTCTGCTCTGTCAGCTGGAAATGAATACGACAGACGTACTGCTTTTATTTACAAATAAAGGAAGCTATGTGTATTGTCCGGTTCACCAGCTTCCTGATATCAGATGGAAAGACTTGGGTCAGCACATCACGAATATCATATCGATCGACAGCGATGAATCCATCGTCAAGGCGATCCCTGTCAGAGAGTTTACCGAATCTGAATACCTGCTGTTCTTTACGAAAAACGGAATGGCGAAAAGAACTCAGCTGATGCAGTATAAAGCACAGCGCTATTCAAAAGCATTGGTCGCTCTTAACTTAAAAGGCGACGATGAAGTGGTTGATGTTCATGTAACGGACGGAACGAAAGATTTGTTTATCGCGACACATTCCGGCTACGGTCTGTGGTTCTCAGAAGATGAGGTCAGCGTCGTCGGCGCAAGGGCGGCCGGTGTCAAAGGCGTCAATTTGAAAGACGGCGACTTTGTCGCCAGCGGGCAGGTTTTAGAAGAATCGGATGTGCTTGTGCTCGTGACCCAGCGCGGATCTATTAAGCGGATGAACCGCACCGAATTTGAAAAAACGTCACGGGCGAAACGAGGGGTTCTCATGCTGAGGGAATTGAAGAAAAAACCTCACCGCATCACCGGGCTGCTCGCATGCTCATATCATGCTCAAATCACGCTTCAAACCGAAAAAGGCATCACAGAGGAGATGCTTGTCAAAGATATCAAGCTTCATGACCGGTACAGCAACGGTTCTTTCATCATCGACGAAGATGAGGCAGGGGAAGTAACGGATGTATGGATCAGCAAACATGAACGGGAGTGAAATCGACCTGCGCCCAATTCTAGGGATATCACCACATGCCTATCAAGAATAGAGCCATTCTGCAAGACAACGAAGAATGCTGCAGAAAAAGAGCATGCCAGATAAACTTTACACAGTTCACTTTTTAACGCTAGGCTACTTTCTTGTGATACAAGCTTTTTCCCGTATCGGTGAGATTTTCGCTTTCTTTTTGGAGTAAGCGTCAAATACATGAAAGTTCTCTGCTGCTTAATTGATAACAGAGTAAAACAACCCAGTCCGCGTTCACGCCTTTAGTGCACATGGACTGGGTTTTCCTTGATCACACCAAGATTATTGTACATCTAACTCTTTTACGGTTTCACCTTCAATTAACACAGGCTGATAGTAGGTTTCGTTTGGTAAATCCTTCTTTCCTTGCAATTTCTTGATGACCCAATCAGCTGCATCGTGTCCCATTTGTTCTTGAGGATGTGTCAATGTTGTTAGTTTGATATTCGCATTTTTGGCAATATACGAATTGTCCTGTCCAATAATTGACAATTTGTCCGGGACAGAAATATTAAGTTGTCTGCATACATTTGCTACTTCCAATCCTACTTCGTCGTTATAGCAAACAATTGCAGTCAACACGTCTCTCTTTTCATTTAGAAACTTCTTCAGGTTTGTGTATAGATCCAGCTTCGTCTCTGTATTGTACGAAAGCACATGCTCTGGTTGAAATCGTAATTTGGCTTCACCAAGCGCTTTTATATACCCCTTCATTCGATACTTTCCTTGTAAATCATCCATTTTTGAAATGAGACCAATTTGTGTATGTCCTTTTGATATTAATTCTTTTGTTGCGAGATAGCTGGACTGCACATCATCGAGACAAAGAAAAGGAACATCTAATTCTTCATAATAAGCATTGATCATGATGAAAGGAATATCCTGTTCCTTAAACGATAAATAGTAAGCAATATTGGGATTGTATAGATTACTTTTCGTAGGTTCAACAATTAAACCATCGACGCCAAATGACAACATCATTTCCAAAGCTTTTTTTTCTTGTTCGACATCATTATTTGTACTAGCTAATAGTAACGAATAATTAGCCTCATTCAATCTCCCTTCAATTCCGCGAATAATTGAGGGGAAAATGTAATCTGAAATGTAGGTCGTAATTACACCGATTATTTTATTATTGGAATTCCCTCCAGGTTTTGATTGATACTGGTTACTTACATAAGTGCCAGATCCTTTTTCACTTCTTAAAAACCCCTCGTTCGCCAGCTCTAAAATCGCCTTTCGAACAGTGTGCCGGCTGACTTTGTATTCTTCTTGTATGGCGGATTCAGTAGGAATTTGTTCTCCTACCCTGTAAACTCCTGAAAGGATTTTACTTTTTATATCATTAATGATGATCTTATACTTTGGTTTCATTTCACTCACTTCTTTCATAGTTGTTCGCATTCTAATTTTTTTAATTGAATGATTTGTGTGGACATATTTTATCATGGCTTTCAATGAATGAAAAGATTTCACCTTATTTTCGTGAAAATGAATAAGTAATTCTAATTTTTTTCTTTAAATTTCATGTTATACAAATACTTTTTATTATAAGCATGAAGAGAAAAAGAATAGAAATATCGTTGTGATATTTATATGAACATATTATATTATTGATTGACAAATGTACGTACAAAAAATATACTAAGTCTGTAATTAAGTTAAGCGAAAAGGGGAATGCCTTCTTTCGAATAATATTGAAATCGCTATCAGAGGGGGGATAACGTGAAAGCGAATCAAGTAAACATCAAGCAGGCGATAACTGAGGGAGAAACATCGCTTGGAATTGAATTCGGATCCACACGTATTAAAGCAGTGTTGATTGATAGCAGTTTTGAAACAATCGCATCTGGAAGTTATGAGTGGGAAAACCGCTTGGAAGATGGATTTTGGACGTACAACTTAGTAGATATTATCACTGGGTTGCAAACAGCTTATAGTGAAATGAAGAATGATGTTGAACGAAATTATGGCATCACCATTCGCAAAATCGGTTCTATTGGATTTTCTGCAATGATGCATGGATATATGGCTTTTGACAACACAGGGGAGCTGCTTGTTCCGTTTCGAACTTGGCGTAACTCAACAACCGGTGCTGCAGCAAAAGAATTAACTGATCAATTTCAATTCAATATCCCTGAACGGTGGAGTATTGCTCATTTATATCAAGCGATATTAAATGAAGAGAAACATTTGCCTCGCATTGATTATATCACCACTTTAGCTGGGTACATTCACTGGTTGTTGACTGGCAATAAAGCAATTGGCATTGGAGATGCTTCGGGCATGTTCCCAATTGATGAATCAACGCAAAATTACAATGAATCGATGCTCAAGCAGTTTGATGAACTGATTTCGAACAAAGGCTATCCTTGGAGGATAAAGGATATTCTTCCTAAAGTTTATATTTCAGGCGAGCAAGCTGGCGAATTAACCGAAATTGGCGCGAAAATTCTGGATCAGTCAAAAAATTTACAACCGGGCATTCCGGTTTGTCCGCCTGAAGGCGATGCTGGAACAGGAATGGTTGCTACGAATAGTGTGAGGAAACGCACTGGAAACATCTCAGTAGGAACTTCAGTTTTTGCCATGATTGTATTAGAGAAAGAACTTTCGAAAGTATATCCAGAAATTGATTTGGTAACAACGCCAAACGGCAGTCCGGTTGGAATGGTTCATGCGAATAACTGCTCAAGCGATTTGAATGCTTGGCTAGGGTTGTTTCGTGAATTTTTTGAGGCAATGGGACAAAAGGTTGAAATGAATAAATTATTCGAAGTGGTGTTGAATAAAGCATTGGAGGCTGACTCAGACGGCGGTGGCTTACTAAGCTACGGTTATTTCTCTGGTGAAAATATTACAGGACTAGAAAAAGGCCGGCCGTTATTTGTCCGCTCACCAGAGAGTCGTTTCGATTTAGCAAACTTCATGCGGACACACCTTTTTGCAGCTTTTGCAGCTTTGAAAATCGGAATGGATATTTTGACCAAAGAGGAAAATATTGATATTGATAGCATTTTAGCTCACGGCGGTTTATTCAAAACCCCTCTTGTCGGACAAAAAATTGTTGCAGCTGCAATGAATACGCCAGTATCAGTTATGGCAACTGCCGGAGAGGGCGGTGCGTGGGGAATGGCTATTCTTGCATCTTACATGATGAACAAAGATCAACAAGAAAGCTTAGAAGATTTCCTCGACAAAAAAGTCTTTGAAGAGGATGCCGGGCAAGAAATTTACCCTGATCAATTAGATGTTGAAGGATTTGAAGCATTTATCGAACGGTACAAAAAAGGTTTAATGATTGAGCAGGCCGCTGTGGATCATTTGATTTAATGAGTGGAGGGGTTGACGTGCTAGAACAACTGAAAGAAGAAGTGTTACAAGCAAATTTGGACTTGCCTAAATACGGACTCGTGAAATACACATGGGGAAATGCAAGTGCCATTGACCGTGAAACTGGTTTATTCGTTATCAAACCTAGTGGTGTTGATTATGAAACAATGAAAGCTAGTGATATGGTGGTTGTTGATTTAGATGGCAATATTGTTGAAGGAGAGCTGAGGCCTTCATCAGATACAGCGACTCACGCGGTACTTTATAAGCATTACCCTGAAATTGGAGGAATTGTACACACTCATTCAACTTGGGCGACAATCTGGTCTCAAGCAGGCCTTGATGTTCCGGCGATGGGGACCACTCATGCAGACACATTCTATGGTTCCGTGCCATGTGCCCGATACTTGACACAAGAGGAGGTTGATCGAGGTTACGAAGTAGAAACAGGTAATGTCATTATCGAAACATTTGAAGAGCGCGGGTTAGATATTTTAGCTGTTCCCGGTGTCTTACTTCATGGTCATGGTCCATTTACTTGGGGCAAAGATGTAAAATCAGCAGTATTGAATAGTGTGGTGTTGGATGAAGTCGCGAAAATGAATTTATTTACCCGAGAATTAAATCATTTTGCAAAAGAATTACCACAATGTATTTTAGATAAACATTATTTACGAAAACACGGTAAAAATGCTTATTATGGTCAAAAGTAAAATCAATTCTATCAAACTATTCATTTAAGAAAAGAGGGTTATGATGTTAACACAAGGAAAAAAAGAATTCTGGTTTGTCGTAGGTTCACAACATCTTTATGGGGAAGAAGCGCTTGAAGAAGTCAGAGCGCACGCGCAAGCCGTGACTGATGCATTAAATGAAAGCGCTGTATTGCCATACCCGCTTGTATTGCAAGATTTAGCTGTTAGTGCAGATAAAATCACAAGCATCATGAAAGAAGTGAACTATCGTGACGAAGTTGCCGGTGTTATCACTTGGATGCATACTTTTTCACCTGCAAAAATGTGGATTCGCGGAACAAAATTATTACAAAAACCGTTACTTCATTTAGCGACACAATTTAATGAAAGTATTCCATGGACAACGATTGACATGGACTTTATGAACCTAAACCAATCTGCTCATGGGGACCGTGAATATGGTTTTATCAATGCCCGTTTGCAAAAACAAAATAAAGTTGTCGTAGGTTATTGGGAACGCCCTGAAGTGCAACAGCAAATTGCGGAATGGATGGACGTAGCGGTTGCTTATAACGAAAGTTTCAACATCAAGGTCGCCCGATTTGGTGACAACATGCGTAACGTTGCTGTTACTGAAGGGGATAAGGTTGAAGCGCAAATTCAATTTGGCTGGACAGTTGATTACTTTGGCATTGGTGATCTTGTTCAATACGTGAATGCGGTTACAGATGAAGAAATTAATCGATTGTTTGCTGAATATGCAGACCTTTATGAATTTGATTATGGTACTTACAGTCAGGAAGATTGGGAGAAGAGCGTAAAAGTACAAGCAAGCTATGAAATCGCCATTAAACGTTTCCTGGATGATGGTGGTTATAATGCCTTCACAACTAACTTTGAAGATTTATATGGGATGAAACAACTTCCGGGTCTTGCCGTCCAACGTTTGATGGCCCAAGGATATGGCTTTGCTGGTGAAGGAGATTGGAAAACTGCAGCGCTCGATCGTTTACTCAAAGTGATGAGCCGTAACCAATCAACCGGCTTTATGGAAGATTACACATATGAATTAGCTGCCGGTCAAGAATCAATCCTTCAATCACATATGCTTGAAGTTGACCCATCTTTAGCAAGCAGCAAACCGAAAATTATCGTATCTCCATTAGGTATTGGTGATCGTGAAGACCCGGCACGCTTAGTGTTCGACGGAAAAGCAGGAGATGGTGTGGTTGTTTCGATGGCAGACTTTGGTACGCATTACAAACTGTTGATTAACGAAGTTTCTGCATTTGAACCAACTGTTCCGGCACCAAACCTTCCGGTGGCACGGGTGCTTTGGGAAGTGAAGCCTAGCTTTCAGGATGGAGTGAAAGCGTGGCTTGAAAACGGCGGCGGTCACCATACAGTTGTTTCATTGAATTTAACAACAGACCAAATGATCACTTATGCAAAGCTGGTTGACCTGGAATATGTAGTGATTAAGTAATGCCTCTAACCTCCGAGGAGGCTCTGCTTCCTTGGAGGTGAAAAATAGGGATATCAGATATCAAAATATTCATGATTTTGTAAGCGTTATCGTTATGTTCCGGAAAAATTGAAAGCGTTTAATAATAGGCGAATAAAACCATGAGGTTTAGTGAGAAATCCCACCAATATCCTAGCATGTATTTGCAGTTTGGAAACACTTTAATGATTTCTGAAAAAGCCATCGATAATTTTGGTGGCTGGATTACACAATATAATTTCAACCTTGAGGAGGGAACTTAAATGGTTAATGAAAAGAAAATCTCAAGTGGCTTCATTTATTTTTTCGGGGCTTTTGCCGGCATTCTTTTCGGTTATGATATCGGCGTTATGACGGGTGCTTTGCCTTTTCTGCAACACGATTGGAACCTTCAAGACAACGCCGGGGTTATTGGCTGGATTACTTCTTCGGTCATGTTAGGCGCTATTTTTGGAGGCGCCCTGGCCGGACAACTTTCTGATCGTTTGGGACGTCGCAAAATGATTTTAATTTCCGCTGTCATTTTTGTTGTTGGATCCATTTTGTCAGGAATAGCACCTCATAATGGGGTACTGTTTTTAATTATTTCTCGGGTTTTATTAGGATTGGCCGTTGGTGCTGCCTCTGCATTGGTCCCGGCCTATATGTCGGAAATGGCGCCTGCACGTTTACGCGGACGGCTGTCAGGAATTAATCAAACCATGATTTGTTCTGGAATGTTGCTTTCTTACATTGTTGATTTTCTATTGAAAGATTTGCCGGAAACAATGGCATGGCGGTTGATGCTTGGTTTGGCTGCCGTACCTGCTGTGATCTTATATGTTGGAATGTTAAAGTTACCTGAATCACCTCGTTTTTTAATCAAGAACAATAAACTTGATGAAGCACGCAAGGTGTTGAGCTATATTCGCTCTAACAAAGGGGAGATTGATTCTGAAATAGCACAAATACAAGAAACTGCCAGAGAGGAAACAAAGGCAAATCAAAAAGCATCATGGGCTACACTCTTAAGTAATAAATATCGTTTTTTATTAATTGCTGGTGTGGGTGTTGCCGCTTTTCAACAATTCCAGGGTGCTAACGCAATTTTTTATTACATTCCTTTGATTGTAGAAAAAGCAACAGGGAATGCGGCAAGTTCAGCGTTGATGTGGCCGATTATTCAAGGTGTTATTCTCGTGCTAGGTTCATTGCTATTCATCATGATCGCTGATAAATTTAATCGCCGTACTTTATTAACAGTAGGCGGAACCGTTATGGGGCTGTCCTTTATTTTGCCGGCAATATTGAATATATTAATTCCTAATGCAAATCCGATGATGATGGTTGTCTTTTTAAGTATCTATGTAGCACTTTATTCATTCACGTGGGCTCCTTTAACTTGGGTCATCGTTGGAGAAATTTTCCCTCTGGTCATTCGCGGGCGCGCGTCTGGAATAGCTTCATCATTTAACTGGATCGGCTCTTTCTTGGTTGGATTGCTATTTCCTATTATGACCGCTTCGATGTCTCAAGAAGCTGTGTTTGCAATCTTCGGTGTTATTTGTTTACTTGGAGTTGTATTTATCCGGACACGCGTCCCTGAAACTCGAGGTCGCAGTTTAGAGGAAATCGAAAAAAATGGAGGAAATAAACAAATTGGCGGAAAAAGCGCGCAAATAAACCTATGAGGCTTGGAGTGGGGAATCGAAAGGAGCTATCTTGGGTGCCGCTTATCGCAGGGGAAATCTTCGCACTAGTTCATTTTGAAACAGGGGGTTTCAAAAGGGAAGACGCTCTTTGGTCCAAATTTTTAAACGGGGCGTGATTGGACGAACCGTGACATATCAGCTCTAGCTTGTTATTTCAATATGGAGGCGGAAAACTCCGCCCTCCATATTGAATATGATTTTAAAATTAATTAAATACCATTCCGCCATCAATGATAAGAGACTGGCCGGTCATATAATCTGAATCCGGCCCTGCAAGATAAGAAACGCATGCTGCTACATCTTCCGGCTCTGATAAGCGTTTTAATGCAATATTTTTAGCGAATTGTTCCATTCCCCATTCAAATGGCTTGCCTGCTTCATCAGCGGTTTGCTGTGCAATCCCCATCATCATAGGCGTTTTTACGATACCCGGACAAAAGGCGTTAACCGTAATGCCTAATTCAGCTAGATCTTTTGCCGCCGTTTGCGTAATCCCGCGAACAGCGAACTTTGTTCCGCCGTAAACTGCCAAGCCCGGGTTACCGACTTGACCGGCTTGAGAAGAAGCATTAATGATTTTCCCGCCGTGTCCAAGTTCTTTAAAGGCTTTTACAGCTGCTTGAATTCCCCAATAAGTACCGCCGACGTTAACATCATAGATTTTCCGATAATCTTCATATGTAATGCTTTCAATAGGTGTGGTTGGTCCAAGACCTGCATTATTGATCACCACATCAAGACCGCCGAGGCGTTTAACCGTTTCATCGACTGCTTTAAAAACATCGTCCCGATCAGCAACATCCACTTTAACTGCAATTGCCTTACCGTTATGCAGGTTAATGTCCTCAGCAACTTGTGTTGCAGTTTCTACATTATAATCGGCAACTGCAACAGCGAACCCATCCTCCGCCAAGCGTTTGCAGATTGCTTCGCCAATTCCTTGGCCTCCGCCAGTAACAAAAGCAATTTTTCCAGATACTTTACTCATATGAACATCTTCTTTCTATAAGTAATTGGTATTTAATTGGTACAGAAACATTATATCTTATATTTGTAGATTTGAAATAAAATCCCGGCAGTTGTTGAAAAAATGTTTAAAATTTTTCGAAAAAATTTAATTGTTTTTGAAGAAGATGGAAAAGCTGTATTTAAGTATAATAGGATTGTTCCGCTTTTACTGCAATCACAAGACGAAGGAAGACCAAATGAAAAGGCATGAATCCGTGCAGTGCCGGACTCATGCCAATCAAACTGTTTCTTGAAATTTTATTGTCTAGCTTTTTCAAATCGCTTCAAATTCAGCTGTCCTGGCGATTGAAAAGGTCGGTAATCGCGTGCATGAATTCAATTCCTTGAAAAACAAACAAATTGATTGCTGCCAATGAAAATAGTCCAATAATCACCGTTCTTATAATAAATAACATGTTAAAACCTCCCGTTTTTTTCGTATGGTTATGGTTTTAAAACATGCGCTTTATCGAAATAAGAAGAGTGATAGAACACCGCGAGCATAAATGCCTTCAGATGCTCTTTCCGCCTGTTCATCATGAACGCCTGGCCGGAAGCTGCAGCTAAGATGAAGAGAAGGATGGATTCAGCTCCGAAGCCGAGTGAATTCCACAATGATTTCGCCTTTTCTTCACCATATTTGCCGGCTGTCAGTTCATGGAGTTCGTCTCCTGAAACAGCGGCTTTTTGCGTATGGTGATTTGCCGGCATCTGGGGCATTGAGAACGAATGAAGGCTCGCAATGACTAAAAAGAATATGGACAGTTGCAGAAACAATGTCTTTTTCATTTGATCTCATCCCCTTAGTATCTCATCATCTTAGCATATTTTATGTTATAAGAAAAGATGATTATTTTGTGACAGTTGGCAAATATTTATTGACAATATGAGATTTTTCGCAACGCACTTGGAACGCACTTGGAATGAAAGCGCATTTTTATATATGAATAAAGATGATACTCTGCTATAATGAGCATTGGGACTAAAGTAATAATGATGTTAACAGCCTTTATGTTCAAAAGACAGAAAATTCTATCTAGTTTTTCTTGTGTCATTATTATGATATAATCCTATCATGTTAGAAAACTTAACATCAAAACAAAATTCGTTTGTTTCAGGAGGGTGCTATGGAAGAAATTTTAAGCGAAATCATCAATGTCCCAAGCGGTTTTATTTGGACTTATTTAGTCTATATATTAATAGGAATAGGCCTGTTCTTTACTTTTAAATTGAAATTCGTTCAATTCCGCTATTTCTTCGAGATGTTTCGTATCGTCGGACAAAAGGAGGAGAAAGGAAAAGGCGTCTCGTCTTTGCAGGCTTTCTTTATTTCCGCCGCTTCGCGTGTCGGCACGGGTAACCTGACCGGTGTCGCGCTTGCTGTTGCAACAGGAGGACCTGGAGCGGTCTTTTGGATGTGGGTTGTCGCGCTTGTCGGTATGGCTTCCAGCTTTGTGGAGAGTACGCTGGCTCAAGTGTACAAGGTCAAAGACGGCGATCATTTCAGAGGGGGCCCAGCTTATTACATGGAAAAAGCGCTGGGCGCCAGATGGATGGGGATTATCTTTGCCGTTTTGATTACGATTACATTCGGATTGATCTTTAATGCGGTGCAAGCCAATACGATCGTCGGTTCGATGGAAGGGGCTTTCAACCTTGATAAAACAACGGTCGGAATTGTTTTGGCGGTATTGACCGGATTTATCATTTTCGGCGGTTTGAAACGGGTTGTGACAGTTTCGCAGTTGATCGTTCCGGTTATGGCGGTCATTTATCTTGGACTTGCTTTATTTGTCGTGCTGACGAATATTTCTCAAATACCGGCCGTTTTCGCGATGATTGTGAAAGATGCTTTCGGGATCGAGCAGATTGCAGGGGGTACGCTCGGTAGCATCATTATTATCGGTGCGAAGCGCGGCTTGTTTTCAAACGAAGCCGGAATGGGAAGCGCGCCGAACGCAGCGGCGACTGCCAATGTCTCTCACCCGGCGAAGCAAGGTTTTATCCAAACGCTTGGCGTATTCTTTGATACGATGGTTATCTGCAGTGCGACAGCCTTTATGATTCTGCTGTTCAATCTGACGCCGGGCAAAGAGCTTGACGGCATTCAAATTACACAAGCAGCCATGCAGCATCATGTCGGAAGCTGGGCGCCTGCGTTTGTCGCAGTGGCGATTTTCCTGTTCGCTTTCAGCTCAATCGTCGGAAACTACTATTATGGTGAGACGAATATTGAATTTATTAAAAAGAGCAAGACGACGCTTGCCGTTTACCGTACAGCTGTTGTCGCAATGGTCATCTTCGGATCTGTATCCGGTTTTCAACTTGTGTGGGACATGGCGGATTTATTTATGGGATTAATGGCGATCATTAACCTGATTGCGATTCTGCTTCTTTCCGGAATTGCCGCGAAAGTGCTGAAAGACTATACTGATCAGCGTAAAACAGGGAAGAACCCTGTCTTTAAGGCAAGCTCGATTCCAGGTCTGAAAAACACAGAGGCTTGGGAAGACGAGAAGGAAACATTGCAATCGAAATAAACAATATGAAAAAAGGCGTCCTTGGGGCGCCTTTTTCTTGTTTTTTTACTGACAGCTGAATGAGGTAATCTCGTTCAAGTCAATACCGAAGTAAACCCAGCGGAATTGACGCGGTCTCCAGCGGTAGCCCGCAATCGAATAACGTCCGACGAAAACCGGGTAGAACCAAAAGCGGCTGCCGTTTCTTAAGCGGATGAATGTATATTTGAACAGGCATCTTCTGATTCCGCCGGGATCAACGGCAAATACCGAAGGGCCGGTGTCTTGCGGAAATTGGCTCGGCGGCGGGGGGAGAAACTGCTGTTGCTGCTGTCCTCCAACTCCTGGAGGCGGCCCCGGCGGAAATTGCTGGCGATACGGATCATATAGTGAAGGATCGTATGGATACAATAAAAACGCTCCTTTCTGATGGTTTGCTTTATCGTATGATTGATAGGGAATAAGGGTAGCTTGCCTATAGAGAAAAAAATCCCTAAAGCCGTTTTGGCTTTAGGGAAAATGTTTAAATGCTTTTGCGGGGCGCCCGTTTTCGGTAAACAACATAGCTTCTTGTCAAATATTTTAGCGGCATGCTGAATACGTGGACGAGCCGAGTAAACGGCCAGACGATGAAAATGACGTAGCCCATCATAATATGAAGCTTAAACCAGAGGGGCACGCTCGCCATAAGTCCGGCATCAGGCTTGAATAAGAAAATGTTGCGAAACCACGGGCTGATTGTTGTCCGATAGTCGAATCCTTTTGAATCGATGTTCAAGAAGGTTGCCGCAAGCCCAGTCGTCATGACGAATAACAAAGCGACCAGCGTGATGAAATCACCGGCAGAGCTCGTTTTTCGAATTCGTTTGTCCGTGAATCTGCGGTAGGTCAATATGATAAGTCCTGACAGCGCGGCGATGCCCGCGGGCAGTCCGAAACCGATCGCGATTTTATGGTACATATGCTCTGATACGCCGAGCGCCTGATAAAGGCTTTCCGGAATTAAAATTCCCATCACATGCCCGCCGATGACAAAAAAGATTCCCCAGTGAAAAAGGCTGCTGCCAAGCGCCAATTTTTTCTTTTCGAGCATTTCGCTTGATTTGGCCGTCCAGCCAAACTGATCATGTTGATAGCGGTATATATGCCCTCCGATAAAAATGGTGATGACGATATAGGGGAGGATGACCCACAGGATTTGTTCGATCATGGCTGTACATTCCTTTCAACACCAATTTCCTCTAAAATCATCATTAATCCGTCTAATAACGGCGTATAGATGCTTTCATTCTCTGAAAGCTGCAATCTTAATTCTTCCAGGTTCGCTGCGTATTTTTGGAATACAGCCGCAGCTTTTTCATGATCGGCGACTGCAGCAAATTCAAGCATGAGCGGCAGATAATCCGGCAGCTCTTTGTCTGTCGGCTGAAAACCGGACTGCTGATACAGATCTTTCAGCTGCAGCAATTCAATTCCGCGCTCCCTTTGTTCACCGGAGTTGAAATAGGTGACATAAAGGTTCGTTTTTTTGCCGAAATCAAACGTATATACGTACGTTTCGATCAATTCCTCAGACGAATAGGAAGCCGCGCTTTCCAAAAAGGCAAGCAGATGCCCTTTCAGCGCTTCATGTTCGATTTCGCCGATGATCTGCTGCCATTCGGAACGTTCTTTTCTCCACTCTTCATCAGGGTAGGAGAGGAGGTGAGAAAGAGCGGCAAAAACGGTTTGTTTGTCTGTTCCATTCATGAAGCTTCCCTCCAGTGTTATATGTTTTGGCAAGATCCGGGTCCTCCGGCAAACGATAATCCGCAGCTTCCTTGTTCCATGTACAGATCCGCGACTTCTTCGCGATGGGTTTGCGGAATGACAAAGCGGTCATCGTATTTGGCGATCGCAAGCAGACGGTACATATCTTCAATCTGCTCTTCAGTCAATCCGGTATCTTGAATCAGGGCTGAATCGATCTGTTTGTTTGTTTGAGTCGCTCGCATGTACATACGCATCACAGACATTTTCTTTAATGTCGTTCTTATATGGTGTGTATCACCGGCAGTCAGCAAATTGGCCAAATATTCGATCGGAATCCGCATTTCATCAATGGCAGGGAAGATATCTTCAGCTGATTGGGCCGTTCCTTTTCCTTCAAACATATTCATAATCGGACTGAGCGGCGGAATATACCATACCATCGGCAATGTCCGGTATTCAGGATGCAGCGGCAGAGCGATTTTCCAATCGATGATCATTTTGTAGATCGGAGATTTTTGCGCTGCTTCGATCCACTCCAGCGGAATGCCTTGAGCTTTTGCTTCTTCTGCGACAGCGGGATCATTCGGATCAAGGAAAATTTCCAGCTGGGAGTGATATAGATCTTTTTCATTTTCGGCTGAAGCCGCTTCTTCGACTTTATCTGCATCATAAAGCATGACTCCGAGATAGCGGATTCTGCCGACGCATGTCTCAGAGCAGATTGTCGGCAGTCCTGCTTCAAGACGAGGGAAGCACAATGTGCATTTTTCCGCCTTGTTCGTCTGCCAGTTGAAATACACTTTTTTATAAGGGCATGATGATACACAGTGTCTCCATGAGCGGCACGCATTTTGATCGACGAGAACGATCCCGTCTTCTTCGCGTTTGTACATCGCTCCCGACGGACAGGAGGAGACGCAGGAAGGATTGATGCAGTGTTCGCATATCCTTGGCAGATACATCATAAAGACGTCTTCAAATTCAGTCTTGATCGATTCTTCCATTTTTTTGACGTTTGGATCTTGAAGGCCTGTAATGTGGCCGCCGGCAAGATCGTCTTCCCAGTTCGGACCCCATTCAAGGTTCATGAAGTCTCCCGTAATGGAAGACTTCGGCCTTGCAACAGGCTGGTGTTTTTTCTCCGGACTGTTTGTCAGCGTTTCATAATCATAGTTCCAAGGTTCATAGTAGTCATCGATCGTCGGCTGGTACGGGTTGTAGAATAAATTCATGAGCCGCGTTGTTTTGGCGCCTGATTTGAGCTGAAGTTTGCCTTTTTTCAGCTCCCAGCCGCCTCTGTATTTATCCTGGTCCTCCCATTGTTTAGGGTAGCCGATGCCCGGTTTTGTTTCGACGTTGTTGAAGTACATATATTCTGCACCGGAACGGTTTGTCCATGTGTTTTTGCATGTGACGCTGCATGTGTGGCAGCCGATGCATTTATCAAGGTTCATTACCATTCCGATTTGAGCTTTAATCTTCAAGCCAATCGACCTCCTTCAATTTTCTGATCACGACATTGAGGTCGCGCTGATTTCCTGTCGGCCCGTAGTAGTTGAATCCGTAGCTGAGCTGGCCGTAGCCTCCGATCATCTGCGTCGGCTTGACATGGATGCGGGTCGGACTGTTATGGGTTCCACCGCGGTTATTCGTCAGCTTTGTTCCCGGTACATTGATATGCCGGTCTTGGGCATGGTGCATAAAGGCCATTCCTTTTGGAATCCGGTGTGATGTCACGGCCCGTGCGACGACGACTCCGTTTCGGTTGAAGCATTCGATCCAGTCGTTGTCCTGAATGTCGGTTTCTTCCGCATCGTCTTTATTCATCCAGACTGTCGGCCCGCCTCTGAAAAGGGTAAGCATCGGCAGGGAATCAAAATACATGCTGTGAACCGACCATTTATTATGCGGCGTTAAATAGTTTAAAACGATTTCTTTTCCTTCCTGATCCGGACGCTTGTTCAAGAAAGGGCGGTGGATCAGGATCGGCTTGAATGTCGCCATGTTCTCGCCGAATTCCGTCATCATTTCATGATCAAGGTAAAAAGACTGTCTGCCGGTCAGCGTTCTCCACGGAATCAGTTTTTCAACGTTCGTTGTAAACGGAGAATAGCGCCGTCCGCCTTTTTCAGAACCGCTGAAAGCAGGGGAGGTGATCACCGTTTTCGGCTGAGCCGAAATTTGCTCAAATGTAAAGCATTCCTCTTCCCGTTCTTCAGCTAAGTCTTTCAACTCAAGATTCGTTATTTTTTCAAGCGATTCCCACGCTTTAACGGCTACTTTCCCGTTTGAAGTGGAAGAGAGGGTCAATACCGCTTCCGCAGCCTGTCTTGCATCACTGATGTCAGGACAGCCTTTGGCGATCGTGTCGTCTTTTACGACGCCGATCGTTTTTTTGAGGGAATCATATTCCGCTTCAACAGACCAGTTCATACCTTTCGTACCAAACGGCTGTTTGACAACATTCGGCCCAAGCGATGTCATCTTATTGAAAATCTGCTTGTAATCCCGTTCCACAACATGAATTTGCGGCATTGTTTTGCCGGGAACGGCAGGGCAGTCGCCTTTGCTCCAATCTTTGATTTTCCCGAGCGGCTGCGCCATTTCCTGTGGAGTGTCATGGAGAAGAGGAGTCGCAACAGCCTCTTTTACAGGTTCCATGTCCATTTCTTCAGCCAGATTGGAAACCGCTTTTGCCAATGCTTTGAAAATATCCCAATCAGACTTTGCTTCCCACGGCGCGCTAATTGCCGGGTTAAACGGGTGGATGAACGGATGCATATCCGTGCTGCTGAGATCGTGTTTTTCGTACCAGGTGGCCGCAGGGAGCACGATGTCTGAATAAAGGGCTGTTCCCGCCATCCGGAAATCGAGATTGACCAGTAAGTCGAGTTTGCCTTCAGGCGCTTTGTCACGCCATGTGATTTCTTCGGGACGGATGCTATCCTGATCATCGTTCATCAGTCCGTTAGTCGTGCCGAGCAAGTGCTTCAGAAAATATTCATGACCTTTGCCGGAGCTCGAGATTAAGTTGGCTCTCCAGACAAATAGATTTCTCGGGAAGTTCTTTTCATTGTCAGGATCTTCAATCGAAAACTTGAGATTTTTCTCCTCAAGCTGTCTGGCGATATAGCTTCCGACTTGCTGAGCGTTCTCAGCGCCTGCTTTTTCTGCTTCTTTATACAGATCGATACCGTTTTTCTCAAACGTCGGATACGATGGAAGCCATCCGAGTCTTGCCGCCAGCACATTGTAATCGGCGTGGTGCTTGTAGCGCGATGTTTTTGCGATAGGGGAAGCAAGCCCGCTGATTTCCTGATCTTCATAGCGCCACTGATCGGTAGCGAAGTAGAAAAATGATGTTCCGTTTTGCAGTTTGGCAGGGCCTCCCCAGTCTTTTGCCGTCGCGATCGTCTGCCATCCTTCGGCCGGCCGGAGTTTTTCCTGGCCGACATAGTGGGCCCAGCCGCCTCCGTTAACCCCTTGAGCTCCGACGAGAAGCACAAGGTTCAGCACAGCTCTGTAAATGGTGTCTGAATTGAACCAATGGTTAATCCCGGCGCCGACAATGATCATTGAACGGCCCTCTGTGTCAATCGCATTTTGCGCGAATTCCCTTGCGATTTTGATCACCATTTCACTTTTAATGCCAGTAATCGGCTCTTGCCAAGCCGGTGTAAACGGTTCAGGATCATCAAATGATGCCGGCGTCTGCCCGTCAATTCCGCGGTTGACGCCATAGTTGGCGAGCGTCAGGTCGAAAACGGTAGAAACAAAAACTTCCTCTCCGTCCAGAATCATTTTTTTGATCGGAAGCGGTCTTTCAAGCACTTTATTGCCGTCATGTGAGAAGTAAGGAATGTTGACCGTGCCGATCATATCTTCGTGTCCAAGCATGGAAAGCCGAGGTGTGATCGGTTTTTCTGAATCCTCATCAACCATGCGCAGATTCCATTTTCCTTGGCCGTCCCAGCGGGAGCCCATCGTGCCCTGCGGAATCGCAAATCCATCTGTGTCTTCATCCCAAACGGCAGGCTTCCACTCATCATGCTCTGTAGCACGCCCGATATCTTTAGCATGGAGGAAGCGGCCTGCTGTGAACGTTCCGTTTTCCTCTTTCAAAGTCACCAAAAACGGGAAATCGGTATATTGTTTTGCATAATCAATAAAACGCTCCGTTTTCTGGTTGACATAAAAGTCTTGGAGAATGACGTGGCCCATCGCCATGGCCAGTGCGCCGTCCGTGCCTTGTCTGATGCTCAGCCAATCATCGGAAAACTTTGAGGACTCGGCAAAGTCCGGGCTGATCGAAATCACTTTTGCCCCTTTATAGCGGGCTTCGGCTAAAAAGTGAGCGTCAGGCGTTCTGGTAAGCGGCACATTAGAACCCCATGTCATGATGTAGCCTGAATTGTACCAGTCGCTGCTTTCCGGAACGTCGGTTTGATCTCCCCAAATTTGCGGTGAAGCAGGAGGGAGGTCGGCATACCAGTCATAGAAGCTCAGCATCGGCCCGCCGATCAGGGACATAAAGCGTGACCCTGCTGCGTGGCTGAGCATCGACATGGCTGGAATCGGCGAGAAGCCGACATTTCGGTCAGGACCGTATTTGGCAATGGTGTACAGAAGGGAAGCCGAAATCAGCTTCAGGACTTCGCTCCATTCGGCGCGGACAAATCCGCCTTTTCCGCGTGCCTGTTTATAGGCCTTTGCTTTTTCAGGGTTTTCGATAATTGATTTCCATGCTTCCAGCGGATTTTTGCTGCTGTTTAGCGCCTCGCGCCACATCTGGATCAGCACACCGCGTACATACGGATATTTCACGCGGAGCGGGCTGTATATATACCAGGAAAAGCTCGCTCCCCTCGGACAGCCGCGCGGTTCAAAGTCCGGCATATCAGGGCCAGTCGAAGGGTAATCGAGTCGCTGCCCTTCCCATGTGACGATTCCGTTTTTGACGTAGATATTCCAGCTGCAGGAGCCTGTACAGTTCACCCCGTGGGTAGAGCGAACCACTTTATCATGCTGCCATCTATTTCTGTATACATCTTCCCAATTCCGGTCTTCATAAGTGGTTTGGCTGTGTTGATTGGAATGGCGTTCAATAGGAGAGAAATAATTTAATCTCCTGAAAATGGGACTCTGTTTCTTTTTTTTCATTGCTGGTTCACTCCTTCTGAGTCAGTGATGCTACCCTCACTATATATGGAGGAGGCGCTGGACCTTGTTAAATTTGTCACATGGTTTCGGGTTTTCACAAATTTGTCACATTTTCAGGAGGGGAGAGGGAGGACAAAAAAACAGCCTGCATGGAAGCGGGCTGTCGAATGGGTCAATCGCTCGTGTTCAAAATTCTCTTTTCCCCGGTAATCTCTTGAATCGGGGCGATGTTCTGGGTGAATTCCAAAGTTCCGATATAGCGGCCGTTTTCATCGCGTACGGCAAAATAGCGGATGAACACGTATTTGTCTTTAAATTTGATCCAAAAGTCTTCAACGTCTTTTTTGCCTGATTTAAAGTCGTCAAGAAGTTTGTTGACGATATGGACGCTTGCCGGCGGATGGCAGTTTTGGACGGTCCGGCCGATTACGGCTTTTGTCCTTGCGAAAATCCGTTCCTTTCCGTGTGAAAAATAGCGGACCACATCGTTTTCATCGATGAAGGTGATATCGACCGGAAGATGGTTCATCATGTGCTCAAGCTGGGCCACGGACAGAATACCAGTAGAGAGCCTGACATATCCGTCAGCCGCCTCTTCTGTTGTTTTGAGCTGATGGCGTTCAGGCTTCCACACCGTTTCCGGAGCAGTCAGGCAATATCCTATCTCGTCGCTTTCAGCCGCGATTTTCAGCCATTCGTCTTCTGTCAGCGTTCTGAGCGCCATCGGCAAGAGGATATTTTCTTCTTTATAAATCATTTCCGTGCCTTCTTGAATGATAAACGTTAGCTCGCGGATGACTTCATCTTTTTTGTCCGGCGTATACTCTTCCAACAAACGCTTCACTTCTTTGATGCTCTTGCGGATAAAATCATCGACAGCCCACATCACTTGGCTGGGCCCAGTAATTCCATACTTTTCTAAATAGGGGAAGAGAAGATTTTCTTTTCTGCTGTAATGTTTGTCGACATCGGCGAGCAAGTTTAAGTCTGTGAGTAGCTTGAGAATGTTGTCGCGGTGATCTTCTTTTTCAAAACGTTCCAAATGAAACTGCATTTTAAAGTTCAAAAGGAGGTCGATTTCTTTATTTTCTTTCATAAAAGTATGAACGGGATGGCCTGGCTGCTTATCGGCGTCAGCGCGGTGAATGTCTTCAATCGATCCTTTAAACACAGCGGCGTGAACGGAACAAAGCTCTTGAATTTCTTCGGGGGTAATGCCTTCTTCCTTCATTAACGCCTGTTCCAGCTGAGCGATTTCTTCAGCATTGACTGAACCGAACGCCTTTTCAAACCGTTTTTTGACGTCGGCAAGCGGTTTTCCTTTATGAAGGTCGATGATGATTTCTTTCAGAAGCTGCTTTTTTTCCTCTGGCAGACCTTGCTGCGTTTCCCGGTTGTTAATCATTTCGCTCATTGTTTTTCTCCTTTCCAAACGGGGTCAAATCCGTGCGCTTTCAATATGTCTAAGACATGCGGCCATTCGATTTGCATCATTCGTGCGCCTTTCGGAATCGTCACGATACGCCCGGCTGTTTCCAGCATGCCGGGCTTCGTTATGTTTTTAAACCCGGCTTCCTTCATCACGGCTTTTAGTTCAGGATGCAATGTGCAAAGTTCGTATACGGAATCGTTCAAATCAATTTTTTTATTATGCAGAGGGATCACATCCTTTGATAGTGATGATCATTCTCATCTATACCGTAATACAAGTATGCTGAAAAAAATGTGACGTACATCACATTTTTCAGCGCAAAGCCTTCGGAATATAAATACAGCTCGGGTCGCTTTCCAGATAATCGCCTGTCAGAGCATAGGCACGTGAGCGCGAACCGCCGCACACATGGCGGAATTCACAGACGCCGCATTTTCCTTTAAATCCGTCCGGATTTCGCAAATCCTTAAAGATCGGTGATTCGCGATAAATCTCAGCCAGCGGCTGTTCGCGGATGTTTCCGGCTTTAAACGGCAGGAGTCCGCTTGGATATACATCGCCGATATGGGAGATAAACATAAAGCCGTTGCCATCGTTCACACCTTTCGGAGCCCGGCCCAATCCGCCGATCGCATCCATTTTCCCTTTCTGCAATGCGTGTTCATAACGGATTTTCATGTTGGGGTCTTTCGCTTCCCGCATTTTTTGTTGAATAACGACCCGTCGGTAGTGCTGGGCTGCTGTCGTTTTGATGTCAAAAGGCGCTTCTTTTGCCAAACGGCTGAGCCAAAGAAAGACTTTTTCATGGTCCACCGGCGAAATCATATCTTCCCGCTTCGCGCGGCCTGTCGGGACGAGAAAAAATACACTCCATAATACACAGTTCAATTCTTCGATCAGCTTTGCCATTTCATCCAGGTAATCGATGTTATAAGCGGATATAACGGTATTAATCTGCAGAGGCAGATGGCATTCATGAATGTAGCGTATGGCCTTCATGGTCAGGTCAAAGGAACCGTCCGTTCCTCGAAAATGATCATGAATCTCTCGGGTTGGGCCGTCCAAGCTGAACGCCCATCGGGATAAGCCGATTTCTTTTGCTGATTGAATCGCTTCTCTTGTAACATTCGGCGTAGCACTCGGGGTCATGGAGACGCGAACCCCTTTTTGGACGGCATACTCAATAATGGCGAATACGTCGTCTCTCATTAAAGGGTCACCCCCTGTCAGCACGAGGAGGGGATTGTCCATCGCATGAATTTGATCAATTAAATCTTTTCCCTCTTTCAGGGTGAGCTCCCGCGGATCGCGTTTATTTTGAGCCGATGCCCGGCAATGAAGGCACTTGAGCTCGCACGCTCTTGTCAGCTCCCAAATGACGATAAACGGAGACTTGTCGAAATCGCAATGTATCATCTTTCATCTGTCCTTTCGTTTGCATTCATGTGTATCGTAGCGGAAATGAAAAAGAAAAAAAGTTAAGTAGATCACATTTAGAAAAGGAAGGGAAAGAAGGGGGAGGCCCTTCTCACGCGTCGTCTTCTGCGGAGGAGTTGAGGTAACGCAAAAAAAGCTGGTAGGAAAAATACAAATTCTGCTGAAGCAGCATGAGAAAGTTCGTCTGTAATTGGCGGTTATAAGTCATCATTTTTTTGAAAGTATGAAATGGAATTTCAAGTACGGCGGTTTCTGCGGCAGTGTTGACTGAAATAAACGGAGATACGAAAGGTTCGCCTTTTTGATCAATAGGGAAAACATCGCCTTTTTCCCACTCGGCGATCGTTCGGGATTCTTCTGGAAGTCTTCTGTCAGAAAAATGAACTTCCCCTTTTAAAACAAAATAGACGGATTGCGAATGAAGGAACGATCGCGAATGCTGAGATGGCTGGATATCGATCACCTTCCCGTTTTTCAGCAGCCTTTTGATGATCGGAAGGGGTACCCCGAGAAACATAGGAAGATTTTTCAGAAACAATAAGTAGTCAAACCGGTCCATGGTATATCCTCCTTCTATATATTAGCATTTAGTATAAAGCGCCGGGCTGGAGGGCGCAGTGATTTATTTCACACGCCTGTATGCAAAATGTCACTGTGTAAAAAAGACGAAACTTTTATAATGTAATAGAAAAGAAGGGAGGATTCGTGATGAAAGTGTTCATACCGAAGCAGCACGGCGCCTGGGCGATGCTTGTCATCCCGTTTGTTCTCGGCATGTTCGCCGGGGGCGCGGATGTAAAGCATATTCCGCTGTTCTGCGGATGGCTGTTTCTATATCTAGCGGCATTTCCGGCTACGATGATGGTGAAGAAGAAAAATATCGTTTACTATCAAAAATGGGTTCTCATCTACGGCATTCCGGCCATCGTTTTCCTGCTTATTTCGGTCTGGCTGGAGCCGCGGCTCGTTTTTCTAGGGCTGCCGCTGTTTCCGCTCTTTCTCATCAATCTTTATTATGCGAAAAGAAACAACGACAGGGCGCTTTTAAATGATATTGCTGCAATCCTTGTTTTCAGCGCGGGCGGGCTTGCAAGCTTCTGGATGGGAGCGGGGAAGCTTGATGGTGAAGCATTGTTTGTTTTTATCCAGTCCGCTTTGTTTTTCACAGGGAGCGCCTTTTATGTCAAGTCGATGATCCGCGAAAAGAAAAACAATCGGTTTAAACTTTATTCATGGGGATACCACGTATTCCTGCCGTTCATCTCGCTGGCCGCGGGGGCAGGATGGGCCGTGCTTGGTGTAGTGCCGAGCAGTTTCAGAGCGTGGTTTTTACATGGAAAGAAACTGTCGATTAAGACAATCGGAATCTCAGAGCTGGTGAATGCCTGTTTCTTTATGGCCGTGTTGATCGTTTTTCTGCTGCAAACGTAAAAAACAAGGACACTGTGCTTCATGTCCTTGTTTGTTTTCGTTTTTTCAGTCGATATTGCAGATGTCGAGCGGGCAGTTTTCACAGTCGATTTCGCGTTTTAAATAGTTGAGCTGATGAATGACGATTTTTCCCGATTCCTCAATTGAAATGACACCGTTCTTCCGGAGGTCGCTCAGCATGCGGTTGATGCTCTCCCTTGCGGCGGCGCAGAATTTCGCCAAGTCCTGGTTCGTCAGCACAATATTGATGAGAATCCCGTCGCTTCTTGTGATGCCGTAGCTGTTTGCGAGACGGATCAAGGTGGAGTAGAGCGCGCCTTTTTTACCATTCAGCAAAAGGTCGCGGATTTTCGATTGAATCTTTCGCAAATGCGTGCTCATCCATTTCATAAACTCAAACGTCATTGCACCGTTTTGAATGAGTTCTTTTTCAAGCTTATCTTTATTGATGACCAACACTTCGCCATCAGAGAGGATCTTTGCGCTCAGCATATATTTCGCATCTTCTGTAAAAAGCGTAAGCTCCCCGACAATATCATTTTTTTTGCACATTCTGAGTGTCAGTTCTTTGCCATCGGACGTCAATTTGCCGATTTGGACAAGTCCCGACTGAATAAGATACAGTTCCTCCGCATCCATCCCTTCTTGAAAAAGGAATGTGTCCTGCCTGATTTTTCGTCGTGTACTGATTGATTCCAGCAAGTGATGCAGATCGTCTGAGAGCAAATCTGTGTCTGATTTTCTAACAGAAATATTCATTGAGCGTCACCCCTTTAGCAGTTCTTATTTTAACGTTAAATAAGGCTGAGTGACCTTTTAAATATAAACAATATTGTGAACTTATGAATAAAGTCCCAAAAAAGAGCCTGAGCACATCAGCTCAAGGCTCCTTTTGCAGGAAAGGTTTATAAATGGTTCGTCTTCGTTTTGGTCGATGTTTTGCTCACTTCCTGAAAATACATCCAGACCACGATCACAAAGCTGGCAAGGGCTGCTTCTGACAGCGCCATGAATCCGATCGCATAATGGCCGGTTGCCTGAAAAACGCTTGACAGGATGAGTGGCGGGAAGAATCCTCCCAAGCCGCCCATCGCTGATACAATCCCATTGACGATGCCGGCCTGATTTGAAAAATAAAGCGGCACAAGCTTAAAGATGATCCCGTTTCCAAGACCGGCGCACACGGCAACGGTTAATACCCCAAATCCGTAAAGTCCGAGGCTGGGTGAAAAGGCCAATAAAATCCCTGACAAGGTACAGCCGGCAAATACATACATCAACAGCTTCAGCGGGTTGAATTTGTCCGCGAGCCAGCCGCCGACAGGCCTCAGAAAAGTTGCGACAGCGATAAATCCGGCGGTTCTAAGCCCTGAATCAACGGGATCAAGCCCGAAGTGATTAACAAGAAAGTTCGGAAGATAAATCGTAAACGCGACGAAAGATCCGAATGTAATGAAGTAAAACAAGCTTAAAAACCATAATGTCTGATTTCGGTAGACTGCCTTCATTTGCTCTGTTACAGAAACCGTCACTTTTGTTTCTTTTCGATCTCCAAGGATAAAGTTCAATAAAGCGAATACGGCGACTAACACGATGTACATCCGCACCGTATTTTCCCACCCGGCTGTCTTTGCTACGACAGGAGCGGCAAACGTGGTAATCGCTGTACCGACGTTCCCGGCGCCGTAGATCCCATTGACAAACCCGTGTTTTTCTTTAGGGTAGTATTTCGGCAATGATGTGACCCCGATGGAAAAGACCGCTCCGCCGATGCCGAGGAAGAATCCGCCAAGGATCAAGTCGAACAGCGAATCGGCTGTGCTAATCCAAAAAATCGGGAACAGAAGCAGCACAAAGCTGATCATGAATGTGATTCTCGCACCAAATCTGTTTGTGTAGTATCCCAGCGGAATCCTCAGAAGCGAGCCGAGTATGACCGGAATGGCCGTGACAAGGGATATCTCGCTGTCTGTCAGGGCGATGTCCTGCTTAATGTGGGGCATTAAAGAGGAAATCAACACCCAAACCATAAATCCTGCGACTAAACTAAATGACTGCAGCGGTAATTGTATTTTTTGACGATTTACCATTGCGTTTTTGCTCCTTTCAAAGGGAAAAATGAATAAATCAATCAGCATGTTTATCTTACAAAAAGTCTTTTAAAAACATTGTGAATTACGTCACACGGTCATTCGTTTGATTCGTGTTTAATATCGGTAAGTGAGGGATAGTAAACGGATGTAAAAAATAAATGGTTCATTTGCGGACTTTTTCGTTTATCATGAAAATAAAAAAAGGAGTGCCGCTTTTATGTTTATAAAGCTTACGCAAGAAGAAAAACAAGCGATCATCGAGGAAATCAAACGCTTTTATGTTGAAGAAAGGGGAGAAGAGGTTGGAGACATCGCGGCGATTCAAATGTTTGAATTCGTAAAGGAAAAGCTGGGCCCTTACTTTTATAATCAGGCGCTGAAGGACAGCCGCAGAGTCGTGGAAGAGAAGGCAGCGGCGATTGAAGAAGAGCTCTTTGCGCTGGAGCGCCGTCTGTGACAACGCGCTCTCCTTTAGCAAAACCGAAGGGATTGAAAGACCAATGGAGTTTCTGAAGCAATTTATGATTTTCAGCGGGCTGAATGATGAAGAGTTCAAACAAATCGAGCAAATCGCGGTCAAGCGCACCTATCAGCCGAGAATGTTTGTTTTTATGGAAGGGGAAGAGAGGGAAGCGGTATTCTTCATTAAATCCGGTCTTGTTAAAGCCTTTAAAATCGATGAAGACGGCAATGAGCAAGTGATTTCGATTCTGCAAAGCGGGGACATGTTTCCCCATGTCGGCTTTTTTGACCGCTCCCCATACCCGGCAACAGCCGAAGCCGTTCAGGAAACCGAGTTGATCGTAATCCGCATCGCTGATTTTAATGAACTTTTGATGAAATATCCGGAAATGACAATAAAAGTGATGCAAATCATGGGGAAAAAGATTCTCGATTTGCAAGAGCGGATCCAGGGTTTTATTTCAAAAGATGTCCAGCACCGCTTGACGCATGTATTAATGAAGCTCGCTGCAGAACACGGCATTCCTCAAGAAAAAGGTGTCTACATCAGCCTGCCCATTACCAATCAGGATTTTGCGAACATGGTCGGAACGTCAAGGGAAACGATTAACCGCACGTTAAATGAAATGAAAAAGAAAAATCTGCTGACAGCTGACAGGAGCGGAATTTTCATACATGATACAGACTGGCTGAACGGCTGCAATTGAAGGATAAGATGAAGGCTTTCCATTGAACAACAGATGGAAAGCCTGTTTTTATTTTGTTCACAAATCCGCCATTATTTAAGTGATCTGGTTCACAACCGGTGTGCTGCATATCCAGTATCTTAGGACATGCAAAATCAAAAAAGGAGTGAACCGCAATGGAAGTTCAAAGAAAGACGGTGCCCGTTAAAAAAGCATCGAAAAACGGTTTTTTGAAATCTGTTCTCGTCTTTACTTTAATCGTTAGTTTTTCGGTGCTGCTTTTGGGAGGCTATTGGATCTTCAAAGGACTTGCACCAAGACCAGTTGAAGTGTCCGGGCCAAACGGAGAGGTGCTCATGACCAAATCGTCCATTTCAGGCGGTCAGGCCGTATTTCAAAAATACGCGCTGATGGATTATGGCACGATTTTGGGGCACGGATCTTACATGGGGCCTGATTACACGGCCGAAGCCCTGAAAATCTATACGGAAGGGATGCAGGATTTTAAGGCGGAGGCACGATACGGCAAGCGCTTTAAACAACTTTCAGATGAAAAGCAGTCCACCATCCGGAATCAAGTCATCCGCGAAATGAGAAAAAACCGTTATAATCGCGCGTCAGATACATTGAAGCTGACAGATGCGCAGGTTTATGGATTGCAGCAAGTGCGTGATCATTACCGCAATGTCTTTACAAAAGGAGACGGTTGGGGGCTTGAGCCCGGTTTAATTAAAGAAAGCCACATGCCTAAACGCGACAGAGCGTGGGTTGACAGCGAAGACCAAATCACGCAGATCTCCGATTTTATCTTCTGGACGGCATGGCTTTCCAGTACATTAAGGCCTGGCGACGACATTACGTACACGAACAACTGGCCGTATGATGAAGATGCCGGAAACACGATGTCATTTGCCGCCGTTTGGTGGAGCGGCGCAAGCGTCACCATCCTTATTTTATTTGTCGGCATTATTTTATTCGTGTTTTACCGTTACAAGCTTGGAATGAAAGAGGCTTATCAGGAAGGGGCGTTTCCGGTATTTGATCTGGATAAACAGCCGCTTACGGCATCACAGGTTAAAACCGGAAAATATTTCGCCGTTGTGTCGCTGCTGTTTTTTGTTCAGGCTATGTTCGGAGCTTTGCTTGCCCACTATTATATTGAGCCGGACAGCTTTTTTGGGATCGATTGGATCAGGGATATGTTGCCATTCAGCATATCTAAGGGATTTCACCTCCAGCTGGCGATCTTCTGGATTGCGACTTCATGGCTCGGTATGGGCATTTATGCAGCGCCGCTTGTCGGAGGCCGCGAGCCGAAAAGGCAGGGGCTGCTTGTCGATATTCTGTTTTGGGCGCTGATCGTCCTTGTCGGCGGAAGCATGGCTGGCGAATGGCTCGGAGCGAAAGGCCTTTTAGGAAACAACTGGTTCTTATTCGGCCACCAAGGAATGGAATATATTGAACTCGGCCGCTTCTGGCAGGTCATTCTCGCACTCGGCATGCTGATATGGCTGTTTATCGTTTTCAGAGGCATTAAGAGCGGCCTCAAGCGGGAATCTGATAAAGGCGGTTTGATTCATCTGCTGTTTTATTCTTCGATCGCCATTCCGCTGTTTTACGGTGCAGCCTTTTTCTTTAATCCCGGCACAAATATTACAATGTCGGATTTTTGGCGGTGGTGGATTATCCATCTTTGGGTGGAAGGGATTTTTGAAGTCTTTGCCGTCGTGGTCATCGGCTTTTTGCTCGTGCAAATGAACCTGGTTACGAAAAAATCGACCGTCAGAACGCTTTATTTTCAACTGACGATCCTGCTGGGGAGCGGTGTCATCGGGATCGGACATCATTACTATTACAACGGTTCTTCCGAAGTTTGGATCGGCCTCGGTTCCGTCTTCTCATGCCTGGAAGTGATTCCTCTTACCCTGCTTGTATTGGAAGCTTATGAACAATACAAGATGATGAAAGACGGAGGCCATCATTTCCCGTATAAAGCAACGTTCTGGTTCTTGATTTCAACGGCGATCTGGAATCTGGTCGGTGCAGGGGTATTGGGCTTTTTGATCAATCTGCCTGCTGTCAGCTATTTTGAGCACGGCCAGTTCCTGACACCTGCCCACGGGCACGGGGCGATGATGGGCGTGTACGGCATGTTTGCCATTGCTGTCTGGCTGTATACGCTACGCAATATCGCCAAAAAAGAAGCGTGGAATGATAAATGGCTGAAAATAGCCTGCTGGTCGCTGAACATCGGCTTGTTCGGAATGGTGTTTATCAATTTGTTGCCGGTCGGTTTTCTTCAATTGAAAAAAGCGTTTGAAGACGGGTACTGGAGCTCAAGGGCGCCTGAGTTTTTACAGCAGGATACGGTGCAAACGCTGCTGACTTGGAGGGCTGTGCCGGATACGATCTTTTTAGCCGGAATCGTGATTTTGGTCATATTCAGCATCAGAGCATTATTCCATCTCCGCAAACCGACGCATCAGGAAGGAGAAGCGCTTCCAGTTAAAGACATTGCTTCAGATGAATAGATAAACAAAAAGACAGAGGAAGTGAAATCCTCTGTCTTTTTATTTTATTGATTGGCTTCCGCTTCAAGCCGCGGGAACAAAATATTGTTTTCCAGGTGAATGTGCTGAAAAAGATCTGTTTCCAATTCATCAAGCTTTAAGTAAGTCAGTGTATATGTTGTGCATGCCCCTTCAGGAAGGGTATAGTCATTGGTCACTTTTCTCAGTTCCTTCAAGATGCTGCCTGCGGCTTCATGCTCTTGTTCAAGGACGTCGATCGCCTGAACCGCTTCTGCCAGGCTGTCCATTGATCGCGTCTCTTCATAGGCCGTCACTTTCGGGAAAATGAGTTCCTCTTCCTGAAAGAGATGGTGTTCCAGTTCAGTTTTCAGCTGATGGAACAATTGATGGACCTGGGCGAGTTCCGGATGATGGATGCCGTGAACCCGGTAGACTTTTGTGACAAAGCCTGATAGTTCAGGAAGCACCTCATACAGGTAAGCATGGTGCGTATGAATCACATGGTCGATCAGCTGTGAATACGGGGCTTCACTCCAGTTCGTCTCTTTTGCGTTCAATGCCTTTGTCTCTTGATATAATGTATTGATTTTTGCTAAGATCTCTTCTTCATTTAAATCCTGTTCTTTTATCGCTTCACCGATCGGGCGGTTGCCCCCGCAGCAAAAGTCGATGCGATATTCTTTCAGCAACCGGCTGGCTCTTGGAAAACGCGTAACAATATCACCTGTTTTTGTGTTTTGATCAAATACTGCTTCCATTTGTAAAACCTCCTGAAGTGTTTTTTATGCTATGGGTTAAATGTAACGGGTTCACCGATGGAAAATCGTGATCTACATCACATTCGGGAAAAATGACAAAAAAAGCAATAAGTCAGAAGAAATCGGGAAATAGCTATAGATAACTTTTCATGTTGGAGGCCTGCAATGGAGCATTTATCCTGGCTTACATTTACGATGCTGATTCTCGCCAGTTACCGGCTAACTCATTTGATTGTTTTTGACAAGATCACGGAGTTTATCCGGAAACCGTTCATGAAGAAAAAGCAGACGGTTGATGAACAAGGGCATGTAGAAACGAAAAAAGTGCCGAAATCAAACTTCGGCTATTTGCTGAATTGCTATTGGTGCGCAGGGATATGGTGCGCTTTGATCATTGCTGTCGGGTATCTGATTGTCCCAAAAACGATATTCCCGTTAATTTTAATTTTATCGGTCGCAGGTGGACAGGCGATTCTTGAAACGTTTGTCGGTGTCGCAACAAAACTTGTCAGCTTTTTCTCTGATTTAAAGAAATAAACCATTCCAAGCGGATGGTTTTATTTTTTTGACAATAAAGTGACACAAACAGCAGAGAGAACATGTCCGCTTTGTGAACTTTTTACAGCAATTTTTTCCCGGTTGCCGCATTTTAGGCAGAGGGAAGACATTATTTTGAAGAAGAATCAGGTTTTAAAATTTTGAATTGAGAGAAAAAGGAAGCACAAAGTCCCCGGTCATACTTTTTTAGCTTTTCATCATTAGCATTCAGACCTCCCATTTCATACGAAAAGAGGAAATAGATAGATTTTCAAAACGAAAAAAACGTGAAATATGGTTGATAGACAATCAATGAATAGTTTTTTTACAATCAGTAACGTGCTACAAGCCAAGAAAGGGGTGAAAATGTCTGCCAGAAAGTGTTTTTGGAAAATAACATCATTGGAGGAAAAAGAATGTCATACATGAAACGTTCCATTTCTGTCTTCATCGCCTGCTTCATGGTAGCAACACTCGGCATCAGCGGTATCATCGCACCTAAAGCGTCTGCCGCTTCTCAAACACCCGTTGCTGTAAACGGACAGCTCACCTTGAAAGGTACGCAGCTCGTCAATCAAAAAGGAAAAGCGGTTCAGCTGAAAGGAATCAGTTCACACGGGCTGCAGTGGTATGGCGATTATGTCAACAAAGACTCGTTAAAATGGCTGAGAGACGACTGGGGCATCAATGTCTTCCGCGCGGCTATGTATACGGGTGAAGGCGGCTATATTGACAATCCGTCGGTTAAAAACAAAGTGAAGGAAGCCGTCGAAGCGGCAAAAGAACTCGGAATCTATGTGATCATCGACTGGCACATACTGAGCGACGGCAATCCAAACCAAAACAAAGCGAAAGCAAAAGAGTTTTTCAACGAAATGTCAAGGCTTTACGGCAAGACGCCAAACGTCATTTTTGAAATTGCCAACGAGCCGAACGGCGATGTCAACTGGAACCGTGACATTAAACCTTACGCTGAAGACATTTTGTCCGTGATCCGCAAAAATTCTCCGAAAAATATTGTGATCGTTGGGACAGGCACTTGGAGCCAAGATGTCAACGATGCGGCGGACAATCAGCTGAAAGACGGCAATGTCATGTACGCGCTCCATTTTTATGCGGGTACGCACGGTCAGTCTTTGCGGGATAAAGCAGACTATGCACTCAGCAAAGGAGCGCCGATTTTCGTCACAGAATGGGGAACGAGCGATGCTTCCGGAAACGGCGGTGTCTACCTCGACCAATCCAGGGAGTGGCTGAAATATTTAGACAGCAAAAAAATCAGCTGGGTAAACTGGAGCTTGTGCGACAAACAAGAGTCGTCAGCTGCTTTAAACTCCGGCGCCTCTAAAAAGGGAGGATGGTCTCAATCCGACTTATCCTCATCAGGTAAATTCGTCAGGGAAAACATCCGCAGCGGATCAAACGGTTCGTCAGGAGACTCTGGATCGGATTCGAAAGGGTCAGATCAAAAAGACCAGAAAAAGGATCAGGATAAACCAGGTCAAGACAGCGGCGCTGCAGCCAACACGATAGCAGTACAATACAGAGCGGGGGACAACAATGTAAACGGCAACCAAATCCGCCCTCAGCTCAACATTAAAAACAACAGCAAAAAAACCGTGTCTTTAAATCGAATCACTGTCCGCTATTGGTATAAAACGAATCACAAAGGACAAAATTTTGACTGCGACTATGCCCAAATCGGCTGCAGCAAAATCACGCACAAATTCGTCCAATTAAAAAAAGCGGTAAACGGAGCAGACACGTATCTTGAAGTAGGATTTAAAAACGGTACATTAGCGCCGGGTGCAAGTACAGGCGAAATCCAGATCCGTCTTCACAATGACAACTGGAGCAATTATGCCCAAAGCGGCGACTATTCATTTTCTTCAGGTTCAAACACATTTAAAAATACGAAAAAAATCACGTTGTATGAGAATGGAAAACTGATTTGGGGCGCTGAACCTAAATAACGGCACATTAACGGACACCGAATTTGGTGTCCGTTTTCGTATATATTATAATGGAAGGAATGAGGAATATTTTTGTAAACATGAAAGGAGATGGATGTATGAATGAAACATTGCAGCAATACATGATGCTTGTCAAGGAAAACTACGACACGATCAATGGACCTGATTACGCAGGCAAAGAGGAAGACATTGAAAAGCGAAAAAAACAAATCGAGCTTTACGCCAAAACGCTCCAGCAAGGTTTTTCAACAGATGACGACTATGATGAATTCGCAGATGCCGTGATTAAATGCGCATACGGAGATCTGACAATGGAAGAATTAGAAACGGTTTATCGGGAATTAACGTCTTCATAATCAATAAAATAAGGGGGAGAAGAACCATGAAAGATACGATCATGAAGACAGACCGGATGATTTTGCGAAAAATGAGGCGTGATGACGCCGAAAACCTGCTCGAAATCTTTTCTGACCCGACAGCCATGGGATATTATCCATCGACAAAGAATGAAAAACAGACATTGCAATGGATCGACTGGACACTTGAAAACTATGAAAAACATGGAACCGGCCTGTGGGTTGCCGAACATAAACAAACAGGCGAATTTCTAGGTCAATGCGGCATCGTGCCACAGGAAGTCGAAGGATCGGACGAAATGGAAATCGGCTATTTGTTTAAACGGAGCGTCTGGAAAAACGGCTATGCAACCGAAGCAGCATCAGCATGCAAACAGTATGGATTTGAGTCATTTCACCTGAAAAAAATCGTATCTTTACCTGATGCGAAAAATCTGCCGTCCAGAAAAGTTGCCGAACGAATCGGCATGACTTTAGAAAAAACGATACATAAATGGGGAAAAGAAATTGCCGTATATTCAGTTTATCGATAAAATTTTTATTCTGTCTCACTAACTTGAGTATACTTTGAGATTGAGACAGAATTTCTTTTCAATCCTTAACTTCCGAGAATATATATTATGTAAACTAGAAAGAAATGAAGGTCAGGATTATGCAATGTTCCTCCATCAGCTGTACGACACAAAACCCTTGGTTGCATTAGCCCTTGAACTACTTTCACTAAACAGTTCTTTGACATAAAATGCAGCCATAATTTCCATTCCTATAACCCATTCTTCGCAAACTCCTTTAACTTACATTGTAATTTTGGCTGGTTCTCTCAACTTTACTTTACTGATTTGAAATGTCCACAACATTATATGTAATAGTTCATTGACTTCAACATCAGCATTCACATGTAATGTATTAACTTCACTCCATACATTAAGCATGCAGTTTGCATATTCATTTAGTTTTAATTGGACGCGATTCTCCCAAATCAACACTCATCTCAGTATCTAGACAAAAGCTTGTATCACTTAAAAACAATGCCTGAAATATGAGAGAGCCGATAACCGCGTAATAGGGTTATCGGCTCTGTGTCTGTACGGCTAGCTCTTTGACATGCGTTTATCAGCAACCTCTCGGCTATGTCACTTGTTGCTGGTCTTCTTGATCAAGTCCACGCCATCGTATGCCAGACTTTCCACACTTGCAGCCTTCTGCAGTATGTAATGATCAAAAAAGTTCTTCGTATAGTTTGTAACAAGATTTCGCATCTCCATAGCATCCCGTTCGCCTCTGAGTTCCTCATTAACACTGGTAAACACGATGTCGCAGTAATCTAAATGCGCAACACGATCAACAGAGAAATAATAGGTTTCCATGCTGTTGTTAGCGCCAATGATCGCATTCATATTATAGTTAGGTTCAGAAAACAGTAGCAAAAAGGGTTTCTTCAGGTCGCTGTCGCGAAGGCCGAACGCACCGCTATCCAAGCCAATCCCGCAGGCGAACCGGTCGTCGTCCCGGCAAACAATCGCCGTCGTAGGCCCTCCATAAGAATGTCCGACTATGCCCATGCCGATGTCAAGCAACAATCTGCCCTTAAAGATGGAATTCAGTTCTCCAGAGTCCAGTTTGTAAAGATAATCGGCTACATACCTTACATCTTCTGCCTGTAATTCACTATACTCTGTTAACTTGGCAAGTATCGGCAGTGTAAGCACGTTACGGCACATCTCAATGGCAGTTTCATCGTCAGGCCGCATCTCCATCTTACCAGCCAACGCCAGCATCTCCGGATCTTCAGAAAACGCCATAATGGCATCCGAAAAATCCTTTGATACATTAAACAGGCGCCCATCTTTACGCTTATACATCGTGCTATTCTGATGGCCGATGCTTACCACAACATATCCCATGCTTGCCAAGTCTGTACAGATCACTGTACCCCATTCTGGAGAACCGCCCCCGCCGCAAACATAGAATAACACCGGATAGCGCTTTTCCTGCGCGGAGAGAGCAAGGTCGTCGTAACACTGGGTCTTGATATCTATAGAGTAAGCATCCTTCAACGCAGTGAGAAGTGGCTGCTCATCAAGCATTTCGTAGACCTCAGGAAACATGTACGTTGATGCAGTCTTGCCTTCGCTACTGTCGGACGGATAGTACACAAACGCCGTCAGTTCTCTTTTTGAGTGGTCTGATGCCGTGTAATCAAAATCCATCTGGGTTCGACCGACAGTATAGCCGCCAATTGGTTCTGGAAATGTGTCATAAGTTTTCATTTTCTTGTTCCCCCTTAATTAATAAAAGTCAGCAAAGTACTTGCTGAAGATTCAAAGAAAAGCCACAATTAGATATAGACACTTCTTAATGGAGGTAACTTAAAATTAATTTGTTATTATAAAAATGGGGGACGGTAATAGACTAAAGTTAGTGAAATAAGAGCTTCTACAAATGAAATCGAAATGATAATCTTATGATTCACAGGTGATTTTCTAGATATTAACTTTTGACCGATATAGTTTAGGAAATAAAACACAAGAAAGAAGCATACGATTCCAAAAATAACTCCAGACAAGCGGCCTCCCCCCTTTCTGCCTTTCAACCATGGATTCCAGCTCTAAATTAAATCAGATGCACCTACAATAGTCCGCGCCAAAAAATATCAAATGATATCTCTAAAGACCGTTCAAATGATTGTTTGTTTTCGTATACCAGTTGAATGTTAAGCCCGTCATAAAGCGTAATAAAGCCTATCGCACATTTCTCCGGCGGACAGTTCACATCCGATTCCTTAAAAACATTCGCTACCCGTTCTTTTAAAGTATGCAGATATAAAAGGTATTGGGCTGAAATAAAATCGCTTACTTCAGCAGGCGCCTTAAAGGACATTGCCTGCAAAAAAGCCACATTTGGCAATGCATGAAAACGGACTTGGGTTTCTTTTAAAAAGTCATATATTTGACTCTTTGCAGGCATATGTTTTCTTGAATCGAAGAATTCGTTGATAAATGAAATTTCCTCTTCCACAATCTCGGGGTATATTTCCATCAGCAGCTCTTTTTTTGACGAAAAATGATAAGCGAGAGATTGTTTTCTGATTCCCAATTCTTGTGCGATATGCGACATTTTGACTCCCTCATATCCCAATTCATTAAATTGGCGAACCGCTGTACGCTTTATATTCTCTCTGGTCAATATACCGTCCTCCCCTATTTTTCAGGCTGTTTTTCTCTTCATGCAGATATATAAAATATATAATAAAAGAAACAGAAGGTACATGAAAATGGCGGTAATATAGATCTCCCGATAGGAATAAACCGTCGCCACCAAACCTAATAATAAGGACCCTCCGCCAATCCCCATATCGAAAAAATTAAAGAACGTTCCCATTGCATCCTCATGTTCATGCTCTTCCACAAGATTGATACACCATGTTTGGATGGCGGGAAAAATTGAGCCGAATCCAAAACCGTAGCATATAGCCGCTGTAAAAAACATTGCATTTGTTTGCGCGAAATATAATATTGACAGCCCTGCTATTGAAAATAGCGAGGCGGGAATAAGGATGGCGGCAGCTCCGTATCGGTCAAATGTTCTGCCGGAAATAAGCCGTATAAAAAAACTGGCTCCTGCAATCAAAAAGAAAAACATCCCGACACTATGAAACCCCTTTTCGATTGCATAGAGCGAAAAGAAAGACATAATTCCAGATGCAGCAATACCAACGAATAAAATAAGTATTGACGGAAACAGTACACGTTTTTCCAATACTTTTAACTTTGCAGTTCCTTTTCCGCCAGTGCCAGTTGTTTCCGGCTGTCTGCGCACGAAAACAGCCATAAGTACCGCCAGCAAAAGAACGGACATCCCGCCTAAAAAAAGTCTTTGAAAATCATAAAGCTCCAGAGCCGCGATACCGATCATCGGTCCAACGGAAACTGCAATTGTCTCACCTACTCCAAAATATCCAATTCCTTCACCCCTGCGCTCTTTAGGAATAATTTCAGCTGCGATTGTTGCTAAATAGGTCGTCGCTAATCCAAACCCGGCGCCATGTATTAAGCGAATCAGTAATAAAGCGGTGACATCAGACGCCAGGTAATAGGCGCCTGTTGAGAAAGCGCTGATCACAAGTCCTAAAATGAGCAAATATTTTTTATTAAACCGTAAAGCCAGTGCCCCTGCAAAAGGACGAACAGCAATTGCAGAGATCATAAAAATACCTGTAACATACCCGACTTGTTTTGCCCCTCCCCCAATAGCCGTCACAAACAAAGGCAATGTCGGCAATAACATTTCAAATACCATAAACAAGAAAGCATTTGCAAACGTCACAAAAACAAATGACAATGACCATATTTTTGCAGTATTTATTTTTTCTACATTCAATTCCATTTGGCTACCTCTCACTCACTGATTTTATTTTCCTTCTTAAGCATTCACTTTAACTGACCACGGTCAGTTTGTAAATATAATTTAAGCTATTAATAAGCAGAATTTAAAAAATAAAACTTGATTAAACTGACTGTTGACAGATAGAAGTTGAGTCGCAAAGGGTATCTTCCAATAAATAAAAAAGCTACTCTCAAAGAGTAGCTTTTGTGGTGCGTGCAGGCATTAAACTTCCATACGCTTCATAAATTAAGCCTGTTTTCCTATGAAATTATTTAACGACCGGCCAAGCCGGTGAAGCCGGATCTAATGTAAAGTCATAAGACGTCTCGTCGCGATACATCGGATCGGCATAAATCGAGTCTTGATCTTGATTTGTCGCATGTTGATACGACGAAAACGAGTCGTATTCATTCTGTTTCCAAATCCACAGACCGTCTTTGCCGGCTTCCTTGTGGTACACGTTATGATTTACTTTATTTCCTTCATTTTTCGTAAAATCGTTTGCGATAAATATTCGCGAATCGCTTGCTGTGATGATGTTCTTTTCAATTTTGTTGCTTTTTGTGTCATACTGGAGCAAAAGCTGTCCGCCGTCCAGCCCCTTTGTATCATTGCGGTAAACAATATTGTGCGCAATAACAGAATGGCTGGTGCCTCCCCGCTTTTGGTCGTATCCGCCGATAGAAATGCCCGTGTACGCATTCTCATACACTTTGTTGTCGGTTATTTGAATATCATCAGCATATTTCCCTTTATGTTCAGACGTTGCTTCTATCCCGATATCGTTGCCGTAGACCGTGTTTTTCTTAATGTCAATGCTTTGTCCTCCGTCAACATAAATTCCGCCCGCAGAGTAATCATCCCCATAGGCGGGATTTCCGTAAGTGGAGTTATTGTAAACCGTGTTGTTTTCTACGATACCGTTGCGCACAAAATCGTTTTGAGCGGCCGTTCCTTCATAACCGATCAGATCAATTCCAATGTTATTATTGTCGCGAACCACATTGCCTCTCACCGTGAAACCGTCAATGTTTCCGTTCAGCACAACCGCTTCACTCGCCCCGAGTGTCAGCTTTTCAACCGTATTGTCCTCGATCTTAATGTCTTTCATGCTGCCGGAGCCATAGACGGCAATCCCGTGGGCATTGCCGTCATCCGCTGTTGTTTTTATATCCCGGACGTGATTGTTTTTAATGGTGATATGACTGCTGGAGCCTGAAACATAAATTCCCATGGCGGTTGCTTCTTCCGATGAAACGGAAAGGTCTTGAATCGTCAGGCCGCTGATTGTGATGTACTGTTGATTGTGAATCTGAATGAGCGGTGTTTCATATTCAGCGTCCTGAATAGATTTTCCGCTGATGACGACTTTTTCATTCTCATAGTTTTGAAATGTGATAGGCTTTTCAGCCGACCCGCTCTCCCTCACATCAAGCGTTTCATGATACGTGCCTTCCCGAATCATAACAGTTGTGCCGGGGACAGCTTTTTTTGCTGCATGTCCCAGAGTTCGAAACGGCTTTTCTTTCGTTCCTTCATTTTGATCATTTCCATCGGGGGAAACATACAAGCTGTTAGCCGGTTCTGCTTCTTTTGCTCCGGTCTTATCGTAAGCAAAAGCGATGATAACAGAAACTAAAATACACGCTGATAAAATAAAATACCATTTTCTCATACTCAGCTCTCTTTTCTTTTCAAAATGGATAAACTAACACCATTATAGAATATCCATTTATGGAAAACCATCGCAAACATTTGAAAGAAAAAGGCAACCCTGTGATCAAAGGGTTGCCTCCATGTTTATGAGTTTATTCAGCACTTCCGCAGTCTATGAATAATATAGCCGCCTATTCCTCCTAGAATCGCCGGAAGCACCCATCCTAATCCGATGTCATACATCGGGAGAAACTGATTGAAAAATTGATTAATAGCTGCAATTTTGAGTCCGGCAGCATTCAGGCCGTCAAACAAGCTGATGATAAAGGTCATTATCAGACTGCCTTGATACACTTCCCTCTTCCCTTTAAATAAGGGATGTAAAAATGTTAAGAATATTAAAGAAATCGCAATGGGATACAAAGTTGTTAAAACCGGCATTGAAACGTTAATCAGCTGTGTTAATCCTATATTTGCTACAAGGGTGCTGAACATTGATAGAATGACAGCAATTTTTTTGTAGGAGATGTTTGGAAACAAGCCGTGGAAAAACGAAGAGCATGCTGTGATGAGTCCCACACTTGTTGTCAGACATGCCACTGTGATCATTAAGCCCAAAAAAACGGAACCATATGGTCCGAAATAATAGGATGAAACCTTCGCTAAAACCTCGGCTCCATTTTCTAATAGACCCAGTTTTTCAACGCTGGAAGCCCCCATGTATGAAAGCGCTGAATAGATCAGAGCCAGGAGCGCTGCTGCAATCGCCGTCGATTTTGCACAAACGATCATGAGCTGTTTTTTGGAGACCGCTCCCTTCTCTTTCATGGCGTTCACAATGATGATTCCAAATACAAAAGCGACAAGGGCATCAAGTGTAAAGTAACCTTCTTTGAACCCTTTAAAAAACACGTGTGATGCATATCCTGCAGACGGAGCTTGAAAGCTTCCGATTGGATGAATAATTGCCGTAACGACGAGCAATCCGATAAATGTTAATTTAATAGGAGTTAAAAATTTTCCGATAACATCAATAATTTTAGTTGGATTCAGAGACAGCAAGCAGGCCACCGTGAAAAATAATACGGTAAATATGATTAAGGCGACAGGGCTTGCATCATGAGATAAAAAAGGTTTAACCCCTATTTCAAACGATACATTACCGGATCTGGGAATCGCGAAAAAAGGGCCGATTGCTAAATAGAGAACCGTCGTAAATACAATGCCGAACAATGGATGCACACGACTGGCCAGAGACTGCAAATCATTTTTTCCTGAAAAAACGAATGCGGTAATGGCGAGTAATGGCAATCCGACTCCGGTCACTAAGAATCCTGCATTGGCTGTCCATACATTCTCTCCGGCCATCTGACCAAGCATAGGCGGGAAAATGAGATTTCCTGCACCGAAAAATAATGCAAACAACATTAGTCCTATGATTAGGATAAATGAAAAAGGAATTTTTTTTGCCATCATGAGTCCTCCGATTCGGGTTAAGCTATTAGTGTGTTTGTAGTAGTCAGCAGTGTAGCACGATAAAAATTTCATAAATGAATGTCCTGAATTATCAGTAAATATTAAATAAAAGTACTATCCTACTATAGTAGCTGTTGCTTGTATTGTCAAAGGTTTAGTTTGTAATGATAGAACCGGACGCTCTTTCTTGCTGAAATACAAGATCAAGTAACTTGAAATCTTAAACATGTTCATCAAGTTCAATAAAGTAGTGATTTTTACGATAAGATACGGCATCCATTGTAGCTATCAGATTTTCTCCATGCAAGATGTCGATTCGGTAGAAGCCTGTGCGGAAGTTTCGTTTTTCCTCTTTCGCACGGGCAGTTATCTTGTCTCCTGGTTTAGCTGATTCAATAAACTGGATTGTTGTGGTGAGTCCTAAAGATGTTTTTCCGTATGCATTACATGCCGCTGAAAAAGCGTGATCGGCTAAGGCATAAATGACGGCTCCGTGAACTGTCCCGTAAGCATTTACCATATGGCTTTGTACTTCAAGAACGGCCTCTGCAAGACCTGCCCGAAACTTTGTTAACTCAATTCCCAGCGATCGGGCATACGGATCGTTCTTTACTTGCCTATGGATTTGGTCATAGTGTTTTTCGTGAATGTTCACTTCATCGATTTTTCTCTTCATCATCGTCTCCTCCTTTGGTCATGAGGTTGTTCAATTAAAAACCCATTGCACCAGTATCATATAGATAATCGTTCCTCCGGCAATAGAAAGGAGCATATTTTTCTTCCAAAAATGAAGCAGCGCAACTGCCGCTGCCCCGATCAGTTCGGGGATTCCGCGGCTGCCGGAAAGCAGGCTCACATCCTTAAAACAATAAACGATCAAAAGTCCGATTACCGCTGAAGGAAGCACTTTTCCAAGGTATTGAACATATGTCGGCGTAGGTTTGTCCGATGGAAAAATCATAAAAGGAAGAAACCTTGTCAGCATTGTGCCTAACACGATCATGGCAATCGTGATCATTTGCTGTGTAAAACTCATCGTCATACAGTAACCTCAGCTTTCTCTAATGGTTTTCTAAGGACAGTAAGTACCCCGAGAATGGCCAGCATAGCTGGGATAATGAAGTGATTTCCGCCAAAGATGATCAGACTGACTGCAGTAAGTCCGAGTCCTGCAAGCGCGCTGTGGTGCTTTTTCTCTTTCATCCATTGTTCTATGAAAATTACCACAAAAAGAGCAGTCATCACAAAATCGAGCCCTTCTGTGTTGAACCGGACAAAAGATCCGAAAACGCCGCCGATCGCCGCTCCTATCACCCAATAGAAATGATTGAACAGCGTCACGAAGAACATAAACCAGCCCTTGTCTATATCCTTTGGAACATTTACGGTACAATTGATAGAAAAAGATTCGTCGCACAGTCCATAAATCAGATAAAACTTTTTTCTGCCTGTTCCCCTATACTTATCCAACATAGAAATGCCATAAAACAAATGGCGTGCGTTCACCATGAGGGTTAGAAATAGGGCATTCGTCGGGTTAAAGGCGGCAAGAAGTAAATTGGCCGCAACAAACTCCATTGATCCTGCAAAAATAGCGAAGCTCATTATGATAGGGTAAATTGCATTGAACCCTAAGGAATTCATATAAATTCCATAGGCGATCCCCAAAAAAACAAAGCCTGCAAGAATAGGTACGGTATATGGAAAAGCCGCTCGACATGCACTCCATATATGATCTCTTTTTGTCACATGGTTCACATCCTCTGTTACCAGCTTTATTCCATACAAATTTAACATACGAAATCCATACAATAAACAAGATAATTGTATGGATTACAATTATTTAGTTTAAAAAAAGCCCCATTTTCAGGGACTTTTACAGATCGGGCCTCCTTTAATTGTCCCCTCTTTAAAACTTCCCGTTCTGCATTTGAATTCCAAACTATTGATGATATTATTGTATGGAATTTAAATGTAGGAGGAGCAAAATGCCAGTCAATTCGTTTGACAACTATCCAATGTCTTGGAAACCTGATAAGAAAGCATTGAAGCGTCCTTATTATTATTCGATTGCGACATTGCTTGAAGAGGATATCGTAAACGGTTTTTTGGCGCCTGGGACAAAGCTGCCTCCGCAACGGGAACTGGCAGATTTTCTTGATTTAAACTTTACCACGATTACACGCGCCTACAAACTATGTGAGTTCAAGGGGCTGATTTATGCTGTCACCGGAAGCGGCACCTTCGTCGCTCCTAATGCTGCCCGCTCTATCACCATTTCCGCAGATAAGGTGACAAACTGCATTGATCTCGGATTTGTAGCCTCTTTTGAGCAAACCAACGGAATGGTAGCGGAGGTTGTTCAAAAAGCTGCAGATAAAAGCTATTTGGAGAAGCTAATGGACTACAATGACCCGACTGGTATTCCGCATCAAAAAACGGCAGGGCTAAACTGGATGGAATCTTTCGGTATTCACGCAGACCAAGAACATATTGCGATTGTTTCCGGTGCTCAAAATGCGTTGGCCATTGCATTGACCTCGCTGTTTGACCCTGGTGACCGCATTGCAACTGACCTATACACGTATTCGAACTTTATTGAGCTGGCCAAAATGCTCCATATTCAATTGGTACCTGTTTCCGGTGACCAGTATGGAATGCTGCCGGATGAACTTGAAAAGCAGTGCTGCCAGACGAAAATTCACGGCATATTTCTGATGCCCTCATGCTGTAATCCGACAACCGTGATGATATCAGATGTTCGAAAGCATGAATTAGTGGAGGCCATCCGCAAGCATGATTTGCTGTTGATCGAGGATGATATTCATGCGTTTCTGACGGCAGGGATTGTATCAGATTATCAGCAGCCAATGTTTAGTTTGCTTCCAGATCAGAGCATATACATTTGCAGCACCTCAAAGTCGATATGCTCCGGGTTAAGAGTTGCCTATATGGTGTATGGGGATGCTTTACGGGAAAAGATATTGCAGGGCATTTTTAACATCAATGTCAAAACGTCATCTTTAGATGCGGAGGTCATTACTGAGCTGATTTTATCAGGTAAGGCTCATGAAATCGTTGCTCAAAAGAAAAAGCTTGCACAGTCGGCCAATGATCTTTATGCGGCATATTTTCCTGTAACTGAGCCTGGTGAACATCCTCTTAGTTTATACCGATGGCTTCCGATTGAAGAGCATGCTGACTCATCACAATTGGAGACGGATTTGAGGAAGCGTGGGATTCGGGTTTTTCATTCCGAGCGTTTTCTCAGCGGGCAGACGACGCGCGAAAAATATTTGCGCATTGCGCTTTCTTCTACAAATTCATTAGATGAGCTGAAATTAGGGTTGGATATATTAAAACAGTATCTTGGATAAGTTGATTAATTACGGCCTTGCCAACATGTATGCATGAAGATAGCTCTTCCCTATGAAGATAATTTACAATTCTGTTACATCATGTAAAATGGTAATTGGAAAAGAAATCTTACATTTGGGAGGTTGTGAAATGCCATATAGAATGAAGCTGTATGTCCATCCACTCTGCTGAAATTGCCGGATCATGCCAAAAAAGGCCAGTCAAATAAAATGACTGGCCTCTCTGTATTACATATGATTTACAAAGTGGAGATATCAATCACGAATCGATAACGCACATCGCTGCGAAGTACGCGCTCATACGCTTCATCTTGCGGAGCGATGCCGTGTTCAGCAGCGAAATCAAGCATCTCTTGTGTCTCGCGAATGCCGCCGACTAGCGAACCTTCAATGCTGCGGCGGCCCATAATTAAGGAAAACACACTGTATTGATCCGGTTCTGCCGGCGCGCCGACGTTAACAAGTGTTCCATCTACGCGAAGAAGCGATAAATAGGCATCAACGTCCAGATTGGCGGACACCGTGTTTAAAATGAGGTCAAAACGGCCGGCCAGTTCAATAAATACAGCAGGATCACTAGTTGCAACATAATGGTCTGCGCCAAAACGCAAGGCTTCTTCTTGTTTATTCAAAGAGCGGCTCAGGACCGTTACTTCTGCCCCCATGGCATGCGCGAATTGGATGGCGACATGGCCGAGTCCCCCCATTCCAACAACGGCAATTTTCTTGCCGGGACCTGCGTTCCAATGCTTCAAAGGAGAGTACGTGGTAATGCCCGCGCATAAGAGCGGGCTGGCAGCATCCAAGTTCAGACTGTCCGGAATGCGGACAACGAAATCTTCTTTGACCACGATGTACTGGCTGTAACCGCCGTATGTCGGATGACCATCGTAGTCTAAACAGTTATACGTTTGGATCACGCCTTTCGTACAAAATTGCTCCTCTCCGCTCCGACAGTATTCACATTCGCCGCAGGAGTCGACGAAGCAGCCGACCCCGACGCGGTCGCCGACAGCAAATTTTTTAACGTCTGGTCTACTGCTTTGACAACGCCGGCGATTTCATGTCCCGGAACCATTGGAAAGATTCCGCCTCCCCATTCATCATAACTCTCCTTTCTTTTTTCGATTAAGGCTGCGAATAAGCTGCATCTACAGAATAATCGTTAAAGTCCACTTTAACGCAAGGGTTTTTGTGAAATTTCCTGATAAAAGCCGTCTCCAGCCTGCGCTGGAAACGGCTTTTTTTAGAGTTGCAAAGGGTGTGACTTTTATACGGATAAACGGCATGTTTACATATCCCACCAAAAGGATTCGGGAAGCGAGTATTGGCCGTTTAACAGGATTGTTTCACCAATCGCGGGAGCAATCATGTTGGCGCCTTTTTTCTCAGCTTCTTTCAAAGCACGTTCAATCGGATCTTTCCAGCCATGATAGGCGAGGGTGAACGCGCCCCAGTGAATCAACATCATGTTCTTTCCTTTTACATCTTTGTGGGCCTGTACAGATTGTTCAGGTGTCATATGAATTCCGGACCAGCGTCTGTCATATTGACCGCCCTCCATTAAGGTGATATCAAAAGGGCCGTATTTTTTGCCGATTTCCTTAAAATGTTCATCATATCCCCCGTCACCGCTCGTATAAAAACGCGTATGCTTTCCGAGGATAACCCAGCCGCCCCACAGGGTCGTATTTCGATTCAACAACCCTCTACCCGAAAAGTGTTTGGACGGTGTTAAGGATATCGTCAAACCTTGAAACTCCGTTTCATCCCACCAATTGAGCTCTGTGATTTTTTCTTTCTCAACTCCCCACCGTATCAAGTGTGCGCTGACTCCGTGGGGAACGAAGAAATGACCGGCCTTTTCCTTCAGTTTTAAGATGGATGGATAATCTAAGTGATCATAATGATCATGTGTGATCAAGACGGCGTCAATCGGCGGCATATCATCGACCATATGCAGGATGTCTTCGCTGTAGCGTCTGCTTCCGATAAATGATACGGGTGAAGCAATTGGCCCCAGCATAGGATCTACGAGTATTTTTTTGCGATCGATACTCAGTAAAAAAGCGGAATGTCCAAACCACGTTAAACTGTCTTCGTTACTTTTAACTGTGCTCCAATCGATCTTAGAAACAGGGATTTGACCGGAAGGGTTGCGTTCCTTGCCGCCGGAAACAGCGTCTCTTATCATCGAGAAAACGCCGGAGATTCCACCCATATCCATCTTTTCCGGAGTCTGATTGACAAATTTGCCATCTGCATAATTGTCAAAGTTTTGATACAGCTTTTTTTGTTCTGTACTTGGATTTCCCCCAAACACGGGGTGTAAATTGATGAATAACAAAACACCCGCGCAAAATACGATGATAAAAATGAATAAAAACATCATGATTTTTTTCATTGTTCCTTCCTTTTTAGGATGATCTCTTGCTTCCTCTTATTCTACCGATTATACCTGCATCATCGCCAGTGTAACGCTGCTGTGTATGGGATCATACCATCGTAAATGTAAAGAACCCTCCCAATTTGGAGAGTTCTTTTTTATGAGGTAAATGCGTGCCGTAATTATATGATTTTCACCAATAAAAATGTGTATTTGGTGCCCTCCGGCTTGTTTTTCCAATAAATCGTTACCTCCGCATCCCCCTTTTGGCGTCCTTCGTAGTCTACCGAATTTAAGCCCGGATTAGCATATGCGTGAAGAATAAAGGGATCATCGACCGCAACCTCTAAATCGTCGTCCGAAAATTCAATTTGAGGACCGCCATTTATACTGCCGCAATAAAAGTGTGCACGTCCGGAACCGCCAATGCCGACTGTTTCGTCATATACGGTGAGAATATGAGTTGAGCATTCGCTCGGTTTAATGGTACCGACCGATGCGGCATCTACAGAGACGGCATGAAAGGACATCACCGTCGCGAGAGCCACGGCAAGGGACAAGAAATACTTGCTTAATTTTCCGATGTTCATGTTGTCAGCCTCCAACCAAATATTGTTAGTATACATATTCTCCAGATAGAAATATATACCTCTTTCATAAGGCTCTTACAAAAAAAGAGCTGACGTTAATCGTCAGCTCCCGCTTTTAAAATCGGACAGATTCAGAAGGTTGGAAAAACCGGTCCACTGCTTCATCGGTTACATCTGAAACGTGCCGATACTTGTAGTTCGGTGATTGATCACGGTCGATCAGGACGGACCGGACGCCTTCGAAGAAATCGTCGTGCTTCAAAAAGTTCTTCGCCAGCACCAGATCTGTTGCAAAGCATTCTTCCAATGTTTTTTGACGTCCGTCCGCCAGCTGTTTCAATGTGATTTTCAATGAAAATGGCGCTTTGGAAAGCATCGTTTTTTTCACATTCGAGCTAAAAGTGCTTCCTTCGCTTTCGAGCGATTGAAGGATCTCTTCGAGCTTATCATACTTAAAATGCCGGTCAATCGCTTGCTGATCACGGGCGAGCGTGCTTTCTTGGGAGGGCTTCGTTTTCGATTCGCCGATCAGCTGATTGAGCTTTTCTTCAACGTTTACAAGGCGCCAATCTGTTTGTTCCACTGTTTGGATCAATCGTTCTAAAGCGCCGCTCTCCATGTAGGCGTCTGCCCCATTGATATACAGCACGTCTGCCGCATGGATGACAGATGCCGTTAATCCAAGATATCTTCCTATGTGTCCCGGAGCTCTGTTTAAAAAATAGGCTGCCCCGACATCCGGAAAGAAACCGATATTCATTTCAGGCATCGCCCATTTTGTCCTCTCCGTGACAATCCGGTGGCTGGCCCCGTATGTCAGGCCGACGCCTCCCCCCATGACGATCCCATCCAAGCAGGCGATGATCGGTTTCGGAAATCGATGGACTACCATATCGACTTCGTACTCTGTTTCAAAAAAGCACTCGGCTTCTTGCAGGGCCTGTTTTGACGAACGTGCTTCATAGAGTGCCTTAATATCCCCTCCGGCACACAGTCCTTTTGGTCCTGCACCTTTGATGACCACAACAGAAACGTTTTGATCTGTCTCCCACTCGTTTAACTTTTCACCAATCAGACGGACCATGTCGTATGTGAGGGAGTTGAGCGCTTTCGGACGATTCAAAACAATCGCTGCGGCGCCGTTTTGATTAACGGAAAACAGCACATCATCGGACATCTGGATCCACTCCTTTTATGAATGATGAAAGTTTGGTTTGCGCTTTTCGACAAATGCGTGAATTCCTTCTTTGGCGTCTGAAGTGACAAACAGCTCGGCGAATCTGTTTCGCTCTCTCTCCAGTGCCTGTTCCATGCTTTCAGAGGCGCCCTGTACGACACATTCTACGGCGCGTCTCACGCTGGTCATGCTTTTTCCTTCGATAAAAGACGACGCGACCCCTTCTGCCGTCTTCATCAGTTCCTCCCCCTTTACCGCCATCTGCGCAATTTTCAGCTCTACCGCTTCTTGAGCTGAAAGCGTTCGGCCCGTCAGGATGAGATCGAGTGCTGTCGCTGTATCCGTTATGTTGCGAAGCCGCTGTGTACCTCCAAACGCGGGAATCAAGCCGAGCTTTAATTCGGGAAGGCCGAGTGTTGCATCGTCTGATACGATTCTGAAGTGGCAGCTCATTGCGAGTTCCAAGCCTCCGCCAAGAGCCGGTCCGTTTATCGCCGCAATGACGGGCTTATTGGAAGCTTCGATTTCATCACAGAGCGCCTGGCCCCCTTGTGCGAGTGCCAGCCCTTGTTTTTGGTCCCCGAGTTTTGAAACGAATTCTTTTATATCCGCTCCCGCCACAAAAAATCGTCCTTCTCCTGTGACGATGATCGCTTTTGTCTCCTCGTCGCGGGTCAATTCCCGAAAAAGAGAGCGCAATTCGGCGATACAGGAAGAAGAGAGTGTATTTGCCGGCGGATTGTTCAACGTGACGGTTGTGATGCTATGTTCGGTTTTAAGTGTGGCATATTTCAAGTTCAATATGGATCCCTCCCTGTTGAAATAGAAAAGGCCCCTCTGAAAAAATCTGTTGCGCATGAGAGGGAGCCTTATGTTAAGAATTAGAACCAGCGTTCGGTGACGACCTTTTTGCGCGTGTAAAACTGGACGCCATCTTTTCCGTTTGTCCCAAGGTCTCCATAGAAAGAGGCCTTGTTCCCTGCGAAGGAGAAGAATGCCATCGGAGCTGGTACGTTGACATTGACGCCGATCATTCCGGCATCGATTTTGTCGCGGAACTGCTGGGCGCTTTTCCCGCTCGACGTGTAAATGACAGCGCCGTTGGCAAACTTGGATTGATTGGCGAGCTCGATCCCCTCATCAAGGTCTTGCACGCGGACGACGCTCAAGACCGGCGCAAAGATTTCGTCCTGCCAGATTTTCATCTCCGGTGTTACATGATCGAAAATCGTGGCTCCCACAAAATATCCTTCCTGAACATCCGGATTGCGTCCGTCCACGGCGAGTGCGGCTCCCTCTTTTATACCGCTGTCGATATAGTCAAGAACGCGTTCTTTATGAACTTCGCGGATCAGCGGGCCGACAAAGTGATCCTCTGATCTGCCGTCCCCTGGCTTCAGCTTCCGTGTTTCAGACACGAGCATTTCCATGAAATCATCGGCGATGTCATCAACGACCGCCGCGACGGAGCAGGCCATACAGCGTTCTCCGCTGCTTCCGAATGCCGCCCCGATGATGCCTTGAACCGATTTTTCAAGATGACAATCCGGCATCACAATCGCATGGTTTTTTGCGCCGGCCAGAGCCTGAACGCGCTTCCCGTTGGCTGTGCCCGTTTGATACACATATTTTGCGACCGGTTCTGAACCGACGAAGGAGACGGCTTTAATATCATCGTTCTCCAATATTCCGTTTACAACATCCTTTCCTCCATGAACGAGGTTCAGCACACCTTTCGGAAACCCGGCTTCATAAAACAGCTCGACAAGCTTTCCGGCAAGAATAGGAGTGCGTTCCGAAGGTTTCAGGACGAACGTGTTTCCGCAAGCAATGGCGAGCGGAAACATCCACAGAGGAACCATCATTGGAAAGTTAAACGGCGTAATACCGGCGACGACCCCCAAAGGATAGCGCCAAATCGATCCGTCGATGCCCCCTGCTATCGCGGGCAGGGATTCTCCCATCATTAAAGTAGGTGTGGCTGTTGCAAGCTCAACAACTTCGATTCCGCGCTGCACTTCGCCTCGGGCGTCTTTTAACGTTTTGCCGTTTTCCGTCGTAATGATGTCCGCCAATTGTTCTTTTTGCTCTTGAAGAAGCTGCAAATATTTATATAAAAGTCTCGCCCGATTGGGGACAGGCACAAGTGACCAGGTCTGATAAGCGTGTTTGGCAGCCTGCACGGCATGATCTACATCCGCTCTCACAGATAGGGGCGCATAAGCGATGACGTTTCCGTTTGCAGGATTGACGACTTCTTCAGCTTCCGTACCTGAGGAATTCACCCACTCCCCGTCGATATGGTTCATAATTTTCTTGGCATTCGTTGTGATCATGTACTTTCTCACCTCTCCTTACCGATAAGTTGTCTTCTGTTCGCTTATTTTTTTGTATAAAACAGACATATCTTTGTCGCCGTATCCATTTTGATCGGCTTCTTCATAGATGCCGAAGAGAATCTTGCTCACCGGCAGTTCAACCTCATTTTTCTCAGCCAAATCCAGTGCAAAGCCAAGGTCTTTCAGCAGCAGCTTCAAAGAAAAGCCAGGTTCATAGTTTTCATTCGCTATGAAACTTTTATAGTTGCGCTCATAGATTCGGCTCTGCCCATAGCTGACGTTCAGCATCTCAAACAATTTTTCGAGATCGAGATTGCTGTTTTTGGCAAGATGCAAGGCTTCACTGACGCCGGCTGTATAAAAACCGATTAAGAGGTTGTTGATCAGCTTCGTATTCGTTCCGCTGTCGATGTTTTCGTTCACATGAAAAATATTCTCGCCCAATACGTTGAAAATAGGCAATGCTTTATCAAAAACAGACTTCGGCCCCCCGACCATAAAGGTAAGCGTCCGGTTGACCGCTCCGATTACACCGCCGCTGACCGGCGCCGCAAGAAAATCAATTCCTTTGCTTTTCGCTTCCTCTGCAATCCGGATATTCAGTTCAGGAGCGACCGTGCTTGTATCAATCAGAAGGACGCCTGGTTCAGCCAGGTGGACGAGCCCCTTTTTCCCCAGAAAAACCTCCTCTGCAGCTTTTGATGAAGGAAGGCTTGTGAGGATGGCGTCACACTCTTTTACCATCTTTTCAACTGAAATCCCGATCGTTCCCCCTGCATGATGCAGGGCCAATTCAGCTTCTTTGTTAAGATCCGTTCCATACACCGCAAAGTTCTCCTGAAGCAAATTTTTCGACATGGGCAGACCCATGTTGCCCAAACCGATAAACCCGATTTTTTTCAAACGGTTTCCCTCCGATCACACCGTATATTTTTCATGAGCGGCTATTTTCTCTGCGATTTCGCGTTTTTGAGCAAACAGATTGCTGAAAAGGGGCAAAGTAAGGCTGTGAGCCTCTTCCATTGCGATCTTTCTTTCGGCTTCATCAGATTCTATGCCTGATAAGGCGGTTACCGCCATCTCTTCGATTTTGCGGAAGCCTTCTTCACAAATAACGTTCGTCATCATTTCTTTCAACCGTGCTTTTTCGCTTCCGTATCTTTTGGTTGCCTTTTCGGTCCGGAGGGCGGCGGATTCCATCACATAGAGTTCTTTTTGCATGTCGGCGAGAATCCGCGCGTATTCCTGCTCCTTTTGAATGTTCACGTGGGAGCGTTTAAGCGCTTTTAATGTTTTGCCGAAAAGCCTGTTGGACAGCTGAATAAACCGCCGGTTTCGGTTTTCCCCGCTGCTTAATTGAGCTTCCGGCTCTGAGATGCCGTTTTGCTTCACTTCTTTCATCATCAGTTTGGCGATCGTCAAACGGTTAATCTCGTTTGTCCCTTCGAAAATCCGGCTGATCCTCGCGTCCCGGTACAAACGTTCGACTTCGTACTCCTGCATGTATCCGTAGCCGCCATGAATCTGTACCGCCTCGTCTGCATTTCGGTCGAGTATTTCGGAGCAGTGAACTTTATTGATCGCGCATTCGGATGCATAGTTTGTGAGTTTTCTCAGTCTGTCGTCTAATGGCTCAGCCGAATTTAAAACATGGTCCAGGCAGTCTGCCGTTCTGTAAGCAGCGCTTTCGGCGCCGAAAATCGAAATTGCCATGTCGGCAATCTTTTCTTGAATCATTGAAAAACCGATGATCGGCTTGTTAAATTGTTTGCGCTGTTTGGCGTAGCTAACGGCAAGGTTCAATGCTTGCTTTGCCATTCCAATGTTCGAAAACGCGAGCTTTAAGCGGGCCATGTTTAAAATGTTCAAAGCGACGTGATGACCTTTCCCGACATGACCCAAAACATTGTCGTTTGGCACCTCGACTTCTTCGAGGATTAAGGTTGCCGTCGAAGACCCTTTGATTCCCATCTTCTTCTCTTCAGGTCCGATGGAAACGCCTTTAAACGAACGTTCGACGATAAATGCTGTCATGCCTTCCGCCGTTTTTGCAAAGACAACATATACATCAGCTACTTGCGCGTTCGTAATCCACTGTTTTTCCCCGTTTAAAACCCAGGCTGTTCCTTCGCCATTCAAGACGGCCGTCGTTTTTGCGTTTAAAGCATCTGAGCCTGCGCCCGGCTCTGTCAGAGCATATGCTCCGATCCATTCGCCCGATGCCAGTTTCGGAAGGTATTTTCGTTTTTGTTCTTCTGTTCCATAATAAATATACGGCAATGTCCCGACGCCCGCATGAATATTAAAGGAGACGCTGAACGATCCGCCGGCTCCCATTTTCTCTGCTACTAACCCGGAAAGCTTCTTGCTGAGTGAAAGGCCGCCGTATTCCTCAGGAACTTCGATACTGAGCAATCCGAGCTCTCCCGCTTTTTGAAACAATTTTTTCACGCTTTCGTGATCCTGCTGATCGATCGATTCAAGAAGGGGCATGACTTCATTTTTGACAAATGATTCTGTCGTTTTTGAAATCAGTTGATCTTCCTCTGTGAAATCTTCCGGCGTAAATCCTTCAGCAGCCGATTCGTGTTGAGAAATCAAGGGTTCATTCCATCGAATTTTTGCTTTCCCCATTGCTTTCCTCCTCGCTTCCGCTAAAAAGAGTGATAAACTGAGATAAAAAGACGATGAATCCGCTTACATTTTACCTGATACGAATCATCGTCTCCTTTTCTCATCCAGATAAGGACCAACCAATTATGAAGGGCACGGTTGTTTCGGTCATTTAGCAGGCTTTTCTTCTGCCTGTCGCCGGAACACAGCCCCGCTTTTTTGTTTCATGAAGCAACTGTTCCGCGAAAAGCTCCGGGCAGTGCAGCTGATGTGTAAGTTATGAAGCTTTTAATATCAGCTTATCAAATAATTGGAAGATTTCCAAATGTTTTTTTGGTTTACTCTATTTTACTTGTGAAAGCTTGGGAATATGCATTGTCCGCCTTGTGGCGAACGCGTTTTGGCAAGCCGGCATGCTTTTTTGAAAAAATAAAACAGACCATCGTTTTGATGGTCTGTTTAGAAAGTGACCGTTGATGGCTTATTCATTTGACAGGCTTGAGACGATACATTCTGCACGGCCGGCGATTGTAAATTCTCCAAAGCCCGCAGGCAGCAGCATGTGATCTCCTTTTTTAAAAGAAAAGTCGTTGCCGCAAGACGCATTGATCTGCCCTTCCCCTTCTATGACGCTGACAAGAAGAAACGGTTTATCCTGTTTGAACCAGGCTGATCCTTTTACATCCCATTTTGCTACTGAGAAATAAGGACACTCAATCAGTGCGGCAGTCTTGACATTACCCGATGTTTCATATTGAACATCTTCGCGGCCAGGCGAAGACGGGACGTCGATCACTTCTATGCTTTTTTGCAAATGGAGCTCGCGCAGGTTTCCTTCAGCATCTTTTCTGTCATAATCATATAGTCTGTAGGTTGTGTCTGAATTCTGCTGCGTCTCCAAAATCAAAATACCTTTTCCGATCGCATGGACGGTTCCGCTCGGCACATAGAAGAAATCTCCCGGCTTCACTTTGACGCGGCGCAAGAGCTCGTTCCATTTCCCGTGTTCGATCATTGAGACCAGTTCTTCCCGCGTTTTGGCATGGTGGCCGTAAATGATCTCCGCATCTTCGTTGCAATCCATGATATACCAGCATTCCGTTTTTCCAAGCTCCCCGTCTTCGTGCAGTTTTGCATATTCATCGTTTGGATGCACTTGTACGGATAGGTCTTGGTCGGCGTCCAAAATTTTTGTCAGAAGAGGAAAGCGGTCTCCCTTTATATGTCCGAATAAATGGCGATGTTCATTCCATAATTCGCTGAGTGTGAGCCCTTTATACATGCCGTTTTTCACGACGCTTTGCCCATTTTGATGGGCGGCGAAAGCCCAGCACTCCCCCGTTTGTTCGGATGGAATCTCGTAGCCGAAAGAGGCTAAAGCTGTGCCGCCCCAAATTCTTTCTTTAAAAACAGGCTCGAAAAATAATGGTTCAGTCATGACGGGCATCCTCCTTTTTTAGATGATTTCATCCAGAAGTTTGTATGCTTCTACTTTTGTTTGAGCAGAGAGAAGCTTGTCCCTGTAGGTGTCATCCATCAGTTTTCGGGAGAGCATTTGCAGAAGCTTCAGATGCTCGTTTCCCCCGCTTTCTTTCGGGACGGCGATCATAAAGATCAGTTTGGCGTCAGTTCCGTCAAGACTCTTCCAGTCGACGCCCGAACGTTTGATGCCGAATGCTACACTCGGCTTCTTGACGGCGTCAGACTTCCCGTGCGGGATCGCGATGTTCATGCCGATTGCCGTTGTCCCCTCTAATTCGCGGTTCATGATCGCTTGTTTAAATTCGCTTTCCGAATGCAGTGCACCTTTACGGGACAATTTTTGAATCATTTCATCGATAATGTCGTTTCTCGTATCCCCTGATAAATGAGGTTCGATCAAATCTGTATCAATGATGTCAGTGAGCTTTTTAATTTCCGGTATTTCGGATTTTTTGCTTTCCGCTTTTATTTCGATGTTCGGCTGCGGAATGTCATGAACTGCAGCAGTCTCACTTGCCCCTGCAGGAGCGGCTGCGACCTCTTTTTTGAGTACATTGACCAAAAGAGCGGTGACCAGGGATCCGGCAATAACGGCGATGAAGAACATCAACACATGATCGACAGCGCCAAGCACTGCTACAATCGGTCCGCCGTGGGCGACTCTGTCCCCTACATTACCGATCATGGCGATCACAGAACCAGTCATTGAACCCGCCATAATACTTGGTATGACGCGAAGCGGGTCCTGTGCAGCAAACGGTATGGCACCTTCAGTAATACCGAATAACCCCATTGTAAATGCTGCTTTTCCCATTTCTCTTTCTTGCGCCTGAAATTTTCTTTTTCCTAAAAACGTTGCGATGCCAAGCCCGATCGGAGGAATACAAATGGCGACGGCGATCGGACCCATAATTTCATAGTTTCCTTCACCGATCATGGCTGAACCAAACAGGAATGCCACTTTATTGACGGGGCCGCCCATATCAAACGAAATCATCGCCCCTAAAATTAATGCCAGAAGAATCGAACTTGAGCCCTGCATACCAGCCAGCCAAACCGTCAAAGATTCAAAGATTTGCGCGACAGGCGCGCCGATCAGCAATACGAATGCCAAGCCGACAATAAGCGAGGAAACCACCGGTATGATGATGATCGGCATGATCGGCTGAATGGCTTTTGGCACTTTTAATTTTTTGATGGCCAGCGCCGCATATCCGGCTAAAAAGCCCGCGATAATGCCGCCGAGGAACCCCGCACCGCTTCCGCTGCCGTAAAAGCTTCCTGTCGCTGCGATGTATCCGCCGATCATCCCTGGCACAAGCCCCGGTTTATCGGCGATGCTGTAGGCAATATAACCGGCTAAAATCGGGATCATGAATGAGAATGAGGCAGCCCCGATTTGCTCAATCGTTTTCCAAAAAGATTCATCAGGAATCACTAACCCTTTCGGCGTTTTTTCACCTCCAAGCGTCAGTGCGACCGCAATCAATAATCCGCCGACGACGATGAAAGGAACCATAAATGATACACCGTTCATTAAATGCCGGTAAATCGGATTTTGTTTTTTCTCAGTTTGAGCTGAGGCTTCCGTTTTCGCAGCCGGCCGATAGACAGGTATATCGCCGCTGATCGCTTTTTGTATTAATTCTTCCGGTTTTCGGATGCCTTCCTGAACACCGACAGCCAGAAGTTTTTTCCCGATAAAACGGTCTTTGTTGACCGAGCGGTCTGCGGCTATGATAATCGCGTCTGCCTCGCGGATTTCCTGCTCGGTCAGCTCATTTTCCACCCCGATGCCGCCTTGTGTTTCGACTTTCATTTGAACGCCCATTCGATCGGCCGCTTTTTGCAAATTTTCCGCAGCCATATACGTGTGGGCAATTCCGTTTGGACATGATGTAATCGCTAACAGTTTCATGCGAATCCTCCTTCTGAAACTAAAGTAGTGAGCAGCTCTTGTCATTACTTTATAATAAAAACGTGTGTGTAAAAGCGTTGTTTTTTACCGCATGTTCCGGAAAAACCGGCTTTTTTAAAAAAACCGGACTGCAATAAGGGGCGACTTGTAACACTTGGGACTGATTGTGAAAATGTGCCGTATTGCAACAATTGGGGACTGAAATTTTTCGAAGAGGTGTAAAGTGAGGACATTCCTTTTTAATGAAGGATATCTCGAAATCAAGAAAATCAAGGTTGAACTTGTCAGCAAATCCCTGCTGAACACGAAGATGTTTCCACTACAATGAAAAACTATGATCTTCGAATCAAATATTTATGTAAAATCACTCTTTTATTCAAAAACCAAGATCCCTTTCTTGAGGGGTTTTGCTTTTGAGTGAAATGTAAAAAAGAAAGTATTTCCTCCTATCATGTCGAGAGAATTAAATATTGAAACTTATTCTTTAATTTTCCGTATATCAATATAAAATGGCATCTAATGCGGGGAGGAATATTCGTTGGCTGAAAAGCAAAAAAGGGTTCCATTTTTTAAAAAATATTGGGTTTCTCAAATTGGTGTATTTTTATTGTCACAGATAATTTTTATTACATTTGAAACAACAGGATGGATACCTAATTATAGAGAGATTGATGGAACACTATTTGGGAGAATTACGGAATCGTCAATTTTTAAAGAATGGTTTACTTTTTATGAAACACCACAATTAAATTTACTTACTGTCTTTTTTGGCGTCTTCTTTCTTGTGCCAGGAATAATAAGTGCATTAAAAAACGTATTTTCGCCTAGACACTATAGTAATAACTCTAAATAACCGTGATTAAAAATAAATATGGTTGATTAAAATGAATAAATTTGAGAGGGGTTTTGCTTTTGAGTGAAATTGAAAATCACTTTGTCTCTAAACAGAGGCAAAGCGATTTCGGCAACATTAGCTATTGGGTAAATCTATACGTGCAGGCGTGCTAGTCCTTGTTCACTAATATCCTCCTCGTGTTACACCTTACGAATTAGAATTACTAAATAATTGCTTAACTTTATAAGCAATTACAGCGAGGTATAAAATTGCAATAAACACTAATACTCCAGTGCCAAAATCAGTTTTTGATACTAAATAAAGACTGATCAGACAGAAAATAATGTACATCACAATATCAAAAACATTTTTCTTGTTGTACATCAAGTTCCCCCCATTAAGCAATTGATTCTAGGTGCATATTTGATGCAACCCTGGAATAATAAATTTTTATATTATTGGAAAATAAATAACTTTATAGTAATTATCGGCTTTAAAATTTCTCATTATGCCTAACTCTAACACGTTGCCTTTTCGTTTTACATAAAAAGTCCAAAATTTGAGTAAATTTTCCCGATGTAATGGTTTGTGTTTTTTATAAAGATCAGAACTATTCATTCATTTTGAAAAACATTCAATTCATATGCTCATTTCTCTTTTAAAATACTTATCTCATAGTTAAAATTCTTAAATTGTAGGAACGTTATTGATACTCTCTTCATAAAGAGGTAACTATACGGATGCGGAAATGAGAGGCAGCCCCATTGTAACTGGAAAAGATGCTGGAAAGTTTCTCAAGAAGTACTACGTAAGAACAGAAAAGTTGAAGCCCGGAGAGCCCAAATAAAACAGTTAAATCAAAAAACATCCGCAGCAATTTAACAAAAAACATAGAATCGCATTGAAGATGTTAAGCGAAAATGAAGTTCTTCCCTCTAACTAAAAACAAAGTTGATACTTTAATAAAGCCTTTCTCCAAAGAATATATTTTAATTACACATTGAAAAATCTAATTTTATGGACAACATAACCCTTTGTTGTTGGGCTTGCAATAAAAAAAGAATAGGATAAAGCAAAACTGCTCACCTATCCCATTCTGTTGTCTGTATATCGATCTTTTCTTGAATGTTGATGAAGGTCAGAACCCCGCCTTTAATAATCCAAATAAGATAAAAATTTCATCACATTTGTTTCTTTCGTCAGCTTTTGGATGAAAGCCGGCTGCTCGCTTAAGCTGGACAGCTCTTGAAACAATTGTTTTGTCATGTTTTGATCCTCGTGTTTGACAGCCAGCATAAAGACGAGCGATACTTTTTCAGAGCCCCAGTCAAGCGGCTCTTTTAATGTGGCGATCGCAATGGCTGATTGTTTAATCAATTTGGCGTTCGCGTGAGGAATGGCGATGCCCGCTCCGATGTTTGTCGCCGACATTTTTTCTCTCATGACTGCCTGTACAGCATATTCTTTTTCTACATAGCCTTTCTCGTATAAAGCCATCGCCAGCTGTTCAATCAGCTTGTAGCGGTGTTCTGATTCTTGCTGCAGGAAGACGAGGAAAGGAGTCGTGTCATTCAGCACTTTAAACGTTTTTTGTATTTGCCGGGACGATTCACCGAGCTGATCCATAAAAGCGCTGAGCTTTTTCTCATCGGCCGACTCGAGCAGCGGAGATACAACGATATGGGGAATTGATAAATCCTCCAGGCTGACCGTTGATATGACAAGATCGATATCTTCATGTCGTGCAGTATAGTCCGCCAAATCAGCTTTTGCGATGCAGTCCATCACGGCAATTTGGTAGAATTTCCGTTCAATTTTTGTCCGCAGCAGTTGTGACATCCCGATGCCCATATGACAGACAATGATCGCTTTTTTATGCTTGTCTTTTCCATAGCTGAAGCGCTCGATCGCCGCTTGGAAATGCAATGTCAGATAGGCGGCTTCTTCCTCGGGAATTGAAAGTGAAAACGTTTGGTTGATGTCTTCAAGAACATCAATGACAATATGAAACAGATATGGGTACATTTTTTTGATATCGTTGAGCATCGGATTTGATACGGAAAGGTCATAGCTCAGCCGGTTTAAAACGGTATTAAGGTGAATTTTCAATCCGTTAATCAAAACCCGGTCCTCGCGGAAATCCATCATTTTCAACTCTGAGACACGCCGGATTAAATATTCGACAACCTTTGGAAGCAAAGGGTTTTCCAGTCCGTTCTCCCCTTCTTTCCCAAATGGATAACGAACTTTGCCGCCTAATATATGCAATGTTAAATAGACGGCCTCTTCTTCAGGAAAGCGGATCGCAAAAACAGCTTCCAGCCGTTTTAAACAAGCAAACGTCCACTGAAATTCTTTTTTCTTTTTGACTGCATCTATTTCTTCCGGAGAAATGGTAATCGGCTGTTTCATTTTGATGCGGCGAATCATCAGCAGTGTATGCAACAGTAAATTTTCGAACGTTTCATCAGTGAAATATAAAGAATGTCGCTTTTGCAATGATCTGATTTCGCTTTTAACAAATTCCACTTCATGGCTTAAAAATTGGCTTTTAATAAATCGGCTTGTAAACTCCGGGTTATCAATCAACTCCGAGATGCGCGCCAGCGCTTTTCTCTTATTTTTTTCACTTCCTTCGATCTTTAAACCGAGGCGCTGCTTGGACACAAGAGTGAGGCCAAACCGCTGGAGCCAAACTTCGATTTGATTCAAATCCCTTTTAATGGAAGACTTATTCAAGAAGTGCTCGGCAGCCATTTCTTTTGCAGAAACCGGCTTTGGATTCATTAATAACTGATAAGCGATTTGCAGCATCCTTTCTTCATCGGATTGCTGCTGTGCGGCGTGATGTTCGGTATATAACTGCCGGCTTAAACGGACCCTTTCATGATCTTCAATATTCAAATAAACGCCCAGTCCCGGTTTGCGAATCAATTGAGCATCAGAGTGCTGATTGAGATAATCTTCAATCGTTTTTAGATCATTTCTGATCGTTTTTTCAGAACACTTTACCCTGTCTGCGAAATCTTGTACGACTAAATAGTCTTCAGGTTCAGATAACAACAGATTCAGAATGTCTTTTTGCCTTGTATTCATATCTCTCTCACCTGTTTTTCTATCCTTCCCTAAAAAGAAATGATAGTATAAGTATACTACAAACGTAACCGTTTACATTATACAGTGAAATAAAAGGGTCAAAAGTTTCGTTTTTTACCGAAACTTCCGGAAAAAATGCTTTTATCAACACGGAAATTTTTCTTTTATAGAAATTTTTTATAATAGATGATAGTGGGAGGAAAGTGAAACAGCCGTACGGTTCTAAGCAACGAAAAAAGGATCAGCGAAAGCTCCTCCCGCTGATCCTTAAACTAAAATTCTCTTTTATTATAAAAGCTGAGCGATATCGCATATGAAACAGAAATCATCACGAGCAGTACGCCAACTAAAAGGATGAATGTGCCCGCATTTGACATTTCACTCAGAAAAGCCGTTAATTTTTGGCTTAGTGCAAGGTTTTCCCCCGCATTTATAAATTTAAAAAAGGCCGTCCCTCCAAATATAATGACGAAAAATATGATGATATTGGCCATTTTGGACTTCAAATAGCCATACTTAAAAATCAGAGGAAATGAGATCGAGCTAAATAAAGTGACAGCCACAACAGCACCCATGACGCCTGAAAGTGTCAATGGGAAATCAAGCGGCAAGTGCAGCATATGTCCGATTGCATTGATCAAAGAATAGAAGAGAATGGCATAAGCCGCATAGACATAAACCGATACATATTTTGATAAGACGATGATGTTTCTTTTAATGGGCAAGCTGATCAGGATTTTATCACTGTTGTTTTTGTCTTCTAAGGAGCTTGCGCCTAATGCCAGCTGATATGTGACAGCCAAAACCGCCACTGTATATCCGACGAGCTCAAGCTGTGACAATGTAAAAGTAAAAAATATCATCAATAACAGCGATAGTTTCATTGCTCTTTTCTGCATTAAAATATCCTTTTTAATAAGATGATACATGTTGATCACTCCTGCCGGTTGAAAATACCAAAATATCCTCCAAAGTCGGTTTTTCGATCATGACCGAATCCCCGAAATGCTGAACGACTCCCCGCTTATCTTTGGAGAGCGCTTCGAAGCCATAGCTGTTTTTCTTAATGCCGATTAAGGCGTCTTCGTTTCCTTTATGCAGCGTATCGAGGTCTCCTTTTACAATGCAGTACTCCTCCAACAGCTCATCCTTTGTTTTGCTCAGCACGAGCCGGCCGTTATGAATGAAAGTGATATAGTCCGCTACTTTTTCTAAATCAGAGGTAATATGCGTCGAAAAGAAAATCGACTTGTTTTCATCCTGCAGCAATGTTTGCAGCACGTCGAGGAGCTCCGATCTGACAAGAGGATCGAGTCCTGATGTCGGTTCATCCATGATCAATAATTCGGCATGATGGGAAAGCGCGACCGCCAGTGAGAATTTCATCTTCATTCCTTTTGACAAGTTTTTGATCTGCCTGTTTAAAGGGAGCTGGAAGTCTTTTGCGTACCGCTGAAAAACAGCCTCATCCCACTTTTTGTAAAACGGTCTGATGATTCCTTTCATTTCGTTCGGTGTCAGTTCTTCGTAAAAATGATTTTCATCGTATACAAAGCCGATCCTCTGCTTGATTTCGATATTGTGCTTTTCATTGTCGAGACCGAAAATGCTGATGTCTCCTTCGTCTTTTTTGATCAGGTTCATGATCAGCTTGATGGTCGTGCTTTTTCCGGCTCCGTTCGGGCCGATAAAGCCCATAATATATCCTTTTTCAAGCGAGAAGTTGATGTTTTTTAAAGAGAAATCTTGATAATGTTTTGATACATTTTTTAATTCCAGTATGCTGGTCATTTTTACCACTCCTCATAAACCAGTTTGAGCATCTTTTGAAGTTCCTCGTATGTAAAGCCGATTTGTTTCGCTTCAGTGACGGCTTCTGCTATGTGTTCTTCGATCAATTTGACTTTTGTTTCTCGAAGCACGTCTTTGTTGATCGCTGCGACATACGAGCCCTTTCCCGCGACTGTGACGATAAACCCTTCTCTCTCCAGTTCGTCATAGGCTCTTTTTGTTGTAATTACGCTGATTTTAAGCTCTTTGGCCAGGTTTCTGATCGATGGGAGCGCCTCTGACTCCGAGAGTTCTCCCTTGACGATTTGATCTTTTAATTGGTTGACGATCTGCAAATAAATCGGTTCATCCGATGAATTTGAAATGATGATATTCAATGCATGACATCCCTCTATTCGTTATAACTGTATATATACAATATAAACAGATATAACACCTTTGTCAAACAATAACAAAACAATACATATTAGCAGCGGAAAACCTCCTGCTTCCTGCACGGCGGTAGTGATTCGGTAATATTGATGAAATAAGGAAGCAGATCATACAATTGTTTATCTTCTTGCCTGTAAAAAGGAAAAATTGAATTAATAAATCCCAATTTCTCAATGTGGCACAGAGAAATTGGGATTTTTTCAGTGTTGAAAATCAGCTTTTTGAAGCAAATCCTCTCTTAGTTATACTCCAGAATAGGCGGAGAATCCTCCATCGACCGGTATGATGGTTCCAGTGACAAATCGCGAGGCTTTATCGCTTACCAACCATAATAACGTTCCGATTAGATCTTCCGGAACCCCAAATCTATCCAACGGCGTCTGGTTGATAATTTTTTGTGCTCGCTCCGTATATGTTCCGTCTTCATTGAGCAATAGGCTCCTATTTTGGGCGGTAAGAAAAAAGCCTGGGGCAATGGCATTGACACGAATTCCGACTTTTGACATATGCACAGCAAGCCATTGGGTAAAGTTACTGACGGCCGCTTTTGCACCGCTGTAGGCGGGAATTTTCGTCAGCGGCGTATAGGCGTTCATGGATGAGATGTTAACGATCACATTTCCGTCGTGATCAGCCATGTCTTTTGCAAATACTTGAGTGGTTAACAGTGTGCCAAGAAAGTTTACATCAAATACAGACCTTACACCCTCTATTTCTAAATCAAAAAACGTAGTCAATTCTTTAGTATTCAAGTCCTTTTTATAAAAATATTCTTTATCTGTTGTTCCCTTTGGATGGTTGCCGCCTGCACCGTTAATTAGGATATTGCATCTGCCGAATGTTCTGTTAATGAGTTGTTTCGCTTGTTCAAGGCTTTGTTTATCAAGGACGTTTGCTGTAACGGCAAGTGCTTCGCCTCCGTTTTCTTGGATCTCTTTCGCTACTCTGTCTGCCGATTCAGCTCTTCGGCTGACTACTGCTACTTTTGCACCGCATTGAGCTATTGCTTTAGCGAAACAGCTGCATAAAATGCCGCCTCCACCTGTCACTACAGCCACCTTATCTTTCAAGTTGACATGAAAAGGAATCTGCACATTCATCCCTCGTCTCTGCATTTTAGTTAGTGCTTGTTCATTTATTGCATTCAAAGGCTATCCGCTTCTTTTCTTTCGTCAATGTTTCCCACATTCCATTTAAATACACTGCACCCAGCGCACGGTCATATAAACCATAACCCGGTTTACCGGCCTCTCCCCAAATCATTCTTCCATGATCCGGTCTGGCTGGTCCGGCAAAATCTATATCTCTTAATGCTCTTACGATTTCATACATATCTAAAGAACCGTCTTCTGAACGGTGGGAGGATTCTTGAAATGACTTTTCTCCAATGATCTTAATGTTTCTCAGGTGCACAAAGTTGACTTTTCCTTTTTTTCCGAAATAACGAATCAATTCCGGAATATCATTTGTTGAATTCACACCCAGTGACCCGCTGCATAAACACAAACCGTTAAAGGAGCTGTCATAGAGATTAATCAATCGCTCCAAATTCTCTTTGTTCGTTATGATTCGAGGCAGTCCAAAGATAGGCCATGGCGGATCATCCGGGTGAATCGCCATTTTGACTTGTTCATTTTCTGCCGCCGGTATAACCGCTTTAATAAAATACGAAAGATTTTCCCATAAATCCTCTTCCGTCATGTGCTGATATTGTTGAAAAAGATTCTTTAGCTGTCCATCTTCATAGCTTGTGTCCCAACCGGGAAGTTTTAGTTCACCATGTAATGGATTCATTTGTCTAACTTTTTCTTCTTCATAAATTAATGCTGTAGAACCGTCTTCTAGTGCATAGTCTAAAGAAGAACGAGTCCAGTCAAATACAGGCATGAAATTGTAACAAACGATTTTAACTCCCGCTTTTGCCAAGTTGCGTATCGTCGTTTTATAGTTTTCAATATATTGATCTCTTGTCGGAAGACCTAATTTAATATCTTCATGGACAGGTACACTTTCAATGACACTTAACGATAGACCATGATTTTCAATTTTTTCTTTTAACTCTACAATTTTCTCATAAGGCCATGCTTCCCCTACAGGAATATCATAAATGGCCGAAACAATTCCAGTAACGCCGGGAATTTGGCGAATATACTCTAATGTGACCGGGTCGCTGTCTCCGTACCATCGAAACGTCATTTGCATGGTTCTCCCATCCTCTTCCCTCTTATTATTTAACAATCGATATCATCATTTCGCATGACAATAACAATATATTGGAGCGGTTTTTTTCAAAAGAATTTGCCGATTAGTATCCGCTTACATAAATTTTCATGATCATGATTCATGTGTCGTGCTAGATGACAAAATTCAGCTGGCCGGGATGTAACCGCGGACAAAGATTCTTGCTCGATTAATGGAAACATCATCATCATGTGGCCTTAATCTTTTAATCATACGGCAAACTGTAAGAAAACGCTCCGTTCTTGCTTTCCAGCTCTGTGCCATTTACGATCAGTTTTCTCTTTTCTCCATTTGGTACGTGAAAAGTGAGTTGATCATACGATAACTCGTATGTTCCTTCCTTTTGTATTGAAAGATTGATCCCGTCTTCTGTTGTCTCCATATCGACATGTATAAAGGCAAATGTACGAGTATATTCATTTGTTAACCCATCATCTTCATACAAACGATAAGTCGATTTTCCTTTTCCTTTGAATGGGAATAACAAAAATCCTCTTTCATCTTGGTTCTTTGTTTGGAATGTCACTTTTGCACCATTTACCGGAACGATCGCTCCCGCTTTCGCTAATAGCGGAGTATAATGTAATGGTGCCGGCAGAACGACTGTCTTCCCTCCTTCATACCATGTTCCCGTATGGAAATCATACCAGCCTTTTTCATGGTTCGGTAAATATACCTCCCGCTCCGTCATTCCTTTTTCGACGACAGATGCAACCAGCAAAGATTCACCAAGTATAAATTCATCGTTCTCTTCAAATGTTTTCTCATCATGTTCAAAATCATAAAATGTCGGTCGAATGATCGGCTGATAATGTTCGTGCGCATCATATAGCGCGGTGTAAATGTAAGGGATGATCTTATGTCTAAACTTAATGAGTTCACGGATTTCATCGATTGTTTCAGGAAACATCCATGGTTCATTAACTGTCCCGTCATCGTTCCACGAATGAATGGTAAATCTCGGATGCATGATGCCGTTTTGAATCCATCTTACGAATAGCTCCGGTTCAGGGGCCGGTCCTGAAAATCCGCCGACATCATGGCCGAAATTGTAAATGCCTGATAAACTTAGACCGATGCCTGTTTTAATGTTAAATTTTAATGTTTTCCAGCTTGTTCGGTTGTCACCCGTCCAAGTTTGTGCATAACGGTGCATGCCGGGACAGCCGGATCTTGAGATCAGATATGGGCGTAATTCCGGGTTGTATTCTAGCTGCGCCTCGAAAGACGCTTTCATCATCAAAAGCGGGTGAAGCGCGCGGATCAGTTCAAATTCCACTTCTTTGCCGAAGCCGTGACACTTGGCGTTTTGACTCCATATTTCAAACTCGTTATTATCGTTCCAAGTTGAATCAATTCCGTATTCCAACAGCTTTTCTGTTATTTGAGCCTTCCACCAGTCGAACGTTTGGCGCTTCGTGAAGTCTAAATAAGCTCCGATATCATCCCAAAATTGGGCCATTTCCGGTTTTTGTGTTTCTCTGTTTACAATGAACATGTCTTTTTCTTGTAGTTCATCAAAGTACGGATGATCCTTTAGCAAACACGGTTTAATGTTGGCGCATAAACGGACGTCCTTCTCATGGAAGTGTTGCACCATCTCTTTTGGAGCAGGGATTTTGCTCTCATCCCAGTTAAAGACATAACGTTTATCACCGATAGATGTGTATCCTGACGATAATTGAAACGAATCGCATAACATATCATGTTCTTCACAAAGACGAACGAAGTTTTTTAATTGTTCCTGTGCATTTGGCGCATCGGTATAGCTCATCGTAGAGCCTGAATAGCCCAGGCTCCATTTTGGCGGCAAGATCGTTTTGCCTGTCAGCCAAGAGAATGTTTCGACTACATCTTTTATTTTCGGACCGGCTATGAAGTAGTAGTCTAAATCCCCCTTTTCAGCCTGATAATAGCGGTACAGTCCATGATAGTTATCAAGCTCTGAACCCATATCAAAAATGGAAGCTGATAGATTATCGTAGAACATTCCATAGGAGATGCCTGTTTTCTTATGACGTGTAATATAGAATGGGATATGTTTGTATAGCGGATCTGACCACTCTGCGTCGTACCCCATCGCATCGATATTTAACATCCGGTAGCGTTTCCCGTGTTTATCGACGTTTCCCGTTTTCTCGCCAAATCCAAAATATTGTTCCTGGACATCGCGTTGTAAATAATGGTATACGTCCTTTCCAAAAGCCCCTTCAAAATTATACCCTTGTGTTTGCCGATCGTTTGCAACATTGATCCATTCAGAACCATTGTGATAAAACCAGCTGATTCTAAAGCCGTTCAATTGAACATGAAGCTTGACCTTACCGGTTTTCACGATAAAAACATCTTTGACTTGCTGGAATTCGTATTGAGGCAATGTAAATCCGCTCATGTCTAAACGATGGCGTCCCTCCCATGGCACATCGATCTGTCCAGGCGCGACACTCCACGTTTTTTCAAGCGTTAACGCTTCTCCCTCCGTCAGTAAAATCCGAATTATATCTTCTTCAAGAATGAATATTTTCGCATGTGCATGACCGTCATTTAAATGAAAATGTAGCACATTTTTCTCTTCTTTCATAAATGTAAACATGTAGGTTTCTTTAATTGACATTAAATAGACGCCTCCTGTCTTAAAGTCCAAATAATTGAGGCAGCATTAAGCTGATTTGTGGAATGTAGGTAACAATTAAAAGGACGATCATGATCGCAGCATAAAATGGCAGAATCGGTTTAACCACTCGTTCAATATCAACTTTACCTATGCTGCAGCCCACAAACAGAGCACTTCCCACAGGAGGAGTGATATTGCCGATACAAAGGTTAAATACAATCATAATTCCAAAATGCACGGGATCCATGCCAAAGCTTTGAACAATTGGCAGAAAGATTGGAGTGAAAATTAATACAGCCGGAGTGATGTCCATAAATGTACCGATTATTAATAAGATGATATTCATCAACAGCAAGATCAAAATTGGGTTATCTGTAATCCCTAGAATTCCATTGCTGATTGCCGTCGGTATGCCTGTAAACGCCATGACCAATGAGAGCATCGTTGATGTCCCAACCAAAAACATAATAACGGCTGTGATTTCTACCGTTTCCAGCAGCATTTGGGGGAGCTGTTTCCATTTCAATGTCCTATAAAAGTGCGATAACAATAAGGAATAAGCCACCGCTATTGCCGCTCCTTCAGTTGCTGTAAAAGCACCGGCGATAATACCCCCGATTACGATTACAATGAGCAACAGGCTTGGAATCGCATCGAGCAGCACTTTAAAACCTTGACTAATCGTAATTTTTGGCGCAACAGGGTACTTTTTCTTTTTTGCAATCATACAGGCGACAACCATCGTAGCCAGCCCCCACAAGATTCCGGGCAAATAGCCCGCCATAAATAAAGCGGCTACAGATGTTCCGCCGCTGACTAATGAGAAAATGATCAAAAGACCGCTAGGCGGAATAAGCAAACCAGTTGGTGCAGAAGCAATATTTACTGCGGCAGAGTAAGTCCGGTCATATCCTTCTTTTTCTTGCAGCGGCGACATGACCCCGCCGATTGCCGCCGCCGCAGCTACAGACGAACCGGAAATGGAACCGAATAACATGTTTCCGACAACATTTGTATGGGCCAGAGAACCGGGCAGCCTGCCGCTGATCAATTTTGCGAAGTTAATGAGCCGCATTGCAATACCGCCATTATTCATAATAATGCCTGATAAAATGAAGAACGGTACCGCTAATAAAGCAAAGCTGTCGATTCCAGTGACCATTTTTTGCGCCGAAGTGAAAATGGCAACATCAAAAGGAAAAATGGTAAGCATTGTTACAATGGATGCCGCCGCAATACTTACAGAAATCGGAACGCCGAGAAACAACAATATGAAGAATACTGCCGATAAAATGAGACCTGCTGCTATGGCCATATCATTTCACCTCTTTTTTAGTTTTCAAAAAGCCTCAGTCACATCTTTGCTGCTTTTTTTACATCATCACCTGACTTTTGTTTTGAATTGAATTCATGTAAAGATTCATATAAACCGGCCAAGTTGTATCCAATGATGAGTATGCCTGCAACAGGAAGTGATAGATAAACAAATCCCACCGGTATCCCTAATGCTGCTGAAGATTGCTCCATTGTGGTGATCACTGCTTTCGAACCTCCTAAGACCAACACAATCAGAGCAAAAGCAATCAAAAGAATCTGAATGAAAGTATGAACGAAAACAGCTGCTTTTATTGGAAGTTTTCGAACGATAAATTCAATCGCCAAGTGCTTTTTTTTCCAAAATGCATAGGCACCGCCCAACATAGAGATCCATATCAGTGAATAGCGTAAAAATTCTTCTGAAAACGTACTGGGAGAATTCAGTACATATCGCGTAAATACTTGCCATATCGCAACCAAAACCATGATGGCCATTAGTGTGCAAGTCAAACATTCAATCGTTTTATTCACTGCTTTTTTTAAAGCTAGCATATACATCCCCCCTTATCGAAACATATTCGAGTCCCTCATTCATCCAGAGTCATTTTACTTTTTTAGCTTTCGCACAATTTTCCTATAGTATTTTCCGATCAATTCTTTTTTGGCAAACTCATCATGAAGCGGGCTTACCGCTTCCCGGAATGGAGTCTTGTCTGGTTTGTGGAACTTCACTCCCATTTCCTTTGCTTTCTTAACCGCATTTTCAGTTTCTTCAGCCCAAACGATTTTGTGATACTCAGTAGATTTTTTCGCCGCTTCGATCACCGCATGCTGCTGCTCTTCGCTTAATTGATCCTTTTTGTCCAAATTCATGATTAAAATATCCGGAACGATCGCATGTTCTGAGTATGAATATTCTTTTGCCACTTCCCCGTGATTGCTGCTTGTTAAAGCCATTTCGTTGTTTTCGGTGCCATCGATTACACTTGACTGCAATGCTGTATACACTTCTCCATAAGCCATTGGAGTAGGTGCTCCACCCATGAGTTCGACCATTCGAATCGCTGTAGCACTCGGCTGCACCCGAATTTTTAAACCTTTAAGGTCATTTGGGTGCATAATCGGTTTGTTCTTTGTGTAAAAGTTCCGTGAACCGGCATCATAGTAGGTTAATCCAATAAAACCTATGTTTTTCGTTGTATCATACATTTCTTTTGCAATATCACTGTCCATGGCTTCATAGAAATGATGTTTGCTGTCAAATAAATAAGGCAGGCTGAAGATGGAGTAGACCTCTGAAAAACTTTCTAAAGCGCTCGCACTTACTTTAGCCAGATCGACAGCCCCGGTTTGTGTCAATTCAATCACTTCACGCTCTGAACCGAGCTGAGCATTTGGATACAATTGCACTTTAACGGTGCCATTGGTTTTCTTTTCTACGTCTTTTGAAAATTTGAGTAAAGACTTGTGGATGGGGTGCTCCTCATTATGGTTGTGAGCAAGCCGTAACGTTACGGTTTTATCGGCGCCTATTACATCGCTGCTTTTACATCCCGTAAGCATCCCAAAGATTAAAGCGCATACAAAAAACACGGATAGCATTTTTCTCATGAACTACCCTCCTTGAATCTCATGACCGTTGCTTTCTAAGCAATGATTGATTGCGATTCATGATTTCTTTCATCGTCATATTTTTTTGATAGCGTTTACAATTTCGCTCAAATAGTGAACGAATAAGTAAAATTATTGCATTGTATGTTTCGGTTTATCCCCTGAATACCGTTTCCGATGATGTTCAGTAACAATTTGTGTAATATTTTAGTGGTGCAAGACATTAGATGATCGTCTTTCTCACACTTCCCCTCCTTTATGTAAAGTTTAACAACGTTGTTAAAAATAAACGTTGCTTCATCATCCGAAAAACTCCTTTAACAACGTTGTTATTTTATTTGGAAGATGTATATGATTGTTATTTTATGATGTATCATTTATAATAACAACGTTGTTATTTATTATCATAAAATTATTTTCGAAAATTTGCAATATTATATTTTTAAGGATTTTTTGGAGGTCCAAAATGACTGTAACTATTAAAGACATCGCCCACGCTTCCGGAGTAAGCTATTCAACAGTCTCAAAGGCTTTAAGAAACAGCCCTCTTGTAAAACCGGATACAAAGAAAAAGGTCTTGCAAGTTGCCGAACAATTAGGGTATACTCCGAATTTTGCAGCGAGAAGCTTGGCATCTAAAAAAAGTCAAACGATCGGACTTGTCTGGCCTACAATTGAAAGAATCGCTTTATCGGCACTTGTTACAAAAATAAATGAAGTGGTCGAAAAGAACAGCTATTCAATGATTTTATCCGTTAACAGAGCTAAAGAGGCAGTGGAATTGTTCAAGAGTTTTCGCGTGGATGGGATCATGATTTTTGAAGAAGGCGGCGAAACTCAGCTCAGTGATGATACTGGATTAACGATTCCTATCTTATCTTACGGAGTGTCAGGTGAACATACACATCCTATTATCGATGTCAATCATAAAAAAGCAATTTACAAAGCCGTTGCGTATCTGTATCAACTTGGCCACAAAAACATTAGCTACGTCGGCGACCTTTCCCCTGCCGATAAGCGTCAGATTGAAAAAAGCAAAGGGTTTGAAGAGGTTATGATGGAAGCCGGTTTAAAGTTAAGTCGAAACAGTATTTTAAATACTAATGGGTTAAGCTGGTATAACGGTTACACCGCTGCGAAAAAACTGTTACAACAAACCTCAAAACCTACAGCTATTATTAGCGGAAGCTACGATATCAGTGTAGGGATTTTACGAGCCGTAAAGGAACAACAGCTCAGCATACCCGAAGACCTATCTTTAATTTCTTATGATAATATTCCTCAAATGGCAAGCCTTGAAACCCCGCTGACGAGCGTAGGGGTTCCAATCGATCAATTGGCTCACAAAATGGTCGATTCTCTGCTGTCTCTTATTCGTGAGCCGGGCTCAATACCATTAACTCAAAAAATGGACCCTGAATTAAACGTCAGAATGTCATGCGCTTCTCCAGCAGTTTTAGGTAAAGAAAACAATTAACATTTAAAACGAGTCTTTCAGGTCATCTTTTCTTATTAAAGTGAAAAATCCCCGGCCTGGGGGTTTTTTAGTGTTTGCCGGGAATCCCTTGGTACTCATTCAGCCTCTGGCAATGGATCTTACAGAATTTCTCGGTAAATTGATTTTTGAATTTTTACATGAACGGCCGCATGCCTTTTGGTACGTTCTTTCTTTATCAAAAATAGATGTTTCTAAAAAATACAAAGCTCAGGTAACAATACCTGAGCTTTGTATTTATTCGCCTGTCTCCGCAAAACGCTTGACCCGCTCTCCAATTTCATCGCGTACACGCTGAAAGAATGCCCATTTTTCTTCTTCTGTCCCTTCTGCTTTGGCGGGATCGTCAAAACCCCAATGCTCGCGCTTGACGTGCGGCGGTGTCATCGGGCATTTATCAGCCGCGTCCCCGCACAGCGTAATGACGAGGTCTGCGTTGTGTAAGATATCGGGATCAATGATATCGGACGTCTGCTCAGAAATATCGATGCCTGCTTCTCGCATGGCTTTGACCGCGTTCGGGTTTAAACCGTGCGCTTCAATCCCTGCACTGTAGACGTTCCACTCGTCTCCGAGGTGTTTCTTCGCCCAGCCTTCAGCCATTTGGCTGCGGCAGGAGTTGCCTGTGCATAAAAAATAGATGGTCTTTTTTGACATTGGTCATTGTCTCCTATCATGTTTAGTGGATAATCAGCAGCCACACATAAAGTCCGGCAAGCGTGATGAACAGGGTTGGAATGGTCAAAATGACACCTGTTTTAAAATAGGTTCCCCAAGAAATCTTTACGCCTTTCAGTGAAAGGACGTGAAGCCACAAAAGCGTCGCCAGGGAGCCGATCGGCGTGATTTTCGGACCGAGATCAGAGCCGATGACATTGGCGTAAATCAGCGCTTCTCTGAGAATCCCGTGTGTGTCGGTATTGTGAATCGCAAGCGCATCAATCATCACCGTCGGCATATTATTCATGAATGAAGACAGGGTGGCTGCAATAAAGCCCATTCCGATTGTTCCGGCAAACAGCCCTTGATCACTGACGGTCTGGATGACCTGTGAGAGAATATCTGTTAAGCCGGCATTTCTTAAACCATATACCACGACATACATCCCGATTGAGAAGAAAACGATCGCCCAAGGCGCTCCCTTCAGCACTTTCTTCGTTTGTACCGCGGGGCTGTTTTTCGCTGTAATTAAGAAAATGACGGCGATCACGCCTGCGATGATCGAGACAGGGATCGAGAACAGCTCGCTGATAAAGTAACCGGCCAACAGAACGGCTAATATGAGCCATGACAAGCGGAATATTTTCCTGTCTCTAATCGCTTCCGCCGGCTGTTTTACATTTGTCATGTCATAATGCCGCGGAATGCTTTTTTTGAAAAACAAAAAAAGCACGATGATGCTTGCAATAAGCGAAAACAGGTTTGGAACAATCATTCTTGTTGCATATTCGATAAATCCGATGTTGAAAAAGTCTGCTGAGACAATATTGACAAGGTTGCTGACAACAAGCGGCAGCGATGTTGTATCCGCGATAAATCCGCTTGCGATAATAAAAGGAAAAACGAGCTTTTCTTGAAAATGTAACGCGCGTACCATGGCAAGCACAATCGGCGTCAAAATTAAAGCAGCTCCGTCATTGGCAAACAGCGCGGCTACTATGGCTCCCAGCAGGGAGACATAGACGAACATCCGAATGCCGTTTCCTTTCGCTGCCTTGGCCATGTGCAGGGCGGCCCACTCGAAAAATCCGATTTCATCAAGAATCAGGGAGATGATGATGATCGCGACAAAAGCCAAAGTCGCATTCCATACGATTCCCGTCACATCTAATACATCCTGAAAATTGACGACCCCGGCAATTAAAGCCAGCACCGCACCTCCGCAGGCCGACCAGCCGATGGATAGATTTTTCGGCTGCCAAATGACAAGCGTGAGGGTCAGCAGAAAAATCAAAATGGCTAAGACTGTCGTCATCGCGTGTACGCCTCCTTCATAGGTTTCCTCTCCGGACACATCTTATAATAAAATCGTTATATAAGTCAATGCTTATATAAAAAGTGAAATGAAAAAGAGGGAACCGTCCTCCCTCTGCTTTTTTATTGGCACGAAACGGGTCTTTCTTTTCTTTTAACGGTTTGAAGAACCTCATCGTGTTCATCGATCTGATTGAGAATGGCAAGGACCAATTCGCGTTCCGGAAAGTTGTCATGAAGCGAATAAAAGCGCCATTGCTCCCTTCTTTCTTCCTTGATCATATTTGCACTTTTCAGCTTTCTTAAATGCTGGCTGATGGCGGGCTGGCTTGTTTCAAACATATCGACAAGCTGGCAGACGCAATAAGGTTTCTCCTGAAGCAGTTTCAGGATCAAGAGCCGGGTGGAATCGTTCAATATCTTCATGCAGCTCACCGTGCTTTTCGAATCAAGCTTCGTTTGTACGGTCATGACATTCCCTCCAATCTCAGGCGCTTTGCAGCCGGTATATTGCCTCCATTATATAAATGTCTTTTTATATAATCAAGCGGTGATCATCAAGGTATGGATCTCGTGCCATTCGAAAAATTGAGCGGCCCTTCACTAATCAATTCACCGCTTCTTCGGCCATATGGTTATGATTCGCCTCTATCATGAAAACGGTAGTTGCGAAATAGACTAGTCATTCAATCCCTTTCCATCAAGAATTTGCTTTGTATATTTTTCAATCCTCGATTCTCGGGTTTTGGATTGTTTTGGTTTAGAAAAATAAAGAATATATGCTCTTTGCCGTCCCGGCGTCAATTCTTCAAACGCCGTTTTTAAAGCTGGGATTTCAGCGAATTTTTTTTGAAGCTCTTCTGGAATCGTATATTCCGCAGCCTTTTTAAACTCTACTTCAAGACCGGCTTTTTCCACTTCAATCGCTTCATTGATGTAAGCTTTCAAGATGGTTTCCATTTCAGCTATTTCTTGTACATTGGTGAATCGAATCTGCCGCGCGGCTTGTACATTCTCCGTCTGCTGGATAAGAATCCCGTTGGGGTCCTTTAACAAGGCGCCTTTATGAAACAAGAGCGCACAATATTCTTTAAATCCATGGATTAATACGATGTTTTTATTCTCGAACGTATAGCAAGGATGCTTCCACTTGAAATCTTCGTTCAGCTCACAGTCAAGAACGATTTGACGCAGCTTCTCAAACTCTCCCTTCCACTTCTCGGCTTTGCTTAAAAATTCATCAACCTTTGGATTCGTTCTGCTATTTGTCATCAAGGAACACTCCTCTTTATATCATAATGTCATTTTAACCTAATCTCGCTCCGCCGACAGCAGAAATATTTTAATCGTTCCGGAGGTACAATATGCTTAGCTTAAAGAAGAGGCGGGTTGATTATGAAATTTGGCATCATGACATTTAATATCCATCATGGAAAAGGAAGGGACCGTCGCGTTGATTTAGAGAGAACAGCCGGTGTGATCGCCGAGAGCGGCTGCGACATCGTCGGCCTTAATGAAGTAGATCAGCATTTCTCCAATAGAAGCGATTACGAAGACCAAATCGGCTCGTTAGCAGAACAATTGAACATGCACTATGCGTACTGCCCCTCCCTTTCATTGAGTTCCGGTGATTCTTCAGTGAACAGGCAATACGGGAACGCTCTCTTAACGCGTTTTCCGATTGTGAAAGAACGGCATCATTCATTCAACTTTGTCAAAGGGCTGATCGAAGGAAGGTCTCTTCTTGAGGCTGATGTCCGGATCGGTGATCGGCTCCTTCGCGTTTTTGTTACGCATTTGAGCCTGAATCCGTGGCTTCACGGCAAGCAGACGGATTTTTTAATCGAGAGGGTTCAAGAGAGTGATCTGCCTGTGATCGTCATGGGAGACTTTAATATGAAACCTCATTCACGGGGGTGGAAAAAGGTCGCGGAAAAACTGGCCGACCTGTGGGATGAAAGACAATACGGACAGGGGTTCACCCACCCTTCGCACCGCCCGAGACGACGCTTGGACTACATCTTCCTCAGCCGGTCTTTTCATGTGTCAGTGGCTGAAGTTGTCGCCGTTGATCCGAACGCTTCCGACCACCTGCCGCTTAAGGGCATTGTCACATATTAAAGGACGGCTTGAGAAGCCGTCCTTAAGCTTTTGCAATGCCCAGCAAAACGCCGGCTGCGACGATTAATATAATGCCGATGGCGATACCGATCAGCTGCCGCTTCGTTTTCTTTTCGCCGAGCAAAATAATGCCGCCGAGCGTTGAGATGACGATTCCCATCTGCGATAGCGAAAAACTGGTCGCTACGCCGACCCGCGGCTGGGAAATGAATAAAAACATGTTTCCGGCTGCCCAAATTAAACCTGGAATGATATTTTTGATGACGTAAAAATTAAACGGCTTATGCCTGAATGTCAAGATCAAGCCGCCGGCTACCATGCCGATAGCCTGAGGAAAAAGAGCCGCCCAGCCGCTGACATCGAAAAGCCGTACGACGACGACATACACAAGATAGCCGAATGTGGAAATGAGCAAAATCACGATTCCCTTTTTCATGTCGCCGGTTTTTTCCTCAGATTTTTGGCTGCGGTCTTCCAGTGATGTCAGCACGATTCCCACGATGATGAAAATCAGCGCCAGAATCCCGAGAACAATCGAGATTGTTGTCGCCCACTCGCGAAAAACAAGCACGCCGAACAAAGAAGTGGATACAAGCTGAAGTCCCGTTGAGATCGGCATCGTTTTAGACACGCCGATCAACTTGATGCTTTTCAGCTGGTTGGTCTGGCCGAGCGCCCAAAATAGTCCGGAGACGACGCCGACGGCAAATATACGGGGAGATAATTCAGGCTGGACGACAAAGTAGATTCCGATTGAAAAAATTAAAGCGCCGAATGTCGTACCGAGCACCTGGCTGTACGGTCCGCCCCCAAGCTTTACATTAAAGAGCACAATGCTTCCCCAGAAAATCGCTGGTAAAATCGCTAAGAAAATGTCCATTTGATTTAAACCTTTCTTTCCTTGTTTTTATCTATTAAGGTGCTCTATTCATGCGATTTTTAACACAAAAAATCCATTTTGAACATTGTCAAAATGGATTGGTACTGTTACCGGCGGCCGTATCACTAAAATATCAGTTTTCACTGTTTGCTGTTTACGCTGTCAAGCCAAGGCATACCGGGAATAGCTGCCGGTTTTTTGTACAAGTCCTGGATCAGCCTGTCTTTTATGCCGAGCGGGTTCCGGTTTAAATCTTTCAGGCTGAAATGGATGCTTCCCATCACCATTGAGTCGCGGTTTAAGGCGATCTGTCGCGGATATTCTTCAGGGTCTGACCAGGCGGGATCTGAGTTTTGATTGATTTTATAGGCTGCTTGTCCGATGTATAAATGAACGGGGCGTTGGCTGACTTCATTTTTCCACCAGTCTACTAAAATGTCGTAGGAAGCCGGGGCAAAGCCGATGCTCCAGTAGATTTGCGGGGCGATGTAATCGATGTATCCCTGCCTGATCCATTCCCTCGTGTCAGCATAAAGGTCGTCATAGTTTGTCATTCCGGCGGCTGTATTCGATCCCGTCGGATCATCTGCTATATTGCGCCATACACCAAAGGGGCTGATTCCAAATTTGACCGATGCTTTTTCTTTTTTGACGGCGGCGTTGATCTGTTTGACAAGCTGGTTGACGTTGTCCCTCCGCCAATCTTCAATATTTGAAAAACGGTCCTTTCCATATTGTTCATACGTGCTCAAGTCGGGAAATTCGACGCCCGCAATTTTATACGGATAAAAATAGTCATCCATATGAACGGCGTCGACTTGGTAATTCTTGACGACCTCTGCTATGCCTTGGACAATGAATTCCTGTGCCTCAGGAATGCCGGGATTGTAATACAGCTGTCTGCCGTAGGCAACGACCCAATCGGGGTGCATTCTAGCCGGGTGATCCTGTGAGAGCCTGTTCAAATCCGTATGATTCATCGTGATCCGATAAGGGTTGAACCATGCATGAAATTCAAGCTTTCTCCGGTGGGTTTCTTCGAGCAAAAATGACAGCGGATCGTAGCCGGGGTCTTTTCCTTGAACGCCTGTTAAGTATTCCGACCACGGCCCGTATGCGGAAGGGTAAAACGCATCCGCCGCCGGCTTAATTTGAACGACAACTGCGTTCATCCCCATGGCTGTCACAGCATCCAAAAGCTTCACATATTCTGTTTTTTGCTCTTCGATTGTCAGCCCTTTTTTCGAAGGCCAGTCAATGTTTGTGACGGTGGCGATCCACACGGCCCGAAATTCTTTTGTTTCGCAGCTTGTGTTCTTTTCTTTCATGAACATCTCCCCTTTTGGAAAAATCAGAACTTTCTGTTATTATATGCCGGCTGTTCTTTTTTGTATATAAAAAAACAGGCCAAGACTGTCGAAGTCTTTAGCCTGTCGTTTGGATCGCCTGTTTCACCTGCTGCATCAAATATTGGACAAATGCTTCATCCCTTGCGAGCCATGCAGCATAATTTCTTTTAATAAACCGTTCTGCCTCTTCGAATGAAGTAAATGTCTCATGCTGAGTCACGCCGTTTAATTGAATGTTCCAGCCGTGTTCTCCAGGAAAGAGAAAAAACTGGTCTTCGTTCCTGTTGATATAAAGGCTGCCGTTATCCGACTCTTTTACATTATAGACGTTTTTAAAGGCATCCGCTCTCAAGGGCTCCAGCGGAAACGGTTCAGTCACATACAGCTTGAATGCTTCATCTGTCAGCGGACACCCCGCTGCCTTGGCATGGCCGCCTCCGCCGAACGTGCCGGCGATTTCTGATACATCTGTTTCATCATGGATGGTGCGAAGGCTCACTTTTTTGCCGCCCATATTTAAGATGGCGATATAGTCAAGGTGCGGATACGTTTTTCCGAGTTCGTTCCCTACTTCGGAATGATAGGATTCCGCATGCACGATGCCGACGCAGTGTGCATTGATGAAGGTCTGAACGATTTCCCGCCGTTTCCTGCGGATATACCGTTCAATTTTTTCTTCTTCCATATCCAAGATTTTTACTTCGAATTCATCAAATGAAAACGCGTCGCTTTCTTTAAGGCGCCGGACCATTTTTTCCTCAAATTCGTCAATGGAGACCATAAAAAACAGGTCATTCAGGCGCTTTGCTTCGAGCGCGTCCGTCTGTTCCCATTCCCATGTATCATAGAGGCGTACGAGTTCGACGAACTGATCCATCGCTTTTGTCTCTTGAATATAGCCGTTGTCTATTAAGTATTCATAAAAAAGAGATGTCGCTGAAGCGAGCCTGCCGTCCTCATATTGAACTTTTACCATGCCCCAAGAGCGTTCATTCAAATGAAGCGCAGTTTTGTGGTGGTCGATGAGTTTGACCTTTCCGCCCGCTTCAGCATAATGGTCCAGCCTTTCTTCATTTTCTTGATGAACGGACAAGTCGGTAATAAACAGGCCTTCATGCTGTTTTTCTTTTCCTTTTGTCCGTTCCAAAAAACGTCCGACTTGCATATCAAGTCCGGTGACCGAATTGTAGCGAACCTCGACCCGTTCGCCAAAAGCCACCTTTGCGAGAATTCCGCAGCCGACTCCATCCAAGTCGTTGTGAGAATACAAATGATACATGCTTCCCGCCCACCTTGCTGTTTTATTGTCGGCCTGCCGCAGCAGGCGCATCTTTCTCATCTTACTATTGTAAAAAAAGGGATTTTTTATACGGTTGTGCGGTAAGACAAAAAGGACAGCTTTTTGTTGGAAAAAGTCTGTCCGGTTAAAAGGGTTTATGTTTCTTGCAGCATGGCTCCGCCTTGCAAGTGGGCGGTGAGTAGTCTGTATGCGTTTTCGGCCCTGGCGGCACTTGGCGGTTCAACCCCTTTTAATGGATAATCCAGGCCAAGCGCTTCCCACTTGTAGACGCCGAGTTTGTGATAAGGAAGAACCTCCACCTTCTGAACGTTCGCCAGTGTGCCGATAAACGTGCCGAGGGCTGCTAAATCGTCATCGATATCAGAGATCCCCGGAACCAGTACATGGCGGATCCAGACGGGGACTTGATGATCAGCGAGAAACCGGGCAAAATCCAATATGTGGTCATTCGGCATTCCTGTCAGGTTGATATGTTTTTTCCTGTTGATATGCTTGAGATCAAGCAAAACAAGGTCTGTATACTGGATCAGCTCTTTGATCTGCTCTTGAAATGCCGGCGCCGCCGAATAGCATCCGCCGGACGAATCGAGCGCCGTGTGTATGCCATGGCTTTTACAGGCTTTGAACAGCTCGATTAAAAATGGCAGTTGTAAAAGCGGTTCGCCTCCGCTAACGGTGATGCCTCCGCCTGATGATTGAATAAACGGGAGATATTGCTGGACATCCTGAACGATTTCGGAAACCGTCATTTGTTTTCCGGTTCCGATTTCCCATGTATCAGCATTATGGCAAAATTGACAGCGCATCAGGCAGCCTTGTGTGAAGACGACATATCTGATGCCCGGACCGTCAACGGTGCCGAATGTTTCGATTGAATGAATATTTCCATCCATGATGAAGATCACCTCTTTTTATGGGGCGGAGCGCCTCGGCCGCGCTCCGCTTTATGCTCGTTACATCGATTCATGGAAGGTACGGCTGATAACGTCTAACTGCTGTTCTTTCGTCAGCTTAATAAAGTTGACCGCATAGCCTGAGACGCGAATCGTTAACTGCGGATATTCCTCCGGATGTTCCATGGCGTCGAGCAATGTTTCTCTGTTAAATACGTTTACATTTAAGTGATGCCCTGTTTTTGCGGCGTAACCGTCAAGGATGCTTGATAAATTGACGGCGCGGCTCTCTTCGTCTTTGCCAAGCGCTTTCGGGACGATCGAAAAGGTGTTGGATATGCCGTCGAGCGCATAGCTGTAAGGCAGCTTTGCCACTGAAGACAGCGATGCAAGCGTTCCTTTAGTATCGCGGCCGTGCATCGGATTCGCGCCTGGAGCAAACGGTTCTCCCGCCCGGCGTCCATCCGGCGTATTTCCGGTTTTCTTGCCGTAAACGACGTTTGACGTGATCGTTAAAATTGACATGGTATGAACAGACTGGCGATATGTCTGGTGCTTGCGCAGTTTTTTCATAAAGCGCTTGACAATGTCAACGGCGATCGCGTCGACGCGGTCATCATTATTTCCGTACTTAGGAAAGTCGCCTTCTGTTTCAAAATCGACGGCAATGCCGTTTTCATCGCGGACAACATTGACTTTGGCATATTTGATAGCGCTTAACGAATCGGCCACAACGCTCAAGCCGGCGATCCCGGTGGCCATCGTCCGCAAAATGTCCGTGTCGTGTAGCGCCATTTCAATTCTTTCATAGCAATATTTATCATGCATGTAGTGAATGACATTGAGCGTATTGATGTACAAGCCTGCAAGCCATTCCATCGTCTGATCGAATTTATGCATGACCTCGTCATAGTCCAGCACATCGGAAGCAACCGGAGGCATTTCCGGACCGACTTGCATTTTATGCTTTTCGTCTTTTCCGCCATTAATCGCATATAAAAGCGCTTTCGCCAAGTTGGCGCGTGCTCCGAAGAACTGCATTTGTTTGCCGATTGCCATTGCCGATACACAGCAGGCGATGCCGTAGTCATCCCCGTATTCAGGACGCATGATATCGTCATTTTCGTATTGAATCGAGCTCGTTTTAATCGACATTTTGGCACAGTAGTTTTTAAACTTTTGCGGCAGCCTGACAGACCAAAGGACGGTTAAATTTGGTTCCGGCGCCGGACCTAAATTGTCAAGCGTATGCAGGAAACGGAACGAGTTTTTCGTGACGAGTGCGCGTCCGTCGTGCGCTATTCCGCCGATTGATTCTGTCACCCACGTCGGATCGCCGCTGAACAGCTCATTGTAGTCAGGTGTGCGTGCAAATTTGACCAAGCGCAGCTTCATGACAAAATGGTCGACAAGCTCTTGGGCCTCCTGTTCTGTTAATGCGCCCGTTTTCAAATCTCTTTCGATGTATATATCAAGGAACGTGGACACGCGGCCAAGGCTCATTGCTGCTCCATTTTGCTCTTTAATGGCAGCCAAATAGGCAAAATACAGCCATTGAAATGCTTCTCTTGCATTCGCCGCAGGCTCGGAAATGTCAAAGCCATAACTTGCTGCAAGTGCTTTAAGTTCATTCAATGCCCGGATTTGTTCTGACAATTCTTCACGCAGGCGGATGTTTTCTTCAGACATCACGCGAGAGGTGCCGGCCGCATCTTTTTTCTTTTCATCGATCAGGAAGTCCACGCCGTAAAGCGCCACTCTCCGGTAATCGCCGATGATGCGCCCGCGCCCGTAAGCATCAGGCAGTCCGGTAATGATTCCGACCTTTCGGGCGAGTTTCATTTCGTCCGTATACGCGTCAAACACGCCTTGGTTATGGGTTTTGCGGTAATCGGTAAAAATTCTTTCCACTTCTTCATTCAATTCAAAACCATAGGATTCACATGCTTGTTTCGCCATGCGAATGCCGCCGAAAGGCTGAAGCGACCGTTTAAACGGCTCATCGGTTTGAACGCCGACGACTTTTTCCAAGTCTTTGTCCAAATAGCCGGGACCGTGCGAGGTAATCGTTGAGACGATCTCTGTATCCATATCGAGGACGCCTCCGTTTTCACGCTCTTTTTTTGTCAAGTCCATTACGTGATCCCATAATGCCGATGTAGCTTCCGTCGGAGGTTCGAGAAACGATTCGTCACCTTGATATGGCTCAAAGTTCGAGAGAATAAAATCGCGGACATTGACTTCTTTTTGCCAAACGTTTGTGGTGAAACCTTTCCATTGTTCCATTTAAATCCCCCTCTTTTCAAGTTGAAATGATATAACAGTTGTTGCATTTATATCTTATGTTTAATATAACAGTTTTGAATGTGATAAAAATCACATATTTTGTGAAATAGTTAACAAATTTAAGAAAGTTCTTTGAACATCGCGTTTTTCCTAATATAGGATGTTGTTTGAAGCAATTTTCTTATTTGAATCTGTATTATAATAAAGTCAAATAAAATGAAAACTGTTATATAAAAAAACCGGCTAAACAGCCGGCTTGCGCAGAAGTATTTATCATCAGTCGAGGGATACGAACTGATTGCCGAATGCTTCGATAGTGCTTTTCAAGACATAGCTGCCTCGGGGGAGCTGGTGAAATTCATAGCACCCTTTCGAATCGACCGCTTTTGTCTGCAGTAAAACGCCTGACAAATCATAAACATGAATGTAATGGTCCTCTTTTTTAAGTTGGCTTTTGAGATGTTCCGGGATTTCCCCGGCAATCGTGTACTCCGCTTCTGACGTTTTCTTTTCACCGATTTGTTCGAGGATTTCCAGGTCCAGCCCCTGCTCTTTTCGATGATTTTTGCAGGACCGCACTGCTCTTTTTTGTGTCTCGAATGTTTGATACAGGTTTTCGATCGACCTCATGTGAAAGCTGATATCCCAATGTTTCATAGCTTTTTGAAACGCTTGGCGCCCCAATTTTTGCCGGGTTTTGTCATCGTCGAGCAGCAGGCGCAGCTTTTCAGTAAGCGCTTCGCTGTCTGCCGGGGGAACAAGCAATCCGTTCGCACCGTCATCAATGATTTCTTTTACCCCGCCTACGTTTGTCGCCAGCACAGGTTTTGCGGAGAACTGCCCTTCCAGGATGACGAGCGGAAATGTATCGTGAAGCGACGGCAAAACAATGACATCACTAATATTCATTAAGTCAGGTATATCTTTTCGCTTTCCGAGAAAAGAGACCGCCGACGCGATACCGAGCTTTTCGGACAGGCTTTGCAGAGTTTCGAGCTCCGGACCCTCGCCTGCGAGAAGGCAGTGAAAATCATCCCTTTCGCACCGCAGTTTATAAAGCGCTTCGATCAAATAGCGGTGTCCTTTCACCGGAACGAGCCGCGCCGGACAGAGAATGATCTTTTTTCCTTGATGCGGGAGGCTTTTAGGGAGATTATTTTTCTTTTCGATAAAGGGTGTTTTTACAATTCCATACGGGATGACTCGGATGTTCGAAGGCGTCACACCAATTTGAATCAGCTCGTGTTTCAGCCATTCGCACGGAACGGCCACAACGTCTCCGGACATTGCGCCCAAACATTCTTCGATTTTCATGTATTGCTGTTCCTGCCCGCTTTTCTCGTCAAATTCCCCGGTAATCTTTGCTTCATGATATTTAAAGTTATGGAGGGACACGATTAAAGGCGTGTGCTGAGGTTTGGAACGGGCCAGTGCTCTTGCCGTCATAAAATCGTGGCAGTGGATCAAATCATACTTCTTAAGATCAAACTGTTTAACAGCTTGTTCCAAACTGTAGCGCTCCATTTCACGCCAATATATCCACAGGGGATATTTTTCGGTATAAGCTGTTTGAAGACGGTGAATCAGCTCATATTTTAACCGGTGTTTATCGGCCGGCTGCTGATCGGCGACCTGAATGTTGAGCCATCGGGTATCGTGCGACATTAAATCGACAGAATGCCCTTCTCCTTCCAAGCTTTTACTAAGGATATCAATATAGGTAGACGGGCCGTTTGTATGTGGAGAGTATCGATAATAAGCCAGCAAAATGTTCATATATTTCCCCCTGCCTGCTGTTAAACTTATTGAAATGAAATCTCTTAGCATTATATGGCCTCAGCTGAAAAAAGTACGAAGTGAATGGAAAGCCTTTTCAATAAAGAAAACCCATTGCCTTAAGCAATGGGAGCTGTCATGAAGAAGCTAATATTTGAACGATTTTATCTTCAATATCCTTTCCTTTTTCATCATCCACGAGCTGATTGAGAAGAATGGAGAAAATCAATGTCTTGCCGCTTGCAGTATCGATATAGCCCGACAAGGTACTGACGGTTGAAAGAGAGCCTGTTTTCGCTCTGACTTTGCCTTTTAGAGCCGGGTCTTTCAGCCGGTTTCTTAATGTGCCGCCGACCATTCTGTCGCTTTCCCCCGCAACCGGGAGTGAACGGGCAAACGACGGAAACCATTTCTCTTCTTGAACGGAATACAATAGCTTTGTGATCTGGTCGGCAGAAATCAAATTGATATGCGAGATGCCTGAGCCGTCTCTGAGAACGATCTTTTCTGTGTCCATTCCAAATCCCTGCAGTTCTTTATTCAACACTTCAAGACCTTGATCCCAGCTTCCTTCACGGCTCGCGGCTTTTCCCATTTCCTTGATCAGTGTTTCGCCATGGCCGTTGTTGCTGAGCTTCATAAAGGGGATCATCAGCTCTGAAAGCGGCATGGATTGATGTGCGGTGATGCGGCGCGCTTTTTTTGGCGCTTTGCCGGTTTTAGTCTTTCCCAGGATTCGAATGCCTTGTTGCTGTAAAGCCTGTTTAAATAAATCGAGTGCATATTCTGACGACTCCCAAACCGCAACCCATTGTCTGACCCTTGAAGCGCCTTGTGGAATCGTCCCTTTGATTTGGATGGTATTTCCGCCGTGTTCCCTTTTAATCGTGATATCTTTTTTTCCGTCTGCAGCAACGGTCTTGGCACCGTTTTCGATTTTGACATGATTAGTTTGCGGAGTAAGCGATACAACGGGTTTTTTCCCGGTTTTGCCGTCAGGATTCACGTCGATGATGACCGTTCCGGCATCATAGTCTTCGTTTGGCGAAGCTGTTAAAGCCGAGATCTGCGCTCCGTAGTATGCGTCTTCATCGCTCCAGGAAAGGTCTGGAGAGTAGCGGACCTCATCATACCAGGAATCATCGCCGACCAAGTCTCCCCGGATGACAGTGATCCCTTGTTTTCGGAGTGCCTTGGCCATTTGCTGAAAATCGGCTTTCAAAAGCGTCGGATCGCCTTTTCCTTTTAGATAAAGGCTGCCTTTGAGTGTGCTCACAGATCGTGCGCCGTCTGTCATCACCTCTGTGGGAAAGGTATAGTCCTCACCCAGGACGGAAAAGGCAGCTGCTGCCGTTAAAAGCTTCAGATTGGACGCCGGTCTCATCCGTGTATCGCTCATATGGCCGTATATCATTTTCCCGCTTTCCGCGGACCTGACGCTGATGCCTGCGAGCGCTCCTTTTAAATCAGGCTCGGTCTTTAACAGCTGATCGATTTGCTCTTTGAGCCCGGCGCCTTTTTCCCCGGCGGCCAAGCCGTCTATGCTGCCGGCCAACGTCAATACAAAGATCATCATCATACACAGACAAAGCTTCATATTTTTCTTCATAGAATATCCCGCCTCCCGCTGATGGTTTTAATACTTTATTGCAAAACGCGGCGGGATATACTCCTATTGGTCGGTTTTCACCAAAAACCTCCGGCATAAAAGCAGCAGTATCATTACATGCAGCACAACTCCGATGAACCCGAAAACGAAAACAAGCCCTTCATGAGAAGTTCCTGCCAAGTACGTTTTCGCTGTCCAGTAGGTCGGCGTGAAAACGCCGAAAAGCTGCCACGGCAAAGGAATAAAATAAACCGCGGCCGGCATGAAAGTGAGCAGGCTGAACCCTTTCATTAAAGCGAGCCCTTCCACTTTGTTCGAAGCGTAAGCGGCTAAAAGCAGCGTGTAAATCGGGGCTTCAAGCGTGACCATGATCAGGATGAACAAAAGGTACACAGAGCCGGGCGCCATTAAACCGCCGGATGCAAACAGCAAAATGCTGTAGCAAAAAGTCAGCGCCATTGGCAGGATGAGGCGTATCAAGACATATCCGCGCTTCGACAAGGGCGTCACGGCAAAATACTGAATCATATTTTCGTCGCGCTCATCAAGCAGGATAAACCCCGACATGATACCGAGAATCAGGGGGATGAAAAGCATGGCAAAGCTCATGATCAAATGACGGTATGGGGTGATATTGAATGCCGCCAGTTCCGCTGACAAAGGAATGCCAGCGGCTGTCACGATGATGAGCAGAAAAGGCGCCAGACCGTAAAAAGCAAGCATTGAATCACGTTTGATCTGTTTCATATCTCCGCGTATCAGCTGAATGATTTTCATCATCGTGTATCACCTCCGCCAAGCTTTAATGTGATGAACGTTTGAAGTGAATGCCTCGCCCAGAAATACGCGGCTCTGTTCCACAACAAGAGAGTGGAAATCGCGTAGACGAGCTCCCACTGCTGAAGGCCGGTAAAGGCGGAACCTAACAGCATTAATGAGGCCTTTGACGGCAGAGCGTAAAACAGCGGGCTGCTCCAAATGCCCGCTGTTTCAAACAAAGGCAGAACGAACACAAAGGTGCTCAAAGAAGACAAAAAGAAAAATCCGTTTAAGGTTTCACACCGCACCGCCAAACCTAAGCCGATCATCGTGAAGAAAAATGAAGTAAAAAGCACGCCGCAAGCGAACAAACCGGAATTTGTTCCATAGCCAAACACACTGCTGTGGATGAAAATGCTCGATCCAAGAGACAAAACGGACAAGGACGCCGTTTTGGAAAAAATATACTCACTCGCACTTAGCGGCGTTACAAACAGGCTGTCATGGATGTTTTGCCCTTTCTCCAGTAAAACAAGACCCCCGATGAAGAAAAACCCCAGGAAGCTCGGATCTGAAAACGTCAAGGCAATGTTGGCCGCCTCCCTGTAAACAGCCGGAAGAAACTGCAACACGGCGATATACACCGCGCTGATCAGCAAATAGGCATAATAAAAACCGTGCTTGAACTGAAGTTTGATATCATGGGAAATCGCTGATAAGATCCTCAACTTAAACGCCTCCCCGTCACATCGATAAAGATGTCTTCAAGCGATGCTTCTTGGGAATGAATGGTTTCCACAGGGTGCTCCTTGATCAAGTTCAAAAATTCCGGGCTGCTGCCGATCTGATCAAGGTCGAATTGAGCAGTTTCCAGCTGCCTGCGGCTGCGGTACTCCACTTTTACGTGCCTTTTTCCTTTTTGCACTTTCAAGGCGCGTGGAGAATCAATCAAAGCCACCCTGCCGTCAACGATGAAAGCTACGCGGTCGCAGATTTCTTCAGCTGTTTGCATGTGGTGCGTTGTGATCAGGATCGTCTTCCCTTCCGCCTTTTTGTTCAGGATAAGCTGTTTTAATTTTTTGGCATGCACGGGATCGAGCCCCGAGGTCGGTTCGTCTAGAAATAAAAGATCAGGCTGATTGATCAGGGCTCTCAAAAAATTCAGCCTCATTTTCATGCCTTTTGAGTAAGCGGATACCTTTGTCCGGCCGTACTCTTCAAGACCCGTTAAAGCGAGCAGCGTTTCCGGCTCCTCGGTTTCAGATGCATACAAGGAACGGAACAAATTTAAGTTTTCCAGTGCCGTTAATCGTTGATAGAAATTCGGAAATTCAAAGGCGACGCCGATTTTCTCATAAAAGGAGCTGTCGGCTTGACTCAATTCTTTCCCCATCACAGAAACCCGGCCTTCATATTGCTTTAAAATACCGATTAATATTTTTTGAATCGTGCTTTTTCCAGCGCCGGACGGGCCGAGAAATCCAAAAATTTCACCCTTTTGAATCGAAAAGTCGATTCCTTTCAATACGGGCGTTTTTTGTCCGGGGTATGTGAAGCGAAGCCCGCTGACTTCAATCATGGGATGCATCCTCCTTGGCCGAAAGCCCCTGTCCGATCAATTCGATAAGCAAATCCATCGTTTCGTCGTAGCGGTCTTCCCCAATATTTGTTTTTTGAAAGGATAAAAGAACAATGGCGCGAATCACACTGACGATCGTCTCCGGTTTTTTTCTGACAAGCCAGCCTTTTTCCTGGCCCATTTCAATTAAAGGCTTGAAAAAATCTTCGTCGCTGTCGAAATGCGCCTGCAGCTTTTCTTCGGGGAGTTTGCGGAAGAGTGTCTCGAGTAAGTTGTCATCGTAAACTTGGCGAATGTACGGGTTATCTTCCACCACCGCCAATGCTTCACGCAAAAACTGTGCAAATGTTTTCCCGCTTTCAGAAAATGATGCCTCAAGCTGGGCGCGGATCTTACTTTCTTCCTGCTGCAAAATCTCAAAATAAAGCTCCTCTTTCGAGTCGAAAAATGTATAAAATGAGCCTTGGGCAATTCCGGCCGAGGCTGTTAGCTCACCAACGCTCGTTTTTTTCAATCCAAGCTGCGCAAAAAGCTCTCTTCCGCTTTGCACTAAAGCTGAGCGTATCGCTTCCTTTTCTTTTTCGGTAAATTTCGGCATGTCAGTCTCTCCTTGTTTTATAAACATATAAATATTTTTATTTTATATTCATATAATGCGATGAGACCGTCTTTTTGTCAATGCATTTTGGTTCAAATTTACCACAATATTTTCATTTGCCCGTCAAATTTAAAGCAAAAAAAAGCACCACTTATAGTTTAAACTATAAGTAGCGCTTCATTTCCATTAATAAGCAAGGCTGAACAGACCTTTAATATGAGTCAGATAACGGACGTTGCTCGCTTCTTTCATCAATGAAGCAGGCAGGCCTTTAAGAGATGTACTGTTCGCGCCGATAACGGCAACTGCATCTTTGCGGCCAAGGCTTGCAAGCGTGCCCGAGTTGACAGGGCTGAACGTTTCCATTGATTTGTTTTCTAAGTATGCATACAGGTTGTAGCCGATCAGCTCGCCCATTTGCCAAGCGATTTGAGCTGTCGGAGGGTACGGACGGCCATCCGGACCGAAGACAACGGCGCTGTCTCCTGCAACAAATACGTCTTCATGTGATGTGGATTGAAGGAAATCGTTTACAGTTGCGCGTCCGCGGTTCACTTCAAGACCTGACTCGCCGATCAGCGGATTGCCTTGAACACCGCCGGTCCAGACAAATGTATTTGTGACGATTTTTTGCCCGTCTTTCAAATCAACAACGTTTCCTTCTACATTTGTGACAGGCAGTCCTGTCAAGAATTCAACGCCGCGTTTTTCAAGGCTCTTTGTCGCACGTTCGATCAGCTCATCCGGAAGAACCGGCAGGATTTTCGGACCGGCTTCAACAAGCTTCAGCTTGATTTCTTTCGGATCGACACCGTAGCTTCTCGCAAGGTTCGGCATGATATCGGCGAGTTCACCGACAAGCTCGACGCCTGTTAGTCCGCCGCCGCCGATTAGGATCGTAGCATCCGCTTCGTTTTTCGTTTTAGCGTATTCGCGCACGCGCTCTTCAACATGTTTGAAGATCTTGTTTGCATCGTTTGCAGATTTGAGCACCATGCTGTTTTCTTGAAGGCCAGGAATGCCGAAGTAAGCAGTGACAGAACCAAGACCGACGACAAGCGCGTCATACGTCAGGGTAGAGCCGTCAGAAAGAGCGACTTCTTTTTTGTCAACTGAGAACGAGTTGACTTTGGCGATTTTAAGATCGATGTCTTTTCCTTTGAAAAGCTTTGCAAGCGGCATCGCAATGGCCTGTTCTGACACGTTGCCCGCAGCAAGGCGATGCAGTTCTGTGATGATTTGATGTGTCGGGTATTGGTTAACCACTGTGATTTTTGCTTCTTCTTTTGTGTAGTGTTTGCGAACTGTTAAAGCAGACAGTAATCCGCCGTAACCAGCGCCTAAAATGACGATATGTTTTGACATCGTGAATCCTCCGTCCTTATTCTGAATGTATAGTGATTATTTTTGTTTTTCGCGTTCTGACATGATTTGCAGGTAGCTTTGAACAAAGCGGAACATCTTTTGGGCCTGCGGATCTTTAAGCATTTTCAGCAAACCGAAAAGTCCGATGACTTCATTGCTTTCGTCAGCGCGGTCTTTTGCTTCAATGGCGGTAGCCGCGATTTCTTTTGCCGTATCTTTGACAGGCTCAAGAATTTCTGTGATGGCACCGACCGTATCATTTTTTAATACTTCATCAGTTGCAACGGATTGTGCGAAATCGTAAGACTTTGTCAAAATGTTGACCAGTTCTGTCAGCTTTGGAAGCTGGTCGACTAAAACAGTCAAAGACTCCTGTACTTCAGGTTTTAGCAGTTGATCGATAAGATCGCGTTGGCTTTGGCTTACAGATTCGTTTGTTTGATCAGCTGTTTGATCGATTGTTTCCGGCATAACCAATTCTCCTTTTCAATAAGCGATGTGCTGTTTTTTGAAGGAACCCCTTTTTCACAGTTTGTGAATTTGTGCACAAACAAGTCCGCAAAAAGGTTCTCCCCTTTTGTGTTTGTTTTGCTGTTTTCAGTCTGGAATTCCCGAAAACCCGCAATCTCAAAACACACTGTATTTTTTACTACTAAATGATAACACTTTTTGAACAAAAAATGAACGTGATTGTTTCGGAAATGAAATAAAATCATAGAAAACTTTATATATAGGGCTTCTTTCATCCCTTTCATTTCCTATATTGTGTCTTTTTTTACGAAACGTCCCATTCACACGTCATGATAGAGTCGTGCGAATATTTCCCAGAAACGCACCTAGTTTACATAATGTAATTATCGTTATCTTGGTTAATCTTCATCTTTAACATCCGGATCTTCGGGGATGGGTTCGTTCAGAACGGATTCCGCCCACTCTTTATACTTTTCCATCTGTTCCATATGGGTATTGAATTGATCTTTGTTGATTAAATGCTGCTGTCCGTCGAAGACGGTGCGAATTTTCTTTTCTCTCACAAGCTGTTCAACATATGCTTCTGAAAGCGTTAAATATTCTGCGGTTTCCTTTATCGTCAAGTACATGTTTTAGTTCCTCTCGTTTTGATTTAGGCGAACGTTGCGATTTTAGGATCATACGATAAGATATATCAGTTTAGATGATGGAGGCCTATTTCTATGTATTCAAAATGGAATTCTGAAACGTCTTATCCGCCTTCAGCCCCGCACATGCACACCGGCCAATCTTCTCAGCAGATGAATCAAAGGCTGAAAAATCTCGAAGATCAAATGGAATTGCTGATCAAACTCATGGAATGCAACAATCAGCTGCTGCGTTCAATTGAAGAGCAGCAAAACCGCGTCTGCGCGGCCGGCGGAGGTTCGGTTATCGTCAGAATGTGAGTTTTTGGTCTTAAAATAAAAAGAGGAAGGACGTGTCCTTCTTCTTTGTCTGCAAGCCTTATCCAGTATACTACAGATTTTTTTGCGCTGAAAGGCCGGTAATTTCATCGTATGTTTGACGATTTTCCAATGTTGACAAATCGCCTGCCGGCTCGTTCAAATAGGCAGCTCTGATCAGCCGTCTCATCACTTTTGCATTTCTCGTCTTCGGCAGACCGCTGACAAAGTAAACCGCTTTTGGCTTGATCGCTTTACCGATCGCGTCAGAGGCGAGGTTCAGCAAATCATCTTTTAGTTTTTCCGACGGCTTTTCCGACTGTGTGAGGACGACAAAGCAGACGGCAGCCTGACCTTTGAGCTGATCCGGAACGCCGATAACGCCTGCTTCCGCCACCGCTGGATGGCCGACCAGTACGGACTCTATTTCGGCGGGCCCGATCCTTTTCCCAGCAGTATTGATCACATCATCAGAACGTCCGCTGATCGTCCAGTAGCCGTTTTCATCACGTTTTGCCCAATCGCCATGCACCCAGACGTCAGTCCAGCGGCTCCAATATGCTTTTTCATATCTGGACGGCTCCTTCCAAAAACCATTCGTCATGCCGACCCACGGCTTTGTCAGGACAAGCTCCCCGACTTCATTGACGACTTCCTCCCCTTTTTCGTTGAAGACATTGGCCGCCATGCCAGGCAGAGGCGAATTAAACGTCATCGGCGTGATTGGCCGCAGGAGCACATTGCCCAAAATGCCGCCTGAAATTTCCGTTCCTCCTGAATAATTAAAAATAGGAATCCGCTCTTTTCCAGCATGGCGGAACAGCCATATCCACGGTTCATAATTCCATGGTTCTCCCGTTGAGCCGATTGCCTTCAGACTGCTCAGGTCGCATTGATGAAGAAAATTTTCGCCGTGCTGCATCAGTGAGCGAATGAGCGTCGGAGAGACGCCGAGATGCGACACCTGGTGTCTGCTGACAAGCTCCCACAGCCGACTCGGGGCCGGGAAATCCGGTGCTCCGTCATACAGCAAAACTGCCGCTCCGTTTATGAGTCCCCCGAATATTAAAAACGGTCCCATCATCCAGCCCATGTCTGTAAACCAGAAAAACGTGTCCCCTTGTTTGACATCCATCCCGAAGCCCGCATCAAATGCAGCTTTCAGCGGAAAACCGGCGTGGGTATGAACCGCTCCCTTCGGCTGTCCTGTCGTGCCCGATGTGTAAAGCAGCATGAGCGGATCTGAACTGTCCATTTCTTCTGTCATCTGGAGAGGATCGCTTTTCATCAATTCATTCCAGTCTATATCTCTCTTATGATTCCAATCTTGTTCGCCATCGTGAAGCCGGCAGACGACAACTTTTTGGACAGTGGGGGCGCGGTCTGCTGCTTTGTCAGCTTCTTTCTTCATACAGACCTTCTTTCCCCTTCGCAAAAAGGCATCTGCCGTGACAAGAATTTTTGCTCCGGCAGCGCTGAGTCTCGCGGCTGCCGCATGGGCCCCGTAGCCTGAAAAAACCGGGGAGAATACCGCGCCGATTTTAGCGGCGGCAAGCATGGCGATGACCGTTTGCGGGATCATCGGCATGTAAATCGCAATGACATCCCCTTTTGATATGCCTTGTTTTTTAAAGCCTGCTGCCGCACGGGCGACTTTTTGATGTAAAGAAGAATAGGTGATCCGTTCTGTTTTTCCGTCTTCACTTTCCCAGATGAGGGCTGTCCTCTCGGCCGTATCAGGCTGTCGGGACCATTTTTCCACGGCGCTGCAAACGGCATTTAAGCGTCCGCCGGAAAACCATTTCGGCCATTTTATGCTTTTATCGAGATTCAATGTTTGGCTGTACCGCTTGTACCAGCTGATGCCGAGCGCTTTTTCGGCCTCTTCCCAGAACCAGGCGATATCGTCTGTACTTGCTTTCAAAAAATCATCATAGTCGGAAAAACCGAGAGCTGTCATCCATTGAAACAGCCGGGTCGCTTTTACAAATTCCGGATCAGGCTGCCAAACCGCTTTTTCGGCCATACCGTTTCCCCCTTTTCGTTTCATTGGCCTTTAGACGGGATAAACAGGATGCTTCCGTTCCGTAAATATCATGTATTTGGTCATATATGCATTCAGCCGTTTGATGAGTTCCGTACGAAGCGAATCGGCCGGAATGACCCCGTCGACAATCATTTCTGAAGCAAGCCGGTAAATGTCTATGTCTTTTTGGTACTCTTCCCGTTTTTCGGCAATGAAGGCGGACCGCTCTTCTTCAGGCAATTGTGCGATTTTTTTGGCATAAACGGCATTTACCGCTGCTTCCGGACCCATCACAGCAATCTGAGCCGTAGGCAGCGCCAGACAGCAGTCAGGCTCAAAGGCCGGTCCCGCCATCGCATACAAGCCTGCGCCATAAGCTTTCCTGACGATGACAGATATTTTCGGCACGGTTGCTTCGGCCATCGCTGAGATCATTTTCGCACCGTGTCTGATAATACCCGCCCTCTCGACTTTTGTTCCGATCATAAAGCCGGGGATATCAGCCAGAAACAGCAGCGGGATATGATAGGCATCGCACAAATTGATAAACTTTGCGGCTTTGTCTGCCGAATCGTGAAACAACACACCGCCTTTGACACGCGGCTGATTGGCGATGATGCCGACAGGCTGCCCGTGAATCCTCGCCAAACCGGTAATCAGCTCTGGCGCGAACAATTTTTTGATCTCATAAAAAGACGCTTCATCAATGATCCGGTCGATTAAATCCATCATTTGAAACGGTGCGTTTTGGTTTTTCGGAATGATCTCCTCCAACGGCCGGTCAAACGGAAGAGCGGGTTTTGCTTCAATGACAGGCGCTTTTTCGGTGTAATTCGGCGGAAAGTAGGAAAGATACCGGCGCGCCGACTTGATCGCATCTTCTTCCGTTTCGGCAAGAATGTCTCCGCAGCCTGAAACAGAACAGTGCATTCGCGCTCCGCCCATTTCTTCAAGCGACACTTTTTCGCCGATCACCATTTCCGCCATGCGCGGCGAGCCTAAATACATCGAGGCGTTACCTTCGACCATGATAACGATATCGCAAAAAGCCGGTATGTAGGCGCCGCCTGCCGCTGAAGGACCGAACAAAAGACAGATTTGCGGGATGCGCCCGGATAATTTGACTTGCTGATAAAAAATCCGCCCTGCTCCTCTTCGCCCCGGAAACATGTCAACTTGATCCGTAATCCTTGCGCCTGCTGAATCGACCAAATAAAGAAGCGGACAATTCAGCTTTTCGGCTGTTTCCTGGATGCGGATGATTTTTTCGACGGTTCTCGCTCCCCATGATCCTGCTTTCACCGTTGAATCATTAGCCATGACGCAAACGGTTCGGCCGCCGATTTTTCCGATTCCCGTGACGACTCCGTCTGCCGGAAGCCCGTCTGCCATGCAATTGGCAAAAAAAGCGTCCTCAAGGTCGAGGCCTTCGTCAAGCAGCAGCTTTAATCGGTCTCTGACAAATAATTTTCCTTTTTTCTCATTAGCTTCATGGTATTTTTGCGCTCCGCCTTCCTGAATCCGGCGAATGCGTTCATACAATTCCTTTTCGGCCGGCATCGGCTGTCCCCCCGTTCGTTTTATTCTCCCGTATAATACGGCTTCCGCTTTTCTGTAAAAGCTTTCAGCCCTTCTGTTCTGTCTTTCGTCGGAATCGTCAGCTCGTAGGCTTTTTGTTCTATCGCGAGTCCAGTTTCGATATCTGTCTCAAGCCCTTGATTGATAGCGAACTTCGCCTGTCTGACGGCAACCGGTCCGTTCGCCGCAATGTTCGCTGCGATATTTTCGGTTGTTTCCTTTAACTTTTGAAGCGGAACGACATGTTCAACTAGGCTGATCTTTTGCGCTTCTTCGGCGCTGATGCGGCAGCCGGTATAGATCATTTCTTTTGCCTTTCCCCTGCCGATCAAGCGGGGCAGCCGCTGTGTTCCCCCTGCCCCGGGAATGATCGCGAGCGTTGTTTCGGGGAGGCCGAGTTCAATATGTTCGGCTGCGATCCTGATGTCGCACGCCAATGCAAGCTCCAGCCCCCCTCCCAAAGCGCTTCCGTTTAATGAAGCGATGACGGGCTGCGGCAGTTTTTCCGTCTGGCTGACCACTTGTTGAATCATGGAAACGGCCTGCTTCGCTTCTGTGGGGCTCATGCGGGCTCTTTCCTTTAAATCGGCACCTGCACAAAACGTCCTGTTCCCTACTCCCGTTATAATGACACAGCGGACGGCCGGGTTTGAACGGATATCGCGAAGGATATGCTGAAGGTCGTCGAGAAGTCCGAGCGAGAGGGCATTTGCAGCTTGCGGTCTGTTCAACGTCAACACGGCGACCGCCTGCTCGTTTATGGAATAAAGAACATTGGGCTCCATTCGGTCTTCCTCCTCCTCAATCTATGAAAAGCAATTCTTTGATTTCGCCGCCTGCAAATTTCGGCTTGGTAGCTCTCTCCCGGTTTTGTCTTCGATCCATTTGGCAGCTGAAAGCAGCTTGCTGAGATCAACTCCGGTTTCGATGCCCATCTGGGCGCACATGTAAATCAAATCATCAGTTGCCGCATTTCCCGTGGCTCCAGGGGCATAAGGACAGCCGCCCAGCCCGCCGCATGATGCGTCAAATACGGTGATTCCCATATCCATCGCTGTGATCATGTTGGCGAGCGCCATCCCTCTCGTATCATGAAAATGAAGGGCGAAACTCTCTTTCGGAAAGCGTTTTAAAAGTACGTCAAGCACCTTTTGAACTTGCACGGGATTCGCTGCGCCGATTGTATCTCCGAGAGAAAGTTCGTCGATGCCCATGTCGAACAACGCATCACAGAGGCGTATGATTTGTTCTAATGGCACATGATGTTCATAAGGACAGCCAAATACGGTGGACAGGTAGGCTCTGGTGGTGAGGCCTGCTTGTTTGGCTGTCCCGGTGACTTCCTGCAAGACTGGAAGCGTTTCGCCGATCGATTTGTTAATATTTTTCCGGTTGTGTGTCTCGCTTGCCGACATAAAAACAGAAGCTTCATCGATCCCTCCTTCGAGAGCCCGTTCCAGCCCTTTTCGGTTCGGAATGAGGGCTGCGTAGGTGACGCCCGGCTTCCGGTTAATGCCTTTGGCGACGTCAAGGGCATCAGACAGTGCAGGAATCCATTTAGGATGAACGAATGAAGTGATTTCGATATATGAAAGCCCTGTTTGGGAAAGCATGTCGATCCAGGTTATTTTATCGGCTGTCGAGAGTGCGGTTTCTTCATTTTGCAGACCGTCGCGCGGCCCGACTTCTTTAATGAAAATTTTCTTCGGTACATTCATTTGCCATCCTCCAGACCTTATTGAAGCTCCAATAAGACATCTCCTTCATCGGCAAAATCACCTTCGTTTTTTCTGACGGTTTTGACGGTGCCGGCCGTTTCGGCGACAATCGGAATCTCCATTTTCATCGATTCTAAAATGGCGACTTCCTGCCCTTTTTCGATTTTGTCTCCTGCTTTCACTAATATTTTCCACACGTTTCCCGCCATATTGGTGACAACAGTATTCATGGCACGCCTCCTTAATTTCATTTTGACTGATAACGACTGATAAAATCGGTTTGGACCCCGCCTTTTCGGAATTCGTCAGAACGTACGATGTCTTCAAGCAACGGAATATTTGTCTTAATGCCTTTCACTTGATATTGTGAGAGCGCTTCGGCCAATGTGCGGATGGCTTCATCTCTGCTATTTCCTTTGACGATCATTTTGGCGATCATCGGGTCGTAATACGGTGTGATGTTCATACCTGGGGCTGCTGCGCATTCATGACGGACATTCGGGTGCTCAGGCAGCTTAAGGTCAGTGATCCGTCCCGGCGAAGGGAAAAATGTTTTCGGATCTTCGGCACAGATTCTGACTTCGATCGCATGTCCGTCACGCCGAATGTCTTTCTGCTTATACGGAAGCGCTTTGCCTGCTGCGATATTGAGCTGTTCTTCGACAATGTCGAGCCCTGTAATTTCCTCTGTCACCGGGTGTTCGACCTGCAGGCGGGTATTCATCTCGAGAAAATAAAAATGATTCTTGCTGTCTACTAAAAACTCGATTGTCCCGGCGTTGGCATAGCCGATCGACAGCGCGGCTTTCACGGCCGCTTCACCGAGCTTCGCGCGCATGTTTTCATCGAATAACGGAGCAGGTGCTTCTTCGATGATTTTTTGCTGGCGTCTCTGAATCGAACAGTCCCGTTCCCAAAGATAGACGGCATTTCCGTATTCGTCTGTTAAAATCTGAATCTCGATATGTCTTGCATCTTCGATATATTTCTCGATGTACATAGCCCCGTCTCCGAAAAAATCGGCGGCTCGTTTTTGGCTGCCTTCATATGCTTTTGCTAATTCGCCTTCATTGCGAATCAGCTGCATTCCGATGCCTCCGCCTCCAAAAGAAGCCTTGAGCATCACGGGATAGCCGATGGATTCGGCAAGAGCCTTGGCTTCATTCAGACCGGCCAAGCTTTTTGTCACGCCGGGAACGACGGGAATCCCGGCTTGTTCCATCGCTAGCCTTGCTTCAATTTTGCTCCCCATTTTGGCGATCACATCGGACGGCGGACCGATAAACGTGATATTTTCCTGCAGGCATCTTTCGGCAAAACGGCTGTTCTCGGAAAGCAGGCCGTATCCCGGGTGGATGGCACAGACCCCCGCTTTTTTAGCAGTTTCGATGATTTTTTCGATATTTAAATAGCTTTCACTGACCCGCGGTTTGCCGATCAGCCAGGCTTCATCTGCAGCTTTAACGTGCAGGGACTCAGCATCCGCTTCAGAGTAGACGGCAGCTGTCTGAATACCGAGCCGTTTACAAGTTCGGATGATCCGAAGTGCGATTTCGCCACGATTGGCGATAAGCAATTTTTGAAGCAAAAAAATGCCCCCTTTCATATTCAAAAGTGTCTGAAATAGAATTTGAAAGCGCCTTCATTTATTTATTGTGCGAATTCGAAAGTGAAGTAGCTTATCCTGTTTCCTGCCATAGGTTCAGACGGGTCTTGTCTGTTCTTTACAGCTTATGATGATTTGAAAGAAAAAAGTCCTAAAGCTTAAGAAATCGCTTTAGAACTCTCAATGTTTTGGCTCGGGCCTGTTGGTGTTTGGACGGCTTTTACCGAGAATGCTCTGCATGTTTGCCGCTGTTTGTGAGGATATGTTGAATGATCTCGGCGTTTTTTGACAGAAAGGCAGTTTCGAACATATCCTGATGCGGTCCGGCTCCTTTATACTCTTGATAGTTTCTTGTTGTGGCGTCGGCCCATTTTTGCAATATGAATCTGTCAATTTGATCCGTCTGAATGCCGGCTTCAATAAAGTGGATGTTTGCGTTGATTTGGCCGCCATTGATTAATTGTGCCCAATATTTTTGATAGTTTGCCGTCTTTTTGATGACTGCTTCCCTGAGGTGAGCGGGAACATGTTCTGCCGTGGTGCTGCTTGGCTGTGGCGGCAATGCTTGTTTCTTTTGATATGCATCGACAATAATGAGATCGCTGACCTCCAAACCACGGTTTTCCATTTCTTTGACAGTCTCAAATGCCGTGTTGCCTCCCGCTGAATATCCCAGCAGGATATAAGGACCCCGAGGCTGTTTTTGGATGATGTTGTTCACGTATTGTTCCATACGGCTGTCTTCTTCAATAAAGTTAAATCCGTACACAGTCGCTTTGCCGTTTAGCTTAGCAGCGAGATCTTTATAAAATATCCCGAAGCCCGAAATGGGAGGAAAGCAGAAAAGGTTCACTCCGGTCGGCGGATTCAGTCTGCTGACATGCTGTACGGCCGAGGCGCGCAGCTCATGTGAAAACAGCTTTTCGGCCAATTGTTCGATTGTTGGATTCTCGAATAATAATTCAATCGGAATATCGATCCCCTGGCTGTTTTTCAGCTGGTGAATGACTTGAAGAGCCTTTAGCGAATGACCGCCAAGTTCGAAAAAGTCATCTTCAATACCGAGCTCCTTCACGCCAAGGATAGGTCTCCATATGTCAATCAGTTCTTTTTCGACCCAGTTTCTTGGCGGCACAATCTGTTTCAAAGCCGTTTTTTGATCAGGTGCAGGCAGCGCGCGGCGGTCGATTTTGCCGTTTGCCGAAAGAGGCATGCGGTCCAGTTTAACCCAATCATGAGGAATCATATAGTCGGGAAGCTGCCTTGATAGTAATGAACGGATCGTTTTTTCCTCTGTTTGATCATCGCTTACATAATATGCGATAAGGAATGCTTCTTCGTTTTTTTCTTCAATGATGACAGCGGCTTCTTGAACGCCTTCAATCTCGATGAGCCGCGCTTCTATTTCAGCCGGTTCAGTTCGTTTGCCGCGAATTTTGATTTGCCGGTCCATCCGGCTGATATATTCTAAGTTGCCGTCTGGCAGCCAGCGCGCCAGATCGCCGGTTTTGTACATTTTTTCCCCTGGTTGAAACGGATGCTCTACAAATGCTTCACCCGTCAAATCAGGTCTGTGCAAATATCCTTTTGCAACCCCATCGCCGCCGACGCAAAGTTCGCCGGGAACGCCGATCGGCGCGAGCTGACCGCTCTCGTCAACAATAAAGGCATTTGAATTGCTGATCGGTTTTCCGATGGGAATCGCTTGTGAAAAATCTTGCTTGACTTCATAAAATGTAGAGAATGTTGTATTTTCCGTCGGACCATATATGTTATAAAGCTTCAGGTTTGGGCACCGATGTCTGACCGTATTCATCAGTGCAGGCGTCAAAGCTTCCCCGCCGACATATAAAGTGGAGAGCCCTGAAAACATGTCCGGCTGGGCTTGTGCCAGCTGGTTAAAGAGAGCCGTTGTTAAAAACAGCACTGTGATATCATGGTGAAGCAAATAGCTGCCAAAACGGGCAGGAGTCAACATCGTCAAGCGGTCAATAACATGAAGAGATGCTCCTTTCAGGAGCGCTCCGAATATTTCAAATGTGATGGCGTCAAAGCCGAGTGAACCGGTTAAGATCAATCGGTCATTTGTATCGGCTGATGTGTAATTGCTGTTTGAGATCAGTGATACGACATTGCGGTGCGAAATCATTACGCCCTTTGGTTTGCCTGTCGAACCTGATGTATACATGATATAAGCCAGATCATCCGGACGCGTATTTATGTTGATAGCGCTGACAGGTGCCAATTGCGCTTCCTTGGATATCAACACTTTTTTCGGAAAATCAATGTCCGTCTTGAGTCCTTTCTGAACGGCCAATACGTCCGCCCCGCTTTCTTTCAGCATGCAGCTGATCCGTTCAGGCGGCAGTTCGGCATCGAGCGGGAGATAGGCGCCGCCCGCTTTCAAAACGGCAAGAACTCCGATGATGAATTCAGGTGAATGCTCTGCTAAAATGCCGGCAATTCCGTTTTTCTTTAAGCCTTGTTCTTGGAAGATGCGGGCCCATGCAGTGGATGTTTGATCCAGCTCCCGGTATGTCATCGTCAAGCCGCCGGCATGTAGTGCGATATGATCCGGCGTTTTCTCTACTTGATTGGAAAACAAGTCAGTGATTGTTTTGTTCGTATCGTAATCCGTTTTTGTATCGTTGAATGCCCCGATGATCCGGGCTTTTTCGTCAGGCGCGATCATCGGCAGCCTGGAGGCGGGGATATCGGTGTCCTCCGCCGCTCTTCGCAAAGCTTCCAGCAGGTGGCCCCTCACACAGTCAATCCATGATTCATCATAAACGTTTGCATTGTAGATGAACTTGATGACAAGTTCATCATCCGGGGCAATCATGAGGTTGAAGTTGTAGCCTGATTGCTCCGACACTTTTACATTTTCGATCTGAAGCGGTGATTCGGCGCGGTTTGCCGAGTCTTGCATTTGCTGCAAAGGGTAGTTTTCAAAAACGAAAATATGGTCAATCGCATGCTGTTTGAAAGCGATATGCGACTGAATGTCAGCCAATGGATAAAAGTTGAACATGTCTTGAGCGAGCCTTTCTTTTTGGGAGCGGCGAAGCAGCTCTGAAAAGGTTTCATTTTCGCTCTCGGTCTTGATTCGCACCGGCACAGTATTGATAAATAAACCGATGATCTTCTCAACGCCCGGAATCACGGAAGGACGGCCGGAAACGACAGAGCCGAACACGACATCATCTGTCCGGTTATAGCGCTGAAGCATTAAGCCCCACACGGTTTGTATGAGAGTGGCGAGTGTGGCTCCATGCTGTTTGGCGATTGTTTTGAGTCTGACTGTCAACTTTCGGTCTAATGAAAACATCAGCTCTTTCTGCCGATATCCCTTTTCAGCAGGTTTTGCAGACACTTTCGGAAGACCTGTTGGCGCATTGAAGTCTGTCAAGTAGTTCTTCCAATATTCCTTGGCTTTGTCTTTGTCCTGATCATACAACCAGGAAATATATGCGCTGTATGGCTGAACAGGATCTAAAGGCACAGATTCACCCGTATAGATGGCTTCGTACAACTGCATAAATTCTTGGAGTACGATCCCGAGACACCAGCCGTCCATTAAAATGTGGTGATGGCTCCATACACATACGTGTTGTTCCGGCGCCGTTTTGAACAGAGAAATACGCATCAGCATATCTTTTTGCAGATTGAAGCCTTTCTGCCGATCCCGCTCTTTAAACTGGCTGATATACGCGGTTTGATCGGTCTCCGGCATTTCGGTCAAGTCTTCAGCATGCAACTGAAAGGATCGATCGCGTAAAACGACCTGGCGCGGTTCTTTCAGCCCGGCAACATGAGGCAAAAAAACCGTTCTGAAAATATCGTGGCGGTCAATGATCGATTGGACACTTTGTTGAAACCAGTCTAAATGGAGCTGACCCCTTATTGTGAAGACGGACTGTTCAATATATGCGGTTCCTTCGTCTTGCAGGAAAGAATGAAAAAGCATTCCTTCCTGCATGTGGCTTAAAGGATAAATGTTTTGGATTTTTTGTGTATGATCCATTGTTTCCCTCCGCTCGTTTAATGAAATCCGAGTAAGTCGGTTATATTTTTAAAAGCTTCCTCGGTCAGCTCGCGATCATCAAAGTCGCTGACGGTCTTTTCTGTTTCAGTTTTGCCGAGGCAATGGTTCATCAGCTTTCTGAGATAGTACTGACAATCTTGGGAAAGCCGCTCAATGGTTTCCTTTTGAAAACGCCCTGTTTCATATGTCATGTTAACGGTCAGTTTGCCTTCGGCTACGAGTGCGCTGATATCCAGCGACTGTTCACGCTTCCAAGTGCCGGTGATATCTTCGCCGCCCCCCAAAGGAGAAAATGTAAATGCATCAAGCTGTTCTGTTTCGGTTTGCGCACGGTTTCCGATTTCAAATTGTCCTAAATAGTTAAAGGTGATATCAGGTGCTTTGCCGAATTTGATCTTTGCTTTTTCAGGCGGTGTCATATATTTGAGAACACCGTATCCAAATCCTTTATCAGGTATCCGCCTTAACGTGTCTTTAGTTATTTTTAATGCGCGGATCATATATTCTTCATGATGGTCATCCCATGTATTGGGTTCAAGTTGAAGCAATACTGGATATATGGAAGTAAACCACCCTACGGTTCGGCTGATATCGTGATATGCCGCCTCAGATTGACGGCCATGCCCTTCAAGCGCGATTTTTAGCGCCTTTTGCGGCACCCATTTCCATATAGCGAGTACCGCTGACGCCAATAGCAAGTCTTGGGTATCCGTATTGTAAGCATTGTGCACATCTTTTAGAATCGCGTCTGTTTCTTGTTGAGCTAAAGTAAATGATACGGTGTTACGTTTTTTCAAAGCGGTTTTGTCGATATGTGTCTGATCTTTTGGCAGTGCAACTGTTTCATGTTGTTCGATGGCGCGCCAATAGTCTGCTTGCTGTAATAACCGCCGGCTTTCTGCATACTTGGCTAATTGCTCGGTATATGTCTGGAATGATGCGGTTTTTGGCGGGAGTGCTATGTCATCTCCGCGAATCGCCTGCTCATAGCCCGATGCCAAGTCTTCCAGGATAATCCGCCATGATATGCCGTCGACGGCCAAGTGATGGATAGCAAGAAACAAGTCATCTCCTTCGCTTGAGCGGAAAAGCCCGACTTGCACCAGCGGCCCGTTTTCCAAGTCCATTGCTTTTTGCAGCTCACGAACTTGGTGTTTGATAATGTGTTCATGATCTTTTGGTTCGCCGGCCAGATTGAAGATTCGCAAGTTGTAAAGCTGGTCCTCTCCGATGTTCGCTGGACGATTGTACAGGCGCAAGTTCCCTTGTTCATCTTTGGCGCATATGAGCCTGAGTGCATCGTGATGGACGGTTATCGCTTTTAGCGTTTTCCTCAATGCATCTTCATCTAACGGATTTGACCGATGCAGCATAACCGACTGATTAAAATGGTGGGCTTCTTTTATATCTTGAGACAGGAACCATTTTTGCACCGGTGACCATGTCATCTCGCCTTCTACAGATGCTTGGCTGATCGGTTGTTGTGATAAACGGACATATGGCGCCAATTCTTGGATTGTCGGATGGCTGAAGATATCTTTTACGGCCAATTGCTTTCCTGATTGATGCAATCTCGCGGAGACTTGCAATGCCTTAATGGAATCTCCGCCAAGCTCAAAAAATGATTCATCAATTCCGATCTTGTCCACACCGAGCACCCCGCGCCAGATGGCAGCCAATTCTTTTTCAATATCAGTGGCCGGAGCCGTAAATGTTTGCCTAGTCTCTCCCTTGTGCGGGATCTTTGCCAGTGCGGGCTTATTCAGCTTCCCGTTTGGCATGGTAGGCAATGCATCAAGCGTTTGGAAAAACGCCGGTACCATGTAAGACGGCACTTTTTTGGCCAAAGCTTTGCGCACCATGCCGCAATCTGCGCCGTCTTCAACAACGATATAAGCGCACAGTTCCTTATGACCTGCTGCGGTAACAGAATCCACCACTGCCGCTTCTTTTACTACGGCAAGGCCGGAGAGTGCCGCTTCCACTTCTTTTATCTCGATTCGGTAGCCTCTGATTTTGACTTGTTCATCCATCCTGCCGACATACTGCAGTGTGCCGTCCGGCAGCCATTTCGCCAAATCCCCCGTCCGATACATGCGCTGATCTGGATGGAACGGATCTTGAACGAAAGCTTTTGCCGTTTGCTCAGGGAGATTGATATATCCTCTTGCAAGCCCCGGTCCTGTAATGCAAAGTTCTCCGGTGACACCGATAGGCTGCAAGTGATCTCCTTTTAAAATATAAACATTTGTATAGCCGATCGGCCGGCCGATCGTGATGTTTTCTTCTCGTTTCAATCTTCTGGCCGCAGTGGCCGTGATGCTGCTCTCTGTCGGCCCGTATTCATTGGAAATCTCTATGTCAGGGCTGAGCGAGAAACTGCGCTCCAGCAAATTCGGTTCAATCGCTTCGCCTCCTAATGTGACAAGTCGCAGTGTTTGTACATCTTCCGGCTGCAATACGTCAAGCAGTGTCCGGTATAGAATCGGAACGAGATTCATATGCGTAATGCCGTAATCGGCTAGATATTGTTTAATAGCGAGAATGTCTTTCGCTTCTTCCTCAGCCGGGATAACGGTCTGCACTCCTGATATAAGCGGCGCAAACATACTTGTGACAAATGCGTCAAAAGAAAATGAGGAAAGCTGAAGCGCGATATCATGATCATGAAATTCATAAAAAGCACTGCGCCACTGAACTGTATAAGCGACTCCTCTGTGTTCCACCATGACGCCTTTTGGATTGCCCGTCGTACCTGATGTATAAATGATATAAGCCAAATGATCAGGCCCGGAAGCAGTTAGAATAGGTGAGGTGTCCTGTTCCTGTACATCTTCAATCAGAAGCACTTCGCCTTTAAAACCATCAGGTACTTGATGAATTGCTTTTTTATCGGTGATTAGCAGTTTAGCTCCGCTGTCGGCTAATACATATTGTTTGCGCTCGTCCGGATATCCAAGATCAATTGGGACATAGGCGCCCCCTGCTTTCCAGGTTCCGAGAACGGCTGCGATCAAGCCTGTTGATTTAGGAATCATAATACCTACAGGTAGATCCGGACCAATCCCTTGATTTTGCAATGTTCTCGCTATTTTGTTGGACCATTCGTCTAATTCTTGATAAGTGAGCACCCCTTCCCGAGTGATGAGTGCAGTTGCACCCGGCGATTTTGCCGCCTGGCGGGCGAATAATTCGTGAACGGTTATGTTAGGGCCGTGTTGTTCCGGCATCCTGTTAAAGTTTGTCCTCAGCAGCTGTTGTTCTTTAGCTGTCAGCATGCTGATGGCAGGCAACGCTGTCTGCGGCGCGTGGACAATGTGCTGAAGCATTGTCGTGAAATGTGATGCCCAGCGTTCGATCGTATCTTGTTTAAATAAAGATGATGCATATTCAAACCGAAAGTGTATGCGTTCATCCCCTTCTGAAACTTGCAGCGTCAGATCAAACTTCGCCCCAGTTTGAGGCATATCGGCAGGCTGAATATGCAGTCCATCCAGGAAAAGCTCTTGACGATCCATATTTTGTACGACAAGCATAGCGTCAAACAACGGATTGCGGCTCATATCACGGACGACATCAAGCCGGTCGACAAGCTCCTCAAACGGATAATCCTGATGTTCAAATGCCTCAAGTGCCGTTTCGCGGACCTCTCTTAAGAAATCGCTGAAACATTTGTTTTCGGCCGGCTGCGTTCTGATCGCCAATGTGTTGACAAACATGCCGATGACAGGTTCTAAGTCTTTGTGCGGCCTTCCGGCGATCGGCGAACCGATGATGATATCCTCCTGTCCGCTGAGCCGGGCAAGAAGCGTGCTGTACGCGGCGAGAAGAACCATATACAGGGTGCATCCGTTGTCGCGGGCGATCTTGTATAGGCCGGATGAAGTGTCCGCATCAAGTGAAAAGGACACATGATCTCCGGCAAAGCTTCGCACCGCCGGGCGGGCGTTGTCGGCCGGAAGCTCCAGCACCGGCAGCTCTCCGTCGAGCTGCTTCAGCCAATAGGCTTCCTGTCTGTTGTACGCCTCTCCTTGTTTGAATGCCTGTTGCCAGACAGCGTAGTCTTTATATTGAATCCGCAGCGGGTGAAGCGTCCGGTTGGCGTACAGCTCGCTGAATTCGCTGATTAAGGTGCCGACAGACACCCCGTCGGAAATGATGTGATGCATGTCCACCAACAACAGGTGGCTCTCCTCCGCCTCCTTCACAAGAGCGGCGCGGAAAAGCGGCGCTTCTTGAAGCCGGAACGGACGGACAAAGTCTTCAGCCGCGACCAATTCCATCAGCTGAAACGGGACATCATCATGAATGCGTTGAACAGGCTCGCCGTCTGCCCCGGTTTCAAACGACGTCCTGAGCGATTCGTGGCGGCGGATCAGCTGCCTGAATACTTCATCAAGCCGGGCGCGGTCGAGCGGTCCTGTCAGCTTAAGCGCCGCCGGCATATTGTAGCCGACACCGCCGTCTTCCAGCTGCTGAAGGACATACATCCGCTTTTGCGCCGAGGACACCGGATAGGTGTCCTGTTTGTCCGCCGGTTCAATCGCCGCATGCGGGCTTTCATCCAATTCCTGAATCACGGCTGCGAGCTCTTCCAGTGTCGGCTTGGCGAAAATCTCCTTCAGCGGCACCTGCACGCCAAACGCTTTGGCGATGCGGGAGACGAGCGCTGTCGCTTTCAGCGAGTGGCCGCCTTGTTCGAAAAAGTGGTCGCGAATGCCGGCAGGGCCGTATTTCAGCACCTCTTCCCAAAGCTTGGCGAGCTTCATTTCCGTGATGGTTTGCGGCGCGGTGTAAGCGCGTCGTTCAGCCGCTCCGTCGGGAGCGGGCAGCGCCTTGCGGTCAAGCTTTCCGCTCGGAGTGACAGGCCACTCTTTCATCTCGATGAAGGATGAAGGCATCATGTAGGCCGGCAGGCGTTTGCCCAGCTCTGTCCTTACAGTCTGTTGGTCCTGACCTTCAATATAGGCGCAAAGCTCGGTTTCCTCCCCTTCTGTCCGGGCGATAACCGCCGCTTCCCGCACGCCGTCGATCTGGCGAAGCGCCGCTTCGACTTCCCCCGGTTCGATCCGGTAGCCGCGGATTTTCACTTGACCGTCCATGCGGCCCAACCATTCAACGGTGCCGTCCGGAAGCCATCTCGCCAGATCACCCGTTTGATACATGCGTTCCCCTGAATAAAAGGGGTCATCGAGAAACCGTTCTTCTGTCAGCTCCGGACGGTTCAAATAGCCCCTTGCGACGCCCGCGCCTGCGATATACAGTTCCCCTCGACAGCCGAACGGCAGAAGCTGCCGTTTTTTATTTAAAATATAGAGTCTCATATTGTGTCCTGATCGGCCGATCGGGACATGGTCAAGTGTTTTCCTTTTAGGGACATCAAAGTATGCCGCTTCTACCGTCGCTTCCGTCGGTCCGTAGGAATTTGTCAATTCCACCCCCGGCAGAAGCTCATGAAAACGGGAGACGAGGTGCGCCCCCAGCTGCTCACCGCCTGCAAAGACTCTTTTTAAATGTCTGATGTCGGCCGGTTTTTTTCTATGATTCATATATTCCAAGAATGAGTGAAGCATAGAAGGGACAAAATGAGCGGCTGTAACTTCCTTTTCCTCCAGCGCTTTTAAGATGATTTCAGGATCTTTTTCCCCTCCTTGAGGAAGCAGATAAACAGAAGCCCCGGCGAATGGCCACCAGAACAGCTCCCATATTGAAGCATCAAACGAGTAAGACGTTTTATGCAGAATGATGTCCGAGTCGTTAAGTGAGTAGCGGGTTTGCAGTGAGTATAAAAAATTGACCGCGGACCTGTGTTCCACCATGACGCCTTTTGGGCGTCCCGTTGAGCCGGATGTATAGATGATATAGGCCAAGGCATCGGGCGGTACCGGGAGATTCGGATTGACTGCCGCTTCTCCGTGATTCCCGCGCCCGCCATCTAGCGGCAAAATGGTTCCCTCAAACATCGATGGATTAGATTCTGCAAGCAAGGTCTTTGCGCCGCTGTCCTTCATTAAAAAACGGATTCGTTCTTCAGGATAGTCAGGGTCGATCGGCACGTAAGCAGCTCCCGCTTTTAAAATGCCATAAATTCCAATCAGCATATCTGGTGAACGTCTCCCCATCACGGCAATCACATCTTCCTGTTGAATACCGAGGCCAATTAGCTTCCATGCAATTTGATTGGCCCGTTCATTCAGTTCTCTGTAGGAGATGGAGACGCCATCCGCCAAAACGGCCGGACGATCAGGCGTCTTTTCTGCCTGCTGCTCGAGCTGATGGTGAAGCGGCTGATCCAGTGGGAAATCGATTTTTTGCATCGGACTGAAGTTTTGCAGAAGCGCGCTTTCTTCCTTTTTCGAAAGGATTGACAAATGGTCCAGTTCCAGCTCCGGATGCTGTGCAGCGTTTTTAGCCAACGTTTTAAAAAAATCGGCCCATTTTTGAATCGTTTTCCGTTCAAACAAATCTGTACTGTATTCAAACTGACAATATATTTGTCCGCCGCTTTCGGCCATGTACAGTGACAGGTCGAATTTAGAAATCGGGTGGCTGATATCTTTTTGCCGAAGCTCAAGCCCCTCCATCGACAATTGTTGCCGCTCCATATTTTGCAGTGCAAACGTTGTATCAAAGAGCGGATTTCGGCTCATCTCCCGCTGAACGCCGAGGCGGTCAACCAGCTCCTCTAACGGATAGTCCTGGTGTTCATAGGCTTCTAGCGCTGTTTCTCGAATGTCCTGTAAATATTGTTTGAAAGATATTCCGCTCACCGGACGTGTTCGAAAAGCCATTGTGTTCACAAACATTCCGAGCACGGATTCAAGGTCAGCATGCGGTCTGCCCGCGATCGGCGAACCGACAATGATCTCTTCCTGCCCGCTTAGCCGTGATAATAAAACGGTGTATATGCCAAGAAGCGTCATATACAGTGTGCATCTGTTTTCTCCTGCGAGCTGTTGTAAACGTGATGTAAGCTCCTGACTGATCTCGAACGTAACCCGGTCACCTGCAAAGCTTTTTGCCGGGGGCCGCGGTTTGTCCGTCGGCAATTCGAGCACTGGCAGCTCACCGGCCAGTTGTTTGAGCCAATACGATTCTTGCCGTTTGTATATGTCGCTTGTTTTGAATGTTTCTTGCCATGCTGCATAGTCTTTGTATTGAATGCGCAACGGAGCCAGTTCAAGTCTTTTATACAGCTCGCTGAATTCCTGCATGAGCAATTGGATGGAGACACCGTCTGAAATAATATGGTGCATGTCCACTAAAAGCAGATATCGTCCTTTTTCAATGGTCGCTAAGCCCGCCCTGAAAAGCGGAGCCTTTCCAAGATCAAACGGCCGGATAAATGATTCAGATGAAGAGTCGTTTGAAAAAGCAAACGGCACCTTTTCATGAATCCGCTGCACCGGCTCGCCGTCGTCTCCTGCTTCGAATGATGTCCTAAGGGGTTCATGCCGGCGGATCAGTTCGCGAAATACAGCTTCCACTCTCTGTTGATCGAGCTCGCCTGTCAGCTCCAAAACGGCCGGAATGTTGTAGCTGACTCCTCCGCCATCAAGCTGGTGCAGAACATACATCCGTTTTTGTGCGGAAGAAACCGGATATGTCTCCTTCTTCTCTATTTGCTGAATCGAAGCAAACGGGTTTTCTTCCGCTTCACTGATGACTGCTGCCAATCCTTCTACGGTCGGATGGGCAAAGACATCACTTAACGGAATCTGAACGTTCCATTCTTTGGCGATGCGAGAGATGAGCGATGTTGCTTTTAAAGAATGGCCGCCCAGTTCAAAAAAGTTGTCGCGGATGCCGACCGGCCCCCTTTTCAGTAGACCTTCCCAAAGCTGTGAAAGCCTGAGCTCGTTCAAATTGCGAGGTGCGGCGTATGACTGATGCGATGCGGATGATGTCGATTCTGGGAGGGCGCTTTTGTCGACTTTTCCATTTACGGTAAGCGGAATCGCTGGCACAGCAGTCCATTTTACTGGCATCATGTAGTCAGGGATGGCGTCGGCCAAATCATGACGCAATGCAGAAGGGTCGATCGGTTTCCGTGTGCTGTAGTATGCGCACAATTCATGTTCCCCTTCACTGTCTTTTTGAACCAGGACAACCGCTTCCTTAACAGCAGGATGATTTGCCAATGTCACCTCTATTTCCTTAGGTTCGACCCGGTAGCCCCTGATTTTCACTTGATCATCCGTCCGGCCGATATAGTCCATTTGTCCGTCTGCACGAAGCCTTGCTATATCTCCTGTTCGATACATGACGGCTCCCGCTCTGAATGGATCGGGCAAAAATTTCTGTTTTGTCAAGATTGGATTATTGACATATCCTCTCCCGACGCTCGCGCCTGATATATAAAGCTCTCCTGCTACACCGCAGGGCTGAAGTCGTTTGTATTTGTCAAGGATATACATGGCGTTATGGCTGATCGGTTTTCCGATCGGCGGAGAATCCGGGATGTCGCCCTCAGGATGAATGGTGCATGTCGAGACGACATGGGTTTCCGCCGGGCCGTAATGATTATGCAAGTGTATGCCGCGCCGCTTGAGCAATGCCTTAAAAATATGCGAGACCGTCAATTGCTCCCCTGCAGTGATGACATGCTTCACACAGTTTGGAAAGTGGTTCGCATAGTGTTCCTCATTAAAAAGCATCTTCACAAAAGCCGTCGGGAAAAAGACGACTTCTGTTCGCTGTGTATTGATCAACAAAAACAACTGAGCTGGGTCGCGTTTGATTGATTCAGGCGTGATGCAAAGCGTGCCGCCGCTAAGCAAAGTTGTAAACAATTCTTGATAGCAGACGTCAAACGCACAAGATGCATACTGGAGCACATTTGTTTTGAAATCAATACGTGAGTTTTCAAATTGGTCATGAAGCAAATTGGCCATATTTCGATGTTCAAATAAAACACCCTTCGGCTTCCCCGTTGTTCCAGATGTATACATGATGTAAAGCAAATCTTCCGCAGTGTTTACCGTCTCGACATTGCTTCCGTCGCTTTCCGCATCTGCTTCTTCTATGAATGTCACAGATCGTTTTGTTGCGGCTGACTTTGCTAAAGCCGCCACATGATGCTGTGATACTATGTGCTGACAGCCGCTGTTTTCTATGCAATAGCGAATGCGTTCGGCAGGATGGCTCAGGTCAATCGGAACAAATGCCGCGCCCGCTTTTAAAATGCCGAGTACTCCCGCCGCTAATGCGGGAGAACGTTCGACCATGATCGCGACCGGCTCCTGGCGTTTGACACCCCGTTTTCGGAGAAGGCGTGCAAGTTTGTTGGCCATTTCATTCAGCTCTTTATAAGTGATCGACTGCCCTTCATAGTGAATTGCTTTTTCATCAGGGGATTGTGCCGCCTGACGTTCGAACATCGACTGGATCGTTTCATATTCACGCTGTTTAGTCTCTATTTTCAACGTGCTGAGCAGGTCTTTTTGTTCCTGCTGTGTTGTGATCGCCAATTCCTCCGGGGTCAAATTCGGATTTTCCAGCACTTGTGCGATGATATGCTGCAAATGGCCTTTGACGCTTTCGATGAAAGAACGTTCATGAATGCCGGAATCAAATCTCATTTTGAGATGAATGTTTTCACCTGGTGCTACCATGAGATAAAAGCTGTAGTTGGTCTCGTCTTCCATGTTGAAATCATGAATCCGAAACAGATCCTCTGCATCTTGTCCACTGTTCAGCAGTGCGATTTCTTTTTCAACAGGATAATTTTCAAAAACAAGAATATGGTCGATTAAGCCTTGTTTGACGGCGGATTCCGCCTGTATCTCATAGAGCGGGTGGTAGCTGTACGGCTGCCCATTCAGCGCATCTTTTTGCACTTGTTTAATCAGTTTCACAAAAGGCACTTTTGTACCGGTAACACGCACCGGTACCGTGTTAATGAAAAGGCCGATCATCCGCTCTATCCCTGCAATTTCAGCCGGCCTGCCGGAAATAACCGAACCGAAAACCGCATCATCCGTCTGGTTATAAGCTTGCAGCAACATTCCCCAAAGTGTGTGAAAAATGGTGCTCAGCGTGACCTCTTCCTTTGCGGCCAGCTCTTTCAGCTTATCCGTAACTGTTTTAGAAAGGGAAAAGGTGACTTCTTTTTGTCTGCTTTTGGCGCCCGCTTTTTTTTGCTGCGGCAGCCGGCTCTGTTGGTCATATCCTTCAAGATAACCCTCCCAGTACCGGGCGGCGGCTTCTTTGTCCTGCTCCATCAGCCATTGAATATAGCTCCCATAAGGCACAGCAGGCTCAAGCTTTAATGGTGTTTGGTGCAAAAGGGAAGCGTATATATGGAAAAACTCCTTCAGAACAATCCCGAGGCACCAGCCGTCCATAATGATGTGATGGAAGCTCCATATGCATGTAAATTCGCGTTCCCCTGTTTTAAAAAGAATGACGCGCATCAATCCATCTTTTTGCAAATGAAATCCTTTGGCTCTGTCTGTTTTTTTGACGTCATCGATCAATCTGAGCTGGCCGGATCGGTCCAAATGAGTCAGATCTTTTTCTTCAATTGTGATCGTCCGTTCTTTTAAGACGACCTGCTGCGGAACGGATACATTTTGACTGATAAAAATCGTTCTGAAAATATCGTGCCGGGCGCACAGAGCAGTGATGCTTTTCTGAAAAATGTCTGTGTCAACCTTTCCTGTCATTGAAAATGAGGCTTGTTCGACGTATGCCTGTGTGTCCTTGTTAAGAAGGGTGTGAAATAGCATGCCTTCCTGCATATAAGAAAGCGGATAAATATCCTGAATCTCATGTTTTTTTGTCATATTTTTTCCCTGCCTCCTGTTCCTACAGTTCCTCGACAAAGCTCGCAATATTGTCCAAATCTTCCGCTGTTAACGATTGGCTGCTAAAATCGCTGACCGTTTTCTCTGTTTCTTGTTTATGTGCGCAATGTTTGATGATTTGGTGCAAATTATGTTTCACCATGTGCAGCAGCTGTTTCATTGTTGTTGTATGGAACCGGCTTGGCGGATAGCTCAAATTGAAATGCAGCTGATTTTGCCTTACCATGGCGCTCATTTCCAGCGTTTGCTCACGCTGCCATGTAGGTGTAATGTCTTTCCCGCTTGCAAGCCCCGAAAAGCTGAACTTTTGTTGGCGTTCTGTATCATTGAATTGCCCTAAATAGTTAAAACCGATTTCAGGCGCTTTGCCGAACTGGATTGTTTTGTTTTCAGAGGCTGTTAAATATTTCAAAATGCCGTATCCCATTCCTTTGTCCGGTATTCTGCCGAGTGTATCTTTGACTGTTTTCACTGCCAGCCCCAACTCGCCTTCGGCTGCATGTAAATCAATCAACACAGGATATATTGTGGTAAACCAGCCGACTGTCCGACTGATATCCAATTCAGGTAGGGGGTGATCTCTCCCGTGTCCTTCCATCGCGATCCGCAGTTTCCTCTCTCCCATCCAATCACACAGGGCTAATGATGCTGCCGTCAGCAGAATATCCTGGGTGTCTGTGTTGTAGGCGTTGTTAACCTTGTGGATTAAAACGTGTGTGTCTTCTTCGGAAAGGGTAAAGCTTTCCGTTTTCCGAATGTTGTCCGCAGCGCTATGCGGTTTTTCACAAGAAAGTAAAGCGGCTTTTTCTTTTTCAACAGTGCGCCAATACGATTGTTCGCGAATGACCTTGCTGCTCTCTGCGTATTCGGCAAGCCGGTTTGCGAAATATTGGTATGAGTCCGTTTTCCGCGGAAGCTGAACCGGTTGTCCTGCGGCCGCCTGACTGTATGCTGCCGATAAATCCTCAAGCAAAATCCGCCATGAGACCCCGTCGACGACCAAATGATGAATGGTGAGAAATAAATAAGTTCCCGACATTGTGTTGAACAAGCCTGCTTTTAGCAGTGGGCCTGTTTGCAAATGGATACTGCGCTGCAAATCAGCGACTTCGTCTTCAATCAGCTTCTCCCATTGTGCCGTTTTAGAAAGGTCTCTTATGTTCAGGCTGTAAAGTTCTCCATGAATTCCCCTGTTAAATTGCTGCAGCTGGCCGCCGTCATCGATGATTGTCATGCGGAGGGCATCATGATGGATGACAAGATGCTGTAAAGCTGTTCGAAGCGGCTGTTCCTGAAATCCTTCTGAGCTATGAAGCATGACAGATTGGTTGAAATGCTGCCTCTTTTCGATATGCTGTGCGAGGAACCAGCGCTGAACGGGCGTCCAAGGTACTTCTCCTTCAATCGGCCGCTGATCTATATTTCTCTCAGTCTTGCGGATGAGAGGCGCGGCTTCTTTAATAGTTGGATGGCGGAATAAGTCGCCTGCCGTGATTTTCAAGTCAAACCGTCCAAGGCGCGCAGATACTTGGAGGGCTTTAATCGAATCGCCTCCCAGTTCAAAAAACGAATCCTCAATCCCGACTTTTTCAACGCCGAGCACCTCTTGCCAGATCACGGCAAGCCGTTCCTCCAGCTGGTTGCGCGGAGGGGCGTATGCTGTGTTGATTGCTGTGGTCTCCGGCTCAGGCAGCGCTCTTCTGTCGAGCTTTCCGTTTTGTGTCAGAGGCAAGGCGGCAAGCTCAACCAAATGCGCCGGGATCATAAACCCGGGCAATTGCTGAGAAAGAAGGGATCTGACTTTCTCGATATTCATTTCCGCTTGCAGACTCATATAGGCAAGGAGTTCTTTATGTCCTGAGGGACCGGTTCGCACGATGACGGCGGCTTCTTTGACACCGTCAATCTGCCGCAATGCTGCTTCAATTTCTCCCAGCTCAATCCTGTAGCCGCGAATTTTTACTTGATCATCCATCCGGCCGATATATTCAATCGACCCATCCTTCAGCCAGCGGGCCAAATCACCGGTCCGGTACATTCGTTCACCAGGTGTGAAGGGATTTGGCACAAATTTTTCTTTCGTCAGTTCAGGTCTCCCGAAGTAGCCTCTGGCTAGCCCGTCCCCGCCAACGCATAATTCTCCGATGACACCCATAGGCTGCAATCTCCCGCGGCTGTTGACAATATAAGCGGTTGAATTAGCGATTGGGCGGCCGATCGGAATGGAATGCTTATACTCGTGTTCAATCCGGAAGCACGTTGAGAATGTTGTGTTTTCCGTTGGGCCGTAGCCATTCCATAGCGCGAGATCCGGCGCCGCGTTGCGAACGCGATTGACATGGCTTGGCGACAGGGCTTCTCCGCCGAGAATCAATCTGGACAGGTCGGAAAATGTTCGTTCATTTTGTTCTGATAATTGATTAAATAAGGATGATGTCAGCCATAAAGTCGTGATGCCGTTCTGCTGTATGAATGTCTTGAGCCGATCGGAATCTAAATAAGTTTCCTTGTCACTGATGTATAAACAAGCACCGTTTAATAGCGGTCCGAATACTTCAAATGTCATCGCGTCAAATCCCAATGACGCTGTCAATAAAATCCTGTCTTCAGGTGAAAATGCCATATCGCTGTTTTTTACGAGACGGACGACGCCGCGCTGTTCAACCATTACGCCTTTTGGCGTGCCGGTTGATCCGGATGTATACATGATATAAGCGAGAGAATCAGGACCGCCCTGCTGTTCGGGATTGTTTGCTGAAATGCCGGCCTCAAGCTGGATGTCTTCTATGAATAACCGTTTTCCTGCCATATGAGATTCTAATCGATCTGATTGGAGGAGCATCACAGCATTGCTGTCAGACAACATCCATTCCAGCCGTTCTGTCGGCATGTCTTCAGTGACGGGAAGATAGGCTCCGCCGGCTTTTAAAATACCTAGAATTCCGACCGCAAGTTCAGGGGTGCGACTTGTTAATAGTACGACAACACTTTCTGAACCGACGCCATTTGCTCGAAGCGCAGCGGCTATTCTGTTGGCGCGTTCGTTTAGTTCACGGTAAGTCAAGGTTTGTCTGTCATATATAACGGCCGGGGCGTGAGGTGTTTTGGCTGCTTGATATTCAAATAAACGGCTGATCGTTTCGTGTTTCGGGTAGTCTTGTTTTGTCTGATTAAATGTGTGAATGAATGAGCTTGTCTCATGTTCATCTAATACATGGATATCTCCGAGATGAATGTTCTGATGTTCGATCACATGATGGAGAATATGAATATAGTAGGAAAGCCATTTCTTGATCGTTTGTTTTTGATAGATGTCTGTATTGAATTCAACATCAAAACGGATTGTCTCTTGATCTTCTTCAGCTGCATAAAGAGTCATATCAAACTTAGAGACTTTATGGGCGTCATGAGCTATAGTCGTCAAATGCAAGTTATGCAGAGTCAGTGATTCCCGCTCCATATTTTGCAGAGCGAACATAACGTCAAACAGCGGATTGCGGCTCATATCACGGACGACATCAAGCCGGTCGACAAGCTCCTCAAACGGATAATCCTGATGCTCGAACGCCTCAAGCGCCGTTTCGCGGACCTCCTTTAAGAAATCGCTGAAACATTTGTTTTCTGCCGGCTGCGTTCTGATCGCCAATGTGTTGACAAACATGCCGATGACAGGTTCTAAGTCTTTGTGCGGCCTTCCGGCGATCGGCGAACCGATGATGATATCCTCCTGTCCGCTGAGCCGGGCAAGAAGCGTGCTGTACGCGGCGAGAAGAACCATATACAGGGTGCATCCGTTGTCGCGGGCGATCTTGTATAGGCCGGATGAAGTGTCCGCATCAAGTGAAAAGGACACATGATCTCCGGCAAAGCTTCGCACCGCCGGGCGGGCGTTGTCGGCCGGAAGCTCCAGTACCGGCAGCTCTCCGTCGAGCTGCTTCAGCCAATAGGCTTCCTGTCTGTTGTACGCCTCCCCATGTTTGAATGCCTGTTGCCAGACGGCGTAGTCTTTATATTGAATCCGCAGCGGGGCAAGCATCCGGTTGGCGTACAGCTCGCTGAATTCGCGGATTAAGGTGCCGACAGACACCCCGTCGGAAATGATGTGATGCATGTCCACCAACAACAGGTGGCTCTCCTCCGCTTCCTTCACAAGAGCGGCGCGGAAAAGCGGCGCTTCTTGAAGTCGAAACGGACGGACAAAGTCTTCAGCCGCGGCCAACTCCATCAGCTGAAACGGGACATCATCATGGATGCGCTGGACAGGCTCGCCGTCTGCCCCGGTTTCAAACGACGTCCTGAGCGATTCGTGGCGGCGGATCAGCTGCCTGAATACTTCATCAAGCCGGGCGCGGTCGAACGGTCCTGTCAGCTTAAGCGCAGCCGGCATATTGTAGCCGACACCGCCGTCTTCCAGCTGCTGAAGGACATACATCCGCTTTTGCGCCGAGGACACCGGGTAGGTGTCCTGTTTATCTGCCGGTTCAATCGCCGCATGCGGACTTTCATCCAATTCCTGAATCACGGCGGCGAGCTCTTCCAGTGTCGGCTTGGCAAAAATCTCCTTCAGCGGCACTTGCACGCCAAACGCTTTGGCAATGCGGGAGACGAGCGCTGTCGCTTTCAGCGAGTGGCCGCCTTGTTCAAAAAAGTGGTCGCGAGTGCCGGCAGGGCCGTATTTCAGCACCTCTTCCCAAAGCTTGGCGAGCTTCATTTCCGTGATGGTTTGCGGCGCGGTGTAAGCGCGTCGTTCAGCCGCTCCGTCGGGAGCGGGCAGCGCCTTGCGGTCAAGCTTTCCGCTCGGTGTGACAGGCCACTTTTCCATCTCGATGAAGGCTGAAGGCATCATATAGACCGGCAGGCGTTTGCCCAGTTCTGTCCTTGCGGTCTGTTGATCCTGACCTTCAATATAGGCGCAAAGCTCGGTTTCCTCCCCTTCTGTCCGGGCGACAACCGCCGCTTCCCGCACGCCGTCGATCTGGCGAAGCGCCGCTTCGACTTCTCCCGGTTCGATTCGGTAGCCGCGGATTTTCACTTGGCCGTCCATGCGGCCCAGCCATTCAACGGTTCCATCCGGGAGCCATCTCGCCAGATCGCCCGTTTGATACATGCGTTCCCCTCGATAAAACGGGTCATCGAGAAACCGTTCTTCTGTCAGCTCCGGACGGTTCAAATAGCCCCTTGCGACACCCGCGCCTGCGATATACAGTTCTCCGGCCACCCCTATGGGCTGGACAGCTTTCTCACTGTCTAAAATATAAAGACGGGCTCCCGGTACAGGTTTTCCGATCGGAAGCCGCATCCGTTCCCTGTCTTTTTCGTGGTCGTACCGAAAAAATGCGGCATCCACCGTAGCTTCTGTCGGCCCGTAGCCGTGAATGACCGCAGTCTCCGGCAAAGACCGGGCAAATCGGGCGGCTGTCTGGGGAGCGAGCGCTTCACCTCCGGCGAATACGCGTTTCAAGGTTTTCGCAAGGCTTGTCCTTTTCTCCTCTGTTTCCATCTCCACCTGGTCTAAAAAGCTGTTGGCCATCGCCGGGATAAAATGCGCCGTTGTCACTCCTTCGTTTGTGAAGGCTTCTGTCATTAAAGCGGGATCCTTCTCCCAGCCCTGCGGAAGCAAATACATGGAGGCGCCGGGAATCATCCACCAAAACAACTGCCAGATCGAAGCATCAAATGAAAACGATGACTTGAGCACGATGACATCATCTTCAGTTAATGGGAACTGGCGCTGCATCCCGGACAAAAAGGCGGCAGCCTGTCGGTGCTCAACCGCGACGCCCTTCGGTGTCCCGGTTGAACCGGATGTATAGATGACATAGGCGAGTGAGCCTCCATCTGTATGAACGCAAACCGATTCGGTCTCCGCTGTCTCCGCTTGAAACGATGACAGGTTGACTTCAAGCGTCTCACCGGCAAAACCGGAGACGGACAAACCCGGCCCTGTGACGAGAAGCTTGGCGCCGCTGTCGGCGAGCATGTATCTGAGCCGTTCTTCAGGATAGTCTGGATCAAGCGGCACGTAAGCGCCGCCGGCTTTCAAAACAGCCAGCACCGCGATCACCATCTCCGGTGAACGGTCGGCGAGCACGCCGACCACACTTTCTTTGGCGACGCCTTTTTTCTTCAACCGGACAGCGAGCTGATTGGTATACTGATCAAGCTCTCGGTACGTTAAGATACCGCCGGAAAAACGAAGCGCCGGCATGTTCGGCGACAGAGCTGCACGGCGGGTGAAAAAGCTATGCAGCGTCGGCGCCAAAGGTGCAGCGGGCTCTGTTTGATTGAATTCGTACAGCATCTTTTTGGCAGTTTCTTCGCCAAGCAATGCAATTTGTGCGATTTGTTGATTGGGATCAGCGATGACAGAGCCTATGATATGGCGTAAATACAGTTCGATTTTTTTCATCATGGCTGGATCATACAGTCCGATATCAAAATTTATGCGAATATAAAGCGAGCTTCCCGGAATGATTTTAATGCTGCATCCATAGTTGGTAACTTCCTCCATATCGAAATCATCGACTGTGAAATCGAATGCATCAGCTTGATTCAGAGTTTCAATTTCGCGCTGGGCCGGTATGTTTTCAAATACGACAATATGGTCAAACAGCTCATGTTTCAGCGTGCTTTGCGCCTGAATATCATATAAAGGATAATAACTGTACGCTTCCGCTTTCAGTGACTCCTGCTGCAAGTGGCTGACCAATGTCAAAAAGGACTCCGGCCCGCTTTTGACCCGGACGGGAATGGTGTTAATGAAAAGCCCGACCATTTTTTCTACGTCCTCAAGATCAGACGGCCTCCCGGAAATAACGGAGCCGAAGACTGCGTCATCACAGCGGTTGATCTTTTGCAGAATGATTCCCCATAATGCCTGAAAAACCGTATTCAGCGTCGCGCCTGCTTGCAAGGCCAATTTTCGCAGCCCTTCAGTCTGTTCTTTAGATAGGGTAAATGCCATCTGCTCAAGCTTTCCTTTTGAGGATGATGATGTTTTGGGCAGTGATGCGGTTTGTTTGACATCGATAAGCCTTGTTTTCCAAAAAGCTTCAGCTTCTTTTCGATCCTGTCGCATCAGCCATTTAATATACTTGCTGAACGGCTGAACCGGTTCAAAATCAGGAAGCTGCCCTTTTCCTAAAGCCTTGTAAATCGCAAGAAATTCTTTCATCACAATACCAAAGCACCAGCCATCCATTAAAATGTGATGATGGCTCCAAATACAATGATATTGTTCGTGTGCCCTTTTTAAGATAGATACTCTCATAAGAGGGTCTGTTTGCAGATCAAATCCTTTTTTCTTGTCGTCATGTTCGAATTGATCGACAAATGTTTCTTTAGCCGCCTCGTCCAGATGAGAAATATCAACAAATTGAAGGCGGCTTTGCCGCTCTTTTAACACGACTTGGCGCGGCTTTGCCACATTTTTGTGTATAAACGCAGTGCGGAAAATATCATAGCGTTCAATCAGCGCGTCTAAACTTTTTTGAAACCGTTCTGTATCAAGCGAGCCGTTTATCGTAAATGATGCCTGTTCAAAGTAGGCTCTAGATTCCTGATCCAACAGCGAGTGAAACAGCATGCCCTCCTGCATAAAAGATAAAGGATAGATATCTTGTATTTCCGGTTGCTGCACCATCAGCGACTCTCCTTTTCTATAATTTATTGACAGCTCCCATAATGTCGCTTAGTTCCTCCAAAGTTAAATCTTCATCAGTGAAGTCTGTTGCACTTTTTTCATGGTTTTCTTTCTCTGTGCAATGCTTGATGATCGTTTTGAGAAAAAATTGAACATGGTCTGCCAGAGCTTGTACTGTTTCTTTCTCATATTGAAGCCGGTTGTAGACAAAGTGCATGACGAGACATTCTGAAGATACGGCGCCGCTGATATCGAGAAGATGAGGCCGCTCCCAATCCGGACTGATCTCATGCCCCGCTTTGACGGGAGAAACGCGAAATCCGCTCGACTTGATATCTTCGTCAAACTGTCCCAAATAGTTAAAGCTGATGTCGGGACGCTGGAAATCTTCAGGTTCCCACATGCCGCCGATGTATTTCAGCACCCCGTAGCCAACGCCCTTATACGGAATACGGCGCAGCATGTCTTTTGTCCGCTTGATGTGGTAGCCGAAACGCTCATGATCATCTGCGGACTCCGGAAGGCTTGCATCGAGTAAAACAGGATAAATCGAGGTAAACCAGCCGACCGTCCGGCTGATATCGATATCCTCCAAATGCGCTTCTCTTCCATGGCCTTCCAAGCTGATTTTGAATCGATCATTGCCGGTCCATTTGTGAAGCGCAAGACCTAACGCGGCGAGTAATATGTCATTTGTATCTGTCGTATACGGCTTGTTTACAGCCGTTAACAGACGCTCTGTTTCTTGTTTTGTCAGCCGAATGTCTATGGTGTCTGTATCTTGCAGCAGATTCGTAATGGTTTCGGCATCTTTCGGAAGCGGTTCAACTCTTGTTTTTTCCCTTTCAGTCCAGTAATCTATTTCCCGTAATAGCTGTCGGCTTGTTGCGTAATCGGTCAGCCGCTTGGCATAGGTTTGATAGGAATCTGTCTTTTCCGGAAGCACGATTTCTTTTCCCGCCAGGGCCTGTTTGTATCCGGCGGTTAAATCTTCGAAGAGGATGCGCCATGATACTCCGTCGATGACAAGGTGATGAATCACAAGCAGCAAATGATCGCCGTCCGATCCGCGAAAAACGCCGGCTGCAACAAGCGGCCCTGTCTGAAGCTGAATCGATTTCTGAATATGTTCCGCGGCCCTTTCAATCATCACATGCTCTTGAGCTAATGATCCTGCTTCTCTTACATCAAGCAGTTCAAACGAAAACAGCTCCTCTTTGGCAAGCTCTTCGGCTCTGTTGTACTGCGTTAAAACTCCGTCTTGATATCCGCATACCATCCGCAATGCGTCATGATGGACCACGATATGGGCGAGTGTTTTTTGCAGAGCTGTTTCATCAAATCGCGCGGAACTGTGCAGCATGACAGATTGATGAAAGTGATCGTGTGACAAAGGTTGTGAGAAAAACCAGTGCTGTACAGGCGTCAGCGGCACTTCGCCGTTGACGGGCGCTTGATCAATCTCGCGCCGGACTTTCGTTACCCGCTTTGACAGCTCGGCAAGCGTCTGATGTTTAAACAGCTCGCGAACCGTTGTTTCATAGCCTCGCTGCTTTAGCCTTGCGCATACTTGCAGCGCTTTAATAGAATCTCCGCCAAGGTGAAAGAAATGGGCGTTCACACCGAGCCCCTCCATTCCTAAGAGCTCTTCCCAAATCTCAGCCATCATCTGTTCAATATCGTTTCTTGGACTTATATCTTCACCTGCGCCCTGATTGGCCGCCGGTTCTGGCAGCGCATTTTCGTCGAGCTTGCCGTTAGCTGTCAGCGGCAGTTCATCAACCTGTATGATCCGCGCGGGTATCATGTATTCCGGGAGGAGCGTTCTGAGAGATGTACGAATCTCTGCTTCATTCATACTCTGCGCCGTTACCGCATATCCATAGATCGATTGCTGTCCGTCTTTGTCATTTCTTGTTATGACTGCTGCTTCCTTGATTGGAGGCAGTTCTTGAAGGGCGCTTCTGATTTCTCCCAACTCAATCCGGTATCCTCTGATCTTCACTTGCGCATCTTTTCTGCCGACATATTCCAGCTCGCCGTTTGGCATCCTTTTGACGATGTCTCCCGTACGATACAGGCGCTGACCTCCGACATATGGATTTGTGATGAATCGGGAAGCGGTCAGCTCTTCTCTGTTGATATAGCCTCTTGCGACTCCGGCGCCTGCGATATACAGTTCTCCCGGCACACCGACAGGCTGCAGGTTCATATAGGCGTCCGCGACATAGGCTTGTAGGGTTGCCAGAGGTTTTCCGATATTGCTTTTATTGTGTTTCATATCGGTTCGAGTCAGCTTTTTATACGTGGCGTGCACCGTTATTTCGGTAATGCCGTACATATTGATGAGATCCGTTTCTGGATACTTCTCAATCCAGTTCATCAGCATCCCGGGCTGCAGGGCTTCTCCCCCGAAGATGACATAGCGGAGCTGTAAGCGGTCCGAATGCCTTAATTCTTCATCGATAAGCCCGTGAAAAGCTGTAGGCGTCTGGTTTAGCACAGTCACGCCTTCTTTTTGTAAAAGCCGCCGGTAGACATGGGGATCGCGGGCGGTTTCTTTCGGGACAATGACAATTTTTCCGCCGTGTAAAAGAGCGCCGAATATTTCCCAAACCGAGAAGTCGAAACAATAGGAATGGAACAGTGTCCAGACGTCCCGGGATCCGAATGAAAAAGGCAGCTCGTCATGTTTGATCAGGCTGACCACATTGCGGTGTTCAATCACTACACCTTTTGGCTTTCCTGTTGTTCCTGATGTGTAGATCACATATGCCGGCTGTTCGGCTGATATCGGCTGGCGCCGCCTTTTCGCTGCGGCTTTTTCTGCCTCGTCAATATATAAAACAGGTATGTCTATAGGTTCTTCCCATTGTTGTCCGGATTGAGTAAGCAGCAGTTTGGCCCCGCTGTCATTCAGCATAAAGCGGATCCGTTCAGCTGGATAATCAGGGTCGATCGGCAAATAGGCGCCTCCCGCTTTTAAGATGCCGAGAATCCCAACCAGCATATCGAGTGAACGGTCTGTCATTAAACCGACCACTTGCCCTGAACCGACACCATGTTCATTCAACACAGCAGCTGTCCGTTCAGCCTTTTCATCAAGTTCCCGGTAAGACAGCTGCCGATCATCGATCACGGCGGCTATTTGATCCGGAGCGGCCATTGCCTGTTTTTCAAATAGACTCGCGATGTTCTCTTGTCTCGGGTATTCAGCCGTTTCTCCTGCAGCATTGATCAGCATGTTTTGTTCTTTCGGAGTCAGCATTTGCATGTCGGACAGTTTCATGTCGTGATTGGCCGACATGCTGCCGATTAGCGCTTTAAAATGATCAGACCAGCGCGCGACCGTTGCCTTTTCAAATAAGGCGGTACTGTACTCAAAATGACAGCTGATCGTACCGTCATCTTGTTCTTCGGCATGCAAAGTCAAATCAAACTTTGACGAGTGATGCGGCAGTTTATGTGATAAAAGCGTCAGTTCCGGTAATTCCATCTTGAAATCATCGCTGTTTTCAAGCACCAGCATAGCGTCAAAAAGCGGGTTGCGGTTCACTTCTCGTGGGGCGTCAAGGTGTTGGACGAGCTCCTCAAACGGATAATATTGGTTGTCAACAGCCTCAAGTGTCAGTGTTTTGATCTCTTTCAAATATGTACGGACTGTTTTATTCCCTTCAGGCTTGCTTCGCATCGCCATTGTATTCACGAACATCCCGATCACGCCATCAAGTTCTGCGCGTTCTCGGCCATGTGCAGGCGAACCGATGACAATATCCTCTTGGCCGCTCATTTTAGAAAGAAAGACTGAGAAGCCAGCCAGCAACACCATATATAACGTTGAACCGGTCTCATCCATTAACTGGCGCAGCTTTGCCCCTGTTTCCCTGTCAATATGCGTGGTCAAAGTGTCTCCGCTAAAATCGGGGAGAAGCGGCCGTTTTTGATCAAGCGGCAAGTCCAGCACCGGCAACGTTCCCTTCAGCACTTCCAGCCAGTACTGTTTTTGGCTGCAGAATGCCCCGGCTGAAAACTGTTCATTTTGCCATACAGCGAAATCTTTATATTGCAGTGTCAATGGAGGCAGCTCTTTCCCGCTGTAAATGGCCGTGAATTCACGAATAAACGTGCTCATTGACATTCCGTCAGCAATGAGATGATGCATATCAAGCAGGAAGAAATGCCGGTCTTTGTTCAACGCGGCTAAACAGACTCTGATCAGCGGAGCTCTTTCAAGATCAAACGGCTGAACGAACGATTCCAACACTTCATTGAGCGATTTCTCGGATTGGATGTGCAACTCTGTCCATTTCACTTCGGCAGATGATACGACTTTTTGCATCGGCTCCCCGTCCTGTAAAACAAACGAAGTGCGCAGCGCCTCATGTCTGTCGATTAATGATGCAAAAGTTTCTTTCAATCGCTTTCGGTTCAGTGTTCCGCAGAGTTCCAAGCAAGCGGGCATGTTGTAGCTTGTACTGTCTTTTGCCAGCTGATGCAGGGCATAGAGCCTTTTTTGCGCGAAAGACAAAGGATACAGATTTTTTTCCGGCGCCGGTTTTATCTCCGGACGGGTCTCACTTTTGACCCGTTCTATTGCAGGAGCCATGCTGGCAATCGTCGGATATGAAAAGACTTCGCGAATCGGCAGCTGAACATTAAGCCGCTGATAGATTTTTGAGACAAGCGCCGCCGCTTTAAGAGATTGACCGCCCAATTGGAAGAAATCATCATGTATGCTAATCCGCTCCCGCTTCAACACGTCTTGCCAAATCGACATAAGCTCTGTTTCCAGCAAAGTGCGGGGCGCTTTCGGCATGACGTCTGTCCCGCCTGAATGTGCCGGTTCCGGGAGACCGGAGCGATCCAGCTTTCCGCTCGTTGTAAGCGGCATTTTGGGCAGTATTGTAAAGCTGTCAGGCATCATATAGGCCGGCAATTTCCCGGCAAGGGCTCTATGCAGGTCCAAGCGCTCTGTTTCCTTTTGCAACACAACATAAGCCGCAAGCTCCTGTTCTCCATCTGCTGTGGTGCGTACGAGTGCCGCCGCGTCTTTTACCCCGGAAATACCGCGAAGTGCGGATTCAATTTCTCCTAGTTCTATTCTGAATCCTCTGACTTTTACTTGGTGATCCAGGCGTCCAAGGTATTCGATCGTTCCATCCGGCAAAAAGCGCGCCTTATCCCCTGTCCTGTACAGCCGTTCTCCTTCATGAAAGGGATGGGCGGTAAAGGCTTGATCTGTCAATTCCTTTTGCTGAAAGTACCCTTCAGCAAGGCCTTTTCCTGAAATGCATAATTCACCGACAGCACCGATCGGCTGAAGGAGGTTCCCGTGCATAATATAGACAGATGTATTATCAACCGGCCGTCCGATTGTCAATCGCTCGCTTTTCTGAAGATTCCGCAGCACCGTCGTTGACACGCTGTTTTCTGTCGGTCCGTATTCGTTTATCAGTTCGGCGTTGCTGCAAATCTCGCGGCTTACGGTGATTAAATCAGGTGTCACGGCTTCCCCGGCGAATGTCACAGCCCGGAGTGTTTCCGCGTCTGTTTTTGTCAAGGTCTCCAGCAGTACGCGGTATAAGGAAGGAACGAAGAGCAGATGGCTGACGCCGTGTTGGGCGATAAGCTGTTTCATAGCCACGACATCTTTTGCATCATCTTCATCGGTCAGCAAGACGCAGGAGCCTGACAGAAGCGGTGTGAACAGACCTGTTATTGACCCGTCAAACACATATGAAAAGAGATGGAGCGCGATATCTCGGTCTGTCATGCTGTATTCTTCCCGTCTCCATTGCAATGTATTGGAAATGCTTCTGTGGCTGACGAGCACCCCTTTGGGCTGCCCCGTTGTCCCTGATGTATAAATGATGTAGGCCCAATTTTCGCTGTCTGACTGTACTGAAAGAGCGGCTTTTGGTTCCGCGTCTGTTTCTTCAATTGTGACAATCTTCCCTTTGTAATCCGCAGGGATAAAAGGGAGCAGTTCTTGTTGCGTAACGAGCCATTTGGCTTGACTGTCGCGTAAGAGAAACGAGAGCCGCTCAGGCGGATGATCCGGATCAAGCGGCATATACGCACTGCCCGATTTCCAGATGCCGAGAAGAGCTGCGACAGTTTCTTTTGAGCGGCGCAGCATAACAGCTGCAACTTGATTTGGACCTGCGCCTTCTTTCCTTAGCGCACGAGCGATTTGATTAGCTCGCTCATCTAATTCACGGTAGCTCCAGCTTGTTTCATTGAATCTGAGCGCCTCTTGTTTCGGTGTTTTGGCGGCCTGCTCTTCAAACAGCTCATAAACTGTTTGATCCGGATAAGTTCGCTGTTTGCCGTGAAAGGAATGAATCAGTTTTTTTTCAGCGAGTGGCACGGGATCAATGCTTGTGATCAATTGATCGGGATCTGATAGTATACAATCGATCACTTCTTTTACATGCCCTTGAAGCCGAAGTATGTCGGTTTGATCATAGACCTCGGCGTTATAGCTGAATTTTATGTAAAAGGTCTCACCGGGAACAATGACAATATTCAAGTCGTAATTGGTTTCCTCTGACGTGGAAAAATGATCAAGATGAAGAGCGTTTTCCTCCGATTCTTCCCAGCCGTTAACCTCTTTCTGCATTTGGACGGGATAATTTTCAAATACAAGGATATGATTGACCAGGTCTTTGTTTAAGCCGCTCTCGTTTTGAATCTCATAGAGAGGATAATAGCCGTGATCTTCACAAGTCAGGATGTCTTTTTGCACTTGTTTGGCGAGTGAAGAAAATGACATACCCGCGGAAGAACGAATCCGGACAGGCACCGTGTTAATGAACAATCCGGCCATTGATTCGATTCCGTCAATGGCGGAAGGCCTCCCTGAAACAACTGCGCCGAATACAGCGTCATCAGTCGCGTTGTAGCGGTGCAGAAGCAAGCCCCATATACTTGTAAACAACGTGTTTAACGTCACGCCCAATCGCCTTGCTAAATCGGAAAGTTTTTCAACCGTTTCCGGCTTGAGTGAGTATTGAAGGTGTCTCGGTGTATAACCGCCTTCTGTTGTTTTGCTTTTTGAACCGGGGACAGAGACAGACTCCCCGTACCCTTCCAAATAATCGGACCAGAAGGCAGCTGTTTTTTCTCTATTCTGACCGCGAAGCCAAGTCATGTATGTGCTGTAAGGCGCCGGCTTCCCAAGGCGGAAAGGCCGGCCGTTTCTTAGAGCGTAGTACATATGGAAAAAATCTTGCAGCACAATACCTAAGCTCCATCCATCCATCATGATGTGGTGGTGGGTCCAGACGCATGTATGCCGTTTTTCTCCTGTTTGATACAGGGTCAGCCGCATTAATGGGCCTTTTTGCAGGTCGAACCGTTGATGCCGATCTGCTTGTTTGCAGCTATTTATCAACGTATTCTGTTGTTCAGCCGTCAAGGCAGAAATATTCTCCGTCTGAACAGCTACTTTTCGGTGTGATAGAACGACTTGCTGCGGCCCGTCCAGATCAGGCACCTCTTTTATATAAATCGTTCTGAAAATGTCGTAACGTTCAATCAATAGATCCAGACTCTTCTGAAATGAATCCAGACACAAATCACCGCTGATGGTGAAGGAAATTTGTTCAATATAGGCGTTTGAATCAGGGTGAAGCAGTGAATGAAACAGCATTCCTTCCTGCATATATGACAATGGATAAATATCTTGAATCTCTGTCTCTTGCGCCATGAATGCCACACACCTTTCCGGCGAAATTAAAGTTTTTTTACGAGATTGGCAATACTTTCGAATGAAGCGGAAGTCAATTGTTTATTGCTGAAATCGCTCAATGTTTTTTCTCGTTTTTTCTTGGCGGAACAATGCTCAATCACCTCACAAAGGCGGTCATGGAAGCCATCCATAAATGTTTCAATCGTACGCCTGGAAAAGACGTCGGTATAGACAGTTTGAATATCAAGCCGCTGATTGACGACCATGGCATTAATGTCCAAATCAAATTCTCTCGGCCGCTCTTCTGCAATGTTGTGGCGCGGCTGATAAGGAGACATCCGCATCATTCCTTCGAGACCGTCGAACTGTCCGAGATAGTTAAAGCAGATTTCAGGTTCACGGTGCTGAATACGTTGGGACGATTGCAAAAGCCCGTATCCGGTTCCTTGGTTCGGCACGCGTCTCATCATGTCTTTCACGTTTTTTATACGGCAAGCGGTTTTTTCGCTTGAATTGTCCGGTACACTCATGTCCAGAAGAACCGGATATATCGAGGTGAACCATCCTACAGTTCTGGAAATATCAATGTCCGGAACATGTCCTTCCCTGCCATGTCCCTCAACACTGACAAGGAAATGCTCACGTTTCGTCCAATCGGCAAGCGCCATTCCCAAGGCCGCCAGCATCAGTTCATTCACCTCTGTGCCGTATGCCTGTTTTGTCTGAAACAGCAGCTGGTTTGTCAGTTTCACGCTTAACATGCGCGAAGCGATGAGTGCCGTTTTTTGCAGCCTGTCCGCATTCCTATGACCGTCTTTTGGTAATGCGGCTGTTTCAAAAGATATCGCATGCTCCCAATATGCCGCTTCCTCAAGCAGTTCGTTGCTTGTTGACAATGGATGCAGCCTGTTTGCATATGTTACGTAAGAATCGCTTTTCTGCGGCAATTTAATTTTTCTGTCTGCTAAAGCTTGCTGATAAGCTGTTTGTAAATCTTCAAGCAAAATTCTCCATGACACACCATCCACAATCAGATGATGAATGGCGATCAGCAGATGGTCTGCATCCCGCAATCTGAACAATCCAATGTGACAAAGGAGTCCTTCGTCCAAACGTATTGCCCGCTGTATTCGTTTTTCCTCCGCTTCTATGCGTTCGGCAATCTGCGTCTCATCGGCGAGGTCTATGGTCTTAAAGCTGAATCCATCCTCATCCGTTTGACTGATTCCGCGATTATATTGAAGGATGCGTCCGTTATCGTCTTTTTTAAACATCATCCGCAAGGCGTCATGATGCTTGATTAAAGCGGATACGGCCCGGCGCAGTGCAGTCTCGTCCAATCTTTTTTCACTTGTGAGCATGACAGCTTGATTGTAATGATGTTCAAAGGCGCCAGGATAGGCAAAAAACCTTTGCTGTACAGGTGTTAGACTGGCATTCCCTTCAACAGGTCCCTGATCGGCAATTGATACGGTCGGAGTCAGGTGACTCGCCAGTTCTTCAATGGTCGGAAATTGAAATAAATCCCGAATCGTCATATCCCATCCTTCAGCGGCAAGACGAGCCGACACTTGCAGCGCTTTTATGGAGTCTCCCCCCAGCTGAAAGAAAGAGTCGGTGATGCCGGCTTGCCGTACATGGAGCACATCCTCCCAAATCCGGCATAGCAATGCTTGTTTTTCATTTTGCGGGGCATGGTAAGTTTCCAGGGGCTGAACATGTGCAGCAGGCAAAGCGTCTTTATTCAATTTGCCGTTAAATGTAAGCGGCATTTTCTCTAAACCGACAAAATGAGCTGGAATCATGTAAGCCGGAAGCCTTTTTGCCAAATCTAAACGCAAATCGATGATGTCTGCTTCTTTAGGAACGACGTATGCCGCCAAATAGGTTTTTTCTTCAATATCTTTTTGAATGGCGACTGCCGCTTCTTTGACATGCTCGTTCTTCAAAAGCGCATTTTCTATTTCTTCGAGCTCAATTCTGTAGCCCTTTATTTTGACTTGTTGATCAAGACGCCCATAAAGACGGAGGGTGCCGTCAGGAAGCCAGCAGGCCTGATCTCCGGTTTGATACAGCGGCCGACCTTGCGCTAAAGGATCGCTGAATTTGGCTTTTGTCAAATCTGCTTTTCGCCAATAACCTTTGGCCACGCCTTCTCCCCCAATAAAAAGTTCTCCCGGGACGCCGATGGGCTGAACTTGTTTGTTCTTGTTGAGAACATACATTTGTACATTTGGGAGCGGAATGCCGATCGGTACAAAATCGTGATAGCGCTCTTTACTCATCGTGATTTCATAATAGCTTGAATCAATGGTCGCCTCTGTTACACCGTAGCTGTTGATGATCCGCATCTCTTTTCCGAATCGTTCATTTAATGTGTAAAAATCCTGTGCACTGACAATATCTGAGCCCAGAATCAGCACCTTTAGGCTCGGTAATCGATATTTCCGCCGGTAAACATATTCCATAAAGGGAACAATCAGGGCTGGTGTCGATTCCATTAATGTAATCTGCTGTTGATTCATCAGCTTACATAACAGTTCGGGCTCAATTCGGACATCATCCGGGCAAATCACAAGCGTTCCCCCGTCTAAGAATGCCCGGGCTATGTCTCCTGAAAAGACATCAAACGAGAAACTGGCCATTTGCAGCACTCTCGCCGGTGTGCGGTCAAGCTCATAGATGCTTCGCCAAGCAAGCGCTGCATGTGTGAAATTGCGATGTCTGACTTCAACTCCTTTTGGCGCTCCTGTTGTTCCCGAAGTATAGATGACATAGGCAGTATCTTTTGGAGTTGCTGTTGAAACTATATTTTCCTCGTGCAGGCCATTATGTTCATGGTCAAGCTGGATGCAAGGCATACTGCCATCTGTCAAAAGTGAAGCGATATCTATATATTCAGCCTGGGCCAGTAGCGCAGATGCTTCGCTGTCTTTTAATAAAAACCGAATTCTTTCTTCTGGATAATGGGAATCTATCGGGATATACGCTCCTCCCGCTTTCAGCACGGCCAAAACACCTATGATGGCTTCAATCGAACGATTGGCCAAAATCGCAACTCGTTTTCCAGGACCGATTCCGGCTGTTTGAAGCGTCCGCGCCAGTCGATTGGCGCGACCATTCAATTGGTGATAGCTGATCTGTTTCGAGCCCTCAATGACTGCGATTTTCTGAGGATTATTCGCTGTTGTTTCTTCAAACAGTTCGTGAAACACTGCTGTTCGTTCTGGAAGTTGAAGGTGTTTGTGATTAAATTCAACAAGAATTTGGTATTGATCTTCATCGTTCAGAAGATTGAAGCGTGCAAGATCTGTCTCGGGCTGATGGGCGATATGGCGCAAAAGTACAAGCAAATGTTTCATCCAGCGCTCGATGGTTGTTTTTAAGAAAAGATCGGTGCTGAATTCCATGTCGAGACGGATATTCCCGTTAGATTCGCAAGCGGTCAATGTAAGGTCAAAAATAGATACTTGATGGGCAAATGTTTGAACGCGATTGACTTGAAGGCCGGCTAATTGCATATCGTGCTGTTCCATGTTTTGCAAAATAAACATGGCGTCAAACAGCGGATTGCGGCTCATATCACGGACGACATCGAGCCGGTCGACAAGCTCCTCAAACGGATAATCCTGATGTTCGAACGCCTCAAGCGCCGTTTCTCGGACCTCCCTTAAAAAATCGCTGAAACATTTGTTTTCTGCCGGATGCGTTCTGATCGCCAATGTGTTGACAAACATGCCGATGACAGGTTCTAAGTCTTTGTGCGGCCTTCCGGCGATCGGTGAACCGATGATGATATCCTCCTGTCCGCTGAGCCGGGCAAGAAGCGTGCTGTACGCGGCGAGAAGAACCATATACAGGGTGCAGCCGTTGTCGCGGGCGATCTTGTATAGGCCGGCTGTTGTTTTCGCATCAAGCGTGCGGGACACTGTATCACCCGCAAAGCTTCGCACCGCCGGGCGGGCGTTGTCGGCCGGAAGCTCCAGCACCGGTAGCTCTCCGTCGAGCTGCTTCAGCCAATAGGCTTCCTGTCTGTTGTACGCCTCCCTTTGTTTGAATGCCTGTTGCCAGACGGCGTAGTCTTTATATTGAATCCGCAGCGGGTGAAGCGTCTGGCTGACGTACAGCTCGCTGAATTCGCGGATTAAGGTGCCGACAGACACCCCGTCGGAAATGATGTGATGCATGTCCACCAACAACAGGTGGCTCTCCTCCGCCTCCTTCACAAGAGCGGCGCGGAAAAGCGGCGCTTCTTGAAGCCGGAACGGACGGACAAAGTCTTCAGCCGCGACCAACTCCATCAGCTGAAACGGGACATCATCATGGATGCGCTGGACAGGCTCGCCGTCAGCCCCGGTTTCAAACGACGTCCTGAGCGATTCGTGGCGGCGGATCAGCTGCCTGAATACTTCATCAAGCCGGGCGCGGTCGAGCGGTCCTGTCAGCTTAAGCGCCGCCGGCATATTGTAGCCGACACCGCCGTCTTCCAGCTGCTGAAGCACATACATCCGCTTTTGCGCCGAGGACACCGGGTAGGTGTCCTGTTTGTCCGCCGGTTCAATCGCCGCATGCGGACTTTCATCCAATTCCTGAATCACGGCGGCGAGCTCTTCCAGTGTCGGCTTGGCGAAAATCTCTTTCAGCAGCACCTGCACGCCAAACGCTTTGGCGATGCGGGAGACGAGCGCTGTCGCTTTCAGCGAGTGGCCGCCTTGTTCAAAAAAGTGGTCGCGAGTGCCGGCAGGGCCGTATTTCAGCACCTCTTCCCAAAGCTTAGCGAGCTTCATTTCCGTGATGGTTTGCGGCGCGGTATAAGCGCGTCGTTCAGCCGCTCCGTCGGGAGCGGGCAGCGCCTTGTGGTCAAGCTTTCCGCTCGGAGTGACAGGCCACTTTTCCATCTCGATGAAGGCTGAAGGCATCATATAGACCGGCAGGCGTTTGCCCAGTTCTGTCCTTGCGGTCTTTTGGTCCTGACCTTCAATATAGGCGTAAAGCTCGGTTTCCTCCCCTTCTGTCCGTGCGACAACCGCCGCTTCCCGCACGCCGTCGATCTGGCGAAGCGCCGCTTCGACTTCCCCCGGTTCGATCCGGTAGCCGCGGATTTTCACTTGACCGTCCATGCGGCCCAGCCATTCAACGGTGCCGTCCGGGAGCCATCTCGCCAGATCGCCCGTTTGATACATGCGTTCCCCTGAATAAAAGGGGTCATCGAGAAACCGTTCTTCTGTCAGCTCCGGACGGTTCAAGTAGCCCCTTGCGACGCCCGCGCCTGCGATATACAGTTCTCCGGCCACCCCTATGGGCTGGACAGCTTTCTCACTGTCTAAAATATAAAGACGGGCTCCCGGTACAGGTTTTCCGATCGGAAGCCGCATCCGTTCCCTGTCTTTTTCATGGTCGTACCGATAAAATGCGGCATCCACCGTAGCTTCTGTCGGCCCGTAGCCGTGAATGACCGCAGTCTCCGGCAAAGACCGGGCAAATCGGGCGGCTGTCTGGGGAGCGAGCGCTTCACCTCCGGCGAATACGCGTTTCAAGGTTTTCGCAAGGCTTGTCCTTTTCTCCTCTGTTTCCATCTCCACCTGGTCTAAAAAGCTGTTGGCCATCGCCGGGATAAAATGCGCCGTCGTCACTCCTTCGTTTGTGAAGGCTTCTGTCATTAAAGCGGGATCCTTCTCCCAGTCCTGCGGAAGCAAATACATGGAGGCGCCGGGAATCATCCACCAAAACAACTGCCAGATCGAAGCATCAAATGAAAACGATGACTTGAGCACGATGACATCATCTTCAGTTAATGGGAACTGGCGCTGCATCCCGGACAAAAAGGCGGCAGCCTGTCGGTGCTCAACCGCGACGCCCTTCGGTGTCCCGGTTGAACCGGATGTATAGATGACATAGGCGAGTGAGCCGCCATCCGTATGAGCGCAAACCGGTTCGTTCTCCGCTGGTTCCGTTCGAAGTGATGACAGGTTGACTTCAAGCGTTTCCCCGGAAAATCCGGAGACGGACAAACCCGGCCCTGTGACGAGAAGCCGGGCGCCACTGTCAGCGAGCATATATCTGAGCCGTTCTTCAGGATAGTCTGGATCAAGCGGCACGTAAGCGCCGCCGGCTTTCAAAACAGCCAGCACCGCGATCACCATCTCCGGTGAACGGTCGGCGAGCACGCCGACCACACTTTCTTTGGCGACGCCTTTTTTCTTCAACCGGACAGCAAGTTGATTGGTATACTGATCAAGCTCTCCGTACGTTAAGATACCGCCGGAAAAACGAAGCGCCGGCAAGCTCGGCGACAGCGCCGCGCGGCGGGTGAAAAAACCATGCAGCGTCGGCGCCAAAGGTTTGACGGAATCTGTTTGGTTAAAAGCAGACAAAATCCGTTCCTTTTCGTTGGACTCTACCATATCGATGTTTTTAATCGGCTGGTCCGGCTTCTCAAGCGCCTTCTCCAAAACGGTTAAAAGATGGGATTGAATCCGTTTGATGTCATGTTCAGTAAACATAGCGGTTTGATAATCAAAATTTAACTGTATGATACCGGTATCAAGGCGCTCTTTAATTGAAACAGACAGCTGATTTGCAGTGCGCCCGCTGAAATACATGGCCGTTTCATATTCAAAGCCATCTGCTTGTTGCCATTGAAGCGGCTGATACTGTATGGAAGTGACGATTAAATTTTGCAGATCACCATGCTGATGCCTTAATTCGTTCATCAGCAGATTGTAGGGATATTTTTGATGACGCATGACTGAAAGCTGTTCTTTCCCGATGCTTGTGACAAATGAAAGAACATCACAATCCGGATCAACTTCCATTCTGATTGGCAGTGTGCTCACAAACATACCGAGCATGTCTTTTTCCAGCCTGGAGGCGCGGTTTCCGTAATAGGTCCCAATCACAATATCCTTGCTGGATGTCATTCTGCTGATGCATATGTAAAACGAAGCCATAAACAGAGAAAGAATGCTGATTTGATGCTTTTCGCAAAAGTGTCGGATTGATTCTGCCAAGGGATGTGAAAGAGTCAGGGTTTCTCTTAAAGCGGCGGTGCTTTGTTGTTGAGGCAAGGCTTTTTCTGTTAGTGGGAAATGTTCTGGAATGGTGTGGTAGGTGTTTGTCCAAAATAAACGGTCTTTTTCAAACCGGGAAGATTGCAAGTATTGCTTCTCTTTTTCGATATAGGTGAGATAGGAAGGTTCATGATGTTGAGGTAAGGGTTCATTCCGAATCATTTTTTGATACATCTCAATCAGTTGATTGCCTAGCAGATTAAGAGAAATACCGTCCATTATGATATGGTGGAATTTTGCATAGAGCCAAACTTCTTCGCTCGAAATCGCCAGCAGGGTGAATTGATAAAGCGGTGAATGAAACAGCTTAAACGGAATCGAAGTCTGATCGTCAATCCACTTATTCCGTTCGGACTTGCCGGCCTTTGTCAAATCAATGGTCTCTATGGAAAGCGAGCGATGTTCAGCGAGATAAAGATCAGGCTCTTCCCCTTTCCCTTCTGTCAGCTGAAAATGAAGTGAATCATGCCGGGAAACTGAAAAGTCCAAAGCCCGCCGCAGCACATCAAGGTCAATAGCGCCCCTGAATTTGACACAGGCTGCAAGATTGCAGATACTTGTACCCGGATCGAGCAGCTCGGTAAACCATACTCTCCTTTGAGCATGGGTCAAAGTGTAGGTTGTATTCAATGGAACCCCTCCATTTCAAATATAAGAGAATAAAAAAGTAAAATAATTACAGGTTATATGACAATATATGGCTAAATCATACGTATGAGAATCATTGTAATACAAATTCGATAAAATACAACAATGTTTACAATAAATTCAATAATTTTTTAGAAAATGGTTATTTTATCTCATCTGCAAAATTCTTGTCTTTACTGCTCATAACATAAGAAAAGCTCTAAAGCGGAGAAAATATCACGATGTTTATACCATTTTATTCAAAAAACAGAGCTGGAATTCCACGCACTCCGAGCAGAAATGGAAATAAATTGTCATCATTTATTCGTAAAAAATATCATCTCACGTGTTTTTGAAAAATCTCATAAAAAAACTGTACCTTAACCAATTAAGATACAGTTTTGCTTCACTTTCAAAAGCTTTAGGCTACACGGTATCCGTTTACATGTGCGGATGATCCGTTTAACAAAAGAGTCCCTCATTTTAGTTCGTCGCACTTGCAAGAGAAAATTACAATTGAAAATGTTCAAGCGCTTGCTCCCTTAATTTAAATTTCTGCACTTTTCCCGATGCCGTCATCGGGAACTCTTCGACAAATGCGATATAGCGCGGAATCTTATAACGGGCGATTTTACCTTTGCAGTATTCTTTTAATTCGTCAGCTGTCATGGATGCTCCGCTTTTCAGTTTGATCCAGGCCGAGACCTCTTCACCGAATGTTTCGTCAGGCACACCGACAATTTGGACGTCGAGAATGTTGGGATGCTTGTATAAAAACTCTTCTATTTCCCGCGGGTATATGTTTTCTCCGCCTCGGATGATCATGTCTTTTAATCTCCCGGTAATCCGGCAGTAGCCTTCTTCATCCATTACGGCTAAATCACCTGTATGCAAAAATCCGTCCTCATCAATCACCGCTGCCGTGTCCTCAGAATTTTTGTAATAGCCTTTCATGACATGGTAGCCGCGTGTGCACAGCTCGCCTTGAACGCCTCTTGCAACCTCCTGATTTGTGCCCGGTTCAGTTATTTTGACTTCAACATTCGGCAAGGCGCGCCCTACGGTTTCGACCCTTCTTTTGAGCGAATCGTTGACCCTCGTCTGGGTAATGACCGGTGATGCTTCCGTCTGTCCGTATGCAATCGTTATTTCAGACATCCCCATGTTATTGATCACTTTTTTCATAACTTCAATCGGACAGTTTGAACCGGCCATGATACCCGTTCTTAAAGAAGACAAGTCATATGATGCAAAATCTTGATCATTCAGTTCGGCAATGAACATGGTCGGTACACCGTGAAGCGCCGTGCATTTTTCCGTTTCGACAGCGGAAAGCACTTCTTTTGGATTGAATTCTTGCACCGGCACCATCGTCGCACCGGCGGTGACGCAAGCGAGAGTTCCCAGCACGCATCCAAAGCAGTGAAAAAAGGGTACGGGGATGCACATTCTGTCTTTTCTCGATAAATTCATGCATTCCGCAATATTTGCCGCGTTGTTTGCCAAATTGGAATGAGTGAGCATCACGCCTTTTGGAAAGCCTGTCGTACCTGATGTATATTGCATATTGATAACATCATGCTCTTTGAGTCGTTCCATCCTGTGATCAAGCGCTTTTTCGCTTACCGAACCGGAGAGCTTTAATATGTCATCCCAAAGGTACATGCCGGGATGCCTTTTATCTCCCATCAAAATAATATTTTTTAAGAAAGGCAGTCTTTCAGATGCGAGCTTACCCGGTTCCGACTCCTTCAATTCAGGAATCAGTTTGTAAAGGATATCAATGTAAGAAGTGCCCCGGTATGATTCCATTAAAATGAGTGTTGTGGCATCTGACTGTTTCAGCACATATTCAAGCTCTGATAATTGATAGTTCGTGTTGACTGTGACAAGCACCGCGCCCGTTTTTGCCGAGGCAAACTGGGCGGTGAGCCATTCCGGAGTATTGGAAGCCCAAATTGCGACATGTTCACCTTTTTCAATACCGAGCGCCACCAGTCCTTTTGCGACTTTTCTGCACAACTGGTCAAATTGCCGGTACGTATAACGGAGACGGCGATCCGGATAGACGACAGCCTCGTGATCAGGTGCGTTTGCCGCGGTTTTCTCCAACAATTTTCCGATAGTCAAATGGAGCAGCTCTGCCAACGTTGTCCCTCCCTTCTCCCGGAAAGCGTTTTCATTTTGCCGCTTGTTTGCCTATGCCGAGCTGCCTTGCGATGACGAGCCGTTGAATTTCTGAAGTTCCTTCACCGATTTCCATTAATTTGGCATCCCGCAGCATCCGCTCGACTCCGTACTCTTTCATATACCCGTATCCTCCGTGTATTTGAATGGACTGATTACATGTCCTGAACGCCATCTCTGAGGCATAAAGCTTGGCGAAAGCCGCTTCCTTTGTAAACGGCCGGCCTTGATCTTTCAGCCATGCGGCCTTCAGCACCATATTGCGGGCAAGCTCAATTTCCATGGCCATGTCGGCAAGCTTGAACTGAATCGCCTGGAAATAGGAGATGGGCCGGCCGAATTGTTTTCGTTCGTGTGCGTATGCAAGCGCGGCCTCAAATGCGCCTTGAGCGATACCGACGGCCAGCGCGGCGATCGAAATTCTGCCCCCGTCAAGTGTATTGAGAAACTGTTTAAACCCTTTTTCCGGGCTTCCCAACAGATTTTGTTTTGGAACGCGGACATTGTCCAAGATGAGCTGCGATGTATTGGAGCCGCGGACACCCATTTTGTCATATTCGCTATTAATGGTGAAGCCTTCCGAATCTGTCGGAACGATGATGGCGGAGATGATGTTTTTTCCGTTGTCATCTTTTCCGGTGACGGCGGTGACGATGACGGTCCGGGCATATCCGGCATTGGTGATCCAGCATTTCTCCCCGCTGATCACATAGCTGTCCCCTTCCGAGCGGGCTTTTGTCCGGGTGCCGCCCGCATCTGATCCTGCATTCGGTTCGGTCAGCCCGAACGCTCCGAGCGCCCGGCCCGTCGCAAGTGGCACGAGATATTCTTGTTTTTGTTCTTCGGTGCCGAAATAATAAACCGGTGCAGCCCCGAGCGATACAGCCGCAGCATAGCTTAGACCGGTGCTCCCGCACGCTTTGCCGATTTCTTCGACGCTAAGCGCATAGGAAATCGTATCCCCGCCTGACCCGCCGTAGCATTCCGGAAACGGAATCCCCAAGAGGCCGAGCTCCCCCATTTTTTTAAATGTCTCAACCGGAAATTCTCCCGTCCTGTCAACATGTTCGGCATGCGGTGCAATTTCCTGTTTCGCAAAATCTCTGGCGAGTTCGCGAACCATTTGCTGTTCTCTTGTTAGTTCAAAATTCATAAAGTGACCCCCTTTTTGGATCGTCAAATTCCTTAGGCAGCAGAGCTTTGTAACATTATATTAAAAAAGTGCATTTTTCATGCCAGAGGATTTTGGACAGGCAAAATCGGACCGTTTGATGACAACTGATACTTACCTTTACGTAAGTACCTGAACCAAAAGTGCATACTTACAAATTCGCAGTGTGAACTTTATAATCAAGATGAAAACATGCCGGAGGAGGAAAATTTTTGAAAACACTGATTATCGTTGCACATCCAAGTTTAGAAACATCAGTTATCAATAAGCGCTGGGTAGAGGAGCTCAAAAAATATCCGGAAAAGTATACGGTTCACGAATTGTCCGACGTATATCCGGATGGAAACATTGACGCGGAAAAAGAACAAAAATTGGTGGAAGCGCACGGCAATCTTGTTTTTCAATTCCCTATCTATTGGTTTAACTGTCCGCCTCTTCTTAAAAAATGGCTTGATGATGTATTGGCTTACGGATGGGCTTATGGTTCAAATGGAGGTGATCGATTAAAAAATCGTAAAGTGGCATTAGGTGTATCCGCCGGAATTAAAGAAGAAGATTATGGTGAAAACGGAAGGTACCGCTATACGCTTGAACAAATATTAGTTCCATTTGAAACGACATTCCGATATTGTCATGCAGACTATCGTTCATTTTTTGCGTTTTACGGCAAGGAAAATGAGCCCGGCGGAAATGAGGAAGAAGCGACCGGGCCGGGAGCGGGAGAATTGGAGAAAAGCGCCCGGGATTATTTGCGTTTTATTGACAATCTTTAAGTTTTGCGGAAATCATTCCGGTTGAAACAGGCTGTCAGCCCAGCCTGTTTTTCTCTCCCCACTCACACATCATATTGAACAAAGGTAAGAGAGAACGTCCGCGTTCAGATAATGAATACTCCACCTTTGGGGGAATTTGGGGAAATTCCTTACGTATAATAAGGCCGTCTGCCTCCAGCTCTTTTAACATGATGCTCAGCGTTTTGAAGGAAATGGTGCCGATGCTTCGCTTCAGCTCATTATGCCGCATCACTTCGCGTTCAGACAGCCAATATAGAATGATTATTTTATATTTGCCGCTTATCAATGACAACGTATATCCAAAACCGGTGTTTTTAAGATCCACACCGGTCGGAACGCAGGTTTTTCCGGTTGGGGGTTGCATAACGTACACTCTCCTTTTGAATCCTATATCATAGATCATTATGTAATTTGATTGAAAGGATGTAAAGGAAGGATTTTAAAGGATGCTTAAAGAAAAACCACAGCGCCGTATGTTTTCCGTGATACGGCGGATGCAGCCGTAAGAAAAAACTGCACCTCAAGATTGTCAGGTGACAATTGAGGTGCAGTTTCAATGCAGGCTTTTTTATTTATCTTCTGATATGGCCGTCGCCTCTCATGATATATTTGCATGTGGTCAATTCTTTCAGACCCATAGGTCCGCGGGCGTGAAGCTTCTGTGTAGAAATCCCGATTTCCGCGCCGAAGCCGAGTGCGCCGCCGTCGGTGAACCGGGTTGAGGCATTGTGATACAGTGCTGCCGCATCAACGGTATTCAGAAAAGCCTTGGCTGTTTTCGGATTTTCGGTGATAATCGCTTCTGAATGCTTTGTTCCGTATGTTTCGATATGATCGCAGGCTTCTTCAAGACTTGCTGCGACTTTAACCGCGAGATCAAGGCTTAAATATTCGTTCTGCCAATCGGCTTCCCCCGCTGGTATCGCGCCTGGAATCCATTGAACCGCCTTTTCGTCCCCGTGAACTTGAATACCGTGTTCGTTTAAAGCATTGATAAGCGCTGCACTGTTTTCCTCAAGCCATTTTTCGTGAACGATCAGCGTTTCAAGCGCATTGCAGACGGCGGGGCGGTCTGTTTTCGCATTGATCATGACATTGATTGCTTTTTCAGGGTCTGCTTCCCGGTCGATATAGATGTGACAATTGCCGACTCCCGTCTCAAGAACGGGAACGGTTGCGTTCTCAACGACTTCCTGAATGAGGGCACCGCCTCCCCGGGGGATGAGTACATCGATATGCTCTTTCATCTTGAAGAGCTGCTTCGTGGCGCTTCGGTCCGTGCTTTCGATAAATTGAACAGCATCGCGGGGAATGTCTGTCGTTTCCAGCGCTTGGTGCATGACCGATACGATCGCTGTATTCGAATGAATGGCGGAAGAGCCGCCTTTCAAAACGATCGCATTGCCCGATTTTAGAGCGAGCCCGGTCGCATCGACAGTCACATTCGGACGCGCTTCATAGATCATGCCGATGACGCCGAGAGGAACGCTGACTTTTTCCGCCTTTAGCCCGTTGTCGAGCGTCCAGCTTGATAGCGTTTCTCCGACCGGATCATCCAGTTCCGCGACTTCCAGCAGTCCATTGGCAAAATCCAGTACCCTGTCTTCATTGAGCGACAGGCGGTCGATGTAGGCTGCATCATAGCCTTTTTTTCGTCCCGCTTCAATATCTTTGGCATTTTCAGTGAGAATATAGCTCATGTTTTGTTTCAGGTGTTCGGCCAGTGTAGCAAGCGCCTCGTTCTTGTCTTTTTCAGTTGTCAGCCGCAAAGATTTTGCGGCTGTTTTTGCCTTTATCGCTTTTTCTTCGATTTGTGCCCTGGTGTTCTCGCTTGTCGCCGTCATGTCAATTCCTCCTTTGATTTGTTTTTTAAAGCGGAACGGATAGCTCTAAATGACAGACAAACGCTTCTCTGTCAACGACAGCCTGTGAGGAAGCGGCTGTTTCCTGATTCGTATCCTTCTTCCATTTACGAAGCTGGGATGAGGAAAAGTTGACGACGCCGAGGCCGATTTCCTCTCCTTCCTGATCAAGGATTCGAACGACGGAACCGTTGCTGAAACGGCCGTTAATTTCGTAAATACTAGAAGGATACAGGCTTTTTTTACGGTCGATAATAAACTCTTTGCTTTCGTTGTGGACGATGATGTCTCCTTCAGGTCCAGAGTTAAATGCTATCCATTGCTTTTTATGGTTGAGTGTGTGTGAATCGTCATTCGGAATAAAATACGTTCCCCTCGCAGTCCCGCTGATTGCTTCTTGCAACAGACCGGAGGTGTCTGCACGCCCTAAAAATCCTTTGATGCCTGAAGCCATTGTAATTTTAAAAGCGTCCAGTTTCGACTTCATGCCGCCTGTTCCGACTTCGCTTCCGGCATCCCCTGCTGAAGCTTCTATCTCCGGCGTGATTTCATTTACTTCCCGGACGAGTGCGGCGTCCGGCGTTTTTCGCGGATTCGCGTCATAAAGGCCGTCTATATCAGAGAGGATGGTCAGCAGGTTAGCGTCGATCAGACCCGCCACTTTAGCAGAAAGCGTATCATTGTCTCCGAATTTGAGCCGGTTGACGGTAACTGTGTCATTTTCGTTGATGATCGGAATAATGCCGCGTTTCAACAGAACATTCATCGTATTTCTCACATTGTTGTACCGTTTTTCATCTGAAAAATCGCTTTTTGTGATTAATATTTGTGAAGCGATATAGCCATGGGATAAAAAGAGCTTGGAATACGCTTCGATTAGTAAGCCCTGGCCGACAGATGCGGATGCTTGTTTTTCAGGCAATGTATCCGGCCTGTTAATGAAGCCAAGTTTCCGGTATCCGGCCGCCACAGCGCCAGATGAAACGAGGAGGACTTCGTGCCCTTCATCTTTGAGGCGGACGATCTGCTCAACGAGCTTTTCGAGCTTTTTGCTGCTGATTTCGCCGTGAAGACTTGTTAAAGAACTGCTTCCCACTTTGACAACTACCCTCTGTTGATTAGAGGTCATTTTATCACTCCTGTAGTATTTTTCTTCGTTACGGGTGCTTACTTTGCTGCGACTAATTGTTCAAGTTCGAGACTGATGGTTTTGGATCGTTTTGCGGCTTGTTTGACCGCCTGTTCGATCGCTTCGCCTCCGCCGCTTTCCTCCAAGGCCTTTAAACCGGCGGCAGTCGTACCGTTAGGGGAAGTGATGTTGTCTTTGAGAACAGCTGTATCTTCAGGGCTTTCCAACAGCATTTTGGCGGCGCCTAACAATGTCTGCGCGCCGATTTCCCTCGTTAGTTTTTGGCTTAATCCAGCCTCGGCTCCCGCTTTTTCGATGTGCTCCATTAAATAATAAAAGTAAGCAGGCCCGCTGCCGGCAATGCCGGTGAAAATGTCCATTTTGCTTTCTTCGATGGAATAGACTTCTCCCATGCATTGAAGCAGTTGTTTCGCGGTTTTTGACAGATCGGCTGTTACATGGCTGCCTTCGGCCATGGCGGTTGCAGATGCGCCGATTGCACTTGAGGTGTTAGGCATGATTCGGATGACAGGCTGCATGCCGTGCAGCTCGTTTTCAATAAATGAAATTGATATGCCAGCTAAAACTGACACGATAAGCTGATGGGGTTGAATATGCGGTTTCATGGAAGTAAGAGCACTCTCTGCATCTTTCGGCTTCATCGCCAAGATGAAGCAATCGATGTTCTGATAGTCAAGTTCTTCTTTTCTGACGCCTCGTATTCCATATTTCTGCTGGAGTTCTTCTAAACGCCGGTGGTTCGTGTGGTTTGTAACATAGATTTGCGAAGCAGGCAGTTTTTTGGATTGAACGATGCCTGAGATCATTCCCTCTGCCATTGATCCTGCCCCTATAAAAGCTACGTTTTTTTGATTAAAGATCTTTAACATCTCCCTTTGTTCGCATTTCTGTTCGTATTTTTTCGAACACGGTTAGTATATTAACACTTTAGATATTTATGTCAAGTTTGCGTGTTTTGATTGGACAGCGCAGGTCATGTGAAAAATGGAGATTTTTGAAGAAAAAAGGAAAAGAAAAAGAGGCTGAAAGCAGATTTTTCAGCTTCAATTGCACCTTTTGTCGTTTGTCTTTCCTCCATTTGAAGGCCGTTTGAATGATTTAACGGAATTTTTTAGAGATTGACAGCCTTTCGGACCGGTAAAAAAGTACGATCCTTTAGCCGTGTGAGCGCAAATAGAAAAGCGCGGGCTCGAAGCTTGTCGAACCCGCGCTTGCCAATATCAATAGGTTGTAACGTAAAGCTGCCCCTCATCGCCGCGCCATTCCGCATAAAGCACCTCTTGATACTGTGTAATACCTTGACTTGATAATTGATTTTGCAGCCAAAGCTCGTCAAAGCCGGCTTCATGCAGATTGTTCTTTTCGAGCTCGCCGTCGAGGATTAACGGCACCGGGAGCTGAACCGGTTTGTAAGGGATGTTTAAGTCTTCTTTTGTCGGCATCCCGTATTTGTGTTTTGGCAGGACGCTAAGCGAACCGTCTGTTTCAAGGATGGCATATTGAATCTCGTTTAAGGAAAAACAGCCTTTTTCACGTGCCAATGTCTGCAGCTGGTTCAGGTCCAATTTATTTTTTTTGAGGGCATTATAATCGATTTTTCCTTTATTGATCACAATACTTGGCCTGCCCTCGAGAAAACCTCTGGTGTTTTGCACTTTTTGTGATAAAACTTCTATTGAATAGATTAGAATGGCCCAAACGAGGATGGCGAAAAGGACTTTCCAGATGGTGACATCCTGATCGAAAATCGCGTTTCCAACCATTTCCCCCAATATTAAAGCGGAAATAAAATCAAACGGCGTAATTTGGGCAAATTGGGTTTTCCCCAGAATTTTCGTCATCAGAAATAAAGCTGCAAACCCTATCGTCAGTTCGACTACCAAGTGTACATATTCCATCAAGGTTCCCTCCCGAATCTCTCTCTTCATTGTTAACAATCGGGATGTAGTTTAAACCAGAGGAATACTTTTCCTGAGAAAAAGGGCCATCTGCTGCGCCGCGCCTTCTGCCAATCCATTGGTATTCTTCAAAAAATAGCGGCGTCGTGCCAACCTCTTCTTCGATCATACGGCTGAGAAGTGCCGTTCCGCTCATGACTTCTCACGATCAGGCAATGAAACAGATAAAGCTGCACGAGCGCCTTTTTTAAATCCGGCTGATTCCGGGCCTTAGTCCCAATCATCCAAAACAGGCGGGCCGGTTAACTAAAGTCCCTCCATGCGGCAGGTTCTCTTTTACGCCCTCTTCCTCCAACGATCGACTTTACATGATCCCTGTTTCTTCGGACATCTGATTGTTTCTGCCTGGCATGTTTCATAAGGCTTACAGATCCAAGAGTGGCAAGAAAAACACATAAAACAACTGCAACTGAATATAAATCAAAATCGAGAAAGATTTTCACGAGACTATACGAAATGACAAGTGAAAAAACCGGTGAAACAACCCATACTTTCATTAACTTCAAAATAACGCTTTTACGAAAAATTGCCCTTCCCTTTTCAGAAAGGCCAATCCCAATGATGCTGCAAGTCGTAATCTGGGTTTGCGGCACGGGAATGCCAAATAGCGAAGCGCCGATGACTAGGGACGCACCGAGTCCGGAAACACATGACCCTTGCAAAAGCGAAAACTCGGTGATTTTTTTCCCATTCGTCTCAATGACTCTGCTTCCAAGGCAAATGGCTCCGATAGCCACGAACAGTCCCCCAAGAAGCGTTCCGCTGCTGACTGACAAGAGGCCTGCTCCAACGAGAGGTCCGACGGAATTCGCGACATTGTTCATTCCCGCCGAAAAGGCTTCTAAAAACCCGGTTAAAATCACTAGTGCGGTGAGCAGCCGCGCCCATTTTTGCTGTTTAAGCCACCGCAGCCTCTTCTCGGCTTTTTTCAGCAATTGTCCAATGAAAAAAGCGAGAAAAAAAGCGGCAATCGGAATGATCAGCCAATACATGACGATCACCAACAGCTTATCGGTAAATACCGCTTGAAATGCGACGCCGACCCCGACAATCGAGCCGACCGTCACCTCGCTGGTTGAAAGGGGAATCCCCGCGATGTTTGCAATAAACAGCGAAATCGCAGATGCTCCGAGGATAATCACGACAATATGCACATTGAGAATAGACGTGGGGATAATGCCTGAACCGATTGTTTTCACAACCTCTCCTCCGCCTATCATGGCGCCCAAAAATACACCGATTCCGCTGATCCACAAGGCCGCCTGCCTTTTCCGGACGGCACCTGCGCCATACGCTATTCCCATTGAAGCTGCTGCTCCGCTCGCTCCTATGTTCATGGCAAAAAACAAAGCGATAATGAATGCCAAAATGGTAATCGTCATCTTTTACCCAGCTCCTACCGGAATTGATGCAGCCCGCATTCTGTTTTTTCCTGACGGGCCCACCTTCCCGCTCTTAAATTGCCGCCGTCTGCCACGGGAGACGTACACACCTCACAGCCGATGCTCGGATAATCTTGATCATGAAGCTTGTGATACGTCAGCTGATTCAGCTTAATGTAAGTCCAGACATCTTCCCATGTCCAGTGAATAAGGGGGCAGATTTTAATCAGTTTAAAATTGTCGTCCTTGTTGATATAACGGACATGTTTCCGTGTTTCCGACTGCTCCCGCCTCAGCCCGGTCATCCATGCCTCCATCCCTGACAGATGCTCTCTGAGCGGCTCGATCTTGCGAAGGCGGCAGCAATGGTCCGGATGGCGTTTCCAAAGTTCGCTGCCATAGCGTTTTTCCTGTTCTTCAAGCGAGAGGCCGGGTTTTAAAAAGCGAATCGACAGACCGGGATAGCGATCTTTCACTTCATTGATAAGTTCATATGTTTCCGGAAAATGCAGTCCTGTATCTAAAAACACGATGTCCGCTTCTTTCACAACTTTTGAAATCAAGTCGATCAAAACGATTCCTTCCGCGCCGAAACTGCAGGCATAAACAATTTTTTGATACGTGCTGTACGCCCATTTCAAAACGTCCATCTCGCCGCTGAAGGTATCCATCACCTCTTCAGAAGCTTTTTCATTCCATGTGTGATACGTTAAAACATCGTTCATCGATTTTCCCCCAATACGTCCTAAAGGTTAGTTTTCTTACCCCCTGATACGAAACATGAACTGAAAGAACATATAGGCAGATTATTCACTTTTTAAACTAAATGTGATCTGGAAATTGTTATGATTTCAGCAATTTTGTGAATATCTGAAAGACCCGGCGCGCCAAATTGAAATAAACCGATTCATATCAGTCAATCATTACATCTGTCTTGCGGCATTAAAATAAAAACTGGCGGTGAGAGATCCGGATTTGATATACTGATATATTTTCTAAGATTAAGTAAGGGCTTCGCGTATCTGTCGCGGGCCTTCTTTTTACGTCAGTTTTCATTGTGAAGAACTAGTGAGGAACCATATGAAAGGACGGCGAATATACTTACTTTGACTTCACAAAATGGATAGATACCTAGTTGAGAAGCAAGTCAGGAGATGAGAGGCTAACATGCTGCCTAATGGGAGGTGGACGAAGATCACTCCTTGCCGAACGGCAACACATGAATGGGAGAAACGATAAACGGGAAAAGGTGAATTCTTATTGTGACAGCTGAATAATGGCCGACAGACATTTACCTAAAAGTATGAAAGATACAGCAGATTGTGAGGGGTAATCAATGATTTCATCTGAACTGATACTGCCCGACAGGCAGCTTAAACCAAGATTAAAAGGGATCACCATCCTGATTGATAACGGGGTTCCCTTGAACTTTTTTAAAGATACGATTCACGGAGCGGCAGATTATATAGATTTTGTGAAATTTGGATGGGGAACATCTTTAATTACGAAATATTTGGTTGAGAAAATCGATTGTCTGAAGCAAAATGACGTTCAATTCTTTTTTGGCGGAACGTTGTTTGAGAAGTTTTTAAGCCAGGATAAAATTGAAGATTACTATCGCTACTGCAAATTATATGGATGTCGTTATGTGGAAATATCAAACGGAACGGTCCGTCTCTCTAATAAAGATAAAGCAAGCTTTATTTCCGATTTTTCGAAAGAGTTTCACGTGTTCAGCGAAGTCGGCAGCAAAGACAGCGCCCTCAGCAGTGAGCTCGAGTCAGCCGAATGGATCGATTACATCCTCGAAGATCTTGAAGCCGGGGCCGAGAAAGTGATCACGGAAACGAGGGAAAGCGGCACGAGCGGGCTGTGCAAAAGCGATGGAGAAATGCGGTCCCAGCTTATTGAGGAGATCCTTCATTCCGGCATCGCTTCAAGGGATTTAATTTTTGAAGCGCCGACGAAACAGCTGCAGACGTGTTTCATTGAAAAAATCGGTCCTGACGCCAATTTGGCGAATATACCGTTTCAGGATGCCATTCCGCTTGAAACGCTGAGACTGGGACTTCGATCAGATACATTTTATTTATATGATTAGGGTCGTTTGAAAAGCGGCCTATTTTTTATTGCGGAAACTGGCGATAGGCATCAATAACGGACGGAAGCGAATCTGATAAATCGCATCGATGATCCTCGTAGAAATCCACTGGCAGATTAGAGCTTGGATAACGATTCCCCAGGCGATGACAGACGCCGTCAAAAGGAAGATGAATGCGTTCATCATAAACAGCGCCGTTCCCGGTTTTCCACCGCGGTAAATCGATATCATTAAAGCCAGGGCGCCAAAACCGCCGTTAGAAATATTGTATTTATATAGCAGTCCAACCCCCGTCCCCAAAAGGACGGATCCGTAAAATAAATCCAGCCAGATATTGTTCGTCGTCATGAGGGGCATGCAGGATTCGAAGATCTGCACCGAAACGGACGTCATGGTAATCGCCCCCATCGTCCCGAAGACCGTTACGGGTTCAAGCCATTTAACGGCCGTTAAAAGCAGCGAAAAGTTGACAGCCCAGACGGTTAATCCGTGCGGAACCTGAAACCAAAAATTGAGCAAAACAGCGATGCCGGCTGCGCCCCCTGAAGGAATATGGTTCGGAAACAAAAACAGCGCCATGCCGAGACCCTGTAACACGCTGCCCAGCACGATAGCATGTACGATTTTGAGCTTTCTTCCCATACGGATATAATCCCCTTTAAAGAAACTTGTCCTCTTCCTACTATATGTAAGGGGAAATGAAAAATATCACATTTTTTCGAGTTGGCGCTTTCACATGTAAGACGAGCCGTCCCATCCATACGCTTCTACGAGCTCTGTATCGATTTCGATTTTGTCCGGGACTTGAATGTATCCGTCTTTTATGCTGACGGGCACGAGTTTTGTGAACGGATTCTCCATCGCATCCCATTCGAGCGGTTCGATATCTTCTCCGTCCATTTTGGTCCAAGGCGGCAGACAGGCTTGTCCGAAAACGGCGTACATTCTTGAAAGTCCGCCGTCATAGCTGTGGGGAGAAACCCTTTTTCCGAAATGCCTGGCGAGCTTCAGAACGGTTTGAAAATCGTCTGTGCCGTCACAGTGCATAACATCGGGTTGAGCAATATCGACTGCGTTCTCCAGAAAAATCGGCAAAAACGGTTTTGCGCCTTTTACATTTTCTCCTCCGGCAACCGGAACAGAAAGCGCTGAACGCAGCATCCGGTATTCAGCGGGAACGTCAAACGGCATGGGCTCTTCAAACCAAAGCACGTTGCCCCAGGCGGAAAACCACGTTTCCCACTTCCGTGCGGCGGCCTGGTCATAACTCTGGTTGGCATCGAGTATCAGTCGGGTGTTTTGGCCTGTCATCTCCTGGAACGCCTGAATATGCGCCAAGTCTTCGGAAAACAACTTGCCTCCCGCTTTCAGCTTGACGGTTTTAAATCCGGACCGCACGGCCTTTTCGACGAGCCGGAGGGAATGGCGGCTCCAATCGGGCCTGTCTGAATATGATTGAAATGAGGCATAGACCGGGATCTGCTCCCTCAGTTTTCCTCCCCATAATTCACATACCGAAAGGCCTGCTTTTTTCGCCGTAATGTCCGTTAAAGCCATGCTAACGGCAGCTGCGGCCCGCTGATGCCACTTTTTGATGACGGTGACAAGCTCCGTGCGATTGCCCGCTTCTTTTCCAATTAAGTAAGGAATGATCCGTTTTTTAAAGCCCGCATCCAAAGCAGGCAGCCAATCCGCACATTCTCCCCATCCCGACAGGCCTGAAGCTGTCGTGATCCGAATCAGGTAGCACGTTCTGTAGCTTTTCAATCCGTTCGCATCGCCGTAAGGGGAGGAAAGCCTGTGGAACAGCGGAAATGTGTCAACCTTTTCAATGCGCATATTTTTTCTCTTCCCTCCTATCTTGCGTCAGCAGGCTGCAGCCCCTTCTCCCCTTTTTTGGTGTCTTCCTTTTTGACATGAATCATCGTCAGCACCAACACACCGACGACTAATGTCAGGCCCGCAATCGACATAAACATGCCGAGTTTCGACCATTCCATCAGCCTCCCGAAAATCGGCGGACCGATCGCGACTCCTAAAAATCTGACCGATCCGTACAGCGATGTCACAAAGCCGCGCCTCTCTTTTCCGACAGCCCCGGTTATGAAGCTGTTGACACACGGCAGAACAAAGCCTGTACCGATGCTGCTGATGACAAGGATCGAAATAAAAGGAATGAGCGCGGAGAAAAAAGACAGTGTGCCGTAGGAAACCGTAATCAGAGCGAGCCCGATAACCATCATTTTTTTCATCAGCTGCTGATTTTGTCCGATTTTGCTGCCCGTAATATATGATGTTGTACACATGACAAGCAGAGGGATCGCCAAGATCAGACCTTTCTTTACGCCGTCTGTATGAAATTCTTTTTCCAAAACATCAGATAAGTAAAAGAGGATGCCAAACAGAGTAAACAAACAGACGGCCCCTGCGAGATATGCGGTGAAAAGCCATCTGCCCTCATGTTTAAAAACGCTTGTCAGCCCTTTCACATATTTTCCGAGAGGCGGCGGATCTTTTTTCTTGTCTTTTTCTTTGATAAAAATCCAAGTCAAAATGATCGGTGCAATACAGAAAGCAGGAAATGCAAAAAACACCCAAAACCAAGCGATCAATGCTATCAATGATCCTAAAATCGGAGACAGCACTTTTCCGAAGCCGTTCGAGGCTTCAACGAGACCGAGCACCCGGCTTTCTTCAGATCCTTTAAAAAGGTCTCCTGTCAGCGCCATTGCGATCGGCGCTGTACCGGCTGCTCCAAGCCCCTGCAGTCCTCTCCCGAAAAGCACCCACGGGAAAGCGTTCGCAAAGGTCGTCGATGCAAATCCTGCAAGAATCCCGCCGGCCCCGTAAAGGAACAGGCACGGAATAATCACCACTTTCCTTGAGAAGCGGTCCGCCAAGTAACCCAGCAGCGGAATAAAGAGCGCTGCAGTAATCGAAAACACGGTAATGACAAGGCTGACTTGAAATTGCGATAAATTGAGTTCAGATTTCATCTTCGGCAAAATCGGAATCAGCATCGAATTTCCCAACGTCATAATCAATGGGATCGACCCGATCGCGACAACCGTCATGCCAGAGGTTTGTTTTTCTGTCATAAATTTGTACATCCTTCCTTATTCAAAATGAACTGTAAAAGTTAAGTAATCCGTTTGATCCGTCATCAACTGAACTTCGTTTCCGGCCGTTTTTCAGGTTCGCGCCGGCCGAGCCGTTCCGTATATAAATCGATATCCACCGCATACCTCGGCCTTCTTTTCACTTCGGTGAAAATTGTTCCGATATATTCGCCGATAATGCCGATCCCCATCAATTGCAAACCGCCCAAAAACCATATCGAAATGATCAACGAAGCCCAGCCAGCATTCGTGTAGCCGAGCAGCTTTTGAATCATTGCATATATACCCGCGATGCAGCTTAGGAAAAATAAGAAGAAGCCAATCAGGGTAAAAAAACGGATCGGAGCGACACTGAATGACGTAATCCCGTGAAAAGCGAAAGACAGCATTTTTTTCAGCGGATATTTCGTTTCTCCAGCCAGCCGCTCTTTTCTGTCATAGAACACTTTGGCCGACCGAAGGCCGATCAAAGGCACCAGACCGCGCAGAAAAACATTTGCTTCTGCATAACGGCTGAGCTCTTCAAGCGCCCGTTTATTCAAAAGCCGAAAGTCGGCATGGTTATCGACCAGCTGGATGCCGAGCTTATTCATGATCCGGTAGAACCATGCGGCTGTCGTTCGTTTAAACCATGTATCCGTTTTCCGGCTGCGGCGTACGCCGTAGACGATTTCATAGCCTTCATGATATTTTTCGATAAACCGGCGAATCGCCGAAATGTCATCCTGAAGGTCGGCATCGATTGAAATAACGCAATCCGATTTTTGCTTCGCTTTATCTAGTCCGGCTAAGAGAGCTTTTTGATGTCCCGAATTACGGGCCAGCTTCAAGCCTGTCACATAGCGGTTTTTTGTGCTTTCCATAGCAATCAGCGGCCATGTGCGGTCCGTCGATCCGTCATCGACAAATAAAAGCTTGCTCTCTGCAGAGATCAGCTTGTCTGCTGTGAGATCATCCAATACCGCAGTCAGCTGTTTTGCGGTTTCGGCAAACACGTCCTCTTCGTTATAGCAGGGTATGACGATTGTCAGCAAAGGCTGTTGAAGATTCAATTTGCTTCCTCCTTATCGATGCTTATTTCGCTTCATATACATAGATGTTCCAAGCGGACTGCGGGTGGCTGAACCGCTTTAAAAACGCCAGCTTGTTTTGTTCTGCATTCATAATCGGAACCGAAGAAAAAATATATCGCCCCCCCATTTTTTTGAACGCTTCAGTGTTCAATTCGAGGTTCGTGATTTTTTTCTTCGTGCTCTTTTTGAATGCGTAATGTTTTCCGAGCTCGTCAACAAACAAGTAGCAGCGGCTCCCCCACTCATCGAAATAGCGTTTCAAGACCGGATTTTTATCAAGCTCTTTGGCGATGATTTTCCGGAATTGATACTTGTACTTCAGCGGATAAATATTGGCATACGTATCAAGTGTGTAAAAACCGTTATACTGCGCAATCGCGGGATGCAGGCCGATGCTCGCCACCCGGTAGGAATCGGGAGACCGGCCGATGAACCGTTTGATCTGTTTGAACTGATCTGATGCATAAAATTCCCGAAAGGTCGGGGCATGGTGGTATGCGCCGTAAGTCAGCTCTTCATGAAACGGTATAAGCACGAGCAGCTGGGCGACCAGCGCGGCATGGACGATGCGCCGCCATCTCTTCCCCATTTTCCACAATATGTAGCATGCAACTGCAAAGCTTGCGTATATCACAAGAGGGCGCAAAAAGTGAAAACGCGCGAAATTGAATGCCGAAAGCAGACTGATCTTTTCCTTGGGAAGCGCCCACAGCTTGTTGAACCAGAGGGCATACCATAAAGAAAGCGCATAATTTAAAATGAATAAAAAGATGAACAGCTTTTCTTCTCTTGGCCGCTTTTTTCGTTGTCTCGCAACGACGAGCCCAAAAGTGAGCACAATCAAAGGCAGGATCACCGCCGTATGGACGGTCATGACATGATTGTGGCCGAGCACGAAATTTTTAAATGACAGCCGAAACGAATGAAGGATGTCGTGCCTGGATGAAATAAATTCAACCCGATGCATCGTTTCGCCTGAAGCGAAAACCGAATAAACAAGCCGGTATTCTATCGCCAGAAAAATGCCCGTCATGAGAGCGATGCTTCCGAGAAAGCGAAGGTTAAAGCTGCGCTTTGAAACCAAATCATAAAGCCAAATCAGTGAAACGGCTGCTAGGAAAAAGAAGAAACCGAGCACAAAGCTTGAGTAAAGCGGCAAAAGCGCAAGGGTCGCCCATTCTTTCCATGAGTCTCTTCCTGCCCTGATGTTTAAAAAAGCCCATAAAGCTAAAGGATGGCCAAGCGTGCTGAGCATTCCCGAAGGCCAAAAGGGTGTCAGGGCAAAAGCAAGTGATACCGCGATTCTGATGAAATACGCTTTTTCATCGCGAATCAAATGGCTTTTCAGCAGCAGGTACATCCCGACAAAGGCAAACACCCTCGTGATCGTTTGGCTTATAGCGTATGCGGTCATCGAGGGAAACAAGGCATGAAGCCAGACAATGCCGCTCCATTCCGTTCCGTAAGCATCCCGCGGCAGTCCGTTGATGATTTGCGGAATAACGGCTTTAACACCGCCGAGCAGTTGACCGCTTTCCGCCAGCACCTTATACCATGCAATGTTGGAATCCAGGTTGTCATGCACGCGGATATGAGCGTCTTCATTTAATATGTAAAGCGGAAGGACATAGAGAAGAATGACACTGAATGCGAAAATTAAATATCGCTTTTCCTTGCTGGTCTTTTTGACGAATAACGACACGAATACCACATCCAATTTTGTTCTCTTTTGGAAATATAGAGCTTTTATCATATCGCTGTTATTATTCGTGGAAGCGTTTTGAAAAATTCATCAAAATGAAAAAAGCTGTCTGTTTCACCAGACAGCTTCGCTTTACCCATTACCAAGGGTACGGGTAGTAAGGGTAGTATGGATAAAAAGGAAAGAACGGATAGAAGAATGGATACGGATAAAACGGCGGTCTCGGTCTAGGGCGCGGTCTTGGCCGCGGATAGGGGTAGCCGCCGTAGCCGCCATAAGTAAAAGGCTGCTGTCTATCCGCATCCGTCCAGTCATCTTGATATTGATAAGTTTCTTCCACTGTTATAGCCTCCTTTATTGCGTTGCATACTTTAGGTTATGTTATATACCATTAAATGGAGTACGTACACAATTTTTTTATCATTGCCTTTGTATAAATTCGAACAAATAACGATATGGCAAGTCGAATCAGCAGGTGAATATTGTGAAGCAAACAAAAAAACAGCCTGCCCTGTCAACCTAAAGAAGGTCGCAGGACAGGCTTTATTTATATGATGTGAAAACCCCTTTGTTTTATGGCAGTACAGAACTTCCCATTAAATATTTGTCAACCTCACGGGCGACTTCGCGTCCCTCGTGAATCGCCCAAACGATCAGGCTCTGTCCTCTTCTCGCATCCCCTGCTGCGAAGACTCCATCGACATTCGTTTTAAATTCCCCGTATGCTGCGTCAACTTTATTTCTCACTGTATTTACCCCGAATTGTTCAAGCAGCGGCTGTTCCGTTCCTTCAAAGCCGATAGCGATAAAGACATATTGAGCAGGCCATACTTTTTCCGTGCCCGGAATTTCGTGAAACTCAAATTTTCCTTGATCATTCTTTACTTTTTTCATTTGAATCGTATGCAGTTCTTTCAAATGGCCGTTTTTGTCTGCGACAAGCTTTTTCGTTTGGATCGAATATTGTCTCGGATCGCTGCCGAATGCTGCTTGCGCCTCTTCATAAGCATAGTCCAGTGAATGGACATGCGGCTGTTCAGGCCACATATTTTCGGCGGTTCTTGTATCGGGCAGCTTCGGATGTTTGCCGAACTGGACGACGCTTCGCGCTTTTTGGCGCAAGGCCGTTGCAACGCAGTCTGCTCCGGTATCTCCCCCGCCGATGACGATGACATCTTTATTTTTCGTATTGATAAACTGTTTATCTTTAAAATTCGAATCGAGCATGCTTTTTATAGTGCCTGTTAAATAGTCCATGGCAAAGTGGACACCTTTTGCTTCCCGGCCTTCAATCAAGAGATCGCGCTGTTTTTGGGCTCCTGTGCAAAGGATAACCGCATCGTACTGTTCTTTTAGCTCGTCGGCTGTAATATCTTTGCCGATTTCCGTATTGGTGACAAAGTCGATGCCTTCCTGCGTCAATAGTTTGATGCGGCGTTCGACAACGCTTTTTTCAAGCTTCATGCTTGGAATGCCGTACATTAACAGGCCGCCCGGGCGGTCGCTGCGCTCGTAAACAGTGACCGAATGCCCCGCTTGATTCAATTGATCGGCGCTTGCCAGACCGGCAGGCCCTGAGCCCACGATCGCGATTTTTTTGCCGCTCCGTTTTTTCGGAATCCGCGGCTGAATCCATCCGTTTTCAAATCCTTTGTCAATAATCGTCCGTTCGATCCCTTTGATGGATACGGCCGGGTCGGAAATCGCCACCGTACAAGAGCCCTCGCAAGGCGCCGGACAGACCCGCCCCGTGAATTCAGGGAAGTTGTTTGTCTTCAGAAGGCGGTCAAGCGCTTCTTTCCACCTTCCCTTGTAAACGAGGTCGTTCCATTCAGGGATTAAATTGTGTATCGGACATCCTGACGTATAACCGCCTATATCCATGCCGATTTGACAAAAGGGGGTGCCGCAGTCCATGCAGCGCGCTCCCTGTCTTTTTGATGCTTCCTCAGAAAATGGAGACGAATATTCGTTCCAGTCATTTATCCGTGTGAGAGGATCGCGTTCAGCAGGCTTTTCCCGCTTGAATTCCATAAATCCTGTTGCTTTGCCCATTTTCCCCTCCCCTTTCTTACTGTGCCACCGCTTCTTTTGATGAAGCAGCCGCAGACGGTTCAATCTTTTGCTTCGTACCGGCTTCAAACGCGTACATCAGCGCTTCTTCATCAGACAAGCCGGCTTCTTTTTGCTCTTTAATCCGCTCTATCATTTGCTTGAAGTCTTTCGGAATCACTTTCACAAACCGGCCGACGGCCTCTTCCCAATGATCAAGTATCGAAGCTGCTTTTGAGCTTTCAGTATATCTGTAATGGTTTTCGATCATCGTTTTCAGTTCGGCGATTTCCTCAGGTGCTTCAAGTGTTTCAAATTCGATCATTTCAGGATTGCATTTCCGTTTAAAGGCTTTTTTGTCTTCGGCGTACACGTAGGCGATTCCGCCTGACATGCCCGCGGCAAAGTTTTTGCCGACGTCGCCGAGAATAGCGACGCGTCCGCCGGTCATGTATTCGCAGCCATGGTCGCCGATGCCTTCAACGACAACGCTGACTCCGCTGTTTCTGACGGCAAACCGTTCGCCGGCGAGTCCGTTAATATAAGCTTCTCCGCTTGTAGCACCGTAGAACGCAACATTTCCGACAATAACATTTTCACGGAATGCAGGGTTGAATTCGTCAGGCGCTTTGACGGCGATTTTTCCGCCTGAAAGACCTTTGCCGATATAATCATTGGCATCTCCTGTCAAATACATTGTCATTCCTTTTGGTACGAACGCGCCAAAGCTTTGCCCCGCTGAACCTGTGAATCTGAGCGTAATCGTATCTTCAGGGAGGCCTTCTTCGCCGTAGCGCTTAGAAATTTCACTTCCGGTTATGGCTCCTGTTACACGGTTGATGTTGCGGATTTCAAAGGATGCTTCCGCAGACGTGCCGTTTTCAACAGCTGACTGGACGGCGGGTAGAATTTGCGTAATATCAAGTGATTCATCGATTTTGTGGTTTTGCGGCGTACGGAATGTGCGTGCGCCTTCCGGCTGATATAGCAGGTTTGATAAATCGAGCTGACCCGCTTTCCAATGTGCTTTCGCCTGTTCGCTGACACGAAGGACATCCGTGCGGCCCACCATTTCATCAACTGTTCTGAAACCGAGCCGGGCCATCAATTCGCGAACTTCCTCTGCGACAAAGAGCATGTAATTCACGATATGATCCGGATCGCCCATGAACTTTTTGCGCAGCTCAGGGTTTTGCGTCGCTACCCCGACAGGGCAAGTATCCAAATGACAGGCTCTCATCATAACGCAGCCGAGAACAACGAGCGGCGCTGTGGCAAAACCGAATTCTTCGGCTCCTAAAAGCGCAGCCATGACAACGTCTCTGCCGGTCATTAATTTGCCGTCTGTTTCCAATACGACGCGTTCGCGCAAACCGTTCATCATCAGTGTTTGATGAGCTTCTGCGAGTCCAAGCTCCCACGGAAGGCCGGTATGCTTAATGCTTGTTTTCGGTGAGGCTCCAGTGCCCCCGTCATAGCCGCTGATGACGATAACATCGGCAGTCGCTTTGGCGACTCCGGCTGCAATCGTGCCGACCCCGGCTTTAGCGACAAGCTTTACACTGATCCGTGCATCGCGGTTGGCGTTTTTCAAATCGTGGATCAACTGCGCCAAATCTTCAATCGAGTAGATGTCGTGGTGCGGCGGCGGTGAAATCAAGCCGACCCCAGGCGTAGATCCGCGTACATTGGCAACCCATGGATACACTTTGTTGCCAGGAAGCTGTCCGCCTTCTCCAGGTTTTGCACCCTGCGCCATCTTAATTTGCAGCTCATCGGCATTGACGAGATAATGGCTCTTCACACCGAAACGGCCTGAAGCGATTTGCTTGATCGCGCTGCGGCGGTTATCGCCATTTGCGTCAGGCGTAAAGCGCGCCGGATCTTCTCCGCCTTCCCCGCTGTTGCTTTTTCCGCCGAGACGGTTCATTGCAATCGCCAGCGCTTCATGGGCTTCCTTGCTTAAAGAGCCGAATGACATCGCCCCTGTTTTAAAGCGGCGCACAATCGATTCAGCGGATTCGACCTCTTCAAGCGGCAGCGGCTTCCGGTTTTCATCAAATGAGAAGAGATTGCGGAGAAAACCGATTCTTTCTTCATCAGCTGCTTTCGAATATTGTTTAAACAGGCTGTAATCACCTTTGCGGCATGCCCATTGCAGCGTGTGAATCGTTTTCGGGTTAAAAGCGTGGTGCTCCCCGCCTTTTCTCCATTGAAAATCGCTTCCCGAATCAAGCGTTTCGCTGAATGTATCTTCATACGCTTCCCTGTGGCGGCGCTTCGCTTCTTCGGCAATCGTATCCAGACCGATTCCGCCGAGCTGTGATGCCGTTCCTGTGAAATAGCTGTCTATGACGTCTTTGCTGATCCCAACCGCTTCAAAAATCTGTGCGCCCCTGTAGCTTTGAACAGTGGAAATACCCATTTTGGACATCACTTTTACGACGCCCTCTGTCACGCTTTTGCTGTATTTTGTAACGGCTTCTTCATAGCTGATGGAAAGTGCTCCGTCTTCAATCGCCTGCTTGTATGTCGCATACGTGAGGTACGGATGAATGGCATCCGCTCCGTAGCCGATCAAGGCGGCAAAATGGTGAACTTCGCGCGCTTCACCGGATTGGGCGATAATGCTGACTTTCGTACGTTTTCCCGCGCGGACTAAATACTGATGCAAGGCACTGACGGCTAGCAGCGCAGGAATCGGCGCTTTCTGACCGTCCATTTTGCGGTCGGATAAAATAAGGAGAGTCACGCCTTCGGCGATCGCTCTGTCCACTTCTTTAAACATATCTTCGAGGCCGCTCTTCAAGTCGTCTGTAAAGAGCGTATGAATCGTCTTGCTTTTGAAATCCTTATGCACAAGTCCTTTTAAAGAATTGAACTGTGCGTTTGTCAAGACCGGTGTATACAATTTAATCCGGCGGCAGCTGCTTTCATTCGGATGGAGAATATCGCCTTCCGCTCCGAGCCATGTCAATGTCGAAGTGACGATCTGCTCGCGGATTGCATCAATCGGCGGATTTGTAACTTGTGCAAACAGCTGTTTAAAATAGTTGAACAGCGATTGCGGACGGTCTGACAACACCGCCAGCGGGACATCGTGGCCCATTGAACCGAGCGGGTCTTTGCCTTCTGTAATGACAGGAATTAAATATTTGTGAATATCTTCGTACGTAAAACCGAATGCTTTTTGGCGGGTCAATAGGTCAGGCACAGATTTTTCTTCGGTTTCCTCAATATCGTTTGAGACATGAACCAGTTCTTTACTGAGCCATTCCTGGTACGGAAACTCCCCGGCGATTTCGGATTTGACTTCTTCATCGGAGATAATCCGCCCTTCTTCAAGATCAACAAGAAGCATTTTCCCGGGATCCAGCCGGTCTTTATATAAGATGTTTTCCTGTTCGACATCAATCACGCCGACTTCGGAGGAAAAAATAAGGTAGTCGTCTTTAGTGACATAATAGCGAGCGGGTCTGAGCCCGTTCCGGTCTAAAATGGCTCCGATCTGTTTTCCGTTTGTAAATGAAATCGCAGTCGGGCCGTCCCATGGCTCCATTAAAGAGCTGTGATATTCGTAAAATGCCTTCTTTTCTTTTGACATGTACGGGTTCTCGTTCCACGGCTCCGGAATCAGCATCATTGCAGCATGGGCCGGATTCCTTCCAGCCAGAACAAAGAATTCAAAAGCGTTATCCAGGATCGAGGAGTCGCTTCCGTTTTCATCGAGGATTGGCAAAACCTTTGGCAAGTCTTCGCCGAACGCTTCGGAAACAAACTGCTGCTCCCTCGCTTTCATCCAGTTCATATTGCCGCGCAGCGTATTGATTTCCCCGTTGTGGATCAGATAGCGGTTCGGATGTGCCCTTTCCCAGCTCGGAAACGTGTTTGTGCTGAAACGGGAGTGAACCAATGCAAAAGCTGAGACGAAGTCCTCGTCCTGTAAATCTTCATAGAAAGCATCAACCTGCTCGGGTGTTAGAAGTCCTTTATATACGATGGTATTGCTAGAGAGGCTGACAAAATAGAACGTTTTGTCGTGTTCTTTCGCCCAATTTTCGGCCTGTTTGCGAATGATGTACAACTTCCGTTCGAATGCCAGATTGTCTTTCATCGCTTCATTTGCTCCGATGAATACCTGGCGGACGATTGGCGCGCTTTTCTGTGCGACTGTTCCGATTTTTCCGACATTTACAGGTACAGTTCGCCAGCCGAGCACTGTCTGTCCTTCCTGTTCGATCAGCTCGTTAATGCGCGCTTCGGTTTTTTCGCGCCCGCTGTCATCCTTAGAAAAGAAGATCATCCCGACGCCGTAGCGTCCTTTTTCAGGCAAGTTGAAACCGGCGCAGACTTTTTTGAAAAAAGCATCCGGAATCTGCATCATGATGCCTGCTCCGTCTCCGGTATGCGGGTCACTGCCCTGACCGCCCCGGTGGTCTAATTGGCAAAGCATTTGTAATCCTTTTTTGACAATATCATGAGTAGGAAGGCCCTTCAAATGAGCGTAAAGGCCGATTCCGCATGCATCATGTTCAAATTCAGGACGGTAGAGACCTTGTGCCTTTGGTAGTTGATTATAAGTCATTGTTCCTCTCCCCCGTTCATTTTTCCCGTTTGTCCCCGGTCATAAAATCTTACAAACTCTAATCCTATTGTAGGTTTTCAAATCTATACAAACAATATATAATTTAGATTAAAACTATCTCATTTTGAGATGAGCAGGTGAAACAACGATGGAATTACGCCAATTGCATTATTTTATGGAAGTTGCAGAAAGAGAGCACGTATCGGAAGCGGCCATGCACCTTCATGTCGCTCAGTCGGCGATCAGCAGGCAGATCGCCAATCTCGAAGAAGAGCTCGGTGTTGATTTGTTTGAGCGCGAAGGCCGCAATGTGAAGCTGACTCCGATCGGGAGACAGTTTTTAGACCATATTAAAACAGCGATGAAAGCGATCGATTTCGCGAAGGAACAAATCGATGAGTATTTGGACCCGAATCGCGGGACCGTTAAAATCGGTTTCCCGACAAGCCTTGCGGGCCAGTTCCTCCCGACGGTTATTTCCGCTTTTAAAGAGGAGCATCCTCATGTCGCTTTTCTTTTAAGGCAGGGATCTTATAAATTTTTAATCGAAGCGGTGAAAAACAGGGATATCGATTTGGCTTTTCTCGGTCCTGTTCCGTCAAATATCGCTGAGATTAAAGGGGACATTTTGTTTTCGGAAAGCCTTTTGGCACTCGTGCCGATCAATCATCCCCTATCAGGCCAGCAAAGCCTTCATCTCGGCGATCTCAGAAATGATCAGTATGTGCTGTTTCCAGACGGATACATCCTTCGAAAAATGGCTGTTGATGCATGCAAGCAAGTAGGATATACGCCTAAAATTTCCTCAGAGGGCGAAGATTTGGATGCGATCAAAGGGCTGGTTTCTGCTGATATGGGTGTGACGCTTTTGCCGGAAAGCGCCTTTAATGAAACGGCTCCCCGTTTTACAAAGAAGATCCCGATTGATTATCCTCAAGTAAAGCGCACAGTCGGAATCATCACCCCTAAAAACAGGGAGCTTTCCCCTTCTGCAAAAGTCTTTTATCAGTTCGTAAAGAAGTTTTTTTCTCGCCTTCAGCAATACCAATAGCCAGTATGACAACGAATTCAGCCGGGCGCAAAAGCTTGGCTGTTTTCATTTTATCATAAACAATGATTAATGTCTGAATTTTCTGTCCATTTATTCTCTGCGCATCTCTTCTATTGTAAAAAGCGCATCTTATATATGTATGTTTATCCCCTTTTTTTATGCTGATTTTTCATACTGACGCCAGTTTTTTCTGTCTGGAAACGGGCTCGCCTGCACTGGCTGCAGCCTGGAACCGGCCTTTGACTCGTCAAAACCGCTGAAGTGAATGACATATTCCGTCAGCCGGATCGCGCCGTCACAAAGGACCGAAAAGGCGATCATATCGCCGCTCCCGTGATGAAGTTTTAAAAAAAGCCGCCATTCAGGCGGCTTATCGTTTCATTTTATTCCTTACTTTTTCGGCATATCGGCATGGATTAAATAATGAATCAACGCTTTTTGCTCTTGTTCGGAAAAGCCGCTTTTGGCGTCGATCCAGAATTCATGCCCTTTGCCGGTTACCCTGACCGCTTTTAAGTCGGGCGATTCCGAATTGCTTTTGACGACCTGCTGTCTTAAATCTCTGTCGATCATCGCCAGCAAACTGTTATAAGGATCCGCCTGCTTACCGTTTATGACCGTCTTTGGTAAGCCTGTCTCTTTTAATGAGCTTCCCACTGCAACCCCTCCGTCGTGCAAATAAGGAGCGCGCCAGTAAACGCCGATCAGACTCGGCACTTTGTACCCGCCTTTGGAATCTCCCTGCGCCCAGGAAAGCTTGATCTGTTCGGGGTCAAACCCGGCTGTCGGGACTTTCAGGATCTTCGGTTTGCGCGGCAGAGGCACCGGTGTGTCAGGCGAATGAATAAGGCTTTTCCCGAATATGTTTTCCGTTTTCTTAAAAGACCGGGCCCTTGTCGGCTCGGTTCCGATTTTTTCAACCGAGATGACCTTGTTGTTCGTCAAATACCGGCCGGCATGACAGGATATGCAGCCCGCTTGTTCAAAAACACGCCTGCCGCGCCTGACGGTTTGGCTGTCGGTTTTTTGCCGCGGATCAGGAGGTCTAAGTGTATTTTGCCAGGCGGATACAGCGTTGTTTTCTTCATTCACTTTTCGTCCGGGTGAGCTCACAAGTACGCCGTCGGGCGCCGCCAATGTGATGTTAGGATAGTTTGGCGGCTTGACCATTTGGTTGACGCCCGGTACTCCGGGAGTGGGATCGGCTTTTTTGAAAAACGCAGTCGGACTTTCCTTTTTTTTCGGCTGATACCTGTATGTTGAGACGGGAGCCCTTTGCAGGATCGTCCCGATATAAACATCTTCGCTCATGCCGAAAAGCGCCCGGCTTGCCGGGGCTTGCGAGAGGCTGTCCGAATTTTGCGCATGAACATTATTGCTGAACACAGTCAAGCCTTTAAAAGGACCGGCCATTGCCGAACCGCTCCAGCTGTACGGATGGTCGCCCAATGTATAGGCATCCGGAATCTGCGTGGGATTGCTTTTCATATCGATCGTCGAGTCGAAAAAACCTCTCGGCCACTTCAGGAAAATGCGATCGACCGCATCTTCGAGGCGGTCCGGATCGGGAAGGCGTTCTTTTTTGCCGTTTCTGGCAGTGATCACAGGGCTTTTATCATTCATAAATTGTTGAATATTATCAATTTCGGCATGTGTAAAATAAGCCGCTGAATTTGTCGCCAGCGCCAGCATCAGCCCTGTATTTAAATCAGAGTTTGTCACGCCTTCCATCACCTTCATCGTTTTCGGATCGACTGCGGCGTGGCAGGCCGCACAGCTGATGCCGGCTTTGATTTTTCCGTCAGCGTATTTGAAAGGCATGCCGAGCGGTGCGTATGCCCCTTTTGGAACATCAATGCCGGTGTCGATCTTCTCGCCTTTTTTAAAGATTTTCCCGCCGACCTTAACCGTTTCAGCTAATTCGATGCGCAAGTTCGTCGTCCCTTTCCCTTTCAATCCGGCAATGGCTTTCGTCATGTTGGCTGCTGTAATGGGACCGTCAAGGAGTCCGATGATATCTGTCAAAAACACTTCGTTGCCGAAAGTTTCCTTGTAAAATGTCTCCCGTCCCAAGTCGAGAAGGCGGTCATCAACCTTTACAGCTCCCTCCTCTGCGGGGGCGGGCTTGTCCGGTGTAAATGCTCCCCATAGATCGTATCCGTGCACTCGTTTTTCTTTTGAGATGACTTTTTCTTTAGGAGGCATATATACATATTCCGGTTCAAGATGTCTGACCGTGATATAGCCAATTACGGCTAAAATCGCGATGATAGCAAATGCGGCTAACCATTTATGCTTATTCATCATTGACCCTCCTTTCTAATTGAATAGGATTCCCCAGAGCTGCAGTGAATCATTTAGAACGTATTACCAGCTATAACTTCCGGCGTCTCATGCCAGAATATGCATATGATGGGATTAAAGGAATGAGGCCATTTTGAAAAAGCTAAGCATTGTTCTTGCCATTTTTATATGTGCGCTAATTTCATTTATTATATGGCTGAATGCCGGGAATGAAAAATTGGGACTCCCGGATGAAGAAGCAGAGGCCGTCAAATCCTCCAAAAAACCGGTCATTGTCCTGATCATCGACTCTTTGATGGATCAGCCTTTGAAAAAAGCGATTCAAGCAGGCCGCGCCCCGGCATTAAAATTCTTTCTTGAAAACGGTCATTATGAACCTGAAGTGGTAAACGCGTATCCGACCATGTCGGTCTCGATTGACAGCACCCTGCTCACCGGAACTTATCCGAATATCCACCGCGTTCCCGGGCTCGTCTGGTATGATCAGGATGAACAGAGAATCGTGAATTACGGGAGCGATAAAAAAGAAATCGCCACACTCGGCATCAAACAAACGATCGAAGACGGGATATTTTCTCTTAATCACCGCCATTTAAGCCGGAAGGTGACAACGGTCCATGATGATTTGCAAGTGCGAGGAAAACAGTCGGCATCCATCAACGGGCTCATATACAGAGGGCCTGACCGCCACGAATTAAATATCCCGCCCCCGCTCAAAAAGCTTAAATTGATGCCTGAACATATGATGGTAAACGGGCCGGCTCTTTTTTCGTTCGGCCGCTTTGCCCAGCTCGATCCCGATAACCCCCACCACCATATTTGGCAAAGTTATGGCGTTAACGACAAGTTCACAGCACAGGAAGTGGCCTATTTAATTAAAAAGAGGAAGCTTCCTGCGCTGACTGTCGCCTACTTGCCCGATTTTGACCATGATGCACACAAAAAAGGCCCGATGGATATGAAAGGCCTCGAAAAAATGGACCAGCAGCTGCAGCGTATATTGAATGCATATGATTCTTGGCGCGATGCGGCCGAAAAAGCGGTATGGGTCGTCATGGGTGATGGCGGGCAGACAGCGATCGGACGCGATAAAGACAAGGCCGCCATCCGGCTTCATTCGCTTTTTAAAGGATACCGGATCGCTAAAATAAACGAAGCCCCCGATCGAAACGCCCAGCTTCTTTTTGCAGTAAACGACAGAATGGCATACATTTATGTCACGGATCGAAACATGCCGCTGCAAGGTGCCGTCAATGAATTGAAAAAAGACGAACGAATCGCTTTCACAGCGTGGAAAAAAAGCGGCTGGATATATGTTGATTCGAAGCGTTCTTTAAAACCGCTTCGGTTTCGTCCAAAAGGCGGCTATCAAGATCCTTACGGGCAGTCATGGACGATCAGCGGAGATTTTTCTTTATTGGACATTAAAGCAGACGGCGTCTCGATCCAATACGGCGATTACCCGGATGCTCTTGCCCGCCTATACAGCGCCATGCATTCGCATCGCGGACAGTTTGTGATCGCCGACGCGAAACCCGGGTTCCAATTTGCCGGCGAAAAGTCTCCCCTCCATTTTGGCGGAGGCGGCCATGGCTCACTTTATAAAACGGATAGCTTGGCTCCGATGATCATCGTCGGTTCGGAAAAAGTTCCGGAACATCTTCGCCACCTTGAAATGAAAGATTTTTTTATGAAGCTCGTACAATGACCCGGTCATGTCATCAATGATCGGGTTTTTTCTTTTTTATAAGTTTCTTCTTTGACAATCTTTTGTTGTTCTATGTATGATAATACCGTGTTTTAGTTTATTTACTTAATTAATTAAAATGGAGAAGCAGGTGCTTTTTATGAAACAAGATAAAGTCAGCCGCAAGACCGTTGTGCAGTTGATCGAAGCTTTCAACCGGCTGCGGTATGCGGAAATGAAGCAGTCTTTTCCTGCGGTTGAATGGAAAAAGACTGAGGCAAAAGCGCTGATGCTTTTAAATGAAGCAAGCGGTGAAGGCAAAATGGCATCCGAAATCAGCCGCGCTCTGCATGTCACCTCCCCTTTCGTCACGCAGATGTTGAACAGAATGGAAAAAAAAGGGCTCGTTTTTCGGCGCATGGATGAGGATGACAGGAGGATCGTCCGGATTTTTTTAACCGATGAAGGAAAAAAAGCGGCGGACGATGCGCTTAAAGGGCTGAACCGGTGGTTCCTGCAGCTCACTCGGTTTCTGGGCGAGGATGAAAGCAGGCAGTTCGCCGATTTGATTCATAAGTTATCCGAGTTTATCGAACACGGAGAAAAAACAAGTGAAAAGAAGGTTGAAAAATGATCTCACTCTTAAAATATTTAAAGCCTTATAAGCTGCAAGTGATTCTTGTCGGTGTTTTTACTTTGCTGAGCAGTGTGCTTGAGCTTTATTTGCCGACGTTAATGGCAGATGTCGTTGATGTCGGAATCGTGAACGGCGACATGCCATTCATATTGAGAACCGGCGGCTGGATGATCGCCTGCTCCCTTCTGGCCATCATCATGACTGTCGGAAAAGCGTTTTTCGCTTCGGAAACAGCCCTCGGCTTTGGAAGGGATATCAGGCGCAAGCTGTTTGTCAAAGTTGAACACTATTCAATGGATGAATTCGGAAAAATCGGTTCTGCTTCTCTCATTACCCGTACCACAAATGATGTCAAGCAAGTCCAGGATGTACTCAACATGATGCTTTCATTGATGACAAGAGCGCCGTTAATGCTGGTCGGCGGTATTGTGCTTGCCGTGTCCAGAGATGCCAAGCTGTCGATTATATTTCTGGCCGCTCTCCCGATCCTTGCGGGGCTGATTTTTCTCATTACAAGAAAAGCTGTTCCCTTATTCGGCGTTCTTCAAAAAAAGACGGATCGTCTCAACCTTGTTCTTAGGGAAGGTTTGACTGGAGTTCGCGTCGTTCGCGCCTTTAACCGAGTTGATCAAGAAAAAGCCCGTTTTCAAAAGGCAAACGAAGAGTTTCGCGATACAGGCATCGCCGTCAACAGAATTATGGCTTTTCTATTTCCTGTCATGATGATTATGATGAATTTCACGAACATCGCGATTATCTGGTTCGGAGGCATCCGCATCGATCAAGGCAGCATGCAGGTCGGGAACTTAATGGCTTTCCTTCAATATGCATCCATGATTCTAATCGCGCTGATCATGCTTGCGATGACATTCGTGATGATCCCAAGGGCTCAGGCATCTGCCGACCGCATTAACGAAGTGCTGTTAACAGTGCCTTCGATTACCGATCCGAAAGAGCCGCAGAAAGACAGCGGCTTGCGCGGTTATGTGGAATTTCAAGATGTGACTTTTCGTTATGCCGGAGCTGAAAAGCCCGTTCTCGAAAATATTACGTTCAAGGCAAAACCGGGTGAAACGACTGCGATCATCGGCAGCACAGGGGCCGGAAAAACGACGATCCTTCAATTGATCCCGAGATTTTTCGATATTGAAAAAGGGTCTGTGCTTGTCAACGGAACAGATGTCAGAAAGATGGCGCAAAAGGAGCTTCGCGCGAAAATCGGCTATGTCCCGCAAAAAGCTTCAATATTCAGCGGGACGATCAAGGACAATATCCGATTTGGCAAAGAAGATGCAACAGATGAAGAAATTTTGGAAGCACTTGAAACGGCACAGGCTGCCGAGTTTGTGGAAGGCAAGGAAAATGGAATTGAATCTGATATCGAGCAGGCCGGAGCCAACCTTTCAGGCGGCCAGAAACAGCGGCTTTCCATCGCCCGGGCATTGGTCAGAAAACCGGAAATTTATTTATTTGACGACAGCTTTTCGGCGCTTGATTACAAAACGGATCAAAAGCTGAGAAAAGCGCTTCAGAAAACTACCGCTGATGCCGCCGTCATTATTGTTGCCCAAAGGGTAAGCACGATTACAGATGCGGACCAAATCATCGTATTAAATGAAGGAAAAATAGCCGGTATCGGCACCCATCAACAATTGCTTGCTGAAAATGGAATTTACCAGGAAATTGTGGCATCACAGCAGGCCGAGGAGGAAAGCGCATGAGCCAACAACAAAAGCATCACGGCTCGATACCAAAAGGAATGCACGAGACAAAACCGAAAGAATTTAAAAAGACCCTCTTGAGATTGGCCCGCTATTTAAAACCGCGGACCTTCCAGCTGGTGCTCGTTGTCTGTGCTGCAATATTGGCGACGTTGTTTAATGTCATCAGTCCAAAACTTCTCGGAGATGCGACCTCTTCCCTTTTCGCAAGCTTTACAGAAGGCACCGGTGTTCAATTCGGCTTTCTCGGCCGGATCACGATGATCCTGGCAGGACTGTATCTGCTTTCTGCTTTCTTTACGTTCTTGCAGCAATACCTGATGGCCGGCGTAGCCCAGAAAACGATATACGAAATGCGCCAGGAAGTGAATGAAAAGCTGACGCGGCTCCCTTTAAAGTACTATGACAAGCATTCGCATGGCGATACGCTCAGCCGCGCCGTCAATGATATTGACAATATTAATACGTCACTGCAGCAGGCGCTGACGCAAATGATTACGTCTGTCATTACCATAGTCGGAATCATCGTCATGATGCTCCTGATCAGCCCTGTGCTGACGCTCGTCGTCTTCATCACGGTTCCGCTCAGCATGCTCGCTGTCCGATTTATCGCCTCATTTTCGCAGAAACACTTCGGCACGCAGCAGAAAGAACTCGGCGACATCAACGGACACGTTGAAGAGATGTTTACAGGGCACCAGGAAGTAAAGGCATTCGGTCATGAAGAAAAAGCGATTCAGCAATTCAATGAAGTGAATGAGCGTCTTTACCAGTCAGGCTGGAAAGCGCAGTTTATTTCAGGTCTGATGATGCCGATCATGACATTCATCGGCAACCTCGGCTATGTGTTTGTCAGCATAACCGGCGGTATTTTCGTTCTTAACGGCACCCTCTTAATCGGAGGCGTGCAGGCTTTTATCCAATACACGCAGCAATTTTCCCAGCCGCTCGTTCAAGCTGCCGGAATCGCGAATACAATCCAATCGGCAATCGCATCCGCCGAAAGGGTGTTCAGTCTTTTAGACGAAGACGAGGAAACCGAGGAGACGCCGGCTTCCATCGATACCGGCGCATTAAAAGGCGATGTATCGTTTGAACGTGTCGCCTTCGGCTATGATAAAAACGTTCCGGTCATCCGCGATTTAAGCCTCCATGCCAAAGAAGGCCAGACAATTGCGATCGTCGGACCGACTGGTGCAGGAAAAACGACGATCATCAATTTGCTGATGCGGTTTTATGAATTAAACAAAGGCAGCATCAAGGTCGGCGGCACTGACATCAGCGAACTGTCGCGCGAACAGGCCAGAAGCATGTTTGCGATGGTTTTGCAGGACACATGGCTGTTCAACGGCACCATCCGCGAAAACATCGCCTACGGACGTGATGGCGCAACAGATGAAGACATCATCAGGGCGGCAAAAGCCGCCTATGCCGACGATTTTATCCGTACCTTGCCGGACGGCTATGATACGGTACTGGGCGAAGATGCCCAAAACATCTCGCAAGGGCAGCGGCAGCTCCTCACGATCGCGAGAGCCATTTTAGCCGATCCGAAGATTTTAATATTGGATGAAGCGACTAGCAGTGTCGACACCCGGACGGAAATGAATATTCAAAAAGCGATGAACAAACTGATGGCTAACCGCACGAGTTTTGTCATCGCCCACCGTCTTTCTACCATTAAAGATGCCGACCTGATTCTTGTGATGAAAAACGGAGATATTATTGAAAAAGGCAGCCATGAAGAGCTTCTCCGCGAGAACGGTTTTTACGCCGATTTGTATAACAGCCAGTTCTCCCGGGAAGAAGCCGTAAGCTGAAAGATCGAGGCCGTACCTGATCAGGTGCGGCCTCGTTTTTTTCATCCATCTCTGAGCTGATGTTCCCGGTGTTGTGAGCATACCTCGCCTTTTTTCCTTTTTTAGATCCGATACTTTCGGCCAATTGACAATTTTTTCATGATATGTCCGTTGAAACCGTTGTAAAAATAGTGATAACGTAAAGATTGAACCGGTTCATCATGTATAAACGATTCATGTTAAAGGAGAGAGTTGACGTGGCAAATTCAAATTCACTTCAATCAAGCAAGCACTATGCCAATTGGATTCCGATGAAAGAAATCAGCTCCAGTAATGACCGGCTGTTTCCGTTCCCGATTTATAACCGGATCAGAAAGACGTCTCCTGTGCGTTACGATGATGAGCGAAAATGCTGGGATATCTTTTCGTATGAAGACGTTCAATTCGTGTTAAAAAACCCGAAGCTTTTCTCTTCAAAACGCGGCGGTAATATGGAAGGAAAAAGCATATTAACAATGGACCCGCCGAAACACACAAAAATGAGGGCCATCGTTAATAAAGCTTTTACGCCGAAAGCGGTGAAAGAGCTTGAGCCGCATATCGAAGAAGTGACGGCTTTTTTATTTAACGAAGCGAAACAGAAGGATTTGTTTGATGTGGTGGATGACTTGGCTGCTCCCCTTCCCGTCATTATCATTGCTGAACTTTTGGGCGTTCCGGCTGAAGACCGCCTCATGTTTAAACATTATTCAGACATCCTTGTCGCAGGTGCGGAAGACCGCTCGGCTGAAGCCGCTGAACAGATGTACAAACGCCGTGAAGAAGGCAATCGGTTTTTGGCGGATTATTTTAAAAACATTATCAAGCAGCGCAAAAAAGAGCCAAAAGACGACCTGATTTCGCTTTTGCTACGGGCAGAAGTTGACGGCAAGTCGCTGACAGAAGAAGAACTGCTGAATTTTTGCATCATTCTTTTGGTCGCAGGCAACGAAACGACAACTAACCTGATCGCAAACAGCGTCCGCTATCTCACCGAAGACAAAGCCACACAGGAAGCCGTAAGGCAAGATTTGTCCCTCGTTCCTGTTTTTGTTGAAGAAACACTGCGGTATTATCCGCCCGTGCAAGCAATCGGCCGCACGGCGGCTGAAGACCTTGACATCAAAGGCGTGCGGATTGCAAAAGGTTCCACGGTGATCAACTGGGTCGCTTCAGCGAACCGTGACGAACTGAAATTTGACGACCCTGACAGCTTTAAGCTTGATCGTAAATCAAACCCTCATATGAGCTTCGGCTTCGGCATCCACTTTTGTCTCGGTGCTCCCCTTGCCCGGCTTGAAGCGAAAGTCGCACTCGATTACTTGCTGCGGCATGCATCCGTGGAAAAGGACAGCTCAGAGGAGCTTGAAGCGATTCAAAGTCCGTTTGTCTTCGGCGTCCGTCATCTCCCCGTACGCCTTTCGCAAAAATAGCACGAAAAAAGGACAGGCTGTTTCAAGCCTGTCCTTTCCTGATTGTTTAAGGGTTTGTAGACCACATGCCCGCTGATTTAATAAAAATGCGCGGATGCAGTTTAAGTTGGGCAACCATGTATTCCGCCAGATCTTCAGGCTGCATGACGCGTTCCGGATTGCCGTCTGTTAATTTGGAGTCGATTGCCAAGTCCGTCGCAACCGTGCTCGGTGTAAGAGCACTCACGCGGATATTGTGCTTTCTGACTTCCTGCATCAGCGATTCGGTCAGTCCGAGTACCGCGAACTTAGACGCGCTGTAGGCGCTTGTCCCGGCTGCTCCTCTTTGGCCTGCTGTAGAAGAAATATTAATAATATCGCCGGCTTTTCTTTCGATCATTTCAGGCAGAACGGCGCGTGTTACATTATAAACTCCCATCAGATTCACCTGGACAATATTTTCCCACTCCTCGGGGGATTGCTCAAGAAATCCTGCAAACCCGCCGATCCCGGCATTGTTAATGAGAATGTCGATTTGTCCAAGCTCTCCTTTTACGGATTGGACTGCACGTTCTACAGCTGTTAAATCCTTTACGTCAGCTGCGGCTACAGATACTTTTACGCCGAACGCCTTTAATTCCTCTGCTGCTTTTTCAAGATTCGCAGCTGTACGGCCGATAAGGCCGATATGTACGCCTTCTTTTGCAAGGGCAATCGCTGTTGCGCGGCCGATCCCTCTTCCCCCTCCTGTAATCAGAGCGGTTTTGTTTTGTAAAGATTGCATATGAAAAACTTCCTTTCTATATGTATCACACGTTTAAATTATAGGAAAATAAACTACGTTTTTGCAAATATGACGACTTGCGAAGAATAAACCGCCTGCGCAGCTGGCATCTTCCGCGAACCGACCGGATTAAATCGGCCATCGTTATATTCGATTGCATGAAGAAACAAAAAAAGAACCATGGTTTTACCAGGTTCTTTTAATATTGCATAAAAACAGACGCAATGATATAATCAGATCACGCACGTTTAAAATTAAATGTCATAGATATCCCATCTTACATTTTAAGTCTACCATATCAGAAAGCTCTTGTCAAATTTTTTTTCGAAGGAGAGATGCAGAATGAGTCATTTCGTTCTCGGTTTTCATGAAATGGAAAAAACACAGCTTTTGCTTGTCGGGGGAAAAGGGTTAAATTTAGGGGAATTATCAAAAATTCAAGGAATACAAGTACCAGAAGGCTTTTGCGTCACGACAGCAGGATTTCAAAAAGCCGTCAAGGGAAACGAAACGTTCCAAGCGTTGCTGGCTCAACTGGCCATGCTAAAAGTTGAGGATCGGGATCAAATTAGTGACATCAGCAGGAAGATTCGGCAAATCATTATGGAAGCAGAAATTCCTGCTGATGTTGTGAAAGCAGTTGCTCACTATCTCTCTCAATTTGGCGAGAAACATGCTTATGCAGTGCGTTCTAGCGCGACTGCCGAGGATTTGCCGCATGCTTCTTTTGCGGGTCAACAAGATACCTATTTAAATGTTATCGGCAAGGATGCGATCTTGCAGCATATCAGCAAATGCTGGGCTTCCCTGTTTACGGAGCGCGCGGTCATCTACCGTATGCAGAATGGATTCGATCACAGGCAAGTTTATTTATCCGTTATCATTCAAAAGATGGTTTTCCCGCATGCTTCAGGGATTTTATTTACCGCTGATCCGATGACTTCCAACCGGAAACTGCTTTCAATCGATGCTGGTTTTGGACTTGGAGAAGCTCTGGTCTCCGGCTTGGTCTCTGCCGATTGTTATAAAGTGCAAAACGGACAAATCGCCGATAAGAGAATAGCGGCCAAGAAATTGGCGATTTATGGACGAGCACAAGGCGGAACAGAGACAAAGCAGATCGATCCTGATCAGCAGATGTCTCAAGCACTCACTGATGGGCAAATTTTACAGCTGGCACGTATCGGAAGACAGATCGAAGCTCATTTCGGCCAGCCGCAAGATATCGAATGGTGTTTGGCTGATGATACATTTTATATTGTTCAGAGCCGGCCGATCACGACTTTATTCCCGATCCCTGAAGCGAATGATCAAGAAAATCACGTCTATCTATCTGTTGGTCATCAGCAAATGATGACTGATCCCATTAAACCGTTGGGATTGTCTTTTTATCTGTTAATTACTCCTGCACCTATGCGTAAAGCCGGCGGGAGATTGTTTGTTGATGTTGCGCCTAGGCTGACGACACGTGCCGGCCGGGAAGCTTTATTAAACACCGTGGGAGCAGATCCGCTTACAAAAGACGCACTCATGACCGTAATCGAGCGAGATTTTATAAAATTGATGCCAAATGATCAAACAGCACCGATTCCGGGCAACGGTCAAACAGATATGCCGGTGCAATTCGAGAACGATCCGACAATCGTTTCTGATTTGATGAAGCGCAATCAAACATCGATCGAAGAGTTAAAGCAAAACATCCAAGCGAAATCGGGATCGGACTTGTTTGATTTTATACTGGAAGATATCCAGCAATTAAAGAAGATCGTATTTGACCCGCAAAGTACGGCTGTGTTTATGGCTGCTATAAATGCGACAACATGGATCAATGAAAACATGAACAAGTGGCTAGGCGAAAAAAACGCCGCTGATACCCTTTCTCAATCTGTACCGGGCAATATTACTTCGGAAATGGGTCTGGAGCTGATGGATGTCGCGGATGTGATTCGCCCTTATCCAGAAGTGATTGATTATTTGCAGCATGCAAAAGAAGATAACTTTCTCGATGAACTGGTTAAGTTTGATGGTGGAAAGGAAATTCAAGACGCTATTTATGATTATCTCAGCAAATACGGAATGCGGTGTCCCGGAGAAATTGATATTACAAGACCTCGCTGGAGTGAAAAACCAATTACACTTGTCCCCATGATTCTTAGTCATATCAAAAACTTCGAGCCTAACGCCGGCAATCGAAAGTTTGAGCAAGGGCTGCGGGCTGCTTTGGAAAAAGAACAAGAGTTAATTGATCGATTGAAGCAATTGCCGGATGGTGAACAAAAAGCTAAAGAAACAAAACGAATGATCGATCTCATCCGGAATTTCATCGGCTACCGGGAATATCCAAAATACGGCATAGTCAGTCGCTACTTCGTATATAAGCAGGCATTGCTGAAAGAAGCCGAACAACTCGTACAAGCGGGCGTTATTCATGAAAAAGAAGATATATACTACCTCACTTTTGAAGAGCTTTACGAAGTCGCACGCACAAAAAAAATAGATAACCAGATCATCAGCAAACGGAAAGACGAGTACAAATTATATGAAAAACTAACTCCACCGCGTGTGATCACGTCTGATGGCGAAATCATTACAAGTGCGTACAAACGAGAAAATTTGCCGCCTAATGCGATTGCAGGCCTGCCTGTTTCTTCCGGAGTGATAGAAGGAAGAGCACGTGTCATTTTAAACATGGAAAATGCCGATCTGGAAGATGGAGATATATTAGTCACCTCCTTTACAGACCCAGGCTGGACACCATTATTTGTATCCATAAAAGGCCTGGTCACCGAAGTCGGCGGATTGATGACCCACGGAGCAGTGATCGCACGCGAATATGGCCTGCCGGCAGTCGTCGGAGTGGAGAATGCGACTGGGCTGATAAAAGATGGGCAACAAATTCGCGTGCATGGCACAGAGGGATATATCGAAATATTGTAATGGTGTCTGTTGCCCAAATAAATACGGGAGTCGACAGTGCATTTAAAAGAACTCTTCAGATTTAGTATCTATCAGGGAAAGGATCCGGAGATAAATTTCTTCAGTCAGAACAGCTGCCAGCAATACAGGTAAATTATACCTGTAATAATCGGCTGATTTGACTGAAAAGATGATCTATGTCCTTCCCTCCCTGTCTTTTCATAATCATCCATACGTTAACTTCAAAAGATGAACCTGACAATTTTATTGTAAATATGGGTGAAACCGAGTATACTCATATAGTTGCCAATCATGAAGAAAAACAATGAACGGCGGTGGAGACACGTTATTATATAAGATGAAAAACGAAAGAAACAAATTGGGACTCCGGATATCTGGGAATCCTACATATCATTTGTCGTCATGTTTTTGGGTAAATTGTATTACAGGAGGTTTGATATGGAGAAAAAGTTTAATTCCAAAGCAATATTAGTCACCTTCATGATTGGTGCATTTTTTGCAATATTAAATGAAACGCTGTTGAACATCGCATTAACAGAGCTGATGGAAGTCTTTCACGTTGATGCCCCGACTGTTCAATGGCTGGCAACCGGATTTATGCTTGTCATGGGTGTTTTAATGCCTATTTCCGCTTTACTGATTCAATGGTTCACGACAAGACAGATGTTTATCGGCGTCATGTCGATTTTTTTAGTCGGAACCATCATCGCCGCTTGTGCAGTGAATTTTCCGATGCTCTTGACGGGGCGCATGATTCAGGCGGTCGGTACAGGTCTCTTGATCCCTATTATTATGAACGCGCTCTTGCTCATTTATCGGCCTGAAGTCCGCGGGAAAATCATGGGGACGTTCGGTTTGGTCATCATGTTTGCTCCGGCGATCGGCCCCACTCTTTCGGGCGTCATTGTTGACATCCTCGGCTGGCGCTGGCTGTTTATTATCGTCATCCCTTTTGCAGTATTTTCAATCTTGTTTGCGGTGAAGTATTTGCAAAATGTCGGAGAAGCGACGCGCCCGCGGGCTGATTTTTTATCGATCGTTCTCTCAACCATCGGGATCGGCGGAATCGTATACGGATTCAGCAGTGCCGGAGAGGCTCCGGAAGGGTTTCAGTCCCCTCTGATCATCGGTGTAATCATCGTCAGCCTGATCAGTATCGTGTTGTTCGTGCTTCGTCAGCTGAAGCTTGAACAACCGTTGCTCGATGTGCGTGTGTTCGCCTATAAAAATTACACGCGCGGGGTCTGCCTATTTGTGATTGTCATTATGGCGATGTTCGCTTCCGAAATCGTGATGCCGATGTATTTGCAAGGACCGCTTGGTTTTACAGCCAAAGCAGCAGGGCTTTTACTTTTGCCCGGGGCCTTGCTAAACGGTCTCATGTCACCGGCCATGGGCGCTTTATTCGATAAGTTCGGGCCGAGAAAACTCATCATTCCGGGTACGATCGTTCTCGTCGGCGTGATGTTTTTCTTCAGCAGGATCAATCCTTCGGTGCCGGTCTGGGCGTTTATTATTGTGTACATCATCTTGATGCTGTCGATCTCAGCCATCATGATGCCTGCGCAGACGAATGCATTAAACGAATTGCCGAAACATTTATATCCTCATGGAACGGCAATCGCCAACACGCTTCAGCCTGTTGCAGGCGCACTCGGTGTTTCGGTGTTCGTCAGCATCATGAGCCAAGGCCAGAAAAGCTATCTTGCCGGACAAGAAGCCGCAAGCCCACAAATCGTGCATGAAGCGATGACTCACGGTGTTCACCATGCCTACTGGTTTGCGCTTGCTTTATGCTGTATCGCTTTCTTTACCGCTTTATTTATTAAAAAAGCGGTCGCGCCTGATTTTGATAAAGAATAAACAAAAACTTAAAGGATGTCCTTCCAGGGGCATCCTTTTTTATCGTTGTTCTGCCGCGATTCTTTCGGCTCTTATTTTCAGAATTGACGAGATTTTGTGATATAATGCTAGAATCATATTCATTTTATCGGAAAGGAACGGATTCCATGGAGTCATTTGTTGATCAAAAAGAAGGGATTTTCAAATCCGTATGTTCGCTCGACTGCCCGGATCAATGCGGGCTGCTCGTTCATAAAAAAGACGGAAAAATCGTTAAAATACAAGGCGACCCGGACCATCCGGTCACACAGGGCAATATTTGCAATAAAGTCCGCAATATGACGGAGCGTATTTATGATCCCAAACGGCTGAAAACTCCGCTGAAACGGACGGGTCCAAAAGGTGACGGGATTTTTGAACCGATCAGCTGGGATGAAGCAATTGAAACGATTCGCTCCCGCTGGCAGTCGCTCATTGAACAGGAAGGCCCCGAAAGCATTCTGCCCTACAGCTTTTACGGCAATATGGGGAATTTGACGGCTGAAGGAATGGACAGGCGCTTTTTTCACCGCCTCGGGTCGAGCCAGCTTGACCGGGCGATTTGCACTCCTGCCGGTTCTGTCGGCTATAAATACACGATGGGCGGAAGCATCGGCACAGACCCTGAAGATACAACGGAAACAAAACTGTTTATCTTTTGGGGAATCAATGCAGTCTCAACCAACATGCATCAAATCACTATTGCTCAAAAAGCCCGGAAAAACGGTGCAAAAATCGTTGTGATCGACGTTCATAAAAATCAGACCGGGCGGATGGCGGATTGGTTTATTCCGATTCGTCCCGGCACGGACAGCGCGCTTGCGCTTGGCATTATGCATGTCTTATTCGAGGAAAATTTGGCTGATGAACCATTTCTGAAAGAATTTACAGTCGGCCATGAAGAGCTCCGTCGCCATGTACTGCAATACGATCCCGCCACTGTAGAGGCAATCACCGGCGTATCCCGGAATGATATTATCGAGCTCGCCCGCTTGTACGGCCGCACCTCCCCTTCCCTGATCCGGATCGGCAACGGTCTTCAGCATCATGACAATGGAGGAATGATTGTTCGCACCATCGCGTGCCTGCCCGCGATCACGGGCCAATGGACGAAAAAAGGAGGCGGAGCGATCAAAGGCAACACGGCATTTTTGGCCTATAATACAAAAGCTTTGCAGCGTCCCGATTTACTAAAAGGCAGAACGCCGAGAGTCATCAACATGAATCAGCTCGGCAAAGCTCTCCTAGAAACCGAGCCTCCGATCCGTTCGCTGTTTGTGTACAGCAGCAATCCGGCCGTCGTCGCGCCGGAGGCGAACAAAGTCAGGAAAGGGCTTGAGCGCGAAGATTTATTCACGGTTGTTCACGATTTATTCCTGACGGAAACGGCACGGTATGCCGATATCGTCCTGCCGGCTTCTTCCGCTTTCGAAAATACGGATTTCTATACATCATATTGGCACCATTATGCGCAAATTCAGCAGCCTGTTATTGAAAAATACGGTGAGAGCAAGTCAAATACAGAAGTATTCAGACTTTTGGCTGAGGCGCTGGGCTTTGATGATGAACCGCTGAAAGATTCCGACGAAGAGATGATCAGACAGGCGCTTGACTACCCTGATAATCCGTGGCTCGACGGCATTGACTACGACAGCCTGACTGAAAAGCATTTTGTCAAAGCCAATCGGAAAACGATTTTTCCTGATAAACTGCCAACGCCCAGCGGAAAAATTGAATTGTACTCAAAACTGATGGAACAGCACGGCTATCCGGGCCTGCCGACTCATACCCCGCTTGTTGAAACTGACAAGTATCCGTTTTTATTTGTACCCGGACCGAATCATAATTTTTTAAATTCGACCTTTTCAAACAATGAAAAGCATATCAAACTAGAAAAGGAGCCGAAACTTCACTTAAATAGAAAGGATGCCGAAGAAAAAGGCATCGAAAACGGAGATTTGGTGAAGGTTTGGAATGACCGCGGATCATGTATCCTGCCCGCTGCGGTCGGAGAACACGTCCTTCCGGGTGTGGCCGTCAGCCAAGGATTATGGGCGGATGCAGATGGGAAGCATTATCTCGTCAATGCGCTGACGCCTGATCGATTAGCTGATATGGGCGGTGGAGCAACTTTCTTTTCCGGAAGAGTTCAAATTGAAAAAATATGAACGTGTACAAAAGACCGGTTGAAACAAAACCGGTCTTTTGTCACTTTGTCTTCTTTAAAGTTTTGGCATAATCGGCGGCGAACGCCGTGCTGTTTTTCAAAAATTTGATAATGGTTTGCAGTTCCCCCTCTGAATATCGGCTTAAAAATCCGGCAGATTCTTGCGCCAAGTCTTGAAAGATATGAGAGATCTTCTCCATGTTTTCCGGGATCAGCTCGACTAAAAGACGCCTTCTGTCGGACGAATCCCTGATGCGTCTGACATAGCCCGTTTTCTCAAGGCGGTCGATCACGCCTGTGATCGCTCCCGTTGTCAGCCCGCTTTTTGCGGCAAGCTCCCCCGCTGTTACTTTCCCTTCCCGCGCGATAATCTCAAGGCATTTATGATCCGTGGCGTTCAGTCCGATTTTCTCGCCGATCGCCTCGTGCAGAAAAATGGTTGCGGTGCTGTGAAATCTCAACTGCTGTATCAGCTCGTTGAGCAGCCCTTCTCCTTCAATATGATTTGTTCTTGACATCGGTAACACCCTTCTATAAAATCATTATGTCTTAGCAGCTAAGATATTTATTTCCTGATATAAATGATCATAACAGGATGAAGCGTCCATGCCAAACGCTGCTTTAGAACGAATTTATTTAAAGGAGAATAGATTGATTTGTCACAAACTCAAAATCGAAAATTAGGATTTGTTGTAGCAGGGCTTTTGCTTGCTATTTTGATGGCTTCGATGGACAATACCATCGTTGTCACGGCAATGGGAACAATTGTCGGCGATCTTGGCGGACTCGACAGCTTTGTCTGGGTTGTATCTGCCTTTATGGTCGCTGAAATGGCCGGCATGCCGATATTCGGCAAGCTGTCGGATATGTATGGAAGAAAACGTTTTTTTCTTTTTGGCAGCATCGTGTTCATGGCGGGATCAGCATTGTGCGGAACGGCTACAACCATTGAGCAGCTCAGCATTTACCGCGCGATCCAAGGAATTGGCGGAGGCGCGCTCATTCCGATTGCTTTTACCATCATTTTTGATATTTTCCCGCTGGAAAAACGCGGTAAGATCACTGGACTTTTCGGCGCTGTTTTTGGCCTTTCGAGCATTTTCGGACCGCTCATCGGCGCCTATGTCACTGACTACATCAGCTGGCACTGGATTTTTTATATGAATCTGCCGCTCGGTATGGTTTCTTTTGTTTTCATTCTTCTATTTTACAAAGAAACGAAACAGCATGAAAAGCATCGCATTGATTGGCTAGGGGCGATCACGCTCGTAGGAGCGGTCGTCTGCCTCATGTTTGCGTTGGAGCTCGGCGGCGAGAAATACGCCTGGGATTCGAATGTCATCCTTACACTTTTCGGAAGTGCAGCCGTCTTATTGGTTTGCTTCCTCATGATCGAACGTAAGGCCAGTGAACCGATCATTTCGTTTCATATGTTTAAAAACCGGCTGTTTGCCGGCAGCACGCTTGTCGCTTTATTTTACGGCGGGACATTTATTTCAGCTACCATCCAGATTTCGATCTTTGTTCAGGGTGTTTACGGAGATTCTGCGACAAACTCCGGGCTTGTTCTTTTGCCGATGATGCTCGGCTCTGTCGTATCAGCCCAGCTTGGCGGATTCTTAACGACAAAAATGAGCTACCGGAACATTATGCTCATCTCCGGACTGGTTCTCGTCAGCGGGTTTTCTTTATTAAGCACGCTTAACATTGACACTCCGCGTTTATTATTAACCATTTATATGATTGTTGTCGGCTTGGGAGTCGGTTTTTCTTTCTCTGTATTAAGCATGGCGGCTATCCATCATTTCGGCCCGGAACAGCGCGGCTCAGCGACTTCTACGAGCAACTTTATGCGCTCTCTCGGCATGACGATCGGCGCCAGTATGTTCGGCATGATTCAAAAAAACCAATTTTCAGAACAGATGGAAGATATGTTTAAAAGCACAGGCGCTTCAAATCTCGCCTCACCGAATGATGCCAACCAGATTTTGTCTAGTGCCCGGGCATCAATGCCACCGGATATTTTAAATCACATCACCGAGGCGCTTTCACATTCGATTGTTCATACGTTTACTTGGGCAATTTTCCCCGCAGCGGCCGCCTTTTTGCTCGTGTTTTTCATGCCGAATGACAGGGTGAAACCGAGAGCTAAGAAGCAAGTGAACAAAGCGGGCTGAACATCTAGCTTTGCAAAGGTTTCTTTTTCCTCATTTTCGAAATCAATAAAAGCGGAACCGGCACAATGCCGAATAAAACCACCGCAATGTAGCTGATCATGTTGCCGAGAGAAAAAACGCCATCGAGGTTTTTGGGCGTCATCGCGATAACATACATCACCGGAAGCAGACCGAACATAATCGGTCTGCTCTTTTTTTTGAAAATTTGCGACAGCCCCAGCGATGCGGCGTAAAATGAGACGGAAAAAGTCGCAAACAACTGCATAATCCAGATGACAAGGAGCAGCGATTCAAAACGTTCAAATATTAAGCCGGGCATTTCAAAACTGCGGATGAGATCAAGCGTCGGCCATGTCAACGCGGTTACCCCGTCGACTGACAGCCCTCCGATCACGAATACGACCGTCGTTAAGTAAAAGAGTATCGCAATGCCGATTCCCATGACAACGACTTTGACACCATCTTTCGGCTTTTTCATAAACGCCAAAAGAAACATCATCACTTCTGCGCTGATAAATGAAAGCATTGTCGCTTTTGTCCCCTTTAATGCCGGCATGATGCCTTCCCCGAGGACTGGCCGCAGGTTATCCAGTTCGAATATGCCAAAACTCATAAATACGACGGTTAAAAAGAAAAGGATTGTAATCGGAAAAATGATTTCAAATAAACGGGCAAGCGATCCCATACCGTCTTTTATCGAATAAAATCCGACCCACATCATCGACATGACGATCGCCCAAATCGGTGTTTGCTGCAGCAAAAAAAAGGTGATGACTTCTGCCATAATTCTTGCTTCAAAAGCCGCAATCATCACAAAATGCTCAATAAACAGCAGGCTGATCACAATACTGAGCCACTTTCCGACAATGTTTCCCCCATATTGAAAAAATGTTTGCCCGGGATAATCCTGGCTTAATTTTGTCATCACCACTCCGGCTGCCATTGTGATAATTCCGCCTAATAGGACGGAAATCCATACATCCGGCGTACCGGCTTCTTCTGCAGCGGTTCTTGGCAAGGTGAGAATCCCGGCAGCCATAATATAACTGACTAAGACAATAATGGCCTGAGAAGTCGTAATTTTATCTTCGGAACGGATCATTGCGTATTTCTCCGCCTTTCGTGATTAGAAGTGCTTCTGTTACTGATCCCCAACGGTACCGTATTCTTTAATCGTGATTTGCACATGAAATGTAATCGGTATATCGGTAAAGGTCTCATCCCAATTTTTCTTTAGTTTTTCCCAAAGCCTCGGATGCTTGATCCTCAGCTCGTTTCCGAATCCGGCAAGATCTGCTTTGTATTCGGTTTTCATTTTTTTTGTAATGTCCTCCATCGTTTTTTTTACGGTTTTCGCGGTTGTTTTTTCGACTTTTTCTAAAAATTTGTTATCAAAAGCTTTTTCATTCGTGCTCCAGTTTTCCGCAAGATACCCATCTGACTTTACGTTCACTTCAAAAGAAAGACGGTTTCCTTTGACAATGGGCTTGATGTCGCTTTTAATCGTTTCGACACCAAATGCGGTCACTTTTTTTTCTTCCGGATCATAACTTTTAACCGTGCCTCCAATTCCCATTCCGGTGATCCACATTACCCCTTCTAAGTCATGTTCATCCAAATAACCGATCAGCTTATTGGTTTTTCCGTTGATCGCGGCTGCTCCTGCATATTTGACTTCCCCATCGGTACCAATAACATTTTGAAGCAGATAGCTCGTTCCTGACCTCATTTTGCCTGTCAGTTTGGCAAGTGTCACAGGAGGAAGAATTTTTTTCGCTTTATATTCATTTTCGACAATTTTGCGCAGTCGAAACGCCGGCATTTCACCGGTTTCCTTCAGCTCAAGCGTGTCTCTCGCCCGCCCTCTTGTGACGATCACCATACTGCTCGGCCTGATTTCATTATCGCGGAGAGGCTGATCAAGCAGTTCTGCCAGCGAATAGGTGCGGAGAAGCTCAGCGGCGATGACAATTACCTTTAAATGAGGACTGAATACAGGCCTGTCCTGTCTCAATGCTACTTCAGAGTTAATTTGCTGAAGCGAGTCCCCCGTTTCATAAACGTTAATATACGATTTTTGATCAGTGCTTCCTCCAGTCGATTTTGAACCGGCCGCCTGTTCGTTCACGTATTGATAGATCATCGTGATCCGATCTTTTTTCGGGTAATCACCTCCCATTTCGTCAAATTTTTTTTCAAGTTCGGTTTCTTTGCCTTTGTCAATCCCCATCGCAAATGTGAGACCCAGCTCTTCAATTTCGTGGCTGCTCCAGCATCCGGTTAATAAAAACAAAAGTAAAGCAATCGTTAAGTAGCGAATGGTGTTAATTTTTTTCAAACTTTCTCCTCCTTACTTTCGATATCACCAAAAACATGAGCGGAATGAGCCCGACTAAAAAGATGGCGCTGTTGCCGATCAGATCTCCCATTTGAAAGAGCTGGTCGATATTTTTAGGCGTCATCGCAATGAGATAAATGACCGGAAGCAAGCCGAATAATATCGGTTCCATCCTCCTCTTCAAGAGTTGTGACAGACCTATAGCAGCAGCAAAATAGCTGATCGTAAAATTGGAGAATATTTGCATGATCCAGATGACCAGCAGCAAGGACTCAAATCGTTCAAAAATCAGCCCTCGTATTTCAAAGCTTCTCATTAAATCAATCGTCGGCCAGGTCCGGGATGTCACTCCATCGATCGACAGTGCACCGATCACCATAATAACGGTGATCATATAAAAGACAATCGGGAAAGAAATACCTATTAAAGTAGCTTTTAACGCTTGCTCGGGCTTTCTCATAAAAGGAACGATGATCAGCAGAACTTCTATGCCTGTATAAGCAAAAGACGTTGTCTTGACTCCTTGCATCACCGGCACGATCCCTTTCCCGAGAACCGGACGCAAATTGTCGGTCTCGAATATGCTTGCACTCATAAATATGACGACAAGAAAAATAAGAACTGTAATCGGAAAAATGATTTCATAAAGTCGGGCAACCGGATTGATACCGCCGGTTATTAAATAGATCCCGCTCCATAAAAAAACCATCGCCATCGCCCAAAGCGGCGTGTCTTCCAGTAAGTAAAATCCCATAACCTCTGTAACAGAACGGACTTGGAAACTCGACGTTGCGAGAAAATAGCAAATCAAAAGCAGGCTGAAAAGCCCTCCCGGCCACTTGCCAATAATATCGCGGCTGTATTGATATAACGTTTTTTCGGGGTATTCCATGCTTAATTTCACCATGATGAAACCTGCCAATAGAGCAATCAATCCTCCAAATACAACAGACAGCCAGACATCCGGCGTCTTAACCGCTTCCACAGATGTCCGCGGCAGTGTCAAGATACCAGTTCCCAGCAGAAAATTCGTGATGACGATGACGGTTTGCGAAACGGTAATTTTGTCTTGCTGACTCACCATCATGGAGAAATCCCCCCTTTCCTTTTTCAATCATCAGCCTCTGTCAGTTCCTTGTTTCCTCCTTTTTATTTTTGAAATCACCAGCAGGACGAGCGGTGTCATGCCGCCTAAATAAACGCCGCTGTTTCCAATAAAATCTCCGAATGCAAACATGTTGTTGATATTTTTCGGGATCATGGCCATGAGATAAATCACCGGAAGTAAAGCAAACAGCATCGGCCGAATATTTGTTTTAAAGAGCTGGGCCAGGCCTAATGCTGCACCATAAAAAGAAATGACAAAGGTGGAGAACAGCTGCATGATCCAGATGACCAGCAGCAAAGACTCAAACCGTTCAAATATCAGACCGGGTATTTCAAAGCTTCTCATCAAATCAATCGTCGGCCAGGTTCGTGATACCACCCCGTCTATAGACAGGGCGCCGATTACCATAACGACGGTGATCATATAGAAAAGCAAAGGGATGGCGATCCCGATCACAACCGTATGAATGGCCTTGCGAGGCTGATACATGAAGGGCATCAGGATCAAAATGATTTCAATACCTGAAAAAGACAATGCGGTCACCTTTATTCCTTTTAAGACAGGCCCTATTCCCTTGCCAAGTACAGGACGCAAGTTGTCCGCATCAAAAATTCCGATACCCATAAACACGACCAGCAGAAAAAGAATAAATGTAATGGGGAGCACGATTTGGAACAATCGGGCGATCGAACTTAAACCGCCAACGATCAAGTATAATCCCACCCATAAAAAAATCATGACAATGGCCCAGCGGGGTGTTCCTTCCAGTAAAAAAAAGCGAATGATTTCAAGCATCGAGCGGACCTGAAAACCGGAATGGGCCAATAGATAAGATACGAAAAACAAGCTGATCAGGCTGCCGATCCATTTGCCGATGATGTCCTGACTGTATTCATAAAAGGTTTTATCAGGATATTGATGGTTGAGCTTTACCATGATGACCGCGGCCAAGAGAGCGACTAAGCCGCCTAATATAAGCGTGATCCAAACATCAGGGGTTCCGACCTCGTCAACAGACGTTCGCGGAAGTGTCAGGATCCCTGTCCCAAGCAGGAAATTGGTGATGATAACAGCTGTTTGCGAAGTGGTAATGCGCTCTTCTTGCCTGACCATCATAAGCGTTTTCTCCTTTCTCTGCTACTGACGTGTCGAATCGTCTGTTTTTAGCATTTTCGGCCGCTTTTTCATCATCTGTATCGGCATGCGAACGATGAAATCTTTCCAATCTTGCAAACGATAAGGGACAGCCGGGCTTGCGTATGGAACACCAAAGCTTTTCAGCTTCACCGCGTGGCTGGCAAGCATGAGGAAAAACATAATCACCCCGTACAAACCGAATGTGGCTGCACAAAACATCGCCACAAATCTCAACATGCGCAGCGAAATACCGGCGCTGTATTGCGGAATGGCGAATGAAGAAATCGCGGTAACGGCGACAACAATGACCATAATCGGGCTGACAATGCCTGCCTGCACGGCAGCCTCCCCGATGATGATACCGCCGACGATTCCCATCGCCGGACCGATTGGTTTTGGCAGTCGGAGGCCGGCCTCGCGCAAAATTTCGATCGCCACTTCCATAATGAGCGCTTCGATCAGCGATGGAAAAGGTACACCCACCCTCGTTCCGGTAATAGAAATCGCAAGTTCACTCGGAATCAGCCCAGGATGAAACGAAATAAAGGAAATATATAAAGCGGGTCCAAGAAGCGAGATCATCGCTGCGCCAATTCGCATGATGCGGATCAGTGAACTCGGGAGCCAGCGTTCATAATAATCCTCGGGCGATTGCAGGAGCATACTGAATGTAACCGGAACGATTAAAACAAAAGGCGTCCCGTCCAATAAGATGGCCACTCTGCCCTCCATTAACGCACTCATCACCCTGTCAAGACGTTCAGTGCTTTGCACCTGCGGAAATGGACTGAGATAATTGTCTTCGATCAGCTGTTCGACAAAACCTGATTCGAGCACATCATCGATATCAATCTTTTCGATTCTTTTTTTGACTTCTTCCACCAGTCCTGGTTCAGCCACGTCTTTAATATAGGCGACGACAAGATTTTTGACAGCTCGCTTCCCAACTTGAAATTGAACCATAGACAAATTTTGATTTTTGCCGTGCTGCCTCAAAAGGGCTGTATTTGTGCCAATTGTTTCCGTAAAGCCGATGCGCGCCCCTCTGACCAAGGATTCAGATACGGGCTCTTCAATGTTCCTTGTATTTTTTTTAACGGTTCCCAGCAATAAAACTTCCGCTGAACCGTCGATCAGCAGTATGGCCGTACCCATCAACACTTCCGGCACCACTTCGCTGACATGCTTTGCCACTGATACTCCGCTGATTGATAAAATCTGCTTTTGGATTAAGTCCGGTATATTGCTGCTTAATGAAGAAAGCTCAATGTTATATTCTTTGGAGAAATCATCCATAAGGGATTTCATAATATGTTTGTCAATCAGGTCTTGATCTGCAAGCATTTCAACAAAAACAATCGCCGCCCGGATGCCGGTGCGCCCTAAGTTGAATTCTCGGAAATGAACGTCTGAGTTATTCTCCAAGGCTGTTTTGACCGCTTGCAGGTCGTGATCAAAATCGCCGGTCAAATACCCCGTTGATTCCAAAGCCGGCACTTCATTTTTAGGTTTTTCCGGCTTGTTGGACGACTGTATCAATCTGCGCGTTTTTGCTTTCCACCATCTCATATCAATCATCCCCTGCCGTACGAAGCCACAGAAATACTTTTGATATGGCAAACGGGACGAAAAAAACAAAAAAAGCCTGCATCAGGACCATCCAGTCCGGAAAATAGGAAACAATCGTTTTCCACATGTTGATCACCCTTTTTTATTGCTGTAGTAAGTCCATCATTTTTATCCTATTATTACCTTGGATGCCATCTCTAATGGGTGGTAATTTAAACCACGTCAAACAAAAAAGAACCATCTGTGTTAAAAAACACAAATGGTTCTTTCCATTTATTCTTTTTCTAAAAACGCCCGTTTGCGTTTGGCCAGCTCTGAAAATTCCTGATCCAATTCATGATATCTCGGGTCTTGGGGGGTGAGTCCGGCTAATTCTCCGAGAACGGCGGTCATCCGATTTTCGATGCGAAGCCGTTCCTCTTCATCGCGTTTTGCATGTCGCTGTTTCTTTCTGCTCCGATAATCTTTCAATCCGGTTTCGACGCGGGTGATGCGCCCATTTTCAAATACGAGAAGTTTGTTACACAATTGATCTGTAAAATACAGGTCATGCGACACAATGATGATCGTGCCTTGAAACTCAAGCAATGTCTGTTCAAGCTGCTCTCTGCTTGGCAAATCAAGGTGGTTGGTCGGTTCATCCAGAATCAGCAGATCATAATCCTTTAAAATCATACCTGCCAGTTTAATCCGGGTCCGCTCCCCGAGGCTGAATGTCCCGATTTCATTATGAAAGCGATTTTCTTTGATTCCCATATTGGCCAAAATGGTCCGCGCATTTGCGATTTCGGCTCTGTCAGACAAATTCAGTACTTCAGCCACTGTTTGATCAACGCTTAAATCACTGACATCCTGGCTTAAATATGCGGCCTTTACAGATCGGCTCTTCCATAGCGTTCCGGCTGTTGCAGGTTCAGCATCCAACATCATCTTCACAAGGGTCGTTTTGCCGCAGCCATTGTCTCCGATAAGCCCTATTCTCTCGCCATGTTTGACATAAAAATGGCTGTCTTTGAATAAGGTGCGTCCGTCAAACGCTTTTGTCAGGCCTTTCGCTTCGATAATCCGTTTGCCCCTTTTTTCTCCCGATGAAAATTGAAAATTGACAGATTCTGCTTCTTGTGGCTTTTCCGCTTTGTTTTTTTCAAGTTCCTGTTCAAGGCGTTTAAGCTTTGATTTGACTTGGTTATCGAGCTTTTTGGCTTTTACCCGGTGGTATTCTTTAAAACCCAGCTGCCTTCGTTCTGACCGTGATCCCTGTTTTGTTGAGTCACGGTGGGCTTTCTGCGACCAATTTTGGAGCGTTGCAATCTGTGACTCGATTCTTTCTTTTTGCTTTTGCTGGACTTCATATTGGTGCAGACGTTCTTCATATAACCGTTTTTTCTCCTGCCTGTATGCACTATAGTTTCCTTGATAAGTGTGCAACTTCCCATCTTCCAGCTCAAGTATTTTGGAAACGGATTGATCCAAGAAATAACGGTCATGAGAAATAATCAATACAGCCCCTCGATATTGTTGCAGTTCTTCAAGGAGCCAGCTGATTCCTTTTAAATCCAAGTGATTGGTGGGCTCATCTAAGATGAGGAGGTCAGGAATCGTTTTCCAGACGTGCGCAAGCGCAAGCTTTAGTTTTTCTCCCCCGCTCAAATGACTGAGCCGCTCGGAATTCCAGCTTTGGACCTTTGATAAGCCAAGACGGCTGGTCAACTGATATAATTTCCCGCCCTCATCGTCTGTTAATATGCTGTTGAAGTCATGAATGGAGTACTCAATCGACTGGAGCAGATAGCCGATTTTAAGCGTCCGGTCTGTTTGAACAGTGCCTTTGTCAGCTTTTATATGACCGCTCAATATATTTGCGAGCGTTGTTTTCCCCGCTCCATTGTATCCGACCAACCCAATCCGCTCTTGATTGGAAATGTCAAAATCGATGTTTTTTAAAATCGTTTGCTCTCCAAAGCTTTTTTGCAAACCTCTTATTTTCATTAAGATCGTCATACCGTTCACCTCTGTTTTTATTTTGGCTGACAACAAAAAACCTCTCGCGGAAACCCGGAGAGGATATCATGCCAAAATATGCACCGTGAAAGCGGTATGAACCGATCCCATTTCTTTGCACGACAAAAAACATGCAAATTTCAGAAATTGATGCAAGGTATAAAAGGGCATACTCATCCTATTCTCCAAGTTTCCGTTTTTTCATATAAAAAAAAACGATGGAAAATAAGATTACTGCTTCATGTCCCCTATACCTATTCCTTTCACTGTATTTACCGATTAGTATATAAACGAAGGTAAACTTTGTCAACAGTTATGCAGCCCTTTTTTCAGCCAATCCCGAAAACTGTTGCCTTCGCCTTAGTTGAGCATTTTATTTTGAAGTCTAAATTTTAAAATTTGATGCAAAAGTGTGAAAACTGTCCGATATTAATCTCGTAACCTATAAAAAGGAGTTTTGGCGAATGAAAAAAATAGTAAATTGGATCAAGCATCCATCTCTTTCCAAAAGATTAGCGGTCTCATTTTTATTGATTTTAACACTCCCTGTTTTAATCCTTTCAGGTGTTTCCTATTATACGGCGGGAAGTTCGATTGAAGATGAAATCATGAGAAGCGCAAGAAACAGCGTGGATCAATTAAACGAAACGATCGATCAAAATATCGAAAAAAAAGCGGATGCTATTACATATTTCAGTGAAGTGATCAAAGAAAAAGCATACAAGGAAAAAGGCCAGACTTCGTTAAGACAAAAATTTGAACAATACGCCAGACAAAATAAAGATGTAGAAGCCGTGTTCACAGGCTCTGCAGACGGTGTCTACGTGCAGCATCCTTATACGAAAATGCCTGACGGCTATAATCCCGCGGAAAGGCCATGGTTCCAAGAAGCGGTTGAGAAAAAAGGCGAAATCATCGTCACTGATCCATACACCTCTGCCGCCACCGGCAACACGGTCATTACCATCGCCAAGCAGAATGAAGACGGGTCAGGCGTCGCGGCGCTCAGCTTGAATATCGATGAGCTGATTAAAGCGACAAATGATGTCAAAGTTGGAAAAGACGGCTTTGCTTTTATCTCAAGTGCATCTAAAAAATATATCGCCCATCCGAAGATTAAAGCCGGAACTGAAGGTGAAGGCAGTTGGGTTGACCAAGTTTACGGCAAAGAAAAAGGTGAATTCAAATATACTTTTGAAGGAAAAGAAAAGCAAATGGCGTTTGCAACAAACAAACTGACAGGCTGGAAAATTGCCGGGACAATGTTTTCCGATGAGATAACAAACGCCACAAAGCCCGTCTTTTATATGGCTCTTATCGTCTTTTCAGTGGCTTTGGTGCTAGGCGGAATTCTCATTTTCTTTATCATCCGCGCGATCAGCAAACCATTGAATCAGCTCGTTCAATCTGCAAAAAACATCAGCAGCGGCGACTTGACACAGCAAATTAAAGTGCGTTCAAATGACGAATTCGGGCAGCTCGGCACAAGCTTCAATGATATGGCGGAATCGCTCCGCACACTGATCGGCACCATTCAGGAATCGGTTGAGAATGTCGCCTCATCTTCAGAGCAGCTGACAGCAAGCGCGGAACAGACGAGCCAAGCGACAGAACATATTACTTCCGCGATCGAACAGTTCTCGAACGGGGCCGAAAGCCAGAATGAAAAAGTCGAAACCAGCTCGCAGCAACTCAGCCAAATGAATGAACATCTGAGCGAAATGACCGAAGTGTCGGAATCGATTACTGAATCATCGATCAAATCGACAGAAATCGCCGAAACCGGCGGAGAACTCGTTCAGAAAACGGTCGGCCAGATGAACTCCATCGATCGATCTGTCAAACAAGCTGAGAGCGTCGTCAAAGGTCTCGAAGGCAAATCGAAAGATATCACATCAATTCTCAGGGTCATTAATGGAATTGCCGATCAAACGAATCTATTGGCATTGAACGCTGCGATTGAAGCGGCCCGCGCCGGCGAGTCAGGCAGAGGCTTTTCCGTCGTCGCCGAAGAAGTTCGAAAGCTTGCTGCCCAATCAGCGGAATCGGCAAAAGAAATCGAAGCGCTGATTCAGGAAATCGTCAAAGAAATCGAACATTCTCTCAAGATGTTTCAATCGGTCAACCATGAAGTCCAATCCGGACTCAAAATTACCGAGAAAACAGAAACGAGCTTTCACGAAATCAGCGGCATGACGAATGAGATTGCCGGCAAGCTGCAAACGCTAAATGCAGCGGTCGAACAATTGTCTAAAGGCTCAGAGGAAGTCTCCGGTGCCGTTCAGGAAATCGCCGATGTTTCAAGGGAAAGCACAGCTGGAATACAAGATATTGCGGCATCAGCGGAAGAACAGCTGGCTTCAATGGAAGAAATCAGTACGTCTTCTGCCACACTTGAACAAATGGCGGAAGATCTGCGAGAATTGACGAAAAAATTCAAGGTGAAATAAAAAAAGAGGCTTCCTTCTGGTAGAGGGAGCCTCTCTTTTATGCATCAGCTGATCTTCGTTCCATTGGGCGCTTCTTGATCAGGCGCCAGCAAAATAACGTCGCCTTTTTCCGGCACGCCGCCAAGAACGAGAACTTCCGATTTAAACCCGGCAATCCGCCGCGGCGGAAAATTGACGACTGCCGTCACCTGCCGGCCTATAAGCTTTTCAGGTGTATAACGCTTTGTGATTTGAGCGCTCGAACGTTTGACGCCAATCTCTTCTCCGAAATCGATCTCAAGCTTAATAGCCGGCACTTTCGCTTCAGGAAACTCTTCCGCTTTTAAAATTGTCCCAATCCGAATATCCAGCTCTAAAAAATCTTCGATTGTTGCCATGAATTCAGCTCCTTTGGCCGCTTTCTAGAGGGTGATATTGACATGACTAGAATATCATGTATTTTGGCTCGTTTAAACCCTGGACTTCCGTTGCCACTTTCAGAAGCGAATGGGAAACAGGCCTCTTTTGCCGCCGTTTTAGGACAGCCAACTTTACGGGACCCCCCTTTCATTCATAGATTAAGAGGAAGAATAAACTATAAGAGATGAGGTGGAACTAGGATGTTCGGTTCCTATATGGTTCAAATGGTAAGGTCCAACGCCCATAAACTGGACCGGCCGCTGAGAGAAAGCGTGCTGAAACTCTATAAACCTTTTAAATGGACCCCTTGCTTTTTACACGGATTTTTCGAAAAAATATTAATGAAGAACAAAAAAATACCGGTCATTATTGAATTTGAAAAAGACAGCCACCATAAAGGCTATCAATTAGTCAATGAAATGATCGGCAGCAAGAGAAGAAACAAAATCAAGCATCGCTTTTCCAACATTAGCTGCTGCAGCGCGGAAGTCACCCCTTCTTCTTTGCAATCGCTTCTATCTCAATGCGGTGACATTCGCAAAATTTATTTAAATCGCAAAGTGAAAGCGCTCCTCGACGTAGCGGTTGAATCAAGCCGTGCCAAAGAGGTGATCAGAAACAACCAGACGCTGACAGGCAAAGGTGTTACAATCGCTGTCATTGATACGGGCATATACCCTCACAAAGATCTTGAAGGCAGGATCAGGGCTTTTCAAGACTTTGTCAACCAAAGGACAGAACCGTATGATGACAATGGCCATGGCACACACTGCGCCGGCGATGCTTGCGGAAACGGAGCTGCCTCATCGGGTCAGTACCGGGGGCCTGCTCCTGAAGCGGAACTTGTCGGTGTAAAAGTATTGGACAAAATGGGATCCGGCACGCTGGAAACTGTCATTCAAGGGATCGATTGGTGCATTCAATTCAATGAGGAAAACCCTGATGATCCGATCGACATTCTTTCAATGTCATTGGGGGCAGATGCGTTACGCTACGAGAATGAGGAAGAAGATCCGGTCGTTAAAGCTGTTCATGCAGCATGGGACGCAGGTATTGTTGTATGTGCGGCAGCCGGAAATTCCGGTCCTGATGCGCAAACGATTGCCAGCCCGGGCGTCAGCAGCAAGATTATTACAGTCGGAGCTTTGGATGACCGGGATACAGTCAGCCGGGAGGATGATGATGTTGCCTCTTATTCAAGCAGAGGGCCGACGATCTACGGTCAAGTTAAACCGGACTTGCTGGGACCGGGCACAAATATTACATCGCTTCGTTCACCTGGATCTTTCCTCGATAAGATGCAAAAAGCAAACAGAGTCGGCACAGATTATATGATATTATCCGGAACCTCGATGGCCACGCCGATCTGCGCAGGCATTGCAGCCCTTATTCTTCAGCAAGCCCCAGGGACAGGACCTGATGAAATCAAACAACTGTTAATAGACGGAACCGATTTATGGAAAGATCGCGATCCAAATGTTTACGGTGCGGGATACATTAATGCAGAACAATCGGTTCCGCAAGATTAAAGACCGTTCGCCCGTTTTAGCATAAAGCGGGCGAATCTTACATAAAAGATTTAAACCGCAGACCTTCTTTTTTCAAGTATGAGCGGTATCGTCAAATACATGGCATACGCGAAGACCATCCAAACCGCAAATCCAATCACCTGGCCCTTTGAAAGCGCCGGGAAGATCAATGAATGATGCCATAAAGAAAATGTGTCGAGAAACAAACCGACTGCCGACCCTACAATGCCAAACTTAACCGCAGCAAACCTCGATTTGTCAACTCGCCGGTAAGCGAGGATCACGGCATATAGTAGGGCAAAAGTTCCGGCTTCAAGAAGCAAAAAGCGGAGCATAAAAGAATCTTGGCCGGGTTCGGCAAGAACCGCACTGCCGAACAGCATAAAAAACACGGTGGCGCCAAGCCAGACAACGAACGAAAAAACAAGAGCCAAACCGAGTTTTTCAGTTAACATCTCCATCTCCCTTTACTCCCCTCCATGCTGTTTTACGGCGGTTTCCGTCAGCATCTGCAGCACCGCCTCTAATTCCCCGTAGACTTTTTCAGAGGAAAATCCCGAAGACATCAGCGACTGAAGAGCAAGACCGTCGATTAGTGCGTTTAAAAGAATGCCCCACGTGCTGAAAGAAACCCCGTCAACAGGAGAACGCTTCCACATCTCGGAAAGCTGTTCTGCCAACACCGTATTTTCCTCTTCGAGAAGTTCTCCAAGCTGCTCGTTTATCTTTTCATTTCGAAAACCTAAAACGGCCAATTCTAAAAAAAGCTGATGGTAATACGCATCTTTCCGTGTTCTTGATTTCGCCGATGACAATCCGTCTTTTATCCTTTCGGCAGCGGGTCTATCATTTGCTTTCAACCGTTCCCACGACGCGCGGCAAAGGTCGCGGACCACTTCAAACACAAGCTGCTCTTTTGTCCGGAAATGATAGTAAACCGTTCCCTGTGTCACCTTTGCTTCTTCAGCAACCGCCTTTAACGTCAGTTTGTCCAGACCCTGTCCGGCAATGCGGCGCTTAGCTGCCTCAATCAACGTTTCTTTTGAAGTCACATTCGGCCTCGCCATTCACTTCACCTCTTAGTTATCTGAATAACTAACTCATTAATTCAACTATAATCTGGAAGGGGTTTCTTGTCAATCGCTCATTCAAGTTAACATAATATTATTATTGTTTCCTATTTGTTTCTGTCATAAGTGTCAGACCTTGAAGAAATTTCAAAATAGCTCCCTGTTCTGCTGTTGAAAACGAATCGAGAAACCTCTGAAACTGTTCCGCTTTTTGCTGATGGAGCTTTTCATGAAGTTCATACACTTGTTTTCCGCTGGGCGTCAGCCTGAAGTAGATCTCTTTTTTATTGTCCGTCAATTGAAACCGTTTAATGAGGCCTTCTTTCAGCAGCTTTGAACTGATTTTTGTAATATTTGCTTTTGATAAATTCATTTTTTTGGCGATGCCTGTATTATTAATCGGTTCATCATGACCGATACAGCTGATGACATGGATGGTCGTCATATTCCCCGGGAGCCGTTTAACATCAGATTCTGCCGCCTGCTTTAAAAATGCCTTGAGATCAGTATCCGCTTTTTGTTCGTTCAGGTGCAGGAGTTTAACATACATATCATAGATCAGCTGTTTTGTCAGTTCAGACATAGTCAATGGACAGTCCCTTCTTTTTATTTTCCGGTTAACAAAATATTTTAATGGTATGTTTTAGGATTTGTCAATGTTATGATAAGGTAAAATCAGATAACAAATGTGTTTTGTTTATCATGAAACAACCTCAAAAAGGAGAATCTCTGATGAATATTGAAGGAATAGAGATGGAAGTTCGTTGCACAGGTGATGTATGTTCAGATGCCCTTGAATTTTTGAGACGCCATAACCACGAAAAAACAGCCGAACATTCGATAAGAGTGAAAAAAGCGGCGGAAGAATTGGCAAAGCGTTTTCATGTTCCTGCACAAAAAGCGGGAATAGCCGGTATTATGCATGACATCAGCGGTGTCATCCCTAATGAAAAAAGAATTGCGGCTGCTGAGGCGCTCGGTATTGATATTCTGCCCGAAGAACGGATATTTCCGATGATTATCCATCAAAAACTGTCGAAAGTGATGGCGCGGGACCTGTTTCAGGTGGCGGATCAAGATATTTTAGATGCAATAGAATGCCATACAACGCTTAAAAAAAATCCCTCCCAGCTCGACCTTGTCCTGTTTTCAGCGGACAAAATAGAATGGGATCAGACAGGGACTCCGCCTTATATCAAGGAGCTTTGTGAAGCGCTTGAAATTTCTCTGGAGCACGGGGCGTTTGTTTATATTCAGTATTTGTGGAAACAAAAAGATAAACTGAAAGTTGTCCATCCCTGGCTAAAAGACGCCTATTATCACCTGAAAGCAATAATCGAAGCTTGACCCAGGCAAAATGAACTGCGGCTTAGGGTGGGTGACCGCCTTAAGCCGCCATCTTGCCTGACAACACCGTTAGTTGACGCCTTTTGAAGGGTCCCACGATTTCTGCTGTTTTCGGATCGTGACGATTTGTCCCAGATGGTAAGCGTTATGAAGAATGAGAAGGGACAAAATCTCCGCCCAGGTGGAATGCGGATCATGCTGGGCCGGCTCCTTCAGCATCTTCTCTTCGCATGCCGAAAGCGCATCGATCCATTCGTTATAGATCGTATTCAGTTCCTGCCGGCTTTCTTCCCAGCCCAGTCCGCTTTTGTTTACAAACGTATCATCGATCGTATAATCAAAAGCCGGAACGGGAATTCCTTTAAACCACTTTAAATAGCGCTCGTTGTAAAAAATCAAATGGTTGGCAATTTCTAAAATCGAATTTTCCGAACCTTCCCCTTTTTGCCTTGCCTGGCTTTCCGTAAGATCAGCGGAAGCCGTTTGAAAACAAACAAACCAAGTCGTTTCGTTAAAGCATGCTTTAAACTGTTCAAGCAAAATGTTTTTTAGCATAAATACCCTCCAGTTCGATTCGATTTTTGCCTAGCTTTCTTTTGCTATTTTCGCCCTATTGACGGCAGAATCCTTTTTTTCAATATGATATTGAATGTCGAGAAACCGTATGCCGAACAGCCACATGCAGTGATGAGCGCAGAGCCTCTTTCGTCCCTGCTCTTTGATGATAAAGCGTTCGGCAAGCGGCAGTTTAAACGTACCTGTTCCGGTCGAAAGGAAAATGCCTTCATCACCCCGGTCAGATTGTTTGTCACTGCTCGTCAAAATCAGGCAGCCGTCCTCTGCTTTCGGCTTTAAAATGCCTGTCATATTGGAAAACGGCAATGGCAGTGCAATATTCATATATGTGATGTCATCATGGGTATGAGCAGAATAAAGCGCCACGAACACAGTCTCGCCTTCCTCGTTCGTTCTGACCCAGGCGCGCACATTCTTCCTGCCGTCTTTGGCTGAATCAACACCGATAATCTCGCCCTCCATCGTTTGCCGCCCGGTCTTTGTCCCCAAATGAATTTGCCCTGTCATTTTTGAAATCAGCTGATACATGTGCGCAAGCGGCTTAAACCATGGACGCCAGGCGATCTCCGCTGTTAACGAATAATCGGCAGTATGCTCATAGAAATCGAGAATGAGAGGAGAAACCGTCTCAAGCTGAAATCCGTTTCTCTGAAATGCGCTCATATCATCGGCAAGACCTTGGTAAGACGAATCGCTTTGTAATCGGTGCCGTTGTAAAAAATCGGCTCCGATTCTCCATGACCCGTAAATGTTGCTCATCATTTCGCCTTGCCTCCTTTCACAGTCCGGCTCAGGAGATTCAAGACGCCAGCCGGTCAGCGCTGGAATAATGACGCCAAAAGCGTTGACAAGCCCGTGAATCCAAATCATTTCCTGAATTGTAAAAGTCGGCCGGCCGCGATAAACACCGTAAGAGTAAATAAGTGAAAAAGCAATGGTAATCATCAATGTAAAAGACGAAAAGATCACAAAGCGGCGAGCCGCGCTGTTTTTGAAGGCCGTGATCGAGACGAGAAAGCCGCTGCCGTATATGGCCGCCAAATACAGCGCAACGGCGAAGACATCAATGGTTTTCGAAAACGATATGCCGACCGCAATGAAAAGCGGAGACAGCATGATGAGCCATGTCACCGCTGTATAAAAAAGGCCTTTCTTTTTCAGCTTCCTTCCGAGCATTCCATTAAAAATCGGAATGAGAAATGCAGAATAATGAAAATGCACCGCTGTCAGCAGCACGATCAGCGGGCTGAAATCCATGACCTGGAGATTCAGCGTATAAGCAAAAAGCCAACCCCCTCCGAAAGGAAGGTAAAGCAGACCGCTGTCAATCGATGCCTCTTCAAGGCCCTTTCCTCCTCTTTCCCAGAGACGAAGGACGCCGTATAAGGCGATCATCCCCGTATAGCATAGCCAAATCGCTGAAAAAAGCGGGGAATGGAACAACAGGGATAACGAAGCCGCACAAGCCGCATAAGGAAAGCACGCGCTGATCAGCCGAAACATTCCGTTTTCATGCTGAGTAAGATCCAGCGCGGCCGGAACAAAAAATAGCATCGCTAATAAAAGCAGCGCCTCTGCTGGCGGGATGTCCGGCGCTTTGCCGGCGAAAAAAACCGCATAGCAAAGAACGCTTACAAAAAAGCGGCGGAATTTCATGCCATCTCCTCCTCCCTGTTAAACGTTCCTCTGTAGGCAAACAGCGTTCCGAACAGCGGATTTTTCACATGAACATCAATCGTAAAACAGCTTTTTTCTTCGTCATACGATTCATTCACCCTGGAAATACCGTATAAACACTTTGCAAGGGGCAGCTTTTTACTGAATAAAGGCAGCCATTGTCTGACAGAAGTAATCGACAGTGATCCGTCAGCTTCCGCCTTAAACCGCAGGCTTGAAATTAAGATTGGCGGATGTCCGAAATAGTCGATGATTTCTCCCCGGCTTTCATCATAGATCATGACAGCATCAAAATACCTTTGTTTATCACGAAAAAAGAAAGTCCTGTTCCAAACGGCTGCCGGTGTATCATTTTTCGTCAGCCGAATGTGATTTTCAATCGTGAACGGAATGTTCCTCCCTCTTTCGGGAAAAAAACAGCGGAAGACCGTTCCCGCTTTAAACAACAGCCTGATCCAGTACGAACCGCCGGATATTTCCGTCATCACTCCTTTTCCTCTGAACGCGCTTTCTTGGGTGAGGTGATACCGTTCCTTGAGTTTTGGGTGAAGAAGATGAAAATCCTCGATCACCCGTTCATACATCGAAACCAAATCAACGCCTCTTTCTGATCGTATTACCCGCGTTTGGAATGCCGCAAGCGCTCACATAGCCGACAACGGACAAGATGATAAGCGCGGCATTAAGCACGACCGGGTTAAAAGGTTGGGCAAAAGATGCGAGATCAGCCATTCCTGCAGATACCGAAAGCAGCACAAGCAGGGCGATATGCAAAAGAAACCACTTCCTTTTCCGACCTGGATAAAGCCATAACACGCCGGCTATCACCTCGGCCATGCCGATCAGTTTCAGGAGCATTTCGGGATGAAAACGGCCGCCCGTGAAAGTCGAAAGCATGCTGATTTCCTCAGGATGAACCATCATGAGCTTTGGCACAAGCCCCTGGTAAATCCAGACGAAAGAAAACAGCAGACAAACGAGCCAATAGATCAATGTTTTTTGAAAAAGCAGCCTTGGATGGTGTCCTTTTTCAAGCCAGATCTTCAGCGCAGCAAAGCTCCAGGCCGTCGCCCAGCCGATGAGCGGCCTGAATGCCTTATCTGCAAGCCGGCCCAGCCTCCCGTAACGGGTGTCATAATCGTATTGTGTCATAAACGTGATCCCGGTTTCGCTTTCGCTGTATTTCCAATATCCTCGGCCTTCGCGAATGACAGAAAGCGGGTGGTTTGTAGCGAACTTGAGTGACGAGACTCTGTCTCCCGTGTCTTGATATACGTTTCCGACAGACACTCCTGTACCGGAAATTTTTAAACCGAAGCCGATTCTCGTTTCGTATAAAAACCTTTGCGGTTCACCCGGTCTGCGCTTTAAATAGGTAATGTCCGTAAATCGCAAGTCCCATTGCCGATGGAGTGCAGGATCTTGAGTATAGCGCCATAGCCGCTCCATATCTGTCTGGATAGATATTTCTACGTAAATCGGAGTTTTTTTCATTGCGCACGCCCTTTTGTGAATATATTCACAATAACAGCATAACATGGAACACATCATGTGTGAACCAATTTTTGCATATCCAGTCTCTCTTTGCCGACATAAAAAAATCCTCGGCTGTTAGGCCAAGGCAATTAATGGCTGGTTAAGCCTTCTCATACCTATGACTCAAAAAATGGAAGAGCCATACGACAATCATACTAAATTTTCGAAAAAATGTAAACAATTAAGGAAAAATTCCCTTGTTTATTCGGTCTGATAGATAGCGATGCCTTTTAGGAAGGCACGGATTGTCAGATCAAAACTTTCTTCCACATCATAAGGAAGACCGAACGCATCGTGTTGCCTGAGTGTTGCAAATCCATGCATGATGCTTCTCAAGCCTCTGACCGCATGGATCGCGGAGTCATTGTCTAAATGATAGTCTTTCAGAACGGAAAGCACCAAGGCGAGGATTCTGTCTCCTGCTTCGTCAAGCCGTTCATCTTCATCAGGCATTGCAATAAAAGTTGCTTCATAAAGCCCCGGCCTGTTTTTGGCAAAAGTGACATAGGCGTGAGCCATTCTGCTGACAGCCTGATCCTCTTCGGCTCCCTGGACAGCAGAAGCCATGTTTTCATAAAGTATCGTCAAGCCGTAAAGTGCGAGTTCTTTCCGTAAGTCGTTCAATCCTTTTATATGATTGTACAGAGACGGAGATTTGACATTCAGCCTTTTGGAAAGAGAAGCAAGCGTCACTTCATGAATGCCTTCCTCATCAGCCAGAAATGCCGCAGCTTCCAATACTGCTTCTTTATTCAAACCGATTCGTGGAGACACGATTTCTTCATCCTTTCCTGTTCAATTTGATATGCGCTTCGTTCACCGCTTTTGTCATCGCTTGAACCGGATCATGGACAAGATTGCCGTGGCCGGCGGCAAGCGCCTTCGGTTTTAAATCTAACAGCTTTTGCGCGCTTTCTAAAGCGATTTCTTTGTCCCACGTGGCCAAAGCCGGAAAAGGAAATGAAAGCTTTAAATGTCCTGATACCGTCATGCCGCTTCGCGTATGGTACGCGTCACCGACTATGAGAAGACCGCTTCTTTCATCCAAAAACGAAATGCTGCCAGGCGTATGCCCAGGTGATGAAACAGTCAGCAATGAACCGATCCTGTCTCCTTCCTTTAAAAGGATATCAGGATTTGTCTTGATGTTTTTCGGAACGCCTCCTTTGATTGTTCCGCGCTCCCCTTCCAGCATCTTTGTATCACCTTTTAACAGACGCGCATCCCGTTCAGATATGGACACTTTCACACCGGGAAGGCTGTAGTACAGCGCGTCAAGCGAACCGACATGGTCGCTGTGGGCATGGGTCAGCAAAATCCGTTTAATTGGCTTACGGAGATGATCCGCAGCCTTTAAAATCCCTGTTTTGCTGATCGGAATCCCTGTATCAATTAATGTAAGGCCGTCTTCTTCATCTGCTAAATAACAGTTGACAGGAAATAGGCGCGGAAAAAAAGTCAGCTGGTAGACCGATTCAAATCGGGTAATCCTCATCGCTTTCACCTCTTCGATCAAAATAAAAAACTAATACCGTTAGTTTTCATTTTAAAACTAATGGCATTAGTTTTGCAAGCATTATTTTTTTCGATCGACAGCAACATAGATGACAACTTGGGCATTTTCGGGATTTTCTGCTTGTTCATCATAAACTTCAAAATCTCCGGTATAAGTACGAAGATTTTTTTCATCCCATGTCCAAATCTCTTGCCAAGTTTCAAACACGACCTCCGCGATCCTCCCCCGCTTTGAAACAAAAACGGCATATTCGGATGCAGGGAGCGAAATGAGATTGGCCGTTTTTTCTTGCTGATCAACGAACGTTCCGATTGAAAATGTATATGTCCCGTGTTCGTCCGTCTCATAATCTGAATAAAGTGCGATCGTGTCTCTCCTAATGTCCTGGCGTTCAGTATGCGGAAATTTTTCGCGATATAAACTCCACATGGAAGGAATTTTACCTTTTTCAGATACTTCATCACGGTTGCTTGTCACGGTCGATATCCCGCTGAATAACTTTGCCTTCTGTTTTTCGAAATGAGAAAAGCTCATCTTCTCTGCCCGCCTTTCGTTTGCGTATCCGACGCCCACCGTTTTAAATGAGGGAGCGTCCGCTCCATGAGCGATCTCGCTTCGGCCTCGGTTTTTCCCTCTTCTTTTATATAAGGAACACAGATGTCGATCATCTCTTTCAATGTCGCATCCGGATGTGTATATGCTCCGTTTTCATAGCAGTACATACAGTAGTCGCGATTCTTCCCCCCGTCTTTTTCTGTGCCGAAAAGTTCGCTTGTCATCGGCATGCCGCAGCTTTGGCAAATATGATGTTCCATGTTTCATTCCTCCTTTTTCTTCATCATACAAAAAGAAACCTGACAGCATCGTGTCAGGTTTCGTATAAATGTACAATTTGATTAGCCAAATTTTTTATTTTTTGACGGATGCGGGGAGGTGTGAGAACTTCAATATGTGTTCCAAATTGGAGGAGAAATCCGTACAGCCATTGATCTTCCGGATAAGAAACGGTTGCCACGCATTGTCCGTTTTCATAAGTGAGAGCTTCTGAGCCAAACCATTCTCTCGCCAAAGACTCTCCCGACGGTTTAATGAGAAGGGTCAACTCGGTCATATTGTCCGGTTTGTACCATGATGTTTCCCAAGGAAGTGAAGACAGATCAACTTCCTTTCTTTCAAACTTTTCTTCAAGCATCTGCACGTCTTTCATACGCAACAGTTTAAAGAAGCGAAACGCCTGTCTCTTTAGGCAAAACGCATATAAATACCAGTGCCTTCCCTTTAGGACGAGGGTATGCGGCTCAGCTTTCCTTGTTCCGGTTTGCCCCTCTCTGTTCACGTATGTAAATGAGACCGCCCGCGTGCTGTCTGCCGCTTCATCCAACAAACGGATCTTTTCTTTGATGACAGGACTTTCTCCCCAGGAAGAGATGTCAACAAACCATTTTTCCGTTTTCTTGCGGAATTCCGGCATTTCTTCTTCGGAAACGAGAAACCGGATTTTTTCAAGGGCAGAACCGTGATGAAGGACTTCATACGTTGAAGAAACGCTTTCCAAAGCCGTAGTAATGGCAGCCAGTTCGTCTGCAGAAAGCAGTTTATTTTCGAGCCGAAATCGCTCCATGATGCTGATCCCGCCTCCCGCTCCCTGTGAGGTGACAATCGGAATGCCCGCCTGGTTGATCGCCTCGATATCCCGGTAAATCGTTCTGACAGAGACTTCGAACATGCCGGCAAGCTCCTTTGCCTGCACTTGGCGTTTATTAATCAATAAAATCACGATGGCCAATAGCCGGTCAATTTTCACCGCAGATCCCTCACATTCATCTTACGCTGCCTATTTTCATTCTAAAGCACACACCATTTTGGAATATCATGACAAAAAAGGGGATCTCATCACCCAATTATTTAGAAAATCACTTTTCCTGTTACGATTTATACAGTTTGGACATATACTCCTTAAAAAAGGAGGTTTTAAAAACATCATATATTATTTTTTACAGTTTTTCGCCATTGTGTCCTTCGTCTATATCAAGTTCAAACGCTCAGTCGGCTATCAGCCTCTAAAGCCGGCACGCATGCTGTTCCGGATCATCCTCTTTTCGGGAATTTTCGTTTTTCTGCTGACGATGAGCGCACTTCACCCTTTATCATACTTCTATGATCTGATTGGGATCGCGCTCGGACTCATCTTGACCGCTTATGCGCTGAAGCATGTGTCAATCGAAAATCGGGACGGCATCCTTTATTTCAGAACGCATTTATGGATTGAATTGATCGTACTTTTGTTATTTTTATACCGGTTTCTTTACCGAATCGCCGAGATCGGCCAGCTCCAGACTGCGGTTTCAAACGGGGGTTCAGCAGCGTACGGCGCCCTTTTTGCGCAGGACCCGGCCACGATGATCGGTTTTTTTGTACTGGCCGTTTATTATGTCGGTTTCTCTTTTTTTGTTTTAAAAAAAGGAAGAAACGAAGAAAAACGCTCAGCGTAAAAGGCAAACTCGGGATGTGGAGTTTGCCTTTTCATAAGCTTTAGTCATGCTGTGTATGATCGATCATCTGCTGAAGTACATCGAGGACATGCTGGTCTTCCGGAGAATAAAAAATGGAAGTCCCTGCCCTTCTTGATTTAACGAGACGAAGATTTTTTAAAAACCTGAGCTGGTGCGAAACGGTTGACTGCAGCAGACTCAGCTTCTCTGCTATTTCATTGACCGAATGTTCGCCTTGTGAGAGCAGATGAAGAATTTTGATTCTCGTAGGGTCTGAGAGCGCTTTAAACGTCTGTGAAACGAGAAATAAAGTTTCTTCATCTAACTCGGCCCGCACCTGTTTTTCTGTTGTTTCCTGATTGTGCTCACTCATGCTTTTCACCTTTTCCGCGCAACTTTTACCTTCATATCATATACCAAAACATAACGGTTGAAAAGTTTTATAGCCAGGGAACAGATCAAGTCGAAAACAGCGTTCCCAGAAGCGCTTCTGCATACCTTGCGGCTGACAGCTGTACACGTTCTCCGGCATGGTTTTCCACAGAGCGGCGAAAAGCGCCGTACAGCCGGTTGAATGGAACATTTTTTAATTGATCAGCTATTTGCTCCACTTTGCCGGCAGGAAGAGGAATCAAATTTGGATAGCTGTACATAAAACTCACCCATCTGCGATCTTGAACGACTTGGATAATGTCTCCTGAAAGGAGGATTCCCTTGCCTCCGTTTCCGTTTGCCCAATGGCAGACCGCTCCCCCTTTAAAATGGCCGCCAAGCCTGTGCAAGGTCAACCCGCTTGACAGCTTGAGGGAATCGCCGGACCAAAACACAATCCGGCTGCTCGGCCGCTGCACCCATTGTTTGTCATCTTCATGAATGTAGATCGGAGCATCAAACATTTCAGCCCATTCCGTTTGTGCAGTATAATAATGCGGATGTGATAAAGCGATCGCCTGGACTCCGCCCATCCGCTCGATATTCTCAATCGTCCGCTGATCCAGGTATGTGATACAATCCCACAGTAAGTTAAAACCGGGCTCCTGTATCAGGTATGCCGATTGACCGATGCCGAATTCGGGGGTTGTCGTCAAACTGTATAATCGCTCTTCTTCCAATGCGATTTCGTTTTGAAACCTTCCGCTTTGCTTCATTTCTTCCAGCGTTGTCCAAGCTTGCCCTGAATGATTGACATACTGTCTTTCTTCATTGCAAATAATGCATTCCGCCGGCTCTTTCGGAGCAGCGTCATATTGAACACCGCACGTCGTGCAAATATAGTTAGTCAAAATTGCTCCTCTCCTTTCAAACTATATTTTACCATCTCCTTCACATGTACATGATTTTTTCGCTTCTATATATTTCGCTATCCAGGCTGATCTGTCCGCATCATCCTGAAACGCGAAAAAAGCGTCCGCTGATCCGGACGCTAGCTGCCTTCTTGCTGATACATATGTTCAAGCTGTGAAAATGAAATATCGCCGGCCGCACAATCTACAGCGGCATCGACTACCTGATCAAAGCGATCGGCCGAAGCGCTTTTCTCTTTTAACCGTTGTTCATAGCGTTCGAGCTCTTCCTGCTGTCTTCTTAGATCCTCTTCTTTTCCATCATAATCAGATGCATTCATCGTCTCCATATTTCTTTTGACGGCTTCAACATAGCCTCTCAATATATCCATACCTTCATACTCCTTGCCTTTTTTCAAAGGGTTTGCAACTGTTGCTATTTTTATACGAAAAAAAGAGGTTTTATACAGTTGCTCAAGCGCAAAAAAACAGATAAAATATGTCTTAATTTCTGTATTTTTCACATAAGGGGATTTAGAAGTCATTGAAAAACGAAACTGCGCTTAAACGAAGCCTTACACTCGGCCCGCTCGTTGTGATCGGCCTTGCTTATATGGACCCGCTCGTCGTATTTGATTCATACGGAGTGGTCGCACAACTGACAAAGGGGCACGTTCCGGCGGCATACATATTCACTGTTGCCGCACTCCTTTTGACCGCTTTGAGCTACGGCAGCATGGTCAAAGCCTATCCAAAAGCGGGATCGGTTTATACATATGCATATGAAAGCATTCATCCGCACGCAGGATTTTTAGCCGGCTGGACGATCATGCTAGACTATTTATTTTTGCCGATGGTCAATTTTGCGATCGGCAGCGCTTATTTGACGGCGGCTTTTCCTGAAGTGCCGCATGGCTTTTGGGTCGTTCTGCTCGCTTTATCGATTACCGTTGTCAATATTTTAGGCATTAGACTAACCGCAAATATTACAGGGCTGTTCGTCGCTTTTCAAGTGATCGTCGCCCTGACTTTTGCCGGATTTATGATCGCCGGGCTCGCAGACGGCCTCGGGACGGGCGAGCTGGTTTCAGCCGATCCGTTTTTCCGTTCTGATATCGAGCCTTCCCTGATTGTATCAGGAGCGACGATTTTGTGTTTTTCGTTTCTTGGCTTTGATGCGATTTCCACCATGTCTGAAGAAACGGTCAACCCGAAGAAGAACATTCCGTTAGCCATCTTTTTAACAGTAGCGATCGGCGGAACGCTGTTTACGGCGATTTCTTACTTGATGCAGCAAATCTATCCGTCCTATGATAGCTTCCAGCATGCCGATTCGGCATCGCTGGAAATAGCCCTATATACAGGAGGCGCTTTTTTAAAGTCCTTCTTTTTGGCGGGCACGATGGTCGCTGTCGTTTCATCCTCGCTTTCTTCGCATGCGAGCGCTTCGAGGCTTTTGTATGCGATGGGGCGGGACAGCTCTCTTCCGAAACGCTTTTTCGGCTATGTGCATCCGACTTTAAAGACGCCGGTGTTTAACATTATGTTCATCGGGCTGATTTCATTGACGGCCATGATCGGGGAACTCGAGGTCATCTATTCCTTCATCAGTTTCGGCGCGCTGATCGGATTCATTTTTGTCCACCTGTCTGTCATCGGCCATTACTACATTCGAAAACAGGAAAGAGGCTTTTTAAAAACGCTTCGCTATTTGGTTCTGCCCTTTTTGGGAGCCTCTTTCTGCGGCTGGCTGCTGCTTAGCATCAGCAAAAATGCGCTCATGATTGGAGCCGGCTGGCTGATTGCCGGTTTTATATACTTTTTGTTCAGAATCCGTACTCTTCCGAACGTCACATTCGGCTTTGACCGCGATCCAAGATAGAAGGATATCGCTTGGTCTTCTTGAAGATATATGTCATAATAAATGAGGCTGTATACTGTTTTGCATCAGGGCGCTACAGAGGTGAAACCATTGAAGAAAAAGAAATCGGGATGTTTAGCCGGAGCTGGCTGTTTGTCTTTTTTTGTGTTTGTTCCCTTGATCATTTTCTTTGCCATCTCCGGTCTGGAACAATTAAAATGGCTTCCTCTTGACACTGAATCTAACATTCTTGAGAGATTAAAAGATTACAAACCTCTTGTTGAAGAAGAACTCGATGAACAGGATCTTTCACAATACACCGCTCTTTTATTGGGCATGATGTATCAGGAGTCGAAAGGCAGAGGCGGTGATCCGATGCAGTCGTCGGAATCTCTCGGTATGAAGCGAAATGAGATTGACGATCCAAAAGCAAGCATTAAGCAGGGTGTGCGCCACTTTACAGCAATGTATAAAAAGGGACAGAAAAAAGGCGTCGATATTGAAACGATCATCCAAAGCTATAATATGGGATCGGGTTATATCGATTACGTCTCAAAACACGGCGGAAAGCACTCAGAGAAGCTGGCAAAGGCATTTTCCGAGGAACAAGTCAAAAAGAACCCCGATCTGTATAATTGCGGCGGAGATACAAACAATTTCCGCTACCCTTATTGCTACGGGGATTACTCTTACACGGAAAAAGTAATGGAACGCACAAAAAAAGTCGAAGAACATATCGAAGGGTTAACACTTGAACATTGACAAAACGGCAAGCCGGGTGAATTTTCGTCCGGCTTGTCCTGTTTTCGAGGAGCGAACAGAAGCATCGCCTGCAGCCGCATGCCATGCCTGTCATCAGTTCGCGTATTCTCCGTGAACGCTTCGGTCCATCCTTCTACTCCAAAAAACCGCCTTCTTTCAGCATTTCTCTTACTTCCTTTTTTGAGATTAAAAAGTCTTTTGAGCTCAAATGATCAGTTTCTAAAGGCTGACAATCCGCATACTTTTTATGAAGTTCAGGCATTTTGATTGCAGGAAGCACCACCGCGAGGTCATTTGTAAATGAAACAGCATGCTGCCGTTCATGAGGTGAAATCAGCAGTTCATGAAGCTTCTCCCCCGGCCTTGCCCCCGTTTCTGCAATGGACGTTTTTTCGTTTCCGTAAGCTTCGATCAGCACTTCAGCCATGTCTAAAATTCTGCAGGCCGGCGAATTCATAATGAAAATTTCCCCGCCTTGACCGCTTTCAGCCGCTTTTAATAAAAGCCGGATCGTTTTTTCCTTCGTGAGGAAGAAACGGGTCATTCTTTTGTCTGTGATGGAGACCTGGTTCTTTTTCCTGATCTGGTCTTTAAAAAGCTGAAGAACACTTCCGCTGCTTCCGAGCACATTTCCTCCCCTTACACAAATAAAATCCGTGTCTGAATAGAGATGGTTCGCATATACGATCAACTTCTCGCCGATCGCTTTCGTCATTCCGTAAAAGTTGGCAGGGTCAGCCGCTTTGTCAGTCGAGACGTTGATGACTTTTTTAACCCCGTTTTCGATCGCTGCTTCAATAACGTTTTCCGTCCCTGTGACATTCGTTTTTAATGCTTCAAGCGGCTGTTCTTCACAAACCGGCACATGCTTCAGCGCAGCTAAATGAAAGACATAGTCGACACCTTTTAATCCTGTATTCAGCGCTTTCCGATCTCTGATATCCCCGATGAAAAACGTCAGCCTCGGATCTTCAATCTGCCTTCTCATTTGAACTTGTCTTTCTTCATTTCTGGAAAATACAATGAGCTTTTTAGGATTTAAGGATAGCAGCTGAAGAATGAGTTCCTGGCCCCATGAGCCTGTTCCTCCAGTAATGAATATCGTTTTATTTTCAAACATTTCTTTTCCTCCTCTGGTAAACTCCAAAAAAATCCGGTTTAAACGAGAGTGATTCCTTTAAACAACGATGCCCATAGATCATTGTTTGACTCCCATATCTCTTTGTCCGGCAGTTCAACAGTGCAAGTCTTTTCTAATGGCCAATTTTTCTCTACAATCCCATTCACCTTCGAGTGCTTCACCAGAAGAACGCTAAAGTCGTGCTGAACCAAATCTGATAATACAAGTTCAAGTTCCTGTGCTTCTTTAAAGCTGCCTTCTCCTTCTGTCCTGACAAATAGGATGCGTTTACTAGTTGACATTTTTTCTATAAAGCGATCGATTCTTCTATTGTATTTTTCTATTACCTCAGGATAGGTAGCCAAATGGTCGAGCGTATTTTGATTTGCATCAAAATCATGAACAGAGCCAATGTTATAAAAATCATCTGAAACATAGATAGTAGATCCTTCTTCTTTTTTTTTACCGGTATTATATCCGATTACCCTGAGGTTTTTTGGTTCCATAAAGCCGGTAAACCGATTTCGAAGAAGGAGGTTGAGGTCTGTCAAGGAATGAATAGTCACCCAGTCAAGAGGGCCTGAAAACGGTCTTAGGTCATTGTTTTTCAGCTGTATAGCTGTCAAACAAAGATGCCCTAAACTAAACACGGCATTATATTGTCCTTTAATCTCCTTTAAATTCACCTATCTAACACCCCATTGTTCCCGGTTTTGTTCATTAATAGTTATAGTTAAGAATCCGCTGTTTTTTAGTATTGTATGCCGCATTACAAAGAAAGGTAAAAGACAACCACCTACTCCTTTTTAATTTGAATCAGAGAAAAAAGATGGCGGCGTTTTGTTTCCCGTTTTGCTATTAACCTAGCTGTGCGTGAGCCGTCTTGCAAACTCTTTCTGCTTTGTCTTGCTTATATTTTCCCTTGCAGCAGCTGGATCAATGTGTAATAGGGGTCTCCGCGTCCGCCGAAAAGCCAGCAAGAAACAAACGCTTGGCACGACGCAGGATTCTTTTCCAAAATAAAAAGCCTTCGAGTTGCGAAGGCTGACAAGATTTCAGTATTAATTGTTTTCGTTTTCCTCATGTTTCTCTTGAACCGCTCTAAGGACCTCTACCGTTTCAGTTCTCGGGATCGTGTGGTCTTCAGGCAGCGATTCTTTTAGCGTTTCTACAACTGACCGCTCGACACTTTTCGTAGAGCCGGCGGCCGTCCCACTATCAGACAGCGATTCTTTTAGCGTTCCCAAAGACTCTGCCGTTTCGGTGTTGGATAATTGAGCTTCTGAACGCACCGACTCGATAATTTCTTCTAAAACTTGGCGATCCATTCCTTGAGCAGCAGCTCCTAAAATATCTTTTAAAACCTTATTATTGTTTTCTAAAATATTATTGTTTATACTCTCAAAAATAGATTTCAGCTCCGATATTAAAGGCTTCAGACTTTCATCGATGGATTCTTCCGCTGAATCTGAAGAGCTATCCTGCTCCTGCAGAGCCCGCTCCTCGGCAAACTCGACGAGCAGATCCAAATATTTTGCCCACCAGTCGGCATCCATTTCTTTATTCAAGCTGTCAAACAAATGATTAACAATTAAAGATTTCATATGATCTCACTCCTCTTTCCCATTCGTATTTTGATAGATATCAAGAATTCTCGTAACCGCTTGATCCATATCCCAATGTTTCTTAGCAAACTCCTTGGCGTTAATTCCTAATTTATTTCTGAAATCATCGTCTTTCAACAATCGTTCCAAACTGCTTGACAGTGCAGCTGCATCCCCTTTTGGAACGATAAGGCCGGTCTCTTCATGCTCCACCATTTCCGGCAATCCCCCGGCATCACTGACAACTGCAGGAACTCCGGCTATTTGGGCTTCAATTAAAGATAACGGCTGATTATCCAAAAGGCTTGGAAGAACGTATATATCAGCAAGCGACAGCAAATAAGGAACATCCTCCCGGTTTTTCAGAAAGACTACGTCATCAACAAGGCCTAGCTGCTCGCTTTGAATTTTGAGTCCAGCCAGCTTCTCCCCTTCTCCTGCCATCCAGCAAACCCAGTCATTGCGGGTGTCCTTTAATTGGGAGAGTGCTTCGATTAGGTAATGGATGCCTTTATTCCCGATCATTCTGCTGGTAAAAAGGATCACTTTCTTGTCTGTCTCAGGCGTATCGGCAGTCTTTGTGTTCATCCGCGCAAGGAATCCGTCAATATCATAGCCGTACTGGGAAACGTGAATCTTTCCGTCTGGTACCGCAAATTCTTCTGTCAAAATGTCTTTCAACCAATTGTTTGCAACAATCACTGTTTCTGCAGACATCGCCCCCGTATGTTCAAGGTGGTCAAAATATTCCTTGGCAATATAGGAGGTCGGTGATCTGTGAATATTGTTGAGCTGATCTCTGATTTCATATGTGACACTGCCGTGAATTGACGTGACAAGCACCTTATCTTTCGGCATAATACGCTTGATGCACGCACTTGATATGACATCCTGCGCGTGAATAATATCATATTTGTCAAGCCCCAAATAGGCAGCGCCCAGCTCATAGGCATTCCGCTGAAGCTCAGTATAGCTGACCAATTGATTTGCGTATATTTCCGGAAAATCCTCTTCGCTCATCATTGCTTTCACTAATGGAAGCAGCTGATCTTTCGCGATACTCCGGTTTTCATTTACAATATGAATGATGCTGTTCTCTTCTCCGTATCCGAGCAAATCTACTTCATGTCCTAATGACTCCAGCTTTTCTTTTAATTGGACCATATATGTCCATACACCACCTACATGGGGTATGCTCCAATAAGTGGCAAGCAAAATTTTCATATCCATCTCCCTTTTTCATTTCTATAAAAAGCTCTAATTATTTATATTCCTATTTCCATATCTTGTGTAGACGATCATCTATTTCAGGATATATTTTTGTACCAGAGGAAAATCGCTTTTAAAAGAGAAGAATGTTGCAAGAACAAAAAAAAGCCGGATTCTCCGGCTTTTAATAGTATGGGGAAATCATCATATAGACGAGAACACCTGTCAGGCTGACATACAGCCAAAGCGGCATCGTCCAGCGGGCGATTTTGCGGTGGCGTTCCACCTGCATGCTCAGGCCTCTGAACAACGTAAACAAGGCCAAGGGAACGATTAAAGCGGACAAGACAATGTGTGTGATCAAAATAAAATAGTAGATCGGTCTTATAATCCCTTCCCCGCCAAAATGAGTGTCAGGCATTAATGAATGGTAAGTTAAGTATGAAACAAGAAAGATGAACGTTGTCGTAAAAGCGGCAAAAATAAACCGCTTGTGCGCCTTAATGTTTTTCTGTTTAATCATGATCAGTGCAGCCACTAAGAAAATGAATGTGAAGCTGTTGCAGACTGCGTTCAAAAGCGGCAGAAAAGTCAAATCCAAATGAGCGAATTTGTCGCTTTTCGGCATGAAAAACAAGAGGGCAATGACACCGTTTATGATAATCGTCAGAGCAACAACAATGCCTGTATAGTTTTTATTTTTTTGTGTATGTGTCATATCGGGCAATCTCTCCTATTTGTGCAAGCTATCAAAATCGTATTCAAATTCAGGAGGAATGTCAACGTTTTCGGCTTTTCGTCAGAATTTAGTCACAGAATATACAAAAATTCCCCTCCTCTAGAACGAGGAAGGGAACCAAGGCGGATGCCTTAGAAATTCATAGCATCTTTAGCCATTAATTTTTCGAATTCTTCTTCAGTTACGATATCTTCTTTATTCGGTTTATGCTCAAACTTTACGTCACCATCGATATTTTTGTAAGTTGTAGATGCCGTGATGCCTAAAGATTGAGGTGCTTTTTTGCTGTCAACAGACAAAGAGATATCCGCATTTTCAGTCAGAAGATTTTCTTTGTCATCGATTGTTGATGTCACATCGAACTTTTTGAATGTGACGTCTTTCAGTCCGTCTTTAATCTTGTTCAGCTCGCTCTTCGGAACAGCTTCTCCGCTCGCTTTTCCGGCGATTTCGATGAACTTGACGACCGCAGCTTTAATTTCTTTGTCACTAAAGCTGAAAGCGACTTTTTGAGCAGCACCCTGCTCTTTTTCTTTATCTGTCAGATCCGCTTTTTCAAACTTATCTGCAGGCAGATTGTCTGCAGCTTCTTTGATGGATTCCATCAATTGTTTTTGAAGTTCATCCGTGTCTTGAGATGAAGTTTTGTCATCTTCAAGCGGGAATTCAAGGTACTTGCCTTTGACGCTGTCAAAATTCATGCCGGCTGTTCCAAGGAAGAAGCCGAAGCTGTCAAGAACGCTGTCAATTTTGATGTAGCCGACTTGTTTCTTTTCGTCCATATAAACCGGAATATCGAAATCAAGCGACATGTTTTGGACTTTCAGCTTCGCTTTAATCACAGCCTCAGACTGTTTCGTTTCAGCATTCGTTTTTCCGCTGATCGTTAATGTTGCATCGTTCAGCATATCAGCAACTTGCTTATCTTCCGCTCCAAGGTTGGATGCGTCAACTTTCAAGCCGATATCACTTGAAAATTCGTATGATTTCGCAGAAATCAGCTTTTTATAAGCCGTTGCGTAAGATCCTTTTGGATCAGCCTGCTGACATGCAGCTAATACAAGAACAAAAGCTGACATCAGCATCAATAGAGAAAAAATTCTTTTCTTCAAAATCGTACGCTCCTTTTGTCATGGTTTTTCTGGGATTAGGAGGATCCATTGTCTCGTATCCTAGGTAAATATACCAGAAGTCATATGAATTCTATCACAAAAAAATCGTAGAATGTGAAATTTTTGTTTAAAATTACATTAAAATTTAATTCTAGCAACCCATTTGCAAATTGCCGTTCTTTTTACTATAATCGAAAACTGTATGTTTTAATGGAAAGGAGCAAGTTTTATGATAACGGATGAAGAACTGCAAAAAGACAGCTCCGGCTTGCAGAAGGAATTGAACGAATTGCAATTTCAACTGTTTCGGATGCGTGAAAATATGAAGGATATCTCCAAAGATTCGCGAGTGCTCGGTATTGATCAATCGAAAGACGATGAATGGATGATTGTCCATTCGATTGATGATGGCCGGACATGCAAGATTATGTTAAGCGATTGCCAGTCGCCGTACCGCGGAAGATGTGATTTTTCTCTTGTCGCTTCCTACAAAGAAGAAAAATGCGCGATCCATATCGGGGATATTAAAGGGCCGGCAGGCTACGGTTATGGTTCCATCTGCATGAAATATTTAAAAGAAAAAGCCCGCGAGCACAACATACCGGTCATCACGGGGGACATTGCTGAAAGGGATTGGGACCATGTGGACCGGCTGATCCATTTTTATGAAAAGCATCATTTTGAAGTAACGATCGACCCCGGTTTAAAATCCGGTGAAATTCAGTGGCAGGATCTTTAAAAGTATGGTGAAATAGATAGAAACAATGAAAGGTGTGCCCGTTCATGTTTCCAGAAAAACTACAGCCCGGTGACGAAATCAGGGTGATTGCCCCATCGAGAAGCCTGTCACTTCTCAACACCGATAAGATCGAAAAAGCGAGAACGGTTTTAAACAATCTCGGATTTCGAATCTCTTTTTCCGCACATGCTAATGAAATTGATGAATGTTCTTCCTCCAGCATTCAATCGAGAGTAAGCGATCTCCATGATGCCTTTTCCGATCAACGCGTCAAAGGAATACTCACTGTGCTCGGCGGGTATAACAGCAATCAGCTGTTATCACATTTGAATTATGAACTCATAAAAGCCAACCCAAAAGTGTTCTGCGGCTTTTCAGATATTACCGCTCTTTCAGCGGCGATCTATGCAAAAACCGGGCTTGTCACCTATTCGGGACCTCATTTTTCAAGCTTTTCAATGGGGTATGGACTGAACTATATGACAGATTACTTTTTGAAGTGCTGTTGCGCAAGCGGTGTCTACGATGTTGAACCATCATCGATGTGGTGTGAAGAAATCGAAACTGAAGAATGTCCCAAACAAAACAGCGGCCCTGTTGTGATCAACGAAGGCTCAGCAGACGGAAAGATCATAGGAGGGAATTTGTGCACATTGAACCTATTGCAAGGTACGGAATATTTCCCTGACATCAAGAACGCCGTATTGTTTCTTGAGGATGATTGGGAATCGCCGGCAGCGTTTTTTGACCGCGATCTGCAGTCCTTGCTTCATCTGCCCGATTTTTCCGGTGTCAAAGCCGTTCTCATTGGTCGTTTTCAGACAGCATCAGCCGTAACGCTTGAGCGCCTTAAACAAATTGTGCAAACAAAAAAAGAGCTTTCTCAAATACCCGTTATCGCAAATATAGATTTCGGCCATACAACCCCTTTCTTTACATTTCCGATTGGCGGACGGTGCCGGATCGACGCACAGAAAGAACATGTATCACTTTGTATCACAAAACATTAAGGCAGAGGATGAACACATCCTCTGCCTTTTTTTATTTGGCAAGACCCCAAGGCGAAAATAACAGATAAATGCAGGCCATCAGACAAATCACAAGAATAGAAGCAAGTTTGGCATGCTTCCATGGCCGCAAGTCAACCTTTGCATTTTTCTCAAGCTTGAATTCTGACGGCCTTGGCTTCAATTTTCCGATGAAAAGCATCAAGAGGACGGAAAACGGAAACAAAACGGCCAATATATAGAGAAAATGAATATGGCCAAAATAGATTTTTGAGATGGTATACAAAACAATGTGTGCGAATATCGCCCATTTCACGGCAAGCGCCGGCACTTTTTTCGTAAAGAATCCAACAACGACGGCAGCCAATACAGGGACATTGAAAAATCCGAACATTTCCTGCAAATAATTGTAAAGTCCGGACGGCGCAAACAGAATAAAAGGCGCGATGATAATCGACACCGCGGCAAGGATCACCACAAAGATCCTTCCCGTTTTCACAAGCTCTTCTTCTTTTGCCTCAGGCTTGAAGATCGGTTTGTACAAATCCAATGTAAACAACGTGATCGTGCTGTTCAGCGAACCGTTAAACGAGCTGAGAATCGCTCCGAATAAAATCGCGGCAAAGACACCGATAAGTGCAGTCGGCAGCAAATCAACGATCAGCTTAGGGTAAACGGTGTCAGCATTTTCAATATGACCTCCGTAAAGATGGTAAGCAATAACCCCGGGAAGAACGAGATAAAACACACCGATTGTCTTAAATACACCGGCCAGCAACGCGCCTTTCTGCCCTTCAGCCAAGTTTTTCGCCCCGAGCGCCCGCTGAACGATCGACTGATTAACAGCCCAATAAAATAAGTTGTTCACAAGCAGTCCCGTAAAAATCGTCGGCCACGGGACTTCTGCAGCGTTGTCGGCTGTAATGGCATTCAGCTTTTCCTTATGTACACTCGTCAGCTCAGTATAGCCGTTTAAGAGACTGCCGTCGCCGATTGCCATGATTCCAAGCACAAAAATAAACAGACCGCCAAGAATTAAACCGGCGCCATAAATGGCATCAGCCGATGCCGCAGCTTTTAGTCCCCCAAAAAATATGTAGCAGCAGCTTGCGGCCCCGATCACAAGCGAGATGAAAAAAACAGTCGCAAACGTACTGATTCCAAGCGCAGAGGAAATATTAAACACTTGATCGAGAACGAGCGCCCCGGAGTACAATACGGTTGGCAGAAACGAGGTCGCATATCCCAGAAGCAGGAGAATCGAGACGATTTGCCGCGTTCTTTGATCATAGCGTTTTTCAAGAAAGTCAGGTATCGTCGTAACCCCAGAACTGAGATACCTCGGTAAAAAAACGAATGCCAGCATAATGAGCGCAAGCGGTGCTGTAACCTCCCAAGCCATCGCACTCATCGTTCCCGAATAGCTTTGACCGTTTAACCCTACCATTTGTTCTGTTGACAAATTGGTTAAAAGCAGCGAACTTCCAATATAGAGAGCAGTGAGACTGCGCCCGCCGAGAAAATAACCGTCTGACGTCTTCAAATTAATATCTTTTGTCCTCAGATAAGAAAAAATAAAAATCCCTGCATTAATCAATAAAAATGTCATGATAATCCACAGCAATACTCCTACATCTCCTTTTCTAAATCAGCTGATATGTACATATCTATTGAACTACCCATTTGCCAATCTAAAAAAACATCTAAATCGAAAAAAAGATGCAGAAAACAGAAAAAAGACACTGATCATCTCCATGGTCAGTGTCCATCAATGGTAAAACTTCTTATTTTAAAACTTTTACTTTAACCGTTTTAACGCCCCAGTTTTTTGCCGCGGATTTGCTTGGAACAAATACGTCGATTTTGTTCCCTTTGATCGCACCGCCGGTGTCGGCAGCAGTCGCTTCTCCGTAGCCTTCAACATACACCTTGGATCCAAGCGGGATCACGTTTGGATCCACCGCAATAATCTTGGCGTTTTTATTGGCATTGAGATCAAAACCCGTAGCTGTCACGCCTGTCATTCCGCCGTCATTGGCAGTGTATGCCGTTGCGGTAACCGTCAGTTCTTTTGCAGCGCTTTGAGAGCTTTGAGATTCGTTTGAACGGGAAGCCGTTTCTTTTTCCTGCTTAGGTGCAGGCGCAGCTTTCTCAACTTTCGCTTCTTTTTGTACGGCAGGCTTTGTTTCCGCAGGCTGCGCCGCAGCAGCTTGAACCGTCGCCTGTCCGTCAACAGTTATGGATGTATTCGGGTAAATGATATCTGATTTTATGTTGTTCCAATTTTTAAGGTCGTTCACGGAAACGCCGAATTGTTGAGCGATTTTCCAGAGAGTGTCTCCCTTTTTAATGGTATATTGTTTCTTTTCTTCTGTCTGTTTTTCAGAAACGTTCAGCTTTTGTCCTGGAATAATCAGGTCTGAGGAAAGCTGATTCCATTCTTTTAAGTCCTGCAGATTTACCCCTTGTTTTTGCGAGATTCCCCAAAGGGTGTCACCTTTTTGGACTGTTACTTCTTTTGCAGAGGCACTCGCTCCGAATGCAGTTGAAGATAGTGCTGCAACTGCAACAAAGGACATAAACGTCTTCTTCATAAGTAAATCCTCCCTTGTTAGCTTTTTATTGTCCGGCTAACAGGAGCAATCGTAACATATGAAAATGTCAAATCAATAACAAAACAATTTGTTTTTGATTACAGTTATTTTACGAGGAGGATTTTCAGCCGTCCAAAAATCGGCATAAATTCAGGTGTATCAAGGGTTCCAATCTTTTTTTATCTGCAATAGGAGATTTACTAAAAAAACTTTTTACATATGATGTTTTTGGGTTTTTATGCTTCTTTCTCAGTTTTATAGGCTTGAAGCTCCTGTAGAAATACAGCGCCGTATTTTACTCTTTTTTGTTCTCCCACTCCTTTGACTGACAAAAGTTCTTCGTCTGTCAGGGGAACTTTCCCGCTCATTTCCCGCAGCGTTTCGTCAGAGAATATGACAAAAGGAGGCACGCCTTGTTCCTGGGCAAGCTTTCTGCGCAGCGCTCTTAACCGTTCAAACAATTCGTCATCTTTAACAATTTGACTTGTCTGCATTTTTTCTTTGCGCATCACCGCTTCCCGGCCGAGCAAAACGTTTCGCCCCTTGTTGGCGACAAAGAGAACGGGATATGTTCCGTCGGACATCTGGATGTACTCATCTGCGATTAAAAACTCTATAAAATCGCTGATGTCGGCAATAGACCGGTTCTTTAAAATTCCGTAAGTCGATAATTGCTGGAAGCCGTTTTCGGCCACTTTCTTATTTTTCGAACCTGCCAGAACTTGCGCCACCATGGTTTTTCCGAACCTTTCTCCCATGCGGATGATGCAGGACAGTACCATCTGTGCTTCCTTCGTCACATCGGTGATGCTTCGGGTGTCGAGACAGCTGCTGCACCTGCCGCAGTCTTCAGTCGAAACTTCGCCAAAATAAGAAAGAATAAACCGCTCAAGACAGCCTTCAGTATGGCAAAAATCAACCATTTGCCTCAGCTTTTTCACGTCTTGCGCCCGAATGTCTTCATCTTCTGTCGACTGTTCGATTAAAAACCGCTGAAGCCGGATGTCCTGAGGAGAAAATAGCAGGATACACTCGCTGTCAAGACCGTCGCGTCCGGCTCGTCCTGCTTCTTGATAATAGCTCTCCATGTTCTTTGGAATTTGAGCATGAATCACATAGCGGATATTGGATTTATCGATGCCCATTCCGAATGCTGAGGTCGCTGTCATCACACTGATCTCGTCATTTAAAAAGAGATCCTGCTGCCGGTCCCTTTCTTCATCATTCATCCCGCCGTGATAGCACCCGGCCGCAATTCCTTTTTGAGACAGGCGGCTTGATATTCTTTCGGCTTCCTTTCTTGTCGCTGTATAAATAATTCCCGCCTCTGAGCGGTTTTTCTCCACATATGATTCGATAAAACGATCCTTGTTTTCGCCTTTTAAAATTTTAAACGTCAAATTATCCCGTGAAAAACCGGTGAAAACCGTGCTCTCTTTTTCGATCCCGAGCTGTGTACAAATATCCTCATGAACCTCGGGCGTTGCGGTAGCCGTCAATGCCAATACGACCGGACGGGTGCCGAGGCTATTTAAAAAGCTTTCAATATGTCTGTAGCTCGGCCTGAAATCGTGGCCCCACTGTGAAATGCAATGAGCTTCATCAATCGCTGTCAGCGGGATATGAATGCGGGAAAGCACGCGAATAAAATCGGGAGACGTCAGCCGCTCAGGTGTGACATAAAACAGCTTGTAGCCGCCTTCCTTTAAAATGGAAAGCCGCTCAGCGATTTCGCCATGGCCTAAAGAACTGTTCACGTACGCAGCTTGAATTCCAAGCTGATTTAACGCATCCACCTGGTCCTTCATCAAGGAAATTAAAGGAGAGATCACAATGGTTGTCCCCTCCATAAGGAGCGCGGGAATTTGGTAGCAGATTGATTTCCCTCCGCCCGTAGGCATAATGCATGCTGTATCCCGTTTTTCAGAAACGACCGATTGAATGGCTTTCTTCTGACCCGGACGCAGTGAAGGATAGCCATAATAGTGCTGCAATAAAGCTTCAGCTTTCTCTAGCATATAAATGAAACCCTCTCTTATCATAAACTTCTTCCTGTCCACCATGATATCATATTTAAACCGGCAATCAGCCTCTCTCCGTAAAATCGTCTATTCGATAAAGAAAATTCATTTTTAGCTCAAATACAAAAAAACTCCGGCGCTGATGTAAAGCGTCAGAGTATCAAATGAATCGTTTCGCCTTTCATTTAATCGCAGTTTGTTGTTCAGCTAATAATTGCAAACGCTTCGCTTCCTCCAAGCAAAGTGTTTTGTATGCCAGGGCTCCGGTAATGCTCACTCTGTCCGATGCATCCCGACGCAGAGCGGAAAGCTCTGAAAGCACAGATGCCGCGTCGTCTTGTATCATTCCGTGGTCATGCAGCATTTGAATCAATTCATCGCCTTCAAGGCGGATCGCATTTTGATCAAATGTCGAGGCTGTTTCCCGCAGAACATTGTGAACATCAGACCAAGCGCTTTCGATCATGTTCTCCCCTGCCGGCGCTGACCGTACAGATGTCAGTCCCGATAACCTTTTTTCCCGTACGGAGACGAGCTTCTGAAGCCTTTTGTCAAACTCCAATTCAAAGTCCTTGTATTTCAGTTTGATCAATTCCTTCATCCGTTTAGACAAAGGTTCCTTTAACAGCAAAACGCACATCATCAAAGTAGCTGGCCATGCCAATGATTGAACCGTCGCAGAAACAAATTCAAGCCAATCCATAAAATCAGCCTCCGTTTCAAAAGGAAAGTTGTTTTGTGAAAGACCAGGTGGTAATGTTGAATCGAAAGGAAAATTTTGTGCATTAAGGGGTGTGGTTTACCATGTGGATCATCATCATACTGATGATCATATTGATCGGATTTGCAGGAAACATCGTTGCCATGTTGCGAACGCTTGTCAAGCAGAATGATAGAATCATCAGCCTCTTTGAGAATGAAATCAACAAAAAACATTAGACAAATGCTCAGGAAGTGGAGAATCGCGGAAGATACAAAACAGCCCCTCTCCTTATTCGAAGACAAACAAGGAACCGGTCAGTGGCAGTATTGAGAGACGGCTTCTTTTTCATGGTGTTTAAGATGCCGCTGGGATCGGTTTACAACTATATTAAATTGAATATTCTGATTAGTAAATATGAGTAAAGTCCTCACCTCTCTAACCGATACACATGTTAAGGAGGTGGTTATGTTGGATATTGCTGTTTTATCAATGGCCATGAGTCAGGCCGCTCTTTATCAAAACGTGCAAATGTCGCTGACAAAGACGGCTTTGGACACCGCCGAACAAAGCGCACAGCAGCTCGTTGACATGGTTCAGGCGCCACATCCCGTTTCAGGACATCATATTGACCTGAAAGGTTAAGGCCGAAACATACATTCAGCAGGCTGCGAAGTCTGCCGGATGTATGTTTTCCCGAAGAAATTTTTAAAAAAACCGCTGCAACCTCTTTATTTTTTCTGATTTTTGCACTATAATATTGTTCTGTGTCCCAGTAGCTCAGGTGGATAGAGCAACAGCCTCCTAAGCTGTGTGTCGGGAGTTCGAATCTCTCCTGGGACGTTTTAAATGAGAAGAGGCAAACCCTTGGTACGTAAGGGTTTGCCTCTTTTGTTAATGGCCGTGTTGTTGTTGCTTTAAAATAAAGTTGACCAAAAACATCATGAGAACCCATATATTATAGAAAGAACCCGTTTTGAAAAAAAGATTGATCAAAACGGATTCTTATCCAACGAATTTAAGTTTCGGTTTTATAAAAAAGTTTGAACATTTTCTGGTTCCTTTTGCGAAACGATCATTTCATGATTTACTTGGTTAAATTAAAGCTTTGCTCAATTAAGTTATAAACTTCTTCTTCTGAATCTATACGTTCTAAAACAAGTGATATCCAATTTTCCTTATCCATATGATATCCAGGTAAAATGCTCTTTCCATTTCTTAAACTGCCGCTTATTTCGGGAGGGCATTTTAAATTCAGAATATCTATTTCGTCATTTCCATCTAAGCCTAACTTTTCTGGAAGAACATTCATTACAAGACCATACCATTTTTCGTTAGATTCATGTCTTAAAGCGGCATAGTATGGAAATTTTTGAAATGGGTAATCTGGCGATGTACCGAATTTTTCTTTGACATGCTTAAAGATATCTTCTCTTGTTAACATACTGAATCATTCCTCCAACAACTTAAATAGATTTTCGGCATTTGCCGATCCAGATGGAACAATGGTGAATTTTTTGAAGTCATGATGTGAAGGAGACATGTTTCTCCTGTAACGGGATTAACACCCTCAGTGGCTTTCTTGTAATCATAATATCCGGTGATGTTTCCTGCAAATGTGCTGCCTGCATCCAACACTTTTTCATACCACTCCCGCTCGCAAGATCTTCCTGTTTTTTGAGTGAGCTCTTTTTGCTTCGATTTCATATTGATTAGCCGGCTGCCTGCAAAAAACCCGAGCTGGCAACAGCCGGCTCGGGCGGGTGGTCAATCCCTCTGATTCATCCCCCTTTTCTCTCGGGGTTCCTGATGATGTTTTTGGTGCTCCGGAGGCTGAGTCGTGCGTTCCAGCTCCTCTGTATCTTGTCCCATTCCTTTTAAAAAGGAGAATAGCAGTGTAACTGCTTTGTTGATTTCCGGGTCTTTGAGTGAGCGGATGACATCAAAATAACCTGTTTTCTCTTCGCTGTCCTTTTGTTCCACCGCGTTTGCAACCCCCGCATTCACTTTCAAAATGAGAGGTTCCAGCTGTTTCACGTCTAACATGCCGAGCGTCCCAAACAGAAGAAGCAGATTTTTAAGCGTGTTGGCCGTTTCCTCTGTATCTGCCTTTTTCACTAAGATGTCCAGAACTTTATCTCCTTGGCCAAAAAGGCCGCGGAGCATTGGCAAAACACCGCGCTCGTTCATGTGCCCAATCATATGCAGCGTTTCAAGAATGGCTTCCTTATTTTCGACTAATGCATCTTCTATTTCTTTCATATCACGCTTTCTCTGATCCTCTTCGGTTATCTCGATTTTCTGAATTCGTTTAATCGCTTTAGCCATTATGCCCAATCCCCCTTTTCACAGCGTCGCCAGGGAAAATATAATCGTTCCGCGCCCATTTCTTTTGTACCTGCACACCGATTTGCGGCTGCGGATTGCCGTTGCGGTGATTGATCTTAGGCAGCGGATTGGTTCCATCGCGCTTCAAAATTTCCAATTTGGCCGATGTTTCTTTGTATGCAGGCGTATCGGTATCCTTATCAGCATGGCTGCCTGTTAACAGGTTGATCGCTGCTTCCCCTGAATCGTTCATTGGCAGATACACTTCCTTCCCTTTGACACGATCAGTGATCAAGCAATTCACTTTGACATTTCCGAAAGGCGATGTGAGTCTGACAAGGGTTCCGTCCTGAATTCCCCGCTCTGACGCCAGTTCAGGAGAAATTTCTAAGAACACTTCCGGCGTTTTTTTCGAAATCCCTTTTGATTTGTAGGTCAGGTTCCCTTCGTGGAAATGCTCTAAGAGCCGCCCATTGTTGACGTGGATGTCATATTCCTCACCGAACTCTTCAGGCTCTGCCCACTGAACAGGGTAGAGTTTGGCCTTGCCGTCCGGGAAAGGGAAGCGCTCTGTAAAGAGTAAAGGCGAATCCTTTCCATCAGCGCTTACAGGCCATTGCAGGGAATTGTAGCCTTCAAGGCGTTCATAGGTGACGCCGGCATAAATCGGCGACAGCATGGCTGCTTCCTCCATAATCTCTCCAGGGTGCTCATAGTGCCAGCCGGCGCCAAGCTTATTGGCTACCTCCATAATAATCTGCCAATCAGGCTTTGATTCGCCCAGCGGTTCAAACACCTGATACAGCCGCTGAATACGGCGTTCTGTGTTTGTAAAGGTTCCTTCTTTTTCAAGGCTCGGGCTCGCAGGAAGAACAACATCAGCAAACTCGGCTGTTCGTGAAAAGAAAATGTCCTGCACTACAAAGAAATCAAGCTTTTCATATGCGGCGTGTACATGATTGATATTGGAATCGACCAGACCCATTTCTTCACCTTTTACATACATCGCTTTCAGCTGGCCAGAATGGATTTTTTCGATCATTTCGTGGTTGGTCATGCCCGGCTCCTTCGGCAGCGGCACACCCCACGCCCGCTCGTATTTTTGGCGGACTTGTTCGTCCGTCACTTTTTCATACCCCGGCATTCTGTCAGGCATGCTGCCGAAATCACTTGCCCCCTGCACGTTGTTATGGCCGCGCAATGGGTAAGAGCCTGCTCCCGGTTTACCGTAGTTTCCTGTCACAAGCAGCAGATTAGAAATTGCCGTGCTCGTGTCGCTTCCGCCAATATGCTGTGTCACGCCCATTGCCCACAATGCGCACACACTGTCAGACTGACCAATCATCTCCGCCATTTGGATGAGGGTTTCTTGATCAATTCCGGTTTTCTCCTCGGCATATTCAAGGGTATACGGCGTTAGGCTTTTCACATATTCGTCCCGTCCGTTCACTCTTTCCTGCAAAAAGCGTTCATCTGCCTTGCCGTTTTCAATTAAATATTTGGCGATGGCATTCAGCCAGACGATATCTGATCCGGCACGCGGCTGGACAAATAAATCAGAGCGCTCTGCCATTTCGTGTTTTCTGATATCCGCTACGATCACTTTCTGTCCCCTCAGCTTATGAGCCCGTTTAATGCGAGTGGACAAGACCGGATGCGATTCAGACGTGTTCGAACCGATAATCAACACAAGGTCCGCTTCCGCGATATCTGTAATCGACCCTGAGTCACCGCCATAGCCGACTGTCCGGAACAGGCCGGCAGTCGCAGGAGATTGGCAATAGCGCGAACAGTTGTCGACATTATTTGTGCCGATGATCCCTCTGGCCAGCTTTTGCATGAGGTAGGATTCTTCGTTTGTACATTTAGAAGATGTAATAAAGGCAAGCGAATTCGGGCCAAACTCCTCTTTTAAATCCGTGAACTTACTGGCGATCAGCGATAACGCCTCTTCCCATTCAGCTTCGCGGAAATGGTCGCCTTCTCGGATCAGCGGCTTTGTCAGGCGTTCCTCGCTGTTGACGAAATCCCAGCCGAACTTTCCTTTTACACAAGTAGAAATGCCGTTGGCCGGCGCTTCCTCCTGCGGCTCGACTTTCAGAATGTCTCTGCCCTTTGTCCAGACATCAAAGCTGCAGCCGACGCCGCAGTATGTGCAGACGGTTTTCGTTTTTTTGATTCGTTCATCACGCATGGCAGATTCCATATCGGAAATGGCGAGAATCGAGCCGTACCCTGTTTCTACGCCTTTTGTAATCTCGATCATCGGACGCAGCGTTTCGTCATCGATTCCTGTTAAATATCCGGCTTCCCCCTCCATTCCTTTTTCCATCATCGCATTACATGGACAGACGGTAGAACAGTGTCCGCATGATACACAAGATGACTCATTGATCGGCACATCATTATCCCAAATGACGCGCGGGCGTTTCCGCTCCCAGTCTATGGTCAGTGTTTCAGTTACCTGAACATCCTGACACGCTTCGACACAGCGTCCGCACAAAATACATTGATCCGGATCGTACCGGTAAAACGGATTTGATTCATCCTTATGGTAAGGCTTCTGATCAAACGGGATGCTTTGGTGATTGACTTTCATTTCTTTCACCGTATTATGTATTTCACATCCCCCATTGTTGTAATCGCAAACTGTACAATAAAGCTCATGATTATATAAAATCTTGTCCATCCCGATAACCTGCGCTTTTTTCACATCAGACGAAAGCGTATCAATGACGTCGCCATCCTTTAATTCAGCGGAGCACGACCTCTTCAGCTCGCCATTGATGCTGACGATGCACGTATCGCATGTTTCAATCGGCCCTAAGCTAGGATGATAGCAAACTTGCGGCACTTCAATCGAGCTGTTATTCAAAAGCTGCAGCACCGTCTGTTCCTCGGACGCTTCCATTTCAACGCCGTTTATTGTGATTTTTTTCTTGTCAGCCATCTCCATTCCCCTTTCTTGCTTGTGTATATACCGAATTACCCATTTCTCTTCCCTTGCAAGGGATCAATAAAACATACAAAGCGCACTCACATGTTTTATTGCACCCTCACCGGGAAACGAGAGGGTAGATGAAAAAGAGGGATCAGCATGAAAAAAACAATGTCTGTTCTAACCGTGGCAGCAGCACTGACAGGCTCTCTTTCCGGCTTTGGGGCGGCATCCTTTTCAACACCGACAAACACCGTAACTGAAGGCGCGCAATCCTGCATAGACTCCAGCCGCTCCTCCTGTGAAGCTGACGACCTTCATCATCATTCGATACATCCGAGTTCACACTTGATAAGGGAAAGGTGCGTCTCCCATTTCGGCCAATAAAAAAGCGGCCACCAATCAGCTGCACAACATCCGTGTGCAAAAAATCAGTGTCCGCAGGCTCTCCTTCTTGGACTCAGGTATACGTTCGTTTTCTTGTCTCTATCGTATGACAAAATGGAATAGAAAAAGTCCCCATTTTATCCCCCTTTTTGTCGGATTTTTCTCGGACTGGAACATAAAAAAACCTTGAAAGGCAATAGCCAATCAAGGTTTTGGTGATTTCAGCAGTATTTCTCTTTAATTTTCCAATATTAATTATCTTTGACAATCGGCTCTAAACTCAGCACCGTACCAATGGGTCCTAATTTTTCAATTAGTTTCTTTGCCTTTCCATATGGGAATCTCTCCATTAATAAATAAGGGGGATTTTTTGAACCCTTTAGTAGGTCCGCTGTTGAAATCTCAATACCTAATATATTCTTTATTTTTATTAAATCTTTCAATCCTCCATCAAGAGGCTTTGCTAACACTATATTGCATGTATCAGGTGGCTCACTTATTGTTTTCTGTTCCGATTCCCTTATAATACAACCACTATTCACCCATTCAATAAAATCTGAAGTGATTACAGTAGCATGGCTTGGATCCATGTCTCCAGAGTCAACAATCAATACTTCTGTTTCCTTTTCATTTTGAAGCATTAAGAAAACATTACCTCCGCCATCATCTCCAATAGCAACATATCCTCTTGCATATTCATCTACTTCCCATGTCTCGTTTCTTTCCACAATATCTTCTGTACCATAAATAGCCACCTCACCACCAATTGAAAAACCATTTGTATTTCTTAATAAATCCTTATATACATTTGGTAATTTAGCTTGTAGAATATCTTCTGACTCTTGAATTTCACTTTCACTTGCTGGAGTATTTTTTATCAAATCTGAAACCATTGATAAATCAATCACTTTACAAAACCTCCCAAACCATCGAAATATTTATATGCATCCTTCATTGCTTTTCGGGTAGCTTTTTGATCAACACCTGCTTCAATCATTTCCCTATAACTCACATTAAATTCATAACGTATGTCAGTATTAAATCCCTCGATTTTTCTTCGCTTTCTTTGCATAGAAGAGATTTTTGCGTGTGAATGCCCCGAGCTTGACGGGAGAAGTATTGCGGATGCTTTCTTTTCGTTATAATCAAATCCACCTTCTTTAGCCCATCTTTTCGCCCACTCATTTTGTATTGGGTGGTGAGACTGTACTCGATTATCAGAAGCAATATTTTTGTTCCCTGGTGCACGATTAACCCCTGGGCTTAAATAGCCATGTTCATCAACATCTTCCTTGAGATATCCCCCTGGCCTTTTAGCAGTACTGGTCGAAACCCTTTTCGCCGTCTTCGCACCTTTATTCGCTTTGAAAACATATTTTCCTACCTTGACTACTTTAGTAGCGGGTATGACAGAAACACCGGACAGGATACGGTCAGTGACGGATAGTTTTTCACCAGTCACAGGGTCAACACCTGTTATCGCTCTATAACCATCATAACCACCGGACAATTCTCCAACTGTGTCTTTAGCCCAATCAAGAGCTTTTTCAATGTCGCTTTTCTTCACTCTGCTTTCCGGTATACGACTGACAAGTTCGTATTTCACTTCACCGCCGGATATGTATTTTCGGACAATTTGACCGTTTGAATAAAGCATGTACGAACCGCCGACGAAGTCCTTGCCTGTACCGATTTCATCGGTGACATCGACAGAACCGAGCTTTTTGTATCCCTTCATATTATATACTTTGCCTTTGATGATGCGAATACCTGTATCAATCTTTTTAAAATGATCTGCTTTGGTAAGTGAATCGACTTCAGATTCTTCTTGATCGGACAATTTTTTTAGCATGATTTCCATCGGCGAAGGCTCAGCATTTTCTAACTCTCCCTTTAAACCGCCGACCGGACCGTTAATGTTTGTATTCTCATCCGGTTTTAAAATTGAGCCTTTTTTATAGCTTGTGATCTCGATTTTGGGGCCTGTGTACATTTTCTCAAGCTCTGTGATGTATTTTTGCATCGTTTCAAGGTCTTGTTCAGCAGTTTTAAGAGCGCTTGTCTGTTCGCGGTCAAAAGTGTGCAGCTTTTCAATTGTCTGATTGATTTCCTTTAATGCTTTCCTGTTCTGTTCGTGAAAATCGCTGTCATTCAAATCAGGCAAATCGACGATGTGGCTGACTTTTGCGATCGAGGCATTTGTTTTAGATACCAAACGCTTCGTTGTGCGGTCGGCCGCATTCACCCCTTGTTCCAGCTCGTGTTCGAGAAAGGACTGTGAAATAAATCCGTTGTGGTTTGGTTCTAGGGAATTCAGCGCGCTTTTCAATTTCTTCAGCGTGGAACGATATTCCACTATGAAAGTATCATAGAACCGCAAAAAAGGAGTGTGGCACTCCTCGTAAAAGGCGCGGATCGCGTCGCCGCCTTTTCCTTTTAAAGCATCATCAAGTGATGTGATGCTGTCAACGGCCTTTTTGACTTTGGCGAATTCGTCTGATTGATGTTTTAATTGTTCCAGCGTTTGATCAATGGCTTTGTGCAACGCCTGAACATCAAGAGTCTTCATAGCATTCTCCTCTAATACTAATGTGACATACCTCGAAATATTTTACCACTTTATAGAAAAGAATTGGTGAATAAATCCTGTCAATCCATGAAAATGAATCTTATTGAGTAGGTCTTATACCCTGACACGTTCGACTTGTTATTTTCAAATGCCAAAAAAGGAAAATCATTGTCAAAAAATGATCCTTTATGTAAAATGAATCATATGCAGAAAAAGGAAAAGACCAGACATTAATTTTTTGAATATTTAAAAACAACTATATGAAAGGATGCTGGGGCATTGGAAGCTAAAGTTGCGTTTGAGAAAGTCGGTAAAATGCTTAATGATTGGTATTGTTTTATTAGACAAAACAATATTCAAAATGCTACTAAACTGCGGGAAGAAATTAAAAATATACTGCCTAATATGAAGGAAAATCAAAATGTGCTGTTATATTTTAACCTTATAGATTCACGATTTAAACTGATGACTGAGAATTACAAAGAATCTGGAGATCTGTTAAACGATATCAAATCAAAAGCTTTAGAATCCTGTACTGATGATATGATTCAGTACTATTTCTATTTCTTTTCTGGATTGTATGAGTTTTATAAAAAAAGATTTACCAAAGCCATTAATTTTTATAGAATCGCGGAAAGTCGTCTACATAAAATCCCTGACGAAATCGAAAGGGCAGAGTTCAATTATCAAGTTGCCATTGCATACTATGAAATTCGGCAAAATTATTTTTCCTTAAATCATGCTGAAAGAGCATTAGAGAGTTTTAAAGCAAACGGTATGTATTCCAATAGAGCAGCAACGTGTCAAATGGTTATTGCATGTAACAAAATCGCAAAGTTTTCCTCTCCCCCATTATATCAACTTTTAGACCTTCTGAACTAAAATGTAGTTTCAATTCTTTCAGTCTCGAAATATTACCTCCAAAATTTAATTAATATAATAAATAATCATCTTTAATGAACAATGACATCATACGATTGGAATATGCAGCTCTGTTTTCGTGTCAAAGTGAACCACAAAGCCATTGAACAAACCAAAGAATTTTTTCTGTAATCCTCAAAGCAGTAGCCCCATCTTTAAATCCCATTTGGGGGCATGGTTCGCCCACAATAAGGTATTTGAATTAACGATGATTGCCTTTATATAATTCTTTTAATCCTTTCCAATAAATTTTAAAATGGTATAATTTGATTGATTCATTTTTTTATGGAAGGGTATGAGACTTAATGAAATCAGCTTATTGGCTCGGTAATACAATTAAGTTAAGAGCACCTTTAAAAGAAGACATACATATATTTGATACTTTGGATCGTGTCATATTAAAGAATCTGAATTCAATTTCTTTTCCTCGAACCAGAATACAAATTCAAGAATGGATTGATACTATTTCAAAAACTCCTCTAAATGAAAGTGACGATTTTTATTTTATTGCTGAAGATGAAAATGAAAATGTAATCGGCACGATTGAAACATTTGATTGTGATATTAAAAATGGTACATTTTCTTATGCCTTATCTGTTTTCCCTAGCTATAGAGGGAAAGGGTTTAGTAAAGATATGATTTTAACTGTGTTGAGATACTATTTCTTTGAACTTAGATATCAAAAGGCAACCATTTGTGTTTACTCGTTTAACAATGAATCTATAACTCTTCACAAAAATCTTAATTTTGTTGAAGAAGGTAGGTTACGAAATATGATTTATACAAATGGTTCATATTTTGATGAAATCTATTTTGGTATGACAAAAGAAGAATTTAAATCCTTTTATAAATTTCCTACTTAATCTTGTAACCCATTCTGTAATCAACACGAGGAAATTCACCCTTCACCGTTTCAATGATCGTTTTTCCATGTTCCGGTGCCTTAGCTTCGTAAGCTGTTCCGTACCACCGCTTTTTTCTCTTGCCCATTACGCGATGACTTGGACTTCTTTTGTTTGATTTCTTCACTCAAAGCAGTTGCGACATAATATTTGATTGAGTCCATCGCTTTGATCTTTCATGTATCACCATCAGCCTCAAAAAGTGCACAGATTGGACCATTCTTCATTCTGAATATAAATTCTGACTCTGGCTTGCTCAACTTGGGCGAACGTTCTATATGATGGAGCCAAGACGACTGGATTTGGCACTTGTACGTTTGCCACTGAAGCAACTCCTGTTTTTGCAACAACTTGTTGAAACACACTATCATCCCCAACGGAATTGACCTCTTCCTCTTTGATATTTCCAACGACCTTTAACATGAGTCTCAGCCCGCATTCACAAATACCGATTGCAATTTGATGTTGAATTCTTCAGTAGCGTAAAATTGATCAAATCTGAACGAAGGAAGTAGCACTTCAACATTGATAAACTCTTTACGCTGCGTGTCTCTATTAAGCTGAGAGTAAACAGCTAAGATTATTGATTTCGAGAAACCAAGAATTGAAATTATATTTTGGCCAAATACGGTAAAGACCGCGAGCGTGGTTTCCGATGGGGGATAGTCATGAAAGTGAACCAGGCAAATCTAAAATAGATAATTCTTTTTTGATATGGGCGCGGAATTTAGAGTCTTTTAAAAATTTCAGCAGGAACCCATTCATATTTCGAGAAAGTTTTGCTTTCTCGACTGGAGTTAAATCATTTGCAAAAAATGCAATATCTGTCTGGTTTCCATCTTTATCTGTCGCATACATTGCAATCGTAAGAATAAACGCGGTAGATCCTCCCTTTTGTCCCGCATGAACAAGCCATTCACAATTGTTTGGATTTCTCATTATTTGTTCCATTACTGGATCAAGATATTGATATACACTTTCACTAAAATATACTTTGCTATTTAGCTTTTTCATAATAGATACATAATCTCTAGTCGTTGATCGGGGCAAACGGTCAGACCAAATTTTTTGAAAATCATTGTCCAAAGTTTTTCTTAATTGTTTTTTTTCTTGATCAGTTAGTGGTTGGCTCAGCCATCTATTATGAATTTCAATCGCTTTATTACGGTATTCATGCATATCCATGTTTTTCATTACTTCTAGGACTTCTTTTTTCGATAAGTTCTTTTCATTCATCAGTTGGGCAGGTATATAAAGTGCACTTACAATGGGATACATAGGCTCATGCTTTAACATATCTAAGCTCTTTGGAACATGATTGATGTTTTGAAGCCCCAGCACCTCAATTAAGTATTCAGTATTTGCATTAGAACTGTAAGCAATCATCCCGTTGACTACCTCACATAATGGAACACGATCTATCTCTATCTCTTTGTCTTTTTTCAATTGAATAATCCAAGCCTCATGCGCACCGCCGTCTGTTTTTGGGATATAGAAATTCTCTAATTCCTTTAATCTTACTTCTTTTTGCGGATCGATTTTTCCTGCTGCTGCTTGTTGTGCATATTCAATGGCTAAGATGATTTTCACAGTACTTGCCAGAGGGAGTTGTTCGTTTACGTTAACATCAACCCAATTCTCATCGTTGTGTTTTATGGATAATGAGACATTCCCGCTTCCTGATTTTGCTTTAACAAACTGTACAATATACTCTGGATTTAACTTTTTTATTTCCCTCCGAAACATAAGAATACCGATTGCTATTACTAAACCAAGAGAAATTATTATACCTGCAATAATCAATAGTGCAATCTTCAATTTAACACTCCCTATAATGTTCAAATTACTATAGATACGAATTAAATAATGTTAGGTTTCAATTTCCTTCACACCAGCTCTTATGGTACGCAGTCCAGAAACCGTTCTTCTCAGGATTTCTGGGCATCATGGTCCATCCGAATGACACGGCCATCATCACGTTGATACTTAAGCTGGAATCACCAGTCCACCGCTTTTAAGAATAGCAAACGTTATTTCTGCCTTTTTGATAATCTCCGGGTTTCTCATCGTAATCTTCCTTTTAAAATAAGCCATCCCAAACGGCCTTTTTTAACTAAGTCTTGATCGGTTTTAATTTGTCATCAAGCAATTTCTCAACCTTTTTTCAATTCGTATTCGATTCTGCCAGACGAGAGCTCACAGAAATCTTACGACCGCCTTTTTCTACTGGTGTTTGGTGCTTTGCTTCAAAAAAGAAGTTTTTCAGCAAATTAAAAAGCCCTTTTTCTTCATTAGCAGAAGAAAAAAGGCTTCTCTTTTTTTTCGTTGGTTCAGCGGTCACGACCATTGAATCCCGGTTATGTCACCTTTTTTGATAACGCATTCCAAGCTTATGCGACGAGAACTCAAGCTTCTTTTTTGACCTTGAAATCGGCCGGCGCAGCCTAGGATTCCACTGCTTCACCGACGATGTTGCTTGTCGATCTGCCGTTTTCATGCAGAATATCTGTTACATATGAAGGCTCACTACACTTCAGTGCAGTTGATGACTTCTGTTGGCAGAGTTGGACGCCAACTTGCCAACAGATTTCCATAAATGTATATGGCGGGGACGAAACATCTCTTCTGAATTAATTGAGGGATATCAGGCAGATCACTGTATTCCTAAACTTCCATTCATTCAGTTTTCAATTTCCTTCTTTCTGTCAATTGCAATTTTATGCAATAATGTACAAGGGTTTGCTCATCATGTTCATTCATCTTGATAAATTCAACTGTCATGAGCTGTTTGTTTGTTCTGCGATCAATGTAAGTGCGTTTAACTTGAGCATGGACGTCAATCACATCTTCATCATGTCCCTCATTTGGCAGATGGATACTTAGCTTCAAATCTTCTTCCGGTTCGTGTTTTTGCGTTTCTTCAATGATTAACGCAGCGCCTCCAGCACTGATATTTGCTGTATATGTTTTAAACATTGAGCCAGATCCATATGGGCGAACAGTGACGGGAAGCGTTGTATTGACTCTAAAAAATTGCCGTCTTTGAACTTTTTTCATTTGAACTTCTTCAGGTAAATACATATTTAGTACAGGTATATCCTGATAAATTTCCCGGCCTTTTATTACACTATTAAATTTATATGGGACTTGTTGCTCATTTATAAAATGAACTGTTACCGCTGTATTTGTTGGAATAATAACAGTTCTCCCCGTTTCTTCATCAACAGGATAATGCACTCTTAAAACATTGTCTTCAATTGATAACACTTTACTTTTCGCAAGGACATATTCTTGAATTTCGTTTTCAAATTCTATTGTTATAATATTTCCTAAAGATAACAATGGACATCACTCTTTCAATTCTACTTAATCATTATATCGGTACTATGACATATAATTTTTAAAAAAGAAAGAAGAAAGCATTGAAGAAATTGAAAGACTTATCATACCCATGGGGACCGTAACGCTTTGTAATGACGATCACGCGCAATACTGCATAGACTCCATTCGCTGCTCTGTGAAGATGACGACTTCATTATCATTCAATACATCATTTGATCAGGGATAGGTGTGTCTTCCATTCTATGCCCCTTTTTTCGATTTTTTTCGGAGTAAATATAAAAAACCTTGAAAGGCAATAGCCAATCAAGGTAATCCTTCAAAGTTAATCAATTCTCAAGTCAATTTAAGCATGAATATAATAGTCTGGTTCTTCATCCATTTTCTTCAAAAACTCTTCGAGTGATGGCCGCTATTTTCTTGTCAAAATAATATACTGGACAAATACCGTTCTCTTCTTCCCGTTCTAAATCTAGAGTAAGATATGTCCCCTCACCCTTCAAAAAAGACTAACATGTTCATGGGGATCCATTACTCTATCTCTATGGGTTTTATCAAGATTACAAATAAAACCATACCCTACTCTTAAATAAAACTCTCTTAGTTCATTAGGGAATTTTTTTAGAAAGCTCTTGTTTGACTTCCCCAGTATTTACTTTTATTTCTTGACCCATTTTTCATTTACTCCTTGCTTCGCGTTCTCAATCTTTTTCTCTAAAGAACGAACTTCCTGGCTGAGCGATTGAATATCCTCTTCTAAAGATTTGATTCGTTCATCGATTTTGCTTAAAAGATCAGAAAGCTGTTTTCCGCTGATGTCATTGTAGGCAGTCTTCATTAGGCCTCGAATACGGTCAAAGGAGTCAGCAAGACTGCCTTGCCACGAATGAGACGACAACTGTGGTTCGGTGATCGTCTTTTTAGAATCAGAGAACTCCGTTTTGTCTTTTTCTAACTCTTTACGGCAAGCTTTCAGCTCTGTCAAAAATTCTTTCTTCATCGATAAATCAACTTTCATGATATCTAAAGCCAGCGTTTCTCCAAGTATTGAACCGATCATTTGCAATACCTCGCTTCCCGAAAAATGTATGACAAAAGTAATAACCAACTAAAAGTTTACCACTATACGGAAAGGAATTGGTGAATAAATCCTTTCAACTATTCTTTAATCAAGAATTTCAAGCGCATAAAAAATGCCGCTAATGAAACGGCTGCAAAAAGATAATTCAAAACTTATTTCTAAGCTAAACAACAACATCATGACTGAGAGCGCTTGTGATGTTTCTTGAAGCTGATATAATGCCTCATTTATGCGATCCGTAAGTTTTTCTGCTGCTCGGGTTAAATACTTTTCAGCAAATCAAGAAATACTGATGAAAAGGTGGTGTCTTTTTTGGATTTTCCAATCATTCATACAAACTTTTGGGATGCTGTTATAGCAGTGCCAATTATTTTGATCGTCACACAGATAATTAAAATTTTTCTCAAGGTTCCCAAAAAGTATGTCCCATCAATTGCGATCGCACTAGGCTTAATCATATCTGTTTGCATAAGCCATCGACACAGCCTCATAGCTGGAGTATTTATGGGCGGATTCTATGGTTACGCAGCTATTGGTTCATATGCATCATTGAAAACAACCATTTCATCATATAGAAACAAAAAACATAAACATGCAGGAAAATATATATTCCAGAGTTGAATTCGCTTTTTTTCCGCTTCTATCTCCCAAAGGAGGCGCCCAACGTAAGTTCACATGCTCTTAAATACATAAGCCTTAATCATCGAATGAGAAGTTATCCTGTTTGATGTCTGCCATTGAAAGGATTGGCGTCGTTCCTGCACGCCCGGTTTTGCTTTATGATTTTTGTGCGCCTGTTCTCTTTCCCTTGATATAGGGTTGAAGATTGATTTCCCGAAAAAGCGAATGAATACCACCTCAACAGACACAATAAAAAGAGTTGATATTTCAGCACAATTCGCAAAGGAGTGAAACCATTGTATTGAATGATCATCAGACTGAAAATGCCCCTTTCTATTTTAAAGGAAACATAAAATTCAATAATATGGAGTGATAAACGTGACGCAAAAACATGGAGCAGATAGACCCGATGACTACAAAAGATTTTCTTCAGCAGACAAGGAATACGATTCTCAGCAATCGTTAGACAGCAATGCTAAGACAGAGAACGTTAATACTGAAACTGATAACAAAGAAAACATGAATGACAGCACGGATGTGGCAGGAAAATATTTTGACCCCTCGGATTATGAAGGAGCCACGCAGTTGGAAAAAGGATTGGCTGAAACTCATGAACAAGTCAGTGATGACTATTTTGAAGGAACGATCGATCAAAATCTGGATTAGTCATTTGAACGGCGGAACTAACTTAAAAAGTAAGTTAGTTCCGCTTAGATTAACAAAGTATCGATGTTCTCAAGTCCCAATTAATCATTCAGTAACATCAAAAGTGATGGCCGAATGACAAGCTTAGTCTTTTTACTGCCTCATCTCTAGAATTCCCTCAATGATCTTGACAATTATATGATCAAAAAAGACACAAAGCAAACTCATGATTGCGCTGGTTTTGTGTCCGAGGATTCTCCATTTAAGACTAATATTTTTGTAAATATCTATTTTTTTATTCCCTGTTTCCCTATTAATATCCGTGTCACTCTTTTCATGAAATTCAAATCCCGTCTCCTTGGTCTTCCACTCCTTTACTTCAAAATCACTTTCAATCATTGCCAATGTGGCGCAATCGAAAGGAAAACAGCTACGCCTTCCGCCGATCGAACTTTTATATGAATCTTCTATATATTTGTGCTAAGATAAAGTCATCTTTTGACAAAAAGGCGTGCTACGATGAAAAAATATTTACTCATAACAACCAGAACCGAGAATTTTAAAGATCAATATGTGCCAGCCCATTATCAATTTTTGGACAGGCTTAAAGCCGAGAACCGCTTGGAAATGTTTGGCCCTTTCAGCGATGCTTCCGGGGGCGCTTATCTTATCAGCGCAGAGTCTCTCAAGGAAGCAACAGAGATCGGAAATTCTGATCCGATTGTTGACAGCGGCTCTTCAACACTTGTCATTAAAGAATGGCAGATTAAATAAACTATTTGGACATAGCCAACATAAGCCTCTCCAAACACGGGAAGGCTAATCTTAAACGGAAAATCTAGACCTGCGGGTCATTTTGAAATTACGGTAAAACCGTTTTTTCCCTATTGAAGGAGAATAATATAAACGGCCATCGACATTTTTTAAAATTCTTTGATTTTTCATGTTCCATATTTCTTTTCCTTCGTCGGTAGGACAAGAAGCTGTTTCTTGCAATCAACAATCTAGGGGGAGCCAAAGGTGAAATCGGCAGCCCCCTAGTCCCACGAATCAATTTTCTGAACAGTCACTTGCTGTTTATGATCAACTTTCCACCCATTCCTTCTATCCCTTTCACTGACTGCCATGACCGTCAGTTTTTTGTTTTTCATAGTTTTTGACAGTACCGCCTATCCCTTTCCCTTTGATCCACATGATCCCGTCTACATCTTTTTCATCTAGTAAACCAAGGAGCCTATTTGTTTTTCCGTTAATGGCTGCAACTCCTGCTTATTTGATTTCCCTATTGACACCGATAACGTTTGAAGCAAATAGCTCGTTCCAGCATTCATCATGCCCGGCAATCTGGGCTCCTGCTGTGTACGGATTAACATATTGGTATGTCAAGGTAATTCGATCTTTCTTTGGATCATTGACGCCCATTTAAATAAATTTTTTCAAGGGGAGTCTCTCGGCCTTCATCAACCCCTACAGCAAAAGTCAAACCAAGATCTTCAATTTCATGGCTGCTCGACCATCCGGTTAAAAAAAGTTGGAGAGGCTTTTACACCCTATCAAAGCCATACGCGATTTTTGGTTTTGTGCTTCTCCCTCAAAAAACTTCCATCTTTTTCAACTCATCTATGCTACAATAAAATGGAAAAAGGAGGGGGTTTTGAATGAAACGCTTTTTGCTGGTCATGGTGTTATTTTGTGGATTTTTCAGTTTTGGGAGCAGTGCTGAAGCTTATTCGTTCCCGCACAAGCTGAATCTTACGTTTACGGGAACTCATGTGGAGGACATTCCCTATAGCGACTCTAACGTTTCTCACTGGCATATTGGCTACAAGTTTACGATTTTTAATGCAGAAAACTGCAAAACAACGATTAAAATTCAGATGATGCATCTTTCCGGCAGGTTTATGAGTTTAAGCATTAAAGATTTTGAAGGGAACTGGCCTGATCGAACTGCTCAGGATGTCATCACATTGATGCCTAGGACTTACAGGCTTTATTTTGAGAATACCGAAGGTGAATGTAAAGATATTCGTATTAAAGGAACATACGGAGCTATTCCGCAAACGTATGATAATTTCTCGGTCTTCAGCCAAAGATAGCCGTTATAAAAGACTGCAGGAAGGCAATACAAGCATAAAGGCCCGAGCAGCATTTTGCATGATAGATACTGATATAAACGAATGTGGGGGAATCATTTGAAAAACTTTTGGATATACGAAGACGAAGATCCGTACACTTTAAAAAGCATATCAGAGAGAGGCATTCTGAAAGCTGAAAAAAAGTTAGGTGTGAGACTTCCGGAGGAATATAAAGCGCTTATTCTTGAACAAAATGGTGGCTATATCAATTTTAACGCCTTCCCTTCTGAACGGCCCACCTCCTGGGCTAAAGATCATGTCCAGTTTGACTACTTATTAGGCATAGGGAAAAAGGATGGAATTCTCGAGAGTAAAGCCTTTATTAAAGAATGAGGACTGCCTGACAACCTGGTCCTTATTCATGGAGACGGCCATACGTGGATAGCGCTTGACTACAGGGAGACGAAAGAAAATCCGCCCGTTCACTATTTTGACTCAGAATTTGAAGAAGATTTTAGATTAGCCGGCTCATTTGGAGAATTTCTCTCTAAACTTTATACAGATGACTCCATTGACGATGACCGCTGCGGACATACGGGAGGCATACATTCTGGGAATGCAGATATTCCCTATGTCTATTCGGAAGATGCCATCACAAAAGAAAAAGCGGAACAGATTCTGACTGAAAATTCGGCAGCCGATCTGTATCAGATTCATTACTACCCTATTGAAGGTTTGGATGATTTAAATTGGCTTCTGACAAAAATAAAAGAAAGCTCATTGATAGCAAATATTGACAATGGTGTCGAACTTGCCGTTGTTTTGGAATCTATTATTTCCCATCATAAAGATTTAATCCTTGATAACGAACAAACAAGAAGGCTGGTTTTAGACATTTCAGCTATTCTAAAGAATTTGAATGACTCTGTTATAGACATCCTTTTATTACAGATAAAAAATTCCCTTTAAAAAACAACTTTTACGTTGTTTTTTATTTATGTTTCCGCCCCATTCTTTAAACTCTCCTGTTCCGAGACCTCAATGTAGGCAACTGTTGTTACTCAACCCTTTTATAAAACATAGAATACTAAATAGATTGTTGGAAATTAATCCACAAAAGGAGTTAAGATTATGAATTTGAATGATATAAAAGGAGACTATAATGCCATTTTCGGATTAGGCCACCTCTGTTTAACTGCTCTTCAGCTTAGGAAAAACAATTTAAGGCCGTATGCAGGTCCTTTAGACTGGGTCGGCACCTCTTCCCTGACCGAACTGAACCGTCTTTTAAAGAATCGCTTTTCAAATTTTATGGCACCCCAAAATCTAAGGGTAACAGGCTACTCAACAGGTGTTTATACTACTGACCGTTATATCTCTTTAACAGATGATTATTATCATGTCGATTCAGCTCATGATTTTAAAGCAGATAAAAATACACTCGAACATCTTGCCACATACAATGAAGTGATGGAAAAATTCAATAGAAGAATCAACAGATTTTATGAAAAGATGTCAACCGCTAATCGGATCCTTTTTGTCAGAACTAACGGAACCTACAAGGAGGCTCAAGAACTGGAGTCCGTATTATCGGATTTAGTACAAAACGACTTCAGGGTACTCCTTATCAATCACTCAAAAGTTAAAGGAATTGTCGAGCAAAATTGGCCATTAAAAAGAATATGCGCGGTTACACTTCCAGATCGTGAAATCTGGCAGTCTAATGATCATCTGTGGAGAGAAATGCTTAATGGCGTGAATTATATCCCCTTCTAATCAAAACTTATAAGCGACAGGAAAAGGTTATAACATCATCATAACCTTTTCCATACATACTCTTCTCTGAAAACTAAACCAAAAAGCTGGTCTTCAAACAGAAACAATTCCCAAAGAGCGGCCTTCTGAAGTCAAGCAAGGTAAGTTTATCACTGAATTTCAAAGGAAAGATCAATAGGCGCCTTCAGGGGATCGGGATAAGATATGGTCTCTAGCTTCCAGCGCTTTTTGTCTCACCTTTTCAAGATCTGCATCAACCAATCGACCGTTTCGTTTCACTGCTTTTCCTGCGACATATACGGAATCTACATTTCCGGTGTGCGCGCTTTGGACGATGGCCCCCACCGCATCAGTCAAAGGGAGCAAATTGACGCTGTCCGTTTTCACCATGATAAAGTCAGCATCTTTGCCGGGGGAAAGCGAGCCGATTTTATGATCGAGCCTTAATGCCCTCGCCCCGTCAATGGTCGCTGCTTTCAAGATTTGTTCGGCCGATATGCTCAATTCGGGACCAGGCATGATCCCTTCTTTCAACAGCTCTTCATTGCGCTTTGCACGCTCTGCTTGAAGGGCAAATTTCATCTGTGCGAAAAGGTCACCTCCCGTCGATGTCACAACATCAACCCCAAGTGCAGTAAGAACCCTGTTTTTTAAGGCGAGCCCTGTAACAGGATAGCCGTGCCCCATCATCATCTCAATTTCTGGTGTCACAGAAATCGAGCTTCCGTGAGCCGCAAGCATTTTCATTTCTTCTTCACTCATCGCATTGGCATGCACCATATTTAAATCGGGACCGAGCAGCCCGGCTTGATTCAGCTTCTCAATCGAACGATCTTTCGCTCCCCAGTTGCCAAACGCAATATGCATGCTGCATAAGGCATCAAGTTCCCGGGCCGTTTCGATTTCAAACACAGATGTCTTCCATGAAGAAAACTCCGGACCGCGAATGGCAAGCCCCATCGTCAAAAGCTGATCCTTCGATTGAAAATATGCTTTTTTTACCCGTTTCGCTTCGTCCATATTCGAAAGATCACTGTCTCTGTCCCAATATTCGGCATCACCGGATGTTCCGAAAGCGAATACTGCGCGAATGCCGGCGTCTTTCAGTCCCGCAATCAGCTGGTCCGTATGATCAGGCGATTCAATCATCGTCCAGTCCAGCAAAGTTGTGACCCCTGCCTCAAGCGCCTCAAGCGCTCCTAAATAGTTCGCGACCCAATCATCCTCAGGCCTTCTCATTGATCCATAATTGCCATAATAAATCCGGTTTAAATAGGTTTGCAGGGACCAGTCGGCTCCGATTCCGCGGATCACAGATTCCCATACGTGGCGGTGTGTATCGACAAATCCAGGCATGATCAGCATGTTGGAGGCATCAACAATCTCAGCGTCTCCCGGTGCAATCGACTCGGCAACGTCTAGAATGAAGGAGCCTTCAATCAGCATGTCCCCTTTTTCGATCGTATGAAGCTGCGGATCAAGAGTTACAATCGTTGCATTTTGAAAAAGTGTTTTTTTCATAACGGTTCTCCTTTCTTCCCAGCCAACTAGAAAAAACAGCATCCTATATGTACCATTTTAAAATAAAGAAGGTATAAATGATATTAATATGTATTGTGCGACTTGAAAATCCGCCTTCTGAGCTAGATGGAAGAGATGCAGTACACGATCACGTTAGAAAAAAAAGAAAGGTGAATTGCAGGAAACAGCGGTTGTTTAAATTGCAATGATGCGTTGTGTATTTATCGTAAATTCTGCTTTCATACTGCTCGCAATCACGATATACGGTTACTACCTCCCAAATGGAAACAGACCATAAAAAAGCTATGGTCTGTGAAATGAGTGAACGTATATTTAACTGCGATCAAAATATGGTATAATCAAGCTTTTATTAATAGCAATGGCCATAGTCCGACTTTTTTTCATAGCCTTTGCAAGGTTTTCCGCAATGATAGTGTTCATGCGAAACGTCTTTATGATGTGAATAAGTGTGCGGATAGTAATGAACATGTTCATATTTGTGGTGGTCAATTTTTTTAGTATGCTGTGGATGAATATGAGGAACGACAGACTTTGAATACTTATGATCCTCACAATATTTCGTAGGGTAAACATGCGGCTCATGATGTTTTTTGCAGTACATGTGTACACGCTCCTTTCATTTTATAGATTCACTAGTACATTATGCTGAAAAGCTAAAGCCTGACTGCATAAGTACCTATACTTTGTCCCTATTTTTGCCCGTTCATTTTCTGAAGATCGTGTTTGGAAAATCTGCTTGATTACCCTGAAGCATCCGCCGGTTGAATACCCCTTGCTTCCGGAGTTAAAAAACACACTAAACGAATACTTTAAATGTTCGCTTAAAGTCCTTCATCTCCAATATACCTTGACGGGCTCTGTATGAATATGCAGCTCTGTTTTTGTATCGAAATGAACAACAAAGCCTCTGATTAATCCATAGAACTTGTTTTTTTCTGTAATTTTCATAACGGTCGCTTCGTCTTTAAATCCTGGCGGATGGCATGGCTCACCTACAATATATTGCTTTGAATGAACGGTGATTGCTTGAATTGACTTCATTAAATTCCATTCCCCCTCAAGAAACGTCATGCTTCCTTCTGCTTCTGCGCAAAACGGAGATTCACCCTAGTAAAAATTGCGATTCTTCTCTTCCCTGGAATGCAAAATTATTCGGGTATTTTTACGCTACAAACTGTAGAAGCAGTCTCGGTGATTATCATCATAACACGTTATCCAAAATATTCCTTTCTGCTTTTTGAACATTATGTGGCGGCAGCTCCTCGGTATAGAATCAACCGATAAACTGCGTTAAAATACGGTTGAACATTTCGCGTTCCTCCCAGAACGGACCGTGTCCGCTGTATTGAAACGGAACAAGATATGAATTTCTTATTTTGCGGTTGAGTTCCTTTGCTTGTGCAAACGGAATCACCTTGTCTTGAACACCGTGAATGATCAAGGTCTGAGCAGCGACTTTTCCAAGATCATCATACAGTTTCTCATCTCTCAGCATGTCGATGACCGCTTTTGTTGACCAGCCTGCCGCCTGCAATCCCAATTGAAAAAACCAGTCCGAGAACGGTTGTGTAATATATTGAAAGAAAAATGTGTCGCTCACTTCACGCATCATCTTAGGACGATCGTGAGACGCTTGCTGAAGCAATTTGGCTGCCGTCTCTTCTGTAAATCCCACAGGTGCCGCTGCATCGATCAAAACCAGCTTTGAGACCCCGGAACCCCTGTATCGCGACATATAGCGAAGTGCTATGGCGCCGCCGGTTGAATGACCGGCAAGCGTGAAGCGGTTTAGTTGAAGCGTCTCAACGACAGCGCGGATATCGTCAGCCAAACGGTTGTAATTGTAGCCCGTCGCCGGCTTATCCGAACGCCCGAATCCCCGCCAGTCAATGCCGATACAGCGGTATCCCTTTTGTGAAAGATCGTCAAATTGATATTCAAACTGCAGATGGCTTAATGGCCAGCCGTGCAAAAATACAATTGTTTTGCGGCTTTGAGGATTAATGTCTTCTACGTACAGGTTAACGCCTGATTCTGCCTGAACAAAGTATCCCATGCCGTCGCCCCCAATCATGGTGTCTTTTACCATAAGGTACTCCCAAAATGTCAATAGGTGAATGTCCTGGCGGCTGAAGGTGAAGAATTTGAAAAGGTGTGACTGGTTAGACTATTTCAAGATACGGAGGTGGTTCAATGATGAAACGCTTGGGAAGTCTTGCGCTGTCGCTTGTCCTCATGCTGCCTGCGGCGGCGATCCAAGCGCAGCCTGCCGCACCAATACCTTATCCATGCAGCGTCGTTCTTCATCCAGCCCAAGATATTCCCAATGCCCGTGGAACGGCTTTAATTGCAAAAGTGAAAAAACCGTATACCGAAGCACCTGACAGTCCAGTCAGGGAACGGCGAAGCGTCGGCATCTACGCCGATTGGCTTCCGGCCCCTGCTTCATTTGGAGATTATGATCAATATGAAGGAATGGCCCGGATACCGGACCAGATCAGCTGGCGCTTCACCATGCATCTCGTCCGGGAAGACGCGCCAAGCTGGTTTGGCGGAAGTCCTTGGGCGGGCAAATTTGACGAAATATCGTCAGAGCTGACTGTGAATACCCGAGTCGAAGTGCGTCCTTTCAATTCGAAGACGAAAAAGGCCGGCCGAGCTGTTTTGCAGGGGACTTTGCAAGGTTGCAGGAACTAAATGAAAAAAAGGCCGCAGAAGCACCATTAGGACGCTTCTTACGGCCTTTTTTTCATGAGAAGAACTTTTTCTTCCGGAAAGGTTAGTATTTTTCGTAGCGATTACAAGGTTTACCGCAGTAAGAGTGATCATGATAAACCGGCTTATAGTTTGAATAAGAATGCGGATAATAGTGAACATGCTCGTATTTCTGATGATCCACTTTTTTAATATGCTGCGGATGGATGTGAGGAACGATCGTTTTAGAGTATCTGTGATCCTCACAGTACCTGGTAGGATGCACAACTGGCGGCAGAACGCGCGGTTTGCAGTAAGACATAAGCACTTCTCCCTTCCTTGAGTTTCATTCTTCATTATCAAAATATGTTGATTAGCACAAACTTGTACTAATACAAGAAACTAAAAAACCGTCCATTTTCCCCGCCTTTTCACTCAAAAAAGAGTTTCTCTGATAGTATAATAAAAAAATACTAATGAAAATGGAGTTGGACAGATGGATGTGATATCGATCGTTTCTTTTTTAGGTGCGGCTGTACTGCTTACACTTATGCCGGGCCCTGACAACTTGTTCGTTTTGGCACAGAGCATCTCAAAGGGAAAATCGGCAGGTACAGCAACCGCATGCGGGCTATGCACAGGGTTAGTCGTCCATATCACAGCTGCTGCAGCAGGTATTTCTGCTGCGATCTATCAATCAGCTGTCGCCTTCTCGATCGTGAAATATGCAGGTGCAGCCTATCTGTTGTTTTTAGCTTACCAGTCTTTCCGGCGAAAAAGTGCTGGTTTCAATCTTGAAGCTAAAGATTCATTGAACCGCAGAGCTTTATACCAAAAAGGCGTTGTGATGAATCTATTAAACCCGAAGGTCTCTTTGTTCTTCCTTGCCTTTCTTCCGCAATTTATTCATCCCGGCACCTTCAGCGTGACAACGCAAATGCTCGTTTACGGCATGTTATTTTTAATTCAAGCGTTTGTGATCTTTGTGATGATCAGCCTGTTTGCGGAAAAAGTCGGAGACCGGCTGCGCAGAAGTCCGCAAGCCGCCAAAAAAGTTCATTTGCTGGAAGGGTCTTTATTCGCTTTGATCGGGCTTAAAATAGCGGTCAGCCAAAGGTAGCCGCTGAAAAAAAGGTGTGCAGCCGGCACACCTTTTCCCGATTTTACCGCTTATAACATTTGACGCGTTTACCATATCCGCCGTCGGCGCCGTTTTCAAGGACACAGCGGCAATGTCATCCCTAGAACATCGAGGTTCATGTGAAAATGAACAGCCCTGCATTCCGTGATTCGTTTTCAAGCTTGATCTGGAGCGGGAGCTGGTGTTGCGGAATCGAAGTGATTTGTTTCTTTGGCTGGAGTCGAATCACAAGACTGTCAAATTCTGCAGCGCTTTCTTGCTGTGTTAGATTCTTCCTTCGTTTCATTGTATAGTGGAGTGTCAGACAATGAGACAAAAATCTAAATACCGTTGTTCTCTATCCTTCCCCCCTTTCTTTGAAGCCAGTATACAAATTTCCCGCTGCTTCGTAATGATGCAAATCGGTTATTTTCCTCTCAATCCAAATCATCAGATCGAGCAAAGCGGACACATCGATCTTAGGGATGGCAGATCAGTCAATCGATGGGCGTGGGTCTTTTTTGATAGAACATGCCGCTTTTTAAGGAGAAACGGGATCGTTTAATTGCTTTAATCAATGAGATTCATTTTCGCTTTTTATCTGCAAAGCGAGTCTTTTGAATTTATTTACAAATGATATTTTAAATGTTATAATAAATTGTTTACAGAAATAAATTCTATTTTTATTTATATAAATCGATGAATTTAAAATGAAGGAGGTAAAAAGATGGCCAAGACTTCAATGATTGTCAAACAAAAACGGGAACAAAAGTTCAAAGTCAGAGAGTACACCCGCTGTGAACGCTGCGGCAGACCGCATTCCGTGATTCGGAAGTTTAAATTGTGCCGCATCTGCTTCCGTGAGCTTGCTTACAAAGGGCATATCCCCGGCGTTAAAAAAGCAAGCTGGTAAGAACGACTTCGTCAGCCTTTTTAAGAGGCTGGCTTTTTTGATTTAGGCTCTGTTGAATTTTAATGTTGATATTGCATGAAAATAGAGGAAATCCTATGATTAGGGTTTCCTCTATACTTGTTCAACTAACGTCTCTGTTAGCTGGATAAGAACTATTGAATCAGTTGCTCATTATACACACTCATTGAGTGTACATTCTCTTTTAATAGGTTATCAATGATTTGCTTTATTACATTTGGTTCTCGTAAGTCTTCGTTCTCAAATGTTACAAGGTCACTTACTTTTATCCACTTGCAGTCTGAAATTTCATCTTCTTCGAGCTTGATAGAACCTCCGGTAACTTCACCAATAAAATGAAATAAAATAACTTGATTCTTCGTCCTGCTGATAAAATTATATACACCAGCAGCCGCAATCAGTTTTACGTCCAATCCAGTTTCCTCTTTAACTTCTCTTCGAGCTGAATGGAGAATGTCCTCTCCATATTCGATACGTCCACCCGGAAAGTTCCACTTATGAACGGCGGTAGGCTTATTCTCTTTTATCATCAAGACTTTATCATCCCGTAAGATTGATACACTGGCTACTAAAACAATTCCATTTTGCGACATCCATTTCTCCTTCATTTTCATTGGTTTGACTGGCTTCTTCTTTCATGAATCTGCTTTGTTCATTGAAAGCTCTCAACGCTTTGCTCACCTTGAGAATCAAACCGAACTCTTGTTCTGTTTTTATTATATCAGGTATAAGCATCAAACATCAATATAAGCGCTCATGAGCCGTCACTGTTCAATATTTGAACAAACCCGTTTGTTCCGTCGATTCGGATGTAGGCGCCGTCTTCTATGATGTCTGTCGCTTTGTCAATTCCGACGACCGCAGGAATGCCGTATTCCCTTGCCACTACTGAACCATGAGTCATCATGCCGCCCACCTCCGTAATCAGTCCAACCGCTGAAGTAAAAAGCGGAGTCCAGCCCGGATCAGTATACGGCGCCACTAAGATGTCCCCTTGATTCAGCCTCGCGTCTTCAGGGCTCTTCACAACTCTGGCGGTCCCTTCAATGATGCCCGCAGAAACCGGTGTCCCTGTGAGAGCTCCTTCGGGACTTTTTGCATTTCGCAGCCTCCCTGTGATGATCTCCCCTTCACTTGTCATCACACGGGGGGATGTGAGCTTTTGATTGGACATATGCTGCCGTTTTCTGTCTGTTAACCATTCCGGAATATTCCCGATGCTGCGATTCTCCAATAGCGCGATAAGCTCTTCAAGCGTCAAGTAAAAAACATCGTCTTCACAATTGAGGATTCCTTTTTCAACGAGGTGGCGGGCTTCTTTAAGAATGGCTTTTTTGTATAAAAACATCAATTTTACAAGTGTAAATTTATGATGCTCCCGCATTCCCATCAGGCTTCGATACATATGAACGAGCCGGGAGATTCTCTTTTTTTCCGTGAAACGAAATTGAGAGATGATTTCCTTTTTTGCTTCTTCCGCTTCCATTTCGCCTTGTTTAAATTTCCTCCTGTGTTCCCCTTGGGCAGTCGTCCGAATATGGCTGAGTATGGACGGAACGAGCTGAACCGGAGCCTCTGCCCATCTTGGCCTTGTCATATCGATTTCTCCCACGCACCGCATCCCGTACTTTTTGAGATAACCATCTAAACTCGCCTTCAATTCGGCGCCGCCGGGGATTTTGAGCAATTCTTCCATAAAGTTTTCGCTGTCTGCACGCTTGAAATAGTCAATGACTTCAGGATACTTCCTCGCTTGATCGGAAAGATCCCCCAACTCAAGACCCATTTCCGTTGTGACATTATGAGGCAGGGATTTATACAATTTTCCCAGTAAAATAGCGCTTTTTTCGTCCCCCAGCTTTTTTTTTAGCTTTTTTTCGAGCGCTCCGGCTGCAATCATTCCGCTGAAGACATATACAGCGACTTTTGAAAGCACGTCTTGGAACATCCTTTCCATTCCTTTTTGGATGACGCGGATCGTCTCAGCACCGGAAGTCCGGCTAAGCTTCTCCTCGGTGTCCGTCACGATCGCTTCAATGATCAATTCCGCTTTTTTCTCGGCTTTATCGGGGTTTTTCATCAGCAGGATTCCGACAACCTTTAATGCTGCCGGAATCAAAATCGGCATCAATCTCCCGGCAATATGAAACATGCCTTTTATCGAAATGGAATTAAGCTGTTGTTCTTTGCGCTTGACTGCCTCCGATACAGCAGATGCCATCAGCTGATCCATACCATTTAATACTTTAAGCAGCCGGCTTCGGGCGAATCTGAGGGAAAGAACACCCGTAATATCGGCGAACACTCTTCCTCCCGCTTCGCGAAGAATCGGCTGTGCCGAAGGGTCTTTTTTAAAAAATCGGAGAACTTGGCTGATCACCGATACACCCAATGGTTTCATTGGATCGGTCATCATTTGGATATAGCCAAAATTAATCAATACATGCGGCTTATCATCAAAAACGTGTACGGCCGGGTATAGGGATGTGATCGGCCGGCTTTGAAGAATGTAAAAGCTGCCGCCGGCAAAAGCCCATTCTATATCCTGTTCCTTACCGTAGTGAGCCTCGATTCTGCGCCCCAGTTCTGCCAATTCGACGATTTTTTGATCCGGCAAAGCCTGTGTTTGTTGTTCTTCCGGAGAGAGGGTTTTCTGAATGGTTCCTCCTTCTGGAACGGAGTAAATGGCCGATTCCTTCTTCGAAAGTTGTTTTTTGACGATTTCACCTGACTGAACCTGATACAGATCAGCGCTCACAATTCCGGACACCAACGCTTCACCCAAGCCGAAGCTGGCATCGATGGAAACCGTTTTGCGGTGCCCCGTGATCGGGTCCGCAGTGAACATAATACCGGACACCTCGGGAAAAACCATCTCTTGCACGACAACTGCAAGAAAAACAGAGCGGTGATCGAAACCGTTTTTCGCGCGGTAGGAAATCGCCCTGTCCGTAAACAGAGAGGACCAGCATTGTTTTACCGCATCAAGAAGCTGATCTTTTCCGCAGACATTCAAAAAGGTATCCTGCTGCCCCGCAAATGAAGCTGTCGGCAGGTCTTCTGCCGTAGCACTGGAGCGGACAGCATAGGCTTTATCTTTGCCGGTCGTATCAACGCCTTCCAGTATCGCCGATTTGATCTCGTCAGGTATGGGAATCTGGGCAAGATGCTCGCGAATCTGCTTCCCCGCAATCCGAATCTGTTCCAGATCATCATGCTTGAGCTGTCCAAGCTGGTCGAGCAGGCTGTCGATGATGCCGCTTGTTTGTATGAACGCGCGATAGGCGGCAGTTGATATGCAAAACCCCTCGGGAACGGGAAAACCCGCTTTTGTCATTTCCCCGAGGTTCGCCCCCTTTCCGCCGACATAGGGCAAAGCAAATTGATCGATTTCATTGAAATACAGCACATATTTCTCCATTCTATCCTCTCCTTAGAGCCGCTTTTTGAAATTCCACGCCTCATTTTGGACGATTGATTTTGCCCTGGCCGGACTTTCAACACACTTTGTCTTATGAGGCATGCTTTTTCATACACAAATATTGAACACTGTGTTGATTAATATTCATCATGTTTATTATAATTGCACAAAAGGCGAATGCAATGAACAATCAATCAGCAAATGTTAAGTTCTCAACACAAACATGGACATTGTTGATTTTCATGGACCTCAGGAGGATTTGTATGACTGGACAAAAAAAAGACCGCAGGGTAAAGCGCACGAAAAAAATGATTAGAGACGCACTTTCTGAACTGATGAAAAATAAAACGTTTGAAGAGATATCCGTCACGGACATTACAACGAAAGCCGATATTAACCGCGGCACGTTTTACTTGCATTACGAAGATAAATACGATTTGCTGGAACAAAGCGAGGAGGAAATTATCCAAGAGATCAGTAACATTGCTAAACGCTCGATTCACTCAATGGACATATTAAATCAGGATGTGATTGATCATCCGCTAACGTTTGTCGTCGATATTTTTCAATATATAAGAGAAAACGAGGTTTTTATGAAGGCAATTTTAGGCCCGAAAGGCCCGGGTTCCTTCCGTTTGAAATTCAAATCGGTTTTGAGCATCAATTTAAAACGGCTGAAAAAAGCGATCAAGGCGGATCCGATCGTACCGGAGGACTACTTGATTTCCTATATAACCGGCGCTCATATCAGCGTCATGCAGCAATGGCTGGAAAACGGCATGAAAGAGACGCCGCATGATATGGCGCTCATTTTATCAAAAATAACCGGGATGGGCCCTGCATACGCGGCAGGACTGAGAAAAAAATGACAGGCTTTCAGGAAGAGGGATAACCCTCTTTTTTGCTTTTTTCGTGGTATGTATAAGAAATCAAAAACAATCCAAAATATAGTGAAAAAGGTGGTGAGACCATGCAGAAGAAAGGCATTCAAAACAGCAGCCTCGAGCAGCTGAAAAACGACCACGAAACAGAAAGCGCATTCCAGCAGGATAACAAAAGCAATAAACAGCAACAAAACAGGAATGCTTTAAAATAAGCTGAAAGGTGTGGAAACGAAATGAAGCATGTAAGAGCATTGTGTTTAAAATTTATTGTGAGCCTTGTCCTCTTATATGTGGTGCTAACTCTATTTTTTGGCGTTCCATTTGGCGAAATGTTTGTTTTGACATTGTTTTTAGGTGTGATCTCCTATCTGATCGGAGATCTTCTTCTTCTGCCGAGAACAAACAATACAACTGCAACAATGGGAGACTTTGGCCTTTCCCTCGTATTGATCTGGGCGATTCTCGCCATGCAAAATAATCCGCCGTATGGTTCGCTTGCTGCCGCTTCAATCGTGTCAGCAATCGGCGTCACAGTGTTCGAATATTTCTTCCACCGCTATATGGAAGCCAACGTTTTGGGCGAAACGGAAAACGAAAAACGGGAAAAGCCAGGCTCATTGCAGTATCAAAGTGAAGCATCGGAAGAACTTTACCCGGTTACCCCATCTAAAAAACAGGACGAAGACTAAGCACAAAAACCTGCCGATCGGCAGGTTTTTTACTTTTTATGCCCCGAGGTATTTTTTCCTCATTTAAAGGAATATCGATCTTTTTCACGAATTGATAATAAAAAAGTGAGGAGGGCTAAAAATATGACACATCGCGCACTAAAGCATTTAGATTATCACAACTGGGCGAATCAAAGGGTGCTCAGCCACCTGAAAAGCCTGCCTGAAGAGCTGTTCACCCGGGAAATCCAAAGCGTTTTTCAATCTGTATCTGAGGTCGTTACCCATATGTGCGTGGCCGACGCCTTGTGGCTGAAAGTAATATCCGGAGCCGCTTACGAGGAAGCAAAGGAAACCGGCATGCGGCTGAAAGAAATGTTAAAGGGAAAAAAGATTGATGACTTCGTCTCCATTTTTCAAGACACGGCGCTTCAATATGAAACGTTTTTTGAAAATCTTGAAGACCCCGATGGTGAAATCACGATTGCACATCCGGCATTCGGCGAAATCAAAACGCCTGTTAGCGAACTCCTTCATCACGTGGTCAATCACGGCACGTACCACAGAGGCAACATTTCAGCGATGCTGAGGCAAATGGGTGAAGCGGGTGTGCCGACTGACTATGTTTATTATTTATTAAGCATGAAGCAGCCGACATAAATAAAAAACCCTTGTTCCGCTTTTGGAACAAGGGTTTCACAATTAAAATGATGCTGCAAGTTTTTTAGCTTCTGCTAAGCCGTTTTCAATGATTTTTTGAGCGTCGTCAGGAACAGCGTTGTGTCCTTCGATGACAACGGTATGCAGGTCTTGAACACCGAAGAAGCCCATGACGGTTTTCATGTAGTTCAATGACATTTCCATTGCAGCCATCGGTCCTTCAGAATAGAAGCCTCCTCTGGCATTTAACAGAGCAACCTTCTTGTCTCCCATCAGGCCTTTAGGTCCTTCAGGAGTGTATGTAAACGTCACTCCTGCGCGGGACAAGTAGTCCACATAAGTGTGAAGTACAGCTGGAACAGCAAAGTTCCACAATGGGAAAGCAAAAACAACTTTATCGGCTTTGACGAATTCGTCCAAGTAACGGTCCGCTACAGCTGCAGCTGCTTTTTCTTCCTCGTTCAATTCCATGCCTTTTCCTGCTTTAAATGTCCCGTTAATAGCATTTCTGCCCAGGTACGGCGGGTTTTCTTTGTAAAGATCAAGCTCTACAATTTCATCGTTTGGATGATTTTCTTTATAGCTGTTAAGAAACGCATCATAAAGTTTTACAGATACAGCTTCTTCAGCAGTACGGTCATTAGCTTTAACAAACAATACTTTAGACATTCTATTTTCCTCCCGTGCTAACGTTTCAATATTTACTTACAAATAGTATGTTACTTTCTTTTAAATAGAAAGTCAACTCATTTATTTTGATGCCAAAAGATGTTTCTATCAAAAAAGCCCTGTTCATATTTGATAAAAAACAAACGATTGCTCATATCAGCAAGAACTTTCGTTCGGATAATACAACATTATTTAAGTTCAAGCATAAAATATTATATTATGTAGCATATTTATGCGTGGTAGGAATATGCTGCGAAGCAAATAAAAAAGTTTTCGTTTAGGTTACAATGGCACATCTCATTAGGAACATTTATATCGATAACAATATACAAACCAAGTGATACTTGCACTTAGTAAAGACAACGCAATCAGTGCGGTTAGATAACTATACGTTTGCCAAACTAGAAATGACCTCCAACTAGCCCCAAATATTGTGGGGAGGATTAGGCATAGGATACCTATAAAAATTGTAGTCACAAGCCAAAAAGCTATGAGTATCAATCTCTTTTTCGTTAACGGTAATTTCCTATTCTGTTTCTTTCTACGCACCCCTAAAAAGAAAAATAGAATTGCTAGTAATGTTAGAGCAATTGTAGCGGAAGATAGGGCGATATCGGAAATCTGCATCAAACTCATTTGATAGCTTTGGGAGATGTTTCCGTCTAAAATATCCTTAATATTATATAACATATCAATATTTGTACTGGCACTATTGGATAATAGAGAGATACCTAGCTGTTCTTCTGGGAATAAGAATATATTTGTTGCAAACGTTGGATTACCACCTGCGTGTTGGATGAATGTCTGATCTGCATTCACGACCCACCCCGCCCCATAGTACAGTTCATCCACAGCCGCAACAGACCTATTGCCCTCATGTGATTTTGCAATCAGCCCTTGAAAGATTTCCGGAATATCTTCAACAATTCCCAATTGAATTCCCATCCAACGGGCTATGTCTTGAGAGGACGAAAACAGATACCCAGCAGGTGTGTTTCCTCTAAATTCCGGTGCATCATATGGCAGCGTCATGAAAAAAGCGGAACGATAGCCCTGTGCCAACTGACCTGTCGCTTGTACCTTACCTCTATTCGCATAAGTTTCATACAACCCCAGTGGTCGAAATACTTGTTCTTCCATAAAATCCTCAAAGCTTTGCCCCGATACGGTTTCTATCACCAAGCCCAGCACATCATAATTTACCGTCCCATATTCATATCTTTCGCCAGGTGGAAATACCACTTCGGCATCTATTAACATTTCAACGGTCTTTTGCAACATATCTGGTGTATTTCCCTCTGGGATATGCTGAGTATGATACCTATTGATTAACCCTGTAGTATGATGAAGGAAATGATTCAAAGTAACACTCTGCATGTCAACGGGCTGTCCCTGATATCGCAATGAGAACCAAGGTAAATACTCTACAACCGAATCGTCCATAGACAAAAATCCCTGCTCTTCCAAAAGTAAAATTCCTAAAGCAGTAAAAGCTTTGCTGACGGAGGCTAACTCCCATATGGTGTTTTCATTGGTCAAAATCCCTTCCTCAGAGTTTGCATAGCCGGATGAAAAGAAATAGGTATCATCCCTTGATTGTATTGAAACTGACATGCCCGGTGTGCCAGATATACGCCTAGCATCTTCTAATAATGATTGGATTGCAACAGACTCTTCCTCTGTCAATGCATAGGCTGAGGTGTTAAATCCAACAAACAACATAAATACTGTGATTATTGTTATAATTATCATCTTACTTCCCATGAGACACCCCCAGTAATAAAATATTGACTCGCTATCTGTGATCATGATGCCACTATATTTTTTCATTTCAAAGCAGACACATTATACCGATTATACAAGGGAAAAGGTTATTTCTGAATATGTAATGAGATTAATAAAATGGAAAAAAATAGATTAAGTTATGGCGCAGTACGTAAAAACTATTACCTTATCTTTGATAAACATAATAGAGAAATTTACATATTAAACATGATTATATGTAAATCTCCTTATTTTTCTGCTAATGTAAAAGATTTTGATAGGTGTATATTCAATGCTTTCATGTCTACAATCCATCAAGCAATTGTTTCTTCGTTTTATATCCAGATATTATACTTTATCGGCGTTCTGTCTCTCACTCAACATCGATTATGCCCCTATGACAATATGTCCGCAAGAATTTTATTGCAGCAAGAATTTCATTGCAGAATTTGATACTTTTTTCTCCCTCTCTAATAGTTGATATGATAAGGATATTACACAATATCACAACACATCATGCGATAATAACATTGAACAAATAAAGATTTATTTTGCACCCCCCCTACAACTCCAATACAAATCGTAATATGATATTAACCGTAACAAAGATATAGACAGAAACTTAGCAAGCGAGAAAATAAAAATGAGAAAGAGCGATGTATGAAGAGCTATTTTTTTAAAAAACAACATTGCATATCGTGATATTTATTTTGTGAGAATAGCCATACTAAAACCTTTCTACATGCGAAAAATCACTTCATAAGCTGTCTTTGAAAGGAATTATTTAAAAATACTCCCATACAACTAAATACAGAAGTTTGAAACTACTACATTCATGAATGGAAACCTAAGATGACTTGTTTCAAGCGAGACATACAAGCAGTCTCTAAACATTGTAGTTGATAAAACAGCGAGCAGTATTGACCGTAAAAGCTGTTATGTAGACTAATGATTGTAAAAACAATCTACTATATATCGCCATGATGGAAGCCTATTCCAGAGCGATTGATAAGCGCCGAGATACCGAATACGAACGGTTAGCGAGATAAATAGAAATAGTGCTTCATTTTTCACAATGGAAGTGAGTGCATGGAGAAATTATGAAAAACTGCCGAAGTGACACCGCTTCCGCAAGCGGCAGCAAAAGCGAGCAAGTGGAAGCGGTGTGCGTGTCGTTGCGTAGCAACGACACCATTCTACCTCTCCATATCTAACAGGGAGGTAGGAAATAGAGAATAATAGTATGGAATCCGTTGATACGGTAAGGGAAATGATGTCCTGTGCTGGAATTTTGTGGCGGACATATCAAGGAATTGGATAAAAAAGGTGATAAAAAAAGACTTTTATATCAGATTGATGGAAGAAACAAAGAGATTTGACTTAGGCATGTAGATTCTTTTAAACAACTAACACTGGATATATCTTGTGAAGAAAAATGATATACAAAAAGCTACGTTTCAAAGATACCTAGAAGCGTCAGGGATTATTAGAAAGTTATTCGGAAATATTCAGTTAAAAGATATGAATGACATTGCTGTGCAAAGAAAAATTGATGAATACGCAAAGAAGCGTTCTCACAGTACCACTCGCAGCTTGTTAATAAAAGTCAAAATGGCACTTCGTGACGCTTACGCTCGTGGTTATCTCACGAATGATTTCGCAGAACTTGTCAAACCTCGTGGGAAAGAGTTATCGAAACGAAACAAAGCGTTATCCATTACGGACTTCCAAAAGCTAAGAACATATCTACTAGCACACACAGAGGAAGAATTTCATGTGCTCGTCTTAGTAGCTTTAGAAACAGGTATGCGAAGAGGAGAATTGGGTTAACGTAGACACCTTCTTGATGAAGTGAGTCTGCAAAACGTAAAGTTGTGTCGCGATCTGGAAGAATAATTGGAATAATAGGTGATTCACTATGTAATACATTAAGACCTATTTGTTGAATGCCGTCTCTTAAGTACTTTTCGTTTTCGTGTAACTTTTCCTGGATGTCCGGATTTTCTCTAGAATATCAATAGCTGCAATTAAACCTCCGATAACTGATAAATGTTTTATTGTGTCGAGTACTTGACTCCCCGTCGACAGTTGTAGGACATCTCTTTTAACAAACAGAGCCATAGAAAAAAGCACCCTGTTTTTGCGGGTGCTTATTTTGAATCCTGCTCCTCATCAAGACGTTCGTAAGCATATGAACGCTTTTGATCCATCGTTTCTCTGTTTGTCAAATCCTTCATTTGCCGTGTAAATTGCTCGTCATATCCTTCCCCCTCTTGATTTCTTTTTTCTGTTTCAGCTTGAGTCTCCGCGGTTTTTCTTGCATATGGAACGGCTTCGAGGCGCTCATATGGTATTTCTTGACCTGTTGCTTCACATATTCCGTATGTGCCGTCTTCCAATCGCTTGAGGGCGTCTTCCACTTCTTTTAATAAATTTCTGTCCGTCTGCCGGAAGGTCTGCTCTCTCATTCGTTCAAAATAAACGCTGGCATGGTCAGCCTGATGATTGTCAACTCCGTTTGAAAGCTCGCCCGTTTCTTCCGCCATCGACTGATCTGTTCCTTCTGCAGGGGAAAGGCTTTGTTTTAAGTCAATTAATTTATGGTAGAGATGGTCTTTTTGTTTTTGTGTTAATGGCATGGCTGATCCTCCTCCTTTCTTCTTCCTTTCCCGATTTCGTGGGAGAAAAACCCGCCTTTCCAAAATAAAAAGGCCGTTCAGACGCGGGCAAGCGGTGAACAGCCTTTACGGTTTATGCACATAAGTATTTTGATAACAGCGCTTGAATTTCAAGCATGTCCGTATCCTTCGTAAACTCCAGGTCAAAGATTTTGCTGCTGGTCATCAGAGAAAGAGAACTGTCTGGATTGAACATGCTGACTTCTCTGATCGCAAAGCCTTCAATCGATCTGTACGGCAGGAAGACGCGGACTTTCTTTTTGGAAAACAGTTTATTATCAAAAAATATAATCCGCTTGTTCGTAAAACATATTTGATCCATTCTTAGTCTGCAAACCGATTCTATTTTTTCTCCTTCTATAAGCAGCGGTTCAAATTTTTTGCCGTCTGCTGTCTTGCTTGCTGAAAAAACGCCCAATCAAAACCCCTCTTTCTGTGTGTCCAATTTATGTTTATGCACAAGGCAAAGTATGCTGTATGTTACTAATAAGGATACGATAACCCTGATTTATAAACAATTACGAGCAGATTACATTTCTTTAACGCTATATGTTTGTTTTTACTATCAATTAATACGCCCGGCGGACGCGGGAGGTTTCAACTTTTTATCAGTTTTTTCAGCTTATTTTTCGTTTGCTACCAATCAAAAGGTGGATAACGGATAAAACAAAAAACCGCAGCAGGATGTTCTTCCTCTGCGGTTCTCTTCTGACTATTATGCCTGATATGCACATATCAGGCACTTGCTTCTGCTTAGGTCAAGCAACTGATTCAGTCAGCCGATTTTTTATGAATGCGTGCGGGTGTATGTTCAACTCCCATTCATTGCTGTTGATGACCCGTGCAAATTGATTCAGGCTTTTACTTCTTCAAAGTACTCTTTGTAATAGCCGCCGACTTTGTTTGTATTATCGATGATAAACAGAAACTCTTCCGTTTCGTTTTTGACCTCGTATACGTTGCCTACGGTCAGCGCTCTGTTGACGATGTACTTTTTGGCATCGGTATGTATGCACTTTACTTTTTTAATGGTGTTATTGTTCTGCCATTTTTCGTGAATCATGCGGATGTCTCCTTTTTCATACGTGTATAGTTTCCATTGTAGCGTTTTTTCGCCGAAATGCAATGCGATCTGGAGGCGAATGTGATTTTAAAGAGCATGGATATTGATTTGGTTTCATTCCCTGTTATAGAATGGTGGTGTATAGTTCCAAAATCAGAAATATATCCCTCTTTCATCCGCGCAATGACCAAATCAAAAGACAAACCAGCACCAAGACAACTCACCCGAAGACAGACCAAAATTTCAAAGGAGGTTTGTTTGACAAACATGAGTTCATTAACAATGCAGGTCAGTAAAAAGCTGGAGGTATTTTTGCAGGGAACAAAGAAGCTCTATATTAACGGGGAATTTGTAGCCAGCGCCTCAAACAAAACGTTTGAGACCCCAAACCCGGCGACTGGTGAAACGCTCGCCACCTTATATGAAGCAGGTCCCGAGGATGTGGACAAAGCGGTGAAAGCCGCGCGGGAAGCTTTTGACCGCGGTGAGTGGCGGACGATGAACCCGGCCGAAAGAAGCCGGCTGATGTACAAACTCGCCGATCTGATGGAGGAACACAAAACGGAACTGGCTCAGCTTGAAACGCTGGATAACGGGAAGCCGATCAGCGAAACGACCGCAGGCGATATTCCGCTGTCAATTGAACATATGCGTTATTATGCCGGCTGGGCGACGAAAATAACCGGACAGACGATTCCTGTTAACGGACCTTATTTTAACTATACACGACATGAGCCTGTCGGAGTTGTCGGGCAAATTATCCCTTGGAACTTCCCGCTTCTGATGGCCATGTGGAAAATGGGAGCCGCTCTTGCAGCCGGATGTACGGTTGTCTTAAAACCGGCGGAACAAACGCCGCTTTCCGCTCTGTATTTGGCGGAACTGATCGATGAAGCAGGCTTCCCGAAAGGCGTCATCAACATCATTCCTGGCTTCGGTGAGACGGCCGGAGAATCTCTGACCGATCATGCCCTTGTCGACAAACTGGCATTCACAGGGTCAACGGAAATCGGCAAAAAAATTATGGAGAAAGCGGCCAAATCGGTTAAACGGGTGACCCTTGAACTCGGCGGAAAGTCGCCGAATATCATCCTTCCTGACGCCGATCTGAAGAAAGCGATTCCAGGCGCACTAACCGGCGTAATGTTCAATCAAGGCCAAGTGTGCTGTGCGGGATCGCGCGTGTTCATCCATAAGGACCAATATGACAAAGTCGTCGATGAAATGGCCGCATATTCCAAGTCGCTCCGCCAGGGTGCGGGCCTTCATGAAGACACGCAAATGGGACCGCTTGTCAGCAAAGATCAGCACGAACGCGTCCTCTCGTATATTGAAAAAGGACGTCAGGAGGGTGCGAAAATCGCAGCCGGCGGAACATGCCCTTATGAGCAGGGATACTTTGTTTCTCCGACTATATTCACCAATGTCGAAGACGAGATGACAATAGCAAAAGAAGAAATCTTCGGTCCTGTTTTGGCGGCGATCCCTTATGAAACGGTAGATGAAGTCATCGAACGGGCCAATCGCAGCGAATACGGCCTTGCTGCTGGCGTATGGACGGAAAATTTGAAAAACGCCCACTATATCGCCGACCGTCTGCAAGCCGGTACCGTTTGGGTCAACTGCTATAATGCCTTTGACGCCGCATCCCCATTCGGCGGCTACAAACAGTCGGGACTCGGACGTGAAATGGGCTCATACGCTCTGGATAACTATACAGAAGTAAAAAGCGTCTGGATTCATACAGGCGAATAACGCAAGACATGAGTTTCTGCAGCCGCCCTGTCGATCAGGGCGGTTTTCTTTTTTATAGAAATAAACATTTATAGACACATATGGTAAAATGGATGATAGTTTAAGTCGAATGGAATGATAGAATCGTGTTTTCTTCCTCTCTTGGCAAAACCCTCTGGAATCAAAAAAGTTTTAGATACATATGGGCATCACAAACAGCACAGGCTGTCGGGTCGATTTTGATGACGATCATCGTCATGGTCGATGTGTTTAAGGAAACGAACTCTGTATTCGGATCGGGTCTGGTCTTGGCTTTATCCTCGTTCGGCAGTGTATTAGGCGGTGCGATGGCTTCTTTTGCTATTCAGCGCCTCGACCTGCTTCAAACAGCGGCTTGGTCAACATGGTTCAGAGCGGTCTGCGCATTATGCATCGGCTTATGCCAAACGCTGGGCTTACCCTCTTATATCATTTATATGCTGCTGTTTTTGCAAAGCTTTGTCGGTTCCTGGTATTCCCCCGCACAGTTAGGTTTACTGTATCAAGCGATTAAAAAGCGCGATTACGTGGCGGCATCGGGAAGCATCGTAACGGTCAACCAGTTTGTTCAGGCAGCAGGCTGGGGGCTCGGCGGCTATTTAACCGTTTTGGCCCAAACTCACACGCTGACATTGTTTACAGCAGGACTCTTTTTCGTATCAGGACTTTTAATCAAATTGCCGGATTTGAAAACAGCGGTTATCCCTCGTCAAAAAACCCACACACAATCAGTCTGGCGCACTGTATACAGGAAGAAAACCGTTTTGCTGCTTACGATGATGGACATGTCAGAAGGTTTAGCAAATGCGGTCTGGACTTCCGCCGTTTTGCTGGCTTTTACGAAAGAGGTGCTAAATAAAGGGGAGGCTTGGTGGGGATTCATCAATGCCGGTTATTTTTTGGGAGCGATTTTGGGCGGCATTCTCGCTGTGCTCTTTTCCAACCAGCTCAAAAAAAGGCTTGGCCTCATGATTGTCTTGGGTTCTGTTTCAATGGGAATCACAACGCTTTTATTCGCCTATTCGTCAAATCCCCTCCTTTCGGTCATCCTCTGTATCATGATGGGTCCGCTTTATCAAGTAAGAGACGTCAGCCAGACGGTTATCCTTCAAGATACGTTGACAGATGAAGAGCGTGCACCGGTCACCGCCGCCAAAAATACCATTTTGACTGCATGGTCTGTCTTAACAATCGCCATTATGGGGGCTTTGGCAGACTTGATCGGGATCCAAAGCGTATTTATCGCTGCCGCTGTATTATATGCCGGAACAGCCGCTGTCACATTTTTCGTGCGGGATGTGAGAACGTACAGCCAGTCTGCAAGGCAAATAGAACGATGAAGCTGCTGTGGATATTCGATGACAATGGCGCTGATTGCCGGCGGCATTTACAGCCGTTCAGCAAAGATTGAAAAATAAAAATGAACAAAGCGGCGCTCAGTAGAATAACATGCTGCGCGCCCTCTGATTCAGCGGGATATCAGCTCTTCGTATTCCCGCTTCAATATCCCCATAATGATTTCATCTGAGTACTGTTTATTCATATAAAGAGCATCCCTGACCGTACCTTCCCTTTTAAATCCGGCTTTTTCATATGCTTTCAGCGCGCGCTTATTGTGTGAAAAGACTTCGAGCTGAAGGCGGTTAAGATCGAGCATTTCGAATGCAAACTGCATGGCCAGCCGCACCGCTTCAGGACCATAGCCTTTGTTCAAATAAGCGGGGCTGTGCAAAGCGATTCTAAACCCTGCTTTTCGATTCGTCCGGTCGATGTCAATGATGGACAGATCGCCTATCAAGCGATCGTCCTCCTTTAAGCAGACGGCAAAATCATAGCGCGTCTCGTCGCTTGTGATTCTCTCGTAGTGCTCATAAAGGTCTTCCATCGTAAATTCGCGCGTCGTGCCCGTCATATATCTGATGTCTTCATTTTGAACAGCTTTGTAAAAGCTCTCCATATCCCCTTTTTCAACAGGTCTGAGATAAACCTTGTTGCACTCGAACATCGAACGCTCCTCCCCTGCTACTTTTGATACGCAGCAAACCAATGGTATGGCTGTATTTCCTTTAAAGATTTATAAAGCAGATGCCCATCCGGTACAGTTACAGCTGCTTTAAGATCCGGCCCCCAATAAAAAAGTCTTTCCTGGCATACCCCACACGGTGTTAATACCTTGCATTCGGAATGTTCATCATCTCTCACGACACAAACAGAGTGCGTAATTTTTGCCTGATATTTATGGGCTTCGAGAATGGCGCCCGTTTCAATGCATAAATCGGTTGAAGCGTTGATTACTTCCGGCGCTACGCTCGTCAAGATTCTCCCGTCTTCGGTATACATGGCGGCTGCCCCGCCCCATCCGGTCGGATACCTCTTTTTGATCAATTCGACTGCGGTGTCATACAGCATCTGTTCAATATTCATTCAGCAACATCCCCCAAACATTGTTTCTAAGGTCTCTCTTTTTACAATACCTGATAATGGAACAGAGGTAAACGAAGATATTCATGATTTCCTGATCATGCTCACGCATGCCCGCGCTGACGAATGCCTCTGTATGCTCATCACATATTCAAAATCGCTGTTCTTCTGTTTTCATCCGGTTGGCATGACACATTTCCGAAATGAATACAGTAAAATGAAGGAGATGAGAAGATTGCGTTCTTTACTAGAAGACGTGAAAGCTTTCAGACAAAAGACGCTCGCAAAGCTTCAAAATAGACAGAGACCTGATGGGTCATGGCGGTTTTGTTTTGAAGGGCCCGTGATGACAGACAGCTTTTTCATTTTGATGCTGACCTCACTTGGCGATCAGGACTCTTCTCTCATCACAAGTCTTGCTGAACGAATCCGTTCGAAGCAGAGCGGAGACGGTGCGTTTCGCAATCATCCGGATGAAACGGCAGGCAATTTGACCGCGACAGTCCAGGGCTATACCGGGATGCTGGCTTCGGGGCTCTATGACCGGAGAGATGCGCATATGCAGAAAGCCGAGGCGTTTATTAAGGCAGCAGGCGGTTTGAAGAATGTGCACTTTATGACGAAGTGGATGCTCGCTGCCAACGGGCTGTATCCATGGCCGAGAGCCTATATTCCGCTTTCGTTTTTACTGATCCCGCCCTATTTCCCGCTTCATTTTTACCATTTCAGCACATACGCAAGAATTCATTTTGTCCCGATGGCCATTACGTTTAATCGACGATTCTCTTTAAAAAACAACCAAATCGGCTCGCTTCGGCATCTGGATGAAGCCATGTCAAAAAATCCTCTCGAATGGCTGAACATCCGCTCTTTTGACGAGAGAACCTTCTATTCTTTCAATCTGCAATGGAAACAGCTCTTTCAATGGCCGGCTTATGTTCATCAGCTCGGATTTGAAGCGGGCAAAAAATATATGCTGGACAGAATCGAAGAAGACGGAACACTATACAGCTATGCGAGCGCGACCATGTTCATGATTTACAGCCTGCTAGCGATGGGAATATCAAAAAACGCCCCCGTTGTTAAAAAAGCAGTCGGCGGAATCAAAAGCCTTATTTCCTCATGCGGAGAGGAAGGCTTCCATTTGGAAAACTCAACTTCCACTGTCTGGGACACCGCGCTCATCAGCTTTGCCATGCAGGAATCCGGAATACCTGAACAACATTCTTCCATCTCATCGGCAGCGGACTACCTTCTCAAAAGACAGCATGTGAAAAAAGCGGACTGGGCGGTCTCAAACCCTCAAGCGGCACCGGGAGGGTGGGGTTTTTCACACATCAATACAAACAATCCCGATTTGGACGATACCGCTGCGGCATTAAAAGCAATTCCGTTTCAAAGGCGTCCGGCTGCCTGGAACCGGGGGCTCACCTGGCTTATATCAATGCAAAACAAGGATGGTGGGTTTTCAGCATTTGAAAAAAACGTTGACCATCCGCTCATCCGAAATCTGCCGCTCGAATCTGCCGCTGACGCAGCAGTCGATCCGTCAACGGCAGACTTGACTGGGCGCATTCTTCATCTGCTCGGACTTAAAGAGCGGTTGACAGATGACCATCCCGCAGTCAGACGCGCTCTAAGGTGGCTTGATCACCATCAGGAAGCTGACGGTTCGTGGTATGGCAGATGGGGCGTCTGCTTTATTTACGGGACATGGGCCGCACTCACCGGAATGAAAGCCGTCGGAATTTCCCGCAATCACTCGTCTGTCAGAAAAGCGGTCTCCTGGCTTAAATCGATCCAGCTTGAAGACGGAAGCTGGGGAGAATCTTGCAAAAGCTGTGAAGCGAAGCGTTTTGTCCCTCTTCACTTTGGAACAGTTGTTCAATCTTCATGGGCGCTGGAGGCGCTTTTGCAATATGAGCGTCCGGATGACCCTAAGATCTTAAAAGGGATTCGTTTTCTCACCGATGATCACGAAAGCTCGCCTGAGCGACTCGAATACCCGACGGGAATCGGGCTGCCGAAACAATTCTACATCCGCTATCACAGTTATCCTTTTGTGTTTTCATTGCTCGCTTCAAGCGCATTTATTAAAAAAGCGGAAATGAGGGAGACATATTGAATGCTTACAAAGAAAAAATAGCGTCATGGGCCAAAGGTCTGAAAGACCAGATGAAAGATGATCCTTCTATAGAAAGCCAGTTAGAAAAACTTTTTCAATCACTGGATGATCCTCGTGCGACCGAACAGGAATGGTATGAACAGGCAGAAGCCGTGTATCAAGCCATCTCCCGCAGTGATGCGTCTCAAGCAGGTCGGCAGCCATTCAGAACAGTGCCGATCGGAGGCCATCGCCTGCCAAGCCTGCCCTACTCTTATTCAGCCCTTGAGCCTTATATTTCAAGAGAAATTATGTTTCTTCATCATACAAAGCATCACCAAAGCTATGTCGACGGCTTGAACAAAGCTGAAAAAGAACTGCAGAAAGCAAGGCAAACCAAACAATTCGACCTTGTAAACCACTGGGAAAGAGAGCTCGCCTTCCACGGAGCCGGGCACTATTTGCACACGATATTTTGGTACGCGATGCATCCAAAAGGAAAAAGGCGGCCGACAGGCGAATTGCTGGAAATGATTAACCGTTCTTTCGGCAGCTATTCGGCCTTTAAAGAACAATTTTCCGAAGCGGCGAAAAAGGTGGAAGGCGTGGGCTGGGCGATCCTTGTCTGGGCGCCTCGCTCACACCGCTTGGAAATTCTGATCGCAGAAAAACATCAGCTGATGAGCCAATGGGATGTGATCCCCCTTCTCCCGCTCGACGTATGGGAACACGCATACTACCTTCAATATAAAAATGAAAGGGCAAAATACGTCGATAATTGGTGGAATGTCGTTGACTGGAGAGAACCTGAAAGGCGGTTTGCGACAGCAAAGCGCGTTCTATGGGAGCCCTTCTGATTCAAATTCAATGGCGGGACTTCAACTACTGAAGTCCTCTTTTGTTTCGGTAGTTGCGCCCGACATCGGCCTCCCCGTCAAAGCCTTGCCTCAAAAAGCGGACGAGCCTTTCCTCTCGCACCTTTCTCTTCTCTGCGCCAGGCAGCCGTCGACACTGGCCGAATCGAGCGAAAGTGCCGATACCTTATCACTCTCAATACCGTATCTATATCCCTTAAACCCTCTATCGTCTGTAATAAGATAACAAATAAAAGTTTAAATATCCCAGTTTCTCTTGAGGATTGTTAAGGCCGCTACACGGAGATTGGCAAGGAGGGGTCGGAAGAGAACCCCCACAACCATACATCCTTCTGAATCTGCTATTTTGATCATCCCTTTATGAAATACTGAATCTCAACAGTCTATCAATATATCCCAAATTTGTGCCTTAAGTATGGAATGTGAACATTTTTTGATTTATTTGGAAAATAGTCGTTTTTCCTCATTCTTCTAATTCCAAAACTCGTTAAGCTATTCTACAAGAAGGGAGGGAATAAATGAATAAACTGTCGATGTTTGTCTGATTCAGCCGGTCAGTTTTTCGAAAATGGCAAATTTATTTTAGGAGGGTAAATCATGAAAAAAATGTTTGCTTTCTTTACAGCCTTAATGCTCGGTTTGACTTGTTTGCCGTACTTATCAGAAGCGAAAGAATCAAAGCATACGGACAGTTCTGTTACAACCTTGCCTTCTATGTCTATATCCACATCTCTCAATCAGTCATTGGACCAGGAAAAACAACAGTTTAAAACTTCCGCTATTAATCTCAACATCAGCCTCGACCTCTTAGGAATCGGAAACTCGATTAGAGACGCCATCGTTCAAAGCAATAACCGCAGCGGTTTCGTCAAAAACTGCATGGAAACCGCTTTTTATTCTGCAGGGCAAAGATACAATGTCATGGTGTTCAACTTAAGCCAAGGCTATCACAACGGTTTAAGAGGAGTAAAATTTTATGGATCTGCCAACTATCATGGCGTGATTTACGGCATTTGGGTATTTGAAAGCGGACAATTTACAAACCAGGGAGACGGCGGCTGGATTAACTGGGCCTTTAAAGGCTGGTTTGATCGAAACGGCCAAACTGTAACATTCCGCAAGCCTTAATCAAAGTCAAAGTATCCCCCTCTTCTGCCTGCCGGTAAAATCGTCAAGAACGAATTCACGGCAGGCCTTTTTAATATGTCTGCCGCAGAAAAAAGCCGATTAATCAAACACTTCCCTTGCCGGTCATACCGCTGCCATTTCACAGAGAGAAAAGAAAGTACCGCTGACAAACTGTCTGCATGAAAAAAAGGCCGGACAAATCCGGCCTTATAAACAATTCAATCTTAAAATACGCCAATGACGTCCAAAAAGACGACAATAATAACGATCGGAGCGGCGTAGCGGATCAGCAAAAGCCATGCTGCAAACCATTTTCTGCTGATTTTAGAGCCCTCCCTCAATTCGGCAAAAAGCTCTTCTTTCGGGATTTTGAGCGGCACAAAAACGGCGATGAGCAAAGCGCCGAGCGGCATTAAAATATTGCTGACAAGGTAATCCGCCGCATCAAAAATAGATAGATTAAAAATCGATACATCCTGAAGCACGCCGTATGATAATGCTGAAGGAATTCCGAATAGGAAAATCGCAATTCCCCCGCCCCAAGCGAAAGCCTGTCTTTTTTTAGGATCCCCTTTTGATAAGGAAGAAACAAGGATCTCAAGCATTGAAAATGCGGACGTCAGTGTAGCAAATAAAAATAAGAGCAGAAACGCCAATAAAAAGACGATTCCCAAAGGCATCTTGTGAAAGACTGACGGCAGCACATTAAATAACAGCATCGGGCCGGCATCAGGAGATAATCCGAATGAAAAAACGGCCGGAAAAATCGCAAACCCGGCAAGAATCGCTACAGATACATTGAGCAATGTCACTGAAACGGCCGACTGTATAAGGTTTTCTTTTTTCGATAAATAAGAGCTGTACGTTACCATAACGGAAACACCGACACTCAGCGAGAAAAAGGATTGTCCAAGCGCAAACAGCACCGTTTTGGCTGTGATATGGGAAAGATCAGGTTTTAAGAAAAATTCCAATCCTTCCATTGAACCGGGAAGTGTAAGCGAACGGATGATCAAAAGCAGAAAAATAACGAACAGAGCAGGCATCATAAACTTGCTCGCTTTTTCAATTCCGCTTCTGACTCCTTTTGCAACAACAAGAATCGTGATCATGATAAATGCAAACTGGCTCGCAAGAACGAGATACGGATTTGCAATTGTCTCTCCGAAAAGACCTGCATAATCCGTGCTTCTTGACAGTTCGCCGGTCAGTCCTTTGATAATATAAATGATGATCCAGCCGCCGACAACACTATAAAAAGACAGCAGAATAAAACACGTGATAATGCCGAGCCGGCCGATCCAATGCCAAAGCGAGCCGGGCGCCAGCTCCTTATAGGATTCAACGGCATCTTTTTGAGTCTTTCTGCCGATAATGAACTCCGCCATTAATAACGGAAGCCCAATCAATAAAGTAAAAAGAATAAACATAAGTAAAAATGCTCCGCCGCCGCTTGTTCCGGCGACATAAGGAAACTTCCATATCGCGCCGAGCCCGATTGCCGAGCCGGCCGAAGCTAAGATAAATCCAAGCTTTGATGACCATATATTTTGTTGATTTTCCACTTAAGCACCTCTTCTTCTCGGTCTAATTGCATATGGCTACAAACTATCATTTTAAAAAGCATAAACGAATTCGTCAAGGTTTTCAAACATTTCTTTCAGTTTACATAATAATATTATTTGAAACAAATTCGAATTTTACCAGTATTGAATTATTCAGAATATTAATTATAATAAGAGGATGTTATATTTTCTACAGATGTGAGGAGCTGGACTTATGAGTTATTTGATCAAAATCAGTCAATTTGCAGGAAAAACGTTCGCCATTTGGGTGATTCTGTTTGCGGTTCTCGGCTTTGCCTTTCCGACGCAATTCACCTGGATCACCCCTTATATTACCATCCTGCTTGGCGTGATTATGTTTGGCATGGGATTGACATTGTCAGCGGACGATTTTAAAGAGCTGCTGAGACGTCCCCTGCATGTGCTGATCGGTGTGCTGGTTCAATATACGGTCATGCCGCTGCTCGCTTTTGGACTGGCCTATGGACTCGGGCTTCCCTCCGAAATAGCGGTTGGGGTCATTTTAGTGGGATGCTGTCCCGGGGGAACGGCATCAAACGTCATGACATTTTTGGCGAAGGGGAATATCGCCCTGTCAGTGGCGATTACAACGGTTTCCACATTGCTTGCCCCTTTTTTAACGCCGTTTCTCATTTTATTTTTCGCAAAAGAATGGCTTCCGGTATCTCCGGGCTCACTGTTCTTGTCGATTTTACAGGCGGTGCTGCTCCCGATTATCGCCGGGCTGATCGTTCAATTTTTCTTTAAAAAACAAGTGAAAAAAGCGGTGCAGGTGCTTCCGCTCGTCTCTGTTCTCGGCATCGTCGCCATCGTCACCGCGGTCGTCGGAGGCAACCGGGAAAACATTATTCAATCAGGGCTGTTGATTTTTGCGGTCGTCGTTCTTCATAATGGCCTCGGCCTTTTCCTTGGCTTTGTTTTGGCAAAGTGCTTTAAAATGGATTATGCATCACAAAAAGCCGTGTCCATTGAGGTCGGCATGCAGAATTCGGGTCTCGGTGCAGCATTGGCAACGGCGCACTTCTCTCCTCTTTCCGCTGTCCCGAGCGCTGTTTTCAGCGTCTGGCATAACCTTTCAGGCTCATGGCTTGCGACATACTGGAGCAAGAAAGCAAATAAGCAGAAGAATAACAATTATTCTCCTGCCCCGCAGATGATAAACAAAAAGCTTTGACCGTACATGCGGCCAAAGCTTTTTTCTTGATTTAACCTTCCAACAGAAGCTGTTCAGGATCTTCAAGCAGATTTTTAATCGTAACCAGGAAGCCGACTGCCTCTTTACCGTCGACGATCCGGTGGTCATACGATAATGCAATGTACATCATCGGGCGGTTTTCGAAACGCTCTTCATCAATTGCCACAGGGCGCAGCTGGATCTTATGCATGCCCAAAATACCAACTTGCGGACTGTTCAAAATCGGAGTCGACAACAGTGATCCGAACGTTCCTCCGTTTGTGATCGTAAAGGAGCCTCCTTGAAGCTCGTTGAGCGACAATTTGTTGTTTCTCGCTTTCTTCGCAAGCTCTCCGATATCCTTTTCAATATCAGCAAAGGTTTTGCGGTCTGCATCCCGAACGACCGGTACGACGAGGCCATCCGGCGCAGCAACAGCGATTCCGATGTCATAGAATTGTTTGATCACAAGCTCGTCGCCTTGAATTTCCGCATTGAGGAGCGGATATTTTTTCAGCGCGGCGACCACAGCTTTTGTAAAGAATGACATGAATCCGAGCTTTACATCATGCTGCTCAAGGAATTGATCTTTTCGGCGTTTCCTTAGGTTCATGACCGCCGTCATGTCCACTTCGTTGAATGTCGTCAGCATAGCGGCGGTGTGCTGAACTTCAACGAGGCGTTTGGCGATCGTCTGTCTCCGGCGGGACATTCTTTGACGCTCAACCGGTTTACCTGCATTTTCGGTTTGTTTAGCAGCCGGCGCCTGTGTTTCGCGTTTTGGTTCAGGCTGAGCTTTTGGCGGCTGCTCGTTCTTCTGATAAGATTCAACATCTTGCTTTCTGACCCTTCCGAGCGGATCACCGGTAGGAATCTCCGATAAATCGATGCCTTTTTCACGGGCGAGCTTTCGGGCAGCCGGAGAAGCGATTGTCCTTGTTTTGGTTGTATCCGCCTCATCGTTCGCGCTTTCGCGAGGTTCGGCTGTCTTTTCAGACGTGGCTGGCTTCTCTTCCGAAGCGCCGGCGCTTTCTTGAGCGTCAGCTTGAGGAGCCGTTGATTGGCCTCCTTCTCCTTCGCCTTCTGAAATCGTTCCGATTATTTCGCCGACCTGAACCGTGTCACCGGAATCTTTCAGCACTTCCTGAAGAACGCCGGACTGCTCTGCCGTCAATTCAACGTTGACTTTATCAGTCTCCAGCTCAAGCAGGAATTCCCCTTGTTCTACATAATCTCCCGGTTGTTTCAGCCATTGGGCTATCGTTCCTTCTGAAATTGATTCCGCTAATTCAGGTACTTTAATTTCCGCCATTTTTTAGTTCCCCCTTAATTTTTGCGAGTCAAGCTATCAGATACAATGCGTTCCTGTTCCTTTTTATGAACCGTCGGATCCCCTTCTGCCGGACTTGAACGTCTTCTTCTGCCAATATAGCGGACCTTCACGTCCTTTGGAGCAATCTCTCTTAAATAAGGCTCGATATAGTTCCATGCACCCATATTTTGCGGTTCTTCCTGTACCCAGACAATCTCCTCCAAATTCGGGAGTTTGCTGAAGATCGCTTTAATATGCTTTGCAGGGAAAGGATACAGCTCTTCAACCCGTGCAATATGCAGCCAATCTTTTTCACCTTCCATTTTATTGAAATGGCTGCTGATGTCAATCGAAACTTTACCGCTTGAAAGGACGAGGCGCGTCACTTTGTCATACTGATGGGAAAGTCCTGACATTTCATAGACCGGCTTAAAGTTACTGTCGCTGAGCTCCTGCACTTCTGATACGGTATTCGGATTTCTCAGCAGGCTTTTCGGCGTCATGATGATCAGCGGGCGGATCTCCTCGCGAAGGAGCATCTTCGCCTGCCTTCTTAAAATATGGAAATACTGGGCAGCGCTCGTCAAGTTGGCGACAGTCCAGTTGTTTTCCGCCGCCAGCTGAAGGAAGCGTTCCGTTCTTCCGCTTGAATGCTCAGGTCCCTGCCCTTCATAGCCGTGCGGCAAGAGAACAACGAGCCCTGATTTTTGTCCCCATTTCGCTCTTCCTGCAGAAATGAACTGATCAAAGTACACTTGCGCCGCGTTTGCAAAGTCTCCAAACTGCGCTTCCCAGATCACCATCGTTTCCGGCGAAGACACGTTATATCCATATTCAAAGCCAAGGACGGATCCTTCAGAAAGCGGGCTGTTGTGAACCGCAAATGACGCTTTCGTATCTGCAAGGTGATGCAGTGCGATGAATTCGTCCCCTGTCTTGCTGTCGTGAAGGACAAGGTTGCGGTGTGCGAATGTGCCGCGTTCTGAATCCTGCCCGGTCAGCCTTAGAGGTGTGCCGTCTTTCAAAATGGATGCAAAAGCCATCGCCTCTGCAAGCGACCAGTCGACTTTTCGGTCATCGTCGAACGCTTTGGCGCGCCTTTCGAGGATTCGCTTTAGCTTATCGAAAACGTTGAAGTTTTCAGGCCATGAAACAAGCTCCTGATTAATTTTGCGCAAAGTTTCAACATCAACCGACGTGTCAACATCCGGAAAACCGTTGGAAACAGGTTCCGGAAGAACGATTTCATGCGTCATATCTTCCTTTTTGGCCGGCACTTTGCGATAGGCTTCTTCTAAACGCTTCATGACAGCGTCCCCGATTTTGTCGACGGTTTCATTATCGACGATCCCGTTATGAATCAGCTTTTCAGCAAAGATGTTCTTGACGGTCGGGTGCTTTCTGACCGCATCATACAGCATCGGTTGCGTTGCAGACGGCTCATCCATTTCATTGTGGCCGAAACGGCGGTAGCCGATCAGATCGATCAAAAAGTCTTTGTTGAAAGTCATGCGGTATTCAACAGCGAGCTGAACCGCTGAAAGGCATGCTTCAGGATCATCCGCATTGACGTGGACGATCGGAATCTCAAAACCTTTTGCAAGGTCGCTTGCATATTTCGTTGATCTTGACTCATTGCTTTCCGTCGTAAAGCCGATCATGTTATTGGCGATAATGTGAATCGCTCCGCCCACCTGATAGCCTTTAAGCTGGCTTAAATTCAGCGTTTCCGCGACAATGCCTTCCCCTGGGAAAGCCGCATCGCCGTGAATCAGAATCGCCAGCGATTTTTTAACGTCTTGAAGCGGATAGCCGCTCTCCGTTCTCGTTTCCTGGGCGGCTCTTGTCGATCCCTCAACGATCGGATCGATGAACTCCAGGTGGCTCGGATTGTTCGCGAGCGCAATGCGCGCCGTTTTCGTATGCTCATCCTGAATCTGACGGTTGGCGCCGAGGTGATATTTTACGTCACCCGTCCAGCCGTAATTGATCCCTGTCGAACCTTCCGACGGAACGAGATCTTTGTTCGGCGCATGCTGGAATTCAGAAAAAATGATTTCATAAGGTTTTCCGAGCACATGCGCAAGAACGTTCAGGCGGCCCCTGTGCGCCATTCCGATATTAACGTTTGTCGTACCTGCCGAAACGGACTTGGCGATAATATCATCCAGCATGGGCACAAGCGCATCAAGTCCTTCTATTGAAAAGCGTTTTTGCCCGACAAAGGTTTTGTGGAGAAACTGTTCAAGGCTTTCAACTTCTGTCAGCCTTCTTAAAACTTCCACCAGCTTTTCTTTCGATTTCGGGGCGAATAATTCCCCGGATTCGATCTTTTTCATCAGCCAGTTGCGCTCTTCAAAAATGTGCACATGGTCAAATTCAAAAGAAATCGATTTTTTGTATGTGTTTTTCAAGTACTGGATGGCTTCTAAACCGTTCGTTACTTCTTTAGGGGCATCTTTGCATATGACAGACGCCGGAATTTTTTTCACATCCTGCTCAGTTAACCCGTACTCAGCAAGAGGAAAAAGCTCCTGTTTCTCTTGTGTTTTTCTCAGTGGATTGACGGAAGCGTTTAAATGGCCATAGGTTCTAATATCTTCTGCGAGTTTTATCACTGATGCGATTTTTTGAATAGATCCAGCCGTGAAATCTGCCTCTTCGTTTTTTAGAGAGGCGGCCCTTATATCGCCCGGGGGAGCTCCAAGTTCGTCAAACATCTCTTTTAAATCAGCATCCAAGCTTTCTGGATCCTTGACGTATTGATCGTAAAGCTCCAGCACATAGCCGAGGTTCGGACCGTGAAATTCTTCCCAAGTCATTCTTTGTTTCATACTATTTTGAAACATTTGAACATTACCCCCAACCTAATAATCAAGTGAATGATTCACTATCTTAATATATCTTCTGAACCTTACGCCCAGAAATATGTAATAAAAACGCTTCCACGTACATTTTACCACTGTTTCTCATTTGTTTCTACACAGATTGTTCAAATAAAATTAAAAAATCATCTTGAAAAATAAAAAATTTTATAATTTTGAACTTTCAGACCGAATTCTTTTAAACCGGCTCATTATTTATTCACATATTTCCCCTGACCGTCTATTTTTTAACATCCCGATGTGCTCCGCAAAAAATTAAGTTGATAAAAATAATAAAAATTTCAATATTTCACTGTGTTTCTACGATAAAAAACAGATGGCCGCGAGTATTGCTGCCATCTGTCCTATCTAGCCTATACTTTTGTTCAACAGCTTTTTTAAAAGCGGGTACAGAACATCGGGAAGCTGATCGACGTCCGGCACGAAAAGGCTGTACTTTCCGTACATGTCCTGTATCGTCTTGATTTGCGATTCTTCGATTTCGCTGTTTGATAAAAATACATTGATGACTTCGATATTTCGTTTCCGCGCTTCCATAACGGCTTCATGTGTATCGACAATCCCGTTTTGTTCATAATCGAATGCGGCCGGCTCCCCATCTGAAAAGACAATCAGGAACTTCTGAGCTTCGCTTCTTTGAACAAGCATCTTTGTCATCTGTCTGATCGCATATCCATCCCGGTTGTCTTCCTCCGGTTCAAGCTGCATGACATGCGGTCCGGCGCCTGCTTTTAAGGAATCCGCAAAAGAGACGACCGTATGAAAGTAATTGGGCTGGCTCGTCTCTGTCGCATCGTTCGTATCTTCCCAAAAACCGACGATTTGGTGAGGGACAGCAACAGATTTAAGCGCTTCGTGAAACAGGACAATGCCCCGTTTCGTCTCGGCCATTTTGTCATGCATGCTTGCTGAACAGTCGACGAGCAATGTAAAAACGGCGTCGATCTCTGTTGACGGTTCTTGCTTTTTATAGAAGAGGCGCGGATTGCGCTCTGTAAAGTAACGGAGCAGTTTATTGTTCAATCTGCCTGCATGCAAATCGGTTCTCGGGAGCGTTTTTTTATGCTCGAGCGTTTTTTGAATCATCTGCTTGAGCCGTTTTTGATACGATTCGATTGTTTTTGCTTGAGCCTGGTAGTCTAATATGTCTTCGTTAGAAGGTTTTTCCGGAGGCTTCATCACCGAAAACGCATAGCGGTTTTCTTTGCCGGCTGGTGCGGCGCCGCCGTTTGGCTCATCTTGAACAGATTCAAGCGATTCAAGTTTTGAATAGTCTTTTCTTTTCGTCTGCTTCGCCGTTCCCTGAACTGACCCGAGCGCTTGGTCGCCGTCTTCGCCTTCTCTTAAAGCCCCGCCGGAAATATCGGTTTTTGCACCGTGCTCCAAATCAAACTGGAGAAAGCTTTTCGCCGGAGCTTCCGTTTCTCTGTGCCAAGTCGGCATTTCTTCTTCATGAACTTCCTCATCACCCGCACTTTTCTCTTCAAGCGTCAGATCCTCGCTCAGCTTCGGTTTTGCTTTCAAATCTTGAAAAAGCGCTTCTTCGTCAACTTGTTCGTATTCCAATTCCGGAAAAAAGAAGTACGTATTAAGCATATCTTTTTCGAGCACCTCTTCAAAACCTTCCATCAGCCCGCTTACAATCGAGACGATGTCAGCAGTTGAACGCGCTTCGAATACGCGGGCGAGCTCGGCTTCTATAAATCCCTTCATCGGATCGACCGATTCATGGATAGCCGGTATCTCATCAAGCGGCGACTCCGCGGTCAGCTTAAGATATACAGCGCAAAACAAAGCATCTGTAAAAATGCTCCGCTCCAGATTCAGCGTCAACTGGGTCGCAAAATGTTTCCGGTACATTGATTTCCGGCTCGAAAATACCGGTTTTGTACCGGGCCGCTCCCTCTTGATGAACTCTTCGATTCTGATATCTTCAAAAAGCATAAACAACTGTTTTGCCAAACTCTTAAAATGATATTTCCGAGTCGCGTCAAGCAGGCGGGAAAAGTCTTTCATCGAGCTGTAACGGGAGCCGATTGACCGCAAGTATACATCGCTTTTCAAACCGTCTACCATATCCCGGTGGTTCCGGTCTTTCCAAAAATGGCTCATGTAGATCTTTTTCTCAAAAGGATTGTAGTAAGACTGAACCCCGTACTCCACTTCAACCTGATCGCTTTTCGCGAGCGTTTTCGCGAGATCTGTCAGCTCCATAAAAAGCAGAGAGTCAATCTTGCTGTCATTGAATTTAATAAACTTCATAAAAAAACCCTCATTCGAACAAAGTTTGGGCAATATTTCGGACCGCCGCTTTTTCGCGTTCATCATCAAGCTTTTCAACGATGCCGCGTTCGATCGCTCGCAGCGGCGGAATATATGTCGACAGGTCGCAAGTATCGAGAAGCGCTCTGATGGAAGCGGCCTCTTCAGAAACCTGTCCATTATGAGCCTGCGTCATTAAGTCCGATGACAGGGTAACAAACCGGTTCAGCAGCTTCTGATTTTTTAGTTCGGATTGTGTTTCAAGCACCCGCTTCAGCAGGTCACCTTTAATGTAGGGCACGTCGATAATGACAAACCGGTTTTTCAGCGCTTCGTTCAACGGGACCGTTCCGACATAGCCTTCGTTTATCGCTGCAATCACGCCGAATCCCTCTTTCGCTTTGATGACGTCCCCCGTAAACGGATTGGTCATCATTTTCCGGTAATCGAGCACCCCGTTTAAGATCGGCAGCGTTTCCGGTTTCGCCATGTTGATTTCGTCAATATATAGGAAATGGCCGTTGTTCATCGCTTTTGTCACAGGACCTTCGATAAATTCAATAGAGGCGTTCCCGTTGGTGTTTTCAATCGTTTTGTAACCGACAAGCGCCTCTGCATCAAGATCCACAGAACAGTTGACACTGTGCATAGGTTTTTGAAAATAAGCGGAGAGCGTTTCGGCAAGTTTTGTTTTTCCGGAGCCTGTCGGGCCTTTTAACAAAACGTTTTTTCCGAGTGACAGCGCGATCATCGCGTCATAGAGAATGGCGCTGTCTTCCGCTTCATAACCGGGCGTTCCAATCAATGATTGGTATTCCGCGGCAACAGGTTTAGCGGCAGACTGAATCAGCCGCTCTTTTATTTTTTCAGGCAGCTCTAGTTCATGCAGATCATATTTCATGTGTTGTAAAATTCCTTTCTCAAAGCGTCTTCTGTATGTAAGTATACTAGAAAAGATGCACTGCCCTCAATATAAACGGCTTCCATGCGCCGATTCACTTTTTTCCGGTGTTCGTCAGCGCTCCGCAAACCATCCGGGCTCCGGAGTTTCCGGATGGATTTGTCAGATCATCATCCTGATGCTCATGAATGACGAAAGCACTTCCGTCATGATCAAGCAGACTGAACTTGCTTTTCTGATCGAGGGTGACGTCCGGCGCATTTACGATAACGTCGACTTTGCCGTCGGCTCCGACTTCAATATTCGGCAAATCACCGGCATGCGGTCCTTTCGGATTGTGAAAGCCGTGCTCCTTTTGGTCAGGATTGAAATGAGCACCCGCACTTTCAAAATCAGGCTTTTTACACACGCCCGTTTCATGAATATGAAAAGCAAGCATTCCCGGCGGCAGATTATGGGCGCTGACTCTGATATCAAGGCCTTCTGCAGCGGATTCAGACACTTCTATAAAACCGGTTTCCGTACCGTCGCGTTTGATCAGCGGTACTTTTAACGGCTGTGTCATCGCTTCAAAGGTTTCTCTATGTTCCTGGTCGACATTTTTTTGCTGAATTTCTTTCTGCTGTGTGCATGCAGCTGCCAAACAAACGGCCATACATGTGACCAATATGTAATGTAATGTTCTCAAACGGCTCCCCCCTTCGCTTTTCTTTTCAGTTTAGACAACGAAGAGGGGCATTAAACCTGTCCTTCCTATCCTGAAAACACGCAAAAAAAAAGCCATATAAAATGGCTTTTTTAGAATGAATACCGTTTTGCGCCGAGATAGCGCTGTTTCCAGTAGGAATTGTTCATGTCGCTGACAGTGACACCGGAATCGTTGGCATTGATAAACTTGTTGTTTCCTAAATAAATGCCGACGTGTGAAGGGCCCGCTTTATATGTTTGGAAGAAAACGAAGTCTCCTCTTGAAGGTTGGCTGACTGGTGACATGACGCTCCAGTATCCGGCTGCGCTCAGCCTTGAGACAGATGTGACTTTGTTCAACGTGTAATAGATGAATCCGCTGCAGTCAAAGCCTGAAGGGTTGTTGCCTCCCCATCTGTAAGGCACGCCGATATGCTTTTCTGCTTCTGCAATCATCCGTTCGACCTTTGCACTTGTCGAAGTGCCGGTTGAAACTGAAGAGTTCGGCGAGCTGGAAGACGGGCTGCCGGATGATCCGGAAGTCGATGCACCGGAGATTTTAAGCTTCTGGCCGACTTGCAGGACATCTGTTTTTAATCGATTAGCTTCTCTGATGCTTTGTACTGTCACATTCATCGAATTTGCAATTTTCCACAGAGAATCGCCTGGTTTAACCGTGTAAGTGGTCGTTTTTGAACTGCTGCTTGTGTTCGTTTTACTTGATGAAGAATTTGAAGACGAACCAGAAGATGTTTTGCTTCCGCTGGAAACCGTTCCTTTCACTTTAAGAACCTGGTTCGGGTAGATCGTGTCCGACTTCAAGTTGTTCAGCGTTTTGATTTCGGCGATTGTCATATTCAAATTATTGGCAATTTTCCATAAAGAATCGCCCAATTTGACTTTGTATGTGCTGCTTGAACTTTGCGAGCTTGAGGATGAGCTGGATGATTTCGAACTGGAACTCGAACTTGAGCCAGAGCTGGAACCGGTGTTTTTCGCGCTTCCTTTAATGACCAGCTTTTGTCCCGGGTAAATCATATCGCTGCTCAGACCGTTTAAGTTTTTAATCTCTTTTACGGTTGTTTTGTAGTCTTTGGCAATCAGCCACAAGGAATCTCCTAATTTCACTGTGTAAGTTGACTTTGCAGTGCTTGAGCTGGAACTTGCGGATTTTGTCTGTGAGCTGCTTTTTGACTTGCCGTCCGGTACTTTTAAAGTTTGTCCGACATAAATAACTGTAGATGAAAGATTGTTGGCTGATTGAAGTGCCGAAACACTGGTATTGTACTCAGCTGAAAGCTTCCACAGTGAGTCTCCGCTTTTCACCTTGATGGTTTGGGCTTCTACCGGTGACGCCGCCAATGAAGTTCCAACTACCGCAGAGGCCGCCAAACCTACTGCTATCTTCTTCTTCATAACCTCTTAACCTCCCGTTTCATTTTCGTTCTCTCTATGTATGCCATTACATTTGCCATTGCTTAAGACTTTATCCAGCCGGTCAGGCAGGTGATCTGATCACCGTATGGATGGCCTTTGGCTGAAAGCCCCCTTTTATATTCTTAAGCAAAAAATGCAATTCACGATTTGTATCGGTCTAATTTATATTTTTTTAATAGTCTTTTTGCCTTTTTACAAATTTCTTATTAAAAATACAGACTGATAGGCACATTGACAAAAATCAACACTTTTTTCAATGCTCGAGATATCGGGTGCTTTTTTTGCAAAGGTTTGAGTTTTAAGTTTTCGGAAATACGATGATCAGTTGTTTTAAAATCAGAGGTTCATGGTGAAAAACAGCGAGAAGGAGTTAACTGGATATGCTGCATGTGCCGAAACAGCCCGAATAGACGCCGTAACATGCGGATTTCTGTGCCGTTTTACAGCCGATTTTCTTTTTCGGATCAAACGGTCAAGCCCAGCGTTCAAGTTGAGGGTGTAAAAACTGCGTATTCTTATTCATTAGTTTACCGTAAATCGCCGATCAATCCTCATCTATTGCCTAATCGAAAAGCAAAGATCAGGATCACTTATACATTTCTACATTTCAGCACCAATTCCTCCACGAAACCATAAATTGACTATATCATACATTTTTTTTGCCAACATCCGGAATTGGGAGTATCTTTTTTTTAGATCGAACGGCGTTTTACTATTTCATCTATAGATTCTTATTTCCTATCTTAATATAAAGATAAATGTAAAATTAACACTTAATACTCATTTGTTTTTGTATATCAATAGTCGTTATTTACTATTAGAAAACACATAAAAAAACTTCCGGTTTATTACCGCCGCTTTCATGCATGTTTCCTCCTTTTATGACGCATTTTAAGATATGGAGGTGAATCTTCTTGACCATTCAAAAAATATGTCAATATTTATGTACGTGTTTAGGAATTCTTTCTCTTTCCTTTATTTATGTGCAAATGTTTAAAAAAGCAAAACAGGCGAAAAAAGATTGAACAGACATTTATTGCATTTTATACATAACGTGTTATAATTTCTCTCGTTATCCAAAAGAAACGGGGAACTGATATGAGGGAAACAAAGGATTTGCGGGAGAAAACAAGGCAGTTTTTAACGATTTTAATTCCGATTTTGATTACGCAAGCGGGACTGTCGCTCATTACGGTTCTCGACACGGTGATGTCAGGCAAAGTCAGTGCCGCCGACCTCGCCGGCGTCGCAATCGGCTCGAGTTTGTGGACCCCGGTTTATACAGGGCTTGCCGGCATTTTGACGGCTGTAACACCGATGGTCGCCCAACTGATGGGGGCCAAGCGGCAAAAGGATGTCCCTTATACTGTTATTCAATCGATTTATGTGGCCGGAATCATCAGCATTGCCGTGATCGTCTCCGGGTACTTACTGATTGATCCGGTGCTTGAGAATCTCGATCTTGAACAGAAGGTAGCGGTCATCGCAAAGCAATATTTAATCTGCATCGGGCTCGGCATATTGCCGTTGTTTGTTTACAATGTGATGCGCTGCTTTATTGATTCACTCGGAAAAACGCGGGTGACGATGCTGGTTACGCTCTGTTCTCTGCCCATTAATTTTGTTTTGAATTATTTGTTCATTTTCGGGAACTTCGGCTTTCCAAAGCTTGGAGGAGCAGGAGCCGGTATGGCTTCCGCCATCACATATTGGTGCATTTGTCTGATCTCTTTATACATCGTCCACAAAAAGACGCCGTTTCACCAGTTTAGGATTTTTGGAACATTCTATTCATTTTCTTTTGCTGAAAGTATGAAACTGCTGAAGATCGGCATTCCGATCGGTTTCGCCATCTTCTTTGAGACGAGTATATTCGCAGCTGTCACTTTGCTGATGAGCCATTTTGACACGGTCACGATCGCTTCCCATCAGGCGGCAATGAATTTCGCTTCGCTTCTTTACATGCTTCCATTGAGCGTATCGATGACGCTGACAATTGTCGTCGGCTTTGAGGCCGGAGCAAAACGGTTTAAAGACTCGAGAACCTACAGCTATCTCGGCATTTCAATAGCGGTCGGTTTTTCATTATTCACCGCACTCATCATTTTACTGTTCAGAGAGCAAATCGCCGGTTTGTATGCGGCTGACCGGGATGTGCTGCTTCTGACAAAGGACTTCTTGCTATTTGCGTTGTTTTTTCAGCTGTCAGATGCCATCGCCGCGCCTATTCAAGGAGCGCTCAGAGGATATAAAGATGTTAACTACACGCTTGTCACAGCTCTCGTCTCGTATTGGATTATCGGGCTTCCGGTCGGTTTTGTGATCGGAACGTATACTTCATTCGGAGCTTTCGGGTACTGGATCGGACTGATCACGGGGCTCGCAGCCGGTGCAGTCGGGCTGTTTTTCAGGCTCAAACGCATTCAAAACCGCTATATTCACACTCAAAGCGTGTAAAAAGGTGCCGGGCTCATATGCCCGACACCTTTTTTGATCATTTTAATCATTCCATTGATAGGTCCAAAATGTTTCTTTTTCAAACCATGTCTCAACAACCGGCTCGCCATTGGCGAGTTTTTTCTCGATTTCTTTCATAAAGCCGCCTGTTTGAGATTTATGCGCTTTGAGCGCGTTCATTTTAATATCTGCGGCTTCTTTGATATCAAGAACGACATCAGGTTTGCCAAGAACCTCTTCCCTGTGGTGGGTGATGGCCATGCATAAGACGCGCGGCCGGTCTTCTTTCTTTTTCCGCGATAATGCCCTGATAACCGCGGCACCGCACGCATCATGGTCAGGATGAACGCCGTGTCCCGGATAAAACGTCACAACAAGGCTCGGGTTTACATCATCAATGACAGCCTCTATTCGATCGGCCAGTTTTTCTTCATCCTCGAATTCGAGCGTTTTATCGCGGTATCCGAGCATGCGCAAGTCCTGTACATCCATTTCCCTGCAGGCGTCGATCAGCTCTTGCTTTCTGAGCAGCGGAAGGGTTTCCCTATTGGCAAAAAGCGGGTCTCCCATATTTCTTCCCATCTCGCCCAGCGTCAGGCACGCGTATGTTACAGGTATATCTTCTTTTCGGTTTAAGGCGATCAAGCCGGCGACTCCGAAAGATTCATCGTCAGGATGCGGCAAGATCACGAGTAAATGTTTTTTCATCTATAACACCTTCTTTTTAGACTGCAAATGGCTTTTTGCTGATTTGAAGCGAAATGGCGAGTTTGCCGCCCGGCAAATAGCCGGCGAGAAGCAACCTTCCTTCATCATCAACCGTATAATTCGTCAGGCCTTCGGCGTAGATCCAGCCGTCTTCGATTTTCAAACCGGCGCGAAATGGCCCCTCGCCCGTGATTTTGGCGCGGGAGCATGTCACCTTCGCGTTTCTGATATACGCCACCACGGTCATGTTCTGCTCATCTTTATGCGCGGAATACGATCCGGTTGTCGTCTCCAAATGAATGTAAACAGGCTGGTTTAAAAATGTTTCCAAAGAAGCCTGCACATCTTCTTTTATTATTGCTTTCATGTTACTCCCTGCTTTCTTCGTTTGTTAATAACTCCAATCGTTCCGTATGCCATTCAATCAGCTTGAGCTTCATATCTGGTTCCAATTGTGAATTCACAATGCGCCGGATTGATTGATAGTATTTTTCGTGCTTCGTCTTTCTGAGCCTTGGATGGGTGCGGAGGTCGTTCAACTCATCATCAATCGCCCGATGAAGCGCCTGCCTGCCTTCTCCGTCCATCGTCCGGTTTTTCCAAAGGGTTTTATACGCCCGGAAAAGCTCTAGTTCGTCTGCCATGACGGAATAACCTCCGAATTGCTTCAATAATGTTTAATTATACATAATCAGTGCTTATTGAAAAGAAAAAGGGCTTACGGATGAAAGGAATTTTTTCTTTTTAAAAATACCTTCTCCGGTTTCTTCCATTGAAATTGCGAAAGTGTAAACAAAATCAGCGCCGCCCATATGCAGGTAAACGTAAAGACCTTACTGCTGCTGAACGGTTCATGGTAGACGAACACGCCTAAGCATAATGTAATGGTCGGAGCGATATATTGCAAAATGCCGACTTGATAAAGCGGAAGTTTTTTCGCACCTTCCGCAAATAAAAGCAGCGGAATCGCAGTTAACACTCCTGCCAAAAACAGCAGTACCATCATGCCGATGCTCCCTGAAGCGGCTTGAGCCTTTTCCGGATGGCTGAAGAACAACAGATAGATCACTGCAACCGGAGCGATCATCATCGTTTCCAGGGTAAGTCCTATGGCGCTTGAGAGCGATGTCCGCTTTTTCGCCAGTCCGTAGAGCCCGAAACTGAATGCAAGTATCAGGGCGATGTACGGCACGGAACCGTACTGGAAGGCGGAAATAAGCACGCCGAAGGCAGCGAGAAGAACTGCCGCTCCCTGCATCCGCGTCAGCTTTTCCTTTAAAAAGACAATTCCGAGCACGATCGATACGAGCGGATTGATGTAATAGCCCAGGCTCGCTTCAAGAATATAGCCGTTGCTGACAGCCCATATGTAGACATACCAATTGATCGAAATCAGAACGGACGACAAAATGAGCGGTATAAATTCCTTACGGTTTCCCGAAAGCGCGCGAAATGCTTTGACTCCGTTTTTCCACTGCCGCAAAACGAGAAGCACGCCGCACATGAAAACAAATGACCAGATAATCCGGTGCGCCAGTATATCGAGCGCAGCCGTCTGATCGAGCACTTTCCAATATAAAGGAAGGAGCCCCCACAGCAGATAAGAAAGCGCTGTGTAAATGATTCCTTTCGTTTGAGATGAATGATTCATGTCTGTTTCTTTCCTTTCTTCTCATCACTTTCCGCACTTTTTTGCATATACTGTACCGTCTATGTGAAAGGAAGTGTGATCGTGTTTGATTGGCAACGCTTTTTTCCATTTCAGCAGTTTTCCAAGGACGGATTAAAAAACGCTGACCCGAAAGATGTGGAGCAGTATATCCACCACATGATGAAAAGCGTTTTCGGCCCGGGGTATGCAGTTCAATTTCCTTTTCGTGACCCTCTCTCAAAAGAAACACAGGCGGCAGATGAATCTGATCCGATTGATATTTTTGAAACGACAAGCCATGTATTTGTTAAAATACCGCTCACCAAAGAACAGCTTAACCTTCTGAAAATTAAACATACTTCACAAACCCTGATCATAGAAAACTACCCTGAAAAAGGGCGGCAGGAAAAAGTCGTTCTCCCCTCTCTAGTGCGCAGAAAGGGTACGAAAGCAATATTTAAAGACGGCATTTTAGAAGTGATGTTCTTAAAAAATGAGGACTTTAACCTGTCTGAAATCGACATCACGTTTTGAAAACGGCCAGCTTGGCAAAGCAGGCTGTTTTTTTTCTTCCTGTACCATTTTAACACTAGTCCTCAAGGATGATCACCTCATTTGCCTGACATGCGGCTGAACTTTTACATTTCAACGGTGGTAGTCATTATTCCTTAAAAAATCTCTGTAACTATTTGCTCTTTCGGCTGTTGTCAGTTAGTCCTTATAATGATAATGGTTCTCAATTTATAAAACAGGAGGATGGATATGAAAAAGAAAATCAGCTTATTGATCACAGCAATGTTTTTGACGATCCTTTGTTTTTCACCTCAAGCTTCTGCAGCATACAACTCACTGCATAAGGGCTACGCCACTTACACGGGGTCGGGTTACTCCGGCGGTGCATTGCTTTTGGATCCTATTCCGTCCAATATGAAGATCACCGCTTTAAATCCGACAGATATGAATTACCGCGGAGTGAAAGCAGCTCTTGCCGGCGCCTATCTGCGGGTTGAAGGGCCGAAAGGAAAAACGACCGTCTATGTGACCGATCTGTATCCTGAAGGCGCGCCGGGAGCTCTTGACCTTTCACCGAACGCTTTTCGCCAGATCGGCGATATGAAAGACGGCAAAATCAACATTAAATGGCGTGTAGTCAAAGCGCCGATTACCGGCAATTTCACTTACCGGATCAAAGAAGGCAGCAGCCAGTGGTGGGCGGCAATCCAAGTCAGAAATCACAAATATCCCGTCATGAAAATGGAATATTACAAAGGCGGAAAGTGGATCAACATGGAGAAAACGGACTACAACCATTTCGTCAGCACCAATCTTGGGACAAGTCCGCTTAAAGTCAGAATTACAGATATCCGAGGAAAAGTCGTAAAAGACACGATCAAAAAGCTGCCGGAAAACGGGACGTCAAGCGCATATACCGTACCTGGAAAAGTACAGTTCCCTGACTGATCGATCCGGAAAGAATGAGACGGCGGCCAAAGGCGAAAAGATTCGCAAGCTTTGGCCGCCGCTTCATATTGGACATCCGGCATTTTAGATGCCAGCAACAATTGGCTTATTGATCAATAGCCCGGTCCCGCCCCTCTGAATGGAGCTGTGCCCGGAACACCTCCGTACGGAACGGCCCCAGGAGCTGACCCGTAGCCGTAATAAGGCGTGCCGCCGTAAGGTCCCGGGTATGGCGGCGGGTAAGCGTAAGGTCTTGGGTAGTTAAAAATCGCACTTCCGAGAAATCCGCCCAGCAATCCGCCGACAAGCGGCGCTCCAAAACCCCAGAATAACGGGAATCTGGCCGGGTATCCGGCAGGACCTGATCTCGAATAAAGCATATGAGGGTTCATTGGCTTTTATCCTCCTTTATGTCTGCCTATAGTAAAGGTATTCATAAAGTCGGGAAACGTTTGGGCTATTCTTCATAAATCATTTTTTTTGTCATTCCGCCGTCCACCGTCAAGTTTGTACCGGTGACAAAGCGATTGTCCGGATCGGTCAAGTAAAAGCATGCTTTGACGATATCCTGAGGGCGGCCGACCCTGTTTGACAAATGCTGTTCGTGGTCAATAGGCCGCAGGGCAGTATCATCACCGGTTTCGATCCATCCCGGGGAAATGCTGTTGACGACGATTGAATCTTTGCTTAAAGACGCGGCCAATGCGTGAGTCAAAGCGATTAAGCCCCCTTTTGACGCGGCATAGGCTTCCGAGTCAGGCTCGGACATAAACGCCCTTGTCGAAGCGATATTGACGATGGCTCCGCCTGTTTTCGCTTCTTTCATTTTTTTGGCGGCTTCTTTTGCGCAAAGAAACGCGCCTTTCAAATTGGTATTCAGAACATCGTCCCATTCTTCCGCCGTCAAATCATAAGGGGACTTCCAAACTGATCTGCCCGCGTTATTAATGAGCGCAGATATCGAACGGCCGTTTCGGGAAGCTTCCTGCATCAGCTGTTTCACATCTTCTTCAGATCCCACATCACAAGCTGCAAACTGAACCCGCGCTCCGGAAGCGGTCAGCTCTTTTTCAAGCTGTTCACCCTCTTCCTTCAGTACATCGGCGAATACGACGATAAAACCTTTTTGAGCATAGGCGGTCACAAGGTCTCTTCCGATGCCTTTGGCCCCGCCTGTAATGACGACTGTTTCTTTACTAGTCAATCCGGTCAGCTCCCTTCCGGATCGCAATGATGCTCGGCCCAGGTTTGTATCTCTCTGAGGACAGGCTCTAGCGCCGTTCCCTTGTCTGTCAATTGATAGATGACTTTTACCGGCGTTTCCGGCAGCACTTGGCGCTCGATTATTTTGCAGTGTTCGAGCTCTTTTAAACGTTCAGCCAGCATTTTTTGGCTAATCATCGGTATCATTTCGGTCAAGTCTTTAAACCGTTTAGGTCCATCCAACAATACATGGATGATCAATCCATTCCATCGTTTGCCGAGTAAAGAAAAGGCGGCTTCCATTCTAGGACACATTGTAAACCCCAATTCTCTCACCCCTCCATATCCAGTTGACAAATATAATGTGTGCCATTAAAATACTCAATAAAGTTACAAAAAGTAAGTTTCTAACTTTTTGTCTGACTCTATCATAACATGTTTAGCCCAAAGGAGGAAGTCACATGTCTTCACAAGAAAACACTGCTCTCAACATTCTGGAAGAGCGTACTTCGATTAAAGAATATGACACAAGCGTTTCCATTTCCAAAGAGGAGCTGACAAAGCTGCTGAGCGTCACAACAAAGGCTCCGTCAGCCTGGAATCTGCAGCACTGGCATTTTACAGTCTTCCACAGCCAAGAATCAAAAGATAAGCTCCTTCCGATCGCGTTCAACCAAAAACAAGTCAGCCAGGCATCTGCGGTTGTAGCCGTGCTTGGAGACTTACAAGCGAACCTGAACGGTGAAGCCGTATACGGCCCTCTGACAGAAGCAGGTTATATGACTGAAGACATTAAAAACACGCTGCTCGGACAAATCAACGGCGCTTATCAAAACAGCGGATTTGCAAGAGACGCCGCCTTTACTAACGCATCGCTCGCGGCCATGCAGCTGATGATTGCGGCTAAAGCTATGGGCTATGACACATGCGCGATGGGCGGCTTTGACAAGCAAGCGTTCGTTAAAGAATTCAACATCAATGAACGTTATGTACCGGTCATGCTGATTTCGATCGGAAAACCGGTCAAACCTGCGCACAAAAGCAATCGTTTTGATGTGTCTGACGTATCTACATGGCTGTAAACACGCTAAAAACCTTAGTCCCCAAAAAGGACTAAGGTTTATTTTTATGCTTTTATATGCTTTTCATACCAGATTTTCGCCTGGTCGATCTCGCTGTGTGTCAGCTGATGACCGCCGCTTTCCCAGTGAAGGAGCACTTGGGCGCCGGCGTTTGTGAAATAGCCGGCAAGCTCGCTTGATTCCTGCGGTGGGCAGAGGGGGTCTGTTTTGCCGGCTCCAATGAACACGGGCAGGCCTGTCATATCAGGGAGCTTGCGATTTCTAAACGGAACCATCGGATGATGCAAAATCGCCCCTTTCAGTACACGTTCATGACGGAACAGCAGACTTCCCGCGATATTGGCGCCGTTTGAATAACCGATTGCGACCACCCGGCTCCTGTCAAAGTGAAATTCATTTGCGGCTTCATCTAAAAACGCTTTTAATTCATCCGTCCGGTCGATCAAATCTTTCTCGTCAAACACCCCTTCTCTCAAGCGCCTGAAAAAACGGGGCATTCCGTTTTCCAGCACATTTCCCCTGACTCCGAGTAAATTTGCATCGGAATCAATCATCCTGCCGATCGGCAGAAGATCGTGTTCGTTTCCCCCTGTTCCATGCAATAACAACAGGGTGGTATCAGAATTCCCTTTCTCATATATATGATTCATTTCCTTTCACTCCTTTTCCCATTTTGTTTCAGCGATGTCATTGCGCCGGTGCTTTCCAGCGGTTCATCAATCAAAAAGCCCCCGTTCGCCCGTCTCTTTCCCATTCTTTTACTCAGCAGTCTCCTGCATGGTGATCCTCTTCATTCTGTTTTATCTCGAATTCAAGATATTAATTATTGTAAAGTTATACTTTCGAATATGCAAGCCAGAACGCCTGTTTAAATAATTTAAAAAATCACTTTTTTCTAATAATTATCTTGTGATTAAATCTGACAACTGCTATGATTATGAACATTAAAATCGCTAAAGGAGGAAAAAAGGTGAATCAACAGCTTTTTAAATGGGTTTTGTTCATCATCCCTTTTGTCGGGCAGCTTGCTTTGCTACCATTTGTAAACCGGATTGATCCGATCGTTTTCGGACTTCCATTTTTTCATTTTTGGCTGGTGCTGTGGATTGTGCTGACACCGATGATCACATTTGCGATTTACAGATTTGAGAAAAGAAACGGAGGTTATGAGTGATGCAGGGAAATTTAACAGCGCTCCTCATCACCGCCGGCATTATTTTGACCGTGGTCTGTATCGGGTTTATCGCCGGCAGCAATAAGCAGTCGCGGAAATCGGTTGAAGAGTGGTCTGTCGGCGGAAGGCGGTTCGGAGGGCTGCTCGTCTGGTTTCTTGTGGGTGCCGACTTGTATACGGCCTACACGTTTTTAGGATTGACAAGCACCGCTTTTACAAGCGGAAGCGTCGCTTTTTTCGCGATTCCTTATTCGGTTTTGGCCTATTTCATCGCCTATTTTTTTCTGCCGAAGATTTGGAAGGTTGCGAAAGTGCACCAGCTCACAACGCTGGCCGATTATGCAAGGGAGCGCTTCAGCAGCAAGCTCCTGTCTTCGCTTGTTGCGATTGTCGGCGTCTTAATGCTGATCCCGTATATCTGCCTGCAGCTCAGCGGAATTCAGGATACGCTTCAAATCGCGGGTACAGGGTTTATTAACGTCAATGTCGTCGTAATCATTTCGTTCGTCCTTGTCGCGCTTTATACGTTTTTCAGCGGCATCAAAGGTCCTACATACACTGCCATTATTAAAGACATTTTAGTTTGGGTGATGATGCTGTTTATGGTCGTTTCGTTGCCGCTCATCCATTTTAACGGCTGGACGCCGATGATTGACAAGCTGGCAAATGAAGCGCCGCATATGCTGACAATCCCTTCTGACGGACCTCGCGGAATCGCCTGGTTCATCACGGCATCGATCGTTTCCGCGTTTGCTCTGTTCATGTGGGCCCATGCGGCGACAGGCGTTTTCACGGCGAACAGCGCGGATGCACTCAGAAAGAACAGTATGTTTCTGCCGTTGTACAATATTGTATTGATTTTAGTCATTTTCTTAGGCTTTATCGCATTTCTCGTACTTCCTGATGACATTAACCCGAGATTTGCATTGCTGTATTTAATTCAAAGTTCCTACGGCGGCGTCACGCAAGGATTCGCCTATTCAACGATTGCCCTGGCAAGTCTGATCCCGTGTTCGATTATGGCGATAGGGGCATCCAACCTATTCGCTAACAATTTATACCGCGATTTGATCAACCCCCGCGTTTCGGGACAAAAGCTGACGATCATCACCCGCTCGATGGTATTCGTCGTCATCGGTCTGGCCCTTTTATTCGGAATGCTGTTCCCGGCAGCGCTTGTAACGCTTCAGCTGCTCGGTGTATCAGGCATGGTGCAGATATTCCCTGCCATCGTCATCAGCCTGTTCTGGAAAAACCAGACGAAGGAAGCGACGATCATCGGTCTTCTCATCGGCCTGGCCGTTACATTTACCGTTTATTTAACAGGTGCCACTTTCGGCATTTACGAAGGCTTCTGGGGGCTTACCGCCAACCTTTTGACCGTTGTCTTGTTGAATCCGTTTTTTGTGAAAAATGTAAAACACAATTCTGTGATCAGCTTTTTGTTCCATGCTAAGAAGGATGTGCAAAAAAGCGCTTGATCACTAAAAACCCTTGCGCTTCGTGTGAGCGCAAGGGTTTCTTTTATTTTTCTTTTTTTAAGATCTCTATCGCTTTATCCAGCTGCGTATCATTGTCAGCAAGCTTAGCCTGCAGCTTACTTGTCATGCTGATCGTCGTCTCGCCCGTTAGGATGCCTGTCGTTTTCAGCTTTTGGTCTTTTTGAAAAGCCTTAACGGCAGCCTCCGTCTGTGCGTCGAATGCTCCCGTCGCATTCAGCTTATAGCCGAGCGCTTGGAGCATTTGCTGGGCAGCTTTCACTTCGTCTCCGGTGCTGCCTGCCTTATACTCTTTTTTGGAATCCAGGTACGGCAGTTTAGCATAGCTTGGGAGCTCCGCTTTATATTGAGGTTTGATTCCTTTTTCGTGAATCCAGTCACCATTTGGCGTCAGCCACTTGGCAATCGTCAGCTTGACGGTCGATCCGTCGGAGAAGCTCTCCGCATTTTGAACCGTTCCTTTTCCAAACGTATTTTCACCCACAATCGGGATGCCTGAAGACTGGTGAAGTGCTGCTGCCATGATCTCAGCGGCGCTTGCCGTTCCTCCGTTGACGAGAACGACGGTCGGCTTGTTCACTTTTCGTTCCTTCTCAGCTTTGTACACTTCTTTTTTCCCGTTTTTGGATTCAACCTGCATAATGGTTTTGCCTTTATCGACAAACATGTTGCTCATCATAATTGCTTGGTCCATCAGGCCGCCGGGATTTCCTCTGAGGTCAAGCACAAATCGTTCCGCACCTTTTTCAGACAAGTCATCAATGGCTTTCGTCAGTTCCTTAGCGGTATTTTCAGAGAAAGACGTAATTTGGATTTCACCGATGTTGCCGCCGATCATTTTAGAGTACACCGTTTCGATCGGAATCGTATCGCGCTTAATCGTAACATCGATTTGGCCGACGCCTCCCCTGTTGAGAACAAGCTTGACATTCGTGCCTTTTTTGCCGCGGATCATTGCTGTCGCTTCGTTGACGGTCTTGCCTTTTACGCTTTTGCCGTCCACTTTCTGAATTTCATCATGCGGCTTTAAGCCGGCTTTTTCTGCGGGAGATCCTTTAATAGGCGCGACGATTAGAATTTGTCCATTTTTTTCTTCTACTTGGGCGCCGATTCCTTCAAAAGAAGAGGTAATGCTTTCTTCAAAGCTTTTAGCTTCTTTCTTATCCATGTATGTTGAATATGGATCGTCCAAAGCTCCAAGCATCCCTTTAATTGCCCCGTCAGTCAGCTTTTCATCGTCTGCATTTTGATAATAGTCGCTCTTGATTTTGTCGTACGCCGCCATCAGCTTTTCGAATTTCTCGGAGTCTGAAGCGGAATATACTGAACCGCCGCTGCCTTTGCCCACCAGATAAAGCGTCAGTGCGGAGGCGGCGACAGCCGTAATCAATACAGCCAAAAAGAGTTTTAACTGCTGTTTCAAACGAACACCACCTTTTCTTCTTACCATATTATCATGGACGAATCTTTATTCGTCAACTCGAATTACTCAGGATCCGATTTTCCGGGCTGCTGGCATTCGATCGTTTTTCAACCATTATTCCTTTTTTGCATATGCATACAAAAAAGGAGGGATCTCAATTTGAGCGATTATTTAGACATGCTTGCCAGCTTCGGCGTCTCATCCGCTCATCCTGGCGGTATGTCCCTGTCAAAGGCAGTGCTCGCCAAAGCTGGCATCGACCCTGAGCAGCCGATTCTTGATGCAGGCTGCGGAACCGGCCAGACCGCCGCTTATTTGGGGCAGCTGCTGTTTCCTGTCACTGCCCTTGACGCCGACCCAGTCATGATCGATAAAGCCCGACAGCGTTTTAAAAAAGAACAGCTATCCATTCCGATTGTCCACTCTCCCCTCGAGGAAATGCCGTTTCAGTCTGAAAGCTTTGCCTGTGTATTATCTGAATCTGTACTGAGCTTCACAGATATCCGGTCCGCTTTACAGGAAATCCGGCGGATTTTAAAACCCGGAGGGATGCTGATCGCGATCGAAGTGTGCCTTAAGGAAGGCAACGCTCTGACAGACGAAGCCAAAAAAGAAATCACGGACTTTTACGGATTCACCGCTTTATATGCCGAGAATGAATGGGTCAATGTCCTGCGGGAAGAAGGATTTTCAAAGGTTAGCATCATCCCTGTCCTATTGGAAGACGCAGCAGACCCTGATGACGCCGTCGAAATGGATTTGTCGCCTTCGATTTCCGACAAAAACTATGAAACAATGGAAAAACACCTGCATTACCTGGAAAAATACCGGGATTCTCTTGATCATATTATTTTTATATCACATCTATAAACCATCATTTGTCCTCCTTCTTTCGTCCAACCTTTTCTATTGAAACTGTCATAAGCTGACTAGGAATAGAATAGATTAGATGATGGAAGGAGCATTCAAGTGGACCGATATTATAGGTTTTGCCACCAAAATGTTGGCAGAGTTGCGAGAATCACCGACAAAGGAGGCCGCGTCCATGTCGGAAGAATCGTCCGTGTATCACCAAGCAAAGTGTATATCGCCCCGATGATCAGACGGGGAGGCCGCGGATTCGCCTACGGATATTACGGCGGCGGATGGGGTTGGGGCCCTGTATACGGACTTGGCCTTGGTTTAATTGCCGGTGTGGCCCTTGCAGGTTTGTTTTTTTGGTAACATGAAAAGGCCGATATCTATCGGCCTTTTCCCTTTTATATCTTTTTCACCTGTTTAAAATACTCTTCAAGCGTCAAGCCGTGTTCTTGGATGACTTTAGCCGCTTTTTTGCCTACATAGCGCAGGTGCCATGGTTCATACTTATATTTCGTAATGTCTTCTTTGTTTTTCGGATAACGGATGATATAGCCGTATTTGTAGGCGTTCTTCTCGACCCATTGTCCGTCTTTCGTATTGCCGAAGTCCTCTGATAAGGCGAAGCCGTTGCTTTTGCTGGAAATATCCATCGCAAGTCCTGTCTGATGCTCGCTTTGACCCGGATATGCCACAGCTTCTTTCGCCTTTTCTTCTCCCTTTTGGCTCACTTCGTTGTTATAGATCGCTTTTTGTCTGTCATAGGATCTGTAGCCGGACACCGCAGCCAGTTCATAGCCTTCTTTTTTCGCGGCACTGAACATCTCTTCAAGCGCTTTGGCGGCTTCTTTTCTGATATACCGCTTGTCGATATCCTCGGTAAAAGAAAACGCGACATCAGGCACTGTCAAGTCGCTCGGTGCATAGTTGCCGGGAAGCGCGTACTCTTTATTGACAAGCGCCAGTATGTTTTCCGGATTTTGAATCGTCGGCAGCCCGTCTACATCTTTAATTTGATTAAAATACTTGCTCTCAAGTATGAACTCCTGATCTTCCAGGCTGCTGTCGTCCTTTTGGTCTTTCGCATCTTTGCTTGCATTTGCAGTGTTCTGTGTTTTAGCCGTGTCATTTTGCTTCTGTTCAGTCATGGTACATCCTGTGCCAAGCAGAACCGCTGCACTCAGCAATGAAGCAATCGTCACGTATTTGTACTTTCCGTTCATTCGAATCCATCCTTTTTCAGTGCATGTATCTGGTTACAATGCGGTATCCAGAGCCAGCAGAATCATATCATTAAAGGTCGTCTGCCTCTCTTCTGCCGTTGTTTCCTCGCCGGTAATAACGTGATCGCTGACCGTTAAAATGGAGAGGGCTTTTCGGCCGAATTTCGCAGCTAATGTATAAAGCGCCGTCGTTTCCATCTCGACCGCAAGCACTCCATGTTTGGCAAGCTTCTCAATTTGGCTGTCGTCATTATAGAATTGATCCGCCGTAAACACGTTCCCTGCCGTAACCGGGATGTTCCGCTCACTTGCAGCGTCATAAGCAGCTTTTAACAGGCCGAAGTCTGCGCAGGGCGCAAAGTCGATCGATCCGAATGCCACTCTGTTGATTTGCGAATCGGTTGATGAAGTCATTGCCAGAATGACATCTCTTACATTGACGTCTTTTCTGATCGCACCACACGATCCGACGCGGATCAGGTTTTTCACATCATAGCTTCTGATCAGTTCATTGACATAAATTGAAATAGACGGCACACCCATGCCTGTCCCCTGTACGGAAACGCGCTTTCCTTTATAAGTGCCCGTAAAGCCGTACATTCCCCGTACTTCGTTATAACATTCAACGTTTTCCAAATATGTATCAGCGATATATTTTGCACGCAGCGGGTCTCCCGGCAGCAGCACCGTTTCTGCAATTTGTCCTTTTTCTGCGCCAATATGTACGCTCATGAATATTCCTCCTGCCTTTTTAAAGCTGATTGGTGATGATGATTGCAGCATCCACTCGCATATGTATTATAAACCAACATCGCGGAAAAAGAAAATAAAGCCCTGCAACGCTTCGGCATCATTCTTTTGTTGTCATGTTTAAAAAAGGACAGGCATACCTTTAAAAAAGAATCATTACGATTAGCTATTTCAGGATGGAGGAAAAGTGATGTTTCGTTCACTTAATAGTTATTTAATCGACTTTACCGGGCTTGTTGTCATCGGTGTTTTGCTATGCCTTGTGTCAGCCGGCGGATCGCTCGCCGCAGGCCTCCCCTTCCAGATTCCGGCTTCCGTTCAGCAGCTGAATACGATTTTCATCAGCATTTTAATCGAAGCTCTTCCCTTTGTATTAATCGGGGTATTGATCGCCGGTTTCATCCAGATTTTTGTAACTGAAGAGCACATCCGCTCGCTTTTTCCAAAAAACAGGTTTTCAGGAGTAATTGTCAGCTGTTTGCTCGGCGCTTGTTTTCCGGCTTGCGAATGCGGAATTGTCCCGATCGTGAGAAGGCTCGTCTCAAAAGGCGTTCCCATCTACGCCGGCGTCGGCTTTCTGTTGACAGGTCCGCTGATCAATCCGATTGTCATCTTATCCACTTTTATGGCATTTGGCAATGATTTGCGAATGGCCGTTTTAAGGGTTGCTGTCGGTTTTGCCGCAGCGGTCATCATCGCTTTTGCGATCAGCATGATGTTCCGCTCCAGCCAGCTGAAAACGGAAAGCAGCATAACAGCTGCACACTGCGCCCATTCCGGCAGACAATCCCCTTTTTCGGAAAAGCTATTTGATATGCTGAAACACGCTGTTGACGAATTCTTTGATATGGGAAGGTTTCTGATTATCGGCGCTTTAATTGCCGCACTTGTGCAAACCTACCTCCCGTTAAAATCGCTGTTTTTGTTCGGAGGGGGCATGCTCGACTCGGCATTGGTCATGATGGGACTGGCTTACTTTTTATCACTGTGCTCTGAAGCGGATGCATTTATCGGCGCCTCCTTCTCCAATTTGTTTCCTTCTTCGTCCATCCTTGCTTTTCTCGTATACGGACCGATGCTCGATTTAAAAAATACGGTCATGATGCTGCATGCGTTTAAGCCAAAGTTCGTCATTTGTTTGTCTGTTCTGATCACAGTTGTTGTCTATGTTTGTATCAAATTTGTCAGTTTGCTTTAGAAAGGAGGTTTCACCAATGGTTTTTCAGCCTCGGCAATTTTTGCGCGCACTCGTGTTGGCGGCTTTTTCCGTCTTTATTTTCAAGCTCCATTACACAGGGGAAATTGATAAGCTGATCAATCCGAAATACGATTACACAAGCCTCATCGCCGCAGGTGTGTTTGCGTTTCTGTTTATCATTCAGCTGACAAGGGTCTGGACGGTGAAGGATGACCACTCTGGAGATTGCGGCTGCGGACATGATCATGACGAATCAAAGCCTTTTTTCATCAGGCTGATGCATTATGGCGTAATCACGCTTCCCCTTATCACCGGATTCACCCTTTCCCCGGCTGTACTGAATTCGTCTGTCGCCGCCAATAAAGGGACGATGCTCACCAAAACGGAGATCGCCCCTCAAACCGAAGGCGAAAAGGAACATGTCATGACACCGGAGATTCAGCAGGGGCTCGCCGATTCAGCGATGCCGAAGTCGGCGTATGACCGGAAGATGGAGCAATTTAAGCATGAAAAGCGAATTGTCATGAATGACGATATGTTTGCAGACTATTATGATGAAGTGACAAGCCGTCTTGATCATTACATTGGAAAAGAAATCACGGTCAAAGGCTTCGTCCATAAGGAAGCGGGGCTGAGCGCACGCCAGCTCGTGCTGTCCCGATTTATGATCACGCACTGCATCGCAGACGCCAGCCTGATCGGGTTTCTCGCCGAATGGAGCGGCGCTGAGCAATTGCAGCCTGATACATGGATTGAATTGGAAGGAACGCTCGGCAAAGCATCTTATAACGGCGCTGTCATCCCGATCATCCGCACGAAGCGATGGAAGGAGATCAGCGAGCTGAAGCAGCCGTATGTCTACCCGGCCGCGATCAATATGACAGAATAAAGACGACTTTCTCTTGGATAAATAGCGGGGCGTTTAGTCATCCTATTTTTTAGGAAGGAGGTCATAAATGATGGGCAAAAAACAGCGAAACAGAGTCACCGGTCTGAAAAAGAACAACCACATCCCGACAAAGGACGTCATCGCGGCAGAGGATGCACACGAAAAGGAATTCAGCGCCAGAAAACGAAAGAATACAACATAAAAAAACTGCGGACAGCGCTTCCGCAGTTTTTTCAGCTTTACGATGACTGCAGCAAAATGCGGTTGATTTTGCTCCATCCGGTAGACAGCAGTTTATAATAGGTTTTTCCCTTTCTTCCTTCATCGATTAAAACGATGTCGCCTGTTGCAAGGAATCTCGCCTTATAATCATTCGGCACCGTGTCATAAACATTGAAAGTGGAAAATGTCCGTTCCAGCACATCTTCATGGGTTCTGCCGTTTATTTCCGTTCTGTAAACCATTTCATATCCCTTATCTTCACCAAAGCAAGGCGTTTGAAAAATCGTCACATCATAAGGTGTCAGCTTCTTTTTAAACAGTTGAAACATTAACGGCAATACAGATCCCTCCTTTTTTTATACAATTGGCGCTTCGCGGCTCAATCCCTTTGACTACTTTTGTCGAACAAGCGGGTACTTTTCGCCAATTTTTTTGAAGATGAAAAACAGCGCCAGACCGAGAGAAAATCCTGAGATGACATCAGTCATATAATGAACGCCGAGATACATGCGGCTGATGCCGATGAGTCCGACGATAAGGCCTGTCCACATGTAAAGTGCGCGACTGCGTTGTTGAAAAAAAGGAATGCAGAGCAAAAAGAGATATGCGATAAACGGATATATGCTCGCCGCATTCATTGAATGGCCGCTCGGAAAGCTGTGTGACGATTCGTGGACGAGCGGGTTTATCGCAGGGCGCTCTCTGGCAATCCAGCCTTTTAAAACTTCATTGGCCGTTCTTTCAACAAAAAACAGCAAATAAAGATACAGTGATGCCGCTGCTTTTTTATAGACGGCAAGTACCAAGGTTAAAGCAAGCATCAGCGGCAGCATGAAGCCGCTTGACCCAAGCTCTGTCACCGCTTTAAAAAACGCTGTGACAACCGGGTGTCTGACAGATTCGAGAGCCTGTATCACGCTCACATCAAACGATTGAACCGCCGGGATGCGGATAAGAATGGCCATCATTGCAAAGACAGCGGCTGAAAATAGTGCTTTATACATTGAAAAAATCAGTGCCTCCTTGTCATTGTTTTTAAACATTTTACACCCGGCTCCCCCGCTGGGCAAATATATAAGAAAAACCGGAGCAGGTGCGCCCCGGTCCCTTTTTTCAATCCTCTATATGCTCATCTATCATACATTTTGCAATCAGATAATCAAAGGTGATATCGGCAATTTCGAACAGTTCGTCCTCGCTCGGTATGTAGCCTCTTCTTGTCAGCTCTAGATAAAAAAAATCAGCGATTTCTTCTGTATCTATCATCAGTTCAATTTCTTTCATTGTGATCGCCTCCTTATTCTGATGTATGAGCTGGCATCCGGTTTTATAACCGGTTTGTCATAATGTTTGTCCTCTGTCATATACATGTCGTAACAAGACAAAAGCCGGAAGGGGAAAAGAAAATGATCCGAAAAACGCTTGAAGCACTTGACGGAGAAGGGTTTGACCTGGTATTAGGGAAGGTCTTAAAAGCCATGTTCGGCCTCATTGTGTTCGGCTGTTTTCCTTACTTTTTATATTTGTTGTTTATCATTTGAAATATTCTTTCAGGCTGCTTAACACAAACTCCATCATTTCTTTATATTCCGCATCCTGAAACATTTCATACAATACTTTATAGTCATTGTAAATATCAAGCAGCTCATCCACGACAGCAACTGCCATGTTGCGTTCATGTTCTTGCTCCTCGGGATCCCCCGCGAATGGCAGAAACACCTTTTCAGATATCGGTTCATCAAGCTCTTGTCCGGCTTCGCCGACATAATGAACAAACAGAAGCTGATGGACGAACTGGTCCATTTCGTAAGTTCTGAGGACGAGCGTTAAATCTTCTTCTTCCGTTTCAAGCCATTCCCCGTCTTTCAAACGGGTCAGCTCGTAAATGATGTCTTCCCAGCCATCCTCCACATATCTCCAAATTTCCGTTCTGTGCCCGGTGATTTTAAACAATTCTTTGCCGTAATCTTTTACATAGACGACATCCCCGATTAAAAATTCATATTCGATATCAAGCTTTTCCGTATCGACAATGACCCCGTCATAATCTTTGTAGAGCTGAAGAGAAGTCTCAAAATAAAGCACTTCATTATGATTGACTTCATACAAAAAATGCTTATCGATTTTATGAACTTTTGTAATCGTTCCGACCGTCCCGTACATCACGACAACGACAACATCCCCGACTTTGAATTTAGGCGCGTTTGACTTCATATTTGGATTCCCCCTTGCCTTGAAGCTTCCGTGTTACGCTTATCGTATGCTGAGTGCTGTTAATTCGCATGGGCTAAGGTTACAAAGCCCGATGAGTTTTCCGAAAAGCCCAGCCGGCTTTAGGCGAACGTAAAAAATCCGCAGTTATTCAGAACTGCGGATTTTTTATCGCTTTGTTTCCGAAATATATTGCTCCCAAGCCTCATCAAATGTCGTCATTGACGATAAATAATCCCCATTAAGCTCAAGGTAAGAGCTGATTTCATCGTAATGAGTTGATGTCTTGGGAAATCCGTGATCAAGATAAGCGTGGTTCGCAAATTCGCTGATCGCGTCCTTCGGTTTCGGATGGCGGTATTTCATTAAATAATGGTAAAAAGACTTCACGGTCTCCCCTCCTGTCCTCTTTTGATGTTCTATTATACAGGGCGTCTGAAAAAATACAAACAAAAAAACCGGCAAAAAGCCGGCTTCATGAAGAAAAATCAAAGTAATTGCGCTTCAATATGCGCTCTGTTTTCATCAGCGCATCATACGAAACGGACGAAGGCAGTTTTTTTGTATCGATCAAGAGCAGCTGATTTTCAATTTCCCAAGTGACATTGTCCTCCTGATAGACCATGCCGCAGCCTTCGCATTCCACCGCAGGTGTATCGGTGATTTCGATCGCTTTTGTCCCGTCAGGAAGCTCCCAATAAACCGCCGTGCGGGCTTCCCCGGCTTTTTCTTCACTGCACCATTCACACCTCTTCATTGCACACGCCCCTCAGCTTCGCCTTCTTTTTTTTGCTGGGCAAGGAATTTCTTTTCTTTCAATTCATCGCGCTTTGCCCGGCGGCTTTTCAATGTTTCATGATCGGGCCTTGTAGAATAGCTCTCCCTTCTTTCAAGCCGTTTTAAACCGTCCGGTGTGTATGAAAGAGCTTGATCCGCATAGATTGCGGATATGCCGATCTCCTCTTTTTCCTTCATTACATCAGGGAAAATTTCGGCAAAATAGTCGTCCGCTCTTCCCGGAATATAGTTCTCAGGCTCAGGATAAGATGTAATGACACCTTCAAAATTGCGGAGCACGACTTTATCGGGGCTTTGCGAAATCAAGTAATTCGGCTGTATGGCGATTTTTCCGCCCCCGCCCGGCGCGTCAACGACAAAGGCAGGGACTGCATAGCCGCTTGTGTGTCCGCGCAAGCCTTCAATGATTTCAAGACCTTTGGAGACAGGCGCTCTGAAATGGCCGATTCCTTCAGACAAATCGCATTGATAGATATAATACGGACGGACTCTGATTTTCACCAAATCATGCATCAGCTTTTTCATAATGGAAACGCTGTCATTTATACCAGCCAAAATCACGGCCTGATTGCCGACCGGAACCCCGGCGTTGACCAGCTTCTCACAGGCTTCCTTCGCTTCCTTCGTGATTTCGATGCTCGTGTTGAAATGCGTATTCAGCCAGACGGGATGATACTTTTTCAAAATGCTGCAAAGTTTGTCGGTAATCCGCTGCGGGAAGACGACCGGGGCTCTCGTGCCGATCCGGATGATTTCCACGTGCGGGATCGCACGGAGGTTTTTCAAAATATATTCAAGAATTTGATCGTTAATGAGAAGACCGTCCCCTCCTGAAATCAGGACATCCCTGACATCGGGCGTATCCCGGATATATGCGATCGCCTGATCGAGCTGCTTTTTCGGCACGCCCATGCCGATTTGTCCGGAAAAACGCCGCCTTGTACAGTACCTGCAGTACATCGAGCATTGATTAGTGACGAGAAACAAAACCCGGTCCGGATAGCGGTGGGTTAAGCCGGGGACAGGCGAATCTTCATCCTCATGAAGGGGATCTTCAAGGTCGTATTTTGTTTTGTGCATTTCTTCTGCCAGGGGCACCGACTGCATTCTGATCGGACAGCGCGGATCATCCGGATCCATCAGTGAAGCGTAATACGGCGTAATATTTAAAGGGATCGTCTTTGTGGAGATTCTCACCCCTTCTTCTTCCTCTTTCGTAAGATTGACGACTTTTTTCAAATCGTCAAGCGTTCTGACGGTGTTGGTCAGCTGCCAGATCCAGTCGTTCCATTTTTCCTCAGGAACATCTTTCCAAAGCTCAATATCCTTCCAGTGCCTTTTCGGCTGAAACAGACCGTTTTCCATCTTTCATCCCCCTATCAGCATTTTCCCTATACTTTTCAGGTTATGTGACCGGTGTGAAAAGTGTCTCTTCAAATATAAAACCCGCGGAAGACCGCTTTTTAAGACCAGCTTAAATTTTTGCACCAGATGTTCATGTTCTCGATGGTTTTATAAATGAGGCAGTTGTTCAAAAGCCGGCCCCTATATGAGTATGATAAATGATAAAGACTGGCGTTCATCCCGAAAGAAGCTGCTCTTGCGATTGAATAAACGTAAAAGATACCCGCTTGTTTCAAATCGGTTTCGAGTGCGGCAATCAGCCGCCTCGTCAATGAAAAGCCCCTGTATTCCGGCAGGACGGCGCAGTCTGTTATTTCCGCATTCCCCAAAACGGGATTCACGTCTGCACCTGCTGATGCAATCACTTTTTCCCCGTCAAAAGCGAGGTAGTAAACGGCCCCTTTCCCCATCGCTTCCTTAAGATATGCCGGATCTGAAACAGGCGCGGGGTATACAGGAAAGACGCAGTTGTAGAGATCGGCGAGACCAGGCGCATCACTGGAGGCGGCCCTCCTGATTTGAAAGGAAGCGTTTTGGGCCTCCGCGATGCGGGGAGTGCTGAACAGCTCTGTCAGCATTTGATCCTGCGCAAACCAGTCAGCGGTTTTTCGCCTGTCTTCTTTCACATATTTTACGAACACGTCAGCATCATGCCCGTTAAAGTATCCGTCAATTTTCCCTTCCTGTTCAAACGTCCGCTCAAGCAAAGCGTTTCTGTCATTCGTTTTGGTGAAAACGATCATTTTCCCTATGCCGTGTTTTTTTGCTTCTTTCAATATGGCGGGGAAAAATGAACACACATCGCCTTCATAATTGATGATTCTGATTCTTTTACTGAACAAGTCGACATCCGCTTCAAGCGTACAGCTGTCATTACTCCATTTTTCCACCATATTTAACCTCCAAAACAGCTGATCTTTTCACCGTTCATAATCACACCAATTCATAATAAACAGGCTGATGATTTTGGCTGACTGAATCAGGGCGTCTTTTTCAATGTATTCATTTGCCTGGTGGGCCATTTTCGTCTCTCCCGGTCCGAAGACGATGACAGGGGTGCCTCCGGCGTGCGACAATATTCCGCCGTCTGTCGCCCACGGGGAAGCTTCGATTAGGGGATCGTTTGCCGTGATGGTTTGATAGGCGGATTTCAGCACTTTCGTCAGTTCATGGTCTTCAGCCAAATCGTTCGGGAGCCACATGGCGCCGAACCATTCTATGTCAACAGGGTAGTGTTTAAACCATTCATCATGGTATTGAAGATCATTGAGCCAGTTTTCAAACTCGGACTGGACGGCTTCAGGAGATTCGTTCGGAGCGATTCCGCACCTTCCTTCCAGTGTCACCGTGTCAGCGACCGATGAAGGCCATGCGCCTCCTTTGATCGTGCCGATGTTAATCGGAACCGGAATCGGGATATTGTCATACAAAGAATCTGTTATTCTCTTATTCCTGACCTGTTCAAGCTGGCGAAGCGACTGGATGACAAGCATGCTTTTTTCAACGGCGCTGACACCTTCATATCTTGTGCCGCCGTGTGCAGAAAGCCCTTTGACCGTGATTCTGAACCACATCGACCCCTGCTGCTTAATAAACATTTTCATATTTGTCGGCTCGGGAATCAAAGCGCCGTCCGCCTTGTAGCCCCTCATGACGGCCGCCAGCGTCCCGGCTCCGCCACACTCCTCGTCTACGACACTTTGAAAAATCAGGTCTCCTTTTAATTGAACCCCGCATTGCTCCAGCGCTTCCATCGCCATTAAAAGAGCCGTATTGCCGCCTTTCATGTCAGTTGTGCCCCGGCCGTATATCCGTCCTTGCTTCATGACCGGCTGAAAAGGCTCCGTCTCCCAGTCTTTTCTGTTTCCTTCAGGCACGACATCGATGTGTCCGTTTAAGATCAGCGATTTCCCGCCGCCCTTTCCTCTTTTGACAGCCGTAATATTCGGGCTTTCTTTAAAGCTTGTTCTGTCTGATTTAAACAGCGGGTGCTGTTCCAATTGCTTCATGCTCGGCTCCCAGACATCGATTTCAGCTTCGAATTGCCTCAGTTTCTCCAGGACGACAGCTTGGGCGGTAAATTCACTGCCCATTGTGCTTTTTTCTCCGACGAGTTTTTTCAAAAGGCGAACCGCTTTTTTCTCGTGCGAATCGATCCAATCGCACACCTTTCTCTCTATGTTCTCCATCCAATTCCTCCTCTTACGAAAGCGGCAGTTCGATCCGGACCTTTCCATCCGTCAGCCGCAGCACATCATCAAGATCCTCTTCATTCATCAGCTCTTTTAATACAAAGCCGCCGCTGTCAATGGTGATCACGGCTTTTTCTGTAATCACCATGTCAACGCAGCCTTTTGCAGTCAGTGGCAGAGTGCAGTCCGCGACAAGTTTGGGTGCGCCGTTTTTATCGGTATGGCTCATCACGACAATGACTTTTTTCGCCTTTTGGGCAAGCTCCATCGCCCCTCCCATTCCAGGAACCTTTTTGCCAGGGACGATCCAGTTGGCCAGATCGCCTGACTGGCTGACCTGCAGAGAACCAAGAATCGTGACATCAATCGCGCCCTTTCTGATCATGCCGAACGACAGAGCCGAATCAAAATAAGAAGCGCCTTTTACTACGGTGACAGGCCAGCCTGCCGCATTGCAAAGATTCTCATCTTCCCTTCCTTTTTCAGGCGACTCGCCGATGCCGAGAAGCCCGTTTTCAGATTGGATCATAACGGAAGTGCCCGGATCTAGAAAATTGGGAACTAAAGACGGAATGCCGATGCCCAGATTGACAATCATTCCGCTTTTGATTTCGCGGGCCGCCCGTTTTGCAATTCTCTCCCGCTCTATGACTCCCAAACCCATTTCCAGTTCACCCCTTCCGTTTCAGCGACACCTTCGACAAAAACACCGGGTGTTACAATTTCTTCTTCATCCAGCTCTCCCAGGGGAACGATCCGCTCCACTTCGGCAAATGTCCGATCAGCAGCCATCGCCATAAGCGGGTTCATGTTACGCGCCGTTTTGTCGTAGATGATATTGCCGAATTCATCGGCGGTTTTCCCATAAATAAAAGCGTATTCCGCACTCAGCGCTTCTTCGGCAAGGTATGCACGACCATTCAAAGAAACGATCTTCTTTCCTTGACGCACCATGTCATTATCGATCCCAATATCGGTCAAAATGCCGCCAAGACCTGTGCCGCCCGCACGGATTCTTTCCGCGAGCGTCCCTTGCGGTGAAAATTCAACGGCGAGAAAACCGTCAGTCATTTGTTTTCCCGCAACGGGATTTGATCCGATATGGGAAGCGATCAGCCGCCTTACGCGGTTATTGACGATTAATGGCCCGATGCCGATGCCGGGAAAGCCTGCGTCATTGCATATGACCGTTAAATTTTTTACGCCTTTTTTCAAAATCGCACTGATGAAAGAAGGCGGTGAACCGACTCCCCCAAATCCGCCAAACATGACGGTCGCTTCGTCTTTCAAATCGGCAATCGCATCTTCAACAGCAATTCGTTTGTTCAGGACCGTCATCTTTCGCGTATCACCTTTTCTGCTTGTTTTTCAATCTCGTGTACGGCATGTTTAAATATATGAATAAGTTCTTCCAGCTCTTGATCCGATATCGTAAGGGGCGGCGCAATGATGACCGCATCTCCCCCGCCGCCGTCAATGCCCGCCTGGGACGGATAAAGAAGCAGGCCTCTTTTTTTCGCTTCGGAAATGACGAGAGCCGACACCGGCATTGATGAAGGAAATGTCTTTTTGCTTTTTCGATCGGCGACAAATTCAATCCCGATAAGAAGCCCCTTGCCCCGAACGTCGCCAATGATGCTCGACTGTTTCATGACTTCTTTCAGCATCTTTTTCAGCTTTTCCCCTTTTACCCTGGCTTGTTTGACAAGATCGTGCTTCAGAATGTAGCGGAGAACAGCGAGCGCCGCACGGGCTGAAAAAGGGTTTGCGCTGTACGTATGTCCGCTCATGATGACTCCTGAGCCGTTTTTGACCGTTTCCATGATGTCATCGGATATGACAGCTGCGGCAATCGGTGAATACCCTGCGCTCATCCCCTTGCCGAGTACGGCAATATCCGGGGTCACACCCCAATGTTCAATCGCCAGCAACCGGCCGGTTCTTCCCATCCCACTCATGACTTCATCCGCAATAAAAAGAATTTCATTTTCTTCGCAAATCTTTTTTACTTTTTTGTAATAACCATCGGGCGCTGTTATGGCTGCTCCAGCAGCCCCGATGACGGGTTCGGCCACGAAGCCCGCGATAAACTGCTTGCCGATCCTTTTAATGGCGAGCTCGATTTCTTTCACGCACGCTTCCTGGCAGTCGGGATGAGAAAGCCGGCATCTGTAGCAGTTTGGCGCAGAAGCGGCGGGATACTTGTGCAGCATGTGCGTAAACCTGTAGCGGCGCTCATAAAATCCCGACAGCGACAGGGCCCCGTTTGTAATTCCGTGATAGCTGTTCCATCTTGAAAGGAAAATCGTTTTGTCGTTTTGTCCTTTTTCCTGCCAGTATTGAACGGCGATTTTCATGGCGGTTTCAACAGCTTCCGACCCGCTGTTGACAAAAAAAGACCAATTCAGATCACCCGGCAGCCATTCAGCAAGGAGTTCGGCAAGCTGTTCAGCCGGTTCACTCGTAAACTGTGAACGGTAGACAAATGAAACGGAATCAAGCTGCTCTTTGAGAGAATCAATCACTTCTTGTACACCGTGCCCGAGATTGCAGGTAACAGCCCCCGAACAGCCGTCAAGGTACCGTTTTCCGGAATTGTCGACAATCCAGCTTCCTTTTGCATACTGAACGACCGGATAGCTTGCGTGCAAATCAGGCTTAAGCAAAAATGACATGAAAACATCCCCCCTTCCCCAATGAGAGGTTTTTCTTTACATTATATGAATGGGGAAAAGGCGGCATTCTCTTTTCAAGTGAAATGGTTGATTTCGGAGCGATCGCCGTTAGTGTAAACAAAAAAATAAAAGGACATGTCCTTTTATTTTTCCAAGCGCGCTTATTCACATTGACGTTTTGTCCTGCAAAGCAACGGTTTCCTTCGTCTGTTTTTCCCATAAATAAAATGATCTCATCATCGAAAACGCAGCAAACGGCGCGGGCAGTGCGACGATGAGGAATAAATATTCGGGACTGACAGCATCCGACAACATTCCCGCGGCCGCATAGCCGAGCGGCATAAAAGCGCTGTTGACCGCAAAAAAAGCGCCCAGCGATCTGCCTCTGTTTTCACCTTCCGTTACCCTTTGCAAGTAACCTTCAATATAGATGTTGACTACGCCGCTGATCATTCCGATGACGATCAAAATCGCGGCGCCGAGCACGACATGATTAATCCAGCCTAGAGGCGACAAAAGCAGGCCGAAAATCAGCATTAAAGCGGGCACAGCAGCTTTTGCGTGCTCCGGTTTTGCGATAAAAGACAAGAAAAGCGCCGCAGACAGCGTCCCGCACGCCCAAAATGATTGAAAAGCGCCGCCCAGCCAAGCCTGATCTTTTAATAATAGCGAGGTCCAAATGACGATATATATTGGAAAACCGCTGAATACAAGCTGCTGTATGCTCGTCCCATACAACAAATACTTGAGCGGCTTATTTTGAAGCAAGCTTGTAAAACCGCTGAACAATTGTTTGTTTGTAAAAGGAATACGCTTTTGGCTGCCCCTTTTATCTTTGATTCTCCACTCCAAAAAGATGGATAGGAAGGAGAGGCTTCCGCACAGCACCCATAACCAGCCGAAATGCAGAAAGGAAAACAGAACCCCTGTGACAAGCGGAACGATCACTTGGATAAGCTGTGTGATCACTTCTTGAAATGCGATTCCTTTTTCAATTTGTTCTTTCCTCAGTGTATCCGGCAAGAGCGATCTTGCAGCAGGTTCGATTGCGGTCAAACATGCCGATACAATCACCCTTGCAACCGCCAGTAACATAACTGAACTCATGCCTGACAGCGCCAAAAATCCGATTATTAAAAATACAGTTGAAATGATCATATCTGAAGCCGCAATCAATTTCCCCCTGTGAAACCTGTCGGACAGCCAGCCTGTAAACGGCGATATCAAAATCGAGACAGTCAGCCCGATGCCGATCACGACGCTTCCCGAAAGGGCGCTTCCGGTTTCAGCTAAAGACCACCATACCAATGAATAATAGAAAAGAACCGAACTAAAGAGCGATAAAAACGTTCCAGACCACAGTCTGAAAAAGTCCCCTTTAATGACCCAAGCATATTTCAAAGTTTCTCCCCCGTTTGTCCGATATTTTCACCTCATGATTATATTACATATATATGTAAAATTTTACAACAAAAACAAAAAAACCTTCCGGATGGAAGGCTTTGTGAGCATGTCAAGCGACCGGGCGTTGGGCTTTTAGCTAGCAAATGAAAGCCGCACCGACAATGATGAGCAAAATAAAGAGGACAACGATGAGCACAAATGTGTTTCTGCCGTGAAACCCGTAGCCGTATCCTCCAGTAGGACAGCAATAATGGGAGTAATGCACAGGCTTATCATCCTTTCGTATAAAGTCTACACCCCAGCCTATGCAGGCCAAGTCCCAATTGGTATGTGCACCTGCCTACTTTATTCGAACAAATATTTAAATATCGTCGTAAGCTTTCCCTTCTGCTGAAAACCCAGCTTTTCATAAAACGTTTTCACCTGATCGCTTCCCGAAGTCACAAGATAGCACGATTCCATGCTCGATTGTTTGGCAGCGACGAGCATCTGCTTGATAAGGCCCGATCCATAGCCTTTCCGCTGATAAGGCTCCAAAATGGCGACTTCCTCGATTTTAGCAACGTTTTCGTCCTGATCGAGATAAAGCTCGGCACATCCAATCGGTTCTCCTTCTTCCGAGTAGCAGACACACAGCTGGATGATGCCTTCCTCGTAAAAACGATACTTGCGCAGCAGCTTTTCCTTCGCAAACGCTTCATTGATCGACAACGAATCATAAGCCTGCATGATGCGGCAGCCGTCAATGAGAGATTTCTTCGTCCCCCATTCTGTCCGCACAGGGGAAACTCCTTTCCAATCTGCAAGCCGGATCGAATAAAACAATTCTTCATCAAGAATGTATCCAAGATCAAAGAGCGACTTTTTCATTGTGGAAGGGAGATCGCGGTTAAAAGAGCTTTTCACATGAATATAATTTCGGTTTAAAATATCGGGTACCCCAACGAGCAGGGAGTACAGCTCTGTCAGCGGAAATTCGTCCTGCAGCTGCAGAAAATGAGATGAAAACATTTGCGGGATCTGGTCATCTGTGTATATATGATAATGCGACTCAACTTTTTTGCTGCATGTCAGCATTAAATAACGGTCTTCTGTGTTTGAAATGGATGTCACAACGGCTGCCTCTTTTCTCATGATGTTCTATTATATTGTTTTTCGCTTTCAGAGCAGAAAATCCTCTAAAAAAGATGGCCCTTTTGAAAAAAGTCATCTGAACATGCCGTTTTTCTCAGCTTTCTTCGTTTGTATTTCGTGGGATGTTAACAGATTTTTCTGTATGCTGGGTATCCTCACGGCAGTCTGATGCCGCTTTACTTTAGCAATAGAAACTACTCGACTTTCTAGCTCGGAGTATTCAATTCCAAATTCGGAGATGAAAAAGCCCTCTCTGCTTTGTGAGAGCAAAGAGGGCAAACCATTGGTTATTTATCATACCAAGGTACACGACGAGTGCCTTTAAGATCTATTTTTCCCCTTCAAACAGCTTGGCATATTCGCCGTACCCTTCTTTCTCAAGGTCATCCTTCGACACGAAACGGAGGGCTGCTGAATTGATGCAATAACGCAGGCCGTCCGGTCCGGGGCCGTCCGGGAACACGTGTCCAAGATGGGAATCGGCAGACTTGCTTCTCACCTCAGTCCGAACCATGCCGTGTGAAGTGTCAAGTTTTTCTTCGATCTCCCCGGTATCGACCGGTTTTGTGAAGCTTGGCCAGCCGCAGTGTGCGTCAAATTTGTCAAGCGATGAAAACAGCGGTTTTCCCGACACGATATCGACATAGATTCCGTCTTCGTGCAGATCCCAGTATTCGTTTTGGAATGGAGGCTCCGTCCCGTTTTTCTGCGTCACTTCATACTGCATCCGGGTCAGCTGCTTCAGCCGTTCTTCTTTATTGTTCGCCATGCTTACGCCCCCAATGCTGTTGTATAAATCCTTCTCTTCCGCTTCCGATCCGATACTGTGTGTAGCGATCAGGATGCTTTTTATGATAATCCTGATGATATTCTTCAGCCGGATAAAATGGCGCGGCTTCCAGAATGTCGGTCGCGATTGGATCTTTAAAGATGCCGCTTTCTTCAAGCTTTTTCTTCGATTCCTCAGCGAGTTTCCGCTGCTTGTTATTATGGAAAAAAATCGCTGTCCGGTAAGACTCGCCGCGGTCTGCGAATTGTCCTCCGCTGTCAGTAGGATCGATTTGCTGCCAGTAGAGTTCCAGCAGTTTTTCGTATGGAAAGACATCGGGATCAAACGTGATTTGCACCGCTTCCCTATGTCCCGTTGTATTGCTGCAAACCTCTTCATAGGTCGGATTTTCCGTATGGCCGCCGGTATAGCCGGATTCGACTTTTATAATGCCCGGCTGTTCGTCAAAAGGCTTGACCATACACCAAAAGCAGCCTCCGGCAAATGTGGCGAGTTCTCGTTTTTCAGCCATCTGTTCTGCCTCCTTCTTTTCAACATTTGTTGGGAACCATTATATCACAGCATGCTCATTTTTAAGCCCTCTCCCGCTCATCGCAAAATCAGCCGCTGCCTAAAAAGAAAAAATGACAATAATATGTCATTGCCATCACTATATTCTAAGAAACAGCAGTATTCATCTATCATTGTCATGGACCGTTGTTCAATTGATGGTCAAATGAACTAAAAATCTTCTGAAACATACACTTGAAAAACGAAAATTATGGTATCATAGTGATATCATGTTCATGAAAAATAATATTCATGCTGATTCGGTCATTCCTTTTTAAAAAAAGCTGAAATTTGCTACTTATATGGAGGGGCGAAATTTTGAAAGTTAGAGAACAAATGATGTATGATATGGAAGCACTGCTTCGCACAGTATTTAAACAGATACGTGATGAGATAAATGAGCTGCTCGAAAAAGAGATGTCCCGCAATGAATTCATGATTCTCCGCCTGCTGAGTGAGCAAGGTCCGAAGAAAGTCACGGAGTTTGCAACGATTTTAGGCGTTTCTGCGAGCCATATCACAGCTGTAACCGATGCGTTGGTTGAAAAAGGATGGATCACGAGAGTCCGGTCAAAAGAAGACAGACGGATCATCAAAATCCATCTGACAGACGCGGGAAAAGAAATTATCAGATATTTTGAAGAAAAGAAAACGGAATATTATTTCAAGCGGTTCAGCAGCTTCAGTGATGAAGAGCTGAAAACGCTGATTGAACTGTTCAGCAAATTGGACAAAAAACGGGAACAGCGCTAATCGGGTTTTCATAAATTGGCCCGAATCTGTGCACCTTAATTAAAAAAGAGGTGTATTGACATATGACAGCTCCTTATCTTTGTCCAAACTGCAAAACAAACCGAACACGGTTCAACTTAATCGAACAGTCCCCGACATCCGTTAAGATTGATCCGGCAACAGGGGAGATCATGGAAACGTATTCAGATGACGAGCTTTCTCCATTTCACCTGCCCTACAGCGGTCCCGCCATAAAAGTGCAGTGCGGCGCGTGCGGATTAATTGAAGACGAAAAGACTTTTATCAAACTTGCGGAATTCGATAAACGAACATAACAAAGACAGGATAGATGGACATCGTTTCATCTATCCTTTTTCGTGCAGCTTAACGTGAATTCAAACGGAGGCGCACACCCGGTTTCTCCCAAGGTGTTTAGCCCTGTACAAACATTGGTCGGCTTTTTCAATCAACTCGTCCGTACTGCGAATGACCTCCGGAAATGCCGCAACCCCAATCGAAACGGTAATATGAATCTTTTTAGAATGAGAAATTGAAAAAGTGTGTGTCTCCACTTCCTTGCGTATCCTTTCAGCAATCTCTGCAGCCTGCGAATGAGAACTGTTCGGCAATATGACCGAAAACTCTTCTCCGCCGTTTCTTGATACGATATCTTCCGCACGTGTTGACTTTTTTAAAATCGTTCCCAGTTCTTTTAAAATCACGTCTCCATTTGAATGTCCGTATGTATCATTAATCCTTTTGAAATAATCGATATCGATCATAAGCAAAGACAGTTTCTCGTTCTTCTCCCTTGCGTTTGAAATATGAGCATTCCATATCGCATCAAAATGGCGGACATTATTCAATCCCGTTAAATAATCAAGCGACGATTCCTCTTCATACTTTTTCAACAGAAAATGAGATTTTTTTAAATATGAGACGACATATACTGATGTAAATCCGCCGATAGTAGATAAAATCCAGAACCATATCATTAAAATTTTCACTAAATGGAAATCATGGAGGAGCATCAAGATCACAATTGAAATCGCCACATTAGCAAAAATAACCAAAGCAAATGTCTTTCGATAAGTGTCAGCGTCTTTATCCATGACCCTGAGGATGAGATAATATCCTATGAATATAGCGATCATTCCTGTAAGCGCTGCAATCGAAGATATATTCCCCCCGTAAACAAATCTTCCTCCTATAATCAGTAGAGAACAAATAAAGGCCGGAAAGACGCCCGTAAATAGAAACAAAATCATAACGGGCACATAACGCAAATCAACGATCGTTTCATCGGTTGCCTGGATCGAAAAGAACATGAGCACATTCCCGAGCAATCCTCCCATGACGCCGTCAATCCAATTAAGTTGTTTGTTTGTAGCTTTTCGGGAAAAAATATTCCACTTTAGCTGAGTGTAGATAAAGAGTGAAGTAATTAAAATGCACAAATTCAAAAATAAATCGATTAAAAACATGACAAGCCCCCAACACCAAACTCATTTTATATTGTATATATCGTCAATTATTAAGACGTTAACAGCATTTTTGTTTCTTTGCTTCAGATGCCCGGCGGGAATCGCTTCCGGGGCTTGCCGCAGGAGCTTGTTCTTTCATTTTTCAAATAAAACGAGGTGCTTCCACTTCCCGTAGCGGTAATATAAAAACGCGGTCAGGCTGCTCAGCATAAAGCTCATTCCAATGCCAACCGCTATGCCGTTATCTCCAAGCCACTTTGAAAATAAGTATGTAAACGGATAGCGCAAAACCCAAAAAGAAATCACATTCAGCACCAAAATTTGAAACATCGCGCCGGCTGCCCTTACAACACCGTTTAACACAAAGTTAATCCCGATAAACGGATAGAAAAAAGCAATCGTTTTTAAATATTCTTCCCCGAATGCAGCTGAATCGGCTTCCGAAATAAACAGCCTGACCGCATGATAGCCTGTCAGAAATATCGCGGTGCTGACGACAGCCATAAACAGCAGAACATAAATGACGCCGTAGTGAGCGATTTTTTTCGTACGCTCCATATCGCCGCTGCCGACGGTTTGGCCAGCCATACTGTTGACAGCCGTGCCGATGGCCATCGCCGGGAGTATCAGCAGGCTGTCAAGCCGCTGTACCGCGCCAAACCCTGACACGACACGTTCTCCAAATGAATTGACAACGCTCATAATCGCCATCGAGCCGCCTGAAATCACCATCATTTGCAAGCCGGCAGGCACTCCGAGCTTCAAAATGACGGACGTCTCTTCCAGAGACGGAAGCGCGGGCTTTGAAAATGGAACAAGCCGCTTTCTCACCGTATAGACCACACCGTAAATGAAAGCAATCCCTTGGGAAACGACGGTTGCATAGGCCGCTCCGGCAATTCCGAGGTTGAATACCGAGATAAACAGCGGATCCATGAACAGGTTCAGGATGACGGCCAAGAGGACGAAACGCAAAGGTGTTTGACTGTCGCCGACCGCCCTTAACACTGTACTGATGAAATTATAGCCGAATAAAAATATAATCCCGATAAAATGAATGCTCAAATAGCTTGCAGCCAAATCCATCATATTTCCGGGCGTTTGAAGAAGCGAGAGCAGAGGCTCTGTGAAAAAATAGCCGATAACCCCGAGCAATACGCTCATCGCTGTCATCAGAACAACAAACGCGTTGATATATGAAGCAAGTCCCTTCTTATCCCTTTTTCCTTTCTGCTGCGCAAGAATCGTCAGCGCCGCATTGTTGACGCCCAATACGAACGACAGCACCGTAAAGAAAACCGTCCCCGAGACGGCCGCAGCACCGAGTGCTTTTGCTCCGAGCAGATTTCCGACCCACAAGCTATCGACGAATTGAAATGAAATCTGCAAAAGATTGGCTAAAATGATCGGGCCGGAAAAAAAGACCAGCTGTTTAAACACATTTCCGTATGTAAAATCCGTTTTCATTGTTTACTCCTTTTCATCTGTCGTCTTGATCGCGATGTGACCGATCGCTTCTCAGCCTCATATAATGTCAGAAAGCATGCAAAGGGGCGTGACAAAATGTTCTCTACAGATCATGATGCCCGGCAAACGGCGGAGGGTTTTCGGAGGAACTGCTACCATCTTCCGCCTGTAGAGGCGCCCTTTTATTTTCGAAACGGCGGAAAAGCAGCGATGATCAGACTGCTCCACGCTGCTCCTCACACCGACAATCTCGACGTATTCATAAACGGCATATCCGTTTTTCAAAACATCTCCTATACAGATTTATCTTCTTATGTCCGGTTTCCTGCCGGCCGTATTCAAATCGATGTTTTTCAAAGAGGCAGGGCGCACGGTCCCTTGCTGTCGGTACAGTATCACCTGATCCACGGCGGGTACTGCACGGTTGCCGTTACAGGCACAGCTGCAAAGCTCATTCCCGTCGGAATGTATGACCGGCCTGCGGCTGATCCGGAAAGCCGCAGCATCCGTTTCGTTCATTTATCACCGGACTCTCCGGCTCTTGACTTTGCAGTGCAAAACGGACCTGTCCTGTTTTCAGGTGTCCCCTTTCAAACGGTCACGCGGTACATCCAGGTGCGTTCACAGAAAATCGACATGGAGGTAAAGGCCGCCGGTTCAACAGCGGTCCTGCTGAAGGTTCCGAAAATCACGCTTCACGCCGGGAAATCCACAACTTTGTATGGCCTCGGTTTCGTCAACGGCTCCCCTTCTCTCACAATAAAAACGGCGCCGTTTCCTGCCAAAGCTCCCCCTTCATAGCGAAAAAAAAGAGACCTGATGTCTCTTTTACAGTCTGCTGAAGCATGGACAACAAAATCCTAAAACGGTCTCATGTTTTAGGATTTTGCCGGCAATTATTGATTGTGATGGTCAGTTTTTTTTATGTTTTTTCGCATCTAGGGTAAAAATCATAATGCTTAAAAACAACGCACAATACCCGATGTTCAAATACATCTTGTCCATGTTTTCATCGATGAAACTGAAGGCGGCCAGGCCGCCGAAGTACAGTGAAAACAACATAGACAGCAAGCTGAAATATGTGTAGATACGTTCCATATGTTCACCCCTGTAAATCCCGCCGCACGATCTATGAATCTGTTTGTGCAGGCTGATAATAAACAAATTCGATTTGATCTTTTTCTAAATCAATGTCTTTTGCTTTCACATACATTCCGTTTTTAAGCGGCATCTCTGACAGACGGACTTGAATTTCTTTAGCATCCGAACGAACGTGTACAAAATCAGGAAGATCATAAAATTGATCCATGTAGTTCAGCACCATCGATATCGGAACATTTAACTTGCCGATCGAAAATCTCGTCACGTCAAGAACCACATCTCCGTTTTTTTCCACTGTCGGCCGAAAGGACACCCTCGCATCGACTGTCGAGGAAAAGGCGCGGATCGCACCGACGATGTGGAATTCATCGTCGATTTCGATTTGATAGTCAAGATCCGGCGAAGACTCCTTCTCCAAATATGTGTTGATGAATGCGGCCAATGATTCTTTCGTGCTCGTCACGTTCAATTGGTATTCGCTCGGAGTCGGCCGCGACGGTTCCTTTTGACCGCCGGGCATGAATACGAGAATGAAAATCCCGGCAAGTATGATGACGTTGACTGCTGCTAAAATTAAAAATAAGTTCTTCCATTTCTTCATTTTTTCACCTTATTCTGCTTGGGGGTCTTCGTTTTTAATTTGTTCGTAAACGCGTTTCGCTATTAAAGAATACCCGTATTGATTAGGATGAAACTCATCTTTTGCAATCTTCTTTTCATCGCTGTATTCCTCAAAAATATCAGCGATATTTGCCATTTTCGTATTGGAGACCTTTTTCAGCCTTTTTTCTGCTCCTTCATTCCATTCGTCTACGACTTGGTCAATTTCCCTCAGTTCAGACAGCGTAAACTTAAACGGATTATACATACTGACATAAATCAATTCAGCGCTGGCGTTTTGCTCTCTGATTTCCGCTAAAATATTCGAAAACCGCTTTTCAAACAGTTTTTGTTCAACGCGGAAAGGTGTGAGCGTTAAGTGCGCGAAGTTTTGGCGGACGACTTTCATCAGGTCGTTGCCCCCGATTGTAAACAAAATGTAGTCTGCATCTTTCAGGCCCTCTTGTACTTCTTTTTCTTTTAATCTTTCAAGCAGCTGATCAGTCCGGGAGCCTTTAACGGCATAATTTTTGACCGTTACGGACTTCACATCGCTCCGGTTTTCAAGCTCGTCGGCCACCATGCCGACATAGCCTTTCTTCTCTTGATCGCCTACCCCCTCTGTCAGAGAATCGCCCACTGCTGCAATCACGATATCGCGCTTAGGGGAGACCGATGTTTTTTCAACGCCCGCCTTCCATTCCGTACAGGCTGAAAGCAGACAGACGAGGGCCATCATGACTGTTATAAACCGTATGTTCAAAAATGATGCCCCTTCCTTCTAGATACCTAAAAAAAAGTGTACCATGTTTTAATTCTTTTGAAAATGATTTGACAGGTGTAAAAAAAAGCCTGTTTCCGGTGGTCAGGAAGCAGGCTTCAGCGGCAGGCCGCCCGTTTTTATCAACGGTTTTCCAGCGTCTTAATATCGGCGATGATTTCATCGTACGGCGTATTTTTTGCACCGTCATAATCCTTGACGACTTTGCCGTTTTGATCGACTAGATAAAATGACGATTGGTGAATCACCTGATCCTCATCTTCAGGTTTTTTCACGATTGATTTAAAGCTTTTCAGCGCAAATTTTTCGATTTCCTCCTGCGAGTATCCGGTTAAAAAATCCCAGTTTTGAAAATTGAGCGGATAGTTGGCCGCAAATTTTTTCAACTTTTCCGGCGTGTCATTTTCGGGGTCAACGCTGAATGAGACGATGCGGGCCTGCAGGTTTTCCTCTTCCATTCGTTTTTGCAGTTCAGCCATATGTGAAGTCATCGGCGGACAGATCGTTTTACAGTTCGTAAATATAAAGTCGGCCACCCACACCTGGCCTTTTAAACTTTCAAGAGACACGGTTTTCCCATCTTGATTTTGAAAAGAAAAAGATTGTACGTCATAGTTTAAAGAATTTTCAATCTTGCTAGTTCCGCAGGACGAAAGAAACACTGTGAGAATACCTGCAAGGAAAATGCCAAAAACGTTTTTCAATCCTTACATCCCCTTTTTCAATCGGTGTAAAAAGTAAAACCGATCGCTCCTTTTCCGGTATGAACAGAGATAATCGGCGTTGTGTACGCAATATCAATATCGATTCCCGGGATATGTTCAAGCAAAGAGTCTTTCAGCCTATGAGCAAGGTCGAGTGCATCGGCATGGGCGATTCCGATCGCTTGCACCGTCCTTCCCTTCACCGCGGAAAGAAATTGACCCGTTAAATAACGGATAAGCTGACTGGTGCTCCTGACATTTTTTTCAGGCGTATAGATTCCGTCCTCAAGCCTCGCGATCGGCTTAACCTTGAGCAAAGAGCCGATCAGCGCTTTTCCTTTCCCGATGCGGCCGCCTTTGATCAAGTTATCAAAATGATCAATTGTCACATAGAGGGATGTCCGGTCGCGCAAGTTCTCCAAGTCTTTTACAATCGCTTCGGCTGTCATTCCCTCTTCGGCCAGCAAGGCGGCTCGTACGACCTGAAAGCCGAGGCCTTTTGAAATATACATGGAATCAATCACCGTAATATTCCCGTCGACCATGTTTGAAGCGCTTACAGCCGTCTGGTATGTCCCGCTCAATTGGCTTGAGAGATGAATGCTGATCACTTCGCTTCCGTCAGCGGTCAGCTCTTCGTACAGTTCGATAAAAGCGCCTAAAGGCGGCTGTGAACTTTTCGGGAGTTCTGCGGCGCTCTCCATTTTCTCAATAAATTCGTCCGGCTGAATATCGAACCTGTCTCTGTAAACAATGCCGTCGATTGATATCGAGAGCGGGAGAACGGAAATATGATATTCTCTGAGCAGTTCTTCGCTCAAGTCAGCTGTTGAGTCCGTTACAATTTTAATGCTTGGCAATTCCCTTCACATCCTGTCGGTTCAAATGGTGAATTTCCTAGTGAGGCCAAATTCGGCATGAAAAATTCTTTGCCGGCCGAATGCCGTCTTCCGCCCTTTTCCAAGCGGATTTGGCTGTCTTCATGGGCCGGCAAAGAATGCTATCAATTCTTATGCATTATGCTTCAATTCTTCCTCTTGATAAATGGCGAGGTAATCCTGCCATTTCAATGCTCTCTTTAAGTAGTCCCTAAAGGAGTAGACGTTTTTTTTCCGCTTTGAGCAATAGAGTGTCTTTAAAAAGATTTCGAGCCTCAGACTGGCCATAAAAAAATGCGGGTCGTCCTCCTTCAGCAGGGGTATTTCCGTCACCTTCACCTTCTGTCCATCCGAACGTTTGAACTCCAGGCTTTTAAGTAACAAGCTATCAATCCTCATTTATGAGATATTTTCTTTATTATACATAATCTCAGGAGCCGTTGTCTTTGATTTATGCGTGTTTTCAAAAAAATTTCTTAAATCAGCAAATGAAAGAGGCCTTCATCTTTATTCACTTCGACATAGCGGAAGCCTTTGCGGTCCATTCTCGCAATCAGCGGCTCGTAGTCTTCGCGCTGCTTCAATTCGATGCCGACGAGCGCAGGGCCGCTGCTTTTATTATTTTTCTTCGTATATTCAAACCGGGTGATATCATCGGTCGGCCCGAGCACTTCATCTAGAAATTCGCGCAAAGCTCCCGCCCTTTGCGGGAAGTTCACGATGAAATAATGCTGGAGTCCTTCATACATCATCGATCTGTCTTTGATTTCCTGCATTCTGCCGATATCGTTGTTTCCTCCGCTCACAATGCATACGACATTCTTTCCTTTGATTTCATCCCTGTAAAGGTCTAAAGCGGCGATCGGCAGCGCTCCCGCAGGCTCGGCGACAATCGCGCATTGGTTGTACAGCTCAAGAATCGCGGTGCATACCTTTCCTTCGGGAACGAGCAAAATATCATCTACAACGGTTTCAAGCGTTTTAAATGTCTCTTCGCCGATTTTTTGCACGGCGGCTCCGTCTACAAATTTATCGATTTTCTCGAGGGTCACGACTTCGCCTTTTTTGTTTGATTCAAATAGAGCCGGCGCGCCTTTGGGCTCAACCGCGATCAGCTTTGTATCCGGGGACACGTTTTTCATGTAGGTTCCCACTCCTGAAAGCAGGCCGCCGCCGCCTACACTTGCAAATAAATAATGGGGTTCTGTTTCGATATCGTTTAAGATTTCGACCGCAACCGTTCCCTGTCCGGCCATGACGGCAGGATCGTCAAACGGGTGGATAAATGCCCGTTTTTCTTCCTCGCAGCAAGCGACTGCGCTTTGATATGCATCATCGAACGTGTCGCCTGTCAGGATGATCTCGATGTATTCCTTGCCGAACAATTCGACTTGAGAAATTTTTTGCCTCGGAGTCGTCGACGGCATAAAAATCTTTCCGTGAATACCGAGATGTTTACAGGAAAAAGCGACCCCCTGCGCATGGTTTCCTGCACTGGCGCAGACGACCCCGTTTTTCGTCGTTTCTTTTGAAAGCTGCTTCATTTTATAATAGGCGCCTCTCAGTTTAAAAGAGCGGACAACCTGCAGGTCTTCTCTTTTTAAATATACGTTGCAATCGTACCTCTCGGAGAGCCTCTCATTTTTTTGGAGGGGGGTATGAATGACAACGTCTTTTACATTTTGATGGGCTTTTAAAATGTCTTTGACTTGGATGAGAGAGTTTTCTTTAAGCAACGGTTTCATGTATAAGATCCTTTCTGTATAAAGCTTTATTTAATACGCCATTATATCATGAATATTCAAAATTTAAAGGGCAATTCTTTGTTATTTACAGAATATTATACACTTTCTCAATATATACGGAGTTCTTTTCGATTCTTAATGTGCAGCCAAATATACTTTTTTTCAAAAAACTCTTTATTTGTTCTAATTGGGTGTTATAATAGAACCAATTAGAACCAAAAGGAGATCCGCCATGATTAAACACACGTACCCATCCATAGGGTTCTCCGAGCTGATCGGGGAATGCGATTCCTTTTTGCAAACGAAAAACAGAGCGATACAATTTGCAGCCTCTTCCCATCCGATTCTGATTCATGGAGAAACAGGCACAGGCAAAGAGCTGTTCGCCAAAGCCATTCATTCCGGATCATCTTTCAACCATGATCCCTTCACACACGTAAGCTGCAGCACGCTGAATGAAGATGAAGCGACTGAAGACTTTTTTCTTTCAGAGATGAATGAATCCGGAACCTTGTTTCTCGACGAAGTGTGGGGGCTTTCCTTGCCTCTCCAGGGCAAGCTTTTGGCAGCCATTGAAAAAGGGATGCCAAAAAGACTGATTGTCACCTCAAGCGTGCCGCTCGGTGAACGGATTGAAAGCAGCGAATTCCGCAAGGATTTGTACTACAGGCTCAATGTGCTCGACCTTCCGCTTCCCCCCCTTGCTGAACGGCGAAGCGACATCCCCCTTCTCGTGCATCATTTTTTAAAAAGCGGGGATCATGACATATATGTCGAACCGGTCGTTTGGAAGGCTTTAGAGCAGCATGAGTTTGAGGGGAACGTCAGAGAACTCAAAAACATGACGGATTATATGAAAACCGTCTCAGACGGGAAAACGATTCAGCTTTACGACACTCCGCCGGCGTTAAGAGAACAAATCGAAAAGAAGAAGCCAAAAGATAAAAAAACGGCTTCAACATCACTGACTTTAATGGAAAAAGAGGAGTTTGCGTTTTTGCTCGATGCAGTCAAGCAATTAAATGAAAAAGGAGAGCCTGCCAGCCGCAGAGTTCTGTCTGAACTGAGCAAAAACGGCAAGTCGGAGCTTACCCCCCAGCAAGTGCGCAGCAGGTTGGATTATTTGGAAAAAAGAGAGTTTATTACAAAGGGCCGCGGAAGAGCCGGGACAAAAATCACGCTTGAAGGCCTCCGCTTTTTAAGCTCTTTAAAGCATCACATTATTCAAGAATAGAAAGGGTGTCTTGGTATGTACACGATTAAAGAAGAAATTGCGAATGCAATTACCCATGGGCTCGGCGTTCTCCTCTCCATACCCGCCATCGTATTTTTGGTGATATTTGCGATTCGCTATGGAAGTCCGGTGGATGTTGTCAGCTTTTCGATTTTCGGCGCTTCCATGCTGTTCCTGTATTTAAGTTCGACCCTTCTGCACAGCATTCAGCACCAAAAAACAAAAGATATTCTTGAGATCATCGATCACTCAGCCATCTACGTACTGATTGCGGGTACATACACACCGCTGCTCCTCGGACCTTTGAAAGGCACGCTCGGCTACACAATGCTTGCGGTCGTCTGGGGACTTGCGATTGGCGGAGTTGTATTTAAAATCTTTTTTGTGAAACGATTTATCGTGGTCAGCACGCTGGTGTATCTTGTGATGGGCTGGATGGCGATTATTGCGATCAAGCCGCTTTATACGGCCTTGACCGGAGAAGGATTCGCCCTGCTGCTCTTAGGGGGAATATTGTATTCTGTCGGAACGATCTTTTATTTATGGAGAAAGATCCCGTATCATCATGCGATTTGGCACACCTTCGTACTCGGCGGCAGCGCCTCCATGTTTTTCTGCGTGCTTTTCTACGTGGCAAAGGTGCCGTTTATATCATAAACGGCGAAAACCAGGCTCCCATAAAGGAAGCCTGGTTTTTTTATGCCCGAAGCTGTTTGTTTTCGGTCAGGACGTATGCCGGGTGGATCGTCAAGTCGATATCAGCAGGTCTCAGCCTCTTGAACAACTTGCCTTTCTTCATGTCTTCCGTACCGGCTGTTTCGACTGCAACGATCGGAATGCCGAGCTTTTTGGATAAAGATTTGTAATCGAGCCCGTCATCTTCAGACAGAATAAAGCTTTGGCCTTTCCTGACGATCTCTTCCACTTTTTCAAGTGATGCTTCCTTGTCGGCGCTTTTTTTGACCGCGGCCATTTTATTGAGCCAGCCGCTGAGCAGCGGATAACGAAAGGCGCGCGGATCAGCAAAAAACGAAGCCGTTTTATCAAGGTGTCCGAGCAGCACGGCGAGCTCTGACAGGCCGAGCTTTGGATGCACGTAAAGGACGGGGCCAGCCGGGGATCTTCCGTTCTGATGGATGGAAACGGTCGAACCGGTTAAGCCGATGCACCCCCGTAAAAAAGCTTTCGGCTTATCAAAGACAGCTTCCATCTGATTGGCGTACGAAAGGCGCGGGTCAAGTGTCTGTAGCGCCTGCAGGAGCTTGATATGCTTGATGAACATATAGGCCGAATACATCCATAAAAAACAATAGCGAAACATGAAAATCCTCTCCTCTATCCTTTTCTTTGATAAACGAGGAATTCGTAGTCATATGGATTTTTGTCATCTTTCAGGCCTTTCCGCCTCGAAACGATTTCCCACTCAGCTTCGCTGAATTCAGGAAAATACCGGTCCCCTTCAAAGGTTTCATCGATTTTTGTCACATACAGCTTGTCCGCAAAAGGCAGAATCTCCGCGTACAGTGTTGAACCGCCGATGACAAAACATTCTTCGTTTTTGTTTTTCGCAAACTGCACCGCTTCTTCTGCCGAGTGCATCATCTGACAATTCGGAATATCCAGTTCTTTATTGGATGTAACGATGATGTTCTCCCGGTGAGGCAAAGGTTTGCCGATGGATTCAAACGTCTTTCTCCCCATGATCACGGCGTGTCCTTTCGTCACCTCTTTAAAATACTTCAAATCCTGCGGCAGATGCCATGGCAGATCATTATCTTTGCCGATCAGGCGGTTTCTGTCCATGGCGGTAATCAATGAAATCATTAATTTAAAGCCCCCTTATGATGTTTGTAGCGAAATAATGCCGGATGATGCTCATCTCTTTGTGTGATCATCTGTGAACATGATGCATGAAGATGGAGGTTAAAGCTGTGATGAGAGGAAACCTTTCTTCGAGGTTTTCATTCTGATCAGGCCGCCCGAATGCATTGGTGTCATTCCCCGTTTTGTTCAATTCCGGTTCTCTAACATATGACGGGATATATCCGCATGATGTTTCATTTTTTTCATCCTTTTGTAGTGTATCTTGTTTAACCTTTCGAAAACAAGACATTTTTCGGGAAAAGACATAAAATATCGGCATAAAAAAACCCCGCCTGATGGCGGGGAGGGCGAGGTCTTTCAACGGCTTTTCGCAACGCTCTGTCCGTCTGTTCTCTCTTCATCCTCAAGATCCTGATGCGAATGGGCAATTCGGCTTGCAGCAGCTGCCGCCAAGGCAGCGACGATATCATCAAGGAACGTGTGAACCTCATCGTCCGGACAGTCGTCCAGTTCTTTAATGATGCCGAACTTTTCTTTATCCAGATAGCCGAAGTTCGTCAAGCCGATCGAACCGTAGACGTTTACGATGGAAAGCGGAATAATCTCGTCGATCCCGTAAAGGGGTTCATCCGTTTCGACCAAATATTGAAGCGGTTCAGGCAATAGCTTTTTCTCGGCAAGCTGGTCAAGCGCTATCCCCGTTAACACGGCATGAACGATTTCCCTTTTGTTTAAGACCTTTTCGACATTCTCAACGCATACAGCAAGCGACAGATCAGGATGGTATTTTTCCTGCAGCTTTTGTACGATCAGTGCAATATCCTCAATCGTAACCCCGCGCTCATTCAGCATATTTTTCGTTAAGTGCACCATTTCATTCATCGTATACTTCTTCATCTGCATCAATCTCCTTTAGTGGCTCATCCAGTTAGGCGGTGTATTGCGGTCCCAGTATATGCTTCCGAGATCGTGATGTTTTTGAAAGCCGTCTTCGGCAGTATGATAATGAAAGTTAAACCAGTACCCTTTATGCGGCGGCTTGTCCCTGCGCACATGGAACCTCAGCACATCCTCCCCCGTTTTCCGGTTGTAAACGTGGAAGATTCTCTCCGACTTCCCCGCCGTCGGCGTTTTGGAAATGACAAGATCCTGGTAAGCGTCATTGTCCTGCATTGTCATGAGATGGCTGACGATGATCTCCTCGACCTTTGGAAGCACTTCTTCCCTGTACTCGTCTTCGATGACCGGCGATATCCTGCTGCCGAATTTTACGAATGACAGATCTTCTGCTTCATTGAGCAGTTCATCCTTGTAGCTGTCAAATGAAGATTTGGATTCGCCGTCTTCTTCAAGTTCGGGCTCTTCCTGCTTTTGATAAACAGCTGTATACCCGGATTCTTTCATGCTCTGATGCTCCTGCGGCTTGTCCGCCATTAATGCCGCAGGAGGAGATACAAGGCCGAACGTTGCAATTGTAAATAATGTGACAAGCGCTTTTCTCATCCACATCTTCATGACTGGTTAGTCCCCTTTTGGATCGCTTTCTCGTTTTCTCTTATTCTATCATAGGTTGAATTTTCAGTCATTCATAAAGTGACGGTGCAAATAAACAAAACGCCTTTTCTTTTGGCGATAAAACGTTTACAATCAAAGATGAAAATTCCAAAATTGGGAGTGATCGTTCATGATTGAAGGTCTTTTTATAACCGCTTCATTGATTACCCTCGCTTATTTTATCGTCATGGAAATCGCAGATTAAAAAATCCCAAGGTATATGCCTTGGGATTTCATTTTTCGAGAACACCGTAATGAAACAGGGCCGTTTTGCGTTTTTTTACGCGAAATCCGTATTTTTCGAAGCGCGGACTTTTCCAGTGGTCTTTCAGGACCACTCTTTTTCTGGCGACCCGAAGGGCTTCATTTAAAGCACCGTCAAGCGTAAACTCGGAATGCGCCCACTTTCTTAAAGGGGCGATGCCGCTTGATTCTTCGATTCCATCATCAAACATCGGGTCAAAGTAGACGATATCTGCTGAATCATCATCAAGCTCCAGCAGATATTCAAAGCTGTCGCCGGAATGAACCCGAATCCTTTTCATCGCCTGATCCAAAGCGTCAAGGCCTGTCTCCCACGATTGAAGCCCCGCCTCGACAAGAAAAGCGAGGAGCGGGCTTTTTTCAATTCCGCACACCTCGCCTTGTTCGCCAGCGGCAAGGCTTGCAATGATGGCGTCTGATCCAAGGCCGAGCGTACAATCGAGCAGCTTGTCTCCCGGTTCAACTTGTGCAGCTTCGACAAAAGGATCCGGTTCGCCTCTTAACATGCGCTTCGCCCGGAACATCGCAGAGTTCGGGTGGAAAAAGAACTTTTCGCCTTCTGAATGATACAGCTCGAAGCGCTCTTTTCCAACCACGAGAACATCTTCCTGCTCTGTCTCCCGGATTTGGCGAATCGGCCGTTTTCTCCGTTCGGAAAAGCGGGCGCCGAGCGTCCGGCTGATTTTTCCCGCCGTTAAAACCGTGTTTTCAGTCGGTCTGTAGCTTGTTGTGACAATCATGTTCTTCTCCGTAAAAAATGCCCTTCAAAGGGCATTTTAGCAATGTTTTTCAAAAGCGTCCGTGATGTTTTTCATAATCTCCGTCATTTCACGGCCTTCAATCTGTTCACGAGGAATGAAATGAACGACTTTTTTGCCTTTCAGCAGTGCCATTGAAGGTGAAGACGGTTCATATCCTTCGAAGTATTCCCTCATTTTCGCCGTTGCTTCGCGGTCCTGTCCGGCAAAGACTGTAACGGTCTCATCAGGCCCGTTTTCGCTTCCGGAGACGGCCTGAACGGCTGCCGGTCTCGCCAGCCCTGCGGCACATCCGCAGACTGAATTGACGACGACGAAAGTCGTGCCTTCTGCACCTTCCATGAATGTCTCAACTTCTTCCGCGGTCGATAACTCTTTAAAGCCGGCCTGCACCAATTCCTGACGCATCGGAAGAACGAGCTGGCGCATGTATTCTTCATAAGCTGTTGACATATTAAAAAGCCCCCTCTATAAACCTTGACTACTGATGTCAAGGATACTACAGCGGGGGCTGAATTTCAAACACCGGGCGAAAAAACCGCTAGATTTTCATAATGCCGCCGGTATTGGCAGATGTCACCAGCTTTGAATACCGGGCGAGATAGCCCGTTTTCACTTTCGGTTCAAATCCGGGCCAGTTTGCTTTTCTTTTTTCCCACTCTTCATCGGAGATTTCGATGTTTAAAATCCGCTTTTCGATATCAACAATGATATGGTCGCCGTTTTCTACGAAAGCAAGCGGGCCGCCTTCGGCTGCTTCCGGCGAAACGTGGCCGATCGAAAGACCGCGGGAGGCTCCGGAAAAGCGGCCGTCGGTAATTAAAGCAACTTTCGGACCGAGGCCCATTCCGACGATCTGCGAAGTCGGTGCAAGCATTTCAGGCATTCCCGGTCCGCCTTTAGGACCTTCATAGCGGATGATGACGACATCTCCCGCTTTAACTTTACGGTTGATGATGCCGTCAAGCGCTTCTTCCTGTGAGTCAAAGACAACCGCAGGTCCTTCATGGCGGGTAATCCCGTCTTGGACGCCGCCGGTTTTAATGATCGCACCGTCAGGCGCCAGGTTGCCGAACAGGACGGCGAGTCCGCCTTGCTCTGAAAACGGCTGATCGATCGGATGAATGACCTCGTAATCTTTCACTTCGCGCCCGGCAATATTTTCGCCAAGCGTTTTTCCCGTTACGGTCAGCGTATCCAAGTGAAGCGCGCCTTCTTTTTTCGACAGCTCGTTTAAGACTGCTGATACGCCTCCAGCTTCATGCAAATCTTCAATAAACACATCGGAAGCCGGCGCAAGCTTTGATAAATGCGGAACCCTTGCCGCTACCTCATTGATCCGTTCAAGCGAGTAGTCGACCCCCGCTTCATTGGCGATCGCAAGCGTATGAAGGATCGTATTCGTTGATCCGCCGAGCGCCATGTCTAAAGCGAACGCGTTGTCGATCGCTTTTTCGGTCACGATGTCGCGCGGTTTAATATCCGACTTGATCAACTCCATCAGCTGGCGGGCCGACTGTTTGGCAAATTCCCTGCGGTCGGGCGATGTCGCCAAAATGGTGCCGTTGCCCGGCATGGCGATGCCAAGAGCTTCAGAAAGGCAGTTCATCGAGTTGGCCGTGAACATGCCCGAGCATGATCCGCATGTCGGACAGCCGAACTGTTCAAGCTCCTCAAGCCCTTTCTCATCGATTTTGCCTGATTGATAAGCGCCAACGCCTTCAAATACAGAGGAAAGCGAGATTTTCCGTCCGTCGCTCGTTCTTCCCGCTTCCATCGGCCCCCCGCTGACAAACACGGTCGGAATATTGATCCGCATTGCTGCCATGATCATACCCGGAGTGATTTTATCGCAGTTTGGAATACATACCATTCCGTCAAACCAGTGCGCTGATACAACCGTTTCCACTGAATCGGCGATGATTTCGCGGCTCGGAAGAGAATATCTCATTCCGATGTGCCCCATCGCAATTCCGTCGTCGACCCCGATTGTATTAAATTCAAACGGAACACCGCCGGCCTCTCTGATCGCCTCTTTGACGATTTTTCCAAACTCCTGCAAATGGACATGACCCGGTACGATATCGATATATGAGTTGCAAACGGCAATAAACGGTTTGCCGAAGTCCTCTTCTTTTACCCCAGCCGCGCGCAGCAAACTGCGGTGCGGCGCTCTGTCGATCCCTTTTGTAATCATGTCACTGCGTAAACCTGTCATCGTGATCCTCCTAAACATCTTCGTATTTACATTCTATATTTTCTGAATATTCAGTTTTAAAAAACTGTCTGCTAACCGCTTGCCGGACTGATCCGCAAGATGACGGTTGTTTTGATCTTCATCTGTAAATCATTCCCCATGAATCAGAACCTCCACATTCCATATGATTGCTAACTACTATATATATTTTCAGCGTGTTTTTCAACAATATTCGAAATATTTTTATAGAAAAAGTGATATTTTATAACAAGACGCGTGACTTTTTTCAAAATTCCCGGATGGATCGCCGCTTCAGAGCGAAGAGCTTAAGGCATAAAAAAAGACGCTGTTTCCAGCGTCCTTGTCAGCCGTCTTTTTTGCGGCTTTCCGTCATTTGCTTCCATACGGAGCCTTTCGCTTCTTCACCGTATTCGATCCGTTCGACCGCCATTTTGACTTGAAGGCTGACTTCAAATTCGGGATCGTTTTCAGCTTCTTTTAAAGCGGGAAGCGCGCTCTCATCGCCGACTTCGTACAGAAACATGGCGGCTCTCCAGCGCACAAGCTTGCTCGGGTCCTTGAGCGCTTTGATCATTGCCGGAATCGCTTCCGGGTTTCCGATGTCTGACAGACAATCACCGGCTGTTCTTCTGACCGTGATCGTTTTGTCTTCGAGTGCTTGATATAAAAGAGGAAGCACCGCAGGCGTTTCGATCATGCCCAAATAAACGACAGCAAGTCTTCTGATCGATGTTTTCGGGTCATTGAGCGCTTTTTCGAGTACTGGAATGTCCTTTTCATCCGGATCCATTTGTTCAAGATGGGCATAGCGTTTTTGCCAATCTTCCTCATCCATCATTTCAAGCGTTACCCGGTAAGACTTTCGCTGCACAGCCGCGCGTTTATCCTCAGCATCGCTTGATGCGGCTGATTCCGTCAGCTTCCGCAGGCGCTCCTCATCGTAAGCCGCCTCAAGCTCTTCCGTTACTTCACGGCCGATTTCTGAAAAATCGCCGAATCTGACGCCTTGCTCTTTCCAAGACCGTTCGAGCACGACGTTGGAAGACGCAGTTTTAAGCTTCAAGATCGCTTCTTGGAAACGTTCTGGAAGGCCGAAGCGCTCCTCGCGCTCGCCGTCGGTCAATTTCACCTGCATCGGTATCCCGCTGAACATTTGCACGAAGACTTTAACTTCGCCAAACGATTCTTTTTCTTCGGAACGGCCCCCCGCCTCTTCGGCTTCGCCCATTCCGAAAGCAGCACGCACGGCAGGGAGGATGTCTTTCCAGTCAAATCTCGCATTGCGCTCGACAGCGATAAAATCGGCCACATGGTAGACGCCTTTTACTCCCTCTATGTTTAAAACCTCTTGGATGACGGGAGGCGCGCCTTCCGCATGGTCCTTTTTATAATTATTGCTTTTTCCGCCCGGCAGTTCTTCGGTCAAAATCACCTTCATTGTATTCGGGCTCGGTGTCGGTTCTATCGATTTAATTTTCATCATTGTCCCCCTCTGTTAAAAGATCCGGTCTTATTCTACCATAACCCCCGGCCCTGATCTATCAAGGCGGCTTTCTCCGGAGAAGGCGCATTCATTTTCCAGTTCGCCGAGAAATTCGAGCATCAGCTGATGCCTTTTTTCCGCGAGCATCCTTCCCGTCTTTGTATTCATCAAATCTTTTAAAAGGAGAAGCTTCTCGTAAAAGTGGCCGACAGCAGTAGGCGCATTGGCGCTCCCGTAGAGGAGATGACCCTTTGCCCCTGCATACATCAAAGCCCTGGCGATCCCGACGGCGCCGATCGCATCAAGCCGATCGGCATCCTGAACTGCCATACCTTCTTTTGAAAGGCGTTCGTCTTTATATTTTTCTCTGTCTCTGAATGACATTCTTGTGATGATGGCAAGAATCCCGTCAATCGTTCCAGGATCGACCTTCCAGTCTTCTGAGAGGCGCCTTTTCAACTCATCAAGCGGAACCCGGTGTTCATCGTCCAGCTTTACATCAATCATATCGTGGAGAAGGGCGGAAGCTTCGGTCACAAACAGGTCTGCACCCTCTTCTTTTGCAATCTGAAGGCTTATGTTCCGAACCCTTTCGATATGCAGCCAGTCATGTCCTGTCCCTTCGGCTGCGAGCTTTTTTCTTACCCATTCGGACATCAAGCGGATCTGTTCTGTTTGTTCCTGATTCAGCCCAGCCATTTCTGAATGGCCTCCTCCATCTCCTTTGGATTGGTTTGCGGTGAAAAACGCTCAACGTTCTCCCCGGTTTGATCAACGAGAAATTTTGTGAAATTCCATTTGACCGCTTTTGTTCCAAGCATGCCCTTCGCCTTGTTCGTCAAGTGGCGGAACAGCGGGTGGATTTGATCTCCTTTTACATTCACCTTCGAAAACATCGGAAACGTGACCCCGTAGTTTACGCTGCAAAATTCTTCTATGCTTTTTTCATCGCCAGGCTCCTGATTCATGAATTGGTTGCTGGGAAAGCCCAGAATCTCAAGCCCCCGGTCTTTATATGTTTCATACAAGTCTTGAAGCTGTTGATATTGGGGTGTAAATCCGCACTTTGAGGCCGTGTTGACGATGAGAAGCACTTTGCCTTTATACGGCCGCAGTGTCGTGTCCTCGCCTTTAATCGTCTTGACGCTGATATCGTAAATGGACATGACGGTCCCTCCTTTTTAGAATAAACCTTTGGCCCTGCCGTCTTCACCGACATCCATTTTAAGTGCAGCAGGATGTTTCGGCAGCCCGGGCATTGTTAAAATGCTGCCAGTTAAAGCGACGATAAATCCCGCGCCCCTCGATGGTTTTAATTCACGGACGGTGATGCTGAAACCTTTCGGCCTGCCAATTTTCTCCGGATCATCTGATAAAGAATACTGAGTTTTGGCCACGCATACTGGCAGCCCGTCCAATCCGTTCTTTTTCAATTCCAGCAGCTGCTTTTTCGCCTTTTCGGTAAACTCTACCCCCTCGGCTCCATAAACGGTGCGGGAAATTTTGGCTAATTTGTCTTCGATCGAGTCGGTTAATTCGTATAAATAGGAAAAATGATTGTCCTTTTGCTCCATGACATGAATGACTTCCCTTGCCAGGTCAATCCCGCCTTTTCCGCCTTCTTCCCAAACATTGCACAGTGCAGCCGGATGCCCGTTGTCCCTGCACCAGCCAAGAACCGTCTCAAGCTCATCCTCCGCATCGTGTACGAACCTGTTGACGGCCACAACGTACGGAAGACCGAAGGCGTCTATCGTTTCGATATGCTTGGCAAGGTTTGCGATTCCGCTTTTTAATGCGTTTACGTCTTTTTGCTTCAAATCGGCGAGAGGCATTCCGCCGTGCATTTTCAGCGCTCTTACGGTGGCGACGATCACGACCGCTCCCGGGGTGAACCCGCCGGCTCTCGTTTTGATGTGCATGAATTTTTCCGCACCCAAATCCGCGCCAAATCCCGCTTCAGTCACGACATAATCAGCCAGTTTCGCCGCCGTTTTAGTCGCGATCAAACTGTTCGCCCCGTGTGCGATGTTTGCAAACGGGCCTCCGTGGACGAGCGCCGGTGTTCCTTCAACAGTCTGAACAAGGTTTGGTTTGATGGCATCTTTTAACAGGAGAGCGAGCGCTCCCTGAACACCGAGCATGCCGGCCGTCACCGGCTGTCCGTCAACAGTGTAGGCAACGATCATTGCTGCCAGACGTCTTTTTAAATCGGCCAAGTCTCCGGCCAGGCATAAAACGGCCATGATTTCCGATGCGACAGTAATGTCAAAGCCGTCTTCCCGGGGAAATCCGTTCGCTTTTCCGCCTAAGCCGACAACGGTTTCGCGCAGCGCCCTGTCATTGAGGTCAAGCGTCCTTTTCCAGACGATTTTTCTAATATCGATGTTTAATTCGTTTCCCTGATGAATATGATTGTCTATAAAAGCCGCCAAAGCGTTGTTCGCAGCTGTGATCGCATGCATATCTCCTGTAAAGTGAAGATTGATATCCTCCATCGGCAGAACCTGGGAATATCCTCCTCCGGCAGCCCCGCCTTTCAGTCCCATTGTCGGACCGAGTGAAGGTTCCCTCAGTGCAACGATCGATTTTTTGCCAATCTGCCAGAGCGCCTGGCTCAATCCGACGGTGACAGTCGACTTCCCTTCGCCGGCCGGGGTCGGGTTGATGGAGGTTACCAAAATCACCTGTCCATCGTTTTTTTCTTTTAAACGCTCAAAAATTTTTAAAGAAATTTTCGCTTTTGTGCAACCAAAACACTCTATTTCATCGTCATTTATATTGAGCTTCCGTGCAATTTCGGCAATCGGTTTTAATTCCGTACTTTGGGCGATTTCTATGTCTGATAGATGGGATTTCATTTGCAAGAGGATCCTCCTTTTGGTTCATCACACGATGATTTTCCATATTTTTCACACACTTCTTTCATTGTAACACAATTCACACATTGAAATATCGCCAAAAAGTTCCTATAATGAAGAAAAATCAGCGGAGAAAACCGGAGGTGGCGTGTTGCCTATCAACATACCTATCAATTTGCCAGCGAAGCAGATTCTTGAAAGTGAAAATATTTTTGTCATGGATGAAAAACGGGCTTTTCATCAGGACATCAGACCTTTAAATATTGTGATTCTTAATCTGATGCCGCAGAAAATCAGGACCGAGACACAGCTGCTCAGAATGCTCGGAAATTCTCCTTTACAGGTATATTTCACTTTTTTAATACCGTCTACACACACGCCAAAACATACACCAAGGCAGCATTTGGAACAGTTTTATACAACTTTTTCTTCGATCAGGAACAGAAAATTTGACGGCATGATCATTACCGGCGCGCCGATCGAGCACCTGGAGTATGAGGAAGTGTCCTATTGGAAAGAACTTCAGGAGATTTTAGAGTGGAGCAAAACGCATGTCACGTCAACGCTTCACATCTGCTGGGGAGCGCAGGCGGGGCTTTATCATCATTACGGAATTCGCAAAGTCAAACTGCCGAAAAAAACATTTGGCGTTTTCGAACACAGAATAATGGAGAAAAATGAAAGACTGGTCAGAGGCTTTGAAGAGTTCTACTATGTCCCGCATTCAAGGCATACAGATATAAATATGGATGACCTAAAAGCCGTTTCTCATTTAAAAGTGCTCAGCGTATCCGATGAAGCGGGCGTCTGTTTAATTGCTTCAAAAGATGAAAAACAAGTTTTTTTAACTGGACATCCTGAGTATGATACAGATACTCTTAAAGAAGAGTATGAAAGGGATTTGGCCAGAAACATGGACATTGATCCGCCGGTGAATTATTTTAAAGATGGGCCGGACGGTGCGGCGCCTGTAAACCGCTGGAAAGCCCACGCGACTCTTTTGTTCATGAACTGGCTGAATTATTACGTTTACCAGGAAACACCGTACGAGTGGAAATGAAATTCTCATGCCCTGGTCTGATGCAAGACATTCAAAATGTGTTAAAATACTGTTGGGTTAGTCTTCCATAAGGGGGTTCGGCTTGGCCGCGAAAGCAGGAATAATAAGGAACCCAGTGCTTTCCTGCCGATCCATACTTTAAAAATACCTTAATTTTTGTTCTTCATTTATAATTAAAATAATATTTATGGTATGGTATGTGTGGACATTGACTCCTGTTTTTTTACCATTTTAGCTCTTGCTGTTTGAATTAATTGAGGTGAATATGCTTGAATACCAATAAAAATATATTAATTTTGACTGCAAATTACGGAAATGGCCATGTTCAAGTAGCCAAAACGCTCTACCAAGAGTGCGAACGGCTCGGTTTTAAGAATGTAACTGTTTCGAATTTGTATCAAGAATCAAACCCGATTGTGTCAGAGATCACACAGTATCTCTACCTGAAAAGCTTTTCAATCGGTAAACAGTTTTATCGCCTTTTCTACTATGGGGTCGATAAAATTTACAATAAAAGAAAGTTTAATATTTATTTCAAAATGGGAAATAAACGGCTGGACCAACTGGTTAAAAAACATCAGCCAGACATCATTATCAATACGTTTCCAATGATTGTCGTACCCGAATACAGACGGAGAATGGGAAAAGTCATTCCGACCTTTAACGTCATGACGGATTTCTGCCTTCACAAAATTTGGGTCCACGAACACATTGACAAATATTACGTAGCCACTGATTATGTGAAGGAAAAACTGCTCGAAATCGGCACTCACCCGAGCAATGTCAAGATCACGGGTATTCCGATCCGCAGGCAGTTTGAAGAAGAAATGGACAAAGATAAAATCTACGAGAAGTATCAGCTGTCTCCCGACAAGAAGATATTGCTGATCATGGCAGGCGCACACGGGGTTCTTAAAAACGTAAAGGAACTGTGTGAATCTCTGGTGACGAAAGAGGATGTTCAAGTCGTCGTGGTGTGCGGAAAAAATACGATGCTGAAATCTTCACTGGAAGACATTGAAGCCCTTTATCCAAACAAGCTGAAATCACTCGGTTATATCGAAAGAATTGACGAGCTGTTCAGGGTGGCTGACTGCATGATCACAAAGCCGGGCGGAATTACCCTGACGGAGGCCACGGCAATCGGCGTTCCCGTCATCCTTTACAAGCCTGTTCCCGGGCAGGAAAAGGAAAATGCCCTGTTCTTCGAAGACAGAGGAGCTGCCATCGTCGTCAACAGGCATGAGGAAATTCTTGAATCAGTCTCCTCCCTTTTGGCTGATGAGAAAAAGTTAAACGAAATGAAGAAAAACATTAAAAACTTGCATTTATCCAATTCATCAGAAGTCATCCTGACGGACATTATCGAGCAGTCTGAAATCATCATGAACAAAAAACAGACTGTCCGGGCGCTGTCCTAAAAAAGCCCGAGTCAAAAAAACACTTGCCTTGCAAGTGTTTTTTTTCGTTTAATATTAAGATTCCGAGTAATAAACTTCTTCAAACGGCTGCACAACGACAAACCCGTTCCCTGAAAACTTCATTTGGATCGATTCCCCGCTTCCCCTGCCGATGAACGTCTTAAAAGATACATCTGTCACAAATTCAGGCTGAAGGCTTCCAGACCAGGCAACCGTTGCGTTTGGATCGGTATAGACTGGGCTTTCCGGGGTTACGATCAAAGTGAGCGGTTCGTAATGGCTTGTGATTGCAGCCATTCCAGTTCCCTCAAGCTTAATGTTAAACAATCCGCCGGCCAGCATGCCGGAAATTCTTTTCATCAGTTTGATGTCCCAGTGGATCGACGGCTCAAATGCGAGCAGATCGTGCCCGTTCACAAATATGGAGTCCCCCTTCAAGTTTAAGATGGAAATCTTCTTTCCTTGATCAGCGAGGTACACCTTTCCGTTTCCTTCCGCTTTCATCAGTGCAGCCCCTTCTCCGCTGAACACTTTTTTCACCATCCGTCCAATTCCGTGTTCAAATACCCCTTCACGCTTAAATTTGACTCTTCCCCTGTAGGAAACCATCGAACCGGCCTTTGCCCACACTTTTCCATCGAGATTAACTTCCAAGAGACGGGGTGTTTCCATTTCAAACAGCCCCTCCCCTTTGTCTTCCTGCTGGGTTTTGGATACAAACTCATCAACCGAATAACGGTTCATCTATAAACACTCCTCTTCGCATTCCTGATATTGGTTTTATTATATACGGGCTGACGCTTAAAATGTTTCGTCCGCTTTGCGAAAAATAATGATCAATAACCAGAAACTGAAAACGATTTCAAAGAAATTCCTTAAAAAAGCATTAAAGTTCATTTTTTTCTCTTGACAGCTTGACGAAGCCTCCATAGATAGTGTATAGTGAAACCATCATTTAGCAGAACACCGTTAGATGATGAAAATTTTTTTTAGCACATTGTGCTACAGTACTAGGAGGATTAAGCAATATGCAAAACGGTAAAGTAAAATGGTTTAACAATGAAAAAGGCTTCGGCTTCATCGAAGTTGAAGGCGGAGACGATGTATTCGTTCATTTCACTGCAATCGAAGGTGACGGATACAAATCTCTAGAAGAAGGACAAGAAGTTTCTTTCGAGATTGTTGAAGGTAATCGTGGACCTCAAGCATCTAACGTTGTAAAGCTTTAACAAAATCAAGACAATTGAGACTTCAAATAAGAGGAGAGGCATTTTTTGCCTCTCCTATTTAATTTTCAGCTGAATTTCGATTGCCAGTATATTTTGCTTCAACCTTTGCTCGATTTCCTCAATGTTCTTCTCGAGAGATGGACGCCCCTTTTTCGCGATATCAACGAGCTGTTCAAGATCTTTATATACCTCCACAAATGTCTTGTGAAGAACGGTTTGCAGTTCATTGCTTTCCACTGTTCCTCAGACTCCTTTTTTTCATGATTACCTAAATTAGTAATAAAGACTTATATTTTTTAGGTTCAATAGTTATATCGGATTAATTTTACTTTATTTTTTCTATTTCACACATAAAAATGCCTTTTTTAGAAAAAATACTTGTCGGAGGTGTATGATCATGAACTCAGAACATCGCGATGATCTTGTAACGGGATTTAATCAGCGCAAGCAGCTTGAAATAGCTGTAGAAACCGCCCAAAAGACGACGGGAATGGCGACGAGGCAAAAGAGCTCCACTTTGCTGAAATCGGCGTATCAATCCATCGAAGACGCCAGACAGCTGTCACAGGCTGAGGAACTATCCGCACTGGATGAAGACTTCTTAAACGAACAGCTCAACATCTTAAATGATTGCCAGCACCAGCTTGACGAATCACAGCATTAAAAAAACCGCGTTCAGCGGTTTTTTTAGCGCGGCCCAAGGAAGATGGTTTATTGGGGGGATCAATTTTTGTTTGTCAGCACGTCTCCATAGGTTCGGAGCTTTTCTCCGACCGTGCATTTTGAAATGCAAAATGCGTGGGCATACGTTTTTCCGTATTCTTTTCTGAAGTGTTTTTTAATGAAGCACCCTTCACAGTAGGTGTCCTGCAAATGTGTGAGTTCCTTAAAGATCTCTTTCTTATCCAAAACGTTCATCTCCGTTATTCATCTAGTTTGATTTGGCTTTCCACAATGGTATGCTCAAGCATTTTTTTTGCGAGCTGATCCGCTTCCTTGTTGTCTTTGCGGCTGATTTGAATATAGGTGGGCGTTAGCTTTAATTTTTGAAGCTGGCTCTCGATTCTGTCCAGCCATTTCGAATGAACGGGGTCATAGCATGGCCAGTTACCTTCAAGCTGGTTCAGCACGACGAGCGAATCCCCTTTTATGACGACGGAGTTCCTGCTTGCCCCAAGGTCTCTAAGCTCTTTAACGGCTTCGGAGAGAGCCGCATATTCCGCCTCGTTATTCGTTGTCAGCCGAAAGCTCTTGTTCTTTCTCAATCGGTACCGGTCCCCGCCGAGGGAGTAATATATCACAATGCCTAAACCAGCGAGCTGACTTTCTTTATCATAGCTGCCGTCAAAATAGACGGTGATCTCATCCGGTTCAGCCGCAAGTTCTTCTTTCAGCTTTTCCAGCTCTTTCAGAGTCCAAAAGCTGCCCTTCTCATCTTCAAACTCAAGTTCAGTGACATACGGACTTTGAGAAAGCTGACGCCCAGCCGCCACTGCCTCTTTCATCTCGATCCATTCATCAGCTGTAAAAGGAATTGGTGAAGACCCTTTAATCTTGATTTTCATACCTGCTCTCAGTTTCACAAAATCACCTTTATTCAAATTATGGCTTGTTATGCTATAATCAAAACAGTTTATTCAGAAAGGAAGTACCCGTTCTTGTTTAACGAAATATTATGGATTAGTTTTGCGATCATTAATTTTATCATTGTTCTCTTCTTTTTTAAACGATTTGGCAAAACCGGTTTATTTGTCTGGATCGGTTTTGCGACAGCCGCCGCCAATATCGAGGTGGTCAAAACGGTCGAGCTGTTCGGGTTGACCGCGACACTCGGCAACATCCTGTACGGAAGCGTATTTTTTGCGACTGACGTCATCAATGAAAGATACGGAAAGGAAGAAGCGAAAAAAGCCGTTTCAATCGGTTTTTTCATTCTGATTGCTTTGACGCTCGTCATGCAGGGAGCGCTTCTGTTCAAGCCGCATCCGGAAGACATTGCACAGCCTGCGCTGGAGACGATATTCGGCTTCTTGCCCCGTGTGGCGCTCGGCAGCCTGCTCGCCTATATCATCAGCCAAACGCTTGATGTTTATGTATATTCGGGAATCAGAAGGTTATTTCCTTCCGATCGGGCACTGTGGCTTCGCAACAGCGGCAGCACAGCCCTAAGCCAGCTGCTCGATACATTGATTTTTACAAGCGTCGCATTTATGGGCGCTTATCCGCTGAATGTCTGGATTCAGATTTTCATCACGACATATGTCTTGAAATTCGTTGTCGCCGTTTTCGCAGCGCCGTACGCTTATGCCGCTAAAAGAATCACCCCTTTGGATGAAAGGAGCGGAAACAATGCCGATTGAGGTCTATATCGACGGAGCAAGCGCGGGTGATCCCGGACCGTCCGGACTTGGCATTTTCATCAAAGACGGTCAGAAGACCGAGTCCTTCTCCCTTCCCGCCGGCTTACTGAGCAATCATGAAGCGGAATTCAAGGCGCTGATCGAAGGAATGAAGCTGTGCGCCGAACGAAACTACCGGATCGTTTCGTTTCGGACCGATTCGCAGATCGTCGAGCGCACGGCGGATTTGGAGTTTGTCAAAAATCAGGCATTTAAGCCTTATCTGGATGAAATCATCCGCTTAAAAAACGATTTTGATTTATTTTTTATCAAGTGGATTCCTTCGAAGTCTAACCAGGCGGCTGACAAGCTTGCGAAAAAGGCGATATTGCTGAACCACCCCGAGTAAAATCCATTCCCGCTGCACATCATAACGAGTGAGGTGGTTCATGTGGAAAAACAGCATTCAGCAGGAAGAGGCCGCCTGACAGGCGGTGTCACGCCCCAGGGAGATATTGTATTAAACCGGGATAACCGGCATACAGACCCAAAAACCGAGCTTGAAAACCGGGCGAAAAAAAGCAATACAAAACATTAGAGAGATCGGTTATCCGATCTCTCTTTTTTCGAATTTCACCAGCAGCGGTTCGATTCCCCGTATTTGATGAAGTCTCAGCATCGCTTTCGCCCTGTCATGCATCAAGGTGAAGTCTGCGTCGTCCAATGAGCAGGAAAGCGGTACATCGCATTTGATTTCTGCAAGGATTCTGGACAGCTTCAGGTCTTCAAGACATTCGGTTATTTTCGTCTGCTGACCCTTTGTCAGCTGTCCGATGTTTTCCAGCAGCCGGTCAACAGTCGAATATTCCTTAATCAGTTTGTAGGCCGTCTTTTCGCCGATGCCTTTTACACCCGGGTAGTTATCGCTTGTATCACCCATCAGCGCTTTGATGTCAATCAAAGCCTTCGGCTCGACACCGGTCTCTTCACTGAATGATTCTTCCGTGTATACTTTATAATTGCCGATTCCCTTTTGTAGCAGGGCGACTTTAACATTGACTGTTAAAAGCTGAAGCAAATCTTTATCACCGGTGACGATCGTGATCTCCGCTTCTTCGCTGAACATCGCTGACAGCGTGCCGATGCAGTCATCGGCTTCATAGCCCGCAATGCCGATATTTAAAATCCCGAGCTCTTCCGCCGCTTCCTTTGCCATGTCAAATTGCGGTATCAATTCTAGAGGCGGCTCGCCGCGATTCGCTTTATAGTCCTTAAATAAATCGTTGCGGTACGTTTTGCTTCCCATGTCCCAGCAGCAGACGACATGACTCGGTTCAAACGCAGACACCGCGGTTAACAGATGCTTTAAAAAGCCGTGAACCCCGTTTGTCGGCACCCCTTTGTCATTCAGCATAAAATTGCGGTGCACCGCAGTCGCAAAAAAAGACCGGAATAATAAAGCCATCCCGTCTACAAGCAGCAGCTTCTTGTTCATTATGGAAACTTCCTTTCATCATACAATGCACTTATTGTACCACAGGAGCAAAAATGATGAAAACAGCGTCAATCGACGCTGTTTCTATTTTTGGTGCTGTTTTTTGCTAGAAATTAATTTGGCGGCTTCCATTTGCGAATAGGATTCAGTCGCAAATTCAGTATTAAAGCCGTTCTTCTTTTTAGCGTTGTTGTTTCGCTGTGCATTCGCGTTGCCAAGCTTTGTTCTTCCCATTACACTTCACCTCCAGCGGGCGTGTCATGGTTTATGTTTTGCAAAAAAACATGACGCCACACGCGGAAGGATTCACCAGCTAGGCCTGCGGATATTTTCGGCTGACGTATTCGGCGACCATTTCTTTCGAGACGAGCCGTCTCGTGGGAACGATGCCTTTTTTGGCCAATTCGTTCATTTGCATGGTAATTTGGTTGATGAGGCCGGTTGAAAATGCTTCATTTCGCCGGCACTTATCAACCGCTTCATCGATCGCTTTTTCCCTCTCCTGTTCGAGACGCACGAACTGCTTGATGTGCTGGTGCTGTTTTTTGGAATGTGCTGTAATGGCTTCATGAACGTTTGTCATCATCTAATTCCCTTCTTTTTTTATTCAGTCTATCATGTCTGCCGGCCAGATATCCATACCAATATCAATCTGATTTAACTTGAGCGGAGCCATTGGCCTGCCAAGTTATGCGCTTTTTCAATGTTTTCACGCTCTGCGCTTTCCAACGGCTCATGAAAGTACGCTTCTTTTTGTTCTTCGAGTTGAGCTTTTGCGGACAGAACAGCCGCTTTCTGTAATTGTCCGGCGCTCGTTTTGCAGCGCTTTAAACATGTCCGCTTTTCACGTTGAATCCATTCGTCCGTGATAGCCAAAAGCTTTGCAGTAAACGCCTCGACAAGCCGGGCTTTGCCATTTTGCTGAAAAAACGCTTTAGGCGTTTTGAACATTTTCAGTTCATCTGCAAATTCCCCTTCATCCGCTGACGCTGCAGCTGTTTCCCAGCTGCCGGTCTCAGGGCGGTCAGCTGTGATATGAACCGCAAAATAAGGATTATCGGCAAGCCGCTCTTTTACGGCATTTGCCCACTGTTCGCCGGCATACTTGAGCATGATGTTTTCCATTCTGATATCAAGCGCTTTTAGTTCCTGCAAAAATTCGAATTCATACTCCTTTAAGCAGCTTTTCAAAGCGGTTTGCAGATTGGCGCGCCAATCTCCGTTCTGAAGCCCTGGATGGATTGCAGCTTTAAATAAATCGTGTGCATAAAAGGCCAGGCGCTGCCTCATGTGGTAAAATTGCTCTTCCACATCCTTTTCGGTCATTTGAAGGATTGATGATCCCTTTTCTGCTTCTTCAATGACAGCTAAAGCCGCTTGATAAGCTTTGGCGATCCGCTTTTGCTCCGCTTCCTTTTCTTCAGCGGAACGGTGCAGTGAACGGCGGAGCTGAAAGACGGTTTCACACAGTTTTTTGCCTTCATCAAGCAGCTCTTCGACAGCTGTTCTGGCTAGACCATTTTCGATAAAATCGTCGAGCTCCCGCTTTAATCTGCTGAAATCGTTATTCGGCGAAGCTTTTTTGCTGAGCTCCTGTTTGCTCGATACGTGATACAGATGCGGGTTTTGAATGCCTTCTTTCAAGAGCTCTCCCCTAACATAGTCTTCAACCGTCTGTAATTCGGCCGGGTTTTCCGCGAGGTCTGCCGCATTTAAAATAAAAAACATTTTATCCATGCTGAAAGCGTCTTTAATGAGTCCGAGCTTGCGCAAAAACGACCGGTCCGCTTTGGAAAATGCATGCTGGTAGTATGTTAAGTAAAGCAGAGCATCGGCATCTTTCATGTATTGAAACGCAAGCTCAGTATGCCGCTTATTCATGCTGCTGGCACCCGGTGTATCGACGATCGTAATTCCTTTCTCCGTGACCGGTGTGCTCAAATAAACGGTGACTTCACGGACGGCGCAGGCCGTTTGTTCTTCAGCGACATACGGATGCAGATCTTCAGCGGAAATCGTCAGGATTTCCCGATCGTTGATATATGAACCATAACGCTCATAAGCTTTGAGGAAGTTCTTGATCAGCAGCCGTTCATCATCATCCAGGTCTCCTTTTTTCAAAAGTTTTCCAAGTTTTTCGCCAAAAGCGGAGCCTTTTGCCGCAGCCATTTTCCCCTCCAATAGCTGATCCAGTTCCGCTCTGATTTCCTCTTCCGTTTTAAAAACGACTTCAGCCGTCCCGTTCCTTTTGGTTCCCGACGGTTTTGTTATTTTATTAATCGTTGCCGTTGTCGGCGTCGGAGATGACGGCAGCACTTTCCGCCCGCAGAGCGCATTTGCAAAAGACGATTTGCCGGAACTGAATGCGCCGAAGAGCGCCAGGGTAAACTGCCTTGTATGAAGGCGTTCCGTTTTGTCCAAGAATGCTTTTCGCTGCTTTTCCAAAGCAGGAATATCCGCCAAAAACCGGGCCAAGTCGAAAAAGTGCTCAATGTACTCAGAAACGCCCTTTTTCGGATGGAGCACATCGTCTTTACGGCTGCTGTTTTCCCCTTGCACACGGACCGGTTCCGCTCGTCGGGCATCAAGCGGTTTTTCAAGGGGCTTTTTTTCTTCGGCATACCAATTCGCTGGCAGCTCGCTCTGATCGCCGTGTTCCCATTGATCCCAGAGACGGTTTGCTTTTTCATATGACTTCTGCTGTTCGATCAACCGGCTTTCGAGCTCGGCGAGCTTCGCCTGTTCCGCTTCATATTCGACTTTCATCGCTTCCGCCTGCAGGCCGCTTCTTTCTTTGATGAATGTTTTGAGCTGATCGATAAGCGGCTGCGCTTGTCTTTTTGCCTTTCTTCTGATGTTTTCAGCCAGTTCTTTCGTATAGTTCAGCACATATTCCGGTGTAAGCTCAGCCCCTTTTTTCTGGGAACGAAGCAGTTCATTTTCATCTACCTCTGTCCGAAATTGAAGAACGTCCCGAAGCAGTTCATCACTCTGGACGTTAAAGCGGTTCATGAAAGCCTTGATTGCTTCAATGACATGCCAGTCGATTTCGGCTTGAACCCTTTTTTGAACGTCGGCAAGAAACACTTCTTTTCGTTTTTGTTTTTCTTCAAGCGTTTTGGCCTTGCTGAAAAGAAAGCCTTTTTTAAAGCCTTTTTCGATAGATTCCAAATACGATTTGGCCAGTTCTCTCATCTCAAACGGCGTTAAGTTTGCGTTTTGGGCAATTGTATGAATGTCTTTTTTGATTTGTTCCTCCGCCCGTTTTTCCTGTTCTATCAAATCGGCAAGCCGTGCTTTTACAGACTCGACTTTTTCTCTTAAGGAAGCGGTTTCTTCAGACAGAGCCGTGTCTTCGTCACTGATCAGCATTTTGATATGTTCATAAATCAGGCTGCTGATTTTTTGCTCCGTATATGCCTTTAGCTGCTGTTCGGATTGATGCTGCAACCTTTCCAGCACAGCGCGAAGCCGGGTGAATTCGTTCAGCGGATGACCGGCTTCGGTGACCGATGTAAAAAAGAGATGATCTTCATCGATCCCTTCTTTCTGCAGCATATCAAGCACTTGCTTTTTATAGGCATGGAAGCCTGTTTCTGCTTCGTCATGACGGTCAATCTGGTTCACGATGAAAAAAATATTGGGTATCTGATCTTTTATTGATCGAAGAAATTTCACATTTTCTTCGGAATGGACATGATTATAATGCACGACATAAAACAAGGCATCCGCCTGGTGAAGTATCGAAGACGCCGATAAAAAATGGGCATCGTCCGTCGAATCAATTCCGGGCGTGTCAATTAAGACGGCCTGAGGCGCGATTCCTGAAAATGGCCCCTCGATTTCCACCATTTCAATCTGGCTGCCGTCCCTGCAGTACGCCTGCACTTTTTCTTTATCATAAGAGCCATCCATCCGGGCGTATCTTCCATCGATCGTATGGAGTGTTGTTTTCATTTCCCCCCGGCGGACCAGCACAAGATTGGCGCTCGTCGGTATCGGACTTGTCGGCAGGACGTCTTCCTGAAGCAGCGCGTTCAATAGCGATGATTTTCCTGCTGAATAATGTCCGGTTAACGCAATATACACTTCTTTTCTCAGCCATTTTCGGATGATTCCCGCAAGCTGCGCAGACCGCTTGTCATCCCCGTTCTTCCTGAGCTCCCCGAAAACCGCTCCGGCTCTTTTCAACAGGTCGTCTTTCGTGTTTATTTGCGCCATGTTTCCTACCCCTTTTTGCGTTGTTGTTTGCCATCTTAGCCCTTTCTCCCATTTTACACAACCTTGCTGTATTTTTCTTCACAATCTGAAAGAAAAAACGAGAAAAAGCTGCCTGTTTCGGCAGCTTCAGCACGTGTATTTATTTATTTTTGCGGATTCGCTCCTGCGATACCTTTTAAGACATAACCAATCAATAAACTGTATGTACTGACCGCCGCCAGCAAAAAAAACATCGTCATATGCGACTCACCATCCTATAATGAGAATGTTTATCATCATTATAAATCAAATGATAATCATTTTCAATGGTGTAATTTTTCTAATGCCTGTTCTTCCGTGCGGATGCGGATGTACATGACAGCAGCGTTGAGCACCGTAAATAAAAGTGCGGTGGCGTATGCCTGGAAAAGCAGGGGCAAAAGCAGAAATTCAAGAGCCACCGCCACATAGTTCGGGTGTTTGAACCATTGATAAGGTCCCTTTCGGACAAGGTTCGTTCCAGGGATGACAAGGATTTTCGTGTTCCAGCATCTCCCCAGAGAAAAGAGCGCCCAATACCGGAGGGCCTGAGTGAAGATGAGGCCTGTTAATACGACAAGCGCCATCGGAAGAGGTCCGCGTTGAAAAACGATCGTTTCCCAAATCAAACATATGAAAAACAAAACATGCATCGCGACGATATAAGGGTAATGACGTCTCCCGTATTCGACCGCTCCCTCTTTCAGAGCGTTTTTTTTCATTGAACTTCGCGACTGCCAGCTCAAGCAGGCGCTGGGCGGCAAAAATGCTTAAAATTGTCCAAAACATGTGTCAGTCACTCTCTTTTTGTCCATTTCAAAAGCAGCAGCTCCGATGAAAAGCCCGGGCCGAGCGCCCCTAAGAGACCGTATTTTCCCGGTATGGGACTGCCATGCAGGCAATATTCTTTTAAAACATGCATCACAGTGGCTGATGACATATTGCCGTGCCTGGCCAAAATTTTTCGTGAACAGTCGATGTGCGCTTCGGAAAAGCCGAGGCTTGCCATATAAGCGTCGAGAACTTTTTTTCCGCCAGGATGGGCAAGAAATACTTGAATGTTCTCCAAAGCGAGTTGTTCCCTATTGAGAAATGCTTCGACATCGTTCTTTAAATGTGTTTTGATTAATGTCGGAATGTCCCTGGAAAAAAACGACACGGAAACCGTTGTCATTGATTTCCCAGCCCATGACATCTTCCGAATCTTCCAAGGTGGCTGATTGTGAGCTCACTACTTCCGGAAGAACCTCCAATCTGGCTGATGAGAAATCCGCTTCCTTGCCGCACATTAAGAGCGCGGCGATTCCATCGCCAAATAAAGATGTGCCGATAAGGTTGCTTTTCGATTGATCATCCTTTTGAAACGTTAAGCTGCACAGCTCCGCCGCAATCACAAGGACATGGGCTTTTGGAAACGCTTTGCAGTATTCGAATGCCCGCGCTATACCTGAAGCTCCTCCTGCACAGCCGAGCCCCCAAATCGGAATCCGCTTCGTCTGTTTTGAAAAAGGCAGAATGTTCATGAGCTTCGCTTCAATGCCGGGAGTCGAGATGCCTGTAGAAGATATAAAAAAAATCGCTTCAATTTTTTCGAAAGGGATTTCTTTTTTCAAAAACCGTTCGTCTGACAGGCAATTCGAAACGGCTTCTGCACTGTGTCTGACAGCCATTTCAATGTACGCCTGATTTTTTTCCTTGAAGCTCCTGGATTCTTTATACCAATCCAAAGGCATGACAAATTGTCTTGAAGCGATTTCTCCATTTTGGAAAGCTGACAGCAGCCGGTCAATGTCTTTAAATGAATCTTTGAACATCTCCCTCGCAAAAACGGCCGCTTCCTTCTGGTCAACATGGCAGCGGGGAAGGCTTGTCCCCGCCGAAATGACGTAGGCCATAACACCACCTCTATTTACAGCGTCTCCCGAATCGCCCGGCCTTATGTGGACCTCTCGAAAAAATAGGCCATCAGCACTTCATCTTCATATTTCCCGTCCGCAAAAACCTGCTCCTTTTGAACCCCTTCAATGATAAAGCCGCTTTTCTCATAGAGCGACAGCGCTGCTTTATTTGCAGAAAATACGGTCAGGCAGAGCTTATGCAGACGATGCAACCTGCACCAGTTGAGGGTGTAGGACATGATTTCCCTGCCGATTCCAAGCCCTTGCGCTTTGCTGTGAAGCCATGTTCTGAACAGCCCCGTGTGCCGCTTCATTTTGAGGTCGCCGCGAATGACCCGGGCAATTCCGTACACCGCACCATCGATTTCAACCGCCGCATACATGTTATCCTTTTCCATCATATCGCTGATGAATGCCCGCTCTTCCTCAAGTGTGCGCGGCCGTTCTTTTTGGATGTACACACCGGTTTGAATCACATCTTTTACTGCTTCAATGATGTCGGGGGCATCCGCCATTTTGACGGGACGGATGACAGCTTCACCGCCGTCTTTCGTGCTGATTCGTTCGACAAGCTCATTCACAGTTTCCATTCGTTACGCCTCCTCTTCATACCGGTAGTATGGCTTATCCGCAATGCAAAAAAACCTCACAATCTGTGAGGTTTTAAACGGCTGATTTTTCAGTTGGAACTGCTTCAGGCTGTTCAGCATGACGAGAAAACGGATGGATATGAAAGATCGCATTCAAGAGAATGGCTGTAAAGCTTCCCGCGACAATTCCGTTCTCTGTCAAAAGCTTGACGGCATCAGGAAGGTTTTGAAACATTTGCGGTACAACCGTCACGCCTAGGCCGAGTCCGATGGAACACGCTACGATCAATAAGTTCTCCTGCTTTCCGAAATCAACCCGGCTCAGCATTTTGATCCCGTAGGCGATCACCATGCCGAACATCGCGACCATAGCGCCGCCGAGCACAGGTTTAGGAATGATCGTCGTTAAAGCAGCGGCTTTCGGAAACAGCCCCAACAGAATAAGAAAAGCTCCAGCGAGCGCGATCACGCTGTTTTTCTTAACTCCTGTCAGCTGGACGAGACCGACGTTTTGCGAGTAGGCCGTATAAGGGAAGGCGTTGAAAACCCCGCCCAACAGCACGGCAATCCCTTCGGCACGGTATCCTTTTGCCAAATCTTTTTCTGTCAGCCGGCGGTCCGTCAAATCACCCAATGCAAAGTAGACGCCTGTAGACTCGACAAGGCTGACGATCAGGACGAGAGACATCGTCAAGATCGGTGTGATCTCAAAAACGGGAGTGCTGAAGTAAAACGGATGGATCATCTGCACCCAGCCTGCGTTTGCCACTTCTGTAAAATCAACTTTTCCTATCAGAGCGGCGCCGGCTGTTCCTGCAATTAAACCGATTAAAATGGAAATGGATTTGATAAATCCTGTTGTAAAACGATATAAAAGGACGATGACCAGTAAAACGGAAAAAGCTAAAGCAAGATTGGACAGCTCACCGAAATCGCTGCTGCCTTCACCGCCGGCCATGTTGTTCATCGCAACGGGAATCAAGGTAATACCGATCACCGTGACGACCGATCCTGTGACCACGGGAGGGAAAAACTTAACAAGCTTTCCGAAGAAAAAAGAAACGATAACGACAATCACACCGCCTGCTATGATGCTTCCATAGATCGCTGGAATACCGTATTTTGAAGCAATCGCAATCATCGGTGAAACGGCTGTGAACGTACACCCCAATACAACAGGCAAACCGATTCCGAAAAAGCGGTTTTTCCAAACTTGCAGCAGTGTCGCCACACCGCACATCAAAATGTCGGCAGACACAAGGTATGTGAGCTCAGCCGGCGTCAAGCCGAGAGCGCCGCCGACGATCAGCGGCACGACAACGGCTCCTGCATACATGGCCAGGACGTGCTGAATGCTTAATGAAACGGTTTTACCGGCCGTAAGTTTCATGACCCAACCTCCTGTAAAAAGGTAACTTTTCCATCGGCAAGAGATGCAATACGCGCAAGGGATTCGACTCTGATTCCAAGATTGTCAAGCTCCTCCCTGCCCGTCTGGAATGATTTTTCGATGACAATCCCGATTCCGCACACCTTTGCGCCGGCCTGTTCAATGATGGAAACGAGCCCTTTCGCCGCTTGTCCGTTTGCCAAAAAATCGTCGATGATCAGAACTTTGTCATCCTTTGAAAGATGGCTGGCTGATACGGCAATCGTACTTTCCGTTTTTTTTGTAAATGAATAGACAGAAGCCGTCAACAGATTTTCCGTTAAGGTAAGCGATTGACGCTTTCTTGCAAATACTACCGGCACGCCCAGTTTCAAGCCTGCCATCACGGCAGGTGCGATGCCTGAGGATTCGATCGTCACAATCTTCGTGACGCCTTCCTCCCGGAAAAGCGAGGCAAACTCTTCGCCCACAGCAAGCATTAATTCCGGATCGATTTGATGATTTAAAAATGAATCAACTTTCAGCACTTCGTCAGACAACACCGTGCTATGCTCTGCAATTTTTCGTTTTAGCTTTTCCATTAAACCCCTCCGTTCATCAATTGCCCTTCATAAAAAAAGCATTGTCCGCTCGGATTTTGAATGCGAGCGGGCAATGCTTAAAAAGACGAATTCCGTCTGTTTCACTAAAAGACGTTCGTTTTCTTAGCGCCCACTCATAGTCGGACATTTACGGTGTCCGGTAGAAACTTGCGTGCCATATCCACGCGATTATATGAGTGATATAATGTATCAAATTATATCAACTTTCGATCCGGTTGAAAAGGGATAAAACAAAAAAGACGAACTGCACACATTTTTTTCAGTTTAATGTTCGTATTTAACAGAAAATTCTGATCCAAAAATCCCTCCCGGGCTCACGGGAGGGATTTCTTTTTTACAAATAGAGTGTTGTATATTTTTCTTTCAGGTAGCGGATTAAATGACGGACGTTTAATTCTTCGCCTGTCGCAGACTTGATGATGTCCAACGGTTTTTTTCTTTTGCCGTGGATGTGAACGTGCTCTGTCAGCCACTTTCTGATCGGTTCAAATTCGCCGTTTTCAATCATGCGGTCAAACTCCGGAAAATCTTTCAGCATGCTTGATTTCAGTTGAGCCGCATACATATATCCGAGCGCATATGAAGGGAAATAACCGAAATCGCCGCCGGACCAATGGACATCCTGCAGAATTCCTTTAGCATCGTCAGGAGGCGTAATGCCCAGATATGCTTCATATTTGTCATTCCATAGTTTCGGAAGGTCTCCGACCGATACTTCACCGCTGAAAATCGCTTTTTCAATTTCGTAGCGAATCATAATATGCAGCGGATATGTCAGCTCATCAGCCTCAATCCGAATCAGCGACGGCTTTGATTCATTAACGGCCCTGTAGAACCCTTCGGCAGTAACGCCTGCAAACTGGTCAGGACTTGCTTCTTTTATTTTCTCAAAATACCGCTTCCAAAAACCTTGATGTCTGCCGATAAAGTTCTCATAGAAAAGGGATTGGGATTCATGTATCCCCATTGATGCGCCGTCTGCTAAATTGGTTCCGCCCAGCGCTTCATCAATGTTCTGTTCATAAATGGCATGGCCGCATTCATGAATCGTTCCGAAAACGGCCGAGCGAAAATCGTTTTCATTATATGCTGTGGTCACCCGGGCATCCCCTTGACTGATCGTCACCTGGAAAGGATGAACCGTCTCATCCAGGCGCCCCGCCTCAAAATCATAGCCCAGTTCTTTTAAGAAAAAGTGGCATACATCGCGCTGCCGCTCTTTTGGAAAACGTTCGTGCACAAAGCCCGTATCAGGCTTTTGATCACTGGCGGCAATCTTTTGTACAAGCGGAACGATCGCCTCCCGCAATTCAGAAAAAAGGCCGTCGAGCTTTTCGACTGTAACGCCTGGTTCGTATTGGTCCAGAAGGGTGTTATAGGGGTGGCCTTCATATCCCCAGTACGAGATAAACCGTTTTTTATAGTCGATGATTTTTTCTAAATACGGAGCAAAGAGAGAAAAATCGGACGCCTTTTTCGCTTTTTCCCAGACGGATTCCGCTTTGGATGTCAGCGTCGTATATTCTTTGAACTCCTCTTCCGGAATCTTGCTGTTTAAATCGTATTCTTTTTTCGCTTCCTCAACCGCTTTCTGTGTATCGGCAGGCAGATCCTGTTTTTGCTCGGCAAGGGCATCCAAAAGCTCCTTCATCCGCGGGGACGTTCTCATTTGAAAGACGTCTGCCGACAATTGTCCGATCGCTTCGGCGCGGCTTTCTTCGCCTTTTCTCGGCGCGCCCGTCCTCATATCCCAATACATCACGTTAATCGCCTGCTCATACCGGCTGATTTTCTTTAATGTTTCTAAAAACTCTTTTTCATATGTATTGATCGACATCATTCATCCTCCTCTTCCCTTATATGATGCGAATTGTAATCAGACTAATGGAAATATTTACGAAAGTCAACTTTTATGCAACCAAAAAAAAGAAAAGCGGGATGTCCGCTTTTCTTTATACATAAACCGGCTGAACAGGAAGCACAGATTCGACTTCTTTTATCACATTCCATTCTTGTTCATCGCCCGCAAAAATGCTGATCGTGCCGCGGTCGCTGTTTGATCTGATCAGACGGCCGATGCCTTGGCGCAGCCTTAGCAGCATGTAAGGAAGGTCTACTTCGCGAAAGGCGTTTTCCAAACCGCTCCGCTTCGCTTCAAACACAGGATCATGCGGCGGAAAAGGAAGCGACCAGATGATGACATGTTGCAGCGGATCTCCGGGAATATCGAGCCCTTCCCATAGATGCACAGAGCACAAAACGGATTCTTCAACCGTTTGAAACTTTTCAACAATTGTACTGATTTCTTCATCCCCCTCAAAGTAAACAGGAAACGAAAATGATTCCTGTGCAGTCCGGCGCTTGAAGGACAGAAGCTCCTCAAAAGACGGAAACAGAATCAGCGTTTTCCCGCCGGATTCTTTGATTGCACGGATTGCCGCTTTTTCTTTTGCTTCTTTTTCCTCAATTCGATGGATGTACACTTTCATCTGCTCTTCATAGTCGTACGGGGAATCAACGGTAAATGATAAGTAGTCGCGGATCCCAAGGCTTGTCGCTAAATAATCGAACGATCCGTTTTCCGATAATGTCGCCGATGAGAAAATAAATGGAATCTGCTTGGAGAACACTTTTTCTCCGAGAACTTCGGAAACGGTTCTCGGCATGACGACGAATGTTGACTCAAGCTCTTTTTGCTCAAGCCAGCTGATCGCATTTTTCCTGTAGAGCGAAAGGGAGTAAGCCATCTGTTCGAGATACTCTTCAACAACGGTTAAAGCGTATTGGTCGATCGTGTACAGCTCGCCTTCAAAAACGAGCGCCTCCCCGATCTTTTCAAGCAAATCATACAGCTCGGCGGCCGCTTTTTTCAGATTGGCATGATCTTTGATGCGCATGCGCTCAGAGCCTTCTGCTTTTTCGGCGTTTTCTGAAAGCAAACCGAAAAATTCGTCGTTGGCGCGAAGCGCTTCTTCGACAAGCTCTGCAAATTCTTCTCTGATGTCATTGCCGAGCAGGCGCTCGAGAAACATTTCGAGCGTCGATTGCTTCACCCTGTACGTCAGCGCCTTTTGCGCCGCAAACTCGAGCAGATGCCCTTCATCGAAAACCACAGCGCTGTGTTCCGGCAAAAGCGGAAGCTGGCCTTCCCGTTTTCTCGCCTCTTCTGTCCAAACGTGCTCCATATAGAAATCATGGGAACAGATGATGAAATCGGTTGATTTTCGATAATGGTCTCTTGACAGTGTAAGTCCGCATCGGTGCCTCATGTCGCACGTGAGACAGTCTTGAAAAGAATCGTAACCGATTTCAGACCATTCATCATTTGATAAAGACGAATACTCTTTGCGGTCGCCGTACGGATAAAAAGACTGCATGCCCTGCGATTCATGAACGAAAGACGGCAGACTTTCGTAGAGGTCAAGCCATTTCTCATCATCAGATCGCTGCATCGTTTTCTCCAGTTTTTTCAAACATAAATATTGATCATGCGATTTGCTGAGCCTTGCGTCAATCGTCAAGCCCAAATGCTCGGAAATTTTGTAAATATCGCCTTCTTTTTTGACGAGCTGTTCGATCAGCGTCTCATCCGCACAAGCGATGACCGCCGGCTTGCCCGTATACCTGGCATAGCTCAAGGCAAACAGAAGATAGACGAGCGTTTTTCCGGTTCCGACTCCGGCTTCTGCAAACATGACCTTCTTTTCCTTAAATGCCCGTTCTAATTGAAAAGCCATGAATATTTGCTCATCGCGCAAATCAAAGCCTTTTTCAGGAAGAATATCGTAAAATACATCACCGATCCAATTGTTCAGTTCTTCATAAAAGTTTTTTGTTTTTGTTAATGAAAAAGGCAGACGAGATGCTGTCACCCTGCTCCAACCCCCAACTATCGAGTTTTCAGAACTTCTATCCTATCACTATGATTCGGGAAATTCAACAAGAAAGATTTGAGAAAAGGAGCAGGAAGCCTCTCTTAACTATTTCCGGTAAATCGAATGCGTCAAAAACGGATGATCCGTCGATTCCATATGGCTGATCGCGTTTTTCAATTCTTCCTTCGCATATGTAAGGCGCTCTTCGCCAATGTCCTCGAGCTGGTTTTCTGACGTCTCCAGCGCTTTTTGAATCATATGAATGTGATCGCTGTTCAACATGAAATCACCCCTTTTCAAAATCAATAATCCCGAGTATATGCAGGATGAATCGTTTTTATACAGGCTGATTTTATGTTTTTTCTTTGCTCTTGATAAATACGCAAAAATAAAGGGAATCCATAGTATATATGGTTTCCTTCAATCTTGTTATGTAACTCACCCAATTCCGGAACAATTAAAAACTTTAAGAACCGTCTTATATAAGACGGTTCTCCAAAGATTCGATTGCCAGTTTTAGTGCAGTCAAGCGACGCTCATTTAATGTTTTTTGAGGACTGCCTTCTTTTGCTTTGGCTATTTGTTTTTCAATAGATGGAATGATACCTTGTAAAACTTCTTTAGAAGTCAATATGATTTCTTCGTTATAGCCAAAATCTTCTCCATTCCAAATACCTTTTAGGCTTTCTAAACCAATTTTTACTGCGTTTAGTCTCTTTTTGACAAGAGTTGTGTTTGAACCTTTTTCTTTCGTGCTTTTATAAGCATTTGTTAGTTTATTAAAAGTTGACTCCAACGATTGAATGGACAAATCTTGGATTTCTTGGCTGACAGAATTCATATACAAACCTCATTTTTCTTTTTTAATGATTCAACATTTTTTAACAATCTGCTTAATGGTTGAATTAGGACTGCACATTCATTTTTGCGAGTCGTAAACTGTCATTTCGACTATCGACAAATAAAAATCAAGATATTTCGCAGCGACACCTTGATTAATCGACCACCCACAGTGGAAGAAGGTTCAACATAGCGTTTAACCCATCTTGTTCTTTTTGGGTATGTGGTAATCTGCCGATATCCTTTAACAAGTTGCTAAACGCTTTGCTCAGCTTGATAACTTACCATCGAATATTTGTTCTGATTTTGATTGTATCAAAATTTTGGGGAAGTTATCAAATATCAACATTTACGTTTAACCGTTTTCACAGCGGTCAAACACCCTTTTTCCAGTCAAACAACAGCTTAACATCAGATAGTAAGGACTATATTAGACAATGTGCGCTTTATCCACAATAAAAACCCAGTCTATTCTGTTTTTCTATCATATCCTGTAGGGACTTAAAAATTTATAGACTAAAGGTGGAGAGTTTATGTACTATTATGAACCGGCAAAGAAAGATTATTGGGATTATGATTATGATCCTTACAAGAAAGATCACGATTATTGCAAAAAGGACTACTACTACCATGAGCCTTGCAAAAAAGACTTCTATTACCATGAACCTTGCAAGAAGGATTACGACTATTGCAAAAAGGATTATTACTACCATGAGGATTACAAAAAAGACTACGATTACCACAAGCCTTGCAAGAAGGATTACGATTATTGCAAAAAGGATTATTACTACCATGAGGATTACAAAAAAGACTACGATTACCATAAGCCTTGCAAGAAGGATTACGATTATTGCAAAAAGGATTATTACTACCATGAGCCTTGTAAAAAAGACTACGATTACCACAAACCTTGCAAGAAAGACTGCTACTATGAGCCGCGCAAAAAATGCTATGATTCGTCTTATAAAAAGAAAAATGATTCATGGATTTACTAGTGAATCGATGTTTTGCCATGCGCTTTTAAGGGGATAATCCCGCGGGCGCGCAAATTTAAAAACGCCGTTCGGCGGCTTTCCAGCTATGGAAAGAAAAAAGGCTGCCGTTTCATGGCAGCCTTTTAGCTTCACTTCTCTTTATTCGGTTTTGGCGGCCTTTTCCCCCAATACTGGTAATAGTCCGTCTTAATAAAACCGTTAAAGAGTTTCCGTTTTTTTGTCGCTTTTTTCCCGTAGCACTCTTCAAAACGCTCGTTTGATGTCAGCATGTAAACAGACCACGTATCAAGTCCGGCAAATGCTTCGCCCATATCTTTATACATGGCTTCGACTGCTTTCTTTTCACCGAGGCGTTCCCCGTACGGCGGATTTCCGACAATCACGCCGTATTCCTCTTTCGTCCGAAAATCCTTTACCTGCATTTGCTTAAATTCGATGAAATCGGCTAGTCCCGCTTCCTCGGCATTCGCTTTGGCGATCTCGATCATACGATGATCCAGGTCATACCCCGAAATTGACAGCGGCTGATCATAATTCGCTTTGTCTTCGACTTCAAGCCTTGCTTGATCCCACACTTCTTTGCCGATCCATTCCCATCTTTCGGATGCAAAATCCCTGTTGAAACCCGGCGCAATATTTTGGCCGATCAAAGCCGCTTCGATCGGTATCGTGCCCGAACCGCAAAACGGATCGACGAAAGGTCTGTCAGGCGTCCAATTTGTCAATTGAATCAATGCTGCAGCGAGGGTTTCTTTCAGCGGCGCTTCCCCTTGACCGGTTCGGTATCCCCGTTTATGAAGCCCGGCTCCGGATGAATCAAGCGTAATGACCGCTTTGTCTTTTAAAAGGGAGACTTCGATTTTATATTCCGGGCCTGTTTCCTCAAGCCACCCGCCTTGTGTCTGATACGCTGATTTCAGCTTCTCGGCGATCGCCTTTTTGACGATGCGCTGGCAGTCCGGCACGCTTGCAAGCACTGATTTAACAGACTTTCCCGTCACGGGGAATGAGGCGTGTTCAGGAAGATAGGCGCTCCAGTCGATCGCTTTTGTCTTCTCGAATAACTCGTCAAAGGTCTTGGCCGTAAATTCGGCAACCTGCACTTTCACCCTGTCAGCAGTTCTCAGCCACAGATTGGCTCTGCAGATGGCGAGGGCATCACCTTCAAACACGACTTTGCCGTTGTCAACCGTACAATCATATCCTAGATCTCGCACCTCTTTGGCAACGATCGCTTCAATTCCCATCGGCGCTGTTGCAATTAATGTATAGGTTTTCATCATATCACCTGTTTTTATGTATGTTTTTTACATGATAAAAGCTCTCCTACCTGCGGAGAGCTTATACATTGTCATCATCATAATAGTGTGTAACGTTCTGTAAGCCATGTTTTGTTCCGTCGTACTGCTGTCGGCTGCTAAGCCTCGTACTCGGGTGGTAATCATCTATCTACAGAGTCAACTCTGTCCTTCTTTCCGTTCATTTCCGTCCAGAAGGTTCCCCTACCAAAATTTGGGTTTCTCGCTCGAGGGGTTTACCGCGTTCCACTCTCACCATTTCTAGTGAGACTTCGTCACTGTGGCACTTTCAAGGATACTCAGCCATATCCATAAAGGACGTAGGCTTTTTTCCTGCCGTCAGCCTTCTGCAAGGCTGCCCTAGCTTATGACTTCGCTAGGCACGAACACTACGGGCATCTCAGCACCGTGCGAGCATGGACTTTCCTCTACAGATGTAAAATCTGCAGCGATTACCCGAACGTTAAGACATCAACTATTATAGCTTAGTTTGTTCTAAAGGGCAAGCGGTTTTCATCAATCGTATAATTTGCTTCCAAACACATGTTTTTCCAAATTGGAAAGCCGTTTTAGAATATCAAAATTGGTCGTATTTGATTGAGCCGGCTGTCTCTTGTTCGCTTCTTCAAGCTGTTTTTTCAACTGCAGGTTTTCCTGCTGCAATTCTTCGATTTCCTGATGGAAGGCTTCATAGTCTTTAATGACCATGTCCAAGAATTTGTCAACATCTTCCTGCTTGTAGCCTCTGACTCCTGTTTTGAATTCTTTTTCCAAAATTTCTTTAGCAGAAAGCTTCACTTTATCAGCAAGCATCTTTTTCACCTCATATCGTGAATCATCATCTTATATTTTTTCAGAAAACGTGTGCAATGTCAAATTTTCTCTTGCACTTTTTACTCTTCGTAAAAGCTGCTTTCTTCAACGGTGACTCTCAGGTCATCCATCGTAATCGTGTAAATCGGAAAATCGCGTTTTTCTTGAGCTTTTTTTGCTTCATTCAGCATATACACAGGCGAGCCTTCTCTTTCTTCGTCGTACAGAATCAATAAGCCATCCGCCTTTTCGATGAAAAACCGGTTTTTTTGTTTAAATTGGACCGGGCTTTCGTACGGCCTGTGTGTCAAGCTTTCAGTGAAATCGCTGGCTGCGAGCACAGCTTCATACTGCTCTTGATTTTTCTCGTTCCACTTCTTTTCCTGTTCCAAAAACGGAGTGATAACCGCCACTTTCAAGTCGGGATATTCTTCCTGCAGCGAAAACGCAACTTCCGCCGCCCATAGTTCCGTGCCGAGCTGGCCTGAGATAAGGATCCATTCCAGTCCTTCCTCAAGCAGGGCGGTCAATCGGTTTTCAAGCGCTTTTTTTATGTAGAACAGAGCCTTGTCATTCTGTTTGAAAATCCCCAGTTCAAACGGCTTGTACCCTGTAACGGCCAATACTTTCATTATGATCACCTGCTAAAAAATGGGGCCGTATTCCGCCCCATTTTTTTAAAAGATATTCTGTTGCTCACGTTCAATCCGGCGCTCGTTCATCCTGACAAAACTTCCGAAAATCCTTTTTAGTAAGGACCCATACCCATTCCAGGTCCTGGCATCGCTCCAGGCCCGGGCATCATTCCTGCGCCAGGGCTCACGAAGTGCTGATGTGATGCCTGGTTGACAGCTGATTGAGTTTGCGGGAAGTAATGAACATGCTGAAAATGCTGATGGTTGACATTCGTTGTGTGCTGCGGGTGAATGTGCGGTACGACGGTTTTGCTTTGCGTATGGTTGTAGCAGCATTGAGTAGGATGAACAATCGGCGCCATTACATGCGGTTTACAGTGCATGAAAATTCCCCTTTCTTTAAGCTTCTATATACACTATTAAACTATGAAGCAAGGGGTAAACATGTACTAATATAAAAACCTATTTTAAAAGTAAGCCATAAAGCTTTCCTTGAAATTCGTCATGATTAATACGATAAACAGTACGACGACAAAAAACAGATAAAACAGCCCCTTATACATATCGACGCTCCCTTCAAACCATTCTAACGCTATTTTACAAGAAGCGATCGGTTTCTACAATTCATAACATGCTTGAAATGTTTGGCTTTCGAAGATCGTCGTTTTCTGCGCTTGCCCGGGGAATATTTCGTCCGAATTTCCTTTCCAGCCGCTCGCGCCGTTTCAAAAGGCCGGCTACTTCTTTTTCGGTCAGCTCAAACTTTTGTGAACCGTGCTGCAGCATCAGGTTATCCGTTACCTCGAGGGCGGCCCGAATGTCCCGCTTTCGATGTTCAAAGTATTTGGCGAGTTCGATGCCTGCGCGCCAGGCGGTTTTTCCGTCTGTTCCATTTTGGAGCTTCAGCCAAAGGGATGCGGCTTCTTTTAGCATGCCTTGCTTTTTATACTGCATGGATAAATCGAATGATGCGCGTTCAGACTGCTCGAAAGGCTTTTTTTCAAGCTCCTGCAATTGCGCTGTCGCAAGCTCTGTCTCCCGGTTGGCGAGAAGCCATTTGGCCATCGCGTACTTTTCGTTTGCTTCCGCTGTCTGCTCCGGAGTGAGGATTTTCTTCGATAAATGGATGTAAAGAGAAATTAAAGAAAGCACATCAAGCTCATTGTGGCGCAAAACGCCTTCAATGATTTCCGGACGCTCCTCCTTTAAAAAATGAAAATACATCATCGGCGCCAGGTAGCCCGGCGTATCTTCAGTTCTTACAACATCCAGCTCTTCCTTTTCCACCGTCCCCAAAGAGACGCGGTCAAACTTATGCTTCCAAAGGCGGCGGGATCCGTGGAGCAGGTCAAAATGGCCGAAATCCGGCAGCTTCGGAACCCTGTCGCGGATCAGCGTATGCCTCGTTTTCACCTGAGGCCAGTCGAACGCTTTTCCGTTATAGGTGACAAGAGACTGAATATCGACTTCACTCAGGAAGCTGTGATAGAGGGCGGCTTCGTGCCCCGGCTTTGGCAGCAGATGCTGTTTGACGACTACGCGGTCGTCATACACCCGTGCATGGCCGAGCAAAAAGATCGCATTGCCGGCTCCTCCCCCGAGACCGGTCGTTTCCGTATCAAAGAAGAAAAGCTGGCTCGGTGTATACCCTTTGCTTGAAAGCGAATGGGAAACGGCGCTGTTGTTCCAGCGCCTAACCGTCTCATGTAGCTCAGAAAATGCGTAATGGCCATGAACATGTGTCAACGGATAAACGACTTCCCTGATCAGGCAATAGCAGTCCTCAAACACATACGGTTTAACACCGAATTCGGCCCATTCTTTCTCAAAGCCGACGGACACGGAAGTCCGCTTTTCTGCCGGAGAATCCGTTTTTTCTTCTTTCGCTTGATTTCCCAGGTGATGCTTATAGCGGTTAAGTTTTCGTTTTAAAGACATTCCGCTCAACCTTTCCAGCCTTTTAAAAGGCGCAGCGCATTGTTTTTTGTCTGATCGCCGCTGCCGCCCGCTCCTATGCAGGAAGGGCATCCTGACTCACACGGACATCTTGAAATCAGCCGATGCGCTTCACTGATGATCTCAGGCATTTGTTCATACACTTTCTGAGACAGCCCCACTCCGCCGGGATAGCGATCATACAAAAAGATCGTCGGCTTTTCGTTATGAACGGCTTTAATTTGCGGAAAAACGTGCAGATCAGACGGATCGCACATCACTTTTAAGGCGGCGACATGTCCCAGGACGTTTGCAGTCCCAAGCAAAGCTTCTTCCAATTTGATGTCGTTCCAATTTTGCCGCTCCTCATCGTTCACCTGCACCCAAGCCGCATTGGTATGCAGTTCCTCTTCAGGCAGATGAATCGGGCCTGAGCCGATATTTTCATGCGTCTCAAATTTTATTTTCTTAAAAATCGTCGCTTTCGCCTGAACGGTCACATCCCCAAAACCGAACGCTGCGGTTTCTGTCTTTTTCTCCTTGTCAACTTCGAGAACTCTCAATAGGACGGCAAGATTGGCATCCGTATAGTAATCAACTTGAACCTCGCGGACAAACGCCTTTTTCTCCTCCCAGTCAAGCTTTTCCACCTGGTATTGGATGCCTTGATGCAAATAAATGGCTTCATCATGCAGAAGCGTCATGGCGCTGAACCTGTCCATTTCCCCGATCACTTTCGCCTTCTCGCGCTTTGACTGATCAATAATGACAACATTTTCCTGAGAAGCCGACCTCAAGCTGATGCCGTGCGCCGGAAAAGCGTCATTCATCCAGTGATACGTGTTCCCGGTTAAGTGGAGGACTCTTTCTTCTGCCAAGTAGTCAAGAATATCCTCGATTTCGGCACCGCCGAATGTGTCCGTTCTTTTGAAAGGCAGTTCAAAGGCTGCGCATTTAATATGATCGACAAGAATGACCAGGTTATCCGGATTAATGACGGCAGTCTCGGGATTTTGTTTAAAGAAATAGTCCGGATTCTGTACAATGTACTGATCGAGCGGGGCGGAACTTGCCACCATGACAATCAGCGCTTCGTTGTGCCTTCTTCCAGCACGGCCGGCCTGCTGCCAGGCGCTCGAGATCGTTCCCGGATATCCGGTCATGATGCATGTCTGCAGCTGTCCGATATCAACGCCCAGCTCAAGCGCATTCGTGCTGACAACGCCTTTAATGTCCCCGCTGCGAAGGCCTTTTTCAATGACGCGCCGCTCGTTCGGCAGATAGCCGCCCCTGTACCCCTGAATCGAATGAGGGCCGACAATCGGTTTCATCACTTCCTGCAAGTATGTCAATATAATTTCAACCCGGACTCTGCTTCTTGCAAACACAATCGTTTGAATGCCGTTTTTCAGAAATTCGGATGCGAGCTTTCTCACTTCAAGGGTCGCGCTTTTCCTGATGTTAAGCGAACGGTTGACCATCGGCGGGTTGTAAAATAAAAAGTGCTTTCTACCCGACGGGGCGCCGTTGTTTGAAATCAGATGCATCGGCTGCCCTGTGAGCGTCTCAGCGAGCTCCAATGGATTGGCGATCGTCGCGGATGTACAGATAAACTGCGGCTTGCTTCCGTAAAATTCAGCGATCCGCATCAGCCGTCTGATGACATTGGCTACATGGCTGCCAAAGACTCCCCTGTATACGTGAAGCTCATCGATGACGATATATTTCAGATTTTCAAACAATGACACCCATTTTGTATGGTGGGGCAAGATCGCCGAATGCAGCATATCCGGGTTTGTAATGACGATATGTCCTGCTTTTCTGACTTTCTGCCTGATCGAAGGCGACGTATCTCCGTCATATGTATAACAGTTGATCGACGCACCGATTTCATCGATTAATTCGTTCAGTTCGCTTTTTTGGTCCTGTGACAATGCCTTTGTCGGAAAAAGATATAAGCTGCGCGCATCCTGGTCTTCTGTGATCCGCTGAATGACGGGCAGATTGTAGCAAAGCGTCTTCCCGGATGCCGTCGGCGTCACAAGCGTCACGTTTTTGCCGGCGGCGCTGTGCAGAAACGCGTCAGCCTGATGGGAATACAGCTTTTCTATCCCTCTCTGCTGTAAAGCATGCACGATTCTTTTATCTAAACCTTCAGGAAAATCGCGGTAATCCGCTTCTTTTTCCTCAATTGTATGCCAATGAACAATTTGCCTGCTGAAAGCTTGGTCTTCTTTCAGAAGCTGAATCATATCTGTCAAATTTCGTTTTTGAAACAACGCTGTCACCTCTCCCTTCTATTTTAGCGAATGTCCGTTCGTTCTGAAAGAGGTGATTTCCTGAGAAAATGAAAAAGCAGAGAATCGCTCCCTGCTTTTTTGCTGTTACTTAACTTTAAGCTCCATGAGCTTTGTCTCGCTTTTTTTCGCCTTTGCCTCTTCATGTTTTGTGACGCGCTCCAACACATCACCGTTCATAATGACGATCGGCGTAATGGTGCTGCTCGCTTTTTCCTTGATCAGTTCCAAATCGCACGTTATCAAAGGATCGCCGACTTTTACTTTGTCTCCTTCTTTGACATGGGCTGTGAAACCTTCGCCTTCCATCGCTACGGTTTCCAGACCGATATGAATCAAGAGTTCCACGCCGGACAGTGAACGGATGCCGATGGCATGTTTTGTGTGGAACAGCTGGATCACTTCCCCGTCGACAGGTGATACGATCTCGCCTGCGGAAGGCTCGACAGCCATTCCGTCACCCATCATCTTTTGGGAGAAAACGGGGTCAGGGACTTTTGAAAGTTCCAAAACTTGTCCGTCTACCGGTGAAAAAACGGTTTCTTCTTTCATTTCATTTTGTTTCTGACCAATACCGAATAATTTTTTCAGCAATACAGTTGGGCTCCTTTCAAAACGCCTCTTTATGATGGCTATTAAAAGAGGAACAGGTTAAATAAATCTTTGGATTCCCCACTATTTAACCACACTTTCAAATTCCCATCAATGAATAACCATACCAAGAGCCCCTGCATAAGCTGAAAATAAAAAACCGGGGTGATGAAGAATGGATTTCAAGGAAAACGACAATCACTCGCTCAGCAAGAAAGACGAAATTCAAGAAGCGGTTGAACAGTTATTTTACAATTCACCTTTCCACGATATTTTAAATTCATTCCAAAAACTGATATCAGACCAGCTTCAGAATTCCACCATTTCCATGAACATCAGAGAGGAGAATGAGGCGCTTCACGTCGACATTGCCGTTCCTGAATCGTTTCAAAACGGAGATATCATGATTGAAGCGAAATCGAGGTATCTTCATGTCGCCTTGAAGGAGAAAAAAGAAAGCGGCGGTTCTTCATCGTTTACAAGCCTGTCCAGAACCGTTCTGCTCCCATATCCCGTCCGCGAAGAAACAATGAAGACGTCGTGGAACCAAAATATCCTCACGGTCTCATTTCCGGAGCAAAAAAAGCATGAATGACCTTCATCCATGCTTTTTTTATTTGAAGAATCCCATAAACCCTTTGGCCAGCGCTCCGACCTGGTTGACCGTGCTCACCATCTGGCCAGCGGTGTCCATCATTTTGCTGAAATCAAACTGCCCGTTCTTTTTTTTGAATTGCGACAGAAAGCTTTGAAACTGTGATGGCTGGTGGAGATTCGGCCGCGGCGAGGGATATGGATGCTGATAAGGAAATGCCTGAAACGGCGGAAGCGGCGGCTGCATTTGCTGCTGAACAGGCTGATGATAGACTGAAAACGGGTCCACATTCTGCTCGATCGGCTGCTGATAGGCCTGCGGCCGCTGAGCTGGATGAGCGTACGGGACGGTTTCCTGGCTGTAGTACGGCTGAACGGGATGATAGGCATGATGGTTTTGCTGATCGGCTTGAACATACGCACCGGGGCCGGAATAAGGATATACGGCGGTTCTCCTCTCTTCCATCTTTCCTCTCCTCCTAAAGCCCTTTTTTATATGTGTATGATATAAAGGCATTTCCTGTTCCAAAGGTTCTGTCACAAGTTTGTCAAAAAGTGTCGAAAATTTTAATATTTGAAAAACAGAAAAAAGTCGAATTGTTATGGTACGATATTATTAATATAAAGGAGAGGGGATGCACCATATGAACGTATCATACTTAAGAAATTGTTTTGCCGAGATGAAACAGTATGAGACAGACTGCATGAACAAACTGATGGATTTTGCCAAGTTTTTGTATATCCAGGGACATCTGACATTAAACGAATTTCGCACAAGTATGAAAGTTCTTGAAGCGAATGGCGCACAGCACCCTGCTTATGATATGAATACGGACGCCAGCTAAACAAACAAAAAGAAGACCGGGTTCTAATCCCGGTCTTCTTTTAATATATCGTCTTCTACGTTTTTCAGCGTATAGAGGACGGACTCCGTCAGATCTTTAAAGCGTTTTTTATGGATTTTGCAGAAATAGGACTGCATGAAAATTTCATTTGCATTTTCCTCAACCGAGCTGAGCTGCTCTTCATAAATGTATTTTGGCCGATTCGCCTTGATATAAGGCAGGCTTTCCGCCAGCCAGCTTTTCACTGTTTGTTCGAATCTCTCGACAGAAGGTTTGACAACCTCGAAAAAATCGTATTCCGTCCCTTCCTCTTTTCCCTTACTGTATCGTTCTTCCGCTTCTTTTACGAGGCGGATTAATTCCCGTGTCTGTACAAGAAGAGATTGTGTATCCAATTTTTTCACCTCGGGTTTATCGTACCAAAGGAAGACGACCGTTACAACGAATCCGGCTTATGCCGTCTCTCCTCTTGGCTCCACTCCCATTAACGTGCTGTTTAAACAAGCTGAGAGCTCTGCCAGTTCTTTTTCAATCAGATCGAGCCGTTCGTTCCAGCCAGCCCGCTTTTCATGCTCCGCCCGGCGTACGGCTTCTGTCAAAGCTTTCTCAGCAGACGACATGTGTGATTCCGTTTCCAAAAGCATTTGAAGGACCGAGTCTTTGCTTGCAAATCCGTTCATTTGCTTCCCTCCTTTTTGATCGCCTTCTATGCATTCTCCCCTATGCGCCCCCTCTCCTCCGCAGCTGACAAAACTAGAAGCAAACCGCCAAAGAAACTCATTTTCCAGCCAAACGCGCCGCTTTCGACAAGTGATCTTGCGAAAAATGGTATGATCAGCGCTTTTTTGCAAAATCTAAAAAGGTAAGGAGGTGCCCGCTGTGGAAAACAACAAAAAGAAATCACCTGCGAAAACAAAACCTGATGCTAAACAAACAGACACACTGGATAAAAAATTAGGCGGACCTAACCGCCCGTCCACTTAAAAAGCAAGGAGAACCCTTGCTTTTTTCTGTTTTACCTCTTATTCAGCCAATGCTCCAGTGAAAACAATGCCTGCAGCTGCCTTCTTTTTTGAAAATACCAATCGGTGATTTCGATCGTTTTCGGCAGTTTTTCATCTTTGAACATCGCCTCTCTCTTTCCTCCGCGAAACCAATCGGATTTTAATCCGTCTAATGAATGGGCAACAACGGGATAACACGTTCTCAAAAATGGCGAGGTTCTGATTTTAACCCCTGCCCAGCGTTCCATATCAAAGCGCGACCCGGTATGCGGAACACATGATGTAAAGTGAAAAAAACCGGGGAAAAGCTCAGGCGAAAACAGCAGCTCGCTTAATTGCTTGCCGAGCTTGATCCTTTCCTTTAAACTAGTGAAGCGTTTGACAGACACGCCGTAAAAAACGCCTTCTACCGTCGGAAAAATGACTGTGTTGAAGTGAAACCATTCACATAGCTGAAAAGGAATCGTCTGAAAAACATTCTTTTTAAACAAAGGATTTTGTATAATAGGAGTTTGGATAGTGTTTTGTTCATTTATAATGAGAGCGTACATGAGCCGCTTTTGATCGCGCTCATGCCAGAACCGCTCCCACTCCGTTTTCATAAATGAAGACACACCAAATGAGGAGAGCAAATGAAACAGCGGCTGGCCAAGCTGCTTGGACCAATGGTATAACAGGAGCTGCGGATAGGCGTCCGAAAAAATCAGCCAGTTCGCTCTTTCATACGTTAAAAACAGCCAGTTCTGCTGAAAGGCCGTAAGTCCGAGCTCGAATAAACGCCCTTTTAAATCGGTCATCGACCAGCCGGCATTCCTGGAAACAAATGAAGCCAAAAACGACCACTTGATTTCAGGATGGCGGTCAAAGTAGCGTTTGTAGGCATTTGTCCGTGAGATATTGTCCTTGTTCAGTTTTGCGGTCAGCTCTTGAATGCGGCTCGTCAGCTCCGCCGCGGAAAAAGTGTTGTGCAAGATCAGCCACTTCCGTTAGTATCCAGATTTTTGTAAAAGGAGGATGAAGAAAGTGATTCGTTACCCGAACGGCAAATCGTATCAGCCGAAAACAGCTGCCTCATCCTTGCAAAAGAAGCCGTCGTATTCCAATCGCGGCATGACCCTCGAAGATGACCTGAATGAAACGAATATGTATTATCAATCTCATTCGATTGCGGTCATCCATAAAAAACCGACTCCTGTACAGATTGTTCAGGTCGATTATCCGAAGCGAAGCGCTGCGGTGATCAAGGAAGCATATTTCAAGCAGTCGTCAACTACTGATTATAATGGGGTTTATAAAGGCCGCTACATCGATTTTGAAGCGAAAGAAACGAAGAGCCGGACCTCTTTCCCGCTTCAGAATTTCCACGATCATCAGATCGAGCATATGAAGCAGGTTGTGGCGCAAGACGGCATTTGTTTTGTTATCATATCCGCTTTTGAAGAAATTTATTTTTTGGAAGCAGAAAAATTATTTTATTTCTGGGAGCGGAAAAAGCAAAACGGCAGAAAATCGATCCGAAAAGACGAGCTTCAGGAAGCCGCTCACCCTATTTCACTTGGATACTCGCCAAGAATTGATTATATTAAGATTATTGATCAGTTGTATTTTTCGCCATCATAAATTATGATTTTAAAGTCATGTGAGCGGAAAGGTTTAACTACGAAAGGTTGAGATGTTATGTCAGATCAATTTAACAGCCGCCAGGAACGGCGAAAAGCCCAGCAGGGCAATAGCAGGTCTAATACTCATTCTAAACCCAAGAAAAAGAAAAAAGCAGGATTGTTTAAGAAAATTCTTTTATCCATTTTAATCATTGGTGTTATCGGCTTGATTGCCGGGGGCGTCACTTTTGCGGTGATGGTAGCGGACTCGCCGTCCCTTGATGACGCAAAACTGAAAACACCGTACTCTTCCACCGTCTATGACAAAAACGGAAAAGAAATCGCCGAAATTGGTTCAGAAAAGCGGACGTACGTGTCGATTAAAGACATCCCTGATTCCGTCAAAAACGCATTTCTTGCAACGGAAGACGCGCGTTTCTATGACCACCACGGCGTCGACCCGATCCGGATCGGAGGAGCGCTTCTGGCAAACTTCGAAGGCGGATTCGGTTCTGAAGGCGGAAGTACGATCACACAGCAGGTCGTCAAAAACTCCCTTCTGTCACATGAAAAAACGCTGAAACGGAAAGTCCAGGAAGTCTGGCTGTCGTTCCAGCTCGAAAGAAAATATTCAAAAGACGAAATTCTGGAAATGTATTTAAACCGGATTTACTTCTCGCCGCAGGCCTATGGTGTCGGAAAAGCGGCTGAGCAATTCTACGGGGTGACAGATCTAAACGACTTAACGGTCGAGCAGGCCGCAACGCTTGCCGGCATGCCGCAAAGCCCGAATAACTACAACCCGATTAAACATCCGGAAAAAGCCGAGAAACGGCGCAATGTCGTGCTGAGTCTGATGAATAAACACGGCTTTATCTCTGACGCAGAGTACAACAAAGCGAAAAAAGTAGCCGTCACAAAAGGCCTTGTCTCTCCGAAGGAGTACGCAAAAACAACGTCCAACAAATACAGCGCGTTTATCGAGCAGGCCGTCGCCGAAGTGAAAGAAAAAGCGAACGTCACGCCGGGAACGGACGGACTGAAGATTTACACAACGATTGATACAGATGCACAGGATTATGTGGATGAGCTGATGGACGGCGATTCGATCCAGTATACCGAAAAAATGCAGGCCGGCCTCACCTTGCTTGATACGAAGACCGGAGAAATCCGCGCACTCGGCGGCGGACGCGACCGGAAAGCAGGCGACTTTAACTATGCAGTAGATACGAAACGTCAACCTGGTTCAACGATTAAGCCAATCCTTGACTACGGCCCAGTCATTGAGAACAAGAAATGGTCGACGTATGAACAGATTAACGATGAAGCATACACGTATTCAACCGGAGATCCGATTAACAACTATGACAGAAGACACAGAGGCTGGATATCGATGAGAGAGGCACTTGTCGATTCTCGGAACGTTCCAGCTTTAAAAGCGTTCCAGGCAGCCGGAAAAGACAATATTGTAAAATTCGCAGGCAACCTTGGTCTTAACATAAATTCAGATGATTTAGTGGAAGCTTACGCAATCGGCGGCTTCGGAAACGGTGTGTCGCCTCTGCAAATGGCCGGAGCGTACAGCGCATTCGGCAACAACGGCTACTACAATGAGCCTCATACTGTTACAGCGGTGGAATTCAATGACGGCACAAAGCTTGATTTGACGCCTGAATCAAAGGCAGCCATGAGCGATTATACCGCATTTATGATAACGGATATGCTGAAAAGCGCTGTTCAGCGAGGAACAGGAACAGCCGCCCAAGTCAATGGCGTTACTGTAGCAGGTAAAACGGGTACGACGAACTTTACCGAGGACGACATTAGAAAACACGGCATAAGTCGAAATGGAGCGAGGGATTCATGGTTCGTCGGCTATACGCCGCAATATACGGCAGCGGTCTGGACCGGTAAAGAAGGCTTTAATTCGCTGAGCGCAAACGAACAGCAAGTCGCCAAACTTCTGTTCAAAAAACTGATTGCCAAGGTGGACAACGGCAGCGGCTCATTTGAAAAGCCTGACAGCGTCGTTGAAGCGACAGTTCTAAAAGGCTCGAACCCGCCGGTGCTTGCCAGCAGCAACACGCCTAGCGATAAAAAAGTCACTGAGTACTTTGTAAAAGGCACACAGCCGACGACTGTTTCGAAAAAATATGAGGAAAAAGAAGATGCCGACAAGCCGACAGGTTTGAGCGCAGAATATGATGAAGCATCAAAGAGCATCAAGCTTTCATGGTCATATTCCGGAGACGGTGATGTATCCTTTAAAGTCAAACAATCTGTTGACGGAGGCGGATACAGCGAAATTCAAAGCAGCAGTGCGAAAGAAGCTGTCATACCGAATGCAAAAGAAGGATCCGTCTACAAATTCCAAGTCACGGCCGTTACTGAAGATGGCGAAAGCGACCCTGCTTCTGTGACGCTTAAAGTCAACGCGGCTGAAGATGATGAGTCAAAAGCGGACGATGAAAAGAAAGACGAGGATGACGAGAAGAAGCAGGATGCTGATGATGATCAGGACAAAGACAAACAAAATAACGGCAACTCTAATCAGCCGGATGATCAAAATTCAGGCAATCCAGATCAAAACAATCAAAATCCGGGAAATACAGACGGCAGAAAAGATGATGACGCCGATGATCAAAACAAAGATCAGAATAAGGACAAAAACAAAAACCCGGATCAAGACAGCAACACAGATGATCAACAAACAAATTCCAATGGTCAATCAACCGGCACCCATTAATCTAAAAAGCCACTCACAGTTTAGTGAGTGGCTTTTTTATGATTGATGGCAACATATTTATAAAATTGCTTTTTCATTTCCGTAAACAATTCGTCAAGCTGAATAAAACAATGATACTGCGTTGGTTTCTGGAGGATAAACTCGAGGCGTTCCGTCCAGTTCATCGGCTTGGCTCCAAAATCCTTACGGGTGATGGCCTCCCAGTTAAGACTTGTGACAGGCTCCCCCATCGTCCAGTGGAGGCTTGTGATCAAGCAGCACACCCCGTTCAGCATATCATCCTGGCTGCACCTTGACTTTCTCGTTTTAAAGACGGGCAGAAGCTTTTCTTTTGTATGCTCCCAAGCCGCAAACAGAAGCGGAACCCATTCCTCCGCATGCTCCCACGGCTTGTCCTCTTCTATGTCCTGAAAAAAATCGTAGCAGAGCGGATTTTCCGAAAGAACGTCAAGCTTTTCGCCGGATTCCGGTCTTCTCTTACGCAGCGTTTTTTCGTATTCGTCCAACAGAGAAACGCTTGTCACGGCAGCTTCACCAGCCCTTTTTTATATCGTTTTTGCCCTTCCCTGCACAGAGAAAACAACGGGCATTCATCACATTTCGGCCTTTGCGCCTTGCAGTGATAGCGTCCGAAAAAGATCAGGCGGTGATGAGTAACGGACCACTCTGATTCAGGCACTTTTTTCATCAGCGTCTTTTCGACTTCCGTGACCGAATCCTTCCATCTGCAAATGCCGAGCCTTTTTGAGACCCTTTCCACGTGGGTGTCGACGGCAATGGCGGGAACACCGAATGCAACGGAAACGACGACATTGGCGGTTTTTCTCCCGACGCCCGGAAGTTTCACCAGCTCATCCCGGTCTTTCGGCACTTCACCGCCGTATTCTTCCAGCAGCATTTTACAGAGCTTTTGAATATTTTTTGCTTTGTTCCGGTATAAGCCGATCGATTTGATGTCCTGCTGCAGCTCTTCAAGCGGAACAGCAAGATAATCTTCAGGCTTTTTATATTTTTTGAAAAGCGTTTTCGTCACTTTATTGACAAGCGCATCTGTGCATTGGGCCGATAAAGCGACGGCGATGACAAGTTCAAACGGATTGTCATGGACTAATTCGCATTCAGCATCCGGAAACATTTCACCGATTGTTTCTAAACAAAACTCGATCTGTTTTTTTGTCAGCATGTCTTCACCTTTCACTTTATTGTTCAAGCCAATTGTAAAAAGGAACCTGTCTTGTATACTCCTTTTGCTCACTTTGCCGCGGTGCGGTCTTCCGCCTGAATCTTTGGCTGTAGTTTGCGGCTTGTTCGACTGTTGAAATGCCGTTTTTCTTCCACTCAAACAAAATCCGGTCAATGTAACGGAAATTGAGTTTTCCTGATATGACGGCTTCTTTGAGAGCTTGTTTGATCAGCTGTGCATCGTGATGATCCTGGTCAAGCCAGATGCTGAGCGTCTCACATTCCAGCGGAGACAGCGGCCGCGCAAATTCCTCTTCAAAGATCGTATAAAGGCTCTTCTCTTCGCCTTCATTCTGTTCAGCGAGTTTCTTCTGCTCGTCCATTTCAAGATGCTCAAACAGCTTGCCCCAGAGAGGTTCGAGCGAATACTTTTCAAACTTAATGCCGTTCTGGTCTTCGCATTCTTCTATATAGATGAAGCCTCTTTGAATGAACATTCTCAGCATGTTCATACATTGTTCGGTTTCAATCGACATCGTCTTGCTTAATTCCTCCGGCGTCGGAAAAAATGAACCTCTTTCAACATGCATTTTAATGTTTAAGAGCAGCATGAATTCTGTCTCATTTAAGCCAAGCTCCCGATAGTTCAAAAAAAGCAGATTCGGAATGGTGACAGATCCCATCTCCTGCATCTTAATAAAGTGCTGTTTTTTCATTCGATACACCTCTTACCTTCCAGTATATCATGGATGACTGTGAAAAAGTCTCCTGCAATCAGGAGACTTTTTTCTTAAGGATATAAGCGATTTAATAGTCTTGGGAACGGAATCGTTTCGCGGACGTGCGGAGAACCGCAGATCCAGGCAACCGTCCGTTCGAGTCCGAGTCCGAATCCTGAATGCGGAACTGAGCCGTATTTTCTCAGCTCTGCATACCATTGATAAGCATCCGATTCTAAACCATGCTCTTTCAGGCGCGCTTCGAGAAGCTCAAGATCATGGATCCGTTCAGATCCGCCGATAATCTCACCGTAGCCTTCAGGCGCAATCAAATCAGCGCACAGTACGACATCGTCCCTGTCAGGTGCAGGCTGCATATAAAACGGCTTTAATGATGTCGGATAGTGTGTAATAAATACCGGTTTGTCATAGCTTTCGGCAATCGCCGTTTCGTGAGGAGCGCCGAAGTCATCGCCCCATTCAATATCGTCAAAGCCTTTCTCTTTTAAGAACTGAATCGCTTCATCATACGTGATTCTTGGAAAAGGCGCTTTGATAAGCTCCAGTTTGGAAGTGTCTCTGCCGAGCGTATTCAGTTCAATTTTGCAGTTTTCAAGCACGCTTTGAATGATGAAAGAGACATAGTTCTCTTGAACTTCAAGGTTTTCATTGAATTCGACAAACGCCATTTCCGGTTCAATCATCCAGAATTCAATCAGATGGCGCTTCGTTTTTGATTTCTCAGCTCTGAAAGTCGGCCCGAATGAAAAGACTTTTCCTAAAGCCATTGCAGCTGCTTCCATGTAAAGCTGGCCGCTTTGCGAAAGGTAGGCATCTTCGTCAAAATACTTTGTCGCAAAAAGCTCTGTCGTTCCTTCAGGTGCGCTTCCCGTCAAAATCGGAGGATCGACTTTAACAAAGCCTTCCTTATTGAAAAATTCGTATGTAGCGCGAATGATTTCATTGCGGATTTTCATCGTTGCATGCTGCCGTTTTGAACGGAGCCACAAATGTCTGTGATCCATCAAAAATTCTGTTCCGTGTTCTTTTGGCGTAATCGGATAATCTGTCGCTTCATGGATGACTTCAAGCGATGTGACTGCAAGCTCGTAGCCGAGTGGCGAACGCTCGTCTTCTTTGACGACGCCTTTTACATATAAAGATGTTTCCTGTGTGACAGATTTAGCAGCTTGAAATGTTTCTTCGTCCACTTCCGCTTTGACGACGACTCCTTGGATAAAGCCTGTCCCGTCTCTAAGCTGCAAAAACGCAATTTTGCCGCTTGAGCGTTTGTTGGCGATCCAAGCGCCGATTGTTACTTCTTCACCAACATGCTTGTACACTTGGTTTATTGTTGTTTTCACTATCGTTTCCCTCCAAAACACGAAAGAATTCGGTCAAGCCCTCATTCTTTCTGACGTCCATAACGTATATTATACCTTTTTTGATTCGATCAGGTCAATGCAGCTTGCGTGCATGCAAAAAGCGTCCAGCTGCGGACGCTTTCTGCTTCTAGCGGCTGCGATTCACGACAAAGCGGCGAATCCGTGCGACCGCTTCTTCCAAAAGTGACAGGGATGTCGCATACGACAGACGGATGTTGTCCGGTGCGCCGAACCCTGAACCGGGAACGATCGCAACTTTTTCTTCTTCCAAAAGCGCTTCGGCGAATTCATCAACGCTTGAAAAGCCGCACGATTCTGCCGCTTTTTTTGCATTCGGGAACAAGTAGAAGGCCCCTTCAGGCTTCAGGCATGTCAATCCCGGAATGTCAACAAGCAGTTCATACACCTTGTTCAGCCGGTCTTCAAAAGCTTTTCTCATCTCTTCAACAGGCTCGTTTGGTCCATTGTAAGCGGCAATGGCTCCGTATTGTGCGACAGATGTCGGATTTGACGTGCTGTGGCTGGCAAGGTTCGTCATCGCTTTAATGATCGGTTCGCTGCCTGCCGCATACCCGATTCTCCAGCCGGTCATGCTGTGTGACTTGGAAACCCCGTTGATGATTACGGTTTGATTTTTAAGTTCTGGAGAAAGCTGTGCGATGGATACATGTTTTTTTCCGCCGTAAATCAGCTTTTCATATATTTCATCAGATACGATTAGAATGTTGCGGCGAAGGCATACTTCACCGAGCGCTTTCAGCTCTTCTTCCGTATACATCATGCCTGTCGGATTGCTTGGGGAATTGATGATCACAGCCTTCGTTTTTTCCGTGACGGCTTTTTCAAGCTGCTCCGGAGAAATTTTGAAGCTGTTTTCCTCAAGGCCTTCCACAAATACCGGTTTGCCGCCTGCAAGCTTGACTTGTTCAGGATAGCTGACCCAGTACGGAGTCGGAATAATCACTTCGTCCCCTTCGTCGAGGAGCACTTGAAATAGGGTGTAAAGAGCATGCTTTGCACCTGTGCACACGATAACTTCAGATTGGCGGTACTCGATTCCCTGATCGCGCTTGAATTTTTCGCGGATGCTGTCTTTCAGCGCCGCAAGACCTCCGGAAGGCGTGTATTTGGTATGTCCTTCATTCATCGAACGGACAGCCGCCTCAATGATGTGCTCAGGCGTATTAAAATCCGGTTCACCCGCCCCAAGACCGATGACGTCGTGCCCTGCCGCTTTTAAATCTTTTGCTTTTGCAGTGATTGCCAGTGTTGCAGATGGTGTTAACGCTGATACTCTTTTAGCTAGATTCAACTCGATTTCCCCCTGTTTCGTCTAAGGCGTAATATTTTTGTGAATTTTTCCGTTTATAAAGTCCACATAGCTTAAACTGTACTGCCCATCTTTATTTAAGTATGTAACTTCCCACAATAGAACATTGCCTTCCCTTGCAAGGTGCACCTCTTTAAGCTCAGACACAAGGCCTTCATCCTGAACCGCTTTTGAAGCCTGGCGGCCGGTAATGCCGTCTGCCGCTTTTTTGTAAATCGTTTTCTGCTTTTTGTCAGCAGGCACCCAAACATACATTTTGCCGCCTTTTTTGTCCGTCCCTGTGACAATGTACTGCTTTTCTTTGCCGACAAACGTCTCCACGCTGTCAACTTGTTTTAAGCCTGCTTCCTGCTTGGCTGTTTCGGCAGCCTGCTCGTGGCCGCTTTCTTTCTGATCCATAGCCGTACGGTAGACATTCGCTCCCGCAAGAAGTGCTGTTAAAAAGATAATACCAAATATCAGTATGAAAATTAATGTTTTTTTGCCCATTTTCTGCTCCTAAGTACGATAAATCGTAAAAATGGCCTGTTTTTGATCTTCTTCATCGAGAGCGAGGCCGAACATGAGATCATCGCGTTTGAGCGTGCGGTTCAAAAGGTCGACGATTTTATACAGGTCTTCTGAATGCTCGACGCTTACGGTAGATAAAATTTCGATTTTGTTTTCCATTTTTCAAATACCTCCGAACGAAACAATAATTGTAATTCATACTCTCTGTGCCTAAAGCCATACTAGTTGTTACAACGGGATAACCGTTTAAATAAACAGCCTAAAAAATAAAACCTTAATCCACACCATTTAAGAGCCGCTTTATGCGGCTTTTAGCCGTTTTTCCCGGCTATGTATGCTTCAAGCTCAAGGAATGTAGGCTCCATGACTTTTGCAGGGGGCAGAGCCTTCATAAACACCGTACCGTAGGAAGAGGTTCGGATGCGGCGGTCGAGAATCACGACCGTTCCGCTGTCTTTCTCCGAGCGAAGCAGCCTGCCGATGCCCTGCCTGAATGCCAGGACAGCTTCCGGCAGAGATACCGCCTGAAACGGGCTTTCTCCCCTTCTCTTTGCCCGGTCACACTTGGCTGATTCAACGGGGTGGTCTGGCGGCCTGAACGGCAGCCTTGCGATGACCAGCGTCGTCAGCTCGTCACCCGGAAAGTCAACGCCCTCCCAAAAATGGTTCGTTCCGAGAAGAACCGCATGGGGATACGATCTAAACAATTTCATAACCTTGACGGGGCTTCCGCCGGAAATCCCCTGCGCAAGGAGCTGACAAGGAAAGTCTTCCTCTTGTTTTATTGCATGGTAGACATCTCGCAGCATATCATGAGACGTAAACAGGACGAGCACTTTGGCGTTTTTCTGTTTTGCAAGCGCCTTGACGAAACGCGTGACATCTCGAATATAGTCTTCAGGATCGTTTTGAATCGGGCTGACATCTGTCGGAATCATGATGTTCATATGCTTATCATAAGAAAAAGGCGCCTCGATTTGCAAGGTCCTCGGATAGAAATCGCTTAAACCGAGCTTTTTGATCATATAGTCAAATGAGTTCTCGACGACAAGCGTCCCCGATGTGAGCACAACGCTTTTTTTCTCGGTGAAAAACCGGTCGGCCAGAATTTCGCTTGTATCAAGCGGCTGAGCGTAAATGGCCGCGGCGTTTTTTGCGCCCTTCGCGTCAATTTCAATCCAGACGACCTCATCTTCGACAGGGTCAAACATCAAGCGGGCGAGCGTCTTTCGATATTCTTCAAGGTCGTCCATGCATGAATCGTATTCCTCTAACAAAAACGCCTGGCGGCTGGTGAAGGAAGCCTGTTTTTCAGCGAGGCTTTTCTTTTGATCCGAAAACAGCCGGTGCATGTCATACAGCAAGGAACACAGTCTTCTCGCGCTTTCTTCAAGCCTGTTCCATGCCCTGCTTTCACCGATTTCGCCGATCTTATATAAGAGACGGTTGAGATCGTTTCTTGGTTTCCTCCGCTTGACAAAAGAATGAACAGCCGTAAAGAACAGATCGCTTTCTTCAAGAAGCTGAGCGAGCCATTCGTCCATTTGGAAAAAAGATTCTGGTGAAATGCCTGCTGACCGGTAGAGGCGTTCGGCTTTTTTTAAAATCCCCCTTTGTTTGAGGGTGCCGAGCCGCATCAACCTTTTATGGAGAAAGACATAGTCTGCTCTTGCCCCATACTGCTCGCCCGCTGCGCGTTCAAAGTGATGGGCTTCATCAATAACAAACGTATCGGCATCACCGGTATGAATTCGCTGATTGGCTTCGTCAGTCAACAGAAGCGCATGATTGGTAATGATCATATCAGCCTTCTGCGCCCGCGCTTTGGCTCTCTCATAAAAACACAGTTTCCTTAGGGTGCTGTTTTCTGCATATGAATGCGAATCATATGCCAGTCTGTCCCACAGAAGCTTTCCGCCTGACGGAAGATTAATTTCCGATAAATCGCCCGTTTCTGTATCTGTCAGCCAAACGAGAATTTGCGCTTTTGCAAGGACGCTATCATAATTGTCATCATCTTCCTGTAAAATATGCTTGAACTTGCGAATGGATAAATAATGAGAGCGGCCCTTTAAAACCGCGGCTTTGACCGGGAAAGGAAAAATCTTTTCCAAAAGCGGGATATCACGGTTGATCATCTGCTGCTGAAGCAATGTCGTATATGTGCTGATCACGACCGGCTTGCCTGTTTGCTTGGCGCGGATTGCAGCCGGCACGAGATATCCGAGCGTTTTTCCGATTCCAGTGGCAGCTTCGATCAGAGCATGCTCATGATTTTGAAAAGCGGTCCAGACCTCCCGCATCATTTTCGTCTGTCCTTCTCTCTTGTCAAACCGGTCGTTCAATGAAGAAAGCCCGCCGTCTTTTTCCCAAATAAGCGGCTCTGTCTGCGGGTCCCGGCTCTTATGACCGGCCTCTTCATCCTCGTCTTCAGGGGTCCTGATCACAAAGGAACCAACCTTCATAAAGCCGGCATCAAGTTCGGCATCGGCACCTTTTTCAGCGATCAAGCCGTCAAAAAGCTCCTGCGCGTCACTGATCAAATGCCAGGATAGACGTCTGATTGATTTCAAAACCGAAATCGGCAGCCTTTTCAGTCTGTCCATCATATGTAAAAAGATCAAAGCGGTCACTTCCGCATCGCTGTCAGCCCTGTGCGGGTTTTCATGGCGAATCTGAAGCTCTTCGCTCAGCTCAGTCAATTTATAGCCGTCAAAACCCGGAAAAACGATTCTCGAAAGCTCCACCGTATCGAGAACGCTGCATTCAAGCTCGCCAAAACCGGCCTGCTGCAGCTCATACTTTACAAAAGCAAGATCAAAATGAATGTTATGAGCGATAAAACAGCTGTCTTGAAGCAGCTCAAAAATATCTTCGGCAATCGCCGAAAATGGCTCTTCATTTTCAACCATTTCATTCGAAATTCCCGTCAGCTGCTCGATAAAAGCGGGAATCGGCTGATTGGGATTCACATATTTGGAGAAACGTTCGGTCATTTGTCCATTTTCAATCACAACCGCTGCAATTTGAATGATTCTGTCGCCTTTTTTCGGCGAATTCCCTGTCGTTTCCACATCAATGACCACATATCGTTGATTGTTCATTCAATGGACACCTCAATTTCGATACCTTCGACAAAAGTGTAACACGTTTTAGAAAGATGCGGGGAAAAAGCTTCGCCTTCTACTCTTTCTAAACGATATGAAAGCCCCCTAAAGGCAAGGGGGCTACAGAATGGTACGGGCGGGCTCCTGACCCAGCATTTCCTCGATTTCGTTTCTCTCGTTCAAAACGGCAACCTTCGGCTTATGGGTCTTTGCTTCCTCTTCAGACATCATGGCATAAGAAACGATGATGACGACATCTCCCACTTGAACAAGGCGGGCGGCAGCTCCGTTTAAACAAACGACGCCGCTCCCCCTTTCACCGGGAATGATGTACGTTTCCAGCCGGACCCCGTTATTATTATTCACAATTTGCACTTTTTCATTTGCCATCATTCCGACGGCATCCAGCAAATCTTCATCAATTGTCACGCTGCCGACGTAGTTCAAATTGGCTTCCGTCACTCTCGCTCTGTGAAGTTTTGCGCTCATTAACGTACGGTACATCATAAATCCTCCTTTTGATCTGCCGGGATATCGACGATGATATTATCAATTAAGCGGGCTTTGGAAAACTGAACGGCAACCGCTATGATGACTTTTCCAGTCAATGGCTCCCTGATCTCCAGATCGGGATATGAATAAATATCCGCATAATCGATGACACCGCTCGTTTTTTCAAGAATGCTCCGAACCTCTCGCTTAACAGCTTCCGCATCCCTCTCTCCATCACGGATCAGCTCGGCGCCGCGCTGAAGGGCTTGATAGAGAGCGGGTGCTTCCTGCCGTTCTTCTGCTCGCAGGTTGACATTTCTTGAGCTTTTGGCAAGCCCGTCTTCTTCCCGTTTTGTTTCAACCGGGATCAGCTCAATATCCATGAAAAAGTCGTTGATCAGCCCGTCGACAACGGCAACCTGCTGCGCATCTTTCATGCCAAAATAAACCCTTGTCGGAAAGGTGAGATTGAACAGCTTTGTGAGCACTGTTGCGACACCGTCGAAATGACCTTCCCTTGAACGGCCGCAAAGGACGTCCGTCCGCTTTTTCACGCTTGCGGTAACCGTCGACTCCTGACCGTACATTTCTTCAGGCTCAGGAGTGAACAAGATGTCCACTCCTCCGTCAGCCGCAAGCTGCCGGTCCCTTTCGATATCTCTCGGGTACGCTTCATAGTCTTCACCCGGACCGAACTGCATAGGATTGACAAAAATGCTCATCACGACAATATCATTGTCTTTTCGCGCTTTTTCCACAAGCGACATATGGCCTTCATGAAGGAAGCCCATTGTCGGCACAAAACCGATCGTTTTGCCTTCTTTGCGATAATTTTTCGTTGCATTTTGTATATCTTTTGCTGTATGGATCTGAATCATGCTTATTTCCCTCCGTATAATCCTTCAAGAACTTGCTGATCGATACGGAATGAATGAGCATCTTCAGGAAACACGCGGCTTCTGACATCCTCAACATATCCTCGAAGCGCTTGTTCAAGTGGCTGATCGATTTGCACATACTGTTTTACAAATTTAGGCGTCCGGCTCACTCCGTGTCCGACAACATCGTGGTAAACGAGAACTTGTCCGTCTGTACCAGGGCCTGCTCCAATGCCGATGACAGGAATCGTGAGCTCCTTTGAAATCTGTTCAGCGAGCGCTGCCGGGACGCATTCGAGAACGAGCGCAATTGCGCCTGCTTCTTCACAGCGCCTGCTGTCTTCAATCAGCTTGCGGGCGCTTTCTTCATCTTTCCCCTGAACTTTATAGCCTCCCAAGACACCGACGGATTGAGGAGTCAAGCCTAAGTGGCTGACAACAGGTATTCCGCCGCGTGTTAAAGCCGTGATCGTCTCAAATACACCGTCGCCGCCTTCAAGCTTCAAAGCATCGGCTCCGCTTTCCTGAACGATCGCCGCGGCATTATTCAGAGCGCTTTCCAAAGAGCAGTGATAAGACATAAACGGCATATCCGTCACCACAAACGTATCTTTTGCCCCGCGTTTGACGGCTTTTGTATGGTGGATCATATCAGCGACCGTCACAGATACGGTCGAATCAAGGCCGAGCACAACCATGCCGAGCGAATCGCCGACAAGAATCATATCGACGCCGGCCTGTTCGGCAAGCTTTGCCGCCGGGTAATCGTAGGCCGTCAGCATGACGATCGGCTCTCCCTCTTGTTTCATTTTTAGAAAATCAATCTTTGTCTTCATGTTTTCTCCTCCTCTTTTTCAGAGGAGATGAGCTGCCGTGCTTGCATGAGCATCTTTTCGGACAGCAAAAAAACCTTCCGGCAAGAAGAAGGATTTCGAATCGTCCGTGTTCGGCAAGAATCATCCCTCTGTCCCAGTCCTTTTTGGATCAAGGCAGACTGTTTTTTATCAGTTGCATGTTTTCCAGGTGCAGTTCCTACAGGATACTGCCCATCCGAAGTATACCAAAAACGCATGGATCCTTCCAACTATGACGGATTTATATCGATATCGGCGGAGTATATTTTTTTGATGCCGTCACTCGTTTCCAGGATCAAGACGCCTTCTTCGTCTATTCCCAGCGCTTTGCCGTGAAACATTCCGTTCAGCGTTCTGGCCGTCAATTCACGGTTCAGGCTCAAAGCGTAGCTCTCCCATAAAAGCTTGATCGGTTCGAAACCGTAGGCGAGATAGTCTTCATACCTTTTTTCAAATGTCGCCATTATCGTTTGAATCAAAGCGGCTCTGTCGATTTTTTCACCGCTTGCGAGACGAAGGCTTGTCGCTGTTTCTTTTAATTCTTCCGGAAAGTCGCCAGCAAGCTGATTGACGTTGATCCCCATTCCGACGATGACAGAATGGACCTGATCGGCTTCCGCCTGCAGTTCGGTTAAGATCCCGACGACTTTTTTGCGGTTGATCAAAATATCGTTCGGCCATTTGATTTCAGCTGCGATGCCGGTTTGCTCTTCGACTGCCTGAACGATCGCGACTGCGGCTAAAAGCGTCAGCTGCGGCGTTTTTTGCACGGGCATTTCAGGTCTTAAAATGATGCTCATCCAAATGCCGTTTCCTTCTGGGGAATGCCATGCTCTCGCCATTCTTCCCCTTCCTTCAGTCTGCTTGTCGGCAACGATGATCGTTCCTTCCGGCGCACCGTTGTTTGCTAGCTCATGGGCGATTTTTTGAGTTGATGAGACGACATCCTGAAAATGGATGGTCTGTCCCATTTTTTTCGTTTTTAACCCGAGCCTGATTTCATCTTCGGTGATTTTGTCAGGTTTTTTTATCATTTTATAGCCGAGCTTTCGGACCGCTTCAAGTTCATATCCCGATTTTCTCAGATCTTCGATATGCTTCCAAACGGCGGTCCTTGAGCATCCGAGCTCTTCGCTGATTTTCTGGCCTGAAATGAATTCGCCGTCGGCCTCTGTAAACAATTGAATGAGTTTCTTTCTTAAATTTGACTGCATGAATCCAGCCACTCCTCTATGGCTTTTTTTTGATTGGCAAGCTCCCCGTTTAACACGGCCCGCTCAATCCGTTTCAAATCATCGGACACCCATTTCCCGGCCGGCTTCTTTCTGAAATTCAACAAATCGCTTCCAGACACCGCCAGGTCTTTCAGGCTTTTAATCGGAAGCGCGCGGTACGACTGTCTGATTTCAGCCAGCCGCTTTTCATCGATTGCCTGCTTGTCCCTTAAGCTGCGGATGGCGGAAGCGGACAGCAGCGTCTCTTCCCCCGCCTCATACATCGAGACGGCATCCCATTTTTGATCGATTCGTTCAGCCGTCAGGAGCGCCTGTTTTATGACTTTCCCCGGAAGCTTCCACCCTTTTAAAAACCGGTGAGCCTCAGCGGAATCGAGTGATATCATGTGAATGAAAGCCGCCCATATATCCGCTCTTTTTGAAGTTGGTAAAAAGGAAAAGCACGGGCAGCCAGAACGCGCTCCTTTTTGCCGTCCAGCCCCGGAAGCTCTTTGTAAAGCCCTGTTTCAGCCGCCGCTTCCAAAGCCCTGTCCGCCGCTTTTCCTTTTAAAAGCTTTTCGAATTCAACCGTTTTCCGCTCTGTAGAAATATGAGCCAAGAGCAGACGGTTTTCGCAAATCGCTTTTTTTGTATTTGGAGAAAGCTCAAACTCGAGCTGACTCATAAAACGGAGCGCCCGCAGCATGCGTAGCGCATCTTCGTGAAAACGCTCCGCCGGGTCGCCGACCGTTTGAATCAATTTTTCCCGTATGTCGCGGAGTCCGCCGAAATAGTCGATCAGTCTCCCCTGTTCATCCATCGCCATGGCATTAATCGTCAAGTCCCGCCTCTTCAGGTCTTCTTTCAGCGATTTGATAAATTGAACGCCGCTCGGCCTTCTGTAATCCTCGTACTCAAGCTCTGCGCGAAAGGTCGTCACCTCATAGGATTCTCCTTCAAAGAGGACGATGATGGTTCCGTGTTCCTTTCCGACATCAACGGTTTTCGGAAAAATGGCTTCAATTTCTTCCGGGGATGCATCTGTAGCGATGTCAATATCACCGATATCCCGGTTCATTTGGGCATCCCTGACAGATCCGCCTACAAAGTAGGCCTGCCGGCCGTGTTTTTTCAGCTCACGAAGGAGAGGAAGAGCCTTCAAAAAGAGATCCTCCATTGTCACACTCCCCGTCTGTTAATTGTTGATAAATTTCTTCATATTGCGCGATGATTTTACTGGAAGAAAAGCGCTCCTTGATGCTTTCTAGCGCCGCTTCCGCAAACTGGCGCTGCAGGCTTTCATCAGTCAGCAAATGGAGCGCTTTACGAGCTGCGCCTTCAATATCTCCTACATCGACCAAGTAACCGGATTTACCGTTTTTGATCACCTCGGGAATCCCTCCGATATTGGTGCCGATGCACGGAACGCCGCAGGCCATCGCCTCCAGCAGCACTAAACCGAAGCTTTCCTTCTCGGACAAAAGCAGCTTTAAATCGCTGATGGCGTAAAGCTCTTCTACGCTGTCCTGTTTGCCCAGGAAAAGAACATCATCTTTTAGTCCGAGCTGTCTGACAAGCTGGCAGATCACGGTCATCTCCGGCCCGTCGCCGACGAGAATCAGCTTCGACTTCATTCGTTTGACAATGCGGCTGAAGACATGGATGACGTCCTGCACGCGCTTCACCTGTCTGAAATTGGATACGTGGATGATCACTTTTTCATCAGGGGCGATGCCGTACTGCTCTTTCAGCGAATGATGCTCCTGCTTTTTTAAATACACGCGCTCATCCACAAAATTATAGATCGTTTCGATTTTTTTGTTCGGTTTGATCAAATCGTACGTTTGCGCGGAAAGAGCTGAAGAAACCGCTGTTACGCGGTCAGACGACTCGATCGCAAACTTGATCAGATCTTTTAAAGACGGATCATAGCCGAGAACGGTTATATCTGTGCCGTGCAGCGTTGTGACCGTTTTAATGTTTCCGTTCAGCATTTGCTTCGCTAAAAAAGCGGAAATCGCGTGAGGCACCGCGTAGTGGGCATGCAGAACATCAAGCTGTTCCCGCTTCGCCACCTCCGCCATTTTGCTGGCCAAAGCCAAATCATACGGCGGGTGCTTAAACACGGCATATTGATTGACTTCGACTTCGTGAAAATAGATGTTGGAATACACTTTATTGAGCCTGTACGGAACACTTGATGTAATAAAATGAATTTCATGTCCTTTTTCCGCAAGGAGCTTGCCGAGTTCGGTAGCGATAATTCCTGATCCTCCGACACTCGGATAACATGTGATTCCGATTTTTAACTGTTTCATCATCCGCCCCCAAATAAATCGTTGTTTAACAGAAGAGTCCGCTTTGAAAAAAACCCTTCCGCGTATGCGACGCCGACCTCTTTTCCCAAAAGCTTTTCCCTTGCTTCGACCGTTTCAATATATCCGTTCGTCAGCGGTGTTTCAACCGACTGCCGGGAACGGGTGAACTGGCTCTGATAAGCAGCAAGGCTTTCCTTTTTTTGATTGATCGTTTCGGAAATGTCGATGACAAATTCAGGTTTGTGAAAACCGTTGATCATATAGTAGTACACGTTTTGGACTTTATGGGCCGGCTGTTTTTCTGCATCTTCGTATTTATGTATTCCAGCGGAAAAGACCGCTTCTTCGACGATTTCCGCTGCGTGCCCGTGATCGGGATGCCGGTCCTTCGGATAAGGGACAAAGACAAGCTTCGGCTTATGTTTTCGAATGACGGCAACCGCTTCCCTGATCGCCTCCTGGCTGGGAAACAGCCCCCTGTCCGGCAGCGTGAGGGAAATCCGCGCGCTGGCGCCGAGAATGTCGGCCGCCTGCGCGGCTTCGCTTTTTCTCGTTTCGACTGTTCCGTTTGAAGACAGTTCAGCCTGGGTTAAATCGCAGATGCCAATTTGAAAGCCTTTTTCAGTATATTTGGCAATGGTTCCTCCCATGCCGATTTCTACATCATCGCTGTGCGCGCCAAAAGCCAGTATATCAAGCATCTCGATCCCCGCCGTGGACAATGTTTCTGAATTCAAACGCGCCTTCCTCGACAGATCGGATCAAGATTTCCGCCGTTCCCATATTGGTGGCGAGCGGAATGGCATAAACATCAGACAAGCGGATAAGAGCTGACACATCAGGTTCGTGCGGCTGGGCCGTCAGCGGGTCTCTCAGAAAAATCACAAGGTCGATGTCATTTTTCGCGATTAAAGCACCGATCTGCTGGTCTCCGCCAAGCGGTCCCGATTGAAAACGCACGATGGGCAGCCCTGTCGCTTCGGTGATTTTTAAACCGGTCGTCCCTGTCGCAAACAGCTCGTGCTTTTTTAAAATATCTTTATAAGCGGTCGTCAGCTGAATCATGTCCTGTTTTTTTCGGTCATGGGCAATTAAGGCGATTTTCAAAGCGATTTCCCCCTTCTTGTTACTCTATGATATTTTCAAGGCCGTAGACAAGCTGATCGATTTTCATCACTTGTTCAACAGCCAGTTTCACACCAGACATAAAAGATGCGCGGTTGTATGAATCATGACGGATTTTCAAGGTTTGGCCGTCTCCGCCGAACATCACTTCCTGATGGGCGATCAATCCCGGCAGACGAACGCTGTGGAGACGGATTCCGTTTTGATCGGCTCCTCTTGCTCCCCGCAGAATTTCTTTTTCATCCGGATGTCCCTGTGTTTTCGCTTCGCGAACAGCCGAAATCATTTCCGCCGTTTTCAAGGCCGTTCCGCTTGGTGCGTCAAGCTTTTGATCATGGTGCTGTTCAATGATTTCGACATCGGTAAAATAGTTGGCAGCCATTTGCGAAAACTTCATCATCAGCACGGCTCCGAGCGCGAAGTTTGGCGCGATGATGGCTCCGATCCCCTTCTCGTCGGTCAGTTCCATAAGCTCGTTCAAGTCACTCTCAGAAAATCCTGTCGTTCCCACAACAGGACGGACACCGTGCTCCAGCGCGATTTTTGTATGTAGCTTGCCGATTTCCGGCGTTGTCAAATCAATCAGAACGTCCGGAGCCGTTTCTGAAAAGCATTCGGTAATATCGGTGTAAATGACGGCTTCTGAACTTGATATCATCACGTCTGACAGCTTTTCACGGTTATATGTACGGTCGATTGCACCGACAAGCTCAAAATGTGCGGTATCTTCAACAAGTTTGACCGCTTCGCTTCCCATTCTTCCGCGCGGTCCTGCTATTGCGATTTTAATGGTCTCCTTTTGCATCTTGATTCTCCTCTACTTTCCTTCTTCTTTTCTTGTCCAGCGGTCTTTGTCACGGGTGTTGAACTTCTCCATGACCATATCATGCGCTTCATCCAATGATATATGAAGCGAATTCGCAAGACAAACTAAAACGAACAATACGTCGCCGATTTCTTCATCGATCTTTTTTTCCGATTCGGTTTTTTTCTTCGGCTTTTCACCGTAATGATGGTTGATTTCCCTCGCCAGTTCGCCAAGCTCTTCCGTCAGCCTGGCCATCATGGCAAGCGGACTGAAATAGCCTTCTTTAAACTGGCCGATATATTCGTCAACCTCACGCTGTATATCTTTCATCGTTTTTTCTTTCGTCATGCTGACAAAACCTCCTGTCATCTCTTACATGTTAGCGAATTCAAACAAGTTTGACAAATGTTTAAGACGGGTTTGCTGTTTTAAAACGGATACACTATAATATTAACGCCAGCTTATGGAAGGAAAGGAGTTTTTTTATGTTCGGAGACATCAGAATGAAGAACGTCCTGTTTATTTTAGCAGGCGCCGCTGTTTTTTCCTTTGGACTCGTTCATTTTAATATGCAGAACAACTTGTCGGAAGGCGGTTTTACCGGCATTACCCTGCTGCTTTATTTCCTGTTTAACATCGATCCTTCCATATCCAATCTGGTGCTGAACATCCCGGTCTTCTTCATCGGATGGAAACTCCTCGGCAGAACGGTCTTCTCATATACCATTCTCGGCACAGTCAGTCTGTCGGTGTTTTTATGGATTTTTCAGCGCTTCCAGATTCATATGCCGCTACAAAACGATCTTGCGCTCGCGGCTCTTTTTGCAGGCGTTTTTATCGGTACCGGATTGGGCATTATTTTCAGATACGGCGGAACGACGGGCGGCGTCGATATTATTGTGCGGCTGATCAACAAATATTTTCAAGTGCCGATGGGCAAAGCCATGTTTGTGTTTGACGCCTGCGTCATTACATTATCCCTTATTTTTTACCTCTCCTATAAGGAAGCGATGTACACGCTTGTTGCCGTATTTGTCGCCTCAAAGGTCATCGATTTTATGCAGGAAGGCGGTTATGCTGCAAAAGGCGCCACCATCATCTCTGAAAAAAACGACCAGATCCAGCGCAAAATCATTGAAGAAATGGAAAGAGGCGTCACGGTTTTAAAAGGTCAGGGGTCATATACGAAAACAGAGCGGGACGTTCTCTACTGCGTCGTTCCGAAAAATGAGGTTTTCCAGCTGAAAAACGTGATTACCTCTGTCGACCCGCACGCTTTTGTAGCCGTAAGCGACGTACACGACGTTCTGGGAGAAGGGTTTACGCTTGATGAGAACAAAAATCCCATCACACGCTGATTGAAGGTCAGCAAAAAAAAGAAGCTCGCGATCAGCGGAGCTTCTTATTTCGGCCAATCTTTTTCTCTTTTTCTGCGCCTGTCCTCTTCAGCTTTATACTTTCTGAAACCGACATATGTCAGCGTCGAGAGGATAATGCTTCCTGTCGTCAGGATGACCCATAATAGTGAAGGGTCTGCATCATCTTCTTCTACTTGATCAAACACATCTTCCAAATCTTTTTCCAAAAGCGTCAGCCTTTCCAGCTTGCTGCTTTCCGTCATTTGCTGAAAGCCCCCGTTTTCCACGACCGCAATATGGTTGGAGACGCTTTTTAACTGCTTTGGCGAAACATCAATCGTTAAGCTTGGATAAATCGTATCATACAAGGATAAAAAATGATTCCACTTTTCCCTGAATGTCAGGTTGTCTTCTTTCTGAATCCCGGCCTTCAAAGCGCTGAAAGAATCCATGATCGGCTTTTTCAAACTGCTCCACAGCGGATCATGGTCAGATTCTATGGCGTCCATCAGCATTCTAAACTGGGCAGCGGCTTTAAATTTTTCCTGCTGTGCGACATCTTCGCTTTCCAGCCTTTTCAGCGTATCATGGTAGGCCAGACTGACCTGGCGGATTTCCGAGCCTGTCATAATACCCTCTGTTTCCCCATTCTCCGCTGCTTTCAGCCGTTTTTCAAAGTATTGAAGAATTTGTACCGCTTCCTCATATTGAGACTGCCTTGTTAGCTGGAATACCGTATCTGACAGTTCCGTCAATTCCTGCAAAGCCAATGATTCTTTCGCTTTTAAACCGGCCGCAGGAAAAACAAGCGCAAGCATCATGCAAAGGATCACCTTTCGTATCATTACGGTCCCTCCCACTCCTTCTATTAAAGCGTATGAAGAGAGGGACAAGGTTAGACCTAGATTGTGAATCCGTGTTACAGCTTAAAAGCTTTCCGGGACAAAACCAAGTAATAGGCCAAAGCGATCGAAGCGATACTGAGCCAAAATGTAAAATAGCCGATCTGCGGCATATATTGATCGAGCATTGAATAATTCGGCATCATGCCAAACAAGTAATCAATCACATCATTATGCAGCGTCCAAACAGCCGCAAGCGCCAAATGCCACCCTTTAAACCGGTAATGAGGGGCGTACAGCACGCCTTGCACAGCCATTGCGAAATGCGACGCGATCAGCATATAGCCCGTCCAATGGAGGCTTCCGGACACCGCAAGCACAAGAATATTCATCACAACCGCCCACAGCCCGTATTTGACGAGCGTAACAAGCGCAAGCGCCTCAAAGAGAGGAGCATTCCTTCCCAATAAAAGTCCGATGAGAACAAATAAAAAAAACAATGTCGCCGTCGGGCTGTCGGGAACGAAAATCAGAAATTTCGCAGGCGTATTCGTCAGTTGCGGAAGGTACCAGTAATACCCGTAAACCGTACCGAAGAAATTAATGATCAAAAGCAGCAGAAGCAGCGGCTTTTGAGCGAGCATGTAGGAAATCAGTTTCAAAGCAATCAACTCACAGTCTCTTTAAATAAAAAAAGCCGCCGCCGAGTCAGCTTCACAGACTGACCGCAGAAACGTGCGCCAAGAAGCAGCGGCCTTTCCGGCTTCCGTACGGTTCACGATCAGCAGCGGTCAAAATTGAAAAGGCCATCGACATCGTCGACAGCCCGAGAGGCTGACTTGGCGTCAGCTTCAGCTCTATCAAGAGTATAGCCTGCCTTCATCAACTTGACAACCGTTTTATTTCGCCGTTGTTTCGGAGATGAATTTAGACAGTTCTTTAAGCTCTTTATCAGATCCTTTAAAAACGCCAGCAGGCATTTCGCCTTTTCCTTCCTTGGCGATTTTCGCAATCTCTTCCGGAGACAAGCCGTTGTCAACGAGAGACGGGCCTGCCGCTCCTCCCTGCATGTTGTCTCCATGGCACGAAATACAGCCTTGCTCCTGATAAATCTTATACCCTGCTGCACTCGTATCTATATTGGCCTCTTCCTTGATCTTACCCTGCTCTTCAGCAGCGGCCCAGTCGTGGGTGACAACGGACTGCCATGTTAAGAAAATCGTCGCTGAAATTGCCAAAAGCATCAACCCTACGGCAACCGGGCGTTTAAACGGCCTTCTTTCAGGGCCTCTGTCAAGAAACGGTGCCAATAATAGCGCTCCGAATGCAATTGTCGGGATAATAATTGCGCCGACCACCGTATACGGCCCGGCAGCATATTCGTATTTCAGCAATTGGTAAAGAAATAGAAAATACCAGTCTGGCAAAGGTATGTAGCCGGTATCGGTCGGATCTGCCATCCGCTCGAGCGGAGGCTCATGCACGATGGTCAGCACGAGAAAACCGACAAGGAAAACCGCCCCGACCATCCATTCTTTCAACAGGAAATTCGGCCAGAACGCTTCCGTTTTCCCTGGAAATTCGGAATAATCTTTTGGAATATTCGGTTTTCTTTCCGCCGGGATCCGTGAATCACCGACAAACTTCATCCCTTTTCCCCTCTTCATGCCATCCCCTCCTTCTCAATTGAGTCGCTCGCTTACAGCGGCCCAGAAATTCCTTGCTTGCGAATCATGATAAAGTGTGCAGCCATCAGTCCGAACAGAGCGGCTGGCAGGAAAAAGACGTGTATGGCAAAAAAGCGCGTCAACGTCTGAGCGCCGACAATATCCGGATGACCGGCAAGCAGCGTTTTAATTTCCGAGCCGATCAGCGGCGTCGCCTCAGCAATCTGCAAACCTACTTTTGTCGCAAACAGAGCTTTCATATCCCAAGGCAAAAGGTAGCCTGTAAAACCTAAACCGAGCATGACAAAGAAGATCAAAACGCCGACAATCCAGTTCAGCTCTCTCGGCTTCTTATAGGCCCCCTGGAAGAAAACCCTGAGCGTATGAAGAAACATCATCACAATGACCAAGCTTGCACCCCAGTGGTGCATTCCCCTTACAATCTGTCCGAACGCCACTTCATTCTGCAAATAATAAACAGATTCCCAGGCGTTTTTAATATCCGGAACGTAATACATCGTCAAAAACATGCCGGACAGCACCTGAATCACCGTAACGAAAAACGTCAATCCCCCGAAGCAGTACACGAAAGCTGAAAAATGGTGAGCCGGGTTCACGTGTTCAGGAACTTCATGGTCGGCGATGTCCCGCCAGAGCGGCGTAATGTCAAGTCTTTCGTCCACCCAGTCATAAATTTTGTTTAGCATGATCACCCATCCTTCCTCGGCTTGGCTTTCCCTAAGTAAAGGTAGCCGTCTTTAACCTCTTGCTCATAGCGGTCCAAAGGAGCAAGCGGCGGAGTTCCGGGCACGTTGGTACCATCCTTTTCATAAAGTCCGTAATGGCACGGACAAAAGAACTTATTCGGATTTTTAGGATCGCTGTTCCAGTTGACCGTACACCCCAAATGTTTACAAACCGGTGATAAAGCTACAATTTCGTCCCCACTTTTGAAAACCCACGCTGATCTCGATTCTTCCGATTCGTACCAGGCATCCACTTGTTTGATTTTAAAATCGAAGCGCTGCGGTTCATTTGTCAATTCATCAACGCTGACAACCTGAACCATGTCCTGATCTTCAGTCGGCCTTAAAACCGGATCGAGCGCGAAGCGAACCATAGGCATGAGCATCCCCGCCGCCATAAAGCCGCCGACTCCGGTCAGCGTATAGTTTAAAAACTGACGTCTGGATACCCGATGTCTTTTTTCGCTCATCTTCATATCCCCCCTCAAGTCCCCAGCTACAATATAACTGAAATAGAAAAAAATTCATGAAACTAGGACACCCTCATAATATATCAATATTTTAGGAAGGTCAACATTCCCAAAATCATTATACAAAGGAAATGTAAGTGTTTTTATTAAGAGTTCCAATATTGTAACAAAATGTTCAATATTTGCTCAATTTGGTCTTCCAGCAGCTTCTGCTTTAACGAATCCTTCATATGTTCGAGAGGAATCGCCGGAACCCACAGCAGCTTTTGCTCGCTTTCGAGCACCTGCTTCCAGCGTTCATCCGTCGTTAAAAAAACGATGTGGCGAAAATGTTTTCCGGCCATTTCTTTTAAATTGGCGATATGCTGCGCCGATTTTTCATTCGCATCTAAATATGTACAGGGCGGAAACAAATAGATTCTGCCCTTCAGCTGCCTTTCAAGTTCTTCTGCAAGTATAGACGTAAATTCCCCTTTTGATACGGCCGATTTAAACTGATCTCCCAAATTAACCGATATTAAAGGGATGACAGCTGTATCGATGTATTCTTTCGCGTTCAAGTAAATATCCGCATCGTGCGTATTCCATTTCACGGCTCCCGGCCTCCTCGTTTTGACAGCGCTTTCTCCGGAGCTGAACAAGCCTTGCTCTCGGCAAGGCTTGATTGGCAGCGGATTATCGCAGCTGGCTCAGTTGTTTAGCTAGTTTTTCGAAGCTCTCTTTATCTTGGCGGTCAAGCGCTTCATCGATTTCCCGCAGCAGCTTTTGTCTCTGAAAAGTGGAAATGGAATGCTCCAAAATCTGTTCAGCGACAATTTTATCTTTTTCATTTTCATATAGGTCTTTCGGAATATGGGGGTTGGCTTCGAGTACCGCCGCATATTCCGGAGAATTATAGGCTGAGCGGAAGTTCAGCTGGATAAAGAGATCCTGCTGCTTATTCAGCCTGATATCATGAAATGATTTTTCTGCATCGGTCGTCATGACATTTTCTTTATAAAAACGAAAAGGCACTTCCTCAACGCAGTGGGTAGACATGATAATGCCCCTCGGACAAAATTCGGCCTGCTCGACAAAATGCACTTTTTCCATCAGCGAGTCATGGCTCATTAAATAATTCAGAATCCATACACACTCTCTTCGTTTCAGCTGATAATGGTTGAGAAACCAGCGGATAAAATCTTTTTTTTCATTGACAGAAACAGGGGTCTGCATGTTATTCCCTCCTCTATCGCATCTTGTGTATTACTTTATAAATTCCACACAAACCGATCATATCCTGCTTATTCAAAGGAATTTTCATCTTCGATTCTGAAAATCGTCTCCTGGACTTCCTCGTTTGCCGGGTCGAGCTCTGCCAGTTTTTTCAGCAGAGGCAGCGCTTCTTTTCGCCGTCCTTCTTCTAGCAGAAACATTGAATATTCGTAAAGGAAATCGGCGTCATCCCGATAGTGCAAAAATGCGTTCTCATATTCCTCACGCGCCTTGTCGTACACCTCTGTCCGGGCGAACGCCGATGCCAGATGCCAGCTGAACTTCGGATCATCCTCTCCGTATTTGCGCACTTCCTGTACAAGTTCAATAATGCTCTCATCGTCGTCTTCTTCAAGAAACAGGGCAAGCAGGGTATGGACGGCTTCCAGAAATCCGGGGTCCAGCGCCAGCGCTTCACGAAGCAGCTCTTTCGCTTCCGAATGCCTTTTCGTTTTTAAGGCTGCTTTTGCAGCAGAAAGATAAAGCTCTTTGTTGAATTCATCGAAGCGGATTCCTTCTTTTGCCGTTTCAAATGCTTCTTCATAAAGCCCTTCTGCTTCAAAGCTGTTTGCCAGAGGCTTGTAAAGTGAAGAATAAGCAGGATCCATTTCCTTCAGCTCTGTCAGTTGTTTAATCGCAGTTTTAGGATACCCCGCTTTCAGCGCCGTAAAACCAAACCCGAACAGTGTGTTGGGCTCCGGGTTCTCCTTGACGGCTTTTTCATACCATTCAAGCGCTTCTTCAAACGCGCCGGATGAACTTAATGATTCCGCCAGCCTTTGGTACACATTGACGCCGCCGATGACGGCTTCTTCTTCGGCCGCTTTTTTGAATTGACGGACCGCTTTGCCGTAAGCTCCCTGAGTGAAATACAGCTCTCCCAAGGCAAAATCGATAATCGGCTCATCCGGCAAAATGGCTTGGGCCTTTAACAGCTTTTGCTCGCTGACTTCAAACAGACCCTGCATCTGATAGAGGTCAGCCATTAAAAGCAGGCACTGCGGGTACGCTTCATCTGTTTCCGGAATCGTTTCGAGCACGCTGAGCGCTTTTTCTTCCTGGTCGGTTTCGATGAGGAGTTCGGCATAAAAGCATGTCAGTTCCGTTTCATCCGGATACAGTTCATGGAGATCATTCGCTATGGCGATAGCCTTATCGACAATGCCCCATTCGTAATACAGCTGAGCTACTATGGCTTTGTCTTCATCATGAAGGTCAGACTCGATATCAGCAAGCTTTTTCAATCCGCTTTCCGGGTGGCCTGCTTCAACTAATTTTATGGCTTCTTGAATCGAAGTATTCAAATCTAAACGTCCCTTTCTTTCGTCAATTCATCGCCTGCCGTATCAGCCGGCATATCGCGGTGAGTTACTTACTATCATAATTCACGCGGCGGCTTCCGGCAAATATGTTGCCCGCACACCTGTATGAAGCAGATTGATTCTGTTAAGACAAGCTATGCGGGAGACATTCGTTTTATGATCAAACGCCCGGCTTTCATGATTTTCCGGGCTGAAAAAGCCTGAGCACAAGGCTTCAGGCTTTTTTTGCAAGCTTTTCAATATGTTCAAAAAACGAAGGATATGAGACGCTCACAGCTTCAGGCTGTAAAATGTCGATCGGCTGCTCGCAGATGCAGGCGGCGATTCCCAGCATCATTCCGATCCGGTGGTCCCCGTGGCTTGAGACTTTCGCGCCGCCTGTAAGAGGCGTCCTGCCGTGAATCTTCATCCCGTCTTCTGTCGGCTCGATGTTCGCACCGATTTTTTTCAGCTCTGAGGCGACGGTATCGATTCGGTTCGTTTCTTTTACTTTGAGCTCAGCCGCGTCTTTGATGACCGTCGTTCCTTCAGCCTGTGTAGCGAGAAGAGCGATGATCGGTATTTCATCGATGAGGCGCGGGATCAAATCGCCCGAAATCTCAGCGGCTTTCAAAGAGGACGTTTTGATTCTGAGATCGCCGTACGGCTCGGCGTTTCCGGCATTTTTTTCTTCGATTTCAAGATCGGCCCCCATTTCTTTCAAGACATCGATGATTCCCGTCCTGGTCGGATTGAGTCCGACATTGCGAAGCACGACTTCACTGTCAGGAACTAGGGAAGCCGCTGCCAGGAAAAACGCAGCTGATGAAATATCACCCGGCACGAAGACTTCGGCCGCTTTCAGCTGCTGCCCGCCCTCAATTGTTACGCTTGTTTCATCTTCCTGAAGGCTGACACCGAACATTGACAGCATCCGTTCCGTATGGTCTCTTGATTTATGAGGCTCCGTCACCGTTGTGGCGCCTTCGGCCTGCAGACCTGCAAGCAAAACGGCAGATTTGATTTGCGCACTTGCAACAGGCGACTGAAAATCGATCGCTGCCAGATGTCCGCCGCGGACAGAGAGCGGTGTATATTCCCCTCCGGCGCGGCCGTCGATTTTCGCTCCCATTTTTCGAAGCGGTTCTGTGACACGCTTCATCGGCCTTTTGGCGATGCTCTCATCGCCGGCGACTGTGCTGTGAAACGGGCGTCCCGCCAAAATGCCGAGCATCAGCCTGATCGTCGTTCCGGAATTCCCCACGTCAAGGAGTTCCGCAGGTTCAGCCAGCTGATCGAGCCCTTTGCCGAGGACGGTGACATCACTGCCATTCTGTTCGATTTCCACACCCATTTTCCGAAAGCAGGCGATCGTGCTCAAGCAGTCAGCTCCTGGCAAAAAGTTTTTGATGACCGTTTTCCCTTCTGCTATGGCTCCGAACATAACAGAGCGATGAGAGATGGATTTATCTCCCGGAATATGAAGCTCTCCTTTTAGTGAACTGATTTTTCCTCTTTTCATGTGTTCCACCTCAATCAGCATAAAATGTTTCATATTTTGCGCGGGTTTGAATGCATTTTTCGGCGCGTTTTCGATCTTCATCGGATTGAAAGCTGATTCTGAGAACACCGTTTATGTCTTCCCTTGTTTCAATAATCCGGATGTTCGTAATGCTGATTTTCTCGTCAGCGAGAATCGCCGTAATTTCCGAGATGACCCCGGGATGGTCGGGGACATCGACATAAAGATCGTAAAAGGAAGGAATCGCGCCTTTTTGCCGCAAAGGCAGACCGTCGCGGTATTCCTTGGCCTGCCGAAAAAATTCAAACAGCCCGTCTGCATCTTCATTTTCGATAAAAGACTGGATTCTGTCCAGCTCAAATTTCCATTCGTCAAACCGTTCCAATATTTTATCTTTATTGTGCAAAAGAATATCGCGCCACATCGCCGGGCTGCTTGAGGCAATTCTCGTAATATCGCGGAAGCCCCCTGCGGCAAAACGCTTGACGAGCGGATAATGATCTTCGAATTTGACGGTCTGGTGGACGAGACTGGCCGCTACGACGTGCGGAAAGTGGCTGATTACGCTTGTAACGGCGTCGTGTTCAGCCGGAGACATTTCCACAAACTTTGCATTTGTTCCTTTGAGCAGATCTTTTAAGGATGCAACCGCTTCTTTGCCGGCGGAGCCGGAAGGCGTCAAAATGTAAAACGCGTTCTCGAAAAGGAAGTCTTTGGCGGCTGCGACGCCCGATTTATGCGATCCGGCCATCGGATGGCCCCCGATAAACCTGTATTCATCCGGCAGCACTTTCTCGGCATGGCTGACGACCTTTTGTTTCGTGCTGCCGACATCTGTAATGAGCAGCTTTTTTCTGATGCCTGAAGCGGCAAGTTCATCAAGCATGTGAAGCGTCTGTTCGACCGGCGCCGCTAAAAAAACGGTTGATGCTTCTTTCACCCCTTCTAAAAAAGAAACAGCCGGAGCATCAATAACGCCAAGCTTTTGTGCAGCTCTTGCCTGCTCTTCTGACACGTCAAACCCGATGATCCGTTTGCCGGGGTGTTCCTTTTTGATGGCAAGGGCGATCGAACCGCCGATTAAGCCCAAACCGGCCAATAAAATCGTTTCATTTGGTTGAGTCATTTTTTATCACCTAAGTTCATCAATAGACTAAAGAGGTGACTGAATCATCACCTCTTACAACATGCCGGCTAACGTTTTCAACAAGCCTTCGTTCTGTTCCTTCGTACCGACCGATATTCTAAGGAATGTCGGAAAGCCGAGCGCATTCCCCGATCTGACGATATAGCCTTTTTTCAGCAGCTCCATGAAAAGTTCGTCTGCATTCCGTTTAAAATCGATCAGCACAAAGTTCGTTTGTGAAGGATAGTAATTTAGCCCGTGCTCATCACAGAAATCGTAGTACTGTTTGAGCCCTTCATTGTTTTTTCTCACGCAATCGTCGATAAATGCCTGATCGCCCAGCGCGGCAAGCGCGGCAGCCTGGCCGAGCCGGTTTGTATTAAACGGCTGTCTCGCCGGCTCAACCGCCTGAATCAGCTGTTCAGAGGCAATCCCGTAGCCGACCCTCAAAGACGCTAAACCGTAAGCTTTTGAAAACGTCCTGAGAATCATCAAGTTCGAAAAGCGTTCCAAAAGCGGAATGGTCTCAGGGTAGTCTTGAGCCGTTACGTATTCGTAATAAGCTTCATCGACGACAGCAAGGACATGTTCCGGGACTTTTTCAAGAAAACGGATCAGGTTGCGGCTGGATTCATACGTTCCGGTCGGATTGTTCGGGCTGCAAACCCAGACAACCTTCGTCTGTTCATCGATCGCCTCCAGCATTGCATCCAGGTCGTGGCAGCCGTTGTCAAGCAGGCCGATTTCCCTGACTTCCGCTCCTTCGATGACAGCATTGTGCTTGTATTGTGAAAATGTCGGATTCGCCATTACAGTGTTTGATGCAGGATCCAACAAAGAGCGGGAAATAATTTGAATGACTTCGTCCGTTCCGTTTCCAAGGATGATGTTCGTTTCGTTTACGCCGAGATGGGAGGCAAGCTTTGTTCTTAATGCCGCACTATAGCCGTCAGGATAGAGAGCCATTTGCTGCACTTCGGTCTGGAGCGCTGCTTTTGCCGCTTCCGAACAGCCGTAAGGATTTTCATTGGAAGCGAGCTTGACGACCCGGTCGAGATTGAATTCTTTTTTGACCTCTTCAATCGGTTTGCCCGGCTTGTAAGGCGTTAATTGTTTTAACTGTTCTTTAATTTGCAACATTCTGTCACCTCATTTTACCATGTACGATCCGCTAAATGTCTTAGCGTATGCCTCAAACGCCTTTAAGGCTTGTTCCCTTGTCTCAGGGGCGATGAGTTCGTCTTTCAGCTCTTCGATCTTTCTGACAAGGGCGCTTCCCACGACAACGCCGTCCGCCAGTTCATTCATCATCTCCACTTGTTTGGAGCTGGAAATCCCAAACCCAACGGCAACCGGGACGGAGCTCATTCCTTTAACTGACCTGATAAATGAAGAAACAGAATCTTCGAATTCATTGCGCACACCTGTCACACCGAGCGAAGAAACGCAATACACAAAACCTTCCGCTTGCTGCGTTATTTTTTGAATGCGCGATTCGCTTGTCGGCGCGACCAGCGAAATATAGGTAATCCCGTGTTTTTTACACTGCTGCTGCAAATATACACTTTCCTCAAAAGGAAGGTCCGGTACAAGGAGTCCGTTTAGCCGATTTTGTCGCAGTAAAGCGAAAAAGTGATCTGTATCTAATTGTAACACAGGATTATAATACGTAAAGAGAATAATCGGAATATGGACGCCGTTTTTTTTTCATTTCACCGCCAAGCCTGATCGCTTTTACGATGTTCATGTCGTTGTCAAGCGCCCTTTTGGACGCGCGCTGAATCACCGGGCCGTCAGCGAGCGGATCAGAATACGGAACCCCGAGTTCAAGGGCGGACGCCCCCGCCTCTTGAAGGGATTTCGCCAGCTCGATCGAGATTTCAGGCAGCGGGTCTCCCGCTGTAATAAACGGAACAAATAACTTATCGGACGGCTGTTTTTTCAGATTGAACATCTTGATTCACCTCTTCTTCCAACACCTTCATCAAGGTATGGACGTCTTTGTCTCCCCTGCCTGAAAGGCAGACGAGAACACTTTTCTCTCTCGGCAGTTCTTTAGCGATGTCAAATGCTTTTGCCAATGCATGGGCGGATTCAATAGCCGGCAAAATGCCCTCTGTCTCTGTCAGCAGCCTTAATGCCGAGACCGCTTCATCATCAGTGACAGATTCATACGTGACGCGCCCTGTTTGATGAAGATGAGCGTGCTCGGGGCCGACCCCCGGATAATCAAGTCCTGCTGAAATGGAATAAGGCTCAATGATCTGTCCGTACTCGTCTTGAATCAAGTAGGTCAAAGAACCGTGGATAACGCCTTTTGTACCCTTTGTGATCGTTGCCGCGTGAAGGGGGGTGTCGACACCTTTTCCCGCAGCTTCGACTCCGATCAGTTCAACAGTTTCTTCAATGAACGCGCTGAACATCCCGATCGCATTGCTTCCGCCTCCGACACAGGCGACAACTTTATCGGGGAGGCTTTGCTCCAATTGATAAAACTGCGCTTTCGCCTCTTCGCCGATCATCCGTTGAAATTCACGGACGATATAAGGATACGGGTGCGGCCCGACGACGGAACCGATCATGTAAAAATGATCCTGGCAATGCTGAACCCAGTAACGGATCGCCTCGTTTGTAGCATCTTTTAATGTCCCGTTTCCGCTTGACACCGGAACGACCTCCGCTCCCAAGAGCTTCATCCGGAACACGTTCAGCGATTGTCTGGCAACATCTTCTTCACCCATAAAGACAATGCATGACAAGCCGAACTTTGCAGCGACAGTCGCCGCAGCCACGCCGTGCTGCCCTGCGCCGGTTTCAGCGATGAGCTTTGTTTTCCCCATTTTCTTGGCCAACAGAGCCTGGCCGAGGGCATTGTTGATTTTGTGGGCGCCTGTATGGTTTAAATCTTCTCTTTTTAAATAAATCTTCGCTCCGCCCAGCTGCTTTGTGAGCCGGTCAGCGAGCGTCAAAGCCGTCGGCCTGCCTGAGTAGTCTTTTAAAAGCTTTTGATAATCCTTTTGAAACGAGGGGTCGTCTTTCAGTTCAAGAAACGCTTTTTCGATTTCTTCCAAAGGCTGCATGAGTGTTTCCGGCACGAATTTCCCGCCAAAATCACCAAACCTGCCTTGTTCATTCGGATATGAATACATGTTCAAACATCCTTTCTTCTAAAAGGCCGATCAGCTTTTCGCTTTTCCTGCCTCTTTCTTCAATTCCGCTTGCCAGGTCGATTCCCGGCGGGCGCCGCTTTAAAAGATCCGCGATTGTGTCCGGGTTCACGCCCCCGGCGATAAACAGTCGCTTTCTTTCTCTTTGCGCTGCATCTTTATACATCGGAACGCTGTCCCACGAAAACGAAACGCCCGTTCCTCCTCTGAGCCCTTTAACAGACGAGTCGATGACATACCCGTCGATGTAAGGTGCGAAAGATGCCATGCGCTGAACGGTATCATCCCCATGGTGGAGCGCCTTCCAAATCTCGCAGTCTGTCATGCTTTTCAGCCGCTTGATATCTGCCTCTGTTTCATCTCCGTGAAGCTGGATCACGTCCAAACCGGCATCTTTTACGATTTCTGCTATTCTGCAAATATTTTCATTAACAAAGACGCCGACAAGCTTTTTACCCGCTGTATCCGTTTTGCCACACCAGCGTTTCACATCCTCCGGGTCTGCCGACCGTCTGCTTTCGGCGAAAATAAATCCGAGGTAATCGGCTTTCGAGCGGGCTGTCACCTTTAAATCTTCCAATGAATGAATCCCGCAATATTTCAAGCCCGGTTTCTCCATCATCCGTTCTCTCCGAATAACGCATGGACAGCCTTCAGCTGTGACGGCTCTCTCATTAACGATTCGCCGACTAGCACAGCCCGGGCTCCGCACGCTTTTACAAAAGCGAGGTCTTCCGATTGTCCGATGCCGCTTTCGCTGATAAGAACGCTCCCTGACGGAACGAGTTTTGCCATACGCTCCGTTTGCCCGACGGATGTTTCAAAGGTTTTTAGATTTCGATTGTTTACGCCGATGATTTCGGGTGTAAAGACATTTAAAATACCTTCAAGCGTCTCTTCGCCATGAACTTCGACAAGCACATCCATACCTTTTTCAGCAGCTTGCTGATAGAGGTCAAACAGCTTTTGCGGTTCAAGCGCTTCTCCGATCAGCAGGATCGCATCCGCTCCGATGCGGTCCGCTTCTTCAACCTGAATGGAATCAATGATAAAATCCTTGCGCAGTACTGGCAGCGAAACCGAGCGTTTCACATCTGACAAATAACTGTTCTTCCCTTGAAAAAAAGGTGTATCTGTCAGAACAGACAAACAGTCGGCTTTAGCCTGTTCGTACTGTTTAGCGATTTTTACGGGCTCAAAGTTTTCCTGAATCACACCTTTTGACGGTGAAGCTTTTTTCACCTCCGCAATTAAAGCGACAAACCGGTTAGGAGAAAGAAGCGCCTTTTTAAATGACCGCTTTGGCAGCTTCAAATCTTCCGGCAGTTCGATTTTCAGAATGTCTTCTCGTTTTCTATCAATAATTTGATTAAGCATACAACTCTTCCTCTTTCTGTTTTAATCGTTCCAGCTGATCAAGCGCCTCACCGCTTGCAACAGCTTCTAAAGCGAGTGCAACGCCTTCTTTTAAACCCGGCGCCTGTTCTGCGACGTATAAAGCGGCTCCGGCATTAAACGCTGCGATATGAACAGCCGAATCCGGAGCGCGGTTTTTCAAAATATCGACGATGAGACGGCCGCTTTCTTCAGGCGTCGCCACCTGAATGTCGCTTATCCTGCCGAACGGCAGACCGACATCGCCAGGCTCAACGGTGTATTCGTATGTTTTGCCGCCTTTCAGTTCAATCACATCTGTCGGCGATGTGATCGACAGTTCATCAAGACCGTCCCGGCTCGATACAAACAATACGTGTTCCGGTTCAAACGCTTCAAGTGCGCGGGCCATGAGCTTTGCTTTTTCAATCGAGTAGACGCCGATCACCTGGCGCTTGGCTTTCATTGGATTGCTGAGCGGGCCGAGCAGATTGAATACGGTTCTAAAAGCCAAATCCTTCCTTGCGCCGGCCACGTGCTTCATGGAAGAGTGATAGCTTGGCGCATAGAGGAATCCCATATTGCGGCGTTCAATGCTCTGAATCGTTTCTTCAGGCGACGTCTGAATTGAAACGCCGAGATATTCGAGAACATCAGCGCTCCCGCTTTTTGAAGAAACGGAACGATTACCGTGTTTGGCGATTTTTGCCCCGGCTGATGAAGCGATGATCGCCGCCGCTGTGGAAATGTTGAAGGTGGAGCTTCCGTCTCCTCCGGTTCCGCACGTATCAACAACATCTTCCGGCCCGTTTATTGTTTGCGCCTGCTCCCGCATGGCTCTGACAAATCCCGCAATCTCTTCAGCCGTTTCTCCCCTGTAGGCGAGAACGGACAGGAGGCCTCCAATTTCCGCGGCGCTCAGCGAGCCGGTCATCATGTCACGCATGATGCTGTGTGCCTCGGTTTCATTCATTGTTCCTCCATTAACGCATGATTTCAGCAGTTCGTTCATTGCCGTCCTCCCCCTTTTCGAGAAACATTTCTTCAGCGATTTGAATCGTTTTTAACAGAGCCCCCGCTTTATTGCAGGTCTCTTCCCACTCTTTTTCAGGCACGGAGTCGGCTACGATGCCTGCTCCGGCCTGGATGGACGCCACTCCGTTTTTCACGCTCATCGTCCGGATCGTGATGCATGAATCGATATTTCCGTCAAATCCGATATAAGCAATGCATCCCCCATATGTTTCCCTCGGTTCGGGCTCAAGTTCATTTAAAAGCTGAATCGCGCGGATTTTCGGAGCGCCGGTCAAAGTTCCGGCCGGAAATGCGCTCATTAAAGCGTCTACCGGATGAACGCCCGCTTTTAACGAGCCGGTTACGATCGAAATGATGTGCATGACGTGTGAAAAGGAAACGATTTTCGTAAACTCGGGCACTTGGACAGATCCGTACTCAGCTACTCTGCCGATATCATTTCTCGCCAAATCGACGAGCATGTAGTGCTCCGCTTTTTCTTTCTCATCAGCCAAAAGATCTTTTTCGAGCCGCTTATCTTCAGCCTGATCACCGCCTCTTTTCCTCGTGCCGGCAATCGGATGAATTTCAAGATGACCGTTTTGAACATGGATCAGGCGTTCAGGCGAGCTTCCGACGAGATCGCGGTCAGGAAGCTTCATGTAGTACATGTACGGGGACGGGTTGACCATTCTCAGCACTCTGTATAACTCAAAAGAACTGACCTTCACCGGAATATCGAACCTTTGCGAAAGGACGCCTTGAAAAATGTCTCCCGCTTTAATGTACTCTTTCAAGCGATTGACATCGGCCAAAAACCGGGATTTCTCATATGTTGATTGAACCCCTTTAAAGCTGGGGGCCGTGTGCCGTCCTTGCGGGAGAAACAGCTCTTTCGTCGTTTTCCGGCCTGACAGCCTGTGTGTAAGCTGTTTGAGCTCTTCTTTCCCCTTTTTAAAAATGCGCTGTTTCTCCTCCCTTGTTTCACTGCCTTCAAGCCTTGCATAGTGGATGAAATGCAGCTTTTTCAGCTCGTGATCATAGGCGATCATCGTCCGGCAGACAAACAGGAGGCATTTTTCCATCTCCGTTTCTTTGCTGTGCCCTTTGACGGACGGTTCAATAAGCGGCATTAAATCATAGCTTAAATAGCCGACCGCTCCCCCTGTAAACGGGATGTCGAGCTCAGGCGCTTTGATCGAATATGTCTCCGACATCCATTCGAGAATTTCTTTTAACTGTGAAGCTGAATAAAGCTTTTTCTGCTTTTGATCGCAGGCGTGAAACCGGCCGCATTCTTCTTTGATCGTCAAAAAGGGATCCAGACCGATGAAAGAATATCTTGACCATGCAGAGGTTTCATTCTGGCTTTCCAGCAAATACACGATGTTTTCCTGCAGCTTCTCGACCAATTGAACGGGCGTCAGCGTATCGACGGAAAAACTCTCAATTATCGGTATTGTTTTAAAGTGTGAAGTATCCTCTGAAAAAGAGGCAAAATCGGTTTGCAGACTCAACAATCTCTCACTCCTTATTCAGGCGGAGAGAATGAGAAGAAGGCCTTTAGAGGACAAATGATTGAATTGAAGAGGGGAAAACGAAACAAACCCAAAAGAACAGCGTCTTTTGGGTAGAATGAATAAACGTTTTGTCTCAACTCAGCTCATCTCAGCTCATTCTCAATCTACCCTAGTCTCATACTCAGCTTTTCTAAACTAAAACCCCATACACACTCCTGTGTATTTCAAGGTTTCTACAATCGTATTACAATTCAGTATTTTTTGTCAATGATAAATCAGGTCTGAGCGTTACGGCATTTTCTAAATAAACGTGGCGGACTTCATCCTGCCGCATATCCGTCTGAACCGTCATCATCACTCTGATGCATTTTTTAAGGGCGTGTTCAACATCCATTTCCTGCATGCACATGACGGGCACATGCTGCCAGCCGTCAAACGTTCTGACGACCTTTGCGGGAAAAGCAGCGTGAATATCGGAAGTGGCAGAAATGAAGATCTGCACAACTTGCTCAGGTTTGAGTTGATTTTCATCGATCATTTTTCCGATCAGCTGCTTCGTCCGCTCCGTAATGTCTTTTTCTGTATCCCGGTCAACTGTCGTCGCTCCCCGAATTCCGCGCATCATCATTTGCCTCCCTCCAATCTCCACATATTCAGCCATCGTTCAATTTCATCGGCTTTAAAGGAGTGCAGCCGCACACTGCCGATCTTATCCAGCAGAACAAACTGAATGATGCCTCCGCGTGTTTTTTTATCGTTCATCATTCGATTGATGAGAGCTTCTGTTGAAACTTCGCGTTTTACGCTTTCCGGATAGCCGAGATTTTTCAGCCAGGCGGCGATTTTTGTGCGGTCAACAGGACAATTCAACACCTTCTCGCTGACAAACAAAGCAAATTGCATGCCTAAAGCGACAGCGTCGCCATGGGTCATCTCTCCGTAGCCGTATTCGGCTTCAACGGCGTGGCCAAGCGTGTGCCCAAAATTCAGATAGGCCCTGATTCCCTGTTCGCGCTCGTCTTGTGAGACAACTTCCGCTTTAATCGAAATGCCTTTGTACACCATTTCACTGAGCTGGCCGGTCGTAATCGCTTTAATTGAATCAATTTTAAGCAATTCGTTCAAGAAAGATTCATCACGGATAAATGCGTGCTTAATGACTTCCGCAAGACCTGAACGCATTTCTTTTTCAGAAAGCGTGCTCAAGCATTCGGTATCATAAACCACCGCCTTCGGCTGATGAAAAGCGCCGATTAAGTTTTTTCCGAGCGGATGATTAATGGCAACTTTCCCTCCGACCGCGCTATCATGAGACAGCAGAGTCGTTGGGAATTGCACATAATCGATGCCCCTCATAAAAGTTGAAGCGACGAACCCTGCAAGATCGCCGACAACGCCGCCTCCCAGCGCCACAATGCATGACGAACGGTCAAGGTGAAATTGAATGGCTTCCGTCTGGAGCTTCATAAACAGATCGATTGATTTGGCCTGTTCACCGCTTGGCACCGCAACCTTTTTGACGGGCCATTTGCTGCGGAGAAGGCCGAACAGTTCTTCTCCATAGTGTTTATCAACTTCTTCGTCGGTGATCAATAGCACTTTCGTCATCGGAAGGTTCAAGGATGACAAGAGCTCTGCCGCGTTTTTTCTAATGCCTCCCCCGATGAACACCGGGTAGGACAAAGAAGCGGTTTCGATTTGAAGTGATTTCATTAAAACTCCCTCGCAAGCTTTCTCATTTTCTCAACATTTTCAGCGATCCGGTCCATTTGGTCAACGCCAAACTGCTCGACGATCGCCTTGGCGATTTCCCATGCAACAACCGCTTCAGCCACTACGCTTGCGGCAGGGACAGCGCAGGAATCAGAACGCTCGATGCTTGCTGTAAACGGTTCTTTCGTCTCGATATCAACGCTTTTGAGCGGTTTGTACAACGTTGGAATCGGCTTCATCACGCCTCTGACGACAATCGGCATTCCCGTTGTCATCCCGCCTTCAAGGCCGCCGAGACGGTTTGTAGCGCGCGTATAGCCTTTTTCTTCGTCCCAAATGATTTCGTCATGGACTTCACTGCCGTTTTTGCGTGCAGCTTCAAAGCCGATGCCGAATTCAACACCTTTAAAAGCATTGATGCTCAGCACGGCGGCAGCCAGCTTGCTGTCGAGTTTGCGGTCGTAATGGACATAGCTGCCGACTCCTACCGGCACCCCTTCAACAATCACCTCGACGATTCCGCCGATCGAATCGCCATTTGCTTTTGCTTCATCGATCGCGTCCATCATTTTTCTGCCCGCTTCTTCGTCATAGCATCTGACAGGAGACTCTTCGGTTACTTTTTTCAAGTCTTCGATAGATTCATAATTTGTTTTTTCGGCTTTTACTCCGCCGATCTCCAGCACGTGGCCGGCCACTTGGATGCCGAGCTGGGAAAGAATCTTTTTGGCGACGGCTCCTGCCGCCACACGGACGGTCGTTTCTCTGGCAGATGAACGTTCAAGCACGTTGCGCATATCTCTGTGCCCGTATTTGATCGCGCCGTTCAAATCAGCGTGACCCGGTCTTGGCCTTGAAATCTGTCGTTTCATTTCGCTTTCTTCTTCAGCCGTGATCGGCTCTGATCCCATGATTTTCGTCCAGTGTTTCCAGTCGTTGTTTTCGACGACGAGAGCGATCGGCGATCCAAGAGAACGCCCGTGCCTTACACCGCTTGTGATCCGTGCCTGATCTTTTTCGATTTGCATCCGGCGTCCGCGGCCGTGGCCTTTTTGACGTCTTTGAAGCTCGTAATCAATGTCTTCTTTTGTGATATAAAGCCCTGCTGGGACTCCTTCGATAATTGTCGTAAGCTGCGGACCGTGAGATTCACCGGCTGTTAAATACCTCATGCTTTCGTTCTCCCTTCATCACATTAACGCTTTTAAGTAAAACTATAACATAACCTTTTATAAAAAGTCAGCTAACTTTTTTGATAGAAAAACGTATCTGTCGATTGAAAACCGTATTTTTCCGGATTGAAGATCTGTTCCGTGCTTCCGACAAACAAAACTCCATTATTCTTCAAACTGCCGCTGAACTTATGATAGATCTTCTCTTTTGCTTCCTCTGTAAAATATATGAGAACATTGCGGCATACGATGATATCAAAATCTTTCTCATATGCATCAGCCAGTAAATTGTGTTTTTGAAAGCGAATGTTTTTCTTGATCTCGTCTTTGACGGCAAATCGGTTTCCGTCTTGCGTAAAATAAAGTTCCTTTATCTCTTTCGGCACTTCCTGCAGAGATCTTTCCTGATACACGCCTTCTTTCGCTTTCGCAAGAACTTTGTCATCGATATCTGTTGCGATGATCTGATAGTCTGAGAGGCCTTTCTGTCTGCTTAAAATCATCGATAATGTATACGGCTCTTCACCGGTTGAACATGCCGCACTCCATACTTTCAATGTTTTCGCAGGCTTTAAGAGCGGGAGGATGGTTTTTTCGAGAACCTCCCACCTCTTATAGTTTCTGTAAAATTCTGAAACATTAATCGTCATCCTGTCCAGCGTTTCCTGCAGAAGAGCTTCATTCTTTTCTAAAGCGAGCGCAAATTCGCGGAAATCGCCGTACCCCTTTTTTTCATAAAGAGACGTTAGCCTTCTTTTCATTTGCGCTTCTTTGTACAATGCCAAATCCACGCCAGTTATTTTTTTCCATTTATCAACAAAGAAACTGTAATTGTCCATGTTTTCTCTCCTAATCGTCGTGCTGATATGAGTACAATTATAGCTTGTTTTCTTTTAAATTTGTATCTTTAAAAAGAAAAAAGCCTGCCCGGCGGCAGCCATTCTGATCCATATAAAAAAATCAGCTTTTCAGCTGATTTTTAGTAAATCCATTGATTCATTAACTTCTCGTCTTCAACAAGTTCGTCTTCTTTAAAAAACAAGTTGATTTCGCGTGCTGCACTTTCAGGAGAATCTGAACCGTGAATGATATTTTTTCCGACAAACATGCCGAAGTCTCCGCGAATTGTTCCTGGGAGCGCTTCCTTAGGGTTCGTCTTCCCGATCAGCTGTCTGGCGACCGCGATTGCGTCTTCGCCTTCCCACACCATGGCGAATACCGGGCCTGAAGTAATAAAGTCGACAAGCTCGCCGAAAAACGGTTTGCCGTTATGTTCTTTATAATGCTCGCCTGCCGTCTCTTCTGAGACCTTCATCAGCTTGGCTCCGATTAATTGTAAGCCCTTACGTTCGAATCTTAACAAAATTTCGCCGATCAGCTGACGCTGAACGCCGTCAGGTTTTACCATCACAAAGGTTTTTTCCATAGTCGATTCTCCACCCCGCTAATATGTATAGGCTTTCAACACTACAACAGAAATATAGCATTTTTCAAACAATTAATCAATAAAGGGTGGAGAATATTCATACTTTCGACTCATTTGTCTTTTTTTAGAACTTTCGTTTGCCGATGTATTTCGCAATTTGGCCCAATGCCGTCCGCGCCCGGTTTTTCGGGAGCGTTTCAAGCAGTGCGAAAGCCTTATTTAAATACATTTCGCTGACTCTGAACGATTGTTCTATGGCATCGGTTTTCTTCAGTTCCTCGATCACTGGTTTGATCTGTTCCGGAGTCGTTTCACTGTTGACCAGCATCAGCCGCGCTTTTAATTCAGGCGATTTCCGTGCATATAATACGGGAAGCGTGACATTCCCCTGAAGCAGATCACTGCCCACAGGCTTGCCAAGCTCTTTTTCGCTTGAGGTGAAATCGAGGATGTCATCAATAATTTGATAGGACATGCCGACGTAATAGCCGAACCAGTACAACGTTTTATGAATGTTTTCACCCGCGCCGGCAGCAATGGCGCCTAGCTGGCAGCTCGATGCGATCAGAAGGGCTGTCTTGCGCCTGATTCTCCGCAAATAGGTTCTGAGGTTTTGCTCCATATTATATTTATCTTTGATTTGTTCAATTTCTCCAAGACAGACTTCGACAATCGCCTTGGACAAGATTTCGTGGGCTTTCGGTTCGTTTATTTTCGTCATCGCTTCAAGTGAGCGAGCGAACAAATAATCACCTGTGTACATTGCAATCCGGTTATCCCACTTCGCTTTGATAGTCGGCTGTCCCCTTCTAAGCTCCGCATCATCGATGACATCGTCGTGTACGAGCGAAGCCATATGTATCAATTCCAATGAAACAGCGACATTTTTAATTTTGTTGATATCGTATTCACCGAACATGCCGGAAAGCAGGACAAACACAGGACGAATCCGCTTGCCTCCGGCCTGCAGCAAATGCAGGCTCGCTTCACTTAGCAATGGATAGTCGGAGTGCACGGTCTTTTCAAGCTCTTTTTCTATTAATTCAATATCGTCATTTAAAAAAGAATAAAACGTTGTCAATTTCATATCGATTCACCCGAGTATTTCAGTAGTCATCATCGCTTCAAGCCGACATGTGTAGCCGCTACGCCGCCTGTGAACGGATGATATTGAACATTTTCTAATCCAGCCTCTTCAAACAATGCAGCAAGTTCTTTCATACCAGGAAATTCCCTGGCCGATTCCTGAAGCCATGAATACTCCTTAAAGCTTTTGGCAAAGAACTTTCCAAACATGGGCATAATAAAACGGAAGTACAGGAAGTACAGCTGTTTGAACCCGAACATTTCAGGCTGGGACGTCTCAAGGCATACAACCTGGCCGCCGGGTTTTACCACGCGCGCCATCTCTTTTAATACGGTTAAATAGTCGGGAACATTGCGAAGCCCGAAGCCGATGGTGACATAGTCGAACGTATTGTCCGGGAAGGGCAGTTCCATCGCGTTGCCGTGGATCAGTTCGATCTGGCTGTAGCTGTCGGTCTTTTGTTCGGCGATGCTCAGCATGTTTTTGCTGAAATCAAGGCCCTTGATTTCCCCTGTCTCTCCGGCCGCATCAGCGAGCGCGATTGTCCAGTCGCCCGTCCCGCAGCAGACGTCAAGCGCTTTGGCTCCTTTTGGTACGTTCATGAGCTGCATCGTTTTGTCGCGCCATTTTTTATGCTGTTTAAAGCTGATGACGGAGTTCATCTGGTCGTAATTTTTATAAATCTTTTCAAACACGCCGTGTACGCGCTGTTCTTTTGACTGCACCATGATTACCCTTCTTCCACTTTCTGATGATAAGTTCGTTTTTCAGGCCGAATTTCCTGCAGGCGTTTCAGAAGCCATTTTTGGACGGCGGGCTTTGCAGCAAGCGACTGGTTGATCGCAAGCTTGGCTTCTTCATAAGCCGCTGCAGCCAGCTGTCCGCATGAAGCCTGGTCTTCCGGAAACTCTTTCTGTATGATCGTCTCCAGCAGCCGGGAATCTGAAGCTTTTTCTTCGGCCGCAAACCTTTTAAACACAAGAAAGTCATTGGCGGCTGTTTTCCAGTGAGGCAGGTAAAAGTGGTCGGCGAGATGGTGAAAAAGTGCAGCTTCCACTATGCTGACGCTTTTTTTCAGGCTGTCCGCATCTTTTGCGGAATGGTCGTAAATCCTGATTTTATGTTCGTTTATTTCTTTGATGGCCGCAGCGAGCGTCCGAATCATATAAATATCCTTCATACCCGATAACAGCGAGTAGTACATGCCGCTGAAATAATCACCGGCCAATACGGTCAGCTGGCGGTTTTTATAGTCGTCCTGCTTAATTGAAGCTGCGGTCGTGACTTCATCATGGGTATCAAGGGCTGTTTGAACAAGCATCGCCGTTAAGATGTAACTTTCCTTGTCAGCTTCTTTTAAATCCGTTTCCTCAAACAGAGCGTAGAAAAGAAACAGCTTATCCTCATCAACTTTCGGCGCAGTCAAATGCTTCGCCAAATATGGATGTGAAAGCTTTTGATTCAGCTTGATTTTCAAATAAGATAATTGTCCGTAGATGTCTTGCAAAGATATCACCCTTGTCCCAAAATTCGCAGTTTTTCTTTTTGATTGATTATGTATCTTTTTTGAGCGGAGAAAGTTTAATTATACCATAATATGTTGAAAGATATTGTCTTATGCCACGCAAACGGCCATAAAAGGCCGGCTATCTATTTTTTCGACTCGCTTTTCATCTCGCCGTTTGCCGTCTGAATCAGGGCCTCGCCCCGGATCTTGATCGCAGAGGTGTGCTCGGTAAACTGGCAGATCATCACCTCTCCTTTATCAAGCTTTTCTGAATGATGAAATCTTGTGTCCGTGCCCCTCGTCAGGCCGATCACGTTGACGCCGTCTTCGACGGCTTTGATTACGACAAAATCATTCGATTGATTATTGGTCATGTTCATCGCACACCTTCTCATTTTTAATCATGATGTTTTGATAAGCTCCAACACCTCAGAGCGAGCGGCTACATCTTGTCTAAACGTTCCTCTTACGGCTGAAGTGACAGTTTTTGAACCCGGCTTTTTCACGCCGCGCATCGTCATGCACATGTGCTCGGCTTCAACAACAACCATGACACCGTGCGGAGTCAGCGTTTCAACAATGCTGTCGGCGATTGTTGACGTAATCCGCTCCTGCAGCTGCGGGCGCTTTGCCACCGCTTCAACGGCTCTCGCCAATTTGCTGAGCCCTGTCACTTTTCCCCCTTTAGGGATATAAGCTACATGGGCTTTCCCGTAGAAAGGGACTAAATGGTGCTCACACATTGAATAAAAGGGAATATCTTTAACAAGAACAAGCTCTTCGTGATCCTCGCCGAAAATCGTTTTGAAATGCTCTTTCGGATCTTCGTTTAACCCTGCAAATACTTCGGCGTACATTTTCGCGACTCTTTTCGGTGTATCAAGAAGGCCTTCACGGTTCGGATCTTCTCCGATCGCCTCCAATATTTGCCGGACAGCTTGTTCAATTTGTTCTTTGTTGATTTCTCTCATTGTTTTATATCCTCCAGAAACGCATACATTTAATTCAGATTCTAGCACACTTCAGCTTATAAAAGCAAAATGAAAGGTTTTTTGCCGGCAAAATGTTTTCCGTCTGAAAAAAAGCCTTAAAATTATGAAAAGCCCCTTTGAAAAGGGGCTTTCCTGTGAAGAAACAACATGGTATGTATTACGCGCGAAAACGGCATATATACATACAATTATTTTCCTGCTACAGCGTCTTTAAGCGCTTTACCTGGTTTGAAAGCAGGTACTTTGCTTGCAGGGATTTCGATTTCTTCACCTGTTTGAGGATTGCGTCCTTTACGAGCTGAGCGCTCACGAACCTCAAAGTTACCAAAACCGATCAATTGAATTTTTTCACCGTTTTTAAGTGCATCTAAAATTGTATCAAAAACAGAATCAACTGCTTTAGTAGCGTCTTTTTTAGATAGTTCGCTTGCTTCTGCAACCGCATTGATTAGTTCTGTCTTGTTCATGCCTTTCACCTCCTCCCAAAAGGTATCAAACAATAGATTATCATCATTTCTTCACAGTTCAACCTGTTTCTATACCTGTTTGAACAGAAATTTCAAATAAATATAGAAAAGGCATTTCACGGCTTTCAGTGAAAATTTCACTTTGAGAGGAACGTTTGTCCAGTAAAGTGAAGATTTTCTGTATGTAGATTAACACATCTGAATAACCATATCAAGCATTTTAAAGCGATGATCCCTTATTCGTCAAGGTTTAAGCAGAATGAAACGAACAAATATTCCTGTTTTTCCTTTTTTAATCATAATCTTTCCTATATTTCCAGCCGCTTGCCCCTGCCGTCTCAATCCCTTTCACGGCGCCTGTTCATCCTGTTTCAGGCATGAAAAAAAGACCTCCCGTATGATAAGAGGCCTTCCCTTTTATAAGATGATCGCAATCAAGCCGCCTGATCCTTCATTGATGATGCGCTCGAGCGTCTCCTTCAGCTTATATCTTGCATTTTCAGGCATGAGGGACAGCTTCGCCTGAATCCCTTCTCTGACGATGGAGCTCAGGCTCCTTCCGAAAATGTCGGAATTCCAGATTGACAGCGGATCATCCTCAAAGTCCTGCATTAAATAGCGGACAAGCTCTTCGCTCTGCTTCTCTGTTCCGATGATTGGCGCAAACTCGCTCTCCACATCGACTTTGATCATATGAATCGACGGCGCCACCGCTTTCAGGCGGACTCCGAATCTTGACCCCTGCCTGATGATTTCCGGTTCATCAAGGCTCATATCGGTTAATGCGGGAGCAGCGATTCCATAACCGGTTTGTTTCACCATTTTCAACGCATCTGATACTTGATCATATTCGGTCTTGGCATGGGCAAAATCCTGCATGAGCTGAAGGAGGTGATCCTTTCCTCTGATTTCAACGCCGACGACTTCCCTCAAAATTTCATCGTACAGGTAATCCGGCGCGTACAAATCGATTTCGGCAATCCCCTGGCCCATTTCTATTCCGGCGAGGCTGGCGCGCTCGATAAAATCAAATTCGCTGAAGTGTCCGACGACGCGGTCGACATCTCTCAGTCTTTTAATATCTTTGACGGTTTCTTTAACGGAATCTTGATAGTTTTCCCTGAGCCAATGATTCTCTTTTAATACCATGACCCAGCTCGGAAGATTGACGTTGACTTCGAGTACAGGGAATTCGTAAAGCGCTTCTCTGAGAACGCTCAGAACGTCCGCTTCCCTCATGCTTTCAACGCTCATCGCCAGCACCGGAATGTCGTATTTCTCCATCAGCTCTTGCCTGAGCGCTTCCGTTTCCGGATGGTACGGCCTTACGGAATTGATGACCATGATAAATGGTTTTCCAACCTCTTTTAATTCATCGATCACCCGTTCTTCAGCCTCGATATAATCCTGTCTGGCGATTTCTCCAATCGTGCCGTCAGTCGTAATCACAACACCGATGGTGGAGTGTTCCTGGATGACTTTTCTCGTGCCGATTTCGGCAGCTTCGTGAAACGGAATCGGCTCTTCATACCAAGGAGTGTTGATCATTCTCGGCCCGTTTTCATCCTCGTATCCCTTTGCTCCGGGTACAGTATAGCCGACACAGTCGACAAGCCTTATATTCACATCGAGTCCGTCACTGACATGAACTGACATTGCCTGATTCGGAACAAACTTCGGTTCAGTTGTCATAATGGTTTTGCCAGCGGCACTTTGGGGGAGCTCATCTTGTGCGCGCGCCCGGTCTGCTTCATTGTTGATATTCGGGAGCACCACTAGCTCCATAAATTTTTTGATAAACGTAGATTTTCCTGTACGTACAGCTCCTACGACACCTAAGTATATATCGCCTCCTGTTCGTTCAGCGATATCCTTGAAAATATCGACCTTTTCCAAGTGATCCCCTCCCGGACTTCCAATCCTTTTCAATTTTTTACTTCTTCATCAATCAAAAACAGGACACTATAGTGTATGACGTTGTCCTATTTCAATATGACAGCTTAGGGAAATTTTTTCGGCATGCATGAAAAAACCTTTCTCCTCATTGTATGCTGAGGAGAAAGATTCATGACTGATACTTGCATTTTGACCGATATTCTATTCGAGAAAAACAGGTTCCTGTTTGTCATTCACTGTATACTTTACCGAAAACGCTGGAACAAAAGGCGTCTCTTTCCACATCAAATCCTGAATTTCCTCACCCGGCTTTACCGTTTTTTTCGACCGCTTTATCAGGTTGGCCAAATCCACTCGGTAATCCACTTGAATGTCGCCTTTTTCATCGACGAGAAGCGGCAGAGAGGTGCCGGAAAGCGGACTCGTGACAGAAGGCGCCTCTTTCAGTCCGAGCTTTTCATGGTCAAGCATGAATAAGTGATTGGATACGACTTTTTTATACGGTGGATACTTGTGCTGATCTTTATACATTTCGACCCGAAGCTTTAGCTCTCTGATCATTTCCGACATTTTTATATCAATGAGCTTGACCGTCGGCTTTTTTTCTACATCGACAAGAACGTACAAGTACTCTCCGCCGCTTTCATAGGAAGTACCCGGCGGCTCAGCCATATACCGGGGGGACAGCCTGTTAAAATCGATAGGGTATTTTTGATAGATTGGAACGCTCATATCCCTTGTCTTAATCGGCAGAAGCCCTCCCGTCGCCTCCCTGAATTCATCAACGGCCGCCTGCACTTCTTTGAGCTGGTGCTGATACGGCACGCTGTTTTTCGCCTTTCTTTCTTCAGGGTACAAACAGCCGCTTAGCATGATTGCGGTCAATACAGTAACAAGTAGTGCGTTTACGATTTTCATATGAATCTTCCTTTTTTATGCTTTATTCGTTGACGGGACCGCTGAAGACGACAAAAAAGACGATCACGCCGGAGATGAGCATACATGTATAGGCGACGAACGACGTGAGCACTTTTAAAAAACGGTTTTTAAATTTATATCTGCTTATGTATATGGCAATCACCGCTAAGAACATCAGGCCCATTGATCCCAAGGCAAACCACATTTTTAACAGACCGACATTCACATTGAAGCCCTCCTTCTACCTTTTCTTGTGATGTAAGCGTTATATTTCATTTTATATAAGAAAAACCAGAAGTTCAACAGCTTTTCCAATATTTCGAAACGGAAAAAACCGCAAAAAAAACCTGAAGCAAAGAGGGGGGCTTTGCTTCAGGCATAACGATTGTGACTATATAACCCAATTGGTAAGATACAGCTCTTCCAGACTTCGATTCTATTTTATGCAAGTCTTCGGACAAATGTATCCTCTCTTGCCTAAGTCTCCAAAATGTTTCGGTTTTTTTAAAACGAACTTAGAGGAGAGTATAAAGCAGTTGGTGATGGAGTGGTCATTTCATTTGATTTTCAAATGTGTTCACAAGATCTTCCATCTCGTGTGTTTTGACTCTCGCCATCAATGATTCGACTGCCGTCTCAACTTTTTCGCCGTCAAACAATACTTTGTGCAATGCCTCGGTAATCGGCATTTTCACATCAAATTTCTTTGAAAGCTGATAAGCGGCTTTTGTCGTGCGGACCCCCTCAACGACCATCCCCATTTCTTCCAGAACTTCATCCAGTTTGAAGCCTTTACCCAGCATATTACCGGCTCGCCAATTTCGTGAATGGACGCTCGTGCAGGTGACGATCAAATCCCCGATTCCTGTAAGCCCCGAGAATGTCAGCGGGTTTCCGCCCATTTTCGTGCCGAGTCGGGCGATCTCTGCCAAGCCCCTTGTAATCAGCGCAGCTTTCGCATTATCTCCGTACCCCAAACCGTCTGTAATGCCCGCGGCAAGCGCAATGACGTTTTTCAGCGCGCCGCCGATCTCTACGCCGATCATATCCGGATTGGTATACACGCGGAAATTCTGATTCATAAACATATCCTGGATCGCCTGTGCCGATTCAATGCTGCTGTCGGCAGCTACGGTTACGGTCGTCGGGTGTCTTAAACCGACTTCTTCCGCATGGCTCGGCCCGGAGAGAACGACGATGTCCTCCCTTAATTCAGCCGGAATTTCCTCTTTCATCATTTCAGAAATGCGGAGCAGTGTGTCAGGCTCAATTCCTTTTGAAACATGTACAAAAATCGCCTTTTGGTCGATCAAGGAAACAGCCTGTGCGAGAACTTCGCGGATCGCTTTTGTCGGAACGGCGACGATGATCGTCTTGACATCGGCCACTGCAGCTTCAAGATCTGTTGTGGCATGCACGTTTTCAGAAAGTTTGACACCCGGCAGATAATCTTTGTTTTCATGGTGTTCATTGATTTGCTGAATCAGTTCTTCACGATGGCCCCAAATGCACACATCGTACTGGTTGTCCGCCAAAACGAGCGCCAAGGCTGTTCCCCAGCTTCCGGCTCCCAAAATCGATACTTTTGTCATTTTTACTACACCTCTTTATTTTCTTGCTCTTGCGAAAATCTTGATTGGTGTTCCTTCAAATCCGAAGGCGTCGCGTATCCTGTTTTCCAAAAAGCGTTCGTAAGAAAAATGCATCAGCTCAGGATCATTGACAAATACGACAAATGTCGGCGGCTTCACAGCCACTTGTGTCGCATAATAAATTTTTAAGCGGTTGCCATTATGCGTCGGCGTCGGGTTCATAGCCACTGCATCCATAATGATATCATTAAGAATATTGGTCTGCACCCTCATCGAATGGTTTTCGCTTGCCGTCATGACTGCAGGCATCAGCGTATGGATGCGCTTTTTCGTCAAAGCGGACATAAACAAAACAGGCGCGTAGTCCAAAAATTGAAAGTGATCTCTAACCTTTTCTTCGAATTCTTTCATCGTCCGCTCGTCTTTTTCGACTGCATCCCATTTATTCACGACGATGACGACGGCTTTTCCCGCTTCATGCGCATAGCCGGCAATCCGCTTGTCCTGCTCGATGATGCCTTCTTCGCCGTCCAAGACGACGCAGACGACTTCTGAGCGGTCGATCGCCTTTAAAGCCCGGAGGACGCTGTATTTTTCAGTTGCCTCATACACTTTTCCCTTTTTTCTCATCCCGGCTGTATCAACGATGACAAAGTCTCTTTGATTGTATGTAAACCTCGTGTCAATGGCGTCGCGCGTTGTTCCCGCAATATTGCTGACGATCACGCGCTCTTCTCCAAGCATGGCGTTTACAAGAGAGGATTTTCCGACGTTCGGCCGGCCGATGAGGCAAAATTGAACGACCTCATCCTCATACTTCGTTTCGGGTATGTTTTTAAAATGTTCGCTGACCGCGTCAAGCAGATCGCCGAGACCGAGGCCGTGCGTCCCTGAAATCGGGTACGGCTCGCCAAAGCCGAGGGCATAAAAATCGTAAATGTTTGCTCTCATTTCAGGATTATCCACTTTATTAACCGCCAGAACGACAGGTTTTTTTGTACGGTATAAAATTTTTGCCACTTCTTCATCAGCAGCCGTGACGCCTTCGCGGCCGTTCGTCATGAAAATAATCACATCTGCTTCTTCCATGGCGATCTCGGCCTGATGGCGAATCTGCGCCAAAAACGGCTCATCACCGACTTCGATTCCGCCTGTATCAATCAGGTTGAAGTCGTGATTCAGCCACTCGGCAGAGCTGTATATCCGATCCCGCGTCACGCCAGGTGTATCTTCCACAATCGAAATTCTTTCGCCAGCGATCCTGTTAAAGATCGTGGACTTCCCCACATTGGGCCTTCCAACTATGGCTACGACAGGTTTTCCCATAGTACCCTTCCTTTCAATTCAGTAAAGCTTTTCCATCTTTAAATGAATCATCATTTATTTTTCTTTTCAAAAATCAGTTTGAAGAAAGAAACCCTTCTTATTCCATGAGAAGGGCTTAACTCATATATTATATCAATTTCTAAAAAGATCACAACTGTAATTAAAAATGTTTCACAATCAAATAAAGGTCATCTCCTATTCCGTGGGCGATTCCGTCGAGAATGGCTTCAAGGTTTTTCGCGTACGTGTTCATTTCCTCGGGGGTGTCGCAGAAAAATGCAGCCGTCCCTCCGATCACTCGCTCTCGCCTTGTTGTGACGACGGCGAGGATGAATTTTTCGATTGATTCGCTCATTTTATCACCTTGCTGTGCTTTTCTTTAATAAATTCCATCGGTACGCGAATGGCGTTTTCCAGCGTCGGAACATCGCCGATGACCCTGATCGCCGTCTCCTTGTCCTTGATGACCGGAAGGACAAAAACCGCGACCCGCCCGTCATTCAAATCCCTTTTCGCCAGCGGCGAAAGAGAGGGTTCTCCGGAGTCTCGATACACTCCGAGCACATTGGAAACGTCGAATAAAATCGCTTGCCTTTGCCCGAGATTGGCAATGGTTACTGCGGAATTAAAATTTTTCGGTTTTAAAATAAAACCCATGCCGTGTTCCAAAATCAGCTTCTGTTTTTCAGGAAGCCCGATATTCATAATGTAAATATTGTCAACATAAAGGCCGGCTCCTTCAAAATGAGGCTTTTTATACTCTATATCGACGATGTCCTTAATAAAGCTTCCGGACATTAAGATCCTGCCCGAGATAAAACAGATGAAAGCTGCAGCAAGGCCTGCCCATACCGATGAAAACAGAATATATGCGAGGGTCGTCAGGAGCGATGTGAAAATGACAATGTAATTTCTGCTTTCAAAGGCGATCGCAATTCCTTCGATATACGTGCTGCCTCTTGAAACAAGTTCATAGCCGTCAAGCTGCGTCAATGTTTCGCGTTCCATATTCCGGACATCCCTGAATTGGGTTGCAGCCAGCGTTAAAAACGTAATCGCTGTATAATCCGATTTTAAGATCGACGGAATAATGATCGCTCCAATGCTGGCAGCGATCAAAGCCAGCGCAATATGTATCGTTTTCCCATGAAGATATGTAGGGTACTGGCGGTAGTCGGTTCGGAGCATGTACACTCTGACAACAATACCGGCGATAATTCCCAAGATGATCGGATAAGTATATTGGCTCATGACATTTTTGCTGCTCCTTTATTCAATCGCTTCCATTTGTGATAGAACTGATGCATCAGCCGTTCATACTGGGAGATTCCGTAAACGAGAACGATCCCCGCAGCGCACATTGACAGCCATGAATAACCGCCGGCTGCAATGTCTCCATAAAGCTTTCTGATGACGAATGTATACAAGAGCTCCCCCTGGCACGCACCGAGCACAAACATCCCGAGACGGGCGGCGAAGCTTCTTTCAAAAGCCGTCGTCATGATGACAAACAGAATGATGGTCAGCCATTCAGGCTTTAGGATAAACCAAACAGGGTCATATAATGCAAACAGAAACAAAAAACCGTAGGCGGACACCATCGACAAATGAAGCAGGAGCCGCTTGACGCTTTTATGAAGCCTTAAATAACCGCACAGCATGAAAGCTCCTATATAAAACGACAAATAGGCGGCATTAAAATGCAGAAAGAGCTGAATCTGATACATACTTAACATGATGTTGAGCAGAATAAATGCTGACGCATAAAAGCGAAAGCTGTTTTTCTCAAGAATAAAAGTCGTTAACACCCATAAAAACCACATTGACCAATAATAATAGAATTCTTCCATATGTTTTCGTCCTCCATTTTCAGTATGGAGTGACTTGAGATTTTTTAAACGTGCAATAAGGAGGGAACAGCGTTGGGAAAAGACAGGCAGGAAAAGAAGCTGAAACAGCAGAAGCGAACCGAATCCGACCGTGACCAGTCCATCAGCTACAATGGGGCCGCCTCTCTCGAAAGTGCGGAGGACGCACGGAAGCGAAACCCGTAAAAAAACCGGCTCATGAGAAGCCGGTTTTTTTAGCGCTTGCTGTAAACAAAGGGGTCAACACCCCTCGCTTTCAGCCAATGATATGTATCGCCCTTGATGACGAGCGGTGCTTTTTTCAACTGTTCAATCGTCCGGCACCCCAAGACGGTCATGATCCTTTTTAAATCTTCGATCAGGCTCTCGATTTCGGCGGCTAACGCCTCTTCTCCCGAAGCTGTCAGCACTTGGAGAAAATAGCCCGCCATCCCCGCCGCAGACGCACCCAGCGCTATCGATTTGGCCAGATCAAGGGCATCTTGAATGCCTCCGGATGCGATAATCGGCTGATCGCCGAACAGAGAGCTGACTTCGGCCAGGCTGGCTGCTGTCGATATGCCCCATTGATCGAAAAACTGAACCGCTTTATCTCTGCGCAAATTTTCGATTTTCGAAAAATTCGTTCCTCCGAAACCGCCGACATCGACCGCCTGGACCCCGGCGTTAAAAAGCCGGGCCGCGGTGTCCCTGCTCATGCCAAAGCCCACTTCTTTTACGGCGACCGGTACGCTGACATTTCGGCAGATGTCTTCAATCCGGTGCAGACGACCTGTAAAGCTGCGGTCGCCTTCAGGCATGACAATTTCCTGAATCACATTGAGGTGAATTTGAAGCATGTCGGCTTCAATCATGTCGACCGCCCGTTTGGCCTGATCCACCGTCGCTTCGCTCCCCAAATTGGCGAATACAAGACCCTTCTGATTTTCTTTTCTGACGATCTCGTATGAAGGACGTTCATCAGGGTCTTTCAAAGCGGACATTTGCGAGCCGACAGCGACCGGTATGCCCGTTTGTGCAGCCGCCCTCGCCAAAGCCCTGTTGATCTCAAACGTCGCCTTCCCGCCCCCGCCTGTCATCGCATTGATAAAAATAGGCGAACTTAAAAACAGTTCGCCTATTTTGGTTGAAGTATCAACTTGTGACAATTCCGTTTCCGGAAGGCTGACGTGAACAAACGTAATATCATCAAGCCCGGTCTGACGTTTCTGTCCGGTGGACAAGGCATGATCAATGTGTTCTTTTTTTCTTTTTGCTCGCGTCACCATCATCACCAAATTTTACTTTAATTTATTCAGTTTGTCTCCGATCATTTCACCAAGCTGGAATCCTGAAGACTCTTCCTTCGCCTGGTATTGACGGTAATCTTCCTGCTCTGCTTTATCGGTGTTTTCTTCAAGCTCTTTCATGCTTAAAGAAATGCGCTCTTCCTCTTCGTTGACGTCAAGAACTTTCACTTTAACGTCCTGGCCTTCCTCAAGGACTTCATGAGGTGTTCCGATGTGTTTGTTCGAGATTTGCGAAATGTGGACGAGGCCTTCAACTCCAGGCAGCACTTCGACAAACGCACCGAAGCTCACCAAGCGCTGGACTTTTCCGTCCAATACGTCTCCAGGCTTCACTTTTTCGCCGATGTTGGACCAAGGCCCAGGAAGCGTTTCTTTGATTGATAGCGAAATTCGCTCATTGTCGCGGTCGACGGACAGCACTTTGACTTTGACATCCTGGCCTTCTTCGACTACGTCTGACGGTTTTTCAACGTGTGAATGCGACAGCTGGGAGATGTGAACAAGACCGTCAATGCCGCCGATGTCAACGAAAGCACCGAAATCTGTCAGGCGCTGCACTTTTCCTTCAAGTACCTGTCCCGCTTCCAGCGTTTGAAGAAAATCCTGTTTTCTTTCCGACTGCTCTTTTTCAACAACCGCACGGTGTGATAAAATCACGCGGTTTTTATCTCTGTCAAGCTCAACGACGATTAAAGTAAGCGTCTTTCCTTTATAATCTGTAAAATCTTCAACAAAATGCGCCTCTACAAGCGATGCGGGAATGAATCCGCGCACGCCGATATCGACGACCAGACCGCCTTTAACGACGTCTTTTACTTCGGCTTCAAACACTTCTTTTGACTCAAACTTTTTCTCTAGGTCTTCCCAAGCGCGGTCTGCATCAACAGCACGTTTTGATAAAATCAATGCATCGTCTTCCACTTTTGTCACTTTTAATTCAAGCTCATCGTCTACATTGACGACATCTGATGCTTTTTCAACATGAAGACTTGATAATTCACTGATTGGGATAATTCCGGTTTGCTTGCAGTTGGGGATGTCAACATCGACATGCTTGTCCTCAACTTTCGTTACAATACCTTTCACCACATCTCCAACCTCTGGTACTTGAACATCAATTTGATTCATTTCCTCTGTCATTTCAATAACCTCCTTGGTCCAAACCTACACAGCTTTTGTAAAAACGGTTATTCCGGACGAATTGATATCCGATCCGGACAGCCGATATGTATTAAAGAACCATTCAAAAATGGATATTTGAATGTTCTAAAACATGATTTATTATTACTAACTTCTAATAAAAGCCTGTGTTTGTCAAGTCAAAACATGCAGACAATAAGTAATTTGCCCGGATTTTTTATTTTTGAGCCTTTTTGTCTACAACCTGCAGGATTTTTTCGGCCACCTCATCGATCGTCAGTGAAGTCGTATCGATTTCAAGCGCATCGTCCGCTTTTTTCAACGGCGAAATCTCGCGCTCTGAATCGAGTTTGTCACGGCGCCTGATTTCTTCTGCAAGCGTTTCATAGTTTACATTGTACCCTTTTTTGACGTTTTCTTCAAAGCGGCGTTTTGCCCGCTCTTCAACGGACGCCAAAAGAAATATTTTCACTTCCGCATTCGGGAGAACGTGGGTACCGATGTCGCGGCCGTCCATGACGACGCCGCCTTTTTCAGCCAGCTGCTGCTGCCTTTTCGTCATTTCTTCGCGGATCCCGGCGTATTTGGCGACGATTGAAACCTGGTTGCTCACGTCATCCGTGCGGATCGCCTCTGTTACATCTTCGCCTGCGATATAAACCTTCTGCTCCCCTTCAAGCGAAACCGTGAGATCGATGGCAGATTCTTTTAACAAGGCCGTCAACGCCGCTTCGTCGTTTAAATCGACGCCCTTTTTCAGCGCTAAATACGTAATCGCCCTGTACATGGCACCCGTATCGATATAAATATACGACTTTTTTCCGGCCACGATTTTAGCCACGGTGCTTTTTCCGGCTGCCGCAGGGCCGTCTATTGCAATGCATAATTTCTTTTCCATAATTCCTCTCCTTGCTATCTGGTACTCCTTATAGGATTGTATCATGTATCAGGCGAAAAAGGGGAGATTTTAGCGTGAATTTACGGCTTAAATGTCTCGATCCATTCGCCGATTTTCATGTTGTTCACGCCTTCATACTGCACAACTTTTGACAGATAAGGCTCAGCCTTGGAGAAATGAAAAAGAAGCTGCACGCTGATTAATATGACCGCCTGTACGACAAGAATCTTAAATAATAACCGTTCTATTGTTTTCATAACATTCCTCCGCTGCCCGGAAAGTTTATGGCACCGGGCATGTTCAATTTTCACCGGCGGACGTTCCGCCCATACGTTCAGTATGGAAATGTTTAGGACGAATTATTCCGAATGCTAAAAAGGAAAAGGCATGTATCCGCCTTTTCCCTCTGATCTATCGTTTTACAAATCGTTATATATCGGTTCTGCACTTTTCATTTTTTGGACCTTCTCTTCCGTGCCGTCTTCGGTATTGATAAACATGCGGAATGTATCGTTTTCAATCGTGCCGAGAATTTCGTAGCAGAGCACTTCTTGTGAAAGCTCGTTTGTGACTAAAGCAAGGCGCGTCTCCTGAACCTTTACGTTGGGATTCAGGCTTGCTTTCGCTTTTTCAAGCGTTAATTTCGGCTTCGGCAAGTCTCTTTTTTTATGGGAGATTAAGAAATCCTTTGCATTAAATCCGGTAATTTCGCCGTCGTCAAGCGCGACCTTGATGCGGATGCTGTCCGGATAGAGCCAGACGCCGTCCTGGACCGGAACAAACGAAAATACGCCGACGCCGTCGTATTGCGAGCTTTCATCCATCTTCAGGTCTTCGGTTTTATAGCCGTTTTTTTTCAAAAATTGAAGGGCTTTGTTCGACGCGTCGTTCAGGCTGATTTTTTCATCTTTAATTTTTTTGTTTTGGATCAGATAAACTGGATATCCGCCTTTTTCGGTAATGTCCATATAAATATCCGCTTTTTGATCAGGGTCCTGCATGCTGATGCTATATACATCCCTGTTCGTTTTCTTGCCGCTTTTCGACACTTTGATATTGTAATTTTTGTCCTGAGCGAATTTTTGGGCAATCTTGCGCGCTTCTTTTTCGGTTATTCTCTTGCCTTTTAAATGGTCGTACCCTTGCTGCTCTTTTTTCGTGTTCGTCATCTCTGTCGCGCTTAAATCCGTATCAGAAAACGCACTTGCGCTTTTTTCAACGGTTTTAAATCCATTAATGATCGTATTGTCGCTTTGTTTTTGGCCGGACGCGAGCGCAAGCTCTACATCCATCCATCTCAGATTTTTGTCTATAATCAAATGCTGGACATTACGCAATTCATTTTGTATATCCTTTGAATTTTCATATAGCTGATTTAAAGAAGCGTACTCTTTTTTATTAAGCGGCTCTTTGTCAAGGTCGCGCACGGCTGCTTTGTAGCTGAAATCTCCGACCTTTGCCAAAAATTCTTCTGTCTTGTTAAACGGCATTAAGGTCAGCGGCAGCTGGCTGACATTGTTATGCGCTTCAGAAGTCGTCTTCCATACTTCCGCCAAGGCGGGAGACAGGGTTTTTTTGCTGTTCATCGCAAGTGTGCTCCCGATTTTGTCATGCAGCTGATCCACCTGATAAGTTAAATCGTGAAATGCCCTTTGATAGTTGTTTTCGGCATGAAGCAAAACGGCGTCTTTCTCCTGATGTTCCTTATAGCCCCAATAGCTTGTTCCGACGATGGCGACACCTAAAAGGGCGATTAAAATTCCTCTGATCATTTATAGCACCTCGCTTTTATTCACAGAAAATGTGTTTACCGATCCTTTTAATTTGTGGTCTGCCCCAAATCCATGAGCTAGTGGCCGTGTCAGGGTTAAAGTAGTAAGTCGCATTTTCTGACGGATCCCAGCCATTGATGGCGTCAAGAACGGCTTTTTTCGCCGTTTCATCCGGGGTCATGTAAATCTGTCCATCCGCGACAGCTGTAAATGCAAGCGGTTCAAAGATAACACCAGCCACCGTGTTCGGGAAGGTAGGGCTGTCGAGCCTGTTTAAAATAACGGCTGCAACAGCAACCTGGCCGTCATACGGTTCTCCGCGCGCTTCACCGTAAACCGCTTGGGCCAACAGATTAATGTCGTTGTTCGAGAAACCGCCCGGCATGTTGGCTGCAACGGCATCCTGTTTTTTAGGCGCCTGCTGTTTAGGTGCAGCCTTTGGCTGCGCTTGTTTTTTCGGCTGTGCAGGAGCGGCCTGCTGCTTTTGCTGCGGCTGCTTTTGGGCAGTGCCCTGCTGCTGTGCGCCCTGCTGCTGTCTTGCTTCCGCCTTTTTTCTCGCCTGCTGCTGCACTTCTTTTGAAGGCTTCGTCTGATACTTTAGCGGCAGTCCGCCGTAATGTGTAAATTGGTTTCCTTTTCGAAGTTGTCTGTGCACGTAGTCGCTGTAATATTTAGTATGATTGATTAAAAATCGTTTTGTTTTCGGCCCGACCAGGCCGTCTGTATCCTTTAAGCCGAACTGATTTTGGAAATTGCGGACGGCCCAGTATGTCGCCCATCCGTATACTCCGTCAATTCTGCCATTGTAATAGCCGTTGTATTGAAGCCTTGCCTGCAGTTCAATCACATCATCCCCTGTCGCCCCCCGCTGTATTACCTGTTCAGAAAAGGCAGCGCTTTTTTGACTGAATGGAAGTGAAAGACTGGTTGCCATAATGGTACATAAAATGACATTCAAACAAAAAGAACCTTTCGACTTCATGTTTTAAGCCTCCTCCAGCATTTTTGTACCCATATCTTTTGTAGAGAGGCAGATTTTATACACGCTTTCCTTTCTGTTTCAACTTTAGGTAAATATGCCGGACAGAAAATGAAAAAAACCGCCTATGCTCGAGGCGGCTATTGCTGAAGAGACTGCCCGCCGGCTTTGACGGAACGGGCTTTTTTTGCTTTGCGCAAGCCGAACCACCAAAGAAACGCCATAAAGGGCAGCATAAAATAAATCCAGTTTTTTAAGGCAAGCAGAATATAATCGTAGAGACCGTGAAGCAAAGCCGGAATAAAAAGCGAGCAGAACAGCCATTTCATCTTTGTTTTACTTGAGGAAAAACGGGCTTTGCCGATGTAAAAGCCCATGATCACTCCGAATAAGGCATGGCTGGAAACCGGAAGCAAAGCGCGCATAAAAGCGTACTCCACCCCGTTCCCGATGAGATACAATATATTTTCAAGCGTCGCAAACCCCAATGAAAGGCTTGTCCCGTATACGATCCCGTCATAGTGTTCATCAAAATCGATATGCTGAAAAGCGCTGACCATCAGCAAAAACCATTTTAAAAATTCTTCCAAAAAGCCGGAAGTTAAAAATGAAACGACAAAACTGCCCTCAGAAATGTGTTCTTTTTCCAATACATACTGGATAAACATCGTCGGAAAAACGAGCAAGACCCCCAGTATAAAAAGGCGGATGACCATATGAATGGGCTCGGATTCATATTTTTCCTTTAAGTAAAAATACATTAACAGTGCGATTCCGGGAGCTAAGCCTGCTGAGATAATTCCGAACATGAGGAAACCTCTTTCCTTTTCATCTCATTCTATCCTACCATGATTCTGATTGTTTTGAAATTGAAAAAGAACGGGCCGCCTAGTAGCAGAATTTGTCTTTTATACCTTCTTCATAGCTTGCAAGAAGGACGGCCAGTTTCATTCTCGCTTTTTTGCTGTCATAATCCTTGCCTAAGATGACACCTTTTTTCGCGAGGTCATAGCTGCTGCCCGCATAGTCATAGGTCGTATACACTTCGCCTTCCTCTGCGCTCGTCGTGATGACGATATAAACGCCCTGATGTAAAGCTTGCTCAATATCGCCCACCATATTCGGCGGTACCTGTCCCCTTCCAACTCCTTCAAGGACGATCCCTGCTGCACCCTCGCGGACAGCGGCTCTGATAAACTTGCCGTCTCCATCCAGATAGCATTTGACGATATCCACTTCAGGAAGCGGTCTTTGCAGCTGATGAACATCCCGCTTTAAGGGGTTTTGATAAACGTATACTTTATCATTGTCAATAATCCCTAAGTAACCGAAGCCGAATACGTCAAAACCCTGCAGATTCGAAGCGTGCACTTTTTTAACGTAGCGCGCGTTAAAGATCCTCTCGTTAAAAACAACGACCGTGCCGGCTCCTTTTATATCTGGGCTGCACGCTGTATAAACGGCGTGTCTGATATTTGTATATGCATCTGTTCCTTGCTGCTCGGGGGCTCGTTGTGAGCCTGTGACAACGACCGGCCTCTCATCCTGCAAGGTTAAATCTAAAAAATAAGCGGTTTCTTCAAGCGTGTCCGTACCATGCGTCACAACCACGCCGTCATAGCTGCCGTCCTGAAAAACGCGTTCGACGGTTTGTTTGAGTTCTAGTAAATGCTGAAATGTAATATGCATACTCGGAAGCTGAAACGCCGGATAGACATCGATCTGGACATCTTCCGGCAGGCTGCACATTTCGGCTAATTCAGGACCGCTGATCGCCCCTGCCGCAAGCCTGCCGCTTTCGGTTTTCCGGCTGGCGATCGTTCCTCCCGTTGTAATAAGAGCTACTTTCTTTTTCATGTCAGGCTGCCCCTTTTCATGTTGATCTGTGTGCCGATAAAAAAGAGAGCACATCTATATATAGAATATGCTCTCTTTTGCCTGATACAAATCATAAAATATTGGTTTTATATTCGTTTAGCAATTTCAGCTGCAATTAAGCCGCCGTGAAAACGTCCGTTTTCAATGAAGATTTCATTTGCGTTGTTCCCGGCCGCAATAACGCCGGCGATGAAGATGCCTTCTTCGTTCGTCTCCATCGTTTCTTCATTAAAGGAAGGACGGCCCGACTCCGCGTCAATTTCGACTCCCATTTTTTGAAGGAAGCCGTGATCAGGGTGATAGCCTGTCATCGCGAATACAAAATCATTTTTGATCTTGGTCTCTTTTCCGTCGACAGAAAAAATCAGCTCTTCTTCCGTAATTTCTTTGACGACCGCCCGGAATTCCATTCTGATTTTTCCGTGCTTGACAAGCGAAAGGAATTCGGGAAGGATCCATGGTTTGATGCTGGAGGAATATTCGTTCCCTCTGTACAGAACGGTCACTCTTGCGCCCGCTTTAACGAGCTCCATCGCCGCGTCGACGCTTGAGTTTTTCCCGCCGATAACCGCAACATCTTTATCAAAATACGGATGAGCCTCTTTAAAATAATGGAATACTTTCGGAAGGTCTTCTCCCGGGACGTTCATATAGTTCGGGTTGTCATAATATCCCGTTGCGATCACGCAAAATGACGACAAATACGTATCCTTTGATGTTTCCACGACAAATTGGTTATTTTCTGTTTTTGTGACGGATTGAACTTTCTCAAACGCGTTGATCCGCAAATTTTTCCGCTTGGCGACTTCCCTGTAATAAGAAAGCGCCTGATTTCTGACCGGCTTGTGATTTTCGGTAATAAAAGCGACATCGCCAATTTCAAGTTTTTCGCTTGAGCTGAAAAAGGTTTGGTGTGTAGGATATTGATAAATGCTGTTGACGATGTTTCCTTTTTCAATGACGAGTGCATCTATTCCGATCTCTTGCATGTGAATAGCTGCTGAAAGCCCGCAGGGGCCACCGCCGATAATGATCACTTTTTCTTCTTTCATGTTCCGTTCATCTCCTGTCATATCGGGCAAATCAAAAAATCTCCTATTTTATGATAGGAGATTTTTTGGGTTGTTGCAAATGTTTGAACCTATATCCAGCCTCTGAAGCGGGATGCTTCCGCCATCTTGCGGACGCCCACCATATAGGCTGCAAGCCGCATGTCGATTCTGCGGTTGTGCGCCATTTCGTAAATATTGTTGAACGACTTGACCATCATTTTTTCCAAACGTTCTTCAACTTCTTCTTCAGTCCAGTAGAATCCCTGGTTGTTTTGCACCCACTCAAAATACGATACGGTTACACCGCCGGCGCTTGCCAGCACGTCCGGTACAAGAAGAATGCCGCGGTCGGAAAGAATTTTCGTCGCTTCGAGCGTCGTCGGGCCGTTGGCTGCTTCGACAACGATTTTCGCCTTGATGTTATGGGCGTTTTCCGCGGTAATTTGATTTTCTATTGCAGCCGGCACCAGAATGTCGCATTCCAGCTCCAGCAGTTCTTTGTTTGTAATGGTGTCATTAAACAGCTTTGTGACCGTTCCAAAGCTGTCCCGGCGGTCAAGCAGGTAATCGATGTCAAGCCCTTCAGGATCATACAGGCCGCCGTATGCATCAGAAATGCCGACAACTTTTGCACCCGCGTCATACATGAATTTCGCAAGGTAGCTTCCCGCATTTCCGAACCCCTGCACGACGACAGAAGCTCCCTCAATGTCGATGTCTTTCTTTTTCGCCGCCTCTTTAATGCAGATTGTAACCCCTTTTGCTGTCGCAGATTCTCTGCCGTGAGAACCACCTAAAACGAGCGGTTTGCCGGTAATGAAGCCCGGCGAGTTGAATTCGTCGATTCTTGAATATTCGTCCATCATCCATGCCATGATTTGAGAATTGGTAAATACATCGGGAGCCGGCACGTCTTTTGTCGGTCCGACAATTTGGCTGATCGCCCGGACGTACCCTCTGCTTAAACGTTCCAGTTCAGGAAAGGACATATCCCGCGGATCACAGATGATCCCGCCCTTTCCGCCTCCATATGGAAGGTCGATGATGCCGCATTTCAGACTCATCCAAATAGAAAGCGCTTTAACTTCTTTTTCTGTAACTCCCGGATGAAAACGGATGCCGCCTTTTGTCGGCCCTACTGCATCATTGTGCTGGGCTCGGTAGCCCGTGAAAATCTTAACAGATCCATCGTCCATGCGAACCGGAATTTTCACCGTTAAAAAACGGATCGGTTCTTTTAGTAATTCATACACCTCTTCAGGATACCCCAATTTTTCAAGCGCCTTATGTATCACCGTTTGCGTTGATTTCAAAACGTCATGTGTGTTTTCTTCAGTATGACCGGTGTTTTGATCGGCTACCATTATAAGTTAACCTCCTAAAGTCTTTCTGGCATGTTGTCCTTTCAGAGAATAGTATACACCCTTGCACTAATCATGCAAAGAACAATCAACCATTTTTCGTGAAAATATTCGAGAAAAATCTTTTTTGTTATATTCTTATTTTCGGCAGAAAAAAACTGCTGTTTAACACAGCAGAATATCTTTTTTGAATGCGGGCTATTTGAAATATGTCTGAATGGTCTGAACGGCATTGTTTTCCATGATTTTCTTTCCGTATTCCTGAAGCCTGTAAATCGTTAAAGTCGTCGGATTCCCATATTCGGCTAAAATCGAAATCACGCCGTCAGCCTCATGGGAGTCAAAATCGTCGAGACTTAAGAAATACCTGTCTTCATAGTGGTAGACTGTCCCGCCTTGAATACCGATGCGGTCCAGGTTTTTGGAAAGTTCAATCAGATGCTCAAACGTTTGAAATTCATATATAATGTCAACACTTTCGCCAAGTTTGACTTGCATTTCAATATAGTCCTCATCATACTCATTATCGTCTTCATCTGTTTCTTGATTTTTTGTGACAATGATGACCATTCCTTGTGCTTGAAGAGAATACACTTCAACAGCGATTGGGCCATTCGCTTCGAACCCGAGCTCTGTATTCGCTTCGTTCATCATGTCTTTAAACAGCTGCTGAACTTTAAATGAGTCTTTCCAAAGGTCTTCTTTCGTCAGCCCCCGGTCTGTCAGATCGTCAAGTGTCAGAAAGATTTTGATCTTATTATAATTTAGACGCTCAAGCCGCATAACGTTCCCTCCTGCCTCTTCTTGCACACATCATATATCTTATTATATGGAGATGATGAGTCATAGGTTCTTAATTTTGATACCAGTTTACACTGTGTTTGGGCGGAAGACAAGCACAATGCCGCCTTTTCGTTCCTTTTCAGTGAAAAAGCATCAGTTTCCTTCCATGCAGGGTCCCGGGACCAGCTTAATCAGATGGGTTTCCGGCCTCGCTCCCAGCCGCAGCGGAAGCTTCGATGTGCCATAGCCGTTGCTGATCAAGTACGGCGCCTGATGAACGGTTCCGGTTCCTCCGATTTCACAGAGCCCGAATCTGCCGAGGCGAATCTGTCCTCCGTGGGTATGACCGCTCAATATGAGATCAATACCGTCCGTCTCCTGTATTTGATGATGAATCTCCGGATTATGTGACACAAGGATGGTCGGAAAATCCTGCTGCACGCCTCTGAGCGCTGCCGGGTAATCATCCAATTCGAGCCTGATGTCATCCACTCCGCAAATATTGACGGCTTGTCCTTGATGGTCATGCAAAACCGAAGCATTGCGCAAAGGCGTTACGCCGTGTGCCCTGAATATTTCCTGCAGCCTTTCCTGATCAACTTCATAATCGTTATTTCCCCATACAAAATACGTTTTTCCCAAACTTGAAAGCCTTTTGATATTTTCTTCAATTCTCGAATAAGGAACGCCGCCCTCCGCTAAGTCGCCGCCGATCAAGACGAGCTGAACCCCGTGTTCTTTCACTTCACGAATAATGTCTTCACTGACTGTCCGCCTATGAATATCCGAAATAAAAAAGACGGTCAATTCGTTATTTAGGCGCCTGAGCGAAAACTCGGCTTTCAATACCCGGTTTTCTCGCGCGATACCTGACATTTTCCACACTAAAGCAGCAAAACCGATGAAAACGGCCGAAGCCAGACTGAGCCAATAGATCATGTGCATTCTCCAATCTGTTTTGTTTATCATAAGACGGCTTTATGCAAAAAGACGTTTCTTTTAATAAGAAAACGTCTTTTTTATTTGCTTTCGAAATAAAGATTAATGTCATACTGCTGTTTCATGATCTTAAAAACCGTTTCCCTTGATTTCCACTCTTCAGGCTGGGGCCATAAATCCGTGCTTTTCTGAATAATCTCGCATCTCAGCTTATGAAATTCCCCTTCTGCTTTTTCTTCCTTCTTTTTAAAATAGTAAGCGGTGCTGTATGCAAAAGCGGCCGACAAAATCCAAAGCAGGTAGACGGAGTCATTCAGCAAGCCGGAAAGGAAGCCGTTTTGCCCGAGCCCTTTTGACGCTGCAAACAAACAAAACGAAACCGCGCATATCGCCGCCAGCGCCTGCCACCTGAATGTCTGTCTGGCATAGTTTTCGTACTTTTTCTTCCTTTTAATTAAGGCGCGGAGCATTTGTTTCGTCGGTTCGTCCGTAAAACGGTTCAGCTCTTCAAGCTCGCTTCCCACAGTCCTCACACCTTGTCCTATTTGATAGTACAATGTATATGTATTCGCGGGCAAAATGATGCCATTGTTAATAAATCGGGATATTCAGAATCTGGCCGGTGTAGACATTGTTGCCTGATAATTGATTATAATTGCGGATTTTTTCCTCTCCTGACCGGTTCTTATAATATTTCATCGAAATCCGATAAAGCGTCTCTTTTTCGCCAACCGTGTGCTTCAGCACCTTTTTGGGCTGCGGCGCTTGCTGAACGGGCGGCGTTTGAGCTGCGCTTGCCGTTTTCTTCTCTTGTTCCGCAGGCTGCTTCGGTGCGGTAGGCTTCTTTGCAGCGACAGGCTTCTCCTCAGCTTTTTTTGCCTCTTTAGGCTGCTCTTTTTCCTTTTGCTCGTCTTTTTTTGACGGTTCATCCTCTTTATTTTCCGATTGTTTGTTCTCTTTCAGCTTTTCTTCTTGAAGGGCGGCGGCTGTATGCTGCGAAGCCGCCTTTTGATCCGCTTCTTGTTCACCGTTTTGATTTTCATTCGTCATTCCCGTCTCACCGGATTTGTTTTCATAAAACACATTATCATACTGATCAGAGTTGGAATCGCCGCCTTTGTCTTGGTTCAGCATGTACATAAACACCACGAAGACGATGATCGGAATGAAAACAAACATGACTGCAAGTGACGTGAATAGCGGATTTCTGTCTTTATTCTTTTTTTTGCTGTGCTTCTTTTTTTTGTGATACGTCTGCCTGGAAGGAATGTCATCATCAGGTGTCTTCAGTTCAACAGCCGCGGCCGCCTCCCGGCTCATTTCAGCACGGGTCTTCTCCTGCTCCTTCTTCTTCCTCTCTATCCTTGACATCTCCGTCATGCGAACTCCTCCTTACGTGTTGAAAACGAATCTGGCACGCAAATACAACATCGATCAAAAAGTGTGCCGTCACAGGAACGAATAAATTCCCTGTCCATTCAAAGCTCAATCCGAGCAAAAAGCTGATGGACACAACCATTACAAACAGCAGCCATTTTTTCAAATAACGAAAATGCAAAATCGCGAAAATAATGCTCGCTGCCCAGAGACCGAAATGCGTCTGAATAACGCCTCTGAACAATATTTCCTCTGCAAATGCAATGAAAAGGGTAAGAATCACGATATGCGGGTACGAGCGTTCACGAAAAAGCTTTTCATTTATCCCTTCATCGTCATACATATGCTTCGGAGCCCATTTCATCACCATCAGGTCGGCGATAATCACGAGAGCCGCGAGCGGCGCCCCGTATTTCAAGATGCTCAAGTCCGATGGATTCCAAAGCGACAAAAAATCGTCTGCATCATCAAATAAAAAGATGCCCATCAATAATGCGGTAAAAAGCATCAGCATCTGGGAAAAATAGAGCTGTTTCAGCATTTCCCTGTCTGACAGGCGACGTATGATTTCCGACTGCTTTTTCAGCATACACGATCACAGCTGGCGGCAAATATGGCATCTAATTCTTCTTCCCACGCTGTCAATTTGTTCATAGACGGACGGTCTCCTTTGGCTTCGTATGCTTCAAGACTTAAACCGCAGGATGTACAGCACGCTGTGTCATCCGTTTCCAGCGGTTTTTTTTGTTCATTAAAATAAGCGAGCAAGCTTTCCCTGAAACACCCTTCGCTTTCGGTGACGGCGGCGAACCCAGCCGCTTTTTTCAACTTGAGCTCCCTGCGGCTGTCCATCTCCCTCTGAATGACCTCCCGGCCGTCATCGCCAAGGTGATGCACCTTCTGATAAAGATGTAGAAAATGGCGGGCTTGCGTTTCCGATAAACCGGCCTGCTGTAGAACTTCCCGCCGGTTTCGCTCATCTTTCACTCCGGCAAGCTTTTCGTATAAAAAGCCGATATCACTTTGAGAGAGTGCTTCCATTTGAATGAGCTGCTCCTGGATTTCCTCGTCTCCCGGAGCTTTCAGCAAAATGCTGACGCTCTGCTTTCCATCCCTGCCCGCACGTCCGATTTCCTGCAGATACGCCTCTGTCGTCTGCGGGAGGCTGAAATGGATCACATATCTGACATCAGGCTTGTCAACTCCCATACCGAAGGCGTTCGTGCAGCAGACTACATCAAGCTGGTTGCGAATGAACTGCTGCTGAATCAGCATCCTGTCGCTTGCCTCCATCCCGCCATGATAAAATCCCGTTCTCAATTTTGTCTCATCACGAAGCTTGTCAGCCAGTTCTTCAGCCCATTTTCTTGTCGGGCAATAAACAAGACCAGGACCTTGTAGCTTTTGAACCAGCCCTGTCAGTCGCTCCGTCTTCTCAGCGGTATCCCGCAACTTTTCAATATGAAGCGCAATGTTCGGGCGATCAACGGAATGGATCAAATAATTGGCGCCTTTAAGCCCCAGCATATTAGAAATGTCCTTCAATGTCGCTTCGGTTGCCGTCGCTGTAAGCGCCAGGGTGACGGGATGACCGAGGAGCGCCTTGATGTCTCCAAGCTTCGAATAATCAGGCCTGAAATCATGCCCCCATTCTGAAATGCAGTGAGCTTCATCAACGACAAAAAGGCTGACATTGAGCAATTGAAGCTTTTTTAGCACTTGGCCGGATTGGAGGGCTTCTGGTGAAATATACAGATATTTGAGGCTGTGAAGCCGACTTAATACGTCATTTTTTTCCTGGTGTGTCAAAGCGCTGTTCAAGGCCGCGGCCCGCTTCTCTCCGCGCATTTTTAATTGCTGCACCTGGTCTTCCATTAAAGACAAAAGCGGTGAGACGATCAGGACGGTTCCGTCTTTCAACAATCCGGGAAGCTGGTAGCACAGCGATTTCCCGCCTCCTGTCGGAAGCATCGCCACCGTGTCCCGCCCCTCCAGCACGCTTTTGATGATCTTTTCCTGGCCGTTTTTAAAAGTATGATAACCAAAGTACCGGCGGAGCGCCTGATGAAGTTTATCCATTCCTGATCACCGTTTTCGACAAGGCCAGGCGGATTTTAAAATAGCTGTATCGGCCGCCGAGCCCCTCTTTAATTTGTCTGATTTTATTGGTTTGGTTCGCTTTCGCATAATCGGCAATGATTTTCTGCTCCTCTTTCGACACGTACTGATCGATGGAAAAAGACGGATCATGAATGGCAATTTCCACAATGTGATCCTCGATCGTCGCCGCTTTCAGCTTTCGAATGTCTGCGATCCGGTCTATTGTATGCCCTTCTTTTATAAGAAAAAGCGTTTTTCTCGTCGATTGTGTCAAGCCATCATTCAAAGGAATGTCCTGAATAAGCGTTTGAAAAAGCGGACTTTCACCATTTCGGGCGGATTGAATAAAATGATGCAGAACATCCCAAAACAGTGCATATATGTACCACTCATCAAGGTCCATTTTTTCGGAAAGCTGTCTAAATGTATAGCCCGCTTTTGCCCCGGAAGTCAGGGAGTGGACAAAAATAGCGGCCTGTTCATCATCGTTCAAAACAGACAGCTTCTCTTTCAGCTCATGGTGAAACTGGGCTGCTGTTTCAGCGGCATTCCGACTTCTTAAATATTGTTTAACCCAGTTCTGAATCTGATAATCTTTTACGATCGGTAAATACACGCGTTCGCGGTAAAGTTTGTTGGAGAGCACCTGAATCAAAAGCGACATCCTTGCCCACATGATTTTGGCTGCCGCCTGATAATAGCCGCCGTGAAAATGGCGGGGCCACGGGTAAAGGGCAAAAAAGCCGGCAAGTTCCGCTTCTCCTTTTTCGGTGACGATGTAAGCGCCGCTTTCCGCTTTTTCTCTGACCAAAGACTCCTGTTTCAATTGTTGAACGCTGACTGTCACCTGCTCTCTGGATAGAGCCGAATAAAAGCCAAAGTATTTTGAAACGGCAAATAAACCGGCGTCCTGTATCGTCTGTGACGACCTTTTTCCTTTTAATAAATGATAGACCGCGCTTGAAGAACGCTCACCCTTCATGGATGACAGAATGTCGAGCACAATGGCGTCAAAAAAATGAACCGGCATATCATCACCTACAATCTTCCGGCAACATTCGATCTTTTCTTCTTTTTATTTTAACAGATTTTGCGGAGAAATCGACGTTTAAACTCATATAAAAGGGGTATGTTAGCAGTAGAACCCTTGTGTGATAAGCATTCTCAATATTTTTGAGTTGAAATGTAAGATTAACACCATTACAATAAGGAATGGGAATAGGTTTCATATCGGATAGATAGAGGGTTAAACCATTTGTTCCAACGAAGAACAATCTGGGAGGTTTTTTATTCATGCCAAAATATACAATTGTAGACAAAGATACGTGCATCGCATGCGGAGCTTGTGGTGCTGCGGCTCCTGATATTTATGATTACGACGATGAGGGAATCGCGTTTGTCACCCTTGACGACAATCAGGGTGTCGTCGAAGTCCCTGACGTCTTGGAAGAAGACATGATGGACGCATTTGAAGGCTGTCCTACAGATTCGATCAAAGTTGCGGATGAGCCGTTCGAAGGCGACCCGCTTAAACACGAATAAAGCAAAAAAACATCCGGTGCACAAAGTGCCGGATGTTTTTTTATCAGATAAGCACTGCTTCGCCAACAAGCAAAAAGAAGCCGGCTCCTTCTGCAGCTGAAAATGCCCGGCACTGTTCCGGGCATTTTTCATGTCTATTTATTTGGCGGCCATGCGGACGTTTTCCTTCAGCCGCGGCTTCAACGAAAGGAAAATCGGCGTGGACACGAGAGCCACAGCGATGCCTTTGATGAAATTAAATGGCAGGATTCCGGCCAAAACTGTGGTTTTGAGCGCTTCTCCCGATAGCACTGGAGCATTTAAAAACCAAGTGTAGGCAGGCAGAAATAATAGATAATTTAAAATGCTCATCGAAACGGCCATCACAAGCGTCCCTGCGAAAAGAGCTGTGACAAACCCTTTGGCAGAACTTGATTTTTTAAGCAGCACAGCCGCCGGCAGGATAAACAATGTTCCGGCAATGAAGTTAGCCGCCTGATCAATCGGAACGCCTGAGGCGCTTCCGGCAATAAAGTAATTCAGCACGTTTTTGATCGCTTCCACAGCAATTCCGGCTCCCGGACCATACAAAATAACAGCGAGCAGTGCCGGGATATCACTAAAATCGATTTTCAAATACGGGAATGCCCCCAAGATCGGAAAACTCAGCATCATTAAAATAAATGCGATGCTGCTCAGCATGCTGATTGAGACGAGACGTCTCACCTTGTTGTGTTTCATTTTGTCACTCTCTCCTTTTCGATCACATCTCACGAAAAGAGGAATGGTTCTTTCCCCCTGCCCTAAACAAAAAACCCGCTTTATTGAAAAAGCGGGGCTGTTTTACAGACAGGTCAAATAAACGTTTGAAAATATCATTTCAAAACGCACGGAACCTCCATCTTCTCCCATCCAGACTATACTGTCGGCTTCGGAATCGCACCGAATCCTGCCCCTAAAGAGGCTCGCGGGCTTAGAGCGCTTGCTCATCACCGCCGGTAGGGAATTTCACCCTGCCCCGAAGATTGATCTTATTTATTTTTGATACTGATATTATTATAAATGAATTGTGAAAAAATGTACAGATTCAAAGCTTATTGCGCTGTTTTGGGGCGTCCTTCAGGATATTTCGGCAAACTCACTTTTTCCACACACTAAAAACCGCACATTCACAGTTATTTCATTTTTAATTTTCGTCTTTCCGCGCGAAACTCATTGACACCCTTTATGGAATATGGTAAATTATCAGATATTTATGACGCTTATTTAGGAGGAAATCTTACATGTTTCGAGTATTGGTCTCAGATAAAATGTCCAGCGACGGCCTCAAACCATTAATGGAAGCAGATTTTATTGAAATTGTAGAAAAGAATGTTGCGGAAGCGGAAGACGAGCTTCATACGTTTGACGCTCTCTTGGTGCGGAGCGCCACGAAGGTGACCGAAGAATTGTTTAAAAAGATGACTTCGCTAAAAATTGTTGCCAGAGCAGGTGTCGGCGTCGACAATATCGATATTGACGAGGCGACAAAGCACGGTGTCATCGTCGTAAACGCGCCAAACGGAAATACAATTTCAACTGCTGAACATACTTTTGCAATGTTTTCAGCGTTAATGAGACATATTCCGCAGGCAAACATCTCCGTTAAATCCAGGGAGTGGAATCGTTCGGCTTACGTCGGTTCAGAGCTTTACGGAAAAACGCTCGGCATCATCGGAATGGGCCGCATTGGAAGCGAAATCGCGAGCCGCGCAAAAGCGTTCGGCATGACCGTTCATGTATTTGACCCGTTCCTGACGCAAGAAAGGGCAAGCAAGCTCGGCGTTAACGCGAACAGCTTTGAAGAAGTTCTGGCATGCGCTGACATTATTACAGTTCATACCCCGCTCACAAAAGAAACGAAGGGACTTTTGAACAAAGAAACCATCGCAAAGACGAAAAAAGGCGTTCGTCTCGTGAACTGTGCAAGAGGCGGGATCATCGATGAAGCGGCGCTTTTGGAAGCTTTGGAAAGCGGACATGTCGCAGGCGCTGCCCTCGATGTGTTTGAAGTCGAGCCTCCGGTCGATTCAAAACTGATCGATCATCCGCTTGTGGTCGCGACTCCTCACTTGGGCGCTTCAACGAAAGAAGCTCAGCTGAATGTCGCTGCACAAGTTTCCGAAGAAGTCCTTCAATATGCGCAAGGAAATCCTGTGATGTCCGCGATCAACCTTCCGGCCATGACAAAGGATTCATTCGAAAAAATCCAGCCTTATCATCAGTTTGCCAATACGATCGGAAACCTTGTGTCTCAGTGTATGAATGAGCCTGTTCAAGATGTAGCCATTCAATATGAAGGCTCTATCGCCAAGCTTGAAACGTCATTTATTACGAAAAGCCTTTTGGCCGGATTCCTGAAGCCGAGGGTCGCGGCTACCGTCAACGAAGTGAATGCCGGCACTGTCGCGAAAGAGCGCGGCATCAGCTTCAGCGAAAAAATTTCTTCCAATGAGTCAGGCTATGAAAACTGCATTTCTGTGACTGTCACCGGAGATGTGACGACATTCTCTTTAAGAGCGACGTACATTCCGCACTTCGGCGGTCGCATCGTTGCCTTAAACGGCTTTGATATCGATTTTTATCCGGCTGGACACCTTGTGTATATTCACCACCAGGATAAACCGGGGGCTATCGGCCATGTCGGACGAATTTTAGGAGACCATGACATCAACATCGCCACTATGCAGGTGGGCCGAAAAGAAAAAGGCGGAGAAGCGATCATGATGCTTTCATTTGACCGCCACCTTGAGGACGATATTTTAAATGAGCTGAAAAACATCCCGGATATCGTGTCTGTTAAAGTCATCGACCTTCCTTAATAAAAAGCCCCGGAACCTGAAAGAAATTCCTTTCGGGTTCCGTTTTTTTTTAGGAACTCTCCCTGATCTCAAGCAGCTGGCGGGGATAAATCTGCTCGCCTTTCAAATCGTTCCATTCTTTGAGGTGCCGGACAGTAACGCCCATTTTTTCGGCGATATGATGAAGCGTATCCCCTTTCTGCACCACATATGTGCCGGTCTTCGGTTCATCGTCATGAAGGCGGAGTGTTTGGCCGGCCTTAAGCTTCGAATGTTTCAACCCGTTTATTCTCATGATCTCCTCGATAGATATACCGCTATCCTTGCTGATTTTCCAGAGCGTGTCCCCTTTTTGAACAGTTACGGCACCGCTCATTGTCCCGGTGTTTTGATGAACGTGGACCGAATTTTGCTGGAACGCTTCTTCACGAAGCACCGTCAGCGGATTGATTGCATATCTTTTATCTTCAGTCCATGAACCGTGATGCATTTCAAAATGCAGGTGGGTTCCGGTCGATATTCCCGTATTGCCGATGATTCCGATTTGCTCGCCTTTTTTCACCCGTTCTTTTTCCTTTTTCAGGCGTTTGCTTAAGTGGGCATAAACGGTTTCATATCCGTTGTCATGTTTGATAAATATCACGTGGCCGTAGGAGTCCGATTGATACGATTTGCTTACCGTTCCGTCTGCGGCTGCCGCTACAGCTTCCCCTTCAGGAGCGGCAATGTCAAGCCCCTTATGTTTTCCGTCTCTCGTCCCGAATTGATCTGTGATCTCCCCTTTAATCGGTTCAATCCACTCTGAAGCTGCCGCTCCCGGCGTAGTGACGAGAAACGCAAGCCCCGAAAGCCATGCGATCGCGAACAGGAAGTTTTGATGTCTGAGTATCTTCAAGGGTTTCCATATCCTCCTATTACAAGCATCTGCGGTAAAATTCCCCCTATTCGGAGACAGCTTAGTATACTTCCAAATCAATACATTTTATACATCAAAAAAAGACTCCGCGCGGGGAGTCTTTTAGCTTTCTATCGTTATCGGATTCGGTGCGTAAGGAACCTGTACAGATTTCGACAAGTCATAGGCGCCGACCTTGGTTGTGGATGCATTTTTAAATTTCACTTTTGTGAACCCGAAATCTTTGGCGGTCAATAGAAGGCCTTCAACCATCAAAACGTCTTCAGGTTTATTTTCAATATTCGCGGAGGAAGAAAATTGAATGATCAGTTCTTTTCCATTCTTTTGAATATCTTCAATCTTTGTATCATCGGATAGAATGGGTTGTAAATTAGTGCCGCTTTCTTTAACTTTCATCATCTTTATCGCTTCCTGCACCGTTTCGTAAGATTCGCTTGAAGGTGCAAGGAACCGGCGTCCGTCAGAGCTTTCATATAAATAGTAGCCTTTTTGCGTCTGATGCATAATCGCCATATCAGCGAGCATTCCGAATGATTCAAATTCAACGCCAGATTCATCATCGGAAATAAACAAAACAGAATCATATGAACCCCATTTAAAGGTTTCGTTGATCACATTTTTCAGCCGTTCGAAATCTTCCACTGAAAGCTCCGGTATTTTTTCATTTACTTGAATCGTCAGTTTTTTACCGTTTTTCTGTTCTTTGAACTTCACCTGATCAAGATAAGATGTATCAAATGATGTAAATTGGTCCACTTTAAGCCGGCTGTATGCGTGAAGTGCATCTTCAAGATTCGTCATGCTTATGCTTTTCTCAAGACTTATCGGGACAACGACAGACTTGGACTTGTCAAGGAAAGCGAAGGTGATATAGTCGTCTTTTTGATTCTGGGAGACGACAAACGTATTTGCAGGTTCAGACTTGGCAGCATCAGCCTCCGTCTGCACCAATTTTCCGTCAGATGAAATGTTGGCGTCGGCGCTGTTTTGAGATCTGATCTGTTCGATTAATTGAGGAGTGATCAGCATCAGAAGAAAGAGAACCAAAACTGTAGCAGCAAATGCGCCGACCCGTTTTTTTCGGTGATTTACGCTTTGGTGCGAAAATCAGCTTTTGATAGATCTGATTTGCCGAACGATTATCCTTAACCGTTGGAAGTTGGCTTAGTAACGCCTTCAGCCGTTCTTCGTTCCATTCTGACTTCTTCATTCTTTGGATCCTCCTTCAAAAGCTCCATCTGTTTACGAAGCACTTTCAGACCGCGGTGCTGAGTGGTTTTCACCTTGCTTTCGGAAAAATTTAAGGCTTTTGCCGTTTCACTGATCGAATACCCTTGGATAAACCGCAATACGATAACGGATCTTTGATCAAGCGTACACCTGTCAAGGGCCTCGAAAATTTCCTTCAGGTTTTCATTCTGCATCACGATGTCCTCAGGCAGAGGCTTGCGGTCTTTTACATCTTGCTTCTCCCAGTCAAACGTCCCCAAAATCCGCTGGCGGATCGTCTGCTGCTTTCTGAACCAGTCGATCGCAACGTGCCGCGCAATCGAAAGAAGCCAGGTTTTTTCGCTGCTTCTGCCTTCAAATGTTTCATAAGAATGCAGGACGCGGATGTATACTTCCTGAACTAAGTCTTCTGCCTGGTTTTTGTCTTTTACCATATAAAATAAAAACTGAAATAAATCCTGATGATACTGATCATATATTTTCTGAAAGGTTTCTTCCACCTGAAACCCCTCCGTTCAATTTATTGTCGTTTGTCAATCTTAAAAGGTTACATTACAACTATTACAACTATATTACGAACATATGAAAATGGAAAGGGGGTTTAACTAAAGTTAAGCTTAATTTTAACTTAACAAGCATAAAAGCACCCGTTCTAAATGAACAGGTGCCAAGCTTACAGGAACTTCCGCTTTCTCACTAAGCTGCGTCCGTATACTCATAATCGGAACGTTCCTTAAGGCGGATCCTTTGAAATGGACTGATTTTCATCCGTTTATGACTTTAAGTCCAATTGTTGGCGAAGCTTTTTGGAAATCTCCTTTCTCTTTTCGTCAGTCACCAGGTGATACCATAAGCCGTCAACTTTTTTATCTTCACCCTCAATTTCTATCTGTTTAATATCCTTGGCAGCTTCTTTATAAGAATGTTGAATATCGATCATCTTGTCCAGTGTTAAGTTTGTTTTGATGTTTTTTTCTAATGCTGTCAAAATTTCTTGATAGTTTGTTAATGATTTTAATTGGGCACCTTCATGAATGATTTCATTGATGATCTCACGCTGACGCTCTTGACGTCCAAAATCACCGCGGGGATCGTCTTTTCTCATCCTAGCATATGTCAAAGCAGTTTTGCCATTAAGATGCTGCTTTCCTTTTGACAGATGCACGCCTTCAAGGGTGAAATCAATCCGATTATCCACCGTAATGCCGCCAATTGCATCGACAATATCTTTAAACCCATCCATATTGATTTTAATATAATAATTGATGGGAATGTTCAAAAATTGTTCTACAGTTTCAACGGTCCCTTCAATTCCGCCATAGGTGTAGGCCGAATTCATTTTCGAAAATTTATTCTTCGATTTGATAAACACCCTTGTATCACGCGGAATACTTGTCATTGTCGTTTTCTTTGTCTCCGGGTTAATCGTCATCACAATCATAGAATCCGGTCGTCCTTTATCACCAGGGCGCTCATCTATCCCTAATAAGAGAATGGATATAGGATGGTGCGGAGCAGTATCCTTCTGCTCGGCATCCCTGTGAAGAGGCTCGTACATTCCATTTATTGATTTTGCGACGGTACGGTAAATCCCGTATGAAACCACACTGCCAATCGTTATCACTAGCGCGAGGGCGAACAATATCACATTTTTCATCTTTAGTTTTCTTTTTCTCAGTTTCACCATAGTATCCCTTCCTTGTTGATCCAGGTCATATTTTTTAATTCCATCTGAAATGAACCGGTTTTATCGAATCATGAATAGGCTTCATTTCATATCCGTTTTCCTGAAAGTATTTCAATAGTTTCTCCAAATGGGCCGCAGTTGTCGGTTTTTCATGCATTAATACGACAAGCGGCTCAACACCGGAAAGGTTATTGACTTGCTGAATCACATTATTGACGAATTGACCGTTTGTATTTGCAGATTTCCAGTCCTCTGAATCAACAGTCCAGTCCCAAAGATTAAAGTGGTCGCGCTTAATGACTTCTTGAAATGGACCGGTAATATAAGGCTTTGATCCGTAAGGCGATCTGATCAAATGTGTGTCAACGTTGGTCGTTTCTTTGATCGTTTTCAACGTATCGTTCATTTCTGCTGCAAAGCTTTCAGGAGATTTATAGATTTTCGATACTTGGTGCGTCACTCCGTGAGAGCCGACAGAGTGGCCGCTTTCAACCATTTTTCTCACAATATCGGGATTTTGTTCGATATTCGGTTTTAACATGAAAAAAGTAGCTTTTGCATGATACTTATCGAGCAAACTTAAGATCTTATCTGAAGCCGCAGGATTCGGCCCGTCGTCAAATGACAAATAGACGACCTTTCCGATTTCCGGCGCTGTTTGCTTATTTTCTTTTTTCTCTGCTTTATGTTTGCCTCCCGTCACAGGTGCTGAAGCGGAGGAATTTTCTTTTAGCGGTTCCTGCTTTGGACCAGCGAGTGCATTCCACGAAATGCATAACAAAGTCACCCCCAGTACAATCAACATACCCAGCACTAATTTTCCTAGTGCGCTCAATTTACGATCTTCTTTTGGTGAATTTAACACTTTTTCCAACTCCTTAAGCTGTAATTATCAATCACTAGGTTTCTTTTAATCTCGTCACATACAAGACAACGTTCTATAAGAAGGATGCTCTTTAAATATAAAGGGAAGATATCGCAGAAGTTCGGCCAACTTGTAAACAAAATGTCACAAAAAGAGGAAAAACATCATTTTTTGAGGGATGTTAATCAGTAAATAATAAGACTTATTACCTTGAAGGGGATAGTGAGAAAGGAATGGATAAAAAGAAAAACCTTATTTCGGTATTTAACTGAAATAAGGTTTTTTTGCCTGATATTAAAGTATAAAACGATCGGTTATTTAAATGTGATGATATAAGCTTGTTCTTCTAAAAATCGCGCCGATGCACTCTCCATAGAAGGATACTGGTATTGTGCGCTAACGAGCAGGCTGTTGCCGTCCGGGCTCCAATATATTTCCGAAGGGATGGTGCCGTGGTATATCGGTTCTTCATAGAGGATATTTTTCCCTTGAAGCTTGCCTGCATAGATATTGTCTTCATCCTTCAAAGAGTAAGCGATTTTCTTTAAGTCGTTTGAGAATTTAAAAACAGTTACTTTTTCGAGCAGAGCAGAAAGCTCGCCGTTTCTGCGATCATATTCGTACAGGGTTTCCCCTGTGTCCAGGAATACAAATTGATCATTGTTTAACCAAACCGGTCCGCCGCGGCTGTCCAGACGCTTGTCCTGGATTTTAATGCGGTTGCCGTCAATCGTTCCTATTCTGATTCCGTACTCGTCGGAACGCTGCAACACGGTAAGCAAAAAATCTCGTCCATTATCAGAGATGTTAACTCCCGTAAGCGAATCTTTCTCCGCAAAATCATTCAATGTATACGTTTTGAGCGTTCCGGAATCCGTATCATAAACACGAAGGCTTGTCTGATTCCCCTGCCCAACATCTAAAACGAGATAACAAACGTATCTGCTATTATTTGACCATGAAACATCTTGGACATAGACCTCATTGCTGGCGGAGATGCTGGCGATTTCTGTGTTTTTTCCGTTCGCCGGCGAAAACAGCTGCATTGATGTCTTACTTAATGACAAAGTGACTCCGGCGATACGCTTTCCGTCTGGAGACATTTTCAGGTTGGACATGTTGCTTTCAATGCCTTTTACGATTTCAGCTTTTTCATAGGGGGAGGAAAGGCGCTGAAGACTGCGCGCTGTACGTTCGGATGTCCCATCTCCCTTGAAAAAACCGACAACGGAATCCGGTGAAGACCACCCAAGCAGCTGCCCTGCTTTTGGAAGGCGATAAATCGTATTGACTTGAAAAGGGCGGGTTTTCTGGTCATCGACATGATTGTCTTCCCCGCTTGGGATGATAATCGTTTCAGATCTTTTTCCGACATTATAACTGGACACGATAATGGCCAGAAACAACAGCACTCCTGCCCAAATGATAAACGGTTTGTTTTTCATCATTTCTCAACCTTTGCGTAAGCTAATTCAACATGAATCACTGTTTGGTTTTCCTTGTAGTACATCTCGATTGTTCCTCCGTGTTCGTCAACAATTGTTTTCACAATGCTTAATCCCAAGCCTACACTTCCTTCTTCCTTAATCTTCTGATTGACTGAATAAAAGGGCTGGAACATTTTGGAGTGTTGGTCATTTTCCAATGGAGCACTTGGATTCTTGAATGTAAAAAGAATGGTTTCTCCAACGATTTCGGCCTTAATGATGATTTCCGAATGAGATAAGCTGTATTTGATGGCGTTGTCCAGCAGATTGATGAAAAGCTGGCGCAGCCTGCTCACATGACTGTGAACGTACAGGCCATCTTCAATGTCACAGGTAATCCTTTTCTTATACCGTTCTGCCCGAAACTTCATCGATTCGCAAACATCTTTTAAAATTTCCCCTGCCTCGACCCTGTCAAATTGAGCTCCCTTGGCAGGTTCCCGGGATACTTCAAGAAGCTTGATCACCAAATTGTGCAGGCGTCGGCTTTCTTCAACAATGTGGTTCATGCCTTTATCAAAAAACGCCCGATCCGATTCCCCTTTATCTTTTATGATCTCTGCATATCCTTGGATGGAAGTCAGAGGTGTTTTCAGCTCATGCGTCATATTGTCAAAAAATCGTTTTTCTTGTTCGTTCAGTTCCTTTAAACGGTCACGATCCCTTTCAATGGTTAAAATTTGTTCTCGAATTCTGCTGATCATATCGTTAAAGTTGACGGCAAGCTGGCCGATTTCATCTTTCCTATTAAAGTGAATATCCATATCCAGCTTGCCCTTCTTGACTTGCGAGGTGGCATCGGTCAGCTTGACGAGCGGAATCGTGATATGTCTGGACAGGATATAGGAGAAAAGGAACGCCGCCAAAAATATGGCAAGCGCGATGTAAAAAACAATATCCAGAACCTCTCCGCTTTGCTTATACAGCAGGTCAAAATTTTTCGAAAAACGCAATATGCCTACCTTTGTACCTTCAACGACAACCGGATATGAAAAAAACACTTCTGCTTTATTGCGATTATAGGTGATATGATAGGCAGTCTTTCCTTTGATCGCCTGTTTAAGATCTTCATTACTTCCACGGGAAAACGCCTTCTGATCAGAAGCAGACAACAATGCGCCATTCACGGTATAAACACCGACATTGCTTCCTGTGGAGTGATTCAAATTATCTACCATTTCATCGGCCATATCACCGAAATAAAGTTCATTGTTTTTATAATGATTGATTAAAAATGCCTGGTTTACATAGACGGTACTGTTTTTTTTCAGTTCGACTAAATCCGATGTTACAATTTTTTCATTACTCGACCAAATCACGTTCTTAACCGTATGATTGAGCACAAGGAAAGAGAGAGAAAAAATCAGAAAAAAGCCAACAATAAACTTGCCCTTGATGGTCCGTAACACTCTCTACTCCTCCTGCTTCTCGAATTTATATCCGATACCGAACACCGTTTTAATCAAGTCGCTTGCATCGAGCTTTTTGCGGAGTCTTTGAATATGGGTATCAACTGTACGGGTGTCACCGAAAAAATCGTATCCCCAAATGAATTCTAAAAGCTCTGAACGCGTAAAAACTTTTCCCCGATGATCAACCAAAGTCATCAGCAGATCATATTCTTTAGGAGTCAATTCGACGGCTGCCCCGTCTTTTTTCACCAGTCTTTCACCCGGGATGATCACAATATTTTTAAACCGGATCTCATCCTCTTTTTCCGTTTCCCGTTCGTTCACATGATAGGCTTGTTCCAGACGCCGAAGGATCGTGCGGATTCTCGCGACAACTTCGCGCAGATCAAACGGCTTTGTAATATAGTCATCGGCCCCGAATTCCAACCCGAGTATTTTATCCGTGACATCTGATTTTGCGGTGATCATCAGTATCGGAATATTATAGCTTTCAGTCACTGTTTTGCAAATATCCAATCCGCTGCAGTCAGGCAGCATCCAATCGAGCAGCAGAAGATCAGGTTTGAATTGATCTAATTTCCTCATGCCTGAAGAGCCGTTATTGACCGTGCACGTTTCGAAACCTTCGGACGTCAGCCCGTAAGCAAGCAAATCAGCAATTGCTTCATCATCTTCTATAATCAGTATTTTGGTTTTATCCATAAAGTCATCACTCATTCCCTGTTTCAAGCTTATTTTGTCTAGAAACCTCTTTTGTTTCTCGCATCCTTCTATAGAGATTATACATAAATCCAAACCAAACTCTTCCTTTGACGGTCCGCAATTGGAGTGCTGGTGGACTTTTAAGGCGCAGAAAAAATGAACGGCCTTTTATAGATGATCAGAACGGGAGCAATTATGTCCATATGTGATTTTCACTAGTCCATTTGTCCAAATCCTTCATCCATTTCCTCTGATGTTCATCTGTCTTTTGGAATCCCCACTCTTTTAACGGCAACAAAGGCAAAAACGTTTCAGGATAAGCAGAAATTTTACAACTTGGATACAAGTTGCCCTCAAATAACGGAGCACCTGTTCTTCATGAACAGGTGCTCTTTGTTTCTTATGGAACAAGATTCTTCGTCAAATTTGGCCAACATCCTGCTTATTTCTTGGAATGTAAAACGTGAAGGAAGTACCTTCGTTCAGCATGCTGTGGACGGTGATCGATCCGTTGTGTGCATCGACGATGTTTTTAACGATCGCAAGTCCGAGGCCCGTCCCGCCTTTTCCTCTCGTCCTTGCTTTATCCGCCTTGTAAAAGCGTTCAAAAATAAACGGCAGGTCCTCTTCTGGGATGCCGCTGCCCGAGTCTTTCACGGCGATTTTCAGCCCGCTTTGCGCTGACTGCACATCGACATGTACGGTGCCGCCGGCATTTGTATGGCGGATCGCGTTGTCAATCAGGTTCGTTAATACCTGCTCCATTTTGTCCGGATCAAACACAAATTTGGCTTCGTGCAGATCAAGATTGTGAGAAAGCGTAATTTCTTTGTCACCGGCCACTCCGTAAAACTTTCTGAACACCCTCTCGAAAAATTCGCGGAGCTCCACCTGTTCTACGTTTAAGGAAATATGGCCCGCCTCCATTCTGGCAAGGTCCAGCAAATCATTCACAAGCCTTCCCATTCGTAAAGACTCGTCATAGATGACCTGCGCGATTTCCTTTTTTTCTTCCTCAGAGCTTGCAATGTCGTCAACGATTGCTTCACTGTACCCTTGAAGCATCGAAATCGGTGTTCTCAGCTCATGGCTGACATTGGCGATAAAATCTTTTCTCAGCTTATCAAGCCGTCTTTCCTCCGTCATATCCCTCAAAACGGCGACCGCTCCGCGCACATGTGACTGATTGTACAGCGGACTCATGAGCAGCACCCATGTTCTGCCTTGCAGGGTCATTTCAATCATCTGCTCCTTCTCCGTGCCGACGGTGTTTTGAAAAAGCTCACGCGCTTCAGGAGGCAGTTCATGGCCTTCTTTTACATTCATGTTCTGCTCATAATACCAGGCCTGTAAAAAGCGTTCAGCCGGAGGGTTAGTCACAAGGATCGTCCCGTCGATATTGATGGTGATCACGCCGTCTGCCATACTGCTTAAGATATTCGACAAATGCTCCTTTTCCTGATTGAGCGCTGTAATATGGAACTTCAGCTGGCGCCCCATTTGGTTAAAGGCAATCGCCAGCTCGCCGATTTCATCCTGGGTCAGGATCGGAATCTTCGTATCAAACTTCCCTTTTGCAAGATCCTGTGCACCCTGCCGCATTTTTCTGAGCGGGTAGGTAATCCGGCTTGACAGGAAGAAAGCGAAAATCGTCGTTAACACAATCGCAATCGCAGCGGCAAAGAGAATATACCTTGTCGTATGCTGTGTCGTATCTTTCACGGCAAGAAGCGATTGAGAAAGAAACACCATGCCTTCATCTTCGCCTTTCCCGTACGGTACACCGACAATCAGCTGATCGTTCTTTTGATCGGAGATGACCGTCCGCTTCTGCACTTTTTGATGCTTCTGAAGCGCTTCGTTCAGATCGGAATCATTTTTAATATCTTTTAATGTAATGGAAGCCACTTTTTGATTTTCCCGCGGTGAATACCAATATTCATTCTCATTTTTGATAACGGTGATGCTCGTCAGTTCATCGGCAAGCTCCCATGTGATCGATCTGGCCGTCTCCTGGTCTTTATGGTTTTCCATGATGACGGCCACCTTGCTGGCGAGCTTTGTCAAATCAGCTTCCGCTTCATCGACATGGTAGTTTTCAATAAACTCAAGCAGAAAGAACGTAAGGATAAATAAGACAAATGAAACTAAAAGCAGTATGGTAAACCACAGTTTACCGACTACGCTCTTCCAAAACTTCATTCGTTTCCGACCTCAAATTTATACCCGACACCCCATACCGTTACGATTTTTTTCGCAGCTTTCGGCGAGACTTTGTTCAATTTTTCACGTAGACGTTTAACATGGGTGTCGACCGTTCTCAAATCGCCGAAAAACTCGTATTGCCATACTTCCTTCAGCAGCTTTTCACGATCGTATACTTTATCAGGAGTTTTGGCCAGGAAGTAAAGCAGTTCATATTCTTTCGGCGTCAGGCTGACTTCGGTTCCGTCCGCCATAACTCTGTGAGCATCGTGATCAATGGATAAGTGAGAAAAAACAAGAACATTTTTTGCCGTTGTATCTGTATTCAGATAAGAGGTTTGCGATGATCTTCTCAAGAGCGCTTTGACTCTCAGCACCACTTCCCTCGGACTGAAAGGTTTTACAATATAGTCATCGGTTCCGACTTCAAAGCCCTGCACCCGGTTCGCTTCTTCGCCTTTCGCCGTCAGCATGATGATCGGAGTGGCTTTTTTGTCGCGTACTTGGCGGCATACTTCAATGCCGTCGGTTCCTGGCATCATCAAATCGAGCAGGATTAAATCGTATTCGTTGCCCAGGGCTTTATCGATGGCTTCGTCGCCATTCTCGGCTTCCTCGATCTTATAATTTTCCCTTTCCAGGTACATTTTTAAAAGTCGTCTGATTCTTGCCTCATCGTCTACTACTAATATTTTTGTCTCTTTCGTCTGTTCCATCGTAAACCTCCTGATTTGAATCTTCTTACATTCATTTTATTAGAAAAGCGATCGTAAGCCAAGCTAAGAATGGCCTTTCCCAATTTAAAACGATAAGCTGCGGAAGGCCCGGCGAAAAGCCCGGACCTTCCTGCACCGCACGGATCATGCATAAGAGTGAAGTCCAGCGATGACAAGGTTTACAAAAATAAGATTAAACATAATAATGGCAAAACCGATAACGGCAAGCCACGCCGATTTTTCGCCGTGCCAGCCTCTTGAAAGCCTGAGATGCAGATAAGCTGCATAAAACAAAAATGTAATCAGCGCCCAGACTTCTTTCGGATCCCAGCCCCAGAATCTGCTCCATGCCAGCTGTGCCCATATCATCGCGAAAATAAGCGCGCCAAGCGTAAAAACCGGAAAGCCGATCGAAACGGATCGATAGCCGATTTCATCGACAAGGTCAAGGTTCACATTTTTCACGAGCGGCTGAAGAAGCTGACTGATGCGTTTTCTGATGATCAGCCTGATGACACCGTAAAGCAATGCGCCGGTTCCAAACGACCAGAGAACCGTATTCAGCTTCCGTCCTGAAAAAATAGGCGGCACATTGACAAGCGGCTCCATTCTCTCCTCTGTTAAAAGTTCGCCTTTGTTCGGCCCGATCAGAGCGGGAAGCTCGTAAATCATGACGTCTTCCTGGTTGTCTTTATCAATCCACTTGAACTGCGCTTCATAGCCCCCAATGCGGAATGAGGTCGTGACAAGGATAAACGCGAGCGTTGTCACAAGCATAAACATGACAAATTCGAGCCAGAACGTTTTTTTGCCAGGCTGTGACTGATCCACATGCTTGAGTAGAAAGATCACGCCGGCGACAAAGCTGATGGCGAGAATCGCCTGTCCGAGGGCTGCAGTCGTAACATGAATATAAAGCCAGTTGCTTTGAAGCGACGGAATCAGCGGTGTGATATCGGTCGGAAACATGCTGGCATATGCGATTAACAGCAGGACAACGGGCAGTGTAAACAGCCCCAAAGCAGACAGCTTGTAAATAAAGTAGATGATGATGAACGCCAGAACGAGCATCATGCTGAAAGCAGTTGTAAATTCGAAAAGATTGCTGACCGGTGCGTGTCCGGAAACGATCCATCTCGCAATAAAATATCCAAACTGGCATACAAATCCGATGATCGTGATCAACACTGCGATCGACGCCCAGCGGTTCTTCTTCTTCCGGTCTGAAGCCTTGCTCCTGATGGAGCCGCCAAAAAAGAAGACCGCTGAGAGATACAAGAGAAATGCCGCGTACAATAAATTGCCGCTTAACTCTGCCATGAAAACCCCTCCCTATGCTGGCCGTTTATTTTTTTCCTTTGACAGTTCTTTTTGATCGGCCGGTTCGGATATCCCCGTATCCTCAAGTACGGCCTTCAAGTCCTGTTTCAGCCCGTACCAGTTTTTATTCGTATGTCCGGCGACGAGCACATGCCCGTCCAGCGTTCTGAGCCAGATCCTTCTGTGGTGCCAGTACATCCCCTGGATGACGCCGATCATAAAGATGGCGCCGCCGACCATGAGCACCCACAAAGTCAAATCTTTTCTAATTGTGAGGCCTGAGAGATTTTTCGTTTCGACGTGGTCAAACTTCATTTTGTATTTATTGTCGTCAGAACCTTCGATTGTTTCCTGAATCGCAACGAAACTCTTTTCTCCTTTAGGCTTATCCGGGGCGGTGATCTGGAATACAAAAGCCGGATTGTTCGGATTCCTCGTTTTCGTGCTCGGCTCCCCGTCTTTGTTAAAATAAAAGTCCGGCAGGTAGCTTGCAATATGAACTTTGTAACCGTTGCCAAGATCATATTCCGGCTTCGGCTCCAAGAGGTTGATTGCCACTTTGCCGAAAGATTTCCCGCTGTCTTTTTCAATCAGCTGAAAGACCATTTTGTCGAGCTCGCCTTCCTTGTAAGTCAGCTGATAGAGTGCATATGAACCGAATTTCAGCGGGTCATTGACCCTGATCTTGCCGCTTTTCACTTTCTTCAATTCAGGCGCTTCACCCGGGAGGCTGTCATTTTTTCTTTCATATAGTTCAACATCGGTTTGATATGTTTTTGCGACAGTACCGTCACCTGCTTTAGTAATCGCCTCTGAAAATACTTCTTTTTCTTTTTCACTGTCGTACATTTCTTTTGTAAACCGGTTGTTTTTCAAGTAGTAATGGCCGTCAGTTCCCGGGATGGGCACGGTCTCCCCTTCCCTGATCCAAAGGGTTTCGTCGACATACATGCCCGGAACAAATCTGAGCATGACACCGATGAGGAATATGATCAGCCCGATATGGTTCACATATGGGCCCCATCTTGAAAAACGGCCTTTTTCCGCAAACAGGTTTCCGTTTTCTTCTTTGACTCGGTATCGTTTTTTCTTCAGTTTACCGACGATTTGTGATCTGGTGTCTTCAGACATGTCCGCTTCCGTCCGGCTGAAAAGGCGCTGCCTCTCCATAAAGTTCGGATTTCTCGTGACGCCCTGATTTTTCAGCGCCCTGTACAAAGGAACGACCCTGTCAAGGCTGCAGATCACAAGCGATATGCCGATTGAAGCAACCAGAACAATAAACCACCATGAACCGTAAAGATTGTGGAAACCGAGAGTATAATAGATTTGTCCGAGAAGCCCGTATTGTTCGCTGTAGTATGTATCAGCCTGCGCACCCGGCGGCAGGAACATTTCCTGCGGGAAAATCGTTCCAAAAGCAGATGCTGTCAGCGTAATGACGATCAGCCAGACGCCGACCTTTACAGACGAAAAGAAATTCCATATTTTATCTACGATTGTTTTGTTATATGTTTGAGAGCGTCTCGCACTTCCGTCATACCGCATGTCAAGGAGTTTGGCATCCTGTTTGACGAGCGGCTTTCCGCACGATTCACACAAAACGGTGCCCGTCGGATTCACATGGCCGCATTCGCATTTGATTTCTTTCATCATGACGATCCCTCTGGTTTGATCATATTCATATAATCATGGATCATTCGTTCTGTCATCGTGCCAGACACGACTTTGACAATCTCTCCGTCAGGATTGATCAAAAACGTGGTCGGCAGCGGTGTGACATCGTATGCGTTCAGAACCTGCCTGTCTTTATCAAGCACAACCGGAAAATTGACGCCGTAGTCTTTCATAAAGTTTCGGACGGCAAGGTTTGATTCGCCGACATTGACGGCGACGATTTCAACCCCTTGATCCTTAAACACTTTATATTGATTCGCCATGTAAGGAAATTCTCTTTTGCATGGTTCGCACCATGTTCCCCAAAAGTTTAAAAATACCCCTTTGCCTTTTAGATCGTCCAGCTTGAGACGGTTGCCGTCAACATCCTCCAGCGAAAAATTGGGAGCTTTTTCCCCCACCGCCACACTCTCCGTCTTTTGAAACACGGCGCTGTACAGCGTGTAGCCAAGCGCTGCAAGCAGCACAAGGAGGATGCCTGTCCGAATGTAAAAACGCTTTTTTTTCATAATCCGCCCCCTCATTTAGACATTCAGTATCATTATATCATCTCATGACTGCCTGCCATTTGCCTTTTTTGAAGGTTGTGTGAAAATTTAGAAAGCCGCTTTACCGTGTTCAGCCAATGCCCTGAGCCTTTTCACTTCATGAGGCGTGAGCTCTCTTTTTTCCCCGGTTTTCAAGCCCGCCAGGTTCAAAAAAGCGTACTCTTCCCTTTTCAGCTTGAGCACTTCGTGTCCGATGGCTTCAAACATTCTCCTGACCTGACGGTTTCGCCCTTCATGGATTGTGATTTGGACGATGCTGGTCTGCTTTTTCTTATCGAGTGACAAAAGCTTCACTTTTGCCGGAGCTGTCTTTCCTTCCTCAAGGCGTACGCCCCGCTCAAGTTTTTTTAAATTCTCCTTTAAAGGAATGCCTTTCAGCTTTGCCACATACGTTTTATTAATTTCGTATTTCGGGTGCATCAATTTATTGGCGAAGTCCCCGTCATTCGTTAACAATAAGAGGCCGCTTGTATCATAATCAAGCCTTCCGATCGGATAAATCCGCTCCTCCACCTCTGTGAAAAAGTCGGTCACAACTTTCCGGCCTTTATCGTCTTTAACCGCTGATATAACCCCTCTCGGTTTATACAGGAGAAAATAAACGGGTTCTTCGCTTTCAAGCTGGACGCCGTTTACCTCGATCCGGTCTGAGCTTGATACTTTAACGCCGAGCTCTCTGACGGTTTTGCCGTTGACCGTGACTTTCCCTTCTTTTATAAGTTCCTCCGCCTTTCGCCTTGATGCAATACCGGCGTGGGCGATTACTTTTTGAAGTCGTTCCATATCTTTCACCTCATGTATTATCTTACTTTTTTCCAGACCAACAAACAAGTTTGCGGGCGCCTTCTTCCTTAGGAAAGAAGCACTCCGCCCTTAAATGTATCCTTTCTCACGTCAAAAGTAAAACAGTTTTGGCTAGAAAAGCAAAAAAGCGCCTGTTGATCAGGCGCTTCCAAACAGCAATGTTACAATAATCACAGACGCGATAATCCCCGCTAAATCAGCAAGCAGTCCCACTTTTAAAGCATCCCCCATTTTCTTGATTCCGACCGCGCCGAAATAGACAGTTAAAACATACAGCGTCGTGTCTGTCGATCCCTGCATGACAGAGGCCAGCCGGCCGATGAACGAATCGGGTCCGTAAACTGCGATTAAATCGGTCGTCATGCCGAGCGCCGCCGTTCCCGAAATCGGCCGGATCAGAGCCAGCGGAACCACTTCCGTCGGAATTCCCACGGCGGAAAATACCGGCTTTAAAAGATTCATAAAAAAATCGAGCGCCCCTGAAGCACGGAAAACGGTGATCGCTACAAGCATACCGACCAAATAAGGGATAATGGAAAACGCAATTTGGATTCCTTCCTTCCCTCCCTCAACAAACGCTTCATAAGTCGGGACTTTTTTGAATGTACCATACAGCAGAATCGTGGCGATGATAAACGGGATAAGGGCCAGAGAAAGCCAATTGATGAATTCCAAATGCTCACCCCTTCTTTTTTCTTCTATAATAAAAGTATCGGTCGATGAAGATCGCAAAGATTCCCGATATTAAAGTCGCCAAAATGGTCGGCCCGACGATGTCTGTCGGCGCCTTTGCATCATATGTCATCCTGACCGCGATGACGGTCGTCGGAATCAAGGTAATGCTTGACGTATTGACCGCCAGAAAGGTGATCATTGAGCGGCTCGCTTCCCTGCGATTCCGGTTGAGCGCCTTCATCTGTTCCATTGCTTTAATGCCGAGCGGTGTCGCCGCATTGCCCAACCCGAAAAAGTTGGCCATTAAATTGGATAAAATATACCCCATCGCCGGATGATCCGGAGGGATCTCGGGAAACAGCTTTGAAATGAACGGCCGGCACAACCTGCTGAATTTTTCGAGAAGCCCGGATTGTTCGGCGATTTTCATCAGCCCCAGCCAAAAAACAAGGACGCTCATCAGGCCGATCGAAATCGTGACAGCTTCCTTCGAACCTTTAAATACGGCCTCATTGACTTCCTGAACCGTTCCGTTGAAAAGCGCAAACACCAGACCGATCACCGTTAAGCCGACCCAGATTATATTGACCATGATGAACCGCCTGCCGCTTTTTGGAATACGGATTGAAAGGTCTCGAAAAACGATTTTTTCGGCTTTTTGTTGCGTTCGTTTTCATAATAGATCGGTACACTTGCAATCGTTTTTCCGTTGAACATGACGTTCATTTCCCCGATGATGTCCGGGATTTCTTTTTTGTTTTTACGCCACGATTTTTTCGGTTTAAGAAGCTCGATGTCAACCTTCACGTCTTCTTTTTCATCTTCGTTTAACAAATATGTGACATCCCGTTTAATAAAAGCTTTATTCCCGTAAAAAGAGTCTTTTAATTTCGGAACCTCGCCTTTTTTGGCGATGATATATGTTTTGTAGTGGCCGTATACATAGTTGAACATGTTCATATGATCATTCCAGTCGTCAGGGGCATTGATGGTGACGGCGATCAAATCAGTTCCGTTTTTCGATGAAGTGGAGACCAGCGTGCGCTTCGCCAGCTTGGTATATCCCGTCTTCCCGCCTGTACTGTATTCGTAAAGCCCTGTTAAAAGCTTGTTTTTATTTCTCCAGATGCCTTGCATCGTTTCTGCCTTATAGCGCTTCGTTCCGGCGATTTTTTGGTACGTTTCGTTTGTCATCGCATATTTCGTCAAAAGCGCCATATCATAGGCCGAGGAATAGTGGTCAGGGTGATCATCGAGTCCGTGCGGATTGCGGAACAGGGTGTTTTCCATGCCGAGGTCGGCCGCTTTTTGATTCATCATGTAGACAAACCCTTCCAGGCTTCCGCCCACATGCTCAGCAATCGCAACAGCTGCGTCATTTCCCGATCTCAGCATCAAACCGTAAACAAGGTCCTTCAGCTTCACCTTTTGCCCGCTTGTCAAATAGATTGATGATCCCTCCGTTTTGACCGCCCTGTCGCTGACCGTGACTGTCTCATCCAATTTGCCCGATTCCACGGCCAAAATGGCTGTCATAATCTTCGTAATGCTTGCAATGCGCCGTTTTTCATGCTCATCCTTCGCAAACAATACCCGTCCGGATTGCCCGTCCATGACAATCGCGCTTCTTGCGCTGACATGAAGGGAAGGCTGTGCTTCAGCGATTTGGTATGAAGAGCATAAAAGAGAGCATATGATGATGGCTGCTGCAGCCTGTTTTAGAAAAAAGCGCATTTTTTCTCACGTCCTTGTGGTTGTTTGTACAAGTTTATGCGCTTGTCTTTCCGTTATGAACACCAATTGGATGATTCCCCGAGAAAAATCTCAAGCAACATTAAAACTCCCCCTTTCATGAAAGGGGGAGTTCCGGCACACGGTTCATTTAAGCTATGATCTCGGCTGAACCATCTTCATCCGATAGTCAGTCGCATAGTATTCCAATTCTTCTCTCATCGATTGATATTCTGTTTCAAGCGAAGCCATCAAATTTTTTAATGAGGCCGGCGCTGGTTCGTGAAAGCAAATGGCGTTTTTTCCCGTGTAGGCCGCTCTGCTGTCTTCGTACCAAGTATCTTTTTTCGGTGTAAAAAATTCTTCTATGCATCGATGATAGATCTGATAGAGCGTCCTTTCGGCGGCAGCGTCCTGAAAAGGAACCTGCTTCAGCCTGATTCGGCAAGCCAGAAGCCCTTCTTCACAGTAAACCGCCAGTTTTCTCAAGTTGCTGAGGACATCGCGATAATAATCTCTGCTCCCGGGCTCTTCGGCTTCAAGGGATGAGAGCGTCGTTTCGTTTAAATAATCGCTTAGCGTCTGAACGGTCTGTGCTAAAAATTCGCCTGCCTGCTCGGTTTGGGCTCTTGCCATAGATTTTCCCATTGGTGTCGGCACCCTCTCCTCATCGCTTTGTTACAATCGTATTCTTTCATGCATGAAATTAAACATAAAAAATACGATAATATATATTATCATACTTCGGTCCTTAAGGTGAGTCTATTTTAAATCTTCGAACGTCTGGTTAAAGTTCTCAAAGAACAGATCGGCTTCTTCCTGAACCCCGTCTTCTTCTACATTTTCGGGCAGCGGCGGAAGCTCTTCAAGCGTTTTTAAGCCGAATTGTTCAAGAAATGTTTCGGTTGTACCGTACAAGATTGCCCTGCCCGGTCCGTCCGCCCGGCCTACTTCGCACAACAGCGCTTTTGCGACAAGGCTCTGGAGAATCCGTTCAGATTTGACCCCTCTGATCTCCTCGACTTCCGCTCTCGTAATCGGCTGCTTATATGAGACGATGGCCAAAACTTCGAGGGCAGCCTGAGAAAGCCCTTTTGAAGGGGCTTCAATCAGCTTTTTCAAATAGACGGCGAATTCTTTTTTGGTCGAAAGCATGTACGTATCCGCGTACTCGACAAGCTCGATGCCCCTGTCTTCTTTTTCATAGGTTTCTTTGACATCGAGCATAATATCCTGAAGCTCGGCTTCATCGATCTCCAAAACGGATAATAGCTGTTTTTTTGTCAGGCCCTCGTCGCCGGCGGCATACAAAAGCGCTTCGACAATGGCTTTCCAATTCACGATATCAAGCGTCATGAATCGCTTCACTCCCTGTTATGTAAATGTCTGAAAAGTTGTGTTCCTGCTCAATGATGATCAGCTGGTTTTTCATCAGCTCCAAAATCGCCAAAAACGTCACAACGAGATGCTCTTTCTGTTCGTATGGGAACAGTTCCATAAAATGCATCCTTTGACGGGACGATTTCAAACAATCGACGATTTGCGTCATTCGTTCTTCTATCGGTATTTCCTGTCTTGAAATTCTAGTTTCAGACGGCCGGCTGATTTTTTTACGGTTTAACACCTTTTGAAACGCCCCGAGCATGTCGTAAACGGTGACGGACAGCTTTTGCTCGCTGAGTTTGATTTCCTTGGCATAGTCGCTTAAATCGCTCGGCGGCTTCGCGAATGCTTTTTGCCGCTCTTCCTCGCGCTCCTTCAAATTTTGCGCGGCACTTTTGTATTTTCTGTACTCTATTAATTTTTCAATCAATTCTTCTCTCGGGTCCTCTTCCTCCTCGAGAAACTCTTCGTCAAACAACTCCTCTTCCTGCTTTGGAAGGAGCATTCGGCTTTTAATGCTGAGAAGGGTCGCAGCCATCACCAAATATTCACTGGCCACGTCGAGCTCAAGTTCGCGCATCGTATGCACATATAATAAATACTGCTCGGTTATCTTCGCAACAGGTATGTCATAAATGTCTATTTCAAGGCGGTTGATTAAGTGCAGCAGCAGATCCAGCGGCCCTTCAAACGCCTCGATTTTCACCTGATATTCCATGTTCATTTCTCACCATTTTCAAAATCGCTTCTAAGCCGGCTAAAACTGGCTACCCTTTAGTATAAATTACGCGTCTGCATGAAGTCCAATATAATTTAAGAAGCTTTGGCATTCGCCTATACGATTTGAGCGTATGCTGCATAGAATACTGTGTAAAATCTTAAACCTGAGGAGGGAACAACATGGGAGGTAAAGGCTTCGGCTACGGCGGAGGATTTGCTTTGATTGTCGTTCTGTTTATTTTGTTGATTATTGTAGGAGCGGCATGGATCTATTAACATAAAAATGAGAAGCGTCCGTTACCCGGGCGCTTTTTTCATAGCCTGGATATATCTCCGTTTTTCCTCCGTTCCGTTCTTATGATACACTTTAACGGAAACTTAAAGGAGGATGTCAGATGTATCCCCAAGCTTATATCGATTACCTGGCCGAATTCCACGGGTCAAGGGATTATTTTGAATGCCACGAAATTTTAGAAGAACATTGGAAAAAGGACAATCCCGGCGAGCGGAAATCATACTGGGTTGGATTGATTCAGCTGGCAGTCGCACTCTATCATCAGCGGAGAAACAATTTTGCCGGTGCAGAGAGATTAATGGCGAACAGCATCCGCATCCTGGTGTCCGAAAAAGACGCAGTCGAATCGCTCGGATTAGATTACAGCCGCTTCATCAAGCTGTTAAGGAAGACTTACCAAAAAATCAAAGCCCATTCTCCTTATGAAAGCATCATGCTTCCGATCACAGATGAATCTTTGATCAAAGCATGCCGGAAACAATGTGAAAAAAAGTCGTATGAGTGGGGAGCAAACGATCCACCGGACGCCTTCATCATTGATAAACACCTGCTGAGAGACCGGACTGAAGTGGTTGCCGAGAGGGAAAAACAAATCGAACGGCGAAAAAAGAGCAGAGGCTAGAAGCCTCTGCTCATTGGTTATATGTGATGTCTTCATTTTCGTGATCCTGACAGCGCTCAAAGAATCCTTTAGTTAATTCATTCGGAACCAGCGGTTTAGGTGCAAACATTTGCGAAATGGCCGACACCATTTTTTTGCCGATTCCTTGATGACGGTGAGACGGGTTTACACTGATATGCTTGATCTCGACTTCTTCTTCTCTTTTCTCTACTCCTACACAGCCGACAATATCCTCGCCTTCTTTCCATAGGAACAGCTGCCTTTCAGTGTCCGTTTCATAGTCTTTAATTGTCTGCTGAAGCTGCTTGACGTCCTTCTCATTCGGCATAAACGAAAGGAGCCCCATCGCAATCTTTTCGAATGACTTTTTATAACGAATTAACATAAATACCCCTCAATATATCAAAATGTGGATCTAACGAAGGCTAGTCGCTTCACATCACATTATAAACATTTTTATAACCTTTTTAAACTCTTTTTCGGTAATTATTGAAGCGACCGGGTCAGGTTCGCCATTTCAATCGCTGCCGCGGCAGCTTCTGCACCTTTATTTCCGGCTTTTGTTCCGGCGCGTTCTACCGCCTGCTCGATCGTGTCTGTCGTCAATACGCCGAAGATCACCGGAACGCCTGTTGACATGCTGCCCGCCGCAATCCCCTTTGCCGCTTCATTGCAGACATAGTCATAGTGGCTTGTCGCTCCTCTGATGACCGTGCCCAGTGTAATCACGGCGTCGTATTTTTTCGTTTCAGCCATTTTTTTGGCGATCAGCGGAATCTCGAATGCTCCGGGAACCCAGGCGACATCAATATCATCAGCTTTGACCCCATGTCTCAACAGCGTATCTTCTGCACCGCTTAGAAGTTTGCTTGTAATAAAATCGTTGAACCTTGACACAACGATCCCAATTTTCAAATCTGTTCCAATTACATGACCTTCTATTTTATTCATATGAATCCCGTCCTTTTTTGTGATTGATTTTAGTTTAAAAATGAAGCATATGCCCCAATTTTGATTTTTTCGTTTTTAAGTACTTTTCATTGTCTTTTTTTGTCTCCATCTGCAGCGGCACCCTGTCTGCGATCGTCAGTCCGTAGCCTTCGAGACCGGCAATCTTTCGCGGATTGTTCGTCAGCAGCTTCATTTGTTTCACGCCGAGGTCTCTTAAAATTTGGGCGCCGATCCCGTAGTTGCGAAGATCTGGGAGAAAACCGAGCTTTTCATTAGCCTGCACGGTGTCATATCCTTCTTCCTGCAGTTTATAAGCTTTCAGTTTATTGATTAAGCCGATTCCTCTTCCTTCCTGTCTCAAATAAAGGAGCACGCCCCGGCCCGCTTGTTCGATTTGCGCGAGTGCGGCAGCAAGCTGCGGGCCGCAGTCGCAGCGGTAAGAGCCGAAAACATCGCCCGTCAGGCATTCTGAGTGTACGCGGACAAGGACAGGCTCGTCTCCGAAAGGTATATCGCCTTTGACGAGTGCTATATGTTCCTTGTCATCGATTTCGTTTGTATAGCCGTAAACCTTGAATGTGCCGAATTCGGAAGGCAGCGTAATCTTCACTTCTCGGTTGATCAGCGTTCCCTTGCTGTAGCGGTATTCGATCAAATCTTTAATCGTAATCATTTTCAAGTCGTGCTGGTCGGCTATTTTTTTGAGTTCAGGCACCCTTGCCATCGTGCCGTCTTCATTCATGATTTCGCAGATGACGCCGGCCGGCGCGGAACCGCACGCCTCCGCAAGGTCAACGGCCGCCTCCGTATGTCCGGCTCTTTTTAAAACGCCGCCTGTTTTCGCAATCAAGGGGAAAATGTGCCCCGGTCTTTTAAAATCGCCCGGAAGCGCGTGATCATCAATCAGCGACATGACGGTCAACGACCGCTCTTGAGCGCTGATCCCCGTCTTTGTATCGCGGTGATCCACACTGACCGTAAATGCCGTGTGATGAGAATCGGTATTTTCGTCCACCATCGGATGGAGGTCGAGCCGTGAAGCGATCTCTTCATTAAGCGGCGCGCAGATCAAACCCCTTCCGTGCGAAGCCATAAAGTTGATCACTTCAGGTGTTGCGTATTCTGCCAGCGCAACGAAATCGCCTTCGTTTTCCCTGTCCTCGTCATCGACCACGATGATGACTTTTCCTTGCTTCAAATCGCGTATCGCTTCTTCAATTGTGTGAAACATAGGCGCGCGGCCTCCTTTCATTTAAAACCCGTTTTCTTTAAAAAACGATTCAGTCAATGGCTTTGCCTGTTTGTCTTGTTTTGCTTGGTGGAGAAACCGGTAAATGTATTTGCCGATCATATCGCACTCGATGTTGACGATGCTTCCGGGCTTTTTTTCCGAAAAAATCGTTTCATCCAATGTGTGCGGGATAAGCGAGACTGTTACTTGATCTTCCGTCAGTCCAAAAATGGTGAGGCTGACGCCGTCTACGGCGATCGAACCTTTTAACACAAGCATTTTGGCCAGTGAAGGGTCAAGTTTTAAATCATAGTATACGGCGTTAGCCGCTTTTTCTATGCGCACGATAGACGCGGTGCCGTCGACATGCCCCGACACCATATGCCCGCCGAAGCGGCCATTTGCCGCCATCGCCCGTTCAAGATTGACGCGGCTTCCTTTTTTTAATGTGCCGAGTGATGTTGCTTTCAGGGTTTCAAGCATGACATCCGCCGTGAAACTGCCGGAACCGAACTCATTTACGGTCAGGCAGACTCCGTTGACAGCAATGCTGTCGCCAAGCTTCACATCCTCGGTCACTTTGTTGGATTGGATGACTAAAGACATGGCGCTTCCCGCCTTTTTCATGTCCAAAATCATTCCGACTTCTTCAATGATGCCTGTAAACATATGCCACCGCCTTATTTTTTTATCGGTTTTGCCGCCAGCTTTATATCCTGGCCGATTTTGGTAATGGTTGTGAAATGCAGTAAGGGGACATCTTTCATCGATTGAAAGCCTTCACCGGAGAGGATGCTGGGAGATTGCAGCCCTCCGATTAATTTAGGGGCAAGATAGAAGATCATTTGCTGATAGAGTCCTTCTTTGACGAAGCTTGCGTGAACCGTCGCACCACCTTCGACAAAGACTGAAGCGATACCTTGGTCTGCAAGGTGCAGAAGCACGTCGCGCACCGGAAGTTCATGCGCATCCAGCACGGTTACCTGTACACCTTCTTTTTCCAGGTTCCGAACCTTTTCGGGATCTGCCTTGGACGTCGTGTAAATCCAGGTTGCCGCTGCTTTATCCTGAATGACTTTTGACTGAAGCGGGATTGACAGCGTCGTATCGAGAACGACACGCACCGGCTGATTCACTGCACCGGGGAGACGGCATGTCAAACTCGGGTCGTCTGCTTTTATTGTGCCCAATCCCACTAAAATACTCTGGTGGTTTTTTCGGTATTGGTGAGCGTCCATCCGCGCTTCTTCAGAAGTAATCCATTTGCTGTCGCCTGTTGCGGTAGCGGTTTTGCCGTCAAGGCTGGCAGCTGCTTTTAATGTCACATACGGAAGGCCTGTCCGCATAAAATGCATGAACTTTTCGTTCAGCTCTTCCGCCTGTTCTTTGAGAACGCCTGTTTCGACCTCGATCCCGGCACTTCTCAGCATCCCGATTCCTCTTCCGGAAACGAGCGGATTCGGATCTTCGGCCGCCACGACTACCCGCTTCAAACCGGAACGGATAATCAGTTCCGCGCAAGGAGGCGTTTTGCCGTAATGGCTGCACGGTTCAAGCGTCACATAAATGACGGCTCCTTCCGCATGGCGGCCTGCCATTTGAATGGCGTGCACTTCTGCATGCGCTTCGCCGTATTTTAAATGAGCCCCCATTCCGACCACTTCACCGTCTTTGACGACAACGGCTCCGACAAGCGGATTGGCTCCTGTCTGACCTTCACCCTGCTTCGCAAGCTCCAATGCAAGATTCATATAATGCGCATCTGTCATGAATTTCCCTCCCTTCTTCCAAAAAAATAACCCCGGATGTCGATCCGGGGGTTTGTTTTTGTGCATGAGAAATAAAACTATGCATCATCATTATTTTTCACATAGTCTCTTCATCCTTCTCCCATCCAGACTTTCACTGTCGGCTTCAGCTTCTCACTGAATCCACCGCTTTGCACGAAGCACAGCGGGTCACGGGCTCTAAAGCTGTCTCTCGCTTTATTACCGCCGGTCGGGATTTTCACCCAGCCCCGAAGGATACAATCGATATTTACTTGTCCTTATGCGTAATTATAGCGGCCGCATATTAAAATTGCAATGAAAACTGCTTGCACAAAAAAACCCTCTGAGAAACAGAGGGTTTCAGACTGTTGACAAAATAGGTCGGATTTTTATAATCCGACCTATTTTTGTCCAATTTATTCTGTTTTTTCGATGAGAATGCTGGCGAATTGGACTTTTCCAAGTCCAATTCGCCAGCTTTTTGAGATTCATGGCAGTGAAAACAAGCATCGCCTGCATGGACAATTTTTTCTTACCCCGTAGGGTTGTCCAGCGCAGGCCATGCTTGTGTTTTAAATCCGCAAAAACCCGTTCGATCGTTTCTTTGCGTTTGGCGTAGATTCGCCTATTCTCATCCGTGTAGCGAAGATGGTCGGCTTCATCCAAATGATCCTGCCAGAGATGCCTGTGAATCATCTTTCGATGATTTCGACTTTCCGTACATTGCTTCAAAAAAGAACAGTGTTCACATCGGTTTGGATCTGATGCATAAATCCGATAGCCTTCACGGTTGGTTGTGCGATATGTCAGAACATGATCGTCAGGGCAAATATAAGCATCGTAATATTCATCGTATACATATTCATGTTTTCTCATGAACCCTTTTTTAGTTTGTGGTCGGGTGTAGGGCATGACGGGATGGACATTTTGATCACTTAGAAATTTTGCGATAAACGGCGTTTTATATCCGGCATCAACTGCGACCGTATGAGGCTTGGCGACGTGCTCTTTCACCTGTTGAAACAGGGTCGTGAACACTTGGCTGTCATGAATATTGGCAGGCTCAACAACCGTCCCCAGCACAAATCCATTCCGGTCACAAGCTGTATGAAAACCATAAGCAAAAAGACGTTCCCGTTCACCTTTTACAAAATAACCGCTCTCAGGATCTGTCGTACTTTCTTTTATTTCCCGTTCTTCTGAGCATTGCCTGGGCTTTAAGGGCTTTTTGCCGTTGGCTTCGCGATCGGCATTAATTTCTCGATCTAATTGTTCCTGATAAGCTCTTGTTTCTTTTCTCACAATCTTCTTCACAAACTTTTTCTTATTCGCATTGGCTTTGACATGGGTTCCATCGATAAAGGCGACCGACGGGTCGACAAGACCGAGATCCATGGCCTGACGCAAGATTTTATAGAAGATTGTTTCAAATAGGTCCGTATCATGAAAACGGCGCTCATAGTTTTTACTGAAGGTTGAAAAATGAGGGATTTTTTCAGAAAATCCATATCCAATAAACCAGCGATAAGCGACATCGGTTTCGATCCGTTTAATGGTTTCGCGCATCGAGCGGTGGCCAAACACGTACTGAATCAGAACCATTTTGATCAATACAACGGGATCAATGCTTGGGCGCCCTTTTGAAGAATAAAGGGGAGCAACTTTTTCATAAATAAAAGAAAAGTCCATAGCTTCTTCTATTTTCCTGACCAGATGGTCTTCCGGGACAAGTTCACTTAAGGCAAAGACTTCAAGCTGTTCGCGCTGATCTTTAGAGTGCTTAGACAACATGGAAAAACCTCCAAAAACTAGATTTCACTCACATTTTAACAAAAAAAGCTTGTCGATCAAGCCACTTTTTGTGGCTTTGTCGACAAGCTGAAACCCTCTGAGAAACAGAGGGTTTTTAATCTGCCACCTTGACGACTTTGATTAATCCGTCGATTCTGTTGGCATTAGAGAAGTAGGCCTTTACTTTGTCTCCTTCTTTAATGTCGGACAGATCCTGGTTGAGATTTTTCGCATTGAAAATGATCTTCGTTCCGTTATCTGATACCCCGTGGTATTCAGTGCCGTCAATTTTGGTGATCTTATATTGATAAATGGTATAGTTCTTTTCCTCAGATGAGACGGTTTGGCTGAGCGCCGTTGAGACATCTTGAACGCTTCCGTTTTTTAAATAATAAAAGCCTCCGGCCAGTACGGCAGCCAAAACGAGCAGAACCGTGAGCTTGAATCTTATTTTCCCCATGATCAAAACCTCCAGAACACGTTCTGAACTATCCTATGTTTATTTCCTGTGAATGATGAAATAAAACATGTTCGATTCAGACGGAAAATATGTGGTTTTTAAGTATAACGCAAAATGAAGGGAAATCGTTTCATATTCAGACGAAATACTACTTATAACCTACGAATGTACATTCTGGTTTAGGGGTGTGTGTGAAAACAAGCTTGAAAATTGAGTCTAAATAACTATGTTCCAAGAAACCGTTTGTTCTGTTTTCTTCGCTTTAGGTTTCGCTGTAAAAGTCGTTTCGGATGGTGATAACGGACTGATTTTTAAGATACTCGCTGTCTTTCGTTTTGGCCCAGTCGAGAAACTTCACATGCTTGGAATGGAACAGGGCCTCGTGATGGGGCGAGCGACCAGCAGCCGCGCCGAGTCTGTGCTTGATACCGCGCACGAACTTCCAATATTGATAGAAAGGCAGTTTTAATTTTGTCATAAATCCTGCCGAGTCTTCAATCACATATCCTTCCTCTTCAATCGACGGGTCATTTGACACAGACAGGTACCATTTATAAAAATCGGTCCACTGGTCAAAAGAAATGACTTTTTGCTTACATTCTACGCGAAATGTCTCAGCAAAACAGAGGACATCTTCATACGGCAGCTTTTCATATTTCATCTGTCTTTTGACAATGTCGAGAAGGACAAGGTTATCCGATTTGTACTCGATAATGTGCGGATCTTTTTCTGGCAGCACGACTTCAAACACTAACGAAACATTGCGTGTTTTTACATATTCTTTTATATCCTCAATCTGAGATGCGTCAAACGTTTTGTGAAACAGCTCTTCCACCCATTTCGCATGGCCGTCTTTTTGTCCGCTTGCCGATGTATAAGATTTTGAGGTGAAGACGAGCTCATCGGTTTCAGAATTGTAGCCGACCGTTCCCAAAAATCCATTCGCCTTATCATAAACAGTGACCGGAAAGCGCAGCGTGTTAACGAGAACATGCATTTTCGTCGTCAGGCGTTCATCGATGTTGAAAAATTTGTTGTAGCTTCTGCTGACGATTTCCTTGGTGTTTCTGTTGATAAACAGCCCTCTTGCCTTCATGCTGACGCTGTCCCATTTTCTCTCCTGAAAAGCCTTCCTCGTAAAGTTAAAAGAGGAAATGCCTCCGGCTAATTTTTGCTCAGATACATAATCGTGTTCGTCCAAATGCTTTAGAAAATGGTCGACTGTCAGCTCCTCGTGTTCGTGATGAGAATCAAGCGAAGGAGCGGACGTTTTAAACACATCATTTTTTATCTCATGTGTTTGAATGCCAGACCGATCGATGGTGACAACCCTTAAATGCCCGCCGTGCTCCACCTGCCCTTCCAGGTTATATGATTTTGCGGCTGCATGCACTGGAAGCCGGAACATGTTTCTGTGCCCGTGGATTTGAATGATGTTCCGCCCTTCCATATTTTTCGTAAAGACATGGTCGATATCTGTCTCATATCCGCCGACACCGTTGATCAGCTGGCTGGTAGCTGTAAGCAGAAGGTTGTCAGGAAGCGCGGAAATGCCTCCGTGCGTGATGATGTAAGTATCTTCTCCATACGTGAAGTAGACAATTTGGTGGAAGCGCCTGGCCAGTTCCCTGATATCTTTTTTGTCAAAGCCTGCTTTGTCTAATTCCGGTTTTGTCTTCTTGTTGAATACACTGCTTCTTGTTTCTTCATCATGCCCGTATTGCTTCAAATATTTATCATGATTTCCTTCGAGCAAAATCACATTTTTACGATCTTTGATACTGAGCAGGAATTGAACGACTTTTGCGTTTTCTATTCCTCTATCAAGCATATCACCTGTAAAAATATATAACTCGTCATCTTCGAGTCTGCCTTTCAAATAAGAATCCAGCACCGTAAAACAGCCGTGCACATCCCCGATCACATGTATTTTTTCATAACTGTCGAGCCGCCTCGGCTTATACTGCATCACATCGTCAAATTCTTCCAGCTTGATGACCGTTGTCCAGGAAGGCGCCGGTTCGGTTAAAATCCGCTCGTGCATGGCGTGAACCACGCTGTCGGGCACCCGCTTATGCTCAGCCCTCTCCCGGTTTCTCAACAGAGCGGTCTCAAGCGGAATATCGGAAAAATCAACCACATACGCTCTGTAGCGATACTTTAAAACGAGAGCTTTATAGCTTGAAATCATGCTTGGTTTCGCATGTGTGGCATCAACAACGGTGAATTCCCCCCTTTCCATCCTTTCTTCAAGGAGGGTGAACAAAAGCTTCCATACTTTTCCGTCATTTTTTTGAGAAATGTCGTATTTCCCTTCCAAATTTAACACGGGTGACTGATGGATCAGCCTCAGCTGATCAGCAGACAGTGTATATTGATTCAATTGATGATCCCTGATCCAGGTTGATTTTCCGGTGCCAGGGCAGCCTCTAAGCAGTACCAAAGTCCTCATTATTGATCTCCTTATTTAGTTCTGATAAGTTTTATTATAAAAAAATTTAGCATCCCTTCCAAGAATATACGTCCTTATTTGCATTTTGTTTCAAAAAATATCCCCTAAAGGGGACTTTTTACGTGTTATTTCACACCTATCCTCTTTTTATCGGACATAAAAAAGGCAGTGCTCATATAAGCGAGCACTGCCCTTTGACGGAATATTATGTTACATTTCGTTCTCCGATATGAATCGGTGACGTTTTGGCAGATGTTACGTTTCTCTCAGCAACATGTACCGGTGTGGATGTTACATTTCTCTCAGCGATTTGCACCGGTGTGGACGTTACGTTTCTCTCGGCGATTTGCGTCGGTGCGGACGTTACATTTCTCTCGGCGACTTTCATACCATCTGTTTGCGTCATCAGCACAGCACTTGCCAGAGAAAGTCCTGCTATTGAAGCAGCGGCGGTTAACAACAGTTTAGATTTCATACGACCAGTCCCCTTTTTTCATTTGTTTTCGAGCACTGAATACCGTTTGATAGAAATAAACAGAGTCGCTCAAGCGCCCAATTTCATTATAGTATTCAGCAGCTTCCAATGCCAAGTCCTCAATATCGGGATACATCTTTTTTGACCCGAGCAGCTGAAAAGTTTCCAGCATTTGAGCTCTTCCGTCATCATCAAGATACAAGGCTTTCAAAAAATGAAATTTTGATAGATAGATCGAATCGTCTGATCGCCGGGCGATGTCAATCCCTTTGTTTAACGCGTCATCCGCCTGTTCCAGCTGCTTCAGCTTGAAATATGCATGTGCAAGACTAAAAAACGCTTTTGGGAGAATATCTGATGACTCTTCTTGATAAATCGCAGCAGCTCTGTTGAAGTATTCAGCCGCCCGATTAAAATCCTCCATCTTATAATAGCAGTTACCCAAATTGTAATAGGTGTGTCCTTCCAATATGAGCTGGCCTTTCTCCTGTGAAAGCTTCAGCGCCTTTTCAAGATGCGAAAGCGCTTTTTCATTCGAATCCAGATCGTCATAGTTGCCTGCGATGACGAACTCGCATTGGATTCTCCGAACCGTGTAAGTTTCATGTGCCTGGTAGGTTTCAATCGCTTGAAGCGCATAATTCATCGACACGTGGCTCTGTTTCATATGATAAAACACTTCAGCCATTTTAAAATGAAACTCGGCTCTCTCTATTTCGTCCTCGACATGCAGCAGCTTTTTTTCGGCGCGCCTGTAAAAAGAGATCGCTTTAATATAATCATGGTTTTTATATTCATACATCCCTCTAAAAAAATTGAAATAATATTCAAGCAGGCCTGTCAGCTTTCCTTGTTCATCTTCGATATCTTTTAATATTTCAGAAAAGTCAGGCGGGGTTTCGCCTTCTTCCAATGGTTTTACGTAATCAAGCATGATTCTGTGTCTGAATTCCATTAAGGCGTAATACAATAATAAGTCTTGATCTTCTTCCATTTGAGAAATTTCGCGCTCAATTTCTGCCTTCAGCATTTCGGCGTCCGTAACATTGAATTTGCGTATCGCGTTATACCAGTCATTAATTTTTACGCCGACTGCAGTCGATGGGATTTTTACGCTCACCCCTTACGCCCCTTCCTTTTATACAGATTGCGTTCTCTTTCTAGCTCTTCACTTGAATATATTTTACATAAAGGGTCATTTTTTCACAATTATTTTATTTATTAGGATCATCATTTCCTAGCAAAACGCGGTCGAAGAATCGGTCCCTGGTCCTATTGCATCTGGAAAATGAACACCGTTTCAGACAAAAAAACAGCCCGGCTTAGCGGGCTGTTTCTTCGCTTTCTAATTATGCGTCAAATACTTCGACTTTTTCCATGCCTTGTCCCTGCTCCATTGAAGTGACAGCATCAAGACCTGATGTGACTTTTCCAAAAACAGTGTGTACGCCGTTCAAGTGCGGCTGAGGCTCATGGACGATAAAGAATTGGCTGCCTCCAGTATCTTTTCCTGCGTGAGCCATTGAGAGAGAACCGGCTTCGTGTTTATGCGGATTCCCTTCTGTCTCGCATTTAATCGTATATCCAGGTCCGCCTGTTCCGGTGCCGTGCGGGCAGCCTCCTTGGCTGACGAAGCCCGGAATGACGCGGTGGAACTTCAACCCGTCATAGAACCCTTCGTTTGCAAGTTTTTCAAAGTTGGCGACAGTTCCCGGCGCCGCTTCCGGATATAGTTCAAACTCGATTTTTTTGCCGTTTGTCAGTTGTATGTATCCTTTTTTAGCCATCTTGATTCTCTCCTTTCATTTCACAAGGGTCATTATATCATATCAAAGAAGCACAGAGCCAATCTACCTGAAATAAACGGCGCTCTTGCATCACTTTTGTAAAAGATTTTTAAAAAAGGTTGAATCGCCTGTGAAAATCATGAATGATAAAAGAGCGGTGTGATACGATACCCGGAGGGCATTTGACTTGAAGAAAAATGGATCACTTTTTTTCTTTGAAACCTCTCTCATCTTTCATCCGTCTATATTTCGGAACGCATTATTTCCGTTCCGGCAGGCTTCTTTAAAAGTACAGCAATTCTGCCTGAAGCCTGCATTTTTAAGGAGGGCATTGAGCTTGAAAAAATCGATACTAGGAATCTTTACAGCATTGTGTCTGCTCATTTTCCCGCAGGTCAGCTTTGCTGACGCCGCAGTGGGTGATGTGATCGTCACGCTGGGGAAAGACTTGTCAAGCCAGGACAGACAAAAGGTATTAAAAGAAATGAATGCGCCTGAAAATGCGACCATCATCGAGGTGACAAATGATGAGGAGCATAAATATTTAGGGGATTATATACCGAAAGCACAAATCGGAACAAGAGCGATTTCTTCTTCTTCGATTACCGTAGCGAAAAAAGGCACCGGTTTGGAAGTGCAGACACACAATATCAGCAGAATTACGGATGAAATGTATTTAAACGCGCTGATGACAGCCGGTGTAAAAGACGCTAAAGTCTATATCACTGCACCATTTGAAGTATCAGGCACAGCCGCTTTGACCGGTTTAATGAAAGCCTATGAAACGACTTCGGGCGAAAAGATCTCCGAAGACGTGAAAAAAGTCGCGAATGAAGAGCTAGTCACCACTTCAGAGCTTGGCGAGAAAATCGGCAGTGAGAATGCATCAGCGCTGATGGCCAAAGTCAAGGAAGAAATCTCGAAAAACGGGGTTCCCGAATCAAAAGAGGAATTGGAAAAAACGATTGATTCCGCCGCTTCCGATCTGGGAGTGACGCTCACAGAGGATCAGAAAAAATCTCTCATGTCTTTATTTAATAACATGAAAAATATTAATATCGACTGGAACCAGGTTGGAGACCAGCTTGACAAAGCAAAAGATAAAATCACGAAATTCCTGGATTCTGAAGAAGGACAAAATTTCCTTCAAAAACTGATCGACTTCTTTGTGTCTCTGTGGAATGCCATCGTTTCCGTATTCACCGGCGGCGGCACCTCAGAGTCCAACGGTTAACACAACCGCCAAAACACCTCCTTTTTCAATTGAAGGGGGTGTTTTATTTTTGCAGAGGGGAAGTCCCCTCCGTCTTCTTCATAGTTTTCGTGAATAAAATCGGTCAGCAGTTTTGTAAATCGGTAAAACGTTTCGTTTTGCGTCGCTGCCCTGTCTTTTAGCGTGAACCGATCAAATAAAGATTGGCGGAATCCTGTGCTCATTTCAAGCTGAATGCTCAGCCCGGAAAGCGACTTGTTGGCGATGTTATTCGGATGGGTTCCGGCGTACTTGTCGTCCGTCGCCAGCATTTCAGCGGCAAACCCCGAGCGATTCAGCTCATCAACCAATATTCTGATTTTAACGCGGTCTGTCCCGCCCACTTTAATAGCGCGGTCTTCACTGTAATAGCCGTGAAGCGACATGACATACTGGTGACTCGCAGTGATGGCGAGCGCCGCCGGCTCGTCAAAACGGGTGCTTGTAATGTGAAGATCCCTATTGCCTGATGATTTCAGCCCTTCAAACAAGTACAAGGAATAATTTTTCGCCACTTCATTGGCGATTTCACTTGTTCCGGGTTCGATGCCGCCTCCATGGATCGCCATGATGAGCATCGGCACTTTTGCGTCCTTCTCCGTCATTCGGTAAGACGCCGGATCTTCATTCCGCTTCAATTCTTCAAAGCTTGAATATTTATCAGCGGACTGTGTTGCAGGATGAGCCGCAGCAGAATATGGGAATGAAATCACAGCAGAAATTAATAAAATATTCACAGAACTGTTTATTGCTGTAAAACACTTCGCTATGTTACAATCAACACATTGCTTCAGGCACTGGAGCATGCGGTGGAGTAGGGATACTTTGGCCGGTTTCATCTACTCCGCCTCTAAATCCGCAAAATCAGCAAATCTCATCCTTTTCACCTTGATCATTGCCTTTACCATCTCCTTTGTTAAATTTTTGTTAAATTCCCAATATTATATACAATCAGCCCGGTCGCTGTTCTATGCATGTCATGATCTTTTTTGCAAAAAACACCCCCGATGGCCGGGAAATATTCTTCATGCGGCAAACGGGAAAAAATTCTTTTTTGAATAAAAAAATGGAGACCCCCTTGAGGGAATCTCCATTTTTTTATTATTTTACTTTCGATTTCAGCGGCAGATCCAGCTTGACGATATCCTCATACGTCTCTCTCTGAATGACGAGCTGCGCTTCTCCATCCTCGACAAAAACGACGGCCGGGCGCGGAATGCGGTTGTAGTTGTTGGCCATGCTGTAGCCGTATGCACCGGTGCAGAAAACGGCGAGCACATCTCCGTCACGAACTTCGGGGATTTCCAAATCCCAAATCAGCATATCTCCGCTTTCACAGCATTTTCCTGCGATTGATACGGTATCATGACAAGCATCGTTCATCCTGTTGGCGACGGCCGCTTCATATTTTGCCTCATAAAGCGCCGGCCTGATATTATCGCTCATGCCGCCGTCAACAGCCACATATTTGCGAATGCCCGGCACCTCTTTTTGCGAACCGGTCGTGTACAGCGTGGTTCCCGCATCTCCGACGAGAGACCTGCCCGGTTCGATCCAAATCTCAGGGATGTCAAAGCCGAAATGCTCGGCATTTGCTTTGACCGCCTCGATGATTTTTTCAACATAGACATCGGCAGCGAGCGGCTCGTCGTCTTTTGTATAGCGGATGCCGAAGCCCCCGCCGAGATTGAGCACTTCCGGAATGAATGAGTAAGTCTCCCTCCATTCAGCGAGCTTTTCAAAGATCTTGTCTGCCGCAAGAACAAATCCCGCCGTATCAAAAATTTGCGAACCGATGTGGCAGTGCACGCCGAGGAGCTTAAACGCAGATGAGCGAAGGACTTGTTCGATGGCTTGTTCGACCTGCCCATTGTGCAGATCAAAACCGAATTTCGAATCTTCCTGTCCCGTCGTAATATAATCATGCGTGTGCGCTTCAACTCCCGGTGTGATTCTGAGCAAAACGTCTACAGTTTGTCCTGATTGCTTGCAAAGCTTTTCTGTAATGGCGATCTCGTGAAAGTTATCGAGCACGATGCAGCCGATTTGATGCTCCAGAGCCATGGCTAGTTCTTCAGAGCTCTTATTGTTTCCGTGAAAATGAATCCGTTCAGCGGGGAACCCTGCTTTGATCGCAGTAAAAAGCTCTCCTCCCGATACCACATCCAGAGACAGCCCCTCTTGTTCGGCAAGCTGAATCATGGCGACCGCTGAAAACGCCTTGCTTGCATACGCTACCTGCGCTTTTAAACCGGCTTCCCTGAATGCCTTCTGGAATTTTCGGGCGCGCTCTCTTATCAGCGCGACATCGTATACATAAAGAGGTGTTCCATATCTTTCTGCCAATGATAGAACATCGACACCGCCGATTTCGAGGTGTCCACTTTCATTTCGTCTGCTAGTACCATGTAAAAACAATTGTCATTCCCTCTTTCTCTATCTACAAAGGTGCAAGGGGCGGTCCGATTGCTGCCCGATGCATCTTCCGGCTTCATGATAGTGCGATTCTTATGTTGTATTATAACATTTCGTTTTAAAAACTAAACCACCATTTGTCCAAATTTTCTTGATTTACAAAGGGAATAATCCCCTAAAAAACCAATCCATTCTATTGATTATAGAATAACAGAAAACAGCACTTGATAGAAATAGGCATACATAACGTCCATTCAGTTAAAAAAAGAGCTGAAAAATCGAGATTATCGCCCATACAAATAGGCATTTACCTGAATATAATCTTAAAGATGAAACCTAAAAAAACGAAGTGGGAAAGAGGTTATCATATGTATCCAAACCGTTACCCCTACACCCCGGCTCCAGGCTATACACCGGAAGATGTATACGGCTCTTATCAGCCGGCTGTACATCATGAACAGCGAATTTACGAGCCTTATGAAGGGCAGATTATTACAGCTCCGGCGAATACGAGATTTTGGCGGAGAGGAACCGAGGTTTTCCTTCATTCGTCAACGTTTGACCCGTCCGGCCGCGAAATGCTGTATGTCGTCTATCCGATCAGAAGACAGAACAACATCTGCAGCCTCCGGGCAGTCGCGATCTCTGCGAACGAATACAGAGGCATCGGGACCCAAAGACCTGAATTCGATTACTGAAAAAGAGGCTTTTCCCCGGGGAAAAGCCTCTTGGAATACCGTCTTCACGGCTGTCTGGAGCGGTTTCGCGGATGAACGATGCTCGGCCTGACTTTTCCCCCGGGAACGGAAGTGCGCACGAGAACATGCCAAAACGCTTTTCCGTTGAACGGGAGGAGAGGCCATAAGTAAGGCGTCCGCAAGGATCTGATCGAAGTCATCACTATAGTTAAGATCGTTAATCCGATGACAAATCCCTCCACTTTAAAAAGCGCCACCAATATCAGCATAAACAGCTTCACCATTTTATTCGCCAGACTCAGCTCGTAGCTTGGTGTCGTGTACGCTCCGATTGCCGAGAGGGAAACGTATAAAATGACTTCGGGAGAAAACAAGCCGACATTGATCGCGATATCGCCGATCAATACGGCAGCTATCAGGCCCATTGCAGTCGAAAGCGCCGTCGGCGTATGAATGGCGGCCATTCTTAAAAATTCGACGCCGAGATCCGCCAGGAAAATCTGCATGATAATCGGGATATGAGTGTCTTTGTTTAAACCGATAAACGATAAATGATCAGGCAAGAGCGACGGCTGAATGACAAACAATAGCCAAAGCGGCAGCAAAAAGGTGGAGGCCAAAATACCGAAAAACCGCACCCACCTTAAAAACGTCCCAACAGCCGGTGTCTGTCTGTATTCCTCAGCATGCTGTACATGGTGAAACAAAGTCGTCGGCGTAATGATGACGCTTGGCGACGTATCGACGATCACGATGACATGCCCCTCTAAAATATGGCTTGCGGCTACGTCTGCCCTTTCCGTAAACCTGACAAGCGGAAACGGATTGAAGCCTTGGCCGACAATGAATTCCTCTACCGATTTATCCGACATCGGCAGTCCATCGATCTTCACATTTTCAATTTCTTTTTTTAATACTTCAACAAGATCGGGATCTGCAACATCTTCCAAATAGCAAAGGCAGATGTCTGTTTTGGAGCGTTCACCGATATGAAGCATTTTATAGCGCAGGCGTTCATCTCTGATCCGGCGTCTGATCAGGGCTGTGTTGACGATGATGTTCTCGACGAGCCCGTCTCTTGCACCGCGTACGACTTTTTCTGTATCAGGCTCTTCCGGCGTTCTGCCCGGATAGCTTCTGACATCAATGATAAATGCAAATCCCGCATCTTCGACGATGATGGCAACCAGTCCCGACAGCACTTGGTCCACCGCTTCATCAAGCGTTTCTGCTTTTGAAACCTGCTGGTTCAAAAGCCTGTTTTCGACAATGTCTTCGACCTCGCCCGACTCTTTTTCTTTATCATTGAGATGGACCAGTTCCCTTAACAGGTGAATGATGTATTGGGTGTCACACAACCCGTTGACATAATAAAGCTGAACTTCATGGCCGAGGATAAAGACCTTGCGTACGCCAAGGTCAAAGCTTTCTCCCATGCCGACCCGCTTCTTGAAATACGCTTCATTCTTAGAAGGATCAAGGAATACGTTCGTCTTCTCTTGCTTTTGAGCACTCATGATACCCGCTCCTTTCTAAAATGAGCTCGACCGCTTTCATTGTAATCGGCGATCCTTTTTCCACATCGTCTTTTCTGTTCATTTTACCGATATCACCGATTCCGACGATGATCGGAACATCCAGCTGATCAAGGCAATAGACCGTGTCACCATTCATTCGTTTGACATCGAGCTCTTTGACCCCGTGTTTATCGACGCCGAATTCCGTCAGTTCACCTTCCGCATCGATTGATACATCGACCCTTGTCCACTCTGCATAATGAGTTTTTGAAGCGACGGCGATGACCCCGAGCACCTCGATATCGGCATGCATCGCTACATATTTCATCGCTGTCTCTCCCGGCCCTTCGCCTTGAAGTCCGGAATCATCAAACATGACGAATACAGGATCATGAGGGGTTTCTAGGATCATGGATACAAGCTCCGGTCCCGTTTTAATGCTTGGATTCCCCGCCGATTGGGAAATACAGCGGCCGCCCGTTTTTCTTGCCGCATATTCGATTGCTTTTGCAGCGTATATATCGCCGTCTGTGACCAAAATGACCTTGCGTTTTGCTGGCATTATCCTTTATCCTTTCGGTTTAAAAATCACGGCAACAAGAAAAGCAAACAAGATAGCGGCAGATACACCGGCAGATGTCAGTTCGAATATCCCCATGCCGATTCCGATAAAGCCATGTTCCTCAGCCTGGTGCATCGCGCCGTGCAAAAGAGAATGGCCGAAGCTGACAATCGGGACTGTAGCCCCGGCACCGGCAAATTCGATAAAACGGTCGTAAAGGCCGAAACCGTCAAGGATCGCTCCTGATACGACAAAAGTTGACATGACATGAGCCGGCGTCATTTTAAAGATATCAAGCAAAAGCTGGCCGATGACGCAAATCAATCCTCCTGCAATAAAAGCAATGACATATTCCATCTTAAGCGTTCCCCCCTTCGGCCCGTTCAAATACGACGCCATGGGCAATGCATGGTATCGATTCTTTTTGCTGGACGATCGTCGGGCTTAAAAGGGCGCCTGTCGCTACAACAAGCACTCTGTTCAGCCTTCCCGCTTCAATTTCTTTAAAAATGTGGCCAAAGGTGACGACAGCGGAACAAGCACATCCGCTTCCGCCTGCAAAAACCTGCTGGTCAGGCGTATAGATCATCAGTCCGCAGTCATTATGTTTTGTCCCGACATTGATTCCTTCCTCTTTTAACAAATCCTTCAAAATCGGGCTGCCGACACCTGAAAGGTCGCCGGTTAAAATTAAATCGTAATCATCAGGGGTGCGTCCCAGATCCTCTAAATGCTGCTTGATCGTATCCGCCGCAGCGGGGGCCATCGCCGACCCCATATCCTGCGAATCGGTAATCCCCAAGTCGATAACTCTTCCGACGGTTGCACTGCTGATTTTGATGCCGCCGGGCTGCTGACTGAGGACGACTGCTCCGCTTCCGGTCACTGTGGATGTAGCGGTTCCCGGCTTTTGGCCGCCGTATTCCGTCGGGTAGCGAAACTGCCTTTCAGCAGTAGCATTATGACTGCTGGTTGCCGCTAGGGCACGCTTTGCGAAACCTCCGTCAATCAATGCCGAACTGATCGCGATCGATTCCATTGATGTCGAGCATGCTCCAAATAAGCAAAGAAAAGGAATTTTCAAATGCCTCGCCACATAGTTAGCTGTCACGTTTTGGTTGAGCAGATCGCCTGCCAAAAAGATATCGATGTCTTCCTTTTTAAGATTTTGTTTTGATAACGCAGTCTGAACCGCATCCTCCATCAGCTTGCGCTCTGCCATCTCCCAGTTTTTCTGGTTACAGTGCATTTCATCATAGGTTTTGTCAAATAAGTGTCCAAGCGGACCTTCTTTTTCTTTAGGTCCAACCGCTGTTCCGCTCGAGTTAACAAACAGCGGGTTCTCGAACTCCCATGTTTGTTTTCCAGTTAATTTCATGATGTTTTCCTCCTAAAACAACTTGTCAAAGGCAAAGCGGATCATTCCCACAATATAAGCGGCCACAACGCCGAACACGATGACGTTTCCGGCAAGCTTGAACATGTTTGTCCCCACGCCGAGAACATAGCCTTCGCTTTTATGCTCAAGGGCTGCACTCGTCATACTGTTGGCGAACCCTGTAACCGGAACGGCGGAACCAGCACCGGCAAACTGGCCGATTCTGTCGTAGACGCCAAGGCCTGTTAACAGAGCGGAGATTAAGATGAGCGTAGCAACCGTCGGGTTTCCAGCTGTTTTTTCATCAAAGTGGAATACGGCCATATAAAAATTCTGGAGAGCCTGGCCGATCGTACAGATCAGACCGCCGACAAGAAAAGCCTTGATACAGTTCAGGACATAAGGCGGCGTAGGCTGATAAGCTTTGACTTTCGATTGGTAATTATCTTTCAAACTTGACATCATATTCCTCCTTTTATGACAAATGAACAAAAATGAGCCATTGAAACATCGAGCCAAGGATCTTCCCGAACACAATGGCCATTAAAAGAATCAAAATCCTGTCCCCCATACCGATGCGTTTCGCCAGTATCGGAAGCACGTTCAACACTTCTGTCAGCGCCGCTGCAAGCATTCCGATGAAAACGCCCGCCAAAAGGCCGATCGGAACAAGCAGCCATTTGGATAAAAAAAAGCGGGACATGTTCAGCGATTCCCATCCTCCGAACACCGCGCCCAGAATGACAGCCCATTCATACGCCTGGATAAACCCTTGCGTTTTCGTCAGCTGAGTCAGTCTCGGTATAATGCCAAGCACGGTAAGAAAAGCGACAAATCCAGATCCAACCGCAATCCCTCCTGCGAGTCCGAGAAAGATGATAAAGATCACGCTAATGATCATGAATATCCTTTGTCGTTTCTTTGTTTTCGTGCAATGCCACATAATGGTCCAAATCAAGCTGATATTTAAACATCTCGACCTCCAGAGGGCTCGGCTCCTCGTTAAACCGTTTTTTAAATAAATGATTAAAAAACAAAATCATGCCGAGACCGAGACCGATGCTGTACGGAATCTGCAAAAGGTATGGATAGCGGTTCTCCTTGCCCGTCACCATTTCGTAAAGCAAGATGTGTACGTCCCTCATGCTGACATCTTCATGAAAGTTCATGACAGCAAGGCCGGCACCGACGAACAGGAGCAGCCAGACGCCGACGAACAGTACGGGAGACAGCCCCCTTTTCGGATATTGGATCTCCACGATTGTTTCGGAACCGCCGACGGTTTGGACGTCAAGGTCAGGAAACGATTTATGTACAGCTTCGATCACCTTCATCACGTCCAACACCACCATGCTTTGATCCGCTTTGCTGACCTGATAAATAGGCAGCCGTTCAAGCTTTTCTTTGTATCGGCGGTCGCCCGCTACCTGTGCGATATGGCCGAGCAGAATCAATTCATCGGGATCGGCCTCAAGCCGGTGGCGGAGTCTGATAAAAACTTGACGTTCCATCTGGGTCACTTCCTATATGATGGTTATAGTTGTAGTATGAAGTACATCCCATTTATCATTCAGCAAGCGGCAAAAGACCATAAATTACCACAAAAAAAACCGGAACGCTCTTTTTTGGAGCGTTCCGGTTTTTCATTAGACATCCGAGCAGCCTCAGCTTTCAAATTGATCCATCTGGTTTTTGATTTGCTTTAAAATCTTTTTTTCAAGCCTCGACACTTGCACCTGGGATATGCCGAGGCGGTCGGCAACTTCAGATTGCGTCTTGTCTTTGTAATACCTTAAATAAACAATCAGCTTTTCCCGTTCATCCAAATCCTTGATGGCTTCCTTCAAAGCGATTTTATCGAACCACTTCTCTTCCGACTGATCGGCGATTTGATCCAGAAGTGTAATCGGGTCTCCGTCGTTTTCGTAAACCGTTTCATGAATGGATGAGGGAGAGCGGACCGCTTCCTGGGCCATCACGACTTCTTCCGAACTGATTTCGAGATAATCGGCGATTTCCTGAACGGTCGGAATCCGGCCGTTTGACTTGGAAAGCTCGTCTTTTGCCCGCCGGATTTTGTTGCCGAGTTCTTTCAGCGAGCGGCTCACTTTGACGGTTCCGTCATCTCTGATAAACCGCTGAATCTCGCCGATAATCATCGGGACGGCGTAGGTGGAAAACCGAACGTCATAGGAAAGATCGAATTTGTCCACCGACTTCAAGAGGCCGATGCAGCCGATTTGAAAGAGGTCATCAGGCTCATAGCCTCTGTTCAAAAAACGCTGAACGACAGACCAAACAAGACGCATGTTTTTTTCTATGAGGAGGTCCCTTGCTTTTTGATCGCCGTTCTGGCTGTTTTTAATCAGTTCTTTCACTTCATGGTCTTTAAGCTGAGTGTTCTGGTTTTCTTTTTTAACCTCCACATCCATAACAAATCTCCCTTAATTGCAAAGCGCTTTGCTTTTTGATAAGTGCTTTGTTAAGTGTATTGTGGTTCCCATCTCAGGTGAGGAGTCGATCGAGATATCATCCATGAAATTTTCCATGATCGTAAAGCCCATTCCCGACCGCTCGAGTTCAGGCTTTGTCGTGAACAGGGGCTGGCGCGCTTCCTCAAGATCAGGGATGCCGACTCCTTCGTCACGAATCGTTAAGTAGACGATATGATCATGAAGGGTGACGGAAATGTATACGTCTCCCTGCCCTGAGTTTTCATAACCGTGTATGATCGCGTTTGTGACCGCTTCGGATACGACCGTTTTAATTTCGGTCAGTTCATCCATCGTCGGATCGAGCTGAGCGATAAAAGCAGCGACTGTCACCCGTGCAAACGATTCGTTTTGGCTGAGTGCCGTGAACTGGATATTCATTTCATTTTTCATGACGCCACCCCCAACGTTTCAAGTGCACGCTGCTCTGATTGCTCAAGGCGAATGATTTTAAACAGCCCGGACATATCAAATAAACGTTTGACAGCAGGAGAAATGGCGCAGACGATCATTTCTCCGCCGAGCTGTTTAATCTCCTTATATCTGCCGAGCACGACGCCAAGTCCTGAACTGTCCATAAACGAAAGGTCTGCAAGATTCATGACAATATGGCGAATGCCGGATTGTTCCAGATGGTCACTGACTTGTTTTCTCAAGGTTTCTGCTGTATGGTGATCGAGTTCACCTGTCAACCGAATGCATAGTACGGATTCTTTGACGTGAATATCGATTCCGAGGCTCATCCTCATTCCTCCTTGGTTTAAATCGGATAATGAGTGTTTCGCTTCAGACTTTATAAATTCCTTCACCGTGACAAAACTAGTGACCGTTCGGCATTATTCACTCCACTTCGTCCAGTGGGTCATCGTCCGCTTGAACATCGTCCACATCCCTGCTTTATCCATGTCTTTTTCCGCGACAAGAGGGCTTTCAGCGAGAACCTTTCCGTCCTTTTTCAATACGAGCGTCCCAAGCTCTGTGCCTTTTTTGACAGGGGCCTGGATATCTTCCTTCTGTTTGATTTCTTTTTTAACAGCTTCGATATTTTCGCCTTTTTTCGTCAAAAGGGAAATCGGTTCCGATGTGACAAGGTTTATTTTTTGCTCATGGCCTTTATTGACCTTCAAATCGGAAATGATTTCATTGCGTTTATACATCGGATGCGTTTCATATTGGCTGAATGCAAAATCAAGCATTTTTGTGATTTGGGCATTTCGTTCTTTTGGCGTACTGGCACCAAAAACGACAGCGATGACGCGCATGTTTCCTTTTTTCGCTGAAGCTGTCAGGCAGTACTTTGCTTCATTTGTAAAGCCGGTCTTGACTCCGTCAACGCCGGGATAAAATTTGATGAGGCGGTTTGTGTTGACGAGCCAGAATTTTTTATCACTGTTTTCTCTCAGATAGTCTTCATATGTTCCCGTAAATTTCGTGATGTTTTCATATTTTAAAAGCTCTTTCGCCATGAGTGCCATGTCATAGGCTGTGCTGTAATGGCCTTCTTCAGGCAGACCTGTCGTATTTTGAAAAGATGTATCCTTGAGGCCGAGCTCAGCGGCTTTTTCATTCATTCTTTTGACAAATTCCTCTTCAGATCCGGCAATATGCTCTGCCATTGCCACAGAGGCATCATTACCCGATCCGATGGCGATCCCTTTCAGCATATCTTCAACCGTCATTTCTTCGCCGGGCTCAAGGAAAATTTGCGATCCCCCCATTGAAGCGGCATACTCGCTTGTTCTGACTTTGTCTTTCATTTTGATCTTGCCTTCATCAAGAGCTTCCATGATCAACAGCATGGTCATCACTTTTGTCATGCTGGCCGGGGGAAGCTTTTCACGGCTGTTCTTGTCATACATCACCTTACCGGTATCCCGCTCGATTAAAACGGCAGATTTTGCGTCATCAGCAAGCTCCGACGGTTTCTTTTCGCTCTCTTTTGCAAACGCCGGCGGCGCAGTCATCAGGATTATCGTAAAAATCAGCAATTTGGATAAATGACGTTTCATCACCCAGACCTCCATTTCGTAATCCTCTTTATTTTTTCCAATCCAGTTGGATTTATACGGATTGATTGGAAAAAATTTCTCATCAGGCAAAAAGAAAGAGCCAATGCAGGTTCTTATTTGAACTTGCATTGGCTCACATTTCAACTTCGCGGCGGTTTTAGCCGATTTTGGCGACGGCCGCTTTAACAAACCGCAAAAAGTCGGCTTTTACTTTTTCGGTGACTTCGATCACTTCGTCATGGGAGAGCGGCTGATCGAGGATTCCGGCTGCCGCGTTTGATATACACGAAATGCCGAGCACGCGAAGGCCCGCATGTTTTGCCACGATGACTTCCGGAACCGTCGACATGCCGACAGCATCCGATCCGATCGTTCTGAGGAAGCGCACTTCGGCAGGCGTTTCGTATGTAGGTCCTGTGACGGCTGTGTAAACCCCTTCTTGTACACTGATGTTCAATTCTTCGGCTGTTTTTTTCGCCAAGAGGCGCAGTTCCTTATCATATGCGGATGACATGTCAGGGAATCTGACACCCAGCGAGGAATCGTTCGGCCCGATCAGCGGATTCGTTCCCATATAATTGATATGATCGGATATGATCATCAGATCGCCGGGACGGAACGATTCATTGACGCCGCCTGCGGCATTGGTCACAATTAAAGTCTCGATCCCGAGTTCTTTCATGACACGTACCGGGAAGGTTACCTTGTCCATTGAATACCCTTCGTAAAAATGAAAACGCCCTTGCATCGCGACGACTTGCACATTTTCAAGTCTGCCGATGACAAGCTGTCCGGCATGCCCTTCAACAGTGGAAACAGGAAAATCCGGGATGTCTTCATATTTAATGCGAACGGCGTCTTTTATCTCATCAGCAAGCACGCCAAGGCCCGATCCCAAAATCAGGCCGACCGCCGGTTTGATTTCTGTTTTGCTTTTAATATAGTCTGCGGCATTTGCAATCATCTGTTTCACGTCGTTTCCTCCTATTTCAGCAGGGATAAAAAGCTTTTTCCGTACTTTGGCATATTCGTTTTAAAGTTGTCGGCAATCGTCGCGCCGATGTCCGCGAATGTATCTGCGAGCGGAAGCGCACCGGGCTTTTCGTGCTTTTTGCTGTATACAAGAAGCGGCACGTACTCCCTTGTATGGTCTGTGCCATGGTGAACCGGATCATTGCCGTGGTCGGCGGTAATGATGAGCAGATCGTCTTCACGCATCTTTTCAAATACTTCAGGAAGGCGCGCGTCGAATTCCTCGAGCGCTTTTCCGTATCCTTCAGGATCGCGGCGGTGCCCGAACAGCGCGTCAAAGTCCACGAGGTTTACAAAGCTGATTCCTGTAAAATCTTTGTCAAGCGTTTGCACCAGCTTGTCCATCCCGTCCATATTTGATTTCGTTCTAAGTGATTCCGTAATGCCCTCGCCGTCGTAGATATCGGAGATTTTGCCGATCGCAATCACATCATAGCTGTCATCTTTCAATTCATTCATTACGGTTCTGTCAAACGGCTTCAGCGCATAATCATGCCGGTTCGGCGTCCGTTTAAATTCGCCCGGCTTGCCAACAAACGGCCTCGCAATGACGCGTCCGACCATATATTTCTCGTCAAGCGTAAGCTCGCGCGCGATCTCGCAGATTTTGTACAATTCCTCGAGAGGCACGACTTCTTCGTGTGCGGCAATCTGCAGAACGGAGTCCGCTGAGGTGTAGACGATCAGCGCGCCGGTTTCCATATGCTCCGCACCGAGCTCATCCAAAATCGCAGTGCCTGATGCAGGTTTGTTTCCAATCACTTTTCTTCCGGACTTCTGTTCAAGTTCATGGATCAATTCGTCCGGAAAACCTTCGGGAAACACCTGGAAAGGTTTGTCTATGTAAAGTCCCATTATCTCCCAATGACCAGTCATCGTATCTTTTCCGTTTGAGGCTTCTTTCATTTTGCCGTAATAGGCAAGCGGCTCTTCTGCCTTTTCGACACCTTTGATTTCTCGGATGTTGCTGAGTCCGAGCTTCGACATGTTCGGCAGGCGGATGCCTCCCATGTGTTCGGCAATATGGCCCAATGTATCTGCGCCTTTGTCATTAAATTGATCGGCATCAGGCGCCTCGCCGATTCCAACGGAATCCATCACAATTAAAAATACTCGGTTGTAATCAAATGCAGGCATTTGTCGGCCTCCTTTTTTTCTTTCTGTCAGCTGTAGGCTGTCACGCTTGGCATAAAAAAACCAAAATACCGCTATTAGCCAAGTATAAACCGTTTACACAACAGTTGACAATACGAACGGGAATAGTGAGAAACTTCCCGCAATTTGCTGCACACTCAACATGAAAAACCGTGCTTTCGCCTGTTCTTTTAGGCTATGCACGGGGATGGTATTGCTTATATACGTCTTTCAGCCTTGTTTTCGTCACATGTGTATAAATTTGCGTCGTCGAAATGTCGGCGTGTCCGAGCATTTCCTGAACGGCCCGGAGATCGGCTCCGTTTTCGAGCAGGTGTGTGGCGAATGAGTGCCTCAGTGTGTGCGGCGTCAGCTCTTTATTAATTCCCGCTTCCAAGGCGATTTTCTTTAAATTTTTCCAAAACCCCTGCCGGCTCATCTGTCTGCCGTGGTGATTCAGAAACAGGGCGTCTTCGGAATTTTTTTTCAAAAGCTTTCCCCTCGCTTTTGACAGATATTCGCCGACTGCATGTGACGCCGCTTCGCCGAGCGGAACGATCCGCTCCTTTCTTCCTTTCCCGAAGCAGCGGATAAAGCCCATCGATAAATGGACATCGGACAGCTTTAATGCGATCATCTCGCTGACGCGGATTCCTGTCGCATACAGTAATTCCAGCATCGCTTTATCGCGGTAGCCGAACGGCCCCGTCAGCTTCGGCGTATCCAGAAGCGTTTCGACTTCCTGTAATGACAGCACCTTCGGGAGCGTCCGTTCCGTTTTTTGTGACTCAATATGGACGGACGGGTCCTGGGCTGTTACTTTTTCCCTCAGCAGAAACTGGTGAAAGCTGCGGATGGAAGCGAGATGCCTCGCAATCGTCTTACCGGATTTTCCGGCGTCTTTTAAATGCTTTAAAAACTGGATGATGGTAAGCCTTGTCACCTGGTCAAAAGAGCTCAGCTGCTCCTGTTCCTCTAAATAGGCGGCGTAGCTGTTCAAATCCCGTTCATAGCTCACAACCGTGTTGTGGGAAAGCCCCCGTTCAACAACGGCGTAGTGGATAAAGTCTTTAATATGAACTTTCACGCTATCCTACTCCCCGTTCAAATAAAAAAAGATTAACCGGTTAAACCAGCTGCCCTGCTCGTCCCCTTCCATCGAGGCGACCTTGAGGGCTGCTCCTTCAGGTTTATCATACCGATGATAGTTTTCATACTCTGAATTTATCCATATCATAGCATAATAAAACAAGACGGTAAAACCGGTAAACAGCACGAACACCTTGATCATATCGGCAGCCGTTTTCAGCATTTTCATACGGTTTCAGGTCCCTTCTTTTGATTCGATTACTAAAACTTATGCCAAATGAGACAAGTTTTATACGTCTGAATCAAAAAAGAACCCGCTCATGGCTGAAAGGGTTCTCTCCGGTTTAGACTATTCCGATTCCTTTTGCTGACAGTCATGACAGATGCCGTGGAACGTCAGCCTGTGGTCTTTTATTTTAAATTTCCAATCCTTTTCAATGATTTCTTCCACGTCTTCAAGCAAATCTTCTTCAATTTCAACAACCGAACCGCATTCCATGCAAACAAGGTGGTGATGGAAATGTGCGGCACCTTCTTTACGGAGGTCATATCTTGACACACCGTCGCCAAAATTGATTTTATCCACTACTTTTAATTCAGTTAACAATTCAAGAGTCCGATATACTGTCGCAAGACCAATCTCAGGAGATTTCTCTTTTACGAGGAGGTATACATCTTCTGCGCTTAAATGGTCTTCCTCATTCTCAAGCAGCACCCTTACAGTAGCCTCGCGCTGAGGGGTGAGTTTATAGCTGGAAGAATGCAGTTGCTTTTTAATCCGATCAATACGTGTTTCCATTGACTTTCCCTCCTACGCCGCATTACCTAGCTTATTATAACAAAACAAGCGCAGGGAGCCAACTATAATCATTATAAATTGAGAAACAAAATGAATATTTTTTAATAATCATTATAAATTAATGCTGTTTCGGCAAGACGTACTCCGTCAGCTTTTCCATCAACACCGGCGAAAGATATGCTTCAAAGGAAGAGGATATAAGAGACATCGCGAGAATCAGGACGAGCACAAAAGCGTACCGGCCAAACCAATGGACAGGCGCTTCTGCAAGGCTGCGTTTGACAAAAAGCTGGCGGATGAGCCTCATCGAAAAGGCGATGGCGCAAGTCCCCATGATCAAGTAAGCTGGGATCAGCAGCATATTTTGCGGGAGCACGGAGACAAAAGACAGGAAAAAGCCGTTGATTCCCATTTGATTGACGAGAAAGCCGACTGTAAATCCGACGACGATCCCTTTTAAGAAGACCATGATAAAAATGACGGGCAAGCCGATGATGGAAATCCCGAGAATCCACATTAAGCCTAAATATTTCATATTATGAAGAAAGCTCTGCAAAAACATTTCCTTTGAGCTGGCTGCTTTTCCTTCGGAAAGCTGTCCAAAAAATCGATTCAAATAGTAGAACAAATCTTCTTTTTGACCGATCGTCATGCTGTTGACGATGACCGCGCCGAAAATCACACCCATTAAAAACAGTACTGAAACAAATAAATAGATTGACAGATGATCCTTCATATGTTGAAAGATGAGCTCTTTGATTGTGGGCTTCCGCATGTATCTTCCTCCCAGACGTGCTTTTGATTTTAATAGATTGTATGAGAGAAAAGAGAGCCGCATGACTTTTTTTGAAAAAAGACAGGCGCCCGTAAAAGGCGCCTTGATCACGTTATGATTCCTCCCTGTTTTCCGAAGAATGCTCCCTGTCCGTATTCACAGTCTTGTTGGCAGCCATTACAAACGGCAGATAAATCACTGTTGAAATGGCGAGGCAAAGAAAGCCGACCCCGAGCGCAAGCCAGTTTCCTCCTGTCCCGAGAAACGGAATCAACGGCCCGGGCGTTGTCCACGGAACAGCGTATGCGATCGGTGGAATCAGCTGAAACTTGATGAACAAGTAGCCAATGACAGTGTTGACTGCCGGAACGATGATAAAGGGAATCATGAAGATCGGATTGAGCACGACCGGAAGTCCGAAAATAACAGGTTCATTAATGTTAAATATCCCCGGCCCGATCGAAAGCTTACCGATGTCTTTATAATCCCGGCGCTTTGAAGCGATGAATATTGCGATCAAAAGCCCCAGCGTCATGCCCGATCCCCCGTAGTTTGCAAAGGCGTCATTCAGTGCCCATGTTTCAGGAAACGGAGCGTTCCAGGCAGAGCCTGTTTTGGCGGCAAAAGCGAGATTTTCAAGGTTTGCTTCGGCAAAGATCGTTTCTCTGATCGCCGCAATTGTATTCGGGCCGTGAATGCCGAACAGCCATAAAAAGTTGGCGACGATTCCAAGGAAAACAACAGTGAAAATATTCGTTCCCATCTCTCTCAACGGCGCCTGCAGCACGGTATACACCAATTCATGCAAACCGTTTTTCGACAGAGACGATAGCGCAAAGCTTAACATCGCAAAGCCAATCGTAATGAAGATGATCGGAAACAGCACTTTAAATGTCCGGGCAACCGCAGGCGGCACCTGCGGAGGCATATGAATTTGCAGGCGCTTGGCATTTGAAAGCCTGCTGAACACTTCACCGACGAGGATCCCGATGATTAAGGCAACGAACAGCCCTTGCGCACCGAGCCACTTCGTCGTTAAAAAGCTCTCGTTTTCGATCAGGCGGTACGGTGAATAAATGATAAAATAACAGGATACGGCCGTTAATCCGGCAAGCAGTTCATCCGCTTTCATTGAGATGGCTAAATTGCGTGCAACGAGAAACACGACAAATATGGACATAATATCGAGCGATCCCCGCAGTACGGGGGTAAAGACCGACTGATAATCAGCCAAGTTCGGAAATATCTTTTCAAGGAACAAAATTTTGGCGATAAACCCGTCCGGAGATAAAATAGCGAAATTCAATAAAATGATAATCGACCCTGCCATAATAATCGGAAATGATAGAATAAAAGCATCTCTGATCGCACATATATGGCGCTGTGAGTTCAGTTTTGCAGCAACGGGAACCAAAAACCGTTCCACGTTCCGCTCAAACTTCTCCATAAACCCGCTCATCCCTGTCTCCCCTCCTTTTTATTTCATCAGCTGCAGCGCTTTTCGCAACACAGCTTCGCCGTTCATGGTGCCGTAGTCGCGCATGTCGATCACCTGAACCGGCGTGTCTCCCGCGCTCGCCTCAACCTGTGACTTTTGGTACCTGACTTGCGGCCCCAGCAGTACGACGTCCGCGCTTGACGCGGCAGTCCCGGCTTCCGATACAGGCAGTGCGATGATGTCGATCTCTTCGTTCAGCGCCTCGGCATGCTTTTTCATTCTGCTGACAAGCAGGCTCGTTGACATGCCGGCCGCGCAAACCAATAAAATTTTCTTCATTATTTGTTAACCCCCTTCAGTTTCACCTTTTTCCCCGCCGATCAGAAAACGCTTTCATTACAATGCGGAGTAATATTTCAACCTGGTCTTTTATCCTATGACCGAGATAGACAACTGTTTCATAAAAATCAATATTTTTATAACGGTTTCAAACGGCTCGTTTAGTCAACCTCAACAAACGCCTTGAAACATTTGTTTAGTTTATCTAATGAATTTTTCAGAATAATAAGTTATATTTTTCCTTAAAAATAAGCGGAGGGATTATATGAAATCTGTCCAATATGAAAAAGTTCAATCAGACCGTACACTCTCAAACAGCGACCTGCAGCCTCTAAAGCCTGAGGAACGCACATGGAAAGCGGTCAATTTCGCATCGATCTGGATGGGCTGCATCCATAACATCCCGACTTACGCAACGGTTGGCGGACTGATAGCGATCGGGCTTTCTCCGTGGCAGGTGCTTGGGATTATCGCAGTCGCTTCGGTCGTGCTCTATGCAGCCCTCGCATTGAATGGACATGCCGGCACAAAATACGGCGTGCCTTTTCCCGTGTTAATCAGGGCTTCTTTCGGGATATACGGGGCTAATATTCCGGCGCTTCTCAGAGGTTTTGTGGCGATTATGTGGTTCGGCATTCAAGCGTTTGCGGGAAGCATGGCGCTTAACATCCTGATCTTAAATGTGTGGAGCGGCTGGAAAGACATCGGCGGCGATTGGAACTTGTTTGGATTGCATTTATCAGGGCTTTTGTCATTTGCTTTCTTTTGGGGAATTCATCTGCTTGTCCTTCACCACGGAATGGAGTCGATCAGAAAGTTTGAAGTCTGGGCCGGCCCGCTCGTTTATCTCGTCTTTGGCGGAATGGTGTGGTGGGCAGTCGATATTGCGGGAGGACTCGGTCCGATTTATTCGCAGCCGGGAAAATTTCAGACATTCGGCGAATTGATTTGGCCGTTTCTTGCCGGTGTGACGGGAATTATCGGCATATGGGCGACACTCATTTTGAACATTCCCGATTTTACGAGGTTTGCAGCCTCTCAAAAAGAACAAATCAGAGGGCAGTTTTACGGTTTGCCGGGCACATTCGTTCTGTTTGCATTTGCAAGCATTACCGTCACCTCCGGCTCACAGGCTGCCTTCGGGGAGCCGATTTGGGATGTTGTCGATATTCTCGCCCATTTTGACAACCCGTATGTGATCGCGCTTTCGGTCATTACACTTTGCATCGCCGCCATTTCGGTAAACGTTGCAGCGAATATTGTCTCGCCAGCCTATGACCTGGCCAATTTTTTGCCGAAATATATCGATTTTAAGCGAGGCAGCTATTTGACAGCTGTTTTGGCCCTGTTCACTTTCCCATGGAAGCTGATGGAGAATGAAGCGAGCGTGTTTTCGTTTCTCGGCACAATCGGCGGAATATTGGGGCCGGTCGCAGGCGTTATGCTTGCCGATTATTTTATCATCCGGAAGCGCACGCTTCACATCGAAGATCTCTACTCTCTAACCAGGAGGTATACGTACTATAAAGGCTACAATTACCGCGCATTTGCCGCAGTTGGACTCGGAGCGTTTATGTCTTTGATCGGGACATACTTGCCGGCCCTGAAACCCCTCTATGATATTTCATGGTTTTCAGGCGTGCTGCTCGCATTTGCCGCATACATCTTTTTGATGCGCATCCATCCCCCCGGCGTCCTTAGAGATAAAACCGCTGACTACGCTGCCGAAAGCAATGTATAAGCACGGGCTCAAGGTCCGCGAAAACGCTATTCGCGGTCCATTTTTTGTTATATTCAGTCATTTTAAACAAATTCGAGCTAAGGAATGTGATAGACTAATGGATATAAAAAATGATTGGAGTATCACATGAACAAACGCTTTGATGGTAAAGGGCTGAACTACATCGTCAGGCAAGCTGTCCAACAAGATGCAAAGGAATTATCTGCTGTAAGGGTACAGATCGATGGAGAAACCGAATATTTGGACAGGGAAAAGGGTGAAGGTTTTATTGATGAAACGGGTTTTAGAGAGCTGATCAAAAGAGACAGCGAACATGACCGATGCTTGTTTTTAGTGGCGGTCGCTCGAAACAGGATCGTCGGCTTTTCAAGATGTGCCGGACAGGATTTAAAACGCTTCTCTCATCAAGTGGAGTTTGGCGTATGCGTATTGAAAGAATTTTGGGGATACGGCATTGGAAAACGCCTTTTAAACGAATCGATTGTTTGGGCTGATGCCGCAGGCATTCAAAAAATGACCCTGCGCGTGTCGGAAACAAATGAGAGGGCTTCTGCCCTGTATCAAAAGCATGGCTTTAAAATAGAAGGGATTTTAAAAAAAGACAAGCGGCTTTCTGACGGAACATATAACAACACGATTGTGATGGGAAGATGGCACAATCAAAAATAGAAAGAATATCTGGAGGGAACCTGGATGAATCCGATACTGCTCGATTTTCCGGACAGTTTTGAAACCCCGCGCCTTTTTGTCAGAGCGCCAAGGGCAGGCGACGGCGCGGCCGTCCATGACGCCATTCGAAAATCGTTGCCTGAGCTCAAGCCGTGGATGCCGTTTGCAAGGGAAATGCCCGAGGAAGAACATGTAGAAATCAACGTCAGGCAGGCACAGGCCGATTTTATTCTGCGCAACGATTTACGGATGCATATTTTCCATAAAGAAACGGGAAAGTTCGTCGGCAGCACAGGCCTTCACCGCATGAACTGGCAAGCGAAACGGTTTGAAATCGGCTATTGGCGCAGTTCTGAATTTGCCGGACAGGGGTACATGACCGAAGCGCTTAACGGACTGATTGATTTCGCGAGGGGACACATCAAAGCCAAGCGGCTTGAGATATGCTGTGACAGCATGAACACGAAAAGCAGAAAAATGGCGGAGCGCCTCGGCTTTCAGCTGGAAGCCGTTTTACAAAGCGATGACCTTTCGAATGATTTAAGCGAACATCGGGACACATGCATGTATTCGCGCATCTTCTAAAAAAAGAACCCTTATGATCTTCATGAAGCAAATCATAAGGGTTCTTTCGTTTATGTTTCATATGCAGCTTTGCAAGCTCTTCCCGCCTGCTTTTCGTTTTTCTGACGTGCGTGCTGAATTCAGGCGCCTTGCCTCTTGATACGGCGGCATCTCTGCCTGTGTTTCTCAACATGTGCTCACGCTTTTTCCTTGCCTTGCTTTTGGCCATGTTCCCCACTCTCCTGTCAAATTTTTATCTTATTATTATAGAAAGGCGGGGTTCTGAACGCAAGTCATACGGTTTCTGCCGTTTTGATCATATCCACATGCGGAATGCCGTCCTCCATATAGACGTCTGATATTGCTTTAAATCCGAAGGAGCCGTAAAAGGAACGCAAATGATTCTGGGCGCTGATCTTGACCCTTTTCTCCCCCCGCTCGTCTTCCAAAAAGCGGAGCGCTTGATCAAGAAGCGTCTGCGCATATCCCTTTCCCCTGTCCTCATTACGGACGATCACCCGGCCGATTGATGCCTCCGGGTAAGCCGTACCGCTCGGGAACAGCCTGCAATACGCAGCGATCTCTCCTTCTTGGCTCAGAAATAAATGGTGTGCCCGCTCATCTAAGTGATCAAGCTCATGATACGGACAGTTTTGTTCAACGATAAAGACGTCTATTCTAAGCTTGATGATGCGGTACAACTCTTCCTTCGACAATTCCTCATACGATTTTAGTTTCCACTCCATCCCTTTTTCCAAAGCCCCCTTCAGCTCTGCACTTTTCCATAGGTTCCGCCGCCTCCGGCTTTCAGCTCTAAATCCCCGTTCCTTGCTTTGACCACGAGATCAGCCGTCTGCGGACGAATGGCTTCTTTTAGTTCGCCTTCTTTTACCCGGTGAAGGATATTCATCTCAGTGCCGAAAGCATCTTTCAGCTTCTGAATCGTTTTCGGACCGATGCCGGGGATCAGCTGCAGCGGAACCTGGTGAACGTACGGCGGGCGCTTGACCGGGCTTTTATCCTGATCGTAAAGCTCCATTAGACGTGTGCTGACGCCTTTTGTAAACTTTCGGCTTCCGCACGCTTTACACACCGTTTCACCTGCCTCCTGCAAACGGCCGCATGTTTCACAAGCGGTTTGAAAATATTTGCCCAACTGCGGATTCATTCCGTAATTGGCGGCAATGCAGCGCCCTTCTTGTCCTCTTAAAGCAAGTGAAAACTCTTGAAAGCTGGCATGTTTAATGTGGAGCTTATTATACTCCCTGCCGATTTTCCCAAGAGAATGGGCGTCCGAATTGGTCAAAAATGCATAGGGATTCAGTTCGGATACGTGTGAAGCCATATCGGTGTCGCTGCTCAGCCCGAGTTCAACCGCATCAATCATCTTCGGGTCAAGCACTTCTTGCAGCGAAAATTTGACTCCTTTGCCATACAGGCTCTTATGCGGCGTAAAAATGTGCGCGGGAATGAACAAGCCGCCGAGCTCTTTCACCTTCCGCTGAAGGCCGATGCCTGTCTCATAGATGCGCTGGGAGCTCAGATGGATATTCGTCACCCTTTCCGAGAGCCAGGCGGAAAACTGCTTCATTGCGGAGATCGACGGCATAAATGCCAGCACATGAATCGGGCCCCGGCATCTGTCATCATTGATTTCCAATTCAGAACCGCACAGAAGCACGGTATCTTTATATTTGATTCCGCCGTCTGCAAGCTCTGTATAACGGCCTGAAGACACCCCTTTTTCAATTTCCGCCAGCACCTCCGGTGAATGACAATCTATAATGCCGATCAGTTCCATTCCTTTATGCTCGCTTGCTTCAATCAAAATTTCGTCGAGCGTAAGCGTTCTGGCAGCCGTTATCTTAACGGGCCGGCCTGATTCCGTCCGCCCGATATGGATATGCATGTCTGCGAATATTTCTTTCATTTTTTTGCTTGCAGGGCCTTTCTCAGCTCCAGATACTGCACGGCATAAGCCGTTTTCGCATCATAGATGTCCTGAGTTTCCATCAATTTCAGCGCACCTGTAAGCGGCACCTCCATTACTTCTACAAATTCGTCTTCATCAAGTTCGCGCTTTTCTTCAAGCGGTGTCAGCTCTTCGGCAAGATACAGGTGCACCAATTCGTCCGCAAAGCCCGGCGATGTGTAAAAAGCAGTGATTTTCTCCAGCTTTGCCGCCGTGTATCCCGTCTCTTCCTCAAGCTCCCGCAGCGCGGTATATTCAGGTTTCTCTCCTTTTTCAAGCTTGCCTGCCGGTATTTCAACGATCGTCCGTTCAAGCGCTTTTCTGTACTGCTTCACCAAAATGATGTTTCCTTTATCAGTCAAAGCAAGCACCGCAACAGCGCCCGGATGCTTCACGATTTCGCGCTTTCCCGTTTTACCATTCGGCAGTTCGACGTCTTCAAGATAAAGATCGATCACCTTGCCCGAAAAAAGTTTTTCTTTAGATATGGTTTTCTCCTCTAAATGCTTCAGTTTGATCATCTCCTAAGTTCTGCTCTGGCTTTTGATCCCATACATTTTATCATACACCATGGAAGGGGGACGCGCCATGAAGGTCTACCGGCTGAACAACCGCATCGTCATGTCGGGGAAAGCATGGGAAATCCGCGCCAAGCTGAAGGAATACGGACGAATGTATCACTATGTGAAAGACTGGCTTTCTGAAAAAGAAAATCGCATGATTTTGATTGACATCAAGAAGGATCGCATGAAATAATACTTTTCAGTAACATTACTTGAAAGTATTATTTTGGAGGCGGATGGATGTGGGAAATGAAAAAGGACGCAAAGGTAAAGAAAGCCGGAAGCGGCTGCTCACAGTTGCTGCAAACGAATTTGCAAACCGGGGATTCCATGAGACGAAAGTAAGTACGATTGTCAAAAGAGCGGGGCTGACTCAGCCGTCTTTCTACTTATACTTTCCAAGCAAAGGCGCCATCTATAACGAGCTGATCAATGGCTTTCACGCGAACTTAAAAAATCTGATCGAATCGTTTCGTTTAGAAGAAGGAATCGAGAAAAAACACGTATCAAAACGGGTAACGGCTGCTGTAGAGGCTGTATTTCGTTTTTTGGCAGAGGACCCGGATTTGACCCGCATCGGTTTTTTTCTCAGCCCGGAAGCATATGAAATGAAAAAAGATTTAACACTGGCCTTGAAAGAAAACTTGAAAGCAGAGCAGGAGCTTGGCTACTTCCGGTCCGGCCTGGAAATGGAGACCGTTGCCGAATGCCTGACAGGCATGATTGAGCACCTTGCCGATATCTATTTGCTTGACGGATCAAAAGACCCCTCAAGTCTCGCAAAACAAATCACGGATCTTTTGATCCACGGGATGCTCGTTAATCCGCAACATCCAGAAACGGAGTGAACATGGTGGCATTTATTTTCGTAAAAGCAGGATTGGCGGCATTTATGCTGATCGGAGGCGTAATCAAGGCGATGCACGTTCCTTTTCAAGTGGAACATTGGCGCCATTATCAATACCCGCTGTGGTTTCTTTCAGTAACAGGATTTCTTGAAATCGCCGGAGCGCTCGGCATGATCGCCGGGATTTGGAATGTGCACCTGGCTGTCGGCTCGGGACTGTTGTTCTCCCTGCTTATGACAGGCGCCATTCATGCCCACCTATTCCGGGCGCGGCAGCCTTTTTTTACGGCCATCCCTGCCGCGGTTTGTTTGATTTGCGCCCTAAGCGTGATCATCTTCGAGCTGTACTTCTGATTCCGATGCCGATGGGTTGAAAACTTCGCTCCTTTGTATTACGTTCAAAGTAAGAAAAAAAGGAGTGAAGCTTATGAAAAAAAGGACGCTCGGACATTCCGATTTACAGGTGAGTGAAGTCGGCCTCGGCTGCATGTCTCTCGGAACAGACAAAAAGCACGCACTGTCAATTTTGGATGAAGCTTTGGCGCTAGGCATCAATTATTTGGATACTGCCGACCTGTACGATTTTGGACGCAACGAAGAGATTGTCGGTGAAGCGATCAAATCAAGGCGCCAAGACGTGATCCTTGCGACAAAAGCAGGAAACCGCTGGGAGGAAGGAAAACAGGGCTGGTTCTGGGATCCCCGGAAAGCGTACATAAAAGAAGCCGTCAAGCACAGCTTAAAGCGGCTGCAAACCGACTACATCGATCTTTATCAGCTGCACGGCGGCACAATTGAAGACAATATCGACGAAACGATCGAAGCTTTTGAAGAATTAAAACAGGAAGGCGTCATCCGCCATTACGGCATTTCTTCAATTCGGCCGAACGTCATTAAGGAATACATCAAAAAATCAAACATCGTCACGGTCATGATGCAATACAGCTTGTTGGACAGACGGCCTGAGGAATGGCTTTCTCTCCTTGAAGAACATGGAATCAGCGTGATTGCAAGAGGACCTTTGGCAAAAGGGATTCTGACAGAAAAACCTCTGTCAGATGCAAACGCCGCGATCAAGAAAAACGGCTATTTATCGTATTCCTACGATGAACTCGTTAAAACAAAAGCGGACATTGAAAAAACGGCGCCTGATTTATCCGCGACCGAAACCGCGATGAAGTATATTCTCGCCCAGCCGGCTGTCGGAGCGGTCATCCCCGGAGCGAGCAAAATCTCCCAGCTTCGGGAAAACGTTGAATCTGTCGGCGGACGCGGTCTGACAGAACAGGAAATCAAAGCGCTCCGCTTTTATACAAAACGCGGCGTGTACACTGCACATCGCGAATAAAGCAATAAGAAAGCCCCGTCTCTTGATCAGACGGGGCTTTCTTACTTATACTTCTTCCAGTCGTCAATTCCGCTTTCGTTGAGGAGCTCTTCAAAGCTTTTATTTTTTTCCCTTTCTTGTCTTTCCTTGATGAGCCGCTCTTTCTCACGCTCTTTTCTTTTTTCGTCCTCCTCTTTCAATTCGCTCTTCATTTGCTGAAGTTTATCTTTCAAATCGTCGGCGAGCGCATCTTTCAGCAGCTGCCGGGCATTTGGGTCTTGTTTTTTCTTTCCCATATCCTGTCCTCCGTTCTCCCTGTTTGTGATGATAGTTTATCAGGAATCTAAAAGTTCAGGCAAGCCGTCACTCGGAGAGCCGTCTCTCTCGGCAAATGCCAATCGTTGTGTGGTATGATAAAGTGAGAAGCATTTAAGAAAGGAAGAATACATCAGATGTTGATTTGGCTGGCTGCTATCGGGGCGGTTTTGCTGTTTATTGCCGCGCTCGGAATCTATTTTACGAATCAAATCATGTACATTAAAAAACGGACAGACGAATACATTATCGAGCGGGAAACGGCTGACGGCCATTATGACGAAAAAGCTTTTGCCGCTCTCCCGAAAGAAGAAATCAACCTCCCTTCTTCTTACGGCTACAATATTAAAGGATACTACGTCCATCCGCACAAAACGAAAAACACCGTGATTATCTGCCACGGGGTGACGATGAATTTGCTGAATTCGATCAAATATATGAATCTGTTTCTTGATCTCGGCTGGAACGCCGTCATATATGACCACCGGAGGCACGGCACAAGCGGCGGAAAAACAACGAGCTACGGATATTATGAAAAAAACGATTTGAAAACGGTTGTCCATTGGCTTCGGGAAAAACACGGCGAACACGCGCTGATCGGCATTCACGGCGAATCGATGGGCGCTGTCACGACGCTTCTTTACGCGGGAATGGACGATGCCGACGCTGATTTTTACGTGGCCGACTGTCCGTTTGCCACATTTGAGGATCAGCTCGTTTACCGGCTGAAAGAAGATTTTCATCTTCCGGGAGCTTTCATTTTGCCGCTTGCCAGCCTCTTTTTGAGATGGCGGGACGGCTACCGCATCGGTGATGTCTCCCCTTTATCCGTCGTCGGGAAGATCAAAAAACCGGTGCTGTTCATTCACAGCAAACAAGACGACTATATCCCGGCTGAATCGAGCGAAATGCTTTACGAGAAGAAGCCGGGGGAGAAAAGGCTTTATATCGCTGAAAAAGGTGTGCACGCGATGAGCTATACCCAAAACAGAACCAGCTACAAAAACACGGTGCGGGACTTTCTTCAAGAGATCACAAATCGGCGTAAAGAAGGCGAACGAGCATAAGTCTCGTCCGCCTTCTTTTGTGCTACAAAATATCCGTAATGTCGCTCATATGATCGCCGATCCAAGAGATGGCCGTCTCAATTGTATCGAATTCCTTTGTTTCAAAAGTCATTTCATCCTGAAGAAGCCAGACATCCTTTTTGACGGACTCTGTCCCTCCGATTGACCAATGAAGGAGTGTATACGGATGATTTTGATGTAAAAAGGACGCCCATGTTTTATTTTGAGCGGTTTGTTTTAAAGATTTTACCTTTTGATTCAAATCGAACGCCACCCTATTTCACTAAAATACTCATTCTGGGAGAAAGCACCTGTGCCGGACTTTTCAGCATCAAGGCACCCGCTTTCTCATAATAGTCGATGGTCATCGCTTCATCAAAAAAGACTTTTTGCGATGACTGAATATAAATCGGAAGCCCGTTTGTCTCAAGAGGCTCGCAACTTCCCGATAATTCGTCCGTCAGCCACAGAACCGGCACGCCGCTGACCGCGCATCCGCAGCCCTCGGAATCATAGCGAAGCTGGATCTTTTTATCAGGATAAGGCTCTGTTGCCCGTTGAATGGCTTGTTTTGCCTGTGCAGTGATTTCAAGCTGCATGATATCATCCTTCTCTATTTCGTTTACGGACATTGTACCACAGGAGCGGGAAAAAGCGCATCGTTTCCGACTGTCAGGCATAAATATGAAGGGATTCGGAGGTGGAATGATGCCCAAAAAAGTGCAGATTAAAGTGATGGACAACGGCGGTTTCCGGGTCACGGGAGACGTCGAATTGATCGATATGGAAGGAAACCCGTTCCCTGAAATACCCGCTTTTTCGCTCTGCAGATGCGGAAAATCGCTGAAAATGCCTTACTGTGACGGAAGCCACAAAGGAACGTTTGACTCTTGTGTCAGAGCCTGAAACAGGAGGGGGCTTTACCTGTCCTCCCCTCCCTTTTCCCATTGTTCAGCCAAGCGCTCAGTCTCTTTTATCCAGCCGTTTTTGCCGTCAACATAGCCCGCCATGTCAAGCGGAAACATCTCCGCCAGCTTCATCTTCAGAGCAGCATATTCTTCGGCCCGCTCCGGATGCGAGATTAAATAATCCCGAAACGCGAGATGCCGCCTGATATCGGGATGCCCGCTTTCATACAGATGGACATGGTGTGTACGCTTCCGTCCTCCTTTTTGAAAGAACCTTCTCCCCGGAATTCCGTTTTCCCCCTTCGATTCATAGCCGAGCATTTTCATCCCCTTTTCGAAGCGGGCGGCGGAGCCGAGATCGTTTACTTCGATCAGGATGTCAATGACAGGCTTGGCGCTCATCCCCGGAATTGACGTGCTTCCAATGTGGTGAATATGCAAGACTTCATTCTGGAAAAGCGCTTCAAGCTGCTTTTTTTCTTTGAAAAATTCGCCCTCCCACTCCTCTTGATAGGAGACGACTTTCACCTTTCTCGGCGCATTCAGCGTCAGTCTTGAAAGAACAATTCCTTTTTCAGGTTCATACTGCTCAATCTCGGAAAATCCCAATTTCTGATATAGCGCTTTTGCCGGTTCATTCTCCGCTCCCGTCGTCACTTCAAACGCTTCGGCTTCCTTCTCCATCAATAGATAACGAAGCAATGCCATCGCAATTCCTTTTCGAAAATGGACGGGATGAACGGCCAGCCTGCAGATCGTCAGCTTTTCGGCTGTATGTATAAAGGAAGCGATTCCGGCTAATTCTTCTCCCTCAAACCAGCCGATGAAAGTATCACGGGAATCCATCACATCAAAAGCTGTTTCATTCAGCTGCGGAATGCCCTGAAATTGAATAATCTCCGCTTCTCTTTCATAAGCCGGCCTTTGAACATTTACAATGCAGCGGGGCGTGTGCGGGTCTTTATGATTTAACAATTGAATCATTGCATTTCCTCCCCGCCGGTGCCATCTGACGGGGGCCGGCCGGGCCGCTCCGAAATCCTTGCGGCTTCAACTTTTGCAACCCGCACGGCAAAGTCAGAATACCATTTTGTTCGGCCTTTTTCCTTCGCCTGCCGGTGTTCGCTGTGAAACTTCCATTTTTCAATCGCCTCAAGGCTTTCCCAATAGGAAACCGTTATTCCTTTTCCGTTCATGTCCCTTGCGCTTTCTGCTCCTAAAAAGCCTGGCTGTGCTGCGGCAAGCTTTAGCATGTTCGCAGCCGTCTCTTTGTAGCCATGATCCCCGTTCGTTCTGACCGATGTGAAAATCACTGCGTAATACGGCGGCTCCGGCGTTTTTGAAATCATGTTCATCCCCCTTTGGTAAACAGGACTTGATCCTGATCCGGTCTGTCATCATTCGAAACGTCTTTTTTTTACGAAAATCCCGTTTTCCGCTGATAAGCAATCAACACTTTGTTGATATGCAGCGGACCGCTTTGCAGTCGGAAAAAAACTGCACATGAGAGCACAGGCACATTGTTTTCAATGCCCATGTTTTCATCAAAATCTAACCTCTCCTTTCAACATTATACCTGACCATCGGCACAAATGTTCTGCAACTAAGCAATGGATATGCTTCCTTATTATACCGTTTCCCGCTCCCAATTTACCATTTTAATACGTCAGTAGATGAATGGGAGTAATTTCTTAGTTCTAATTCAACAGCACAAATCGATTTGCCATCTCCCTGAAAAGCTTCACTCACCTTGCCCCATAGGATACCGGCGCGCCCAGCGGCAAAAAACCGTTTCATATACTGCTCTTTTTCCGAGTGTAAAAAATAGATAATTTTACACTTCGTTTTCATATGTTCGTTTTATAGAATTGTCGTTGTTGTGAACTTATTACTTTTTTAGGAGGAGAAACAATGCGTCGCCATTCATTTTTATCTATTCTATTGATTTGCATGCTGTCTGTTGTGTCCGTATTTTCATGCCGGCCTTCAACAGCTTCCGCCGCTTCCCACAATCCGGTCGTCATGGTTCACGGCATCGGCGGAGCCAATTATAACTTCATCGGCATTAAATCGTATTTACAATCTCAAGGCTGGACAAGCAGTGAGCTTTACGCCATCAACTTTATCGATAAAACAGGAAATAATAAAATCAATGCGCCGACATTATCCGAATACATCAAGCATGTGCTGAATCAAACAGGAGCATCAAAAGTCGATATTGTCGCCCACAGCATGGGCGGGGCCAATACGCTCTATTATATTAAAAATCTGGACGGAGCAGATAAAGTCGGACATGTCGTTACCCTTGGGGGTGCTAACCGGCTGGTTACAAACACGGCGCCTCAGGGAATCGCTCCGAATGACAAAATCTCATACACTTCGATTTACAGCACAAGCGACTATATCGTCTTAAACAGCCTCTCCAAACTTGGTGGTGCAAACAATGTGCAAATCTCAGGCGTAAGCCATGTCGGCCTTTTGTTCAGCAGCAAAGTGAATGCCTTGATTAAAGACGGGCTGACCGTCAACGGGAAGTAAAAGTGAAGGAACCTTGAAGAGCTAAATTTCTTCAAGGCCCCTCCTCATTCTTCCCGCCCAGCAAAAATAAAAAGGACTCTAAATAAACGCCATTTCCGATCGTTCATTCAGTGTCCGTCAACCCCGTCGATATATGATTATTCCACAATGATTTCAAAGACTCTTTGTTCGAGATTGTATTTAGCGTCTTGGAATGTAAATTTATAATCATCTGCGTCGGCATCAGGTGAAAGCCAAGCTCCGTATTTTCTGATCGTCTGGACGATGCTTTCGAGTTCAGCAGGAGTGAAGTCACCTATGTCTGTGCCTTCAGTTTCAGCGGTATGGCGTATTTTTACTGTAATCATCATCGCTTTATGGCTCCTTTCACTTGCTGTTTGAACATCTTATTAACAGCATATTTTTTTCCCCTGTAAATCGTTCCATTAACTCCCTTGTTTCAAATTATTCGGGCTTTCTTTTTTGCAGACCTATTTTATATGGAAAAGCTGGCCGGGCTCCGAAAAATTTGTCCCCGCACTTTCGTCAAACACGAACAAACATTCCTTTACAACAAAGGAAATATCCCCTATGATAATGAAGGTAAATCGAAATCATTACTACTTGGGGGGTATTAACCGATGGCTTACATAGCAAAACGCATGATCATACCGATTGTTTTTCTCTTCATTCTCGCTTCCTGCTCCGCCGGAGGCGCTGACTCAGCGAAAGGTGATGAGAAGAAACTCACCTTTCTTTTCAATATTCCAAGTCAAACCCTTGACCCGAATCTCGATGTCAATTATACGGCTGTCCGCGCCGGCATCAGCGAAACGCTCGTCAAAATCAGCGCTGACCTTTCCATCGAACCTTGGCTTGCCAAGGATTGGGAAAGTAAAGACGGACAAACATGGGTCTTCACCCTTAAAGACAATCTGACGTTTCAAAATGGCAAAAAAGCGGATGCCAAAGCGGTAAAAGCGTCTTTAGAACGGACGATACGCGAGAGCAAAGCGATGAATAACGCCTTAAAAATTAAAGAAATCAAAGCTGCAGGACAAACATTGACGATTACAACAAAGGAGCCTTTTCCCGAATTCCCTTCAGAATTGGTTCATCCAAACACATCGATCATTGACGTCAGCGCAGCAAACATTTCTCAACAGCCCGTTGGGACGGGCCCTTTTCAAGTTTCCTCTTTTGAGGCCGGCCATAAAATAGAGTTAGAACGGTATGACGATTATTGGGACGGCAAACCGAAGCTGAAGCACGTCACATTTTCGTTTAATGAAGACGCAAACGCCCGCGTCATGGCTCTCCAATCAAAAGATGCCGACATTATTTACAGACCGAGCGTGGAGGATATTGACCAAATTCAAAAAGATTCATCGATTACCGTTGATTCGGTGCCGAGCTTGCGCGTTCACCAGATTCTCTACAATACAAAGAAGGATCATTTCGCTGACCGTCACCTGCGCCGCGCCTTCGACGCATTACTGGACCGCAAAGAAATCGCTGAAAGCATTTTGAACGGGCATGCTCAGCCGGCAGACGGACCTTTCTTAGCGGATTTCCCGTTTTCCGCCGGTACGGTTCAAAAGCCGAGCGGACTGGAAGCGGCAAAAGCTGAGCTGAAAAAAGCCGGCTACGAGCTTGAAAACGGCAAAGCCGTGAAGGACGGACAAACCTTATCTTTTACACTGCTAACCTATCAGTCTCGTCCGGAATTGCCTTTAATCGCACAAATTCTTGAATCAAATGCGAAGGAACTGGGCATTTCGATTAAGATTCAACAAGTCGAAAATATCGATGAGTATTTGGCGAAGAACGATGATTGGGATTTGGCGACATACAGCTCGATGACCGCGCCCAGAGGCGATGCCGGCTATTTGCTGAACACCGCCTATATGCCGAATGGCGCTTTAAACTACAGCGGCATCGAAAATCAAACCTTGATCAAATGGATTGAGGAATTCAACCGCACAATCGACAAAGAGAAGCGGGACCGCCTTGCTAAAAAAGCAGCTGAATTGATCGAGAAGGAGACATTGAACTCTTTTATCGTCACTCCCGAAAACATCACGGCATACCGAGACGGTGTATTAAATTGGGAAACGAGCAAAAGTGAGTATTATATGCTGACGAAAGATTTGGATGTGAAAACGAAATGAAGCAGATCGCTAAGCGGCTGTTTGAACTGGTACTATTCTTATTCCTGCTTTCGTTTATCAGCTTTGTATTTATGAAAGCGGCTCCCGGTGATCCGGTGAAACAGATGCTTCGCGTAGATGATGTAGCGGTAACAGACGAGCAGATCGAGGCATTCAAAGAGGAGCTCGGTTTGGACAAACCGGTTTATATTCAATATTGGAACTGGTTTAAACGCTTTTTCCAATTTGATTTGGGAAAATCCTATACAACACACGAACCCGTCATCGACGAGCTCAGCCGAAAATTCCCGGCGACATTGCTTCTGACCGGCGCATCGCTTCTCGTCATGCTGCTGATCGCCGTGCCGGTCGGAACGCTTTCCGCTTTATACCGGGATCGGTGGATCGATCATCTCGGCCGCTTGCTCGCTTTAGTGGGAGCCGCGCTCCCAAGCTTTTGGCTCGGATTGATACTGATCGATCTCTTCTCCGTCAGGCTGAATTGGCTGCCGTCGATGGGAGCCGGAACGTTTAAACATTTGATTCTCCCCTCTCTCACGCTCGGGATCGCGATGTCGGGCGTTTATGTCCGCCTTGTACGGTCAAGCTTGATCGAAAGCCTTGGTCAGGATTTCATCAGATCAGCCAGGGCGCGCGGTATCAGCGAGGCGAGAATTTTCTTCTTTCACGCGTTTCGCCACTGTCTTGTCCCTGTCATCACGATATTCGGGGTCAGCCTCGGCAGCCTGCTCGGCGGCACGGTGATTATTGAAGTCCTGTTTGCATATCCCGGCGTCGGCAAGCTTGTCGTTGACGCCATCGTTCAGCGTGATTATCCGATCATTCAGGGGTACATTCTTTTCATGGGGATCACGGTTGTCCTGATCAATCTTTTGGTCGACCTCTCCTATCGGTACCTCAATCCCGAAATTCGCTTAAAGGAGGCTGGACGCCGATGAGAAAAAACGTCAAACTTATATTCCGAACCAAAATAGGACTGTGGTTCGTGCTGCTGTTTTCCGCGGCGCTGTTCACCGTTCCCTTCTTTTTGCCGTTCGATCCGCTCCGCACAGATATGGCCAACCGTCTCCAGCCGATCAGCTTGCAGCACTGGCTCGGGACAGACCATTTGGGCAGAGATATATTTTCCCGAATGATCGCCGGTGCGAAAGCGACGGTCGGCACCGCCTTGGCCGCGATTCTGATCTCCGTTTTCATAGGCGTTCCCGTCGGGCTTGTCTCCGGCTTTTTCGGCGGACGGCTGGATCGGATGATCATGAGAATCGTTGACGCGGTCATGGCGTTTCCGGACTATATTGTCGCGATTGTTTTAAGCGGTTTGCTTGGCCCCGGTCTGATGAACTTAATATTGGCCGTCGTCGCTGTCAAATGGGTCGGCTATGCAAGGCTGGTCCGCAGCACGGTGTTTTCGGAAAAACAAAAAGATTACATCGCCTTGGCCGAGCTGACGGGCTTAGGCTCCGGGGCGATTTTAAAAAAGCACTTGCTGCCCCATGTTCTCGGCAACGTTTCCGTACTTGCGACACTTGATATCGGAAAAACGGTGTTAATGATTGCTGCCCTGTCCTATATCGGACTGGGTGCTCAGCCTCCATACCCGGAATGGGGCGCCATGCTGAATGACGGAAAACATTACTTTTTGCATGCGCCTCAGCTTATGGTGATTCCCGGTCTTGCGATCATGTTCATCGTTCTGTTGTCCAACCTGTACGGTGATCGTTTAAGGGACAGGTTGGACGTTAAACACAAGAAAGGAGTTTCTTAGCATGCCGATGTTATCCATTGAGGGCTTATCAATCAGCTCCCGACAGCACACCATTGTCAAAAATGCCTCCTTCTCGATCCATGAAGGGGAATGGTTCGCGCTGCTCGGGGAAAGCGGCAGCGGAAAAAGCCTGACCGCTTCGGCCATAGCCGGGCTGCTTCCGGACGGACTAACGGTGTCCGGCGGAGATGTGATATTTGAGGGCTGCCAGATGCTTCAAGCCGGCCGCAAAGCGCTCCGACGCATGCGCGGAAAGGATATCGCCTGTATTTTTCAGGACTGTCACGGAGCATTCACCCCTTTTATACGGATCGGCAAACAAATTGACGAAATGGTCAAAACGCATACCGATTGGTCTAAAAACAAGCGAAGAGAAGCGATTCTCCACGCTTTTCGGGAGGTTTCTCTGCCGGAAAACAGAGTATATGAAAGCTACCCGTTTCAATTGAGCGGCGGGCAGCTGCAAAGGGCCGCGATCGCTCAAGCGATGATGCTCCGCCCGAAGCTTCTCATCGCAGACGAACCGACAACGGCTTTAGACAGCATCACGGCAGCGGACGTCTTGCAACAGCTCACCGTGATGCGCGCCAAAACAAACTGCGCCATCCTTTTTATCACTCATGACCTCCGGCTTGTCAAAAGGTACGCCGATCAAACCGCTGTCATGCAAAACGGAGAAATCGTCGAAAGCGGTTTAACCGCTGATTTAATCAGACAACCGGCACATGAATGTACAAGACGTTTATTCGCAGCCGTCCCGCCGCTGAAAAATCCTCCGCCGAGGCTGACAGCCGCGCCTGAAACAAAGGAAGCGGCGCTGGCGGGAACAGGAGGTGCGTGATGACCCATTCAGCAGAAACCGTTCTTTTTGTCAGCAATCTGACAAAACATTACGCTTGCGGCCACAAAGCGGTTGACAATGTATCGTTCTCCATTCGAAAAGGCGAATGCCTCGGGCTCGCCGGCGAGAGCGGCAGCGGGAAAAGCACCCTCGCGCGCTGCCTTCTCCTGCTCGAAAAAATCGATCACGGAGAGATTCGGCTTCATCAACATCCGCTTCCCGGCATAAACAAAAAAGAGACCCGAAGACTGCGCCGAAAGCTGCAGGCTGTTTTTCAAAATCCGGCCGCATCATTGAATCCAAAGCTCAATATTATCGATTCAGTTATGGAGCCGCTTGATGTTTCCAAACAAGACATACCGCCATTTTTAAAGGACTTCCAAGGCAGCCGCCGTCTGACGGCTGAGCGTCTGTTCTCAATGGTCGGCCTTCCCTCGAGCCTCCTTGACCGCTATCCGCATGAATTAAGCGGCGGGCAGCTCCAAAGGGCCTTAATCGCCAGAGCCATCAGCACTCACCCGTCTTTAATCATCTTTGATGAGCCTACGGCAAGCCTGGATGTCACCAGTCAGGCGAAGATCCTCGACCTCCTCAAAGATTTGCAGGATGATATGGGGCTTTCCTATTTGTTTATTTCCCATGATCTGGCCGCTGTCCACTTTATGAGCCATCGCATCATGGTCATGAAAGACGGGCAGATTGCCGATCAATTTAAAAAAGAAGAGCTTTTTTCTGCCGAAAGGCACCCATATGCCAAAAAGCTGCTTCAGGTGTTTGAATCCTAAGGGGGGTCATAAGAGATGAATCACAGACATTATCTAGCACTCGCCGTTCCGCTGATCATTTCAACGATCACCACTCCTTTGCTGGGGGCGGTCGATACGGCGGTAGCCGGGCAGCTTTCCTCCCCTGCTTACATCGGCGGTGTTGCAGTCGGAACGATGATTTTTAATACGATGTATTGGCTCCTCGGCTTTTTGCGGGTGAGCACATCGGGGTTCGCTGCTCAGTCGCTCGGCTCCCAAAACAGATCAGAGAGCGTTTTGGCTCTTGCCCGGCCTGTTTGCATCGCGGTTTTTGCCGGACTGATGTTCATTCTCTTGCAAAAACCGCTTGAATACGCAGCGCTGACGCTGATACAGCCTGACCGCCATACCGCTGAATTCGCCTCGCAGTATTTTTCGCTGAGGATTTGGGGCGCTCCATTTGCTTTAATCAGCTATTGCATTCTCGGCTGGCTGATGGGAATGTCCCTTATCAAAGTGACATTGCTTTTGCAGATTTCGATGAACGTCTTGAATATCGTGCTTGACATCGTTTTTGTCTACGTCTTTCACATGGAAGTATACGGCATCGCTCTAGCCACTTTGATTGCGGAAGTGACGGGCTGCCTGATCGGCTGCTGGCTTGTGAAAACGAATGCCGCCATGCGGTTTAAGCTGCCGTCCGTCAAGGTTTTGTTCGACCCGAAACCGTTTAAAAAAATGATGGTTGTCAACCGCGATCTATTGATTCGGACATTGTGCCTTTTAACGGTTTTTAATTTGTTTACGGCTAAAGGAGCCGGCTTCGGCGCTGAAGTTTTGGCCGCAAATGCGATCTTAATTCAAATTCATTATATGATGGCTTATGTGTTTGACGGATTTGCCAATGCATCGAGCATTTTTGCCGGGAAAGCCGTTGGAAGAATGGATCGGGAACTTTATTCCCGTACGCTTTCCCTTTCGATCCAGTGGTCGCTGATCTCGGCCGCGCTGCTTTCAGTCGGCTACTTTCTTTTGAAAGGTGTAATCCTTCCCTTGTTTACACCGCTTGAAAGCGTTTTGGAAGCAGCGAAAACCTACGATATTTGGATCGCTCTCTTTCCTTTGGCCGCAAGTTTCGGACTCGTTTTTTACGGGATTTTTACAGGAGCGACTGAAATAGGCCCGGTCAGAAATTCAATGTTCTTGGCTGTTCTCGTCTTCCTGGCCGCCTTTTTTACCGCTGTGCCCGCTTTCGGAAACCATGGGCTGTGGCTCGCTTTTCTTTTATTCAGCCTTGGACGTTCCGTATTCTTATGTATGGCTGTTCCCGGGCTGACCACCCGTCTCTTCGGAGAGCGAAGTGCTGCGAAAGAGGCAGGCTAAAAGCCAAATCATAAAACCCCCCCGGCTAAAGCTTAGCCGGGGGGTTCTCGTTTATTCTTTCGTTAATTGTGCGACGAAATGGTTCAGATGATCCAGCGTCATCACATTTTGATTGCATGTTTCACTGTCACAGCAAATATAATTGCCTCTGTCTGTATAGGTTTCTTTCCCGCTTTTCACCCGGGCCATGAACAGTCCGATCTCTTCGGTCCTGTTGCATATCGCGCAGATTCCTTTTTTATTGCTGGATTTGATGGTGCCGTGTATTCCGGTCAGCTTTCCGCCGGCATCCACAATCATGTACTTTCTGCCTGATCCTGCATCATTCCATCCCAGGTAGGAATATCCGCTGAAATCCATCTGTTCAAAATCGGGCGTCTTTAACTTCTTCACTTTAGAAAATAGCTTTTTAGCGGTTTTTACTGTTATACGCTGAAATGGAATGACATGAGGCTTTAATTCGGCTAAAAAGCGCATCGCTTCACCGCTGTCTTCCACTTCTGCCATCTTCTGCAGCAAAGACTTTTGATCGCTGCTGAGATCAGGAAACAGGTTGAACACTTGATCGAGCGCATTGCATTTCAAAGCGTCAAGTACGTTTTCGTCATTGATGTTCGCATGTCCCTGAACAAGGCTGTCCGTTTGAAACTTAATAAAATTATATTGGTCATTTCTGATAAAAGGTGTCTTCATTTCTGCCAGCTCCTTATTTATGGATCTATATTTAAAAATAAGGTGCAAAGCCGGATGATCAGAAATGATACCTTGCTTTTTTTAGGCGATTTGTTTATAACCCCGCCTCATGCAAAGTATCGCCTTTCAAGATAACAGGCTTTGCATGAGACGCTGCAGTCGGCAAATGAATGTCATTTACCATTTTATCCACCTCCGAATACTGATTCTATTATAAACGACAATCGTATTCAATCTCAATGATATCCTCCATCTTTAAAATGCATATTTCATCCGCCCGGCTTACGATCCGCAGCTCCCTTTTCAGGGCGTCGGCATAGTGAATCCGGCCGGCCAGCGTTTTCACTTCCCCCTGCCGATAATAGGCAAATTGCAACATTCTGTTTTCTGCCATCGCTTCACAAATGATTTCATTAAATTCTTCATATTTTTGTTCATCCAGGATCGGTTTTTTGAGTTTTTGAAGGCTTTCATGATATTCCCTGAGCAATTCCACGTGCTCAGGCAGCATCATGGAAACCCATTTGATACTGCCTCTGTCGCGAAGCATAAATGATTCTCCTTTCTATGCCTGATGGCCTCCGACCAATTTTGACCGCAGCCGGGCCGTCCCGGCGTTTGTATAGGAAACAGCCCGCAAAAGCGCTGTTGATCCGTGCCGTTCTCTGATGCCGTCCATCACGTACCCGAGCTGCCGCTTCTTTTCCTGATCGGGACGAAAAAGATCAAGCTGCATATTGGTGTCGTCTTGAATATTGGACAAAGAGACGGAAATTTTCCGAACCGTTTTGCCGGCATAAAACCGCTCGAACAATGCCAGACATGTATGGTAGAGATCAAGGGTGACATTTGAAGGGCTTTCCATTGTTTTTGAACGGTAAAACCCGCCGCCAAGCTCATCGCGGCTGTATTCGACGCCAAGACTGACGGTCCGGCCCGCCTGGCGGTGGGCGCGCGCCCTTTTGGCCACTTCTTCACACATTTCAAGAATGACATGCTTGACTTCCTCCGGATTCGGATAATCGCGAAGCAAAATCTGGCTTTTTCCATAGCTGACCTGCCCCTCCAAGAGCGGCGCTCCGATCGCTGAAAGGTCGATGCCCCAAGCGTGATAATAGAGCTGGTTTCCCATCACCCCGAATGTTTTCTCAAGCCGCTTGAGATCATAGTGAGCCAGCTGACCGACTGTAAAAATCCCCATCCGGTTTAACGTCTTTTCCAGCCTGGAGCCGATTCCCCACATGCGGCGCAGCGGAGACAGCGGCCACAGCTTCGTTTTCACGTCTTCGTAGCCCCAAACGGCCACTCCGTCTGCTGATTTTTTCGCTTCAAGGTCAAGGCACAGCTTTGCCATCAGCAGATTCGGTCCGATTCCGACAGCACAGGGAAGGCCAAACTCCCTTTCCATATCATCTTGAATTTTCATCGCAATCGTTCGGGCGTCTCCCCACATGCTCTCAACACCGTCCACCTGAATAAAGCTTTCATCCACGCTGTACGTATGAATGGCATCAGGCGGCACATAGCGGCAGAACAGCCGGGTGAGCTCTGTAGAAACACGGACAAACAGCCCCATCTTTGGATTGACCAGCTTGATGCGCGGATCATCCGGCAGCTGATAAAGCCTTGTTCCCGTTTGCACGCCGAACTCTCTTTTCAGAGCCGGAGAAGCAGCGAGAACGATGCTCCCCTGCCGCTCCGTGTTTCCGACAACCGCCAGCAGGCAAGTCATCGGATCAAGTCCGAGCAGGACTGCGGCACAGCTTGCATAAAAGCTCCGCATATCAACGCACAAAACCGAACGCGACGGATATTGACCGTAATCCATCTCTCTCCCTCCAAAAAGAACTGATGTTCGCACAATTAGTGTATGAATACTATACTCCGAATATACGTTCGATTTCCAGGCGTAATTTTATCCAAAGAAAATCCTGGCTGAAAGCAACAAAAAACACCTTCTTTGGAAAGAAGGTGACATGGCGGATCATTCCAGTTCGGAATGCTGCCGCATCCGGTTTAATGACTCAAATTGAAAGCTCCCTTGAGAACCTCGTTTTTTCCTAGTAAGATAAAAGAAAAAGCGCTCCTAAAGGAGAAAGACAAATGGATGAGAAACTGATTGAAAAAATGCTCGGACAGGCGCTGAAGCAGTACGGACGCAATGTTGCAACCGATCCGCTCAGCCCCGGCGAAAAAGAAATCCTGAAGATGGCTTTGCAGGAAAGGCGGATCGAGGAACCGAATGAGGGGCTGCATGCCCATATCGAAGATGTCATCTATGATTATGTCACAAATCAAGGCTTGTTCTCCTTTTGATCACCCAGCATATAGAAATTCCTCTATTCACCGCCATTTGTTTCATGTATGATAAACAAATAAAAACGTAACGGAGAGTTTCTCATGAAACAAAAATGGCAGAACATCCACCCGCTCAGCTGGACCATTATTGTCGGAACCATTTTCGGACGTATGGGCACAGCCATGAGCATCCCTTTTTTAGCAATTTATTTGACACAAGTGAAAGGCGCCTCTTCCGGCTTTGCCGGCGCCGTCATTGCAGCGAGCTCTCTGATCGGAATTGCGGCAAGCTTTTACGGCGGGTACTTATCAGACAGGTTCGGCCGGAAAACCATCATGCTCGTTTCGATTTTCGGCTGGACATTCGTGTTCGCCGGTTTCACGCTCGCCGATCATGTCTGGACATTCTTTGTCATGAATGCCTTAAACGGATTATGCCGCGCTTTGTTTGAACCGACTTCAAGAGCGCTGCTTTCAGACGTATCCAAACCCGAAACGCGCCTTTTCGTCTTTAATCTCCGCTATACCGCGATCAACCTCGGCGTCGTCTTCGGTCCGCTTTTAGGCCTGTACCTCGGATCTTCGAAAACGACGCTGCCGTTTTTCATTGCGGCTTTCATTTATTTTATTTATGCGGCGGTGCTGGTCATTCAATTTAAACACCACACCGTACCGGCAACTGAGCGGAATAAGCGTATAAAAGTGCGGGAAGCGCTGGAGGTGACAAAAAAAGACCGGGTATTTACGATTACACTAATCGGTTCGATTCTTTGTTTATTCGGGTATTCCCACTTCACATCCACGCTCGCACAATACATGGCGGCCAGCCCGTTCATCGAAGACGGGACGAAAGTGTTCGGTATGATGCTGACGCTGAATGCCTTGGCCGTGCTTGTCGTACAGTACCCGATCGTACATATCGCCAAACGGTTTTCACCGATTTTATCGCTGATTGCCGGAAATGTGCTGATTAGCGGAAGCCTGTTCAGCCTCTCGTTTTTCCACGATCTATGGTCCATCGTCTTGATCATTATCGTGTTTACGATCGGGGAAGTGCTTCTCTTTTCGATGATGGATTTACTGGTCGACCGGATTGCCCGGCCTGAGCTGAAAGGCACTTACTTCGGGGCTATAGGCTTCACCCAGCTGGGAAGCGTGATCGGCCCTTGGGCGGGGGGAATGCTGCTGGACGCCTTTGGAGCGGAAAAGCCGTTTTTCACTTTTGCAATCCTGTCCGCTGTCACCATTTGCGGCGTTCCTTTCCTGGTGGCAGCCTTCCGGAAGCTCAAAATAGATGAAGCAAAAGTCAAATTAAGTTCGAAAAAAACGATGCAGCATTAATTGAAAACAGGCCGGCTCGTTCAAAGGCCGGCCTTCCGGCGGACGCCCGCCTCAAGGCGCCGCAAGTTCGACTTTGATGCGGTCGGGATCTTCGGTATATAAGGCATAATGCCCGCTTCCGCCGGCAAACGGATGTCTGTCTTCATATAAAATGCGGCATCCCCGCTCCCTCAGTTTCATTGTCATTTCGTCGACCTGTTCTTTGGATGCCGCGTAAAAAGCAAGATGGTTTAAACCGACGCGGCACCTGTGATAACCTGCTTTGACAAACTGCTCTTTCGCCTGCACAAGCACGAGATAGGCGCCGTTTGCTTTCCAGCTGATCCCGTCTTCCCATTGTTGAAAAACCTCATAGCCGAGCTCTCCGAGAAACCAGCCCCAAAAGCGCTTCGACGCTTCCAAATCTGAAACATACAGTTCAATATGATGGATCATGCAAGCCTCCTCTTCTACACCCGTCTGACGAGAATCTCTTCCACCTTGTGGCCTTCGCCTTTTCTCAAGATTAAATCAGACCGGAATTTTGTAGGCAGAATGTTCTCATACAAATTCGGACGGTTGACGGTCTCCCATATTGACTTTGCCATATGGTCCGCTTCTTCGTCCGCAAGGTCTTTGAATTTATGGAAATAAGAACTCGGATCTTGAAATGCCGTCTCTCTGAGCATGCGAAAGCGTTCAAGATACCATTTGATAATGAGGTCTTCTTCGGCATCCACATAAATTGAGAAGTCAAAAAAATCGGAAACGAAAACCCGCGGTTTTGTCCGGTCGTCTTCGATCGTCGGTGTCTGCAGCACATTGACGCCTTCGATGATGACGATATCCGCTTGTTCAACCGTTTCGTAAACCCCTTCCAATCTGTCGTACGTTAAATGGGAATAAACGGGTGCGCGAACGATTTCCTTGCCGGATTTTAAATCGTTTAAAAACTCAAGCAATGCTTTGACATCATAGCTTTCCGGAAACCCCTTCCGCGACATCATCTGTTTTTCTGTCAGCACCGCATTGGGATAAAGAAAACCGTCGGTTGTGATCAGACTGACTTTCAGCCGTTCCTGCAAACGGGAGAGCACCGTCTGAATGATGCGGGCCGTCGTGCTTTTTCCAACCGCGACGCTTCCGGCAATCCCGATGATGAACGGAATTTTGGCCGCGTGAGGATGGTTCAAAAAACCGTTCACCCGGGTGTTCCGTTCATATTGAGTTGTCCGGTGTAAATAAAGCAGCCTCGCCAGCGGAACATAAACGGTTTCGACTTCTTCCAAAGACAGATAGTCATTTAAACCTTCAAGCCTTTTTACTTCCTCTTCGGTCATTTCTACCGCCATATGCCCGCCAAGATTTGCCCAGGCATCGCGGGTATGACTCGTATATAACGTGTGCAAATTCAAATCCTGATTCGTCATTATACTCACCTGCCCTCTGTTCAAAAGCTGTTTACTAAAAAGTGCATGAATTCCTGAGACCGCTTTATTATTATATAGAATTTTTCGAATATTTACGAGGAACAAGGTTTCAATCAAAACAACCGCCTCATCCAGAGACGGCAGATTCTGTTGTTCAACTATTTGACACTCGCCTGCCAAACCTGAGCCAACGGGCATCCGTCGCTTGCAAAAAAAGAGCGCAGGCACTTGCGCTCTTTTTTCAAACGACATATTTGCTTTGCCTGTGCGCCATATAATAAGTAACCGCAGACAGCAAGCCGACAGATGCGGCTAAAATGATGACGACCGGAATCATGTCCACCTTCACCGGTGTAAACAGTTTAAAGCCGCCGCTGAAACTGAAAACCGCATGCCCGAGATTAGACAGCAGGTTTTTCAAATCGAATCTCCCCAAAGCAGGGATAAGCAGGCTGTAAACGATATACAGCAAAGCAGGCGTAATAAAGCTTCTGAAGAGGACGCCCAAATAAAATCCGACCGTCGAAAAAATGAAGCTGACCGCCAGAACGACAACGAGCTGAAGCGGGATATTGCTTTTTGAAACAGCGGGTATTGTGAACTCGCCGACCGGTATGGCCCTTGAAGCCAGGGAATAAAAGACGAAGCTTGACACATATGCCGTACATACAACGGCGATCACGGCGGCAGCCATCACCATGTAAACCGAACACTGTTTGGCCAGCAGAACGGATTTCCAATCATGGCTGACAGCTTTCACTTTCACCGTCTTGAACCTGATGTCGTAAGAGGAGATATAGATGGCATACAGCGTAAAAGCCAAGGGAAAAATGATGAAGCCCATCAGCTCAAGCGTCATGATAACCGACTGCCTGGGCTCCAGATGATGGAGGGACAAGACGAAATTCTCATAGTCAAACCTTAAAATATTTTCGACGATCTCTCCGTCGCCATCCTCGCTTTTCAGCTCCCCTTCCTTCACCTTGACGGGCGACGCCAGCGCCTGCTTAATATCGATGCCGAGTTCTTTATATTCGTCTTCAGTCTTTTTAAACTGCTGATAGCTGTCAATTGTATTTTTATAATGTACATATATGTATCCGGATGAAATGAATAATAGAGGAAGCAATAACATGACGAGCATTTTAGAATATGATTGAAATGCAAGCTCTTTTTTGAAAATATTATAAATATTCTTTATAGACATCGCCCAATTCTGCTCCATTCGTTTTAAAATTGTCTATGTGGATAGCTGAACCGTCTTTCAACACGTATAATTGATCGACGATTGAAGAATAAAACTCAAACTGATGGCCGGCGGCAACAATCGTCATCCTGCTCGACCAGTCATTGATCAGCGCCTGAAGCTCCATCATGGACCGGTAGTCAAGCCCGTTTGATATCTCATCCAAAAACAAATATGACGGTTTGTTTAATGCAGCGATCATTAAGGCCAGCTTTTTCTTTTGTCCGTATGAATAGGTCTTAACCTTTTTTTTCAGCAGCGCCCGGCCGAGGAACTTTTGCGATAATTGTTCCAGCTCTTCTTTGCCGGCAGGTTTATTGATCAACAGTTTAATATTTTGATATCCGCTCAGATGATCGTAAAACGGGGAATCGTCATAGATAACGTGCACTTTGCTCCTGACGGCTTCAAGCGGCTCTCCGTCGTACAGAATGCCGCCTTCGAAATGTTCCAGCTTGAGCAGGCATTTCAAGAGCGTCGTTTTCCCGGCGCCGTTTTCCCCCATCAGGAAGGTGACTTTGTTTTTTTCGATATTCATGTTGAGACGGTTGAATACCTTTTTGCTTCCATAAGATTTCGTCAGGTCATCGATTTTGATCAATTTAAAAAATCCTTTCTTGCATCAGGATGGTGTTGCAACATTCTCCATTATACAACGCTGCCATTAATTTCAAAATAGTCTTTTAGCAGCGTTGTATGAAATGGCTTACGGCAAATTAATCGTTTCCGTATTTTCCTTTTTTATTGACCCACCTTCTGTCTGTAAAGGTTGAGCTGGCGAATTCAACATCTCCCCACGGTGTAACGGTCCCGAAGCTCAGCGTTTTTTTCGCTCTCCATTTGTGAAGCCCTGAAGACTTGTAATACCTTTTAATCCCTTTTGCTCTCACGACATTCGGAAAGACGTAGCCGACATCCTGCGATCCGCTGCTTTTCGATACTTTTTTGCCGTTGTAGTACCAGTCGATATAATCTTTCGACCAGGCGAGGAAGCTTCCTCTTTTAATTGTGAGCCTTTTTCCTGCATATGCCGTCACACCGCTTTGGACAGATGCCTGTTCAGGAAGTGACTGCACGTATTCTGTCTTGGCTTCAAGCAGTTCTTTTTGCTCACTTGTCAGCTGCCCGTCCCCAGCAGCCGCAGCGAATGAGGATGGAACCAGGAGCGCCGCAGACAAAGAAAACCCTAAAATCGCTTTTTTCATTTCGTTTCCCTCCGTATTTTTGATAATTCGTATGTACGTCTTCAGCTGCCATCCATAAGCTACTGCCGCATCCAAAACAATTTAAGGTCCGAGTTCTCTCATTTTAATGGATGAAAAAATAGATTTCTAGCAGAATGGACCATTTTATCATTACCTATTGGAAATTATCACCTCCTATGTATTTGATATTATACCATATTTTTACTTATATTCAATTCCTATTATTTGGAATTTTCGTCATGGATAGCCCGCATCTTTTATAATGGGGATGAAAAAAGGAGGAAGAAGAGGAACCTATATACCTGGAAAGCGATTCTACAGCTGTTATTCGTAAAAAAAACAAAGCACCCGACAGACAGTCTACCTTCATGGAGACGGTCATATACTCTTGCTGTCGGGAACCGCCTTCGATTTGGAGGATGAAGAAGCCGATCGTTTATTTGTGAGTGCACATAGCAAAGGCTGCCTAAATCCAAGGCAGCCTCATCCTTTAAAAGTTCTTCGATTTATCGTTCGATTTGCTTTTGGAAGGAACAATCCGGTGTTCCACCTTTTCATAAAGGGACAGCATTTGATGAATAAATGACAGCTTCGGTGCTGTCCAGAATACAAACAGAGCTGACAACACGCCAAGAAGGGCTCCCGCCGCAACATCGAGCGGATAGTGAACGCCCGACCAAATGCGGGAAATGCCTACGGCAAACGCAAGCACAAGCCACAGCCAGCCCGTCTTTTTGTGAAACAGGAAGATTAAAAAGCCGATTGAAAAAAACAAAATCGTATGGTCGCTCGGAAACGAATTGTCAATTTCATGCTCTATCAGCTTGTTGACATTCGGAAGCGTGGCAAACGGTTGATAGTTGGAATGCAGAAAGCCCATGATTTTCCCAAGAATTTCGGCAATCACAAATGCGATGACTGCATAAATGACCATCAATCTGTTTTTTGTCGTCCGGGTCAGCCAATAAACGACAAGACCCAACGCGAGGAAGTACATCATATATTCGGCCAGAAAGTAAACGACCGGATTCAGCATCGAATACTCTTTTCCCAAATCATTAATGAAACGAAAAGCATCAATATTTAATTCTGAAAAAGACATGTTCCATTCTCCTTTTTTATACTTTTATCCTAAATATATCCATCAAAATTGTGCAATAAGCCTTTATCGGGATTAGGAATGTACAAACATGTGTTGCACATTCCCTTAGACTCCTCCTGCATCAATGAATATCGATTTTTTTAAAGTAAACGATTGTCGCGGCTAATCCAAGAACGGTTGTGGCGGCAACACTGATAAAAGAATATTCGGGCGGATATTCCGGAAAGAACGTACCCGAAGCGATCACCCATACCGCCGACCAGGGGAGTAAAGCGCTGTACTCCGTGCCGTATACCATAATGCTGACCATTGATATAATGATTGTAAAGATAATGGTGGGCACGTAGTTTTTAAACAGCAGTGTCACAAATATAATTGGACTGACCAGGAAGAAAAGAAGTGCCCCGCCTATCATAAATTGTTTAAACCCATCTATTAAAACCGCCGAACTGAGCCCTTCAAACTGGCCGATCAGCCCAAACAGCAGCGTCAGCACCCAGGCAATCAACGTCAGCATCATGATCCAAATGAGGAGCAGAACCAATTTGCTGACAATCAGGCTGATTCTTGAAACAGGAATCGTCAATAGATTCTTTAGCGTGCTTTCAGCGTATTCCCGATTGAATAAATATGATGTAATCACGCCATACAACGGGACTCCGATCAAAAGCACAATATACAGGTTGGTATCGGAAAAGGTCTCACTGAAGCGAATCGGTACATCAGGGTACTTGGCTTTTTTAGCCAAAGACGATATAAAACAGATGAAAGGGGCTGCCGCCGCTCCCAGGATACTGACAAGAAACATCTGTGACCGCTTAAGCTTCAGCAATTCGGTATATAGCAAATTAGCCAATCGTCCCGCCCCCAATCAACTTCACGAAATAGTCTTCAAGACTGTCTTCGCTCATCGCAATCTTCAATACGTCTATTCCGTTTTCGACAAACAATTTATTAAGCTTTCCCTGCTGGCCCAAATGGGAGTATACCCGGATGATCCCGTCCTGGTGAACTTCGTAGTCATGAATATCAAAATGCTGTTCCATCAGAACGACCGCTTTATTTTGATCGGATAATTGAAATTCCAGATATTTGCGGTTTCTTTTTTTGAGATGGTCAAACGGAATTTCTTCAAGCAGTTTTCCTTCATGAATGATCCCGACATGATCGACGAGCTGTTCGATTTCAGACAAAATGTGGCTTGATATAAAGATGGTGATGTTTCTTTCTTTGGCGAGAGAATGAATGAGTCTTCTCATTTCTTTGATCCCGATCGGGTCCAAGCCGTTTGTCGGCTCGTCCAGTATCAACAGCTCCGGATAGTGAAGCAAGGCTCTTGCAATTCCCAGCCTTTGTTTCATGCCCAAGGAAAACTTGCCGACGAGCTTTTTCGTTTCATGCTGCAGGCCCACGATCTCCAATACTTCATCGATCGCATTTTTTTTATGGATACCTATGATTTTCGCATTGATCAGCAGGTTTTCCCTTGCCGTCAAGTTCGCGTAAAAGCCGGGCACTTCCACGATAGATCCGATTCTTCTTAAAATTTCTTTTTTATTCTTGAAAAAATTCTCTCCGAAAATTTCTATCTGCCCGCTGGTCGGTTTGATCAGACCCAGCAGCATTCTGATCGTCGTCGTTTTGCCGGCGCCGTTTCGTCCCAAAAATCCGTATATATCTCCTTGTTTTATATTGATATTGAGATGGTCTACAGACTTTTGCGGCCCGTACATTTTCGTGAGATCCGTCGTTTTAATAATTGTGTTCAAAGTTGATCCACTCTCTTTCACTCGCCTTATAACTACATCATAAACAGAAGGATTTAACTTCTTCTTAACCAATTCTTAATTAATTCTTAAATGATTGGAGATGGTTTTGTTTAGGCAGCGAAAAACCAAACGTCGTTTTTTCCCACGGGACGCTCTGTGCCCATATGCGTCCGCGGTTTTTTTCGACGAGCGATTTGGCGATGGCAAGCCCCAGGCCGCTCCCGTCATCAAGGCTTCTCGACCGGTCTCTGCGGTACATTCTATCAAACACGTTTTCAATATCGTTTTCCGGAATTCCCGGACCTTGATCCCAGATGAGAAGCTGATATTCATGTTCTGATTCCGTCAGTTCGATTCCAAGTACTTTTCCCTCTTTTCCATAATGAATGCCGTTTCTCACGATGTTTTCGATCACGCGGATCAAGCTGAGCCGATCTGCAATAACAGAGCATTTCTTTTCCGGGATCTGTACATTCAAATCAATGTCATGTTTTTTCAGTTCCGGCAAAAAGTCGATCAGCGTTTCCCTAGCGACTTCGGCCAGGTCAAAAAACTCTGTTTTCAACTGGACTTCATTCGCGTCCAATTTCGCCATGTTGAATATTTCATCGATCAATTGCTTGAGGCTGTTGGATTTTTTAGAAAGGATATTGAGATATTCCTGTTTCTCTTCTTCCGAAGACGCGACCCCGTCTTTTAATGCATCAACATAGCCAATAATTGATGTGAGCGGCGTTCGGATATCGTGGGAAATATTAGACAGCAGCCGTTTTCTGGCCGCTTCCGATTTTGCGGCGTTGATTTGAACTTTTTCAAGCTGCTCTATCAATTCGTTAATGGAAAAAATGATTTCATTAAACGGCTGACCGCCTTTCGCCAGCAATCTTCTTCTTAAATTTCCATCCGCCACGCGCTTCAGCTCGGTTTCGATCAGCTTTAAGCGATCGATGAAGCGAAGCCTCATCGTAAACAGCAGCGCGGTAACGGCAAACAGAAAAATAAACAACATTGTGCTGAAAACCCCAAAGGAAGCCGTTTTCATATAGATGAACAAAAGTGCTGCAATCGCCGCACATTGCAGAATGAGAAGCAGCAGCTTTTTATCGGTCAGCATCTTTCTCACCTACAAACTTATAGCCAATTCCCCAAACAGTTTGAATAAATTGTGGATCGGAAGGGTCCGGCTCTATTTTTTTTCTCAGCCTTCTGATATGCACCATGACCGTATTGTCATCTTCTATGTATTGATCGCTCCATGCGTTTCGAAACAGCTGCGTTTTCGTAAATACCTGCCCCGGATTTGAGGCGAAAAACTTCAGCAGTTCAAACTCCTTCGCCGTCAGAGAGATCTCCTGTCCGCCCGCGGTGACCGTATATGTTTTCAAATCGATGGTCAATCCTTTAAATTGAATCAGCGATTGTTCATCGGAGCGGCTTTCGCTTCCGAGGACCAAAAAGCGCCTCAGCATGGCTTTGATCCGCGCAAGCACTTCGTTTACGCTGAAGGGCTTTGTTATATAATCGTCGGCGCCGATGGACAGTCCTAAAATTTTATCGCCTTCAAGGTCTTTGGCGGTCAGCATCAGGATCGGAACATTCGTATGATTCCTCATCCTTCTGCAGACCTCGATGCCGTCGATTTTCGGCATCATGACATCCAATATCACGAGGTGGTAATGGTTTTGTTCAAACAGCCTTAACGCATCTTCTCCGTCAACTGCCACGTCAACCTCATAACACTCTCTTTTTAAATAGGTTTTCAATAAATCTCTGATTTCTTTTTCATCATCCGCTATGAGCACTCGAATGGTTTCCACTTGGTTCACCCGCTTTTATTTTGTCTTGATAGATGTTCACACCGCAGCACCAGCTGCTGCTTGTTTTTTGAAATATTTCCTCTCTTTTCTTTGCCTTTCATTATAACAGAGAGTTGATAAGGCAAACAAAAGGCACCCTGAAAAGGATGCCGTTTTGTTCATATTTTGACAGTCTTATTGATGATATCATGGATCAATCTTGCATTTCTTTCAAGAATGTCGGGATAGGACTTGGAGATCATTTGCATATGGGTTCCGGCTCCTTGAACGACTGTAAAGGTTTTGGACGCCGCTTTTTCCCACATCATCATATTTTCATCCCGCTGATTGTCGCTTGACTTGATATAGCTGATATGTCCGTCAATTGCGCCGGTTGTGACTGTGTTTTGTATATATACATAAGACTTCATCACCAAGTCCACTAAATAGTCGCTCAATAATTTCTCTGCATCGCGGTATTTCTCAAGTTCAAATGTTTTGGATATCTCTTCTCTGTATTCCTCCTCTGTGAACTGATGTTTCTCGGCTTTTGTCCGATATTTTGAATCGATGATGATCAAATCTTCGACTTCATATCCTTGCCGGTTCAATTCTTTCGCCACATCAAATGCCAGGATTCCGCCGGATGAATAGCCGATTAATGTGTACGGCCCTTCACCTTGAATGTTTTTAATGATATCCGCGTATTTTCGAACCCTGTTTGCGGATGGAATGAAGTTGAAGCTGTACACCGAATGCTGCTTTAGAAACTTGGCCAAGCCCATGTAGGCAATGCCCATCGACGCGGCCGGCGGAAAGCAGAACAGGTTTTTGCCGCCTTCTTCCGCCCTGGTCAGCTGCATGCAATCATCTGTGTAGTCTTTCAGCAGGTCTTGTGCATGCTTCAGAAAATCAGACAGCTCTTTAATGGTCGGCTTGGAGAAAATGTCCTTAAACGGAACTCTGAAGCCAAGCTCTGCATATAGCCTAGAGACAAATGACATGATGTTTAAAGAATTCGCTCCGATATCGAATATGTTGGCGTTGATGCCAATCAGTTCGATATTCAGGATGTCTTCCCAAATGGCGGCCATTTTTTCTTCCAACTCATGTCTTGGAGGCTCATATTCCAGTAAAGCGCCCGCGCTTCGATCTGGCTCTGGAAGGGCCTTCAAGTCGACTTTTCCGTTTGGTGTCAGCGGCAGCTCATCAAGCTTCAGCAAATAGGACGGCACCATATATTCCGGAAGCTCCTTCACCAAAAACGCTTTGATGTCTTCCTGTGTGATGTCTCTTTCGGAAACGACGTATGCGCAAAGAACTTGATCGTTGCTTTGATCTGTTTTGGCGGCAACCGCCGCTTCTTTTATATCGCTGTGCCTTAACAATTGATGCTCGATTTCGCCAAGTTCGATGCGGTAGCCCCGAATCTTGACTTGGTGATCGATCCGGCCCAGATACTCAATATGTCCATCCGGCCTCATCCTTGCAAGATCTCCTGTTCGATACATTCTTTCACCCGGTAAAAACGGATTTGGCAGGAATTTTTCAGACGTCAGTTCCGGTTTGTTCAAATAGCCTTTTGCGACTCCGTCTCCGCTGATATACAGCTCTCCGGCAATTCCGACCGGCTGTACTTCCTGACGCTCATCCAGAATATAGAGCTGGACATTGGAGGCCGGCTTGCCGATCGGGACAGAAACTTGCCGGTCCCGTCCGGCATCATATTGATAGATCATGCAGCCGACAACCGTTTCGGTCGGACCGTATTCATTGTAGATTTCAATGTTGTGATGAAATCTCTCCGTGATTTCTTTGGCCAGTTCCGTTTTTAAATCTTCTCCGCCGACGATCAGGCGTTTGATGCTTGATCCGCTGGCACCCATGTCTTTGACAAGGCTTAAATGAGACGGGGTTAATTTGACAATCCCGGCTTTTTGGTCTCTGAACACTTTTCGAATCAGCGGTTCCCCGTCCCTGCTATGCTGATACACAATCACCCGGTTGCCTGAGATTAATGGCGTAAATATCGATGTCACCGTTAAATCAAAGGCAATGGATGAGTAGAGGGCAAAATCAAGCTGTTCGCCTTGGACATATACACGGGCAGCCCAGGTAATATAGTTAACCAGCCCTCTTTGCCTGATCATGACCCCTTTTGGTTTTCCTGTGGATCCTGACGTGTAGATGATATATGCAAGGCTGTCGGTGTTACCCGCCAGTTCCAGATTGTCAGCCGGATAACTGCTGAAATCTCCGGTTAATTCGACGGCTTCCTGATGAAGTGTGCCCAAGTCCTGCTTGTGATCCACAAGGATGATGGCCGCTCCGCTGTCTTCAAGCATATACTTGATCCTTTCTTCCGGATAATCGGGATCAATCGGCAAATAGGCTCCTCCGGCTTTCAAAATGCCCATGATTCCGACCACCATTTCCGGTGAGCGTTCTGCCATGATGGCGACAATCGTATCCTCTTTGACTCCTTTGTCCCTGAGGTATCTGGCAAGCTGATTTGATTTTTCATTGAGCTCACGGTACGTCAGTTTGTCATTTCCTGAGACAACCGCAGCAAGCTCAGGGGTTTTTTCGGCTTGTTCCTCAAACAGCCGGTGAATCGTCTGATTCGGATATTCCGCTTTCGTGTCATTCCATTCGTACAACAGCCTGTTTCTTTCAGCTTCCGAAAGGACTGTGATGTCGTTTAATGACTGATCTTCATTTTGGACGACCTGTTCCATCACTTGTTGAAGGTGTCCTTTGATACCGGCGATGATGTGGTCATGATAGATATTTCCGTCATAAGTCAATTTGATGACCAAACGTTCGCCCGGGACGGCCACAATATTAAATCCGTAATTTGTTTGTTCTTCGGCGTGAATTTCTTCAAAGATAAAACCAGCACCGCGTTTGCCGCTTGTCTCAAATGCACTCTGATCAACCGCGTAATTTTCGAAAATCAGGATATGATCCAGCAGCTCTCTTTTTAATTCACTGAGCGACTGTACTTCCGACAGATTCATGTCATGATATGTCCTGCCTTCCAAAGCCTGTTCCTGAACGCTTTTGATGAGTTCCTTAAAGCTTTGGCTTTTTTCCAGTCTAATTCTCGTCGGTACAGTGTTGATGAATAATCCGACCATTTTTTCGATTCCGGCTACTTGTGCATCCCTGCCGGAAATGACTGTACCGAATACGACATCATCCGTTTGATTGTACCTTGCCAAAAGCATTCCCCAAATGCATTGTAAAACAGTATGGAGGGTGACATTGTTACGGCTGGCAAGCTCTGTGATCCGGCCGGTTAATTGTTGCGGGAATTCTATGACGGCCTCTTTTCTCTTATATTTCGCATGTCCGGAAGAACTCGCCAAAACCGAAATCGGCGATTTTTCGGTAAAGCCTGATAAATAGTTTCTCCAGTACGCTTTTGGAGCTTCTTTATCTTGTTGCTCTAGCCACCCGATATAATCGCTGTACGGTCTTGCCTCTTCAAGCCGGTGTTTTTGCCCGCCTTCTTTCATATGATACATTTGGAACAGCTCTCCCATAATGATTCCCCGGGACCAGCCGTCAAGCAGAATATGGTGGTTTGTCCATATGAACGTATAACTGTCATCCTCGGTTCTCATTAGCGCGGCTCTGATCAATGGTTCGCTGTTTAAGCAAAAACCTTTCTCCCGATCTGCTTTGCGATACGTTTGAATCACTTGCTCCCGTTCCGCCGGACTCTGCTTTCGCAAGTCATGATAGTCAAGATTGATCTTTCTGTCCTTGATGATCACATTTCTTGGTTCATCCGTTATTTCATACTCGATCGAGGCCCTTAGAATCTCGTGTCTTTCCATGATGTCATTGAACGTTTCTGCAAACAGACGCTCATCGATCAATCCTTTCATATCGATGGCCATTTGTTCAAAGTACGCCTGTGATTCCTTGTCTTCGAGTGCGTGGAACAGCATGCCCCTTTGCATGTTGGCAAGCGGATAGATTTTTTCGATTTCCATCCCTTTATATTTCAGTTTGATTTCCTCAAGCTGATCTAAGCTGATGCCTTTGTCTCCGTAATCGGACGGCGTTTTTTCCGTCTCTTCTCGTTCCGCGCAGTGGCGAATGACCGCTTTCAAGGCTTCTTTATATTTTTGAGCAAAAGTTCTGACGACGTCTTCACTGTATGCTCTTGTGTTATAGGTCGTTTGAATGGCCAGTTGTCCCCTGAAGACCACCGCATTGATTTCGAGTGGATGTTCTCTAGTGATGCCCTTTCCGGCTGCTTCTCCCGGCGACAGGTGTGATGAAGAAAATTCTCCGCTGTTGATGTCTTCATCAAGCTGTCCCAGGTAATTGAACAAGATTGGTGATGTTGCGCCTTTTGCGATCTCACTGTCCCGGGTGAGATACTTTAAAATTCCGTAGCCGATGCCTTTGTTCGGCACGTTTCGCAAGTGCTCTTTCACTATTTTAATCGTTCTGGACATGTCTGTTTCTTGTCCCAAATCGATGAATACCGGGTACTTCGAGGTAAACCAGCCGACCGTTCTGCTGATATCGATGCCATCTGCCACCTGTTCTCTTCCATGCCCCTCCAGCGTGATTCTTAATTTATTTTGCCCGGTCATATCTCTTGCCGCCACCAGAAGCGCAGCGATCAGAAGATCGTTGATTTCGGTACGGTAAGCTTGGTTTGTTTCTCTTAAAAGCCGCGCTGTCTCCTCTTTTTCGAGTTCCGTGCTGAATGTTTTGCTGTCCTCAACTTTGAAGACACCTGCATCTTCATTCATTTCCAGGAATTTGACGTCTTCACAAACGGCCTTCAGCCAATACTGTTTTTCACCAAGCAGTTTTTCAGTTTTTGAATATTCCGTGATGTGATGTGCATATTCCTGGTAGGAAGCTGTTTTTGGATAGAACTCGACTTTTTCCCCATTTGATAACTGACTGTACCCCAGCGCCAAATCTTCAAATAATATTCTCCAGGAGATACCGTCGACCACAAGGTGATGGATGATGATCAGCAGGTGATCCCCATTATTCGTTTTGAAGAGCGCCAGTTTAACCAGAGGGCCGGTTTTAATATCGATGCTTTGCTGAAGCTCCGTTGCCAATTGGTACACTTTCTGAGGCTGGTCGTTTTCGCTCGAGACATCATAGACAAATAGGTCAAACAGCTTTTTGCCCGGTCCCCGGTTGTACTGAATGATCTTTCCGCCTTCTTCTCTAAACACCGTCCGGAGTGCATCGTGATGTTGGATGATTTCTCTGAATACACGTTTGACGATGCTCTCGTCGAATCCGTTTTTCCTATAAAGTATAACCGCATGGTTGTAATGGTTCCTGTCCGTTTTGTTCAACGAGAAATACTCTTGTTGAATCGGAGTCAAGAGAACCTCGCCCTCTACCGTTTCATATGATGCTGATTTGTCGGTTTCGGCCTTGACATATCGGCTCAAAGACTTGATTTGCGGATTTGCAAACAGATCTTTCATTTCTAGCGACAGGCCTTCTCTTGATAATCTTGAGATCATTTGCAGCGCTTTGATGGAATCGCCGCCTGCTGCAAAAAAGTGATGAGTGATCCCGATCTTGTCAATGCCAAGCACATCTTCCCATATTTGAACAAGCTTTTCTTCCGTCTCGTTCCGCGGCGGTTCGTATTCCGTCTCTTTTCCCGGCTGCGGTTCAGGCAATGCGGTTGTATCGATCTTTCCGTTGGCTGAAAGCGGCATCTTCTCAATTTGGACAAATGAAGACGGAATCATATATTCTGGAAGCTCGCGCATCAGATACGTCCTGATGTCCTCGAACGGTAATTCGGCGTTTGCTGTGAAATAGGCGCACAGCTGTTTTGCACCTTTATGGTCTTCCCTTGCAGCAATAAAGGCTTCCTTGATATCATCATGAGCCAACAGCCTGTTTTTGATTTCTTCCGGTTCTATTCTGTAGCCCCTTACCTTTACTTGGCTGTCCATCCGTCCTGCAAGTTCGATATTTCCATCGCTCAGCCTTCTGGCAAGGTCCCCGGTCCTGTACATTTTTGTATGCGGTGCAAACGGATCTTCGACGAATTTTTCTTTCGTGATATCCGGTTTGTTTACATAGCCGCCTGTCACTCCGGCGCCTGCGATGCAGAGCTCTCCGTACACACCTTCCGGAAGCAGTTTCATATTTTCATCAAGCACATATGCATTCGTATTATGGATCGGAGTGCCGATAACCGGATATTCTTTGAAAGAATTGAGGTGTTCCGGGTCGATTACTTTAAAGACTGAGCCGATTGTCGTTTCCGTCGGGCCATAATGATTCATGACTACATGATCGGGATATTGGTTGTAAAATGTCTCAACATCCCTTGTATTGATCATCTCCCCGCCCAAGACGACCAGCCTGAGAGAAGCGCAAGGTTTTTCGGCGGAAAAGCCCGGATCATTGACAAAAATGTTAAACAGAGACGGCGTCAGTTTGATATAGGTGATGCCGTTTTCTTTGATATACTTTAAAGCCCGGTGCGCATTTGTATAGCATTCTTTTCGTGCGATATGCAGTTCGCTTCCGCTTAACAGCGCCGAAAAGATGCTCGTATAGCCCAAATCGAACGCATATGAAGACACAAGCATGGCTTTGTCGTTTTCTGTAAGACCCGCTTCCTTCATAAACCATGCTGTATAATTCACCACATTCCCGTGTCTGATAAATACGCCTTTCGGCTTTCCGGTGGAGCCTGATGTGTATATAATATATGCATTCTGATCGGCTGCACCCGATGCAGACAGGTTTGACGCGGCCTTCGCATCAATCAAACCGTCGGCAACATTGACGATTTCTCCAGCGAACGCGACGTTTTCTTTGACAGAGCCTTTGACAAGCAATATTGCAGCTCTGCTGTCACTTAAAATCTCATTCGTCCGTTTGGCCAATTGCTCCGACTCGATCGGCACGTAAGCCGCTCCGGCTTTCAGTACCGCCATCATGGAAATGATCATCTCAAGCGATGGTTCAATCATGATCGCTACAGGTGCACCGGCGCTTGCTCCTTTGTCTCTCAAAAGCCTTGCCAATTGATTTGCTTTTTCGTTCAGTTCCCTGTACGTCAGCTTTTCATCCGCAAAGACCACCGCTGTTTGCTCCGGCGTTTTGCCAGCCTGATGCTCAAACAGCTGATGAACCGTTTGATCTTTAGGGTAATCTGTTCGTTGTCCTTGATTCTGATCCCGAAGCACTCTGATTTCTTCATCTGACAGCATGTTCACGTCGCTCAACGGCATTTGCGGATCGTTTGCCGCTTCCTTTAAAATATTGATCAAATGGCCCGCCATTCTTTCAATCGTGGACCGCTTAAACAATTTTGTACTGTAGTTGAAAACACATTGAATGCCTTCATTTGTCTCAGCGGCTGTCAGCGTCAAATCAAATTTTGAGATGTTCACCTCGGTTTGGAGTGGCTGGAATATCAAGCCATCGATGTCCGCTTCATCGCCGTCGAAGTTTTGCAGAACAAGCATGGTATCAAACAGCGGGTGTCTGCTCATATCCCGTTTGACATCAAGTTTTTCAACCAGTTCATCAAATGGATAGTCTTGATTTTCATAAGCTTTCAGCGCCGTTTCTTTAACCTCTTTTAAATAATCGGCAAATGGCATGTCTCCTATTGGATGGTTCCTCATCGCCAGCGTGTTGATAAACACTCCGATGACATGTTTCAAATCGCTGTGATGCCTTCCCGCGATCGGTGAGCCGACAACGATATCCTCCTGGCCTGTATACTTCGCCAAGAGCGTTGTGTATCCCGCCAAAAGCAACATATACATCGTCGCGCCGTTCTCTTTCGCCAGTTTGTTCAGCATGGCGGACGTTTCGCCGTCTATTTCAAACTGAACGATATCTCCTTCAATCGAACGCTTTTGCGGACGTTTTTCATCCGCCGGCAAATTCAGCACCGGCACTTCACCTTGAAAAACGTTGAGCCAGTAGTCTTCCTGGCGTTTAATCTCATCTTTTTGATAAAAAAGTTTTTGCCATTCTGAAAAGTCTTTGTACTGAATCGTTAACGGCTGCAATGTTTTCCCCTCATACAACTCGGCCAGTTCTCTTGTGAAAATGGCCATGGATACCCCGTCTGAAATGATATGGTGCATGTCGAACATCAGTACATGTTCATCGCCACTCGCTTTTAATACTTCCACTCTTAAAAGCGGCGCTTTTTCCAAAGCAAACGGCTTGATGAACGCTTTGATTTTTTCTTCCAGCCGGTCCTGTCCGAGTCGTCCGTACTTCACTTTAAAATCGACTTCTTTTTCGATTTTTTGTACAGGTTCGCCGTCAACCATCACAAAGGCCGTCCTCAAGGCTTCATGTCTTTCTATCAATTGCCGAAAAGCATCCTCAAACCGGTCGACATCAAAATCTCCTGCAATTTTCATGGCGAAAGGCATGTTGTAAGAGAGGCCGCCTGGTTCGATTTGATTAAGGATATACAGCCTTCTTTGTGCGGATGACAATGCGTAATACTCTTTCTCTTCCGCTTGTGTGATGGACGCATAAGGGCTTTCTTTCATGGATTCGATAAAATCACCGATGTCTTTGATTGTTGGTGTTTCGAATATTTGTCTTAAAGGGACTTCAATCTTCATTTCTTTATGCAATTTTGCAGTCAATGCCGCAGCTTTTAAGGAATGGCCGCCAAGTTCAAAGAAATTGTGGCTGATTCCGATGTTTTCGATCCCTAAAACGTCCTCCCAGATTGAGACAAGCTTTTCCTCTGTGCGGTTCCTCGGTGCTTCGTACGTCGCTTCACTGATTGTGCCGCTAGGTTCAGGGAGCGCTTTTCTGTCGATTTTGCCGTTTGCCGTAAGCGGCAATTGATCGAGCTTGACAAAGTATGACGGCACCATGTAATCCGGCAGTTCCTTTAACAAGCATTTTCTGACGTCTGCAACGCCGGCCGTTTTGTCCGCGACGATATATGCGCATAGGTATTTTCCGCCGGCTTGATCTTCCCGCGCCATAACTGCCGCCGCGTCAATGCCTTCTATTTTCAGCAATTGGTTTTCGATTTCGCTCAGTTCGATTCTGAATCCGCGGATTTTGACTTGGTGGTCGATTCTTCCTAAATATTCGATTTGGCCATCAGGTAAAAATCTTGCGAGATCCCCCGTCCTGTACATGTTTTCTCCTGGAACAAACGGGTTTGGAACAAATTTTCCAAGCGTGAGGTCAGGTCTGTTTAAGTATCCGCGGGCAAGGCCTTCCCCGCTCAGACAAAGTTCACCGGGTGTGCCCAACGGCAGCAGTTGCTGGTTGTGATTTAAAATATAAGCCTTGTGATTGCTGATCGGCCGGCCGATGACGACTTTTTCGTCATCTTTTTGCAGCTCGCCCCGCGTTGAGCAAACGCTGTTTTCCGTCGGTCCGTATTCATTAAACAATTTGACGTTCGGCAGCTTTTCAAAATGCTGCCGGATCAGACTTTCATTGAAGCCTTCCCCTGCGACCGTGATAAATCTTAAATCCTCTAAAGGCTGCTCAATCGTGTCGAGCAGGCTTAGATAAAAGCTCGGAACGGCCAGCAAGTTTGTCGCTTTATGCGTTCGCAACGCACCGATGATCTCACGCGGATTCATCCGCAAATCTCTAATTAAAACCAGCTTCGCCCCAGATATAAGCGTCGTGAAAATATCTTCAACAGAACTGTCAAATGAAAAGGACGGCACTTGAAGTGTGGCATCGGCTGTACTGTAGCCATACGATTGTTTCCTCCAATAAAGCGTATTAACAATTGATTGATGGTTGACCATGACACCCTTCGGCTTTCCGGTCGAACCTGAGGTATAGATGACATAAGCCATGTCAGAAGAACCGCTCGTGTGCTCTAAGTTCTCTGTGGCTTTGTCTTTTGTCAGCCCTTTTTCGTTCATATCGATACAGGTGAGATCAACGTCAATCTGTTTGTCCGCCTTTTTCAGCAGGATGCTGATGCCGCTGTCTTCGATCATGTATCTGATCCGGTCTTCCGGATATTCGGGATCGATCGGCAAGTATGCGCCTCCGGCCTTCAGCACCGCCAGCATTCCGACAATCATCTCCACAGAACGCTCCGCCATAACGCCGACGATCATGTCAGGTTTTACGCCTTTTTCCCTTAACAGTCCCGCCAGCTGATTTGACCTTTCATTCAGTGCTTTGTACGAGAGCTTCTCCTTTTCAAATACGACCGCAGTATGCCCAGGCGTCCGTTCCGCCTGTTCTTCAAATAATTGATGGATCGTTTTATTCCTTGGATAATCTGCGTTTGTCCGGTTGAACTCATATAGAAGCGTCTTTCTTTCTTCCTCCGCCAGCATGTCAATCTCTGCGATTTTCCGGTTCTCATTTGCCGTCACTTGCTCAGCGACCCTTTTGATATGACCTTCGATATTGTTGATGATATCCCTGTCATAGACATTGCCGTCATATGTCAAAACAAGGGTGAGCTCTTCGCCAGGAGTCACCGACATGCTAAAGCTGTAATTGCTTTGTTCCGCAGCGCTGATCTCATTCACCTTAAAGCCTGTCTTCATTTGACTCTCTTCAAAGTCCTGTTCATCAGTTTCATAGTTCTCAAATACGAGAATATGATCGATCAGATCTTTCTTTAAGCTGCTCAAAGCCTGGACTTCAGCGAGATTCATATAGTTGTAGCGGTTGCTTTGAATCGCATCTTCCTGAACCTTTTGCAAACATTCGTTAAAACGCGCCTGCTCATTGAATCTGATTCTTGTCGGGATGGTGTTGATAAACAGACCGATCATGTCTTCGATTCCGTCTACGTTTGCTTCCCTGCCCGATACGACCGTTCCAAACACGACATCATCGATCTTATTATATTTCGTAAGCATCAAGCCCCAAATCGTTTGAATCACCGTATGAAGCGTAACGCTGTTTTTAGCAGCGAGCGACTTCAATTGTTTTGTCAGCTGTTTTGACAAATGGATGACCTTCTCCCGGCGGTCATACAGGCTGCTTTTTTTGCGTTTTGTTAATGTAGGCAGCTGTGCCTGTTCCTCATACCCTTTTAAATATTCGCGCCAATATTGACGGCCCTCTTCCTGATCCTGTCTTTCAAGCCACTTAATATAATCGCTGTACGGCTTCGTCTCCTTTAATGGACTGGCTTTGCCGTTCATCCGGTTTTCGTAGATGACAAACAGCTCACGCATGATGATGCCAAGGCACCAGCCATCGAGTAAAATATGGTGATGGCTCCAGACAAGCCGGTACGAGCCCTCCGCCGTTTTCAGCAAGTAAACCCTCATTAACACATCTCTGCTTAAATCAAAGCCTTTTTTTCGATCTTCATTGATCAATCTCTCAATGAACATTTCCTGTTGCTGTGCGGAGCTTTTCGCGATATTGAAATAGGTGAAATCGATGCTGCGGTTTTCGATGATGATCTGCCTCGGTTCTTCAACAATTTCATATTCATAAGAGGCCCTTAAGATTTCATGCCGTTTCATGATGTCATTAAAGCTTGCCTCAAGAATCGCCGGATCGACATATCCTTCAATATCCATGACCGTCTGCTGAAAATATGCATCTGAGGTATGATCCTCGATGGCATGGAACAGCATACCCTTTTGCATGTTGGCAAGCGGATAGATTTTTTCAATGACGCCTCTGTATCTTCCTTTGATTTCTTCAAGTTCGTCTAAACTGATATTTGTATCTCCATAGTCGGACGGCGTTCTTTCGCTTTCCGTCTGTTGCGTGCAGTGCTTAATGATTTGTTCCAGGCGTTCTTTTAATTGATGATTCAGCCGGCTGATCGTATCTTTTTCGTATTCCATTTGATTAAAGGTTGTATGAATCACCAGCTCATGATGAATCACGATGGCGTTGATTTCGATAGAATGACTTCTCGCGATTTTTCCGCCGATGCTTTCCCCTTCGGAGAAGCTTGAGCCGGAAAATTCGCCGCGATTCATGTCGGCATCGATCTCGCCTAAATAGTTAAATGAAATCCGGGCCTTTTCTTCGTTGATAAAATCCGGGTCTTCGGCCATATACTTTAAGAGCCCGTAGCCGATTCCTTTATTCGGTATTTTTCTCAACGTTTCTTTGACCATTTTGATATGTTGGGAGAGGGCTTTTTCTTCTCCTGCATCAAGAAGCACCGGATACATCGTCGTAAACCAGCCGATTGTTCTCGTGATGTCAACGCCTTCTAAAATATCTTCCCTGCCGTGGCCTTCCATCATGACCTTCAGTTTGTTTTCCCCTGTGATGTCCTTTGCTCCGGTTAGTAATGCCGTTAACAAAATATCGTTGATTTCGGTGTTGTAGGCTCTGTTCGTGTTTCGCAAAAGGTCCGCTGTTGCCTCTTTGCCGAGCTTGATGCTCAACGTCGTGCTGTTTTCGTATACATCTTCCTTTAATATGTTCTTTGGCGGAATAAACCGGACACGTGCCTTGGCAACGTTCCGCCAATATTTGGCTTCCTTCAATAAGGTTCGGCTGCGGGCGTATGCTTTTAACCTGCGGGCGAATTCTTGATAGGAATCCGTTTTGTAGCCGATCTCGAGCGTTTGCCCCTTTAATGCCTGACTGTACAATGTTTCGAAGTCCTCAAACAGTATTCTCCACGATACACCGTCGACGACAAGGTGATGGATTACAATGAGCAGGTGGTCGCCCTCATCAGCCCGGAAGATGCCGAGATGAACAAGTTTTCCTTTTCTGATCGATGTTTGTTTTTGAATGCTTGTCGCCAGCTCATACACCTTTTCCGCTTGACGATCAAGCCCTCTTACATCATAAACATCCAGGTCGAACAGGTCTTTCTGAAAGCTTCTGTTGTACTGAATGAAGTCCCCGCCTTTTTCCTCATAGATCATCCTTAACGCGTCGTGCTGCTCCATTATTTTATTGAAAGTCTTTTTAACACAGCTTTCGTCAAATCCGCCCTTTCTGAAGAGCACAAATGACTGGTTAAAGTGATCCAGCTCTTCTTTGTTATTAGTAAAATACCATTTTTGGATCGGAGTGAGTTCTGCATGTCCCGTGACGATTGTATTGGCATTTTGCCTCTGTGATTGTTTTTTAACATACTTGGAAAGATCCTTGATTCTCGGATTGGCGAACAGATCCTTCATTTCAAGCTTCAGGCCAAGCCTGGACAGCCTTGAGACGATTTGCAACGCCTTGATCGAATCTCCTCCTGCTGCAAAGAAGTGATGGCTGATACCGATGTCTCCGGCACCGAGAACATCCCTCCAGATGTCAACGAGCTTAGCTTCTGTGTCATCCCGCGGTGCTTCGTATTCCGCTCCTGTTGCGACATGTCTGTCAGGTGCAGGGAGGGCTTTTCGATCGACTTTATCGTTTGCGGTGAGCGGCAGCTTATCCAGTCTGACAAAATAAGCCGGAATCATATAGTGAGGGAGCTCTTTTTCGAGCCATTCACTGAGCTCGGTTGATGTCCAGTCTTCTTTGGAGACGATATAAGCGTACAAATAATCGCTGTTGTCATCGTCCTTCCTGGCTATAACCGCCGCTTCGTCGATTTTGTCAAGCTTGAGCAATTGATTCTCGATTTCTCCCAGTTCAATCCGGTATCCGCGTATTTTCACCTGATGGTCTATTCTTCCTAAAAACTCGAGATGTCCACCGGGCAGCCATCTGGCCAGATCACCCGTCCGGTACAATCTTTCCCCTGATACAAACGGATGTGAAATAAACTTTTCGGCTGTCAGTTCCGGCCGGTTTAAATACCCGCGTGCAAGACTGATTCCGCCGACGCAAAGCTCTCCAACAACGCCTGTCGGCACAGGCTTCTGGTTTTGATCCAATACATATACGTTTGTATTGTCAATCGGACTGCCGATATGAGGACGACCGGATCCTCCGTAAACCCCCGCCGTTGCACAGACCGTCGTTTCCGTCGGTCCGTAGGCATTGATAAACAGCCGATTTCCGAACCACCTTTTTGCGAGTTCTTCAGTGCAGGCAGAGCCCGCGGAAACGATCACTTTGAGGTTTTCCAATCTGAATTCATCCAACACATTCAGAACGGTCGGCGGCAAAGTCGCATGAGTGATGTCATACTGTCTTAGAAAGCTTGTTAACGGCTGCCCCGGCATCATTTCCTCCTGCCGTCCCAACACTAAAGCCGCCCCGGCTGCCAGCGCCGGAAAGATTTCAAATGCTGACGCATCAAATGATAGTGAAGCAAATTGAATCACTCTGCTGTCCGTGTTTAAATGCATCAATTTGACAACTGCTGAAACAAGATTGCTCAGCCCTTTTTGTTCGATTAAGACGCCCTTCGGTTTTCCTGTGGACCCTGAAGTATAGATGATGTAAGCCAAATCCCCACTATGGCTGACAGTCTCCAATTGAGCCGCATCCAGTGCGGCAATTTGTTTGTCGTGAATATCAATGTTGATCATGCCGGCCTCTTTGATAAAGGACCGTTTTTTGATGAGCGCCTCTTCCGACAGAAGAAACTTTGTTTGGCTGTCGCCTAGGATGTATTTGATCCTGTCTTCAGGATATGCCGGATCAAGCGGCAGGTACGCGCCTCCGGCCTTCAAAATTCCCAGAAGGCCGATGATCATCTCGGGAGAGCGGTCCACCATGATGCCGACGGCTGTGTCCGGTTTAACCCCTTTGTCTCTTAAAAACCGGGCCAGCTGATTTGACCTCTCATGCAATTGTCGATAGGTCAGCTTTTGATCTTCAAACACGACCGCGGTTTGGTCAGGCGATGTCTCCGCCCGCTCCGCAAACAGCCGGCAAATGGTTTTGTCTGTTGGAGCATCAGTTTTCGTATCATTAAACCGGTATAACAATGTGTTTTTTTCGTCTTCTGACATGGCCTCTATTTGATCAAGCCGCTTGTCCGGCCGATTGGAAATATCCTCTAAAGCACGGACGAAATGCGCCGCCATCCTTTCGACCGTTTCTCTTTTAAACAGCTTTGTACAGTATTCCAAATCAAATTCGATCTTCGAGTCTTTTTCGATTGCCGATAAAGTGAGGTCAAATTTTGAAATATGGATGTCGCTTTCAAACGGTTCAAATGTGAGCCCTTCTATTTCAGCATCCGCTTTTTCCAAGTTTTGCAGGACAAACATCGTATCAAACAGCGGATTTCTGCTCATGTCGCGTTCAAGGTCAAGCTGTTCGACAAGATCGTCAAATTGATAATCTTGGTTTTCATACGCCTTCAGCGCCGTCTCTTTTACATCTTGCAAAAATTCAGCGAATGTCTTGTCGCCCTTCGGATGATTTCTCATCGCCAGCGTATTGACAAACATTCCGATTACATGTTTCAGCTCGTGATGTTTTCTTCCTTGAATCGGCGTTCCGATAATCAAATCTTCCTGTCCGCTATATGTTCTAAGCAAAACCGTATATGCCGCCAGAAGAAGCATATACATGGTCGCTCCGTTGTTTTTGGCGATCCGCTTGAGCTTCTTCGTCAATTCGCCGTCGATTGCAAAACCGATTCTATCGCCTTCAACACTGTGCATTTGCGGCCTCGGGTAATCCGTCGGCATGTTGAGGACTGGAATCTCGCCTTTGAAAATATTGAGCCAGTACTCTTTTTGCCTTTTCATCTCATCTTTTTGATAAAAATCCCTTTGCCATTCTGAATAGTCTTTATATTGGAGGCTGAGCGGCTCCAGTTCTTTTCCGCCGTACAAATCGCAAATTTCTTTTGTCAAAACCCCCATCGATGCGCCGTCTGAAATGATATGGTGCATATCAAACAGAATGATATGTTCCTCGTCGTCAACCTTGACCACCTCTGTTCTAAAAAGCGGGGCCTTTTTTAAATCAAACGGTCTGACAAATTGTTTGATGATCTCTTGAATGGATAGAGACTCTATTTCGCTGGATTTGATGCTGAAATCTACTTCTTTTTCAATCTTTTGAACTGGCTCTCCATCCGCCATCAAGAAGGACGTTCTAAGCGCTTCATGTCTTTGAATGACAATTTGCAATGCGTTCTCAAACCGGCGTATATCGAAGGAGCCCTTGACTTTCATGGTAAAAGGGATGTTGTAGGACAATCCGCTCCCTTCGATTTGACCTAGAATGTACAGTCTTTTTTGCGCGGATGAAAGACGATAGTATTCTTTTTCTTCCACTTTTTTAATAGATGAATCAACACTATCTTTTGTCGATCTGATATATTCTCCCAATCCTTTGATTGTCGGCGTTTTAAAGATTTGCCCAAGAGGGATTTCCGCTTTGAGCTCCTTTCGGATTCTTGCCGCCATCGCGGCCGCTTTGAGAGAATGTCCCCCCAGCTCGAAGAAATGATCGTTGATACCGGCCTTTTCCACCTTTAAAATATCACGCCAAATTGCTGCCAGCTTTTCTTCCGTTTCATTTCGCGGCGCCTCATACTCACTTTCCGCTCCCATCGTTCTGTCCGGCTCAGGCAGGGCTTTTCTGTCCACTTTCCCGTTTTTGGTGAGCGGCAGCTTGTCCATGTTCACGAAATAGGCGGGAATCATATAATCCGGAAGCTTTTCACCTAAAAACCCTTTCAGCTCATCAAGGGAAATCTCACGCTTTGCCGTGATATAGGCGCAAATGTACGGGCGGTTCTCTCCGTCTTCTCTGACGGTAACGATCGTCTCGTTGATGTCTTCATGCATCTCCAACCGGCTTTCGATTTCGCCGAGTTCGATTCTGAAGCCGCGGATTTTCACCTGATGGTCGATTCGGCCGATGAATTCGATGTTGCCGTCAGGCAGCCATTTCGCTAAATCACCTGTTTTGTACAGCCTTTCTCCCGGAATGAACGGATGCGGGATGAATTTTTCCGCCGTCAGTTCCTCGCGGTTTAAATATCCTGTGCTTAAACCATCGCCTGCGATGCACAGCTCTCCGGGAACCCCGATCGGCACGAGCTTGCCGGCTTCATCCATGATCAAGACTGACGTATTCGCCAGCGGGCTGCCGATCGGGATTGTATCGGCTTTTTCATCTATTTCATTGATGAAATAATATGTCGCATATACCGTGCTTTCCGTCGGGCCGTAAACATGAATCAATTTATCCCGGCCGACATGATTCAGCACTTTTCTCACATGCGGAATCGACGCTCTTTCCCCGCCAAAAAGGATTTTCCGCAGCTTGGCAAGACAGCCGATATTGATGTCGGCGAGCGTATTGAACAGCGCTGTCGTAATGAACATCACGCTGACTCGTTCTTTCTCAATCACTTCGGCCAGCTCATGTGTATTCAAGACTGTCTCTTTTTCGATCAGGACGAGTGACGCTCCGTTTAAGAGAGCGCCGAAGATGTCGAACACCGATCCGTCAAACGAATAGTTGGACAGCTGGAGAATGGCGTCATCTTCTGTGATGTCGATATAATTGGTATTTTGAACGACTCTCGCCGCACTGTAATGCGGGATGACCACTCCTTTTGGTGTTCCGGTTGAGCCGGACGTGTAGACGATGTACGCTGTATCGCTTGAGCAATTCACACGCGGAAGATTCTCTCCGCTTAGTAAGTGCAACTCGTCCGAACGCAAATCAACGGTTTTTATATCAAAAGGTTGAAGAAGCGAATCTGTTGTTACTAACAATGCCGCACCGCTATTTTCCAACATATAATCGATTCTGTCCCTAGGCGTTTCAGGATCGATCGGCAAATACGTGCCTCCCGCTTTTAAAATACCGATGATGCCGATGATCATCTCAAAGGAGCGGTCCGCGATGATCGCGGCAATCGAGCCTCTGCCGATCCCTTTTTCCCTGAGGAGTCTCGCGGTTTGGTTTGCTTTCTTATTCAGCTCTCTATAGGTCATGCGCTGAGCACCGAACACAAGAGCCGTCTGGTCAGGCGTCTTCATGGCCTGTTCCTCAAAGAGCTCATGAAGCGGCTTGTCTTTCGGATAATCCGTTTTTGTATCGTTGAATGTGTCTAAAATCCTCTGTTGTTCTTCTTTTGACACAAGGTTGATGTCTTGTAATGTTTGTGCCTCATCTTCCGCCACTTGTTCTGCGACGGTGATGATATGCTTTTCTAATGTTTCGATGATGGTGTCGTCATATACATTTTCATCATAGATGAAGAGCAGCTTTAATTGATCGTCAAGAGCCGCGGAAATGCTGAAATGATAATTGGTCTGTTCTTCCCCGCTGACATTCACCATTTCAAAACCTACATCATTTTTTTCTTCAAACGCTTTTTGGTCAACGGCATAGTTTTCAAAGACCATGACATGGTCGATCAAATCATTTTTCAACTCGCTTAGCGCTTGAACCTCCGCTAAATTCATGTAATTGTAGCGGCTGCTTTCCAAAGCGTCGGCTTGGGTTTGGCGCAGAACGTCTTTAAAAAGCTTGTCTTTGCCCAGCCTGATTCTGGTCGGGATGGTGTTGATGAAGACGCCGACCATTGTTTCTATACCTTCCACTTCGGCATCTCTGCCGGAAACAACGGTTCCGAACACCACATCCTCGCTGTTGTTGTATTTCGCCAAAATCACGCCCCAAATGCTTTGCAACACGGTATTGATCGTTACATGATTCTGGTTGGCCAATTTGATGAGGCGATTTGTCAATTCTTTGGAACATTCAATCGTTTTCTCTCTTCTTTTAAAACCCGTCTCAGAAGGTGTGCGAAGCTTTGGAAGCGAATTTTTTTGATCATAGCCGCTCAAATAGCTCTCCCAATAGCTCTGAGCTTCTTCTTTATCCTGATCCTCCAGCCATTTGATATAATCGCTGTACGGCCTCGGGTCTTCCAATTGATGATGTTGGCCTTTCCGCTTCATTTCATATATCGTCAACAGCTCATCCAGGATGATGCCAAGGCACCATCCGTCAAGCAAGATGTGATGATACGTCCAGACAAATTGATACGAATCGTCAGACGTTCTGATGAGACAAGCTCTCATCAACGTATCTTTGGCTAAGTTAAAACCCTTTTGTCTATCTTCTGCCAAATAACTCTCCAAAACGCCGTCTTGCTCATGCCGGCCTCGTATATCAAGATAGTCAAACTTCATGTGCCGATCTTTGATAATGACGTGCAGCGGCTCATCCAATCTGTGATGAAATGATGCTCTTAGGATCTCATGCCTTTTCATGACTTCATTTAGGCTTTCTTCAAACATCCGCTCATCCACATCACCTTTTAATTCAATGATGAACTGCTCAAAATATGCGTGTGACGCTTCGTCTTTCATGGCATGAAACAGCATTCCTTTTTGCATGTTTGATAACGGATATATTTTCTCAACTTTTGTTTTCATATCGTCATCTCATCTCCTAGAATTCCTTTTGTTTTCAGATCCACATGGGCCGCCCATTTTTAAGCAGCAGGTTAACCATTTCAAGGGGGCTTCTTTAGCTTTTTTCATGATATCTAGCTGTCGATAGATTCATATTCATTTAATAATTCTTCAAGATCTTCCAACGAGAGTTTGTCATAACCGTAGTCAGAGGACGTTTTTTCGGTTTCATTTTTGCCCGTACAATGGCTGATGACCATTTGCAAACTTTCTTTGAATGCTTGATTCAATTCGCTGATCGTATCTGGAGAATACTCGTATTCGTTAAATGTCGTACTGATCATCAATTGCCTGCCGACAACAACTGAATCGATTTCAACAGAAGCATCTCTTGCACTTTTTTCTCCGATGCTTTGACCTGTTGAAAGCTTTGACGATGAAAATTGTTCAGTCGTCAGATCATGATCGAGCTCACCAAGATAATTGAATAAGATCGGAGGCTTTTCATCCTTTATAAGCCCTTCGTCTTTTCTCAAATACTTGAGGATGCCGTATCCGATTCCATTATTCGGTATTTTCCGCAAAGTTTCTTTCACGATCTTAATCATCACAGACAAGTCTGTTTCATCTTCTAAGTCGATGAATACCGGATACATTGCGGTGAACCAGCCGACCGTTCTCGTAATATCCACATCTTGCAAAATATCATCTCTTCCATGGCCTTCCATAAGAATTTTCAGCCTGTTTTCCCCCGTCAGCTGCCTTGAGGCGATCAACAAAGCCGTTAAAAGGAGATCATTAATCTGCGTATTGTATGCTTTATGCGCATTTTTCAGGAGCTGTTCCGTCTCCATTTGGCTGAGGGATATTCTGAGTGTTCTGCTATTTTCATAGTTATCATGTGCCGCTTGGCGATGTTTAGGGAGGAATGCCATCTTTCCTTTGGATATCTCCCGCCAATATTCTTGTTCTTTCAGGAGCTTTTTGCTGCTTGCGTACTCAGCCAGTTTTTCGGAAAACGTTTTGTACGAATCCGTTTTATAACCGAGCTCTATCGGTTTGCCTTGCAAGGCTTGACCGTATGCCGCTTCAAAATCCTCGAACAATATTCTCCAGGACACGCCGTCTACCAAAAGGTGATGGATCGCAATCAGCAGATGGTCTCCCTCCGTTGTTTTAAACACGCAGAGCTTGATCATTTTGCCCTCGCTGATGGATATGTCTTTTTGAATATTCGTCGCTATCTGATAAACAGTTTCCTCGAGATTTTTTTCCGTTTTCAAATCATAGACATTCAGATCGAAGACGCTGTCTTCCAAGCCGCGGTTATGCTGAATGATTTCACCGTTCTTCTCCCGATAGACCATCCGTAATGCATCATGGTGTTCTGTGAGTTTACGGATAACCTTTTCGACGATCCTTTCAGCAAACCCGTTTTCCCTGTAGAGCATAAACGCTTGATTATAATGGTTTTGCTCCCTTTGATTCGCTTCAAAAAACGACCTTTGCACAGGAGTCAGCGGCACTTGCCCTTGCACGATTTCGCTGGTGCGAGCTTTCGTTTCTTTTTTGACATATTTACTGAGGTGTCTGATGGACGGATTGGTAAACAGATCTTTAACCTGAAGCTTGAGATCGGCTCTTGATAATTTTGAAACGATTTGCAGAGCCTTAATTGAATCTCCCCCGATTTCAAAAAAATTATCGTTGATTCCGATTTTGTCCCTGTCCAGCACCTCCTGCCAAACAGCGGCCAGCTTTTCTTCCGTTTCATTGCGCGGCGCTTTATATCCGTTTGCCGCTATGGCATCTCCGGCAGGTTCAGGAAGCGCTTTTCGATCGATCTTTCCGTTTGGCGTGAGGGGCATCTTGTTGATTTGAATAAAATAGGAAGGGAGCATATAATCCGGTAAATGATCGGACAAATATTCCCTCAGTTCATTTGCGTTTGTTTTCGCTCGAGCGACAATATAGGCGCACAGGTACTTATGTCCTTTCTTGTCTTCCCGGTCTATAACGACAGCTTCGCTGATGTTTTGATTTTCCAAAAGCTTCGTTTCAATTTCGCCTGTTTCTATTCTGAAACCGCGAATCTTGACTTGGTGATCGATTCTCCCGAGGAATTCGACATTTCCATCAGGCAGCCACCTTGCCAAGTCTCCCGTTTTATACATCTTCCCCCCGGCGGCAAAACGATTTGGAACAAACCTTTCCTTCGTGAGTTCCGGTTTGTTTAAGTATCCCCTCGCGACCCCTTCACCGCCGATGTACAACTCACCATAAACGCCGACCGGCTGCGGGTTTAATGAGGAATCCAATATATAAAATGCTGTATTGTCCAGCGGCTTTCCTATCGGCGTATTCGCAATCTCTGGAATCCGATCCAAAGCTTCTTCATAATAGCCGGAATCGACAGAAGCTTCTGTGACGCCATAGCTGTTGATGATTCTCATCCTTTGTCCGAACCGTTCAACGAGCCACTTATAATCTTTGATCGTGCAAGTGTCAGAACCCATGATCAACAGCTTCATGCTTGAAAGGTCAAGCTTGTGATGATCGATATATTTCATCAAAGGAATGATCAGGCTTGGCGTCGATTCCAACATATGAATGCCGTATTTGTTGATCATGTCATACAGCAGATTCATTTCCAGTTTGACATCATCCGGGACCATATACATTGTTCCGCCGTTGAGAAGACTGCGGCATAAATCTCCTGCGAATACATCAAACGACATGCTGGCAAGCTGGAGCAGGTTAACTGAAAATGATGCCAATTCATAGTGCTTTCTCCAAGTATAGTGGGCATGAATGATATTGCGGTGCTCGACCATCACGCCTTTCGGGTTTCCCGTCGTACCCGAGGTATAGATGACGTATGCCAAATCACCGGGGGAATTAAGATGCTCCAAATTGCTTCCATCCGTGTCGTAAGCATCGGCCTGATCGATTTGGATGATTTCTCCGGCAAAGCTGATGCTGCCAATAAGCTGATGCTGGGTCAGCAATAGATCAGCTCCGCTATCCGTGATAAGATATTGGATGCGCTCTTTCGGAAGCCCCGGATCGATCGGCATGTACGCCCCGCCGGCCTTTAGAACCGCCAATATGCCTGTCACCATTTCCAACGAACGCTCCGCCATGATTCCGACTACTGACTCCCGCTGAACCCCTTTTTTCCGCAATGTTCTGGCCAATTGATTCGCTTTTTCATTTAATTCGCGGTATGTCAACATATGATCTTTGAAGACCGCCGCCGGATGATTCGGTGATTTTTCGGCCTGCTCTTCAAACAGCTCAGAAAAAATTCCCGACGGGTGTTCGGCGTTCGTATCATTAAATTGATACAGCACTGTGTTCCTTTGTTCCTCTGAAAGCATGCTGATTTCGTTTAACGGCTTCTGCGGATGATCGGAAATATCTCTTAGGATATTGACGAAATGCTGCGCCAGCGTTTCGGCGGTTTCTTTTTTATACAGCCTTGTGCAGAATTCCAGGTGAAACGTAATGACGCCTGCGGACTCTGCTGCTGCCAGCGACAAATCGAATTTTGAAATCTGAAACTCCAAATCAACGGGTTCAACATGCAATCCCTCTATATCAGGCTCTGCATCATCCAGCGCCTGCATATCAAACATTGTGTCAAATAAGGCATTTCTGCTGATGTCCCGTTCCAAATCTAATTTGTCTACGAGTTCATCGAAAGGATAATCTTGATTTTCATAGGCGTTAAACGTATTTTCTTTTACATCTTGCAAATACTCAATGAATGTCCTGCCGCCTTTCGGATGGTTTCTCATCGCAAGGGTGCCTACGAACATCCCGACCGTCTGTTCCAACTCCTCCCGGGTTCGCCCCGCAATCGGCGAACCGACAATGATATCTTCCTGTCCGGTGTATTTCGAAAGCAGTATTGTATACCCGGCCAACAGCAGCATATACATCGTGACTCCGTTTTCTTTCGCTGTTTTTTTCAGCTTATCCGTCAGCTCTCTTTCGATTGCAAATGCGATTCGATCTCCTTCATAGCTTTGCATTTGCGGCCTTGGAAAGTCCGTCGGCATGTTCAGAACAGGGATGGCGTCTTGAAAAACGGATAGCCAGTATTCTTCCTGTTTTTTCAACCGGTCTTTTTGACAGGACTCTCGCTGCCACTCGGAATAATCTTTATATTGGATCTTTAACGGTGCAAGTTCCTTTTCTTCATATAAAGCCGCCCATTCTTTCATCAAGATCCCGATTGATACGCCATCGGAAATGATATGGTGCATATCAAGCAGGAGAATGTGTTCGGCTGCGTTCACCCTCACCAGCTCCGCTCTCAGAAGAGGGGCTTTTTCCAGGTCAAACGGTCTGATAAATTGATTCATCCGTTCCCGAAGGCTGCAATTGTCAAGCTCCCGGTATTTCATTTCAAATGTGACCCCTTCGTTTATATTCTGAACGGGTTCGCCATTGATGGTCACAAAGGATGTTCTTAAACTCTCATGTCTTTTGATTAGCGTTTTGAAGGCCTTCTCGGCCTTTTTCGTTTGGAGCCCACCTCTTATTTTCATCGCAAAAGGCATATTGTAGGCGGTTTGGCCTTCTTCGATTTGATTGAGGATGTACAGCCTTTTTTGAGCGGAAGAAAGCGGGTAGTATTCTTTCTTTTTCGCTTTTAGAATGTCGGATTGAACTTGTTTTTGTTTTTGTACGATATAAGCTGCGATGTCTTTAATCGTCGGATGGCTGAAGATTTCCTTTAGCGTCACTTCGACTTTTAATGCCGCTTGAATTTTCGCGGCCATTGAAAAAGCTTTTAACGAGTGTCCGCCGATGTCAAAGAAATGGTCGTTAATCCCGATCTGTTCCGCTGGCAAGATATCCTGCCAGATCGATAAAAGTAAGGCTTCCGTTTGATTGCGCGGGGCTTCGTAGCGGGCTTGGGCAAATGCCCCTCGATCCGGCTCCGGCAATGCCTTAAGATCAGCCTTTCCATTGATCGTGCGGGGAATTTGATCAAGCTTGATAAAGCAGGACGGAATCATATACTCCGGAAGGTCCTTCGCCAAGCGTTCTTGAACCTGCTCAATATCTGCGTTTTTGTTATTGAATGCGATGTAGGCGCATAGATATTTGCTGTTTTCCTGATCTTCCTTCGCCACCACGATGGCTTCATTAATATCGTCGTTCATCAGCAACCGGTGTTCGATTTCTTCCAGTTCGATCCGATAGCCGCGGATTTTGACTTGGCTGTCGATTCTGCCTAAAAACTCGATGTTTCCGTCAGACAGCCATCTGGCTAAATCGCCTGTACGATATACTCTCTCGCCTGATTCGTCCAGCACAAAGGCCGCTTTTGTCAATGTTTCATGATTCAAGTATCCCCTTGCGACCCCTTCGCCGCCGATCAATAGTTCGCCCGGTACTCCAACCGGTTGCGGCCGGCCGTATTGATCTGCAATGTATACTTTATAATTGCTTAAAGGCTTGCCGATAGGAATGCTCGTTTTTTTGCGGTCTGCGCTGCTTAGTTGATAATAGGTTGCACAAACTGTCGCTTCCGTGGGACCGTAAGAATTGTAAACGTCGGCGCCTTTGATGATATTTTCGACGTACTCAAATTTTAATACGTCGCCTCCACTGATAAATTTCATCTGCGGATGAAAGGTTAAGTGCTGATTTTTATCGATTTCATTCAATAGAAGCGGGGAGCAGCTGACAAGTGTGACACGATGCTTCCCGATCGTTTTCACCAGTTCATCAATGTTCAGATCGCTTACTTTTCTGCTGATCACCAAGCGCCCTGAGCAAGCTAAAATAGGGTAGACTTCTTCAGAAAATGCATCAAATGAAAAGGATACGACTTGCAAAACTGTATCATCTTCGCTCAAAGGGATCCTTTTCGTAAAAGCATCAACATAATGAACGACATTGCGGTGAGTCGTCATGACACCTTTCGGCCTGCCTGAAGAACCCGAAGTATAAATTACATATGCCAAATCAGAAGCCTTATTGACATTTGGGAGATTTTCTTTGCTGAAAGATCGGGTGTCTTCGGCGGTTATCAGTTGACGCCCGTCTATTTTCGATTTAAAGGGCTCCTGGATGACGACCATATCAGCCCCGCTGTCTTCCAGCATATATTTGACTCTGTCCTCCGGATAATCCGGATCAATTGGCAGATAGGCTCCGCCGGCTTTTAAAATTCCGATAATTCCGATGATCATCTCGAATGAACGGTCTGTCATGATCGCGACAATTGTATCCGGCTTTACGCCCTTCTCTCTTAAAAGCCAGGCCAATTGGTTGGCTTTTTCGTTCAGCTCTCTATATGTCAATTGCTGATCTTCGAATATAACAGCGGGGTGATCGGGTGTTTTTTCAGCCCGCTCTTCAAACAGCCGGCTGAGTGTCTTGTTTTTCGGACCATCTGTCTTCTCATGATTGAATGTATGTAAGATGATGTCTTTCTCCTCTTCCGACATCATCCTAATCTCGCTTAACGCCAGTTCAGGGTGATGAGCAGCGTCTTTTAAAACATTCAAAAAATGTCCGGCCATTCTTTCAATCGTTTCTTTTTTATACAGATCCGTGCAATATTGAAAATCAAATTTCAGGTTGTCTCCATGCAAAAATGCCGTCAGGCTTACATCGAATTTCGCGACATGAAATGGAATATCATACGTGTCAAAATGCCCCCCGCCGGCTTCAGATGCGAAATCATCCGCATGCTGCAGATCAAACATCGTATCAAACAGCGGATTTCTGCTCATGTCCTGTGTCAAGCCCAGATGTTCGATCAATGCATCAAATTGATAATCTTGATTTTCATAGGCGTTCAATGTATTGTTTTTGACCGTTTGGACATATTCGCTAAATGTCATGTTCCCCGTTGGCCGGTTTCTCAGCGCAAGGGTGCCGACAAACATCCCGATTGTCCCGTTTAAATCGGCATGCGGTCTTCCGGCAATCGGCGAGCCGACAATGATATCCTCTTGTCCGGTGTATTTTGACAGCAGAATGGTGTAGCCTGCCAAAAGAAGCATGTACATCGTAACGCCGTTTTTTGCGGCTATCGTCTTCAGTTTTTTTGTGGTGTCCTGATCCAATTCCACAACCGTTCTGTTCCCTTGAAAGCTTCGGATTTTCGGTCTCGGAAAATCAAGCGGCATATTCAATACCGGAATGTCTCCCCGGAAGGTGTTAAGCCAATACGCTTCCTGCTTCTTCAACCGGCTCTGCTGCTCGATGTCTTTCTGCCACTCTGAATAATCTTTATACTGAACCGCCACCGGAGGTAATTCTTTGCCTTCACAGCAGTCGGCGAATTCCTTCATTAATATTCCGATAGAGATGCCGTCTGAAATGATATGATGCATATCAACGATCATCATATGCTCAGCTTCATCCACTTTTACGATTTCCGCTCTTAAAAGCGGGGCTTTTTCTAATTGAAAAGGTTTGATGAAACGGCTGATTTTCTCCTGGATGCTTTGATCCCCCAACTCGCTGTATTCAAGTCGGAACTCGGCTTCCTGTTCGATTTTCTGCACCGGTTCGCCATCGAGCATGACAAAAGAAGTTCTTAACGATTCATGCCTTTTGATGAGCGCTTTCCATGCCTGTTCAATTCGGCTGATTTGAACTTCACCGTTTATTTTTACTGCCATCGGCATGTTATAGGCCGTTTTGCTGTCATCAAGCTGATTTAAAATGAACATCCTTTTTTGTTCCCTTGACAAAGGATAGGTTCCGCTTTTAGACGGCGCCGCTTTCGGAAAGCTTCGCTCAATGTCCGTTTCGCCCGCTTCCAGCGCTGCGATGATGTCATCTTTATACCGCTTGATTTGCTGTTTTAAGTCAGCCGTCAATAATTCTTGAGGACCGATGATTTTGATTTTTCCCTTGTTATGGTATAAGGTGATATTTTTCTTTTTCAAATCATTTATGAAGTCCATTATGCTCATACTCATCTCACTCCATTCGTCAGACTTGCGGCCAATATCAGAATCGTTTTTTTGCGGAAAATGGGGAAGCTGTACAATCTATCATTTCAAATGATAGATTGTACAGTGCAATTCCATCACACTTCCTCTTCCGCGTACTCCTCACTAACGGCCGATTCGGCTTCAGCGGTTAATACAAAACGCGCTAATGATTTTGCAGTCGGATGTTTAAAGAACGTGCTGATCCTCATATTAAGGCCAAACGTTTTGTTAATGGAATGAACAGCTTGCATCGCTTTCAGCGAATTCCCCCCCTTGTCGAAGAAATGGCAGGAAATACCCATCCGCTCTGTTCCGAGTACGTCCTCCAAGATGGAAATGATGCGCTGTTCGACATAGTTTCTTGGCGCTTCGTACTCCGCTTCAGTTCCTGCGCTTCTGTCCGGCTCAGGCAGGGCTTTTCTGTCCACTTTCCCGTTTTTGGTGAGCGGCAGCTTGTCCATGTTCACGAAATAGGCGGGAATCATATAATCCGGAAGCTTTTCACCTAAAAACCCTTTCAGCTCATCAAGGGAAATCTCACGCTTTGCCGTGATATAGGCGCAAATGTACGGGCGGTTCTCTCCGTCTTCTCTGACGGTAACGATCGTCTCGTTGATGTCTTCATGCATCTCCAACCGGCTTTCGATTTCGCCGAGTTCGATCCTGAAGCCGCGGATTTTCACCTGATGGTCGATTCGGCCGATGAATTCGATATTGCCATCAGGCAGCCATTTCGCTAAATCGCCCGTCTTGTACAGCCTTTCTCCCGGCATAAACGGATGCGGGATGAATTTTTCCGCCGTCAGTTCCTCGCGGTTTAAATATCCTTTGCTTAAGCCGTCGCCTGCGATGCACAGCTCTCCGGGAACCCCGATCGGCACGAGCTTGCCGGCTTCATCCATGATCAAAACCGACGTATTCGCCAGCGGGCTGCCGATCGGGATTGTTTCCGCTTCATCGTTTATCTCGTTGATAAAATAATATGTCGCATACACCGTGCTTTCCGTCGGGCCGTAAACATGAATCAATTTATCCCGGCCGACATGATCCAGCACTTTTCTCACATGCGGTATCGACGCTCTTTCCCCGCCAAAAAGGATTTTCCGCAGCTTGGCAAGACAGCCGATATTGATGTCGGCGAGCGTATTGAACAGCGCTGTCGTAATGAACATCACGCTGACTCGTTCTTTCTCAATCACTTCGGCCAGCTCATGTGTATTCAAGACTGTCTCTTTTTCGATCAGGACGAGTGACGCTCCGTTTAAGAGAGCGCCGAAGATGTCGAACACCGATCCGTCAAACGAATAGTTGGACAGCTGGAGAATGGCGTCATCTTCTGTGATGTCGATATAATTGGTATTTTGAACGACTCTCGCCGCACTGTAATGCGGGATAACCACTCCTTTTGGTGTTCCGGTTGAGCCGGACGTGTAGACGATGTACGCTGTATCGCTTGAGCAATTCACACGCGGAAGATTCTCTCCGCTTAGTAAGTGCAACTCGTCCGAACGCAAATCAACGGTTTTTATATCAAAAGGTTGAAGAAGCGAATCTGTTGTTACTAACAATGCCGCACCGCTATTTTTCAACATATAATCGATTCTGTCTCTAGGCGTTTCAGGGTCGATCGGCAGATACGCACCTCCCGCTTTTAAAATGCCAATGATGCCGATGATCATTTCAAAGGAGCGGTCCGCGATGATCGCGGCAATCGAGCCTCTCCCGATCCCTTTTTCCCTGAGGAGTCTCGCGGTTTGGTTTGCTTTTTCATTCAGCTCTCTGTAGGTCATGCGCTGAGCACCGAACACAAGAGCCGTCTGGTCAGGCGTCTTCATGGCCTGTTCCTCAAAGAGCTCATGAAGCGGCTTGTCTTTCGGATAATCCGTTTTTGTATCGTTGAATGTGTCTAAAATCCTCTGTTGTTCTTCTTTTGACACAAGGTTGATGTCTTGTAATGTTTGTGCCTCATCTTCCGCCACTTGTTCTGCGACGGTGATGATATGCTTTTCTAATGTTTCGATGATGGTGTTGTCATACACATTTTCATTAAATGTCAATTTGAGTTTCAGCTGCTCATTTTCTAAAACGCCGGTCAGATTAAAATCATAGTTGGTCCGTTCTTTTCCATGAACACCTTCCAGTTCAAAACCGCTTTCCCCGGATTGGCTTCTGAACAGCTCCTCATCAAACGCATAATTTTGAAAGGCCATGACATGGGTGATCAGCTCTCTTTTCATTTCACTCAGTTCCTGAATTTCCGATAAATTCATATAGCTGTATCGATTGCTTTCGATAGACTCGGCTTGTGTTTTCTTTAACACCTCTTTAAAGCTTCTTGCGCCTTCAAAGCTGATCCGGGTCGGTATTGTATGAATAAACAAGCCGACCATCTCTTCGATGCCGTCAACAGGAGCCTCCCGTCCCGAGACGACGGTTCCGAATACGACTTCATCGGTATTGTTGTATTTGGCGAGAATCATGCCCCAAATTCCTTGAAGAACCGTATTGATGGTGACATGATGCGTCTTGGCGATCCGGGTGATTTTCGTTGTCAGTTCTTTTGAAAACGATATGACTTTTTCTTTGCCGCCATATTCTTCTGACGTTGCGCCGCGATTGAACGCCGGAAGTTCAGACCGCGACTCATACCCTTTTAGATAATCCTTCCAGTATGCCGCCGCTTCTTCTTTATCTTGTTCTTCCAGCCATTTGATATAGTCTCCATACGGCTTCGGCTCTTTTAATCGGCGGGATTCACCTTTCATTATTTTTCCATATAGACTGAACAGCTCGCTCAAAACAATACCCAGACACCAGCCGTCCAGGAGGATGTGGTGATGACTCCAAATCAGCCGATACGATTCGTCATTCATTCTGATCAAACAAACCCTCATGAGGGCTTCACTGCTCAGATCAAAGCCTTTTTCCTGATCTTCTTTTAAATATGTTTCTATGAACCTATGCTGGCGAGTCCGATTTTCGCCTGTCAGATCTATTGATGCGAAAGGCGTTTTCCGTTCTCTAGCTATAATCTGTCTCGGTTCGGATGTGATTTCATATTCAAAAGACGCCCTTAAGATTTCATGCCTCTTCACGATCTCGTGAAAGCTTTCTTCTAAAATGTCCGGATGGACACGTCCTTTTAATTCGATGACAATTTGCTGGAGGTATGCCCCTGATGTCTGATCCATAGCGTTATGAAATAGCATTCCTTTTTGCATGTTGGCCAGCGGATAGATCTTTTCGATTTGAAAAGCGCTGTACTTATCTTTAATACGCTCCAGCTCTTCAAGACCAAGTGAGACATCGCCATAATCGGAAGGCGTCATGTCCGATCCTTCTTTATCAACGCAATGATCGACGATCTTTTCCAGGTTTTCTTTGAATGATTGATTGAGTTGTTCGATTGCGCTTGTTTGGTATTGGTCCTGGTTGAACGTCGTATAGATTGTCAATTCGCCGTTTAAAGAGATCGCATTCATTTCGACGGCGCAGTGCCTAGCGATTTTTCCGCCGATGCTTTCGCCCGGTGAAAATGGCGACTGGGAAAATACTTTTCTATTCATATCATTGTTCATTTCTCCAAAATAGTTAAAAGAAAGCGGAGCCTGAGTTTGTATTTTCTGAAGCTCTTCTGTCATGTATTTTAAAACGCCGTAGCCGATTCCTTTATTCGGTATTTTTCTCAACGTTTCTTTGACCATTTTGATATTTTGCGATGTTTCTTTTTCTTCTCCCAAATCGATAAAGACCGGATAAACCGTCGTAAACCAGCCGATCGTTCTCGTGATGTCAACACCGTCTAAGATGTCCTCCCTGCCGTGCCCTTCCATCATGACCTTCAATTTGTTTTCTCCGGTGATATCCCTGACTGCGGCGATTAATGCCGTCAGCAAAATATCGTTGATTTCCGTGTTGTAGGCTTTGTTTGCGTTTCGCAAAAGTTTTGCTGTCACGTCTGGGCTGATTCTGATGCACAAGGTCGCGCTGTGTTCAAACGTGTCTCGTTCAAGCTTTTCAGCAGGAATAAATGGAGCATCCGCTTCCAGGGCCTTTTGCCAATACTCCCTTTCCTTTAACAGCCTGCGGCTTTGGGCATACTTCTTCAATTGACGGGCGAACTCTTGGTATGAATCCGTTTTGTATCCGATGTCGAGAGGTTTGCCTTTCAATGCCTGAAGGTACAATGTTTCAAAATCCTCGAACAAAATTCTCCACGATACGCCGTCAACGACAAGATGATGGATCGCAATGAGCAGGTGATCGCCCTCATCAGCCCGGAAGATGCCAAGATGAACGAGTTTTCCTTTTCTAATCGATGATTTTTTTTGAATGCCTGTCGCCAGCTCAAACACCTTTTCCGCTTGATTGTCAAGGCCTCTTACATCATAAACATCCAGGTCGAACAAGTTTTCACGATAGCCTCTGTTGTATTGAATGATGTCTCCGTCTTTTTCTTCATAGATCATTCTTAACGCGTCATGCTGCTCCAGTATTTTATTGAAGGCTGTTCTGACGAAGTTTTCGTCATAGCCGTCTTTTCTAAAGAGCATAAATGACTGGTTGAAGTGGTCAAGCTCCTCTTTGTTGTTCGCAAAATATCTCTTTTGGATAGGAAGCAGTTCCGTCTCACCTGTAACGGGTTTGTTATGTTTGCGATGTCTCGTTTCTTCTGTGATCAATCGGCTGAGATCCTTTATTTTCGGATTGGCGAACAGCGCCTTCATCTCAAGTTTCAGGTTCATCTTTGCCAGCCTGGAAACGATCTGGAGCGCCTTGATCGAGTCTCCCCCTGCCGCAAAGAAATGGTGGCTGATCCCGATGTCCTCGGCACCGAGAATCTCTCTCCAGACTTGCACGAGTTTTCGTTCGATTTCATTTCGGGGCGGATCGTACCGAGTTCCTTCTATTAAATTTCCGTCCGCCTCAGGCAGTGCGCTTCTGTCCACTTTACCGCTTGGGGTGCGCGGGAGCCTGTCAAGCTTAACAAAATAGGACGGAATCATATAATCAGGCATTTCCCTTTCAAGAAATTGTCGTACATCAGCTGCAGGCAATTCCTGATCAGACGCGAAATAGGCGCATAAATAGCTGTTGCCGTTTTGATCCTTTCCTGAGATCACCGCCGCTTCTTTAATCTTCTCATGTGACAAGAGCTGCTGTTCCACTTCGCCAAGCTCTATTCGATAGCCGCGGATTTTCACTTGATGATCGGCGCGTCCCAAAAACTCAATCTGTCCATCAGGAAGCCACATCGCCAAATCTCCGGTTTTGTACATTTTTTTGCCCGGCTCAAATGGATGGTCGACAAACTTTTCCGCCGTAAGCTCAGGTCTGTTTACATACCCTCTGGCAACCCCTTCGCCTGCTATGCATAGTTCTCCGGCAATCCCAACCGGCAGAGGGTGGAGGTCTTTGTCCACAATATAGATGCTTGTATTGAGAAGCGGTCTGCCGATCGGAATGGACGGTGTTTGCGGCACTTTTCCCGATTCGATTTGATGTGAAGCAGCATCAACACAGCACTCTGTCGGGCCGTATACATTCGTGATATTGCATGACAGATTCGGGAATTTATGAAATAGGCCGCCTATGACATCAGGTGTTAAAGCATCTCCGCCGACAATCAATTCCTTCAGATCGAATTCGAGTTCCGTTTTGTCTACATACGCCAGCATGTTTAAATGAGCAGGCGTCATGTCCGATACATTGATGTTGTTTTTCGAATAATACTCAATTAAACTCATCGCATCCCAAGCTGTCTCGCGCGGGACGATGCAAAGGGTATGCCCGAAGAGAAGCGCTGCGAATATTTGTTTGACAGAGGCATCAAATATATAAGGCGCAACCAGTGCTACATTTAAATGAGCATCGAGATGATGGTAAATTCTTTCATTTAATCCATGAACAAGATTGTTCACACTATGATGCTCGATCATGACGCCTTTCGGTTTTCCAGTGGATCCCGATGTATAGATGACATATGCCAAATGCTCCGGCTTGATGTCATGCTTAAGGTTTTCCACGTGGTCATTTTGTCCGGTTTGATCAATCCGGATGATGTCTCCGGCATAAGCTTCACCCAGATCCACATCGCCTGCCGCGCATAATACGCTGACATCGCTGTCTTTTAACATGTAGCTTATTCTTTCCTGCGGATACGCCGGATCGATTGGCAGATAGGCTCCGCCAGCTTTCAAAATACCCATAATACCGACGATCATTTCGATTGACCGTTCTGTGAGAATCCCTGCTATCACATCAGGGCCTACTCCTTTTTGACGCAAGGTGAAAGCCAGGCTGTTCGCCCTTTCATTCAGCTCCCTGTAAGAAATCGTTTCATCCCCGAAGGCAACCGCCGGATGATCAGGCGTTTTTTCCGCCTGCTTTTCAAACAGCTCCGGTATCGTCATCTCTTTGCAGAACACACCGTCTGTTCGGTTAAAATCATACAGAACCCGATGTCTTTCACCCTTTGTCAGGACATCTATCTGATTGATGGCAATGTCCGGATGATCCGCCGCTTGTTCCAACAAGCTGATCAGGTGTTCAGATAGTCTTTCCATTCTTTCCTTGTTGAATAGCGTCGTTGAATACTCAACTTCCAATCTTAATCCGTCTGCCGCTTCACTCGCAGTCACTGTGATGTCAAACTTGGAAATGCCGCGCTTGATCTCCACCAGTCTGCTTCTCAGCCCCTCTGCTTCAAACGGCTTTACGTCTGTGTTATGGTACACGAGCATCGTATCAAAGAGCGGGTTTCGGGCCATGTCCCGTTTGATGTTTACTTTTTCTACAAGCTCTTCAAACGGATAATCCTGGTTTTCATAAGCCTGAAGCGTGTTTTCTTTTACCTCTTGCAAATAATGTCTGAAAGTCTTTTTCCCTTCCGGATGGTTTCTGATCGCCAAGGTATTGACAAACATGCCGATGAGATGTTGAATATCCTCATGATTTCTCCCTGCAGCCGGAGTCCCGACGATGATATCTTCCTGACCTGTATATTTGGAAAGCAGCGCTGTATAACCGGCCAACAGAAGCATGTACATCGTAACGCCGTTTTCTTTCGCCATATGCTGAAGCTTGCGGAATGTTTCACTTTCGATTGCTGCAGTGACGGTGTCACCTTCAGAGCTTTTCGTCAGCGGCCTTTTATGATCTGTCGGGAGATCAAGGACCGGGATATCGCCTTTATACGTCTTCAGCCAGTATTCTTCCTGTCTTTTCAGCTCCTCGCTACGGGCATGGCTATTTTCCCATTCTGCGTAATCTTTATATTGAATATCGAACGGTTCCAGTGATTTCCCTTCATACAGTGCTCCCAGCTCTTGAATGAAGATGTCGGTGGACACGCCATCGGAAATGATATGGTGCATATCGAACATCAGCAAGTGCTCACGTTCATTCACTTTGACGACCTCCGCCCTTAAAAGCGGTGCTTTTTCCAATTGAAACGGCCTGATAAAGCTTTTGATTTTTTCTTCGGCACTTTCTTTGCCGATGTCACTGTATGCGACTTGAAAATCGATCTCGTTTTCAATCTGCTGCATCACTTCACCGTCGATCATGACAAATGAAGTTCGAAATGATTCATGTCTTTTAATCATATTTTTGAATGTATTCTCAAATCGGCGGATATCAAAATCGCCTTCGAGCGTCATGGCAAAAGGCATGTTATATGCAACATGACTGCCTGCTTGAGAAAGGATATAGAGCCTTTTTTGCGCTGAAGACAATCGGTAATATGGTTTTTCTTCCGTTTTTCCTAACGATGTAAAAGTACTTTCCTTCGCCGCACCGATATATTCCCTCAGCCCTTTAATCGTCGGGGTATCGAATATTTGTCTTAAAGGCAGCTTGACATTCAGTTCTTTATGAATAGTTGATACCAAAGCGGCGGCTTTAAGCGAATGCCCGCCGGCTTCAAAGAAGCTGCTGTTGATTCCGATTTTATTGATTCCTAAAGCCTCTTCCCATATGGAAACAAGTTTTTCTTCCATCTGATCCCGCGGCGCTTCATAGCAGCGATCCATTGTGATGCTCCGTTCCGGAACCGGAAGGCTTTTCTTGTCCACTTTTCCATTCACGGTAAGCGGCAGCCCGTCAAGCTGGACAAAGTGCTGAGGAATCATATAATCCGGAAGGCTTTTCTTTAAAAACGCTCTGATCTTTTCCGGTTCTACTTCCTTTTTAGCCGTTACATATGCGCAAAGATACGGGTCATGATCTCCGTCTTCTCTTGCGATGACCGCCGCTTCTTCAATCTTTTCATATTTAAGCAGCTGGTTCTCGATCTCGCCGGGTTCGATCCGATAGCCGCGAATCTTAACCTGCTGGTCAACCCGTCCCAAAAACTGAATGTTTCCATCCGGCAGCATTTTGGCAAGATCACCTGTGCGGTACATTCTTTCCCCGGGTGCAAACGGATTTTCGATGAATTTTTCCCGAGTCAATTCCGGTCTGTTTACATACCCGCGGGCCAGCCCTTCCCCGGCGATGCAGAGCTCACCGCTGGCTCCGAGCGGACAAAGCTGAAGGTCTTTGTTCAATATATACACTTTGACGTTATCGATCGGTTTTCCGATCGGAATATTTTGATACGATTTGTCGATTGGAAAACTTGTAGCAACGACTGTATTCTCCGTCGGTCCGTAATTGTTTACGATTTGATAGCTTTTTTCTTTAAAGACGTTTAATTTATCTCCGCCCGTTAACAACGTTCTTAACGAATGATTGTCAAGCGCTGTAAATTGTTCGCAGACTGGTGTCGGCAAAAAGCTGATCGTAATATGATGGTCATGAAAATACCGGTTCAGCTTTTCAACATCCAGTCTTGTCTCCTGATTGAGGACATGAACGGTGGCTCCCGCTGTTATATAAGGGAACAGCTCCCAGACAAAAGCGTCGAAGCTGATGCTCGCATAAATCGAGCTGTTGTCGTTTTGTCCGACTTCAAAACAGGATTGATGCCAGCGGCACAAGTTGATCAATGATTGATGCTCGATCATCACGCCTTTTGGCTTTCCTGTTGAACCCGACGTATAGATGACATATGCAAGGTCGCCGCTTTGATTGACATTGTCAATGTTTGACCGATCCTGCCCGGCAATCCTCTCATCATCCATATGAATCAACTCGATCGATTCCGCTGTAAGCTCCTCGGCCAGCGGAACGTCAGAGATGATGACTTTGACTTCACTGTCAAAAGCCATGTATCTCATCCGCTCCAGAGGATACTCAGGATCAATCGGCAAATAGGCGCCGCCTGCTTTCAGCACACCGAGAACCGCTGCAATCATATCGGACGACCGCTCCATCACGATCCCGACGAGCGTATCCGGCTTGACACCTTTTTCTCGCAACAGCCTTGCCACTTGATTTGCTTTTTCATTCAACTGTCGGTACGTCAGTTTTTGATCTTCAAAAACAACCGCAGTGTGATCTGGTATTCGATTCACCTGCTCCTCAAACAGCTGGTGGATTGTTTTTCCTTTTGGATATGCCGTCTTTGTATGGTTGAAGAACTCTAAAAGTGTCCGTTTTTCTTGACGGGATATCATATCGATTTGATGTAAAGTAACATCAAGGTTTTCTGAAACTTCCTCTAAAATCCTGAAATAATCTTCCGCTATCTTTTGAATCGTCTCTTCCTTGAAAAGGTTTGTCGAATATTCAATGTTCAATACGATCTTTTGTTCAAAATCCAACACATTAAAGATCATGTCAAATTTTGCATTGTCCAGTTCAAAGATGATCGGACTCAGCTTGACATCGCCTTTCTGTTTGGTAAACATCCTGGCATCTTCCAGAACAAACATCGTGTCGAACAAAGGATTGCGGTTAGACTCCCGTACACCATTGAGTTTGCGGATCAAATCATCAAACGGATACTCGGAATTGTCAAAGGCCGCTATCGTACGCTCTTTCGTCTGCTGCAAAAATTCTTTAAAGCTGTTGGAAGTATCAATCTCGTTTCGCAAAGCAAGTGTATTTACAAAAACGCCGAATACATCTTGTAGATCAGGATGCAGCCTTCCGGCAGCAGCGGTTCCGACAACGATATCTGTTTGATTTGTATATTTATTTAAAAGCACATAATATGCGCTCAGCATCACCGTATAAAGAGTTGTTCCGGTGTGTTTCGCCAGCTTCCTTATATGATCTGACAGCTCCCGCTCCATTTCCAAAAACACGCTGCTTCCTTCAAACGTGTCGATATGATGACGTTTATAGTCATAAGGAAAGTCCAGCTTTGACGGTATATCGCGATAAACGTCAAGCCAATAAGCTTCCTGCTTTTTCATCGCGGCTGATTGATTAAATGTATGATTCCATTCCACATAATCTTTATATTGCACATTTACTTCCGGCAATGGCACATTGCTGTAAAGTTCCAATATTTCATTCATTAGGATCCCTTGAGAAACCCCGTCACTGATGATGTGGTGAAAATTTATGACCAGTATATGCCTAATATCGTCGATTTTGATCAGCTTGGCCCTCATAAGAGGCGGCCGGCTCAAATCAAAAGGCTTAATGGATTCTTTACAGTACCTGCTTGTGATCTCCATTAAAGCATGCTGATCTGTAATTGAAGCGTCTAAGCACTCGTATTCGAGGCGGAATTCGACATTCTCATAAATTTTTTGGATGAGTTCATTGTTTTGGATTTCAAACCCGGTTCGCAAAACTTCATGTCTTTGCAAAAATGTCTTCAATGCGTTTTCAAGCTGTATGGCGTTTATCCGGCCTTCGACAAGAAGGGCCATCGGAATATGGTAAGCTCCCCTTTCATTTTCCAGCATCGACAGCATATACATTCTTTGTTGGGCAGGGGATGTCGGATAATACTCTTTTTCGTGAGCTGTTTGAATCGGATGTTCCATATCGCTTTCTTCTCTGTTTTTCAAATAGTGGTCCAAAGCGATGATTGAATCATTTTTAAAGATTTCGCTGATCGGCATCTCAACATTCATTCGTTTGTTGATTTCCGTGATGATGGATATCGCTTTGAGTGAGTCTCCGCCGATTTCATAATAGCTGACATGAAGATTGATGCTGTCTAGGCCAAATATATCTTTCCAAATCTCCAGAAGCATGGCTTGTGTTTCATTCTCCGGCAGCATCGATCCGCCTCGTTGACCTTCATCTGCGGTATGCTGTTCAGCCAAGTCATGGAGCGTGCGCTTATCGACTTTTCCGTTTACAGTTAACGGGATTTTGTCAATTTCCACGAATTTCGCAGGAATCATATAGTCAGGCAGCGTTTTTTGCAAAAATTCCTTTACATCTAATTGGCTGATCGCGTTCTCTGCTACAACAAAAGCGTATAAGTTTTTGATTCCATCCGGACTTGTGTAATCAATAACCGATGCCTTCGTAATCTCCTGATGGCTTACGAGAGTATTTTCAATTTCCCCCATTTCCACTCTGTAGCCTCTGATCTTCACCTGGCTGTCTTTTCTTCCGAGAAACTCTACATAACCGTCCTCTTTCAAGACGCCATAGTCACCCGTTTTATAGATGTAACCTAATTCCTGATGATGGATAAATGAATGATCCGTTTTTTCTTGATCATGAATATACCCGCTTGCTACCCCTGCTCCGCCTATGTACAGCTCTCCTTCGACACCGACGGGACATAATTGTTTATTCTGGTTCAATACGTATATTTTTTGATTGGCCAGCGGTTTTCCATAAGGAATGCTTTTCCAGTCTTCCTCTACTTTTTGAATCGGATAGTAGATCGACCAGATCGATCCCTCTGTTGCGCCTCCCAAACTAATCACTTCTGCGTTTTTAAACGTCTTCTTTATGGTTGCAGGCAACTGAAGCGGTATCCAGTCTCCGCTTAGCAGGATGTGTCTGAGATGATGATTGAGCTCGTTGGCCGGGTATACATCGGCCGTCATTCCCATAATCGCCGGAACAGAATTCCAAATTGTAATCCGTTCTTTTTCGACTGTCTCTTTCAGACTGAATACATCCCTTTGGTCATCAATGATGACAAGTGACGCCCCGCTGCTTAAAGCGCCAAACACGTCATATACAGATAAATCAAAGCACAATGAGGAAATGCCCATTATGTTATCTTGTTCTGTGACGTTGAATTTTTCATTGATATCGAGAATGGTATTCGCTGCGGCACCATGCGTAATCTGAACGCCTTTTGGCTTGCCTGTGCTTCCTGACGTAAAGATGACATATGCCATGTCATCCAAATCGACTTTTCGGTCAACCGGCGCTTTTGAGAAGCGCTCGATATGTTCTTTGTCATACACGTCATGGCTGATGAAGAATTTGCAGTTGCTTTTTGATTGGATATACGCCTTTCTTTCTTCTGGATAATCCGGATCGAGAGGGATATAAGCTGCTCCAGTCTTCAATACAGCCAATAAATTGACAATCGTCCCCAGGCTTCTTTTGCCGATGACACCGATATAGTCGCCCCTTTCAACCCCTTTTCCAATGAGAAATCTTGCGACCTGGTTGGATTTTTCGTCAAGCTCCTGATAGGTCATCACCTCATCATGATGCTTGAGTGCCACTCTGTCAGGTCCATGTTTAACCTGGCCGGTAAACAATTCGTGCAAGGGCTCGGTATCGAAAGATTGATCTGTGTCATTATAGGCGCTGATCATCTGGCGGCTTTTTTCATTTATTTGGATGGTTGAAACGTCCTCGCCGGATACGGCTTTCTGGATGACTGCGATATACTGGTCAAACATCGATTCAATTACTTCATGTTCAAAAATTTGCTCCACATAGTCCCATGTAATATAAAGGCCGCCGTTTATTTCATATACTTGGTTGTCAATGTATACTTGCGACGTTCTTGTGCTAAAGAAATGAATGTTGTCAAAATCGACAAGACTGTCAAATGAGTCGTCGGGATTTTCACTCAGCACGCTTGTGAATACGATCGGCATGACCGCTTTTTTATTCATGCCATTCTTTTTGGCGATGTTTCTGATCACATCAACTCCGTCATAATGTCTGTGTTCCAGTGCTTCTAAAAGCGTGTCCTGAACATTTAAAGCAAATCTCCAGAAAGAGCTCGTGTTTTCTTCGGCATGGATGTCCAGCAGCATTAAAGAGGTAAAATCTCCGATCATGTTTTTGACATCCGGATGAAACGGGATTCTGTTAAATACGGTTAAATTGATAGCAAAGTGGTTTTGCCGGCTCCAATAAGCTAAAATATAGGCATATGCAGCACAAAGGACTGAGGTCGGCGTGAGATGATAATGCCGGGCTTTCTTTTTTAATTCATTCCATGTATGTCTATCCAAAAACGTTGAAAACTTCTTGAACGAAGGTTTCGCTACATGGGCTGGATCTGATTTAAGAGGCAGCTCAGGCGCACTTGGAAAATGATCCAGTTTATCCAGCCAATATTTTTGGTCTTTTTGATATCTGCTTGTTTGCTTAAAATCGATCGAGGCCAAAACATAATCTCTGAAGCTGTATGCTAGTGAAGGCAGTTTGAGGCCGGGGTTTTCATATAGTTGTTTAAACTCCCTGATTAATCGTTTCATACTGCTGTCATCGCAAATGAGCGGGTCCACATTGAGGAAAAAATATTTTTTCTCTCCCGGCAGCATAAACGTTTTGAGTTCAAACAAAGGCCATACACTTGGATCAATGATCTTTGATGTCATCTTCTCCCGCTGTTCTAAAATTCTGGCGTTGATTTCTTCTTCTGTGAAACCTCTTAAATCCTGAGTTTCGATTGTATAACGTTGTGTTGCTTCGAGAATTTTTTGCGTTCCGTTTTCAAATACGATCGTGCGGAGAATCGGATGCCTGTCAATCAATTTTTGCAGTGTCAGCTGAAATCGATTCAAATCGACATCAGCTTCAAATTCGACAGTTAAATTCGTAGCGACTCCGCCGATTTCGAACGACTCATCTCTTCCAACTAAATAAGCCAGCTGAATGCCTGTAAGCGGGAATGTTTCATGGATATTTTCCGGATCGGCAGCCCTTGTCACGAAGCCGTCTCCCTTGTCTTCTTGTTGATTAGCTTCGATAAAAGCGCTCAATTCCTTTATGGTCGCAAGCTTAAATAGCTGATGCAGCGGAATTTCAACATTCATTTTTTCCTTTATTTTGGCGATGAGCTCCATCGCATGCAATGAATGTCCGCCCATTTGTGCAAAATGATCATGAATGCCCGCTTTTTCAACGTGCAAAACATCCTGCCAAACAGCTGCCAGCTTTTCTTCCGTTTCATTTCGCGGCGCTTCATATTCGTTTTCCGCCCCCGCCGTTCTGTCCGGCTCAGGCAGGGCTTTTCTGTCCACTTTTCCGTTTTTGGTGAGGGGCAGCTTGTCCAATTTGACAAAATATGCGGGGATCATGTAGTCTGGAAGCTTTTCACCTAAAAATCCTTTCAGCTCATCAAGGGAAATCTCATGATTTGCCGTGATATAGGCGCAAATGTACGGGCGGCTTTCTTCGTCTTCCCGGACGATGACGATCGTCTCATTGATGTCTTCATGCATCTCCAGCCGGCTTTCGATTTCGCCGAGTTCGATCCTGAAACCGCGGATTTTCACCTGGTGGTCGATTCGGCCGATGAATTCGATGTTGCCGTCAGGCAGCCATTTCGCTAAATCACCTGTTTTGTACAGCCTTTCTCCCGGAATGAACGGATGCGGGATGAATTTTTCCGCCGTCAGTTCCTCGCGGTTTAAATATCCTTTGCTTAAACCATCGCCTGCGATGCACAGCTCTCCGGGAACCCCGATCGGCACGAGCTTGCCGGCTTCATCCATGATCAAGACTGACGTATTCGCCAGCGGGCTGCCGATCGGGATTGTATCGGCTTTTTCATCTATTTCATTGATGAAATAATATGTCGCATATACCGTGCTTTCCGTCGGGCCGTAAACATGAATCAATTTATCCCGGCCGACATGATTCAGCACTTTTCTCACATGCGGAATCGACGCTCTCTCCCCGCCGAAGAGGATTTTTCGTAAATTCGACAGACAGTCGACATGAATATCTGCAATCATGTTGAACAGTGCCGTCGTAATGAACATCACGCTGACCTTCTCCTCATTGATAGCGCTTCCAAGTCTATTGATGTTCAATAACGCTTCCTTCTCAATCATGACCAGCGACGCTCCGTTTAATAAAGCGCCGAAGATGTCGAACACTGATCCGTCAAACGAATAATTGGACAGCTGGAGGATCACGTCGTCTTCTGTGATATCGATATAATTGGTATTTTGAACGACCCTTATGACACTGTAGTGCGGGGTGACGACGCCTTTTGGCGTTCCCGTGGAACCTGATGTGTAGATAATATAGGCAGTATCGCCGGAATCATTGACAGAACTGAGCGGTTCTTTACTGAATCCGTCTGAAGCCTCTTTGTCCAGCTGAACGATGTCAGCCTCACAATCGATTCCGTCTGCCGCTTTTCCTTGCGTTAGCAGCACCGCGGCTTTCGTGTCGCTGAGCATGAAGGCCATTCTGTCTTTCGGCGTTTCAGGGTCGATCGGCAGATACGCACCTCCCGCTTTTAAAATGCCAATGATGCCGATGATCATTTCAAAGGAGCGCTCCGCGATAATCGCGGCAATCGAGCCTCTGCCGATCCCTTTTTCCCTGAGAAGTCTCGCGGTTTGGTTTGCTTTTTCATTCAGCTCTCTGTAGGTCATGCGCTGAGCACCGAACACAAGAGCCGTATGGTCAGGCGTCTTCATGGCCTGTTCCTCAAAAAGCTCATGAAGCGTCTTGTTTTTTGGATAATCGGTCTTTGTGTTGTTAAAATGTAGGATCAGTTCTTTTTCATTCTCTGTCATTTTGTGAAATACCCCATTTTCTAATGAATGTTTAGCAACCATATAAAAATTCTCCTTTTTGATAAAATATTCACCATAATATTGGTCTGTAGTTGCTCTTTTACCGATTTTTTATTGAACCTCCGTCTTGTGAAAACAGATTATCAAAAATAATCATTATTTTCCATGGGAATATTGTTTAATAATGGTTAATTTTTTATGAATTGGATATTTTATATTTTACATTGTCGAAACACGTATTTATGAGACAAGATAAACAGCAACCAGATCAAAAGACCTAAAAAACACTGTTCCGATTATAATAAAAGTAATTTTCGAAGCGGCGGAGGAAGGAAAAATAGATTAGACCCGGGCTTGAATCTCGCCGAAATCGTAGGTTAAAACGTCCGGCTGGCTGTCAGTGAATAATTGATGATGCCGGTGATCTTTTCAACGTGATGGTGCAAAAAGAAATGATTCCCCTCAAAGTAGTAGGCTGTAAAGTGTCCTGAAGTATGATGTTTCCAATCGGATACATCTTCCTTGCTCATAGCGTCTTCTTTTCCGTTGAGAACGGTAATGTCGCAATCTATTTTGCTGTTTCTTTCTTGATAGATATAGTTTTCTACCATTTTAAAGTCGCTTTTGAGAATGGGGATAAACAATTCAAATAGCTCTTCATGATTGATGAGCTCCTCAGGTGTTCCCCCGAGCTCGACAATTTTTTTCTTAAAAATAGGATTGGGCAAGGTATGCAGTTTTTCTTTCTTTCTGATCCTCTTTGGCGCTTTATAGCCCGAGAAAAAAATGTGAACCGGTTTTTCAGCCCCCGCCCCGCTCATTTGATAGTAAAGTTCATATGCCAAAAGGCTTCCCATGCTGTGCCCAAAAAGAGCGTAGTCGTCACCTTTTCGTTCAGCTTGAACCTGCTCAAAAATGTCTTGAACTGCTTCTTCAAGGCTTTCGTAACAAGGCTCGTTGAAACGCCGGCCCCTTCCCTTCAGCTGAATCGGACAAATCTCAATGTCGGGCTGCATATGGCCTTTCCAGGAATAAAATGCAGATTCGGATCCGCCGGCGTAAGGCAGGCAAAATAATTTCATTTCTATCATTCCCTTTCGTTGTAGATATTTTTTGGTGAATAAGCCGTTAATCGACAGATACGTCAGCCGTCCGATTCAGCGCTAAAAACTTCGGAAGGATAATCATGTAGAAAACGCCAACAGCAATCAGGCTTCCCCCGACTAGCCAATACAGGCTTTCAAGCGCGATCCATGCCGGGTAAAGCCACGCAATAAACAGAAGGGTCAGCGACTGTGAGAGCATCATAAGCGGATGAATCCATCCCTGCACCCTACCCATCATTTTCGGATTGACGATGTTTGGTATCCACCCTCCGATGGCAACGTTGATGCTTGGAAGCGAAACCGCGATAAAGCAGGAGCAGACCATATACAGCCACAAACTTTTAACCAGGGAGCCGGAAATCGTGGCACATCCGCAAACAATCAGCGCTAGGATCAAAAGTTGATAAAGCTTCAATTTTTGAGAAAGCAAGGATGCGGCGATGCTCCCCGCCAAAAACCCCGCACCGAAAACAATGCCGAGTACAATCGACATCTCTTCATAGTTTACAGGTGCAAGCTTGTATTTTAATATAAACACCTGCATGACCGAGAGCCCCCCATTGACAACTCCGAAAAGGACGAATCCGGACACGAGGGCAAGCAGCAATTTATGGTTGAGAATATAAGTAAAACCAAGTGTGAAATCTTTCCATATACCAGCGATATTCAGCTGTCTAATGGAATGTTTTCCATTTGGCATGCGGACGGCATCGGAAATCCGGCAGGCTTGAATTAAAAGCCCGCTCAGTGCGAAGCTGGCTGCATCAACCATAACGGCTCCTTCAACTCCAAGCGTCCAATAACAAAATACGCCAAGCCCGTTTCCGAACAGCATAAATAAACTGGCTACCATTTGATTCAATCCGACGGCCAGCGAATATTCGTTTTCAGATAATATTCCTTGAATAAGAGAAGTTTGGGCAGGGGTGAAAAAACTTTTAACGGCATTTCTTAAAAAAAGAACGGCAAATGTAAACGGCATCCATTCAAGATAGAGAGACAGCAGTAATACAATCGATAGTCCCATACAGATCCAATCGCAGTTTTTGGCGATTTTCTGCCGGTCAAACTTATCCGCGAAAACACCGACGAGGAAAAATACAGCCAATGTAGGCAATGACAGCATCAGCTCGGTCATTGTGGCATATGCAGGCTGATTGGAAAAACGGTCTAGCAGGTAAAACAAGAGGGCAGTGAGTCCGATGATCCCTCCCATTTGTGAGGTAAAGGATGCGAAGAACAGCAGCGCATAATTTTTATTTTGAAAAATAGAAAACATTTTTTTCATAGGCGCCTCCTAATTTGTATTGAGACAGACGGCTCCATTTGTTATTCTAAAAAAAGAACATCATTCTAATTTTCCGCCTCTTATCACGCTGATTTTCATTTTCAAAACTACACTTCTATCATTTAAAGTGTCACAGATTGAATTTCCCAATATAAAATCGCTGCTTCTCATAACGATTGCAGCCGTCTTTTTAACCCCCCGTTTCTTCTTTCAGATAGTATTCTCTAGCAAAGTGGAAGGGAAATCCTTGATCTCTACCCTTCAAATTTACAAAGAAGTAAATTTATGAAAAGTAATTCTAAGGTTATAGATTCGTCCTATTTCAACAATATCCTCTATCTTATATTCAATTTTTTAGAAAATGTCCTTTTTAAAAAACAATTACTATATTTAAAAAATAAAAAAACGCTTCCAATATGGAAGCCGAAAGACTCATCATACTGGAAGCTGTTTAGATGTTCATTTTTTTATGAAATTGTTATCCAGCACTTCGATCACCGAAGAAGTCGTTTTTGAACGGTCTTTTGTTTGCTGCACCAGTTTGATGATGTCTTTGTATGCCTGCTGCGCTCCGAGCACCAGCAAAGGAACCCCGATCGGATCGATTTTCAGCCTTCTTGAAAATAAACCGCCGAATGTCATCGCAATGGGCACAGTCGGAGACGTGTTTGAAAAAACGACTTTTTCCTGCAGTTTTCCGTTTTTTTCAAACAGCTCAAAAACGCCCAGCATGGCTGGAATGACCGCTTTTGATGATCCTCTGCCGATCGTGTACACCTGGTGGCCTTCTTCATCAAGACCGTGAAAGATTAATTTCCCCATTTCCTTCGGACTTAATTGATTAAAACAGTCGGTACTTAAAATTTCGTTTTTCGACGGTTTTCTGCTGAATGGGAGCTTTTTCAGATGATAAGCGGCGGCAAGTGCAGAAGAATGAGTGCCGCCGTAACAGTTGTATATATAGATCAACATACTCACCCTCTTAAATGTCTTTAGTTTTAATGTGACCCAAATATACAATCTTATTTATACCGCGTTTCCAAAACTTCTTTAACAGCTGAGACATACGTTTGGAACGTCTCATTTTTAGAACTTGCCCGCGTCCACAGGCCGAACTCCGAAAAAAAAGCCTCTCGTTGAGGCGTGCTGATTTCCAATTGAATGCTTTGACCTGTTTTGCATTGATTATTGATATTTTCGGGATTTCCCCCTGCAAGCCGGTGGCTTGGGCTGACCAGCTCCGCTGAAAAACCTTGGTTGTGCAGCGCTCTGACAATCGCTTTCGCCCCTCCGGTATCCGTTCCTCCCACAAGCGTATGTTCAACGATGTCATGATATCCATGAAAAGCCAGCGTATAGTTGTGCTCTTTGACCGCTTTGACGGCCTGCGGTTCATCAAAATGATTGCTTGTGATGTGAAGATCCCAGTTTTGCGAGGGTTTGATTCCTTCGAATAAGTAAGTGGAATAATCGGCGCTGAAGGCGCGGACAAGTTCACTGACACCTCCTTCGATTCCTCCGCCGTGCGGCGAAAGAATCAGCAGTTCGGTGCCCATGTCTGTATATTCGATTTGATAATCTTCTCCTTCTGTTTCATGTTCGGCAAGCTCGGCAAAATTGGCGTATTTGTCTGCAGATGAAGCGACGCTCTGCAGCGGAAATTGAAAGATGACCGTTAAGCAAATCCCCGTGACTAACCAGATGATGCAACGATTTTTCATCAATGGGTTCCATTCTTCCTGCACCGTTAAGAAACTCCTTTTATCGTGTATTTTGTTGCGAGTATCACGTGATATCATGTTTCGGCCGGGATGAGAGAATTTCAATAAATGGTAAAATATTACTCCTTTTCGTCACCCAGTTGCCATTTTATATAAGAAGAACAGCATAACGAAAGCGACCTTTACCTTATTTTTCATCAGCGGCCGGCACGTGTTCCCGGAAGCACGGAATCTTTCGGCATACAGTATTTTTATATCGATTGCCTCAGACGGGACAGGTGCCTTCAGATCAAGCAAAGCCTATAGAAGGAAGCACAGGTTCGGTGCAGCGGTTTGAAGAGGGACAAAGTCTCCCTGTCTTTATATGATATTTTGAGCCTCTCTGACAGGAGATCATCTAAAAAAATGCAAATAAAAAAGAAACGGACGATTCCGTTCCGAAGGAATTAAAAAAATAGAGGGCTATTCAAGAGACTAAACTGTTTGGGATCTTTATACATACCCCTTTACAAGATCTGGAGTCACGAAAATTCAACAAGATAGGAATAAAGAGGAGATCCGTGCACTCTTGATCGGGCCAACATAGACTATGCTGCAAGCAGCAAATGCGACTATGTTGTTTCTAATAAAAATGCTGTATGTGAAATCCTAAGAATTATATTAGCTGACATTATGTTAAAAGAAAGAGATCAGATCTTAACAATTGATCTCTTTCTTTGTAAACTTAACCTAAATCTATGCAAACTTTCCTGAAAGAACTTTTGATCTATAAGATCTAACAATGGGCTATTGTTTAGATGGCTAATCCCAGAGTTTAAATACTCATGATATATTGAAGGAATATATTGGTTTTAATTCTTAATTGTGTTAAAACGCCTTGAGTTTTAATGGAAAGGGAAGTAAAATAAAAAATGGAAAAAGAGGAAGGAAAAAGGGAGGGGAATATGGAGAGATTCAAAGGGCTTATTGGGATTGGGTTAATAATTCTCGGTTTAATATTTGGAGTCAACACCTACCAATACCAAGCTGTGTTACCGCGGCCAATCTTACAACTTGGCCAGATGACTGAATTGTTGCATTGGCTTTTTGGATAATATCCTCTTTCACAATTTTCGGAATTAAGGATACAGAAGCTGGATCATATAAAGCTCCTGTTGCAGAATGTATAAGCATTAGAAATATAATAAACCACAAAGGAGAAAAGCCATTAAAATAACATATTGGAATGATTAGCATTATTGATGCTCTGGTCAAATCTGAGAAGAACATCCAGAACTTTAATGTAGCTGTTTTCATCAGTGGCGTGATGATCGGCCCCAAAATCGCTTGAGGAAGAAAGCTTACAGATATCAAAAAAGCAGTACCGATAGCCCCCTTGCCATCTAAAATTAAAAACCACAGAATAGTGCTAAACGCAAAACTGTCTGCGGTTATCTTCACCATTTTGGAGCCGAATAAAAAGGTGAAGTTTTTTTGCCACAAGCTGTTGCTTTTCTGCATATTTTTGTCCCCCTTACATCAATACCTCAATTTTACAGTTATTCATTTTAATACAATATCCATATATTTGTCATTAGTCAATCATGGTTTTGATTTGAAATAATTTCATATATGTCAAGATTGCTAGACATTTACCACATTCACTGAAATCGGATCAAGACTTTAATACTGACATATTTTCAAAATATTGATATTTAATTACCTATTTTAATCAAAAACTGTTTATTTTTGGAGTATTGTTTGTTAACCTTTAGGTAAAGGGGGTGGATATAGGGGCAAATTAATCAGAAGTATAGGTGATACGGTGTAGGTCATAATCCTTGGAAAAAAGCTTGAGAGGGAGAGGAAAAATGAGGAAATTGATCCTGTTTTTTGTTGCTGTTTTTGCTACAATTGGATTGACGATGCCAAGTCAAATATCGGCCGCAGAGGTCCACGCCAACGATACAGCGTTTAAATACACTATAGAGGACTATATCAATTACCTGGCCAACTATAGTGAAGAAGATGCCATAAATGGTGGAGTTTCACCAGAATATGTTTCTTCCGCAGTGTTTGATGCACAAAATGTATTAAACCAATTTAAGGCGATGCCGAAAGAAGGTCAACAGAAGTTTGTTGACAATCTTACCAAGTTTGACACAAATGCTTTAACTGTAAATACAGAAGTAAATGAAGAAGAGGATATTATTGCGAAACCTCAAGCAAATAAGTCAGTTTCTTACACAGATTCAGTTAAATTTTTTGGAGCACCTGTAACTACATATAGGGTCTCAGTAAACTATAGTGTTACTAAAGGTAAAGTGAAAAAAATTAACTCTAGTAGCGCTTATGTCGTTCGAAACTGGAATCCTGTCGTCAGAACAGAATTAAACCCAGGTGGCAAAAATGCTTGGGTAACAGGTGACAATAAGGCAGCTGTCACAGGAAGCTTCTTTTATCGGATTGGGCCACTTAAAGATTTTGCGGTGCAATTAGGGAATGTGCATCTTAAAGCTGTTGGCGACAAAAATGGAAAGAGGACTTACAAAAAAACCAGGCTTGATTAATCGGCGACTGTGAGGTGAAACCAATGTCCAAAAAAGCAAAAACCATCTTGTGGTCTATTCTGGCAGTAATGATTGTATTATTAGCGGTAGGGATAATCGCTTATTATCAAACTGCTGCTGCATAAAATGAATGGCAGAGGTGTTTCCACATCTCTGCTTTTTTGGCTACCTAAAACATGAGATACTCGCATCTCAAAGATGATTTAGTTTCCTTATCATCTGCAATTTTAAGGCAGCTTTCCAATACATCGCCTCCCCTTCTTTTATGCCCCCTTCCTTGCTCCTAATATAATATGGATATTTTACAAACATGCCATCACATAACAACCTCTTGTATTTTGACATTTTCTTTTCTCAAATAATCGTTTATTTTCTTTGGGAAAACAGTTCTTTTAATTTGAGCTGATAATGTTCCTCTATTTTCTTGTTGCCACTTGCTTCAGCTTTATAAATTCTTGTTCTATCGCATGGACACAGAGGCAATTATAATTTTTTCATGAATGGCATTTTCAAGTTCGAAATTACAGGCTCTCAAAATTATTCACCTCATTCCGAATGTAAGTTCTATTATGACTATCCAAAATGTAATCAAAAAAATTACACATAAAAAAAGCCCTTTTAAAAGGACTTCTCTTCGACCTTATGAGTCTTCAAAACATATCGACCACAATATGGATTTTTAACTTCTGGGTGATGCTTCATCAATCCCTGAAAAAAGTAGTCATGTTGTTAATGACAAGGCTAGTTGGTGGACAGCAATTTGGACAAGTAGATTTTTAATATCTTTAAAATTTCTTACAAATTTATCCTTCTTCAATACCCCTATTGATGTGCCCCATGATTCCACTTTGTTTTTGTTTTTTCTATTTATAGTGTATAAATAATAATTCTGCTGCTATTCTGTCAGATTCTCAATTCCAATCTCTTTTGCAATTTCAACAAATTCATCAGGACCACTGACACTTTCTAGCTTTCTCTTTAGTCTAGAAACCGTTCCTTTCAGAGACGATCATTTTTTATAGAAAGCGCTCCGGCCTGCTCGTTCAACCAGGGCTGGGAAGAGCTGATAGAGTTTGCTGACGCCGTTCATCCAGCCTGGAAGATTAATTTCTCGCTTGTTCGTCATCATTGCCGAGACGACTTTCTTAGCAACCTGATCCGGATCAAGCATCCATCTCTCGACGCTTTTGACATAATCCCCTCTTTTATCGGCCGTCTTAAAAAAGTCGGTTTGAATCGGTCCAGGATTGACCGTTGTCACGTTGACCCTCGTTTCGGCAAGCTCCATTCTCAAGCTGTTTGAATACCCGAGCACAGCATGCTTTGTTGCCGCATAAAGGCTTGACTTGGGCGTCGCTAATTTGCCCGCTTGCGAGGCGATGTTGATAATATGGCCTTTGTCTTGCCTGATCATATGCGGGAGTGCCATTTTCGTGCAGGCGATCAGACCGAATACGTTGACCTCAAACATCGCTTTCATATCTTCAAGGGAAGCGTCAAGCGCGTTTTCGAAAATACCGAATCCCGCGTTGTTCACAAGAATATCAACCGGACCGGCCTCTTGGAACGCCGCTTTTATGTCATCCGTCCGGCTGACGTCCAATGCGATTATGCGGCATTTTGCACCGGTTTCATCGGCGATGTTTTGCTTCAAAGCCATGAGGCGGTCTTTTCTGCGCGCAGCCAGAATGACCTCGGCTCCTTCCTTGGCGGCATGGTATGCGATCCGTTCCCCAAGTCCTCCTGAAGCCCCTGTAATCATCACGTTTTGCTCTTTCAACTTTTGCTGCATGTTCGTCACCTACTTTGCGTAATAGTACTCGATTCCATCGGCCGTTTCTGCACCGATCCTCCCTTGGGATTCCAAATCGTCAAGCTGCCCAATCGTTTCTGACATCGTTAAGAACAGCTCTTTTTCATAGACTGCAGGGAACAGTTTTTGACATATCTGATAAGGTGAATGCGGTTTTTCAGTAAGGATGCGGTACACCTCTTCGGCTCTGTTTCGCTGCTTTTCCAGCCTTTTGGCGACAAGCTCATTCACTTTTGTGATGTCCTCCCCGTGGCCGGGATAAATAATGTTGAGCGGAAGCTCCCGCAGCCTGCCGAGCGATTTCAAATAGTCCAGCAGCGGAGTCGGGCGCCTTTCTCCTTTTTGCGGCACTTCAAGAAGCGGATTTGAAGAAGACGGCTTTAACAGCAAGTCTCCTCCGAGCATGCTTCCAAGCTCCTCATGATAAAGGACAATATGTGAAGCGGCGTGTCCGGGCGTCTCAAGAACCCTCCACCCTTCAAGCCCGTCAATTTGCGCGCCTTCTGAAACGGTCTCTGTCAAAGTCCGATTACAGGAAAACCGGTACGACGCTTTTACCGTAAGCCCCGGCGGCTTCATATCGCCGGGAACGCCGAATCGCTGATACAGGTATGTAAAAAAGGCCTTTTGTTTTTCAATAAAATCGGGATTTTGGCTGATATACGGTTCATTGAACGGATGGCCGATGATGTTGACCCCTGCGGGGAATTCGTCCAGCAGTCCGGCGTGATCAGCGTGATGATGGGTCAGAACGACCTGGTCAATATCGTTTAATGACAGTCCCTGGCCGGCCAGCTCTTTCTTCAAAACGGCGGCCGCCTCCTTTGTGTTGGGCCCGGCATCGACCAGAGTCAGCGCCTCGCCTCTGACCAAATAAATGTTGACGTCTCCGACTGCAAACGGAGTCGGCAGTGAAATAGGAATGATTCTTGCGTCTTTCATCGTTTGATTCTCCTCATCCTGCGAATTGATGTTGATCATATTTTACCTTTTTCTCCCGCGCATGTCATTTTTGCTTCAAATGCCTGTTGACATTTCATCATTCCTCATAGCATAATGAACAACAAATATATGCAGGTAAATGATTGAAGACGCAATGAAGAGGAATAGTAAACAAGCAATGGTGAAAGAGAGTGAAATCCACGGCTGAAAGATTTCACAGCCCGCTTGCATGTTGAACCTGCCCTCAGAGCGCTTAGGCAAACCTAAACGTATCCCGCGTTACGGGGCAAGAGCTGAGCATTTATATGCTAATGAAGGTGGTACCGCGAAACCTTTTCGTCCTTTGTGAAGACGGAAAGGTTTTTTTGTTTTTTAGAAGGAGGAATTCATAATGAAACGAATGGGATTTATCGGAGCCGGTTCGATGGCTGAAGCGATGATTAAGGGGCTTGTCAAAAGCGGTGCGATGGAGCCGGAAGCGATATTCGTTACGAATCAGTCGAATACGGCCAGACTTCGTGAGTTAAGCGAGACATACGGGGTGTGCGGAGAAGCCGATACGGCAAAAGTCGCCGCCCGTTCGGATACACTCGTTTTGGCGATGAAGCCGAAGGACGCGGCGGCCGGAATGGCCGCACTCCGCCCCTATTTGCGAAAAGATCAGCTGCTGATTTCAGTCCTTGCAGGCATTCCGATTCGCACGATCCAGCACTACGCCGGGCTTGATCTGCCAGTTGTAAGGGCCATGCCGAATACATCGGCCTCCATTCAAAAATCAGCCACAGCCTTTGCGGCAAGCCCGCTCGTGACGAAAGAGCAGATGCGGGAAGCAGCTGACCTCTTTGCGACAATCGGAAGCGTTGCAATCGTTGAGGAATCTGCCCTTGATGCGGTGACAGCAGTAGCCGGAAGCGGCCCCGCTTTTGTTTATCGATTTGTCGAAGCCCTGCTGGCGTCAGCTGCGGAATTGGGACTTCCTGAAGAAACGGCGAAACAGCTGATTATCGATATGATGTCAGGTGCAGCTCAAATGCTTGAAACCGGCAGGAACCCTTCTGTCATGAGAAAAGAGATTACAAGCGCCGGAGGGACAACAGAAGCAGGCCTTCGGGTGCTTGACGACCAACAATTTGAACAGATCGTCATATCCTGCGTCAAAGAAGCGGCGAATCGTTCTGCGGAAATCAGGGATATGTTTGCGGCCAAAATTTAAAAAAATCGGGAGACAGCGTTTCGCTTGTTCCCGATTTTTCCCCAAGCGGCCCCGTCCGTATACTTAGAGAAGCTTGTGTATCGCCAGCCGAAGGATATCGGGCAGCTTTCCGAATGAAAACGGCACATGGAGGCGTTCCGTCCATTTATGAGGGTCTTTGCCGGCCGGCCCGATATTGATGACCGGCACAAACAGTGCGTTTTCTCGTCCTTTAGGCAATGAATAGCCGTGTTGAAACAGCGGCATATTGGATGTGAACGCATCGACAGACTGCTTTTGCAGCTGAAGGTAGCTTAAATCGGACAGGCCGGGAAAATATTGGACTTCTGTAAATTCAATACCGTACCTGTCGGCCGCATACTGTTTCACATCTTTCATCACCTTTCGGATCAAAGGATCGTCCTTTGAAGAAACAGCCGGATAAAACGGCGGACTGTAAAACAGAACGATCATCGGAGCATCTTCTTTGCAGAGCGAAGCCAATTCAGACACGATTTTCGTTGAAAAATCGCGGTCTCCAAGCTTCCCCCTGTTGGCAAATGCAAAGTTGAGTATGCGCTCCGCCTCGGACTTCCCGGCCTTTTCCTTTGCTTTGTTCCACAGCTCCTCAAACGTCAGCACGGAAACGGTCGGATTCATTGGCGTGAATGCTTCAAATCGCTGATATTCGGCCGTTTTACGCTCAATATTTGTTTGAATATTGGCGGCCGCTTCCTTGGCTGTGTCAAGCAGCATGTGATGGAGCTCGGCGGCGGAACGCTCCATCATCAGCACATTAAAGAGCGACACCGCTGCGTGAGGAGTCTGAACCGAGTACGCTTCCTTCAAATCTTTTTGCATCAGATTGGCCGGGGGAGGCGTCACTTCTCCATCCGCTTCTTCGCAATAGTCAACGTTTAATTCGAGCAGCCTGTTGATTTCGGACACCATTAAATTCGCATTCACCCCTGCAAACGGCTCGCCGACATGCGTCTCAATCCCTTTGCAGAAAAATCCGGCAAGCGCTTTGCCGATGCTGCCTGAATAGACGTATTGCTTCTGATCTCCCGGATGTTTTTCAAACATCGGCTCACAATTTAAGCATGATGTATAATGAAGGCCAAATTCCTCTTCTAAAGCTTTCAGTGCGGGTACGGCTTCAAGCATCCCCTGTGAGTTGACTTCTTCGTCCGGAACCGTAATTAATAGAAGGTTTCCGTCAAATTCTCCGTTCATCGCCCGTTCCAGCATCGAAAATTGAACAGCAAGACCCGCTTTCATGTCCATGCTTCCCCTTCCAAACAGCCACTCGCCGCTTTCCAAGTCTCTTCTGACCCGTTCAGGCAAAAGTTCTTTTTTATCATTTAATACATCCATGAGTTCTGGGACTTTGCATGCCGTATGTTTGAATTCGCCGTAGTCTGCCGTATCGACCACGTCAAAATGGCTCAAGAGGAGCACCGTATTTGATTTCTCTTCCTTTTTGACGAGGGCGGTTAGAAAATAACGCCCGTCTTCCATCGGGTGAAGCTTTAAATATTCAGGATTCTTTTGAAAGTACGAACGGTCTTTTAATAAATCATGCATATACTTCGCAAGCGCCACTTCTCCGGCCGTGCCTGAGATGCTTTCGTATTGAACTAGAGAAATGAGCAGCTGTTTCAGTTCTTCCACTGTCTGCCACTTCACAAAGCAAACCCCCTCTTTCGCTGTTTTCCGCAGGTGTATGCAAATATCGTATTTAGTAAAAAATAGAATGTGAACAACTTTATTGTACTGAACATTCTTACATATGGAAATGACTTGAGCAGTTTATATGACGTGAATGGGCAGAATTGGTATAATCGAGGCGAAAACTTACGGGAGGCGAAAAAATTTGAGTAATCGAAAACTGTTCACACCATGGAGTTTAAAAGGAGTTACACTAAAAAACCGGATTGTCATGTCGCCGATGTGCATGTATTCCTCCCATGAAAAGGATGGAAAAGTGCAGCCGTTCCACATGACCCACTACATCTCCCGCGCCGTCGGACAAGTCGGACTGATCATGGTAGAAGCTACCGCCGTCACCCCAGAGGGCAGAATCTCCGATCAGGATCTTGGTATATGGGATGACGCGCATATTGACGGACTTGCCGCATTAACGTCACAAATCAAGCCGTACGGCAGCAAAACGGCGATTCAGCTGGCACACGCCGGAAGAAAAGCCGAGGTCGAAGGTACAATCTACGGGCCTTCAGCTCTTCCTTTCGACGAAAATTCGCGAACACCTATTGAAATGACAAAAGAAGACATAAAAGAAACCGTTCAGGCTTTCAAAAAAGGAGCTGAACGCGCGAAAGCCGCCGGCTTTGACATCATTGAGATTCATGGGGCCCACGGATATTTGATCAACGAATTTTTATCACCGCTTTCCAACAAACGCGAGGATGAATATGGAGGATCACCGGAAAACCGCTACAGGCTGCTTCGCGAAGTCATCGACGCTGTAAAAGAAGTCTGGGACGGGCCATTGTTCGTACGCGTTTCAGCTTCAGACTACAAAACAAAAGGCCTTGATGTCGCCGATTATGTCGGTTTCGCCAAATGGATGAAAGAACAGGGCGTTGATTTGATCGATGTCAGCTCCGGTGCAGTCGTGCCTGCCGACATCAACGTCTTCCCGGGCTATCAAGTCGGCTTCGCCGATACAATTCGCGCCCAAGCCGAAATCCAGACAGGTGCAGTCGGGTTGATCACAAGCGGCCTTCAAGCTGAGGAAATCCTCCAAAATGGACGCGCAGATCTCATTTTCGTTGCGCGAGAGCTGCTGAGAGATCCATACTGGCCGAAAACCGCTGCCAAACAGCTGAACACAAAAATTGAAGGACCTGTTCAGTACGACAGAGCCTGGTAAGTTGCTGATATCCCGCCTCAAGGCGGGATATTTCTTTTTTTCAAACTCGTGAGAAACGAACATCCTTGTTCGTGCGTCTTTCCTAATAGAACACCATATACAGAGAGAGGATGACCTCTATGACCATAACGGAAAGAATATATACAGTTGAAGGATGCATGTTTTACACAAAGCAGAGAAAAGGAAAAAAGAACGCAACCATTATTTTTGAAGCGGACTACGGTTCTTCTTCAAAGACTTGGCAGCCCATTTTACCCGATATAGACGAAGATCTCGGCTTGTTTGCATACGACCGTGCAGGCCTTGGCAACAGCGGGCCGAGCAGCAGCAAAAGAACAGCGGATCAGATGGTGAAGGAACTAAAAGCGCTGCTTGCAGCAGCAGGCGTCAAACCACCATACCTGTTTGTTGCCCATTCGTTCGGCGCCGTCATTGCAAGGTTGTTTGCAAGCCGGTACAGCGATGAAGTCATCGGCATGGTGCTGCTTGATCCCGCTTGTGAAGATCAGGAGGAAACAGTGCTGCCTCTTCTTCCGGAAACATTAAAAGAAGACTACAGCAAACAGTTTTCGATCGAAGGGTCCCATGAGGACTTTCAACAAAGCCTAGACATTCTGAAGCAGGAAAAGAAACACCTCGGTTCGGTTCCTTTGCTCGTCCTTTCGGCGGGAAAAAGAACGGAGGCGGCGAAACAGGCTCATCACGAGTGGCTGAAGCTTCACAGCAGACTGCTGTCTCTTTCGCATCAAAGCGGCTGGATTCAAGCGAAAAACAGCTCGCATTTGATCCATCATGATGAGCCCCACATCGTCCAGCTTGCGGTCTATGATGTGTGGTATGCCGCACAGCAGCAAACATACGCTTATCAAGCCGCCAATTAAACAAAAAAACCAGCAGACATTCTGCTGGTTTTTTGTTATTTTGTTTCTCGGTGTATCGTGTGCCTTTTCAGACGCGGAGAATATTTTTTCAATTCCAGGCGATCCGGATTTGTACGTTTGTTTTTTGTCGTAATATAATTGCGGTCCCCTGTTTCAGTACACGCCAATGTAATTTTGACTCTCATGTTGTCCTCCTTTTCAAAACGTAATGATTACGCTTTATTATACACCATTTTAAAACCGTGTCAACAAAAAAAGCTTCCCGTCCCGCATTGCCGGAACAAAGAAGCTTCGAATGCCAATTAAGTTCTTTTGATCTCATGCTCATAAAAGTCAAAAGCTGCCACGGTATCAGGAAAGATCGCTTTCGCTTCATTGACCAGTTCAAGCACGTTTTCCCCCTGGTATCTTGCACTGATATGGGTTAAAATCAGTTCTTTTGCGCAGGCCTCCCGCGCTGTTTCCGCCGCTTGTTCTGAAGTGCTGTGATAATAGTCTCCGGCAAGCTCCCTGTCGCCTTTCGCAAATGTTGCTTCATGGATGAGGACATCGGCTTTTTCGGCAAGCTTCTTCACATTCTCGCATGGCCTCGTATCTCCGGAAAAAGCGACAATCCGCCCTTTTTTCGGCGGTCCGATAAAGTCTGCACCGCGAATCTTCCGGCCATCTTCCAATGTGACCGTCTCCCCGTTTTTCAGCTTTTGATAAACAGGGCCAGGCGAGACTCCGGTCTGTTTCAGCGCTTCGGCGTCAAGTGCGCCTGGAACATCTTTTTCCTGCACGCGGTATCCAAAAGCGGGGATGCCGTGAGATACGCTTCTCGCCGTCACGATAAACTGGTCATCTTCAAAGACTGTCCCTTCTTCAATCTCCTTAATCACAAGCGGATATGTGACATGCGTCCCCGATACGTCAAGCGCCGTTTCAAGAAACGTTTTGATTCCTTGCGGTCCGTACACGGTCAGTGGACCTTCTCCTCCCTGGAAAGAGCGGCTGCTGACAAGACCCGGAAGCCCGTATACATGATCGCCGTGAAGATGGGTAATAAAAATCTTTTCAATTTTTCTGGGCTTGATCGATGTATGTAAAATTTGATGCTGTGTGGCCTCCCCGCAGTCAAACAGCCAAACAGACCGCCTTTCTTCTAAAAGCTTCAATGCAACGGATGTGACATTCCTCGTTTTTGCGGGGATGCCTGCTCCCGTTCCTAAAAATAATAACTCCAATATCCTTTCCTCCTGCTAAAAACTTCATCTATCACAAGCATACAGGAAGTCTGAGAAAAAAGAAACGCCGGCTTCACGCCATGCTATGCAACTAAATACCCTGCCCGTTTTCAGTAAACTTTTCATACGATTCGATCTCAAATGTTTGCTTTAAGGGATTATTAGCTTTAAAATGAAGAAAATAAACTTAGCTTCGAATAAAGTGAGGTACGTTTAATTGAAAAAAGATCAAATGGAACCAAAAGCAGTTATCGTAATATTTGGCGCAACAGGGGATTTGGCAAAACGAAAACTATATCCTTCTATCCACAGGCTCTACGAAAACGGACAAATCGGGAATGAATTCGCGGTTGTCGGAGTCGGCAGACGCCCTTGGACAAATGAAGACTTTCGCAGTACCGTACAGCAATCGGTTTCGAAGTTTCCGTTAAACGAAAAGGATGTAGACGAGTTTACATCTCACTTCTACTATCATCCTTTTGATGTTACAAATTCCGGCTCATACCGGGAATTGAACGAACTTTTAGAGAAGCTGGAAAGTACATATGATATTCCGAATAACCGGATGTTTTACTTAGCGATGGCTCCTGAATTTTTCGGAACGATTGCAAAGTTCCTAAAATCAGAGGGTGTCACTTCAACAACAGGCTGGTCAAGGCTCGTGATCGAGAAGCCTTTCGGACATGATCTGCCGAGCGCAAAATCCTTGAATCAGGAAATTCGTGAAGCCTTTACAGAAGATCAAATCTATCGGATTGACCATTATCTAGGAAAGCAAATGGTGCAGAACATCGAAGTCATCCGCTTTGCCAACGCGATTTTTGAGCCGCTTTGGACAAACAGATACATCTCGAATATTCAAATCACGTCAAGTGAAGATTTGGGTGTGGAAGACAGAGCGAGATATTATGAAAAATCCGGTGCGCTTCGAGACATGGTTCAAAACCACATTCTTCAAATGGTGGCGCTGCTTGCGATGGAACCGCCGATCAAGCTGAACACGGAAGAGATCCGCAGCGAAAAAGTGAAAGTGCTCAGAGCCCTTCGTCCGATTCGAAAAGACGAAGTCGATCAGTTTTTTGTGCGCGGCCAGTATGACGCGGGTGTCGTTGACGAAAAACAGGTTCCGGCTTATCGCGATGAGCAAAATGTAGCAAAAGAGTCGAATACGGAAACGTTCGTTGCCGGCAAACTGCTGATCGACAACTTCAGATGGGCCGGTGTGCCATTCTACATCCGGACAGGGAAACGGATGCAGAAAAAATCAACGCAGATTGTCGTCCAATTTAAAGACATTCCGATGAATCTTTATTACGGAAACGGCAACACGATGCATCCTAACCTGCTGGTGATCCATATTCAACCTGATGAAGGCATCACCCTTCATTTAAACGCAAGGAAGCTTGGAGGCGGCACTTTTGCCCAGCCGATCAAGCTCGACTACTGCCATAACTGCGGGGACGGCATCAACACGCCTGAAGCTTATGAAAAGCTGATTTTGGACTGTTTGCACGGAGACGCGACAAACTTTGCCCACTGGGATGAAGTTGCGCTTTCCTGGAGTTTTGTTGATGCGATTTCTCAAAACTGGGAGGAAAACAAAACCCTTTCCCCTAACTATGAGGCGGGCTCTATGGGACCGAAAGCTTCTGATGACCTGCTCGCAAAAGACGGCTTTCATTGGTGGCCGCTTTAATAAAAAACAGCCTTCACATTGAAGGCTGTTTTTTTATTTATGCTTTTAAGGCCTGCATTTCTTCCGGATGGCTTTTGTCCCGCTTCCACATCAGCTGAAGAACGAACAACAGAAGGAATATGCCGAGACCGATTATGTCGGAATAGCCCTCCGGATAAATCAGCAGAAGACCGCTGGCAGCCGCCATTATTCTTTCAAACCAGAACACTTTTCTCATCCAGAATCCAATCATGCCCGCACCGATGGCGATCATTCCGGACAATGCGGTAAAGATCACCCAGAGAATTTCATACCAATGCGCGTCAATCATGAGAAGCTCCGGAGACAGGACGAATACATACGGGATGATAAAAGCGGCAATCGCAAGCTTTGCTGAATTGATCCCCGTTCTGATCGGCTCTCCTCCCGCAACACCGGCGGCGGCAAATGCGGCCAAAGCAACGGGCGGTGTAATGTCAGCTACGATGCCGAAATAAAACACGAACAAGTGGGCCGACAGATCAGGAACATTCAGCAAAATCAAGGCTGGTGCGGCAATCGTCGACGTAATCACATAGTTCGCCGTCGTCGGCGATCCCATTCCGAGAACAAGAGCGGCGATCATTGTCAAAAAGAGCGAAGGCAGCAATGCACCTCCTGCCAAATCGAGCAGACCGTTTGCAAGTTTAAGGCCGAGGCCCGTCTTTGTGACGACTCCGACGATGATGCCGGCGGCAGCCGTTGCCGCCGCAACGGAAAGTGCCATTCTCGCTCCTTCCGCGAGAGCCAGCACAATCCCTTTAAGGCCCATTCGCGTCTCCCTGTTGAACAAACCGACCAGGATCGCCAGAACGATCGAATACAAAGCGGCATGCATGACTGTAATGCCCGACATTAACAAAACGACGACCGAAACGATCGGAAGCAGCAAATAAATCTTTTTGAATACTTCCTTGCGGTTCGGCATTTCTTCTTTCGTTAAACCGCGCAAGCCGAGGCGCTTCGCTTCAAAGTGGGTCATAATCCAGATGCCCGTAAAGTACAAAACAGCCGGAATCATCGCGGCTTTCGCGATATCCCAGTACGTAATGCCTCCGCCGATGAACTCAACCATTAAAAAGGCGGCGGCTCCCATGATGGGAGGCATCAGCTGTCCGCCGGTAGATGCGGAAGCTTCGACTGCACCGGCAAATTCTTTTTTATAACCCAGTTTTTTCATCATCGGAATCGTAAACGATCCGGAAGTGACGACATTGGCGACAGAGCTTCCGCTGATCGTTCCCTGAAGCGCGCTTGAAAAAATCGCGACTTTTGCCGGTCCGCCAGTGCTTCGTCCGGCGATCGCCACAGCAAGGTCATTAAAATACTGCCCCACACCGGTTCTGACAAGAAATGAACCGAACAGGATGAACAGGAAGATGAATGTCGAAGACACAGCGAGCGGCGTGCCCAAAATTCCTTCCGTCGTAAAATACATCGTCTGAACGAGCCTTTCCAGCGTCAGGCCGTTGTGAGACAAAAAGCCCGGCAGATACGAGCCGTAAAGGCCGTACAAAAGAAACAGGCCGGCGATGATCGTAATCGGCAGCCCGACAGCACGTCTTGTCGCTTCCAATACGAGCAGGACGGCCAACAGTCCGACATAAAAGTCCGTTTCCGTGATCAATCCGATCCCGCCTACAATCGTTTCATAATTGGCAACCCAATAAGCGCCGACGCCCGCTCCTAATACGGCTAAGATTGCGTCATACCAGGCGACTTTGAATTTGCCGGTCTTCCGTAAACCTTTTGTCGCCGGAAACAATAAAAAAATCAGACCGAGCGCAAATCCTAAATGAACCGACCTTTGAATTTGAGCCGGAAAAACGCCAAAAATGGCTGTGTATAATTGAAACAAAGAAAAAGCGAGCAGGCCGACAAATGCAATGACCCCCGTCAACCCTTTGAGCTTTCTCGTCCCCGCTTCAGGATCGTATTTCTCCAGCAGTTCCTGCTGATCTTTTTCCGAAAGCTGCTCAGTCATTGATCTTCACTCCCCTCAGTTGTTGCAAGACATTTAGTTTTCGGACACTCATCCTTGTCCATGTGCCGGGGCGGATGTACCGCTTTAACTCATGTTCAGCGCCTGAATACTTGATCCTGTGATTCGCCCTCACCCTTCCGATCCGCATATCAATGAACGGAAAGGTCCTCTTCATATCCGAAATGGTATAGACACCGTTATTGATGACGAGCCTTTCACCTTGCTCCGCGTTTGCGGGCATCCCGACGGCCGGATCATGATAGTTCAGAGCGGTCTGCCGAATCATTCTTTTTTCCCACACATACGATTCGATCACTTCTGTCCGATGGATGGAATGCGTATAGATCACATCAAAGCTTTTCTCCTTTTGGAGGGGAAGAAAAGCAATGATCTCGCCGCTGTCCTCTTTCTCGAACACGACAGCGGTCTGATAAGGAATCAGGCATGCCGCTGCAAAAGCGGCAATGATCAGCGCCGGCACAAGCCGTTTTACAATTTTAAATTTCCCCATTTTTCCAAATCCCCTGCCGAATAGAAAAACGATAGACCGATGTTTCATTGCAACGGTCTATCGATTGTCCGGGCTTGTTCATCGCTTATCTGCCTGCGGCTTTACGATTTTTCTATCCCTTTTTCTTTGAAATATTTAGCCGCTCCAGGATGAATTTCAATATCGCCCAATCCTTCAAGCGCGGTTTCAGGCTTGATAAATTCGCCTTTGGCATGATTGATTTTATCGGCTTCAAACAGCGCTTTCGTCATTTTATAGACGGTGTCCTCATCCATCTTGTCGGATGCGACGAGCATCGCTTTGACAGCGACCGTGTTCATATCGCTCCCGATGCCGTAGGTGCCTTTTTTGATCGTATCCTCAGCATAGAACGGATACTTTTCCATCAGCTTTTCCTGCTTATCTTTTTCAATATTTAAAATTTTTATTTTATTTTGCGCAGAAAGCCCTTCGACAGCCCCGGTAGGCGTTCCAGCCGTGATGAAGGCGGCATCGATCGCGCCTGACTGAATGCCGTCTGTCGACTCTTCAAAAGACAGGTTTTGCGGTTTGATGTCGTCAAAAGACATCCCGTGAACCTCCAAAATCTGCTTGGCATTAATGTTGACCCCTGCACCCGCAGCACCCACGGAAACCGTTTTGCCTTTTAAATCTTCAATCGAATTGATTCCGCTTTTTTCCGTTGTTACAATCTGTACAGTTTCAGGATACAGGGCGGCAATCGCCTTGATTCCTTCAATTTTTTCTTTAAACATTTCTTTGCCTTCTATGGCATAAGTGGCAATGTCCGTCTGAGAAAAAGCGACCTCAGCTTCCCCTTTTTGCAGAGTTGCCATGTTTTCAGCAGAAGCACCTGTAGTCTGCGTCGTAAATTTGTCTCCTGTTGCATCCTCCCAAAGGTTTGCAAATTGACCGCCGAGCGGATAATATGTACCGCCGGTTCCCCCTGTCAGCAGACTGTAGCTTTCTGATCCTTTTGACGCAGATCCGCCGTCCTTATTTCCTGATGCATTGCCGCTTCCGCACGCTGCCAATCCCATGACAAGCGTCAGCAGCAATACAATCCATGATAAGCTTTTCCACTTTTTCATTCATTCTCCCCCTTTGCTTGTTGGACAAATAACAATCCTATCGTACCACGAAAAATGTATTAGTTGTCAATATATTGTTTTATTTCTAATTATTTAGTTAATTTTATGAGCAGCTGGTTCTGAATATGCGCACGGCCTCGGAAATTCCCGTCCGCTAAAGCGATGGTAGCCCACGATCCCCTCGGAGGACAAGCGTGCTGGAAGATTGCATGACAAAACAAAAAACCCGCGGTTATGCAGGTTTTTCATTTCCGAACATGGACGCTGGAAAACACAAACTTGTCGTAGCGATGCCTTGCAAAAGAATATTCAAACGGTTCTCCCGTATTTAAAAAAGCGACCTGTTCAACTTCAAGAACCGGATCGTCAGGGGCGCATTCCAAGTACTCTCGGTCGAGCGCATTCGACTTATCCGCCCTGATCTTCCGGTGCGAGCCGGCGATTGTCAGTTTCAGCGTCTCGGTGATGTGCCGGTAAACGGAGCCGTGAAGAACGTCTTCATTTAATTCAGAGATGACATTCGAAGGCATATACGTTTCTTCAATGACATACGGTTCGCCTTCAACCTTTCTGAGCCTGATGATATGATACACCGGAACGGTCTTTTCGATTGACAATTGCTTAGCCACTTCATCTGAAGGGAATTCGACATCAAATTGAATGATGCGGCTTTCGATTTGTTTATTGGCGAGAAGCTTGGTCAGCCCGAGGTTTTCGCGGTCTGTCACACTGACGGGAAGCTGCTGAATCGATGATTTTACTATGAAGGTGCCGTGTCCGCGCTTGCGGTACAGCATGCCTTCTGACACGAGAATATCGAGGGCTCTTTTCATCGTCATTCTGCTGCAGGAAAATTCTTTGGCGAGAGAAAGCTCATCAGGTATGGGCTGATCAATCGGATAGTATTCTTCCTGAATCCGCCTCCTCATTTCGTTTGAAATATATTCGTATTTTCTCATGTTTTAACCACCATTACTAAGGATTCTGTATGCTTGTAACACCTTCCTTATCATTATATCGGTTTTGAAGCGGAAATAAAAAGATGGCCCAACAGACCATCTTTTAGCCCGAGTCCTTTTTAAAAACCGTTGTTCTCGGCAAGTTTCTTAAACCAGTATCCGCTTTTTTTAATCGTTCGTTCGCCGTTTTTGTCAAGGTTGACAGATACAAATCCGTAGCGGTTTTTATAGGCGTTCGTCCATGACCAGTTGTCCATGAATGTCCAAAGGTGATAACCTTTGACATTCGCTCCTTCCTGAATCGCTCTGTGCACCCATTTTAAGTGTTCTTCGATAAACGCAATTCGGTAGTCATCGCGGATTATGCCGTCTTCGCCGCGGAAACGCTCTTCTCCTTCAACACCCATTCCGTTCTCAGAAATAAAGCATTCAATATTTCCATAGTTTTCTTTGACATTCATTAAAATATCATAGATTCCTTTTTCGTATATTTCCCAGCCGCGGTGGCGGTTCATTTTTCGTCCGGGCATTTCATAATGGTCAAAAAAACGCTCCGGCATAAAAGGCGCGTCCGGATGAGGCATGTGCTCCTTCGCTTTCACCCGTCTCGGCTGATAATAATTGATGCCGAGCAGATCGACAGTGTGATTTTTGATCAGCTCCAAGTCTCCTTCTTCCTTGACAGGCAAATAGCCTTTTTCTTTTAAAATATCTGTTAAAAGCTGCGGAAACTCACCCTTAACGGCAGGATCAAGAAACGACCGGTTAAAGAAAGCGTCAGCTATTTCAGAAGCTCTCACATCTGCCGGGTGCTGGCTTCGCGGATAGGATGGCGTTAAATTTAAAATGATGCCGATTTTGCCGTCGCCTCCGAGTCTGCGGTAGGCTTCGACCGCTTTGGCGTTTGAAAGAATTTCATGGTATGCGACCTGGACGGCCTTTTGAAAGTCGATGATGTTCGGATAATGAAAATCGTATAAATAGCCGCCTTCAGCAGGAACGATCGGTTCATTGTGGGTAAACCATTTTTTCACACGATCCCCGTACAGCCGGAAGCACGTTTCCGCGTATGAAACAAAGTGATCGACGACTTGCCTGTTTTCCCATCCGCCGATATGCTGGAGCGCAAGCGGCATATCAAAATGATAAAGGTTGACAAAAGGCTCGATCCCAGCCGCCAGCAGCTCATCGATGACTTGGTTATAAAAGGCAGCTCCTTCCTCGTTCAACCGCCCTTTTCCTTCAGGAAACAGACGGGCCCACGAAATGGAGAAACGAAAAGAGTTGTGGCCGAGCTCCTTCATCAGCAGAATATCTTCTCTGTAAGTCTCGTAAAAACGCGAAGTCTTCTCAGGGCCTACTCCGTCAAAAAATCGGTTCGGCTCTTTTTCGTACCAGTGATCCCAAATGTTCTTTCCTTTGCCTCCTTCAGCCGCCGCTCCTTCAGTCTGAGTCGCGGATGCCGCCGACCCCCACCAGAAGCCTTTTGGAAAACGGTATTGAATTTGTTCTAGCTGCAGTTCTGTTTTTGACATGTCATCAATCTCCTTTTAAAGTCCTAGCGTTGTCTGATCTTGTTCCGCTGCATTGATTTCCTGCTCTTTTTTCATATTCATCCGGTCGATGAATTTCAAAAACGGGAACCAGATCATAAAGACAACGGCTAAATTCACAATCTGTAGAATGCCACCGGCAAGCGAATTGGTCGCCATCATTCCGCTGATAAAAATCGGCACAGTCCAAGGAATCGTGACCCCGGTCGGCGGCGGCACAAGCCCGGACGCCATTGCGAAATACGTAATTAAAGTGACGATCATCGGCGAGATCACCCACGGAATAAAAATGAGCGGGTTCATGACGATCGGCAGGCCGAAAATGATCGGTTCATTTACGTTGAAAATCCCCGGCGCTGCTCCGAGTTTTGCGACCTGCTTCATTTGCTTGCTCTTCATAAACAGCAGGATGGCAATAATCACGGCCAGTGTCATCCCGGTTCCGCCCATTCCGACGGTGTACACTTCCATAAACTGCTTATTGATAATATGCGGAACTTCCCCTGTTGCGGTATAGCTATTCAAATTTTCGATCGAAAGCGTATTCCAGATCGGATCCATAACAGAGTTGATGATAATTTGCCCGTGGAGTCCGAAAAACCAGAGAAGCTGAGTAAAAAATATAGCAATCAAGGTCGGAATGATACCGCTTCCAAGTCCGACAAGCGGAGCCTGTACCAGATTGTAAATTAAATCGTGCATATTCGTATTGAACGCTTGGGTCACAAGGATATTGATGACCAAGTAGACGGACAAGGTCATCACCGCCGGAATCAGCGCGGCAAAAGATTTAGCTACAGCAGGTGGAACGCCGGCGGGCATTTTGATCGTATAGTTTTTCTGGACAAAAAATCTGAAAATCTCCGCGGATGTAAAGGCGGTAATCATTCCGAGGAACATCCCTTTCGCACCGAGCCTGTCAATCGGGATGACGTTCGGAATCACTTCCCCTCCTTCGCCGTTTAATACAAACGGAGTCAGCAGAAGGAACGATGCCAAAGCGACGACTCCTCCAAAAACCGCTTCGACTTCATAAGTTTTGGATAAATAATACCCGATCCCGAACACGACGAAAACGGACATAATGCTGATCGTTGCGCTCGGCGCTATGCTTAAAGCCGACTGGAACGTTTCAAGCGCCGATTTGCTCATCATTTTATTGAGAAACGGCAAATTGGTTAAAACGACAATGATCGATCCGAAAATGGTGAGCGGAAAAGCCAGCATAAACGCATCCCTCAGCACGCCTAAATACCGGTTGTTATTCAGCTTCCCGGCAATCGGCACCAAGAGGTTGCTCAATTTTTCAAACATGGTCTCTTATCCCCCTTCGATTTTGCCATACAGTGCGAATCATAGATTTTTCTCTTTGAATAATTCCAATAATTCGGACACAAGTTCCTTCATCGTGAGCGTCGACATCAAATGGTCCTCCGCGTGCAAGAGCAGCAAAGAGAACTCACTTTTTTCCCCGCCCGCTTCTTTTTGAATCATTTGAAAGTGAATATCATGGGCCTGCTGCAAATCGGCTTCAGCCTGGTGCAGCAGCTCCTCTGCTTTCTGAACGCTGCCGGCGCGGTATGCCCTGATGGACTGAATGACTTTGCTGCGGGCGTTTCCGCTATGAAGAATGAGCTGAAAGCAAATTTGTTCGCCTGTTAATTCATCGAGTTTTAATTTTCCCATCATCATCAATCTCCGATCAAGCTGAGCGCCTGTTCATAAGCTTTCTTTCCGTCTGCCATTCCGTAAGCCATCATATCAATCACATCAACCTTAGTACCGTACTGTTCTGCTTCTTTCTGCAGCTCGCCTTTTAAAAAGCTCATTTGCGGGCCGATGAGAACGACGTTTGCCTCTGCCATCTCTTTTTTTGCCTGGTCCTGTCCGACCGCCCAAATTTTTGCCTCGTCACCGATTGAATGCGCGTATTCCTCCATCTTGGTGACAAGGAGACTTGTCGACATACCCGAACTGCATGCAAGTAAAATCTTTTTCATCGTCATATCCTCCTTTATTAAAAGCGCTTTCACACAACTATTATTATATCTTTTTATTTTTATATGTCTAGACATTTAAAAATAAATGTATGTATTTATTTTGAATAATAAAAACCCCCTCTTCTTTCAAGAGGGGGGCCAAACAAATTATCGGGCGTATTTTTTGAACAGCTGAACTACTTCCTTCGGCACGTAGAAGGATCCATTGCTTTCAACAATCACGCTGTCTAATTCATATTCCTTTCCGTTGATTCTGATGAGGTTTTTGTTCACCGGCATTTCGGCTTTCCCTTTTTTGCGCGATGCGACAAGAACTGGATTAGCCGGATCTTTCTGATCGATCGTTACGCTGGCTCCGGCTTTTTTAAATGCCTGTTTTGCTTCGATAAATAATTCGTTTGTTAATTTGTCTAAGTTGAAGCCCATTGCTTTTGCCATCGTTTTAGCGATGCCGGTGTTATCGACGAGCCCCTGCGGCTTTTCGGGACCGTACGAATACAGGAAGACATCTTCACCTGTATGACCGCCTGTTGTGAATCCGATGTTGGCTCGGTTGCTGAGCAGCTTGGTGAATAATGAAGCCGCTTCTTTTTTGTTTTTCACGCTTTTCAGCTGTTCCTTCTCTGCCGGCGTTAAATCATCAAGTCCGTAAAGCTTTGCCGCTTCTTCGATATTCGATAAATCGTCTTTTAATTTGCCGGTTGCGCCTTCCACCGTCATTTTAGCCTTTTTCAGCGGATCGATATATGCTGATACCGGCGTTGTGTCATAGCCTTTCGTCGTGTTGCTGTTGCCGATGGAGATGCCGCTGTTGCCGTGGTCTGAGACGGCAATAACCATTGTATGTTTGTCTTTTTTAGCGAATTCAAGCGCTTCTTTCACCGCGTTATCAAATGCCAATACATCGCTGATCATGCCGATCGGATCGTTTTGATGCGCTGCCCAGTCAGGCTTGCTTCCTTCCACGAATAAAAAGAAACCGTCCTTGTCTTTAGAAAGCGTCTGAATCGATTTTTTCGTCATCTCCGCAATCGTCGGCTGCTCTGGATGCGTTGCACGGCGGTCCATGTCATACGCGAGATCGCGCTGTGAGAATGCGCCCCAAATTTTTTTCGATTTTGACTTGAGGAGCTGATCTTTCGTTTCAACAAAATCGTACTTTTTATCTTTGAGCACTTTGACAAGGTCTTCACCGTCTTTGCGGCTTTTATCCTTTGTCCCCGGCTGAAGCGATTCTTTTCCTCCGCCAAGGACAACGTCCATGTTTTGATAAACCTGCTGTTCACCGAGTACTTCAAAGTTATTGCGGTCCTTATGATGGCCGGAATAGCCGGCAGGCGTCGCATGCTGAATTTCAGAGGTTGCAATAATGCCAGTTGCTTTTCCCTTCTGTTTGGCGCCTTCCAGCACGTTTGCCACAGGCCGGTATTGATCTTTTTTACCGACCTTCTCGACACCTGGTGTATTCACCTTTGAAGGCAGCACTCCAATATAGGAAGAATTTGATTTTCGTCCCGTTGCCATCGCAGTTGCTGCAGGTGCAGAATCAGTGATCGCCGATTCTGCCGAATGCGTCCGGACACCGCCGCTGACAATCTGGTCCATCGCGAGCGGTTCGCCTTTATACCAGCGTGCCAATGTTGTTGCAGAAGAGCTTGTTCCATCCATGACCATCATGATCACGTTTTTGACCTTTGGTTGTTCCTTCTTTTTCGCTGTTTCCATTGCTGCACTGCCTGTTCCCGCTGATCCTAAAGCGACTGCGCCTGCCAGTGTAATGCCGACGATTCTGTTGCGTAAGAAACCCATTCTTATGTACTCCCTCCATAACCGCTTTTTGTTGACAAACCTACACTATCATTGCTATGTAAACAGCACTTTTGCTTTCTATTAATCTTATGTAAATTTTTTTGGGCTTATGATGAAAAGAAGGCACCCCGCCTTCTTTTCATCCTTTTCCAGCTTGGAATCCCGGGTATTTCGTCATTCCGCCGTCCACATACAGCGTCAGGCCCGTCACATAGCTCGCTTCTTCGGATGCGAGCCAGGCCGCGCAAGCCGCGACTTCCTCCGGCTTTCCGATATACCCGATCGGAATCAATTCAACAACGCCTTTTTTCAATTCGGGATCAGCGAATTTTTCGGCGTTAATCGGCGTATCGATCGCACCGGGTCCGATCGCATTTACCCGAATTCCTTTCGGGGCATATTCAAGGGCAAGGGTTTCCGTCAGCAGTTTTGCCCCGCCCTTGCTTGCCGCATAATGGACAAAATGCGGCCACGGGATTTGCTGATGGACGCTCGACATATTAATGACCGAGCCTTTAATATTATGATCGAGCATATAGCCGATCGCTTCCCGGCATCCTAAGAACATCCCTGTCAAATTAGTTGATATGACGCGGTTCCAGTCTTCCAGAGACAAATCCTCAGAAGGTACTTCATTTTCCACCCCCGCGTTGTTCACCATCACATCAACGGAACCGAATGAATCAACGGCCTGTCTGATCAGCGCTTTTACATTGTCTTCTTTTGAGACATCTCCTTGAACGGCAATCGCGCGCGCTCCACTGTTTTCTATTTTCTTCACCGTCTCTTCAGGATTTTCTTCTTCCTTGAAGTAATTGATCACTACATTGGCTTTTTCAGAACCGAAGCGAAGTGCCATCGCTTTTCCAAGACCTGTACCCGCCCCTGTAATAACCACCGTTTTTCCCTCTAAACTAGGATACATGGGTTAATTCCTCCTTATTGAAACTCTCTTTTGAGTAGGTTTCCACAGAAGCGCTTAAACATGCATCCTTCCGAAATCAAAAAACCGCAAGCTTTTCAGCTTGCGGTTTTACATCTTATTTCATCCACTCAGTGTGGAAAATGCCTTCTTTATCTGTACGCTCATACGTATGTGCGCCAAAGTAGTCGCGCTGCGCCTGAATCAGGTTGGCCGGCAATGTCGCAGTGCGATAGCTGTCAAAATAAGCGAGAGCGCTTGAGAAGCAAGGTACAGGAATTCCTTGTTCAACCGCAAGAGAAATCGTTTTGCGGAGAGCGCCCTGATAGCCTTCAACGATATTTTTGAAGTAAGGATCAAGAAGCAGGTTGTCAAGCCCCGGATCGCGGTCATACGCTTCTTTGATTTTTTGCAGGAACGCCGCGCGGATGATGCATCCTCCGCGAAAGATCATCGCGATATCGCCGTATTTCAAATCCCAGCCGTATTCTTCTGATGCGGCTTTCATTTGAGCGAAGCCCTGTGCGTAAGAACAGATTTTGCTCATGAAGAGTGCTTTTCTGACCGCTTCGATCAGCTCTTCTTTGTTCTCGGCGGCCGGTTTCGCTTCAGGACCTGTCAGAAGCTTGCTTGCTTTGACGCGCTCTTCTTTCATGGAAGAAATGAAGCGGGCGAAAACGGATTCCGTAATGATCGGAAGCGGCACGCCCAGGTCAAGAGCGCTTTGGCTCGTCCATTTTCCTGTGCCTTTTTGACCTGCTTTATCGAGGATGACGTCAACGAGCGGCTTGCCAGTTTCCTCGTCTTTTTTCGTGAAAATATCAGCCGTGATTTCGATCAGATAGCTGTCAAGCTCTCCTTTATTCCACTCGGAGAAGACTTCGTGAAGCTCATCTGAAGACAGACCGACAATGTGTTTCAAAATAAAGTATGATTCTGAGATCAGCTGCATGTCTCCGTATTCGATGCCGTTATGAACCATTTTTACATAATGGCCGGCGCCATCTGGACCGATGTATGTCGTACACGGTTCGCCGTCTACTTTTGCAGAAATCGCTTCAAGAATCGGCTTGACAAGCTCATGGGCTTCTTTTTGTCCGCCTGGCATGATAGAAGGACCTTTCAGAGCGCCTTCCTCACCGCCGGAAACACCGGTGCCGATGAAGTGAATGCCGCTTTCGGCCAGCTCTCTGTTTCTTCTCTGCGTATCTTTATAATATGTATTTCCGCCGTCAATCAAAATGTCGCCTTTTTCAAGATGAGGCAGGAGCGATTGAATCGTTGCGTCTGTCGGTGTTCCAGCTTTGACCATCAACAGAATTTTGCGCGGTTTTTCAAGAGATTGAACGAACTCTTCAATGCTGTATGTACCGACAACGTTTTTGCCTTCGGCTTCTTTCAGAAACTCTTCCGTTTTCTCGCTTGATCTGTTGTAAACAGAAACCGTAAACCCGCGGCTTTCAATGTTTAGAGCCAAGTTTTTTCCCATTACTGCTAAACCAACTACACCTATTTGTTGTTTTGCCATGTCTAACGTCCCTTCTAAAGCGTTTAGCATTTTAGTTTAATTTTTATTTAAATTGAAATTACCACACTTTGACCTACATTTTCAAGCTATTGATCTTGTCTCTCGTCCTGGAAAAAATCTTTGTTAAAGCTTGTTCCGCTCGTCTTGCTTTCTTTTTTCACGATCCTGATCCCTTTTTTGATGAGGTCTGTTCCATATTTTTCATTCAATTCGGCCATCACTTTTTGGATCGGCTCATCTTTGGCATCCTCATGAAACGAAAATAAATCAAGCTGTTTGACGGCTTCCTTCCGATTGACGAGGTCTGTTCCCGTCACGCCTAAAAGTCTGACAGGACTTCCGTGCCAATGCTGCCTGAAAAGGGCTTTCGCTTCCTTCGCAATATCTTCTCTTGAATCGGTCGGATTCAGAAGGGTCTTGCTTCTGGTTATGTTTGTCCAATCCGCAAAGCGGATCATGATGAAAACTTTTGCTGCCATGACCTCTTTTCGCTTCAGCCTGTCGCTTACTGAGACGGAAAGCTTGTCAATCAGGCCGCACAATTCCTTCTCATCTTTGCTGTCATACGGGAGAGTCGAGGAATTGCCGACGCTTTTGAATTCGTATATCCTGTCGGGATTCACCTCTCCGGTGTCGATGCCGTTTGCCCTCCTTTTTAAACGGGGGCCGTTGATACCTAGGAGGCGCTTTAAAGCATACTCATCTGCGGCAGCCAAATCGCCGATCTTGCCGATATCAAGCGTCTTGAGCTTTTCAGCGGTTTTCCGGCCGACTCCGTACATCTCGCTGATGTCCATGGGCCAAAGAATCCGGGGCACTTCGCGCTTTCTCAATATCGTAATGCCGAGCGGTTTTTTCATATCCGAAGCCATTTTGGCCAGGAATTTATTCGGAGCGATCCCGATGCTTGACGGAAGAAGCAGTTCTTCTTGAAGGCGCTCTTGAATTTCCTTCGCCGTTTCATATGCCCGATTTCTGTATGGCGTGTCCGTTAAATCCATGTACCCTTCATCAATGGAAACAGGCTCGACAAGGTCCGTATACTCCCTGAGCACTTGAAACATTTCTCTTGAAGAGCTTCTGTAGCGGTCGAAATTCGGCGGCTTGACGATCAGCTCGGGGCAGAGCCGCTTCGCTTCCCAAAGCGGCATAGGCGGTTTTACGCCGCGTGCTCTCGCCTCGTAGCTGCACGTGACGACGATGCCTTTCCGCTCCTTTGCATTTCCCGCGATGGCGAGCGGCCTGCCTTTCAGCGAAGGGTCATACGCCATTTCAACAGACGCGTAAAAGCTGTTCATATCGATATGAAAGATGACTCTTCCCTTTTGTTTATCAGCAGACAAAACGGCTCCCTCCTGGTACTCAGATTAGACATCCCGGCATTCATATAGTAAGATGTTAAATGAAACGGAAGTGATAATAGATGATTCTTGAATCTTTCAACGATGCTTTTTTACTGTTTGAGTTTTTCACAATCGTCCTTCCCGCACTGACGGCGATCGGTATCGCCCTCATCCTAAAGGACTGCAGTACGGGCGACAGCTGGAAAACGAAACGGTTTGAAGAATATCATGCAATACAGTTTGTTTCTGCAATCGATTTTCTTATCATCCTATATCATCGCATTACGGTATGGATAAGTAAAGTCATTCGCATGAAAGCTTCATCGAACGACGATGAAGACCACCGTTCCCTTCTTCTTTCAATTTAAACGGGAAAAGGTGTCCGGCAGACGGGCCCTTTTATTCAGAAGGAGGAGAACGTGTTGAACACGAAATTAAAACAATTGTTTGCGACTGCAATGTTTTTGATCATGACCATGTTTATAGGTGAACAAGCTTCGGCAGCCACCGGCAGTACCGGAGGAAGCGACAACTTCTTCCAACACTATGTCGTGGGGCCTTTTTCAGAGCTGATTAAAGGAATCGCCGGATTTTTCCACGGAAACTACGGACTGTCGATTATTTTTGTGACCATCATCGTCCGGGTTCTCGTCTTTCCGCTGTTTGCCAACCAGTATAAAAAACAGCGGGCCATGCAGGAAAAAATGGCGCTTGTCAAACCTGAGCTGGATGCGATTCAAAGCAAGCTAAAAAAGACGAAAGATCCTTTGAAGCAGAGGGAAATTCAGCAGGAGATGATGCAGCTTTACCAAAAGCATAACATCAATCCGCTGGCGATGGGCTGCCTGCCGATGCTGATTCAGTTTCCGATCCTGATCGGTTTTTATTATGCGATCCGCTCGACGCCCGAAATTGCTTCACACTCTTTTCTCTGGTTTAACCTCGGGCATTCGGATATTATCGTATCTTTATGCGCCGGGTTCATGTATTTTATCCAGTTCTATGTGTCTCAAAAGCTGAACGCACAGAACGCCCAAACAAATCCGGCGGCTCAGCAGTCCGCCAAAATCATGGGCTTCTTTTTCCCTGTGATGATGACGATCTTTTCGATCAACGTCCCTGCAGCCCTGCCGCTGTACTGGCTGACAAGCGGACTGCTTCTGACGATTCAATCCGTCGTTCTTCATCAAGTTTACCAAAAAAACAAAAAAGCCATTCAGCCTGCTGAATCGGCTACAAAATAAAAAAGCTTGCGCCTTTAAAGGCGCAAGCTTTTTTGCGTTTCCCTTCCATCTTCTCGATCGCGACTTCAGGTAGTGTGACCGTTTCCGCTGAAACCATCGGCTCGAGCTGAAACGGTCCCTGTAAAAACCCGCCTTTATGACGGGTTTGCTACTTCCTCAATAATGGCAACAACCATTTCTGCAGTTTTGACAAGTTCCTCAATCGGCATTTTTTCGTTTTTCGTATGGATTTGTTCATATCCGACTGCAAGGTTTACAGTCGGAATGCCGTGTCCTGCGATGACGTTCGCATCGCTTCCTCCGCCGCTCGTCAATAGCTCGTACGGACGGCCGATTTTCCCGGCGGCTTTTTTGGCGATTTCAACGACGAGATCCCCGTCTTTGTATTTAAAGCCCGGGTACATGACTTCGATTTCCACCTCGGCTCTGCCACCCATTTCAGCGGCGGCTGCTTCAAACGCCTGCTTCATTTTTTCGGTCTGCTTTTCCATTTTTTCCGGAACAAGCGAACGGGCTTCAGCGAGAATGTCGACCTGATCGCAGACGATATTGGTTTGCGTTCCGCCCTCAAAGCGGCCGATATTAGCCGTCGTCTCCTCGTCGATGCGGCCAAGCGGCATTTTGGCAATCGCTTTTGAAGCGATCGTGATCGCGGAGACTCCTTTTTCCGGCTCTACTCCGGCATGAGCCGTTTTTCCGTAGACAGTTGCTCTAATTTTCGCCTGTGTCGGCGCTGCTACGATAATATTGCCGACCTTCCCGTCGGAATCAAGCGCATATCCGTAATCGGCTTTGATCAGCGATCGGTCTAAAGCTTTCGCTCCGACAAGCCCCGATTCTTCGCCGACCGTAATGATAAACTGGATCGTTCCGTGCGGAATGTTTTTTTCTTTCAACACTTTTACGGCTTCGAGCATCGCTGCAAGGCCTGTTTTGTCGTCAGCTCCCAAAATCGTTGTGCCGTCTGTTTTGACATATCCGTCTTCAATGACCGGCTTCACCCCTTTTCCGGGCACGACGGTATCCATGTGGGATGTAAAGTAAATCGTGTCCGCCTCTTTCGTTCCAGGAAGCGTGCACACGAGGTTTCCCGCTCCGTGCCCCGTTTTTGGCGCGGTGTCATCCTCCACGACATCCATTCCAAGAGCAGCAAATTTTTCTTTCAGCACCTTGCAAATATCAGCTTCGTGTTTTGTCTCGGAATCAATTTGCACAAGTTCTAAAAACTCTTCTAACAGGCGTTTTTCATTCATGCTAGTTTCCCCTCCATTTTTAAAGCGGTATATTTCCATGCTTTTTGTCCGGCCGGATTTCTCTTTTGCTCTTCAGCATGTCAAACGTTTGGATCAGCTTCTTCCGCGTCTCTTTCGGATCGATGATATCGTCTACCATGCCGTATCTTGCAGCGGCAAAAGGGCTTGAAGCGTGCATGCATTTCCGGATTTTTTCCTCGCGGGCGGCCCGCGGGTCTTCCGACCGTTCGATTTCCTTCGCGAACAGCACATCTGCAGCTTCCGAGGCGCCCATCACTGCAATTTCTGCATTCGGCCAAGCAAACACGGCATCCGCTCCAAGCGCCTTGCTGTTTAAAGCGACATATGCTCCGCCGTATGCTTTTCTTAAAATGACCGTCACCTTGCAGACGGCGGCTTCCGCATACGCGTAAAGGATTTTAGCGCCGTGTCTGATCACCCCGCCGTGCTCTTCGCGTATTCCCGGAAGAAAGCCGGGGCAATCCACCAAAGTCAAAATCGGGATCTGAAAGGAATCGCAAAAACGGATAAACCGGGCGATTTTGTCAGCCGCATCCATGCTGAGGCTTCCGGCTAAATACTTCGGCTGGTTGGCCACGATCGCCGCCGTTTCCCCCGCTATCCTTGCAAAACCGATCACCGCGTTTTTGGCAAAGTGGCGCTGCACTTCAAAAAATGTTCCGCTGTCTGCGATTTCCGCGATGATCTGTTTGATGTCATACGGCCGCTGACCGTCTTCAGGCAGAATCGTCATTAAATCAGGCCTTATCTCATCGTCTTTCGCCTTTCTCGCCTTAGCCGGGGGCTTTTCTTCGTGATTCTGGGGGATGTAGGACAAGAGCTTGCGCACCTCACTGAGGACGGCCTCATCGGAATCCCCGGAAAAATGGGCATTCCCGCTGATTGAATTATGTATATAGGCGCCCCCCAATTCTCCGGAGCTGACAGCTTCGCCTGTCGCCGTTTTGATGACTTTCGGACCGGTAATGAACATCTGTCCGGTTTTTTCGTTCATAAAAACGAAGTCGGTCAAAGCTGGAGAATAAACCGCGCCGCCCGCACAAGGGCCGAGAATGACAGAGATTTGCGGAATGATGCCTGAGCAAAGGACATTTCGGTAAAAAATATGACCGTATCCATCTAATGATAGCACACCCTCTTGAATTCTCGCACCACCTGAGTCGTTCAGACCGATGAAAGGGGCCTTATTTTTGAGGGCAAGATCCATGACGGCCGCTATTTTTTTGGCGTGCATTTCTCCGAGCGCTCCGCCGGTGACGGTAAAATCCTGGGAAAACAGATAAACGGGCCGCCCGTCGATTTTTCCGAATCCCGTGACAACCCCGTCGCCTAACGGGCCGCCGGACTGCCGGCTTCTGGCAAAAGCATTCAGCTCAGTGAACGTTCCCTCATCAAGCAGAAGATCGATTCTCTCTCTGGCGGTGAGCTTGCCTTTTTGCTTCTGCCTGTCGATCCGTTCCTGCCCGCCCCCAAGCAAAGCTTGTTGACGGCTGTTGTTTAAATCGTCGACTCTTTCAAACATATTCATCGTGTTCTGCCCCTTCTCTATTTGATTCTTACACGAAACTTGTCCGATGAAAAAAAGCAGTATAAAATAATGGGAGATTAAAAAACAGAGGTGAAAAGCTTGTCTCGAAAATTCATCAAATTCATGGTTATTTTAATGATCGGCGTCATGGTGCTGACGACTCTGCTTACCGGACTCAGCATGATTTTTTAATACAAATCATGAAAGCAGGCGGCTCTTTTTGCGGAGAAACGCCTGCTTTTTTTCAAGCCCGGACTTCCGCAGGAATAGAAAAAACCGCACGGGTTTCCCCCTGTTCCATTAGATTGACCAATGAAGGAGAAACTCATGCGGTTATGCAGGAGATTTAATTCCTTTAAAGTAGCTCTTAATCACAAGATACTGTTCCATTTCGCCGAGAAAATTGAAAAGAGCAGCGCGCGCTTCAAATTCTTCGCGTGTCGTCGGCAGCTCCATCTCATCAATTTCCTCTCTCATTTTCACGAGCCGCTTCAAAAACTTATGAGCCGTATTGCCGGGATGGATGGCTCCTCTTAAATCATGAAGAAACGCTGCGATCATATGCCCCTGTTCAACCGTCATCGAAATCGACGTGATTTTCGGCAGGACCCTTTCGATAATTTCAAACTGCTTTTCTCTCATTTTAAAGTAGTGATAATAGAGATTTTCGTGCCTGAGAAAGTGATTTTCCACATCACGGTATGCCAGGGTCTTCGCTTCATTGATCAAACGGTGCGTCTCAGGAATCTCTTTTCCCGTCCAGTCCTGTTCCCCGGTCAGCAAATAGCGTTCGATTTCTTCAAAAATCTTGGCAAAGTTATCTTCGATTTTCTGCTGATACTGTTTGAGCTCTTTATCGAGGCTCGGCATGTACAAATTCATCAGCAGGGCAACGCCGATTCCCGTAATGATGATGAGGCATTCATTCCAAATGAGAGAAAGGGTGATCCCTTCTGACATATAAAGATGAAGAATGATGACCGAACTTGTGACGATTCCTTCTTTTATTTTCAGAAGAACGGTTGTCGGAATAAAGAACAGCAGCATCAGACCGATGACAGCCGGATGATAGCCGATCAGTTCAAAAAACGCGTATGAAAAAACGATCGCAAGAATGCATGCCGCAAACCGGGCCCATGATGCCTGAAGGGACCGCTTTTTCGTCACTTGAATACAGAGGATCGTGATGATCCCTGTCGACACAAAATTATGAAGGCCGAGCAGCTGTGCGATATAGATGGCCAATGCTGTGCCAAGCGCTGTTTTTAATGTGCGATAACCTATTTTAAACATCGTTAACCCCAATCTTTTCTGCTAGTCTTAGTGAATAAAAAAGAAGAAGATCAGCATCTTCTTCAGCTTATTTTATAGTATTTTCTCTAAAAAGTCTTGAGCTCTTTTCGATTTTGGAGAAGAAAAAAACGCTTTAGGATCATCGTCTTCGACAATGGTTCCTTCATCCATGAAAAGCACCCTGTCGGCGACTTCTTTGGCAAAGCCCATTTCGTGCGTCACGATCACCATCGTCATCCCGGTTTTCGCCAAATCCTGCATCACCTGAAGCACTTCTTTGACCATCTCAGGATCAAGGGCCGATGTCGGCTCGTCAAACAGCATGATGTCCGGATTCATCGCCAGCGCCCTCGCAATCGCAACGCGCTGCTTTTGCCCCCCTGATAAACGGTTCGGATAATCATCTTTTTTATCGATAAGCCCCACTTTCTCAAGCAGTTCTTCCGCTTTTTTCGTTGCTGCCTGTTTGCTTTCTTTTTTGACATGGACAGGTGCATACGTAATATTTTCAAGAACCGTTTTATGCGGAAACAAATGAAAATGCTGAAAGACCATGCCGATGTTCTCTCTGATTTTCAGCACATTTGTTTTCGGTCTTGTAATCTCTTGATCCTGAATGAAAATGCTGCCCTCCGTCGGCTTTTCGAGCATGTTTAAGCAACGCAGAAACGTGGACTTGCCTGAGCCTGACGGACCGATGACAGCGGCTACTTCGCCTTTTTCAAAGGAAACGGAAATATGTTTAAGCACCTCGTGCTTTCCGAAAGATTTTGAGAGATTGCGAACATTAATCATTGACATTCAGCTTCCTTTCAATCGCTTTGCCGACAAACGTCAGGATCAAAACGAGCACATAGTAGATGAGACCCGCAAACAGCATCGGCTCAAGCGGGCTGTAGATCGCCGCTCCCGCCTGATAGCTTCGTCTCATAATATCGCCGAGTCCGATGACGGTGACAACAGCCGATTCCTTTGTCAGTGTAATCGATTCGTTGATCAGCGCTGGCATGATATTTTTAAAGGCCTGCGGCAGCAAGAGATCCTTCATCATCTTTGCATACGGGACGCCCAGCGCCATCGCCGCTTCTTTTTGCCCTTTGTCGATCGCATTGATTCCGGCTCTGATGATTTCTGACACATAAGCGGCGGAATTTAAGCCGAATGCGATGACGGCCGCCCAGTAAGCATCAATATCGAAGCCCAGCACCTGAGGCAGCCCGTAATAGACGATCATCAGCTGCAGAACAAGCGGTGTCCCCCGGAATATGGAAGTGTAAAAATCGGCAATCCATGCGAGGGGCTTGATCGAACTGATTTTTAAAAGCGTAATCAAAACCCCCAGCAAAAATCCAAGCACGGCCGCAGCCGCGACCACTTTTAAGGTGACGCCCAAGCCTTCCAAAATGAAAGGCATCTCGGGTATTGTACTAGAAAAATCAAGAAAATTCATGTGACTCTCCCTCTCCCGCCTCATCATCAAAGAGGCGCACATCGCTTTAGAAAAAAAAGTTCAACAAAAAGTTGAACTTTTCACGCTTACTTTTTCGTTTCTCCGCCGAACCATTTTTCTTTCAGCTTTTCAAGTTCTCCGCTTTTCTCCATTTCTTCAAGCGCTTTGTTGAACTTCTCGGTCAAATCGCTTCCCTTTTTGAAGGCGATCGCGGAGCCGGCTTTTTCATCCGGTTCTTTCGGCAGATTGTAGCCAACCAGTTCTTCATTTTTATTAATATATTTTTCGGCAACGATATCCTCTATGATTGCTGCGTCAAAGCGGCCCGCTTTGATTTCTTCGGTTAAATCCGAAATGCGGTTGCGGTTTTCAACTTTTAAATTATAATCCGGCGTAAGCTCCTTCGCTTTTTCTTCCTGAATGGAGCCAAGCTGCACGCCGACCGTTTTTCCTTTCAAATCGTCAAGCGATTTGATGCCGCTTGATTTTTTTGTAACGATCATGTTGTGAGCCGTATAATAGACGTTTGAAAAATCGACCTGCTTTTTGCGTTTAGGCGTCGGCGTCATTCCTGAAAGCACGATGTCGACTTTGTTTGTTTTAAGAGCGGTCACCAGGCCGTTGAAGTCCATGTCTTTCACTTCGATTTCATGGCCCGTTTTTTTAGCCAGTGCATTGGCCAGATCAACATCAAAACCGACAATCTTATCTCCGTCTTTCGATTCAAAAGGCGGGTAATCGGCTGAAGTTCCCATCACCAATGTTTTTTTATCAGCAGAACTGCTGCTCGTCCCGCATGCAGTCAATGCAAATGTGACACATGCTGCCACTACCAGTAACATCCATTTTTTCATGTTGTGTATCCCCCTGAACCTTTTTTGAATATTTATTCGTTGATATGTATTTTAAACATTTTCTAGGCCAGATGCAATACCATTTTGAAAAATAACTGAAAAACCTTCAAACAAGCATTTAAATACCAATTGAAAGCCTGTGTTTTTATCTTTCTGATTGCATATAAAAAGAATTTTTATACATAAAAAAAGCCTGCCACTGTTTTGGCAGGCGGTATTTCCTTTACCTTATACTTCTTCACAGTATTCTTCAAACAATCCTTGAAGCTTAGTGATGACAGCCATCGGCTCATAGCCTTCAATTTCATGGCGTTCGACCATTTTTAAAATCTTGCCGTCTTTTAAAAGAGCGAATGACGGAGAAGAGGGCGGATATCCTTCAAAATATCCCCTTGCTCGAGCCGTCGCTTCTTTGTCTTGTCCGGCAAAAACGGTGACGAGATGATCCGGGCGCTTATCGTAATGAACCGCATGATGTGCGGCTGGCCTTGCAATTCCCCCTGCACAGCCGCAGACGGAGTTGACCATCACAAGCGTAGTCCCTTTTTTCGTGAGCGCTTCATCGACCTCTTCAGGCGTTTTCAATTCGGTGTAGCCGGCAGCCGTTATTTCCTGTCTGGCTTGGCGCACGACATCATTCATAAACAGATTAAAATCCATGTTCACTTTAAGATCTCTCCTTTTTAGCCGCCTTTAGCATGATGCTAAAGGCGCTGTTTGCTCATCTGTTCTAATGATACTTTGAAACCGTCCGAACCGCAAATCAGGCGATTCGTGTTCCTTCAGGTTTATGGCACGGGCAGCCCGGGGAAAAATAAGTAAAGACTCTATCAAATAAAGGAGCACCTTTATGAACCGAAAGAAAGCAATGCTGATTTACAACGGAAATGCAGGACAAAAAAATGTTGAAAAAACACTGGGTGCTGCCGTACCTGTTCTTTCACAGGCTATAGACGAACTCATCGTAAAACCGACGAGAAAGAAACGTGATGCATTCGAATTTTGCCGAAAGATCGGGGAGGATATCGGGCAATTGTTTATATTAGGCGGTGACGGAACGGTGCACGAATGCATTAACGGCATCAGCCAGCTTCAAACGAAGCCAGATATCGGCATTCTCCCGGGCGGCACATGCAACGACTTTTCGAGGGCGCTCCGCATTCCCCAGAACATTGAAAAAGCGGCGGAAGCGCTCGTCAATGGAAAACCTGTCCCGGTCGATGTGTTAAAAGCAAATGATCATTATTGTCTCAACTTCTGGGGCATCGGATTGATTACGGAAGCTTCCACCCATATCAATCAAACGGAAAAAGCGCTGCTCGGGAGAATCAGTTATTTTACAAGCGCACTGCGGACCATCTCCAATCTTGAGCCTTTCTCTTTCCGCCTGTCGATCGACGGAGAAGAGTTTACTGACGAAGCGGTCATGGTGGTCGTGCTGAACGGACCATTTATCGGAACAAACAAGATCCCCCTTCCGCAGCTGAGCATTAACGACGGAAAAGCGGACATCCTCGTCTGCCGGAATACGAATTTGGCTGCATTGAAAGAACTTTTTGCAATGGATGATCCCGAATGGGATTCCTTTGCAGGCGAGCTCTCCTATTATCAGGGGCAAACCGTTGAAGTTGAAACCGCCCTCCCAATGGAAGCCGATACAGACGGCGAAATCTGCACAAAAACGCCGGCTTCAATCGAGGTGCTAAACGGACATCTCCGCATGCTCGCCCCCTTAGAAAAAGAAAAGAGCTGACCCTTAACGGGCCAGCTCTTCTTTTTTAATAAATGGAAGTATGATCATCGATTTGTTCCAAAATCTCTTTCACACGGGCAAGGAATCTGCCGCAAACGAGGCCGTCAAGCACTCTGTGGTCGAGGGATAAGCACAGGTTCACCATATCTCTGACCGCGATCATGCCATGCTCCATGACGACGGGACGCTTGACGATCGATTCAACCTGCAGGATGGCCGCCTGTGGATGGTTGATGATCCCCATTGACTGAACCGACCCGAACGAACCGGTATTGTTGACCGTGAACGTACCTCCGCTCATATCCCCGCTCGTCAGCTTGCCGCTTCTGACCTTATGAGCCAGTTCGGAGATTTCTCTCGCGATGCCTTTAATTGTTTTTTCATCGGCATGCTTGATGACAGGAACGTACAGCGCATCGTCAGTCGCTACTGCAATTGAGATGTTGATGTCTTTTTTCTGAATGATTTTATCTCCGGCCCACATGCTGTTCATTTGCGGGAATTCCTTCAGCACCTGTGCGACCGCTTTGACAAAGAACGCGAAAAAGGTCAGGCTGAAGCCCTCTTTCTTCTTAAATTCGTCCTTTATTTTGTTGCGGTAGCTCACAAGACTTGTGACATCCACTTCCATCATCGTCCAGGCATGAGGGATTTCATGCTTGCTTCTGACCATATTGGTCGCAATCGCATGACGGATTCCGGTCACAGGAATCTCGACGTCTCCAGCCGCACTCTGAGGCGGTGCAGCTTGAGGGGCGGCTTGCGCCGGCTTTTGGACGGGCTCACTCGCTCCCGCGGCATTTGTATCCGGCTGTTTTTCCGGCGCCGCATCAGCTTGAGGAGCAGCTCCGGAAGCAATGATGCGCTGGATGTCTTTTCTGGTGATCCGTCCGCCGGCACCGGTACCTTCCACCTGCTCCAAATCAATGTTGTGCTCACCGGCAAGTCTCAGCACCGCCGGGGAATAACGTTTTTTCTGAGATGTATCTTTTTCCTCCGGTTTGGCCGGCTCCGCTTCCGCTTGATCCAGATTGGAAGCAGCCTCAGCCTCCGGTTTCGCTTCTTCGTTTGTTTCGACTTTGCAGATGACGTCTCCGACTTGCAGAGTTTCGCCTTCTTTCCCGACAAGCTCGGTAATCGTTCCCGTGAACGATGAAGGGACTTCAGCATTGACCTTATCCGTCATCACTTCAGCAATCGGATCGTATTTGTTGACGTGATCTCCGACGCTGACAAGCCATTTGCTGATGGTTCCCTCCGTCACGCTCTCCCCGAGCTGCGGCATTGTCATTTGTTCCACTGCCATACGATATGTCCTCCTTCGCTATATTAAAACTCGGCCAATTCTCTCATTGCTGCTTCTGCTTTATCCGGATTGACCATAAAGAATTTTTCCATTGTAGGAGCATACGGCATTGCCGGGACGTCAGGGCCCGCCAACCGCTTAATCGGCGCATCCAAATCGAACAGGCAATGCTCTGAAATGATCGCGGCTACTTCACTCATAATGCTGCCTTCCTTCGTATCCTCGGTCATCAGAAGCACTTTGCCCGTTTTGGAAGCCGCTTCAATAATCGCTTCCTGATCGAGCGGATATACTGTTCTTAAATCAAGGATATGTGCGGAAATCCCGTCTTTGGCAAGCCGCTCGGCAGCCTGAAGGGCGAAATGGACGCACAATCCGTATGTGATGACGGTAATGTCTTCGCCTTCCCGCTTCACATCCGCCTTTCCGATCGGCAGCACATAGTCGTCACTCGGCACTTCGCCCTTGATCAGCCGGTACGCACGTTTATGCTCGAAGAACAGGACAGGGTCGTCATCGCGGATGGCCGCTTTCAAAAGCCCTTTGACATCATAAGGTGTCGAAGGCATGACGATTTTCAACCCGGGCTGGTTGGCAAATACGGATTCAACTGACTGAGAATGGTACAGCGCGCCGTGCACGCCTCCGCCGTAAGGTGCGCGGATGACGATCGGACAATTCCAGTCATTGTTGGAGCGGTAGCGGATTTTTGCCGCTTCTGAAATAATCTGGTTGACAGCCGGCATGATAAAATCTGCAAACTGCATTTCGGCGACCGGTCTCATCCCGTACATGGCAGCCCCGATTCCGACGCCGGCAATTGCGGATTCCGCCAAAGGCGTGTCCATCACCCGCTCTTCGCCGAACTGGTCGTAAAGACCGGCTGTTGCCTTGAACACACCGCCTTTTTTGCCGACATCCTCCCCTAAAACAAAGACGCGGGAATCCTTTTCCATTTCTTCTTTCAAAGCCAAAGTGACAGCATCTATATATGACATAACTGGCATTGTTCTTCCCCCTTACTCCGCATAAACATGCCGCAGCGCATCTTCCGGATCTGCATAAGGTGCATGTTCAGCATAATCTGTTGCTTCATTGACGATGGTTGTGATCTCATCCGACATTTGCTTCTCAGACTGGTCGTCCAGAAGGCCTGTTTCTTTTAAGTAATGCGCGAATTTGTTAAGCGGATCATTTTTCTTCGCCTCCGCCACCTCTTCGCGCTCTCTGTAGCTTCGATCATCATCATCGCTGGAGTGCGGGGTCAGCCGGTATGATATCGTTTCGATTAATGTCGGACCTTCGCCTCTTCCGGCACGTTCCCTTGCTTCTTTAACCGCTTTGTAGACTTCAAGCGGATCATTTCCGTCAACAGTCACGCCGGGCATGCCGTAACCGACGGCGCGGTCGGAAATGTTTTCACAAGCCACCTGCTTTTCGTAAGGAACCGAAATGGCGTATTTATTGTTTTCACACATGAAAATGACGGGAAGCTTATGAACGGCGGCAAAGTTCGCCCCTTCATGGAAGTCCCCCTGGTTTGAAGAGCCTTCACCGAACGTCACAAAAGTCGCGATGTCTTTCTTTTCAAGTCTTCCGGCAAGCGCTACACCCACCGCGTGCGGAACTTGCGTTGTCACTGGCGAAGAGCCCGTGACGATCCGGTTTTTCTTTTGACCGAAGTGGCTCGGCATCTGCTTTCCTCCCGAATTCGGATCCTCGGCTTTTGCAAACGCCGACAGCATTAAATCTTTTGCCGTCATGCCAAAAGCAAGGACAACGCCCATATCTCTGTAATATGGAAGCACATAATCGTTCTCACGGTCTAATGCAAATGCCGCTCCGACCTGGGCGGCTTCCTGTCCTTGACAAGAGATGACAAAAGGAATTTTGCCTGAACGGTTTAAGAGCCACATCCGCTCATCAAGTTTTCTGGCTAAAAGCATGGTTTTGTACATGTCGATTGCTTGTTCATCTGTTAATCCAACTGCTTCATGACGGTTATTGCCCATTTTTTTCACTCCTTCATGCTTTCTAAAAATGAATCGCCTTTCCATCTACGGCAAGGGCGGCTTCTCCGATCGCCTCCGACAGCGTCGGATGCGGATGGATCGTTTGTCCGACTTCCCACGGGGTGGCGTCAAGCACCTTTGCCAGACCGGCTTCAGATATCATGTCTGTCACATGCGGGCCGATCATGTGAACGCCCAAAATATCATCTGATTCGCGATCGGCGACGATTTTGACAAAGCCGTCCGTCTCACCGTACACGAGCGCTTTGCCAATCGCCTGAAACGGAAATTTGCCTACTTTGACGCTTTTGCCCTGTGCCTTCGCCTCATCCTCTGTCAAGCCGACCGATGCGGCTTCAGGACTTGAATAGATGCATTTTGAGACAAGCGAATAGTCGATGTCGTGCGGATTCTCGCCAGCAATGTGCTCAACAGCCGTAATCCCTTCATGGGAAGCAGCATGTGCAAGCTGAAGGCCGCCGATCACATCTCCGATCGCATAGATGTGGGATTCTTTTGTCTGGTACATGCTGTTTGTCGCGATAAAGCCGTTTTCCACTTGGATATCTGTGTTTTCCAGACCGATCCCTTCAACATTTGCCTGCCTTCCGACAGATACGAGCATTTTCTCAGCGGAATAGGTCTGTTTTTCTCCGTCTTTTTCCGCTTGAATGCTGACCGTATCGCCTTTCGCCAATGTGTCGGGCAGCACTTTCGCTCCCGTGATGATGGTGATGCCTTTTTTCGCCAGCTGCGTCTGCATTTCTTTAGAAATATCGGCATCTTCAGTCGGCAAAATCCGGTCTGCATACTCAATGACGGTCACGTCAACACCGAAATCGCACAGCATGGAAGCCCACTCGATTCCGATGACACCTCCTCCGACAATCAGCATGGAAGCCGGAAGCTGCTCAAGTTCAAGCGCTTCGTCGGATGACAGCACGTTTTCCCCGTCAAGCTCAAGCCCCGGCAGCGACCTGGGCCTTGAGCCTGTGGCGATGATGACGTTTTTCGGTATGAGCATCTCATTCTCATCCCCGTTTGCCATCTCAACGGAAACCGTCCCCGGCATCGGGGAAAAAATCGACGGCCCGAGAATCCGTCCGATTCCTTCGTAAACATCAATCTTTCCTTTTTTCATCAAGTGTTTGACACCGTTGTGCAGCTGGTCAATTATTTTTTGTTTTCTGCTTTGAACTTGAGAAAACCGCAGGCCGACTTCAGAAATGACCACTCCGAATTCGTCCGCCTTTTTTGCTGTCCTGTAAACTTCCGCGCTTCTTAGGAGCGCTTTCGACGGGATGCAGCCTTTATGAAGGCACGTGCCGCCGAGTTTCCGCTTTTCAACGACGGCTGTTTTCAGCCCCAGCTGCGAAGCTCTGATGGCAGCCACATAGCCGCCTGTGCCCCCTCCAAGAATCACGAGATCGTATTCAGTTGCCATGACTTTCCCTCCTCTGGTTCGGATACTGTTTCGCCTCTTCTTCGCCGTTCAATACGCGAAATGCACCTTCAGCCAATGCTTGAAGCTCATTTTCTCCCGGAAAGACGACGACATCCGAAATCCAGTCTATGTATTGTCTGATCGAGGTAACAAACGATTTTCCGTACGCCAGTCCGCCTGTCAAAATAATGACATCGACTTCGCCTTTTAAGACGGCGCTGGCCGCCCCGATTTCTTTGGCGATTTGATAAGCCATCGCTTCATAGATGAGCGCAGCCTTTTGATCGCCTTCCTTGATCATTTTCTCAACTTTAACCGCATCCGTCGTGCCGAGATAGCCGGCGAGGCCTCCGCCGCCGACTAGCATTTTCATCAGCTCGCCTTTCGTATACTTGCCGGAGAAGGCCATTTCGATCAGATCACCCGCAGGAATGGTTCCGGCCCGCTCCGGACTGAGCGGACCTTCTCCGTGGAGGCCGTTGTTGACATCGATCACCCGACCGTGGCAATGAACGCCGGTCGTAATGCCGCCTCCCATGTGGGTGATGATCATTTTCATATCTTCATACCGCTTTCCAAACTGCCAGGCCGCTTTCCTCGCGACAGCTTTTTGGTTGAGCGCGTGAAAAATACTGCGCCTTTCAATGGCCGGCGTGCCGGAAATTTTTGCGATAGGGGCCATTTCATCCACAACAACGGGGTCGACGATAAAAGCGGGAATATTTAATCCGTCGGCAATCTCCCTGGCGATGATACCCCCGAGATTTGATGCATGCTGCCCCGCATATCCGTTCTTCAAATCGGTGATCATCGCATCGTTGACTTCGTAAGTGCCGCCTTCAATCGGTCTGAGTAGCCCTCCCCGGGCGCAAACGGCAGCCAATTTAGAAATATTGATTCCCTGTTCATGCAGGGTTTCGAGTATCGCCTGTTTTCTGAACGAATATTGATCAATAATGGTTTGGTATTGCTGTAACTCAGCCTCGTCATGACGGATTGATTTTTCGAAAATCGAACGGTCATCATGAAAAACGCCGATCTTTGTAGATGTTGATCCCGGATTGATGACGAGAATACGTTTTTCCTGTACCTGCATTGATATAAAACCTCCAGTAGCGAATAGGGGTTATGATCTTAACGCCTGCTTAAAATGTGATGGCCGTTTTGCAAAAATTGACTTCTCGATTGGCGCATGCGCTCAATACGCTCTTCCGCCAGGCGGTCTGCGGCCAAGTATGTCGGAATGCGGTCGCGTTTTGAAATTTCAAGGACGCGTTCAATATTTCCGTAGATGCCTTCGACTTTTTTCAGCGCGCGCTCTGAATTATAGCCGTAAAGCTCGTCAGCGACATTGATGACGCCGCCGGCATTGATGACATAGTCAGGGGCATAAACGATACCCATGTCGTGGATTTGATCCCCGTGGCGCGTTTCTTTCAGCTGATTGTTGGCTGCCCCGGCAATCACTTTGGCTTTCAGCTGCGGAATCGTATCATCGTTGATTGTCGCTCCCAGAGCACACGGTGCATATATATCGCACTCCTGTGAATAAATATCATCCGGATCGACGGCACGGGCGCCGAATTCGGCGACTGCGCGTTCGACCGCTTCTTTATTGATGTCGGTCACGATCAGTTTCGCGCCTTCTTCGTGGAGATGACGGCACAGATTGTATGCCACGTTTCCGACCCCTTGGACAGCAACGGTTTTTCCTTCAAGCGAATCTGTCCCGAAGGCCTCTTTTGCCGCAGCCTTCATCCCTTTATATACCCCGTAAGCCGTTACCGGGGAAGGATTGCCAGATGAACCGAAAGCAGGCGAAATGCCTGTAACAAAATCAGTTTCGTCATGAATGATGTCCATATCTTCAACGGTTGTACCGACGTCTTCCGCGGTGATGTATCTGCCGTTCAGCCCTTGAATGTAACGGCCGAAAGCGCGGAACATTTCTTCGTTTTTATCTTTGCGCGGATCGCCGATAATAACGGTTTTGCCTCCTCCGAGGTTCAGTCCGGCCGCCGCGTTTTTATAGGTCATTCCCCGCGCAAGGCGCAGCGCATCTTCAATTGCGGCTTCTTCACTTTCATATGTCCACATTCTCGTGCCGCCGAGAGCCGGCCCGAGCGTCGTATCATGAATCGCGATGATCGCTTTTAATCCGGACTGTTTATCTTGGCAAAATACCAATTGCTCATAGTCATACTGTTCCATATATCGAAATAGTTCCATTTTTTATTCCTCCTCTTGTCGTGCTTCAGACGTACACAGCGCCAAAGCAATCGAATACAGCTTGTTTTCTGCGGAATCGGCCCTGCTTGTCAAGGCGATGGGCGCTTTTGCCCCTGCCAAAATGGCTCCCACTTTCGCACCCGCAAAATGAATCAATGATTTGTAAAGGACATTGCCTGTTTCAATTGAAGGAACAAGCAGGATGTCAGCCTCGCCCGCAACGATTCCAGAAATGTTTTTATGCCGGGCGGCAAGCGGTGAGATCGCGTTATCCAAAGCAAGAGGCCCGTCAACGATGCAATTTTTGATTTGGCCCCGATGATTCATCTGCGTCAAGGCAGCTGCATTTAATGTCGCTTCCATTGCGGGATTCACCGTTTCCACCGCGGCGAGGCAAGCGGCTTTCGGCATTTGCACGCCGACCGCTCTCGCCACGCCGACTGCGTTTTCTAAAATTTGTTTCAGCTCATCAAGCTTGGGGCTGATATTCATTGCCGCATCTGTTACATAAATCAGCCTCTCAAACCCGCTGACTTCAAAAGCTGCTACATGTGACAGTACATGCGAGGAACGGAGCCCGTACTCTTTATTCAAAACGGCTTTTAATAGCACGGCTGTCGGGACATTCCCCTTCATGAGAACATCAGCATTGCCGCTTTTGACAGCTTGAACGGCAATTCTCGCCGAATCCGCCGGCGATTCCGAATGAATGATATCCACGTGCCGTTTTGAAATGTTCTGTTCTGTCATCATATGCCTGATCTTTTCTCTGTGCCCAATCAGCAAGAACCGGGCAAATTGTTTGTCGACCGCAAGTTTGACTGCTTGCAGCACTTCGTCATCTTCTGCATGTGCGACGGCGACCGTTTTATTGTCAAGCTCCGCCGCTTTTTGCAATAATTGTTTCAGCTTCATAGTACCCACCTTTCTTAGCAAACATCCGCCCACTATATCATGCAAGTTTCGTGCCAGTATAAAAAAGCGGTTCGGTACTGTGATCCTGTTTTACAGTTTGCATGATTTTGCACTCGTTTTGCAATTTATTGCATGCTATCTTTTGCAAGATTGTATTTATCCATTTTGTAATAGAGATTGCGGATACTGATTCCAAGCGCTTTCGCCGTTTTCGTTCTGTTGTATTGATGCTTTTCAAGCGTTTCTTTTATGACATGAGCTTCAAACCGTTCAACCGCATCAGACAGCTTTTCCTCTTCAATCTCAGGGAAAGCTGCTCCGGCTTCCACCTTTTTTTTCGGACGGTCTGCTTCAGGCAGGTGTTCGAGATCAATCCATTCCATTTGCGGTTTTAAAAAGATCATCGCCCGCTCAAGGACATTTTCAAGCTCTCTGACATTCCCCGGCCACTTCCGTGCTTTTAACGATTTGAGTGCGTTTTTCGTGAGCCCCTTTACATTGCGTCCGTATTCTTGATTGATCTTCCCAATCAAATGCCTGCTCAAGGCTTCGATATCCTCTTTCCGCTGCCTGAGCGGCGGAATTGATATCGGATAGCGATTGATCCGGTAGTACAAGTCTTCGCGAAACCTGCCCTCAGCGAGCGCTTTTTCAATATTGACGTTTGTCGCTGCGATGACCCGGACGTTCACAGAAATCGGTTTGGTCCCGCCGACTCTGACAATTTCTTTTTCCTGAAGAACGCGGAGGAGCTTCGCTTGTGTGTTTTGCGTGAGCTCTCCGATTTCATCCAAGAAAATGCTGCCGTTGTTCGCCTCTTCAAAAAATCCTTTTTTGCCGCCGCGGCGCGCGCCTGAAAAAGCGCCTTCTTCATAGCCGAACAGCTCTGATTCAAGCAGTGATTCCGAAATGGCCGCACAATTGACGCGAACAAACTTATTATACTTTCGGTCACTTTCGTTATGTATGGCATGGGCAAAAAGCTCTTTCCCCGTTCCCGATTCGCCTCTCAGCAAAATCGTCGCAGGCGTCTTCGCCCCCAATTTCGCCTGTTCCAGCGCGACGAGCATCTGCTCGCTTGAACCGATGATGTCGGCAAATGTATATTTCGCCTCGAGTGTACGGATAATCTGGCGCGCTCTGTTCAGCTCGTTTGTGAGCGATTGAATTTCAGATACATCGTGAATAACGCCGACGCTCCCTTTTAAAATACCGTCAACGATAATCGGCGCGACATTGACGATCACTTCTTTTTTATTGGGGCCGACTTTCATTCTGACCCCTCTGACAGGGCGCCTCGTTTCAAGCACTTTCAAATGCATGCTTTCACCTTCGGATATGTCGGTATTGGCCGGCTTCCCGATCACCTGGTCTTTTGTCAGGCCCGTCATCTTTGTATACGCCCTGTTGATCATCATCCCGTTTCCGTTTTCATCAACGACCGATATCGCTTCATCCGAAGATTGAATGATCGCTTCAAGCATCGTTCTGACTTCCTTCAGGTTGGTCACCTCTTCAGCCAGCTCGACCGCATCGGTAATGTCCTTAAATATGCTAAGCGCCCCGAGCAGCGTCCCTCCGTCATCGATAATCGGAATTCTGGTCGTGACGATCTGCCTGTTCGGATGGAGAAATTGTTTTTGATGATACTCAGGCTCTCTCGTATTGAGAATGCGCGGCAGCTTCGTCGTCGGGATCACGCTTTGAATATGCTGGCCGATCGCTTCAGTGCGCTTTGTCCCGGTCATCACTTCCGCCATTTTGTTAAACAAAATGATCTCTTCGTTAATGTCGATAAAAATCATGCCGTCATTCATAGAGTTGAAAATACGGTCGTGTTTATACGTCTGCTCTTTTAACATTTGGATGAGCTGCTGCTTTTCGTTCATCAGCTGAGAGATGATATAAGCGAGCGATCCCGGCACCACGATCGTACTGTCGTACTTTTTTCGCATCAGTTGCTTTAATACGCCGGCGTCTCCGGTCGTTTCAATGATGATATCGATCAGTTCTGTGATGTACGGTGCCCAATCGAGCGCCGTTTCGATATCGTTTTTTTGCGCGATGAAAAGCCCGGGAGCTTCCGGATTTTTATCGATGACCGCCTCGATATGCATCGTCTTTGTTTTCAGCAGCACATCCAAGAGAGCGGTCCCCCCTTTTCCAGCACCAACGATCAGTACTTTTTGCATCATCCCTTTACCCCTTTGTATGAAAAATTTTGCACACTATCACGTTCACTTGCAACAATTTGCACAACATCTATGTTATCATGTTTTCCTTTCTTGACAAACTTTTTTTTCAAATAGACAATAAAGGTAAATCTTTGGTAAGGGGATTCGTGTATGGGGAGAATGATCGCACTGCTCGTTTTGCTGATACCGGGAGGCCTGGCTGCTCTCGGAATTAAATTGATGCGCGACACTGTTTTCGGCGTTTTGATCAGCCCGTTTCAGATCCTTTGGCTTCAGGGGCTGGCGGGGTTCATATGCTTCGCAGGCGGCCTTTATTTATTAGGCGGATTTATTCTATACAGAGACAGAAAACGCAACCAAGTAAGCCCCCGCTTCAGAAAAAAGCAGAGCAGCCGCGAGGTGTGATCTCTGCGAACGGAAAGCAAAAAGCCGCAGATATTGTCTGCGGCTTTCAGATTGTTGACAAAATCCCAAAACGACTTTTAGTTTTGGGATTTTGTAATCCTTTCAGCGTGTCACATCTCGGCTTTTATTTTTAACGCTTTTTCGGGAAAATCGGTGAAGAAACCGTCAATTCCTTCAGCAATCAGCTTTTTCATCTCCTCTTCACGGTTGATGGTGAACGGCCGGACCGCTTTTTGTTTCAAATGGGCGTTTTTGATCATGTCAACCGACATTGAACGGCGATACGGATGAAATCCTGTAGCCGGAATCATTTCAATGTACTCCTCCGGCTTGTAGATGACATCCATGTAAAGCGCGGCCAACTCGATACTTGGATTCAGTCTGCTGCATAACGCAAGGCTTTCATGATTGAATGATGAAAGAATGATCCGGTCTTGAAGGCCGTACGCTTCAATCATCGACATCACCTTTTCTTCCATTCCTTCATAACGGATAATGCTGTTTTTCAATTCCACATTGAGAAGAAATTCAGCATCTGCCGCCCACTCAAACACTTCTTCAAGGGTCGGTACCGGGACAGATCCGGTTTTTTCGGAAAAACGGTGGCTTGCGTCTCCGCGCTTGATCTCCGCATATGTAAGATCCTTTACATATCCTTTCAGCGAAGTCGTCCTGTCAAGCTTTTCATCATGTATTACAACAAGACGTCCGTCTTTTGCCATTTGTACATCCAATTCGATGCCGTCTGCACCGATGGCCGCCGCCTGCTTAAACGCCTCCATTGTATTTTCGGGAAAAGTGCCTGAAGCTCCTCGGTGTGCAAATATTTTCGTCATTTCTGGTTCACCTCTACAAGAATTGCAAGTTTATATCCCATTATGAAGGTCTTACTGTTTTCTTTCCACACATAAGGCCTTTTTTAACATAAACATAACACAAGAACCCCGGTCTTATACCGGGGCCCCTATTGTTATTCGTAATAAGCTGTGACAGCGTCAGCAATCGCGTCTGCCGCTTTTTCCTGATATTCCGGACTTTCGAGTTTAGCTGCATCAGTTTTGTTCGTGATAAAGCCGAGTTCGACTAAAACACTCGGCATTTGAGAATTTTTGATGACATAAAACCCTGATTCTTTTACACCTCTGTCCCGAGTGCCAAGCGCATCCGGAAGGCGTTCTTGAATGTTAGACGCCAGGCGTTCGCTGTCAGCGGCTTGATAGGCAGAATCGAAGTATGTTTCTGTACCTGACGCTTCAGGGACGGCCGAGTTTGCATGAATGCTGATCAGCAAGTCCGAAGCGTGCTTGCTCGCTTTGGCCACCCGGTCTTCCAGTGTCAAAAACGTATCATCCGTTCTTGAGGCGACTGTGGCAGCTCCCTCTTCTTTCAGTTTTTCATCAACCAGCTTTGCCACTTCAAGATTGACATCTTTCTCAAGCAGCCCGTTTCCGACCGCGCCGCTGTCTTCGCCCCCGTGACCTGCGTCAACATATACCGTCTTACCGGAAAGCGGCTCAGCTGCAAAAGCAGCTGGAAAAACCGCAATAAACGAAAACAGCAGCAAAACTAAACTCCTCATTAACAGTTTCACGATTAGTTCCTCCTACAATCCCTTTTTGCAAACGATCATTCTTTCTCTTTCATATCTTCAAGCTGTAATGTTCCGTCCTCTGTTTTCGTGTACTTCACTTCCACCTTTGTATCATCCTTGATCCCCTTATATTTATCCCGTTTTTCGGGAGGGACCTGAAACGTCGTTTCTTTACCGTCAATATTGACGGCGACGGTATGCTGATCCGCCAAACCGACAAAGGTGCCTTCTTTCACAAACGTTTCCCCGCCTGTTCCTTTTCGGATCTCATTATGTTGCGTTGTCCCGCAGCCTGCCAATAGCAGCATAGCGAACAAAACAAGGATGACTCCTTTTTTCATGTCGACCACCTCGTCCGCTGAATTTTTTACTCCCCGTACCTTATCTTTAATACCCGGCGGCTGTAAAGCAGGCCACTCCAGCAGATATTCGTCCGATTTACCCGTCCAACGCCCCAGGGATTTCCGAATTGTTAGAAGCCATCCGCTCAAAAACGTCTGTGAAAAACGGTCTACCCAAGGCGAAAAATGGTTGTCATCTGGAAGAAATCAGATCTATTTCATCATTTTTATTTTTTTGTATAAAAAAACGTCTTTTTTCATAAGAAAAAAGACGTTTCATGCGGCTTTCGCTTTATATGATTCAGTCTATGACGCCAATGCACCGGGCGTGAGACAAACTTTGAAAAATAGACGGATACACCGAAAGCTGGCTGCGTGCTATGTGGCTTTTATCAGAACTTGCAGGAATGCATTTTTTAAAGCCCGGCTGCTTCATGACAACATTTAGTCCTTCATAGCGGATGATTTAGCAGCGCTGCTCCTTCCGCAGTTCTCATGCCTATATTTGCTGCTGCAGAGCCTGCTTCCGGTCCATTGTTGACGGCGCCTCTTTAATTTTTTTGGCAGGCACACCGGCTATTGTAATGTTTTCCTCAGTGAAAGATTTGTTGACTACGGCGTTTGCGCCAATCGAAATGCCGTCGGCAATGTGAATGCTGCCAAAGAGCTTTGCTCCAGGCCCGATCCAGACATTGTCTCCGATTGTTGGAACATCGTGGTGAGCGTGATTTTGACCGATGTTAACTCCTTGATGAATGTCACAGTTTGCACCTATTTTTGCATTGCTGTTTACGATGAGCAATCCGTAATGGTTGATCCTCAACCCCGGACCGAAAACATTCACCGGGATGTCAAATCCGAGCTTCAATCCTCTCTTTTTATGCAGATACCGGTAAACATGCTTGAACACCTTGGAGTTGGCATTTGAGTAATATTCATGTTTGCGCAAGGCTATCTGATACTTCCAAATATCATCGCCAAACCATTTAGGCCTTTTTCGACTTGAGATTCCTAACGCTTTCTTGTCTTGTTCGAGATAATAGCGAAGATCTGTTTTCGTAAAGATCATCATACCACCTGCTTATTTCATACTTTTAACTCGAGATTGGCTTTTTCGAAAGGTTTTACATTCTCCGCCATCTATTTCCGTGAAATTACTAAAAGGAAAACAAAAAAAGGGGGAGCCCCCCTTTTTTGTTCATCCTTCGTAAAAACCAACCCAAGTGTTAAAAACATTACTGTAAAATTTCCCTTTGAAATACCATGTTCCATCGCTATCAGAAAATTTGTTACTGAAAACTCCTGAAGAAGATTTTACACATTTTGATGATTTGCTGCTTTTGAATGAGCTTGGCAAGTCACTTGGACAATTGATGTATTGAGCAGTCGGATGTGCAATCACCTCAGATGAATGCGGTGCAGCAAATACCGGCGCTGTAGAAATAAGTAAACCAACAGCCAGAGTCGTACCAGTTAATAATTTATTGACTTTCATTTTAAAACAACTCCTTTTCCATTTATTTCATTTCGATTTCATCATATAACAAACAGGCATGTCTAAAAAGTGCACAAATTACAATATTTTGGTATTTTTTGATGAGCTGTTAGGCTGACTTTACACAATACACACCGTGCTGAAACACAAACAGTACATTTAAGAGCAAAAAAACAGCCTCGTTTATAAAAACGAGACCTTCAAATACTGTATGAAACCCTTCGGATCGCAATTCATCGCAATAAGGGCGAAAAATTCATCGGAATTACGATAAACTATTCGTTAGAAAAAGGTCGGCAATTCAACGGTAAATCTTCGTCAAAACCGCGCCATGTCAACGTTTAAGAAGCCTTATGCTCCAGTCTCAGCTTGTCTGCGACCATCGCGATGAATTCTGAATTCGTCGGCTTGGCTTTTGACATGCTGACTGTGTAGCCGAAAAGTGACGAAATCGAGTCGATGTTGCCTCTGCTCCATGCGACTTCGATGGCGTGGCGAATCGCCCGTTCGACTCGGCTTGCAGTCGTGTTGAATTTTTTGGCGATATCCGGATAAAGCACTTTTGTAATGCTTCCGAGCAGTTCGATGTCGTTATACACCATGGAGATGGCTTCCCTTAAGTATAAATAGCCTTTTATATGAGCGGGCACGCCGATTTCGTGGATGATGGTCGTGATGCTGGCGTCCAGGTTTTTCTTCGGCGATTCCGGCTGCGGCCGAAGCACACTGCTTTGAGAAGACGGGGCACGGTGTGTCAATTGAGATCCGTTTCCGCTGACCTGGCGGATATGGCCGACTAAGTTCTCCATGTCAAAAGGCTTCAAAATAAAATACGACGCGCCCAAATCTACAGCTTTTTTCGTCACGTCTTCCTGACCGAACGCCGTCAGCATGATGACATTCGGCTGCTTTTTAAGCTGCGATTCCCTCAGCCTTTCAAGAACGGCCAATCCATCGAGGTGAGGCATGATAATATCCAGCACAAGCACATCGGGCTCCTTGTCTTTAAACAACGAAAGGCATTCCTGTCCGTTGTACGCGACACCAAGTACTTCCATGTCGCTTTGTCCCTCGATATATTCGCTTAATAGGCCGACAAGCTCCCTGTTATCATCAGCAACACATACTTTAATTTTCTCCACGTTTCTTCCTCCCCAATGTGTATGTTGATAAATTTCATCATTCTTTTTCTAATATGTTTAATTCGACAGCACCACTTTATTCCCTTTTTTTAAAAAGGATTTTTCCAATAATAGTGGTATCTCTCGCTTTTTCTCTGTTTTTTTCTGATTTTCTCGATTTTTCGACTCGAAATGCGACTTGACAAACCGGGGAACGTGAATTTGTCGAAAAATCTTTTCTTCTTTCATTTTAACGCACAACGCGCAAGAAAAAAAGACGAAATCAAAAACTGCCGGAGGAATCCGGCAGTCAGCTTGCTTTTTCTTTTTTATAAATATCGATTCCCGCTTCAGACAGCATCCATTCAATATGCACGCCGTATCCGCTCGTCGGATCATTGACGAAAACGTGAGTTACGGCGCCAATGATCTTTCCGTTTTGGATGATCGGGCTTCCGCTCATCCCTTGAACGATGCCTCCTGTTTTGCTCAACAGCCTCGGGTCGGTAATTTTCAGCACCATCCCTTTTGTAGCCGGAAACTTCTGAGGTGTCGTACTGACGACCTGAATATCGAATTTCTCGACTTTGTCGTTTTCGATAACCGTTAAAATTTGGGCCGGGCCTTCTTTTACTTCATCTGAAAATGCAATCGGAATGGCTTTGTCAGCGATGCGGTTTTTGATTGACTCGTGAAGCGTCCCGAAGATCCCGAATGGACTGTTTCTGTTGATATCACCAATCACTTTTCGTTCTGATGCGAAACGGGCCAGTTTCTCTCCGGGATTTCCGCCTGTTCCTTTTTCAATCGAAGTGACGGTCGATTTCACGATTTGCCCTTTTTCAACAACGATCGGTTTTTTCGTATCCATGTCTGAAATGACGTGACCAAGCGCTCCGTATTTTTTCGATTTCGGCTCGAAAAAAGTCATTGTGCCGATTCCTGCGGCAGAGTCCCTGATATATAAGCCGATTCTGTATTTATCTTCAGCCTGGTCTTTTTTCGGAATGAGCTTCGTTTTGATTTCTTGTTTATCTCTTTTAATCGACAGATGTAAGGTTTCTCCTGTTTTCCCGGCCTTTTGAATAAAAGGGGTAATGTCATTCATTTTTTCGATTTTCGTGCCGTTGATTTCGGTGATAATGTCGCCTACCGCGATTCCGGCTGCTTCACCGGGCGATTTTTTGCCTTCAGAGGTATTGATTTGATGAAAACCTACGACCAATACGCCAACGGAGTGAAGCTTTACACCAATAGACTGCCCGCCGGGGACCACTTTCAAATCAGGCAGGACATTTACTTTCGTTTTTTTAACTGGGAATCCGGCAAAATCATAGACGAGTTCTGCCTTTCCATTCTTTTCACCTTTTATTTCTACTTCACTTTGATTTTCTTTCAGTGTGAATGCTTCCGATGATCCATCTTTCGAAGCACTGACGGATAAGCTCGTTTCAACCGCACGGGTACCCGTCTCAAAAATGTTCAAGTTTTTTGGGATTACAATGTATTCTTTCACCGGTTTGTAAAACCCTACACTTATTAAAGAAACAAGGAGAATCATACCCACAACTTTTCTGATTTTTTCAACATCCACCTTTTCACTCTCCTCGCACCTAACCCACACCATATAAAATTTCTTTCGCTACATTCATTACTTTTGCCTTTCGGACAGCGATTTATAACTGCGGACGGAAGAAAATCATTGGATAAAATGATAAGAATGAGTTTGTATAAGAAAATGCCGACAAAAAAATAAGCTGTTCAGGATGAACAGCTTATCCGGTAGTTTTAACAAGCTTAGCTTGGTTCAAAAGTTCTTTCGCATGGCGCTTCGTCAGATCCGTTACTTCGACTCCGGCGATCATCCGGCCGATTTCCGCTATTTTTTCCTGTTTTGTCAACGGCGTGACGCTTGTCGTCGTTCTCCCGTCTTTCGACTGTTTCGTAATCAAAAGATGGGTGTCAGCCATCGCGGCCACCTGCGGCAAGTGGGTAATGCATAAAACTTGAGAGCCGATCGAGACGCGGTGTATTTTTTCGGCGATCGCCTGCGCGACTCTGCCGCTTACACCCGTATCCACTTCATCGAAAATGATCGATGTAACATCCTGCTGAGCAGAGAAAATGCTTTTCATGGCCAGCATGATTCTTGACAGCTCTCCTCCAGATGCAACCTTTGACAAAGATTTGAGCGGTTCTCCCGTGTTTGTTGAGATTAGGAAATGGACGGTATCAATGCCGTGCTTTGTGAGCTGAACCGGCATACCGTTGACGACGGGTGCATCATCATCCCGTTCCGCTTTTTTCACCTGGAATTCCGTATCGAATGTCGATTTTTCCATATACAGATCTTTCAGTTCCTGCTGAATCTGTTTGGCCAGTTTTTTCGCCCATTTTTTTCTGATTTCGGACACATTGGCGGCTTCAATCGCCACATCCTTGCCGATTGATTCGAGGCGGGATTTTAATGCCTGCAAGTGGCTGTCCCGGTTTTCGATCCGGTCGATCTCTTCCTCTATCTTAGCCGAATAAGCTTGGATATCTTCGACAGTAGCGCCGTATTTGCGTTTCAGCTGTTTGATTTCGTTTAATCGCGATTCGATATAATCGAGGCGCTCGGGGTCGTATTCGAGTTCATCCAGCATATTTCTGATCTGAAAAGTTGAATCTTCGAGAATGTAGTATGCGTTGGCTACGGATTCAGATACTTTATTGAGCCCTTCATTGATGCCTGAGACGTTTTCAAGCTCGCTTGAAGCCATGCCGACCCAGTCAAGCCCAGCCTGCTCGTTGCGTAGCGCATTATAGGCATTTTGCAGAGCTTCGTATATTTTTTCGAAATTAGCGATTTGACGGCGCTCTTCCTGAAGAAGTTCGTCCTCTTTCGGCTCAAGGTTTGCAGATTCGATTTCATCAAGCTGAAACTGTATTAAATCGAGTCTGTGAGCCATTTCCTGTTCGCTTTCAGAAAGCTCTTTCACCTTTCTCATGACGTCCATGTAGCGGCTGTAAACTTCCTGATACGCTTTTAGAGCATGCTCGATTTCTTCTCCTGCAAACCTGTCCAGAAGCTGAAGATGGTGCTCATCCTCCATCAGCAGCTGATTGTCGTGCTGCCCGTGTATGTCAAGCAGCAGTCTGCCGACTTCCCGCAAAGCGGCAATGGTGACAAGTTTTCCATTGACGCGGCAGATGCTCTTGCCGTTTGCGTTAATATCTCTCCTCATGACGATCATGTCATCCGAGGCTTCAATCCCGAGTTCTGTGCACAAATCAAAAACCGGATGGCCGCTGTCAAGGAGGAAAAGCCCTTCCAATTCGGCTCTTTTTTCGCCATACCTGACATATTCGGACGAGCCGCGGCCTCCGACAAGCAAAGAGACGGCGTCGATGATGATCGATTTTCCGGCCCCGGTTTCACCGGTCAGAACCGTCAGCCCTTTTTCAAAAGAAACGGTTAATTCTTCGATAATGGCAAAGTTTTTGATCGATAATTCAGCTAACAAGCTTTCATGACACCTCTTTTCAGGCCTTCGTTTATAAAAGCTCCAATATTTTCTTCTGTACGATTTTGGTATCATCATGCGTCCGGCAGATGATCAAAATGGTATCATCTCCGCAGATCGTTCCCATGATTTCTTCCCAATCCAAATTGTCCATCAGCGCCCCGATCGCCTGCGCGTTGCCCGGCATTGTTTTTAAAACGATCAGATGGCTGGCTGAGTCGATTTTGACAAATGCGTCCATCAATGATCTTTTTAATTTGGAAAGGGGATTAAAGCGCTGATCAGCAGGCAGGCTGTATTTGTAGGAACCGTTGTTTGTCGGCACCTTGACCAAATGAAGCTCTTTAATGTCCCGCGAGACGGTGGCCTGCGTCACATTATAGCCGTCTTTCTTTAAAATATCGACAAGCTCATCCTGCGTTTCAATTTCATTAGCGGTGATAATCTCCCTGATTTTAATATGCCTTTGACCTTTGTTCATTTCACACCTCGTTTTATACACAAATTGTGTATGTTTATACATTTATGTTAAATGATTTTGTCGGAAAAGTACATGTTTGCAGTAAAAAAGGAATAATAGCCCACTATTATTCCTTTTTGCGTGCCGGCCACCCTCGCATTCGCCGTACGACTCTCAAGGGTTTTTAATCACGCGGATCCGTTTTTTTCGCTTTTAATGTCTTGTGAGCTTCTTCGACAATTTGATTGATCGTTTCTTCTGCTATCGGCGTGCCAGGTTGCTCTTCTCCGTCCCAATGCAAATGGAGAAGGAATTCGATGTTGCCGTCGCCGCCGGTAATCGGCGAAAACGAGACGTTTCTGCAGTCATATCCTTCCCGAGCCGCAAACCGGCTGATGTCATCAAGCACAGCTTGATGGACGAGGGGATCGCGGACGATCCCTTTTTTCCCAACGGATTCCCGCCCTGCTTCAAACTGCGGTTTTACGAGAGCGATGCAGTCGCTTCCCGGAACTAAAATGCTCTTAAGCACAGGCAGGATGATTTTCAGTGAGATAAAAGAGACATCGATCGTCGCGAACTCCGGCAGTCCTTCCGTAAAATCGGCAGGTGTGCAATACCGGAAATTCGTGCGTTCCATCACTACAACCCGCTCATCCTGTCTCAGCTTCCAGGCGAGCTGATTATACCCGACATCAACGGCATATGAGCGGAGAGCGCCGTTTTGCAGCGCGCAGTCTGTGAAGCCGCCGGTGGAAGAGCCGATGTCAATCATCAGCTTGCCTTGAACGGAAAGCTGAAACTCTTTTAATGCTTTTTCAAGTTTTAATCCGCCTCTTGAGACGTATTTTAACGGGTTTCCTTTAACGGTCAGCGGAATCGTGCGGTCGACCTTTTCGCCCGGCTTGTCCAGTCTGTTTTCATTCGTATAGACGATGCCGGCCATGATGGCTCTTTTCGCTTTTTCCCGCGTTTCCATTAACCCTCTTTCTACTAATAAAACGTCGAGCCGTTCTTTTTTTCCTGTCATGATCCAATTCCTTTATGAGTCTTTACGGGCGTCAATAGTCTTATTCGTCTGATGACGTCTTCTTTTGTCATTCCGATCTCTTCCAGAAGCTTGGCGACGCTGCCGTGTTCAATAAATTGATCAGGTATCCCCATTCTATCAATGATCGGGCTGTATGACTGATGTTCATGGGCATACTCAAGGATCGAGCTGCCGAATCCGCCTTGGAGCACAGCCTCTTCGATCGTTAAAATCGGAAGCCCTTCGTTCAGGATTTCCATCAGCATGTTTTCGTCAAGCGGCTTGATAAAACGGGCGTTAACCACTCTGACCGAACGTCCTTCTTTCTGCAGCTCCTCCGCGGCAGCAAGCGCCATCGGAATGGTGGTGCCGAATGTTAAAATGACCGCGTCTGTCCCGGGTCTCAGCACTTCCCACGTTCCGATCGGGATCGTTTTCAATTCTTTATCCATTTTGACGCCGAGTCCGTTTCCGCGCGGAAAGCGCATGGCAATCGGGCCGTCATCGTATTTGACAGCCGTGTTGACCATGTGCTGGCCTTCGTTTTCGTCTTTCGGCATCATGAGAACCAAATTCGGAATATGCCGTAAAAAAGCAATGTCAAACACGCCCTGGTGTGTTTCCCCATCAGCGCCGACTAGGCCCGCTCTGTCAATGCCGATAAATACATTTAGGTTTTGCCGGCAAATATCATGGACAACCTGGTCATAAGCGCGCTGAAGAAATGTCGAATAGATCGCGAGAAACGGCTTCATATTCTGAGTCGCGAGACCAGCCGCCATCGTTGCCGCATGCTGTTCCGCAATGCCGACATCAAACATGCGCTCCGGAAACTCGCTCGCAAACCCTTCAAGTTTTGAACCGACAGGCATGGCCGGAGTAATGGCTACAATCCTTTCATCCTCGCGGGCAAGCTTCCTGACCGTTTCGCTTACGAGCGCGCTCCATGATGGCGCAGCGGCTTTCGGCTTAACAAAATCACCGGTATCGATTTTATATGGGCCGGTTCCGTGCCATGTGCCGGTTTTATCGGTTTCCGCAGGCTTATAGCCTTTTCCTTTTTTCGTAATAACGTGGAGGAGTACCGGGCCTTTCGTCTTTTTCGCATACTGCATGTTTTCAAACAGTTCATCATAGGAATGACCGTCTACAGGCCCTAAATACGTAAATCCGAGCTCTTCAAAGAACATCCCGGATACCAGCAGGTATTTCAGGCTGTCTTTGATCCGCTCGGCTGTAGCGGCAAGCTTCCCGCCAACAGCAGGAATCCGCTTGAACAAATACTCAAGCTCATCTTTGACCCATTGGTATTTTCCGGCTGTGCGCAGCCTTCCGAGCATGGAATGAATCGCTCCGACGTTTGGAGCGATGCTCATTTCGTTGTCATTCAAAATGACAATCATGTCTTTTTGCTCATGGCCTATATGGTTAAGCGCTTCAAGAGCCATGCCGCCGGTCAGTGCACCGTCTCCGATGATCGGGATGATATATTCGTTTGTCCCTTTCAAGTCTCTCGCAGCTGCCATCCCCATCGCACCGGAGAGAGAAGTCGAACTGTGGCCCGTTTCCCAGACATCATGTTCGCTTTCATTCCGCTTTGGAAAACCGCACAGTCCTTTATGCTGACGCAAGGTGGCGAAGTCCTTTCCGCGGCCGGTCAGCAGTTTATGGACATACGATTGATGCCCCACATCCCACAAAAACTTATCTTTCGGGCTGTTAAATTCTTTATGCAATGCAATGGTAAGCTCGACAACGCCGAGATTCGGACCAATGTGCCCTCCGGATTCAGAAAGCGTTTCAATTAAAAAACGGCGAATTTCAGCGCTCAAGCTTTCCAGTTCTTGATTTGAAAGGTTCTTCAAAAATGCAGGGTCCTTTATCGATAACAGATCCAATCGGATCAACTCACTTTCAGCATGATTTCTGCAAGTATGCGCCTTGCTTCATTTTAAGTTTCAGCTTGAATTATTATATGACGAATTCATCCCCATGCGCAAACTTGCATATGCGGACGCTTCGTTTGAAAAAACAGCCGCTAACACAACGTGATAACGGCGCGGCGTTTTAGAGTTCAACTCTTTATATTTTAGCATAATAAGCCTTTGATGCTCAAATGGAAGCCCTGTATCAATGATCCCTTGCGGCAATCATATCGCAAAACTCGTACATAAGCTCTTTTTCAAGCGGAAGCTCTGAAATCAGCCGTTTTGCTTTTTCAATATGTTCATCAAGCTTTTTGTTGGCGCCCTCAAGCGAAAGGAGCGACGGATAGGTCGATTTTCCGTTTGTCTCGTCAGATCCGATCCGTTTGCCGATTTTATCCTCTGATCCTTCAAGGTCGAGAATGTCATCTCTGATCTGGAAGCCGATGCCGATATGATGGCTGAATTCGCGGAGCTTTTCGATCTCTTTTTCAGATGCATCTGCTAGAATCGCCCCCGCGATGACGCTGAAGCTGAGGAGTTTAGCCGTTTTTCCTTCGTGAATCCGCTGCAGTTCATCAAGAGAGACAGACTTTGATTCCGCTTCCATATCTAAAATCTGACCGCCGACCATGCCTTCAGCCCCCGCTGCCGATATCAGCTCATTCACCAGTCTGATGCGTTTTTCAGCAGATACATCAGAAGGCATATTGGAAGTGATCATTTTGAAGCTTTCGGTTAATAAGGCGTCTCCGGCGAGAATGGCCGTCGCTTCCCCGTATATTTTATGGTTTGTCGGCTTTCCCCTTCTGAGGTCATCGTCATCCATACAAGGGAGATCGTCATGGATTAATGAATACGTATGGATCATTTCAACCGCGCACCCTACCGGAATTCCGGCTTCTTCGTCTTTTCCGTACGCATGAAGAAGCGCAAGTACCAAAATCGGTCTCAGCCGTTTCCCTCCGGCTTCCAATGAGTACAGCATGGATTCCTTAAGGATGGACGGCGCTCGCAGGTCTTTAATATACATCGGAAGGCGTTCTTCAATTACTGTTTTTCTCGATTTTAAAAATCCGTCAAGTTTACCGGTCACCTTTTTCCTCCTCCCGAACACTGAAAGGAGCTAATTCCCCATTTTCCCGCAAAATGTAGTCCATCTGCTTTTCGACATTTTGCAGTTTTTCGTGGCACATTTTCGAAAGAGCCATCCCTTCCTGGAAGTAGTCGATCGCCTTTTCCAAAGGCACATCCCCTTCTTCAAGCTTTGATACGATCTGTTCCAGACCTTTCATCGCCTCTTCAAATGTCAGGTCTTCCCGTTTTGTTTTGTTTTCTTCAGCCATTTGTTTCGCCTCTCTTTTGCAGTACCTCACAGGTCAGCGTCCCATCGTTTAATGTGACGCGGATCTCGTCTTTTTCATGAACCTGTTCAATACTTTTAATCAATTCGTTTTCTTTATATGTCAAACTGTACCCTCTTTCCATCACTTGGAGAGGGCTTAATGCATTCAGTTTACCAAGAACCGTTTGAAACTGCGAGTGAATCTGCTTAAGCTGCACATCCATATTCCGCTTCAGCCGGACTGTCTGCTCTTCATGCCTCTTTCTCGCTTGTTTAAGCTGCTCCTCGGGATGAAGCATCTCCAGCTTGTATGTCTGTTCGTTCAGTTTTTGTTTTTTGCGTTCAACGGTCATCGCCAGCTGTTTTTGGAAACGGTCGAATATCAGGTCGAATTCCTGTTCCTTTTGGGCATACAGCCGTTTCGGGTAGCGGAAGGCATAAGAGGACTGGAGGGTTTTCACGCGCTCCTGCCGCTTTCTTAAATCCTGCTTCATCGATTTTGCAATTCTCGCTTCGAGCGTTTTCAGACGCTCCAGCAAATCAAGCATATTAGGTACGGCCTGTTCGGCCGCTCCCGTCGGGGTCGCCGCGCGCAAATCCGCAACAAAATCGCTGATTGTAAAATCCGTTTCATGCCCGACGGCGGAAATGATCGGAATGTCGGAAGAAAAAATGGCCCTGGCGACAGCCTCTTCATTAAATGCCCACAGCTCTTCGATCGATCCCCCTCCGCGTCCGACGATTAATACATCGCATAACTCTCTGCGGTTAGCCTCTTTGATGCTGCTGACGATGGACTCGCCCGCGTTTACTCCTTGAACGAGCGTTGGAAAGACGATCACTTTTACAAGGGGGTATCTTCTTTTAATGGTGGTGATCACATCGCGTACAGCCGCTCCGGTTGGAGATGTGACAACACCGACGACGGATGGGAACGCGGGGATGGGTTTCTTATGTTTTTCATCAAACAAACCTTCTTGCGACAGCTTTTTCTTAAGTTCTTCATACGCGAGATGAAGCGCACCTATGCCGTCAGGCTGTATTTCTTTCGCATAGAGCTGATAATTGCCGCTCGGTTCATATACCGAAATGCCGCCTCTCACCAATACCTTCATCCCGTTTTCAGGGGTAAAGGCGAGATTTCTGTTTTGTCTGGCGAACATGACGGATTGAATGCGGGCGTTATCATCTTTCAGTGTAAAATAAATATGGCCTCTGCTATGTATTTTAACATTTGACAGCTCGCCCTTGATCCAAATATCTTCAAGATGGGGGTCCACGTCAAATTTGCGCTTAATATATTTTGTCAAAGCCGTGACCGTGACAAATGAAATTTCACTCATGGCACAGTCTCCTTTCTAAGAAGGCACAAGCACGTTCATCCGCCGGCGCGAGACCAGGCGGATGAACGGCTGTACATTAAAGTTAAATTGTACGCTTCGCTGATTTAACCGTGTTATGGGCCAGCATTGTAATCGTCATCGGACCGACACCGCCCGGTACGGGTGTAATATAGGAAGCTTTTTCCTTCGCTTCTTCAAAATCGACATCACCGACGAGCTTTCCGTTGTCAAGGCGGTTAACGCCGACATCAATGACAACGGCTCCCTCTTTCATTTGATCCGCTTTGATGAAATTCGCCTTTCCGACAGCGACAATCAGAATGTCGGCTTTTTTTGTGTGCGCCGTAATGTCGGCCGTTCTTGAATGGCAGTACGTAACGGTTGCGTTTTCGTTCAAGAGCAGCTGCCCTACCGGCTTTCCGACGATATTGCTTCGCCCGACGACAACAACCTCTTTTCCCGACAGATCAATCTCGGTTTTCTTTAAAAGCTCCACGATGCCCGCAGGCGTGCAAGGTAGAAATGTATCTTCGCCAAGCAGCATCTTTCCTACGTTTAATGGATGAAAACCGTCAACATCTTTGTCAGGGGATATTCTTTCAATCACCGCTTGTTCGGAAATATGATCCGGAAGAGGCAGCTGGACAAGAATTCCGTGAAAGTCGTTATTTTGGTTGTACTGGTCAATTACTTCAAGAAGTTCCTGTTCAGAGAAACTTGCATCGAAATGATCCAGCTGAAAACGAATCCCCATGGCTTCAGCTGCTTTTTTCTTTCCCCGTACATATGAAAGAGACGCCGGATCATCACCAATTAAAATAACGGCCAGTCCCGGGGTCACTCCTTGTTTTTTCAGCTCTTCAACTTCCTTGGCCAGCTGCCCGCGCTTTTCCTTTGCTGTTTCTTTCCCGTCGATGATGGTTGCTGTCATTTGCTCTCCTCCTAGATTATTCAAGATCGGATTTAATGTTAGAAAGAACACCGTTTACAAACTTCGCCGACTTGTCATCTCCAAATTGCTTGGCCAGTTCAATCGCTTCATTCATAGAGACGTTGACAGGTATGTCTTCTAAAAAAATCATTTCGTAGGCGGACAAACGCAAAATCGCGCGGTCGACATTCGCCAGCCTGTCAAGCTTCCAATTGACGAGATGCCGTTTGATCATCTCATCGATTTTCTCTTTGTTCTCTAAGACCCCGTAAACAAGCTGCTCGAAAAAAGCGTCGCTTTCCTGCCCGTCCAAGGCGTGCTGCATCGCTTCATTCGGTTCTGTATCACTGACATCAATCTGGAATAGTGACTGCAAAGCCTTTTCTCTTGCTGTTCTTCTTTTCATTCTTTCTTTTTCTCCTTTAACCCTCTTTGCTGCTTGCCGTTTAAGCCACAAAGAGATCATATCATATTTTTAGTCTTTCCGCATGCAAAAATCGCGGTTTTATCGTCAATAACCGAATAATAAGAAACAAACATTTGTTATCATTCGTTTTTCGAACTTCTTTGCAAACTTTCCGGTTCCTCTTATTTTTGGTCGATAACAGCGGAAAGATGCTTTTAAACGTCATTTTTAAAACGGAACATGAAAAAACCAAAGGGCCGTCATTCCCCTTGGTTCTTCCACTTCACCGCACTACATCTCTTGATCGACTTCCACCTCGTGCGTTTTTGAATCGAATTGAATGCCAACGATGTGAATATTGATTTCATTAATCGAAAGAGCTGTCATATTGAGAAGCGTCTGGCGGATATTATCCTGAACGGCATTTGCAACTTTAGGAATCGAAACGCCAAACATCATCACGCAATAAACATCAATGATAATTCCGTCATCTGACAAATCAACTTTGACGCCTTTGCCGTGATTCTTTTTTCCAAACCGTTCCACGACACCTGTCGCAAAATTGCCGCGCATTTCAGCTACGCCTTCAACTTCGGAAGCTGCGATTCCGGCAATGACTTCGATGACCTCCGGAGCGATTTCCACTTTTCCTAAATGATTGTCTTCATGGCTCATTTCCAATAAGCTGTTGTCGTCTTTCAATATGTTCACCTCCGTTAAAATTACGACCCCATTACATCATATATTTCTAAAAACTTCGTATTGAATTCTCCGCTTACGAATGTTTCGTGCTCGAGCAGTTTCAGATGGAACGGTATCGTCGTATGAACGCCTTCGATGACGAATTCGCTCAACGCTCTTTTCATTCTTGATACAGCTTCTTCCCTCGTCTTCCCGTATGTGATGACTTTTGCAATCATGCTGTCGTAATAAGGAGGAATCGAGTATCCCGGATAAGCCGCAGAATCCACTCTGACGCCGAGCCCGCCCGGAGGCAGATACATCTCGATTTTTCCCGGAGAAGGCATGAAGTTTTTCTCAGGGTTTTCCGCATTAACCCGGCATTCGATGGCCCAGCCGTTAAAAGTGACTTCATCTTGGGTGAGGGTTAATTTTTCACCTGATGCCACTCTGATCTGCTCTTTAATCAAATCAACGCCCGTCACCATCTCTGTTACCGGATGCTCAACCTGAATGCGCGTGTTCATTTCCATAAAGTAGAACTTCTGCTCGCGGTAATCGTAGATAAATTCAACTGTTCCCGCGCCCGTGTACTTAACGGCTTCAGCCGCTTTGACAGCTGCCTGCCCCATTTGCTCCCTGATTCCTTCATCAAGCGCAGGTGAAGGGGTTTCTTCAAGCAGCTTTTGGAGCCTTCTTTGGATTGAACAGTCGCGTTCACCCAAGTGAATCGTATTTCCGTGTGTGTCCGCAAGCACTTGGATCTCGACGTGTCTGAAGTCTTCAATGTACTTTTCAATGTACACACCCGGGTTGCCGAAAGCGGTGGCCGCTTCTTGCTGAGTGATTTTAATGCCGTTGATCAGTTCTTCTTCCGTACGGGCGACCCTGATTCCTTTTCCGCCGCCCCCGGCAGTTGCCTTTATAATGACAGGATACCCTATATCGCGCGCTAATGAAACCGCATCTTCAATATCTTCAATAATTCCTTTGGAACCCGGTACGATTGGAACGCCAGCCTGCTGCATCGTTTCCCTGGCAACATCCTTTGTCCCCATCTTAGAGATGGCGTCTGCTGTCGGACCGACGAAGGTTACGTTTACCTCTTCGCAAAGCTCGGCAAAATCGGCGTTTTCCGCCAGGAAACCGTAGCCCGGGTGAATCGCATCAGCGCCGGTCATTTTGGCGACGCTGACGATGTTCGTTATATTCAAGTAGCTGTCTTTTGATAGCTTAGGTCCGATGCAAAATGCTTCATCAGCCATCTGAACATGGAGCGCCTCTCTGTCGGCCTCGGAAAAGACGGCTACTGTATCGATCCCCAGTTCTTTACAAGCTCTGATAATTCTGACAGCAATTTCTCCCCTGTTCGCAATTAATAGCTTTTTGATCATCTTATTGCTCCTTACTCTGCTTTTACTAAAAATAAAGGTTGTCCGTATTCAACCAGCTGGCCGTTTTCAACCAATACTTCAACGATCTCGCCTTTCACTTCGGCTTCGATCTCATTAAAGAGCTTCATTGCTTCCACAATGCAGACGACAGAGGATTCTGTTACCTTCGAACCGATTGTTACGTAAGGGTCGGCTTCAGGCGAAGAAGACGCATAAAACGTTCCGACCATCGGAGAGGTGATTTTGTGGAGGTTTCCGCCGTCTTTTGCGGCTTCTTCTGCTGCAGGCGCATCCTGAACTTGCGCTTGCATCGCGGGAGCTTCCGGAGCCGGTGTTTGAACAGGCGCCGCAGCCACTTGCTGGATGGTTTGCACGGTTCCGCTTTGTTTTTTCAGTTCAACCTTCGATCCTTCGTTTTCGTATGTAAATTCATTTATCGAAGATTCATCAATTAATTTTATCAACTGTCTGATTTCATCAATGTTTAACATGCTATCGCACTCCTAATGAAAAAGATTTTACGCATTTATCAGTTAGTACTAAAAGTACATACTATATTCATCTTACAGGAGAGGAATGCCGAATTCAACTACAATCATGAGCGCCCTGCATCAACAGGGGCCTCAAGCATAAAAAAATCCCGCTTTTTGCAAGCGGGACATGTTTACTCTGCTGGCTCGAACGTCACAGCCACATCGTTTAAGTTTTTCACTTCTTTTGCGACGATGTCGATGATATCGGTGGCAGCGGCCTTCGAGTGCTCCTTCGCCTTCACCGTAATATTGACTTTATCGCCGTCGGCATTGACCAAGGCGTCTTTATAGCCTTTTGTTTTGATCAGCGTTTCAAGCGTCTTTTCCGTTCCTTCAGCTTCACTGAGCTCTGTCATCTTGTCGTAAGCTTCGCTTTTTTCTTTTGCCGTCGCTTTATCGCTTCTGACGATTTCGGTTAATTCCTCCCTCTCCCTGCTGCGCTGATCGTCCATTTCCATGCGGTATGTTGTGAATAAATCTTCATCACCGGATGATTCTTTTGTTACAACTTCTCCGTTCTGCTCACTCGCAGACGTTTCTTTATCTTTTGTGTCTTTCCCTTCAGTTTTGTCTTTAGCAGGCGCGGTGTCTTCTTTGCCATCTTTGGCAGGCTCTTCTTTCATCGGTTTTTCTTTTTCAGCTGCGACTTGTTCTTTGTCATCCACCGTGACGACATTTTCTCCTTCAGGCGACATAATGTAGTAGACACTCAGCACAACGACGAGACTTAACATGGTTAAAAGCCAAACCGTTTGTTTTTTCAGCATCATTTATGAATCCTCCTTCATTTTTTTAGGGGCAACAGCGACGCGGTGGCTCGGAACATCAAGAACCCTTGTCACTGCTTCAATGATGGTCTTTTTTATTTGAACGTTGTCGACTCCTTGAGCGACAACGAGAACACCCCTGATATCGGGCTTTTTCGTCTGAACGACGACAGGCGTCTCTTTATCTCCGTTTTTGATGATGACAATTTCTTCGTCAGAAGACATTTCAGACACCGTTCGCTTGCCTCCCTGTTTATCTGTCTCATTCGTTGAAGTCTCCTGGGTTTTTCTATTTTTCTCGAATATTTTCAATGAGGTTGCATCAACATTGACGACGATTGATACGTCTTCCACGCCGATAATCGTTTCCAATATGTCTTTGAGCTGATTCTCATATTCCTGTTCGTAATCTTGGATCGAGTCCTTCGGTTTGTCATCTGAGGCGGGTTTGAACACTTCTTTTTCACCTTCACCGCTCTGTCCGGCGCTTTCAGACGAAGCTTTTTGTGAAGCCGACGGCTGATCTGCCGCTCGATCTTGAGAAGGTTCGGAAGAGAAGATTTGACTGATGAGCATGAAGGAAACGCCGAGAACAAAAAGCAGCAGAAAATAGTGATATTTCGTCAGCTTTTTTCCGTTTTTCTCGTCTTTGGGCAGCAGGTGGCCGATCAGCTTTTCGATCCAGGTTCTTTTATTCATTGCCGCTTCGTTCTCCCCCTTCAATATGAACTGTAATCTTGTCGGGGCTTATTTCCCATATGCCTGCAAGCTGTTCTCTGACTTCCCCCGTCTCTTTCTTTTCTCTTTCTCGCATTGGCTGGTAGCCTCGATCCGTATTGATTTCGACAGGAGCGACGGCTTGGACCGTTTTTTCGGATGCCGGTTCTATGAATACCGAGACTTCCGCATGCTTACTGAGATCTTTCTCTGTTTTCAGCTGGCCGTCAGAAGAGACCGCGACTCGGTCAATCTTGTATTTGTCGCTGGTAAACCTTCCCTCTGCGCTCTTTTTCAATTGAACAGCCATCTGTTCTAAGATATATGCTTGTTGTGAGGCTTGTATTTCTTTTTTTTCTGAATTCAACTGATTTTTTATTTCGTTTGACTGAACTTGTCCGTTTTTTGTAAGCCTCTCAAAGATTACATCCGGATCGGTCCTGAATAAAGAGAAGATCGGATTCAGTATCACAACGATCAAGAGCAGGCTGATCACCATTTTCGCGTATTTTTGCATGCTCGAATTCGGCAGAAGCATATCGATGACGATCGCCATCAGAATAAATAGAATAATGTTCGTGAGCCACTCTGTCAGAAATTCCATCTCATCCCTCCCTACTTCATCATCATCGTCAAATTCCCCGCTGTAATGATCACGGTTAAGCTTAAAAAAAACATCAGCGAAACGATGGCCATGGCCGCGAAAATGTAGATGACGCTTTTGCTGATGACATCCAGGCAGCTGATCACCGGACCGCCTCCGAGAGGCTGGAGAACGGCTGCGGCAATTTTGTATATGAGCGCGAGGGAGAGGATTTTGATTGCGGGAAAGGCTGCGATGCAAATCAAGATCGCCACCCCGAGTATCCCGACGGTGTTTTTCAACAGGAGAGACGCGCTGATCACCGTGTCCGTCGCTTCGGTAAACATGCGGCCCAATACGGGGATGAAGTTTCCGGTGATGAATTTGGCCGTCCGCAAAGTAATGCCGTCCGTCACTGCGGCTGAGGCGCCCTGAACCGAGATGACACCGAGGAACACGGTTAAAAATGCAGCCAGCGTGCCGATCGCCGCGTTTCTGAGGAGCTGAGCCAGCTGTGTGACTTTATACTGGTCCGTCATCGTGCTGACAATGCTTAAAATCGCTGATAAAAACAAAAGCGGCAGCACGATATATTGGATAAACAAGCCGCTCGTGTTCATGAGAAAGAGAATGACCGGATGAAAAAATGCGGCTGAGGCGGCTCCTCCCGAAGTCGCCATCAGCGCTAGAAGCAAAGGTACGAGCGACAGAATAAAGCTTGTCATCGTCTGGATCGCTTCATTCGCATATGTGACGGCAACCCGAAAGCTGTTGAGCGCAAGAATGATCAGCACCATGTAGACAATTGCATACGCCACTTTGCTGACGGTGCTTTGCTGAAACGCGTTTTGCAAAAGCTGAAGCAGCACGCAGAAGATGGTCAACAGGATCAGCGTCCCGAGCAGTTTCCCGTTAGCCAGCACTTCATGAAACAAGTAAGAAAACAGCGCTTTGCTCCATTCCTCAGGCGAAAAGTGCTTTTCACCTTTGACAAATTCAAGCAGGCTTCCTTTTTGACTTTCGGGAAGGTGTCCTCCATACTCAGTCAAAATGTTGTTCCAGAACTCCCCGACCCGGTCAAGCTCCAAACCTTCAGCCTGCTCTCTGGCCATCGCTTCAGCCGATTCTTCCGCGGCGGGTTCCCCAGCCGGCTCCGCTTCTTTTGGCGAAGCTTGTACATCATGCGCTCCAAAGCATACGATTCCTATGACCAAGAGCCAGAACAGAAAACGCTTCACTCAGGAAATCCTCCTTTCTGACTAAGACATGGAAGGGATGAGTCCGATGATCGTTTCGATAATGACGGTTAAAATAGGCACGGCCATGACTAAGATGAGGATTTTGCCTGCCAATTCGATTTTTGAAGCAATCGCACCCTGTCCGGCATCTTTCGTCAGCTGGGCGCCAAACTCCGCTATATAAGCAATCCCGATAATTTTCAAAATCGTTTCGACATACATCATGTTGATGTTGGCATTGGCAGCTATTTTTTCAATCATCCGAATGATTTCGTAGACTTGATCGACTAAGAATAAAAAAATCGTGCATCCGGCAAAAACGACAATCATAAAAGCAAACGTCGGTTTTTGCTCTTTCACAATCAAGCTGAGGAAGGTGGCGATCATTCCCAATCCTACGATTTGTACGATTTCAATGAGTGAGCCCCCCTATCCTTGAAATAGAAAGACAGCTTTTATCTTTTGGAATAGATCATCGACAACAGTAGCCACCATGAACAATATATAAATGAATCCTAAAAGCGTGACCCATTGGGCATATTCCTTCTTCCCCATTTGATCCAGTATGGTGTGAAGAAAAGCGACGACGATCCCGACGCCGGCAATTTGAAAAATAATATTTACGTCTACTCCCATTTCGTGTATGCTCCCCTCTTCATTACATCAATAGAAGAATCAGCAGCAGTCCCGACAAGAACCCAAGGCTCTTCACCATTTTTTCATTTTTCGCCTGGGCGAGATTTGCTTCAGCTTCCTCTGTCTCTAAATGGGTTAACGCCAGTTTGATATGTTTTTGCTGAGAAATCAGATCATGACGGCCAAGCGTTTCGCCGAATTGCCGTAAAATCTCGTATTCTTTCTTTTTGAGAGCCGTTTCGGGCCATACTTTCTCCAAGCTGTCTTCCCATGCCGTCCCCGCTGAAGCGCTGCCTTTTTCCAGCTGTTCTGCAAATGTCTGAAACAAAGAAGCTATCGGCCCGGAAAGCTGGTGTGCGATCTGCTTTGACGCCTGAAGGAGCGGTGTGTGCCCGTACATGATTTCAGCCTCTAAAGACTGCAAAGCGGCCAACAGCTGGCGGATTTGCTTCGGTCTATCCCTGAAAGGCTTCGCCATTTCAAATCCTGTCCATGTGGCTGCTGCCAAAATAAGCACGGCACCTAAAAGCTTCAGCATAATAACATCCTCTTCGCCGCACCGAGCGGCTCTCCATTCCCGTTCAAGATGCGGCTCAGGCTGCCGGGACCGTTCTTTCTGGATAGTTCCACGATTCTCTCAAAAACCCGGTGCTCCTGAAGCATTTTCAATGATGGACGCCTGGCGATATCGGCATATGAGGAGCCGTGAGCCGAAACGATGACAGACACCCCCGCATGGACCGCTTCCAAGAGCGCTTCTGCGTCTTCCATTCTTCCGATCTCATCGGCGATCATAACCTCCGGACTCATCGATCTGATCATCATCATCAGGCCTTCCGCTTTTGGACAGGCGTCAAGGATGTCTGCCCGGTCGCCGAGCCGATATTGCGGGATACCGTTTACACAACCTGCGATTTCAGACCTTTCGTCGACGATTCCCACCTTTTTGGCAGACACGTTGCCGCTCCCTGAGCTGATCAGCCTGGCGAGATCTCTGAGCAGTGTTGTTTTTCCGGTTTGCGGCGGACCGATGATCAGCGTGTTCAGCCACGAGTTTTGAAATAAATGAGGGACATACGGTTCGGAAATGCCGATTTTTTCTTTGGCAATGCGGATATTAAATGATGATATTTCTCTGATTCCTTTGACTGCTCCGTTTTCGACGACAACCCGGCCGGCAAGCCCCACGCGGTGTCCGCCTCTGATCGTGACATATCCTTTTTTCAATTCCTCTTCCAGTGTATACATGCTGTAATTTCCCAGCCTGTTTAAAAGAAGCGCCGAGTCTTCAGGCGTCGCCGCATAAGGGAGAAAGCGTGGCTTTCCTTTGTTCACCAGTTCGAGCGGACGACTTGTCCGAATCCGAATTTCTTCTATCTGATTGATTTCATGGTCGCCAAGACCGTTGAGCGCGCGTTTGATCGTATCGGGGAGAATCTCTGTGATGTGATGCAAAAACACTCCCTCCTCTTTTTGCTTGTCTTCTATAAAAATGTATGATCAACGGAAGACATTATGACAAGTCGGTCTCTCTTATCATGTGTCACTATTTATAGATCCCCGCGATGATCAACACCACTCCCATAAAGATCAAAATCAGCTTTGCGTAAGAAAGCTGCCCTGCAATCTGATAGATGCCGATTGTCATTGTAATAATAAAGATGAGCGGTCCGACCATCGCAAGCACACTGTTGACCGCCACGGCTTTTCTGACGTCGTTTGTCAAAAGCATTACGACAGCCGCCGTCAGTTCGATCAAAGATGATACCACTCTTAACGCAGCCATTGTCAAAACCGTCGGATTGACTTGTCCAAAGAAAAGCTTCATGATCTTAAACCTCCAGTAACACATCCTCTTTTTTTACAATCTATGCTCCTCATTGAAAAAGTAGTCTTCCGATTTTTCTATTTGGCCTGTGAGAGGTAAAAGATTTCAGACAGCAAAAAAAGAGCCGGCTTCAATGAAGCCGGCTCTTTCCCGCTGTTACTCTTATGCTCTTGATACGTAAGATCCGTCAGAAGTATTGACAACAAGCGTATCTCCTTCGTTTACGAAGAACGGTACGTTGACAACAAGGCCTGTTTCTGTTTTTGCCGGTTTTGTTCCGCCTGAGGCTGTGTCGCCTTTAATGCCCGGTTCTGTTTCCACAACTTTCAGTTCAACTGTATTCGGAAGTTCGATTCCGATCGTCTCTGTCTGATACATCATGATGTGGACAGACATATTTTCAAGCAGGAATTTGAGCTCGTGTTCGATTTGCTTCTCGTTCAGCTCAAGCTGCTCGTAAGATGTCGTATCCATAAAAACGTGCTGGTCGCCGTTGGCATACAAGTACTGCATCGTTTTTGTTTCAATTTGGGCGCGTGCCACTTTTTCACCTGCGCGGAATGTTTTTTCCTGAATCGCGCCTGTGCGAAGATTTCTCAGTTTGGAGCGGACAAATGCCGCACCTTTTCCCGGCTTAACGTGCTGGAAGTCAACAACGCGCCAGATGCCTCCATCTACTTCAATCGTTAATCCTGTACGAAAATCGTTTACTGAAATCATGATTATCCTCCTATTGCTCCAATCAAACGGATTATAAAATAATTAATTCTTTCGCGGAATGGGTAAGGGATTCGTTTCCTTCCTCTGTCAGGACAATATCATCTTCTATCCTGACCCCGCCTTTTCCCGGTATGTAAATTCCCGGTTCAACCGTTACAACCATGCCTTTTTCAAGCATCTGGTCCGAACGTGCTGAAAGCGCCGGACTTTCATGAACTTCCATGCCGAGGCCGTGGCCTGTTGAATGGCCGAAATACTCGCCGTAGCCTTGTGAAGATATGTAGTTCCTTGTATAAGCGTCAGCCTGTTTCCCGGTGATTCCCGGCTTGATGCTCCGCATGCCGATAGCCTGCGCCTCAAACACGGTTTGATAAATGCGTTTCAGCTCATCATCCGGCTCTCCTACCGCGACCGTACGCGTTATGTCCGAGCAGTAACCTTTATAGTAAGCCCCGAAGTCCAATGTCACAAGGTCGCCTTTCTCAATCGCTTTGCCGCTTGCCACTCCGTGCGGCAGACTTGAGCGTACGCCTGATGCCACGATCATATCGAAGGACGAATGATCCGCTCCCTGGCTCCGCATGTAAAACTCGAGCTCATTGGCGACTTCAATTTCGGTGATGCCGGGCTTTATGACCGTCAGAATATGGCTGAATGCATCATCTGCAATCTTTGCAGCTTCCTTTAATATCTTAATCTCTTCACTAGACTTAATCAAGCGCAACTTTTCCACAGATTGAGAAACAGGAACGAGTTCAGCTGTGCCAAGCTGCTCTTTGTAGGCGGCATACGTTCCGTATGTCATTTTATCCTGTTCAAAACCGATTTTGTTTATCCCCATCTTTTTGATCACTTCGGCGGCCTTTTGAACGATTCCGCCGGCATGCTGAACAATGTCAAAGCCTTTGACTTGATCTTTCGCCTGTTCTGTATAGCGGAAATCTGTAATAAAGACCGCTTGGTCGCCGGAGATGACCGCCAGTCCTGAAGATCCGGTAAATCCGGTGATGTACCGCAGATTAACGCTGCTCGTCACCAAAATCCCGTCAATACCCAAACCGCCGAAAAGCTCTCTCAATTTGTTTAGTTTCATTGTCCACTAGTCCCCCTATTTGTTATTTGCGTTCATAAAATAACAGATGGCCAGCTTATAACCTTCAAAGCCGAGTCCCGTGATCTGGCCTCTTGCAACCGGAGCGATGACCGAGCGGTGCCGGAACTCTTCCCTCGCATGAGGGTTTGAAAGATGGACCTCAATCACCGGTATGCTGATTGCTGCCACCGCATCGCGGATGGCATAGCTGTAATGGGAGAAAGCCCCCGGATTCAGGACGATTCCATCGTATTGTTCCTCTGCCTCATGAAGAGCATCAATCAGGTCCCCTTCGTGGTTTGATTGAAAAAAAGTCAATTCAATCTGAATGCCTTCGGCAAATTGAAAAAGTTTTTGTTCCAAATCAGTTAATGTGTCTGTACCGTATACATCGGGTTCGCGTTTTCCAAGCCGGTTTAAATTCGGTCCGTTCAATATTAAAATATGCGGCAACTCTGCCTCCCCCTTCTCATCACGCAAAAAAATGTCCACTTACAGTGAACATTTTATCATATTGCTTCCTGATCAGGCACTATTCTCTTGTTTCTCCAAGGGCCCGCGTCAACTTTTCAGAATTGAGCTCATTGTATTCAAACGAAATGGAATAGCCGACGAATAAACCGTAAAGCAGGTAAATGCAAAGCGTCGTCACAACCGTTTCCCTCTTTAATTCAGCCACAGTCTGAACATCTGGGAACATCGGATTGAACAGGTAAAACACGACAGCCCACAAAACGGCTCCATATACAATGCCTGCCCACATGCCTTTGACCTGCTTCAAAGTGCCGTAGTAAAGCAGGGCAGCTCCGATGGAAATAACACCGATCAGCAGGATGCTGATAAACGTCCCGAGAAATCCGTTTTTCCAATCGCCGATGACAAAAGGCTGGAGAATCATGTTTGCATTGACTTCGGAGAACTTAAAAAGGTACGCAAGCTCACCGAGTGCACTCCAAAGCACTCCGCCGACAAAGCCAGTCGTGATCACCCTTCCGATGAAAGTCATCGGAGTTTCACGCTTATTTTGCTCAAGCTCTTCCGGCTGTTTTTGATTGTCTTCATTACCCATACAGTCCAGATCACCTCCATTTCCAGTATGTCCAAAAACAGCCTTGCCAACATCAGCTTTCCCGGATTTTTAAGATCCGAGTGTAAAAAGCATGAAAAAGGGTATACTTTAATTAGATTTGGCTTTGTAATAGGTTCGAATTTCTTAAATTTTTGAGCCCGTCAATCTAGAGGTTTCAGCGTTTTTCCTGTACAATAGGTGTAAGGAAATGGTTAATGTACTCATAGATTGATACAGATAGGTTGATGCAAATGTCAAATCAAACAAAACAGCCCGCATACGGAGGGCAGGCTGTCGTCGAAGGCGTTATGTTCGGCGGCAGGCGCCATTATGTAACCGCGATCCGCAGAAAAGACGGAAGCCTTGAATTTTTTAAGCTGCCTCGGAAAACCAATCCGGCGCTTGAAAAATTTAAAAAAATTCCTTTTCTCAGAGGGATTATCGCGATTATTGAAGCAAGCGCGAACGGCACCAAGCACTTGAATTTTTCGAGCGAACGCTATGACCTCGATCCTTCTTTAGACGATCAATTGAAAGAAGAGAAGCCGTCCAAGCTGACGATGATTTTTGGCCTCGCCGCAGTCGGCGTCCTGTCTTTTTTGTTCAGCAAGTTTATTTTTACGCTCGTGCCCGTTTTTTTAGCGGAGCTCACCCGTCCGGTCTTTCAGTCGGACGTCGCGCAGATTATGATCGAAAGCTTTTTTAAGCTGCTCCTTCTCTTAAGCTATATTTACGCCATATCATGCACTCCTTTTATTAAAAGAGTTTTTCAATATCACGGAGCAGAACACAAGGTCATAAACTGTTACGAGCAAAATCTGCCGGTCACGGTTGAAAACGTTCAGCGGCAGTCAAGACTGCACTACCGATGCGGAAGCAGCTTTATTTTATTCACCGTCATCGTGGGCATGTTTGTTTACTTGCTCGTTCCTACTGACCCTCTCTGGGTCCGTATTTTGAATAGACTCGCACTGATACCCGTCGTTCTCGGCATTTCATTTGAAGTTCTGCAGCTGACAAACAAACTGAGAGACATCCCCGTATTGAAGGTGCTCGGCTATCCGGGTTTGTGGCTGCAGCTTTTAACAACGAAAGAGCCGTCTGACGATCAGGTGGAAGTCGCCATCGCAAGCTTCAATGAGCTTCTTCATATGGAGACCAAAGCAGAGGACGAACAGAAGGAACCTTCTAATATCGTAATGTAATGCAACGAATTGGTTAATTTTTTGGGAGGTGGACAGTTATGAAGCAACGCGTACATCCTGTCTCAGCTTTAATTATTGCGTTTGGAATTTTTGGGTTTGTCTATTTCGCCATCACAAGTCCGGGCCGCCTGCTCCAATACTTGGTTGTTTTTGCAGCGGTCGGCGCCATCATTTATTTCGTGATCAGGCGCATTTCCAATCGCGATATGGGCAGTGAAGGAGCCGCTTTTAAGAAAGCAGCCAAGCAATCCAACAAGCGTTTTCAAGATCACAAAAAACGCTCTATAAAAGGCAAGGTTAATCATCTGAGAAGCGTACCGTCTATTAATAAATCGAAGCCGGTATTGGTGAAGAAAAAAAGCCAGACTCAGCTGACAGTGATTGAAGGCAAAAAAAGCAAAAAGAAAAACAGGGCTTTCTTTTAAAACGTCCACTGTTTCAAAAATAATTCTGTTCGTTTTTTTCCTAGCTCGATTAGAGCTAGTTTTTTTTCTGCCGACATCGCGAATTCAGTCGACAGGACTTCCTCAACAGGTAAAAAAATGATGTTGCGCTCATGTTTTGTGGCAATGTGCCTGGCGTCATGCGCCTCTTTCATCGTCTCAAACAGCGCCCCGAAAAGTTCGAACGCATTTTTAATCGTTTTCTTCGGCCTCTCTTTTTCATTGGGCATCAGCGTGATCCCCAATACCGGCCGTTTTTTTTCTGTTGTAAACAGCCACATCGGAAAATTGCTCAGAACTCCGCCGTCTACGACAACGCTGATGCCGCTGGAGGACTTGAGCTTCACCGGCTCAAAAAAATAAGGAATGCTGCAGCTCATCCGGACCGCCCTGGCGACGGAAAAACGCCTTGGGTTTAAGCCGTATCTGTTTAAATCGTCAGGCAGCACAAGCATCTTGCCATTCGATAAGTCGGAGGCGATCAACTTCAGTTTTCCCTGTTCAAGATCCCCGAAAACTGAAATGCCTTTCGCTTTCAGCTTTTCGGAAATCCAGTTTTCCAGTTTATCTCCTTTATATAAACCGAGCCGCCAATAAATCGATGCCCATTGCAGCATTTTCAAAGGCAAGAGTGAAAATCTCGGGTCAAGGAGCTCGCTTTCATTTAATTCTTCCATCATTTGACGGATCTCCGCGCTTGTATAACCTGCCGCGATAAACGAGGCAATAATCGAACCGGCGCTCGTTCCGGCCAGCCTTTTAAATCGGAAGCCCCGTTTCTCAAGCGCCTCGTATGCCCCCACAAGTGCAATCCCTTTCATACCGCCGCCTGAAAAAACCCCGTCGATGTACATCGCGATCTCCCTCCCTTAAAAGATGGCTTTACACCATTTTAAGAAACGGACAGAAAAAAAAGACCATGAGACAAAGCGGCAGCTGGAAAAACTGATACGGAAAGAGAAAAGCCGCCGTTCCCCGGCGGCTTTTATTGATTTTCCTGTTCGTTTCTTTTTTGGACGCTTCTCAAATCGTCGATTCTTTTGCTGTCGTCTTCAAAATACTGCACAAGATCTCCGACACGGTCAATGCTGTTCCAGCTTAAATGATGCTCGATTCCTTCGACATCATCATAAATTTTCTCTTCGTCAACACCAATGATTCGTAAAAACTGCTCCAATAATTCATGTCTGTATACTAAACGTTTGCCTATTTTCTTCCCTTTAGGCGTCAGCACGAGGCCGCGATACTTTTCATAAATCAAATATTCGTCTTTATCGAGTTTTTGAACCATTTTTGTAACCGAGGAGGGATGGACGGCCAGAGCTTCGGCTATATCTGAGACCCTTGCATATCCTTTTTCTTCAATCAGCATATAAATTTGTTCTATGTAATCTTCCATACTCGGTGTTGTCATCAAATCCCTCCAAATCACACCTATTCAAATCATAACAAGTTTACACTATGTGCATGTAAAAAACAAGCAACGGGATAACGTTTTCACCCGATTACCTTCTATAATTCCATTCATCTGCCGCATACTTCGTTCTGGCGAGATCGGCGACAAATTCCGTTTCCTCTTCTGTCAGTTCATAAGGCTCCAAATGAATGTTAAGCCCCTTTTCGAACCCTTTTTTAAAAGCTTTGCTCGCTTCTTCAATCGTGATTTTTTCTTTTGCGAGCTCATTGATGGCGACCGCTTTTTGTTTGAAGTTTCTCTGCATGCGCTCTCTGAGGCGATCATTTTTGTAAATAAACAAATCAAAGAGCTTGTCCTCATCCAGATCAAGAAGGATCGAACCGTGCTGGAGAATGACTCCTTTCTGCCTCGTCTGGGCGCTTCCTGCGACCTTTCTGCCTTCGACAACGAGCTCATACCACGACGGCGCGTCAAAACAGACGGAAGATCTCGGGTTTTTCAGGCTCTGTTTCTCTTTTTCCGTTCTTGGTATGGCGAAATACGCATCAAGTCCCAGCTCTCTGAAGCCTTCAAGAATACCTTCTGAGATGACGCGGTACGCTTCCGTCACCGTCTTGGGCATTTCCGGGTGTTCTTCAGACACAATAACACTGTAGGTCAGCTCTTGATCATGGAGCACGCCTCTTCCGCCGGTCGGCCTTCTCACAAAGCCTAAACCGTGTTTTTTGACGGCATCCAGATTGATTTCCTTTTCAATATTTTGGAAATATCCGACTGAAAGCGTTGGCGGATTCCAGCCGTAAAAGCGGATGGTCGGCGGAATCTTATTTTCGCTGTGCCAATAAAGGAGCGCCTCGTCGAGCGCCATATTAAAAGCGGGATCCTGTCGTCCCGAATCGATAAAACGCCATATTTCTTTTTCCATAACCTACCCTCTTTTTCTTTGGTATAAAATAAGTCTACCATTCCCTCTTAAAATTGAAAATAAATTCGGCGAATCAGATGACAGATTTCTGAGGCTTTACTATAATAGTATTTGTCTTAACATATCGTTAAAAATCTCCCGATTATCAGGCGGGATGAATTCAAAAAGGAGTCGGATCAGATTGTCTACCAGCAGCATTATCATTCTCTTGATTTGCGCCGCGCTCATCATCTACGCGGTCGTTTCATACATCTATCAGCAGCGCATTATGAAAACCTTGACAGAAGAAGAATTCCGGGCCGGCTATCGCAAAGCGCAACTCATCGATGTGCGCGAGCCGAACGAGTATGAAGGCGGCCACATTTTGGGTGCGAGAAACATTCCGCTTTCACAGCTTAAGCAAAGAAAAAGCGAAATCCGTCCTGACAAACCGGTTTACCTGTACTGCCAAAACAACGTCAGAAGCGGAAGAGCCGCCCAAACGCTCCGCAAACACGGCTGTAAGGAGATTTACAACCTGAAAGGCGGGTTCAAAAAATGGGGCGGAAAAATTAAAACGAAAAATTAATAACCGCAGCTGTCTCCAGTTGCGGCCAACATCCTAAAGCGTCTTTGCGTTTTAGGATTTTTTTTAGCATATCCTGCAGACAATCAAAACAGGCGGAGCAGATGATCCTTCAAATAAAAATAAGCCGGCGAAATGGGTTCGCCGGCTTTGTTCGTTATTTTTTCAAGTCTTCGATTGAATTGACATCTTTCATGTATGTCGGAACGACAAGGCCAATTTTTACGCCTGTCATGCTTGTACCGATATCTTCGTATTTGCCTTTGTATTTTTCAGCATATGTTTTATGCGTTTGCGGCAGCCATGCAGCAAGTGAAGCATCGACGCTTCCATTTGCAATTCCAGTCCACATCGGGCCTGCTTCTACTTGGCTGAGCGTCACGTTGTAGCCTAAGTCTTCAAGAACTTTTGCGATGACATTTGTGCTCGCAATTTCACTGTCCCATGCCACATAGCCGAGCTTAATTTTTTCGCCGTCCGCTTTATCGACGCCTTTTGTCCATTTCTTAACAAGGTCTTGATGTTTTTTAACGAAATCTGCTGCAGCTTCTTCCGCTTTTTTGCCTTCCTGAACGGCAAGCATGACTTCTCCCATATCATCCTCTGTCCAGCTGAATTGGCTGAGCAGCTTGTGTGCGCCCGGATGATCGTCCTTGAATCCTTTGCGCGTAACAGTATGGATTTCTTCGGCATCGCCGTAAGAACCTTTTGGATCTTTCAAATATTTGAGATCGTATTTTGCAAACATCCAATGCGGTGTCCAGCCCGTAATAATGATCGGATCTTTTTTATCGTAAGCTTTTTTCAATGCGGCTGTCATCGCTGAGCTTGAGCCTGATGTTACAGCCCACTTGCTGAGATCGTAGTCCTTGAGCGCCTTGTCCGTTGCATTCATAATGCCCGCTCCAGGATCAATGCCGGTAATTTTATAACTGACTTGATCGCCTACAGACGCGTTTTCATTATTATTGCTGCTTCCGCAGGCAGCCAGACCCAATGTCAGTACTGCTGCAGTGCCGATTCCCGCTATCTTTTTCCACATTATGCATTCCCCCTGCTTTTTTTCAATTTTATATTTTGTGTAACCCGGTCAAGTACGATCGCAATAATAACAATCGCAAGCCCGGTTTCTACACCGGTACCCGTTTGCAGCTGGGTAACAGCCCGGTAAACTTCTTCTCCAAGTCCAGGCGCACCTACCATGGATGCAATAACGACCATTGACAACGCAAGCATGATGCTTTGATTGATACCGGCCAGAATGGTTTTCGTCGCAAGCGGCAGCTGCACTTTAAAGAGCCGCTGGCTTGTCGTTGAACCAAATGCTTCTGTAGCTTCAATCAGATCTTCCGGCACCTGCTGAATTCCTAAGATTGTCATCCGGATTGTCGGAGGCATCGCAAAGATAACGGAAGCGACAACACCCGGCACAACCCCGATATTGAAAAAGAAGATGGCCGGAAGCAAATAAACGAATGCCGGCATCGTCTGCATTAAGTCAAGAATGGGCGTAACGATTCTCCGAACCGTTTTCTTTTGGGAGCCCCAGATTCCGACCGGAATGCCGATAATGACAGAAATCAGAACGGATGTGACGACAAGCGCCAATGTCTGGAGCATGGCGTCCCAATATCCTAAATAATCAATGATAAAAAATCCGATTAAAGTAAACAGCGCAATGCCTCTTTTGCTGATCAGCCAGACGAGCGCGGCAAAGATAACGGTCAAAATAACCGGCGGAACAAAACCCAGGCCTTGGACAATCGCATCAACAAACGATTCCACTCCGCTGGCAATTCCGTTAAATACCCCGCCGAACGACACCGTCAGCCAGTCAACAAACTGATCGATCCAATCGGCTAAAGGAATGCGGGGAAGCGATGATAAAGTAAACATTATCTCACCTCCTGAACAACAGTTTCATGAGCTGGTTCATGATCTGAATGTGCATTAATATACCGGTCATTTCCGGCAAGCGCTCCGATTAACGCGCCTTTGACGATGATCCCTTTCATCCGCTGTTTTTCATCGACGACAGCAATCGGGATGCTGGCATCAGAGACCAATTCAAAAATATCCGTCAGGATCGCATTCTCTTCCACGGTTGTAATGTCTCTCGAGATGACGCTCTCCAGCGTCTGGCTTTTTTCGGCTGCTTTTTTAGCTGTTTCAGCATCAACAGAACCAAGAAGCCTATTGTGTTTGTCAACGGCATAAATTGAGGAAATCCCGAGGTTTTTCATCAGCGTCAGAGCGACGCGCGGCCCTTTGTCTGCGCGTACGGTTTCAGCGCGTTTCATAATATGACCGGCTGTCAGCACTTTAGACAAGTCGACATCTTCAACGAATTTTTCAACATATTCATTTGACGGGTTCATTAAGATCTCTTCCGGCGTACCGATTTGAACGATGTTTCCGTCTTTCATCAATGCGATTCGATCGCCGATTCTCAGCGCTTCATCAAGATCATGGGTAATGAAAATAATCGTTTTGCCTACTGATTCATGCAAATCGAGGAGTTCATCCTGCATATCTTTGCGAATCAGCGGGTCAAGCGCGCTGAACGCTTCGTCCATCAGCAGAATGTCCGGATCATTCGTCAATGCGCGGGCAAGCCCGACACGCTGCTGCATCCCGCCGCTCAGCTGATCCGGATATTGCTGTTCATATCCTTCAAGACCGACAAGCTTTAATGATTCCATAGCTCTTATCCGGCGTTTACTTTTATCGACTTTTTGCAGTTCCAATCCGTACTCTGTGTTTTCAAGAATCGTTTTGTGCGGAAACAGAGCGAACTTTTGAAAGACCATGCTGATTTTTTTCCGGCGGATTTCCCGAAGCTGGTCTTTGGACATATTTGTTATCATGTCACCATCTATGTACACATGTCCTGCAGTCGGTTCAATCAGCCGGTTTAAAAGCCGCACCAAGGTTGATTTACCGCTCCCTGATAGACCCATGATGACAAATATCTCACCTTCATACACGCTAAAATCCGCTTGGTTCACCCCGACGGTCGCCCCGGTTTCTTTCAGAATTTCTTTTTTGGTTTTGCCATCGGCAAGCAGCTGCGTTGCTTTCTTTGTATTTTTCCCAAAAACTTTAGACACTTTTTCTACTTTTATCTTGATTGGCTTTTCGTCTGAATTCATATTTCTCCTCCCGTATGAAGCAATCTAATATACCGTAACATTTATGTAACATATGAGACAAACGGCATATTCACTGTCATTTTGTATCAAACCTTCATATTCATCGTTGTCACTCTCTACCCTTGTGAATCCTTTTAAATACTCCATAATCCTCTTCTTTTAAGGCAAATTAAACCATTATATTTGATAAAAACATTGAAACTATCACGTTTTACAATGTAATTTTTATTTTTAATTTTAAATTTGATGAATTTACTATTTAATACGAGAGAAATCCTTATCATTCAGTACATAAACCGTTTACATAAAGATGTTTTTTTCACAAAAAAAAACCGGCGAAATTGATCCGCCGGCTTCTTATCATTTTTCATAACGCAGCACGGGCTTCCGCGCAGCTTTTGTTTCATCCATGCGTTTCACAACGGTTGAATGCGGTGCTTCCTGAACGACTTCAGGCGTTTCCTCCGCTTCTTTTGCAATCTGGATCATCGTATCGATAAACGCATCGAGCGTTTCTTTAGACTCTGTTTCTGTCGGTTCAATCATGATGCATTCCTCGACATTCAGCGGGAAATAGATAGTCGGCGGATGGAAGCCGAAGTCCAAAAGCCGCTTTGCGATGTCAAGCGTCCTGACTCCCAGCTTTTTCTGGCGCCTTCCCGACAGCACAAATTCGTGCTTACAGTGCCGGTCAAACGGCAGATCGTAGTATGGAGCAAGCTTTCTCATCATATAATTCGCATTTAAAACGGCGTTTTCCGTTACTTCTTTGAGCCCGTCCGGCCCCATTGAACGAATGTACGTATAAGCTCTCACATTGATGCCGAAGTTTCCGTAGTAAGGTTTCACCCTGCCGATCGAATGCGGACGGTCATGGTCAAAGGTATAACGGCCGTCTTTTTTCACCAGCACCGGCTTCGGCAAATACGGAATCAATTCCTTCTTGACGCCGACAGGGCCTGATCCAGGTCCTCCGCCTCCATGCGGTCCTGTAAAGGTTTTGTGAAGGTTCAAATGGACGACGTCAAATCCCATGTCACCCGGCCTTGCTTTGCTGAGAACGGCGTTCAGGTTCGCTCCGTCATAGTACAGCTTTCCTCCGGCTTTATGGACGATTTCAGCCATTTCTAAAATATTTTCTTCAAAAAGGCCGAGCGTATTTGGATTAGTCAGCATTAACGCGGCTGTTTCTTCATCTACGACACGCTTTAAATCTTCAAGATCAACAAGACCGTCGTCATTCGATTTGACGGTGACCGTTTCAAATCCGGCAACAGTCGCAGACGCCGGGTTTGTACCGTGGGCCGAATCAGGTACAATGACCTTCGTCCTTTTATGATCGCCGTTTGCCTCATGGAACGCGCGGATCATCATCAGCCCGGTCCACTCGCCGTGCGCACCCGCGGCCGGCTGAAGGGTGACCTCATCCATCCCCGTGATCTCTTCCAAATGCTCGCTCAAGTCGTACAAGAGCTCCAGCGCACCCTGCACGGTCCGTTCATCCTGGAGCGGATGGATCGCAGAAAGTCCCGGGATTCTCGCGATTTTTTCGTTAATCTTCGGGTTGTATTTCATCGTGCATGAACCGAGCGGATAAAAGCCCGAATCCACTCCGTGGTTGCGCCTTGATAAAGCCGTATAATGGCGCATAATATCAAGCTCAGACACTTCGGGGAGATCTGCCGGTTCATCTCTGAGATACGCTTCGTCAAGGACGTCTGTCACATCTGTTTCAGGGACGTCAAGCTCAGGAAGGCTGTAGCCGACCCGCCCTTCTTTTGATACTTCAAAAATAAGCGATTGATCCTGATTATTCATGGCGATCCCCCAATTCATTCATGAGTGTATCGATTTCCTCTCTTGTTCTGAGCTCTGTCACGGCGATCAGCATGTGCTGTTTTAAATCCCGATATGAAGCGCCGAGATCGTAGCCTCCGATAATATTTTTCTCAAGCAGGCGTTCATTCGCTTTTTCGACAGGTTCATTGAGCCTGACGACAAACTCATTGAACATCGGCCCGTCAAACACGACTTCAAGACCGGCCCGTTTAGCTGCGTCTTTTGCGTAAGCCGCTTTTTGCAGGTTCTGCCATGCGATTTCCTTGACGCCTTTTTTGCCGAGCGCCGTCATGGCGACTGATGCGGCAAGCGCATTGAGCGCCTGGTTGGAGCATATATTTGATGTTGCTTTATCCCGTCTGATATGCTGCTCGCGCGCCTGCAAGGTGAGAACGAATCCCCTTTTCCCGTTTTCATCTTCCGTCTGACCGACGAGACGGCCAGGCACTTTTCTCATCAATTTTTTCGTGACGGCAAAGAATCCACAGTGCGGCCCGCCGAAAGCGGCCGGTATTCCGAACGGCTGGGCATCCCCGACAACGATGTCAGCTCCCAGTGCCCCGGGCGGTGTTAAAAGCCCGAGAGCCAGCGGATTGGCGGACACGATGAACATGCTTTTCCCTTTATGGGCGATCGGTTCAATGTCTTTCAGCGGCTCAATTCGCCCGAAAAAGTTAGGGTATTGGACGATCACTGCTGCTGTATCTTCGCAGACGGCTTCATCAAGAGCCGCAAGATCTGTTGTTCCGTTTTTGGCAGGGACTTCTACCACGTCGATGTACTGTCCTTTCGCATACGTTACTAAAACCTCGCGCGATTCGGGATGGACGGTTTCCGAAACGACGATTTTTTTCTTTTTTGTATGTCCTGAAGCAAGCATTGCCGCTTCGGCTAATGCCGTTCCCCCGTCATACATCGACGAGTTGCTGATATCCATGCCCGTCAGCTCGCAAATCATCGTTTGAAATTCAAAGATCGCCTGGAGCTCCCCTTGAGAAATTTCAGGCTGATACGGTGTATAAGCCGTGTAAAATTCCGACCGCGAAATCACGTGGTCCACGATGACGGGCTGGTAATGATCGTATACGCCCGCTCCCAAAAAAGAGGCGTGCATCACTGTATCTTTATTTTTAGCCGCGAGTTTCGTCAGCTCTTTTGTGAGCTCAGTCTCGGACTTTGCCTTTTTAATTTGGTATTCCCCTTTAAATTTGACGCTTTCGGGTATATCGGAGAATAGCTCTTCGATCTTCTCGACTCCAATTGCCTCAAGCATTTCTTTTTTATCCTGATCTGTAGCTGGCAGGTAACGGTGCTTCATCTTCAGTCTCCTTTCACGGCCTTGGCAAACTTACGGCTGCCGTTTGTAAAATGGGGTTTTCACGATTTTGGCTTTCAAGCGCTTATTTCTGATTTCCACTTCAACGACGGTGTCGAGGGCGCAGGCTTCTTTTTTCAGCAATGCGAGGCCGACGTTTTTCTTTAAGGTCGGCGACTGTGTGCCGGTTGTCACCTCGCCTGCTTGTTCGCCTTGATAATAGACGGCGTAGCCGTGCCTTGGAATGCCTTTATCGATCATTTCAAGGCCGACGAGCTTTCTGTCCGCTCCATGTTCCTTTTGGCTTGCCAGGACGGCTTTTCCGAAGAAGTCCGAGGCTTTGTTTGTTTTGACGGCGAATCCGATGCCGGCTTCGATCGGTGTAATATCTTTTGAGAGCTCTTGTCCGTACAGCGGCAGCTTCGCTTCAAACCTCAGCGTATCTCTGGCCCCGAGGCCGCACGGCACTAATCCCGAATCCTTGCCCGTTTCAAGAAGCAGCTTCCAAATGTAGGCTGCATCTTCACTCCGGCAGTAAATCTCAAAGCCGTCCTCTCCCGTGTATCCCGTTCTGGACACAAGCGCCTGCACGCTGCCAATCGCCGCATCATCCCTGAACGTAAATGGCTTTAACCCGGCAAGATCGCTATCTGCGACCTGTTTTAAAATCGATTCGGCCTTCGGTCCTTGAAGGGCAAGCAGCGCAACCTCGCCAGACACGTTTCGAACCGAAACGTCTCCTTCTTGGTGCTTGTTCATCCAATCGACGTCTTTGTCGATATTGGCTGCGTTAATGACGAGCATGTAGACATTGGCCGCTTTTTTATAGACGAGGAGATCGTCGATCGTTCCGCCGTCTTCATAGCACATGGCCGTATACTGGGCACCGCCTTCTTTCAGTGTCGAAACATCGTTTGTCAACAGTTTTTGCAAAAACGGAAGGCTGTCTGTTCCTGTGATTTCGACCTCCCCCATGTGTGAGACGTCAAAAAGCCCCGCTTTCGTCCTGACGGCTTCATGCTCCTCTTTAATTGAAGAAAATTGAACAGGCAGTTCCCAGCCGCCAAAATCAATCGTTTTTCCGCCATATTCCTTATAAAGGTCAAATAAAGGCGTTCGTTTAAGCATTCTGCTTCCCCCTTCGCTTTTCAAACTAAAAACAAGTTTGCCAATCATCAGAAAACAAGAAAGATTCCAACATCACCTGGATGGTTCCGCCGCTTTGGACGGCACAAAAAAGGACAGAGAAGCCCCTTTGTCAGTTCTGAGGCTCTCTGTCCTGGCACCTGAAAGTTTACTTTGCATCAAAAGCAAAGATGTCCCCTTTGGTGGTTTGTTAAAACATCATATGATACAAACTCTCTCCAGAGTTGCGTCAAGCAAGAGTTCTTTTGCCTGAGAGATTCACTGTTTCCCCAGCTTGCTCCTTCGGCGCCGCTTTAAGGTTTCCCGCTATCGGTCTCTCCCCTTGCTGTCATTCGCTCATATTCATTTCTTTTCATGGACATACTATATAAAGCTTATGATTTTTTTACTGATGATCTACAAATATCCTACCATCATCACAACAATTGGGCAACAGGAAAAATCATTAACAATTTATTATTTTAAAATAAGAATGTTCGTGTTTTGTTTATTTGTTAGTAAAATCCGTTTTTTTCACGCAATATTTTCTTTTAAAAAAGAACATTTGAATCTCAGAAGAGAAAGGCGGCATTAGTGATGAGACCAGACATTCATTTCGACAACGAGTGGCCGGAACAGTTCAAAAAGCACCTTGATGAAGACGGACCATGGGCGAATTGGGAGCTTTACAAGCTTTCCTGTGAAGTGCAGAAAAGGCTTGCGATTCCGACGTTTGAAGGCTTGCAGGCCCCTTATCACCTCCCAGGCTTCACCCCGCTTCCCCATCAGCTCGAAGTCGCCCGGAAGGTAGTCGAGCAGATGAACGGAAAAGCCATCTTGGCGGATGAAGTGGGCCTCGGCAAAACGGTCGAGGCTGGGCTGATATTAAAAGAATACATGATTCGCGGGCTGGCCAAGAAAATCTTAATCCTCGTCCCCGCCTCGCTCGTCTCGCAATGGGTGAAGGAACTGCGGGAAAAGTTTTTAATTCCGGCCGTGGAACAGAAAAAAAGCTATGTCTGGGAGCAGTGCGATGTTGTCGTCTCCTCCCTTGACACGGCAAAGCGGTCGCCGCACAGGGAGACGGTTTTGTCGATCCAGTATGATGTGGTGATTATTGATGAAGCTCACAAACTGAAAAACAATAAAACAAAAAATTACGAGTTTGTCCGCAGCTTAAAGAAAAAATATTGCCTGATGCTGACGGCGACGCCCATCCAAAACAAAATCGACGAAATATTTAATCTCGTTTCCCTGCTAAAACCCGGACACTTGGGAAATGAAAGCAACTTCAACAAAGATTATACAAAACAGATCAATTCAGCTGAAGCGCATGAACGCTTAAAGTCCCTTATCAATAAAGTCATGATCAGAAACAGACGGCATGATACCGGCATCACCTGGACGAAGCGCCATGTCGAAACCGTGCCCATTTCCTTTTCTCCTACAGAACAGGCTTTGTATGACGAGATTAAAAAGCTGAAGACAAGTCATCAGCATTCATCAAGCATGTTCTCAATCATGACATTGGAGCGCGAATGCTGTTCAAGCAGAGAAGCTGTCTATATGACGCTGAAAAACATGCTTGACCGAAAGGATCGCGAAGCGCCGGTGATCTCCGAACCTGTCATCCACCATTTGATCGAAAAGGTCAACGAGGTCGCGCAAAATTCAAAAGCGCTGAAAGTTGTTGAGCTCATTCAAGAACTCGATGACAAAGTCATCATCTTTACTGAATACAGGGCGACGCAGATTTATCTGCAATGGTTCCTCCAGCAGAACGGCATCAGTTCTGTACCGTTCAGAGGCGGATTTAAAAGAGGAAAGAAAGACTGGATGAAAGATTTGTTCAGGGGCAAAGTTCAAGTTCTGATCGCGACTGAAGCAGGCGGTGAAGGGATCAACCTTCAATTTTGCAATAAAATCATCAACTATGACCTTCCGTGGAACCCGATGCGTCTCGAACAAAGGATCGGCCGGATTCACCGGCTCGGCCAGGAACGCGATGTTTACATTTACAACATGGCAACAAAGCATACCGTAGAAGAGCATATTTTAAAACTTCTCTATGAAAAGATCCATTTGTTCGAAAAAGTCGTCGGAGACTTGGATGATATTTTAACAAAAATCGAGGTCGGCAATTTTGAAGACCACCTTCATGACATTCTCTTTTACTCCGCGACAGACGAGGAAATGAAGATTAAAATGGAAAACTTAACCTCTTTCATTTCATACGGAAATGAAGCCGTTTCAAACCAAGAACAGATCGGAGGCTAAAATCAAATGCGTCAGGAAGAAATATACCTGTTTTTAGAACGCTTTTTCATCGCAAACGGCTGCACGATCACCGACAAAAGTTCAGGCCACATGACTGTGCAGCTGACGGTTGAAGTCGATAAACAGATTATGAACAGGCCGTTTTACTGGCACTGGCTCGAAAAGACGGGCGGAGAACCTAATCCGATGAAAATCACGCTGATCACGAATGAAGACGAGGCCCCTTCCGATATCGAAGGTGAGTTTATTCATTTTGGATCACCAAGACTTTTTCAAATTTTCCAGGCCGTGCAAAAAAACGGCAAATTTATTCGCCTTTATGAGAAAATCCGTTCCGATGGAGCCCATATTTCCCTGGAACCGTGGCTCGGCATGAATGTGACGATCTCGTACCAATCCGACATGAAAAAAGATAAGCTTTTGTCTCTCGGCCTTCATTTAATCAGCGGTCAGCTGGTCGAATCGTTTCAAGAACAAATGGAGGCCCGAGATCTCTCTTCACAGATCTCTGACTACTGCTACACGATGTCGCCGTTGATTAAGCCGGAAAGCGGCATTAAACGGCTTGAGCGCTATATCGAACAGGCGGCCAGAAGCGAGCCGCTTGATTGGGCTGAAGCTTCCCTGAAACGCTGGAATAACGACCTGTCACTTTTAAACCAATTTTACGAGGATACTGAAGAAAAACCGGAGGAATACGAAATTGAGAAAAAGGCTCTCCAAACGCTTTACGAGCCTAAAATCGATATTAAAGTTCAAAACGGGGGATTATTTTATTTGCACAAAAAAAATTCAGGATAATTTTTCCGATTCGACAACATTCTTGTTTTTATTCAGTGAGCTGGACTTATAATAGAACTAAAGAGATAGGAGGAACTTTCGTAACACCATTTGGACAAGCTTGGTAAAGTGTTGAGTCTCGGGGTTTATCTTTGTTTATCACAACAGGTTGTCTGAAATACATAATGAAGTATTTTGGGGGGGAAATGTATGAATAAAGATAAAAATGAGAAAGAAGAATTGGATGAGGAGTGGACAGAACTGATTAAACACGCTCTTGAACAAGGCATTAGTCCAGAGGATATACGTATTTTTCTCAATTTGGGTAAGAAGTCTTCAAAACCTTCCGCATCAATTGAAAGAAGTCATTCAATAAATCCTTTCTGAATGTGCTATAATATCGAAAGGAAGGTGATGACATTGATTGGCCAGCGTATTAAACAATATCGAAAAGAAAAAGGCTACTCACTATCTGAACTAGCTGAAAAGGCTGGGGTAGCGAAGTCTTATTTAAGTTCAATAGAAAGAAACTTGCAAACAAACCCCTCCATTCAATTTCTAGAAAAAGTCTCCGCTGTTCTGGACGTCTCGGTTCATACCCTGCTCAATGAGAAAGATGAAACCGAATACGATGGTCAATTAGATAGTGAATGGGAAAATCTAGTTCGTGACGCTATGGCATCAGGGGTTTCTAAAAAACAATTTCGAGAATTTTTAGATTATCAAAAGTGGAAGAAAAGACAGGAAAAGGAGTAAGGGAAACATATCTTACTCCCTTTGGCATTTTTTACGCTGAATAAGCCGATTCCTCATGAACATAAAAAAACGGATCATACAGATCCGTTTTTTAAATTGCACCATTATTTATCTTCACTGTGCGCTCTTTCGTTCTCTTTTACATAACCTTTTTCATCGGCATGTTTTTTGCCGTCGATTGTCAAGCCGTTCCATTGAGTACCTTCGAATGAGAAGTCAAGCTGCACAGAATCTCCTTGATATTTGTTCTGTACCATTCTGCCGCTGGCGTCTGTTGTTTTGTCATTGACGAACTCAATCACCAATTGAACTTTGTCAAAGTCATATGGATCTTTCGGAATGCCGTCGTATTCAGGCGCCGTTTTTCCGTTGATTGTCGCTACATTGATTTTGCCATTGTCATGCAGGAACTCCGGCTCGATTGCTTTCTTCACTTTTTCGTACGCGGCCTTATCTTTTTTCGCGGACATATTGTACAGATCATAAAGGTTGGCTTCATCTAAAATGAGGTTTTTAGGATAGCCGTTTCCGCCTTCAACTCCGACAGTCAGAACGCTGACTTTAAATTGTTTCAGGAAGTCTTCCGCTGTGCTTTTTCCGCCGTTTTTCGCGTTTCCGTCAACGAAATTGCTGTAGCCAACCTGCATCAGCACTTCTTTAATCGCAAGTGATCCGTCATTTTTGAATTCGAAATCTTTAGTGAATTTGTCGCCAGGTTTTAAGTTGGACAAGTTCACTCTTGCAGATGTATCTTTCGCATTCAGGTCAAGCGTACCTGCTGCATAAGTTGCTTGAGTTGTTTCGATGTCGTTAAACGCAGCCCAAGTTCCTCCTCCTACTAATGCCAGTCCAAGCGCAGCAGACGCAACGCCTAATCCGAGTTTTTTCTTTGTACCCATTGATAACTCCTCCTTTTATAATAAGAAAATCTGTATATATGGAGACCTGAATGTTCAGGTGACCAACGAAGATTACATGGAAACTGATTGATCTTTCCCGGCGGCTTCAATTGCCTTAGTTTTTTGGTCAATCTCTCTTAAAGCCGCGGATACAGTAATCACTGCATAAAGAATCAACAAGAGTCCCGGCACGATCAGCAATATGGCTGTGCCGATCGGTTTACTTGCAAAATCCAGCAAATACCCGGCATACGGAACCGTAATGCCCGAATACTTAGCGACAACATTTTCCGCCAGCACCGGATCGGAATCAGGGTTTTGGTTATTGTCACCCTTTGTTTTAAACATGAGGTTTGATTTATTTTTTGTTATACCGATAATTCGGTGGGTAACCATGGTGTTTTCGTCTTGCATGAATGTAATGACATCTCCCTTTTTCAAAGACCCGGGATTTTCAATCTTTTGAACGGCTATCACAGAACCTGTTTTAAACTCCGGCTCCATCGAACCTGATAAAACCGTTTTCAATTGATAGCCGAAAAGCTGCGGCTCTCCGCCGGACGACTTTGTCGAAATTACGACGATGACCGCGGCGATGATGAGTGTGAAAATAATCACATATAAGATATTGCTGACCCATTTGATCACATGTTTCATGACGCTTCCCCGCTTTCTAATGAATTTTCTTCTTTTCTGTTTTCTTTATCTACGGATTCACTGCTCTTTGGTGTTTTCTCTATGTCCTGTTCAGACTTTTCCCGTGTTTCTGTCTGTTCTGTTTGCTTTGGCTTTCCTGAAGCTTTTTTAGGCGGCTTCGGTGTTTCTTCTTTGCAGTCTTGAAGCTTCATCACATTTGACCAAATAAAAGGTTTGCCCTTTTTCACATCGGGATGGCCTTCAGGCTTAATCAATTTAAAAACGTAGAGCCCTCCTTTTGCCGCCCGCTTTGACTCTATCCGGTAGATGCTCTTTTCGGCTTCTTTTTTGAACGCGCCTTTATCGATCACAGTCCCGTCCTCTAACGGTTTTTTGGCATTACCGAGTTTATGCAGCTCCCACTTCCATTCAGAGTCGGCGATTTGGCTGCCGCGGTTTTTATATTCTGCAAACAATGTCAGCGGTGCACAGACCGTTCCTTTCGTCTTTGTCTGTTTTTGAAGCTTCAAATTGCTCCCGTCCCACTGTTTCCCATCTTGAGGAAATGAAGAGGCCGCTTTCATTGTCATGCTGTATGTTTCCACATCGTGAAATGATGCGTTTGTATGCTGTGACAGCTGACTCCCCAATCCAATTAAAAGATAAATGATCAGCAGCGTTTGAAAAACGATGATGTTTTTTCCGGCTCTTTTTCGGGATCTCCTAGTTCGAGATAATCGGATCATGACTACCCTCCTAGCGAGTATGTAATGGCTTTTTTCGCTCGTTCGTTTTAAAGAACTTAATAGTTAGAGTATAAAGAACAAATGTGCCATTTGAAAACTATCAAAATAGTCGATTAAGTTCGTTTTATAGAACGTTTTCGTTTAATTCCTCAAAAAATCTCTCAAATTCTCATCTTTTTGAAAAGTTTGAAGTTCTTTATAAAGTACATAATTTCTTCTTCATTTTTGTATAAACACTGTTGACAAGGAAAAAATAGGATAGAAAGGATGATGCCCCGTGCTGAAAAATGCTATGTTATGCTCTTTTTTACTGCTTGCAAGCATTGGGCCGCTCAATGCCCATGCGGCAGCTTACGAAACAGCCCGCATGTCTAAGTGGGAAGAAAAAGCGGTTGAGGAAGCAAAAAAGAGGTATCCGGAAGCAGAAGTGCGTCTCACGAAAAAAGTATGGGATCGAAAGCGGGCGGATGAAGCGGTCAAACAATACCATGTCACATTGAGTGAAGGAAATAAAAATTTCGGAGTGTTTGTTACAATTTCATTTGAACCTGCGACACACAAAATCAACAAAGTCGTCGTTGTAGAAGAATATAAATAAGCCGCTTTGCAGTAGAAAGCGGCTTGTCTTTATTTATGCCTTTTAAAAAACATGATACAGCCAAGAGGAAGAATGCCGAACCATTGATATATCTTGGACGGCGGCTTTGATTCTTTACGTTTTTCTTTCATTTCTTTTCTTTCCTGCTTAGGCGTGTCCATATATTTTACGAGCTGTTCCGTCATATATTTAACATAATCGTTCGTTTTCATCACATCACCTCTTGGGGAGTTCTGTCAGTTGAAGTGTTGTCATACGAATCTTTTTTTATACATTCTTCATGATTCCGACACACAATTTTTAATATTCTTTCCACTGTGTGATTTTCTTAGTGCTCAAATCATATTGAAATTCAGCGCTCGTTTCTGTGCCGGAAGCTGTCGTTACCTCTATCTTCACTCGCTTGAGCCGCTGATGAGCCGGATTGACAGTATACGATATCAAGCCATGCTGTTTTTGAATTTTCTCTTTTGTCTCTTCGTGAATATGAGACAAGGCATGGAGCATTCCATTTTGGAGTAGGTTTTGCTGAATATGAAATTCTTTTGTTTGCTGTGCAAACATTCGTTGATTCGTTAATAAAACGGCTGAATGACCCGCGCAGAGCATGCAAATCACAGCTGTGAAAACAGCAGCCGGATAAATGAATCCTTTTGAATTTTTCACGTGATCACCTTTTACATATGATAGAGCGGAATGGACTTACGGTATGACTTGCCGCTTAAACTTGTCGCTTCAAGGATCAGCAGATGATCTTCAATCACAAACCTCATGTGTTTGACATGTTGCAAAAGCGGCACATGACCTTTTCCATTGACTCTTTTTCGAATAACTGTCTGATATTTCTCATAGCGAACAGCGGCACCTTGGCGATTTGTCATTTCCAATGACTGATGATCGTCGCCCGCTCTTAGATCAACCGAGTTCCTGCATTCCTTCAATATTTGCTCGGCAGTAATCGTCCATTCGCGCGGGTGAATATCCGCACCGTTTCTTTCCGGGGATAAAAACAGATGAAATATCGAGGCCATCGTTCCTGCAATGAACATATACACCATTAAGGAAACCAGTACATTAAGAAGGGTAAATCCCTTTTGACCGCAAAATGGTGAAGCAACGCCGTTGACTGTCTCTTTTTTTAATGGAGATGCATACTTCATAATCATCTCCCTGCTCCTTCCATTCAATAAAGTAAGATGTGTTTCGGTAAAGCACAGTTTCTTTAGGCTGAAACCGTCCGGTCAGTGTGTAGCGGCTGATCTTTTCATCCAATATGCGATATGCCTCTTCTTCTTTTTCAGATGCCCCGCGCTGCAAAGACAGCTGATGAACCATAGGAATCAATAACATGGTGATCATGACCCAAATGCCGAATGCGGAAACAGCTTCAACTGTTGTAAAGCCTCTATTTTTTTTGCACATTAATCTTTCCGCTTCCTAAATAGATCGTCAGTGCAAAAGAGGTGTGCTGTGTATCGATCACGATTTTCCCCCCTTGATTCGGAACTCCGCTTGGGTTAAAAGTAAGAGTTCGCTTGAGCGTCGCTTTTTTGAACACAATATGGCAACTGTATGTCCTGACCAGCTTAGGCGATGAGCCTTCGTCCGTATGCTTAATAATATAGCGGCAGCCGGCAAAATCAAACTGCACCTTAACCGTCGCATGGCGGACGAGAGCTGTCTGCTGTGCGTAAAGCAGATCCTCTTCAAGCTGTGAGACAAAGTGCTGAACAACTCTTTTTTCATAAGCGGGAGGCAGTGCGGCAAAGAGAAGAGAGAGCATAATGGAACCGATCATCAATACAGTTAGGCTTTCCAAAAGCGTAAATCCTTTTTGATTCATAACCGTCAATCAGCCTGTGCTTTGCCGTTTGAAATTTTAATTGCTTTCCCATTCGGGCACTTTAAGTTCTTCTTCACGTAACCTTCAGATTCAAGGTCCGCCCTACTCGGCGTTTTCCCGTCATGATCCATTTGATAAGCCGTGATTTGCGCTTCAACCATATTAATTAACCCTTCGCATCCTTTCTTTTGAATACTTTGATTATGCTTGGTCACATTCGGTATGGTGATCAACAGCAGGATGGAGATGACGAGCATGACGACTAACATTTCTATCAGTGTAAATCCCTTTTCATTCACAGTTCCGTCCTCCTTATAACTGGTTCATCATTTGATACATTGGCAAAAGCATAGACAAATAAAGAATTAATATCATCGCCGCTGTTAGCCCGTAAATCAATGGCTGGATCAAACCTGTCCATTTTTCTGCTTTCCGTTCAAGCCGTTCAATCAAAAATTGACTGTATGAATACAGCTCTCTGTATAAGTGTCCGTTTAATTGGCCGTGAGCAACAGCCTTCGCCAGATCATTTTCATAAAACGGATGCCCGGCCAGCATCTGCTCCAGACTCTCCCCTTGTTTCAGCCGCTTGATCAGGCGCTTCGCTTCATTTTTATGAAATGATAAAAACGGCTGGCTTTCAAATGCTTTTAAACTGTCATATACAGATAGACCCGCTTGCAAAAGATTGCTCAATTGGAGCGATAAAAAATAACTGTTGAATAGTTTGAAGGTTTGTCCCAGCAAGGGAATTCTAATGAGAAAGGTCATTTTGCCTTCTGGAGGTTTATGGCGAAATGAACACAGATAATAGAGGGATAAAGCGGCGGCAATCAACAGCATTCCTGCGATAAAAAGATAAAAATGATCAAAAACCGAAAAGATGAGGGTCGTTGCAAAAGACGTTTCAACGTTCATTGATTCATAGATCGCGGAAAATTGCGGGATGATTGCCGATTTCATAATAGAGATAATGACACAGACCGTTAAAACTAAAAACAAGGGATATCTGGCGGCTTTCTTTAGTTTTTCGGTTTGAGCGATCTTGCGGTGAAGCAGCTCTCCGCTCTGCCGAAAGGCATATGGCAAATTCCCGTGCTGTTCGGCAAAGTAAACAATGGTAACAGCATCCTTATGAAATGAAATCATTTCAAGCACTTGAAACACAGGTCGCCCTTCTGTCAGCTTCTCCATCGCAAATGTCAGATCTGCTCTTCGCCTTTCATTCAATTGCAGTTTCAGCATACTTAAAGCATCCAAAATCGTATATCCGCTCTTCATCATGTCTCCGAGTTTTTTCAGAAGGTCCGCCTGTTCCCGGACGGGCCACTTCATTTTAATCTTCATGGCCTATCCAGCGTTCATAAGTATTCGACGGCAGATATCCGAGTGCTATTCCCTTCTGGATCAGCGTTTTCAAAGTTTCTGTTTTTATGTCACCGCACCTGCCTTTTGCTTCTTCGATGCAGAGATTGAGGCTTTTTCCGTACAAAAGCTCGAAGACGCTTGCTCTTCTCACAGGCCTCGACAATCTGCAATATAAAGAGCAGCTGTCGCCGCAAAACGGGCAGACGAGACCGACGAGGCGCTGGGCGCTGATTGCGACCAGTGTTTGTTCAATTTCTGTCATATCAACGCCGAACTCGAGCAGCCTGTATATTGCGCCTTTGGCATTTTTCGCATGCATGCTCGATAAAACAAGGTGTCCTGTCAAAGCTGCCCTGACTGCGATTTGGGCTGTTTCGGCATCGCGAATTTCCCCTAGGATGATCATGTCCGGATCGTGGCGAAGCACCGCCTTCAACCCCGCAGAATAAGTCATGCCAGCTTTTTCGTTTACTTGCACTTGCAAAATGTTTTCGCTTCTTGATTCAACAGGGTCTTCCAAGGTAATGATATTTCGCTTAAAATGCCGCTTAGCGTATTCAATTAAAGAATAGAGTGTTGTCGTTTTCCCCGAGCCTGTCGGACCGGTGAACAGAATTAATCCGTGGGAATGCTTCAGAAAAGACAGCAGCTTGAATGTTGCACTCGGAAACAATGAGAGCTTTGTGAGCGGCTTGCTGCTCATCTTGGGAAGAAGCCTGATGACCAAGCTTTCATCATGGATGGTGGGCAGAGTGGACATTCTTAAATGAACGGGCTGACGGTTGATATAAAGAGTTAAAGCTCCGCTTTGCGGCAGCCGTCTTTCCCCAATATCCATCGAAGAAAGGAATTTAAAGTGAGAAATGAGCCTTGAGCACTCATTTCTCGTTAATCTGTCTTTTTGAAAAAGTTCATCATCAATCCTGAAGCGGACCACCGCCTCCTTTTCACCGGGAACAATATGAATGTCTGACGCCTTCATTCTATATGCCTCGTCAATTAATCTTCCGCTTAATGATTCAATCGTGTACAAACCATTGCGCCTCCTTTCTAAGCGCAGTTTATACGAAAAACATCGGAAGCATCAAATCCTTAAAAATCGCAAATCAAGCTGAATACGAAGCAAAAACGGAATTTCGAATACCGATTTGACTATTTTATTCAGCTTCCAACTGCTGAAATGAGATATTTAAACCTTCTCTTCAGCCTTGCCGTTTTCACGGATGCAAAAGCCTTTATTGCAAAGCGCCTTAGCAAGGCTCTGTTCTGTGTTAATATGCGAAAAATCCATCCCAAGCTTCACAACTGTTTGGGCAATCTCCGGTCTCAAGCCCGAAAGAACCGTCTCAACGCCAAGTAGTTTTGTGCTGTCTACGACTTTGAACAACTGGTAGGCAACCATCGTATCGACGACAGGAACACCGGAAATATCAATAAACAGATGCGAGAGATGAAGCTCAGCACACTGCTTAAGCGCAGATTCAATGATCACCGTTGCCCTGTGAGTATCAATTTCGCCAATGAGCGGCAGCACACCGATGTGTTCTGATACCGGTATAACAGGTGCGCTCAGTTCGCGTATCATCTCGGTCTGCGCCTTCAATTGTCTCTTTGTCGTATGCTCATATTCAAGAATAAACTGTTCAATAACCTCATCCATCATTGAGTGAAGCTGTTTATTCCAGATAAAAAAGTCTTTTTTCGAACAGTCCGGTGCATGTTTATCCGAAAAATGCTCGATTTCATCTATTAAAAGTTCACGGCACACTTTAAACCCCTTTATGCTTTCAGTCACCGGAATTTGGCTGACAGCCCTGTCGTAGGCAATTTCCTTGGCGCATCCGGAGGCTTTATCCCAGCATAGCGCCTGTTCATCCTTGGCAAATACCCTTGAAACAGCCAGTAAAAAGTCCTTATATTGCTGTGCCGTTTTTTCTTTTTCAGACGCTGTTCGGGACAGCCATTCATCGGTGATTCTGTCCGCCTGTTTGACCAAATACTCATAAAGGGCTGCATGCTTGTTTTCCATGTCAATCCTCCTCATTGTTTTCCTTTAAAATCAATCGGCTATATGACCAACATTTTGATCACTATGTATAAAACGAAATCGATTGTCTACACTATACGTAAGCGCATTGGGCTATAGCCAAGCGGTAAGGCAACGGACTTTGACTCCGTGACGCGCTGGTTCGAATCCAGCTAGCCCAGTTACACAGGCGAAAAAACGAAGATATGCTGAACATGCAATGTGTCAGCAATCTTCGTTTTTTTCAGGAAACAGAACGGTGTAAGGTGTGTTTTTTTAATTTTAAGAGTTCGCCGGGATTATATCCGACAACCAGCTTATCGCCGTTTACGATAATCGGGCGTCTCAGCAGCTTTGGTTTTTGAATTAACAATTCCAGCACTTCGCTGACCGTTAATTCTTCGATATCAAGATTTAACTCTTTAAATGCCTGGCTTCTTGTCGCCAATATCTCATCAATTCCTTCGGTCGTGAGAGACAAAATATGTTTCAGCTCGTCCTGATTCGGCGTTTCCCTGAAAAGATGCCGCTCTGTAAAATCAACCTGGTTCGCTTTCAGCCAATGTTTCGTTTTCCGGCATGATGTGCAGCTCGGGTATGAATAAAAGGTCAGCTCTTCCATGAATGATTCCTCCTTAAAATGTACTGACTTTGTCTTTGTATGTTTTAGTACCCGTGATATTTTCCGTTTAAACACTTGACAGGTGATTTTTTAAAAATGCTTATCACAAAATTGTAAAAAATGAATTGATTTTCCCAAAATGAAAATGTTTACATTTCAAGATAAATTGGCTTATAATAAAATCAAAGGGGCTTTTTGGGAGGGATATAAATGAATCGCATGTTCCGTGTGTTAGGATTCTGGACAGGTATCTTTGCGGTCATGTTTTATTTAGGAAATATGAAAGATGCATCACTGCTGTTCTTCGGTCAAACTGTATTTTTTGTGTTCTTATCGTATCTCAACTTGACCGAGCGGATGTACATTTATATTTTCGGTGCTTACTTGACAGTCTTTTTTGCCGCATTTACATATTATTCTGTGTTTATTATGGTTCCCGGGCAGGGAGGCCATTAAAAAAGACGATCCATCAGGATCGTCTTTTTTATGTTTTACAAAGTAAATCCGTTGATGAATGGGTTTTGTTCCTGTTCTGTTGCAATGTCCGTCTCGGGGCCGTGACCGCTTAACACAAGCGTCTCTTCCGGAAGCGTCAGCAGTTTTTGATGAATACTGTCCATCAGCACCTTTTGATTTCCTCCCGGCAGGTCTGTACGCCCGACTCCCCCTTTAAATAAAACATCCCCGGAAACGATCAGGTTTTCTTCTTCCGCATAATACGAGACGCTGCCCGGAGAATGTCCAGGCGTAAAGAGCATGCGGAGCGTAAAAGAGCCGATTTTAAGATCCCCCTCTTCTTCGATCAGATGATCTGCTTTTTCTGCTGTGATCGTCTGTCCCGTAAGCAGCGCTGAACCATTTAATGAAGGATCAGTCAGCCATTCAGCTTCATTTTTATGTACGTATACAGGAATGTTCCATTCTTTTCTGACATTGTCCACGGCTCCGATATGATCAAAATGAGCGTGAGTGAGCAATACTGCAAGAGGCTTCAAACCGTTTTCTTTTATGTATGCATTCAGTTTCCCTGATTCGTTGCCGGGATCAATTATTAAACAGGTACCGTCATCATGGGATAAAATATAAGCGTTCGTCTGGATAGGCCCTAAAGGCATTCTTCTCCATTTCATTTTCTTCACCTCAGATTCATCTTTCTTTGTTCCATTATGAAGGTTCTGCGGGAAACTTTCAATGAATCATGTTGTCCTCGACAAATTTGATGAAAACGGTTAAAATAAAATTGGAAATATACTGCAGGGGATCCAAACGAAGGGGGTTTATATTGATGTTGCTCGTGATCATTTTCGGTCTAGTCACGATATTATCTGCTCTTGGAGTTCTTCGTTCTCTTAAACAAATCAACGTTCTTGGCATCTTATTTGGCGGGGCGGCTTTTTTAGTGTTTGGATGGTTTACCGTCATGACAATCATTAACAGCGGGTATCCGACAGTCCACTAAACCCGGTGCCTTTAGACAAAAACAGCCTTATTCCGTTATTCCGGAATAAGGCTGTTTTTCTTATTGGCTGAAATGACGCTGGACGCTTGCAAGCTTGCCTTCCATCGTCGTTTTCTTGTCGCGGCGGTCGTCAATCCTGATATTCGTCGCCACTCTGTGGATGCCTTTTTGGAAAGGCGCTTCGTGAATCGTCTGAATCACCTCAAATAAATCGCTTAATTCCCCTTCAATCAAAGTATTCATCGGTGTCAGCTGATATTGGATTTTGCCTTCTTTTTTAAATCCTTCTAAAATGGTTTGAATCTCCGCTACATACGTGCTTACGCTCGGAGTTTCGGTACCGATCGGTATGATGGTAACGTCTGCTATGGCCACTGTCCATTCTCCTTTCTATTCTTTTGTCACAAGGGGTGCTGCAGTTTTTGAGTTGAATGAAATGATTTGATCCTGGGTATAACCGTACAATGCATAATCCCCGTCAGGAGATACGGTAATCGGAAGCATTTCCACTTTTTCACGAATGACTTCCCGTTTGCCGGTTTTGAGACTGACGGAAATCAGATCATACAAGGAGCCCGACTCATTCGGCTGATACGTATAAAACAGCTCATGCCGAGGGTCGTAGCTGTATTCCATCGGTGACAGGCTGCCATATTCCGAGAACAGCGGCAATTTGAAAGAAATTTTCTTTTCCGAAGAAGAAACGTCTGAAAATATGTAGGTGCCCTGGCGATGACTGGATGAAGGCGCTACAATCAGCCGCATATCCCCCAGAACATCGAGCAGTACGGCATCACCGGCGAGCTTCTTTTCCCGTCCGTCCGCTGTGTTGAAGGAATAAACAGGAGCCGGTTTTTCCCGGTTCCGTTCATTCCATTTGATATATTCAAAAGTGTCGGCGGAAGTCCAATGAACAAAGGCGGCCTGTGCGATGTCTTTTTCGGTTTGCTGTTCTTTCGCATCAATCAGGCGAGATTCATAATTCCAATCTTTCGTAAAAGTTGTGACGTATAAAAGATAAGGGTCAAACCGATTCCAGTCCACTTGCAGTTCATGCGTGCGAAATTTTTTTGTGTACAGCTGTTTTCCCTGTAAATTAAGCAAAGTTAACTTCATTTCAGAGCCGTTTCCGGCGGTTTGGATGAGAATCATGCCTTTTTCCCTGTTTACTTCCGCCGCTATCAGTCTGTCATCCGTCTTGTAGATCGTTTCGCCCGTCCCTTTAAATATATCATATGATTTGACTTCACTTCCTGCGACCGGATCGGTTGCGGTGTATATAACGGTTTCATTATCAAGCCATCCTGCCGCCTCATCAAAGTGCCGGTCCTTCAGCGCTATCACTTTTTTATCTTTTACTGCTGCACTGCTTTTCTTTTTCCCTTCCGGCTCCTCATGATGAACGCTTTTCGTTCCTTCCTGATGCTGCGGTGTGCAACCAGCCGCAGCCACGGTCATCACAGCGGCAATAAGCCATAACGAAACTCTCAAACCGGCCATTCTCCCTCCATAAATGATTGGCTGTCTAATTTACGATTTTCACCGTGAAAAGTTTCAGCTTTCAAAAAAGCAGGATGCCCAAAGTATGCCTCTGCTTTTACAATATATATCGTCAAATTGTTTCATTGGTAAAGGATTTTTTCCTTTGCCGAGTTCAACAGTATATCCTTCTCTTCCGAAAAAATGAATAAACCAATCTCTAAATCCTGCATAGCTGTCTATATATCTGACGCCCTTATAACCGCTCAGGCGCTCAAATGTTTGGATCACATCGGCTGATTCAGGAGGCTCCAGCCCCTTGTATCCCCAATAAATTTCCTCTCCCTGTGTGTGAAGCGCCACAAGCCGATCAGGCGGCTCGTTTGCGATTAAATCCCTCATCGCTGCCGCTTCCGGTTCTGTCAGCGGTTCATCTCCGGGGTAGTCCCTGTAGGAAGGGGATTTGGGCGGTTTTCTCTGTTTTTCGATCTCCCAAAAAGACGGAAACTGATTATTTAAATCCACTCCGTTTATATTGGCTTTCCATTCCCGGAAATCCGGTTGATGCTCATTCATCTCATCCAGTGCTTCCCGCGCTATCCCAAGATGACCGGGACCGTTAAGCACAAGATCAACCCCGTCGGGATTAACGATCGGCACGACGGAAAGCTTTGTTGATGAAAAAATGTCAAGCGGTGAAAAACCTAAAGCGGACCGGCCTGTACATAAATGATAACAATATTCTTTGAGCCATTTCATCAAAACAGAAGTGGTGATCCATTCATTGGCATGAAAAGAAGCATTCATATGCGTTTTTTTTTCGGCATATTCAGCTCCGAGGAGCAGTTCGTATATAGGTTGGCCCATGCTTGAGCGACCGATGATGCGGGAAGTAACAAACGGAAAGCACTCCGTCAATCTGTCAATTTCCTTTTTCAGTACTGCTGAATCGTAAACGACTGTTTTTGTCAGCCACTGTTCATCTTCAAGTGTGTATTGATTCACCAATAATTGCAGCTGTTCATATGTTTCGGCTGCTGGAACGTTTTTTCCTGCTTGAAAAGACGCTCCCGGAAAATAAAATTCGTCCGCGGCTGCATTCGCGTTTGCGCTGATTAAAAGCAGTTCGGGTATGTTCAGGATATTAGACAATCTTTCCATATTCTGCTTTAACTCCGGTTTGATGTTGATGAATGCCATCAATGATCCCTCCCACAATAGCATATGATGAAGGCTCGTTTAAAAACTCTCCCGGTTCGCTTAAAAAACGCTTTTTCAATAAGGTTTCAGCCCGCAAAAAAACTTCCGCCCAAATAGGCGGAAGTTCATCTTTATTTCGCTAAGCTTTCTGTAATAAAGTCAAGCTGGCCCTCTAATGAAATCGGATCGGAAAAGTAGAAGCCGACAGGGTCGATTTTATAGACATGTTGATTTTTGACCGCGCCAAGGTTCTTCCAAATAGAGGTATTAAGCACGGCGCTGTCGTCTCCGCTTGATTCCCAGGACCCTATAAATATATAATCTCCGGCGAATTCAGGCAGCTTTTCTAATGAAATGCTCGTGTAGCCCGGCCCTTCGTCGATTGCTTTTTCCTTCGTCAGCTTTGTCGCCTTTAAGCCGAGATCTTGATAAACAATGCTTCCTCCCCTTCCGAATTGATCGCCGAATACAAAGATTTCTTTGCCATTCGTTTGCATAATGGAAACCGTTTTGTCCCCAACCGCTTTTTGAATTTTTGATTTTGCCGCGGCAACTTTTTTGTCCCAATCAGCCAGCCATTTCTCCGCTCGATCTTCAGTACCTGTCATTTTTGCGAAATCCTTCAGCCGTTCAGTGTTATTCAAGCTGTCATATTTCAAAGCGACCGTCGGAGCGATTTTTTCCAGCTTTTCGATATCAGCGCCTTGGGTCGTCCATACGACAATCAGGTCCGGTTTTAATTGAATAACCTTTTCAGCGGAATTTCCTTCACCAATGTTTGTCACACCCTCGGTTTTCCCCTTGAAATAAGGATTTTTGAATACCCTGTCAGGGGCACCCACTACATTGAGACCGAGTGTCTTGAAATAGCCGAAATAATCGTCAGCCATGACAACCACCCGTTTCGGATGCTTCGGAACTTTAACCGTTCCGTTTTCAGCCTTGTATGTAATCGTTTCTTCGCTTTTTGATTGAGAAGACGAATCTTTGCTCTCCGTTTGATTACCGCATGCTGTCAATGCTGCGATCAATAATAGTACAAAGCATGCTCCAGCGAGCGTCTTTCCTTTCATATTCACCTTTCATACCTTCTTTCTGGTTTGAATATCGATAAAGAGAATCATTATCAATTATATCATAACCGGCATCGGCTTGGATCATGATTTTTATGACGGACTCTTGTCATTAAAAACAGGCCGGAACGATATCCGGCCTGCTGCATCAGCTTTCTCCGCCAAAAGAAAAGCTTACTCGTCTTTCGGCTTGGCGTCAGATTGCTTTTTTAAGCGCTCGCTGTCATAAAACCTCAGCAAGTCGCCATAAATGATTTGATCTGAATATGAAAGCTCCTGTTTCGCTTTTTCAATGTACGGCTCACAGCCTTTTTTATCTTTAGACGGCTCTCCTGTCGATTTATCATAGCATATGCCGTCTGTGTATACTTTGTCTTTCGTAATAAAGCTGCCGTCGCGAAGCACTGTAAACTCCGTTTTGTCTTTGGCAAACAGGTCGTTTCCAAACTGGATCTGATCGCTCGAATCGATTCCGAGAAGGTTCAGTACAGTCGGCCGAATATCGATTTGGCCGCCGACGGTGTCAATGGCTTTCGGCTCTTTATCCGTCACTCCCGGAATGTGGATCACAAGCGGGACTCTTTGAAGCTGCACTTCCTCAAACGGGGTTACTTCTCTGCCGAGGAATTGGCTCATCGCTTCGTTATGGTTTTCGGAAATCCCGTAATGGTCACCGTATAACACGATAACAGAATTATCGTAGAGGCCGTCTTCTTTCAGCTTTTCAATAAATCGTTTAAGCGCTTCATCCTGATAGCGGACGGTCGGGAAATATCTGTTTAACGTACGGCTTTTTGAATCAAATTCATCGATCAGTTTATCTTCCTCATCCAGCTCAAACGGAAAATGGTTTGTCAGCGTGATCAGGCGGGTATAAAACGGCTGAGGCATTTCTTTCATCAGCTCTGATGTTTGTTCAAAGAATTCCTTATCTTTCAGTCCCCAGCCCACTGAGTTTTCTTCGTTTACATCATAGGAATTGATATCGTAAAACTTATCGTATTTAAACGTATCGTACATAATATCCCGATTCCAGAAGCTTTTGTTGTTCGCATGGAAAATCGAGGAATAATAGCCGTGGTTTTTCAATATTTCAGGCATTGCCGTATATTCGTTTCCTGCATTCGTAAAGAAGACCGCTCCTCTTCCAAGAGGATAGAGAGAGTTGTCAACGATGAATTCGGAATCTGCCGTTTTGCCTTGGCCTGTCTGATGATAGAAATTCTCGAAGCTGTAGCTTTTCTTTATCAGGTCGTTTAAATAAGGCGTAATCTCTTTGCCGTTTAACTTTTGGTTCACGACAAAGCTTTGGGTGGACTCCAGGGAAACGAGGATCACATTCCGACCCTTGGCGATCCCGGCCAGGTTCTGATTGGTGTCCGTGCGGTTTGCGTTGACATAGTTTTCAATCTCCGTGAGGCTGTTGCTGTCGGCCAGCGCACGCTGTGCAGATTGCTTTGACTGGATCAGCCCGTCATAGATATGGAAGTTGTAAAGACTGATATTCTTCACAAGAACTTCCCTGTCAAACGATCTTGTCAAAAGCTGCGGTCTTTCTGTTTCAGAAATCCCTAAATTGAAAAAGAAAACGGCAGCGACAAATAGATAGTAAGCCGCGCGTTCCTTTCTTGTCGCCTTTCCGCCTGTTTTGGCAGGCTGGCGCTTGTACAGCCAAATTAAAATGGCAATGTCGACGACGAGGAGCAAATCGGTCGGCATAAACAAAGAGTTGATACTGCTTCCCAAATCACCCATATTATTCGTCTGGAACAATACAGGAATCGTTAAAAAGTCGTTGTAAAAACGGTAGAAGATCATGTTCGCAAGCAAGACAAACGTCAGGACGATACTTGCCCCGATAATAAACCGGTTCCTGTTTTTTTCTTTGAAAAACAGGCCGATTCCGAATATAAACAGCAAAAAGCTTAAAGGATTGATGAACAATATAAACTCTTGCATGAAGTTTTCAATTTTAATGTTGAAGCTTGTTTTGTAGACGACATACGTTTTCAGCCACATCAGCAATGTCGCAATTAACAAAAACGAAATTTTTGAAAAAAATGACTTTCGCATTCGAAACCTCCCTATGCAGCAAGACGCATGTTTCCGCAAACTGAATTTCCACATATTGTTTTATTTTAGAAAAATCGCTAAAATTACTAAATCATATCTTAACCTGTCTGTACAAAAAAATCAATCATTTTTCACATTGGCTTAAAAGTGTTAACAAAGCTGCAAAGCGGTCCGAAAATGCTTATAAAACAGGCTCCGCCTGGCTTTTCAGCCATTGGTTTTTGGCGATCCATGCGCCGCCGATCACGCCTGCGTCGTTTCCAAGTGAAGCGATTACGATCTCAGCCGCCTCGCCGGCCCGCGGGAATACGAAGCGGTTGAAAGATTGTTCAACTTTGGAGCGCAGGATTTCTCCTGCTTTTGAGACGCCTCCGCCAATTACGATTTTCGAAGGATTGAGCGAGCTCGCCAAGTTGCCGAGGACCATTCCTAAATGACCCGCCACATAATCGACGACTTCGCAAGCAACCGGATCATTTTCCCGGGCCGCTTCAAAAATATCGCGCGCCGTGATATCCGGACATGCACGCAAGTCTGTATCTAGATGACCGGATTCTATTTTTTCTTTGGCAATCCTGACGATGCCCGTAGCCGAAGCGATCGTTTCGATACAGCCGCTTTTCCCGCAGTTGCACGGCGCTCCTCCTTCAGGAACTGAACAGATGTGGCCGATTTCTCCGCCTGCACCGTTTTGCCCGCGGACGATTTCTCCGTTTACAATAATGCCGCCTCCGACACCCGTTCCCAACGTGACAAGAATCAAATCCTTTGCGCCGTCTCCCGCTCCTTTCCACATTTCGCCGAGAGCCGCGATGTTCGCGTCATTTTCAATGACCGCCGCTAATCCTGTCTCTGCTTCAAGGTGGTCTTTTAACGGATAGTTCTCCCAGCCCATGTTCGTCGTTTTATAAACGATGCCGGTCTCCGTATTGACGGGGCCCGGAGCGCCCATGCCGATCCATTTTAAGATGTGCTTCGGTTTGCCGAGCTCTTTCAATTTTCCGTCGATGGCTTTTGCGATGCTTACCGTAACCGTTTCCCCCGATTTATCGGTCGGAATTTCCCACTTGTGCAGGATTTCACCATAAGCGCTTACAAAAGCGAGCTTTACCGTTGTTCCTCCAAGGTCGACTCCGACCAGCCAGCTGTCATTCATTTTGCTCCCCCTCTAATCCCTGTTTTATTTTCTCTTTACTTTTGTGAGTTCATTCTGCAAAATTGAAACGCCTTTAAGCCACTGTTCTTTTTCTATCAGATTCGAAAGAAACATTTCTTTCAGTTCGTCCATCATATATTCAAGTTCAAGTTCGCGATCTCCAAAATAAACATAACATCCAAACTGTTTCAGCAACAGCTGTACATCATAGGCTGTTTTCATTTTATTTCACCATTCTTTAAAGGTCTAACATTAGAGTATTCATAAAGCTGTCCGGCGTCAAGCAAAAAAAAAGCCTGTTTTCCTGAAGGAAAACAGACATTCAGCGGTCTGGATCCTGGGGATCCAAAAATACGGGCCTTCTATTTTTCAGCGGCATTGGCGTTCGAATCGCGATATCTCGAAAGGCTCTGTAGTCAAAGGGGATAAACGGCCATAAATACGGCACATGAAACGACTTCATTCTGACCAGATAAATCACCCAGCAGAAGATCGCGATGACAAAGCCGATCGGTCCGAATGCGCCGGCCGCGATCAGGAGAACGATTCTTGCCAGCCTGTTCGCTATGCTCAGCTCATAGCTCGGCGTAGCAAACGTGCCGATAGCCGCAACAGCGAGATACAAGACGACTTCATGCGAGAAAAGTCCGACCTGCACCGCCACTTCTCCGATCATTAAAGCAGCTACAAGTCCGAGAGCCGTAGCCAGAGACGACGGGGTGTGGATTGCAGCCATCCGCATCATGTCGACGCCTATTTCAATTATGATGAATTGCGCAAGCAGCGGAAGGGCCCCTTTTTTTTCAGGCCCTATATATTGAAGGGCGTCCGGCAAAAGATCGGGATGGACAGAGAGCAAAAACCACAGCGGCAGCAAAAAGATCGATGCCAACACAGATATAAAACGGACCACTCGCAAATAGGCGCCTGCAAGCGGTTTGTTTCTGTACTCTTCGGCATGCTGCAGATGGTGCCAAAAAGTAACAGGGGTAATCAGCGCGCTTGGCGAACCGTCCACAAAGACGAGAATGTGGCCTTCGTACAAATGAACGGCCGCAGTATCAGGCCTTTCTGTATAGCGGACCGTCGGATAAGGATTCCAATGACGGCCGCCGATATATTCTTCCAGTGTCTTTTCCGCCATTGTCAAAGCGTCCGTATCGATCGCTTCAAGCGATTGCTTCAGCTTTTTTACACTTTCCAAATCAGCGATATCTTCCAAATAGCAGATGACAACATCTGTTTTGCTTCTTCTGCCGACCTGAAGGAACTCCATTCTGAGGGACCGGTCGCGGATTCTTCTTCTCGTCAGTGCGGTGTTGAACACGATCGTTTCGACGAAGCCGTCTCTTGAACCTCTGACGACACGTTCATTGTCGGGTTCCTCCGGGTTTCTTGCCGGGTATGTCCGCGCATCGATAATAATGGCATGGTCCACCCCGTCGACAAGGAGAACGGCCGGCCCGGACAGCACCTGGGCGGCTGCTTTGTCGAGGTCGTCTTCCGTATCAATTTCGATGTATGGGATGTACGTTTTGATCAGCTTCTCAAGCGGATCGTCTTCCAGAGTTTCGGGGGTGAGCCTTGAGAGATTCTTAAGCAAGTGGTGCATAATATCATCTTTTACAAAGCCGTCGACAAGATAAAGCGACATGTCTCTATCAGCATAAACAACATCAAGCCGGATCATATCGAAGCTTTTGTCGACCCCCAGCTTTTCATTTAAATATTCAACATTTTTCGCTAAATTTTTTTGGACCGCATGCTTTTTTTCCATTGTATATTAAAAGCTCCCGTCAAATGAGTCTATACTAAAGACCATTTTTAACATAACGGAAGCTTTTCATACTTGGTTACCGGGCGGTTTCTTTCTTAAGTTCGTCCCGAAACGCTTTATACAACTCTTCATCAGGCTTTTCTGCCAACGCTCTTTCAACAGACTGTTCGGCTTTGGCGAACTCGCCTTTTTGAGCATAGAGCCTGGCAAGATTATAGAGTGAGGCGTGATCTGATGGATCTTTTTCAACGACGGCCTCGAACCTTTTCTCAGCGTTTTCAAACTCGCCGAGCTGAAATTCGGAATAAGCGAGCAGCTTTAAAGTGTCGCTGGAAGCGTCCTGCTTTGAGCCCGCTTCCTGCAAGGCATCTTTTACCTTTTCATAGTCTCCCTCTTCATACCATTTCGCCGCCTGATGCAGCATGGCATTTTCCTGCATCGAAGCTGAATGTGTCCCAATGTACAGAGCGCCTCCTCCGATGACAAAGATGAGAACCCAGCCTGTCAGCCGCTGGAGTGGTCTTTTTTTCCCGGGGATTCCGACTGCCAAGGCCGTCAGAAGTCCGCCGATCAATCCGCCGATATGGCCGGCATTGTCAACATTTGAAATCGTGAAACCGAGGCCGAGGTTCAGAATGATAATCACAATGATATTTGTTCCAATCGTTTTTAAGAAAGCTTTCCGATTTGAAAAAGCCAGATACAAAAGTGCTCCCAAACAACCGAAGATGGCTCCCGAAGCCCCTGCGGACGGATACGGGCTGAACAGAAAGCTGCCGATCGATCCAAAAATTCCGGCTGATATGTATATGACAAGAAAGCGGAATGATCCAAACACCCTTTCTGCCGCGGCTCCGACAGACAGCAATGCAAATGTATTGAACATGAGGTGGACCAATCCGATATGAAGAACGATCGGCGTGACAAGCCGCCACCATTCCCCTGCTAACAGGAGGCTGTTTTCCTTCGCACCGAACCGGATGAGCGTGTCGGTATTCTGACTGCCGCCCGACATTTCCAGAAGCAGAAACATGAAGACTTGAAGCACTGCAAAAATCCAGGTAAACATCGGTTTGCCTTTCTCAAATACAGCCGCTTCCCGCCGCCTTTCTTCTTCTCTTGCTTTAGCCGCTGCTAATACTTCGGCTCTCTTCTCTTCCACATTCTCGTATCCGGCATCGTGCATGTGGCCTGTCAGCTCATCCGGCCCCATGTTTAAAGCAACGGCGAGTTTGCGGAAGCCTTCTTCAGCCGAAGCGTGCTCAATAAAAACCGGCACGATGCTGATCCGTTTATCTGCGACCGGATGACTGACAACATCTTCCCACTCATCTACAGGTGCTTCCTGTGACAAATAGACGTTTAATATCGAGAGCTTTCGCTGCCTTGATGCTGCTCTCAGGCGCTCCGCTCTTTCATAAAGAGATTCCAAGTCACCGACGAGATCCTGTCTGAAATCGATATCCTTCCGAAAAACGCGAACCAAATCATACGGCGCGCTCCCCCTTGCTTCAAGCCAGGCTTCTCCGAATGAAGCTGGTGCCTGCACAAGCTCAAAATCCCTGTCTAAGAGGTTCCCGATGAAATTCCAATACAAATAATCGATTGAATACATACCGACGCTCCACAATTGTTTTTGTCCATTATAACAGGAAACGCGTCATTCTGCGCCTTTTAAGCGCTTTAAAAAAATCCCGTTTTTAAACGGGATTCAGAAAGCCTGCTGTATAAACTTATTGCGAAAAAACGGAATTCTCATCATCAAATGGATAAAATAGTGGCGGATCTGGTTTTGACCAAGAATGAAATTGATGACACGATAACGGTTTTGAAAAAACACAAGGGCGGCAATGACGCCTACTGCAATGAATGTAACTTTTCTCATATGATCCCTCCTATAACCGTATCGTGTCTCATTTTTTAATAATTATTCAGCAGACCCGCTGCAGGTGTAAACGGCGTCTTCGGTAAAAATTTGCTCAACCGGAATGTCGTGCGGCTCCTTTGGGACATGATCGATCACTTGGCACTCGAAAGCCAGCGATGCGGTATCTTTTGTGAAACCGGCCAGGTATCTGTCATAATAGCCGCCTCCATAGCCGATTCTGTATCCTGTCCGGTCATAGCAAATTCCCGGCACAAGGATGAAATCGATGTCTTCAGGCTCCATCCGCCCGGTTTTGTGCACGATCGGTTCCTGCAGGCCAAAATACACAACTTCAAGATCGCTTTCATCCTGAAAGCTGCGAAAGTGCATCTCTTTTGTATCAGGCATACATTTCGGAATGCACACCGTTTTTCCTTCAAGCCGTGCCTGTTCGATAATCGGTTTTGTCGGAACTTCGCGATTTCTGGAAATCGTAAGGGCAATGCCAGACGCTTTTTTCCACTGTTTGGATTGAAAAAGCTTCCGGTGAATCGCTTCCGCCTTTAGAAGAAACTCCTGTTCCGGCATGTTTGCAAGCCTCTTTCTGACCTCATTTCGTAAAGAACGCTTCACATCTCTTTCCCCCTTAAAAACAGAAAAACAGCAGGAAAATCCCTGCTGCTTACTTTGTTTCGCGGTGTAATGTTGATTTTTTGTCACGTGGGCAATACTTTTTGAATTCAACGCGATCTGGATTGTTACGCTTGTTCTTTGTAGAAATATAGTTACGCTCGCCGCATTCAGTGCAAGCTAAAGTAATATTAACGCGCATTTATTTTTCCCTCCAAACTATATATCATTTCTGTTCAGACTTATCTATAATACCACTTATGATGCCGGAATGCCAGGCGTTTTTTTTAGTTTGTCACGGTTTGTTAAAAAGACGTGTGATATACATGTTGCAAAAACACATTTTTGATATATCCAGGATCATGCAAATCTAATATATAAGCCTCTGCCGTTTGTCCGACCTTGTGCAGCTGCTCCTTATCGCGGACAATTTCTGCAAGCGCATATGCAGCTTTATCAGGATGATTAAAATCAACCTGAAAACCGGTCACCCGATCGATGACGAAATCGTTCCATCCCCCGTTGTTTCCGACGGCGACGGCAGCGCCGGCTGCCATGCTTTCTTGAGCAGCAATGCCGAACGGCTCATAACAACTTGGAAAAACAGCCATTTCACAAAATGCCAGCCAGCTCTCTCTTTCTTCTTCACAAAGGAAAGGAAGAATTGTCACACTTTCCTTAATGCCCAATTCTCTTGCCTTGGTCTCGATCCCGCTTTGAAGCGGTCCTTCCCCGGCAATGACAAGTTCAAGATCAGGCTGCCGTTTGCGAAGCTGCTGAAAGGCGTGCAGCCATTCGATAAACCCTTTTTCCGGAACAAACCTTCCGCAGGAAAAAAAGTACGGTACGCTTTTCATTCGTTTTTTCACCGTGCGGCTTTTTATGCACGGATGGGGAATGACGCGGACTTGCTCGAAAGGAAGCGAAAACGCCTTTTGCATGTCTGTCTTCATCATGCTGCTCAGCACGAGAATTTGATCGCTTTTTTCAGCCAGAAGCCGTTCGAGGCTTGCTCTGTATGGGTGGACATTCTCGCCTGCTGCCGTTTTCCGGCCGCTTTCAAGGCCGTGTACCGTGGAAATCAGCGGAAGAGCCAGCACCTCGCTGAGATAAACGGCGGCAGGCGCGGTGATATCATCATTTGCATGGATAAAATTAAATTGTCCTTTATACGCCAGCACGGTTTTGATCATCTGAAAATTCATGGCGGCCACCGCCTCTTCAAAAGAAGCGAACGCTTTTAAATCAAGCGGAATCTCAAGCGTTTTCCATCCATTGCTGTTTTGCCCGGCAGCCGTCGTGCAGACGGTAAAGCTGACTTCGTTCCGCAATAGTTCAAGGTGACTTTTCACATAGCGCCCCGCTCCGCTTTTCAATAAAAGAGGATTTTCCAACGACAGCAGCAATACATTGATCAACGGAAACGCTCCTTTCCTTCTATTAAAGAATAACTCGTGTACGCGGAAAATTGAGTCGTCCAATCCTGCTGATTGTCGTGATACAGAAAACAGCTGCTGTTTGAATGGATTCCGTTTTCCCCAAGGTAGAAGCAGCCGGAGGTGAGAACGGCCAGCGACATGTTGAGCGAATTGTATATCCGGTATTCCGCTTTGTAGAACGCATTGCCTGCAGCGGGAAAAACCGAGGCTTCTCCTTTAAATGCATCGGTATGGATCGTCCGTACGCTGCGCTCTCCGTTTTTTACGCAAAAGAGAAGAATTTGCTTTTCGACGTCTTTTATACTTTCAAACAGAACCGCTTCAGCCGCTGAAAGCACAGCATCTGAGATTTCCCAGCTCAGCCGAACGGTTTCATGATCCGGCGAAGATATTTTTAAAATATCGTTACAAAACAAAGATTCGCTTCGAATACTATGTTGAAAAGGTTTTTTCGAGATGATCATCCTTTTCACCGTGCGCCCTCCCGTTAAGCCCTGTTATGTATTTATCCTATTGGAAATGGCCCCGCAGGCGCAACGAAAATAAAATTCTTCGACAAAATTTTTATTTTTTGCATTAACTCCTTTTGAAGCAAGCGTTTTTATGGTATAAAAAAGAAGGAGAAAATTAGAATTGAAGGTGATGAACGTGGAAATTGCTATCATTGCGCTGCTCGTTGTCAGCATTGCGCTGATTGCATTCTCATATTTTCAAAGAGAACCGATCAAGGAAGTTGAACAGGAGTTGGAAACCCTTCAGCTGTCCGCCATGCAGGAAATCTATAAATTGAAAAAGAAGATGACCGTGCTTGAGGAAGAGCTCCTCGATTCAAATGTGGTCGTCCGCAGACCAAATGCCGGCATCAGCCAGCATATTGCGAAGCAGATTCTTTCAAAATACCAAAACGGCATGTCTGTAGACGCCATCGCTAAAGCTGAGCACGTATCTGTCGAAGATGTGAAAGCGATCATTAAAGACAATGAGAGGGTGCTTGTATGACCAGACAAAGTGTACAAGCATTTGCCGGAGGAATGATTTTGGCTACCGCTGTTCTTGCAGGCGCATTTTATTTGACGGGTAACGGAAAAGCTGAAGCTTCTAAAGACGCTCAAAACATCAGCGAAACCGATGTCAAAACCTATTTAAAGGACAACCAGCAGGTTTCGCTGAAACGCGAAGAATACCAGCAGCTGCTCCATTATAAAGAGACCGCTCTGAAGCAGGATGCTTCGTCTCAAAACAAAAAAGAGAAAGAAGCAGAAAAAAAAGATTCCAAGTATAAGCTTGAAATCAAAAGCGGCATGAGCACGGCTGAGATAGCAGACCTCCTTGCAAAAGGAAAAGTCATTTCATCTGCCGATGACTTCAAAGATTATGTGAAAAAGACCGGAAACGAATCTAAAATCCGCGCAGGTAAGTACGAACTGAAGCGCGGTGACAGCTTGAAAAACATCGTCAAAACACTGTCCAAATAAAAAAGCAAGCTGGAACGGGACTGACCCCCGTTTTGAGACAGGATTTAAAAACACCTTTAAACAACCAATTCCCGATAGTTTACCGGTGATTGGTTGTTTAGTTTTGTTTTAATACGAATATTGTTAAAATAATGAATGTATTTCTTTAACAGTGTGTTCTACGATGGCAGTCGTAGTTCGATCAATGCTGTTAAGATCAAACGTTTCAGACTTTAGTGAGGAATGAAACGGATCCGATGGAGGCATTATATTAATAGCTTTCTGATACTCATAAGATGTATACACTTAACCTTGATCGCACAGTAAGCAAGGACCCATATGTAATTTTTACAAGCTGAAGCAGTGCGGGTACAGTTCATAAAAAGGTTGTGGCTCCTGCACCATCTAAGTGTGAGATCATCCCACTTGCAGCTGTACCCATGGAAACAGTGACAACATTCCCCTTTGTCAGCTGTTTAATGCTTTGATTAGAGGTTCAAAGAATCCTGTGTCTTGTAGAATGCAAAAATTAAAGTGACGAAGATAAACATGGTCGCCACTGGCAGTACTTTGATAATCCCTTCTTTAAATATCATTGATGCCAAATCCAGAAATAAGCACCCCTACCAAAGGCACCATGGTCGGACTTGCTTTCCCCAAACCAGTAAACGTTAACATAAGCCCTCCCCCTACAGAAACCGTTTACATACCTATACAATAAAAAAAGATGGAGAACCCATTCGTAGTACGAAGTTGAACTTGTCAAAAAGCAATTCAAATTATTAATTTAAACGATATAAAAAAACATCCATTAAGGACGTTTTTTGATTGAGAATTAAGCAATCAATTTAACCAAAAGAAAGTAACTGTAATTAAAAGTATTAAATATATGGCCGAAAAAATTCTATAAATACCTTTTTTGGTTTGGAAAGGTGGGGATATAAAAGTTACTAAAATGGTCGGGCCAAACAAAGCAATCAAAAAGTACCTATAATCAAAAAAGACAGTACAGATTGATAGTAGTATTGAAAAATAAAATACTATTATAAATGAAGTATTAACTTTACTTTTCGTTTCTTTTTGTTCTTCTCCTGTATGATCATCCAGTAATTTATCTATCTGCTTTTTATTAAAAAACATAAGAGCCTCCTAATGTTAATTTGTTAAGTAAATAAGGCGTTATTAATGCTTCTGTAACAGCAGCAAGTAATGTCAATAAAAAAAGTATAATAACAAAGTACAAAAAATCTTGTAAAAACTGTTTTTTTGAAAAATAAATACCCCTTATCTTCATATACACGTAATCTAACAATTTGAAACCAAGTGCTCCCGACAAAATCATTGCCGGAATCTCAAAAATACCGTGAGGAACCAAAGCAGTTAATATAAATAAGACATCGTTTCCATGGTCAGTGATACTATGTAAAGAAGATAGACCGACTAAGAAGCCATTCAATAGTAATAAGATAGATGTCAAAATTCCAAATGTAAACATTGAAAAAATGAGAAATAAATTTGCTGCAAAATTATGTGTAAAGTAACCTGATACTGTGATATTTTGAACATTATCTTGACTAAGGCTAGGTAGAATATTGTTAAAAATCACACCAAGAACTAAACCCACTATGTAAAAGGAGCTTGCTATATAGAGTATACGCTTATTTCTTTTTATTAATTCCTTCATTTTAGTATCGTATCCATATCCCTTATAATCAAATCTTCAAAATCCTTTATGTCTGTCAGGTGATTATATTCTTTAACTAAAGTACCATTAATCAGTATACCAACCTTATCGCATAGTTGTTGCGCTATGTTTACAAGGTGTGTAGACATGATGACAGTATTTCCCTGTTCAGCATAACGTTTGAGAAAACTTTTCATCATCTTTGTAGTGGGGGGATCAAATGCCCCTAATGGTTCATCTAATATTAATATTTCTGGTTCATGAACTATGGCTCCTGCAACAGATAACTTATGTTTCATACCAAAAGAAAATGTAGATATCATGTCGTTTTCATTATCTTTCAATTTAAATTGACTTAACAAAAGATCTATTCTATCATTTTTAATCTCATAAGGGACTTCTTGTAAATCAGCAACAAACTCAAGGTACTCTCTAGGTGTTAAATAATGATAGATAAAAGGTGCGTCTGGAACGTATCCTATATATTTAAGGTAAGAGGATCTTTCAGATTCCAAGGTTTCTCCTTTGACAGTGATTTTACCTTCGTAAGGTTTCACTATACCAAGGATACATTTTAAAAGAGTTGATTTACCAGCTCCATTTGGTCCAAGTAAGCCGTAAACTTTGCCTTTCTCTATCTTTAAATTAATAGATTCAAGGATCAGTTTATCTTTATATTTGAAAGACACATTTTCAATGTTCATGTTTTCATCTCCCAATTTTTCGTTCCTATTCTTTTAATCCAAAAATAATAAAAGACTCCAATACCTATAACAAATAAAATGGTACCTGTCACAATGATTAAAAAGAATACTCCCCTATTAATAATATTAAAAGTAACGAGAACGCCTGTGATACCATACAACTGAAGGTAAAATGCCAGTAACACTCCGAGAATAGTATGTTCAAAAAATGATGCTTTAACAGATGAACCAATGTCTTCAAAGTTCTCCCAATCTAAACGAGGATAGAGAAATGTTCCAATAATTTGTCCAGCCCCTATGATAAGACTGATGGAGTTAATCATGATGAACAATATAAGCTGCGTCATAATATCTAAGTTGAATAACAATAAGATGAATAAAAATAACGTATTCATTAAAATAAGAATCACAGATAAGTGCAATAAAGATTTTCCTGCGATCAATTTAAAAATAGAAGCACCCGAGCTCTTATAAACGTAAAGGTTCTCACGCTCTGCATCTGCTGAAGTTACGCCAAGTAATCCCTCTCCTAATAAAGATGTATTATAAGTCACAGCAAATAAAATTGGGTAGATAACAAAAATGTCTGAGAAATCAAACCACTTTTGATTTAAACTAAGACCTATCAATACACCTAGTTCTACTGCAATCATATTAATGGAAAGTACCAGTCGTTTTTTTATTGTAAAATTAGCTCTTAATAATGCAGTAAGGTCTTTCTTTAGAATAGCAATATTTTGCCGTGGTAAGGTCTTTTGTAAGAAACTTAAAAAAGGCAACTTGATTGGTTTTAATTTTGGCAAAAGATTATTAGGTACTGCTTCTTTTATAATCAATACTTTCAAAATTAAATGAAAGGTAATAAAGGCGAAAAGGCAACCTAAAGCAATATAACCTATAGAACATAAAAAAAATAAATGTATATCGCTTGTTGAAAGTAAAAACCAATTTGTAGGCAGCCAATTGGTGGTTAATATCGTATCTAATTTGAATAGATATATGAAATTGCCAATAGCTTCGAGGAGATCATTTTGATAAAAATAATTAAGTCCGATCCAACCAAGAAAAGTAGTTGAAATGGCAGATATACAGGCAATTCCTATAAGGGATAACAAGCTTTTTAATCGTGAATTTAAAATGTTATGTAGAAATTTAGAATAAACGATGTATGTAAGCGATGAATAAAGACTTGTCAGTCCAACAATAAATATTAGCAGTGATGGAAATGATAACAAAAGATATATACGGTCATGTGTAGAAAAATTTATAAAAAAGAGTATAGGGAATAACACTACTGTTAATTTAAACAGGATGTTTAGAAAAATTGTTGTAAAGAACCTTGATAATAAAATTTTTTTGGGATCCGTTTTTAAAGTATGAAGAAGAAGAAAATCTTCAGGATATACATATCGATGTATGATATCAGTCGATGATTTTAATATATTCAAAACAAAAAAGAGAATGATAAAGTTAGTACCTAGAGTTAGAATATGCTCTGGAACTCCAGTTAAAAGAGTCTGTGAGGCTTTATATAGAATAAATATATACACCAAGAAAAAGGGCGCAAAGACAAATAGAATTTTATTTGATTTAAGTAAATTTTCGCTTGATGGGAAAAAATAAATCAAGCGATTTAAAGTTCGTCTATAGGTTAGTTTAAAGTTTGCAATGAGAACCCTTTTGTTGAGCATGTGTATATTCCTCCTAGAACGAAAATAAGGAGGAGTATAATTATACTCCTCAATCTCTTCCTTTTGAGCATTTTACCATTCAGCAGCATATTTCTTGCCGTATTTTTTAGCTAGCTTTTTCGCTGTAGCTACCATTGCAGCTGTAATTAGACCAGTTCCGCCCAAAACAACAGCCAATAGGCTGAGAATTGTTAATACATCGCCTGTTGTCATAATAACACCGATTGCTACATAGGCTGTTTTTTTACTAATTCCTAGGTTTGTTGCAAGGTCTAAAGCGAACTGATGACCTGAACTAAAGTCAATAGAAGCTAAACCTGCAATACCTTCTGACGAGCCCATAAGGAAAGTAGCAATGGCAAAGAGAGAAACTACACCTGTAATACTTGCAATTTTAAAAAGATTGCTATTTTTCATCTTGAAATCTCACCTCCTTTCAGTTTATAAAAATAAACTTGTTGAAAAAAGAGAAATAATACCTAAAGACATTGTAATGCTAATGATTATGATGGTTTTTTTATAAGAAATTTGATGTATTACTTTTAAGGCAATACACCCTAGAATAGTAGACCACCAAAAGAAAGGGTCGATAATAATATTCAAGATAATATCTAGCGGCTGTTGAGAATTTGGGTAAATAACTGAAAAGGCGAAATCACTACCTAAAAAGAAAGAAAAAATAATGAGTATTGTAAATTTGATGCCTATAGGTATGATTGAATAAATAAAACTAGGGAAAAATTCTTTGGCTGTAGCGGTCCCGCCAATTAATATCCCAATAATATGTATAATAAAAAAGCTTACAAGAACCATCGAGGTAAATTGAATAATACCTAATACTAATGTAATGATCATAATGAGTGTATTCATATCAGTTGTATAATCAATTCCATTGTCTTGAAATGAATTATTAATCAAGGTAGAGAGTGTTGGGAAGATAGCTAAATAAAAGCCTAAGAACAGAAACAATACAGCTAGGAAGACAAACCAAGAATGACGATAATTCTTATCGCTAGAATACTTGATAGAAAGAAAGTCCTTTGGAGAAAATATGAAATGATGTACGAGAGTAATAAAGTTTTGTTTATTATCCATAAATGCTCCTTATATAAACAAAAGTATTTTTTGTTAATTCTATTAAAAACATATCACCTTTTACAATGTTTGGTCAATATGGGATTTTATTTATTAAGGTAAATTTAAGGTTGAATTGTTTCGTGAAAATCGAAAAGAATGCCTCTGGGACTACCCCCTTTTTTAAAACTTCATTTTGTTGTTTCAGCTAACGACTTTCTGCCTGCATTCAGAAGAATACTCGGGATCCTTTCGATAAGTATATTGTTTTCCAACAGGCTGTTCGAATCAGTGTTTATCCGCAGCCTTATACCACCTGCCCCATGCCTGAACCCGCGCCTTATTCTTGATATTCGATTTCTGCATGATCTCTTTCTTAGGTACGCCTACCAATCTCATTTCTAAAGCCTTCCGTTTGACTTCAACCGGAACTCACTCTTGTCCCCATAGAAAAAACACCTCCACGTCTTATTTCGGATAACAACTATCCGTTCAACTTTGAAGGTGTTTTTTATTTGTCTCATCTTATGGGACCGGTCCCCTTCGTACCAGCCTGCTTTTTTATTGCCTCCGCTCCGGTGCAAAAAAGGCTGCCGCTTTAAAGCGGCAGCCTCTTTCTCATCCGAACCGGCCTGTAATATAATCTTTTGTCCGATAGTCGTCAGGACTTGAAAACATTTTGACCGTATCGTTGCACTCAATCAGCTCGCCCATGAGGAAAAATGCCGTTTGATCGGAAATTCTCGATGCCTGCTGCATATTGTGCGTGACGATTGCAATCGTGTATTTCTCTTTCAGCTTGAGCATCAGCTCTTCAATTTTCAAAGTCGAAACTGGATCAAGAGCTGATGTCGGTTCATCCATCAAGAGAACGTCCGGATTGGTGGCCAGCGCCCTTGCGATGCAGAGGCGCTGCTGCTGCCCCCCGGAAAGTCCGAGCGCCTGGGAATGAAGGCGGTCTTTCACTTCATCCCACAGCGCCACATCCACAAGCGCTTTTTCCACCCTCTCATTCAATTCCTTTTTGTTTTTCAGTCCATGGATCCTTGGTCCGTATGCGACATTATCAAAAATCGACTGGGGAAACGGATTTCCTTTTTGAAACACCATACCGACTTTCTTCCGCAGCTCAACAAGATCGACTTTGCTGTTCAGTACGTTCGTTCCGTTGTAGCTGATCTCTCCGGTCATTTTGACATTCGGAACCATATTGATCATGAGATTCAGCGTTTTAATGAAGGTCGACTTTCCGCAGCCTGACGGACCGATGATGGCGGTAATTTCGTACTCGGGTATTGTCAAGTTAATGTTCTTTAATGCGTGATGTTCGCCGTACCATAAATTCAAATCATTGATCTGGTACACATCTTTTGGCTTTACGGCTGTTACAGCGCTCATACCGGCCCCTCCTTATCCAAACCTGCCGTTGATGTAATCCTCTGTCTTTTTTTCTGAAGGATTCATAAAGATCTTTTCCGTACGATCGTATTCGATCAAATCTCCGTTAAGGAAAAATGCCGTTTGATCGGAAATTCTTGAAGCTTGCTGCATGTTATGCGTGACAATGATGATCGAGTATTCCTCTTTTAATCCGACGATTAATTCCTCTATTTTCGCATTTGAAATCGGATCGAGCGCTGAAGCAGGCTCATCCAAAAGCAGGACTTCAGGCTTCATCGCGAGCGTCCGGGCGATGCAGAGGCGCTGCTGCTGCCCGCCTGACAGCGAAAAAGCCGACTCATGCAGCCTGTCTTTCACTTCATCCCACAGCGCGGCTTTCCTCAAGCTTTCTTCCACGATCTCATCAAGCACGGATTTACGCCGTTCGCCCGCATACTTTAAAGCATGGGTAATGTTGCTGTAAATCGATTTTGGAAAGGGATTCGGCTTCTGAAATACCATTCCGATTTCCCTTCTCAGATTGACGACATTGATATTGGAATCAAGGATGTTAAGTCCTTCATATCGTATTTCTCCGGATGTTCTGGCTGATGGAATCAGATCGTTCATCCGGTTGATGCTTCTTAAAAAAGTCGATTTTCCGCAGCCTGACGGGCCGATCAAAGCCGTAACGGCATGTTTGTCAACATGCATGGAAATGTCGTTGACGGCCCGCTTTTCTCCATAGTAAATATTTAAATTTTTCACTTCTAAAATATGTTCTTTCGCTTCAGGAAACGGAGCGATTCCGATAGTGTCGCGCACGGTTTCCAAAACCGGCATCTGAACCTGAACCATATGATTTCATCCTTCCTTCTTATTTGTTTGCCGTTAACTTTTTATGAATAAAAGAGCCGAGCCATCGGGCTGCCAAATTAAAGATCAAGACGGACAGTACAAGAACGGCGGATGCCCCGTTTGCGATCGCTTCAGCATCAGGGATGATCCCCTGTGTGTTTACATTCCAAATGTGAACGGCCAGCGTTTCAGCCGGTCTGAAAATATTGAGCGGCGAGGTCTCAGAAAACGGATTCCAATCGGCGAAATTCAGTCTCGGCGTGGTTAGTCCGGCTGTAAACAGCAAAGCGGCAGCTTCGCCAAATACGCGGCCCGACGCAAGAATCGCCCCTGTGATGATGGACGGCACCGCACCAGGGATCAAGACCGTTTTAATCGTATGCCACTTGGACACACCTAAAGCAAGGGAAGCTTCTTTTTGTTCCTTAGGTACAGAGCGGATCGCATCCTCTGTCACCCTGACCATGACGGGAAGGTTGAAAATCGTCAAAGCAAGCGCTCCGCCGATAATGCTGTACCCCCATCCGGTCAAATTAACAAACATCAGCATGCCGAACATCCCCATGACGATCGAAGGAAGGGATGACAAAACTTCAATACAGACACGGATAAAATCGGTCAATTTGTTGGCGGGCGCATATTCAGCCATATAAATTCCTCCGCCGACTCCAAGGGGAACTGTGATCAGCATCGTCAGTGCGAGAATATAAAACGAGTTGAACAGCTGATCGCGGATTCCGCCGCCGCTTGAAAGCGCACTGGAACGCGAAGTTAAAAAGCTGAGGCTGATATGTGAAACACCATTGATGATGATATAAGTGAACAAACCGACAAGAATGGCGGCGATTACCGCAGCAATCAATCCAAAAACACCGGTTGCTAAACGATCTGTTACTTTGCTGTTCATTACAGTTTCCTCCTGGATGACAGATAGCGGATGAGCAGGATGAACAAGAACGACATGATCAGAAGGACAAGGCCCATTGACCAGAGCGTATTGTTTTCCACGCTTCCGTATGTTGTATGGCCCATATTCAACGTTATAATCGTTGTTAATGTCCCCGCAGGGTCTAAAAGGCTCTCAAACAGGTTTCGGGAATTTCCGATGACCATCTGCACGGCCAGCGCTTCGCCGAACGCCCTCGCCATTCCTAAGACGACGGCTGTCAGAAGCGAAGGCAGCGCTGCCGGTATCAGCACTTTTCGGATCGTCTGCCAGCGGGTTGCGCCCAATGCGTATGATCCTTCGCGCAGATTTTTCGGCAGCGACATGAGCGCATCCGTTGAAATAGAAGTGACCGTCGGCAAAATCATGACAGCCAGGACGATCGTTCCCGCCAGAAGGCTGTGGCCCGATCCGCTTGACTTAAACTGTGAAATGAACGGCACTAACACTGTAAGGCCTATGAATCCATAAACGACGGAAGGAATACCAACAAGCAATTCGACAACCGGCTGCAGTACTTTTCTGCCCCATGATGGCGCGATTTCCGTCATGAAAATCGCACCTCCTATTCCAAGCGGTGCAGCAATCAAAGATGCAAGAAGGGTCACTGCAAAAGATCCGAGTATAAACGGAAGGGCTCCGTATTCAGGGTTTTCGTTCGTTGGATTCCAATCTAGACTGGTTAAGAACTCAATTGGACTTACACCATTGGCCAGAAAAGATTGCAACCCCTTATTTCCGAGAAAAATTGTGATCGAAATCGCCGCCGCCATCATGATAAACGCGCACGACGCAACCAAAATCCTCCCGCGGATTTCATCCATTTTGCGATTATGCTTGGAGCTGATCAGCCGCTCTTTTGCGGACAGTTTCTCTATTTTTTGAACCATTTTTTTACACTCCTATAAGAACAAGTCATAAGAGGGAAAGTGTCAGGAGCACACTTTCCCGCCTTCTATTGTCAATTATTTATCAGTTTGCTTTCCATTCGCATCGCGCTTGACTTCCATGTCTGTTACTGGAATGTAGCCCTGCTCCGTCACGATGGATTTTTGAATGTCATCGTTCATCAAATAGTCGAGGAATTCTTTCGCCAAGCCTTCAGGCTCGCCTTTCGTATAAGAATGCTGGTATGCCCAGATCGGGAATTTGCCTTTTTGTACATTTTCGGCTGTCGGCTTAACGCCGTCGATTGAAAGCGGAGTGACAGTGTCATCCTTGATATAAGAAAACGCAAGATATCCGATTGCTCCAGGCGTTTCAGCGATTAACTTTTTCACTGTGTTTGAAGAATCTTCCGTGATTCCTTCAGCCGGAGTTTCTCCGTCAAGTGCATATTTAACAAAAGTCGCGCGGGTTCCTGAAGAATCAGGACGGTTGACAAGCGTAATCTTTTGATCTTTCCCGCCTAGTTCCTTCCAGTTCTTGATTTTACCTGTGAATACCTTTTTGAGATCCTCTAACGAAATGTCATCGATGCCTACTTCAGGATTGACCGCAGCTGCCATTCCGACAACCGCAACTTGATGATCGGTAAGTTCTTTGGCAGGAATGCCTTCTTTTTCTTCGGCAAAGACATCGGAGTTGCCGATTTGGACTGTGCCTTCAGCCACTTGGGAAAGACCTGTGCCAGATCCTCCAGCCTGAACTTGAATATCGGCATCAGGATTTTCATCCATGAATTTTTCAGCCGCTGCTAAAACAAGAGGCTGCATCGCCGAAGAACCCGAAATCGTCAAAGAACCTGAAGCCTTATTCTCTGCTTTATCGCTTTGTTTGCCTTCGTCTGCATTGTTGTTTGTACTGCTGCTTCCGCAAGCTGCTGCGAAGACAACTAAAACGGACATGATGAACATCAGTGTGATTTTTTTAAATGGTTTCACTTCTTAATCCTCCCGCGTAAATGTGTAATTTGTCCTACGGGTATAGCGTAACTTTTCAGTGTTAATCTTGTTTAAATGAATTATTAAGGTTTTGTAAAATAAGCTTGAACTTTGTATAGAATGCGGGTGAAAGGAACGGGCGCACAAAAAAACACCTGCATGGTTCAATGCAGGTGTTTTAATGAAAAAGTCCTATTCTGTAGCTTCTTTTTCGATTTTGTCTTTATTTTTTTCGGCGGTATTTTCTTTCGATTGTTTTGATTTCAGTTCAAAATACTTATCAAGCACTTTCCGGCCGAGTTCGTTTGTAATTGAATATCTTTGGCCATAGTCATTATAAACCCAAGGAACGACGACGGAAATTGCGACTTCAGGATTATCGTAAGGAGCGTAGGCAACAAGCGTTGTATTGTATGTCGGTGTTCCCGTTTTCGATTTGTCCGGTCCGTCATAGAAAGACTGGGCCGTTCCTGTTTTTCCTGCTGGTTTATATGAAGCAGAAGCAAACTGGCCCGCTGCCGTACCTTTTGTCATTACGCGCCTGAATCCGTTTTGGACTTCTTTAATGTATTGATCGCTCATGTCTAATTTGTTCAATACTTCAGGCTGCACGGACTGTGTAACGGCCCCGATTCCTTTTTTCGAATCAGGCTCCCTGATCTCTTTCACGAGCTGCGGCTTCATGCGGTACCCGCCATTGGCAATCGTTGATACGTACTGAGCCAGCTGCAGCGGTGTGTATGTGTCATACTGTCCGATGGAATAGTCAAGCAAGAAACCAGGCAGTCTTTGAGATCCTTTGTAGCCTGTTGCTTCATTTGGCAGATCGATTCCGGTTTTGACGCCGAGGCCGAACTGGCTGAAATAATACCTGAATGTGTCAAATGCTTTTGTTTGAAGATTGAGAGGCTGGTGCGCCTTATATTGACCTTTACCAAGGGCGATCGCTGTTTTAAACATGAACACGTTTGAAGATTGTTCAAGCGCTCCCTGGATACCCAGTGTTCCCAAGCCCACTCTCCATGACTTTTTCGGATTCGGCGAGTCACCGATCCAAAGCGGTTCATCAAGAAAAGTCGTATTTAAATTAATGGCTCCCGTCTGCAGACCTGTTAAAACAGTGGCCCCTTTGACAGCCGAGCCCATCGCATAAGAAGACGTCATCGCGCCGAGGGCATAGTCGTCAACCTTTAATTTGCCGCTTTCGTTTTTAAGCTGCTTGCCGGCAATCGATAACACTTCCCCGTTTCGCGGGTCCATCATGACGACGAATGCGCGGTCGAGAAGCGGAGCGCTATGCTGGGCTTTGGCGGACTTCAGTTCATCCTCAATAATTTTTTCAATCGCTTTTTGCATATCAACATCGATCGTCAAGACTAAATCTTTTCCGCTTTTCCCCTCGGAAATGACTTCCTTATCGACGATGTCCCCTGATTTGTCGGTAATATTTTTTACTTTCTCTTTCTGTCCCTGAAGCACATTTTCATATTCGGCTTCGAGGTAGCTTTTTCCGACCCGGTCATTCCGGTTGTAGCCGAGCGACAAATAATGATCAAGCAGACTTTTCGGAAGCCCTTCATTTGAATCAGATATGCTGCCGATCATCGTTCTGAGCAGACCGTTATAAGGATAATCCCGCTTCCAATCTGACGTCACATCGACTCCAGGGAGCTCGTCCAGGTGTTCGCTGACAACCGCCATTTCTTTTGCGGTTACGTCCTTGTTTTTAATATACTGCGGAGTCAACGCGTATCCAGAATCCATCTGACGCTTGATTGCCAAGACTTTCAAATCTTGATCTGTCAGTTCTTTCAGTTTATCTTCCGTGATCCTGTCAAGCTGCAGCTGGTATAAATCGTCTTCTTTCAGCTTGCCGTCCTTAACTTTTTTCCGATCCTGATCGGTGATGAGCTTCTCGGCTTTTTTCGGCCTCGTTAAAATCCAGTAGTCCTTTTTATCGCGCTCCGTTATTTTATCTGTATCGATTTCGATCATTTCTGCAAGTTTTTTTGCTATTTTGAGCCTGTCCTCTTGAGAGGTCGATGATGTCCTTGTGTATGTAATGGCATTCATCGGTTTATTTTTCACGATCGTGTTTAAGTTCCGATCATATATTTTCCCCCGCGGAACGCTTGTCGAGACATCGACTTCTTCCTGCTTCTGCACTTCGTTCGTATAGTCTTCGCCAAAGACGATCTGCACCATGCCGAGGCGCACGACGACGATGGTGAAAATAATAAAAGCGAGCAGGAACAATATGTTCAATCTAATGGGGAGCGATTTACGTTTTTCAGTTTTCATTTTTTTGTTCATCATTAGCATCACCTTTTTGAAATAAAGAAAAGACACCTTATGAAAAGGTGCCAAATCTATTGTAAAGTTTTTTTCGGCATTTTTCTACTATTTTCCCTTGCGGCTTACCTTTTTCCTTCTAAATAATTGGGTTCAGCTGTTTGTTTATGCGCATCTTTTCCGACCGTTTCGCGGGCGGGCTCTGTCAGACGGATATCTTTGACGAAATAGTAGATCAGCGTGTGGCCTGCCCCCAGCAAAACGAGGGAAACCGGAATGCCCAGGTCTTCTTTCAGCAGCGACACGAGCAGCAAAAAGACCAAGATCGAGACAATCCGTCCGATGTTTAAAAAAACCTCTCTGACGACAATATATTCGATCCGCGCTTTCCGGGCATACCTTGCTTTACCGATCACATCATATGTGAGCGATGAATACGGCACGAGCAAAATCGGATAGCCGATCGCAATCGCTACAGCATACAGCAGCAGCGTCACATACGTCATATGAAACAAAATCAGAAAGAGAGCGCCGAACAGGATGAGACCGCCCATTAAAATCGCCTTTTTGCGCGCTCCTTTTTTAATAAGCCGCGTTGCGAAATAGTATGCAAAAAAAGAAACAGCTGAATTAATCAAGCCGAACTTCCCCAATGCCAACTCGCTCTTTGTCGTAATAAAGACAAAGACATTGATTAAAAAAACGAAAATCCCTTCTCTCAGCCCCTGAAAAAAATGAGCATTTGTAATGCTGCGCCAATTCGGGTCTGAATTTCGTTCCGCCCAGATTTTCTTCAAAATGTAGCGGCCGCGCGATTCACGCCTCTTTAAAAAAAAGCTCGTGATGACAGCCACTGAAAATAAAGCCAAAGACAGGCTGAAAATCACCGTGTACCCCGTGTTGTCAGCAAGCCGTGAAATAACATAGCCGGCGACAATCGGACCGATCATTCCCGCGCCGGAATTTAAAATGCCGAGAAACCCGTTAAAAAAATCTCTCGTGTCCGGCTCAGTGATTTCAAATGTCAGGACATTAAACGCAAGCCAATAAAATCCGTAGCCAATTCCGAGCACACTGCCGAGCAGCACAAGCCGTGATCCCGCATTCTCCCCCGCCAACAGCACAGTTAAATAAAATACAGCCAAAAACGAAACGCCAAACCTGAGTATAAACACCCTGTCGATTTTTTTAGCAAGGCGGCCTGCAAACATAAAGATGATAGGCTGCATCACGACGATCGACAAATTGTAAATGGCCAAATCGACAAACTGTCCGGACTGCTTCCACAGATATACATTCACAAACGTATTGGAAAGGGCAATGCTAAGAGAATAAAGGCCGCCGACTGCAAGCAGCAGCAGGAGGTCCCTGTTTACTTCAACATCGCCTATTATGTTTTTGATTCTGCTCATAACTGACTCCCCTTTACTGATCATCATTAGTCTGTCTCATCAAAAGTCAGTTATGTACTTCAGAGCAAAAGAAACGAAAAACAAACAGACCGGCTTTTTGCCGGTCCTTCAACAGCCGCTCCGCTTCGCGAACAACATAAAAAGGCCCGCTTTCCGCGGGCCTCTCAGCGTGTCGACAAACCCTCGCATTCGTTGTCAGGCCTGCGCGTCGGTACTCACGAATCCAACATTCGCTCCGCTCCGATGCTCGGCCTTCCTAGACTGCAAGGGTTTTCAATCACGCTGAAAAGGGATGATAAAATCCCAAAACAAAAAGTCGTTCTGGGATTTTATCAACAATCTGAAAGGCCCGCTTTTCGCGGGCCTCTTTTCTCAAACTGGATTATTTTGCTTCGCTGTAAAGGCGTGCAACTTCATCCCAGTTCACGACGTTCCAGAATGCTTTAATGTAATCTGGACGGCGGTTTTGGTAATTCAGGTAGTATGCGTGCTCCCATACGTCAAGACCTAAGACAGGGGTCTTGCCTTCTGAAAGAGGAGAATCTTGGTTTGGCGTGCTTGTGATTTCAAGCTCTCCGTTATTGACAACAAGCCATGCCCAGCCGGAGCCGAAACGGCCAGCTGCTGCAGCGGCAAAGTCTTCTTTGAATTGATCGAAGCTGCCGAATTTGCTGTTGATCGCTTCTGCCAATTCACCAGTCGGAGCGCCTCCTCCGTTTGGAGAAAGAAGTTTCCAGAACAATGAGTGGTTGGCATGTCCACCGCCATTGTTGCGGACAGCTGTGCGGATGTTTTCCGGTACAGCATCAAGGTTTGCAACAAGCTCTTCAACAGATTTGCTTTCAAGGTCCTGTTTGCCTGCCACCGCTTCGTTCAATTTTGTAACATATGTGTTATGGTGCTTCGTATGGTGAATATTCATCGTCTCTTTGTCGATGTGAGGTTCTAACGCATCGTAAGCATAAGGTAATTCTGGAAGTTTGTAAGCCATATCAATTCCTCCTTAATTTGTATGTATTGAAATGCCGCCTTTAGCAAGCCTTTCCTCTTTCAATGTATCAAAAGAAAAGGCTTGTTTCAATGGAAATGCTCACAAAATGATCACAGTTGCATTTCAAGCGCTCACTAAACTTTATCCTTTTCCCCTTCTTTTTAAACATGGACGGGAAAATTTTAGAGCACAGTATATAAAAAGTAGCCGATCATTATCAGCTGAATCACACTTTTCGCAAAAACGCCTGAAATAAATCCGATCAATGAACCGATCCCGATTCTGGCCGCTGTTTTCAAATCCTTCTGATGGACAATCATCTCACCCGCCAAGGCCCCGACAAAGGGCCCCAAAATAATGCCCGCCACAGGTATCACAAAAGGTCCGATCAAAAGGCCGATTGTGCTGCCCCATATCGCCGCCCTGCTGCCGCCGAAGCGCTTAATACCGAGGAGATTTGCAATATAGTCAGCAGCAAACAATACGGCTGTAAAAATGCCTTCAATGATCCAAAACAGGTAGGAGTAATGCCCGAATGTAAATAAAAAACCGTATAGTACAAAGCCGGCTACGATGAAAACGACGCTCGGAATGATGGGATAAACAAGGCCGATGAACGCAATGACGAACATCGCCGCAATGATGATCCAATATAAAACATCCATCCGAATCTCCTCCAATCGATTGTGATGCTTCATATTATACCCATTTTTCCAAAAGGAAACTTCCAGAGCCCCTGTTGATCGATAAGTTTTCTTGTATTCGTCCTTTTGTGACGATACAATAATGCAGATACATTATAGAAATAGGAAGTGAAAAACGAATGAATTTATTTCAGCGATTTTTTAAAAGTACATATTCCCCTCACGCGATTGGCAAAATGCGTTTCCAAGGCATAGGGAAAACGATTTTATACGTATTTTTGCTCAGCATCATCGCCGCTCTCCCGAACCTTTACCATATCAGCAGCGGAGTGGTGAATACAATGAACAGCTTTCAGTCAGCTGTAAAAGAATTCCCCGCTTTCTCCATAAAAGACGGCTCACTGCAAACAGATGCAAAGAAAGCGATTGAATCACAGTCATTCGGATTTGTCATCGTTTTTGATCCGAGCGGCTCTTATAAAACAAAACAGATCGAAGACAAACGGAATTCCGTCGGCATTCTGAAAGATAAGTTCGTCATCGCCATTGACGGCCAAGTTCAGGAAATGCCGTACACCATGCTTCCCGAAGACATGTCCAAGAACGATATCCTTTCTTTAGTTGATCAAAATAAATCGGTGATTGTTCCCGTCTTATGCGTTCTGCTGTTTTTGGCGACGGCAGCCGGAAAATTCATTGATGTCTCGGTTCTTGCCGTCATCGGGCTGATCATTCGCAATGGACAGAAGAAAATGCTCTCCTATAAGCACCTTTGGGTGATGTCTGCTTATTCGATCACGCTCGCGACCGTGTTTTTTGCAATTATGGACGCGCTGGAGGCGGTGGTTCCAAGTCAGTTCCTCCTGAACTGGTTTGTGAACTTTATCATCCTGTTTCTCGCCATTAAAGAGACGCCGTCTTCTAAAGCAGCAAGGTAAAACGGGCAGGAGCAAATTTATTGTCATGTTGAAAGAGGGACAAGCGTAACATAATAAAAAATGCACGAAATGGGGACAAATCAGATGAAACGTGTGATTGTGCTGTTTTCGATTTTGCTCGCCCTGTTCATTGTTTATTATGACTTGAAATCAGGCACCATCCCTCAAAACGCCTTGCCGGCTTCAACCATGGCAGCAGAAGCTCCGGCTGCAAGCCTGCAATATAAGACCGTTACCGTCAAACCCGGACAGACCGTATTTTCAATCATCGGGAACAGCGCCGTTCCAGCCGACAAAATAGCCGAAGATTTTGAAGCGCTGAATCCGAATGTGAAGGCGAGCCGCATTCAAGCAGGCATCACCTACAAGTTTCCCGTTTATCCTGAATAAGCGTTAATTTCTTGTCAGTTTCATGAACGGGCTGTTACAATAAGACTTGTAAACGATTTGGTATAAGAAAAGGAGCAACCGCCTCCGAATTATACTTAAGGAGCGAATTCAAGTGAGTGAAATCACACATCGTACAAAAACGCGTCCCGTTAAAGTGGGACCTTTAACAATAGGCGGCAATAACGAAGTCGTCATTCAAAGCATGACAACAACAAAAACACATGACGTTGAAGCAACCGTCGCCGAAATCAACAGACTCGCGGAAGCGGGATGTCAAATCGTCCGCGTCGCCTGTCCTGATGAACGGGCTGCAGACGCGATTCCTGAGATCAAAAAGCGGATATCCATCCCTCTTGTCGTGGATATTCATTTCAACTATAAATTGGCTTTAAAAGCGATCGAAGGCGGAGCCGATAAAATCCGCATCAATCCGGGAAACATCGGCCGCCGCGAAAAGGTTGAAGCGGTGGTCAATGCAGCGAAGGAAAAGGGCATTCCAATCCGGATCGGTGTCAATGCAGGCTCTCTGGAAAAACGAATCCTTGAGAAATACGGCTATCCGACAGCAGACGGCATGGTCGAAAGTGCACTGCACCACATTAAAATTCTTGAAGATCTCGATTTCCACGATATCATCGTCAGCATGAAGGCGTCTGATGTCAATCTGGCGATTGAAGCGTACGAAAAAGCGGCAAAAGCATTCGATTATCCGCTTCATTTAGGCATCACCGAATCGGGTACGCTGTTTGCCGGTACGGTGAAAAGCGCCGCCGGTCTCGGCGCGATCCTTTCAAAAGGAATCGGCAATACATTGCGGATTTCTTTAAGCGCGGACCCGGTCGAAGAAGTAAAAGTCGCCAGGGAGCTCCTGAAATCTTTCGGGCTCGCTTCCAATGCAGCGACATTGATTTCCTGCCCGACTTGCGGCCGGATCGAAATCGATTTGATCAGTATCGCCAATGAAGTCGAAGATTACATCGCTAAAATCAAGGCGCCGATTAAAGTTGCCGTTCTCGGCTGTGCCGTCAACGGTCCCGGAGAAGCGCGTGAAGCCGATATCGGGATTGCCGGCGCACGCGGCGAAGGCCTCCTGTTCCGCAAAGGCGAAATCGTCCGGAAAGTGCCTGAGGAAACGATGGTCGAGGAATTGAAAAAAGAAATCGACAAGCTCGCCGAAGAGCATTATGCCAAACAAGCGGCCGAAAAAGAAAAATTAAACACATAATCAAAAAGCTTGACGGATATCCGTCAAGCTTTTTCCGTTAGAAAAACGGGGTGATGAATATGCCAAGCACCAAGGAAACTGCACCGATACCCATTGCCCATGCTCCTAAGCCAGCTGCTCCTTGTCTTCTGGCTATATAACCGACAATGATCCCTGCAATTCCTAACAGCACTGGAAGCATAAACAAGGAAATAATCGAAAGCGCAAGCGCGATATACCCGGTTACGCGTCCGCCGGCAGCATCGGCATCGTTACGCGCGTCACCGTTGTCCCTGTTATCCGTACGATAAGTCGGGGCAACTTCTGCTGCTGTTTCTTCTAAAAAGTCATCATTATCTAAAGTCGCATCGACTAGGTCAGCATCATAACCGGCCCGGTTACGACCGCGAACATTTTGATCTCTTTCCATTCGATATCCCCCCTCTTTAATCCATAAAGGAGCATTTATAGTTTAAGCATTTTAGCCCGATTCATGTTTGCTAAACTTTACTGTAAATGTTAAAAGATTATGATACACTGGAGGAATGGATGATAAGGAGTGTGGACATGTTACATTTAGGAATCGATATTGATGGAACGATCACTGCCCAGGATACTTTTGTTCCCTATTTGAACGAGTCGTTCAGCCTCTCCATTACATTGGAAGATATTAAGGAATATGACTTAACAAAGCTGCTGAATATATCCCAGGAAGATTTTTGGAAATGGATGAACGAAAACGAGCCCCGCATCTATCAGGAAGCATTGCTGGCTCAATATGCCAAACAGACGCTGGATGAGCTGAAAAAGCAGCATAAGCTGATATACATTACGGCAAGAAGACACCATCTGGAGGATATCACCTTTGATTGGTTCGAGAAACGCGACATTCATTATGACCATATAGAACTTGTCGGCGGTCACGATAAACTGGAAGCCGTCTTCAGGCATAAGATCGATGTTTTCTTTGAGGACCACCACGGGAATGCAACCATGATTGCAAAAGAAGCAGGCATTCCGGTTCTGTTGTTTAATACGCCGTATAATCAGCTTCCGATCGATTCAAACATCGTCAGAGTCGACAGCTGGCTTGAAGCCGCCCAATGGCTGAAAAAGAACGAGAAAACGATTAAAGGCGCAAAAAGCATGTAAGATAAAGTCTCTTACATGCTTTTTGCGTTAAAAAGGCATATGGCTTTTTAACGCCATATGCCGCTTTTCTTTACTGCGCTACTGCGCTTCTGCGCTTTTTTCTTCGCATCGCGGGCACGTTCCGTAAATTTCAAACTTGTGGCCGCTGATCTGGTAGCCGTCAAGATCGTCTGTCAGCTTTTCCATCGGGCATAGCTCGATTTCCTTCGTTTTGCCGCATATCATGCAAATAAAATGATGGTGGTGATGAGCAGAAGAACATTTAAAGCGAAACAGCTTTTCACCGGAAAGCTCAGTCGTTTCCAAAATGCCGAGTTCTTCAAACAGCGACAAATTCCTGTAGATCGTATCAAAGCTTAACCCTGGATAATCATCGTTTAAAGCGGAAAGGACGTTTTTCGCCGTTAAATATTTATCAGAATCACTAAACAGCTGAAGCATATCCTCCCGTTTGCTTGTATATTTATATCCTTTTTCCTTCAGTAAATCAAGCGCTTCCTGTACGTTCACGGCGAATCCTCCTTTTGATTTTATTATAACTGATGCACAGTATCAGGATAAAGATCGACAGCATCACGATTGTTCCCCCCGGCGCAAGATCGAGATGATAAGCAAGCACCAGGCCGACGATGACGGAAAGTTCACCGAATAGAATCGATAAGAAGATCGCTTGCTTAAACCCCTTGGCAATGCGCATGCTCGCAGCGACAGGGAGCGTCATCAGCGCTGAAACGAGAAGCGTACCGACGATTCTCATAGAGGCGGCGATAACAAGCGCAACGATCAAAATAAATATAAAATGAATCCACTTTGCGGAAATCCCCGAAGCTTTAGCATGCTCTTCATCAAACGACAGAAGAAACAGCTCTTTAAAAAGGGAAAACACCACAATCAAAACGGCCGCGGAAATTCCGACGATCACCAGCATGTCTTCCCGCGAAACAGCGCTGACGCTGCCGAATAGATAGCTGAACAGATCCGTATTAAATCCGTCCGCAAGCGAAATAAAAATAACGGAAATCCCGATTCCCCCCGACATGATAATCGGGATCGCCAGCTCCTGATAATGTTTATAAACCGTTCTCAGCCTCTCGATAATCAAAGATCCGGCAACGGAAAACGCCATTCCGAAATAGATCGGGCTGACGCCGGCGAGCACTGCAAACTGTTTGCCTGCATACAGGCTCGCTGCTATGCCGGCTAAAGAGACGTGGCTGAGCGCATCTGCGATCAGCGACAGGCGCCTGACAACGATGAATACACCGAGCAAGGGCGCGATGAGGCCGATTAATATTCCTGAAATAAAAGCGTTTTGCAAAAACTCATAATGAAAAAAAGGTGTCAGCATTATTCGTGTCCTCCATGATGATGGTGATTGTGGCTGATGGCTTGAACATCATGCCCGTAAAATTGAGACAAGTCTTGATCTGTCATGGACTCAAACTCTTCTGTATTGCCGTGAAAATGAAGATGTTTATTCATGCAGGCAACGTGTGTGACTTTATCGGAAACCGTGCCGACATCATGGGTGACAAGAATGAGTGTAATGCCTTTTTCACGATTCAACTTCTCCAGCAGCTTGTAAAACCCTTCAACTGTTTTTTGATCGACTCCAACCGTCGGCTCGTCAAGAATGAGCAGCTTCGGTTCGCTCACAAGCGCTCTCGCGATGAAAGTTCTTTGCTGCTGTCCCCCCGAAAGCTCGCCGATGTTCCTGTCTTTCAGGGACGTGATGCCGACGGCTTCGATCGCTTCATCCACCTTTTGCTTATCGGCTTTGGACATGCGTCTGAATAAGCCGAGCTTCGCTGTTAAACCGCTTGCCACCACTTCATATACGGAAGCGGGAAAACCGGTGTTAAAGCTGTTTGCTTTTTGGGATACAAAGCCGATTTTGCTCCAGTCCTTAAATTTTCTGAGAGGGACGCCGAACAAATTAAGTTCGCCTGTCTGCGGCTTGATCAGCCCCAGAATGCATTTCAGCAATGTCGTCTTTCCCGATCCGTTTGGACCGACCAAGCCGAGAAAAGTCCCTTCTTCAATGTTTAAATTGATATCTTCTATCACATTTCGATGATCATAGGAATATGATACATGCTTCATTTCAATAATAGGTTGTTTCAATACGTTCACCTTCAACTTCTCCAGAATCATTACGATTTATCGCACAAAAAGAAAATGGCAGCCGAAAAGCAGCAAGCCATTTTCACGATTGACCAGTTCATCTTTAAATTATACATATAAACTAAAAAAAAGTAAATGAAAGCCTAATGGATGGCATTTTTGAACTTTCCTCCACGCGTTTCGTGCGTGTCCATAATCGTTATAAAAGCATTGTGATCAATATTGAAAACAATCGATTTCAGCTTTGTCACTTCAAGCCTGGTCACAACGGCATAAATCACCTCTGTATCCTCATCGGAATAGCCGCCTTTCCCTTTGAGCTTTGTCGTTCCCCGGCCGAGGCGATGCAGCAGCGCATCGGAAATCTCCTCGTATTGATCTGAAACGATGATGACCGCTTTCGTCTCATCAAGCCCTTGAATAACGGCGTCGATCGTCTTCATCGCAATATAGTACGTCATAACCGAAAACATAGCCTGCTCAAGGCCGAATACAAAGCTTGCCCACGTAAAAATAAAGACATTGACGAACATGACAAATTCGCCGACTGAAAATGGCAGCTTTTTCGTAAGCAAAATGCCGAGTATCTCAGTTCCATCCATAGAACCGCCGTTACGAATAACAAGCCCTACGCCGAATCCGAGCAGAAGACCGCCGAATACGGCTGCCAGAACGGGCTGAGTCGTAACCCCTTCTACATGATGCAACAAGGTTTCAATAATTGATAAGCTGATGATTCCGATCAGGGTTGAAATTAAGAACGTTTTTCCGATGTGCTTGTAGCCTGAAAACATAAACGGAATGTTAAGAACGACGACGAGCAGTGCGAAGTTGATATACGGAGTATCTTTAAAAATGTAGTCCAATATTAGTGAAATGCCGATAATGCCCCCGTCAATGATGTTGTTCGGCACTAAAAATAATTCGATGCTGGCGGCTGCACAGGCAGCCCCGACGAGAATCATGACGATCCGAAACGCCACTTTGACCGCTGATTCTTTTTTATGCTGTTTTATGGTATTTGCCATTCTGTCTCTCCTTTTTCCAAACTGGCCAAACTGTCCCTTATCATCATATCATTTAACAGACTGAAATAAAAAAATGACACATTTTTAATTTTACGCCATACATTAGTTCAGAGGGGAGGAATGGACGTGATTTTATTTCAAAAAATCGTGCTGCAGCGTTTAAATCAGGTCACGGCTGACGAGGTGCTGAAGTACGCTAAACAATACGGAATTCATGTAACAAGAAAACAGGCGCTTGAAGTGGAAAAGCTTGTGAAAGGAAAAAACATCAATATTTTTAATGAGGAAGAACGCAATAAACTGCTCAAGCAGGTGGAAGCGGTCACTTCAAAAGAAGCGGTGCAGCTCTTGAACCAGCTATTTTCTCAATACGTATCATAAAAAAAGGGGAGCTGATACGCCCCCCTTTTTTATTGCTGCTTGATTTTTTCCAGCAGCCCTTCATCAAACTGTTTATTTTTAAGCATTTCAATTTCAAACCGGTATGGCGGCTTTTTGTTCTTTTTATCTTCTCCTACATAAGGCGTTTCAAGGATTTTCGGAATATCTTTCAGCTGATCGTGGTGGACGATGTATTGAAGCGCATCAAAACCGATTTCTCCGAATCCGATGTTTTCGTGCCGGTCCTTTCTCGCGCCTCTGACATTCTTGCTGTCATTAATATGAAGCACTTTTAAACGGTCGATTCCGACGATCTTATCGAATTCGTTTAAGACACCGTCAAAGTCGGATACGACATCGTAACCCGCGTCATGGGTATGGCATGTATCGAAGCAGACGGATAAATGTTCATTGTGTGTAACGCCGTCGATGATCTGTGCCAGCTCCTCAAACGTCCGTCCGCATTCTGAACCTTTGCCGGCCATCGTTTCCAAAGCGATCTGCACATTCTGATTCGGGTCGATGACCTCATTCAATCCTTCGATGATTTTTTGAATGCCCGCTTCTGCGCCTGCACCTACATGAGCTCCCGGGTGAAGAACGATTTGTCTGGCGCCGATCGCCGACGTCCTTTCAATTTCAGAACGCAGGAACTCGACACCGAGCTCAAATGTGGCCGGATTTGTTGTATTGCCGATATTGATAATATACGGGGCATGAACGACGATATCAGAGATGCCGTTCTCCTCCATATGGGCTCTTCCTGCTTCAATATTTAAATCCTCGATTTTTTTCCTGCGCGTGTTTTGCGGCGCTCCCGTATAGATCATAAATGTATTGGCGCCGTAGGAGCTTGCCTCCTGACTGGCCGCAAGCAGCATATGTTTTCCGCTCATTGAGACGTGTGAACCGATTTTCAACAAAACTGTTTCCCCTACTTTCCTTTTCTAAATTGCTTTCTTTTTTGCTGTCTTTTTATTTTATTGATTTCCGTCTGCATTTTCTTCTTGTATCCTGGCTTGACTTTTCTCGGTTTTTTCACAAGCCGCTTGGCGGCCTCATCCGTTTCATCAGGCGTTCTTTTTCTGTTCTGACGGCGCTTGCGGTCATCGACCTTTTTCCACTCGCCTTTTTCAAGCCTCATGTTTTCAAACACGATTCCCATCTGTTCAAGCTTCACAAGTGCATCTTCGTCAGATGTATCATAAAACGTCATCGCTGTTCCGGATGTTCCGGCGCGCGCTGTACGGCCGACGCGGTGAACGTAAAAATCAAGATCGTCTGGCAGTTCATAGTTAATGACATGGCTGATGCCTTTAATATCGATTCCCCTTGCAGCCAAATCAGTGGCTATGATATAGGTGAATTCCAGATCGCCGATTTGCTTCATCACTTTTTTTCGTTCCCGCGGCGTAAGCCCTCCGTGAAGAAGTCCGACTTTCATCCCTTTGTCCGTCAGGTATGCGGCGATTTCGTCAGCCGTTGTTTTTGTATTGGCAAAAACAATCGCCAAATACGGATTTAAATGGGTCATAACCTCGAGCAGCAGCTCATTTTTATCCCTGTGTCTGGAAGGTATCAGCACGTGTTCGATTTTTTCGGCCGTGATGTGCTTCGGCTCAACATGCGCATACCTCGGATTGGCCATATACTTTTTCAGGAAAGGCTTTAATTTTTCTGGAATCGTTGCGGAAAATACGAGCATCTGCAAGCCTTCAGGCATATGCGACCCGATAAAATCGACATCTTCCAAAAATCCCATATCAAGCATTAAGTCCGCCTCGTCGATAACGAGCGAACCGGCTTTATGAACATCGAGCGCCTGCTCCCTGATCAGATCTGCAATCCGCCCCGGCGTACCAACCACCAGATGGGGCTGCGTTCTTAATTTGTCAATCGATTTTTGTTTATCGGTACCGCCGATGAAACATTTCGAACGAACCGCTTCATCAGGCCCTAAAAACTTGGTGATTTTCAGGACTTCCTGATGAATCTGGTTGGCGAGCTCCCTTGTCGGAGCCGTAATCACGACTTGAACGAACTCTTTTTCAAAATCGATCCTGCTTAAGAGCGGGAGCAGATAGGCATGCGTTTTTCCCGTACCTGTCTGCGACTGTCCGATCGCGCTCTCCCCTTTCAGCGCCGCAGGAATTAACCGCTTCTGAATATCAGTCGGCTCATAAAATCCCAAGTCGTGAACAGCCTCTATAATAAACGGCTTTAAATCGTACATTTCAAATTTCGTTTGTTTCATTTTCCCAACTCCTTCTTGGAAAGCCTTTATTCCGGCGCTCCAAGCTTTATCCTATATGGCTGAATTGTGCGCTTATGTATCCTTTTTTATGCCGCACTGCTTAAAAAAAGGCTGATATCATGTCCATCATTAAATTATAACTGATCCTGCGGAAAAAAACCATCACCCCCGCCCTATTCGGGCCGGCGGCAAAGGCACTTTGCCACCGTTGGTGCATACCCTATCAAGAGAAGGATTTTGAAAGGAGGTACAAGTATGTTTCAGCAACAGCCGATGAGAAATCAGCCAAGACCGCAGATGCCGCAAAGGCCCGGCAGAGCCTTGATGCCGAGACATCCGGGGATGAGAATGCAGCCCCCTCAAGCGCAGCAGCGCGGCCTGCAGCAAATGTTTCAGCCGATGAGCGCCGCCCAGGAGCAAGCAGGGGCGCGAGGAGGCGGCGGGATTCAGGGTTTGCTCTCGAAAATCCTTCCTGGATCTGCCGCGTCCGGGGGAACAGGAGCAGGCCTCGGCGGAACCGGAAGCGGCCTTGGAGGCATTCAGGGTCTTGCCAATCCGGCTACCATTTCAAACATGCTCGGCAATGTTCAAAAAGCGCTCGGTGTAGCCCAGCAAGTAACGCCGATGATTCAGCAATACGGACCTCTCGTCCGCAATCTCCCCGGCATGGTGAAAATGTTCAGACAGCTGAATTCCGATGATACTGAAGCGGAGGACAGCGAACAACAAAGAGACGAACCGGACAACAAGACCGAAACGAGCGGCGAAAAGAAAGAAGAAATAAAAGTGTCTTCCAAAACACCCGAAAAATCCAAAGCCGAAGAAATCAGAAAAAAACGGAGCCGTTCAGCCCCTCCGTCTGCAAAAAGAAAAACCGGAGGATCAAAACCTAAACTGTATGTATAACATTCTTTGATATCTCCTGCGGGATCAGATATAATGAGGTCTATAGAGACTGCAAAAATAAGCCGTTTTTTACGGCTTTTTATCATGCCCGGCTCTTACTTCTTTATAGGAGGACTAAGAATGAACGTAATTAAAATATCGCCGCGCGGCTATTGCTACGGTGTCGTCGACGCCATGGTCATCGCAAAAAACGCGGCTCTCGATAAAAGTCTGCCGAGACCTATATATATTTTAGGAATGATCGTTCACAATAAACATGTCACCGACGCATTTGAAAAAGAGGGCATTTATACGCTTGACGGTCCGAACCGGCTTGAGATTTTGAATCAGGTCGACAAAGGAACGGTGATCTTCACCGCTCACGGCGTTTCGCCCGAAGTCCGTAAAATAGCTGAGGATAAAGGTCTTGTCGCGATTGACGCCACTTGCCCTGATGTGACAAAAACACACGATTTAATCCGAAAAATGAAAGCGGAAGGCTATCACGTCATCTACATTGGAAAAAAAGGACACCCGGAGCCTGAAGGAGCGGTCGGTGTCGCCCCGGATATCGTTCATCTTGTCGAAACCGAAGAAGACGTGGAAAGGCTGGACATTGAAGCGGAGAAACTGATTGTCACGAACCAAACGACGATGTCCCAATGGGATGTCCATGATATTATGGAAAAAGTAAAAGAAAAATATCCGGATGTTGAATTCCACCAGGAGATTTGTCTGGCCACCCAGGTGCGTCAGGAAGCGGTGTCCGAACAGGCGAAAAAAGCCGACTTGACAATCGTTGTCGGCGATCCGAAAAGCAATAACTCGAATCGCCTCGCCCAGGTCTCCGAGGAAATCGCAGGCACGAAAGCATACCGGATCGGCGATTTAAGCGAATTAAAGCTGGAATGGCTCGACGGCGTGGAAACCGTCGCTGTAACGGCCGGCGCATCGACCCCGACTCCGATTACAAAAGAAGTCATCCGCTTTTTAGAACAATTCGATCGTGAAGATCCTTCCACATGGAAGATCAGTCACGAAGTACCTCTTCAAAAAATCTTGCCTAAAGTAAAAGCAAAAACCTGAAGCATCCATCGCTTCAGGTTTTGTTTTTATAAAAATGTAAACGGGTTCGTATTTGTATCTGATGGAAAGACGGCGACATTGTATTTTTTCTTTCGGCACATCGCCGTCAGCTTTTTCGCAACTCCGTTTTTCATGATTTGTTCGGCATAATGTCCAGGGTCGACCACATTCAGCCCGATCATCATGGCATCGTGCGCTGTATGGAAATAAAGATCTCCTGTTACATATACATCGGCGCCCATACGTTTTGCATGATGGATGTATTTATTGCCGTCGCCGCCTAATACAGCGACCTTCTTCACTTTCGCATCAGACTTGCCCACCATCCGCGCTCCGTTTGCCTCCAGCTTTTCTTTCACATAACGGGCAAATGCTTCGAGTGTCATCTCTTCATTCAATTCACCGATACGGCCCAGCCCTTTTCGAAGCGGACTCTGCTCGACGGGATAAATATCAAAGGCCACTTCTTCATACGGATGAGCCTCATTCATTGCTTTGATCACGGATTTTTCAATACCTGACGGATAAACGGTCTCGATTCTTACCTCTTCGACCCGTTCAAGCTCGCCCCGCTTGCCGATAAAAGGATCGGCTTCAGACAGCGGCTTGAAGCTGCCGACTCCTTCTGAAGAAAACGCACAGTGGCTGTAGGCGCCGATATGACCGGCTCCGGCGTCTCCAAGCGCTGCGCGCACCTGTTCTTCATAATCTTTCGGGACATAGACGGCGAGTTTTTTCAGCGGCTCTTCGTAGGTTGGAACGAGCACTTTTGTGTTCTTTAATTCCAGCGCTTCCGCAAGCATGTCGTTGACACCGCCGTCAGCAACATCGAGATTTGTATGAGCCGCATAAACGGCGATATCATGCTTGATGCACTTTTCGATCAGCCTTCCGCCAGGCTGGTCTGTGATGACATGTTTCAGCGGCCTGAAAACAGGCGGATGGTGCGCAATGATTAAGTCAACGTTCTTTGCAATCGCTTCATCAACCGTTTCTTCGAGAACATCTAGCGTGACCATGACATTGGACACCGTTTTGTTCAGCGTGCCGATTTGCAGGCCGATTTTATCGCCTTCAACGGCGTATGACTTTGGTGAAAATTGTTCAAACAATTGGATGATTTCATGCCCGTTTATCGTTTTTGTCATCTTCTAAGTACCTCCTTTAAGACCTCTATCCGTTTTGACAGTTCAAGCAATTTTTGTTGATTTTCTGCACTCGGAAGAGCCGCTTCAATTTGTTGATAGATGTTTTCCGTATGTTTCAGTTCTTGCGACCATTTTTTGATAAAAACAGCATTTTTTTGTTTGGCCAAAAATGGGCCGACAAGCATGCCTGCCGCAAAGGAAATCCCATCGTAAGCCGCATCCCGATCGCCCGCTTCCGCGACGAGAACCTCATAGTACTTGCCGTCTTCTTCAAGGATTTCTTCATTGATCAGTGCATAGCCTTCCTGATAGAGCCATTCTCTAATATGGTGAGCGTGGATATTCGGCTGTAAAACCAAACGTTCCTTACCTGAGAGCTTATCCTTGCCCGCTTTTAGAATGTGAGCAATGAGCGAGCCTCCCATTCCGGCAATCGTGATCACATCAGCTTCGCCCTTTTCAATCACTTCAAGCCCGTCGCCTTTCCTTACGGATATGAGCGGACTTAATTGCAATTTCTCAACCTGCTGCTTCGCAGAAAGAAAAGGACCATCTGTGATTTCTCCGGCGATCGCGGCACTTGCCAGTCGATTCAGCACACAAAAACAAGGCAAATACGCATGATCAGACCCGATATCAGCCACAACCGCCCCTTTTGTTATGTATTTCGCCACAGTCTGCAGCCTTTTCGATAACTTCAATTCATTCACAATTATCACAACTTTTCTAGATTCATTTTTCCTTTACTATCATATAAAAAATCGCTTTAGTTTCCAAGCTGGAACAGCAAATCAACATTTTACTCGATCAATTTTTGATTTTCTCTGTAGTACGCACGTAAAGCATGAGTCTCAAGATCAGCGAGCCGAACCGGAATCGGCAGCCTGCTTTCTCGATTGACCAAGCTCATTGCGATGTCATAACTGCTGTCTAAATCAATCAAATGTCCGCATGATAGAAATATCGGTTTGACATCTTGCCTTGTCCGCACCGCACGTCCGTAGACTTCGCCATCAATTACAATATCAGTATAAGCACCGAAATTATTATCAGGCATCACAAAATCAGTTTGTTTTATTTTCAAGTAAGTTTTCGCAATGCCGATCGTTGGCTTTTCGAGAAAAAACGCCGCATGTGTCGCAATCCCCATATGGTTAAAATGGAGATAGCCATTCCCGTCAAATAAAAAAACATCCGGTTCAATCGTCAGCTTCTTAGCCGCCTTAATAATAAGCGGCAGCTCCCTAAAAGCAAGAAACCCCGCGATATAAGGCACAGCGATTTTTCCTGCACTATGTACTTTTTCAATGACACGCTTCGTATGAAAATCCAGCACGATGATACTGCAGACACCAAACGCTTCACCATCTTCCTCCCAATAAGCTAAATCAACCCCCGCACAGGTTTGCAGAGCGTCTTTACTGATGGAGTTTACTAGATTGATATGTTTTTTTAGTTTTGTTTGTATCGTTAAGAAGTCATTTTCTTGGTTTAAATTAAAATCGTGTATGTTGTTGATGTTCATCTTTAAAAACCAACTTTCTATCATCCCATTTTTTTAAGCGCCTTTAGCCAGATCATATCTAAATTGTTCAGTTCATTCAAAGTTATTGATTCATACCGGGATAAGCCGGGACAGCAAGATGTCTTATAGAATGAGCAGCATATAAAAAAGAACCCCTCAACAAGCAAAAAATTGGGAGCTCTGTTTGTCTTTTTGTAAATCGAAGTATTTTCTAATCATTCATTATTATTCTTTATTTCTCAGCTTCATCGTCATACTGTTTACACCCTCAAAAACAGCGTCCCGTATGATTTCAGTGTAATTCTCATAACTGTCGCTTTTGGCTTTAATGATATCTAAAACTTGTTTAAATTGTCCATCTATGATAATCGTAATGCCTTCGACCTTTTCACCTGTCTGATCATTCACAAATTCCTCATTTAACATGGTTACCGTATCATTACTATTCATAAGACACTCTCCTATCTTTTTGAAAATAAATTTTTCCCTTTATGATTGATCCAATACTTTTGATTTGTAGGAACTAGATTTGTAAAGTCCTCATAAATTCCGATCCAATGATTCGGTACATATTCTTCATAAGATGCTGGCTCTGGGTATATGGAATACAACTTTTTTTGACCAAAATCTAACAAATCATCGGCTGGCTATTTATATTTATGTTCGGCTGCTTTTTGAAGTGTGGCTTCGATGTGGTCCACTAATTTTTCTGGTCTTCTCGTTTCCATGTCTTCTAACGGGTTATCCCAGTCTAGATTTTTTATTAACAGCATATAAAAGGTGCCTGAAGGATCAATATCTATATACCAGCCGACATCTAAAGTCAAGCGGCTTTCTTTATGCTCCAACTGCAATAATGATGACGTAAAGTTGAACCAGTCATCACTGTCTTCCTCTAACTGATCTGGATCGATATCAATTAGTTTATTATAAGAGACAGTCCATCCTTGAGGAACTCTCAGACGTAAATAGTCAGGAGGGCCTTCAAAAATAAAAATGTTCCCTCCAAATGCCGCCGCTTCTATTTTCCAAATGATCCGTTCCAATTCGTCCACTAACTGCCGGCGATCTTCAACATTGATTGTGTCAATCGTTTCTCCATGATTGTCACAAATATGTATAAGATAATCATCATGGCCTTTAATGATTTTGACCGCAGCATGATATCTTTGTTTTTCTAATTCTATTAATTTGGTATTTGGTTCAACTGTTTCTTGTGTGACGGTTAAATCATGATATTTAACGAACCAGCCGCACGGTATATTTATAGGTTCTAATGATTTTATGGAATTAGACAAATCGTTCACTCCTGATTTTCTATTATAAACTGTTGATTTGTTTTCTGCTATATCTTGTATTTCTGCTCAGGGATTTCCTGTAACTCTAAACTTTAAACATCCTTTTCTAATTTGATAAGTTCTAATTCACTAAGGTTAATAAAATAGGAGAGCTGTAGTTAATTTTGTATTTGTAATTCCTTTAATATCTTTTTCCTCAAATCACTCGCAATATCTCCATTTATGTAATCGTCCAGCAAAGAATTTATTTTCTGAATATAATTATCTGCATCTTCTATACATTTTTCAAAACAGTCAATAAAATGATCCACTAATGTGTCATCAACTAAAGTAATTGGTTCTGGGTAATATTTAACCCCTTCTCGTTCAAATGCTTTTTTACTAGTGTATGCAACTGCATCAATCATACAGTTCCAAGCTGCGACATCTATTTCATTATCTGACATCTCTTGAATTATAGTTATACCATTTTTCTCATTATCCAATAAATCATAAAGAATATCCCCAATATCATTTTTATCGTTTATCCACTCCCAACATTTTTCTAGAATTTCCTGGGCAAACATTTGGTCTTCCTTTCGGGAAAATACCGACGAAACTTTTTCTGAAAGCCCAAGAAAAAATATTACTTTATCGTCTTCTGTGAAACGATCGAAGTTTGTATCAGTCATCATTTTAACCTCCAACTAATCAATATCCTTTTCATTTTTAATCTTTAGATTAAGTCACAGTTTACCTTAATGCTTTCATCAATTTCCTTCCGATGTTACAAAGACTTTCAACGTTTTTGAGGCTTTGTAGGGGTCAAGCGCGTATTCACGATGGTGTTTTGCCGTTTTTTGCGATTTGATATTTTATTAATATCATCGTCGAGTGTCCAATCCGTAGCTTGGATATTCAGCTTTCTTATTTCTATTCTAACTATTAAGTAAAAAATCTTGAAAAGCATACAGCTAATCAAGACTTGAAATTGATTATATTTATTTTTTCTTATTCGTTGCTACTAGATGGGACAAAGACAATAAATTCCCCTTTAGGATATGTTCCCTTCCAACCGCAAGGCCATCCGCCTTCTTTATATATCTCAAAAACCTTTTCATAAAAATTATTTGTTTTTCCATTGACCAACCGATTTAAAGCACACATTGTGAGGTCTCCTTCAATCTCCTCATGAATATCTACATAATCAAACGGAAGAAAATTTTCAGAGTAATTTTCATAGTCACCGAAATACTCGTATAATTCATCCTGCTGAGTAGCTAAGTCTAAATCGTATATCTTTTCTACAATATTTTCAGTTCCTAATGACTTAACATTCTCCCACACTGTATCAACTTCATTTAAATCTTGTGACCAAGCAAAATTTTGCGCATCACTAAAACTATTGATTACTTGCAAATTAGGTACATTAAAGTTCTTACTGAAAAACATCTTGTTATTACGAATAAAGCTTATTACTTCTTCGACTAATGGAGTGTTCTTACCAAAATCCATTTAGATAACCACCTTTCCCATAATTCTTCAGTTGTTCCACCGCCTCTGTTCCAAATAGGGAGCTATGTGTCAGTACTTAACTATTTGCATTAGATGACTGACGGAGGTCCAGTTCAAACTGCCGACACTAAAATACAAAGGACAGTGTCCACAAGCTCTCCTGCTTGGAGCAATCATCATGCTCGTCTTCTTGTCTTTTATGTATGACAAATTGAAATATGAATAATTTTATTTCTTTTTTCAACCATTCACATTAAGAAACCTTGAAAGCTATTGCCAATCAAGGTTTCTATAAAACATATTTTACGTCCCGTCATAACCCGTACAATAAAGCCTTTCGAAAATAGGAATTACTGTTTTCTTAATCAAAATCCATGGTCAAAGTCTATTTCATACAAATCTACCCATTCTATAAAAGTCGGCATTGATTTAGTTCTAATAAACTCATTAATTATCCGGTAAGCTAAACACGATCCACATAACTGCAAGACGGAACCTTCATTGGCTCCCCACCTACTAAATGTTCCACCGTTTCTATTTCAACATTTTTATTCATTGGAACTAGGTAGTCTGGATGTCTCATTATAAAGAAACCATATGGTTCATCATAGAAGAAAATTAACCATTCATCACAGCCCTCTACTTCAAGACATGAATCCCCGCTTCCTTGCTTCCAATAATCCTCGCCTTTTTCAAATACAATACTTCTTATAAAATCATCATTCGGATTTTCAATTGGTTCTTCAACCGGTCCATTATACGTGATCATATTAATACCACCTTATTTGGCAGCCTCAATATTAAGTAAAAAATCTTGAACGCTCTTCCTGGAAACTTTCTCCTTACTGTCTTTTTTCAAAAATTTCAAAAAGGCTTTTTCTTTTTGGCCTGGATTTTTAGATAATAAACTAAAGTGACTGTGAAATTCCTCAAATAACTCGTAAGAATCAATAGATTCGATGGTTTCAGGTAAATACTCATCTTTCTGATATTTATATGCTTTGTAAATTGTATAAGATATTGCATCAGCAATACATATCCAAGCATCTAGAGCATCTTCATTTGATTCAAGCTGCATTAAAGTTAAAATCCCTGTGTCATCTAAATTTTCCAGGTAAGTATAAAGATCGTCTGCTTCTATATTCTTGTGTTCAAGCCACTTCCAGCAGGCATCTAGTGCTTCTTTTATATAATTGAAATCATTTGATTGTTTTAATGTAGGAACTATCGCTTCACAAAGTCCTAAATAATATGCAGATTTTAAATCATCATTCAATTCTTCCCATTCTTGAAACATCTACTACACTCCTCAATTAAATATATTCACCATTTTTAATAACTAAATTCAATCTTCCGTTCGGCTTGATTCCTTGAATAGTCTCAGAAGTTACTTCTATCGTCAGATTAGGAAACATCTCACTAAACTGCTTAAATACTCCAGCTGGCACATTCGGATTATTTAGCCCTTGAATACAGGTTGGACAAACCCCTTTAGGATTAGATTGGTGAATTTTTAATGTTCCTGTTATTTCAGCAGGATTTTTTCCTAAAGCTTCTACTTTGCTTATAAAGTCATTTAACACGCCTTCTTCAGCATGTCTTGTTGCACTTGCGATTTTTCCTGGAGATTTGATAGGTCTATCTGGCATTACTGAGTCTAAATCAGGAAGCCCGGCTTCTTTTCTGACTTTAGGCGATCCACCCTCAAACACTAAATTTTCCAAACCTTCCACATCTGTCTTTCCAACCGCAACAGTGTCAGTTTTAGGAACATTCCATTTTTGGCGTAGAACATCTAAATCAGCTTTTCCAACATCTATTTTACTCCCAATCCTATTGGCTCCCTTACTGACGTTCCCCCCACCACTCACCATCTTCACAATCCCAAGCTCTTTCACCGGCGTTTTCTCAACATTCACGCGGACAATTGGGGTGCCGATGCGGTGGCCTGTTGTGGAGGCCGGCTGTTCGACGTAGACGCGGACGTTTGTCGGAACTTGGAAGGATTTCACCTTTTCAAGGATGTTGTTTCCTTTTTGTACCAGCGCCGCTTTTGGCGATTTCGCGAGCGGAATGTTTTTGCCGGCCGTTTTGGCCAATGTTTGAGCGCCGTGGTTTGCCGTTTTTGCGACAGCACCTGCACCGACGAGACTCAAGGCTGCTTCGATCAGGCCTTGTTTCCGCCTCTCCTCAGAAACTTTGTTTCCAAACATGTCCTTGCCCGTGACGGCTTCTGAGAACCCATTTGAAGCGACAAGGCCGTAGGCGCCCATTTCCGTCATTTTCAAGACGTTCAACGTTTTTGAGGCTTTGTAAGCGTCAAGCGCGTGTTCAGCGGCGATGAGTCCTTTTCCTGTTTTATAAATGGCTTTGCCGCCTTTGAAGGCTCGGCCTGCCCACCCTACGATCGGAATAAATCCTGCTGCCGCCATTGCTCCGGCGGCGACACGCTGGCCGTCTGTCAGCTTTTCTCCTGTGACCGGGTCGACGCCGTCAGCGGCTCTCTTATAATCATAATACCCGCTGACTTCTCCGACAAATGTTCCGGCTGCGTCGAGCGCTTTTAAATACCAAGGCTTGTTCGCTTCTTCTTCTTGTTTTTCCTGAAGCCTGCGCGCTTCTGCCTGTTCATTTTTGAATTCAATATAATTGGCGGCTTGATTTTCGACGTCTATCGTATTTTTATAGATCTCGCTTGAGTGGAACGATTTCAAGCTAAAATACATCGGCGAGGCGGTTTTTCCGTGGCTTGTAGCTTCCATTAGCCCGGAATATTTGCCGAGCACGGCGCTGTCGAGCGCTTGTAAGTTTGTGTATTCGGTCTTGAGCGATTCATCCAGCTGATTAACGGCGTCGATGGTGTTTTGCCGAGTTGTTTGCGCTTTAGACATTTTATCAATATAGTCATCGAGCGTCCAATTGTCCAAGTCAACGATATCGCTGATACTCGCGATGATTTTATCCATTTCCAACTTGAGCCCCGAGACGATTTCCGTCGCTTTCAAATCAGCGTTTTTCAGTTCATGATCCAAAAAAGAGATTTCCACATAAGAATCGGACAGCTTTTTGTCCTTTATATCACCTGATACACCTTTAAAAAAAGCAATCTGCGCTTCAACAAGCTTTAACCAACTGTCTACAATCTCTGCCTGTCCTTTGTAGAAGTCTTTAATGTTGTCCGCACCTTTCCCCTGAAAATCTTCACCTAAATCAGCGACGCCAAGAAACGCTTTTTTGAGCGTTTGCAGTTGATCCTCAAAGGTTTCGTATTGTTTCTTGCGGTTATTCGCTGCTTCAATTAAAGAATGCGCTTCAAATACTTTCATTGAATTGTCCTCTCTAACCTAAGGGCTATTTTCTGGCGATTGCTTTGTCCTGCTCTTTCAGCAAATCGACATTTTCCTTCGTATCCTTTATGTTTTTGTGTACGGCTTTTTTGTAATCGGCCACCATCTGATGTATGTTCTGCTCGCGTTCGTGGCACTTTGTCACATATGTCAATTTATTTTTCCCCGCAGCTTTCGGAGGATTTGGCAGGTCTAGGGCATCGAGCGCCTCTCTTACGGCCTCCAGCTTTTTGATGACCGCTTCATGTTTCAGCTTGATTGTCGTCATTAAAACCAGCTCCAACTGTTTTTGATTGAGCGGAGTTTATCGCTCAACTGATCAATCGCTTTTTCTCCGAGAGAAAGCAAATGATCCGCCTCTTTAGCTGCCGCTCCCGCCAATTCAAGGCTGTGTTTTTCAATTTCCAGCGCGAAAATTTTTCTCTCCAGCTGTGAAATATAGCCTTCGTACTTTCCGTTCACGATGTTGTACATTGATGTATGAGCTTCATCCCGTTCGTCATCAAAATCATTGGCGAAGTCCCCCGTCCAGTGGCTGTTCAGGTGAGGGTGCAAGATTTGTCTGATCTCGACTATCCCGGTTTCGTGTTCTTTCTCAATCTCCTTTTTGGCTGTTTTGACTCGTTCAATCCGGCTTTCTACATCAGCCAGCTTTTGGTTAATCGTGCTGTGGATATGATTCAATGTGCTCTCATGACTCATATGATTCACCTCAAGAAATACTCAAATAGACGGATGTCACCAGTGCATCCGCTGCATTTTCTCCATTTATATAATAGTAAAATAGATGCAATCTTACTTAAATAGGGTGGAATGCTTATTTTTTCCCTTGCAAAGATGAGTTCAGTCTTCAGAAAAAGTAATAAAGACCTATTACCGATAGACGCCGCACCGTCATAAAGGACGAAATCACGGATGCTGAAACAGTTCAAATCACCCTTTCGAGGTGACTCCTCGTCAAGCAAGATCACCCATTTACCGAAAACAGAAAAAGGATTCGCACAAAAGCTCTTATCAAAGCTTTCATTGCGAATCCTTTTGGTGATGAAACGGTTTTAACCTATTTAATCTCCGACACCCATTTTGCCATATCATCAAGCTTTTCCGCCGGAACCAGTCCTCCCGGCATTCCGTTACCGCCTTTTTCAATCTTTTCTTTAATCGCACCTGTATCCATCCGGTCCCCGACGCCCTTCAGTTTAGGTCCTGATACACCTTCATAATTCTCGCCGTGGCAGGTTACACAGTTCGCTTTGTAAATTTCTTCAGGCGAGGCATCCGCTTTGTCTTCTTGAGCTGTTTTATTCCCTTCGCCTGCAATTTCTTTTTCGTCATAAAGGCCTTTTATGGATAAGATAAAAACCAGTCCTATGCCCATAATGGCGATTAATAAAAATGGTATCAATGGATTGCGGTTCATTTTACATCCCCCTTTTTAATTTACCCCTGCCCCTTATGTAAACAATTCTAATTCTACTTTAATTTTACAAAAAGTAAACCAATTATGAAACAAAAGCTGATGAAGTTCACATTTTAGACAAAATAACGGATGATGAAGCAATTGTTCATTTTCCATTTAAAGACCAGTTTTTGAATACGGTTACAACAATAATTATAAAGGGCTTTTCCTTCGATCTCAAGGTTATAATGACTCAAAATGCACTTTTGGATATTTGCAAATTCGAAAGAAATTAAGTAAAATATAATCGGGTTACCAATAATAGCGCTTTCATTCTGTCGTGAAAAAAAGAACGGATCTCCTGACCCGTTCAAGTTTATTCGAGAAAATCTTTCAAGCGTTTGCTTCTGCTTGGATGTCTTAATTTACGAAGTGCTTTAGCTTCTATTTGACGAATTCGTTCTCTTGTTACCCCAAATACCTTACCAACTTCTTCTAATGTTCTTGTACGACCATCATCAAGGCCGAAGCGAAGGCGGAGCACATTTTCTTCACGGTCTGTCAATGTATCCAGTACATCTTCAAGCTGTTCTTTCAGCAATTCATATGCTGCATGATCTGACGGAGAAGTCGCTTCCTGATCCTCAATGAAGTCTCCCAGATGTGAATCGTCCTCTTCACCGATCGGAGTCTCGAGTGAAACCGGTTCCTGGGCGATCTTTAGAATTTCACGGACTTTTTCAGGCGTCAGATCCATATCTTCCGCAATCTCTTCAGGCGTTGGCTCGCGGCCGAGATCCTGAAGGAGCTGCCTTTGAACACGAATCAGTTTGTTGATGGTTTCAACCATATGAACAGGAATCCTGATCGTTCTCGCCTGGTCGGCAATCGCTCTTGTAATCGCCTGTCTGATCCACCATGTCGCGTATGTGCTGAATTTGTATCCTTTGCGGTAGTCAAACTTTTCTACCGCCTTCATCAGGCCCATGTTTCCTTCCTGAATAAGGTCAAGGAAAAGCATTCCGCGGCCGACATACCGTTTTGCGATGCTGACGACAAGTCTCAAGTTGGCTTCAGCCAGCCGGCGCTTCGACTCTTCGTCGCCTTCTTCGATTTTTTTCGCGTATTCGATTTCTTCTTTTGCAGACAAAAGGTTTACCCGTCCGATTTCTTTCAGATACATGCGGACAGGGTCGTTTATCTTAACGCCCGGAGGCACGCTTAAATCGTTAAGGTCAAATTCTTCTTCGGCCTTGGCCAGCTGTTGAATATTAGGATCCTCATTTTCTTCGTTCTCGCTAATTAATTCAACGCCTTGTTCTCCTAAAAATTCATAATACTCATCCATTTGGTCTGATTCGATCTCGAAGCTGGACATGCGCTCTGCAATTTCTTCATATGTGAGCACTCCGCGCTTTTTTCCGGCTTCTGTTAATTGATCCCTCACCTGTTCAAATGTGAATTCAGTTTCGGTCTCGTGTGCTTGTTTATCAGCCATTCATGGATCCCTCCTTCCAAAACTTACAGACGAATTCTAAAAGCATCCCGCTTTTTTTGTTCCTATTTCACGAATAAAGCCTTCTCTCTCATCTAGGGCTTCACGGGAAAGCAAATCATAAATTGACAATATATGATTAGGACAAGCAGCTTTTGCTCCTCCGTTAGGATTCATTGCCAAAAGCTTTTCCTATTATATATAACGGTTTATTTCAGCGAACGGTTCAGCTTAACAATTTCCTGTGCCAAAGTTGCCGCTTTGATGAAGTCTTTTTGCCTCTCGGCTTCCGCCCTTGCAGCTTCTTTTTCTTTTATCATTGACCAATTTCGATAATTCAACACTTTTTTTACATAATCAGATAATTCCGCTTCACTTAATTCTTCGTTCACCTGAAGCATTAAGATATCTGTCAGAAGCTGACCGAGTTCCTGATCCTCAACTCTCTTAAAGAGCTCCTGGATGGAAATGTCCGCTCCTTCTTCATACATGGCGTACAAATAAGCGGCAATCGCGCGGTGCTGATCAAGGTTGAATTCAAAGCCCACCCGGTCTAAAACCTTTCGAATGACGTCCCGGTCATGAATCATGTGAGCCAGGAGCATCCGCTCCGCGTTCTCATGAGCCGGCCGAAGACCTGTCTTTCTCCGCGGGGCGCGCGAAACGGCCGCCTGCCGCTCTTTTGAGTCCTGACGGCTGCTTTCCCTGCTGCGGCTTACAGCCTGCTTTTCAAATACGGAAAGCTGATCCTTCAAGGATTCAAATGAGATTGAAAATTCATTTGCCAGCTGCTTGACGTATATTTCCTGTTCCAAAGGTCCGCTGAGAAGGCTGACTTCCTTCAGTACATCGTTGATATAAGCTAAACGGTCTCCTTCATCAGACAGGTTTCTGCCCTTGCGGAAATAGTTCATTTTAAACGTCATCATCGTAACGCTGGCCCCTATTACATCATTCTTAAATTTCTCGCTTCCGAATTTTTTGATGTAGTCATCGGGATCCAGCCCGTCAGGTATCATGGCCACCTTGACGTCGCAGCCTTTTTTCTGAAGAATCTCCGCCGCTTTCAGCGTGGCTTCATAACCGGCATGATCCGAGTCATAGCACAGTATGACCTCTCCGACATTTCGCCTGATGATTTTCGCATGCTCTTCTGTCAGCGATGTGCCCATCGTGGCGATCGATTCTTTCACACCGGAACTGACGGCTGAGATGACGTCGGCAAATCCTTCAAAAAGGACGGCCCTCTCTTCTTTTCGAATGTGAAGGCGGGCCTGATGGAAATGATAGAGAAGCTTGCTTTTTCGAAAAAGCGGCGTTTCCGGGCTGTTCATATATTTTGGCTGCTCCCCGGTGAACGTCCTTCCGGAAAAAGCGACCGTTGCGCCGTGATGATCATGAATCGGAAACATAATCCTGTTTCTGAAACGGTCAAAATAGCCGTCACCGTTCTCGCGTCTGATGATGAGTCCAGCTCTTTCCATCAGCGCAAGATCAAAACCTCTCCGTTCCAAAAACTTTGTGATGAAATCCCATGAATCAAGGGCGCATCCGATTTCAAACTGCTCGATCTGCTCCATCTCAAAGCCTCTTTCGAGCAAATAATCGAGCGCTTCCTGGCCTTCCTTTGTATTGACCAGCAAATGATGATAAAATTTCTTTAACAGATCATGAGCTTCCGCCATTTTCTGTTCATCCGAACTGCCTGTGCTGTATGCTGATACAGCCGCTACCTGCTCCGGCAGATCTATTTGATATTTGTCCGCCAGGTGAGAGACGGCCTCCGTAAATGAATAACCTTCCATTTGTCTTAAAAATGAAAAAACATTCCCTCCCGCTCCGCAGCCAAAACAATGAAAAATCTGTTTTTCTCCGGAAACGGAAAAAGATGGCGTATTCTCACCATGAAAAGGACAAAGCCCAAAATAATTACGCCCCTGTTTTCTCAACTGGACGTACTCTCCGATAACTTCTACGATATCAGCTGATTTTTGCACCTGTTCTACAATTTCGTCTGGTATACGATTGCCCATGTTCCAACACTCCGTCGTACATAATTCGCTGCTTAGTACGTAAATCCTTCAATTTTCGACAAGATTTTTTGCAGCTCTTTGACAAATCGCTCTCGGTCTTCCTTGACCAGTTTTTTCGGGCCTTTCGTGTAACGTCCGCTTCTTCTCAATTTTTGTGCGACGTGACGGCGGAAAAGAGCATGATCGATGGAGTCCTCTTCGAAAAGATAGCCTCTCTCCGACATCACATAGACCTTTTTGCCAAGCAAAAGTGATGCCAGCCCGATATCTTGTGTGACGACGACATCACCTGGTCGAACATGGTTGGCAATGTACAGATCGGCTGCTTCTTTATGCGGATCGACATATGTCCAATTCTCTTCTTCTTTCCTTGTGACTTGAAAATGCTCGAATGAAGCCACGAATATGACCTTTACGTCGAAATCCGCCGCTGTTTTGAGCACTTCATCTTTCACCGGGCATGCGTCTGCATCGACAAAAATCGTCCTTTCTTTTTCAAGAAGACTAATTCTCCATCCCTCCATCAATCTCCTGCTATAAATACAGGCAAAATCACACAGGTTTCAAAAATAATCGATCTATAAGAATTTGTCGAAAGTTTTTTTCGGGAAATTCTTGACACGATACCCATAATAGTTTATTCGTTCTGTACTAAGCTTAAACCTAAAAGTTAATTATTTTATCACAATTTTTTATTATAATACAAATGGGTTAAAGATGCTAACATTTTCACTTTTCCCAAAACCATCAAAGCAAAAACCCAGGATGGGGTGTCCTGAGTTTTATTCTTAGACCCTTTTTGTCATCATGTTGTGAATAATGTTGGCCGTTTCCTCTACCGCTTTATTTGATACGTCTACGACATTGCAGCCGATGCGGCCGACGATCTTTTCAAAGAACTCCAGCTCTTCTTTGATGCGGTTGATATTAGCGTAAATCGCTTTGTCGTTGAGGCCGAGCGATTTCAGGCGCTCCTTGCGAATATGGTTCAGCTTATCCGGGCTGATTTTTAACCCGATGCATTTAGCCGGATCAACGGTAAAGAGCTCTTCGGGAGGATCCACCTCAGGAACGATCGGAACGTTTGCCACTTTTAACCGTTTGTGCGCCAAGTATTGGGATAACGGAGTTTTGGACGTTCTCGACACGCCGATCAGCACGATATCCGCTTTTAAGATGCCCCTTGGGTCTCTGCCGTCGTCATATTTTACGGCAAATTCGATGGCCTCTACCTTCTTAAAATAATCTTCGTCCAGCTGCCGGACTCTGCCCGGCTCGTATTTCGCGCTGAAGCCGTAGACCGTCTCCATTTTCTCAATCAGCGGGCCGATGATATCGTAATACACGACATTCGCCTTTTCCGCTTCGGCGATTAAAAAATCACGAATCTCCGGGACAACAAGCGTAAAACAGATGATGCCTCCGTCCGCTTCTGCCAGCGAGATCACTTCTTTTATTGTTCCGCGGTCTTCGACATAAGGAATCCGCCTGATGTTTGTCTGCTCGGATGAACCGTTAAACTGGCTGATAGCCGCCTTGACTACGAGCTCAGCGGTCTCGCCGACAGAGTCTGATACAACATAAATCGTCCGATTACTCATGATATCCCTCCATTTGAAGTTCACTCTACATGATTTCATTTTCAGATAAGCCGACTAAAATTTTTGTCATGTTCGTTTTCGTAATTCTTCCCACAACTTCATAGCCTTTTTCTGTATCTTTTACAACAGGCAGTGCGTCAATTTGTTTTTCGATAAGCATCTTGGCAATGTCCAAAATGAAATCGTCGCGCCTGCAAAGCGTAATGTTCGGCATTCTCGTCATAATGATATGGACGGGTATTGAAGGGAGCTCCTGTTTGCCGATGCTGGCTCTGAGCAAGTCTTTTCGTGAAAGTACACCGACTAAGATGGCATTATCATCAACGACAAAAAGCGTTCCTACGTCCTCTAAAAACATCGTGCAAATCGCATCATAAACGGAGACATTTTCATGAATGACCACCGGAATGGACTGGAAGTCTTTCACCTGCAGCTTTTTCAGCTTATCAGCCAAGAGCTGCGTGCCCGTCTTTCCCGTGTAGAAATAACCGACCCGCGGCCTTGCTTCCAAAAATCCTGACATCGTCAATATCGCCAAGTCCGGACGAAGCGTAGCCCTTGTCAGATTCAGCTTTTCCGCGATATGTTCTCCGGTAATCGGTCCGTTCTCTTTGACAATCTGCAAAATATGCTCCTGACGTTTATTTAGTTCGATCGTACTCACCACCTTTAAGCCGAAGCTCACAATTCGTTCGTTATGTATAAAAGTCGATAACATATTATAACGCATATGAAGACTAAAATAACAGCAATTACAATTGAATTCTATGAAAAAGACAGGCACAATTTGACAAGGATGTGAAAAATCAATTTGAGCAAAAAGACGATTGCCAGCTTGTCAGCAACCGTCTTCTGCGGTGTTTATTTTACAATGATGGCATTGATGTTTGCAAAAGATCGGATCAGCTCCGCCAGGCTTGCCATTTGCGCCAGGCGGTTCGCTTTTAATCTTTCATCTTCGGCATGGACCATCGTGTGATCAAAATAAGCTTCGATCGGCTCTTTTAGCTTGGACAGCTCACTGAAGGCTCCCTCATAATCTTTTGCTTGGTAAAGGGTCTCTAATTGCTGTCTGCACGCCTCATAAGCTTTGAAAAGCTCCTCTTCTTGAGGGTTTTCAAACAGTGACGCGTCAATGGCGTTCGTTTCGCTCTTTTTGCTGATCGAAATAACCCTTGCCAGCGCTTCAGCCGTTTCTTTAAATTCCGGTTTTGCTGCAGCCGATTCAAGAACAGCGGCTTTTTTGACAGCCGAATACGGCTCAAGGTTCGAGCTTTCGAGCACGGCATCCACCACATCGTAGCGGATGTTTTCCGCTGTTAATACGTATTTGAGGCGCTGTTTAAAGAATTCGAGCAGTTCGCTGTTTGCTTCCTGTCCGGCAAACGCAGCCAGTTCTTTGAATGAAATGCCCCAGTTCCGGTCAAGCAGGATTTGGACGATGCCGCTCGCCTGTCTTCTTAGTCCATACGGATCCTGAGATCCTGTCGGAATAACGCCGATTTTAAAGAATGAAGCGACCGTATCGAGTTTATCCGCTAATGCGACGACGGCGCCGACGATTGATGAAGGTGTTTCCCCTCCGGCTTGTCTCGGCATATAGTGCTCATTGACAGCGAGCGCCACTTCTTCTTTCTCCCCGAGCATCCGCGCATATTTTTCACCCATGATGCCCTGCAGCTCAGGAAATTCGTAAACCATGTGTGTCACAAGGTCGAATTTTGAAATGTGCGAAGCGCGCTTGATCAGCTGCACCGTCTCTTGATCCGCACCGATGATTTCAGCGATCCGTTCAGCAACCGCCTCAGTGCGTCTTACTTTGTCTCCAAGCGATCCCAGTTCTTCGTGGAAAACGATCTTTTCGAGTTTTTTCACATTCTCGTCAATGTTTAATTTTTGATCTTCTTTATAGAAGAAGGCGGCGTCTGAAAGCCTTGCTCTCAGTACTTTTTCGTTCCCTCTCGCCACGTTTTCAAGGGCGCGGCTGTCTCCGTTGCGGACGGTCACAAAGTAAGGAAGCAAATCGCCGTTTTTATCTTTGACAGGGAAATAGCGCTGATGCTCTTTCATCGTTGTCACGAGCACCTCTTCAGGAATTGCGAGAAATTCCTCTTCGTAAGAACCGAACAGAACCGTTGGATATTCAACCAGATGGGTAACCTCATCCAGCAGATCCTCGTCTCTCGGAATGTCCCAGGACTTTTCAGCCGCCAGTTCGTCAAGCTGCTTAACGATCAGCTGCTTCCGTTTGTCCGGATCGGCAATCACAAACTGGCTTTCAAGTGCCGCTTCGTATTCAGAAGGTGCGCTCAAGCTGGCTGCTTTTCCGAGGAAGCGGTGTCCCTGTGTTGTGCGGCCGGTTTCGACATGAGCGACTGAAAACGGAACGACTTCACTGCCGAACAGCGCTACGATCCATTTAATCGGCCTGATGTATTTCAAATCTTCGCTGCCCCAGCGCATGTTTTTTGGAAAGTGGAGGCTTGTCACCAAGTCGCCGAGCTCAGGAAGTAATGAAAACGTATCCTGACCTTTTTGGAATTTTTGCACAAAAACATATTCCGTTCCTTTGATGTCTTTAAAATACAAATCTTCCGGACTTGCTCCTTGCCCCCGTGAAAAGCCGATGGCCGCCTTTGTCCATTCGCCGTTTTCGTCAAGGGCGATTTTCTTTGCCGGTCCTTTCGCTTCTTCTGTCACATCGTCCTGCTTCTCCGCCACGTTCTCGACAAGAACGGCCAGTCTTCTAGGGGAGTTATACAGCTTGACGGAACCGAAGGCAATATTTTTTTCCTTGAGCCAGCTTTCCAGTTTTTCACCAAGCTGAGTCATGCTGTCATGCATGAAGCGCGCCGGCATTTCTTCTAATCCGATTTCTAAAAGCAAATCTTGATTACTCATGTGAAGCCTCTTCCTCCTTCAGCATTGGGAAACCCAACTTTTCGCGTTCATCATAATACGTTTTCGCCACTTTTCTGGCCAGATTTCTCACCCTTGCAATATATCCTGTGCGCTCCGTGACGGAAATCGCTCCTTTTGCGTCAAGCAAGTTGAACGTATGCGAGCATTTCAGTACATAATCATAAGCAGGATGGACAAGTCCCTGATCCATCTGACGGTTCGCTTCTTTTTCGTACGTGGCAAACAATTCGAACAGCATGTCGACGTCAGATGTCTCGAACGTATAGACGGAATGCTCGTATTCAGCCATCTTGAACAGGTCTTTTATCGTATAGCCTTTCGTCCATTCGAGGTCAAAGACGTTTTCTTTGTCTTGAATATAAGAAGCAAGGCGTTCAATACCGTATGTGATTTCCACAGAAACCGGTTTGCACTCAAGCCCGCCGACCTGCTGAAAATAGGTAAACTGGGTGATTTCCATGCCGTCAAGCCACACTTCCCAGCCAAGCCCGGCGCAGCCGAGCGACGGATTTTCCCAGTTATCCTCGACAAAACGGATATCATGCTCCAGAGGGTCGATTCCAAGAGCTTTTAATGAATCTAAATAAAGCTCTTGAATATTGTCGGGAGACGGCTTAATGATCACCTGGAATTGATGGTGCTGATAAAGCCTGTTCGGGTTGTCCCCGTATCTTCCGTCCGCAGGGCGTCTTGACGGCTCCACATAAGCGACTTTCCAAGGTTCAGGTCCAAGGCTCCGCAAAAATGTATATGGACTCATCGTTCCTGCACCCTTCTCTACATCATACGACTGCAAAAGTACGCATCCTTCATTGGACCAGTGCTTTTGCAGGGTCAAAATCATTTCTTGAATATTCAAATGAAGCACCTCCATAAAACGTGTTTTCAAGTTTAATTTTTGGCATAGGGCTGGTTTGGGCAGAAAAAAACTCCCGTCCCTATGCTTGTTTGCCCACAAACATAGGGACGAGAGTTCTCCCGCGGTTCCACCCTAATTGCTGAGAGGAAATGTCTCAGCCTCTTTTTTAAAAGTTGCTCAGGGAATGCCTTTCATTACGCTCTCATCCCCGGCTTTCACCGCCCCGGAGTCGCTTCAATGAGGCCGTGCGCAATTACTTCTTTCCGTCAACGCAACGTCATTATTGAATCCAATCTTCATGACATGATCTTATAAAAAGATGAAGAGGTTGTCAACTTTTGTTTTCATCGCCCAGCATCTTTTTCATATTGTCCATTTGTTCCATGAAGCGCCGCGATTTCAGGTAGATCCCTGAGTACTCGTCATAGTACGTCTGTATGACCCTTTTCAGCTCATCCTTCGTCTCCTGTTTAACCGAGACATTTCCGAGCCTTGACAAGTCAAAATAAAAAAACAGCCTCAACAGCCTGGCGGATGCGGGAGACAGCGGTATCCTGTATGGATCTTTCGCAAAACAGCGGTGGCAGATAAAGCCGTTGTCGCGGATCGAAAAATGAAATGTGCCGTCTTTGCTTTTGCAGTGTACACATTCATCCAGCTCCGGATACAGTCCCATCACGCTGAGCATTTTAACTTCGATAAGGTTGGCGATAATGTCGGGATCTGTACCGTCATCGAGCCTCCTCATCGACTGAAGAAGCAGCTCAAATAAAAACGGATTCGGTTTCTTTTCCTCCGTTCCCTTGTCGATTAATTCAGTGATGTAGGCCGCGTATGCTGTTAAAAACAGATCCTCGCGTATATGCCTCATGCTTTCGATCATCTCGCCCTGCTCCAATGTGCCGAGACCGGATGATTTGCGGAATAAAAAAGAAGCATAAAGGAACGGCTGGGAAATCGCTGACAAGCGGCTGTTCGGCTTTTTGGCGCCCCTTGCCAGCACACCGATTTTCCCGTGTTCTCTCGTCAATAGCGTAATGATTTTATTTGTTTCACCATAGTCGTTTGTACGAAGGACGATACCTTCACATTTCGTCAGCATATGTGCACCATCCAAAAATTGGAGGGGTCAAGCATGATCACAAAATTGGAAAGTCAATTTGCGCTAGCTCTTCTTCAAGTACTTCGGGTCTTTCCAGGTTCTCCTTTTCCAATTCTTTAAAAAGGAGGTACGTGTCTACGCTTCCTGTTTGTGAAAATACATTCCAAGTAAAATTCAACATAAAAAGCCCCACCTTTCTGTTTATAACTAGCTTTTTAAACATCCAAATTCTTAAGATTATCTTGACCTTGTATCCTCCATTTCATGTTAAACAATTTTTTCTAATATATCTTTGATTTCGAGAGATTTTGTCACGACTAAACCGCGGTCAAGCTCTGTCCGTTAATACTCGTCTTCTCTAAATCCAAAATCACGAAGCTGAGACATCTTGTTGCGCCAGTCTTTCTGCACTTTAACCCACAGCTCTAAAAACACCGATGATCCGAGCAGCGCCTCGATATCGGTTCTTGCCCGCTTGCCGATTTCTTTAAGCAGGCTGCCTCTTTTTCCGATGACGATCCCTTTTTGTGAATCGCGTTCGACGACGATGGTCGCGCTCACATACACAGAACCGTTTTCCCGTTCTTGAATGGACTCGATCGAGACCGCAATGCTGTGAGGGATCTCTTCCCTTGTCAGATGCAGCACTTTTTCCCGAATCAGCTCAGAAATGATAAATCGCTCCGGATGATCGGTCACCTGGTCACTCGGGTAAAACTGCGGACCTTCCGGCAAATAATCTTCAATTTGCTTTAAAAGCGTATCGATATTATTTCCCTCAAGGGCGGAGATCGGAACGATTTCCTGAAACGGATACCTGGTTCTGTACTCATCGATAAGCACAAGAAGCTCATCCGGATGAATCCGGTCGATTTTGTTGACGATCAAAAATACCGGCGTCTTGACTCCTTTTAAGCGCTCGATGATAAATTCGTCGCCTTTTCCGTAGCCTTCCTCCGCATTGATCATAAACAAGATCAAGTCGACTTCCTTTAAAGTGTTCTGCGCCACCTTCATCATAAAATCGCCCAATTTATGCTTCGGTTTATGAATGCCCGGCGTATCGATAAAAATCGTCTGGGATGTATCGGTTGTCAGCACACCTTGCACTTTGTTTCTTGTTGTTTGCGGTTTGTCGCTCATGATGGCGATTTTTTGGCCGATCACGCGATTCAAAAATGTAGATTTTCCTACGTTTGGTCGTCCGATAATGGAGACAAATCCTGATTTAAAGCTTTCCTGTGTCATGTAAGTCCTCCGATGAAAATGCTCCTGGCAGTAATTCTTGAACCGTCATTTCTTTGATTTGGCCATTCAGATTGGTTAAGATGACAGGCATGTTTGGTGAACAAAGTTCAGAAATCACCTGTCTGCACGCTCCGCACGGCGACACCGGACCCGGCGTATCCGCAGCGACGGCAAGCATCTTAAACGATTTTTCCCCTTCCGAGTAAGCCTTGAACAACGCTGTCCGCTCGGCGCAGTTGCACAGGCTGTATGCAGCATTTTCAATGTTGCAGCCTTTGTACACCTTGCCGTCCTCAGTCAAAAGGGCAGCGCCGACTTTGAATTTCGAATACGGAACATATGCAAATTCCCTTGCTTTTAAAGCTTCTGCAATCAATTCTTGTTTAGTCAATGTGTGTATTCCTTCCTATAGCGGTTATGGTACCGCTAACACTTTTATTTTACATAAAAATGGCTTCTTTTTCACGCCCAAATCACAAATGTAAAATTTTTGTAAGAATTGCGCACAATGAAAGGCACGGCATCAAAACAATTTTGACAAAAAGATGAGTAACCCAATCATACACGAAACGGCCGCAAACACGCAAACCGCCCCGGCCGCCGCGTCCTTTGCCGCCTTTGCAAGCGGGTGGTTCTCTTTTGTGAAAAGATCGATCGTATGCTCCACAGCCGTATTCATCAGCTCCAAGGCAAGCATTCCGCCGATCAGGATCAAGATGATGGACCATTCGATCAGAGTCAGCCTGAAGAAAAAGCCGCAGACGATCACAAGGATGGCGGCCCCGGAATGAATTCTAAAATTGCGCTCCGACATGAACGTCTTGACTATTCCTGTTAAGGCGTTTGAAAAACTCCATTTCAGACGGCGCCATTCATTTTGTTTATGAGGATCTTGAGAGCCCATATCGATTCAAAATGTCCTTTTGCTTAGTGAACATCTCTTTTTCCTCTTCTTCTGTCATATGGTCATAGCCGAGGAGGTGCAAAAAGCCGTGAACCGTCAGAAAACCCAGCTCCCTCATCAGTGAATGCCCGTATTCTTCGGCCTGTTCCCGTGCTTTATCAGCGCTGATGATGATATCTCCGAGAACGGGCGGCATGTCAGCGCCGATAATTTCAATCTCTCCTTCGCCGTCTTCTTCAAGGGCAAATGAAATGACATCAGTCGGATAATCTTTGCCTCTGTACTCTTTGTTGATTTTTTGGATCTCTTCATTGTTGACGATCGTAACCGAAACTTCGGCGCCGTCTGCGACGCCTTCCTCTGCCGCTGCGAATTGAAGAATTTTCTCAATTTCAGCAAGCTGGTCTTCAGGGACCCGTCCGGTCTCGTCTGTGATATCTAGAATTAAACTCATGTATGTTTCACCTTCTGTTTAGGATTAGCTTCCGGATATTCGATCCGGGAATGAAAAATGCCTTTCAGCGTTTCGCAGAGCGTCTTCGCGATAATATTGAGCTCTTTTAAAGTCAAATCGCATTCGTCAAACTGCCCGTCCTGCAGCTTATCTGATATGATCCCGCGCACCAGCTTTTCAATCCTTTCGGGATTCGGGTTATGCATTGAGCGGACGGCTGCTTCGACACTGTCGGCCACCGAGATGATCGCCGCCTCTTTTGTCTGGGGCTTAGGGCCAGGATAGCGGAACTCTTCTTCAGTCGTCTGATCGCCTTTTTCTTTCGCCTTATAGTAAAAAAACTTGAGCAGCGATGTGCCGTGATGCTGTTCGGCGATGTCGACAAGCTCCTTCGGCATTTTATGATCCCTCAGCATATCGGCGCCGTCTGTCGCATGGGCAATGATGATGTTTTTGCTCAGCTGCGGAGAAAGCTTGTCATGCGGATTATCAATATTCATTTGGTTTTCTATAAAGTATTGGGGCCGCTTTGTCTTGCCGATATCATGGTAATAGGCTCCGACTCTTGCCAAAAGCCCGTTTGCTCCGACAGCTTCACATGCCGCCTCCGATAAGTTCGCGACCATAACGCTGTGATGGTATGTGCCGGGTGTTTCCGTCAGAATTTTGCGGAGCAGCGGATGATTCGGGTTTGAAAGCTCGAGAAGCTTCATCGTGGACAGAATCCCAAAGCCGCTTTCAAAAAACGGCATGAGCCCGAGAACAAGAACTGACGATCCGATGCCGGACACCGCTCCCATGACAAGGTATGTCCCCATCTCAAGTCCGGTTTGCGCCGTGTTTTGAATCAGCTGCAGGGTAAACAGGACGACGATGTTGATCAGGGAGACAAACAAACCGGCCTGGAGGATTTTCGCCCTCGCATTATGCTTCCCTAAAAACAGTATACCTGCCATCGAGCTGATCAAGAAATACGTTCCGATTCCATAGTTAAACGTGCCTGTCACACCCTGGTTAAACATCATGCTTCCGCAAATGGAAAGGATCATGCTCGACAGGATCGCCAGCCTTTCATTGATCAGCAGTTTAATGAGCATCACGCCCATCGCAATCGGCACGAGATAGCCGATATGGCCGATTTCAAGCTGCTGAAACAGGCTGATCACTTCCATGACGATTAAAACGATCGCTGTAATCAATGAAAACAGCATGAGCGACTTATTTTTCGGAATCCGGCTGCTGTACTGCTTTTCGAAATAGTAAACCAAAGCTGAGATGAAAAGCGCGATTAAAAGCAGCAGTCCGCCGACAGGCTTGAAGATGTTGGCTCCGCTTAAAAGTCCTGTCAGTTCAAGCTTTCGATAGACTTCCCTGTCGATCAGCTGATTTTCCTCAACAAGTATCTGCCCCTGCTTGATCTGCACCTGCTGCACGCTGTCAGCCGCTTCCTGACGCTTCTGCTCCGTCTTGTCAGGATCGTATACATAGTTGGGAATGATTGCAAAGCGTCCGATTTCATCGGCGGCGTTTTTTAATTTTGAAGGTATCGAATTACCCTTCAGCTCTTTCGTTACATGCTCTTTCGCTTCATCAAGCTTTCCGGCGCGGATTTCTTTGCTCATCACGTCATTGACGGCGGTGATGACCGAATCCTGTGTCATGGAAAGCTCTCCGTCGCTGGCCTTCAGCAGGTGTTTGATTGAATCCTGCGACAGCGAGTCCGTCACATCTGAAGTCAGCTTTTCTTCGACAGATTTGATCTGGTCTTTTTCAGATGGGGCCTGCTTGTCTTTTTTCTCTTGTTCTGCGCTTTCTTTTTTCACTTCTTTAATGATGTCGAAAATTGATGAGACAAGGTCGACCCTGTTGTCAGAGTACTCTTTTTTCAAGGTGTACTGGTCGGGAACTTCCTCTCTCGCTTCCTGCTTTTTATTAGCCGTTGCCTTTTGATCTTCGACTGTTGCCGGCGCATAGATCGTATTCTCGCTGATCGAAAATAAATCGAGGTCGAGGGACTCGGGCCTCACATGGAAAAACAGCAGGATGAACATTAGCGCGGATAAAGCCGCATAAAGAATGACGGGGAGGAAGCGGCCGTTTTCCAAGCGGATGGGCCGAAACTTTCCGTCTCTTTTTTTCTTTTTCAACAAAAGCACCTCTTTTCCCGCGGGAAACTAAAAAATGACCCGATAACGGGCGATCGGGCCATTCGGAATTATTTTGACTTTTCGTATGCTTCAATAATACGGGCGACAAGCGGATGTCTGACCACGTCCGTCTGATCCAGTTCAACAATTGAAATGCCTTCGATATCAAGGAGCATCTTTTTTGCAACGGCAAGCCCCGATGTGACGCCCTTCGGCAAATCGATTTGCGTAATGTCGCCTGTAATGACCATTTTAGAACCAAAACCCAATCTCGTCAAAAACATTTTCATTTGTGCCGGTGTCGTATTCTGCGCTTCATCCAAAATCACAAATGCGTCGTCGAGCGTCCGCCCCCTCATGTAAGCAAGCGGCGCGATTTCGATCGTTCCTCTTTCAAGCAGCCGTGCCGTATGATCCGTTCCGAGCACATCATGGAGCGCGTCATATAGCGGTCTTAAATAAGGGTCGACTTTCTCCTTTAAATCCCCCGGCAAAAACCCGAGGCTTTCCCCTGCTTCAACAGCTGGTCTTGTCAAAATGATTTTTTTGATGCGTCCGTTTTTCAGTTCATGAACGGCCTTTACGACAGCCAAATAGGTTTTCCCCGTTCCTGCAGGGCCGATGCCGAAGATTAAGTCGTGCCTTTTCATGGCGGCGATATATTCTCTTTGACCGATGGTTTTGACTCTGATCGGTTTTCCTTTGGCGTTTTTCGTAATTTCCTCTTCATACATGCTTTCAAAAAACTCAAGCTTCTGCTTTTTCGCCATCTTGATCGCATACAAGACATCGCGTTCTGATATCTCGATTCCTTTGCGGATGAGATTCAAGAGGGATGCAAGCAGGCTGTCCACGATTTCAAACGTTTCTTCGTCTCCGGTCACATAGACGGTTTCACCGCGCGTGACAATCGAAATGTTCAGCTCTTCCTCCATTAACTTCAAATGGGAATCCTGGTTCCCAAACAGCGCTTGAGCCTCGTTCGGACTTTCCAGTTGCTGATGAATCGCAAGTAAGTGTTCTGTCATTCTTTAGTCTCCTGAACAATTGGTGTTGTTTGAACAATGTCTTCAATAACCTGGTAAAGGATGATCAATTTAACTTTACCATTCTCACTCGTTTCGTGCAAAACTTTTTCACTAATAATGTTCCCGTCGCTCCCGATTTTTTTCCTGATGTCTCTTTTTCCCATTTCGATCCCTTCAAGGACCGCTTCTTTTTTCGAGTACACCCTTTTGATTTGTTCGCTCTCTCTCGTATGTTCCTTTTCATACGCGACAGGAAGCGTAAAATTCATTAAATGCAGCGAGTGTTTTTCGGTTTCTGTCTTCGGACGCGAGAACTCTTCTTTTTTAAAAGAAAAGCCCCAGACAGGCACAGAAAAAGAACCGAAGGATAGCTTGTGACTTGTCCTTACTTTACCCGTAAAAACGTCAAATGATGTCTCAAGAGGAACCGTTACCTTTGACTTGTACCAGGTTTCACCGTAGATTTTCCCTTTGGCTCCGACTTTTTGCTTTTCCTCTTCGCTCCCGATCAGTCCGGAAACAAGCATTTGCCCTTTTTCAACGTGCTGATTCACGGTGACTAGCGGCTCGCCTTTTTCCACGAACATTTTCGAGATGGTCGCCCCTTTTTTAGCGACGATGTGCCTCGGACCAATATATTTTTCTTTGTCAGGTTCATTTTTTTCAACCACTTTCATGTGAAGGGCCGTGCCGTTTAATTCAATGCCCACCCAGGTGATGTTTTCGACGCGCTTTGTAAGCGCCTGCTGAATTTTTTCCGGGGTCAGCATCGTAAACTGAAGGCGCCCTTTTTTGACGCCAATTTGATTCAAGTGCTGTCTGATTTGATGTTCTGTCTCCGGATTGGCTCCTGTTATGTCAATTTTCCAGAGCATATTGGACAATAAAAACATGATGATAAAAAAAGCAGCAATTCCAATAGTGAAGCCGCTATTCCGTTTAGACTTCTGCACAAGGAAAGGGAAACCTTTTCGTCTGACGAAGCGGCACTTGCAGTCAAAATCCCTTATGACCCTCCGGAAGGCATGTACATCAGAAAGCGGAATATAAAGAAAGACAGCGTCTTTCTTTTTCTTAACATTAAACATCGGGATGCTGCGCCTGGTGCATTCATTTAATAATCGCTCGATCCCCTTTCCAGTTATCTCAAGCTGGATCTTTCCTGAAAAAAAAGAAAGCCATTTATTCTTCACGATTCTTTCCCCCCGACTTATGAATCGATATAGCGTACGAGCTCAATCGTGCCTTCAAGTAGAATTTCCTCAGGCAAAATCGTTTTGATGACAAAGTTTTTGCCTTGAATGATGCACTGCCCCTGTTTGAGCATCAGCCTTACTTCCGTATCGCTGAAAAGCAAAAGCCCTCTGTGGTTTTCAATATATATGTGAAGTCTTCCTATCATCGTGATCCTCGGAAGATCCATCATGACATCAGGGGGAATTTCCAATGTTCTTGTCAGCCACGCTTTGATGCGGTTTTTTCTTTGCGCCATAAAAAAAGAACCCCCTTTCATCTCATATGTATGAGTGATATGGGGGTTCTAATACTTAAATTTTAGGCCGGCGCCTCATTGTGTAATGCGGCTTTCTCGACCGCGGAGGGCCGAATACTTCGCTGAGTACAACGCCTTGGACAATCGTGTTTTTATTCATATCGAGCAGCTCTTGTTTCCGGTTGACCACCCGGCTGCTCTGCTTTTTAATGGCCCGTTCAACGGCCGGCATGGACCGCTCGGCATCCGCTTGTATTCTGCGGAGTTCTGCGGCCATATCTTCGCTTTTTGCAGCAGCCGCTGCTGCTGCAGGCCGTTGTTGTTTGTTTTCTGCCGGCTGGCGCTGTGCCGTCTGCTTCGGCGTCGTCTGCGTTTTCGGCCGTTCAGGCACCGGTTTTCGCTTGGTTTCTTCATTTTCATCATTTTTTCCGAGCTTGTTGAATATGAAGGAGATGGCTGCGATGATGGCCGCCATGATAATCGGATTGTCGAACAGGATATCAAGCAATGAGCTCCCTCCTTTTTACAGGGGCTTGTTTATTTATGATCCTCTTCATTTTGGTCTTTCGTCATCTTTCCGAAAGAATCGCGCATGTCTGTGTCGGCGTCGATGTTTTTCATATTGAGGTAGTCCATGACTCCGATCTTTCCGCTGCGGAGAGCTTCAGACATCGCAAGCGGCACTTCGGCTTCTGCCTCGACGACTTTAGCACGCATTTCTTCGACGCGGGCGCGCATTTCCTGTTCTTGCGCAACCGCCATGGCGCGGCGTTCTTCTGCTTTCGCCTGGGCGATGTTTTTATCGGCTTCAGCCTGGTCGGTCTGCAGAATCGCTCCGATGTTTTTGCCGATGTCAACGTCAGCAATATCGATCGATAGAATTTCAAACGCTGTGCCTGAATCCAATCCTTTGCTCAAGACGGTTTGTGAAATCATATCCGGGTTCTCAAGCACTTTTTTATGATTATCGGAGGAACCGATTGTCGAAACGATCCCTTCGCCGACACGGGCAATGATTGTTTCTTCTCCCGCTCCCCCGACAAGGCGGTCGATGTTTGCGCGAACCGTGATTCTCGCTTTTGCTTTCACTTCGATACCATCCATTGCTACACCGGCAATAAACGGCGTTTCGATGACTTTCGGATTAACGCTCATTTGAACGGCTTCAAGCACGTCACGGCCCGCTAAATCGATGGCCGCACATCTGGCGAATGTGAGTTCAATGTTTGCACGCTGGGCAGCGATAAGCGCGTTGACAACCCGGTCAACATTCCCCCCTGCAAGATAGTGGCTTTCAAGCTGATTGATAGTAACATCAAGTCCCGCTTTATGCGCTTTGATCAGCGGGTTCACCACGCGGTTTGGAATGACGCGGCGGAGCCTCATTCCGATCAGTGTGAAAATGCTGATTTTAACACCAGCGGCCAAAGCCGAGATCCACAGCATGACCGGGACGAATGTAAAGAAGACAGCTAGTAAGATGATTCCGGCTGCTATAATAAGCAAAAGAAACAGTGTTGACGGATCCATAATATTCCTCCTAATAATATAATTTATAATTCTCTCACAACAATGCGTGAGCCTTCCACTTTAACCACTTTCACTTTCTTGTCCTTCGCGGTGAACGAGCCTTCAGATACGACATCAAGCCGTTCATCGCCGATGATGACCGTTCCGGACGGTCTGAGCGGTGTAAACGTGACGCCGGTTTTACCAATTAAATCGCGCCGGCTTTCATTTGACACATATCCGCTTTCCGTGCTTGTCGAGTCGGTTAAGATCAATTTTTTAAAAAATTTCATACGCTTCCCCAACACCCTTGTTAATAGAATGGATGCCGCTATAGAAACAGCAGTTGCAATCAAAATGGAGACGGCCATGACCTTAAAGCTTCCCGATGCTAAAAAGAGGCTCGCAACAATCGCGATCAGGCCGGCAATCCCTGCTATTCCGCCCGGCAAAAAAATCTCTAAAATGATTAAAATAATGCCTGCTGCAAACAGAAGGATCGTTTCCATTCCGGCAAGCCCGGCGACGAGATGACCGTAGAAAAAGAGCAGCAGCGCAGAGAGTCCCATAAAGCCGGGGATCCCAAAACCAGGCGAATAAAGCTCGACAATCAGCCCGAGACTTCCGATTGAAAGGAGAATCGGAATCACGACCGGATGCGTGATGAACCGGGCCACCTTTTCGGCGAAGCTCACCTCGGAACGCTCGATTTTGGCATCCTTCAAGTTCAGCTTTTTCAAAAGATCATCAAGGCTCGAAACTGTGCCTTCGGAATAGCCGACTTCCAGCGCTTTGTCAGGGCTTAATGTGAGCAGCTCGCCCTTCGGCGCCCCAACTTCTTTAGCATCGACATCCGCATCGGCCATCGCGAGAGCGTATTTCGGATCACGTCCGTTTTTTTTGGCTGCGTCTTCCATTTCAGCGAGCCACAGAGATTCCGACTTTTTATCAGCGGCATTTCCCTGCGTGTCAATGATCGCGGCAGCTCCCATTTTCCCGCCGGGCGCCATATAAATATCGTCTGCATTCAAGGCGAGGTAAGCGCCTGCGGACAGAGCCCTTCTATTCACATAAGCGGTCACCGGAATGTCGGAGTTATGTATCGTATCAGCCATGTCAAGGACTGCGTCGACCGCTCCGCCGGGGGTATTGATATCGAGTATGATATGTTTGGCATTCATATCTTCCGCTTCTTGAAAAGAACGCTCAAGAAATTTTGAAAGCCCTTTTTCAACCGTTTCTTCGATCGGAATGACATACACTGTATCTCCATCCGCTTTCACGGTCAAATGAACGCCTAGTAATAAGAATAAAACAAAACCGCTGGCCAGAGCAACAAAAATTCTAAATTTTTTCAGCAGCAACGATGTCTGAGACCTCCTTCCCCTATTATCATTAACATTACATACGTTATAAATGTAGCAAAGGTTTCATCTTTCTACTACTTTTCTATTGTATGAACACGCACAAAAAAAGACGCCTTTAATTGCTTAAAGGCGTCTTTTTCTTAAGACAGTTGTTTGCTGACAAGCTTATTGACGAGACCGCCGTCCGCCTTGCCTTTGACTTTCGGCATGATAGCGCTCATCACTTTGCCCATATCCGCTTTTGAAGAGGCGCCGACTTCGGCGATCGTCTCATTGACGATGCCGAGCAGCTCTTCTTCCGTCAGCTGTTCAGGCATATAAGCTTCCAGAATGTCTAACTCTTTTTGAACTTTATCTACTAAATCTGAACGATTAGCGTTTGAAAATTCATGGAGGGAGTCTTTACGCTGTTTTAATTCACGAGAAAGAACAGTCAGTTCTTCATCATCGGTCAGCCTGTCTTTCTTAAGCTTGATTGCTTCGTTTTGAAGCGAAGCTTTGACCATGCGAATGACAGTCAGTTTGTCTTTCTCACGGTTTTTCATATAGAGCTTCATATCTTGATTCAGCCGCTCAAGAAGACTCATAAATCCACCCTCTTTTAGTATTTGCGCTTTCTTGCAGCTTCAGACTTTTTCTTGCGTCTTACGCTAGGTTTTTCATAAAATTCACGCTTTCTTGCTTCCTGCAAAGTACCTGTCTTTGATACACTGCGTTTGAAGCGACGAAGAGCATCTTCAAGCGATTCGTTTTTTCTAACGACCGTTTTTGACATTCTCTTTCCCTCCCTCCGAATACACCAATCGACTGCTTTAAAAAAAGACATACATATAAACATGTACTTTGACATTATAATATAAGCCTCCGGTAAGGTCAACCAAGGAGAATCGTTTTATTGTTCAGTCATGATTTCGGCAGCTTGTCTGTATATATTTATAAAGGAGGCTGTTCGAAAAACTGATGATAATCTTGATCTTATTCATATTATTGATCGTTCTTTTTCTCAAAGGCATGAGCATGCTGAGAAAAGGTTTGATTTCACTGACATTTGAAAAAATCGAAAAGCGGCTGCTGTTTTTCACGGATCATCCGGTGAAAGCCTTTTTGGTCAGCATTGTATTTACGGGGGTTTTGCAAAGCAGCTCGGCATTTATGGTGATCGTCATTGGCTTTGTCTCGGTAGGCGCCCTTTCATTTAAACGTTCGATTCCGCTCATTTTGGGAACAAACATCGGGTCCACCTTCACAACGGAATTTTTGGCGGTGAAGCTGGAATTTTTGATTTTTGCCCTCTTTGCCGCAGGTGCGGTTCTTTTCATGGCCGGAAAATCCCCTTTTCGGCAAGTGGGCGTAAGCATGATCGGCTTGGGTGTTATTTTTTTCTGTATCAGCGGCTTTAGCCGGCTTGCCGTGCCGTTGTCACAGCTAGACTCGGGCGCTTATATTGTGCAGCTTGCTGAAAATTCACCGCTTTACGCCTTAATCATCGGCACGGTGTTGACCGCGATGATTCATTCCAGTTCGGCGTGTGTCGGCATCCTGATGAGCTTTATGGATCAAGGTGTCGTCGGTTTGACCGAAGCGATGAGCGTTGTTCTCGGCTCCAATATCGGGACATGCATCACAGCCGTGATGGCGTCCTTCAAAGGCGGAGCTGCGGCCAGGCAAACGGCTTATGCCCATGTGCTGTTTAATGTCATCGGTGTAGCAGCTGTATACCCCCTGCTTTCATCAATAACAGGCTTTATCTCCGGACTGTCTGAAAGCCCCGCTCAGCAGATTGCCCATTTCAGCCTGCTCTTCAACGTCGTCACATCCCTATTGTTTCTGCCGCTCTCAAATCTGTTCCATTCGCTGATCATGTTTCTCATTCCAAACAAAAACCAGGCCCGGTAAACGCCTGGTTTTTGTTGATTAGTAGTCTTCATCCGCTGTTAAGCCTTTGACAATCGACACGCCTGCGCTTGCTCCGATTCTCGTCGCTCCGGCTTCAACCATGGCAAGGGCGCTTTCCTTATCGCGGACGCCACCTGAAGCTTTAACGCCGATATCAGGTCCGACAGCTTCCCGCATCAGTTTTATATCCTGAACTGTCGCACCGCCGCCGGAAAAACCGGTCGATGTTTTGACAAAGTCGGCGCCTGCTTTGACGGCCAGTCCACAAGCGAGCCTTTTTTCTTCATCCGTCAACAGTGACGTCTCTATGATGACTTTTACGAGAGCTTTGCCAACGGCCGCGTCTGTCACCGCTCTGATGTCATACTCCACGGTCCCGGTATCGCGGTCTTTTAATGCACCGATGTTGATCACCATATCAACTTCACCGGCCCCGTCTGCAATCGCCTGCCTGGTTTCAAAAGCTTTTGTTTCCGGAGACGCTGCACCTAAAGGAAAGCCGATAACCGTGCACACTTTCACTTCTGAATCTTTAAGAAGCTCGGCGCACAGCTTTACCCAGCAAGGGTTGACGCAAACGGAAGCAAAATCGTATACACGTGCTTCTTTGCAAAGCGCTTCGATTTCGGATGTGACAGCATCAGGCTTCAATAGCGTGTGATCGATCATTCGCGCAATTTGTTTTGTCATCGTCCCGACTCCTTTTCAAGTGGTTGTCTTTTATGATATTCGCAAAAAAAGCCGGAACACCTTTTTCGTGAACCGGCTAAATTGATCATTTATGACGATAAGCGGATGTTTTCATGGACGTCGTCTTCGGCGACGCGGACGAACTGGCCTTTATTGTACGGATAGCCGGCTTTTAAGATCTTCACTTTAACAAGCTGGCCGATCAGGTCTTCGGAACCTTCGAAAACGACCTTCATATAGTTGTCCGTGTAGCCGACAAGCAGATTGTCTTCGCCCGTTTCCGTGAACGGCTCTTCCGGAATGATTTCCAGAACATCGCCTTCATAATCTGATGCGTATTCTTTCGCAAGCTGATCTGAAAGAGCGATCAGTTTGTGAACTCTTTCGTTTTTCACGTTCTCGTCAACCTGGCCGTCCATGCGTGCTGCTGGAGTTCCGGTCCGTTTGCTGTACGGGAAGACGTGGAGCTCGGAAAACTTGTGTTCTTTAATAAAGTTGTACGTCTCCATGAATTCTTCTTCCGTTTCCCCCGGGAAGCCGACGATCACATCAGAAGTGACTGCGAGCCCCGGAAGAGCTTTTTTGAGTTTCGTCAGCCTGTCAGCGAAAAACTCCATCGTATACTTTCTTCTCATCCGTTTTAAAACGCTGTTTGAGCCGGATTGAAGCGGAATGTGAAGGTGTCTGACGATCTTGTCTGAGCGGTCAAGCACTTCGATCACTTCGTCTGTAATTTGGCTCGCTTCGATTGAAGAGATACGGATTCGTTTCAGACCTTTCACACGGCTGTCCAGTTCTTTCAACAGCTGTGCAAAGTTGTAGTCTTTCATATCTTCTCCATAACCGCCGGTGTGAATACCGGTTAAAACGATTTCTTTATAGCCGGCATCAACGAGCTGCTGCGCCTGGCGGATGACTTCCTCAGGGTCGCGGGAACGAAGCAGGCCGCGCGCCCACGGAATGATGCAGAATGTGCAGAAATTGTTGCAGCCTTCTTGAATTTTCAATGAAGCACGCGTTCTGTCGGTAAATGCAGGAACATCAAGCTCCTCAAACACTCTTGCTTTCATAATATTGCTGACGCCGTTAATCGGCTGTCTTTCTTCCTGGTACTGCTGAATATAGCCAAGCATTTTTTCGCGGTCCTGCGTACCGACGACGATATCAACGCCCGGGATCGCCATGATTTCCGCCGGGGAAGTCTGGGCGTAGCACCCTGTCACACAAATGACGGCGTCAGGATTTTGGCGGATCGCCCGTCTGATCACCTGGCGGCTTTTTTTATCACCTGTATTTGTGACGGTGCATGTATTAATGACGTATACGTCCGCCGAACTTTCGAATTCTTTTCTTTCGTAGCCGGCTTCTTTGAAAAGCTGCCAAATTGCTTCTGTTTCATAATGGTTGACCTTGCAGCCAAGTGTATGAAATGCAACGGTTGCCATTGTTATTCACCTCTTAGTAACTCTGTATGATAAGAAACTGCCGCCAACGCGTACAGCGGAGCTGTTTCCGCCCTTAAGATCCGCGGACCGAGCCCGCAGGCGAGGGCTCCTTTTTCTTTAAGCGCCTCAATTTCATCTTCTGAAAATCCGCCTTCAGGACCAAACACCATGAGCACGGATGATCCTTCCGGCAGGCTTTTGAGCACGGATTGAAACCGGCTTGTCTCGCCTTGCTTTGATGACTCTTCGTATGCAACGACACATTTATCGAAGTCCTCAAGGCTCTCAAGCAAACGTTGAAACGTGTGAACCGGCGCCACATCGGGAATCGTGTTTCTGTGGGACTGTTCTGCGGCTTCCTTGGCGATTTTCGCCCACCTTTCCCGCTTTTTCTTTGCCTTTTTTTCATCAAGTTTAACAACGGAGCGTGATGCCTGAAAAGGAATAAACGAGCTTGCACCGAGCTCTGTCCCTTTTTGAATGATCCATTCCAGCTTATCTCCTTTTGGAAGGCCGTTTGCAATATGGATCTGGACGGGCAGTTCGCGTGTTTTCCCCGTCCATTCGATTACGCTCAATAAAACCTCTTCTTTTGTGACGGACTCGATCCGGCATTTCGCTTCATGGCCGTCTTTTGCACAGCAAATGACCTCGTCTCCGGGAGACATCCTCATCACGGTCGCAATGTGATGAACGTCTTCGCCTTTGATCGAGAACACAGGTGCGGCCGTGACCTCTTGTTTTGATTGTTCGATAAAATATCGTTGCATACGCTTGTCACACCTACTAACGATTATTTTTTAGCGATGATGCTGACCCAGTCCTCCATTGAAAGAACCTCGACGATCGTAAAGCCTTCTTTCACCAGTGCATCTTTGACTTCCTGTTTTTTCTGCTGAATGATTCCCGAAGTAATGAAATAACCGCCGTCTTTCAACAGGCTGTATGCCTGATCCGTAAAGCGCAAGATGACCTCGGCCAGAATGTTGGCGACGATGACGTCTTTTTCCCCTTCGACGCCGTCAAGCAGATTATTTTGCTTGATCTCGATATGATCGCTGACTTTATTGAGCTTGGAGTTCAAGCGGGCGCTTTCCACGGCTACAGGATCGAGATCATATCCTTCAACCTGTTTGGCGCGAAGCATGGCTGATGCAATGCTCAAAATGCCTGTTCCCGTTCCGACATCCACGACCGAATCCCCTTCTTTCACATACCTTTCGAGCGCCTGTATGCAAAGTACGGTTGTCGGGTGTGTGCCTGTTCCGAACGCCATTCCCGGGTCCATCTCGATGATGAGCTCATCCGTATGAACCGGTGTGTACTCTTCCCATGTCGGAACAATCGTAAACTTCTCGGAAATTTTTACGGGATGATAATATTTTTTCCATGCTGTCGCCCATTCTTCTTCGTTAACCTCGCTGATGGTGATTTTGTTCCGTCCGAGGTCAATATCATACAGCAGCAGATTATTGATGGTTTCCTTGATTCCTTCTACGGTCTCTCCCAAAAAGCTGTTGATCGGGAGATACGCTTTAATGATGACTCCTTCATCAGGGTAATCATTGGGGTCGAGCTGGTAGATTTCTCCGTATACATTCTCACGCTCTTTAATTAAATCAAGCGGATCTTCAATTACGACTCCACTCGCACCAGCTTCATGCAAAATATTCGAGATGGGCTCAACCGCTTCATGTGTCGTGTGAATGCAGATTTCGGACCATTTCATACTACCAACTCCTCATCCAATCATTAATCGCCTTTAAAGGCGCGCTTTACTTTATCGAAAAAACTCATTTCCTGTTCATCCGGCATATTTCCGCTCACTTCTGCAAATTCGCGGAGAATATTTTTCTGGTTTTCTGTTAAATTCGTCGGTGTCACGACGCGGACGACGATGTGCTGATCGCCTTGACCGTACCCGCGTACGTTGGCAACGCCTTTTCCTTTTAAACGGAACTTGGTGCCTGTCTGCGTGCCCGCCGGCACTTTTAATTTTACTTTACCGTGAAGAGTAGGCACTTCGATTTCGTCCCCGAGCGCAGCCTGTGCAAATGTCAGCGGCATTTCGCAGTAAATATCGTCGCCATCGCGCTCGAAAAATTCGTGTTCTTGGACGCGGAAAACGACGAATAAGTCACCTGACGGACCGCCGTTGATCCCCGGTTCACCCTGTCCGGATACTCGAAGCTGCTGGCCGTCATCCACACCCGCCGGGATGGTGACATTGATTTTCTTGCGTTTTTTCACTTTTCCTGTACCGCCGCAAGTTGAACATTTGTGCTTAATTTGCTTACCCGTTCCATTACAGTAATGACATACTCTTCTGTTGACAACTTTTCCGAACGGAGTCGACTGCTCCATGTTCAGCTGGCCAGAGCCGCCGCAGTGTGAACAGGTTTCCGGCTTTGTTCCCGGTTTCGCGCCTGAGCCGCTGCATGTTTCACATGTTTCTTCACGCGGAATTTCGATCGTCGTCTCTTTTCCGAAGGCCGCTTCTTCAAATGACAGTGTCATCGTATACTGCAGATCGGCGCCCTGCCTCGGGGCATTCGGGTCTCTCCGCCTTGCGCCGCCTCCGAAAATGCTTGAGAAAATATCGTCAAACCCAAAGCCGCCGAAGTCGCCGCCGCCGAAACCTCCGCCGCCGAATCCCTGATTTGGATCGGTGTGGCCAAACTGGTCGTAATGGGCCCGTTTTTGGTCATCAGAAAGTGTTTCATAGGCTTCTTTGACTTCTTTGAATTTTTCATCCGCTCCGGCTTCTTTGTTGATGTCCGGGTGATATTTTTTAGAAAGCTTGCGGTAAGCTTTTTTAATCTCATCTTTAGAAGCGCTCTTACCTACCCCAAGCACCTCATAGTAATCACGCTTACTCATCTCTTCACACTCCCGATTTTCTCACATAAATTAGATTGTATCATTTCAAATTATGTTTTTTCAATTCCTTTTGTCCTTTAGGAAGAAAAAAGTCAAAGTCAAGAGATCCTGACTTTGACTTTCATCGCCTGTAAGGTCATGTGCTGTGCAAACCGGGGTAAGCACAGCACATTTTATTTCAATTATTTTTGTTCTTTGTCGTCGTTTACTTCTTCATATTCAGCGTCAACGACATTGTCGTCGGCTTTTTTAGCGCCGGCGCCGCCGTCTTGCTGAGCCTGAGCCTGTTTTGCAGCTTCTTCGTAAAGCTTCATTGAAAGCTCTTGGACGATCGCTTGCAGCTCATCTTTTTTCGCCTTGATTTCATCAAGGTCATTTTTCTCGATCGCAGCTTTTAACGCGTCTTTTGCATCATTCGCTTTTTTCACTTGCGCTTCATCGGCTTTGCCTTCAAGATCTTTCAGCGTTTTTTCAGTTGTGAAGACAAGCTGATCCGCTTCGTTGCGAAGCTCGATTTCTTCTTTTTTCTTCTCATCCGCTTCGGCGTTTTCTTCAGCTTCTTTCACCATGCGTTCGATCTCCTCGTCAGAAAGACCTGAAGAAGATTTGATCGTGATGTTTTGCTCTTTGCCGGTACCCAGATCTTTCGCGCTGACGTTGACGATACCGTTCTTATCGATGTCAAATGACACTTCGATTTGCGGTACGCCGCGAGGAGCCGGCGGAATATCTGTAAGCTGGAAGCGTCCGAGCGTTTTGTTGTCGGCAGCCATCGGGCGCTCACCTTGGAGCACGTGGATGTCAACCGCTGTTTGGTTGTCAGCCGCTGTTGAGAACACTTGGGACTTGCTTGTCGGGATTGTCGTGTTGCGGTCAATCAGCTTCGTGAACACGCCGCCCATTGTTTCGATACCAAGTGACAGCGGAGTTACGTCCAGAAGGACAACATCTTTGACATCGCCTGTGATGACGCCGCCTTGAATGGCTGCACCAAGAGCTACGACTTCGTCAGGGTTGACGCCTTTATGCGCTTCTTTTCCAGTTTCTTTTTTGATCGCTTCCTGAACGGCAGGAATACGTGTTGATCCGCCGACAAGAATTACTTTGTCGATTTCGCTTGCAGAAAGCCCCGCATCTTGAAGAGCCTGGCGGACTGGACCCATTGTGCGCTCTACCAAGTGTGAAGACAGCTCTTCAAACTTCGCGCGGGTCAGTGTCAATTCAAGGTGCAGCGGACCTGCGTCACCGGCTGTGATAAACGGCAGCGAAATTTGCGTAGAAGATACGCCGGAAAGGTCTTTTTTCGCTTTCTCAGCCGCATCTTTTAAGCGCTGAAGCGCCATTTTATCTTTAGAAAGATCAATGCCGTTTTCTTTCTTGAATTCTGAGACGAGATGATCGATGATCACTTGGTCAAAGTCGTCTCCTCCAAGGCGGTTGTCACCCGCTGTAGAACGAACTTCGAATACGCCGTCTCCCAATTCAAGGATGGAAACGTCGAATGTACCGCCGCCAAGGTCGTAGACGAGGATCGTCTGATCTTCTTCCGTCTTATCCAGACCGTATGCAAGCGCAGCTGCAGTCGGCTCGTTGATGATCCGCTCAACTTCAAGTCCGGCGATTTTACCGGCATCCTTTGTCGCTTGACGTTCTGCATCATTGAAGTATGCAGGAACTGTGATTACGGCTTTAGATACAGTTTCGCCTAAATAGCTTTCAGCATATGATTTCAAATGCTGAAGGATGATGGCAGACACTTCTTGCGGCGTGTACTTTTTGCCTTCGATTTCAACTGTATAGTCCGTGCCCATGTGGCGCTTGACCGACATGATCGTGTTCGGATTCGTGATGGACTGGCGTTTCGCCACTTCACCCACCTGGCGCTCTCCGTTTTTAAATGCTACAACCGAAGGAGTCGTGCGGGCTCCTTCTGGATTTGGGATGACTTTCGGCTCTCCGCCTTCAAGCACTGCAACGCATGAGTTCGTTGTTCCCAAGTCGATTCCGATTACTTTGCTCATGATTTTTACCTCCTGCTATGTAGTTATTGGTTGACTTTTACCATAGAAGGACGGATCACCCGGTCCTTAAGTTTATAGCCTTTTTGCAGTTCCTCAACGACTGCGTTTGATTCGTACGCTTCATCCTCGACCTGCATAACAGCCTGGTGCATGTTCGGGTCAAATTGCTCTCCGACTGAAGGAATCTGTTCAACTCCTTCATTTTTAAGAGCCTCCAAAATTTGACGGTGCACCATTTCCATCCCTTGAAGCAGGCTTTTCGTCTGCTCGTTGTCAGGATCGATCTGTAGCGCGCGTTCAAAGTTGTCAAGCGCCGGCAGCAAATCGCTGATGATGCGCTGGGAACGGTACTTTTCAGCAGCCTCAAGGTCAAGGCGTGCGCGTCGTTTGTAGTTTTCAAAGTCCGCCTGAACACGTAAAAGTTTATTTTCTTTTTCTTCAAGACGTTCTTGAAGTTCTTTTAGTTGTTTTTCAAGCATTTCTGTTTGCGTGTCTTCTGCCGGGGCATCAGCTTCAGCAGCCGTTTGTTCGGCTTCGGCTGTCTCCGCTTCTGTCTCGTTCAGTTCCTCTTGTTCGTTTAGCTCTTCAGTTTGTTTTTCTTCTGCCATCTGTGTTCACCTCCCTTAAAGGATGAGTTTCATGATAAAGAAGGGATTTCTCCCTTCTGTTTTGTTTTCAGGTACTGCCTTACCCATCATACAAACTTGTCAACGCTTTTGACAAGTCAGATGATACGTGCTGAAGCAAACCGACGACGCGGGAGTAGTCCATGCGCGTCGGCCCGATGACCGCGATGGAGCCGATCTGTTTTGAACCGACCGTGTATGTCGCGGTAATCAGGCTGCAGTTTTCCATTTCTTCATAGTCGTTTTCCTTGCCGATTTTAATGGTAATTCCGGACTCAGTCGACTGAAAGAGCCGGAGAAGCTCCTGTTCTTTCTCAATGAGCGACAATAGCGATTTCACTCTGTCAATATCGTGAAATTCGGGCTGATTCAGCATATTAATCTTGCCGCCGAAAAACAGCCGGTCGGTTTGAACAGATGAATCCAGCGTTGCGCCGAGCCCGTGTAAAATCGTATCGTAATTTTGGATATGCGACTTTAAGAAGATGACGACCTCTTTGAAAATCCTGTCTTTCAGCTCTGAGATCGGCACGCCTCTAAGGCGTTCATTTAATATATTCACCAGCTTTTCGAGATCGGAAAGATTGACCTCCGCCGGAAAGTTGATCGTTTTATTCTCGACATGGCCGGTATTCGTTACTAGAATGGCAACGGCCTTCTTAGGCTGAATCGGCACAATCTGGATCTGTTTGAGATGATTTTCGCTCAGTCTCGGACCGAGGACAATCGATGTATAATTTGTCAGATCAGACAGCACTTGAGCCGACTTCTGCACCGCTTTTTCGAGTTCAAAGATTTTTTCTTTGAAAACCGAATGAATAATGTTCAAGTCCGTTTTTGACAGCTTTCCGGGTGAAAGCAGATGATCGACATAATAGCGATAGCCTTTTTCAGAAGGAATCCGGCCTGAAGATGAGTGGGTTTTTTCAATAAAACCGAGCTCTTCCAAGTCAGCCATTTCGTTTCTGATCGTCGCTGAGCTGAATGTGATATCTTCCTTTTTGGAAAGCGTTCTTGATCCTACCGGCTGAGCTGAACGAATGAAATCGTTGACGATAACCTGCAAGATTAACAGCTGACGATTTGTTAACATCCATATCACCCCTGTTAGCACTCGACACAACTGAGTGCTAATTGTATATCAAAATTACCAAACCAAAATCAAAATGTCAATTATAACTCACCCAGGAATGCTTGAAACACTTCATTCCCTAACAGTTTTCCATTATGTGTTAAAAATACATTTTTGCTCGTGTTCACAATCAGCCCTGTTTCTTCCAGCGAACGGAGCACTTTCGGGAAGAGATCGTCAACAGTTCTTCCGTATTTTTGGAAAAAGTGTTCTTTGTCTACTCCCGCGGTTTTTCGAAGACCGAGAAACATTTCTTCTTCAATCTGTTCATTTTTTGTAACCCTGTGTTTTTCTTTATAAGGAAAACCTGACTGCTCAATCAGGTCGATATAATGTTTAACAGGGCCGGCATTTACCGTTCTTTCACCATTGATATAGCCGTGCGCGCCCGCGCCCAAACCGAAATACTCCTCATTGTTCCAATATGTGAGGTTATGTTTGCTCTCATATCCTTTTTTGGCGTAGTTGCTGATTTCGTATTGGCCGATGCCCGCTTCTTCCATTTTCCGCATCACAAGTTCGTACATTTCTGCTTCCTGATCCTGCGGAGGCAGATGAAGCCGGCCCTTTTTCATCAAGTTATAAAAAACGGTTTTCGGCTCGACGATCAGCGAGTAGACCGAATAATGTTCAGCCCCGAGGGCAAGCGCCGTATCGAGCGATGAAGCGAAGTGGCCGATGGTTTGTCCTGGCAGACCGAACATCAGGTCAAGGCTGATATTATCGAACCCCGCGTTTCGCGCTCTTTCAAAGGAAACGAGTACGTCTTTTTGCTCATGGACTCTGCCGATTTTTTTTAGCAGCTCGTCTTCAAACGTCTGTACGCCAAAGCTCAGCCTGTCTACACCGGCGGCTTTTAAAACCTCCAGCTTTTCAGCCGATAAATCGTCGGGATTGGCTTCCACTGCAAATTCGGCAAGGCTTTCGGACGGTTTCAAAACGCGATGAATGGAATCAAGAAGCCGCTCAAGCTGCGCTTCCGACAGCGATGTCGGCGTTCCTCCCCCGATAAAGATCGTTTTCAGCTCCGGATGTCCGGCCGCTTCCATTGAATTGGCCATTTCCTTCTCTAAAGAACGCAAATATTCATCAACAGGCTGAGATTGAATAAAAAACTTGTTGAAGTCGCAATAATGGCAAATGTGCTCGCAAAACGGAATATGGATATATGCTGCTTTCATTGTTTTCACCTTCTTTTACAGGAAGAAGCCGCAGTGTGTTACGCTGCGGCAGCTCATGATTATGATTTCGGGCTGCTGTCGTCCATTTTCAGGACTGCCATAAAGGCTTCCTGCGGAACTTCGACAGAGCCGACCTGTTTCATTCTTCGCTTTCCTTCCTTTTGCTTTTCGAGCAGTTTGCGTTTTCTGGAAATATCCCCGCCGTAGCACTTCGCCAAAACGTTTTTGCGCATGGCTTTGATGGTTGAACGGGCGACAATTTTTGTGCCGATGGCTGCCTGGACAGGCACTTCAAACTGCTGGCGCGGAATGAGTTCCTTCAGCTTTTCGACAATAACTTTTCCCCGTTCATACGCATAATCGCGGTGAACGATAAAGGAAAGGGCATCGATTTTTTCGCCGTTCAGCATAATATCCATTTTCACGAGCTTGGACGGTTTATATCCGATGAGTTCGTAATCAAATGACGCATAGCCTTTCGTATTTGATTTAAGCTGATCGAAAAACTCGTAGACGATTTCCGCAAGCGGAATTTCGTAGACAATGCTGACGCGGTTCGCATCAAGGTACTGCATATCGATAAACTGGCCACGCTTGCCCTGGCACAGTTCCATGACCGCTCCGACAAAGTCGTTCGGCACCATCATCGTCGCTTTGACGAACGGTTCTTCCACCCGGTCGATCTTCTGCGGATCAGGCATATTTGACGGGTTATCGACAACGATTTTTTCTCCGTCTGTCATGTACACGTCATAGATAACGCTCGGAGCCGTCGTAATCAAATCGATGTTGAATTCGCGTTCAATCCGCTCCTGAATAATTTCCATGTGGAGCATCCCCAGGAAACCGCAGCGGAAGCCGAATCCGAGAGCCTGGGACGTTTCCGCCTCATACTGAAGGGCTGAATCGTTCAGCTCAAGTTTTTCAAGCGCTTCCCGCAAGTCGTTGTATTTCGCTGTATCAATCGGATACAGACCGCAATAGACCATCGGATTCAGTTTTCTGTAGCCTGGCAGGGCTTCGGGCGCTGGGTTTTCCGCACTTGTAATCGTATCCCCTACACGGGTGTCTCCGACGTTTTTGATTGCGGCCGTCAGGAATCCGACGTCGCCGACAGTCAGTTCGTCAACCGGGACGGCCTTCGGTGTGAAAACGCCGACTTCAGTGACTTCAAATTCTTTTCCGGTCGCCATCATCTTGATTTTTTGACCGGCTTTTACGGTACCTTGGACGACTCTGATATAGGCGACGACCCCGCGGTATGCATCATACAGAGAGTCAAAGATCAGCGCTTGAAGCGGCGCTTCCGGATCTCCGCTTGGTGCCGGAACCTTTTCAACGATCTGCTCCAATATTTCTTCAATTCCGATGCCTGCTTTTGCTGAAGCAAGGACGGCTTCTGAAGCGTCAAGACCGATGACATCCTCGACTTCCTGGCGGACGCGTTCGGGTTCTGCGCTCGGAAGGTCGATTTTGTTAATGACCGGCAGGATTTCAAGGTCGTTGTCAAGCGCAAGGTAAACGTTTGCCAGCGTTTGCGCCTCGATTCCCTGTGCGGCGTCGACGACGAGAATCGCGCCTTCGCATGCGGCAAGGCTTCTCGAAACCTCATACGTAAAATCGACGTGTCCCGGGGTATCGATCAGATGAAAAATATATTCCTCTCCGTCCTTTGCCTGATATTTCAGCTGTACGGAGTTCAGTTTAATGGTGATTCCTCTTTCACGTTCCAAATCCATCGAGTCGAGGAGCTGTTCTTTCATTTCCCTTTGAGTGATTGCCGCCGTCTTTTCCAGGATTCGATCCGCAAGCGTTGACTTGCCGTGATCGATATGGGCGATAATAGAGAAATTTCGGATTCTCGACTGCCTTTGTAATCGTTTTTCTTTATCTGTCACACTAATCACTCCTACTATGAAACGCAATATGCGCTAGCTTAGATTATATCAATAGGGTTGTGAAGATTCAATGCTAAGTCACATATGCTTTCTAAACCCGAAAAAGAAAAAACGAGTCCTGCATCCGACTCGTTTTTTCTTTTACTTATTCCGTTTTTTCCTTTATCCAGTCATACAATGAACGGGCTGTGTTTGTGACCGAATCGGCCAGGGCGCGGCCGGCCGAGGAAAAGAGGTTGAAAGCTTCCAGCTGTTCCAGCTCTTTTTGTTTTTCCTCCAAATCGATTTGATGGCCGAGGACTGACGCCTCCTTCGCATCCCCTTCAGATATGCTGAGCGCCGCTTTTAAATCAGGGTCCTGATACCCTTTCATTTCAATCATTCCGTTGTTCGCCTGCTGCATGCCGAGAAGGACGCCGAAAAACATGACACAGCAAGCCAATATGCATTTCCCCATAAAAGAAGCCACTTCCATCACCTGTCCTATTGTTTTTTCTTATCGTCTTCACCGGTGTCTGCATCAACTTTTTCAGCATTCCAGTACATCTCGCTGAATACATCCGCCATCGCTTCTGCAGCCCGCTCCAGCTCTTCGCGGTTATTATCTACGCCGCCAAATTCGATTAAGACGGATCTTTCGTTTAAATCTTGATTATATATGCCATTATCCCCGGCAGCTCCCTTAGATATAACACCGCGGCTCAAACCGGGATATTTTTTTTCCAGCCGTTCATGCAGTTCTTTTGCCAGTTTTAAGTTCGATTCGAAATTAGAGCTCTTCTTGCCGAGCACAAATGCAACACGTGCATAGCTTTTTCCTTTGACAGTTGCGGTTGTCGCTTTCTTCCGCTGCGAATCCCTGTGAATATCGATAAAATACTGCAAATCTTTGTTTTGAGCCATCGCCTCTTTAACGACCGGCCTTGATTCATCATAGGAACGGGCATAAGCCCAGCCTTTTTTCCGCAAGTTCGCCTGAAAGTCAGTTTTATCCACCATTGCCCCGACCCCCTGCGACTTCATCGCATTTGCGAGCATATCGCTGACAAGCGTCACATTTGCTTTCGAATGAAGCGCCCGATCAGGTACCGTCTCCCCTTTTAAAAAGGGAAGATACGACTCCGTATTGTGCGTATTGTAGATAAATACGACTTTTCGGCCGCCCGTCGATTGCTCAGGAGGTTTTTCCTCCCCTGTTTGCTTTTTCTGTTTCCCTTCAAGCTCTGCAAGATTCGCTTCTCTCTCCTCTTTTAAAACCTCAGTCGGCGGCGGAGATTCTGACGGCATATTCGTGTAATCCGTCCCTTGCCCTGCAATAAGGATTTCCGAGTCAAAATGAGAGAAGCCCGGAAGCTCCCGACCGAGAAAACTTCGCGGATCTTTTAAATTAATGCTGGTCGCCAGTTTCAAGACGATCGGAGAAAGTTCAAAGCGTTTATTCGGTTCCGGCAATTCTGATGCGAAGTAGTGGTTTTCCATTCCCAAAATGAGCCCAAAGGTCTCGCCCGCCAATTCATCGGTCACCCGGTACAACGATGAAGACGGCCTTAACTCAGGACGCAGCGATGTCAGCACGCCTGATAAAATAAAAACGAGCAGCAGGCTGACGATAAATAAGAATACTGTCTTAATCGCACTTCTTCCATTTACAGCCAGCACAAACTGACGATTCCTGCCTCTTTTTCTCATCGCAAATCCCTCCAGAGCTTGTCTAGTAAATAGACTATGTACAAGATAGAGGAAGTAGAACAAGTTCCGGCAATGCTATAAGCACGAAAAAAAGCGGCCTGGTCAGCCGCCTTAATCTTAGTGGTTATACATTCCTTTATTGTCTTGCGAGACATTTTCATGAAGCGCTGTGTTCAGACCGTTCGCAATCACATTTGCCATATCATCGATAAAGGTATCGACCTCTTTTGGGGTTACCATTAAGTTATGGCCGAGCGGAGCGAGGACTTCATGGATCAGCTGCCTTTTTTCATCCTCTGCGAGGCCTCCGACTATACCGAGAAACGATTTGCGGTGCTCCTCATCGGGAAGGTCTTCTTCGGTGAGGACCTTTCTTTTCCCAAAGCTCATCCCCGCGGGAACGAGCGACCTGGACGGACTGTCATCTCTCATCTCTCTTCCAAAATGCTTCAGCATATAATCAATCGTATCACTCGTGATCGTGACGGCATCGACCACCGTCGGAACACCGATGGCGATGACCGGAATGCCAAGCGTTTCCTCGCTTAATTCTTTTCTTTTATTCCCTACCCCAGATCCGGGGTGTATCCCGCTGTCTGAAATTTGAATGGTAGAATTCACACGCTCGATCCCTCTTGAGGCCAGCGCATCGATGGCAATGACAAAGTCGGGCTTTGAGCGATCGATTACCCCTTGGATAATATCGCTCGTTTCAATGCCGGTCAAGCCCATGACTCCAGGGGAAAGCGCGCTCACTGGACGGTAGCCATGCTCTACATTTTCGGGCTGCAGCTGAAAAAGGTGCCTCGTCACGAGAAGGTTCTCCGTTACTAGGGGGCCGAGTGAGTCGGGCGTGACATTCCAGTTGCCAAGCCCTACAATTAAGCAGCTGGCATCCCGCGGAATGTTCAAATAATCGAGAAATGCGGAAAATTCCTTCGCAAACACATTGACGACTTTTTCCTGCAAGACGGAATCCTGCTGTCTGATCCCTTGTGTTTCAAAGGTTAAATAGCGGCCGGCTTTTTTCCCCGACAGCTTCGCTCCTTCTTCATCAATGTCCATCGTCTGAATTTTGATCCCGTCTTTTTCGTATTCTTTGACTGTAAACCCTTTCAGCTCTTTCTTTGGAGAAGCTTCCTTTTCCTCTGCCAGATCCCTCGCTTCCACGGCTAAGTCTGTCCGGACTGCATATTGACTTAAATCAAGCTTCTTTTTCTCCATATTTGCATTCCCTCCAAAAACATAACTGGTGTTAGTGTGCCCACAAGGTCTGTGAACATTCCCCCGAAGCGGAGCTTTCAAACAAAAATACTTTACATTTATATTGCAATCTAAGGGTGTGTTTGATAGAATACAATTTGTTCTATTGTTGAGATCTAACCTATAGAAAAGGAACAGAGGTTATGTCTTAGGAGGTGAAACACATTGCCAAACATTAAATCAGCGATCAAACGCACAAAAACAAACAACGAGCGCCGCGCGCACAACGCAACTATCAAATCTTCAATGCGCACTGCTATGAAACAAGTTGAAACTTTCGTAAGCAACAACGAAGCAGACAAAGCGAAAGCAGCTCTTTCTGCAGCAGCAAAGAAAATCGATAAAGCAGCTAAAAAAGGTCTTGTCCACAAAAACACCGCAGCTCGTTACAAATCAAACCTAGCGAAAAAAGTGAACGGACTTTCTGCATAATAGAAAGCTTGGCCATGCCAAGCTTTTTTGCTTGCCTTCATAAAAAACGGCTCTCTTAAATGAGAAGCCGTCAGACCACCGATAAATCGTAAAAAACGCGCGGTCAGCTGGCGGAAGAAAATCAACATGACAATGTGCGCGATGCGCTGCATTGCAAAAATATACGGTCAATCCAGCCATAAGGTAGGCTCTGCAGAAAAGGGAATGCTTGCTGATCTCATCCTCTGAGGTCCGGCCTTTTTTTGTCGTCAAGCCTGAACCCCGTCCGTGCCGAAGCGAAATATTCGCGGATTGAGTAAACTGGACATGAAATGAAATAGCGTATAAGACTTATCAGGGGGAGAGCTTCCCTTGCACCTGTCAGCTATGTTCACTCGCACGACGCTATTTTTTGTGCTAAATATTGTTGATTTTTATACAAAATGAGGGAACTTCCAAAAAGGAAATTCCCTTGCTATGTACAAGTTTAATTATTCCGGTGTTTAACTTTTAAATGATAATCCAATTTCCTTCAAAGCAACCCGCAATTTAGGTAAAGACGCTGGTCCCATACCGTGAAATTTCAAAATCTCTTTTTCGCTGTATTTTGACAGAGCCTGCAAAGAAGTTATTCCATTGTGTTCCAAAGCTCGTCTGGCTGGCGCAGAGAGCAATGAAAGAAATCCGTTGTCAGGTTTGCGCTGTTGCTCACAAATCGGGCAAACAGGACAATCACTGCTTTTATCATACTGGTGTCCTTTGCTGCAAGTCCTTAAATTCTTTGTCATTTCATTTCTCCTTTTCCGCACATTTTCAATGTTTCCGATTTTATCTTTTCTTTTTTGCAATCGTGCCCCTTTGCTATGTTTGGCATCTGATGTTCATATTCAGGATACACCGAAACTCGTTAAACTATCTTCTGGAAAAAGAAAGGCTGCGAAATCGTCGGTTTCAGAAATCGAAGCTCCAACTAGTTCCTGGATCGTCATAGCGGTTTAGTAAGGATGGTTTTACTTATAACCTGTGAGTAACTGGAGCAGGCCAAAGCGAAAAATAGACACAAATCATGAAAGTCCCAAAGACTTTTAGGTCAAACTCATTTCTCTTCTTCACTCAATTGCTTGACAAAGTCGAGATGTTTATATCCCCAGCTGCACATATCGGTCAACACCGGCGCCAACGTTTTTCCGTGCCCGGTTAAACTATATTCGACCTTCGGAGGGATTTCCTGATAAACTTGCCGTTTGACGAGACCATCATGTTCGAGCTCCCGAAGCTGGTTGGTCAGCATCCCCTGTGTAACTCCAGGGAGCATCCGTCTTAGTTCTCCGAAGCGTTTGGTGCCTTCATGAAGTAATACGAACAGGATCAGCGGCTTCCATTTTCCTCCTATGGCCGCCAAAGTTATGATGATACCTTCCGTCGTCTTCATTTCCCGTACTTTTGACTTCATCTTTGTCAACTCCCGATTCGGTATTCGTGATATCAGTTACGTTACCATATCATTCTGATTCGCGGTAGTACTCTTATTTTACATACATAGTACGGTTTACCGGACTACCATAAACAAGTTCTTTCACCGCAATAGTACGGTTTAAAGGTCTATGTACGAAAAAAAAGCGTACTTTGCAATGCCAAAAATATTCGTAATAATTGGGACGAAGAAAGGTTCAAGAAAAACAACAAACGGTAGAGGAAGATGTTTATGAAAATAATGGTAATTGCAGCACATCCAAATTTGAGGGAGTCCAAATGGAACAAGGCACTAATGAACGAATTGAAAAATCATCCTGATATCTTTATTCGTGATCTGTATCAGGAGTATCAAAATTGGAGTATCGATGTTGAAAAAGAACAGCAATTATTACTTGAATATGACCGGATCGTTCTTCAGTTCCCATTTTATTGGTTCAGCTGTCCGCCTCTTTTGAAAAAATGGTTTGATGATGTGCTGACATACGGCTGGGCGCACGGCCCCGGAGGCGAAAACTTGAAAGGCAAAGAATTCATGATTGCTACGACAACAGGCGGAGCGGAAGAAGAATATCGCGTTGGGGGCCGCAATATGTTCACTGTAGAAGAGTATTTACGGCCGATTGAGGGTACTATTATCCGATGTCATGGCACGTTTCTTCCGGCTTTTACATCCCACAATCCTCATGACAATATCCTCAAAAACGAAGCGAAGCGATATGCAAAGCATGTTTTATCACCTAAGGAAGGATGAAGCTTGCCGATTATGAGGGGAAACGGAAAAAGAAATAAGAACAACTGAAAAGGCTGTCGAGAAAATCTCGACAGCCTAACGGCTCTCTTAAAATTAGAGAGCCGTTTTTTCAATCGGACTGCAAAAGCTTGAGCAAAAACAGCTCAAGCAGGAGCTGCTTGTCTTTTTTGCCTGTCTTCATTTCATAATCCATAACGGCGAGATGCTCGATGATGCTTTTCAGCTCTTCTTCAGAAAACAGCCTCGCCTGGTCGATCGCGAGCTTCACCCTGAACGGGTGAACTTTGAGGTTTGAGGCGATTTGCTTTTGCCCGTACCCCTGCTGCGAAAAGTATTTCGTCTGCATCAAAAGCCTGAACTGGTTTGCGATCAGCGCCATCATTTTGATCGGTTCTTCATTTTGCTTTAACAGATCATAGAAAATCTGCAGCGCTTCTGTACGCTTCCGGTTCACAACCTTGTTGATCAATTCAAAAATATTCTGCTCGAGACCTCTGGCAACGAGCTTTTTGACGTCCTCAAGTGTGATCGAATCCCGATCACCAATATATGTACTAAGCTTTTTCACCTCTTGGGCAATGGCCGACAGGCTGGCATTACACAGGATGACAAGCTCCTCCGCCGCTTCTCGTTCTATGAGCTTCCCCTCTGATTTTGCAAGCCCAGTGATAAAATCAGCCGTTTCCCGGCCGTTCAGTTCTTTTGCTTCAACCATATGGGCGTGTTTTTTCAAGAGCTTGGTCAGCTTTTTCCTCTCATCAAGCTTTTCATAAGGAGCGAGCAGCACAAAAACGGAATAAGGCGCCGGCTGCGCAATATAATCCTCCAGGCTCCCGAGGTTATGCTCCGTTTTATCTTTCTTTTTTTCAGCTGTTAAAAAAGACGGGTTTTTCGCAACAACAAGACGCTTATCCCCCATAAACGGAAAAGTTTCAGCATCTTCAACAGCAAGGTCCAATGCCTCTTCTTCCAGATCAAATACGGAAAGGTTGAAATCCTTCGTCTCTTCGTCAACAACGGCTTGTCTAATCCTTTGAACCGTCTCCTGCAGAAGATACGTCTCTTTCCCGTATAAACAATAAACAGGATGAATATCGCCTTTTTTTAAGCTTTTCCAAATATCAAATACCGTCATCTGCACTTTCCCCTCTTTCATCCTTCCTTTCTATCCTAAAGCGTGTTTTGCAATTAGTAAAGAGAGAAGCGGAGTCACCCGCTCTCTCATTTATAATAAACGCCTTCCATAAACCCCCGGGTCAGTTTATAGAAGACGATGTTCATAAATTTTAGAAAACGGTTGCATGAAGCTCCTAGATTTTTGCAAAGAATTGAATTATACTGGATATCAATAGGAGGGGTAAATTGTGAATGAATTTGAAAAAGACGTGCAAAGCAAACGTAACGATCTTGTAGATTCAGGTGTCGGTTTTATCGTGTCTTTTGGCTTTTTCGCTACAATGTTTATTATCGCTACTGTTATACATCTGGCCGCTTAATCAAGCCAAGTCATGGACACCGCTTTACTCTCCGTCAGGCAAGCGGCTTTTTGACGGCTGCTGTTTTTCAGCAGTCTTTTTTTCTTGCGAGGAATGTACTTTATCATATGGGGGATGAAGTAAAAACGTTCCGTTTCCGCCTCGAAATAGGTACTGAATCGAACCGTGCTGATCCGTTCTGAATACTTTCACATGGTGGCGGTTTAAGATATCCAGCACTTCCCCGTGGGGATGGCCGTAGCGGTTGTGCTCTCCCGCCGAAATGATGGCTGCTTTCGGCTCAATTTGCTTAATCAGATCTTCCCCCGTAGAACCTTTGCTTCCATGGTGACCGACTTTCAGAATATCCGCTTTAAGATTCGGATACACTTTCATCATCTCATTTTCACCTTCCTTCTCCAAATCGCCCGTTAACAGCCACGAAAATTCGCCAGCTTTCAGCCACAACACGAGGGAACCGTTGTTTTTGCTGTTTTTGTCCGCCTCTTTCGGTGAAAGAACATAAAATTCAAGATTGCCAATATGAAGGATGTCACCTCTTTTGGCTACATGCACCTTGACGCCTTCTTTCAAGGCAAGGCGAAGCAGCTTTTCATCAGACGGTTCGGCTGCGAAGCCTTTCGGCACGATCAATTGCTTGACTTTATGTTTTTGGATCAGCACTTGAGCTTCACCAATATGATCCTGATCAGCATGAGTCAAAATTAAAGCATCGAGCTTCTTGACTCCTTTGGATGCCAGAAATGGCATTAATACGCTCTCTCCCAGGGAAAAATCCTTTTTCCGCTTTCTCCACTGCTCTTTCCGGAAGGATACGGTTCCTCCCGTATCAATGAAGACGGTGCCATTCTGACCGGGAGCGCTGACATACATGCTGTCACCTTGGCCGATATCAAGCATTGTGACCTCTCCTTCTCCTGCAAATTGAGGAAGACATACGTGAATAGCAAACACAGCGGCAAGGAAGCCGGACGAAATCATGACCGCACGAAACGACATCTCTTTTTCAAGAAACAGCAAAAACAGAAAAATAGCTGCGAAGTAGAAAAACAACAAAATATCCGGCGGTTTAACCGCAGAAAAAACGAAAATATCCACGGCAGACACCGATTTAACAGCCTGATGGCTCCACACAAGCAGATGGTCCAGCACACAGGCTGCCGCCTCCCCGAGAGGACGAAAACATATGAAAGCCAACAGACTTCCGAAAGACAGCGGCATGATGATAAAAATATAGAGAGGTATGAAAAGCAGATTCATCACTGTGCTGAGAAATGAAAACTCTTGAAAATGGATGAGCAGGATCGGAAGGGAGGCGAGCTGAGCCAAAAATGACCCCAATAGCAGTTGAGAGATTCGGCTTTTCGGCTTGATCAATATTTCTTTTGAAAGAATGAAAACGAAGGATACGGCAAAAGAAAGCTGAAATCCGGCTTGAAATAGCAGATAAGGATGATACAACAGCAGTCCGAGGCAGGCGATGCTGATCACATCGGCGCTTTTGAAGTTCTTATTGGACAGTGATGCCAGCAGATAGATTTCAGACATGAGAACCGCCCTCACTACCGACGGGGCGCCTCCGGTCAAAACTGCCGCAACGGGCAGCCCGAAAACGAGCAGCCATTTAGCGCATTCTCTCGTCAAACCGAAGCGAATAAATACGTGGAACAGAGCGGCCGACAACAGACCGACATGAAGCCCGGAAATCGCTAAAAGGTGAATGATCCCGAGACGCTGATAGCCGTCCAGCACATCTTGTTCAATGAGAAACCGGTCCCCGAAAGTAAGCGCTCTTACAATACCGGCAGCCGGATTAGCCATATTTTCTTCTGTAAAATCAAGACCTGCTTTTCGGATGTTCAATAGAAATGGCATAAGACCGCCGCCCGGCTTGCAGTTTTCAATGGACTGAACCGCAAATATCCAGTGAATCCCTTTTTGATACAAGGATTCTTTTTGATCAAAAGTTCCAGGAACCGTCTCTTTTTTCGGCGCTCTTAATTCACCTTGCATGACACAGAGGCTTCCCGGCTGAAGAGCGGAGAGCGCCCGTTTTTCTTGCGGAGACCGGATCGTATAGCCCGCTTTCAAAGCTTCCCCCTTATCTGTTTCGGCTGTGAATGAAAGCCGGTCTCCGTCTATTATGGGGATATCCCGAACAGAAGCAAACGTGTGAAATTTGCCTTCATGATAAATCGTTGTATTGAAATGGTCAATCATGTAAAAAGAGGTGAAATATAAAATACAAATCGCTGCACATATGATGAAAAGGAGTATTTGTTTCTTGAAGAAACAGAGGATAAAGAACAGAAAAAAACCGACGGCGAGGAAGAGATAAAGAGAAGAGTGAGCGGAGGCGATTCCGGCTGCCGCTGAAATCGCTCCGCACGGGAAGATGCGATGTCTGTCCATTGGATTACACGTAGCTTGTAAACAGTTTGTTAGCCTCTGCGTGTATTTTCCTGATTTCCTCTTCCTCAAGGCCTTTATCAGCCAGCTGTTTGATCAGATCGGCCACAAACGATAACTTTTCCTGGTTTTTCAAGTCGATAATCATCTCATCGAGCTCTACCTGCTCCACTTTAACAGAAGCCTGATCGAAAAGTTCAACCGCGTAAGGATGGTTTTTGTAATCTTTCGCATAGTATATCGTTTTAATACCTGCCTGAATGATCGATTTACAGCATTGAATGCACGGAAAATGCGTGACATATATTTCAGCGCCTTCGGTCGGAACGCCGAATTTTGCACACTGAAGTATCGCGTTCATCTCGGCGTGAATCGTTCTGATGCAATGCCCGTCCACCATATAGCAGCCTTCATCCACACAGTGAACACCTCCGGCGATCGATCCGTTGTAGCCTCCTGCGATAATTCGTTTATCCCTGACAATCGTCGCTCCTACAGCAAGCCTTGTACACGTGCTGCGAAGCGCCAGCAAATGGCTTTGCGCCATAAAATATTGATCCCAAGAAATCCGTTCCACTTGTTTTCCCTCCAAAAATACGATGTCGACTTCCCTAAGTTTACATATGTTTATCCGCAAACGTCAATTTACTTTACCGTGATGGAAGATTTTATTCTTTCAAAAGACTTCTCTCCAATTCCCGAAACGTTTGTTATGTCTTCAATCGTCTGAAACATTCCGTTCTCCTCGCGGTATTCGATTACCGCTTCCGCTTTTGAAGGACCGATCCCGGGAATCGTTTGAAGCTCCGCAGAGGAAGCCGTATTGATATTGACGATATCACCTGAGCTGCCGTCTGCTCTTGAGTCCGCTTCCGAAAGAGAGCCAGCGGCCTCTTCCCCTTCAAATGGAATGTAAAGAACCATACCGTCCCGCAAAACGGCTGCCAGATTAATTTGCTTTTGGTCCGCTTTTTTCTCGGTGCCGCCTGCTTTTTTCAATGCATCGTGCACCCTGTCTCCCTCCTTCATTTGATAGACGCCCGGATTTTTCACAGCGCCTTTCAAATCGATGATAACCTCCTCTTCCCCCGCGTTTTTTTCCCGCTTCACTTCCTCTTTCTTGTCAAAAGTCTGTGCAGAAGCCTCTTCAGGAATGGAGAAGCCGGATGAAGTTTCACGCTTTCCGCTTAACAGCATGAAGGCAGCGCTGATGATCAAGACGAGTGCCACACCTCCCGCCGCATGCCATTTATATTGTTTTAGCCAATCTGTCAAACTGCTCACCTGCTTTCATACATATTTTGACTGAAGCCTTCATATCGTTTAAAAGATACAGGTTCAAAGGAGGGGAGAACGATTGAATATCGGCTTTATCGGGACAGGAAATATGGGGACCATTTTAATTGAGGCGTTGATTGAATCTAGAGCGGTCATTCCCTCATCTTTAACAATTACTAACCGAACGATCGACAAAGCGTTAAACATAAAAAAACGATTCCCAGACATTCAGGTTGCAGAACGGCCGGAAGAAGTGATCACGGAAAGTGATGCCGTGTTTATCTGTGTAAAGCCGCTGGATATTTATCCTTTGCTAAAGCGGCTCTCACCCGTCTTCACCCGCGATCAGATTGTGGTCACCATTACGAGTCCGGTGCAGGTCGAACAGCTGGAAGCCATCGTCTCCTGCCAGGCGGCAAGGGTGATCCCGAGCATTACGAACAGAGCGTTGTCTGGCGTGTCATTATTGACTTTCGGAGAAAGCTGCACAGCTGAGGCAAAAGAAAAATTGACGGCTTTAGTGAGCAAGATCTCAATCCCTCTTGAAATCGAAAGCGGGATTACGAGGGTCGCCTCAGACATTGTCAGCTGCGGCCCCGCCTTTGTCAGTTATTTGGTTCAGGAGTTTATTCAGGCCGCTGTAGAAGAAACCTCCGTCTCAAAAGAAGACGCGATTTTAATGACGACAGAAATGCTGGTTGGTTTGGGAAGGCTGCTCGAAACAGGGCATTACACATTGCCCGCCCTGCAGGAAAAGGTGTGCGTTAAAGGCGGTGTAACCGGTGAGGGAATTAAGGCGCTGGAAAGCGGCGTTCAGGATATGTTCCGCCAGATGTTCCGGAACACCCATTTGAAGTATGAAGAAGATATCGCTCTAGTCAAGAAGCAATTTTCCGTTTGATTCATTGTTTCACGAACGCGCTGAGATTTTCAACAAAGGAAAAATACATTATGAAAAACCATCGTTACGATTAAACGATGGTTTTTGTTTTTTTCGCTGTATAAAAATGACGTTCCGACTCTGCGCCAGGCTCCAATTTTGAAAAATCGGCAGTCACGCACTGCACCTCAAATCCGGCTTGCCGCAATAAGCTGATATACTTTTCCGTCTGGAAAGTCCGCTGTTCATGCGATTCATCAAACCTTTCGTATACGCCTCCGCTTTCTACGAAGAAGGTCAAATCGTGAACAGCTGAATGAGGATCATCCCCCGCATAGCTTTGCCAAATGACGCTGACTTCTTCATCCTGATCGGCATACGTACTTCCCGGAAAAATGACATCCATTTTGTAAATGGAATGAACATCAAACAGAAGAAGCCCGCCTTCTTTTAATAGAGAAAAAACGTTTTTAAAAGTATTGAAAACGTCTTTTTCGCTCTTTAGATAATTCAGCGAGTCACAGCAGATCACAACCGCGTCAAACTCTTGCCCATGCCCGGCAAGCTCGCGCATATCCTGCTGAAAGAACTGAATATCGAGCTGCCGAACGGCTGCTTTGTACTGAGCCTGTGCAAGCATATCTTCGCTAATATCGATTCCTGTGACATCGTAGCCTTTTTCAGCCAAGCGGACCGATATTTCACCCGTTCCGCACGCCAGATCAAGTATCCGTATACGTTCTTTCTGCTGTGCACCGATCGTTTTTTCAATCCAGCTGACCCACTCATCGTAAGGAGCGTGAGACATCAGCTTGTCATAAATACCGGAAAATCCTTTATAAATCATTCATTAACTCCGAATGAAAGGTCTTCAGTCGGCGCGTCTCCCCACAGCTTTTCAAGGTTGTAATAGCCTCGTTCCTCTTTGTGGAAAACGTGGACAACGACATCGCCCAAATCGATCAAAACCCATCTGGCTTCGTCAAAGCCCTCCATTTTCTTCACATTGATTCCATTTTCTTCAGCTTGATCCTTAATTTCCCGGGCAATGGCCTGAACCTGTTTGTCAGAATTCCCGTGGCAAATCAGAAAATAATCAGCCACAAGGGAAATCCCCTGCATATTCAAGGCGATCATATCTTCCGCCCGTTTATCATCGCAGGCCTCTGCGGCAATTTTTAAAATTGAAGCTTGATCCATTCAGTAATTCCTCCTAGTGTCTATCGTTTACTAAAGCATTATATGTGGCGACCGTTTCCGGATAAACGGCCTGATTTTTTGAAATTAAAAATGTCATCGTATTTTTCAACGCCTGGATAAGCGCCAAATCCAAATCTTCTTCAGCGAGAGTCCGAACCTCTTCAACCCCTGGAAAACGGCGGCCCGGCTCGATATAATCCGCTACATAAATCACTTTCTCAAGAAGCGTCATATTCGGCCTCCCAGATGTATGGAATCGAATGGCTGACAGGATGTCTTCATCCGTAATTCCAACCTCTGTTTTGACAAGCGCGGCTCCTGCCGGCGCATGCCAAAGTTCATGATGAAAATCGAGCACTTCAAGCGGCCCGCCCCCGTTGAGGATGATTTGTTTCATTTCCTCTTTCGGGCGAAATTTGGCATAGTCATGAAATATCGCGGCGATTTCGGCTTTTTTCACATCTGCGCCAAACCGTTCGGCAAGTTTGACAGCCGTCTCCATTACGCCGACCGTATGGATGTAGCGCTGTTCTGTCAGCTGTTCTTGCACGCAGGCTAAGGCTTCCTCACGTTTCATATAGATGATTCTCCTTCACATAGACCTTCACTTCGTCAGGGATTAAATAATCTGTCGGCTGCTGATTTTTAATGCGGTCCCTAAGTAAAGATGATGATACTTCAAAAATAGGCACATCGACAAAAACGAGCGGATACGGCGTCTCAATTTGAAAGCCGGGCCGTTTCACCCCGACAAATTGAATCATGTTGACAAGCTTGTCAATGTTTGACCATTTCGGCAGGTATTCCACCATATCCGCGCCGATAATAAAGTAAAACTTATCGTTTGGATATCGGTCTTTCAGCAGGCGAACGGTATCAAATGTATAAGAAGGGCCTTCCCTTTCGAGTTCGATCGTCTCCAATTTAAATTGCTCTTTCCCCGATATGGCAAGCTTCAGCATTTCCGCCCTGTGCATACTTAGCGAAAACGAGTTTTTTTGTTTATGCGGCGGAATTTGGTTGGGCATGAACCAAATTTCATCAAGATCCAGTTTATACAGGACTTCATTTGCCATTAATAAATGCCCGTTGTGCGGAGGATCAAATGTCCCTCCAAAAATCCCGATTTTCCTCATGATTACCACCTTTAAGCGTTAAGGAAGCTCAATTTTTTTATTTTCTTTCGACTCCTTATACAGCACGATAATGTTTCCGATCGTCTGCACCAGTTCGGCGCGTGCTCCGCCCGCCAGCGCTTCGGCTACTTCCTCTTTAGGCTGCTCGCAGTTTTGCAGCACGCTCACCTTGATTAATTCCCTGGCTTCAAGCGCTTCACTGATTTGTTTGACCATGTTTTCGTTGACTCCGCCTTTACCGACTTGAAAAATCGGTGACAGATGATGCGCTTCCCGGCGCAAATAGCGTTTTTGTTTTCCTGTTAGCATGATTTTCCTCCTAGTTGCTGCAACACAATTGATTTCATTTTTTCCATATTAGGCTCATGTCCGGTCCACAGCTCAAAAGCAAGGGCTGCCTGGCCGATGAACATGCCGACTCCGTCCAATGTTTTCAAGCCTTTTGCTTCAGCCTCCTGCAGCAGGGCCGTTTTCAGCGGATTGTAGATAATATCGCATACAAGGCACGTTTCTTTCGCATTCGCCAATGAAAGCGGGGCAGCTTCGATGTTCGGGTGCATCCCGACCGACGTCGTTTGAATCACGATATCATATGCTGACAAGTCTGCTTCTGCTTCCTGCAACGACAAAGCACGTGCCTCTCCTTCAAAACGCTTAGTGAATGCTAGTGCCTTTTCAGGTGTACGATTCGCCACGTCCAGCTGCTTCGGCATCTCAGCTGCCAGAGTGGTAAATATCGCCCTCGCCGCACCGCCTGCCCCAATCAACAGTATCGAGAGCTCAGAAAGCGGACGATCAAGGGATGGCTTCAGTGATTTAAGAAATCCTGCTCCATCTGTATTATATCCGACCAGCCCTTCTTTTTCTCTTCTGACAGTGTTGACCGCCCCGAGAGCTTCGGCACTTTCATCAATACGGTCGAGATGCTTCATGATCGATACTTTATGGGGGACCGTCACATTAAACCCTTGAATGCCAAGGGCCCGCATACCTTTCACAGCATCTTCAAGATCTTCGTTTTCCACGCGAAAAGCGTGATAATGTCCTTCTAAAGAAAGATCCTCCAAAGCCGCATTATGGATGTCCGGAGACATGGAATGAGCCACCGGATTGCCAATCAGTCCGTACATCGGTTTCATAACTCTCTCCCCTTAGCACTTATATTAGAGATCTGCGTAAAAACACGTGAACGCCTTTAGGCGCGTGGGCGACAATTTTTTGGTTCGCCTCTTGGACAGTTACCCAGCCGAGGCCCGAGAACACAACGTCCGTTTTCGGCTCTTTAATCGTAAACGTATGTTTAACAAGCTCCGGAAACGAGTCAAGATCTTCTTTTGCAGGGGGAGCAAGCATTTCCCCAGCGTGTTTTTCATACAGCTGATCCGCGTTTTCAAGCTTTGTTCTGTGGATGTTGAGTTCATTCGGCATATAGCATACAAACGAAGATCTGCCTCCGCTTGCATAATCAAACCGCGACAATCCGCCGAAAAACAGCGTCTGTTCTTCGTTCAGCTGAAAGGTGCGGGGCTTTAGCTCCTTCTTCGGCGTTAATATTTTCAGATCGCGTTTCGCGACATAGTGCGCCATTTGATGATGGTTGATGATTCCCGGCGTATCATACATCGCCGATCCGTCATCCAGAGGAATTTCAATCGCGTCAAGCGTTGTCCCCGGATATTGAGATGTCGTAATAATGTCGCCCTCTCCGGAAACCTCTTTAATAATCCGATTGATAAACGTTGATTTTCCTACGTTCGTACACCCGACGACATATACGTCTTTGCCCTGTCTGTAATATTCGATCGCGTCGATCGCATCTTTCATCCCCTGCCCGCGCCCGGCGCTGACGAGCAGCACATCAACAGGCCTTAAGCCGAGCTCTTTCGCTTCGCGCTTCATCCAGTTTACAAGGCGCTCGCGCTTGACTGATTTAGGGAGAATGTCTGCTTTGTTTCCTATTAATAAGATCGGATTGCCTCCGACAAAGCGGTTTAAGCCGTTGATCCAGCTTCCGTTGAAATCAAAGATGTCGACGATTTTCACGATAAGCGAATCCGTTTCCCCGATGCCGTGCAGGATTTTCAAAAAGTCATCGTCCGTCAGTGAAACATCCTGAATTTCGTTATAATTTTTCAATCTGAAGCAGCGCTGGCAGATGACATTATCTTTTAACAGCGATGCTTCAGGCGCGTAGCCCAGTTTATTTTTATCTTCGGTTTGAATGGCGACTCCGCATCCGATACAAACTACCTTTTCCATTCTTTAATCCTCCCACTGAATATGGCCTTTCCGTTTTAAAGCGCTGAGAATTCTGCGTTCCACCTGGCGGTTGAAACGCGTAAAAAAGCCGTCGGAAGCAGCCACAGGCACGACAAGAATGGTATGGAACCCATTGCGGTTCCCTCCCAGCACATCTGTCATGAGCTGATCTCCTATGACAACGACGTCTTCTTTTTTAAGACCCATATTTTTGACGGCTTTTCTGAAAGCTCTGCCCATCGGCTTTTTCGCTTTGTAAATAAACGGGATATTAAGCGGTTCAGAAAATATTTTAACGCGTTTTTCATTATTATTTGAGACAATTGTCACTTTAATGCCGTGCTCTTTCATCTCTTCAAACCACTCGATGAGACGCGGTGTCGCACTAGGCCTGTCCCATTCTACAAGCGTGTTGTCCAAATCCGTAATAATCCCTTTTACATTGCGCTCTTTTAGTTTTTCAGGGGTAATATGAAAAATATTTTTTACAAATTCATCCGGCAAAAAGAACTTTTTTAACACAAAGCCGCACCCTTTCCTTTCAATTACTGCTTCTTTTTTCAATGTGTCGAAACAAATCTAAAAGTGTCTTAAAAAATCGGCTGTCCGAAAAGTTTTCGACATATAATAGGATTCTTCAACAGGTGTGGATAAAATTACACACAGTATCCACTCATATTTCATCGACCTTTTATTAAATTATAAACATGATACCCACAAGTTATCCACTTTTTGGTGTGGATAACAGAACGATTGTTCTCGCCCAATATTCATGATAGATTATAGGTACTTCAAACAAAGATCATATAACTTAACATTTTATGCTTATTCCAAACAGGTTATTCCAATTTTTATGAGGAGGTGTCTTCCCCATTAAATGGGTACCGAGTATGAAAAAGCTGTCTGATGAACTTTTAATAGAATCATACATTAAAGCAAATGAGATGAATTTGAACCGCGAATTCATCGAGCTGATTGAAACCGAAATCAAAAGAAGGTCGCTCGGTCATCTGCTTTCCGTCTCTTCATAGCTCAAGCACTCCCGAGCGCTCTTGCCGCTTTTTTTCACTTAGGTTGATATTATATCACTTGAATAATACGCTTACTACTGTTTTTCATGAAAAAACACCTCTCTAAAAGAGGTGCTATTTGAAGAATCCGTGAGGACTAAGCCAGTAGAACCCGCCGATGACGAGCAGGACGACTAAAAGGACGACAACGAACGCATATCCGTATGCGGCGCCTGCATATCCGGGATAAGCCGGGTACGAACACGGACCAGCGGGAAAAGGATATCCCATCGCATCATTCCTCCTTTAGACTGTTATAGTAACAGCCTATGAAGAAAAAGGAGAAATGGCTAGGCCTTTTACTTAAATCAAGAAGTTTTTATAACTTTACTTTCATTAATTCCTTCAAAAATAATTCGCGCGCCTTTTGGGGTTAAGTGATTTCCCGATGGGTCGATAAACCCCGAATGGATCAGCTTCTCATCTGTAGCTCCGCCTGCTTTTTTCACGATGTTTTTCCAGTTGTCGATCAGCGGAACATCAAGTTCACGCGCCGTTTCCCTTGTGACATCATTATAGGAATCGTGCCATTTGCGCGCTCCTCCATATTTTTCAAACGAAGCAGCCCGGTATCTTGCATAATAAAAGATGTTGTCCCCGCTTCCTTCGACGATCGGCAGGCACGTCATTAATATCGGCTCTATTCCGCGGCGGCGGCTTTCTTTAACAAAATAATAGAGGTTTTCTTTAAACCTTTTTTTGGATACGCGCGGCAGCCCTTTCGCAAGAATTGCTGCATCATTTGTTCCGAACATGATAAAAAGATATGCCGGCTGCTCATCCAGCACATCCTTCCTGAACCGAAGCCTGGCGTCTTCTGTCGTTTCTCCGCCTATTCCCGCATTATTTATTTTGTACTGCCCTTGAAGGGAAGTCTGAAGTAAATTGACCCATTTTTCCGCTTTTGGATAATCGCGAAATTGCCAATTTGAGCCGCGTGTATTGCTGTCTCCAAATGCTACGACTTTTCTGGGATCGTCCTCTCCGCAGCCTGCAAGCAGAAGCAGAAAGATGAGGACCATCACCAAGCTTTTTTTCATTCGTTCCACCTCCAAAAGCCAATACTACGATCATATAGGAGAGAAGCTGCACTTTCAATGGGAGAAATCTCTGCCATCCTGCAAGCGTTTAGTCCTTACTATGCATTTAACCTGTCCCCCCTGTTTAAAAACATTCGTATTGGTTCACGGTTTTCCGACAAACAATGAATATGTTTTGACAGGTCGAAAGCCTAATTTTTCAGCGAGGCGAATCGATGCAACGTTTTGCCGGTCGCAATCCCAGCGCGGTTTCAAGCGGTTCTCTATTGCATACGCGATAAAGGCGCCGGCACAGCGGGCTGCAAACCCACGTCCCCTGTAATCCGGGTGTGTTACGATATCAACTTCGGCAAAGCGTTCCGAACAAAAAATGGTGACACATTCACTGGCGATCACACCTTCATGCGACACTTTAAATCCGAAACCGTTCTTCAAAAAACGGCCTGGCCCTCCCCAATACTCAATCGCGTATTTTTCCGTGAAATTCGCGCTTTTTCGAAAGTCATCTTCAGAAAATCTTTCAACACCGGCAAATGCGGCACTGCGAACATATTCCTCTTTTCCAAGGAAAAATGACACGCGCTCCATTTGCTGCAGAGGATCGCCAAGCCCCCCGATTAAAAAGGCGTCCCACTCCTCAGAAGCCGAAAACACGGTAAAGCGCGCTCCGTTCCTCTGTTCATTCAAATAATGAAGCCATTCGCTCCTTCCGCTGTCGGGGATATCTCCAGCGACATAATAAATCCCGGCAGCTGTTCGAAAAAGAACAGTGGCCGGTGTGAAGAAATCATCGACATAAACGTTTCCTTCGATAAGTCCTTCGGCTATCGCATGCGCGAATGTCGGACTTTCTTCTGTTAACAAAACCTTTGCTTTTCGTTTTTCACTCGATTTCAGTTCAATCATCATAACTCCTCCTCGAACTTGAGACCGATCGTCAAGCCCCGCTGGCTGATTCGGTGCCGTATTCAATATTGCGGTCAAAGATAAAAACAGACACCGCAATATCCTCCTGAATTTTGATGTCTGTAAAAAGGTGCTCGAGCTTCGCTCCGATGAGCTGCTCCATTCCCTCCGGCACGTGATTGGAGTAGTGTTTCTGAATCAGGGTCGTCCTTGCGGCATGGACCATTTCCCTTCCCTCCGACGTGCTTGCGATAAATTGCTCGCTCGCCGTCAAATTGCCGTAAAGTGTCGAAACTGCCATATTGTCGACAAAGACTGTGTGAATCCGTTCAGGCCCCTTGCCAAATAGCTCTTTTCGAAGCTTGCGAATCATATCGTTGAATTCGTGGATTTTTTTAGACATCATGCATACCCCTTCCGTTTAAACCTTCCATCTGTCTCGATGTCCCCTTAGACATTTCACTTGGTTAAAATTTTCCTATTCTATTGAATTATAATCAATATCACTTTATAATAAAAGCCGGGCTGATGGATTTGTAATACCGTCGTGTTATGAATCTATCGAATTCTGACAATATAGGATTGGTCTGTTAGTAAGCTTTGCTAGTAAACTATTCCGCCATGTATGTTTATACCGCTTTCCGCGCCAGGATTCGGTATATATGTACATGGCTTTTTTGATTTTGAAAAGATGATGGAGGGGAATAAAGATGGACGGAAAGCCAATCAGTGTCCGGATAGACGGCAAAGAAATTAAAGCAGCGGCCGGGGCAACCGTTTTAGACATATTGAACAAAAACGGGTTTGAACACCCGCAAATATGCCATGTTCCAGAGACGGATCCTATTCAAACGTGTGATACCTGCATTGTGGAAGCAGACGGAAAATTAAAGCGGGCATGCTCCCTGCGGGCAGAAGACGGAATGACGGTCAGCCTGTCTGGAGAACGGGTCAAAGCAGCACAAAAAGAAGCAATGGACCGCCTGCTCGAAAACCATTTGCTTTATTGTACGGTATGCGACAACAACAACGGCAACTGTACGCTACATAATACGGCAGAAATGATGGGAATCGAAGAGCAGAAATACCCTTACACGCCAAAAGAAGACCCGTCTTGCGCAGTCGATATGTCGCATCCCTTTTACCGCTATGATCCGAATCAGTGCATCGCATGCGGACAATGTGTTGAAGTGTGCCAAAACCTGCAGGTCAATGAGACGCTCTCAATTGACTGGGAGCGTGACCGTCCACGGGTGATCTGGGATGAAGGCGTTTCAATCAACGAGTCATCATGTGTCAGCTGCGGGCAGTGTGTCACGGTTTGTCCGTGCAATGCGTTAATGGAAAAATCGATGCTTGGAAAAGCCGGGTTCATGACAGGCATCAAACCGGATGTCATGGAGCCGATGATCGACCTTGTCAAAGATGTAGAGCCGGGATACAGCAGCATCTTTGCCGTTTCAGAAGTCGAGGCGGCGATGCGTTCACAGCGGATCAAAAAGACAAAGACCGTCTGTACATTTTGCGGTGTCGGCTGTTCATATGAAGTATGGACAAAAGGCCGTGACATCTTAAAAATTCAGCCGGTGTCAGAAGCTCCCGTCAACGCCATTTCGACGTGTGTGAAAGGGAAATTCGGATGGGATTTCGTAAATGCGGAAGAGCGTTTGACCAAACCGCTGATCCGCAAAAATGACGAATTTGTCGAATCAACTTGGGAAGAAGCGCTTGACTACGTCGCCCGCAGATTAGGCTCAATTCGGGAGCAGAGCGGAAAAGACGCCGTCGGGTTTATTTCGTCTTCAAAAATTACGAATGAAGAAAACTACTTGATGCAAAAGCTGGCGCGGCAAGTATTTGGCACGAACAATGTCGACAACTGCTCGCGGTACTGCCAGTCTCCGGCAACGGACGGATTGTTCCGCACAGTCGGCATGGGCGGCGATGCTGGCACCATTCAAGACATCGCGAAAGCAGGCCTCGTCATCATCGTCGGCGCCAACCCGGCCGAAGGCCACCCGGTACTGGCAACCCGTGTGAAGCGCGCCCATAAGCTTCACGGACAAAAGCTGATCGTCGCTGACCTTCGCAAAAACGAAATGGCCGAACGCTCGGATCTGTTTATCAGACCGCGGCAAGGAACTGATCAAGTATGGCTGATGGCCGTGACCAAGTATATGATTGACCAAGGCTGGCACGATCAAGCGTTTATCAATGAAAACGTCAATTTCTTTGAAGAATATAAGCAATCGCTTGAGACATACACCCTTGAATATGCAGAAAAAATCACAGGCATCAATCAACAGACGCTGATCCAAATCGCTGAGATGATCCGCGACGCCGACGGTACGTGCGTCCTCTGGGGAATGGGAGTCACCCAAAACACAGGCGGTTCCGACACGTCCGCCGCGATTTCAAACCTGCTTTTAGCTACCGGTAATTACCGCCGCCCGGGCGCTGGGGCGTACCCGCTCCGCGGCCATAACAATGTCCAGGGCGCCTGCGACATGGGGACGCTTCCCGGCTGGCTTCCGGGATATCAGCACATTACAGATGACAAAGCGCGGAAAAAGTTCGAAAAAGCTTACGGCACAACAATCAACGAGAAACCCGGACTTGACAACATCGAAATGCTTCACGCCGTTGAAGAAGGCAAAATGAAAGCTATGTATATCGTCGGAGAAGATATGGCTTTAGTCGATTCAAACGCAAACCGGGTCCATGACATTTTATCAAGCCTTGATTTCCTTGTGGTTCAGGATATGTTCCTTTCGAAAACAGCCCAATACGCCGACGTTGTTCTCCCTGCGTCAGCTTCGCTTGAAAAAGAAGGAACTTTTACAAACACGGAAAGACGCGTCCAGCGATTGTATCAGGCCCTTTCGCCGCTCGGAGACGCAAAGCCGGACTGGGTCATCATTCAAGACATCGCAAACCGGCTTGGAGCTGACTGGCATTACAGCCACCCGGGAGATATTTTTTCAGAAATGGCAAGCCTGTCACCGCTGTTCGCAAAGGCCGATTATGATGCAATTGAAGGATGGAACAGCTTCCTGTGGGGCAGCCTGACCGGAGAAAGCACGCCTCTTTTATATGAAGACGGCTTTAACTTCCCTGACCGGAAAGCGCGCTTTGCCCTCGCAGACTGGACAGAGCCGGCGGAATTCCCTGAAGAATACGACCTTCACATTAACAACGGCCGAATGCTGGAGCATTTTCACGAAGGAAATATGACGAACAAATCGGCAGGCATCCAGGCGAAAGTTCCGGACGTCTTTGTTGAAGTCTCGCCTGAGCTTGCCAAAGACAGGGGCATCTGCGACGGATCGCAGGTCAGACTGATCTCGCCGTTTGGCGCCGTAAAATTAACCGCGCTTGTGACAGACCGGGTTAGAGCGAACGAGTTGTATTTGCCGATGAACTCGACAGATAAAGAATCCGCGATCAATTTCTTGACCGGCCCCGCAGTAGATGCGCGTACCAATACACCTGCTTACAAGCAGACAAAGGTGCGTATGGAAGTGCTCGGCGGATGCGCAGAACCGCCGCTTCCGAAAACAAATCCGCGCAATAAGAAACGCCATCCGCAAAACGGAGCTGAAGTCGAGGGGAAATGGAAGCGACCGGGATACATTCATTTAACAGACTAAATCAAAAGGAGGTCATCACACATGGCAGCTCCCATCACCGCCATCCGCAAAGAAGACAAATCTGAGGAGCAAATGAAGCTTGAAAAATTAGAAGAACTCAAAACCCTTTTGGCTGAACAGGAAGCCGCCGTTTCAAAAACGATGAAGCTTCTCGGCGAACTGAACGGCCTCGGGGTCCTTGATGCCGCAGACAGCATGATCGGCGCAAAGGAAGATATCGCCAAAATCGTCCTCGGCCAGCTATCTAAAGAGCCGGCCAAAAACCTGATGAATACAGCCATTGCGGCAGGCGGCGCTCTCTCCAAAGCCGAACCGGAAGTCATGGGGAAACTGGTAGAAAGCATCGTCGCCGGCACAAAACAAGGAGAAGACTTTTTAAAAAGCGATAAAAAAACCGGGGTCCTCGATCTGCTGAAAGCCATGAACGACCCTGACATCAACCGAGCCGTCGGCTTCGGCCTGCAATTTTTAAAAGGCATGGGAAAAGCATTGAAAGACTGACAAATAAGAAAACCGGCTCACCACTTTGAGCCGGTTTTTCCTATTGGCGATAGAAGCACCGTCGCTTTCTACCGCCTCATTTGCTGTGTGTTTCATCTTTTTTATTCAGCGATTCTTTTAAAATATTAAAAACTGCCACTGCAATAACGACAGTCATTAACCCTGTCGTCAGCAGATTTGGGAAGGTTTCCTGAACCCCGATCATGACCACGCTCAGCACAATCAACGAAAGTATGAACAGACGTTTGTTTTTCATCTGCCGCACCGGACTAACTGATTGATAGCGTTTACCCTATGGTGAACCGTCCGGCACCCTCACCTCCTTGCCTTTATTATCCCGCTATTGTTAACTTTTGTAAACGATTAAAAAATGGAAGCGGTTGCGAAAACAAGCGGCTGCATGCCGAACAGAACGCCGAAATATTTGGCAGCCCGGCAATTTTGCCGCGTACAGACACAGACATCCCCCCTCCCACATACATTTACATATAGGCTTCTGCCTACATACATTATGTGGAGGTGCCGATAATGACAGGTGTTTTTGCAGCGCTCGGTTATGTCATCAAGGAACTCGTTTTTTTAGTATCATATGTGAAAAACAATGCCTTTCCACAGCCGCTGTCAAGCAGTGACGAAAAAAAGTACTTGGAGCTGATGGCCCAGGGGGATGAACACGCGAGAAACATGCTGATCGAGCATAACCTCCGGCTGGTCGCCCACATCGTCAAAAAATTCGAAAACACAGGCGAAGATGCAGAAGACCTGATTTCCATCGGAACGATCGGACTGATCAAAGCGATCGAAAGCTATTCAGCCGGAAAAGGAACAAAGCTCGCCACTTATGCGGCACGGTGTATAGAAAACGAGATTCTCATGCATTTGCGCGCATTGAAAAAAACGAAAAAAGACGTCTCCCTCCATGACCCGATCGGCCAGGACAAAGAAGGCAACGAAATCAGCCTCATCGATGTCCTCAAATCGGAAAACGAAGACGTCATCGACACCATCCAGCTCAACATGGAGCTTGAAAAAGTCAAAAAATACATCGACATTCTGGACGGACGGGAAAAGGAAGTCATCGTCGGCAGATTTGGCCTTGATTTGAAGAAAGAAAAAACGCAGCGCGAAATCGCGAAGGAGCTTGGGATTTCGCGGAGCTATGTGTCGCGGATTGAAAAGCGCGCGCTGATGAAGATGTTTCATGAGTTTTATCGGGCGGAGAAGGAGAAGCGGAAGCGTGCGAAGGGAAAATAAAATATAAGAAGGCCAGGAAGTAGATAACCCTGGTCTTTTTTTGCTTATTTAAATCGCAAACTACTTTGAAAGGGCAGAATCTGTACCAATTGCTAGTTACCTACAACACTAGAAGTATAAATCTATAGCTACAGCCTCCACTGTGTCGAATATAGGGGGAACTTAATAAGGTTCCTCCTCCTTTTTTAAGAGTAAAAGTATTATAGCACCTCTCTCCCAAAATAATAGGCTTTAACATTGCTAAAGGTCAATTGAGTTTGGTTTTAGAAAACTTATTTGGCCTTTATGAAATTAGTCATCACTAAGCCTTTAACCTGCACTGATTGAGTCCTGGTAAAGTTCATTAGAAAGTCTTATTTTGATTAAAAATAGATTATTAAACAAAAGGCGAAAGGGAAGGTAGAGATGGAAGGGGATAATATTTATTAGTACATTATTCTCCTCTTATAAAGAGTCTCATATGACAGATAAGCTATACACAATTATATTTTTTGAACTTTTTAATAATGTAAATAAATATTATTCCTTTTTCCTATTTACCCATATTTTTACTACTGATAGAATAATCACAAGGAGGTGGGAATTCATACCAAAGCAAACAATTACAGGTTGTAACCTAAATACATAGTCACTGGTTTGCTACTAATTATACGTAGAGGAGGAAATGATTATCAATAGACTAGCTAAAGGATTCATAGTAATAGCTTCTTTAGCCCTTGGCTCTACTTCCTTTGTCCAGTCATCTCAAGCTAAGGAAAATGATGAGATTGATACTAATGCCACTGGAACATCCGTACCCATTGTTTATACTGTAGATAGTCTGTTCACACCAAAGGTTGAATTACAAAATAAAAACTCTGCTACAAAGCCTGTTAAAGATGCTATCCGGGCAGTTCTAAAGAATAAAGCAAAGCTTTTTCAACTTGTAGAAAGGCTTGCAGGAAAGAAAGTAAGAAATGAACTTGAAGAAAGGTTTACAAAGTATATAGAACCCGTACTAAAAGACCTTTTAGATGAGTATTATGCCTTTGGGTGGTCTGATGTCCAAAATAAGCTATATAATTCGCTTAAAAAATCAGGACTTTCTAACATAAATGCCAAAGTTTTAGCATATTGGACAACCATTGCAATTAAATCGTTTTAAAATTATTCATAATATAATAGGAGATAAATATATAGGAAAAATAAAAAGAGAATAGCTTCAGTGGTTCTAAGCGCCACGCTTCTTACATCTTTCTTAGGCACATCAGGTGCATTAGCATCTGAAAAAACAGCGTCAGCTACTCCTGTTGCTATGAAAGTGACTGTTCATAAAGGGGTACAAAACGCTATCAAGTCACAGAATGTACCTGTTAAAACAGTAGCTACTGCTAATGGGAATTTTCAAACTCAAGGCGCAGTGTCATGGACTTATAAAGCCTTTAAATTAGCTCTCCGCTCAGGAGGTTGGGTTTTATCGCAAATGCTTAGACCTTTGTCTCCAAAGGCCGCCGCATGGGTTAGAAAAAACTCTGCTAAAGTAGCTAAGTTGATGGATAAAGGCGAAAAATGGACTGAGAATCAGTTTTATAATGGACTGAGAGGCATTGGCTGTCCGCCTGATGTGGCAAGAGCATTGGCAAAATTCATTATTACGCTGATTTAACGAATAAAAAATTTAAGAAAGTGCTGTTAGTTCCCCACTAATGGCACTTTTCTAATGGAGGTCAAAGATGACTATCTTTACAGCAATAACTCTAGCTATACTTTCATGTTTGGTTATTTCCTGTGTTTTGTTTTTACTTTTGATTAAAAAGGGGGTTATAGATAATCCCCCAAACACCTTGGCGTTCATATCTTTTATCCTCCTCATAGGCTTTTGTTTATTCTTTGCCATGGCTGTTCCTAGCCTAATTATTTATTTTGTTTCTTTAGGTGTTAATCATTTCTTAGGCGACTATGTAAATTATAGCTCTAGATCTGATTTATACATATTTTCTTTATTAGTAAGCGCATTAGCACTTGTTTACATGCTTATACTTATGGCAGTTATAAAAGGACTCTCAATATTTCTCAGAATTCCTAAGTGGATAACTTATATATTTGAGTTTGCTGTTGCGTGGATAGCCGTTTATTTCTCCATAGAGTATGTTACAAATAGCCATCTAAGTAATGTATCCATATTTCAAGGTGGAGAGTTACTTTTATCCTTTTTTATTACATTTCTATTCTTAGGGTGTGACATTCTTTTTTCTAACCTAGATGAGATATCAAGGGAAAAGTTAGGATAGGCACAGTAAAAAATACTGTGTCTATATAAATATTTAGAGAAGGAGAGATCAGAATTTTTCAGTGGGGAGAAGAAAATGGGATAAGTAGTGCATGTGGGGCTACGTGTAGACTATTCCCCTCTTGCACAAGGAAAGGCTGCAGGTGTGTAGAAAAAGCTCTTTGTGCATCATCTACAACATCAAAAGAGCTGGGAGCAATTTAGATAGAGTAATGGACATTATCATTCAGCAGAAGAATGTAAGTGGATATAGACGAAGGAGTATCAGTGACCGTATAAACTACACGACTCCATTTTAGAAAGGTCATTAAAAATGATATGACAACCAACCGGCTTTTTCACTTTATCAAGACTTTCATGATATTCTTTGAGCAATTCAACGTGTTCCGGTAACATCATTGACACCCATTTGATACTTCCTCTGTCCCGCAGCATACACAATTTTCCTTTCTAACTTTAATCTCAATCGTGCGATTCCGGCGTTTGTATAAAAAACTTCGTGTAGAAGTGCTGACGAGCCGTACCGTTCTCTGAAACCGTCCATAACGTACCCAAGTATTCGCTTTTTTCTTGATCAGGGCGAAATAGATTGAGCTTGATTAAATTGTCTCCTGAATATTGGAAAGGGAAACTGAAATTTCTTTGTTTTCACATCTCGGCATGCCCAAAAACTCGTGTCAAGACAGAGTTTTGCCAGCAGCGTATTCGGTTCAATTCCAACAGTTCATGGCAAACCAAATTATCTTTTCATGTCATCTTTAATTTTCATTGCAATTGTTTGTGCGTCTCCCCACATATTTTCAAGACCGTTACTTTCATACGTGTGAATAGCATCATGGGGGACATACCAAATACGTATGTATGTTTCTTTTTTAAATAACGTTAAACTTAAAAATTCTTTATTACTTTAATACAACAAAAACGGATAACCTCTAGGAGTCAACGAAATCAGCCTCATCAATGTCCTCAAATCGGAAAACGAAGACGTCATCGACACCATCCAGCTCAGGCACAGAGTTTGAAAAAGTCAAAAAATACATCGACATTCTGAACGGACAGGAAAAGGAAGTCATCGTCGGCCGCTTCGGTCTTGATTTGAAGAAGGAAAAAACGCAGCGCGAGATCGCGAAGGAGCTTGGGATCTCGCGGAGCTATGTGTCGCGGATTGAGAAGCGCGCGCTGATGAAGATGTTTCATGAGTTTTACCGGGCTGAGAAGGAAAAGCGGAAGAAGGCGAAGGGGACATAATTTAGCAAAGGCCGGATTGGACATTCCGGCTTTTCTCTATTTTCACTAAAGTTTCTTTTAAAAGAAATAGATGAAAGAGTTATGAAAATCGTTTTTGCACACTAATAAGCTCTATGAGAAAGACAATCTGGATCATAGCAGATAACTTGATTATGAGTTCTTTAATCGCATCGTCCCTGCTTTCTTTATACAGGCCTCGATCTGGGTGTGGTTGCTCGATCCATACCCTTATATACATTGCCATCACTCTGGATCTACTTCCTATCAAGTTTTATTAAATAATGAGAGGAATCGTTCATGCATTTGTCAGCTGGCGGTCCCTCGATGAGCATCACCTTCATAAATGCATCACACCTTGGGTAATGTTATGTAATAACTGTTTGTCCTAATGGGTGATTTTCAGTATGAAAACAAATAAAAAACCGATGGCTTGAACCATCGATCTGTATTCTATATTACTGGGCCCTCAATATAGTAAATCTATCTCATTGGTTATGAAAGTTTATTTTCATTACACACTCTATATTCATTTGTTATCATTTCTATACGTTTATCTATACGTTTATATCAATTATGGTTAAAAAATAGCGAGAAAAAACAATAAACGTCCATCCTAACTTTTTCATCTTATTTATTAAGAATTTTAACCTCTTCCTTTTAAAATAAAGAAGCGATTTTCAGTTCTTAATGCTATGTCATCGGGACATGTCTGTTAAAGTAGCCAAAAAATACATTCAGATATCCACTCACAACCACAATCCACTTTGATCCACTACAGATTTCTGAACTGACATTAAACAGCTAGACTTATAAATACCGATTATCAATTTTTTTATTCTGTTCCAGTTCCCATTCACAATTAGGACATTTCGGCGGCGTCTCGGCATAAAGTGAACTAATTTATTAATGTTCAACAACAGAATTTCGTCTATTTGCAATAAAGAATCCACAGATCATTGCAAGAATGGCCATCGCCCACCAGAACGTTGAGATCGCCTGATCATGATCGATGATAATCAAACGAATGACAGCTGTGATGCCAATATAAATGAAGTAGCGAAGCGGGAAATGAAAGTCTGATTTGAAGTATTTGATAATCAAAGCAATGAACTCAAAGTACATGAAGAATATAAGCAGTTCTCCAAGCATCTCATAATAGCTGTCCACTTTGTTGAACAGTGACTTGTATACGAATTGCACAATGTACCATGTCTCACTGATCAGAAGTGCGCTTAAGGCTATCGCCAGGAAGAACAGACAGACATTGAGAAGCGCTTGTAACAGGTAAGGCACCTTTTTGAATTTGTTGGAAAATCTCATCATGTTGTCTCCTATTTCAATATATTCGTGGTTTTTATTCTCAGCCTACATCTTGGTGTTCCAAAATCGTAGCACAATGTAGTACTTAGAATTCTTTTGTATACTGTGAAACTGTCCCTGCATGCGGGACATCATTCGCGCAATGCTCCTTTCACCGAGTCCGTTGCTTTCCGGTGTTATATCCGCAAGTTTAATCGTATTGCTAACATGGATCTCAAATATCTCTTGATCCGATACAAACGTGATGCTGATTTCTTCTTCCGGATCTGCGTATTTAAATAAGTTTGACATCACATTATCAAATACACGACCAAGCTCCTCCAAATTCACGTTAATATAGGTTTCCGGCAGCTCGCCTGAAATATGGACCCGGAAATGCTTCTGATGAAGGATAGCAATCTGATCTGATATTAGATCGTAGATCACTTCTTTTACTGCAACGGTCTCCAGATCGGCCTCATATTCCTTGTCCAGCAGGAAATACGCAAACAGATTGTCAGACAAGCTTTTTAATTGCAGTGCTTTACCATAAGCATTGGCTACATACCGATCTTTGCTGGTACCCGCTTCGCCTCCCGCTTTTTTGGCAAACTCCAGATTCATGATCAGCGACGTCAGCGGTGTGCGCATATCGTGCGACATTTCGGTAACCAGGCTGCGGCTCTCAGCTTGCAATTCCTCGATCGCTTTAAGTTTGTCCAGGAAAGCTTTCCGCAGATCCTCAATGCTCTTTGCAATCATCGCTAATTCATCATGCCCTTTTATCGTCATCTCGTAGTCCAGTTCGCCCCCTTCAAGAATATGAATCTCTTGGTGAATCGTTTTAAGGTAGCGAAGACTTTGGCGAATGCCAAAGAGAACAATGATTAAAAAGATGAGGGTTGCCCCGAGCAAATCCAATGTAAAGGCCAGACTATAATATCGGGAAGAGTAGAAACCGTCGATAATGACTCTTCCTTCGCCATCGCTAAACTTGACAGGATGTGAATGATTTTGAGCGTACTGAGTCAGCTTTTCCTTTCCATAATCCGATTCGGAATAAATGGAATCATATTGCAGCTCCTGATCCTTGAATATGGTGAGGTTAATGTAATTTTCTTTTTTGACCCACTCACCAAACGCTTTTCTATCTGATGTAGACAACTTATTTTCTGAAACGTACTTGCTGAATTTTTGAATGTATCTTGCTGACTCCTCGTGATAATACTCATCCGAACTCAGATATCCCTCGATCAGATCATCTGTGATTTTTTGCAACGTCAGAAAGATCACACCACTCACAAACGCAGCAACCATGATCAGCAAAGCCAGTTTTTTGGTTAGCGTAAATTTACGATGCGCCAAATCGATATCCTCTTCCCCATTCAGTTCTTATATAAACCGGACGTGCCGGATCATCCTCAATTTTGGAGCGCAGCTTCCGAATATGCACCATCACCGTATTGTTGGAACAGTAAAAGTAAGGCTGTCCCCACACACTCTCATATATATTTTGGGCAGAAAATATTTTGTTGCGTTTGCTCATCAGAAGTTTCAGGATACGATATTCCAGATCTGACAACTTGATTTGCTGCTCCTCTTTCCAGACCTCATTAAATTCTTCGCTCACTCTTAGTTTGCCCCCGATAAGAAATGTTTCTTCCTGTTCCTTCTTTTCCTGATAGATAGTATACCTGCGTAATTGAGCAATCACTCTAGCATGAAGTTCCTCTTCCGAGAATGGTTTAGTCATATAATCATCGCCGCCGGCGAGTAACCCCTCAGTTTTATCGAGTGTACTCGATCTGGCCGTCAGAAACAGAATCGGGACGTTAGAGGATTTCCTGATGTGCTGACATGTTTCAATTCCCGAAATGCCTGGCATCATAATATCCAAAATAACCAAATCAAGCGAGTCATCCACAAGTTGCAATGCTCGCTTTCCATCCTTGGCTCTTAGCACCTCGTAGCCTGCACGCGTAAGGGATTCCTCCAAAAGATCACCAATATCCTGATCATCCTCTACGACTAATATTCGATGGGTCATGTCTCTCTCACCTCATGATTCTTGATGTTATTTCTCGTGTGTCCTTACTATATATCGTTCATAGTTAAGTACGTTATAAGATACTACGTAAATCTTAACAATTTATGAAAGCTGATGCCCGCCACAAATTTGTCACATTTTCTAAAAAAACGATGACTCTTCATAAATTGTTAAGATTCGGTCTTTATATTTATCCATTGTAAGGCTCAGGTTTTTCAGATCCGAACCACAACATTGCGATGATAAATGGAAAAGGAGCATTGATATGACTGTACAAAAAGAAGGACACGGGCAACCGGTGAGTCTGCGGGAACGGGTTCATTTTCTGGACATCGTACGCGGATTTGCCTTGCTGGGCATTATTATTGTCAATTATTTTCTGATCGTAGATTCAGTAAAGGGATTCGAAATGACCTCCGATGACGTACTGCACAATCTGGTTTCCTGGTTTGCCGAAGGGAAATTCGTTACGTTATTCTCCTTCCTGTTCGGGGTTGGGTTTATGATTTTTATGGATCGAGCCGCGCAGAAGGTAGATAGTCCCAACAAGCTGTTTGCCCGTAGGTTATCTATCCTGTTGGGATTTGGCATTTTGCACATCACATTTGTTTGGGTCGGTGACATATTAGCCTTTTACGCCGTAAGCGGCTTCCTGTTACTCGCCTTCTATAAACGCACGGCCAAAACGGTGCTTAGATGGATTATCGCACTTATCGTGTTTCAATTCCTGACTCCTGTTTTCACAATGTTGTACAATGTCATCAATACTGCAGGGTCAAAAAACCCAAATTTTTCAGAGTTTACTTTGTTTAGCCACAGCAGCCTTACCTACGTGGAATCCATCAGCACTCGGTGGACAGATATGGTCACGATGGCTGCTGGCTCTTTCTCTATGATCTATTCCATGTTTCTCATGTTTCTGCTGGGCGTGTACTTTGTTAAGATGGAATTTTTCAAAGACATGGAAGCGAAAAAGCCTATATGGAAGCGTATCTGGATCATTAGCACAATCGCTTTTCTAATAACACAAAGCAGTATATTACTAGACATGTTTAATCTTTCTGAGAATATGCTGTGGAAGGACATTTCCTCTGTCTTGAGTCAAAATGGCGGCTTAACCGGAAGTATGTTTTATATGAGCACTTTTGCAATGCTGTTTCTATACGTTCCTCAGCTGCGAGGCCCTATGATGATATTCACCAAAGTCGGACGGATGTCATTGACCTGTTATCTGCTTCACTCTATCATTGGAACAGTTCTGTTCCTCAGGTACGGATTCGGGCTTGCGGATCATATTCAATCCGCCGGCACGTTCATGTTCAGTCTGGCCGTGTATTTCGTGCTTATGATCTTTAGTACATTGTGGTTGAGACGATTTAAGTACGGTCCGATGGAATTAATATGGCGCAAGCTGACGTATGGCAAATTAAACGGGAGTCCCAAAGCAACTCCGCTGCATTCGGAAAAATCTATTCAGAAATAACCCCCTTGCACAGATTGCATGACTTCAAATTAGTGTTGTTGAATGAAGCGGGCATTAAACGGACAGATTTGATATATGGACTAGTTATTTTTATATCATTTAGGCTTCTTTGGGCTACAGAGTTTACTCAATGTGCATTGCTCATGATCGAATCTAAATTGAATCTTTTACGCATGTTCATAGTCAAAGGCGCCTCATTCGACTATTTTTGTATCTTTTCGCAGGAAAAATTCGAGAATGATGACAAATCCCGCATACACACTTAATACGGTAGTGAACGATAGTAAATAAGGGTTACATGCAGCTTGTTTTCCAATGAAACAAAGAAAAAGAAATCATACAAAAAGACAGGAGAAAGCTTTTGAAGTATTTTAACGCCAAATTTACCGCGGAAGAAAAAGCGACGGAATCACTTTTTGTGATAAGGGCTCGTAGAACAGCTGGAATGTTTCTACTGAACGACTGAACTCGATATTTCAGCAACTGAGGGAGTGAACAATCATGAAAACAAAAAAGGAACCAAAAGTTATTCTGGAACTAGCAAAGGAATCTGATCTGCCAGAATTCCAAAAAAAATTACAAGAAGCCTTTGCGATCGCCGTGATTGAAACGTTCGGTGATTGCGAAGATGGACCGATTCCATCGGACAATGATGTTCAGGAGTCTTTCAATGCTCCCGGAGCGGTGGTATATCATATTCTTCAGGATGGTAAGAATGTCGGTGGTGCAGTAGTACGTATCAACAGCCAAACAAATCATAATTCGCTAGATTTATTCTATGTATCTCCAGAATATCACAGCCAAGGGATTGGTCTTTCTGCTTGGAAAGCGATTGAAGCACAGTATCCGGATACTGTGCTTTGGGAAACCGTGACACCTTATTTCGAAAAGCGAAATATCAACTTCTATGTGAATAAGTGTGGATTCCATATCGTAGAGTTCTACAATGAACATCACTCTGATCCGCATATACATCGCAATGGACGCGAAGATGACAAGCCCCTGCCGGATGATGATGACTTTTTCAGATTTGTAAAGATTATGAAAAAAAAGGACTAAACAATTGAACACGGCGAGATGCCGCAGAGAGTTTCTGGAAACTTTTTTAGAGAAATGTATTAATGCTGTCTAACAATAAAAAAAGCTTTATCCTAGAAATAGGATAGAGCTTTTTCACCTTTTGACTCAATTGTAAATTTTAAACCAATCCAATACATAAATAAAAAACCTCTATTAAGAGGGTTTATTCAGTTTTCATGTTTGATATCGGTCAGAAAGTTGATGATATGCTTCACTTTGCTCTACAGCCTGTTTGTCGCATAAGGCATTTACTATTTTTTACATAAACCCCCAAATACCTTTGCTTTTCTAGAGAAATCCAGATGTGTGTTTAAAGCATAATACCTAGATATCAGGCTTTCGTTTAAACCTGTTACAAGCTTCGCACTTAAATACAGCGGAATTTATAATATATGCTTGGACAGCCGAAAAAGCCGAACTGTACATGGTATGCACTTTTGCATTCGAACTTTCATGTTACGTAATATTAACCTTTCGTACATATAATCACAGGCAATTGAAAATGCAGCTTGGCTATTTAAAGTATCTCCTTCATTCGCTAGTATTACAGGAGGCTGACTCAACATTGATTTAATCAATCAGTGATAGGAAATCTGTGCACCCCCCTTTTGTAATGAATAATGAAATCCTCATGCATTTGCACGCCTTGAAAAGAACGAAAAAAGACGTCTCTCTCCATGACCCGATCGGCCAGGACAAAGAAGGCAACGAAATCAGCCTCATCGATGTCCTCAGGATCGGAAAACGAAGACGTCATCGACACCATCCAGCTCAGGCACAGAGTTTGAAAAAGTCAAAAAATACATCGACATTATGGACGGACGGGAAAAGGAAGTCATCGTCGGCCGCTTTGGCCTTGATTGGAATAAAGAACAAACGTATCGCGAAGGAGCTCGGGATTTCGCGGAGCCCCGAATCTGAAAAGCGCGCGTTAATGAAGATATTTCATGGTTTTTTCCGGGCGGAGAAGGAAGAAAGCCTAGAGAAAGTGATCTCGCAGAAGCCGGCCTAACAATCCGGCGTCTATTTCATTAAGCTTTCAATTAAAGCGAAACTTATGCAGCTAAGGTATTGAAACATCTATTTTTCAACAAAAAAAGCCTATGAAGCGATAAGGCATTTCATAAGCTTTTTCCATTTTAGAATTATGATATAAACGGTTCTTCATTTTTAAGAATGGCGTCTATGGCATTTAAGACGCCTTCCTCGTTATTGGATTGTGTTATATACCGGGAAGCAACTTTAATCATTTTCTGGGCATTCTCCATTGCGATTCCATACTGAACAGTGGAAATCATCTCCAGGTCGTTTCCGCTGTCTCCAAATGCAGCTGACTCATAATTACGAATGCCCCACCGCTTTTGAAGGATTTTAATCCCGCTTGCTTTATGAAGGCCGGGTATAATCAAATCGATGTCGCCGTGTCCGCTTGATACGGGAGTAACGAGAGAACCGATTGACTTTTTCAAGCCGCGTAAAAGTCCTGAAACATCCTTCGTGGAAAAGCTTGTGGCGAACTTGAATATTTTATCATTCAGATTTTCGAAATGAGGCACTTTTTGCAGTTTATGATAATATTTACGAGCATGCTTATACGCATCGTCGCGAACATCTTCATGTATATAAGCACTTTTTTTTCCGCAAACAATTAGATTTGTGTATTCATACTTTTCTATAACATCAATAACTTTTTTTATCGTTTCTTTAGACATTTCGCCTGAGAATATTTCTTTTCCCGAATCTATTACGTAAGCACCGTTCTCAGCAACGAAAGCTATTTCATTTTTAATTGATGGAAAAAAGGATTTAAGCTGATCATATTGATTGCCGCTTGCAACCACAAATTTTATTCCCCGTGCTTTTAATTCATGATATTGTTTCATAAAACGATCATTGTTATATTTCATGTCATCGTCCAAAAATGTTCCATCCATATCAACCGCTATTAGTTTTATGCTCACTTTTTCCTCCTTATCAGCTGAACATAAAGTGAACGTCCAATTTAACCAACTACTCCCCCCTTATGCTTCTATTTTTTTAAAAAACCTTGGCAAATGCTCTTTATGCGCTTCAAGCATTTCATCTAAAATCGCTTTGCCGATTTTATCAGAAGGGACAAGCGGATTGATCGTCATCGCCAGCAAAGCTGTATCATAGCTTCCTGTTACAGCGGCTTCGGCGCCTACTCGTTCAAATGACTTGATTTGCTGAACGAGTCCCCGGACTGCAACTGGCAGATCACCATGAACGATTGGCCTTGGACCTTCCTTTGTAATCACACAGCTTACTTCAACCGCAGAGTCATCCGGAATACTTGCAATCGCTCCATTGTTGATTGTGTTAACCGGCTGAATATCACGTTTATCGTTATAGATAGACGAAATGAGACGAACGGCTGCGTCGCTGTAATACGCACCGCCGCGCTCTTCTAATTGAGGCGGTTTAACGGCCAGGTCGGGATCTTTGTACAGCTCGAATAATTCCTCTTCAAGCTTCTGAACGACTTCAGCTCTCGTTGTTCCCTTTTTAAAGTTCTCCAATTCTTTTTGCAGCATTTCATCTGTCTTATAATAGTACATATGATATGGACAGGTTAATACATTTAAGGCCCGAATAAATTCCGGCTCCCAGCCTTGCCCTTCGATGTTTTTTACAAAACTGCTGTTCTCCGGATCTGATAACAGCTCCATCACTTTCTCTTTTACACTGACTCCGTCGACGTATACATCCAATCCATATACCATATGATTGAGACCGGCGAAATCAATGCGAACCCGTGAATGATCAACATCCAAGAGCTTGGCGATCCCCATCTCAATTCCGATTGGAACATTGCACAAGCCGACGATTTTCTTATGGTCAGTGTAGCGAAGGACAGCTTCGGTCACCATTCCGGCAGGATTTGTAAAGTTGATTAACCAGGCATCCGGACATAGCTCTTTCATATCTTTTACAATATCCAATATAACAGGAATGGTACGCAGTCCCTTAAACAATCCGCCCGGTCCGTTTGTTTCTTGGCCTAAAACCCCGTGACTCAAAGGTATTCTTTCATCCTTTGCACGGGCATCAAGCAGCCCTACGCGAAACTGAGTCGTAACAAAATCGGCATTGTGTAAAGCTGATCTCCTGTCAAGCGTTAAATGAATTTCAATTGGAAGACCGGCTTTTTCAATCATTCTTTTCGCAAGGTTTCCGACGATTTCTAATTTTTCTTTTCCCGCTTCAATATCTACCAGCCATAATTCTCGAACCGGCAATTCATCGTACCGTTTGATAAACCCTTCTACTAATTCAGGAGTATAACTCGATCCCCCGCCTATCGTGACAATTTTAATTCCTTGTGTCATCCTCTTTACACCTCCGGGTAATTTAGCAAAAGTACTTATGGATCAATTGTATCTGCAGATGAGCAAGCCGGTAAATAAGCCGGTAACATGTTGTTTTTAATCACACAAGAAGTCATTTGTTGCACATATGTAACACTATGTTTCTTAGGAAGCAGGTATGCTAAGATGGAGTTAGCAGAAAGGGTCAAGGGAAGGAGAGCCCCGCATACATGTTTACCCATGAGATCATCGCTTCGTTTAATGAACTGGAAACTTCTTTATATAATTACATTTGTCAAAATGGCGAGAAAGTCGTCTATATGCGAATCCGCGAATTGGCAGATGAAACGCACGTATCAACAGCCTCCATTCTGCGTTTCTGTAAAAAACTAAATTGTGAGGGTTTTTCGGAATTTAAAGTAAAGCTTAAAATGCAGTTAGAAAAAGATAAAAAGACGGTATTGAAGAGTTCCCAACATTCAATAGCCGAGTTTTTTGAGAGAACGTTAAAAGGAGACATTGAAGAAAAGATTGCGGAGGCCGCGCTTCTAATTACCAAAGCGGAGAGTGTCATTTTTATCGGCGTAGGAAGCTCAGGTATTCTTGCTGAGTACGGAGCAAGGTACTTCTCATGTTTAGGCAAATTTTCAATGTATATTAAAGATCCTTACTTTCCGACACATTCCCAATTCCGCCGCAATAGCATCACGATTGCTTTATCCGTCTCAGGTGAAGGCCATTCTACAGTCACTCATCTTCATCAGCTCAAGCAAGAAGGAAGTAAAGTGATCAGTATTACAAATCATAAGCACTCCACCATTGCCAGAATATCCGACATTAATATCTCGTATTACGTGACGGAAGAGTGGTTTGAAAATGCTAATATTACTACGCAAATCCCCGTTATGTATATTTTGGAATCAATGGCTCGTGAAATACATAGGCTTAGTAATAAACAATCGAATTGATACCTTTGGCCTGATCTAGTATCTACTTGTGATCGCCCTTAAACATTCCTTAAGTTACAGTAGATATTTCATTAGCTTTACCAGCGGAGAAGCGGAAGAAGGGGAAATGAAGAAGAAGCCGGTCCATAAGTTCCGGCTTCCCTTTTATTTCACCAGGCCCTCAACCTAGCTATTGCAATTGATTTGACTTACACCAATTCAATTTATTTTTATTTATTCTGGGCAGTTCATGAGCTCTTTCAGCAAGAGTTTTGCTGAAACAGAGCCCTTTATACCGTTTGATTTTTTGACGCGCCCAGACCGAATATGAACAGCAGAATGCTGACCATAAGCAACAGTAATATTGGGAGGTTCCAGCTTGCCGTGACATCATGGAGCAAACCAAACAAGATCGGTCCTGTTGCAGCCAGCAAATATCCGACAGATTGGGACATACCAGACAAGGAAGCCGCATCGGTGGCATCTTTCGTCCGCAAGCTTAAAAAGATCATAGCCAAACTGAACGCACATCCCCCAGCAATTCCGAGTAAAATTGTCCAGAACAAAATAAGTGCATTATCGCCAAAATAAAGGCCACCTAATGAAACAAAAAACAGGACAGTCATGATGACAACCAGCAAACGCTGGTTCTTCATGCGTCCCGCAACGATTGGTACGATGAATGATACGGGAAGCGAAGCAAATTGAAACAGCGATAGCATCCAGCCAGCGCTGTCTTCATTCAAGCCCCGGCTTGTCATGACTTCAGGTAACCAAGCGATCAATACATAGAAAAGCAAAGACTGCAATCCCATAAAAAGTGTAATTATCCATGCCAACGGTGAACGCCACAGACTTCGCCGCGTCGACGCACCGCTAGTTGTTATTCCGGCTGACGCGTGACTCGCCCGCGCTTTAGGAAACCAGAATAGTGCGGCTATCAGAGCGAGCAGACCCCAGATTCCAAGTGCGCCATTCCAGCCAAAACCGAGATTGCGGGCGAGCGGGACGCTTACACCGGAGGCTATCGCCCCGCATAAATTCATCGATACTGAATACAGTCCTGTCATCAAACCGACATTATGAGAAAAATCCCGTTTAACCAGACCTGGAATTAGCACGTTGCACACCGCAATCGCAAGCCCAAGCAAAACGGTGCCTGCAAACAAAGGAACTGTTGCGGACAGAGAGCGGACAGCGATACCTATCATGAGCAGAACCAAGGCATAAAGTATAATCCGTTCCATCCCGAAGCGGCGCGCCAAGATAGGTGCGAAGGGGGAAAGAAGCGAGAAAGCAAGCAACGGCAATGTCGTGAGCAAGCCTGCCGCAGTATTTGATAATCCAAGGGACTCGCGAATCGAACCTACCAGTGGGCCTACCGATGTCAGCGGTGACCGCATCGTCAGTGAAATAAGGACAATGCCTATGATGATCGGCAAACTCAATGAGAACGAAAGCTTTGTTTCAGTTGGCTTTGTACCACTTTGTACGCTCATAGCCGCTCCCCCTCTTCACCGGCAATAACATCTTTCGATTCCCCGATATAGCGATGAACTGCTTCCACGGCACGAGCAGCGTTTTGATCAACAATCGCTTCGACCAGTTGACGGTGCATTTCCAAGAAATCCGCATCTACTTCATAACGGGTCAGGCTTGTAATCGAATCTTGTAACGCTTCTGCGATATGACTGTATATTTCAATCAATATTTCATTATGAGATGCCTTGACAATATTTTGATGCAGATCAATATCGGCCGCTACAAAGCTATCAATGTCACCGATTTCTGCCGCTGCCTCGCAGCGTTCCAGCTGAAGAAGAAGGTCGCGCGCCTCGTCATCGGTTCTGCGTTGTGCAGCAAGATGAGCTCCCTCTCGTTCGAGTGCATATCGAACTTCTAATGTTTGCAGCGTATCTGATCGCAAAATGCGTTTTTTCAACACGGCTCCCAAGGCACTTGAAGAGCAGACATAAGTTCCGTCACCTTGTTTCGTCTTCAAGAGTCCCGCATGTATCAATGCCCGAATTGCTTCCCTTAATGTATTGCGGCTAACATTCAACTCGTTCATCAACTCCGGCTCGGCAGGAATGCGCATCCCGACACCCCACTTACCAGATTCGATCATACTTTCTATTTGTAGTGCGACTTGCTCAACCAGCGTCTGCCGGTTTGTTTTCTGAAGCATGTGTCTATCCTCCTGTAATGCATTTATCAAACATAGGATGTTTGGTTATTTGGAATTTTATCATGCCTATGAAATTAAGACAACAAAAGTAACTTAATAATAGGATTAATGAAGATGAATTTTAACTTGCAATTTTCCCAAAACAAAAACAGATAGTCTGCAAATGGAAATTTAAATACCTTTTGGAGGGTAAAATGAATTGAACCTTAGAAATATAAAAAGACCGCAAAGCCTTCTTAAAGAGAAGCGTTGCAGTCTTTGGGTCTCTTTTTTGCTTCGTATAAGTCAATGGAGTTCCAGCGGAGGCCGCTGCAGATACATTCATTGATTGGATCTACTCTATGCGGAGGAACCTGAATGTTTCAATCAGTTTTGGGATAAAAAACGTGTTGACGCTCCTCTGCTAGACTATTTAATATTCGATAGCTGGACCCTCCAATATGAAGCGGAACATCCAATTTTTCTAAATTCGGCATACCATTTTTTAAGAAAAGCTCTTGATCTTGATATCTCTGTAAAACTTCTCCCGCAATCCACTCTTGATCGCCCAAAGTGGAAATACTGTGTACTTTACACTCATAAGCGAAATACGCATCAGTTAAAATCGGTATCTCAGCTTTTAGTCCTTCTTCGTATTGAATATGAAACACTTCAAATTTATTTATATCTCTGCCGCTATGGGTACCTAATGCTTGAATGAGTTCCGAACATCTCCCCGGAAGAAAATTCACACCGAAAACGCCGCTTTTCTCAATCAATTTGTAAGTATATGTCTCTTTATTTATCGATATCCCATACATTCCGGGAGAAGATCCAATATACGTATGCCACCCGGAAGCCATTGCGTTTTTTTCACCTTCATATTGAGCCGTAACGACAGCTACCATTCCAGGGTAGGCGTACCAAATGAGTTCATCTATCGGTGCTCTCATCTTCATCGCTCCTTTTGTTTTAGATTCATTAAATTTGAGAGGCACACATCTAAGTTGCCAGGTACTTCTTCAAATGAACCATTCGTTTAGAATTTAATAAATGGGCTTCCAGCAGGCTTTTTGGCATGAGTAACCGAAGCGTCTTATTTTCTGCCATTTTTATTCATCCTCCCTTTCGAATATTCATCAGAACGATGCATAAATCATAAACCCTATAGCAACTATAGGGTCAAGGGAATTGTTATTTTTTCCGCACTCTAAATTCTGTGAGGAAGTCTTCTTCTTTTAATGAGTTATAGCTATTTGGAAAAGAAACTTGATATACTTTTCCATCCGTTTGAATACCATGTGATTCAATAAAATGGTACAGTTTTTGATAGTAGTCAAAATAATTTGTTGCCGTGCAATCAAATGAAATACATACATATTCGCCGGATGGGATTATATCTATATTCATGTTTTGTTCCCCTGTATCTATCTTTACTCCATCATAAATCGTCGTATAAACGCTGTAGCAATAAATATCACCGGAATCTTTATAGGGCTTTAAATCATAAATCAATCCATAATAGTTATCAACGATATCTCCTCTTTCTTCAAGAACTTCAGCCAATTTTCGGTAATACAAATCTGATTGGTCATGAGGATTCACTTGAGGTGTCACTGCTTTTAAAATGGTTTGGCCTCCTATATGTCGAACATAAACTAGACCTTCTTCTTTTTTAGTGCGTATCTCCAATTGTTCATTAAGCTGGTGCTTTCTTCTTTGAAGCAATTCCCTGGCACGTTCGAGTCTTTCCATCTCACGCTCAATCACGCTTTCTTGCTCCTCAAGAAAGGCTTGCATCCGTTCGGGGGTAGATGTATGTGAAATCATGCGCTTAATTTCTCCCAAAGGTGTTTTAATAGATTTGAGATATTTTATAATATCTAAATAAAAAAACTGTTTAACATGGTAATATCGATAGCCATTATCCCGGTCTGTGCATTGAGGCTTGAAAATTCCGATCTTATCATAATAGCGCAATGTTTGAATGGAAATGTTATTTAGACGGGCTGTTTCCCCGATTGAAAAATATTCCTTCATCAATCTCATCCTTTCTTCTTTGTTAGTTCTAAGACGACCTCAACTGAACGATCTTGTGAATAACCTGTTTAAGACAATCTTCTTTTTTCGTTCTTTGTTCAACATATCCACCAAGCAATGATCGTTCCTGTCTCATAACGATTGCTCGTTAAGCAGGCACAAAAGAGAACAGCCATATCCTAATAAGGATGTGGCTGTTTTCATCGTTGATGCTGGCTGGTTCAGTTGTCCCTTATTAAGTAAGTGCTGTATCTAGATGCACGACTAAAAAAGGTTAAATTTTTTAAAAATATGTATATTTTCTTGGGATTATCATTTCATGTGGCACAATTGACTCACACAAATAAAAATAAAGGGGGGAAATTTGGCTTTATATTATGTGCTCTATTTCTTTTGTCTAAAAACAGAGTCCCAAAACCAATAAATTAAAGCCAAAAGAAAACTAAAAAGGTATAGTTTATACGAAACAAAAGCAGTCAGAGCGTAATTAGTCAATAAGGCTAAAATTCCACAAACGACAAGAGAGACTATAAAGTAAGTTAGCAAATACCATCCATGATATTTTTTGGGTTTGCGATTTAGAAAGATTTGTATTGGTGTAGCAAAGATTAAATAAGCAACAAACATAAACAAACTTATCGCTCTAAAAGACGAAAAACCAAACCCTTCTAAAAACATCAACGTGTAGACAATTGCCGCTGATACAACCGAAAAGGCAACTGTACATAAATAACGAATAATCCCACCAAAAATCCGCATTAGTTAAAACTCCTTTTCTTTTGTAAACAATTTTTCAAAGATCGGTGGAATTCCCGTCAGAAAGTTTTTTGTTCTACCCTTCTTGTAATTCTGTTTCTTTGTTTACGTTCAATGCCTAGAGGTTATGCGAAAGAGATACCTGATATTGAAACAAAAGTAAAAAATGGACATGTTACATTAAAGGTAAACGAAAACGGAGACGAATACAAGTTTTTCAAAAATGGAGTACCAGTTTATGAAGGTGATTTTAATGAATATAGTGATGATGTGTCAACAATTGGAGATAAATATAAAATAGGGATCTTTCAAAAGGAAGAGTTAAAGAAGGTGGTTACTCTAAACGTCACCAATGGCTTAGGAGAAAAAGCTTTAAATTCATCTGAAGAATCATATGCTGAAGATTTAATGGCTTATCAAATTCAAAACGGTCACTTAAATGTTATAGCTGATGCTGCGTTCAGCTTTCATGGGATGAACTTCCTACAAAGACGGAGTATATGAAGTTTATAAGGTTTGGACTTAATTTCAAAAAAGAAAAACACAAAAAGAAATTGCAAAGGAACTGGGGATCTCACGCAATTATGTTTCCAGGATTGAAAAACGCGATTTAATGTAGATGTTCCATGAGTTTTATCAAGAAGAAAAGGAAAGGGTTAAGAAAGAAAAACAAGCAGAAAAGAATTTAGCCCTTCAATCATGAAGGGCTAATTATCTTAAAAAGTTGTTTTGGCTACATCCTTGCTTGCCATATAATCATTATTCGATGACTCATAGTCATCTTTTTCACCTTCGATAATCCAGCTTTTTTTCTCTTCATCATATTGTAATGTTACGATTTCTTCATCGAAATTTTCTTCAAGCTCTGAATCCATAAATTCATAAACCTCTCTCGATTTCAGATGAAATTCCACAGGAATATGGATCAACTGTTTTCCCCCGCTGCCGTTTTCGTAAGTCACCTTAGAAAAGTCAATGCGAGTACCCAAAGCTTTTCCTTCATAGTAATTTTCTTTGTCATAATTCTTAATCACATCTATGTAGCTTTTCTTCAAATTGTCTGAAACATTTTTGAGCTTATTTGCATCTTTTTTCACTTTAGCTTCATTTCTATCCTTAGCAAAATCATTGATCTGCGATTTTAATTTTTCTCTCATATCATCGTTGACAATTGGATTAGGTGTAAGGTTATATTCTTCCGTAGTGTCTGATTGGACTGTGACTGCCTCGCTTTTTCCTTCTCCCCATGGAAATTCAGCTACTCCTTGGAGCTTAATTCCGTCTTTTACGGGGCCAAACTCCGTATTTTCGGAAATAGACTCTCCTGATTCTTTCCCATCAACAAGTACCTTTGTATTCGGAATGTCAGAGTTTACAGAAACCGTATCACCGCTAAAATTAAGGCTGGCGGTTTTCTCAAATTTTTCAGGATCAAAAAGCGTCACTTCCGTTTTATCATCAACCGTTGTATAATCATACTTTTTGCTGCCTTTAATGGTATATACCCCTGGTCCAAAAACACCTAGCTCCTTGGAATCCTTACCTTGCATATCAATTGTTTCACCGTTAAAAGTAACATTAGCTCCTTTAGCTGCATGTACTTCTAATTTATAACCACGGGCCTTTAAAACGTATTTTTCGCCCCCAAAAATCCCTTTCTCCTTTGTGATATAAAAAGGACCAATATTAGATATACTTTCCCCAGGATATTGCTGCGAAATTAAATTATTGGCTTTTCCATCTGACTCATAGTAACTGGCCTGTGCATTCAATAGCATGATTTGATCTTTATAATCAGACTCATCATCTTTTAAATACTTGATTATACTTTCGGCTTCCCTTTCTTCCCACTTCGTTCCATTGTCAACTTTAACAAGTTTCAATAATCCCTTAGCATCTTCTTGTTTAATTTTTTCTTCAAATTCTTTTGCGAGATCTGAAGGTTCAGGGGATCTCCCTAAAATAAATAAAATGATTGCAAGGATTGCCACAATTGGCACTCCAATAAATAAAAATTTCTTTTTCATAAAATCCTCCTTGTTTATGCTATTACATACTATTCTATCATCAAAAAAAGGTAATTTACCATTTTTCCCTCCAAAAAATCCTTTAATTCTATAAACATAAAGGCCCAGATTTTTAAGCTGGGCTACACAACATCCTATAAGCTCTTTTTTATTCCACACCTTCTACATTCACGTAAAAACACTCCGTTTTAAAATAAATTTATGATTATTAAAACAAGAACACAAGTCAACAAATATTAATAAAATAAAATAGATGAAAACAATTGTTATTCACCAATAAAAAATAACTCCTTTTTAGGGAGTTGTTTTACTCTCTCTCCTTTAGCTAAAATCTTAAGCTTTTGTCTTATCATAACGATAAAGTACAGGTTGCAAAATAAATAAACAAAACACAATCCAAATAAATAGAGAGAACCACTTTAATAGTGAATCCCATCCACTCCAAAAAGACATAAAATAAAGTATTGGCAAAATAAAAATCAAACTAAAAAGTAATTTTGAAGCTGTTGTTTCCTTTAGCGGACTTTTACATTTGGGGCAAGTTGACTTTTTTGTTCTAATAAGTTTATATTTTTCTCTAAAAGTAAACGGTTTCCTGCATACCGGACATTTGCTCATTTTCCCGCTCCTTAACAGGGCTTACTTTGTAAAAACCAGCTTGAGCTTTGTTGTTTGCTTTGTTTTTTCTTATAATACCATGTGGACTTATGTTTATATTTATATTGTTGGTAACACATGCTTCCATCTTGGATAGGCTTCGAAGTTCTGTATTGCTTGATTTTCACCTTTATTGATTTATCAAGTGTCTCTCCTACAGCCAATGAAGTTAGGGTTAAAACTGTTTGTTTTACTCTGCTTGCAGGAACCCTGCTCCATATACTTGTCAAAGAAATTGCCGCTCCAACTAAAGTGCCTGCCGGAACGTAATTGATAACAGTCCCCATGTATACTTGTTTGTATGCTGACAAGCCCATTTCAAATTCTTTCTTTGTTTCTAATATTACACCGTTTAATAAGGTCATGCCCGTTGCAGGGTTATATTGAATATGAGTCGTATGTTTATTTTCCGTAACGATGGCTTCAACGATTCCATTTTCATGGTATGTTGTTTCCAGTGTAAAGTGCATCTGCCCAGCTTTTACAATTTCCCTTGTCTTTTTCCCTGAGTAATATAGATCGTCAATGGCAGTTATGTTCTACAAACCCTTTAGCCGAGACAAAGTCATATGGAGTCACAAAAGAACCACCTGCAAAAAGGGAGTACTATTGAAACATACATTTTCTTTTTCACACTTCTCCCCCTTGAAAATCCAAATAATTACTTTAGATTTTATAAAAAGGGGTTATTTTGCACAACACTTTTGTCAATACCAATTTCCTAAAGTCGATAAAACGCAGAGGAATGTATCGACATCTTGGACGGAAAAAAGTCATCGTCGGCCGTTTCGGCCATGATCGGAAGACAGAGAAAACGCGAAGAAGCGGGGCTGTGGAAATGTTTCAGAGATTTGATCGGACTGAGAAGGAAAAGCGGAAATAATATCAGTCAGAGGCCGGGAGTAAGACAATATCGGCCTCTTGACTCTTTATTCCATGCGCTTGAGCAGAAATTTTCTTTCATTAAAATCCGCTGCAAGGGATTGTAATGGCAAGACCGTCTTTCTGCCATTGGACAATGCCGCCGCTCAAACTCAAAACTTGTTTGAAACCGCCGTTAGCTTGCAGGATGCTGGCCCCTATTGCAGATCGGGCTCCGGAATGGCATTGCACAAGGATCGGACAGTCTTTTCTAATGTCATCCAGACGTTCTTGGAGCGTTCCCAACATGATGTGTTGGGCATTCGGAATATGACCTTCCTGCCATTCAGTCAGATTGCGAACATCAAGCACGTGCACGAATCCGTCATCGACTAATTTTGCGATTTCAGGTGGTGTAATCTCCGCGTACGATTCAAGTGAAAAAGCACCGCTTGCCAGGATTTTGTCACGATCCATAAACCCTGCCGCATTGTCAATGCCCACAGAACGCAGCGCTTCCAGGAGTTCGTTCACTTCGGCCGGATTCGTTATGAAGTACACAGGACGATTATAGTCGATGAGCCAGCCCGCCCAGTTCGTAAACGCCTTGTTGAATGGAATATTGATTGTGCCTTTGATATGCCCTTCAGCAAATTCTCGGGAAGGGCGGGTGTCCACAATCTGCTCTTTTCCCTGCAAATCTTTCACTTGTTCAATCGACGTAATCTCTGGAACAGCAGAAAGATCTTTGAGCAATGCAGGACCTTCTTTATTTACTCGTTTCATCACAGCGAAATACTCTGGCGGTTCAGGTTGCCCGTCAAGCAAGGCTTTAACAAATTCTTCTTCATCGGTGTATGCCATTGCCCAGTTAAACATCTTTTCGTAGCCGACAGTCGTAGTTGGAATGGCTCCCAATGCCTTGCCGCAAGCGCTGCCTGCGCCATGAGCCGGCCAAACCTGCAAGTAATCCGGGAGTTGTTTAAACTTTCCGAGGGACTTGAACATCTCTCTTGCTCCCGATTCTGACGTTCCTTTGATTCCCGCCGCTTTTTCGAGCAAATCGGGTCTGCCGATGTCGCCCACAAAGACGAAATCTCCTGTAAAGATGCCGATAGGACGATCCGCATTTCCTCCGCCGTCCGTCAACAGGAAGGAAATGCTTTCCGGGGTATGGCCGGGAGTATGCATAACCTCAAACATCAGGTTTCCGATGGAAAAGCGATCGCCGTCTTTTACAAGTTGATGGTTCAATTCATCGACATATTGGTATTTCCAGTCTGCGTCTCCTTCATTGGAAAGATACAGTTTCGCTTGATTTGTAGCGCCGAGTTCGCGAGCGCCGGAAACAAAGTCGGCGTGAATATGGGTTTCTGCGGCCGCTGTGATGTTTAGCCCTTCATCTTCGGCTGCTTGCAAATATGGTTTCAGATTGCGGCCGGGATCAATGACAATCGCCTCCCCTGTTTTTTGGCAGCCAACCAGATAGGATGCATGGGCCAGTTTTTCATCGTAAAAATAGCGCAATAACATGTTGTATTCCTCCTCTTGAAACATTTGCGGGAATATATCCTTTCACATCACATCAGTCCTTTTAACATGCCATTCCAATACATGATGGGCAGCAATCTTCTTTTTAACAGGTACATGCTGAATCGTTCCTTGGACTGATCAAATGGAAACGTTTCTTGCGGCACCTTGTGATAGTCAAACTCGGCCAGCACGAGTTTGTTGTATCCTGTAACCAAGGGGCACGAGGTATATCCATCGTACTTTGCATCTAATGAAGATCCTTTGATCAAGGACAACAGATTTCGCACCACAACCGGAGCCTGTTTACGAACTGCAGCTCCTGTTTTGGACGTCGGCAGGTTGGCACAGTCACCAATTCCGAAAACATTGGCAAACTTTTTGTGCTGCAGAGTGTACGGATCAACATCGACCCAGCCGCCGGCATCCGCCAATGCGCTTTCTTTGATGAATAGAGGCGCTTTCATCGGCGGCGTCACATGAAGAAGATCATATGCTAATACTTCCTGCTCTCCCGTATCCAAGTTTTCGAACAAGGCTTCTTTTGAATCAGGCCGAATTTCGATTAGATTTCTCTTGTACATCGTTTGGATATCCTTGCGCCGGACGACTTTTTCGAGCGCATTTGCGTATTTGGTGACATCAAAAATGGTTGATTTCGCCGATGCAAAAATCATGTCCGATTGATTGCGAACATTTGACTTGCGAAAATAGTCGTCTGCTAAATACATAATTTTTTGCGGAGCTCCCCCGCATTTCACGGGAGAATCAGGATGAGTGAAAATGGCGGTTCCGCCTTTGAAATTGCGGATATTTTCCCAAGTGCTGTCTACCGTATGATATGAATAGTTGCTGCAAACCCCGTTTTTTCCAACCGCATCTTTCAAACCTTTGACCCCGGCCCAATCGATTTGCAAACCGGCTGCTGCAACGAGATAATCATAGGAAACGATCGTTCCTTGTTTTGTAAGAAGTGTGTTCTGATTCGGGCGAAACTCTGTTACAGCATCGCCGATCAAGTCTACCCCGGCAGGAATCAGGGAAGCTAATTCGCGCTCGGACTCTTCCTTCTTCGCTGCGCCGCCTCCGACTAATGTCCACAAAGGCTGGTAGTAGTGCTTTGTTTGCGGGTCAATGATGGCAATTTGTCCTTTGAGTTTTTTAGAAGCCCGGACGAGACGGGCGGCGACAGAGATGCCAGCAGTCCCTGCTCCTACAATGACAATGGTATAACGAGCTTGTCTTGCCATAGTCAACCACCTTTTGTTTTAAAAAGTTGCTGTTTGTCTTAAAGATGTGTCTCTCGTTTTTTAAGTTACCATCCATCTTCCTTTTTTTGTATAGGGGAACTCCCCTACTTTTATTTGAGCCCCGTCTTCCCAAGCTGACAAGGTTAAGAGGTAGTATGTTAGAACGTCAGATCGAGATATTTGTTTTTGATCGCATATTGGATTAATTCGTGTTTCGAGTCCAGTTTTAATTTCTGCATCATATTTGTTTTATGATTTTCGACGGTTTTGACGCTGATTGAGAGTTTATCGGCAATCTCCTTATTGGCATAACCCAGAACGATGAATCTGAGAATCTCCTTTTCGCGAACAGTTAAAACAGAAGGCGGCTTTTGGGAATCTGAATTCAGCCATTGATCAATGATGTCTGGCGATACAGATGTCTTGTAAAAGAGATTGCCCCTGTACACTTCGACAATCGCCTGATAAAGCAACCGATAATGGCTGTTTTTCAAGACGTATCCATGAGCCCCTGCCTCTATCGCTTTTTGGACAAAAATTTCCTCATCATGCATTGTCAAAATCACGATTTTAACAGAAGGATTCAACTTTCGGATTTCACTGCTCGCTGTGAATCCGTCCAACCCGTTCGGCATCGACAAATCCATCAGCACGACATCCGGTTTCAACTGTCCGGTGCTAAGAACGGCTTCGTTGCCATTATTGCTTTCTCCCGCAATCTCAATTCCAGAAAAGCCTTCCAAAAGGACACGGATGCCCTTGCGAATCATCATATGGTCATCGACCAGCAATACCCTGATCACTCTCCCTTCCCCTCCTTGTCCTGTACTTTCACTTTAATCGTCGTGCCTCTCTGAAGTGCAGAGTGAATTCGAAGGCTTCCTTCCATCTGATCGACTCTTTCTTTCATATGTTTGAACCCCAGGCCTTCCTCTGTCAGCCCGCGTTCAAAACCAATGCCATCGTCCTGAATGATCAAAACGAGCTCGCCGTCTTCTTTGTGCAGTATGACTTCAATAAGTGTCGCCTGCGAATATTTCAGGGCATTATGCAGCGCCTCCTGAATAATTCGGTACAAATTAATTTCAAAAATCGGCAGCAAGCGATTGCTGACATTGCTTGAGGCAAACGTAATAGAAACATCCTGATGAGTCTTGTTTAAGCTGGACACAAGGTGCTCGACAGCAGGAATCAGCCCCAGCTGATCGAGACTGTGCGGCCGCAGCTGGAGAGCGTAGAGCTTGACGTCTTGGATCGCCTTTTCCAATTCATCGATGATTTCCTGCATGTACTCTCTAAATGTTTCTTCCTGCTCCATGCGCGATTGAATCGCTTGAATACCTACTGAAACCGAATAAAGCGATTGCCCTACGCCATCGTGCAGTTCCTGGGCCAGCCGCTTGTGTTCGTTTTCCTGAGTTTCTAGCGTTTTTTGCAGAACAAGCTTGGAGATCCGCGCTTCCTCTTCCTTTTTCTTTATCGTTAAATCTTTCAGAACCAAAAGAACTTCCATTTGATCGCCGTTTTCAGAAATGACAGCCGTACTCATCTCCATGTCGACGAATCGCCCTTCATAGGTGGGCATCGAAGAAAGAAAATAAGGAACTTCCCGCTTGGCCAGCAAATAACAACGCTCTTCTCCCACTTCCAATTTTCTCGTTTGGCAGTAGGAACAATACGGAACCTTGTCCCCTAATTTCCATCCCGTCATCTTCTCTGCGGACGGGTTCATCACCAGAATTCTGCGTTCCTGATCCATCATGATGATTCCATCCTGCAAGTGGTCGAAGATCTGCCTTAAATAGCCGCTTTCCATTGAGATTCCTTCTTCTTTATACCGAGTCGGGTTTTGACACATCATGGACCCTCCCTTAGCTATCTATTCCTCATACAACTGATAGACTCTTTTTAACTTTTGTTCAAGCTGCTCAAAATGAACAAAACGCGCTTCTCTTAGACATTCGGTTCCCTCAATAAACAAAAGAAGCACAGGAACTGTGAAAACTGAAAACCTTCCGGCAACCTCCTCCACTATGTCAGCATTTATATGTCCTAATTTGATCTTTGGAAAGCGGGCCAACAGTGCTCTAAGCTGAGGCAGAACAGCGTGACAGACTGTGCATTGAGGTCTTGATATATATATAAAACTTAATTTATGACCGGTTATAAATGTCTCAATTGCCACCATTGAAGTCAGCTCTGTAATCTCTTTCATCCAATCCCTCCTTCAAAACGGATCATACAGAAATCCTTAAATACGGAAGATATCAACCCAAATTTTCACTGTTGTAAGCAAAATAACGAATATCAAAATACCTTGAAGAACTTTGACATTCATTTTCTTGCCAATGAAAACACCGATCGGGGATGCAATTAGACTGGCAGCCATTACAATCAAAGCCGGCAAAATGGGCACCTGTCCGAATATAAGCTTTGTGGCTGTTGTTCCAACCGATGAAATAAATGTAACTGCGAGCGATGTTGCGATTGTGATTCGTGTAGGTATTTTTAAAACGACTAACATGAGCGGAACAAGCAGAAAAGCTCCGCCCGCACCGACTATGCCCGAAGTCAAACCGACTGCAAAAGTCATGATTGAGGTTAATATCTTTGGAAAGCGAACGTGATCACTTTGATGAGCTTCTGTTCCTGTCTTTGGAATAAACATCATGATGGCAGCGATAATCGCCAATAATCCGTAAACCAGGTTTATGGCGTCTTCAGAGAAAAAATGTGACCCATAACCACCGATCAGACTGCCGATCAAAATACTTAATCCCATGATGGAGATCAGTTCTTTATTTAAGTAACCGTCTTTCCGGTAAGCCCATACACCGGAAAATGTTGCAACAAAAACCTGGGCTGCGACAATACCTGAAACCTGGTGAGCATAAAAACCTGTAAACCCTAATAACACAGGAATATATAATAATAGAGGGTAATTAATTATTGCCCCGCCGACACCAAGCATTCCGGACATAAAAGAGCCAACAAATCCGATGAAAAATATGAGAAGAATAAAAGAGATGTCCACCGGCTTTCCCCCTTTTCTTCAATAAAAAGGGGAATAGTCCCCCCTTTTATCACCTTAACCTTTTTTAAGCCAAAACTTTAGTACACCATCTTCCTCAGTACCTTGAAGCAACTCATGACCGCCTGACTTCGCCCATGCTGTCAGATCACTTTTTGCCCCTTTATCAGTGGCATGTACTTCTAACACTTCTCCGGATTGCAATTCATCCATCGCTTTTTTTGTTTTCACAATTGGCATCGGGCACGCGAATCCTTTAGCATCTATGACTTTATCTGATTTCATGTTTTATCTCTCCCTATCTTCAAATCTATATTCATCCATGAACCGCACAACGGTTTGGTCCAATTTCCATCTCACTTTGTCTGTCAGCATCCGGCATTATTCTGCCCATGTTGGTTTGCCGAATTTCCCGATAGGCATTTGGCTGTGGCGGCAGGTTTTCTGATACAGCACGTCTGAACTCATTTTCATCCAGATTTAAACCGGCATTCTTTTTATATACATCACTCAGCTTAGCTTGAACCTGCCCTTGACTGCCTAATTCACTGACTGTCGAAAAGTGAGCTGGAAGAACAATCAAGTCACCTGATATTTGTTTGTATTTTTCATGCAACGTGTTACGTAAATCCTCTGCCCAGTCCCCGGCTTTTCCAGCCAAGTCTGGCCGGCCGATTGATTCAACAAATAAAATATCTCCTGTTAACAAATAGTGATTATCAACAATTAAAGATGTGCTTCCGATCGTATGGCCCGGTGAGTAGATAGGCTCCACTTTCATGGTTGTATTTCCTATCGAAACATCATGACCTTCAATTAACGGTTCATACGAATATTGCACTTCCTCTGCATCTTTTGGCGGCAGGTAGTATGCGGCTCCTGTACGCTCACGCAGTAAACGTCCGCCAGAAATATGATCCGCATGTAAATGTGTATCGACCACATGTTTAATTGTAACGTTTCTCTCTTTTGCAAAATCTATATATGCGTCTACAGTACGAGCAGGGTCAACTACAATCGCTTCTCCGTCAGTCTCAATAAAATAGGATAAACAGCCTTTCCCCATTCTTACGAATTGATAGATTGAGCCTCCTTCTTTCAAGTTTCCTATTTTTACTGGATGTAAAAATTCGCTCCACGCCTTCATGCCGCCTTCAAGCGCAAAAACTCTTTCAAAACCGGCATCCACTAAATGCTGTGCAACCATCTCTGAAGACCCTTGTTTGGCACAAACCACTAAAACATCTTGATCTTTAGGAACTTGGCCTGCAATCTTATCTACACCATCAATTAAATCAAAATACGGAACATTTAAATGTTCAACCCGGCTGCCCTCGATTTTCCAATCACTAAAGGCATCTTTATTTCGTACGTCTAAAATAAAAAACGATTCTTTTCTTAATAGCTTTTCGGTTACTTCTTTTGGTGAAATGATTGTAAAGTCCACTTCTAAACCTCCTTAGATTGTTAGCATCTCATTGGCATCATGTTGCAATGGTCGCAACTTTTGCAGCCTTTCAATTTATTGATCCTTTTTCAATAGGCCCTGACCACTCCTCCATTCCCCGCACCACATTTTCAACGTCTTTAAAGCCGTTAGCTGCAAGCTGTTTAGCTGCCAGATCGCTTCTATTACCTGTACGGCAAACAACGTACATTTTCCCGTCTCTATTCAGTTCATTTGCTCTTTTTTCAAGTTCACCTAATGGGATTGAAATCGCTCCTGGAATATGGCCGAGACGGTATTCTGCAGGTTCCCGAACATCAACGACTGTTATCCGTTCTCCCGCCTCTACCTTTTTTTGAAGTTCTTCATTTTGAATCACATAAGGAAACGTTTTTTCTTTCTTTATTTCCGAGTGACCTGCTTTACGAAGAAAATGCTTTAATATATCTCCGTCTTCTGTCATCCCGAGATACTGGTGGCCGCTTCCTTTTGCCCATGCCTGTATATCAGCAAGAGACCCTTTATCAGTAGCATGCACTTCAATTACCTGCCCCGGTTCTAACTCATTGATGGCCTTTTTCGTTTTTACAACGGGCATTGGACAAGCAAGCCCCTTTGCATCTAACACGCGGTCAGATTTGATGTTCATCAATCATCCCTCCATACTCATTTTCTGTATCACGGTTCCATTTGATCGCTCCGGCAACCATATTCCTTAAAGCACCGTTTAATTTGGAGACCGTTATATAAATAAATTCACTTTTGCTTCGTTGGCATCCCCGAGATATGCGGCAACTCCTGCATAATCAATACCATCGATAAGTTCTTCTTTTTGCAAGCCTAACAAGTCCATTGTCATTGTACAGGCAACAAGCTTTACTCCTTGTTCTTGGGCCATTTCAATCAGCTGAGGCAAAGATAATACGCCGTGCTTTTTCATGACATGTTTGATCATTTTAGGCCCGATACCGGCAAAATTCATTTTAGATAATCCGAATTTCTTTGAACCCCGGGGCATCATAAAACCGAATGCTTTTTCAAGCGGCCCTTTCTTTACCGGCACCGGTTCATCTTTTCTTAAAGCGTTAAGGCCCCAAAATGTATGAAAAATTGTTACCTCATGATCGTAAGCAGCGGCTCCATTAGCAATAATAAAAGCGGCAATCGCCTTATCTAAGTCACCGCTAAATAAAACAATGGTCGTTTTTTCTTTTTGGTCTGACATTGATCAACTCTCCTATTTTATATACCTATACCCGCATGGGTATATAATAAACTAAAAAAATATAAGTCAGCTTTTTTATACCCTAGAGGGTATAAAAACAGCAAAAAATTTTTCTTTTAACCAGGGGTATATAGAGGCTGTATCATAAACAACAGCCATCTAAACATTATCTGCTTTTAACCAATAAATTAACGGCTTCTTGAATGAGGTCTTCGGTATCTTCTCCTCTTTCGATTTGAAGGCGAACGCATTTCTCCAAGTTGCTGCTTACAACAACACCAATGGCGCGATCTAATGCAGAACGAACCGCTGACATTTGGCTTACGAGCTCTTTACACTCTTTTCCTTCATCCATCATTTTTAATATCCCTCGAACTTGACCCTCAACTCGTTTAATCCTATTTTTTAATTGATCATCGTATTCCATCAGATTACCTCCCATTTTGATGATAGCATATCATTTTTATCAACAGTTTCGCGAAACCGTTACTATGCGGATATATGAACTGTCCTGCATTTCTGTCATATTCGTTAAGAATCCAGCCTGTGATGACTTTTTGTACAAAACAGCCTATTCTACTGGAATATCACCCGCCCAATACACATACCCCTATGTGTATAATATACTGAACTAATGAAGATAAATCAAATTTTAGGCTCCTGTAAAGAAAGGGAAGTATAATAAGCGATCCTTTAAAACTTGTTATCTATCGAAACCATGATTCGATTTATTTCGCTAAGATTTCTCCTTGAATCTCAATTTTGACACCAGCTTTTTTCAGCAAATTCCCAATGGCGCATCCTTTATCAGCCATTGCAAATAGGCGGTTTGCTGTTTGAATTTGTTCTTCTGTCTTATTCCCGGATAAAACGAAACGAGGGTGATGAATGATTTTAAATTCATCTTCAGAGTTAAGCCCTTCAGAATCAACCGCCACATCAATGACAGGAAGATCCCTTGATTCGATCATAGAGATAAGAACAGATGTAAAACAAGCTGTTGCAGATGCTACAAGAATTTCTTTGGGAGAGGCTCCATTTCCACTACCGCCGAATTCAGCAGGAATCGCAATGTTTGTATTCAGGAATTCTGTTTTAAGAGAACCGTTCCCATTGACACCATTCTTCCAAGCAATCTTAACATTTGTTTTCACAACAAACACTCCTTTTAGTTGACATCGATATATAAAAGAAGCCCCTTAAAAAAGGAGTCTTCTAAGAAAAAAGATAAGAAAAAGTTTTACTGTACTTTATATTAAGCATTACCGCTAAGCTGACGGAGAATATCATGCACATCCACATGAGATCTATGCTCAATAATTTTACCGTTAACAATACGTAACAACATCATAAGAGAGAATTTAACGTTTTTTCCCGTTGCAGGAACTCCAGCAAATGGGATACCTGTGTGCTTACCTTCAAATATAAAATAAACGGCTACTAGGTCTCCTTCAGCTACCATCGCTTGAATTGGCATTTTGAAACCTGGGAAAGCATCAAAATTTTTCTTTTCTGATTCAATTAAACCCTCTACACCCGGAAACGGTGTATCTAATTGCGGATAGAATACAAAGTCCTTATGGCAAAAGTCTTTCAATTCCTCATACTTTTCTTGTTCAATTATTTCAAAGTAACGACGAACCAATTCTTTATTATTTTCAATGGACATCATGAATGCTCGTCTCCTTCATTTAAATATTTCTCTGTTTGAATTTAAAATGAGTATGATTCGCCATCTTCAGGTACTAAAACATGAGAAGAGATTCCTTTTTCATGAATAAAGGATTTTAATTCTTCTTTGGATAATCCCCAATGGTTGACAGCTTCCATGTGGCTCACGATAATTTTTGCATTTGGGGCAGCCTTATGCGTTTCATAGATATCTTCTTTACCCATGATAAGCGAACCGCCTTCATAGAATTGATTATCTCCGCCGTTTACGACAATGATTTCAGGTTGATGTGTATCAATTTCTTCCTGAACCCCCTCATACCATACGGTATCTCCGGCTACATATAACGTTTTCTCGCTTTCGTGTTTGAACACTACGCCGCATACAAGTCCTGCAAGTTTTAAAACTTCTCCTCTTCCGTGTTCACCTTTGGTTTTGATTAAGTGAATACCTTCAAAGACCGTATCTTTTGTTAAAACCTCGACATTTTTAAAGCCGGCATTTCGTATTTCTGTTGCATCTTCTTCATTTTGGGAGAACAACTTGATATCTTTCGGCAATACCTCTTTAGCAGCTTCATCCCAGTGGTCATAATGTAAATGAGTAACAATAACAGCATCAATCTTATTGATAATATTGTCGACAGACGTTGGCAATTCAACTAAAGGGTTGTTTTGATCTTGCCTTGGCGCATTTGGGAATGGAGGATAAGCACCTTTTTCAGCCAACATTGGGTCTATTAAAAACTTTTTGCCTGCATATTCGACAATAAGCGTGGCATTACGAATTTGTTGAATGTTCATGTGTAAAACTCCTTTTCTTTGATATACCTATAGTTTACCTACACTCAATTATCAAATACATGGATTAAATCAAGTCTTTTGGCCGTTTGACTTGAATTTTGAAAGAATGTATTCATGGATGCAAAGCAAGCTTAAATATAGCCTGAATTTTGGATAAAGATAATGATTAAATGAAGCAAGTTCAACAGGGGATTTTGTATATGCTTTAATTCATCTATGTACGAATACGCTTATCATGAGCCCTCTCATATATCAATTCACAAGAGAAAAGCTGTTGTTTTTCTTGGTGGGTTTCTGGAGAGTAAACGAGTAGATCACTCTATAATTGCCGATTGTTATTGATCAATAGGCCACTGTTTTAAATGAGAAGTGGTAAGGAGCAGCCAGGCGCCGCTATCATGTCGGCTTCAAATTTATTGTTTTCATGAAAAAAGAGACCAAGCCATTGCTTGATATTTTGCCTGGTCAAGGTTTTAGGGCTTAGCCGCCTTTTTAAGTGTTCGCCGTTTTGATCTTTTGACCGTTTGACTTGTTTTGGAAAGACCGTATATTATATATAAAAATAAGCTTAAAAAACTCTTTTAAATGGAGTGTAATGACAATAAAAAAGGCATCAATTGCTCGATGACACACTTTGAGATAAACCTCTCTCGGTTAGTGAGGTGATTTCGCAGGCGCCGAAATTACGCTGAAGTGGTGATCCGCTTTGGAAGATCCTCTTGATGCGTCCCTACCCACTTATGGCCACCTCGCCGCCGGCCTCCTCAACGGGCGACTCGGACATGCCGCCAGAAGGTTGCTCATTGCCTGAAGGGATGCCCCCATAATAGTTGGAGTGTTAATCTTGAAGTTCCAGTCGAACTGAGTATGAGAACCGTTCATGAGACACATCTCTTTTTCTTTTATCTCCGTATAGTTTACAATGTCACTCATTGACGAGAATGCATAGAATCAATCACTCTTTTTTGCCGATTAACTTGATTTTTGAAAGGATTTGAATGCTATGTTAGATCAAACGGATATGCAGATCTTGGAGGAACTGTCTAAAAACAGCCGAATTACGATGAAAGAGCTGGGCGGAAAAGTCCATTTGACAGGACAAGCAGCTGCCGCCAGGGTCGCAAAATTAGAAGATAACGGAGTGATTGAGGGGTATACAATTAAAGTAAATGAAAAAAAGATGGGTTATACTGTTCACGCGATGCTCAATATCTATACCAAAAGTACACATCATCAATCCTATTTATCCTTTATCAAAACACAAGATGAATATGTCATCAACAATTATAAAATCAGCGGAGACGGCTGTTATCTCCTGGAATGCAAATTCCCATCCAATGAATCATTAGATCAGTTTTTGATCAACTTAAACAGACATGTTAATTATAAATTAACTGTCATTATTAATAAGCTCTAGTTCATCATTAAAAGTGACGATTCCTGTTTTTTGATAGACCAAGATTGAAATCCGACTTTATTGAAGAAATCGCCTCACATTTAAAGTCCCTTGAATCGAAATCAAGGGCTTTTTGAAAATCTCCTAACCCGAGCATGATATTTCGTTTTCGTATATCATCTCTATTAATAGCTTTATTGTTTAAGTTTAAAACCGCTCACTTCTTTTTCGCTCAGGAAACGGATAAATTCTAGTAGTACACGAAATTTCGCTCATCGAGGTTCTCTGGATCGGAGAACGCCATTGACACTATCCAGCTCAGGCACAGAGCTTAAAAAAACGAACACCCTGGACGGCAGAGAAAAAGAAGTCATCGCCGGCCCTTTCTTCCTTATTTGAAGAAATAGAAAGCAGAAAAAGCCGGATCGTTTTCCGGCTTCCGCTATTTCTTTTCAAAAAACAAGAAATCACTTTATGCTGCTAGATATAAACATTGAGGCAGCTTGATTCATAAAAATACGATGGCCGTGATAGAATGTCTTCATTTCAGTTGATTTAAATCCAACATCGGATAATCTTTTTTTCAATTCTTCGTGCGAAAAACCGCTGTGAACTTTCGGATGTTGAATTTTATCGTTTTGGTCAAAATCAATAATTAAGAGCTTTCCGCCATTATTTAAAACACCGAACAATTCTTGTAAAATTTTATTCGTATTCGGAATATGAAGAAGGACGAGTGACATTAAAACGATGTCTGCCTTCAGTTCAGGAGTTTCTTGGATAAAATCTGAATAAAGCACTTTTGCGTTGGCGATTCCTTTGCGAGAAATTTTAGCTTTTGCCACCTCCAGCATTTGTTTTGATGAATCGACCAACAAAATAGAATGTACTAAATCTGATAATTCTAAACTAATGAGACCCGTACCGCTCCCATAGTCGATTAAAGATTTTGATTGACTATTTCTCAATTCCTGTCTTACTTCATTCACGATCACTTTTGCTAATTCAATTCTTTCTTCTGAATCATATCGTTTTGCCATCTGTTCAAAAACGTTATCTTCCATGTTCCACTCCCTATTTATTTTTAGAAATTTCACTGCAGACTGTACTAACATCTTACATATTTCCGTTTGAAACCAAGGCGGCCTTTATCAATATCCATTTGAATATTTTTGGAAGCGTTCAGGATACTGCTTTTTTTCTTGTCCCGCCGAAGTTCGACCGAGCCTACTGCTTTTGCGGTTTCAACCGCCTTTTCATGAAGCGGCAAATATGAAATCGCGACTGTGTAGATAAAGTTATTCATAGCCGATTTTGTTCGATCCGGAGAATCGTGAATCGCCTGTTCCACCTGATCAAGCATACCGGCAATTTTGGTCACATTAAATTCATCGTCCGGTCGATTACCTAAAAGCCAGCAGTAACAGCTCCAGCCTGCCGACATTTTAAGCTCTTCACCGCTTGAGATCCATTTATCAGCAACAGCCTGTGCAAAATCGGTTTCTGCCAAAGTTACTGCAACAACATAATCAGATAGCATATAGAAATACGCCTCATCGATCCACCGCTCAAAATCTGCTTCAGTCATTGTGATTGGGTCAGCAATAATGCCGGCAAAATACATGGCATCGTAGTTCCCGGTAGCGTAAAGCTGCTCCGCCAAAGGTTGATTTTTCTTGATTTTCTTTGCAAGCGGCTTCATTTTGCCTGTAGCCACACCAAAAAGCGGTTCGTGTGCACCATTCGTTATGTATCTTTTTTTCATATTTTCCGTACCCAGCGCTTCAAGTTCCTTCATAACCGTTCCAAAATCCATGCTTTCACTTCCCTCTGTAAATTAAATTCATTTCTTTGATTCCATTATCATGCTCTTTCGCTTCATCTAATCAATACAAATCAACTTTATTTGTTTTTTGCTCTCCATAAACGGTACATCATGATCCTCATCTTTTTTAGCGGCTGTTTTGTTTCTAAGTCTGATAAAAACTAAATTTCCTCTGCATATCATTTATATTTATTATGTGAAACATTTTAACAAGCAGAAAGGGGTTGTTTTTGACCGCCTTTCCTCTTAGACAAACAGAGAATATATGAAATCGTCAGCGGAAAGCCGATTTTCTCTTACCAAATCCCGGATACCCGGTGTTGAGCGCAGTCTGCGATGCCGTGAGAATGCGAATGACTGATTCAATGTTATTGCACCACTTTTCTATGAGTTATTTACAAATCATAAATATTACGATTTGTATTTTGAATTATAGACAATCACATCTATAATTTCAATGTTAGCAGACTCCTATTCTTAACACTGCCTGGTTAACCCCTGCGATATTCGTAAGGAGAAGAAAATTCCAGACGTTGACGTTTTCCAAAGAATGCCCTACAATGAGATCGTAACTTTAACTTTTCAGGAGGATTATTAAAAAATGACACACTCAATGAGACTGCGTTTCCCAACTTTGAACCAGTAATTAAATACGTTCAAAGGCTCTGTTTGTGTATGCAGAGTAAACGGGATCAGTCTGTCCTTTTTTAATAATCTTCAATTTGCATATAAAATTTGTAACTTGTAGAAAGGCGGATCGTTCTGCCTTTCTTTTTTGTTTAATCCTTTTTTTCTAACGGCTGAGAAAGGCTTATTTGGTTATGGAAATACCGCGGATTCATCCTTAAAGGATGGCTCTTCCCTTTACTCTGAATCACAGGCAGACCGCCTGTGATTTTTTATGATGAGAGGAAGAGGAAACATGAAGAAAAAAAATCATAAGTACAGAGGAAAAAAGTTAAACCGCGGGGAATATCCGAATTTTTCCGGACAGCATTTGATGCATAATAAAAAATTAATTGAAGAAATTGTGGATCGGGCAAATATTAGCATAGACGATACGGTTTTAGAGTTAGGAGCGGGAAAAGGTGCTTTGACAACTGTGCTAAGTCAAAAAGCCGGTAAGGTATTGGCAGTGGAAAACGATTCTAAATTCGTTGCTATACTCACACGTAAAACAGCACAGCATCCAAATACGAAAATTATTCATCAAGATATCATGAAGATTCATTTACCAAAAGAAAAGTTTGTGGTGGTCTCTAATATTCCCTATGCCATCACAACTCCCATCATGAAAATGCTCTTGAACAATCCTGCAAGCGGATTTCAAAAAGGGATCATCGTAATGGAAAAAGGGGCTGCTAAACGTTTCACATCAAAATTCATTAAAAATTCCTATGTTTTAGCTTGGAGAATGTGGTTTGATATTGGCATTGTCAGAGAAATATCGAAAGAGCATTTTTCTCCCCCTCCAAAAGTGGACTCGGCAATGGTCAGAATAACACGAAAAAAAGACGCGCCTCTATCACATAAACATTACATTGCGTTTCTTGGGCTTGCCGAATATGCGCTAAAGGAGCCGCAAGCCCCTTTCTGTGTTGCTTTACGCGGAATTTTTACTCCGCGTCAAATGAAACACTTAAGAAAAAGTCTAAAAATCAACAATGAAAAAACCGTTGGAACGCTCACCGAAAACCAATGGGCGGTTATTTTTAACACGATGACTCAATATGTGATGCACCACAAATGGCCAAGAGCAAATAAGCGAAAACCCGGAGAAATATAAAGAAAAAAAGCTGCTGACGTCTCGTCAGCAGCTTAAGCTTTTCTGGAGGGATTCAGATGTCCCTGTCAACATTCCTTTTGCCCGCTTACAGCTTTCCAGTTAAAAACTGCGCCTCGCCGAGGCCGAAACTCCAATCGGCATCTCCATTTTCTGTGATGGACACCATGACATCTTCAGGAGAAATGCCGCATTCCGCTTCAAGCTTTTCAGCAAGTAAAGCGTACAATTTCTCTTTTTGACTTTCTGTTCTTGTTTTACTGGTGATGCTGATCACAACCAGATCCTTTGATCTATTCAATCCCAAACCTGTATCTTGGATGATGAGCTCATTCGCCGGATGCTGATGGACAATTTGATAGCGGTCTTTCTCCGGAACGTTAAACGCTTCTACCATCGCATCGTGTACGGTATCTAATAATTTTTTTAATGCTTGTTCATCACGGCCTTCTATTAGATCGAAACGTAGTAATGGCATTTGTTTATCCCCTTTTTGATCATTTTAAATTTCGTTAGCAAAATAACAAGAAATGATGTCTGCTAACTTGATAAAAACATAACACATAACCAAAATATATTCAACAATTGATCATCTTTTCATCTGTTTTATCAGTATCGAAGATATAAGGTCTGTATTATTAAAAATTAGTTGACACCCGTTCTTTAGGAGATGAGTATGTACATAATAGTTCATCAAAACATGACAATAACATAATCAGAAAACGCTTTTTTTGTCTTCCAGTCAAATGAAATCGAATGCGGTTAAGGCGGAAATTACGAAGACCGCCTCCTTCTTTATCAACACTCTACTTATTTCTTAAAAAAAGGACAAGCTTTCTCAACACGAATATGATGAAAATAATAAAAACAAATAAAGGGATAAACCCAACCAAGCTAAAACTTGTAAGCATAATAAGCTCCTTTCTTCATATATCCATTTAGTCCCTGCTCCAGTTTACGTTATCCACATTTTAAAAATATAATATAGATGTAAATGATATATTAAAAACAGATTTGCATACAAAAAAATCACCATCCAAGATTACGGATGGCGATTTTCTATTATTCAAGATTGGCATGATTTCCATACATGTTATGAGTATTCAGCCCTTTCATTTCCATGATTCGCAATATGATAGCGTCATAATACAATAAAAGAGTCTGTTCAAAAAGCGAGCCCATCGGTTGTATCGTCTGTTTATTGCCTGTCGTTTGATCTTTTGGGGAGCCGGGCAGCTGCAGTATCAGGTCAGATATTTCAGCTATCGGCGAATCTGGAGAGATCGTAACTGTTGCTACAGTGCCTCCGATATCTTTTGCCTTTTCCGCCATATGAAACAAACTTTCTGTTTTCCCTGATCCCGTGCCCACGATAAGCAAGTCTTTTTCGGTAAATACCGGTGTTACGGTTTCCCCTGTTACAAACGCATTGATCCCCATGTGCATTAATCGCATAGCAAATGATTTCCCCATTAAACCAGAGCGGCCTGCACCGGAAACAAACACTTTTTCAGAAGACATGATAGTGGATATTAAGTCTTCTATACCTTCCGCTTGATTTTGAGACGTTGCATGATCAAGCTCTGCGATGATCGCTTTTACATAATCATAAGTCTTCATGTTTATTGGATCATCTGCTTCATTTTTGCGGCTGCCGCAGCTTTATCGTCTTGATTTGCAATACCGCCCCCGACAATAACCAAATCAGGTTTTAATTTAACGACTTCGGGCAGTGTGTCTAATTTAATTCCGCCTGCAATAGCCGTTTTAGCGTTTTTCACAACATTTTTAATCGTCATTAAGTCTTCAAATGAATTTTGGCCAATGGCTTGAAGGTCATAACCGGTATGGACACAAATATAATCGACACCAAGCTCATCCAATTCCTTAGCACGCGATTTGATGTCTTTAATCCCAATCATATCCACCAGGATTTTGTTCCCTTGCGCTTTCGCCTCTTCTACAGCGCCTTTAATAGACATATCTTCAGCAGCCCCTAAAATGGTGATGATGTCGGCTCCCGCTTCTGATGCTTTCATCACTTCATACCCCGCCGCATCCATAATTTTAAGGTCTGCCAGCACTTTCAAATTCGGGAAAGCGGCTTTCATCTCTTTCACTGCACGGAGTCCTTCATTTATCACAACCGGCGTACCGATTTCTACAATATCAATGTATTCTTCTACTTCTTTTACTACTTCGATGGCTTCCGGTATATTGACTAAATCTAATGCTAACTGTAATTCCACTTACAATCACTCCTGTTTGAATTAAGAATTCCGCGGATTATTCTTTTCATATTTTGTTACATCAAGAGTATAACAAGGGGAAAATTCCATTAATAGTACGCACTTTTTTTTTACATACTATACTTTTCCTCATATGGTATAGAAAAAGATACTGTCTCCAAAACAGTATCTTAAAGTCAACCATTCTATTCATCATCTTTTGAAAAGTTCGTTTCTATATAATTTTTACCCCATTCATACATCGCCTCTAATATAGGCATTAAACTTTCTCCTTGTTTCGTTAGGGAATATTCAACTTTTGGGGGGACAACCGGATATACTTCCCTATGTACAATATGATCCTCTTCTAATTCACGCAGCTGATTCACCAGCATTCTTTGCGTAATGCCGGGCATCAAAGCTTTTAATTCTCCGAACCTTTTCGTACCTTCTTTTCCTAAAAACCACAAAATCAGCATTTTCCACTTACCGCCGATAATGTTGAGCGTCAGCTCCTTCTCACAATTAAATGTTTTATTTTCCATTCGTGACATATGAATTCTCCCCTTATGAAATGACTAAACAATGAACATCTATCACATCATTGTAAAAGAACTTTGTTTAACTAATCAATCATCGCGTTTTTGCAGATTCCATTATTCACCATATCATCATGCGGATTTGCCCATCATGACATTGTCAATCTTCTTATCCATTCGAGTGAAGGAAACATGACAAGTGTCATGTATGAAGCATGATGTGTGCTACTACAAAGACATCTCTCTGTACCGTAAACTTAACTTAAGACCCATTTATGAGAGGATAACTTTACTATGACTGAACAAACCACCACACACAAACAAAAACAGTTAACAAAACAGGTTGCTGCATTTGCCCAGCCTGATACCAAAAACAGTCTGATTCAGCTCTTCAATACGTTTATTCCTTTCTTCGGACTGTGGTTTCTTGCCTACCTCAGCCTCGATGTCTCCTACCTCCTTACATTAGGAATAACGGTGATTGCCGCAGGGTTTTTGACGAGAATTTTCATTATTTTTCACGACTGCTGCCATCTATCCTTTTTCAAACAAAAGCGCCTTAACCACATTCTCGGCTTTTTGACAGGCGTTCTGACTTTATTTCCTTATCTTCAATGGCAGCACAGCCATTCGATTCATCATGCGACAAGCAGCAACCTGGATAAACGCGGAACAGGCGATATCTGGCTGCTGACGGTAAACGAATATAAAGCCGCACCTCTACGCACAAAAATCGCATACAGACTTTACAGAAATCCGTTTATCATGTTTATTCTCGGACCGATTTATGTCTTTCTGATCACAAACCGCTTTAACAAAAAAGGTGCAAGACGAAAGGAACGTGTGAACACATATCTTACCAACCTTGCAATCGCGGCATTGGCTGCTGTCTGCTGCCTGATCTTTGGCTGGCAATCGTTCTTGCTCGTACAGGGTCCGATCTTTCTGATCTCAGGTTCAATCGGCGTCTGGCTGTTTTATGTTCAGCATACATTTGAAGATTCTTATTTTGAAGCGGATGAAAACTGGAGCTACGTTCAGGCCGCTGTGGAAGGAAGTTCATTTTATAAACTACCGAAACTGCTTCAATGGCTTACAGGCAATATCGGGTACCACCACGTTCACCATCTGAGCCCAAAGGTGCCTAACTATAAACTTGAAATCGCACATGAGCAGCACGAACCACTAAAAAACGTCCCGACCATCACTTTAAAAACAAGCCTGCAATCACTCGCGTTCCGGCTTTGGGATGAAGAAAAAAAGCAGTTTGTAACCTTTCGGGACATGAAACAAACATCTTCCCCTCTTCCGCAGGATTCAACGGAAAAACAGAAGCTGCGAAAGAACGCCTGACGATGAGGAGGTCTTCTTATATCAACAAGAAGGCTTCCTTATTTATTGTCGGATGATGCAATCCGGCTCAGGCAATGGTAAAGTTACTCTAAAGATGAAAAGCTGAAAACGAGGTTATATCATGTTCAAAAAGCATTTTGCATTTCAAAAACTTAACGGGATCTCGCCGTATATATGGACGATATTTTTCATCCTGCCCTTCTACTTTATCATGCAATCATCATCTACCCTTGTCATCGTCGTCGGCATCATTTTGACACTTTTATTTTTTGCGGTATACAGATTTGCTTTTGTTTCAAAAGGCTGGGACATTTATTTGTGGGCGTTTATATTAATCGGCATTTCAACCGCCTCGATTATGCTGTTCAGCTATATTTATTTTGCTTTTTTTATCGCGTATTTTATAGGGAACATAAAAAAAACGAGCCCCTTTTCACATTTTATATTACGTTCATTTAATAAGCGCAGCCGTCGCTGCCAACTTCAGTCTCGTGTTAAAAAAAGAATTTTTTCTGACACAAATTCCTTTTGTGGTCATCACTCTCATCAGCGCGATTTTATTGCCGTTCAGTATCAGAAACCGCAAGGAGCGCGAACGCCTCGAAGAAAAACTCGAGTATGCTAATGAACGGATTGCCAATTTGGTAAAATTAGAAGAGCGGCAGCGGATTGCCCGCGACCTTCACGATACACTTGGACAAAAGCTGTCTCTGATCGGTTTAAAAAGCGACTTGGCGAGAAAATTAATTTACAAAGATCCCGATCAAGCCGCGCGTGAACTGAAAAGCGTTCAGCAAACTGCGAGAACTTCTTTAAATGAAGTCAGAAAAATTGTATCCTCCATGAAAGGCATCCGGCTCAAGGATGAAATTGTCAACATCAAACAAATTCTTGAAGCAGCCGACATTGCGTTCATCTATGAAGAAGAAAAATTGCCGGAAAATATCTCATTGCTTAATGAAAACATATTGAGCATGTGCTTAAAGGAAGCTGTCACTAATGTCGTCAAACACAGTCAGGCTAAAACCTGCCGCATTGACATCCAGCAGCTCTGGAAGGAAGTTGTCATTACAGTGACTGACGATGGAACGTTTCAAGGTGAAGAGAAGTACTTTTCAAAAGGACACGGCTTGCTTGGCATGAGAGAACGGCTTGAATTTGCAAACGGAAGCCTTCACATTGATACAAAAAACGGTACCAAGCTTACCATGTCAATTCCTAATAACTCAAAATAAACAAAAAAGGATGGCTTGCATGATTAGTATATTTATTGCGGAAGATCAACAGATGCTCTTGGGCGCTTTAGGATCACTACTGAATTTAGAAGATGATATGGAAGTCGTCGGCAAAGGCACAACCGGACAGGATGCCGTTGATTTCACAAAAAAACATCGGCCTGATGTATGCATTATGGACATTGAAATGCCGGGAAAAACGGGGCTTGAAGCTGCTGAGGAACTAAAGGATACAGGCTGCAACATTATTATCTTAACCACTTTTGCCCGCCCCGGTTACTTTCAGCGGGCCATTAAAGCAGGTGTTAAAGGCTATTTGTTAAAGGACAGCCCAAGCGAAGAGCTTGTGAGCGCCATCCGCAGCGTCATGAAAGGAAAGCGGATCTATGCGCCTGAATTGATGGAAGACATGTACAGTGAAGCCAATCCCCTCACAGATAGAGAAAAAGAAGTGCTCGAACTTGTGGCTGACGGAAAAAACACAAAAGAAATCGCCCAAGAACTCAGCATCAAAAGCGGAACCGTGCGAAATTATATCTCAATGATTCTTGAAAAGCTTGAGGTCAAAAATCGGATCGAAGCCATTACCCGTTCAAAGGAAAAAGGCTGGTTTAAATAAAAAGAGAATCTTGGCATATCTCCAAGATCCCCTCGACGAATCAGCCGCTCCCACGGCGGTCCTTTTCTACACGAACATCTTCTTCACAAGCTCGCGGTTGCGCTCTTTGAAAACCTCATTATGTGACGACACCATCGCACTCTTGTGTGCTTCGGGATCGATAAAGCGCTTGGCGCTGTTGACCGCGTTTGCCGCATCCTGAAACGCTCCGGCGATCAAGTGCAGCTTGCCTTCATAATGCACAATATCCCCTGCCGCATACAGTCCGGGCACGGAAGACTGGCAGTTGGCGGTACCTTTAATATAATAGTCATCAACCCTGGTAATATGAAGCCGGCTGTTCTCCAACAGTGAGGTGTCGCGTTTATAGCCGTGGTTGATAACCACTTCGTCGACAGGCAGCTCCATCACCTCACCGGTTTGAGCGTTCGTGAGCTCGACCCGTTCGATCACCTCATGATCTTCCGAAGCGATCAGCTTGGTAATCTGTGTATGGAAGAAGCAGCTCACCGAGCTGTTCAGCAGCTGATCCACCTGGGCCTCATGCCCGCTGAGCGCATCTTTGCGGTAAGCGAGGTAGACCTTTTTCGCTACAGGTTCGAGCTCGTTGGCCCAATCGACAGCCGAATTGCCGCCGCCTGATACAATGACCGTTTTATCTTTAAAATGCTGCAGCGATTTGACCGTATAATTCAGATTGGACACTTCAAAGCGCTCTGCTCCTTCAATCTGAAGCTTTTGCGGATTGAGGATGCCACCGCCCACGGCAACGATGACCGTCTTGGACAGATGCACCCCTGAGGCAGCCGTATGTAACTCAAACAACCCTTCTTCATTGCGGGCAATCGATTCAACTTTCTCATTCAGCAGCACTTCAGGATGAAATGTTAGCCCCTGCTGCACGATCTGTTCTATCAGCCTGGCTCCGGAAATCGGCGTTAGCCCCCCGACATCCCAGATCATTTTTTCAGGATATACGTGAACCTTTCCGCCCAGCATCGGCTGATATTCGATAATCTTCGTTTTCATTCCCCGCAGTCCGCTGTAAAAGGCGGAATATAAACCGGCCGGACCTCCGCCGATCACGGTCACATCAAACACTTCATTTCTGCTCATCGCTCTTCACTCCCGGTATATGTCATGAGTTTACACCCTCAATCGTAAATGATTATCATTATCATTAAGTGTACTTTGATTGCTTCGTTTTTACAATCCATTTTAATAAAAAGTTCATTCTTCGCCACTTCATTTTCGCCTCTCCCTCTTTGCGCTCGTTCTTCACGGGATGCCGCCGCTTTCCCATTCCGCAGCATGTAAGCAGTTCCTATATCTTACATTGACAAGGGTATGCTTCCTGCATAGAATGAAAATGATTATCAACTTCATTTAGGAGGAAACAAAGCATGATAAGCGGAAGGATTAGTTCGAAAATTAAAATTACTTTTGTATTAATGCTCGCCTTTTCTATTTTATTGGCCGGATGTACAACCTCAGGAAATTCAACAGAGAAAACGCATGAAAACATGGTCACAATGGCTTGGCCTAGAGATATTGGCGAGATGAATCCGCATGTGTATAATCCTTCCCAATTATTTGCCCAGTCGATGGTATATGAACCTTTGGTTACCTATGAAGCGGGAGGAAAGCTTAAACCGCATTTAGCCGAATCTTGGGATATATCAAATGACGGTAAAGTATATACGTTTCATTTGCGTAAGAATGTAAAATTTTCAGATGGGACAACGTTTAATGCAAAAATTGTGAAGAAGAATTTTGATTCCATTTTAAAACATACTGAATTACACAGCTGGTTAGGGTTTCTTTCAAAAATAGCCCAAACAGAAGTAATCGATGATCATACATTTAAATTGACATTAACTGAACCATATTACCCGACCATTCAGGAACTAGCCGTAGTACGGCCGGTCCGGTTTTTGGGAGAAGCCGGCTTCCCTAAGGACGGCGATACATCAAAGGGTGTCGCAAAACCGGTAGGTACGGGCCCGTGGGTATTGGAAGAGCATAAAGCTGATGAATATGCGGTTTTTAAACGCAATGAACATTATTGGGGTGAAAAGCCAAAAGTCGAGAAAATCAAGGTGAAAGTCATCCCGGACGCCGAAACAAGGGTGCTTGCATTTGAAAAAGGCGAGCTTGACCTCATTTACGGCGAAGGCGTTATCAGTTTGGATGCATTCAAGCAGCTGCAAGCGACAGGCCAATATGAAACAAGCCTTTCTGAACCGGTGGCGACGAGACAGCTTGTCATGAATACGAAAAAAGAACAGCTCTCTGATGAGCGCGTGCGTCAAGCCCTCCACTATGGTTTTGACAAAGAAGCCTTGGTAAAAGGCATCACCTCCGGGTTAGAAGAAAAAGCAGATCATATTTTGCCGACAGACTTCCCATACACGTCTGATATTGATGTAAAGCAAATCAACTATGATCCAGAGAAAGCAAAAGCGCTATTAGATGCGGCAGGCTGGAAGCTTCCGAATGGCAAGACGGTGCGCGAGAAAGACGGAAAGCCTCTTGAATTTAGTTTAATGTATGATTCAGCGGAATCCATTCAAAAAACAATGGCCGAAACGCTGCAGGCAGAATGGGCGGCGATCGGGGTAAAGCTGAATCTTGAAGGTGTAGAATTGGCAACCCAAGTCAAACGGTTTAAAGCGAATGAGTTTGATATGAACTTCTTTAGCAACTATGGTGCGCCTTATGACCCGCACACATTTTTAAACATTGTCTCCTCCAAAGGATTCGGATTTAATGAAGCGATTTCAGCCTATCCAAACAAGGACGAGCTGATCAAGCAGATGGCAAAGGTACCTCAAACGACTGATGAAAAAGAGCGGCAGGAGCTTTACTCATCTATTTTAAAATCCCTTCAAGACCAGGGAGCCATCGTTCCTGTTTCTTATATTAAAAAGACGGCGATATATCAAAAGAATATCAGCAACTTTACGTTCCCTGCCAATCGTGACGAACATCCATTTACAGGGATTCGCATCAAGCAGCAACACTAGGAGGCTTTTATGGGCAACTATATATTGAAACGAATCATGTCTATTATTCCAGTGTTTCTTTTAGCTGCACTTCTCACAACTGGAATGATTCATCTCTCACCGGTTGACCCAGCTGAAGCATACTTAGCTGCAGCACATATCCAGCCAACCGATGAAATTTTAGCGCAAAAAAGACATGAGTTTGGCTTGGATCAGCCATTCTTTATTCAATATGTAAACTCTGTATTGAAGATATGCCAACTTGATTTTGGCATATCTTATGTTTCGAATCAGCCGGTTTGGGATGAAGTTGCACACCGAATGCCGGCGACGATCGAGCTCGCGCTTGGGAGTTTAATGATTGCGGTGCTTGTCAGTGTGCCGCTAGGCTTCTTAGCGGGAATTAAAAGAAACGGTGCAGTTGATCATATCAGCCGCTTCATTTCCTTTTTCGGAGCATCCATCCCGACTTTTTGGTTAGGGTATATGCTGGTTTTTTTCTTTTCTGTTCAGTTAGACCTTTTGCCGGTAGAGGGAATCGGGACATGGCAGCATCTTGTACTGCCGTCGATGACTTTGGCGCTTCCTTTAATCGCGATGTATACAAGGCTGCTCCGTGCAAGTGTCATCGAAAACCTGCAAGAACCCTATGTGCAATTTGCTCGCATAAGAGGAATGACGAGGATGAACATTATGGCCAAACATGTATTGCGAATGGCCATTTCTCCGATGATTACGGGGCTGGGAATGAACCTTGGCAAGCTGCTCACCGGCACAATTATTGTTGAAGTCGTTTTTTCTTGGCCGGGCTTTGGCCGTTATTTTATTGAGGCCATTTTCAATCGGGACATCCCTGTCATTCAATGCTATGTGTTCTTAGCCGCCGCCTTTTTTATATTGAGCAACTTAATTGTTGACCTCATTCAAATGTATATTGACCCGCGCATTTCAAGGAAAGAAGGACAGCATCGATGATAAGTATACGCAAGATTTTCAAAGGCCCAAAAGTGATCGCAATCTGCACCATCATATTAACCGTCCTTTTTATCATCGCTGTATTCGCCCCTTGGATTGCGCCGCATCACCCTGCTGATGTCCATTTGGTCTATAAGCTGCAGCCTCCGTCCTGGACGTTTCCTTTAGGAACTGATCATCTGGGAAGATGCAACTTATCCCGCCTTTTGTACGGCGCCCGGATTTCTCTTGGATTCGCGATGCTCATTTTCATTTCCTCACTCGTTATCGGCCTCATAATCGGGACGATCTCAGGGTATAAAGGCGGCTGGATTGATCAGCTGTTAATGAGATGCTGCGATGGTGTGATGGCCTTTCCGAACTTAATTTTAGTTCTTGGCCTCGTGGGCATATTCGGTCCTGGACTTCCTCAAGTCATTGTGGCCCTCATGCTTGTGCAATGGGTCTATTATGCAAGAATTTTTAGAGGAATGGTGCTTAGCCTGAAAGAGGAGAATTTTATTGCGGCGGCAAAAATCAATGGATCTTCACAATGGAAAATTATTAAACAGCATATTATCCCTAATGTCCTCCCTCCCCTCGTCGTCATCGGCACGTTGGAAATGGGCTGGGCCATTATGGATATCTCCGCCATGTCTTTTCTCGGATTAGGCGTCCAGCCCCCGGCAGCTGAGTGGGGAGCGATGATTCATGAAGGTAAATCGTATATTCGGACGAACCCCGAGTTAATGATTTATCCAGGGCTGATGATCATGGTTGTCGTTGTGACGTTCAATTTATTGGGCGAAGCCTTATCAGATCAATACGGCGTCAAACGTCGATGATAAAAAGGAATGAGGAAGTTGGGAACAGAACAATCAACTGTACTTCAAGTCAGAGATTTGCATGTACAGGTTCACAATCAAAAAGGAAATTCAACTATCGTTCAAGGGATTAATTTTGAACTGAAGCGCGGACAGGTTCTTGGTTTAATTGGTGAGAGCGGTTGCGGAAAAACGGTAACGAGCATGTCTATTCTTCAGACGCTTGATCCAAAAACAACCAAGGTGGAAGGAAGTATTGCATTGCGGGGCCGGGAATTGAACGGATTAGCAGAACAGGACATGCGTAAAATCCGCGGCAAAGATATAGCCTATATTATGCAGAATCCGATGAACGCTTTTACACCCGTTTTTACGATCGGCCAGCAAATGATCGAATCGATTCGCTCTCATACATCTTTTAGCAAAAAACAGGCGAAAGAGCTCGCGACCGAAGCACTGCATCATGTAAACCTCCCCCACCCCGCTAAACTTTTGCATTCTTACCCTTTTCAATTAAGCGGCGGAATGCTTCAACGGGTCATGATTGCAATTGCAGCATGCCTGGAGCCGGCCGTTCTTATTGCGGATGAACCCACAACTGCGCTCGACGTGTTTAATCAGAAGACGGTGCTGAAATATTTAGACGGCTTGCGATCTGAATTCGGCACGGCGATTTTGCTTATATCTCATGATCTGGGCGTCATTGCTGAAATGGCCGATGAAGTCGCTGTGATGCAGAATGGGAGAATTGTAGAAAATGGAGATGTGTTTCAGCTGTTTGATGAACCAAAACATGACTATACAAAGAAGCTGTTAAGTGCACGGTTGACTTTGCCAATGGATCAACTTGCCACTTGAGTCAGTATGAAGAAGACCTGCATTTGATATGGGGTGAACAAGTGAGTTTATTACAAGTGAAAGACGTCACTCATCATTATACGGCGCGCAAATTGTTCAAATGGAAAGCTCCATCGAAACAAGTCCTTTCCAATGTCAGCTTTTCAATTGAAGAAGGCGCATGTCTGGGCATGTTTGGACCAAGCGGAGCCGGGAAAAGCACATTGGGAAAAGTGATGCTCGGTTTGGAACGGCCGCAATCAGGCCAAATATTTTTTCAAGGTCATGATCTATATAAAGCCGAGCAATCCATCCGGCGGAAAATCCGCCGCGACCTTCAAGCTGTTTTTCAAGACTCATATTCTTCCGTCAACCCGCGAATGACGGCGGAACAAATCATAGCAGAACCGCTGGAAAACTATGAAAGGCTCACAATCGCCGAGCAAAAACGGACCATTATCGAGCTGTTGGAAAGAGTAGGCTTAACTGAAGAGGATTTAACAAAATATCCGCATCAATTCAGCGGCGGCCAATTGCAGCGAATTAATATTGCAAGAGCAGTCTCGCTCAAGCCGAAGCTGATCGTATTGGACGAGTCTGTCAGCAGCCTGGACATGGTAACCCAAACGCTTATATTGGATTTATTAAAAGAGCTCAAAAACGATTTTGGAATGTCGTATTTCTTTATAACGCATGATTTAAAAGCCGCCTATCAATTAAGTGATACACTAGGTATTTTAGATCACGGCCAATTGACCGGGCTTTACGAGAAAGATCGGTTTTTAAAGTCAGATCACCCGGTTGTAAAAGAAATGAAGCGTTCCATACTGGCAGAGCATCCGCGATTTCGTTCGATCGGAACAAGAGCGCTTCAGCAATAAACTTGCCGGGACCAATTCAAACCTTTTCTCTGAAATGAGCTTCTTTAATTCACGTTTGTGAAAAATAAATGAGGGCTTCCAATCATGAAGCCCTCATTTATTTTTGAAAATCTATCATTTGGCGTAATGCCCCTTTTAGAGGCTGCGGTTCCTTGTTGACCAGGCATGCATTTTCACCTAATGTCAATAGTAGGCTTAAGATATACATCCGATAACCCTAAAAAAAGTTCACATACCAACAAATGAGGTGAAAAATGGTGAATAATCGATTCCGCGTGGGAGAAGTAGCACGGCTTTTCAAGCTGCCCGCATCGACTCTGCGTTACTATGATGAAATCGGACTGTTCAAGCCAAAGTATACTGACCCTGAAACATCCTATCGATATTATGGTGTTGAACAATTTCAGGTTCTGGATACCATTATTTTTTTAAGGAAAAATGGATTTTCGTTAAAAGACATTCAGCATCAGTTAGATAAAAGGACTCCGGAAACGACGATGGATATTTTGAAGAAGAAGCTTGAGGAAGTGAGGATGGAAATTTGCCGGCTCCAACGCAGTGCGGCGAGGATCGAAAACAAAATTTCCACAATCGAAGAAGGAATAAAACTTGCCGGTCATCCTGCTTTAACATTTCAGTATTTCCCAAAACGGCCTGTTTCCTATCTGTATTTTGACAAACCTGTTGATCTGATAGAGGAAGGCGACGACATCTATTTAAAGGATAGAGAAACGCTTTCGAGCCAGTCGATCGAGAATAACGGCTTCTTCACCGGAGACATCGGAACGATCGTGGATATGGAAAGCTTGAAGCAAGAAGGACCTGTAAAATACATCGGCTTATTTGAATTGCTGCACGGCGAAAACAGCAATGAATATTTAAACGAAGGTTTGTATGCAAGCTATCCTCATATTGGCCCCTACGAGGACATGAGAAAAAGTTATCAGCTTGTTTTACGTCAGCTGAAAGAGGAAGGATATAAACTTGAAGGAATCCCCGTTGAGATTTCCGTTCTTGATGAGGCTGTCATCAAGGAGTCCGATCATTTTGTCACTTTAATCCAAATTCCGGTGACAAAGTTTTGATTGACCTTCAAGTAACTTGAAGGTTTAGAATACTCCTGTAGCTCATTATAGGAGGAATACATGATGACAGAAACACATCAGCAGCTAATGAAATTACCAGTTAATCAAGTGTTTTTTAAATATTTCATCCCTGCAACGCTTGGATTACTCTTGATGTCAGCGAATATTTTAATTGATGGCCTATTCGTTGGAAATGGGATTGGAACCGCAGCACTGGCTGGAGTGAACCTTTCCTATCCGGTCATTTCTTTGATTATGGCCATCGCTCTGTGGGTTGGGATAGGCGGAGCAACGAAGTACTCTATCAGCATCGGGGAGAATCGTCCACAAAAGGCAAGCAGCGTTTTTTCTCTGGCTCTCTTCTCTACACTAATCATCAGTGCGCTTTTAGGGGTGTTCGGGCTTTTTAATATTCAAGCCATTTCCCTATGGCTTGGCGCTAACTCCGACACCTCTTCTTACGTCATAGAGTACTTAAACGTCATGTTTTTATTCGGCTGGGTCATCGCATTAGAACAGTTCTTAAGTATTTTTGTAAGGAATGACGGCAGTCCAAAGCTTTCGATGATAGCTCTTGCAACAACATCGATTGTGAATATCATTCTGAATTTTTATACAATCATGATTTTGAACATGGGGGTAACAGGTGCTGCGATTTCAACGGTGCTTGGCGGATTCGCCGGACTGCTTGTATTATCCCTGCACTTCTTTAACCGTCAAGCGCAACTGAGAAAGCTGGCGTTTCAGTGGTCCCGGAAATCCCTTCTGCACATCTTTGCCATCGGGTTTCCAAGTTTTCTGGCGGAGGCCGGGCTCCTCATATTTGTAACAGGGTATAACCTGGCGATGTCCGGACTGGCAGGCACGGGAGGAGTCGCTGCCTTCTCGGTCATCAACTACCTTCACGGGTTTATGTTCCTGTCCTTCTTCGGCATTGAAATGGCGCTTCAGCCAATGATCAGCTATTATCATGGTGCTGAAGAAAGCGAACGAATCAAAAGCAGCATGAAGATTGGGGAGAAGACCGCTGTTATCCTGGGAATTCTTTTGCTCGTTATCGGTTGGGTGGCTGCACCGTTCCTTGTAGGTTTATTCGGAATAGAATCAACCGAAATCCAGGAGCTGGCCATCGATGGAATCCGCCTATTTTTTATCGGGTATATCTTCCTTGGCTATAACTTTGTCTATATGAGTTACTTTCAATCCATTGGCCGGGCCGGCTCATCGGCTTTGATCATCATATTGCGAAGCTTCGTGTCCCTTCTCATCCTGCTTTGGATTTTGCCTAAGTTTATTGGCGTCACGGGAGTTTGGCTATCCTTGCCGCTTTCCGAGTTTTTTGTCGCCGCCCTCCTCTTTTTCATGACGAGAAAACATGTGATGAAAACAGGAAATCCCGTGTTTGGCAAGGGATGATTTTACAGCCGGGAGTTTCCTCCCGGCTTGTTTCCTATATCTAAGGACTGCATACATCAATTGAAGATTCAAACAATAATACTTGTCCCTCCTATTTGAAGGTAATGATAGAATACAGGCGCCTGCCTGTCACAGTCTTCGTACGCTAACACGTTCGGCGTAATCGGCAAGTTAAATGTCGTCCTTTGCTAGTTACAGTCCGACAATGGATAGGTAAAGTTATAACTGTCCCGCCAATAAGGCAGGATGGAATGACGACCAAGTGAGCGAAGGTGCAGAAAGTTAAAGGAGTGCTCATACGTATGATGTCTCATAATCGAATTAAATTCCCGGCAGGGTTTTGGGCGGGATTGCGTCACTTAGGAATTAACGCCTCTGACGTGCTCCGAAAAGCCCAGCTGCCGCTCACCATGATGACTGAACCAGTTGTCACCGCCGCCCAATACCTCGCGATCTGGCAGGCGTATTCCGATCTCGTTGATGATGTTTCCAAAGGAATCATCAAGCTTGCGACCGGCTTTGAGCCGGCACATTACCCTCCAGCCGTATTAGCGGCTTACCATGCTCGTGACTACCGCGACGCGCTAAAGCGAATGGCCCGCTATAAACAATTGTGCCCTCCCGAAAGCTTGCGTATCACCGAGGAAAGTGAGCACTGCACAATCGAACTGGAATGGTTGGATGATAAGCAACCCGGTCCGCCGCTCTTGATTGGCATTACACTGGCATTTCTTCTGGAACTCGGGCGCCGGGGTACAGGTCAGCCGTTGACAGCGAAGTCGGTCGAGTTTGCACACCCAATGGGCGACATGCAGGCGCTTGAAGCATACTTCGGCTGCCGTATCCGGAGCGGTGCAGATCGGAATCGGCTGACGCTGCATCGAGGAGATCTGGACCGCCCCTTTGTCTCGTATAATGCAGAGTTGCTGGAGATTCTGACTCCCGTGCTGGATCAATCGTTGAATGATCAGCAAAATAGCCTTTCAATCACTGAAGTGGTCAAGTGGATCATGAAACGCACGCTCACAGGAGGGCACCCAGACATTCAGACTGTCGCGGGCGAATTGGGAATGAGCGGCCGCACCTTGCAGCGCCGGCTTACTGATGAAGGCACTAGCTTCAAACAGCTGTTGATCCAAGTCAGACATGAGCAGGCGCGGGAGTACTTGGCAGACCCTTCGCTCGATATTAAAGAAGTGGCCTTTCTGATCGGATATGAAGATCAGAACTCGTTCTACCGGGCCTTCCGCCTCTGGGAAGGCGAGACACCTTCTAATTGGCGTAAGCAAACCCGGCTGAATGGACTTAACTAGAATAGGAGAAATGTTTGATGGATATGGGATTAAAGAACAAAACAGCTTTAGTTACAGGATCGACGAAAGGGATAGGAAAAGCCATCGCTATTGAACTTGCCAAAGAAGGTGTTCATGTCCTCATTAACGGACGAAATGAGGAAGAGGCAGAACGAACAGTCAATGAAATAAAATCAGCTTTTCCTGCCACCTCTCCCCAAAACGCCGCGGCTGACATCGTGGATATTAGGCAAAGGGAAGCTTTATTTAAAAAATACCCTCAAATCGATATTTTAATAAACAATATGGGCATTTATGAAATCATGGAATATGAGGACGTTGACGATGAAATATGGGAAAAATACTTCCGCACCAACGTTCTGGCTGCAAACGGTTTAACTAAATTTTATTTGCCTAAAATGCTGAAAAGTGATTTTGGCCGCATCATCTTTATTGCAAGTGAAGAAGCGATGATGCCTTCAGGACAGATGCCTCAGTATTGTATGACAAAATCAATGCTATTATCATTGTCAAAAAGCTTATCAAAATTAACAATCGGAACAGAAGTGACAGTTAATACGATCATGCCGGGGCCGACGCTCTCTGAGAATGTGAAGCAAATCATTGAGGGAATGTACCCTGATGAAGGAATGACTTTTTCAGAAAAAGAGAAGAAATTTATGACCACAAACCTGCCTCAATCCGAAATACAGCGATTTATCAAACCTATTGAAATCGGCAGACTGGCGGCATTTGTATGCAGTCCTTATGCATCCGCATTTAAAGGGTCTCCGATCCGTATGGACGGAGGAATGGTGCCGACTATTTTTTAAGATCTCCTGTTCAAAATAGACTTCGTCAAAACGAAAAACAAGCTGGCGACAGTAAGCGTCAGCTTGCAGCTTTTGATGAAGATCAGCTTCTCCCCTTTTGATCAACTTTCAACTGAATACTGTTGGACTTATAGATGATCTTCACTTTATATTTGCTTGGCAATCCTCTGGTTTCGACGGAAGAAAATGAGCCATGACGCTTGCGGAAGGTTATGACCGCCGATCCATCAGCCGGAATGTAATTGTCTATAAAATTGAGACGTAATGTCCCCTTTAATCTTGCTTTTCCTTTAATTTTCAACTGATCTTTTTTTCCGCTGAGATGAAGTTCAAGTATTCCTTCAGCAGATTGTTTGTAGTCTCCCCCGATCATCAGTTTTCCCGGCACATCTTCCCTAAGGGTGCCCCTTCCCAGTGAAACATCACCTCTCCCGAAAGCTGTCTCCGAACCGCCCTCAAGCGTCCCTTGATCAATCCGTGTACCGCCGGAATATGTATTTTTCCCTTCCAGCTTCAAAGTGCCTGTCCCCTTTTTGGTCAGCTTTCCAGCGCCGGAGATGTCGTTGCGCCAGCGATCCGTTGCTTGGAAGCCGCCTTTGGCAGCATCCATCTTCACGGTAACATCTTTGGTAAAAGCACCATACCCATCTGCGGCGGAAAAGAGATTAAGCCTTCCCCATCCTTCCGCATCATCAAGAACAGGATAGCCGGCCGGAAGACCGGTAGTTGCTAAAATCAAACGGCGCTGCTTTTTGTCAAGGTAAGGAAAACGCGTTTCCAGCAGGACTTCGGCTCCCTTTGGAACTGCCATTGGTTTAGCGGTTGTCTTCATTTGACGAAATCCATATGTCAATCGTTCCGTATATTGTTTTTTATTCGTTTCATAATCGCTGTATCTGTCTTCGCCTGTCCCGGTTTGCGTTAATAGTTTACGATGAGCTTCATCATAAGCGGCTTTCTTCAATCTTTCATTGTCGGGATCAGACAGAATCGCAGCTGACAACGCTGTTGCCATGACCCTTCCCCCCATGACGTCCAGCGGGGAATGCATACCGGCAACAATCCGGTTATGACCGAGTTCAGAAGCGCGAGTCAGCAGCTCCTGATAACGCTCTGGTATCGCATAGGCCATGGCAAAAGCGCTGAGATATGCGGCGTTCGTATGTCCGCTTGGAAAACCTCCGTCTTTGTTCGGATCAGGATTGATGACGGGAATAAGCGTTGGAACAATGATCGAATTGTCTTTCCAGCGAAACGGACGGGGATAATTGAAATAGCCTTTAGCCGGATTCGATGAAGAATAGTTGCCGCGTAAAGTATTGACCAAGCTCACGACATGTCCAAGTTCCGAACTGGTGCTGCCTGAATTGGTTCCTTCATCATGATATTTTTTTATCGAGGCATCTGCCGGGATGCTGATGATCGTTGTCGTCGCTCCCGCGTTCATTCGATAGACGTCAGCAAGCTTCCCGAGGCCGTCAATAACACTGTAGCTCTGGCCCCTCCGATCATCAAAATATGCAGCATTTTCCTCAAACATCGTGCGGTGTTCAGTAATATCCACGACTTTTTGGATGTTGGCATCCAACACTCTTCTGTTCAGTTTAGTACCGGTATTCCACGTCTTTCCGGGGATCCAAAGTTTATTAAATTCGGAAAGCACCCCGATGACTGGATTGGATTCCACCGTCATATTAGCAGAGATATTATTTTTGTAATGATCTACGAAAAATCCGGAAGACTGCGGCGAAGCTGCAGTTGTTGGTTTAGTTGCCGCGCTCGCATCGCCTACAACCAGAGAACTTAGAAGAAGTGCCAAAGAACAGACAGCTATCAGTAAATGCTTCCTCATCCTTAATCGTTTCATTCTCACATCATATCCCCCTTGCTCTTAATCTCCCAACCATCAAGTTCTATATGATCGTATCGTAAATTTGTTAAATCAAATGGCTTGATTTTATTAATGTTTTGTTTAAATTTTGGGATTTTGCAGATTGATGCATTATGAGTGAGGAGGGTAACAAGGGGTGAGAAAGGCCGGATTTAAAATTCAGGCCTTTCTCTGCTAGTTTAACAGCTGTTTATACATTTTCATCCAGTGCATAGGAGGCTAAATCGGCCTGTTTAGTCTATTTATTTTCCTTCTCTAAAAACGCCATAACCGCTTTTGTCAGATTCTGTGCTTCTGCCGGCGCATCCGGTGAGCCGAACATCTTATTTAAATCACTGTGAGATAAGCTGTTGACCCGATACACAAAATCCGTTGCTTTCGCTTTGTTTACGATTTCCGCGAATTTGTAGACGGCGGGGTCTTCCCAGCGGGTCACAAGATAGGCAGGTGGCAATTTTGAGTTGTTGATGTAGGAGAGCGGCGAAGCTTCTGTCCATACCTTTTCGTCGGAACCGAACACTTTTTGATAAGACGGGATCGCTTCGATGAATCGTTTCATATCCAAGGGTCCATCTAAAACCACAATCGAATTGAGCGAGGCCGGCGTGAGGCCGACACGATTTAAATATGCCGGATTTGCGGCAATTAAGGCGGCCAAGTGCCCTCCTGCCGAATGTCCCATAACATTGATTTTTGACGGATCGATTTGATATTCATCAGCATGATCCATCACCCATTTAACGGCCTTAGCCGCATCATCAGCCATCTCTTCATACTGAACATCGGGATGAAGCCGATAGTTGACAGATACGAAAACATAGCCGTTTTCCGTGAACAATGCCGGCTTCGAAGCAGCCCTGCTTTTGTCGCCGCTTGTCCATCCTCCACCGTGAAGATAGATGAGAACAGGATGTTTTTCATCCTCGTTTGTTTGCGGTGTATAAATATCCAATGTTTGTCTGTCGTCTTTTGCGTAATGAACATTTTCAGCATTCTTGTTGGAAGTACACGCAAACAAGCCAATACACAGAATCGCCAATCCTGCCCATTTGATGAATCCTCTCAAATTAAAAAACACCTTTCTTCTTTAGCCAGTATATTTTAAAACGTCTCACGGAACATTCCGGGAATGCTCATCTGTTAATCAGTTTTAAGGCGGCGGAACATTAGCATATGTTTCTAATTATAAACAGAAACAAGAAACTTACAAATTTTAAAATCAATAAGAAAAGTTAAAGCTGTTGTGCAGTAAACTTGCGAGGAAAATATGAGAGGAGGCATTCGTGAAAGCGAACATGAATAACAATAGACGATTAAGCCGGCAAGAGGAGTACTCCCCGTCATATCGGGGAGTACGATTTTTATGAACCTTGTAATAGATGAATGTCTCATAATCTGATGTTCTATTTTCAAGATGAAAACATCCCATGCTTTTTCTTCGGCCGAAATGACAGATCGCAAATCCAATCATTTAAAAAGATAATGGCAGTTCATCTAAAGCTCTCATCAGAAAATTGCCTTTCCATTTGATCTGCTCCCTTTCGCCTTTGATCTCTATATGTTCAAAGCGGCGCAGCAAGGTTTGAATGGCAATTTTGGCCTCCAATCGGGCAAGCGGTGCGCCCAGGCAAAAATGGCTGCCATAGCCAAAGGCAAGGTGGCGGTTATCCTTTCTTTCAATATTAAAGCGGTCGGCATTCGGGAAGACCGTGTCATCGCGGTTGGCCGAGGCTAATGAAATGATGATCACATCTTTTCTCTTCATCTCCTGCCCGTGCAATGTAAACGGTTCGGCCGCCCAGCGCAGAGTGGTCAATTCCACGGGGCTGTGAAATCTGAGCGCCTCTTCAATGGCTGAGTCGATTAAATCTGCGTTTTGATGAAGCTTTTCCAGTTGCTCAGGGTGGTTCAGCAAGGCAAAGGTCATATTGGTTATTAAGTTTACCGTTGTCTCATGTCCTGCAACGATAAGGAGCATAATTGTCGAATACAGCTCTTCTATGCTTAATGTCGTTCCTTCGCTTTCTGCCTGAATTAATGCACTGACTAAATCCTCAGCCGGCTCGTCCCTTTTTTTGCAAACCAAATATTCCAGGTATTCAGCAAACTCGCCTATTTTATGCTTGTATTCCTCCAGGCTTTCGGGCGTGTCAGAAAAATCAATAACCGCCTGGGACCAAACTCTGAATTTTTGCCGATCTTCAAGCGGAATACCAAGCATCTCGCTGATGACAATGATCGGCAGCGGGAAAGCGAAGTCGTCTACAAGATTCATGGAATGATTCGGTTCTGCTTGATCCAATAAAGAATCAGCGATTTTTTGGATTCTGTTCTCGAGCTGTAAAACCATCCGGGGAGTAAATGCTTTCTGTACAAGAGACCGCAAACGGCCGTGGTCGGGGGGATCTGAGTTGAGCATATGCTTTGATAAAGGTTCTTCATTTTCCAGAGCGGAGAAGTTCTCTAATTCTTCTTCAGTAAACACATTTTCGTAATTTTTCTTCATTCTTGCATCCTTTAATATATGGACCGCATCCTCGTACCTCGTAATGAGCCAGCCTTCGCCCAGATCCCCCATCGATACGGGATAGACAGGACGGGAAGCGCGTAATCGCTTGTAAAATTCGTACGCTTCATCTTTAAATGCCGCAGAAGACAATTCTCTCTCAGTTAATATGGCGAAGCTCTCCTCTTGTTTTGAAGACATACATCCTACCTCCATCTCTATTTTTGTAAATAACAGCCTGCACCGGAATGATAAACCGCGATAGTGCGTTAGGCTATTCACATCCACTCATTCACAAATATTATAATTCCAGGAAAACCCGCATTCAATCGGCAATCAAGCTGGAGATGTTCATTAATAAACACCTTCCGCATTCATTGTTTAGAAATGAGACGGGGAATGCAAAAAGAGGCATGAAAACAAGTTGAGACCGGCGCTATGCCGATCTCGCTATAAGTAAATTTAAAAATAAAAAGTCCTCTTAGTTTACAGTTCCTTTTCAAGGAACGGCAGTCTAACAGGAGCCCTTCGGTTGTCCGATCGGAATGTATTCGTTTGTTGACGGCCTGAAGTTCTTCCCTTCTCTTGCTTATCGACTTCCGCATCTTTTTTAAAACGCTCATGATATCTGAAGCCGTCGCAAGATTATTGATTTAATGCTTGAGCAGTTTGATCACTTGTTCTTATTTTTACAACAATATATACAATAGCTGATATCCAAACTGCGATGATTCCAATATAAATAGCCGGATATAATGCTGTTTGATTGATCCACGAATGGACAAGCGTTCTTGTGTTGACGAGAATGATCAGTCCGCCGACCAGAACGCCCATTAATCGGGCATGCACCTTCTGCACCAGCCAGGCGGCAATCGGAGCCGCAATAATTCCGCCAATCATCAATGCACCAACCCACAGCCAATTGACTTCTTCCCAGCCGAGAGAAATGAAAAATCCTAACGTTGCCGAAACGGCAATAGCAAACTCGCTTGTGTCAACAGTACCCACTACTTTTCTCGCACAGACGCCTTTTTTGGATAACAAAACTGGAGTGGCAATCGGCCCCCAGCCTCCCCCTCCGGTTGCATCAGCAAAACCCGCGATTAATCCCAGGGGAACGGCTTTTTTTCTCGAAAGGCTGATACCGCTTTTTTGCTCTCCTATTTTAAACATGAATAGAAATCGAGTGAGCACATACACGCCGAGGACAAGCAGAAATATTGAAATATAAGGTTTCGCAAGCTCGCCCGGAATGTTGCTTAAAAAGGAAGCGCCGAGAAATGCCCCGAGTGATCCCGGGATGACGAGTCGTTTGACCGTTTGTTTATCAACGTTTCCAAACTTTATATGCGACACACCGGATGCCGCGGTTGTGACGACTTCCGCCAGGTGAACGGATGCTGACGCAACCGCCGGTGCGATGCCGAAGGCAAGCAGCAATGACGACGATGTCACCCCGTACGCCATCCCTAAGGCGCCATCTATCAGCTGCGCAAATAATCCTATCAAGACAAACACAATCAGCTTTTTCATGTTGGCCTCCCACTTCAATTGGTTTATTTTTATTGTTAAATATAATCTATACTATACCTACCTGTAAAGTGGGAATTTGAAAAATATAAATTTTTTGTATTTTTCATCGACACCAGCAAAAAAGAGCATATGCATGCAAAATGAGCGCCTATCCCCCGGTCTTTTGTCTTATGGATGTTCATTAATGAACACCTTCTGTAATCATTGTTTAGTAATGAAGTTTAATTTGAAAGGTTCATAATGCATCTGCTCCTTTTGCGTTTCACTTACCCCAAAGCGAGCGAGGATGACAACTTTTAAATTAACCGAGGAAGGAAAGAGGCATTAAAATGGGAAGGGAAGAAAACAAATTTGAACCGCTCCCGATTGTCGGGAGCGGTATTTTGTTGACTCATAGCTCTTTGTACATAAAGTAATCAAAATCGGCATGTTGATGTGCTCCGCTTGTATCTTGGCATTGCATTCCCACAAAAGCTCCGGTGAAGAATCCTCCTCCGCGCACATAATCATCTGACAGTTTTTTAGATTCCAACGGGATCTCAATTTTATACCAGTCTTTTTTATTAAAAGAATAGGAGTAATAATATGTTTCCCATTCGACATTTACTCTTAAATAAACATATTGTATGTCCCGCGGGATGACAATTTTGTCTTTTATCGGCTGTGAGAATGTAAAATTATCGCATATCGTTACATCCAAAATGCGCCCAAGGTCTTCATCATAAGTCACTTGAAGAGCCGTCCAGTTTTCGGTGTTGTAGTAATTCACGAGTCCCGCGGCTTGCTGAAAGGTCTCCGGGTTGAAATCAACAGCAGTCTCCGCTGTAAAACGGAGGCTTTGCCAACGCCTGGCTACAAACGCCTGGGTAAATGTGGAGGTTAGTGATTCACGTCCATATAAACGTAAATGATTCGGCCTTTCAGTCAATGATCCTAATTCTTTCGTAAAGGGAATCCGCAATGTCTGAAAGTTCATATTTAATGTCCGATCAGCAAATTGATCGACTTCCTGATAGGTCGATGGAAATTTTGTTTCAGATATGCGGGGCGCTTCCACCTCCACCCTCCCCTCTTTTCCGCCTGCCACATAAGGCCAGCCGTCTTTCCACTCTAATTTTTGAATCGCGGTTTCTCTTCCCAAAGGACAATATCCTCTTTGGTGAATAACCGAGTCATCAGCAGGATGAATAGGACGCCCGGTTAAGTGAGCTAAATACCACTCACCTGTATGCGTTTCCACAATTGATGCATGTCCGCATTTCTGCAACGGATTCCGAGGTTCGTGCCAAGACGTTAAAATTGGATTGTCGGGGTGAATCTCATATGGTCCTTCGATATGTTTTGAACGGGCAATTGTGGCGGCATGCTCGTAACGGGTCCCGCCTTCCGCTGTCAACAAATAGTAATAATCCCCGATATGATAAAGGTGCGGCGCTTCAGTCAGTTTAATATCTGTGCCTTCAAAAATGATTTTCGGTTGATGGATAAGCCTTTTTTCGCGCACGGAAAATTCCTGCATCACAATGCCTCCGAATGAATGGCGGCCGATCCGGTGATCCCACAGCATATTTAACAAATATTTTCTTCCGTCGACATCATGGAACAATGAAGCATCGAAGCCGGAACTATTTAGTTGAATCGGCTCCCCCCAATCTCCATCGACGGTTTCGCAAGTAACTAAATAGTTATGACAGTCTTTCCAGGCTCCATCCACAACTTTTACATCTGTATATATAAGCCAAAACTTTCCTTCACTGTAACTTAGACAAGGCGCCCATACACCGCCTGAGTCGGGATTCCCTTTCATATCCAATTGTGAAACCCTCTGCAACGGATGTGCAATTAAACGCCAATTCACCAAATCTTTTGAATGATGGATTTGCACTCCTGGAAACCATTCGAAGGTGGATACTGCGATATAATAATCTTCCCCTACTCTACATATGGATGGATCCGGGTTGAAACCTTTAAGCACCGGATTGATAATTTTCATCTTCATTCCTCCTCACGGTTGTCTTTAAAATGTATATTTCCACTGAAATTCTTCATAGAGTCCAAGTCACTTTATCTCTATTCTCTAATTCACGTACGACTTTTGCATATTTTTCATCGCTTAAATTGTAAAAATTAATGTCGATCATAGCCAATATAAGGAAAATAACTGGAACTACAGTTGTCGTTAATAATATCCCTGTCAACGCTTCAGGTGTTTGGACCTGGCCTGCGGCATAGCCGAACTTCTCCAATATGAGTCCTGGAACGATTCCGCCGAGTGCCATGCCAAACTTGAAAAAGAAGCCGATAATCGCATAAATCAATCCACTCAAGCGTTTCCCAGTCTTATATTCGCCATATTCGATTGTTTCAGGGATAAGCGCCCACATATATCCCCCGGCCGTCACGCTTCCAACTGCGGCAATGACCCGAAAGAAGAGCACCAGAAACACATTGCTTGGCGGAACAATGAGAATGGCTAAAAGTCCAATGATATTTAATAATAAAGCGGCATTTAATAGCTTTCTCTTTCCCAGCCACTTATTGATTCGGGGTATAAACGGCAGGATGGCCAATGCAGGAAGGCTTCCAAGCAAGCCGTACCATTTCACAAGATCGGCTCTGCCTACATTGTACGTCATGTAGTAGATGCCGACGGAATTGCTTATCGAGTTGACGCCAAAAATAATGATAAAGAAAATGCTTAAAACGACTAACGGACGATTCACCCGGAATTGCTCGAATAGATCGGAAAATTTAATTTTTTCTTCGGACATTGGCAGAGTGACCCGTTCTTTTGTACTTTTAAAACAAAAGATTAATAGACAGGCGCCAATTATCCCCAGCATGCTCATCGTCAGCTGCCAGCCAAGAGCCGTGTTTCCTGTCGTATCACCTAAATAAGTAGAAAGTAAAGGAACAAAAAAAGATACGATGAGTCCGCCAAGATTGGCAAAGACCATCCGAACCGAAGTAATGCTGACGACCTCTTGATTATCTCTCGTCATCGCGGAGGTTAATGCGCCGTATGGAACATTTATCGCTGTATATGTGAGTGATAAACCGACATACGTGATATAAGCGTAGATTAATTTTCCGGTATCTGAAAAATCAGGGGTTGTAAAACAGAGGATGGCAAGTACAGAAAGCGGAAACGCGCCGAACAGCAGATACGGCCTAAACCTCCCGAATCTGCTGTTTGTTCGGTCTACTAATGTTCCGATAAAAGGATCGGCAAGCGCATCAATGATTCGAACAATCAGAAACATTGTTCCAGCGGCAGCGGCTGATAAACCATAAACATCCGTATAGAAAAATAACAGATATGTAGAAACCGTGGTGTAAATTAAATTACATGCTAAATCTCCAGAAGCATAACCGGATTTCTCATACATACTAACTTGGTTTACATGTCCACCCGTCATGATTCTTACCTCCTCCACAGCCTTTCAAAACGGCTTTATGATAAGTTTTTATGAAAGCGCATACATAGAACCTGGCAAGCGGCCTTTCAGCCGAAGTGAGACAGATGCTTCACTCGTCAACCACGAATACTAGATTGTAGGTTTATGTCATCTTATCACCTCCTTTTTCCAATTTCGCAAGAATCAGATTTCGAAGGTTGCTTTGATCAGAACATAAAATGATCTCCCTCTTTCATCCACTCCTTATGCACACACTTAGTTTAATCATCAAACTAAGTTTAAGTCAGTTTGAAAATGTTGTCAATCATTAGCAGTGTCTATTTCAATTTCAAAAGAAAAAAAACTCGAAAAACCGCGGAGGCCTTCATGGGATATCAGCTTCATTTGTTACAGCGCCGCAGCACCATGATCGGCCTTTTTTCTTAATAAAAGCACAATTTATGGATGCCGTTCGCAAAAAGTGCATCATATGAAAAAGATAAACCCAATTTTTCAGGGAACAATGCCTCATTCTTTCATCTGTGATGAATGATACAATCCCCAGTGTAGTGACTAAAAAGGAGGACCAATCATGAAATTCAGCAAAATCGGTGCCTTACTGCTCACTTTGGCGTGTTTGCTTTTGCCTTTTTCTTCTGCGTCTGCAGCAGGTTCCGGTGTATGGGATAATATCGGCACATACGGCATGACATCGCAGACTCCGATCATTAAATCAGGCGGAGGGAAATTTTATTTTCACAACAACAGCTTTTATGGCTTTACTTTTACGCTGTATGAAGTTGACGGGGCGGGAAGCACGCCCGAAATCGTTAGAAAAAATATCTACGTCGGACCGAAAAGCAACAGTCCGGTGATCGATGTCAGCGATTTTACAGATGGCGCGAACAAAAAAGCAGAACTCGTTCTGTTTAAAGGGAACGATACATACATCACCGTTACTTGCTATGATTGAATTCCCCATAAACAGTAAGCCCGCCGTTTACAGACGGCGGTTTTTTGATGCTTTTTTTGCCTGGTCAAACAAACGGTCCCCTCTTTAAACTGAGGGGGCACAAAAAAGTGCCTATATAACTTTAAAGTGCGTACTTCCGTTTCGGGTTCTTCTGTTCCATAATCATGAATGATGTTTTGTATGACATTGTTCTGTTTATACTGAAAAGAAAACGGAGGGATCCATGATGAACCTGAACTTACGAGGAAAAACAGCATTGGTGACCGGATCAACGTCCGGAATCGGCAAAGCGATTGCCGCTTCACTTGCGAAAGAAGGTGCGTCTGTCATCATTAACGGACGCCGGCAAGACAAGGTCAATCAAATAATAGACGAATTGAAAGGCCAATTCCCCGAGGCTGTTCTTCATCCGGCCCCTTATGATCTTGGCACTGAGAAAGGGTGTCAAGACCTAATAGCAGCGTTCCCGCATGTTGATATTCTCATTAATAATTTAGGAATTTTTGAGCCGGCGGAATATTTTGAGATTCCGGATGAGGATTGGTTCCGCTTTTTCGAAGTGAATATTATGAGCGGAGTAAGGCTCTCGCGGAGATATTTGCAAAGCATGATCGAGAAAAAAGAAGGCCGGGTCATTTTTATTGCGAGCGAAGCTGCGGTTATGCCGTCACAGGAAATGGCGCATTACAGCGCAACAAAAACGATGCAGCTTTCGATTTCCCGGAGCTTGGCAGAGCTTGCTACGGGTACAAATGTGACTGTCAATACCGTTATGCCGGGCTCAACCTTAACCGAAGGCGTTGAAACGATGCTGAAGACTCTTTATCCGGATGAAAACCTGACGGTCGAAGAAGCGGAAAGGCGGTTTATGAAAGAAAACCGGCCGACCTCTATCATACAAAGGCTGATTCGGCCGGAAGAAATCGCGCACTTTGTCACCTTTTTAAGCAGTCCGCTTTCCTCGCCGATCAATGGTGCAGCCTTGCGGGCGGACGGCGGATTGGTCCGCAGCGTCTTTTAAATGAAAGGCTGGAATGCCCGGCATTCCAGCTTCATCGTTATCGATCAGCATAAACATGTTGGAAGACTGCGGTCGCATCCCATGCATTCAAGCCAAATGCTCCCTCGGTAAACGTGGAATCCCGAGCACTTATCACCAATCGGCCGTCCAAGTAAATATGAAAGTTGGAATCGCGGGCCACCGCCTTCAGGTGATATTTCCGGCCGGTTTCTATCGGTGTGCGGTGTTCGGCAATAACAGAGGCCGAGCCGTTTTCAAATTTGAAAAACTTCACCACATCATGCTTGGCATCCACATTGGCAAGATATCCGTTTTGAACATCCTTGTCGGCCCGAAACACGAGAGCACCCGCCCCTCTGCCATTTCCATCCTTTACCGTGACATCTGCTTCATATGTGAAATCTGTTCCTTTTGCTGAAGATAAAATGAACGAATCCCCGTCAGATCGCCCTTGTTTTCCATCAATCGTGTCGGCCCATACACCGTTTACGGTCGTCCAGCCGGTCAAATTCGATTGAAAGGGTGACGTTCCCCATACGTTTTTCAGAGGATGAACCGTCATCGAATTCAGCTTGACAAACCCGTTAGATGCGTATACTTCAAGCCCTTTACTGGATCGGTCCGGCAGAATAATGTCGGTGATCACCTGCCTCCCGTCGTTGCCGAATACTTCAACTGAAGAGCGGTCGACATAAATGCGCATCTTCACCTTCCCACCGACCGGTTGCAGCGGGGCCGCATGCTTTCCGGTGTTAAAGTTCGGATTAAAGGAGACGTTTCCGGATTGGCTTCGGTCGACGAACAGTGAAGCGCTGTTTTTGCTGTAGCCGATTTTCGTATATTGGTTTTCCCCTGTTCGGACTTTAAAGCCAAATTCGGCCGCAGTTCCGGTATTTACTTGAAATTCCGCATTGATTTCGTACGCATTATCTGACAGCGCTTTCAAAAAATTTCTGTTTCGAGGTGAAATGATCTTGTTTTTCCACATTTGCGATGCACCCCTGATCGACTTCAGCTCAGTTACCGGAGCCTGAACAATTCTGAATCCTTCGGAAAACGCTTTCAATTTTAGTTCTCTCGGGATAGACATTGCGCTTCTCCACGGGGAAGTGGGAACATCGTTTGCGTATTGCCAATTGCTCATCCATCCTAACCAAAGCCTTCGCCCGTCAGACCGCGGGATATCAGACCAGCTGACAGCTGCGTAGAAGTCTTTGCCGTAATCTGTCCATAATACGCGATTCGGCGGGTTTTCATTTTTAAAGGTTGTGCCGTCAAAGCTTCCGACGAAATATTGCATGCCTGATCCTCCTGAGACAGCACCGTCTCCAACACTGACTTGCATCACCCATTTCGTTTCATTCGGTCTCCCCTCTACAGGAAGCTCAAACAGATCCGGACATTCCCACACGCCTCCATGGCTGCCTTCTCCTTCGCCGAATTCGCTCGCATGTGTCCAGTGCTTCAGGTCAGGCGATGTATAGATTAAAATTCGGTCGCCGCCCGCAAGCACCATCACCCACTTTTTCGTCTGTTTGTGCCAAACGACTTTCGGATCTCGGAAATCTCTTTTTCCCGGATTTGGAATGACGGGGTTGCCTGAGTACTTCGTCCATGTCCTGCCTTTGTCATTGCTGTAGGCGATGCTTTGTACTTGTTCCCCGTCCCGGTCCTGCGTATAAATGGCAACGAGCGGCTTCTCCGTCCCTGTTTGAAACCCTGTTGTATTATGCCGATCGACGACAGCGCTTCCCGAAAAAATTGTCCCTTTTTCATCCGGATACAGCGCGACCGGCAAATGCTCCCACTTGACCAAATCTTTGCTTACTGCGTGCCCCCAATGCATCGGCCCCCAGCGCAAGCCATACGGATGATATTGATAAAACAGATGATATTCCCCCGCGTAATACACCATCCCGTTCGGGTCATTCATCCAGTTTGCTTCCGGCGTGAAATGATACTTGGGCCGATGATCCTCGTTATAGTAGTCCGGGTCGGCCGCAGCTGCGGAAAAGGCTTCCGGAAACATCATAGCCCCTATGATCCCCATCTGAATCATTCTCTTTTTCATCCCTTTTCTCCCCTCTTCTTCACACGGTTTTTAGTGACGGTTAAGGCAGGAAGTCCAAACAGCCTCCCCCTTTTTGCGGCCGAATGGACCTGCCTCTCCAAAAGCTAAGAAAAGAACAACTAAATCATTTTATGCCAAAAAGCCAGCCCAATAGCCGACAATCCCGATGATAAAAATACCGAAAATCATGAGAAGAGGATTCACCCCTTTGCGAAGCATCCAGGCAGCGAGCAATGTCAATCCTAGAGGCAGTACCCCCGGCATGATGCTGTCTAAAATGTTTTGCACGGTCTGTACATCGACTTTGCCTGCATCATCTTTAATTCTCGACACGACGATCGGGATATTGATCGTCGTCCACTTGGAAACGAGCGCTCCCATCACAAACAGCCCGAGTATTGAAGCGCCTTCCGTCAGTTTCTGAATGCGGTTCCCGACCAAGTCCTGCAAAATTTCCATGCCTTTCACATAGCCGTACTTTAACCCGTAGTATTTTGTACTTAACCTGATCGCGTTGATTAAAAAGAAAAACAAAAGCGGGCCGGCGATGTTTCCGCTTAAAGCAAGCGACGCTCCCAAGGCTGCCAGAACGGGACGCAGCGTCCCCCAGAAAATCGGGTCGCCCACACCTGCCAACGGGCCCATTAAGCCGATTTTCATTCCATTAATCGCTTTGGCATCAATCTTTTTATTGTTGGCCATTTCTTCTTCCATCGCAGCGGTCACGCCGAATATCGGCGCTGTCAGCCACGGATGCGTATTAAACCATTCCAAGTGGCGCTGGAGCGCTTCGCTCCGTTTCGCTCCCGGACCGTACAATTTTTTGATCGCCGGAATCATGACGTAGCAGTAGCCGAGCGCCTGTACACGCTCAAAGTTAAATGATCCGAGCAAAAAGTTTGAGCGGATAAACATACTGAAAATCTCTTTCTTCGTTAACCTTTTTTCTGTGCTCATTATTCGTCCCTCCTTCAATAGTTAAGCATCCAGATCATCGTCATCATCATATGCAGCCACGCTGCTGTCACTGGCGGCAGCCACCGCCCCCTGCGCATGATTTTTTTGCATCACTTGCTGATATAAAAATGCCAGACAAAGCCCGAGGGCACCGAAGCCGACTAAATTGAAATCGGTAAACGCGGCCAGCAAAAAACCGATATAGAAAAACGGCTTCAAATACGGAATGTTCATCATGTTGATGACCATCGCATATCCGACAACAACGATAATCCCCCCGCCTATTTGCAAACCTTTTGTGATGACGTCCGGAATATTTCCCAAAAACGCCTGAACAGCGCTGACACTGATCAGAGCCACAATCAATGTCGGAATCATAACGCGCAGCGCCTGAAACGCCATGGCGGTAATATGCATGATTTCAATTCCTTTAAAATTGCCATCCTTTGCGTATTTGTCGGCACGGTGAATTAAAAATACGGTGATCGTCCTGACGAAAATCGTCAGCGCCTGACCCGCAGCAGCCAAAGCCACCGCGACGGCAATCCCTTCACCGACTCCCTGATCGGCGGTAATCACTAAAATGGTCGAAATCACGGAAGCGATAGCCGTATCGGGGGCCATTGCAAGACCGACGTTCATCCAGCCAAGCGCCATCAGCTCCAGCGTTCCGCCGAGAATGATGCCTGTTTTCAGATCCCCGAGAACCAGGCCGACCAACGTGCAGGCAATCAGCGGACGGTGTGTCTGCCCTTCGTCCAATACACTACCGATACCTGTTATAGCTGCAATGACGAGCAGCAAAATAATTTGAATCGTTGACATGGCTTTAGAACCCTCCTTCTAGGATTTTATTGCGTTTCTTAAAATCTGCATAAAGTCTTCGCTCGAATCTGACGGCAGCTGCCTCAGTTCCAGCTTCACGCCCAATCCGTGCAATTGTTCAAACGATTTGATGTCCTTTTCAGTCACGCTTACCGATTTCGTGATTTGCCTGCGGTTATTCTCGAAGCGCATCCCGCCGACATTGACTGTTTCGATCGGAACACCTGCTTCGATTAAAGAAACAATGTCGCCCGGATTTTCGAATAACAGCATTGCCGTCGTATCTTCGTACCGCGGACTGTGAAACGCTTTGGCCATTTTGGAGATCGAAACGGCGCTGGCTTTCACATTTGAAGGTGCGACAGAAAGGATCAGCGTTTTTCTCATTTCGTCCTGCGCCACCTCATCAGAGACGACGATAATGCGGTCAGCAGCGTGGATTTTAATCCATCTTGTTAATACTTGGCCGTGAATAAAGCGGTCATCAATTCTTGCTAAAACGATTTTCATTACAATTCATCCTCTCTTCCCTGATTAGACTGACTGAATTTTTCCAATTGTTCGCTGCAGATTTGGAAGCATTCCCGGCTCATCTTTTTCAACTGGTTCAGCAGTTGTTTGAGCGGCATATGCTCCCTCAAGCTCAATGCCTCTAACAAAATCGGCAGGTTCACGCCGGCTGCCATATCGAATCTCCGCTCCTTCGCGATGTAAGGAGTCGCTGCGTTGTATGGCGTCCCGCCGAAAATATCCACTAAAAAAAGCACCTCGTGTTCCTCCGGAATGTCCTTCAGCGTCTGATGATATTTTTCTTGCAGTGTCTGAATGCCTTCCCCTTTCAGAAACGGCACCGCGATCAGGCTGTCTTCTTCTCCGAATATCATCCCTGAAGATTCTTTTAATGCTGTGGGAAAGTTTCCGTGGCCGCTGATAATGACTGTAATCATGTACATTGCTCCTTTCTTTTTTCGTTCGCTTATTTATAATGCAAGGATCGTGCCAACAAAGTTGTATTAAGCGCTTTCACTGCATCTCAAGACGAATGATTTTCAAGTTTGAAACACATTCAAGCATAAAAATAAACCTGTATTAAAATGGGATTCCACTTAATACAGGTTTACCTGAAAAAATCGCTCATGGAAAACAGCTATAACTCTTCAGAAAAGATGGTCGCGATAAATATTTTTTCATCTTCGCTGATCGCGAGTCCAAGCTTTTCTTCGTAAGGCTTTAATGTTTTCTCTGTGATGTGAAGAACGTTTTGAAGCTGATCATTCATTTCTTCTTCCTCAGGAAAAGCGATCGGATTCTGTTTGATCACCCTTTCAAAAGCAAAAGCGGTATGCATGATGACTTTGATCAGCACCGCGTTGCTGAATGTGATGCGCAGTTCGTCTTGAACCGTCTGAAGCCACTCCAACAGCATGTCTATCATATGATAGGGATTCAAAAAGACAAGATATTTTTTCAGGCTGTCTTCGCACAGCTCCTTCACCACCACATTTTTACCGGATAATCCGCCGCTCGCAGGGATATTGCCGTTTCCAATCACTTGCTGAATCACTTTTTCTCCTTCGCCTTCAATCAATACTTCTAAAGGCACGTGCGGAGCATCGATTTTAGGATTCTTCGTGCCCACCGTGGCAAGGATCTCATACGTTTTTTCAATTTCTTTCATGCGGTTTGCTAATTTGATCGATGACACCGTCAAAATGCTGATTTGTTCATCTGATGTCCTGCTCACGATTGCTGTTAAGATCTCTTCGAGCTTTTTCGCCGTTCCGCCGCCTGTCGTGCAAATGGAGACGATCGCCTTCTTTTTGCCTGAGACCCGCGGTTTATCGGCCCATAAATCGATGAAATCCTTTGTAACCGAATCATAGATGGCGTGCAAATTCAAATTCAAATAATTCACCTTGCGGACAGCATCAAGCACCATCGATGTCGTAACATTGCTGATCGTTTTTATTTTTACGCCCGTTTGTTGTTCGAGCCTTGTTTCCAGCATCGCAAGCGATCCCATGTCGACAAGCATTAATACGCCTTCTCCTTCATCAACCTGCTTCACTTTCTCCGCCAGACTGCTTACGATTTCCGCAGGTGAAACGGTCAAAGGCATATCAACCGCAGCAATCGGGGTGCTCCCCAGCAGTTCAGTGGCTACTTCAACCATAGAGCTCGCCGTGCTGTTTCCATGGGCCGCCACGACAATGCCCGTCCTTTTGTTTTCTTTCCATGATTTAATCGACTGAATCAGCATCGTCAAGTAGATGACTTCGATTTCCGGAACGGTTACTTTAAAATACGCTTGAATTTTATCTTTGAAAATCAGTGCGACCTCATATTCTTTCACATGGTTTTCCCTGATTTCATCTGTTTCCTGCGGGTTTAAAACATCAATCTGTTTTCCGCGCTTTAAAAATGCGGCGATGTGCATGCTCAGGAAATAGATGAATTTACGGTCGAATTTGCAGTCTAACTCATGTTCAGCGACTTCCTTTAATTCTTTCGTCATCTGAATCACGTCGTCTTCAACGAATTTGAGCAAGCTGTGGTTTTGAAGCATTTTCTGATTAAAAAAGCTTCTGACGTGCAAATGAATATCCGTTAAAATATATTGATTGATTTGTTTTTTTGTTAAGCCTTCTTTATTCAGGATTTTCGCTTTTTCTTCTATGACATGGTATAAGTTAAATGAGTCATCGATTTTCGTTGTATCATCTTCCACAATCGGAGAGATGATCGTTGTAATGTTGACGTATTCAGAAATCATTTTGCTCCGTTCGATATTTTTGCTGCTGGACATCCAGTCCTGTTTGATCTCATCGGGAAGATCCCGGACGGTCAGTTCAACAACCTCGTCTTTGTCAAGGTTATTTAAAAATCCGTGCGCACAGACCAGCTGCACATTTGATTTCAGCTGCCCGACATTTCCGAATTTTGCAGAATGAATCAATGCATTATAGACGTCGATATGAACATTTAAGTTTTTCTTGATCCGCTCTGCTTCTTTCCCCAATAAAAAAGTTGTCAGCTCCACTCTTTCTCCAAGGGACCGTTCATCGAGCGACGGAATATGTACGGTCATCGGAATTCTCCGTAAAAATGTCTTCAGCAATGCAGAACTCGGGTTTTCTGTTGTTGCGCAGATAAACAGGACTTTTGCCGTTCGCTTATGCTCTGTTTCACCAAGCCTGTTGTATGTGCCGCTGTCAATGAAATAAAACAGCATTTCCTGCCCCTCCGGCGGGAGACGATGAATTTCATCCATAAACAGAATGCCCCCGTCCGCCTGTTCGACTAATCCTGCTTTGTCTTCGCCGGCACCTGTAAACGACCCTTTTTTATGTCCGAACAATTGCGAGAGCAATAATTGAGGATTGTTATAATAATCGGCACAGTTGAATGTGATGAACGGGGAATCGGGCTTCAATATGTCCGAATAAACGGCGAACTGGTAGATCCGGTTCGCAAACAGCGATTTACCTGAACCCGTCGGACCGAGCAGCAGCATGTGCAAGCCGTGCGGAGGATAAAAGACAGCCGCTTTCGCCTGAGAGATTGCCTTTTTCAAGCTCCCTTTAGCCCCGATCATGAGCTCGAGGGGATCGGCGGACATGTTACGCGCCGGCTTTTTTTGGCCGTCAGCCAGCCGCTTCAGTTCTTCAACCTCCATCAACTCTGAGTTCCATTTGATGTTCAAGATGTTTTCAACGATTTCCACCGGGACATAGCGCACAGGGAACGTTTTAATCTTGATCACCTTTTTGGCACGAACGAGATTGTTTAATTCAAAGCTGACATTTGAACGCTCCATTTGCAGCTGACCGGCGATTTCCTGAGCCGAATTCCCTTGTATCTTTAAAAGCTGATGGATATTCGTTTCGCGAAAATTATCCAGCAGCTGATGGTAGATTTTATCTATTCTTTTCATATGTATCATCCTTTGTTCTCGATTGATCAGCAAAAAGGCGGCAAACTTCTTGAAGATTCAGAACTTTAAAGCCGAATCACGGGATAAAAAAAAGATCTTTTACAGATTGACAATCCTGACTCTCCTACTTTTATATCGATTTGTTCGTGCTCTCATGACACAGTCTGGTGTTTTTGCTTCATCAGCATCCACAGAAACACCCCACCCAAAGTAGCAGCTTGTCAATAGTGTATCATTATTGAGAAAATATTGGTGAAAACATCCTGTATTTTTCTCTAAATGTAAATGTTTTGTGAAAGCTCTGCTGATCAATGTTCACTTCGATACCATGTTGGCCGAACGACCGGCTGCCTTAACTTTCACAAAAAAGGCCGTTGACGGTTCAACGGCCTCTATCTTTATGATTCATCTCCCTTTGAAAATAAACGATTCCTTTAAAAGTCTGCCTTCGCTCCCTTTTTCCGTCCAAATCAAGTCCACTTCCAATTCGGTCGCATTCTCTGCCAATAGCAAATTCCGGTGCTTGACAGGGCTTCCGTCATTTAAGCTTTTGGCTAAAGAGACCGCATTGTCGTGAGGAATATTCCAAAGCGAAAATTTCGTTGAAGAATTGGGTTCATTCCGATAGAGATAAATTTCCGCCGAAGCTACATCGTGTCCAATGTTTTTGATTTCGACAGCATAAGTATGAAACCTACCTTTTTCCGGCTTCGCCATTCCGTTTTTTGCTTCGGCTTTACCGATTTGAACTTCCCATTGTTTTGAAGCCTGTTTAACCGGCAATTCTTCAAACGTCAGCGCTTTCGTTTCAAATGTCGGGACAATCATGCCGAACAGGCACAATGCACATATGAATAGCCGCATATTTTTCACTCCTCGATGGTCGATGTCCCCATATGTTTTTCCTTATTCATAAATCCTATGCATACCGACGTTTCACTCCTGCTTCCGGCAGGGTAATAAAAGGACTGGAGGGATCAAGCAATGCCGCAAAACCACAATGATCGATACGAACTCTTTTTCAAAAAAAGATACAAAGTTCTTCATACATTAAACGATTTTCTTATCGGTCTTTTATTCCTTGTCGGGAGCTTCTGTTTTTTCTTCGAGGAACTGAAGCCGGCGGGAATATGGATGTTTGTGATCGGCAGCTTTCAGCTGTTAATCAGGCCGACGATCCGTTTGGTTCATGATTTTCATTACCGGAAGTTTGTTGAGAGCCGGCGTTCCAAATCCCGTGAGTAAATTTAAACAGCAGGGAGAGATGGTAGGAGACCCGCTAAGAAGTGCATATAAAAAAGGCCGAATCCTATCGGCCTTTCCTCTGTCACATAAGCCACTCCTCACAATCGGCGGCAAGCCGTTCCAACTCGTTCATAAAAGCGCCGGCATGATAGCCGTCACACACTGCATGGTGTACTTGCAGGGAAACCGGCAAAAATGTTTCACCGCCTTCTGAAAAGTATTTCCCGTTTGTAATAATCGGCAGCAAGTGTTCGCTGTTATCTAGGTTTAAATTAAAGTTTGTAAAGCGCACCCATGGAATAGAAGAAACTGAAAACGCATTGGGCGGGATGTCCGGCTTAGCCCATAAGCCCTTTTTGTCTCCAAAGCGCTCAGCATCCTGAAGATATTGACGATAAAACCGCGAGAAATCATCTGAGTATTCTGTCCAGAGGGCGGAAAACGTTTGGTCGTCCTGATGAAAAATCGTATAACATGGATGCATTTGTTCCCAATACCCCAGCTGTCCTTTGTCATCAAACGTTGTTCTAAACTCGGGACGCGAATGAATGGCCCTTGATACGATATAAATAAAAACCGGGTACAGCTTGATCTTCTTTTTCTTGAGCACGGCAAGCAAATTGGTCACATTGACGTTTGCCGTTATACTGAAAGAACATTTCGCTTCCTTCATGTAATGGTCAAAATAAGATTTTCTATACCAAGTGTCGAGATCGATTGTTTGAAAATTCATGTTTTACCTCCTAAAATATAGCTTTTTTATTTTAGGAGGCCTGCTTCTCTGATTTCGGCAATATTCTCACCTCATCCTGTATTGTAAATGAATTGTAGCGCGTTTCGGAGACGCAGGCAACCGTCCCTCTTCTTCTTTGTCTTCTTGCTGTGCCATTCCCTGCCTCTCCACCTCCGGCTGTCATTTAGGTTATACTGACATAGATCGGGGTGAAGATATGAACAGCAAATCACGATTGACGCCTGAAAGGTGGCGGGCGATTACGGAAAACGATTCCGCCTATGACGGAGTTTTTTATTACGCGGTCAAAACGACCGGGATATTTTGCCGCCCTTCCTGCAAATCGAGAGTTCCGCAAATCGAAAATGTGCAAATCTTTTTCAATGCAAAAGATGCTTTATCAGAAGGGTACCGCCCCTGCAAACGCTGCAATCCGGCCGGGATGCTGCTGCCGGATGAAGAGCTGGCACAGCGGGCGGTGCAAATCATCGAGGAATCTTATCGCGATCCGCTGTCTCTGCAAGCTTTGGCTGACAGGTGCCATATCAGCCCTTTTCATCTGCAGCGGACGTTTAAACGAATCAAAGGCGTCTCGCCGGCAGAATACATCCTGCAGAAAAGGATTGAGAAAGCATTCGTTTTGCTTGCCCATTCTGAACGAACGATCGCAGAAATCGCCTCAATGGTAGGCATCGGGAATGCGGATTATTTTGCCGCTTTGTTTAAAAAGAAAACAGGGCAATCACCGACGTCATACCGGCAAATGAAACGGAGGTAAACATATGGAAGATCAAATCGTATACTGGCGTACGCTGACTTGCCGCCGCTCGCAGATTCACATTGCGGCGACTGCCCGCGGGCTCTGTTTTACAGGGGCATGGAATCAAGGATTCGGTGAGCTGGCCGCTTGGGCTGAAAAAAGGTACGCACAGCCAGTTTTCATTCGGGATGACAAAGGATTGGCAGAATACGCCGGGCAGTTTCAGGCGTATTTAGATGGCAAGCGGACTCATTTCAGCTTTCCTGTCGACCTTGCCGGAACGCCTTTTCAGCTAGCCGTGTGGCAGGCGCTCTCCGAAATTCCTTTCGGCAGCACGCGTTCCTATTCCGATATCGCCGGGCGTATACAAAAGCGGAACGCTGTCCGGGCCGTAGGTACGGCGATCGGCGCAAATCCGCTGTTAATGGTAGTGCCGTGCCATCGGGTTATCGGCAAAAACGGACAGCTCACGGGATACCGGGGCGGATTGGAGATGAAAAAAGAACTGCTGATACTGGAGGCCGCAGGCGCCGCTGAACATCCTTTAACAACGGCATCCCGATCTCAAGCTTTCTCATCCGAGACAATGTGAAGGTCGATTCCGTCTGTATGCCTCATAATGCTGTTGACAATCGAGCCTTTTCTGATTTCTTCCCATCGCGATCGGGCGGATTGGCCGAGCACGATTTGTGTAATGCCGTGCTGTTTCGCTGTATCAGTGATCGTTTCAGAAATGCGCCTTTTGTTTGAGTGTTTAAAAATGAATTCGGCGCCGAATTGTGCACAGAGCGTCTCCCATTGCCCGATTTTATCCCGTTCTGTCGGGGCCAGCTGCTCCTTTGACGTGCGCGACACGTTTAAAACGAGCAGATCGGCCTTCAGGCGGCTTGCGATTCTCCACCCGCGCCGAATCAGTTTTTCGGCATTTTTTCCGTGCTGGACGCACACCAAAATCTTTTCATTCGTTCCCCTCGGCCGGAGGCTGCCGTTCGTCCGCTCCAGACGATCATCCACATCATCTGCAACTTCTCGCAAGGCGAGCTCTCTCAACGCAGCTAAATTATTTTTCGTAAAAAAATGGGTTAAAGCCTGTTGTATCTTATGTTTTTCATATACCTTTCCTTCCTGAAGCCGCTTTTGCAATGTTTCCGGAGTGACGTCAATCAAGATGACTTCATTCGCCAATTCCAACACGCGGTCCGGGATCCGTTCTCTCACTTTCACCCCGGTGACGTGTTGAACGATATCATGGACGCTTTCGATATGCTGGATATTGACGGCGGACAGCACGTTGATGCCTTCCTGTAAAATATCTTCAACGTCCATGTACCGCTTTTCATTTTTCGAACCTGGCACATTGGTGTGAGCCAGTTCATCGACAAGCACAAGGTCTGGCTTCCGGTTAATAATCGCATCGACATCCATTTCTCCCATCGTTATCCCTTTATATGAAATGTTTCGTTTTGGAATGACTTCTAAACCTTTGACGAGTGCGGCCGTGTCTTTTCGATGATGCGTTTCGACAAGGCCGATCACGGCATCGATCCCTTCCCGCTTTAAATCGTGCGCTTCCTGGAGCATCCGATACGTTTTTCCGACTCCCGGCGCAGAACCGATATAAATGGTCCAATGCCCTCTTTTCAGCTGTTCAATTTCGGCCAGCAGCTCTCCCGGCGTCTTCCTTCGATAATCACGGGTGTTTTTTTTCCGCATTGCAGCATCTCCGTTTTCTCATCAAGTTTGTTTTTCCCGGTGTCGTATGATCAGACACCGGGCAGCATTCTACTTCAGTTTTTCTTTTAAATCGATATTGAGAAGCAGCACGTTGACGCGCGGTTCACTTAAGAAGTCGCTTTTGGTATGCTGATGAACAAGCTGCACAAGCTCTTTCTCCGGCAGTCCTGTCAGACGGCTGATTCTCGGAATTTGCGCCATCGCCCCGTCGGGACTGATATCAGGGTCTAATCCCGAAGCGGAGTTCGTGACTAAATCGACCGGCAGTTTACTGATCGGAACATCAGGGTTTTCCTCCTTCCACTTTTCAATCGATGCTTTCATCCGTTTCAGCAAATCGGGATTTGACGGCGCTTCGTTTGGGGATCCAGATCCTGCGGCATCATACTTGATGCTGGATTCCCTTCCTTGAAAGAGCCGCGGGTCTCTAAACCGCTGGCCAATGAGTTCAGAGCCGATCACATTCCCCTGCCGGTCATACACAAGACTTCCATTTGACTTTCCAGGCATGGCGGCCTGTGAAATCCCTGTCAGCGCGAGCGGATATCCAAGCCCGCAAACCAGCATTAACAGCAGGCTGATTCTGAAGATTACTCCGATTTCTTTCATGACGATTCCTCCTTACAACATAATCTGAAGCAGCATATCGATCAGCTTGATTCCGATGAAAGGGACGATGACGCCGCCGAGGCCATAGATCAATAAATTGCGGGCCAGCAAAGCATTTGAGCTCATCGGCTTATAAGCAATTCCTTTCATGGCTAAAGGCACAAGAAGCGGGATGATCAGCGCGTTAAATATCAGCGCAGATAAGATCGCTGAAATCGGCGAACCAAGCCTCATGATGTTCAGCGCGTTCATCTCGGGAATCGCCAGCATAAACATCGCCGGGATGATGGCAAAATATTTGGCGATATCGTTTGCGATGCTGAACGTAGTCAAAGCGCCGCGCGTCATAAGCAGCTGCTTTCCGATCGAGACGACTTCAATGATTTTTGTCGGATTCGAATCAAGGTCCACCATATTCGCTGCTTCCTTGGCAGCTGTTGTGCCGCTGTTCATGGCAAGCCCGACATCAGCCTGCGCAAGTGCGGGCGCGTCATTGGTTCCGTCGCCCGTCATGGCGACAAGCTTTCCTTCATATTGTTCGCGCTTGATCACATTAATCTTGTCTTCGGGCTTGCTTTCGGCAATAAAGTCATCAACGCCCGCTTCCCTTGCGATCGTAGCGGCCGTTAATGGATTGTCGCCTGTGCACATCACCGTTTTGATCCCCATTTTGCGAAGCTCGGCAAAGCGCTCTTTCATGCCCGGTTTAACGGTGTCTTTTAAATAGATCAAACCGAAGATTGTTCCGTCTGCCGCTACAGCCAGCGGTGTTCCGCCTTCTTTTGAAATCCGTTCGCTTTCCAGATCGAGATTCGAAGGTATCGTTCCGCCATTGTTGATCACCCACTTTTTCACGGCATCGACAGCGCCTTTGCGAATGTGCCTTCCGTCGGGCAGGTTCACGCCGCTCATTCTCGTTTCCGCCTTGAATTCAATCGGTTCTCCTGCTTCAGCAACGGACGAGTCATAGTGAATCGAGAGTTTATCAGCGAGTTCGATGACTGAGCGTCCTTCCGGTGTTTCGTCATGGATGGAGCCAAGCGCCGCATATTCACCAACGGTTTGAAGCGATTCATCGCCGACAGGGACAAATTCCCCGGCCATCCGGTTTCCAAAAGTGATCGTCCCTGTTTTATCAAGAACAATCGTGTTAATGTCGCCCGCAGCCTCGACAGCTTTCCCCGACATCGCCAGAACGTTGAAGCGGGTCACGCGATCCATTCCCGCAATCCCGATGGCTGACAGGAGCCCGCCGATCGTCGTCGGTATAAGACAGACAAGCAGGGCAATCAAGACGGCGGGATCAATTTGAAAACCGAGATAGGACGTAAAAAACGGGAGTGTCGCAACAACGATCAGAAAAATCAGCGTTAAGCTCGTTAAAACCGTATTCAACGCGATTTCATTCGGCGTTTTTTGCCTTTCAGCCCCTTCGACTAAAGCGATCATCTGATCGAGGAACGTTTCACCCGGATCACTCGTGATCTTGACTTTAATCGAATCGCTGACGACCCGGGTGCCTCCCGTAACAGAGCTGAAATCACCGCCTGCTTCCTTTATGACCGGAGCAGACTCTCCCGTGATGGCCGATTCGTCTACTGATGCGAGACCCGCGATGACTTCACCGTCGCCAGGTATCATTTCTCCCTGGGAGACGATGACGATGTCCCCCTTTCTAAGCTCGGCAGGCGCTACCTTCTCAATGCGGTCATCCATTACTTTATTGGCCGAAACCCCTTTTTTCGTCTGTTTTAAAGAATCGGCCTGTGCCTTTCCTCTTCCTTCAGCCAGCGCTTCGGCGAAATTCGCGAATAACACGGTGATCAGCAAAATGAAAGAAACCGCCGGATTGAACCAGGGAGCCGCCGTACTGCCGAAAAACCGGGGAAACACGGAAAGCAGAACCGTTATGAAAAATCCAACTTCTACGACAAACATAATCGGATTTTTGATCATAGTTCGCGGATCTAATTTTAAAAAGGCATGTTTGACCGCATCTTTGATGATCGTGTCGTTCATCGTTTGCTTTGTTGTGTGAACGGCATCCGGTGTGGCCTGTTGACTGGAATGATGCAAATCGTTCATGAGTAAAGCCCCCTTATCGTAATGTTAAATATTCTGCGGCCGGTCCCAACACAAGCACCGGAAAGAATGTTAAAGCCCCGACGATCAGGATCGAAGCGATAAAAATCCCGCTGAACAGGCTTGAATCGGTGCGAAATGTTCCGATTGTTTCCGGAACGGTTTGCTTTTTCAAAAGTGACCCCGCAACTGCGAGCAGTGTGACAATTGAGAAATAACGGCCGATAAACATCACAATTCCCGTTGTTATATTCCAAAAAGGCGACGCGTCTCCGAGCCCTTCAAATCCTGAACCGTTATTCGCGGCTGAAGACGTATATTCGTATAAAATCTGGCTGATCCCGTGAAATCCGGGATTTGAAATTGCAGCCTGACCCGCTTGCGTCATGACGGCAAGCGCTGACGCCCCTAAGATTAACAAAGGATGAATCAGCAGAGTAACGGCTAAAAGCTTCATTTCATTTCCTTCAATTTTTTTGCCTAAAAACTCAGGCGTTCTTCCGACCATTAAGCCCGACAGAAAAACCGCAACCATCGCGTATAGAAGCATGTTCATCAATCCGGCGCCTATTCCGCCAAACACCGTGTTCAGCATCATATTAAGCAATGCCAAAAGACCCGTTAGTGGCGTGAGCGTGTCGTGCATCGTATTGACAGCTCCTGTCTCGCTCGCGGTGGTAACCATCGCATAAAAAGCTGAATTCAATGTTCCAAAACGCACTTCCTTACCTTCCATGCTGCCTTCTGTGTGCTCGATTCCGAGCTGATTGATGACGGGATTGCCTTGCGATTCCGCCATGAAAGCTGCCCCGGCTGAAAGCAAAAACAAAAGACCTGCGGATACAAAAAGAATGCGGCCTTGCTTCAGATTCCCAACCATTTTCCCATACGTAAACGGCAGTGAGATGGTAATCAAGAGCATTAATAAAATTTGAATCGCATTGCTCCATCCATTCGGATTTTCAAATGGATGAGAAGAGTTGACGCCAAAATACCCCCCGCCGTTGTTCCCCAGCTCTTTGATGGATAAAAAGGACGCCACCGGCCCCCGAACAATGGACTGCTCCCCTCCGCTCACCGTATGGGCTGTCACGGAACCGTCAAGCGTCTGCGGTACGCCTAGGGCGACGAAAACAAGCGACACCACAACTGTGATCGGCAGTAAAATCCGCGTGATCGAACGGACCAAATCGACAAAAAAGTTGCCGAACGGTTTCCCGGCGAGCCCCCGAATCATCGCAACCGCGGCGGCCAGCGCCGTAGCGGGAGCGGCAAACATTAAAAAGGTGATCGCAATCATCTGCGAAAGCATGGACAGACCGCTTTCGCCGCTGTAATGCTGCAAATTTGTATTCGTCATAAAACTGACTGCCGTATTAAAAGCCAGTGTGGGTTCCATTCCCGCGACCTTTTCAGGATTTAAAGGCAGTACACCCTGCAGACGAAAAACGAGATAAACGATGAAAATCATCGCCGTATTCGTGAGTACCAGCGCGGCGGCGTATTTCTTCCACGATTGGTTTTCTCCTTTTACTCCGCCCAGCTCAAGCAGCAAGCGTTCCGCCGGAAGGAAAAACCGGTCGATTTTGGACGGGGCGCCGTCAAATACCTTCGCTATGTAAAGCCCCATTGGTTTGGCTGCCAGCAATGCGGCAAGCAGGATAAAACAGATGGATATGAGCGACGTCATTTCAATACCCCCAATTTGTGTACAATTAAAATTTCTCAGGATTCAATAAAGCATAAGTCAAATAGACAAACATGGCGGCTGCTCCCGCTGCCAATAGCGCCATGGCAATCACTCCTTTCACATTTATGATTGATCAGCGGTTTTCCCCGCCCATCTCAGCAACAGAAACATCATCCCCGCTAAAAATGCGACAATGGCCAGCATCACGATATCCAGCACTCCGCTCACCTCCTTTCATGTTTTTTGCACGAAAAAAAGCCGCAAGAGAACAAACCTCTTACGGCTTTTTTGGGCACAGTTAAGAAACCGTGCTTTATGCACGTTTTTTGGTTCTCTTTAAACGCTTGCGAGGTTAGCTGTCGGATTCAGGTGCAAAGAGTCACCTTACCTTGAAAAGGATTCACCCCAAGTGGCAGCGCCACAAAAAATTGGTTCCCCCGCTTCCAATTGGAATTCAGCGGTTACGTTAATTGGAAATTTTATTCAGTTTTTTGATGAGATTTATATTACGCCCGTTCAATCATCGTGTAAAGTTTCATAAATGATCAAATTTCCTCGTTTATCAATTTTATAACCTTTTTTACACAGTTTATGACTTATTACCTTCTATTTTCTCTTAATATCTTGTTTTCTCTTTCATGTTATGGCTTTTACCTGTGAAAAACGGCGGATAAAAAATGTGTCGAAGCCCCGCTCGGAAATTCGAACGGGGCCGTTTTTTGTTAAAAGTCAAAGTTATCAGGATCAGGACCGACACGGGTGTTTTCATTCAGCCCGTCAATTTGCTTCATTTCCTCGAGGGTCAGTTCAAAATCAAATACCTCCGCGTTTTGGGCAATTCGCTCCGCTTTTGTCGACTTTGGAATGGTGATGACTCCGTTTTGCAAATCCCAGCGTAAAATGACTTGAGCAGGTGTCTTGCCGTGCTTGTCCGCGATATCTTTCAGCAGCGGGTGGCTGAGCAATTGGCCTTGCATCAGCGGCGACCATGCTTGAAGCTGGATGCTGTGCGAACGGCAAAACGCTTGCAGCTCTTTCTGCGTGAGCCGCGGGTGATACTCGACCTGGTCGATCACCGGTTTGACGGCGGCATCTTTCAGCAAGTCTTCCAGATGGTGAACGTGAAAATTGCTGACGCCGATTGCTTTTACGCGTCCTTGTTCATAAAGAGTTTCAAGGGCTTTCCACGCCGCTTTATAGCGCCCTTCAACAGGCCAGTGGATCAGGTATAAATCCAGGTAATCGAGCCCGAGCTTTTCGAGACTCGCTTCGTAGGCTGCAATCGTTTCGTCATAGCCTAAATCGTCATTCCAGACCTTTGACGTTACAAACAAGTCTTCTCTAGAAATTCCGGCTTCTTTCAACCCTTCGCGAATTCCTTGGCCAACCCCTTCTTCATTTCCGTAGATGGCTGCCGTATCGATACTGCGGTAGCCGTGCTTGATTGCCGTTTTTACGGCTTGCACCAGTTCGGGCCCTTCCTCTACTTTAAACACGCCTAGTCCAAACCAGGGCATGTCCGTCCCGTTATTCAATGTGATTCGATCTTGCAGATTTTTTGCCGTCATCTAATTGGCCTCCTCATATTTTTGTATACATCATGCGCAGTTTTTCTTTAAAGCTTGATTTTGTTTTTGGTCATTTCGTTCCAGCGCCCTGCTCCAGCCCGTCAGCGCGACGGCGCCGAGCACCATCAAAGCTCCGGCCCATGGAGTGTGAATCAAACCGATCGACTGTGTGATGGCGCCTCCTGTATAAGATCCGATCGCGATCCCGGCGTTGAATGCAGCGATATTGACAGCTGATGCGACATCTACCGCCCCCGGAACAAACCGTTCAGCCAGAATTACCACATAGGACTGGAGCCCGGGGACATTCATAAATGCTAAAAATCCCATCAGCATGATGACGATAAAGCCCGCTGCCTGATAAGGAGCAGCCGCCGTTAAGATGAGAAGCACAACCGCTTGGGCGATGAACATATAGAATAATGCAGTAAGCGGTTTTTGGTTGGCCGCTTTACCTCCGATGATATTTCCGAGCGCGACGGCAATGCCGTAAGCAAGCAAAATGACGGCAACAGCTTCCTGTTTAAAACCTGTCACATGCTGAAGCAGCGGGGATAAATACGTAAAGACAACAAATGTTCCTCCATAACCAAGCGCCGTAATGATGAATAAAAGCAGCAGACGGCCATTGGTTACAAGTTTCAATTGGCTCTTGAAAGACGTTCGGACGCCTTTCGGCAAATCGGCCGGAACAAGAAAGCTGTTGGCGATAAACGCCAGTGCGCCGATAGCGACGATCGCCGCAAAAGCAATCCGCCAGCCGAACAGCTGACCGAGGAACGTGCCGATGGGAACTCCGGTAATCATCGCAATCGTCAGACCGGTAAACATAATTGATATCGCTCCGGCTCTTTTATCCGCCGGGACCAGGCTTGCCGCAATCGTTGAACCGATTGACATAAATACGCCATGAGAAAACGCGGAAATCACGCGGGCGGTTAATAAAACACCGATGCTTCCGGCACATGCCGCAAGCCCGTTTCCGATCATAAAAATAATCATAATCACAAGCAACAGCGCTTTTCTCGGCATACTCGATGTGACAGACGTCAATACGGGTGCGCCGACTGTCACGCCCAAAGCGTATAACGATACAGTCAGCCCCGCGGTCGTCACTGAAATGTTCATGTCATCAGCAATTAAAGGCAGAAGCCCCACGCTGATGAATTCGGTTGTTCCGATGGCAAATGCGCTGGCCGCCAAGGCTAAAAGCGCTAATGTACTGCGTTTTTTATCATGAACAGAAGTCATTCTTTTTCCCCCTTTCGTTTTTAATGTATAGCAAATGTCTGCCGGCAAATGATATTATGGTACATATCATCTATAAAAAAAAGTACGCACTTTTAAGTGCGATAGGAACCAAAAAGTTAGATAGGTACTTTTCGGTTCCTATGGTTTGGAGGAGAACATGAAGCCGAAAAAGTACAATATATCTGTCGAAGCTACACTTGAAGTAATTGGAGGTAAATGGAAATGTGTGATTTTGTGCCATTTGACGCACGGCAAAAAACGCACGAGCGAGCTGAAGCGGCTGATGCCGAACATTACGCAGAAAATGCTGACCCAGCAGCTGCGCGAACTGGAGGAGGACGGCGTCATCAATCGGCTCGTGTACCAGCAGGTGCCGCCGAAGGTCGAATACGAACTCAGCGAATACGGATGGACGCTTAAAGACATATTGGATTCATTGTGCGCCTGGGGAGAAACACATATTACGAAAGTGTATGGAGACAAATTTGCCGTTTTGGAGGACAGCGTGCTGAATGAACAATTAAAGGAAACATAATAAATAGATGGAGGTCAGGATGGGAAAATGGTTTCTTTCCGGGGGCGGAGATGCGCACCAAACTGAACGGCTGGATCGACATTTTGCCGGGAGCCTCTGCCCGCATAAGCCTTTGTTGTATATTCCGATTGCCATGGACGCCGACAGGTATGATGAAGGCTTCGATTGGATCAGCCGGCTCTTTCACCCGCTCGGCGTTAAAAATATCGTGATGTGGACGGATGTCAAAGGCAAAACCGTGCACGATTTAGACGCATTTTCTGCCGTATATATTGGCGGAGGAAATACGTTTCGTCTGCTCAAACAATTCATTGAATCACATTTTATCGAGGTGTTAAAGCGCTATGCCGAAAGCGGCGGCGTCATTTACGGCGGAAGCGCAGGCGCCGTCATTCTCGGAAAGAACATCATGACTTGCTCTTATATGGACCGCAATGCTTGCGGATTGCGCGATTTTAACGGATTAAAGCTTCTGGGAGACTATGCGGTTTGGTGCCACTACAAGGTTGAACATGATCCGATGATTAAAAGGTATAGGCATGTTTTAGACACTCCCGTCATCGCTTTGCCGGAAGAAACGGGAATCGCCGCAAGCATTTCAGACATCCGGGTCATCGGAACAAAGCCTGCCCGGATTTTTAATGAAGACGGCGCGGTATTCGTTTCAGATCAATTTGTTTTATAAAGCAAAAAACGCTTCGGCTCATCGGCGAAGCGTTTTTCTTGTTTTTGCGGCTGCAAGCCGTTTGACCAGGCTTTCCGTCAAAAAACACGGTGAGACTCAAACCCAGCAAAACAGAAAAATTTGACATCAACGGCTCACGATCAACATATTCAAAAGCATGATGCACAAAAAGTATCACGGCCCAGAAAATGATAGCCGCACGGCAAGCTGTGTCTGCGGCTTTTTTCCTTTTGGGTCTGCATACATGACAGCGCCTCTCAAGGAGACTCTCACGCCCCAATCTGCTGATTTCCTTCGCACTTACTGTGTTTTGATTTCCTCTTCCGTTTCATAAAACCGGGCCAGCTCCACAATCATCGCTCCCATTCGTTCGAGGCCGGGAGCGAGCAGGCGTTCAACTCCTTCTTCTCTTAAAGCTTCTGCCGTCACTTTTCCGACAGCGGCTGCCAACACGCTGTCTTGAAAAGATTGGACCATTTTCTCCGCATAGTCGTTTTCTTTCGCAAAATGAAAAAGCGAGCGGACTTGGACGGCTGTTGTAAAGCAAACCGCATCCACTTCACGGTTGATGACCTCGCTGCACAATAAAGCGACGGTTTCCCGGTCCGGTGCAACATGGCGATACGGCAGAAGCGGAAAAACAGCTGCACCTTTCTCTTCCAAAAACTGAAGCAGTGACGGTGCGTTTTCGCCGTGAAGCTGTACCATCACCCGTTTCCCGGAAAAATCATGGGATTGAAGCGAGTCGATCAGTCCTTTGGTGGTGCCGTCTTCATCCGCCGCAACCGGCGTAATGCCGAGCTTTTTTAATGCGGCGATTGTTTTGTAGCCTCTCGATGCCGCCTTCGCCCCGCGGATCGCTTGTAAATAGCGCTCACCGATCCCCAGTTTATCAGCTAGGTTGACAAGCGTCTCCGTCCCGATTCCTGTCGTAAAAATCACCCAGTCGGCTCCCGTTTCAACAAAGGCTCGCAAATCAGGACCTACTTCTTTTTCGGCCAAAAACACGGTACCCTGAAGGGAACGTACGACGGGAACCCCGCCTTGCTTTTTGATTAATGTGCTCATTTCATCCGTTTTTCGCGATGCTCCGATGGCAATTCTTCTGCCGTTCAATCCTTTTCCCAATCCAATCCCTCTTTTCCGTATCTGTTTCTATCAATGTAATGGTTTACTATCATCTTCCAAATGAGATATGATTGAATTATCAAAAAATAACAGGAGGTTTTTCAATGCATTCTCAATTTGAAACCCGAGCCGAGCATTTGACGAAACATGCCCGTTTTTTCGAGTATACCACTGCCTCTGACCCGATTGGAAGCGGAATAATCAGTCCGATTCCTGTGAAAGAGTTCGGACCTGAATTGTATGAAACAGGTGAAACGCGGATCATCCCGCTGGACATCTCAGAAGAACTGAAGACGGAATATCCCGCTTCAAGCCCTTCCCTTCTCGCCCACTTCATCAAGATTCGTTCGGGCGACACGATTCACACCGCCCCCCGCGCGACAAGCGAACTATATTACATTGTCAGCGGCGCAGGGCGTACCGAAGCGGGCGAAGATACGATTCACTGGCAGAAAGGCGATTTTTTGACTTTGCCTGCCGGTTCAAGCAGCCAGCATACCGCAGCAGAAGATGCAGCCATTTATTACATCACCGATTCACCTCTCCTGCATTATATGGGCGTAAAGCCGTCGGAATCCCGCTTTCAACCAACCATCTACACCGCTGAACAGGCAAAAGCAAAATTGGCTGAAGCGGCCGCCGCTCCTGACGCCCGTTTCCGAAACCGTATTTCCGTTCTTTTAAACAATGATATATTCGATCAAACGCTGACGATCACCCATGTATTGTGGGCGATGTTCGGCATCGTGCCTCCCGGCTCCAATCAAGCGCCCCACAGCCACAAGTCGGTGGCTCTCGATTTTGTCGCCTATGCCGCACCAGGGACGTACACATTAGTCGGAAGCAAAATCGATCCGGCCACAAAGGAAATCATCGATCCGAAACGGATTGACTGGGTAACCGGAAAAGCCTTCATTACACCGCCGGGATTATGGCATTCCCACCATAATGAGTCAGGTGAAGCGGCCTATATCATCCCCATCCAAGATGCGGGCCTGCAAACATACCTCCGGACACTGGATATTCAATTTCAGCATTATGAAAAATGAAAAAGCGGGAAGCCGGATCATTCTTTTCGGCTCCCCGCTTTTCTATTCGTTTTTCGCTTTCTTGGAAATCATGTCCGCGATTTCTTCGGCCTGCGCCTGAACAGCGTTTGGATCATACGGCCAGAACCTGTCCGGATCGAGGAAAAAGACCTTGCCTTTTTTCACCGCGTCAAGCGACTTCCAAACCGGATTGTCCTGATCAAGCTTTCCGTTGTATGATTCATCGACAAATATGTAGTCTCCGGCATATTTCGGCAGAACTTCGAAAGATATGGCTTTATATCCGTCAGCTGTATCAATGGCATCCTTTTTAACAGATTCAGGCGGCGTCAGTCCCAGCTGCGTATAGATCGCTTCTCCGCCCCGATACCCGTAGGCCCCGTAGACATACACAGATTTTGCATATGCGCCGATTAAAGAGAACGTTTCACCTTGTACAGATGCATCTTTGATTTTCGCGCGGGCGGCTTTCATTTTTTGATTAAACGTTTTCGTCCACTCCCGAGCCTCCTTTTCCTTGCCGAGCAGCTTGCCAAACGTTTTCATTTCATCGCGTGCATCTTTAAACGTGCCGAACGGATAAACGACAGTCGGAGCGATTTTTGAGAGCTTTTCATATTCTTTTTTATCGTTTGTCATCGATACGATCAAATCGGGTTTAAGCTTAAGAATCTTTTCCACAGATACTGAAAAACCGTCTTTTCCCCCGATATTCTTTATTTCTGAAATATGATCTTTAATATAGGGACTTTCAAGATATTTCCCTGTTTCTCCAAGCGGCTTGATTCCGAATGCAAGCATTGTCCCGGCATATCCTATCGTAACGACGCGCTTCGGATTGGCCGGTACAGTGACATTTCCGTTGATTGTTTTCACCACTCTTGTTTTCGCTTCGTTCTTTGATGCCGTCTGTTTTTGGCCGCTTTGACAGCCTGAAAGAAAAACAGAAAATGCGAGTAAAACGGTCAATATATAAGAATACTGCTTTTTCGTCATGTTCAACCCTCCGATTGATAATGATTATCATTATCAATATACAGGATAATTGTCACCATGAGAAGTCTTTATTTGCTTTACGGCTGATCAGGCCGCTCATTCCGTCGATAGTATTCGATGACAAATTCTTTAAAGTTGCGTGCCGCCGGCGATAAATAATAGTCTTTCAAAACGGCGAGACCGATCGTCCTCTCAGAACGGTAGTCTGACACTCGGCAAAATGCCACCGGAGAATGGATATGTTCCGCCGTTTTCGGCAGGATCGCCGCACCGAGCCCTGCTGACACAAGGCCCAAAATCGTCGACACTTCTTCCCCTTCAAACGCAAGCTTCGGGCTGATGGACAGTTCCCGGCACATTTGATCAAACACATATCGAAGACCATAACCCGGCTTAAAACCGACAAAGTCCTCATGGGCAATGGATCTGATCGCGACTTCTTTCCGATTTGCGAGCGGGTGGTCGGCGGGAAGCACCAGGTAAAGCGGTTCAGTATCCAGCACCGTCCATTCAAGAAGTTCGTTTGGAAGGGGTGGTGAGCTGAGACATATATCAGCCTCGCCCGTCTCCACCATATGCTGAAGATGTTCATTTGCAGCCTGATACAGACGGAACGCAACATTCGGGTACTTCTTTTTAAAACCGGCAATCAGCTGCGGCATCAGGCGTGAACCAAGCGTATGCAAAAAAGATACCGAGATTTCCCCGGCATTCGGATTGACGCTTTCCCTGATTTGCTGGACGCCTTCGTCAAGAGCAAGGCGGGCCTGTTTCGCTTTGATGAGGAACTGCTCGCCGTACTTTGTTAGGCGGATCGATTTTGTTTTTCGAATAAACAGCGGGACGCCCAATTCTTCTTCAAGCTTTTTGATCGACCTGCTCAAAGCCGGCTGGGAAATCCTTTGTTCCAGGGCGGCTTTTGTAAAATGTTTATGCCTGCTCACGGCAATAAAATGGTCAATTTGATAGAGTTCCAATGCTCATCCGCTCCTTCATAACTAGAATGCATGATGTTGATAGATATTATAAATTAGACACATCACAAATGAAAGCGTACCATGAAACATAGATTGTCATTCTGGAAAAGAGGAGCTACCATGACTTACATACAGCCGCATACGAAAGATTATCAAAAAGCAAGCATCGCTTTATTCATCAGCGGTTTTGTGACATTTGCCACGCTTTACACCACACAGCCGCTCATGCCTCTGTTTGCGGAGGAATTCGGCATATCGGCGGCAGCTGCAAGCTTAACTTTATCCATTTCAACAGGTATATTGGCTTTTGCATTACTCACGGCAGCAGCTTTATCTGACGGATTCGGCCGGAAGACGATTATGGCAATATCCCTGTTTGCGACATCTGTGCTCGGCCTCTTGACCGCCTTTAGTCCGAACTTCGCGGCGCTCTTGGTGATGAGAGGGCTGCTTGGCTTTTTCCTTGCAGGCGTACCCGCGATCGCCATGACTTATGTCGGAGAGGAATTTGATCCGCGAGGGCTCGGGAAAATGATGGGGTTATACATTAGCGGCACAAGCCTTGGAGGAATGAGCGGAAGGCTTTTGACCGGCCTTTTGACAGACTTGTTCAGCTGGCGTGCAGCGCTTGGAATCATCGGGGGATTATCAGTGCTATTAAGCTATTTGTTTTGGATTTTGCTGCCCCGGCCACAGCACTCCGCTAAGCGAAAAACGAGCATGAAAAAGGCGAGCCTCGCCTACTCTGCCGTCTTGATGAACAAACGGCTGCTGTCGATTATTTCACTCGGATTTCTATTAATGGGAAGCTTTGTTACGCTGTTCAATTATATCGGATTTCAATTGATGGGCCCTCCGTACAGACTCTCTCAAACTGTCATCGGGTTCATCTTTATCGTTTATTTGGCAGGGGCAATCAGTTCCGTTTATATGGGAAAGAAAGCCGACCGTTTTGGCAGCCCGCTGATGCTGAAAATCGGGATTGCCATTATCGCGGGAGGCGCATTGCTTACGCTTCTGCCTCAGCTTTCTCTGAAAATCGCCGGAATCGCTGTCTTTACATTCGGATTTTTCGGCTCGCATTCGATCGCAAGCTCCTGGGTCGGGCAGACGGCCGGCGAACAGCGCGTTCAAGCTTCCTCCCTTTATTTGCTGAGCTATTATCTCGGCTCAAGCTTAGCAGGGTCTTTCGGAGGCTTCTTCTGGACTCATTTTAAATGGCCGGGAATCGTCGCCTTCATTACCTTGCTGCTTTTGGCCGCTTATCCGGCAATTTTCTTTGCCGAAGCCAAAAGGAACAGCCGGCAAGACGATACACAGATCCGAAATAAAAGCTAAACTTTCTTCACCGCATGCCGATATTTAAACCAAAGCCAGCATGACGATTCCTCCTGAAGATCAGCCGTTTTTAGAATGAATAAATGCAGCCTGTCATGTTGGCTTTTCCTTTATCTCCCTCTATAATGGTTTGAGGGGGAATCATCTTGCTTAAAACAATTGGATTTAACGGATTTTTGGCATCTGCATGTTTGAATCTTTTTCTCAGGTTTGGGCTCAAAATAAACGGCACAGCGAATGATATCATCTCAATGGTCTCCCTGGTGTTCGTACTGATGTACGTATGGGGAGATTTGAAAAAACGAAGTGCAAAAACGCTCATTTTACAAGGGCTCGCTCTCGTCACCTCTGTGGCGTTATTGGTGTTTGTCATCATGAAAGGGCAAACATTCATTGATTCTCTGCCTTTTTTCGAGGGCTGGGAGACGCCGGCAAAATGGGGATATATTTTGCTCGTTTGGTTCTTGGGATTAAACCTTTTCATCTATATCAATGGAAAAATCACAAACTCTAAAAAAGAGGCATCCTGATAATTCAGAATGCCTCTTTTTGTTTTACGTTCTTGCGATGTGGTCCGCATTCACGTTATGTTGAGAAACGCCGCCGTCCCACACATCCTTTACATAGCGCCCTTCTTCCAAAAGTGCGGACAGCCAGCTTTCCGACTCTTCCTGACGCGCTCCCTGTACAATCCGATATGCCTCGCACAAAGCTTGTTCAACAGCGGGAGCCATGCGGCTTCCGTCTCCGCACACATACAGGCGGCCGCCTTTGTTCAACAAGTGAATCAGCATGTCTGCATCCTCTCTGAGCAAATCTTGCACATATGTTTTCGGACGGCCTTCAAGCCTGGAAAACGCTGTATGCAAATGGACGATTCCGTCCTTTTCCGCTTGCTCCAATTCGTCTCGATACAGAAAATCTTCATTCGGACGGCGGCAGCCGAAGTACAAATGCGCTTCACCGAGCTTTATCCCGGTTTCGCGCTGGATGCGGCGCGCCTGAAGAAATCCGCGGTAAGGTGCGATTCCGGTGCCCGGTCCGACCATGATCATCGGTGTTTCAGGATCTTCAGGAAGCCTGAAGCCTGACTGGGGCTCCCTGATGAAACAAGAAATCGCATCTTTCGGCTCAAGGCCTGCGAGATAGTTCGATGCAACCCCCTTATATTGCCCGCGGCCGCTCAATGCCGGTCCGCTTACGACAGAGACGGTGATGCTTGTTTGCCGAGGGTTAATCTGCGGCGAACTGGAAATCGAGTAATACCTCGGTTTTAGCGGAGGCAGAAGCGCCAGAAAGCGGGCGAACGGCAGTTCACAGGCCGGGTATTGCTCAAGCAGGTCAAGCATTGTCAGCCGTTTTTTCAACACTTGATTCTTATAGACGTCATCTTTCAGCAAATCTTCAAGCTCGCGCTGATGAGGCGGACATACAGTATGTGCCGCCAACTCGCGAATCTGGGCCCTTGCAGCCGGTTCCTGCAACTCGACACAATGTTGAAAAAGATCCTTGACATGAACGGGCCGCTCCAAAGGCAAATGTGATGCTTGACTCCGGCCGCTGATCATAATTTGTTCATTTCCGTTCAGCCCAAACCGCTGAAAAACGCGTTCAATCAGCACCTCGCTGTTTTGCGGAAGCACCCCGAGATGGTCTCCCTCCTGATATGCGGTACCTTCAGGAAGCGATATTTCAATATGCCTCGTGCTTCTCCCGCTCTCTTCACACTGCAGTTCCCGGTTTGCCGATATTTTCGCTGTAAACACTTGATAAGCTTTAGCCAGCGGCGAAGCCGCAGGTGCGCTTACAAACTCGACAGATATGGCTTGTCTGTCTGTTTCTGTTTGATTCGGCTCGGGTTCGGACAATGAAAATTCGGTTCTTAAAAGCGGCCACAGATCGTTTTTCCATGACTCAAACTGTCCTTCAAAATCATCGCCTGCATCCCCTTCTCCAAGCTTGTGCAGCCTTTGGGCGCCTCTTTTTTCCAATGCGCTGTCAATCAGGCGCGGAATCCGCTGGTAGGTGCTGGCCCAGCTCCGGTTACCGCAGCCGAATACCGCATATTTGACACCGTGCAAATCGCCTGTCTGATCATGCTCAAGCCAATGGACAAATTCCCTTGCGCAATCAGGCGGGTTTCCGTTATAGGAAGCCGTCACAATGATAACAGCCCCTTCTGCCGGGAGGTCGCCTGAATATTGATCAAGCTCCGCCGTCCGGCTTCGATATCCTTGCTCACGCGCTTCTTCAGCAAGCTCCTTTGCAACCTCTTCGGCTGTGCCGAGATTTGAACCGTAGAGCACAAGGAGAGGGGTTCCGTGCGTATTTTCCGCAGCCGGTGCGGAAGGCTTTTCTTCCTGCCGCTTGTTCTCTTCAGGTTGAGCACCCGGCGTCACCATCATTGCTTCTTTTTTCCTCGGCCTTACCCTGATTGTGAAGCCATCCGGTTTTAATGTCAGCGATTCTTTGATCTTCAATTGATAGTTTGCATGATCTTCAAGATCAAAGTACTGAAGAATCATGCCGAGCACAAGCGTCGCTTCGTGAAGGGCGAACTGCATGCCGATGCATGCCCTTTGGCCGTTGCCAAACGGTTTGTATGCGTGCGCCGGAATGCTGTCCATCTGCTCGAACCGTTCAGGCCGGAACGCCTCGGCATCTTCTCCCCAGACGCTTTGATCCCTGTGCAGTTTTGGGATGAGCACTGTGACGCTCTGGCCTTTCGGAATCAAGTATTTTCCCCCGATAACCGTTTCGTCTTTTGCGTAAAGAGAAAAAGCCGGCGCCGTCGGCCAAAGCCTTATCGATTCATTCAAAATCATTCGAATGTATTTCAGCTGCTGAACCTGTTTGTAGGAAGGAACGGGATCGGTCAGCACGCGGTCCGCTTCTTCATACGCTTTCTTAAGCTTATCCGGATGCTTCAGGAGCAGATAGATCGCAAACGATAATAAACCGCTCGTCGTCTCGTGCCCTGCGATCAAAAACGTAATGATTTGATAGCGGATATTCTCATCATCCAGTTTTTCGCCGGTCTCAGGGTCTTTCGCATGAAGCATAAGCGATAAAAGGTCATTTCCGCTTTCGCTGCCGGCCTGCTTCCGGTCAGCGATGATCCGGTCAACAAGAGAAAACATCGACTCAACATCGCTGTCAAACTGACGCTTCGTTTGGACCATCAGCTTATCCTGCAGCGGAAAGCGCTTCGTCTGTCTCATCGCTTCGCTCAAACCCCGGACCATGCTCTCGATAAACGGATGCTGCCCTTCGCGGTAGAAGCTGTTAAAGCGGTAGTTAAATCCGCATAAGCCGATCGTATCCAGCGTCAGCCGCGTCATATCATCCGGTACGTCAATACTTTCATCCGGATTGAGACGGGACCATTTTTGGATGAGCTGGACGGCGATGTCCTGCATCATGGGATGGTATCCCTTCATCGCTTTTTGGCTGAAGCTCGGCAGAAGGATATTGTGGGCTTTCCGCCAATTGGGTTCCTTCGTCCAGCTCGTAAACAGCCCGTCTCCGCTGAACTCGCGAACTTTCAATAGCCCCTTCCCCATGTTTTTGTCAAACCGGGATTCGTCAGAGACTTCTTTAACCAGTTCATGGCTGGACACAAATACCCCAATCGCATCTGCAAACTTAAATTGAAAGATAGGCCCCATCTCATCCGCGATTTTCCAAAGAGACTGGGAGACCTTGTTTTTGTCAAGCAAAGGCAGGTTGCCGAGCAGTCCGTAAGTTTTAGGGATTGGAATTCCATTTAACGTGTTCATGAAAATCATCCTTTCTGTTTTGAAAAAAGCTTTTCATCCATGATGTTTGACAGCATGCCAGGAACATTCTTCAATCTCTTTGATCAGTCCGGTAGGATCTTCGATTTCCCCGGCCCTTACCAATTTCTGAATATGAACGAACGCCCCGAATACCACAGCCGACAAGATGTGAGAAGGCAAGGGGCGAATCACGCCGGCCGCTTTCCCTTTTTCAAAAAATAAATAGACGAAATCCAGCAGTTCGTTTAAGACTTCACGGCTTTTCTCTGTCAGGTAATGAGAGGTTTTGTCAATTTCCAAAAAATAAAGCGCATGGACATTTTCCTGAGAAAACTCGAAAAGGCAGCGGAAAATATGCTGAAATTGTTTTTTTATCCCTGCTGAATCTTCAGGATAGTCCTCCTCAATCTTTTCTTTAAATCTCTTCACACTGTCTTGGAACAAGACGTTCACAAGGTCTTCCTTGCTGTCAAAGTAGCGGTAGATGGTGCCTGCACCGACGTTTGCCTTCTCGGCAATCATCGGAATGGTTGCGGCGTCAAAGCCACGGTCTGCGAAAAGGACGAGCGAAGCCTCGATAATCTTCTGATATTTGCTTTCCGATTCCATTGATTTTGCCCTCCAAGCCAGCGGAATGAACGTTCATTCCGCTTTTCCAATACATTCACTTTTTGACAGAACACTCGAAAATTCCTTTTTTAATATAAAATTTTTTAAAAGAAAACAAAAAAAGGGAGAATAGACCCAACTGTTGACATGAGTTGAAATTCATAAATCGAATGGAGGCAGTGCGGCTGTTTAATAGTATTCTTATATATTAATTTCGATTAAAAAAGAGGAACTGATATGTCATCAGTTCCCTCTGCCATCGGATTATTTTCCTTTTTTGACTTTTAATATGCTCGCTTTGCTCGTATTGCCGGCTTTATCTTTTGCAGTGACCGCTAAAACAGTGTTTGCCTTTTGTTTTTTTATTTTAACGGAAAACGCGCCTTTTTTATCGGCCTTGCCGGTTCCAAGCGTTTTCTTTCCTGCTTTGACGGTGATGGCGGCGTTTGCCTCTGCTTTCCCCTTAACGGCCGTGCTCTTGTTTGTTACCGTATTCACTTTTGGCGCGGGCGGGGGAGTTTTGTCAAGCACAGTGACGGCTTTCGCTTTGCTGACATTCCCGGCTTTATCCTTTGCTGTTACACTGATGACCGTTCCGGCTTTTTGCCTGCTGATTTTCAGCTTGTATTCACCTTTTCCGTTCGCTTTACCGGAAGCGATCGTCTTTCCTTTTACTTTTGCGCTGACTTGCGCGTTTGCTTCTGTTTTTCCCTGAATCACCGTACTTTTATCGGAAACCGGATAAACTTTCGGGGCGCCTGGCGGGATGACATCAGCAACCGTCATTTTAACATCGCCGCTTTCTCTGTAGTCATCAGCAGATGCGGAGACATACAAAACGGCATATTCTTTTTGCTTATTGATGTTCACTTTAAACGCTCCGGATGCATCCGCTTTGCCTTGCGCGATCACTTTTTTGGACGCGTTTTTCACTTTGATCGTGTAGCCGGCTGCCGTTTTCCCCGTTACGGCAGTATCTTTGTTCGTGATGCGTTTGACGGAAGGGTTTTTCGGCGCTTTTTCCACGACGGTTCTGAGCGAGGCTTCCGCCTGATAACCCGATGCCGCGACATGAAGAACTTGCCCCGCCTTCTGGGCCGGAATTTTCACTGAAAACGCGCCTGATTTTCCAGCTGTTCCCGTGCCCAATACTTGCTTCCCTCGCAAGATTTTGACCGCCACACCGCTTTTGGCTGTGCCTGTCACTGCCGTATGACGGTTTAAAACGGGATGAACCTTCATGTTCAGCTCAAAAACGCTGGCTGCGTGATAAACATTCAGCCTCCCCCACCCGGAAACGAAATCATAACCAGGGATTTGAGCAGCCGGTTCTACATCCAGATCATAGTCCGGGTTGGGATTATCCTGTTCTTCAAATGCCACATCTGCTGTCGTCTCGGTCAATAGCTTTGCGACTTGCTTTGGTTTCAAAGATGGATTCTGTGACAAAAGAAGTCCTGCTGCAGCTGCAACATGCGGCGCCGCCATGGATGTTCCGCTCATATAAGTGACATTTCCGTCCGGAACGAGGCTTGGAATATCGGTTCCCGGCGCCACCATATCGAGACCTTTTCCATAATTGGAATAGTCCGAGACGAGATCGAGGTTATTGGTCGCCCCGACTGAAAGCGTATATTTCGAAGATGCCGGGTACGAAATCTCCGACACTCCGTCATTGCCGGTGGCGGCAACGATCGTCACATTTTTGGACGCCGCGTATTTGAGCGCATATTCCATCACCCTGCTGTATGGTCCGCCAAGGCTTAAATTAATGACTTTTGCACCGTGGTCGGCAGCATAGATGATGCCGTTGGCAATCTGTTCCGTATCTCCGCTTCCTGAAGAATCCAGCACTTTGACAGGCAGGATTTTGGCATAGGCATTGATTCCCGCCATTGAAAAATGGTTGTCTTGCGCAGCTGCGATGATGCCTGACACGTGTGTGCCGTGGCCATTGTCATCCATCGCGTCCGCGGTGCGGCTGATATAGTTATAGCCTTCGTCTTTTTTGACGCTGCCGCTTAAATCGGCAAGCGTATGATCAACACCCGTATCGACAACGGCGATTACTGTATCTCTCAGCTTTTTGCCTTTCATCAGTTTTTGAAGCTGTTCAAATTGTATGTCTGCATTCGCAGCACGGTTTTTGCCGTTATTTTTGAGCGACCATTGATATGGATACTGGGTGTCCGCTGACAGTGCTTCATATTGCTGAACCTGTTCGACGAATTCCACTTCAGGCATCTTGGCAATCTTGGCTGCTGCCGTCTGATATTGCTTTGCCGCCGCTTTGAATCCGGCTGAACGGCTTTCCTTCATTTCCACAACGTACATATCTTTAAATTTCGTTTTACTTTTACCAAGTGGTTCTAATGCCTTGACGCCGGAAGATTGGGCTTTAGATTTGAAAGAACCCAGTTTTTTGCCGTCTTTCAATTTTACAATATAGCGTTTTTCAGGGGCGCTTGATGTAGCTGTCGCCATCCCCGCTTTCTCCAGCACAGCCGATACTTTGCTGCCTGTTAATTGTTCGATGCCGATGTCTTTTGCCACTTGATCCAGCTGTTTTTTCAGCGACTCGGGAACGGACTCGCGCGATGTTTCGTACAGACGGCTGATCGCTTTTTGATTATCATTCGTAATGGTGTATGCGCTCTCTTTTCCGTTTTTTGCGACATCGGAAAACAGCGGCTTCAGCTGCACCAAGTCTTTGTAGACACTGTCTCTCATCGATTTGTTAAAGAGCATTTTTGCGCTGATGAATGGAGCTGCTTTATAGTAAAGGGAAGACAGCTCTTTTCCTTTTTCAGTTTTTGAAAGAACTTCATCCCTGATCGTTCTTAACTGTTTTAATATGCCCTTGCCGGTTTCCCTTTCGGAGACGCTTAATTCTGCAGGACACTCTTCTTCCGCCTCCTGGTTTGCCGGAGGCAGGGTGACGCCTTCATAGCTGATGGTGTAAGAAATATCTGTAATTGAAGTGGTTTCGTTTTCCTCATCATGGTGATTTTCTACTTTTATGTAGTAAGGACCTTTCCAGGCAATCGGAAAATCGATTAAAGCGGGATTATTTTCATAGGAGTAGCCGTTGTATCTGTCAAACGTTTGGTGATCAGCTGCGTTTTCCAGGCTGGAGTAAACGGAAATGTTCAGCTCTGCATCTGATTTCAGTTTAACGCGGAAATGCGTGTGGTTTGCGATTTCCTGATTTGAAGGATTGATTTTATACCAATGCACCTCATCATCGCTTTGAAATGACGCTACAACTGGGGACGCGCCGGTCAGTGTGGTTTCGTTAATCGGAACGCTGTCTTCGGCCGCCATAGTCTTCGGTAGAGGCAGCTGGCCAAAAATCAATGCAACAAGGAGAAAGAAAACAATTGAACTTTTCACGATCCTTTTGTTCATAAATACCTCCGGAAAATATAGTAAAAACGTTCACTTTGATATTAAACCATGTTTGCTATGTTATTGGAATACTTTTCTTTAAAAATCAAAAATATGATATTTAAGATCTGGTTTCAACTCTATCAAACATAAAAAATCCCTCTCGTATGAAAGGGATGATCGTACAAAGCTCACGATTTTACCGCAGAAATGCAGCAGTCATTTTCGTTCATATGTACCGTGATGTCTCTGAAATGGCTTTCTTCAAGCAGTTGCTTGATTTGCTCTTCTGAGTATAAGGAAAAGCCTTTTGTTTTTTTCGATTTTTTCATTTGCCCTTCCAGATGGACGGCGAGAAACAGCGTGCCGTCAACCTGTAAAACACGGTAAATTTCTTTTAATGCTTGTTTGAAATCCGTCCAAAAATAAAGGGTGTGGACTGAATATACTTTATGAAAAGAACGGTCCGGATAAGGAATGTTTTCGGCATGGCCGAGCTTCAATTCGGCTTTTCCTTCTTCTTTCATATGACGGATTCGCCGCATCCCTTGCTTGACCATGCTTTTTGAAGCGTCTATGCCGCAGGCTTTGCCGCTTTCAAGCATCTCCGCGATCTGATAAAGCGCCGCTCCGCTTCCCGTTCCGATTTCAAGGATGCGCTCATGCGGACAGACATCCATTAAATTGATGGTCCATTCGTTTATATCATGATTTCCGTTTTCCATATATGACGCGACCCATTTCGACAAAATGCCTCTCGGGCTCCGCAATTGTTTTCCAAGCCATTGTTCAAACACGTTATAACACCTGCTTTAATATCTAATTAGCCCGGTTTTTCAGGTTGCAAATCGTTCAAACGGGCCTTTCACCACTCATATCGGTCAATAAACCGAATATTAAAAGCATTAGCAAAAATAACTGCATTCTTTTGTTACATTCCATAACTAGACGGCTTCAGCTTTGAAAATGTTTCGCTTTAAGAAAACTGTTTTTTTAATGAATTGGTCTATCCGCCCTTTCCACAACTCAAACCCATGCATAGTATATATGGAATTTTCACTAAAAGGTGGTGCTATTTATGGGCTTTGGTTACGGCGGCGGATGCTGCGGCGGCTGGGGTGGCTACCCTGGCGGATACGGCGGCGGATACGGCTATGGAGGCGGATTCGCGCTTGTTGTGGTTCTATTCATTCTGTTAATTATCATCGGCGCTTGTTACGTCTGCTAAATGAACAGGAGGGGGGCTTTAAATCCCCCCTTTTTATTTTGCCATTCAGTTTGTCCACATGAAAAAGAGCAGAAAACAAACGTTTTCTGCTCTTTCTCAATAATACCAATAATGCGGCCAATACCCGAATTGGCGCGCCATCTCCATTCTTTGGCGCCGGTACGGATTACCGTATCCGTGCTTGAAAGAATGAGGCATTGATGTATACCCGTGGCCGATAAAAGGCATTCTGCCGTTTTTCTGCATGCTTTTCACCCGCATTCATTGAATTGCTTGCTTCATATTATGCAGAAAAGCGGAGATGCGGAACTCGTTTCAGCCCCGGCTAAACCTGGTCCTTCTCCCGAGTGTAATGTGCCAACAGTTCCCTTCTATGCATCATCTTGATCTCCTCCTTTATTTTTTTTCGCGCTTTAAGCTAGCGCTGGCTGTTCATGTAAAGATATTTCAGCTGCAGGTCTTTCATTTCGTTGTACATTTGTTCGATTTCGTATTCTCGCTCGTACTCTTCCGGACTTTTAAATCGTCTCTGAATGGTTAGTGTTAAGAAGAATAGATTTATTGTCACATCGCTCACCTCCTTTCAAGTTCGCTAAAAACAAAAACAGCCCGCAGATTATCTGACAAACCTGCGGGCGCAAACAAAAACCGCCAGATAAAAACGAATCGAGTCTTTATCTTGCGGGAGGAGCAGCGTATGATTATGCCTAACTTCCTAACGGACCGGCTGTGCTGAAAAAGCATCGGTTAAGGAAGTGCACAATCTCTCCCACAGGTTTGATGAATCATGATATTGGCGTTCACAAAGTCTAATGTATGTAGTCAGTGCTGGTTTCATGTTCATCAACCTCCTTTGCTTTTTGTTTACTTTGTAAGTATATCCATCAAATTCCTGTTTGTAAACCGTTTTTTTAATAAATGGACGGATTAATCAAACAAAAAAAGCGGAGAGCCCCTCTCTGAGTCTCTCCGCTTACGATTCTTCCATCTCATCTAATTGTCTTTTATATTTAAGCGAGCGCTTCACACAATAGAAGGCTCCTCCCAAAAAGCCGCATGTCGCGAGCATCATTGTCATCTTTTGGCCGGTTTCCAAACCTTGTCCGGGAATGACCGATCCGATATATAAAAATGCGCTTACGCTGAGAAGCGTAAAAGCAAACTGCTTATAGTCTTCCATCAGCGATTTGACTTTTTTCTTCTGCATGTCATGATCACCTGCTTTTGTTTCATAATGGATATGATTCAGGATAACATAGATTGACAGATGACCAGACATGTAAATTCAGCCATTTTAAGAAATCGGGGCCAGCGCTTGCTGCAAGTCTTCCAACAGATCGTCAATATCTTCTACCCCGGCGGAAATGCGGATCAATCCGTCTGTAATGCCAAGCTCCAGCCGGCGTTCACGCGGGATCGAAGCGTGAGTCATGCGCGCCGGCACTGAAATCAGGCTTTCAACCGCGCCAAGGCTTTCGGCAATCGTAAACCATTTCAGACGGCCAAGGACAATGTCCACGTTCTCTTCTTTTCCGATATCAAACGAGATCATGCCGCCGAAGCCCGTGCTTTGCCGCTTGGCAAGCTCATGTCCCGGATGGGACGGCAGCCCTGGATAATAAACCTTTTTGACGGCCGGATGATCATCTAAAAAAGCTGCAATTTTCCTGGCATTTTGCTCATGCGCTTCCATTCTCAAGCCAAGGGTTTTCATCCCCCTCATTAAGAGCCAGGAATCCTGAGGCCCGAGAATCCCGCCTGTAGAATTTTGAATGAAATGGATCTCTTCTGCGAGTTCCTTCGAGGCTGTCACAACCAGTCCGCCGACGACATCGCTGTGTCCGCCCAAGTACTTCGTCGCGCTGTGAAGGACGATATCGGCTCCCAACGAGATTGGGTTTTGAAAGTACGGTGTGTAGAAGGTGTTGTCGACAATCAGCAACAGGCCGTGCTTTTTCGCTGTTTCAGCGGCTTTCTTGATGTCCGTGATTTTCAATAAAGGATTTGTCGGCGTCTCAACATAAATCGCTTTTGTATTCGGCTTGATCGCTTTTTCGATGTCTTCAATGCTGCTCGTATCACTGAAGGTCGCTTCAATGCCGATGCGATTCATCACCTTTGTCATCACGCGGTATGTGCCGCCGTATACATCATCTGTCAACACGATGTGATCGCCGCTTTTAAAAAGCATCATGACCGCTGTGATCGCTGCCATCCCAGAGCCGAAAGCGTAGCCTGCTTTACCGCCTTCAACATCCGCGATCAAGGATTCGAGCGCCGTTCTTGTCGGATTTCCCGTCCGGGAATATTCGTATCCTGTATGCTGTCCGGCGCGCGGCTGTTTGTACGTGCTGACTTGGTAAATAGGAACCGATACCGCTCCTGTTTTTTCGTCTCCTGTAATGCCGCCGTGGATCATTTTCGTTTTTGGCTTCATCTTATATTCCTCCTTCGTAAATTTTTTTGCTTAAATAGCGGTCGCTGCTGTCGGGGAAAATTGTCACAATGTTTGTGCCGGCTTTCGCTTTTTCGGCTTCTTTCAACGCGGCAAACAACGCGGCGCCTGATGAGCTTCCGATCAGAAGCCCTTCCTTTTCAGCGGCTTCTTTTACAAGCCGGAACGCCTCTTCGTCAAGCACGGTGTAAATCTCATCGAAATGGCTTTCGTCCATATATTCCGGAATGAATTCCATTCCGATTCCTTCGGTTTTATGTCCGTGCGGTTCTCCTCCGTTTAAAATCGAGCCTTCAGGTTCAACAATAACCGTTTTAATGGACGGATTTTTTTCTTTTAGAAACTTGGCTGTTCCCGCAAATGTCCCGCCTGATCCCGCACCGGCGACGAAGACGTCAATCCGGCCCTCTAGATCATCCCATATTTCCGGGGCGATCGTTTTATAGTAAGCCAATGGATTTACTGGGTTTTTAAACTGCAAAATGCAATAAGAATCAGGAATCTCCTTCTCAAGTTCAAGTGCCTTTTCAATCGCACCCTTCATTCCGGCACTTCTGGGGGTATGAACAATTCGAGCGCCGAGCGCTTTCATGATCGACTGTTTTTCCATGCTGAAATGCTCGGGCACGCAAAAAACGGGTCTAATCCTGTGCTTTCTGGCGGCGAGGGCAAGGCCGATTCCCGTATTGCCTGCTGTCGCCTCAATAACCGTTCCACCGGGTTTCAGCTTTCCCGAATCGACGGCTTCAGCAATCATCACTTCTCCGAGCCGGTCTTTAATGCTGCCTCCCGGATTCATCATTTCAAGCTTTGCATATATGTTAACACCGCTGGGGATATGAAAATTCAAAATCTGCAGAAGCGGCGTTTTACCGATCAATTGGGTGATGTCCTTGATCACATTCATGTTCCTTCCTCCTTCAAGAGGTGCAAAACAGAGGGGGGCTCCCCCCTGTTTTTAATTGATTCTTTTGATCATGCGGAGCACAAGATCTGTCGAATGCTTGGCAGCCTGCTCCAAAAATTGGTCAAATGAAATTTCAGACTCTTTTCCGGCGATGTCTGAAAGCGCCCTGATGACAACGAACGGCGTATTAAATTGATAGGAAACCTGTGCGACAGCAGCCGCTTCCATTTCAACCGCGTAAAGATCTGCAAACTTGCCGCGGATGAATGCCACGCGGTCAGGATCGCTCATAAAGGAGTCGCCTGTTGCAATCGTTCCTTTGACAACCTGAATGTGTCCCAGTTCAGACGCTTCGGCTTCCGCCGCTTGGATCAATGTACTGTCGGCCTTGTATGCGGCCGGCAGATTCGGAACCTGTCCATATTCATAATCAAATGCCGTGACATCGACATCATGATGGCGGACTTCGGTCGAGATGACGATGTCTCCGACATTAAGCGAATGATGGAAGCCGCCGGCTGATCCGGTGTTGATGACAACGTCCGGTTTAAAGCGGTCGAGCAGAATCGTCGTGCTCATGGCTGCATTGACTTTGCCGATGCCGGACTTTAAAAGTACGACTTCTTTTCCTTCATAAAATCCGCTGGTAAATTCACAGTTTGCGATGACTTCTTGGTTCGTCTGTTCGAGCTTGCTTCGCAAAATCGTGACTTCTTCTTCCATTGCTCCGATAACTGCGATTTTCATATCTTAAAACTTCCCTTCAAATTACAATTTTGCCGCTTCCATTACCCAGACAAAATCATTATGCTTTTGAAAGGCGATACTGAATTGTTCTGAGGTAAAGATCATTTCCATTTCCGAAAGCGTCGGATAATGTTCCGTTTCAAGGTCTTCCGCCAATTGCAGGAACCCTTTTTCCTTCGCTTTTTTAACAGCGGCAGAGAAGGCTTCCCGATCCTTGAAGACGGTATCAGCAAACACTATTTTACCATGCTTTCCGAGCATTTTTCCATATCGCTTCACAGCCTCCCGTTTCTCTTCGTTTGTCAGGTGGTGAAACGCATAGGAACTGACAATCGTGTCGGGAGAAAACGGCGGTTCCGGAAAGTCGAGAAAGTCTCCGTCAACGATCACTGCATTCTCCGCTAGCTTTGCCTCGGCAATTTCCCTCATTGCTTTTGAAGGTTCTACACCTGTGACTCCCTTTCCGGCTGCCAGCAATTTTGCAGTCAGATTGCCAGTGCCGACGCCGAATTCAAGAACTTTATGCCCGGAGCGGCTGACGACATCATCCAGAATGCCGTCGTAGTTGCGAAACACTTCTTTGTACTGAAGATCGCGGCCAACTACTGTATCATCATAAGAATTTGCCCAGTTCTCAAATAAAGGAATGAACTCTCTTCCCATTTTATCGTCACTCTCCATCTATTTTTACAATTCCTATAAGTATAGTATGATTTATTTGGTTGATTAGTTCTTATCCTACCACAAGTCATTCGTTTTGGGTACAAAAAAGGCTTGGTTATATTTCCCTTGTCACCCGGACGCTTCTTTGCTTTAATAAAAAATGACTTGAAACGAATGGAGGATTGGTTTATGAACTTCGGGCTCGATCTGATCAAAGATAAAATTGAGTTTTTTGAGGCGCTGAGCTTAGAGGAGCTTGAAAAAAAGATCAGTCAGCAGATTGAAAACAACCAGGCGCTTTTGCTGAGGGTCCATTCGGTTTCCCATCAGACGGCGGTCATTGACGGACGGATCCACTACAGCGCAGTCGTGCATTTTAAAGCCGAATCATAAAAAAAAGCGCCCGGTTGTTAAAACCGGACGCTTTTTTCTTTACTTCAACTGTTCAACTTTTGTCGGCTTCCAGCCTTTCCCGTCAACCCAAGTAATGGCTACCTGATATTTGACGCCGGTGTCCTTCGCCTGAATGGTTCCTTTCGCATCTTGCGGGCTGCCGTTGTTTCCGAGCCAGATCAACGTCATGTTATCCTGGGAAACCCCTGTCGCATATGAAATGGCTTCAAGCATTTCTTTCCAGTCTTGTGAAGACGAATCATATGTTGCGGTATGCTGTCCGCTCTGTTGTGTGCCGACAGGCTTCCAGTCAGGATTGATGATCGTTTTTTCAACATTGGCGCTTGAACCGCCTTCTTTCACTTCGGCTCCTTCAAACGGATCATCTGATGTTGATTTGTCCTCGTCTGAAGCAGAGTCTTTATCCTTGTCCGAGTCGGAATCGCTGTCTTCTTTGTCGGCAGAATCGCTTTTTCCTTTGTCCTCATCTTTTACATCTTCGTCAGACGTTTGTTTCTTATTGTCGGAAGCAGGTGCTTCTGTCGTCTGTTCAGAATCGTTTTTCGAAGCATCTTGCTGCGCCTGCTCCTTCGGGCTGTTCATCATCAGACTGCTGGCGACGACAACGATTAATACCAATACGATGCCTATTAAAATGTTAAGCACAAGATTCGCTTTCCTGCGCTTATCACGATTTTCAAAACGAGATTCCCTTGTTTCGCTCAAGTTCATTGCACTCCTTTTTCCCTCTTGCCTCGCTTTCTATTTTATCATCACCTGAGGCATTCTTCTATGTCTGGTTCTTTTCAATTTCATATACTTTTTTAACAATATCATAAAATACGGCATTTGTCGCAGCCTTGCTACCCGGCGTATCCATATGGACGACGACGAGCGCATATTTCGGTTTGTCCGCCGGAAAATAACCTGCGAACCATTTATGATAGAGCGATTTTTTGTCATCTGCCGTCCGGCCTGTCTGAGCTGTGCCCGATTTGCCCGCTACTTCGTACGGAAGATCTCTGAAGCGCCGGCCTGTCCCCTTTTCAGACGTGACGACTTTTCTGAGCAGTTTCTGCAGCTTTTGCGCGGTATACTGATCGATTTTCTCTCCGGGGAGCTTGTGATCTTTAAAAGCCGTCATCAATGTTCCGTTTTTATATTCGATCTGGTCTGCGATCTTGACTTGTTTTTTCTCTCCGCCTCTTGCAATGGTCGCCATCATGTTGGCGATTTCCAACGGGGTCAGCTTCACATTTTTTTGGCCGATGGCGGTCTGGGCTACAGCTTTTTTGACTTTTTTGTCCTTTTCATCCCCCCAGATTGATCCGGCAGTTTCATGATGAAACTGTCTGAACTCATCTTCATGATACAGCTTCCCTTCCCAGCCGACCCGTCCGGTCAGCCCAAGCTTTGCGGCGGTATCTTCGATCACGGAGCTGTTTTTTTCAACGAGCTGCCCAGCAAGATTTGTAAACGTGTAGTTGCAGCTTTCCGCAAAACTGTCTTCCAAGCTGAGCTTCCCTTTGTCTTCTCCGGCCTCACCGTACAGGTTCAAATTGCAGTTAAAGGTTTTTGACGGATGGTCCATGCCGTTTTCGATCGCTGCCGCGGCAATCACGGTTTTAAAAACCGAGCCGGGATATACCGGTGTCAGCATATAGTTTTGCCTTGTTTTTTGCGATGCCATGTTGAGATCGGGCTTGCTCGCAATCGCCGCCACGCCGTTCGTCTCGATGTCAATCAGAACCGCTCCGCCTTTATCAAGCTGATGGTCAGCCAATACATCTTCCATTGCCCGCTGAACCTTTTTGTCGATCGTTGTTTTGACTTGCAGCGGGTAAAACGGATTTGCATCTGCCGTATATTTGACGTCCATACCGAACAAAGGGTTTCCCAATCCGTCCACATGATACAACAGTTTTGTATCTTGTTCAGGCAGCAGGAATTCATCAAATGTCCGCTCCATGCCGAAGGTGCCGATTTTCGTGCTGATGGAGAGGCCCTCTTTATCGGGATATTTTCGTCGGAGAAGGTCCGGGTCTTGATTGGTCATACCGAGCGTATGCGAAGCCAGCCTGTTCTTTTCTGTTTCTTCTATGTATACGCCGTAAACGCCGGGATATTTCAGTTTATTGATTTTTTCGAGAGCCGTCTTTGAAATGGACGCTCCTTCATGTTTTGTAAGAATCACAGGTTTTTTCGCATGCTCAAGCTTATTCTCGAGCTCATCTTTTGTCATGTTTAAAATTTCGGCTGCTTCTTCGGCCGGCCATGGCTGATGTTTTAAAAAAGGAAATAAGACGATGGCCGGTTTTTGGCTGACGGACAAATGTTCGCCGTTCCGATCTAAAAAAGATCCTCTCCCGTCTGAAATCCGAACTTCCTCAGTGCGCTGTTTGACGCTTTCCTGGATTAAGTTCACATTCCGTTTAGAAAAGGATTCGGTAAAAAACAGTTGAATTTCAGCGAGCCTGATCAGCAGAAATAACAGGGCAGCCGAAATGATAATCGACACCCACTTCATGCGCTTTTGCCATTTCATAATAAAAACACCTCATCCACATTGTGGACGAGGTCATCGTTTGCTAAACAAATTTTATGAAATTTTCACAATCTTTACAAGCATTTCGCCGCCCGGTGTTTGAACGGTCACTTCGTCCCCGACCTGTTTGCCGAGAAGGCTTTTCGCGATTGGGGAATCGTTCGAGATTTTTCCTTCAAACGGGTCGGCTTCCGCGCTGCCCACAATGGTATAAGATTCTTCTTCACCGTCAGGAAGCTCCGTAAATGTAACGGTTTTTCCGAGGCCGACGATATCTGAGTTGGCACCATCGTCTTCGATGATCTTTGCGTTGCGGATCATATTGTCAAGGGTTGTGATGCGCCCTTCTACAAAAGCTTGTTCTTCTTTTGCTGAATCGTATTCGGAGTTTTCGGAGAGGTCTCCGAAGCTTCTTGCCACTTTAATACGTTCAACAACTTCTTTACGTTTAACCGTTTTCAAATACTCAAGTTCTTCTTCCAGTTTTTTCTTTCCCGTTTCTGTCATAGGAAATACTTTCTCTTGTGCCATGTTCCTTCACTCCTTCTAGTTGGTTCCTCATCACTTGTATGTGAGGTATAGACTTGAATATACAAGAATGAGGACAACCCTTGTCCCCTTCTTCTCTCCCATATTTGTAAAGTATCATATAAACCGGATGGAAGGCTCCGGTAAATGGTGCTTATACAGTTAAAGAAGGGCTCAGGATGAGAACCCTTCAATTTCTATACATAATATGGTCAGAGTTGTGTTTGTCTATGCTATGTTATTATAAAATCGCGTTTTGTTCAAGAATAGTTTGTATTTTTGTTACCATCAGGTCGATGGCGACGCGGTTTTGTCCGCCCTCCGGAATAATGATATCGGCATAGCGTTTCGTCGGTTCGACAAACTGGTTATGCATCGGTCTGACGACTGAGATGTACTGCTCGATGACAGAATCGATCGAACGTCCTCTTTCTTTTATGTCTCTGACCATCCTTCTGATGATCCGCAGGTCGGCATCCGTATCGACATACAGCTTGATGTCCATTAAGTCGCGGAGCCTTTCATCCTCGAGGACAAGGATTCCTTCCAAAATAATAACATCTTTCGGATCGACGTGCACGACTTCCTCTGAACGCGTATGCAGCTTGTAATCGTAAATCGGCTTTTTGATCGGCTTGTAGGCAAGCAATTCGTTTAAATGCTCGATCAAATAGTCATTATCAAATGCAAGCGGATGGTCGTAGTTCGTGTTCAGCCGCTCTTCAAACGGCAGATGGCTCTGATCTTTATAATATAAATCCTGTTCCAGCATCAAGATCGAATGACCTTTAAACTGTTCATAAATGGATCTGGTGACGCTCGTTTTTCCAGATCCGGAGCCTCCCGCTATGCCGATAACTACCGGTTTTTTCCCCATGCCATTACTGCCCCTTTCTCATCATGTTGCTAGGATATATCTTGTTGTCCACTTTAAATTTGACGATCTGCAGGGGATGGCGGGCTGCATCAAGCACATTGCCTTTTTCGTCCCATATCGTGTCAATTTTGCATGTGAAATTTTCGATTTCCGGACCGAAAAATTCGACTTCATCTCCGGTTTTAAAGAAGTTCCGCTGCTGGAGCGTAACCATTTTTGTCTCTTCATCATAATCAAGGACAAGTCCGGCAAAGTCGTATGTTGTCTTTTTGCCGTGAACGCCGAACATCTGCTCTTCATATCCGGGGGTTCCTTCAAAGAAAGCAGGCGCCGTGTCTCTATTGGCGCATTTGTCCAGTTCTTTCAGCCATTCTTCTTTGATGACGAAATTTTCGGGGTCAGCGCAATAAGAATCGATCACTTTTCTATACACACTGACGACTGTCGCAATGTAGTGGATCGATTTCATCCGGCCTTCGATTTTCAGGCTGTCAATACCCATTTCAATCATTTGCGGAATCGATTCGATCAGCTTCAGATCTTTCGGGCTCATCGCAAACGGTGCATCGCCTTCTTCATATAGCGGCAGTGCATTCGCCCCGTCCGTCTGATACAAATCATAGTCCCATCGGCATGACTGGCAGCAGCCTCCGCGGTTAGAGTCTCTGGCCGTCATATGGTTGCTGAGCACGCAGCGGCCGGAATAAGCGATGCACATCGCACCATGTATGAATGTTTCGATTTCAATATCCACTTTTTCTTTCATTTCTCTGATCTCAAGTGCGCTCGTTTCGCGCGCGAGCACGACCCGCTCAAGGCCTTCTTCCTTCCAGAACTGAACGGCTTTCCAGTTTGAAAGGGACTGCTGGGTGCTCAAATGCACTTCCAGCTTCGGCGCGACCCTGCGGCATGTTTCAATGATCAGGGGATCAGCGACGATAATGCCTGACACGCCTGCTCCCTCGAGGTCGCGCAAATAGTCTTCTAGCCCGTCGATATTTTCTTCATGCGCAAAAATGTTTGTCGTCACATAAATTCTTGCGCCGTATTTTTTCGCAAATTCGACACCTTCAGCCATTTCTTCAATTGAAAAGTTATCTGCGTTTGAGCGGAGTCCATATTCACGTCCGCCGATAAATACAGCGTCTGCGCCATAGTGGACAGCGATTTTCAGTTTTTCCAAATTTCCCGCCGGAGCAAGAAGTTCTGGCTTTTTCGTAATGACGCGTTTTCCATCAACGATTTTGGAAATTTTATCTTTTACTGCAGACATGGCTATCCCTCCTTTTAGTATACTGTTTCTTTGAAAAAGAATCCGGTATCGATGCTGCGGTTTGCAGGCTGCAGCTGTTCAATCCGCTCGATCCATTCTTCTTTCTTGTCTTCGTATGCTTCTCTGTCTGCGATGCAAAGATCGATGGCTTCGCGGTACATGGCCGTTACCTCAGTCATGTATTCGACCGATTTTAAAATCCCTTCAATTTTAAATGAATCGACGCCGGCATCGATTAAATCCTCAAGCTCATCAATGATGCAGACGTCATTCGGACTCATGATGTGCGTGCCGTTTTCGTCTTCGAAAATCGGATATTTGTTACCGCGTTCTTTATCATGAAGATACATGCCTTTTTCTTTTTTCTTTCCTTCGATATCCATGACTTTTCCCTGGTATTCAAAATAGTTGCCGATCAAGGAGCGCTTTGACTGGAACATACATGTCATGCCGTGAACCTGAATTTCGATCTCGACTTCTGCTTTCTCTTTAATCTCAACGATGCTGTCCATGTTGAGCTCTCTTGCGAGCACCGCGCGCTTCGCGCCCTTTCGCCCCCAATAGTTGCAGGAATAATGGTTGGTTGCGGTCGTTTCCGTATTCCAGTGAAGTTTCATATTCGGCGCTGATTCCCGTGCAGCCATAAGTACAGCGGGATCGCCGAAGACAACCGCATCGGCGCCTGCCTCTGCCAAGAAAGAAAGGTAGTCATTCAGTTCTGGCACCCGGTCATTGTGAAAAATCGCATTCACGGCAACATATACTTTTGCGCCTTTTTGATGAGCCTGAATGATGGCTTCTTTTACTTCCTCTCTGGAAAACTCCCCGGCTAAACGCAGACCGAACCTTTGTTCACCGATGATAAACGCATCGGCGCCCGCCTCTGCCAAAGGCTTAATATCCGAAACAGCCGTCGGCGTCACAAGCAGTTCAGGCTTTTTCATATCCGTTCACCTCTTTTTTGACTGACGGCCAATCCGTCGCCCACAGGCAGGATCGCCGTGTGGTAGTCAGGATGCTCCATCAGCCAATGATTGTAATGATCTATTTTCGATACAAGCTTTTTGATGCGCTTGTTTTCGATCTGATTGTAATCTGATGCGACAAGGCCTTTGAAAAGGACATTGTCAGTAAAAATGATGCCGTCATCGGCGAGCATTTTTTCATATATACTGAAAAACTTCTGATACTGGCCTTTTGCGGCATCGATAAAAAGCGCATCATAAGGAGCCATCGATTGAACGGCATCCGATTCGCTGAGCGCATCGCCGAAGAACACGTGAATTCTGTTTTCAAGCTGGAATGACCGGATGTTTTTCAACGCTTCCCGATACCTGTCTTCATCGCGCTCGATCGTAAAGATTTCAGCTTCGGGAAGGGCAAGTGCCATCCGAATCGCCGAATAACCGATGGCGGTACCGATTTCAAGAATTTTTTTCGGATTTTTGAGTGAAAGAAGCTGCAGGAGCACTTCGATTCCTGTCGGTTCCATAATGGGCACGCCATGCTTTTCGGCATAGGCCTCCAGTTTCATAATTTCAGCCGGCCTTTGCTTCAGCAGCTTTTCAAGATAGCCGGTCAATTCTTCGTGTCCAATCTTCACGGGCAGATGGCCTCCCTTTCATAAAAAAGAGCCTTAGGTCAGATGTGCAGCACTCTCCTAAAGCAGTCGACTGTCTTTTCTCAATAAACAACCCGATATATTTTATCATAAAACCGTTGTATTTGCGAATAAAAGGAGAGTAATTTTCACTCTCCTTTTTCCTCGTCCTGTGTGTTCGTAATGTATTTTGCTTTTGCTTTATTGTGTTCTTCAAGCGTTTTTGTAAAGACGACTTCCCCATTTTTCTTTGCAAGGAAATAAACATAGTCTGTTCGCTCCGGATTTAATGCCGCTTCCCAGGAGCTCTCTCCCGCGTTAGCAATCGGCCCAGGCGGTAGACCGGCATGTTTGTACGTATTATACGGGGAATCCGCTTCAAGGTCTTTGTACATGACACGGTTTTTATGCTCCCCAAGCGCGTATAAAACGGTCGGATCCGTTTGCAATGGCATGTTTTTGCTGATGCGGTTGTAAAAGACGCTTGAGATTTTGTGCCGGTCCGCTTTTTCGGTAGCTTCTTCTTCAATTAACGAAGCCATCGTCAAGGCTTTGTGGACGGACATCTTTTTGTCTTTCATCTGCTTTTCATACTTTTCAGCCAGCTGATCTGTTTGTTTGATCATCGCTTCGATGATTGCGTCCAGCTTCGTCTCAGGGTCGTAAAACGGATATGTCGCAGGATACAGGTATCCTTCAAGCGGATGCTTGATATTCTTGTTTAGCACGTCATCGGTGATCAGTTTCGGATACTTCTGTTTTAATCGGCTGATGAATTCGCGGTCATCCAGCTTTTTCATAATGTCCGCTGCCGAGTAGTTGGTTTGTCCGGCGATGATAGCTGCGATTTCCTGGAGCTGTCTTCCTTCAGGAACGGTAATTTTAAATGCCGGTACATGCGAAGCGCTCGTCAGCTTTTTGACCATGCCGGCCGCATCCATCGACTGGCTGAGCTGAAAGTTCCCCGCTTGAAAGCCGGAGGCATTTTTAAATTTCACATAAGCGATAAATACTTTTTCGTTTTTAATTAGGTCCTCTTTTTTCAGTTTGGCGGCGATGGACGTAACGGTCGATCCTTCCGGAATATAGACGCTGACCGTTTTTGCATTATTTTTATCGACCGGTTCGAGCGCCGATTTGACGTAGAGCGAAACAGCGCCTGCGGTTAAAATCAGCAGAACCGCGACCACAGTCAGCCAAAACTTTATTTTATGTTTAAGGAGTCTTTTTATAAACGGTTTCTTTGTCTGATCTTCAAACATTGGTGTCCTCCTCTCCTCCCATGGTATATACTACATGATTCGTTATCATTCGGCAATTTATTACAAAATGTTTTAATAAAAAAAGCCGCCTGTCGGCAGCAGGGCGCAAATGATTGCAGATGCCCATTTAAAAAATGACAAAATCCTAAAACGGTTTAAGTTTTAGGATTTTGTCAAGCGGTTCAGCCGCTGCTTTATTCTTCTTCGTCTTCATCCGCTAAAAACGTGTTCAGCGTCTCTTCGATCATATCCCACTCTTCTTCTGTTTCAATCGGCATCAGTTCGCCGTCTTCTCCGGCTTCATTCGGTACGAAGCTTGAAGCATGGATCTCGATCTCTTCCTCATCCTGTGCTTCAACCGGATAATAAAGCACGTATGACTTGTTAAACTGATCGCTGTCAAATGTGAAGAGCACTTCACACAGCTGTTCGTTTCCTTTGTCGTCTACAATCGTAATGTTTTTTTCTCCGTGTTCCATCTTATTCACCTCATGAGTTTAGGCTGTCGAGATATCCTTGAAGGATCATCACGGCCGCCATTTTATCTATTACTTTTTTTCTTTTCTGCCTGCTTACATCTGCTGAAATCAGCATTCTTTCGGCCGCCATTGTCGAGAGGCGCTCGTCCCAAAGCACGACGGGAACTTGAAACGTTTCTTCAAGCACTTCCGCGAACTTCTGGCTCGCCTCCCCCCTCGGGCCGACGGTTCCATTCATGTTTTTGGGAAAACCGAGTACAATCTTGTCAATGACATAGTCTTTCGTCAATTCGGCGAGGCGGTTCAAGCCGTAGTCACCGCCCGCCTCGTCGATTTTAATCGTTTCTATCCCTTGAGCCGTCCAGCCCATTTCATCGCTCAACGCTACGCCGAGCGTTTTCGAACCTAAATCCAGACCTAATATTCGCATGCTTGTTTACGCCTCTTTATGCTGTTCTAAGTACGATTTAACCAATTCTTCGATTATCTCGTCTCTTTCTATTTTCCGAATCAGGTTACGTGCATCTCGATGCCTTGGAATGTAAGCGGGATCTCCTGATAGCAGGTATCCGACAATTTGGTTGATCGGGTTGTAGCCTTTTTCCTGAAGCGCATCATGGACGGTTATCAGCACTTCATTTACATTGGTTTCCATCGAATCGTCGGAAAAGTTAAATTTCATCGTCTTATCAAATGAGCTCACCGTTTTGCACCTCTTTCCCAAATTCGCAGGCAAAGTTTCAGCCTGATTACCTTCTAATCACCATTCTACACCACAACGGCTATTTATAAAACGGATTTTACCCATTCTTCCGCAGATGCTAATGCTTCAGCAAGCCGCTCAGGCTGTTTTCCTCCCGCCTGCGCCATGTCTGGACGGCCGCCTCCGCCGCCTCCGCATGCTTCTGCGACTTGCTTGACAAGCTTGCCTGCGTGGAAACCCCGCTCTATTAAATCTTTTGTAACTCCGGCGGAAATATTCACTTTTTCGTTTTGAACCGCCCCGAGAACGATGACGGCTGAGCCCAGTTTCGCCTTCAGATCGTCAACCATTGTGCGCAGGTGATTCATATCTTTGGCATTCACTTTTTCTGCGAGCAGTTTGATTCCGTCAATTTCTTTTACTTTTTCTAAAATCTCTCCGGCTTCTTTATTTCCCAGTTTCGCCAATAAAGATTCGTTTTCTCTCTGAGCTTCTTTCAGATCAGACTGGAGCGCCTCGATCCGTTTCGGCACTTCCTTCACATTGGTTTTCAGGACTTCTGCCGCCTGCTCGAGAAGCTCCAGTTTGGCGTTCATCTCTTCATAAGCGCCCTGCCCAGTTACCGCTTCGATTCTGCGGGTGCCGGCCCCGATGCCTGATTCGGACACGATCTTAAAGAGACCGATTTCAGCCGTGTTTCTCACGTGGCAGCCTCCGCACAGCTCGATGCTGTAGTCGCCAACTTGAACGACGCGGACGATGTCTCCGTATTTTTCGCCAAACAGCGCCATGGCTCCCATCGCTTTCGCTTCATCAATCGGTTTTAAGTCGATTTGCACAGGAATCGATGCCCAAATTTTCTCGTTCACTTTTGTTTCTATTTGTTCGAGTTCTTCCTTAGTCACCTGTCCAAAGTGAGAGAAGTCAAAACGCAGACGGCTGTCAGTGACTAGCGAGCCGGCCTGGTTGACATGCGTACCGAGCACATCTTTCAGCGCCTGATGAAGCAAATGTGTCGCGGTATGGTTTTTGACGATGTCTTTTCTGAGCCGCTCCGTGACTTCTGCGGTCACGCTCATGCCTCTTTTAATTGCGCCGCTTTCCACGATCCCTTCATGCAGGTTCTGGCCGTTCGGCGCTTTTTTAACGTCTGTGACGCGAATCGCGGCATCCCCGCTTTTAACCCAGCCTCTATCACCGATTTGCCCGCCGCTTTCAGCATAGAACGGGGTTTTTTCCAGGATAAACTGAACTTTCTTGCCTTCTTGAACGAGGTCGGCAAGTTCCCCGTCTTGAAGAAGCTCGGCGATTTTCGTTTCCGTTTTGATATCGGAATAGCCGATGAATTCGCTTTTTGTCATGATATCGCGGAGAGCGCCGCCTTGAACCTGCATGCTGCCGACGTCCTGGCGCGCCTGCCGGGCCCGTTCGCGCTGCTTGTCCATCTCGCGCTCAAATCCGTCATGATCGACTTCCATGCCTTCATCTTCGGCGTATTCTTCGGTCAGTTCAACAGGGAATCCATACGTATCATACAGTTTAAAGACATCTTCCCCGGAAATGATGCGGTTTCCTTTTGCTTTTTCCTTTTGAATCACTTCTGAGAGAATCACCAAGCCCTCGTGCAATGTTTCATGGAAGCGTTCTTCCTCTGTTTTGATGACTTTCGCGATAAAGTCCGCTTTTTCTTTGACTTCGCCGTAGAATGCGGCCATGATGTCGGCAACTACCGGCACGAGCTCATACATAAACGGACTGTTAATATTGATGGACTTCGCATAGCGGACAGCGCGGCGAAGCAGCCTTCTGATGACATAGCCGCGCCCCTCGTTTGACGGAAGCGCTCCGTCGCCGACCGCAAACGCAGCCGTTCGAATATGGTCGGCCACAACCTTAAATGCCGTATCTTTTTCAGCAGATGTGCCGTACTTTTCTCCTGAAATGGCTTCTGTCGCCTTGATGATCGGCATAAACAAATCCGTATCATAGTTCGTCTTGGCATCTTGAATAACAGATACCATCCGTTCAAGGCCCATCCCCGTATCGATGTTTTTCTTCGGAAGCGGTGTGTATGTTCCGTCAGGATTGTGGTTGAACTCGGAGAACACAAGATTCCATACTTCAAGGTAACGCTCGTTCTCCCCACCCGGGTAAAGTTCCGGATCAGACGGGTCATTTCCATAATCTTCACCGCGGTCATAGAAAATTTCGGTATTCGGTCCGCTCGGGCCTTCGCCGATATCCCAGAAGTTTCCTTCCAGTCTGATGATCCGTTCCTCAGGAACGCCGATTTTTTTTGACCATAATTCATACGCTTCGTCATCTTCCGGATGGACCGTGACTGACAGCCGTTCGGGATCGAAGCCGATCCATTTTTGATCGGTTAAAAATTCCCATGCCCACTCGATCGCTTCTTCTTTGAAATAATCGCCGATCGAAAAGTTCCCGAGCATTTCAAAGAACGTATGGTGGCGGGCTGTTTTCCCGACATTTTCAATATCGTTCGTCCTGATTGATTTTTGAGCGTTGCAGATGCGCGGATTCTCCGGCACAACCCGTCCGTCAAAATATTTTTTCAGCGTCGCAACTCCGCTGTTGATCCAAAGCAGGGAGGGATCTTCATGCGGAATAAGAGAGGCGCTCGGTTCAACGGCATGCCCTTTTTCTTTAAAAAAATCTAAAAACATTTGGCGCACTTGTGCGGATGTCAATGTCTTCATTATTTTTTTCCTCCTTTAAATGATGCACATGCAAATTAAAAAGCCCCCGCCCTATGCAAACAACGTTTACACAGGGACGAGAGCTCCTCTCGCGGTACCACCCTGATTATGGGCGTAACAAAACGCCCATCACCTTGATATCCGAATAACGCCGGATGAAGACGGCAGGTTTTCGCCTGCACTCAGGATTAGCTTCTACTGATCTTCTGTTAAAGCTCTTTCACCGCAATGGAGCTTCTCTCTATAAAACAGGGCTTCAGTATACTCGGATCCGTCAATCGAGATACGTATGTATGTCTATTTCGAAATTATAGACAACGGAAGCCGTTATGTCAAACTTCTGCCGCTCACGCTTTTCTTGCCGCTAAAAAATGGACGAGCATCACTTTGATAACGGCCATGACAGGCACAGCCAGAATCATGCCGATGATGCCGGCAAGCTCCCCGCCCGCCAGCAATCCAAGCATAATGACGACGGGATGCATATGCAGGCTTTTGCCGACGACAAGAGGGCCGAGAATATTGCCTTCGATAAACTGCAGCACCAAAATCGTAATGATCACCACGAAAACGAGCCTCGTCGATAAAGCGGCAGCTACCATAACGGCGGGAATCGCGCCGATGACGGGACCGAAATACGGGATGACATTTGTCGCGCCGATGACAAGGCCGAGGATCAGCGGATAGGGCAGGTCAAAAAACCAAAATGACAGGCTCGCTCCCAAGCCGATGACAAGACAGACAAAAAGCTGGCCTCTGATGTAGTCTCCAAGAGAATCATCGACATCGCGGATGAATTCGCTGCCTCTCGCCCTCCATGAAGAAGGCGTCAAATACCATACCGCCTTCTTCATCGTATCAATATCTTTCACCATGTAGAATACTAAAAAAGGAATAATCGCCGCCACGAGCATATAATCAAAAACGAACCGGATGCTTCTGATCGTCCGTTCTACCCAGCTTGCTACGAATTCCTCCGTCTGATTGACGAACCTGTCGATCCTGTCGTGCATGCCGTCGGGCCAGCCGTCTGTATGATGATGCAGCTGATCCAGCATGCTTTCGTAAGATGCGGCAAGAAACGGAATTCCCTCTGATAGCTCTGTCAGCTGTTTAATAAGGATCGGCACCCCTTTGTAAAAGGCGTAGCCGAGACCGGCAAAAAACAGAACATAAATCAGCAAAATACTCAATGTTCTCGGCACGCCGGCCCGGTGTATCTTTTCAACGACAGGCAAAAGCAGATAGGTGATAAAAACCGCAATTACAAGCGGGATCAGAATCGACTTCAGCAGCACGCAGACAGGCTCCCAAATCATTCTCAGCTGCAAAAAGATATAGACGGTTAATAGCAAAAGCATGAAGATCGAGACCCACATTAAAAGCTGCAGCGGTTTTTTCAGCATTTTTTTCACCCCTTGTTAGCTTTTGATTTCTGCTTGTAATTATTCCCGAAGAAAAAAGGGACACCCTTTTAAGGGTATCCCTTCTGCTTAAAACATTTTCATGACGCGTCTTCTCAGCTTTCTCATGTTTCGCTTGTTCATCATATCGTTCTGAGACGCCATGTAGTACATCAAAGCCCCGGCTCCTAAAGAAATGAGAGAAGTCATTGTACGATTCAACTTTCTAACCTCCATTCAAAGGTTAATCGTTCGTTCGTCATCTGAAAACAGATCGTCCAGGCTGCTCAATGTTCCGTCCTCTTCGACTTGATGAGTCGAAATTTTTCCTTTTGAAAGGGTCAGCTCAATAAAGCATCCCCAGCAGTAATATTGATTTACACCGATTTTGCCGATGTTTTTGCTTTTGCAATTCGGGCAAACGAGCATTTGAACACACACCTCTTATTCGTTCAAGACGATTGTGCTTCTGCCTACTTCAAGCGGTTCCCCAGATGAGTGAATCTGCTTTTTGTCGCCTGACAAATCGGCAAAAAAACCGTCTGATAGTTCATATGCTACGATTATGCCCGTGTCGGAAGAAAAGTATACATCTTCCAGCATGCCCAGCGTATCTCCTGCTCCGTTTTTGACCATTTTTTGTTTCATCTGGTCATAAGAAAGACTCTGCTTCGGAATTTGCATCGGCTTGAATTCGGTGAAATCAACATATACGCTGTCACGTCCGATTTCGGTGACAGCGGGAAGCGGAAGAAGCGAACGAGGATTGTAAAAGCGCCGCTTCTCTTCCATAATCAATCCGAGACATGTCCCTTCATTGGAAAAACAGATATCTGTTACCACCCCAAGCGGGAGAGAAGATTGTCTGTCGTAAACATTGAGTCCTTCCAGCTCATTGCATGTTCTCAAAGTGTGATCAACCACCTTTTTACGAACATTCTTATGATCTGCTGTTGCGACGCGACTCATACGATGAAATGGATTCCATGAAAAACACTTATTCTGCTTCCTTTTCCATAAAATCAAAAGGTGTAATGCCTTCCATCCCGATATTGGCGTCATAGACGCTAAAAGGCAGCTCTTTTTGCAGCGCCATGAGCTCTTCATCCTCTTCATGCGCCGCCTGCTGAAGCCTTCTTTTAAGCGATGTCTGCCTTTCCGATGATTCCTTATTTTTCACGCCCCATTCAAGGGCCTCCTCTTCCCCGCACAAAATCAGGAATTTCTTGCTTCTTGTGATGGCCGTGTAAAGCAAGTTCCTTCTCAGCATCCGGTAATAGCTTTTGACAACCGGAAGGATGACGATCGGAAATTCGCTGCCCTGCGATTTGTGGATTGAACAGCAATAGGCGTGCGTAAATTGGTTAAAATCTTTTTTTGTAAAGGTGATTTCATTCCCGTCGAAAGAGACGACGGCCATATCTTCTTTTTCCGTATTTTCTTTTGCATAAAAAATCGAGACGATCTCACCCATATCACCGTTAAACACGTTGTGTTCCGGCTGGTTGACGAGCTGAAGCACTTTATCCCCGGTACGGTACACGACATCGCCGTACTTCATTTCCCTGCCTTTCGGCTTCGGGGGATTCAGGATGCCCTGCAAAAGCGCGTTTAACTCGTTGATACCGGCTGCTCCCCTGTACATCGGAGCCAAAATCTGAATATCCCTGGCCGAATACCCTTTTTGCAGCGCGTTTTTGACGACTTTTTCGACGACTTCTTTAATCTGCTGCTGGCGGCAGCGAATGAAAGAACGGTCTTTTGTCGGCGCGGTCAAGTTTTCCGGAAGCTTTCCTTGTTTCATTTCATGCGCCAGTTCAACGATGGAAGAGCCTTCAGCCTGCCTGTAAATATCGGTTAATCTGACAGAAGGAATGACATTCGATGCCAAAAGATCCCTCAGCACCTGTCCGGGACCGACGGACGGAAGCTGGTCTTCATCTCCGACCATGATGACCTGAATCCGGTCGGGAATCGCCTTGAACAATTGGTTGGCGAGCCATATATCAAGCATGCTCGTTTCATCAATGATGAGCAGCCGTCCGTCAATCGGATTGTCTTCATCGTGCGTAAATCCTTCGGCTCCATTCCAGCCGAGAAGCCTGTGAATCGTTACGGCCGGCAACCCGGTCGACTCGCTCATCCGCTTAGCGGCCCGGCCGGTCGGTGCTGCGAGCACAAACGGAAACGTTTCATCCTTTTTGTAATCAGCCGGATTTAAGCTTAAGCCGTGCAGCTCACTGTACAACTCGACGATTCCCCTAATGACGGTCGTTTTCCCGGTTCCCGGTCCGCCTGTCAAAAGCAGCATCGGCGACATCAGCGCTTTTTGAATCGCTTCTTTTTGACTTGGCGCGTACTGCACTTTCATCCGTTCTTCAAGCTCCCCTAAAGCGAGCAGGAATTCCGATTCGGGAAACTGGTCATCGTATTCGGTCTGTCCGGCGATTTTCTGCACCCTTTTGGCAAAGCTTTGTTCAGCGTAGTAAAGGGACGGATAATAACACCTTTCATCTTCAATGAACAGCTCTTTTTGCTCCCCTAAAGAAATGATCGCGTCCGCCACATCCATCTCGGTTACTTTTTCATCACCTGCAGACTGGTTTAACAGTTTTTGCGTCTCGATGATGAGCTGTCTCGTGTCTATGTATGTATGCCCTTCTTGAAGGCATGTCGCTTCAACCGTGTATAAAATCGCCGCCTTGATCCGCTCTTCATGTTTGCCTGAGATCCCCATTCTGCCGCCCAGTTCGTCCGCCTTGATAAAGCCGATTCCTTCGACATCCTTGACAAGCTGGTACGGATTTTCGCGGATTTTATCAAGCGTTTCCGCTTCATACGCCTGATAAATTTTCATGGACAGCTGGGGGCCGAAGCCGAATTCGCTCAAGGAGATCATAATCTGTTCGAGCCCCTGATGCTGCTGCAGGGCAGCGGCAAGCTTATCCGCCTTTTTTTTGGAGAGCTTCGGAACATCATACAGGACGGCGCCGTTGCTTAAAATTTTGTTGATCGCACCTTCCCCAAGCTTATTAACAATTTCCTCGGCCGTTTTTTTGCCGATTCCTTCAAATAAATCGCTGGCCAAGTATTGGATCACGCCTTCTTTCGTTGTCGGCACTTCTTTTTTAAAATGATCCGCTTGAAATTGCAGGCCAAATTTCGGATGGGAGGCGGTTTTTCCGTAAAAAGTGTAGATATCGTCTTCATGGATCAAAGGAAAGTAACCGGTGACAGAAACGGTTTTGTCTTCAAAAGACTCCGATGTTTCTTCCACTTTTACCTTTAATACGGTATACAGGTTTGTTTCATTATGATAAATGACAGCCGCAACCGTTCCTTTTACAAATGAAGCTTCTTCCATTTCAATTTGGTCCGGGTTATGGCGCTGCATCACTGTTCTCCCCCTCTCCATTCAAAATCCGTTATGACGGCCCTTGATCAATCAAGCTTCTTCCAAAAGCTGCTTGGCGCGAATGCTGAGCATATGGTCCGGCTGAATGTCCAGCGCCTTGTTCAGCATGGCAAGCGCGGTTTCCCGATCTTCCTTAAACGCATAGGCAACGCCTAAATTATAAAAAGCATCTGCATGGGACGGATCGCGCTCTGTTACATTTGAAAACTCCGTGATCGCTTCGTCCAGCATCCCTTCATTGGCAAGGCACATTGCGTATTGAAAACGGGCTTCGACATCCGTATCGTTCAGCTCAGCGGCCCTTTGCAAATACGGCATCGCGAGCTTCGGCTGCTCAAGCTTCACAAGCGTCGTCCCGAGCATATAATATAAGTCGCTGTTTTCCATGCCCGTCCGATGCGCTTTTTCAAACATGTCCTTCGCTTCTTGATACCGTTCTTTCATGACATAGACATTCCCGGCTCCATAATAAGCTGCTCCCGCTTTCTCGTCCAAAGCAGCCGCCCGGTCGTAAAACTTAAGCGCCCTGTCCAGTTCCCCGACTGCCGAAAGCAGATTGGCAAAGTTGATATAAGGCACCGGATCGCCGCTGTTTTCATCAATTGCCTTTGTAAAGGCTTCTGCGGCTTTTTCAAAGTCGCCTTTTTGCATAGCATCTATTCCAATTTGATTGTAATCCAAAAGCCCTCTCCCTTTCACGAACTATTTTAAAAAGGCCGCCGACATTGCCGGCAGCCGTTCGAGAAGCTCCGGGGTGTTATCCAGAGCCCCGGTTTTATACATACCAAAGTTGTTGTCCGTCTTTAAACACATCATCAATCGTTCCGCCGCCTAGGCATTCTTCACCTCTGTAAAAGACAACCGCTTGTCCCGGCGTAACGGCGCGGACCGGCTCTTTAAAGACGACCTCTGCTTCATCTGTCCCGGTCATTCTGACAGTGACTTCGTGATCGGCTTGGCGATAGCGGAATTTGGCCGTGCAGTTGAGCTCTTCTTCACCGCCGAAGACGCCGTCATGCACAAAGCTTACGTTTGTCGCCGTGATCTTATCGGAGAAAAGAAGCGGATTGTCGAATCCTTGGTCAACATACAAGATGTTTTTTTCAAGGTCTTTACCGACGACGAACCAAGGGTCTCCGCTTCCGCCGATGCCGAGGCCGTGCCTTTGTCCGATCGTATAGTACATTAAACCGTCGTGGCGGCCTTTGAATTCGCCTTCCATCGTCCGCATATCTCCCGGCTGTGCTGGAAGGTACTGGCTGAGAAACGTTTTGAAGTTCCGTTCTCCGATAAAGCAGATGCCTGTGCTGTCTTTTTTGGAAGCTGTCGCAAGCCCCGCTTCTTTTGCGATTTCCCTGACGCGGCTTTTTTGAAGCTCGCCGATCGGAAACAGCACTTTGCTTAACTGCTCTTCTGTCAGCTGGTTAAGAAAATAGGTCTGATCTTTATTTTCGTCCAGCCCTCTGAGCATTTTAACACGTCCGTCCGTACGGTCGACCCGCGCATAGTGGCCGGTGGCCAAATAATCGGCTCCAAGCGACAAAGCGTGCTCCAAAAAGGCTTTAAATTTAATCTCTTTGTTGCACATCACATCCGGGTTCGGCGTTCTGCCCGCTTTATATTCATCAAGGAAATATTGAAAAACCTTTTCCCAATACTGCTTTTCAAAATTTACCGCATAGTACGGAATTCCGATTTGATTACATACCTTTATAACATCTTCGTAATCTTCCGTCGCTGTGCAAAAACCGTTCTCATCTGTGTCATCCCAGTTTTTCATAAAAATTCCGATGACATCATAGCCCTGCTCTTTCAAAAGCAAAGCCGCCACAGAGGAATCAACGCCTCCGGACATTCCGACGACCACCCGTGTATCTTCAGGCCGCTTCGTCATTTTCATCAACTCCAATAAATCAATTCAAAAACTTGTCCTTTCAGATCATATCATCATTTTCGGGCAAGATGCGAATCTTTAGCTCGGAGCGTCGCTTCCCGGCACTTATGACAGGCGCTGAACAATTGCCGCAAGTTCTTTCGCGGCCCGCTCCACCTGCTCCTCTGTATTGCCAAAGCCGAAGCTGATCCGTATGGATGACGTCAGCCGGTCATCTTCCTCGCCAAACATGGCGGAGAGAACATGAGACGGAAGCACAGATCCGGCCGTGCACGCCGATCCGCTCGATACTGCAATTCCCGCCATATCGAGATTAACGAGCAGCGATTCAACAGATACTCCCGGAAAATACAGATTTAAAATATGCGGCAGGCTGTGCTCTCTGCTGCCGTTCACATCGAAGGAGACGCCATCTGCTTTCAGCGTACGAATGACGATGTCTTTAAACCGGCGGTAAAGCGCCGATTTTTCTTCTCTTTCCTGACCTGACAGCAAAACGGCTTCACCGAGTCCCGCGATTCCCGGGACATTTTCCGTTCCCGCCCGGCGTTTGCGTTCCTGCTCTCCTCCGAAAAGCAGCTGGCTGAGCTTCACCTTTTCGTTGACGTATAAGAAGCCTGTCCCCTTCGGCCCGTTCAGTTTATGTCCGGAGACTGACATCATATCGATGCGGCTTTTTTGCACATCAATCGGCAAAAAGCCGAAGGCTTGTACCGCATCTGTATGAAACAGCGCCCGATGGTCTTTTAGCAGATCGCCGATCTCATCTATCGGCTGAATCGTTCCCACTTCATTGTTTCCATACATTACCGTCACCAGGATGGTATCGTCCCGCAGCGCGTCTTTCACCTGCTCAGCGGAGATTCTTCCGCTTTCGTCGACATCAAGATATGTGATGTCAAATCCCATTTCTTCAAGCCTGTTGCACGTATGCAGAACGGCGTGGTGCTCGATCTTTGTCGTGATGATGTGGCGGCCCTGCTGCTCTCTCGCCAGCGCGGTTCCGAGAATCGCCATATTGTCGGCTTCGGTTCCCCCGCTCGTAAAAACGATTTCATTGGGATGCGCTCCGATTTCCCGAGCGATCATCTCCCTCGTGCCGTCAAGCCATTTTCGGCTCTCCCTCCCAAAGGAATGAATGCTTGAAGGGTTTCCGAAGTTTTCCGTTAAGTAAGGCAGCATTTTTTCCACTACCCGTGGGTCAGTCGGAGAAGTCGCTGCATGGTCTAAGTAAATCCGTTCCATCCTACCATTACACCTCGATCTTAAATGTAAAACATATACGCTTCTTGCTCGCCCTCTGTATAGCTGGCCAAGTCTTCAAGCGTCGTGGAGTCCAGCACTTCCTTGACAGCGTCGCGAATCTTGATCCACAGCTCGCGCTTTGCCGGCTCCTCATTTTCAAGTACTTCCACCGGGCTGATCGGTCCTTCCAGAACGCGAATGATATCGCCCGCCGTAATCGCCTCAGGCTCGTCACCCAGAATATAGCCGCCGTACGCGCCGCGGATGCTTTTCACAAGCCCTGCGTTCCGCAAAGGTGAAACAAGCTGTTCCAAATAATGTTCCGATAAATCGTTTGTCTGAGCAATACTTTTCAAAGAAGTCGGGCCTTCCCCATGCTTTTTAGCAAGCTCAATCATAATCGTCAGCCCGTATCTGCCTTTAGTTGATATTTTCAAAATAAACACCTCTAACCTATAATAAATCATGCCTTCAGGACGAAGGTACTCGGCGTTTTTCGCAGGACGCGAAAGCTCTTAGCCGAGTCTCCTTTTCTCACCAGGACAAAGCTACTCGGCGTTCCTCGCAGGACGCGAAAGCCTTTAGCCGAGTCTCCTTTCTCACCAAGACGAAGCACTCGGCGTTCCTCGAAGGAGGAAAAAGCACGCAGCCGAGTCCCGTTCGGACGCAGGAGGCGTCCGGCACATCCTAACAAGGCATAAGCCGTTCTCCAAATGAAATTACCGGTGCAAGCCGGCTGTTGGTTTTTAAGCATCTGTTATATATTAAAAACTCGGTTAAGGCAAGGTTCCAGCCTTGCCCTTCTGATAGATTACAGGTTATTATAGCACACTTTATATAAACTTTCATTTTCGGCCCTATATTCAGCTTGCCATATTCATTTCTTTTCTAATCGTCTTTTTTCCGTTACTCTATAAAAAGAATACATTCGGGAGAGATCAATCATGAAACCACTCGCATTTCGAATGCGCCCTACAAAAATCGAAGAGGTTCTCGGCCAGGATCATCTGGTCGGAGAAGGAAAGATCATTCATCGGATGGTGCAGGCCAAACACCTCTCATCGATGATTCTGTACGGCCCCCCGGGCATCGGCAAAACGTCGATCGCCACGGCGATTGCCGGCAGCACAAGCATCGCTTTCCGAAAGCTGAACGCTGTCATCAATAATAAAAAGGACATGGAAGCCGTTGCCGCCGAAGCCAAAATGTCGGGGCAGGTCATCTTAATCCTTGATGAAGTGCACCGGCTTGACAAAGGCAAGCAGGACTTTCTCCTTCCGTATTTGGAAAACGGCATGATTATTATGATCGGGGCGACGACAGCCAACCCGTACCATGCGATCAATCCGGCGATCAGAAGCAGAACGCAGATTTTCGAGCTGCAGCCATTAGACTCTGAACAAATCAAAGCGGCCATTAAACGGGCACTTGAGGATGAACACAGAGGCCTCGGTTCGTATGATGTTGCCCTCGACGATGAAGCCCTTGACCATATGGCCCGCGGCTGCGGCGGCGATGTCCGCTCCGCTTTGAATGCGCTCGAGCTTGCCGTATTGTCCACAAAGGAAAACAGCGAAGGAACCATCCGCATTACATTGGAAATCGCAGAAGAATGCCTGCAGAAAAAAAGCTTTGTCCACGACAAAGATGGAGACGCGCATTATGATGTCATTTCCGCTTTCCAAAAATCGATCAGAGGCTCTGACGTCAATGCGGCACTTCATTATCTGGCAAGGCTCATTGAAGCGGGGGATTTGGAAAGCCTTGCACGGAGGCTGCTTGTTATCGCCTATGAAGATATCGGCCTGGCGAGTCCGCAGGCTGGAGGAAGAACGCTTCAAGCTATTCAAACGGCGGAACGAATCGGATTTCCGGAGGCAAGGATTCCGCTCGCCAACGCCGTGATCGAGCTTTGCCTGTCTCCTAAATCAAACTCGGCGATCCTTGCGGTTGACGAAGCGCTGTCAGACGTCCGCTCCGGAAAGATCGGCGATGTGCCGAACCATTTAAAAGACGCCCATTATAAAGGAGCCGCAGAGCTTGGCAGAGGCGTCGAATACAAATATCCGCACAATTACGAGAACGGCTGGGTCAAACAGCAGTACCTGCCTGATCCGCTGAAAAACAAAGTTTACTATCAGCCGAAGCAGACAGGAAAATTTGAGCTCGCGCTGAAACAAGTATATGACAAGCTGATGAAACAAAAATAATAAACAGCCTGTTCCCTTTTCATATGGGGAACAGGCTGTTTATTCTTACACTGGCTTTAAAGGATGACAAAATCCCAAAACGGCTTTTAGTTTTGAGATTTTGTCAACAATCTTAAACGACAGCACCGTTGCCGTCATTTTTGTATTACTTATCTTTCACCCTTTTGATCGGGATATCTTTCAAAAGCTCCATGATCACATGGCCGCCCATGATCAAGCCTGCGACTGACGGAACAAAAGCATTCGAAGACGGCGGCATCTGCGCTTTGCGAATTTTCGCTTCGTCATTTCCGACGATTTGGCGTACGTCTTCGCGGATCACGATCGGGCTTTCGTCAGAAAAGACGACTTTAATGCCTTTCGTAATGCCTTCCTTGCGAAGCCTCGTCCGGATGACTTTTGCAATCGGATCGGTGTGGGTTTTTGAAATATCGGCCACTTGGAACCTTGTTGGATCTGTTTTATTGGCCGCTCCCATGCTTGAAATGATGTTGATGTCCCGCTTCAGGCACTCTTTCATTAAGTGAATTTTATAATGAATCGTATCTGACGCGTCGATTACATAATCCGGTTCATAAGCAAAAAACTGTTCATACGTCTCTTCGGTATAGAACATTTTTAAAGCGATGACATCACACTCAGGATTAATATCGGCGATTCTCGCTTTCATTAAGTCAACTTTCGGCTGTCCTACCGTTGAAAGTAAAGCCGGCAGCTGACGGTTGACATTGGTGATGTCAACATCGTCTTTATCGACCATCACGATTCTGCCGACACCAGAACGGGCGAGCGCTTCCGCGGCGAAAGAGCCGACCCCGCCGACGCCCAAAACGGCGACCGTGCTGTTTTTTAAAATATTTAAACCTTCTTTTCCAATCGCTAATTCATTGCGTGAAAACTGATGTAACAAGAATCTCACTCCATCTTTATTAACAGTTACCGATAGTATCTTATCATAATCGGGTGATTAAACAAGCGGTCTATTTCATTTTCCCGTCATATTTTTTCGCTTCGCCTCATAGATTATCCTATGTATGGCCGAAAAAGGCCTTTTCAAGCACAAAAAAAGTCCCGATTGTGCCGTTGTCGTATTCCTTCGTTTTGATCCCGCTCTCGGCAGGTGGGTGTTCTGTTCCAAACTTTGCAAGTCCTCCTGAGCACACGAGTGATAAGAGGCATTTGCTCCATTTGGAAACGTCGAACTCCCAAGTAAAAAAATGTTCGGTCAAAACTAGGTGTACAACAAACACATCAGGACTTTATTTGTTAAAAATGATATCATACGTCCCTTTGATTTTCAATGGGATGTACAGCCGTATATTTTACAATTTACTGTCGAACTTTGCGGTTGATTGACAGGTGCAGCTCATCGAGCTGGGCGCTGTCCACTTCGCTAGGTGCTTCCATCAACAAACAGCTTGCGCTTGCCGTTTTCGGGAATGCGATCGTATCTCTCAGGTTGGTGCGGCCGCTGAGCAGCATCACAAGCCGGTCAAGGCCGAGCGCGATTCCGCCGTGCGGGGGAGCCCCGTATTCAAACGCTTCAAGCAGGAAGCCGAACTGCTCTTTCGTCTCTTCCTCAGATAGACCCAAAAGCGCAAACATTTTCTCCTGAACATCTTTTTCAAAAATACGGATTGATCCGCCGCCCAGCTCATAGCCGTTTAAGACAAGATCATAGGCTTGCGCTTTCATGTCTTCCGGATTCGTGTCGACCAGATCAAGGTCTTCCCGGACAGGCATCGTGAACGGGTGGTGTGCCGCATAGAAACGTCCTTCTTCTGAATCATACTCAAGAAGCGGCCAATCAACGACCCATAAAAAGTTGAACAAGCTTTCATCGATCAGATTCAATTCTTTTCCGAGCTTTAAGCGCAGCGCGCCGAGCGCGTCATTGGCGACTTCCAGCCGGTCTGCGACAAAGAGGATGAGGTCCCCTTCCTTCGCGTCAAGCGCTTCAATGAGCACCTGCTGTTTTTCGTCCTGGAAGAACTTCGCAATCGGGCCTTTCAGTCCGTCCGCTTCGGCTTTCAGCCATGCCAGCCCTTTCGCCCCGTAGTTTGCGGCGAATTCGCCGAGTGCGTCAATGTCTTTCCGCGAATATTTAGATGCAGCGCCTTTAACGTTTATCGCTTTAACCGCGCCTCCGTTTGCCACAGCTGACGCAAACACTTTAAAATCGGAATCCTTTACGTTTTCTGATACATCGGTCAAAAGCATGTCAAAGCGGGTATCCGGTTTGTCGGATCCGTAAAGGTTCATCGCATCCTGATATGACATTCTCGGCAGCGGCAGAGAAATGTCCACACCGTGCGTTTCGAGCATGACTTTCGCCATCATTTCTTCAGCGAGCTTCATGATGTCTTCCTGGTTCATAAATGACATTTCGATATCGATCTGCGTAAACTCCGGCTGGCGGTCGGCGCGCAAATCTTCGTCCCTGAAGCAGCGGGCGATTTGATAATAGCGGTCAAAGCCGGACACCATCAACAGCTGTTTGAAAAGCTGCGGAGACTGCGGCAGCGCGTAAAATTCTCCTTCATGGACGCGGCTCGGCACGAGATAGTCGCGCGCTCCTTCAGGCGTTTTTTTTGTCAACACCGGTGTTTCAATATCGATAAAGCCGTTGTCATCAAGGAAGCTGCGGACGGCTTTTGTAACGTTATGCCGCATTTTTAAGGTGTTGAACATCTCCGGTCGGCGCAAGTCGAGATAGCGGTGCTTCAACCTGATGTCTTCAGACACTTCTGAAGCCTGGTCGCTGATCGCAAAAGGCGGCGTTTTGGCCGCACTCAGCACATTGACCGATTCCGCCTGGATTTCGATTCTCCCGGTTTTCAAGTTCGGATTGACTGTTGCTTCTTCACGGGCAACGACTTTTCCTGTAATGTCAAGCACATATTCGCTGCGGATGCTTTCAGCTGTTTCAAGGGCGTCTTTGGAAACGTCGGGATTAAATACAACCTGCACAATGCCGGTGCGGTCTCTCAAATCAATAAAAATCAAGCCTCCGAGATCGCGTCTTTTTTGAACCCATCCTTTTAAAACGACGGATTCTCCGATCGCCTTCTCCGTTATTTCGCCACAATAATATGTTCGTCCAAACAAAGCGGTCCTCTCCTTTAACTTTCAGTGTTTGTTTTCAAGAAATGGATGAATTCATCAAGGCCGATGGCCTGTTGATCTCCTGTTTTCGCATCTTTGACATTCATTTGATTTTGGCTCAGTTCATCCTCGCCCAAAACAGCGATATATTTCGCATTGAGACGGTCGGCGGATTTAAACTGGCCTTTCATTTTTTTCTGTTCATAGTCGATTTCGGCGGAAATTCCTGCTTCTCTCAATTTATAAAGGAGGGATACAGAATAGTCTTTGGCTTTGTCGCCAAGTGTCACGATATAGCAGTCAATGCCTTCATCCGCTCCGACTTTCACATTTTCCGCGTCAAGTGCGGCGAGAAGACGTTCGATACTCATTGCAAAGCCGATGCCCGGCGCTTTCGGTCCGCCGAACTCCTCGGTAAGGCCGTCATAGCGCCCTCCGCCAGCAAGCGTCGTAATCGCTCCGAAACCTTCGGCATTGCTCATGATTTCAAAAGCTGTGTGATTGTAATAGTCAAGACCTCTCACCAGGTTCGGATCGACCTCAAACGCAATGCCGATGTCGGTCAGATATTGCTGCACTTTCGCAAAATAGGCTTTGGATTCTTCATTTAAGTAGTCAAGAATAGAAGGAGCGGTTTTCAGCAGTTCATGATCCCTGTCTTTTTTACAGTCCAGAATCCGCAGCGGATTTTGTCGGAGCCGTTTTTGACAGTCTGAACAAAACTCGTCGATCCTCGGCTCAAAGTGGCGGATCAGCGCTTCTCTGTGAGCGGTTCGGCTCTCTTTGTCGCCGAGGCTGTTAATGACCAGCTTCAGATTGCTGAGACCCGCTTTCCGGTATACGCTCATCGCCAAGGCAATGACTTCCGCGTCAATCGCCGGATCGTTCGAACCGATCGCTTCGATGCCGAATTGATAAAATTGGCGGTAGCGGCCTGTCTGCGGCCTTTCATAGCGGAACATCGGTCCGATGTAGTAAAGTTTCGTCGGCTGAACCGGATTAGCAAAAAGTTTGTTTTCCACAAAAGAGCGTACTGCAGATGCAGTGCCTTCAGGACGAAGCGTCAGGCTTCTTCCTTTTTTGTCAGCGAATGTGTACATTTCCTTTTGTACGATATCGGTCGATTCTCCCACCCCGCGGGAAAATAGTTCTGTATGTTCAAAAATAGGTGTCCGGATTTCTTTATATTGATACGCATGACACGTTTCTCTCGCAATCTTTTCGACGTATTGCCAGCGTTCCGATTCTCCTGGGAGAATATCTTGTGTTCCCCTTGGAATATTAAATCCCATTTTTAAATCCTCCTCATGACTTAAATGCTTTTTTTCATTTATGGAAATAAAAAAACCCCCGAACCTACTATAAAACCAATAGTAGGGACGAGAGTTATACCCGTGGTGCCACCCTAGTTGGAACGATCAACCCGTTCCCGCTCATGCCTTTAACGCAGGTTCACGTCCGCCGCCTAATTGCTCGCAAGTTCTGCCGGGCTTTCAGCGGGAAACCTTCGGAGTGTTCATTCGGTCAAGATACCGTGCAGACCGCTTTCAGCCCAGGGCGGTTCCTCTCTTTTCACGTACTCTTGCCTACTATTCTCCATCTTCAGTTCAACTCATATGTACACTAATTTATATTATAATACGAGTGTTAAGTGTGCATGTCAACCCTATTTGCGGTTCTTTTTATTCTGAATTGATTCTTTGGACGCGAGCCCCAGCTCAGTCGCCGTTTCTTCCATAAAGCCGGCTTGCTCCGGATCCGCATGATCCTTTAGATGCAGATTTGCATCTTGCTCATGGATCGCTCTGCCCATTCTTTGATTATACCTCACACAACAACATCCTTTTGATATCTTTTTTCTATAGTATAAACAAATCATTTTCATTTTATTAAAAAAACGGCAAGGAATATACGATATAGAAGAAGAAGTAGTGTTCCAAGTTTTTTACCGAAAGGAGGAGATGGGTAACAATATGAAAAAAAGAACAGTATTGATCCTATCGATGATGCTGGCAGCACAAGCAGCCTTTTATACATCGTCAAACACAGCTTCTGCAGCCATCGGGGAAGCCGTGATTGCCACCGATGAAATCAATGTCAGGAGCGGACCCGGACTGAGCCATGAAATCGTCAGCGTCGTCAGCCGGAATGAAAGCTATCCGATTCTTGAAGAGCGCGGGGATTGGGTCCAGATCCAGCTGAACGGCGGACAAAAAGGATGGGTTGTATCCTGGCTGATCAAGAAAAAAAGCCAAGTCTCCAACGGCTCTGATTCAGCGGAGGGAAAAGTCACATCTTCCGAAGCAAACCTGAGAATCAGAAAAGGCCCCGGCACTTCATATGAAGTCCAAGGCGTATTCCCTGAAGGAGAACAGGCTGACCTGCTAAAGACCGACGGAAACTGGGTGAAGATTTCCTATCAGAACATCACTGGCTGGGTCCATTCAGACTATGTCAATCAAGGTTCAGGAGCAAAACAGTCTCAATCGTCTTCATCACGCGCTTCATCAACAAAATCAGGAACGGTCGGCGTATCCACCTTAAATGTCAGAAGCACAGCTTCCCATCAAGGACGGATTATTGCGTCGCTTCAACGGAATGCAAGTGTGACGATTTTAAACGAACAGCACGGCTGGTATGAAATCGAATTTAATGGTCAAAAGGGCTGGGTCGCAAGCCACTATATTCTCGAAGGACCCAAACAGAAAAGCGGAACTTCGGAAACAAGCAGCGGCTCCGGGTCAAAACAGCAGGCCACCATCGTGTATGAAGGCACAAATGTTAGAAGCGGGCCTTCGACATCCTCAGCGATCGTCAAGCGCGCAGGGAAAGGCGAGTCTTACCCGATCGTCTCTGCAAAAGGCGACTGGTATGAAATCAAACTGTCAAACGGCGATTCCGCCTATGTGGCAAACTGGGTCGTTCAGACCGCTGACCAGTCTGGCTCAGCCGGAGATTCGAAAAGCGCAGCACCGCCTTTGGCAAAGCGGTCAAGCGCGAGCGGCACAATCAAAAATAAAACGGTTGTCATCGATGCCGGACACGGCGGACATGACAGCGGGACAATCGGAACGCGGGGGACGCTCGAAAAACGGCTGACCATCAAAACAGCAACGCTTCTTGCCGCGAAACTGAGAGCCGATGGCGTCAACGTCTATATGACGCGGAATGACGATTCTTTCGTCAGCCTTCAGTCGCGGGTCGCGACCTCTCATTACCGAAACGCCGACGCTTTTATCAGCATTCATTATGATAGTTTTGCAAACGCGTCCGTAAGGGGAAATACCGCCTATTACTACAGCCCGTCAAAAGACCGGAAGCTCGCAGCAGACGTTCAGTCCGAGATCGAAAAACACTCGCCTCTGCCTAGCCGCGGCGTATTATTCGGGGACTACTTCGTATTAAGAGAAAATAAACAGCCCGCCGCATTGTTTGAACTCGGCTACTTGAGCCATCCTCAAGAAGAAGCGGTTGTCAGCACGAACGCTTATAGAGAAAGAGTGACAGACGGCATTAGAAGCGGCTTAGAAAACTATTTTAACTAATAAAAAAGCTCCCAAATGGGAGCTTTTTTATGCTTTCGAATCCATAATAAAGGTGACGGGACCCGAATTTGTCAGCTTGACATTCATCATTTCGCCAAATCTTCCCGTTTCGACAGCAACGCCTTTCGCGCGAAGCATGCTGTTCCACTCCTCGTATAATTGAAGCGCCTGATCGGGTTTTGCCGCTTTTGTAAAATTCGGCCGCCTTCCTTTTTTCGTGTCGCCGTACAAGGTAAACTGAGAAACCGATAAAACGGAGCCTCCGACATCTAAAAGCGACAGGTTCATCTTTTCGCCTTCATCTTCAAAAATCCGCAGATTGACTAGCTTTTCTGCTAAATATGCGGCATCTTCGCTCGTATCCTCATGCGTCACGCCGACAAGCACCATCAAGCCGAGGCCGATTTGACCGACAGTCTCGCCTCCTACCGAAACGCTTGCATCTGTGACGCGCTGAACAACTAATCTCATGACGCTTTTCCTCCTAATTCATCACCCTGCGCACGGAGTAGATATCTTTGATCTGTTTGATCCGTTCAACCACTTTATGCAAATGATTAATATTTTGAATGAAGATGGCCATATGGATCGTCGCCACTTTATTGCGGTCCGATTTACCTGACACAGATGAAATATTTGTTTTTGTCTCATTAACGGCCTGAAGAACTTCATTAAGAAGGCCGCGGCGGTCATAGCCGAGAATTTCGATTTCGACGTTATATTCTTTTCTCCGCTGCGTCTGCGGCTCATGCTCCCATTCTACTTGAATCAGCCGGTCGAGCGCTTCATTTGTTAAAACATTCGGGCAGTCCTCGCGATGGACGGATACACCACGGCCTTTTGTAATGAATCCGACGATCGGATCTCCCGGAACGGGGTTGCAGCATTTTGACAGTCTGATCAGAAGGTTGTCAACGCCTTTGACGCGAACACCCGCTTCGCGTTTTTTCCCTTGGTAAGGTTTCGGTTCAGGTGTTACATCTTGAACGCTTTTCACCTGTTCTTCCTGATCTCTGATTTTCCGTTCTTTTTCCGTCAGACGGTTTGCAACTTGAGCGGCTGTAATGCCGTTATAGCCGACTGCGGCATACATGTCTTCTTCATTGGCAAAATTGAACTTGTCGGCGACTTTCTGCAGATTCTCGACAGTTAAGACGTCCTTCACTTCAAAGTCCAGGTTTTTAATTTCTTTTTCAACCAGTTCTCTGCCTTTTTCGACGTTTTCCTCTCTGCGCTGCTTTTTAAAGAACTGGCGGATTTTATGCTTAGCCTGAGATGTCTGCGCAAGGTTGATCCAGTCCTGGCTCGGACCGTACGAATGCTTGGATGTTAGAATTTCTACGATATCCCCTGTGCGCAGCTTGTAATCAAGCGTGACCATTTTTCCGTTTACTTTCGCCCCGATCGTTTTATTGCCTATTTCTGAATGGATCCGGTACGAAAAGTCGATCGGCACAGAGCCTGACGGCAATTCAATGACGTCCCCTTTCGGCGTAAAAACGAACACCATGTCAGAAAACAAATCGATTTTTAGAGATTCCATAAATTCTTCGGCATCGCTCGACTCATTTTGAAATTCCAAAATTTCGCGGAACCAGGAAAGCTTTTTATCAAAGCTTGAATCTTCATTGACATTTTTGCCTTCTTTGTAAGCCCAGTGGGCCGCGATTCCGTATTCCGCAATTTCGTGCATTTCAAACGTCCTGATCTGGACTTCCAGCGGATCCCCCTTCGGCCCGATGACGGTGGTGTGGAGGGACTGGTACATGTTCGGCTTCGGCATTGCGATATAGTCTTTAAATCTGCCCGGCATCGGCTTCCAGCATGTATGAATGATGCCTAGAACCGCGTAGCAGTCCTTGATGCTGTTGACGAGGATCCGGACTGCGAGCAAGTCGTAAATTTCATTGAATTGCTTGTTTTGCATCGCCATCTTTCTGTAGATGCTGTAAATATGCTTCGGCCGGCCGGAAAAGTCCGCTTTAATATTGACCTCTTCGACGCGGCTTTTCACTTCGTTTACGACCTCTTCGACGTACAATTCCCTTTCGGCCCGCTTTTTCTTCATCAAATTGACGATCCGGTAATATTGCTGCGGATTTAAATAGCGTAAAGCGGTATCCTCAAGCTCCCACTTTATTTTTGAAATCCCAAGGCGATGAGCCAGCGGAGCAAATATTTCAAGCGTCTCATTTGAAATTCTGCGCTGCTTTTCCTGCGGCAGGTGCTTCAAGGTTCTCATGTTGTGAAGGCGGTCCGCCAGCTTGATCAAAATGACGCGGATGTCCTGAGCCATAGCCACAAACATTTTCCGATGATTTTCTGCCTGCTGTTCTTCCTGTGATTTATATTTAATTTTCCCAAGCTTCGTGACGCCGTCGACAAGCATCGCAACTTCTTCGTTGAATGCTTCCTTTAAATCTTCAAGCGTTACGCTCGTATCTTCCACCACATCATGGAGAAATCCTCCCGCTATTGTGGCGGGGTCCATTTCCAAATCGACGAGGATACCCGCAACCTGGATCGGATGGATAATATACGGCTCGCCCGATTTGCGGTATTGTTCGCGATGTGCGTCTTCCGCGTACTGATAAGCCTTTTTTATAAAAGCAACATGTTCATCGGAAAGGTAACTTTTCGCCTTCTCAATGACTTGCTCAGCGGTTAATACTTGTTCGTTCGCCATGGAATCACCTTTTTTATAATTGAAAACTGTATTGTAATTATTATCAAGAAAAATGTCACAGATGTAAAGAGAAGAAATTCAAAAGGACTTTTGCCGGCCCCGGAATACTATATGAATAGGAAAAAAAGCACCCGCTTTTTATGAGTGCTTTTTATAGTATAAAATTTGTTTAGTATTGCATCAAGGTTAAAATATCATATCCGTCCAGTTTATTTCTTCCTTCAAGATATGTCAGTTCGATCAGGAAAGCGATTCCGGCTACGACGCCGCCAAGCTCTTCAACCAGCTTGATCGTTGCTTCGATCGTCCCGCCGGTTGCAAGCAGGTCGTCAGTGATCAAGACGCGCTGCCCCGGTTTAATGGCATCTTTATGGATGGTCAGGACATCTTTTCCATATTCCAATCCGTAGTCGACTTTGATGACTTCACGCGGCAGTTTGCCTTCTTTGCGGACAGGCGCAAATCCTACCCCAAGCGAATATGCGACAGGGCAGCCGATGATAAATCCTCTCGCTTCAGGTCCAACGACAAGATCGATCTCTTTTTCTTTCGCATACGTTACAATTTGATCTGTCGCGTAGCGATAGACGTCACCTTTGTCCATCAATGTTGTAATATCTTTAAATTGTACGCCTTCCTTCGGGTAGTCCGGCACAATTGTCACATACTTCTTCAAATCCATCTGTCTTCATGTCCTCCTCATACTTTATAAGCGACGGCGTTTTCCGCCATCCGCTTATCCAGCCACTGTTTAAGCTCATCCGCCGAAGAATAAATGAGCTTTTGCTCCAATTCAATCAGGCGCTGTTTTTCCCGGTAGGTTTCAGAATCTGTCAGATCGCGCTTTTCGGCATGATAAACAACAGATAAAACACCATTCTCTATTGTAACAAAACCGAGCTCAAAAAACACCTTTGTCATAAAATCAATTGTGTCTTTTGTCCAGCCTTTATGCCTGGCAAGCTCCCCGCCGTATTTCGGCAAGTCAAAAGAACCTCTTTTCAGGAGGAAAGCATAGTACCATTTAAAATATTCCCTAGTTGGAAATGTTGAGAAAAAATGTTCGTCTGATTGATAAAAAATCAGATAAATGCGCTCCAGTTTTTTGCCTTTTATCACTTGGTCAAAGATGTCGAGCGACGGCGGAATATCTATAAATACCGCATAGCGGCTCTCAAGGACGAGACGCTCTGCATCTTCAGGACCGCTGATGACGGTCAGCTCTTCTTCAAGGCCTGTCCCCGCAAGCTTCGCTTTGGTTTCCTCACGGAAGCAGATGCACGCCCGTTTCGCAGGATCCAGCTGCAATATTTTTTCTTCCCATGACCGTTTTCCCCGCAGATCAAACAGCTGCCATTCATTGACGGCCGCATCTTTGATCATCAGCTGCGGTTTTTTTCTGTTATTCCACTCGTTAATTGACAGTTCCCCGACAATCGAGATCTTTGCTCCAGGAACGATCCCGTCTTCGATAGCGCCTTTATAAAATCCGATGCAATCAAGCTTGTTCTCGCCGTCTGCCAGCACAAGCTTCAAGTGATTCTTGTTGGCGCCGATTTTCCTGGAATCATCAATTTTAACGTCGCTGACAAGGACGAAGGGCTTCGGATTTCCCGTGCCGAACGGCGCCAGCATGTTCATTTCGGCAATGCTGTCAACCGTGATATCTTCGAGCCGGCAGCACAAATCGACGTCTTGAACGGGAATAAAATCTTCCTCGGTCAGAACCGCTTCAGCCTGACGGTTGATTCTCTCCCTTAGTGCCGAAACATCTTCCAGGTTGAGTGTCATTCCGGCTGCCATCGGGTGCCCGCCGAAGTGCGGGAGAATATCCCGGCACTCCGAGAGATTTTGAAATAAATCAAATCCTTTGATGCTGCGCGCAGATCCTTTGGCAATGCCTTTTTCTTCATCGATACCGAGAACGATGGCGGGCCTGTAATACCGCTCGACAAGCTTTGAAGCCACGATTCCGACGACACCGGGATTCCAGCCCGGCCGCGCCGCGACGATCACCGGCCGGTCAAGCCCTTCCTCCTCGATCATCTGAACGGCTTCCTCTGTCATCTGATTGACGATTTTTTGGCGCTCCTTGTTCAAGGCGTTGATATCTTCGGCCAGCTCTTCCGCTTCTGTTTCGTCTTTTGTGTTCAGGAGGTAAACGGCCGGGTCAGCCTGTTCAATTCTGCCGACCGCGTTTAAGCGGGGCGCAATTTGAAAACCGATGGTCTCTTCATCCGCACTATGTATCTCCGCTCCGGCAATTTTGGTCAGCGCCTTTAATCCGGGGCGCTTCGTTCTCCTGAACTGTTCCATGCCGCGCTTGGCAATCTGCCTGTTTTCATCATGAAGCGGCACAAGGTCGGCAATCGTGCCGATCGCACAAAGGTCGAGCAAATCTTCCGGGAGCTCTCCGTTCAAAGCGTGGGCTAGCTTAAATGCGACACCGACGCCGGCAAGCTCTTTAAATGGATAGCCGCAGCCCGGCTGCTTCGGATGAATGATCGCATAGGCATCCGGCAAAACGGGTCCCGGCTCATGGTGATCCGTAATGATCAAATCGACGCCAAGCTCTTTAGCGACTTCAGCTTCATGAACGGCGGCAATGCCTGTATCAACTGTGATGATCAATGAATAGCCTGATTCTTTGATCCCGCGAAAGGCCGCTTCGTTCGGGCCGTACCCTTCTTTAAAGCGGTCAGGTATATAAAAATCGGCTTGTGCTGAACATTTTTTCAACATTTGCAAAAGGACAGTCGTGCTTGTCACACCGTCCGCATCATAATCGCCGTAAATCATAATCTTTTCTTGATCTGAAATTGCCTGTTTGATTCGCTGTACAGCTTTTTCCATATCTTTCAGCAGATAAGGATCGTGAAAAACTGCATCCTTGCCATTTAAAAATGAAGATGCTTTGTCGGCTGTATCGTAACCTCTCATGACAAGCAATGAGGCGGCAAGGGGAGTAATGCCTAATCTTCCGGCGAGCTGCTCCACCTTTTCTTTGTCGGGCGTTTGCACGTCCCAACGCATTTTTGACGCTAACATAAATTCACCCCTCAACCACACTATTATACTAGAGCAGCATGAGGGGATTCAATTTATTTCGTGCAATCTTTCTAGTCTTTCTGATTTTCAGGGGCCGCCGATTCGGCTTCAAGTTCAGGATACTTTACCCGTTCTTCTCTCTTGAGCGCCTTCAGCTCTTTTTTCAGCCGCATGATCTGGAAAGCGCCGGCCGAGCCGATAATGAGCGCCCCCATCAATACCGATACCAAAATGACCAGGATCAAAGGCCATTCTGCCGTTCCAAAAAGAAAATCAACCTTCACCGGTTCGACATTAATGACCGCGAAAACTGCAACAATTAATGTAAAAATAAGTGCAGAGATTAACGTCCATTGTTTGTTCATGAGATACTCTCTCCATTCGCGTCGTTTTCTAGCGTTATTTTCCCGCTCTGCTCCCATTTTAAACAAAAAGAAGATCGATAGAAAGCCGCCAAAACAACTTTTTTCTTTCAAACCAAAAAAGGACCGCCCGGCAGTACGGGCAGTCCTCGATTTATTCTCCTGCAGGCTTGCGCTTCGGCTTTTTCAGATCGCGCCCTTTCCAGACAAGCCATACTTGAGCTGCGATGTAGAGCGATGAATACACTCCACTCAACAGCCCGATTAACAGCGCGACAGAGAAGTTCGTAATCGATGCTGCGCCAAAAATGAGGAGCGCAATGACCACAATGACGACGGTCAGCACCGTATTAATCGAACGAGTGAACGTTTGCTGCAAGCTCAGATTCACAATATGCGATAAATCGCTGAAGCTCTTCGGCTTGCGCTTTTTCACCTGTTCCCTGATTCTGTCAAACGTTACGATCGTATCGTTGATCGAATAACCGATAATCGTCAGCACGGCTGCGATAAACGTAATATCCACCTCGAGCCTTGTAATGCTGAAGACCGCGATGATGAAGAATGCATCGTACAGCAACGAAGCGATCGCCGCAATTGCCATCTTATATTCAAAGCGGATCGAAACATACAAGATGATCCCGAGAGCCGCGACGGCCACCGCATAGAGGGCGTTTCTCGCCAGCTCTTTTCCGACGGTCGGTGATACTGTGCTGACGTTCGGCTCCGAGCCGTATTTATCTTTAAAATAATCCTTCACTTCGGCAATTTTTTTCTGATCCGGAACGCCGACAAATCTGGCGACGCCGTGTTTTTGATCATCACCCGAAAGAACGATTGAATCGGCTGTCAACCCGACCTCTTCAAAGTCTTTTTTCAGCTCTTCGCTCGTCAGCTTGTGGTCGCTTTGCACTTCGATCCTTGATCCGCTGGAGAAATCGATGCCAAGGTTCAGCCTGAAAACAAGCAGAATGACAATTCCCGCAGCCAAAATAATCCCGGAAAATACGAAGAACCATTTACGCTTACCGACGAAATCCCATTTGGTAAACGGAGTCGGAGGCTCAGTATTTTCGTCTGTCTTGCTGATGTCCAGGATGTCTTTTTTGCGCACTCCAAACCAGCCTTTTTTCCGGTCAAGCCAGCGGCTTTCGACCAGCAGGCCGAGCAGGAAGCGCGACAGGAAGACAGCTGTAATAAAGCTTGTCAAAATGGATAGGATCAGCATGGTCGCGAAGCCTTTGACAGAGCTCGTACCAAATATGAAAAGCACGATTCCGGCAAGCATCGTCGTAATATTGGCATCAAAGATCGTTGCAAATGATCTTCTGTTTCCTGCTTTAAAAGCCGAGCGTACCGATTTGCCGAGCTTCAGCTCTTCTTTTATGCGTTCGTACGTAATGATGTTTGCGTCAACCGCCATCCCGACACCCAAAATAAGAGCCGCGATCCCCGGAAGGGTCAGAACCGCATTCATCCAGTCAAAGATCTGCAGTGTAATGTAGATATAGACAGAAAGCGTAATGACCGCGACAAAACCAGGCAAGCGATAATAAAGAAGCATAAATAAGAAAATAATAGCAATACCGACGATTCCCGCAAACACGGTATCATTCAAAGCCTGCTCCCCAAACTGCGCGCCGACGGATGTCGAATACTTTTCAACGAGTTTGACAGGAAGAGCGCCCGCATTTAAAATGCTCGCCATATCTTTTGCTTCCTGAATCGTAAAGTTTCCTTCAATCATTACGTCTGACGTGTTCAGCACCTGGCTGACATTCGGAGCGGAGATGTATTTATGATCCGCTTTTTGCGATTCTTTTTTAAAGGAGTCGCCTTTTTTGTAATCAAGCCAGATGACGAGCTGGTTGTTCGGCTTCATATCGAGCACTTTCTTTGTCACTTCGCCGAATTTATCGGCATCCTTCAGCTTGATCGTCACGATCGGCTCATTTGTGTCCTGCTTGAACGACTGTTTAGCACCGTTTTCGACAAGATCTGAACCGTTCAAAAGCTCTTTGTCATTCGTATCCCTGAACGTAAGCTGAGCCTGTGTGGATAAGATTTCCCGCGCCCTGTTCTGGTTGTCGACGCCGGCAAGCTGAACCCTGATCCGGTTGTTTCCTTCGATTTGAATGTTCGGTTCGCTGACGCCCAACACATTCGCCCGGCGGTTCAGTGCTTCAACCGTACTGATGAGGGCGTCCCTGTCAATTTTGTCGCCCTGTTTGGCAGGCTGGACTTCATACAGAACCTCAAAACCGCCCTGAAGGTCAAGGCCGAGGCTGATGCTGTCTGCAGCCGGCTTCGTGAACATTCCCAGTCCCGTACCGATCAAGAGAACGGTAAGGAAAAACGCAATCAAGCGTCCTTTTTTCATTATGTATTTCCTCCTTAAATCAACCAAAATCTACGGCTACCTCAGCAGCTCATCGAGCATATTCTGCCCTTCTTTGCTGTCGAGTAAATTAGACGTTTTAAACGATTCTACGGTTGCATAGTTCATAAATTCGCCAATTTTCACAGATAAAATATCACCGGCGAGCTGATGAATTTGAACATCCTTCTTTTTCTTCCATTTCTTATTCAATAAGTATGACCACAATTCCTCTATTTCAATATCGTCATAACCGAGTATCCTGAACTCTTCCGTCTTGCTGTGAAGAAAGGGTTTTAAATGATCCTTGTACAGATCAGCCGGATGTTTGCCCATGCCAAAGCCACGCTCCTTTCACATTTTTTCAGAGAGACTTGTCATGCTTGGACGATGTATGCGCATATCTTATTGTATATGATTAAAGGTTGTTTGAGAAGGCAGGGGACTCTAGAAATGACGAAGCAGACGTTTTTAAAAGGAACGCTCATTTTAATAGCGGCAGGTTTGATTACGAGAATGCTCGGCTTTATCAACCGGATTGTCATCGCAAGGTTCATCGGAGGTGAAGGTGTCGGGCTTTATATGATGGCGGCTCCGACTTTTTTTCTGGCGGTCACCCTCACCCAGTTCGGCCTACCTGTCGCCATCAGCAAGTTGGTTGCTGAAGCGGAAGCGCGCGGAGACCACAGAAAGACAAAGCAGATTTTAGTGATGTCTCTTGCAATTACCGGGACGCTCAGCGCCGTCATTACTCCGGTGTTTCTCATCTACGCCCCGCTGATGGCCGACACGCTGCTCACAGACAAAAGAACGCTTTATCCGCTTTTGGCGGTTACACCGGTCGTTCCGATCATTGCTGTTTCCAGCGTGCTGAGGGGCTATTTTCAAGGAAAGCAAAATATGAGGCCGCTTGCCGTGTCCCAGGTTCTCGAACAAATTGTCCGGATATCGCTTGTCGCCGTATGCACGACGGCATTCCTTCCGCTCGGCATCGAATATGCGGCTGCGGGCGCGATGCTGTCATCCGTGTTTGGCGAGTTGGCTTCACTCCTTTATTTGTTCGTCGCCTTTAAATACAAAAAGAAAATCCGCATCAGAAAACGTTTTTTCCAATCGCTGAAATCTGGACGAACCACGTTTTTCGAGCTGATGAGCGTCTCGCTCCCAACAACGGGCAGCCGTTTTATCGGCAACCTGTCATGGTTTTTTGAACCGATTGTCGTAGCGCAAAGCCTTGCAATAGCAGGGGTCGCCGCTTCCGCCGCAACGAGCCAGTACGGAGAGTTGACCGGCTTTGCCCTGACGCTTCTCACCCTCCCGAGCTTTATCACATATTCTCTGTCTACGGCGCTCGTTCCAGCCATCAGCGAAGGAATCGAACAGAAAAAAATGCAAGTCGTGGAATACAGGCTTGAGCAGGCGATGAGGCTTTGCCTTTTAAGCGGCGGAATATCGGCGGTCATTTTGTTTTCGTACGCGGATGAGCTGGTCAGCGTGATGTACGGGTCGTCAAATGCTGCGATTTATGTGAAAATCATGGCTCCATTCTTTTTATTTTACTATTTCCAAGGTCCGCTGCAGGCCGTCCTGCAGGCTTTAAACCTGGCCGGCGCGGCAATGATGAACAGCCTGGTCGGCGCCGTTGTGAAAACAGGTCTCATTTTTGTTCTCGCTTCACGGCCTTCACTTGGCATTATGGGGGCTGCGCTGGCGATTTTGACGGGGATCATCCTCGTCACCCTGCTGCACGCCGCAACCGTCAGCAAAGTGCTTCCCATCAGCATTAACCTGAAAGAATATATCGTATCCTTCGGCGTCATTTTGATATCAGGGTGGGGAAGCCTTCTGATGAAAGAACACCTTTTTTTAGACCAGTCCGAGCCGATGCGCCTGCTTTTGTGTGTCGCGGTTACAAGCTTTCTTTACGTCTTCCTTCTGGTCGCCTTCAAGCTGGTCAAAAAAGAAGAAATCCAGCGGTTTCCGCTGTTCGGCCGCTGGATTTCGTAAGCTCTCGCTTTAAGGTTTAAATTCATCCTTTATGTCAATAAAAAAAGAACCTTTATTATATGTGCAATAAGAAATTTTGGAAAGATCGCGGTGTCCTCTTTTTTCAAGCTTTTGCTCAAGCCACTCCCGGTCTTTCCCGATCTTTTCCAATTGTTCTTTTTGAACCCTTCCGTCAACAATCAACGGCAGTTCGATCATTTTGTTTGGCCCGTCTTTTGTAAACACTGAAAGCTTCCCGGTCGGCTCCAAAATCGCATATGAAACATCCCCGATTCGTTCCACATTCTTATCTCTCAGCTGTGTCATCAAATCATCGTAATTATAGCGCTGTGTCCTCATGGCGTGTTCATCAATTTTTCCGCGGTCTATGATAATCGTCGGTTTCCCATCGAGAAGCCGGCGGATTTTTTGATTTTTCAATGACAGATATGCAAATATAACCTGGATCAGCGTCAAAACGAGAATTGGAATGATCGTATGGAGAAGGTGGTCATCGAGATTTTCAATGGCCAAAACCGCGATTTCGGCCATCATAATAAAAACGACAAGATCCAATATGCTCAGCTCGCCTATTTCCCTCTTTCCCATCAAGCGAAACAAAATAAAGATGATGAAATACAAAACGACCGTCCGAAACGTAAGAGCTAAAATTTCATCCATTACCGCCCGCCTCCTTCCGCCTATCATGATCATAAACATAGCCTTTGTAAAATTGAGGCTTTTATGTATAAAAGGTCGGGGGAGCTAGTCTATTTGCCAAACGTGCAGAATACATTTAAAAAGACGAGCCCGTCTATATTGAAAGGAGGATCGTGATGAACGAACCAAAACAAGTCGGCAAAGGGATTTTATACAGCTTGGCGGTTATTTTCGCTTTGATGTTTGCGGGAAGCCTGGTCATTTCGCTGCTCCTCACCTTCACATCATTAACCGAAAGTTCATTCAGCTGGTTTATTACCGCCATTTCTTTTATTACCTTGTTCATCGGCGGTTTTATTGCGGGAGGCAAATCGAAGGAAAAAGGGTGGCTGAGCGGAGGGTTGACAGCGCTTTGCTTCTCTCTTACGGTGCTTTTGTTTCAATATCTCGGCTTTGGCGAAGCCTTCAATTTGAAGCAGCTGCTCTATCATTCCGGTTTTTTGGGAGTCAGCATGCTGGGCGGGATTTTCGGGGTCAATCTGCAGGGGAGCCGTGCATAAAGACAGCAAAAAGGGAGCGGATGACCGCTCCCTTTTCTCATGCCCATCAGGCTTCTTTTATGCCATGTCACATCAGGAACAACTGCGGCTTCATCAAGACATAAGGAACGGCGCTAGCGCCGTTTTCACGTCCTGCGACAGTCTGATTTCCGATGCTTATGTATCAGCCTTTCGGCTATTCTGCTGACGCCTCTCTGATCGCGCGGCGGTCGAATGTCAGACGGGTATTGTCGCCTGTTTTGATGACAACCTTGCTTTCGTCAATTGAATCAACGATGCCGTGCAGGCCGCCGATCGTTACGACCTTATCTCCTTTTTTCAGCTCCTCCTGCATCTGGCGGACAGCCTTCTGCTGCTTTTGCTGCGGACGGATCAAAAGGAAATAAAGAACCGCAAACATTAAAATAATCGGAAGTAATGTTCCAAGCATCTCCATTATTTTTTCACCCCTTTCAAATGGCTTTATCGCTTTCTTCGTTTATGTGTCAGAAACTTTTAGCATTTGGTTTATTAAAACCGTAGCGCTCAAAAAACTCTTCCCGGAAATCACCTAAACGATCTTCACGAATGGCATCTCTGACTTGCCCCATTAATTTTAACAGAAAATAAAGATTATGATAAGAAGTTAAACGAATTCCAAACGTTTCGTTACAGCGGATTAAATGTCTGATATAAGCGCGCGAGTAATTGCGGCACGTATAGCAGTCGCACTGCTCGTCGATCGGTCTGAAATCTCTTTCATATTTGGCATTTTTCACGACGAGACGCCCTTCGCTCGTCATGAGCGTACCGTTTCTCGCTATCCTTGTCGGCAGCACGCAATCGAACATATCCACTCCGCGGATGGCTCCGTCAATCAGAGAGTCCGGTGAGCCGACCCCCATTAAATAGCGCGGTTTATCCGCAGGAAGCAGCGGAGTTGTAAACTCCAGCACACGGTTCATCACGTCTTTCGGCTCTCCGACGGATAGTCCACCTATAGCATATCCCGGAAAATCCAGTGAAATCAAGTCTTTCGCACTTTGTTTTCTCAAGTTTTCGTACTCTCCGCCTTGAACGATTCCGAAAAGCCCTTGCTCGTCAGGGCGTTTGTGAGCTTTCAGGCACCTTTCCGCCCAGCGGCTCGTCCGTTCAACAGACCTCTTCATATAATCGTACTCTGCCGGGTACGGCGGGCATTCGTCAAACGCCATCATAATATCTGATCCGAGGGCGTTTTGGATGTCCATCGCTTTTTCAGGAGATAAAAACAGCTTGTCTCCGTTTAAATGATTGCGGAAATGAACGCCTTCCTCTTCGATTTTGCGGAACTCGCTCAGGGAAAACACCTGAAAGCCGCCTGAATCCGTCAAAATGGCGCGGTCCCAATTCATAAACTGATGAAGGCCCCCCGCCTCTTTGACGATGTCATGGCCCAGTCTCAGCCAAAGGTGGTACGTATTGCTTAAAATAATGCCTGCACCCATTTCTTTCAGCTCTTCCGGCGCCATCGTTTTAACGGTGGCGAGCGTTCCTACGGGCATAAACACCGGCGTTTCAAATGAGCCGTGCGGGGTGTGCACTCTCCCCAGCCTTGCTCCTGTTTGTTTACATGCTTTTATGAACTCATAGCGTATCGGTTGCTGCGACAAATTATGAGCCCTCCAATCTTTTTGAATTTTATTTGATCAACATGGCATCTCCGAAGCTGAAGAAGCGGTATTCGTGTTCCACTGCGGCGCGGTAGGCAGAAAGCACATGCTCTCTGCCTGCGAGCGCGCTGACAAGCATAATGAGGGACGATTTCGGAAGATGAAAATTGGTAATCATCCCGTCAATCGCCCGGAATGTGTAGCCTGGATAAATAAAAATCGATGTCCAGCCTCTCGCTTCCCGGAAGCGGCCGTCATGTTCGGAAGCGATGGTCTCAAGCGTCCTCGTCGATGTCGTGCCGACGGAAATGATTTTTCCGCCTTCCTGTCTGACGCGGTTTAACAATGCTGCCGTTTCTTCCGACATTTCATAAAACTCGGCATGCATATCGTGTTCCTCTACATTTTCCGCACTGACAGGCCGGAATGTCCCGAGCCCGACGTGAAGGGTAATAAACGCAATATGCACGCCTTTTTTCCTGAGCGCATCCAGAATCTCTTCCGTAAAATGCAGCCCGGCCGTCGGCGCAGCCGCCGATCCTTGTTTCTTTGAGTAAACCGTCTGATAGCGCTCTCTGTCATCGAGCTGTTCTTTAATATAAGGAGGCAGAGGCATTTCGCCGAGCGATTCGAGCACCTCGTAAAAAATTCCTTCATAGCGGAATTCAATTTTTCTTCCGCCGTGCTCGAGCTCTTCTGTGCAGACCGCCGTTAGACGGCCGTCTCCAAACGAAAGAACGGTTCCGCGCTTGACCCGCTTTGCGGGCTTGACAAGCGTTTCCCATACGTCCCCTTCCTCCTGTTTTAACAGAAGAACTTCAACCTTTGCGCCCGTCTCTTCCTTGACTCCGTACAAGCGGGCCGGTAGCACCCTCGTATCATTCAACACGATGCAATCGCCCGCGTTCAGAAAATCAATCACGTGCTTAAACGTGCTGTGAGTGATTTCTCCTGTTTTTTTATCCAGCACCATCAGCCTGGACGCATCCCGCTCTTTTAAAGGAACCTGTGCGATAAGGCGTTCAGGCAAGTCAAAATCGAATAATTCTACTTTCATCTTTTTTCACCTTACTCTATCTATAGACTTGAATGTCGCGTCATTTCATTCGTCCGAAAAACGAAAACACCACGGACAGAATGATGCTGATGACAATGCATGTAACAACCGGAAAGAAAAATGTCACGTTTCCCTTTTTTACAAAAATATCGCCGGGGAGCCTGCCGATGACTTGCATGAATAAACCGATGCCAAAAATGACGGCGCCCAGCACCATTAAAATCTTTGGAAATTCAGTCACGGTTCGGAACCTCCATTTTAAAGTGGCTGTATACATCAGGGGTTACGATGCGCCCCCGCGGCGTTCTTTGAATAAAACCGATTTGAAGAAGATACGGCTCATACACATCCTCGATCGTGTGAGACTCCTCACCGATGGTAGCCGAAATCGTATCGATGCCGACTGGACCGCCGCCAAATTTTTCGATCATGCCCATTAAAAGCTTGCGGTCGATATGATCAAGCCCGAGTTTATCAACCTGGAGGCGTTCAAGCGCATCCACCGCCACTTCCTCCGTGATGGAGCTGTTTCCAAGCACCTGGGCAAAATCTCTGACCCTCCTCAAAAGCCTGTTGGCAATCCGCGGCGTCCCTCTTGACCGTCTCGCGATTTCGAGAGCCGAGAGCGAATCGATGTCAACCTCAAACAGCTCCGCCGTTCTGATCACGATGTCTGAAAGCTCGTCACGCGTGTAATACTCAAGCCTTGACAGAACGCCGAACCTGTCCCTGAGAGGCGCGGTTAAAAGCCCGACCCTTGTGGTCGCGCCGACAAGGGTAAAAGGAGGAAGATCGAGCCTCACAGAACGCGCCGACGGCCCTTTGCCGATCACGATATCAAGGCAGAAATCTTCCATCGCAGGATACAGCACCTCTTCGATCGAACGGTGCAGACGGTGGATCTCGTCAATAAATAAAACGTCACCTGGCTCCAGAGCCGTTAATATCGCCGCCAAATCGCCGGGGCGCTCGATCGCCGGACCTGACGTCGTTCTGAGATTGACTCCCATTTCGTTGGCGATGATCGCAGCGAGCGTCGTTTTTCCCAATCCCGGCGGCCCGTACAACAAGACATGGTCAAGCGTTTCTTCCCGCATTTTCGCAGCTTCAATGAATACCTTGAGGTTGTCTTTCACTTTTTCCTGGCCGATATACTGAGCCAGTCTTTGCGGACGCAGACTTTGCTCGATCGCTGATTCATGGTTGTCTAGTTCACTTGATACAAGCCGCTCATCCATGATATCACCTTACTTTAACAATTTTTGCAATGCTTTTTTAACGTATTGATCCGTCGAAAGCGCCTCTTCCTTTTTCAAATGAGGCTGGACTTTTTTAATTTCCCGGTCGGAATAGCCGAGCGCTCTTAATGCTTCAAGCGCCTCCTCAAGAGCCGTTTCCGCTTCATGAATTTGCTCCCGCTCTTCATGGTTAAACAGATCGGCCGCGATTTCAGGAACGGCGTCCGCAAGCTTCCCTTTCAGATCAAGGATGATCTGCCTTGCCGTTTTTTTGCCTACGCCGGGGAACTTGACGAGAAACGCTTCATCCTCATTCTCGATCGCTTCAATCACCGCTCCCGGATCGCCGGAAGCGAGGATCGCAAGCGCTCCTTTCGGGCCGATTCCCGTAACATTCAGCATTTTCGTAAACAGCATTTTTTCTTCCCTTGTCGAAAAGCCGTACAGCGCATTCGTATCTTCTCTTACATAATGGTATGTATAGATTGTTTCGTTGCTGTTTTTCTTATAAATAAACGGATTTGGCGTAAAGATCTGATAGCCGATCCCGCCGTTTTCAATGACAATATATTGGGGCGATACATAATCAATCGTCCCTTTTACGAATTCGATCAACGTTCATTCACCTCTTTGACTGCTCTTCATTGTAACACAAAACAGGCAAAGCTAGAATGAAAAAGTTAACATATGTTCGCTAAAAATGGCTTCTGTCTGCAGCTGAAAAAAGACATAACAGCGTCATGTCTTCATATCTTTTACATGATGTTGGCTTCCGGATGATTTTACGGCTTCAATGACATGTTCAAATTCCTTTTTCGTGCGGTATGGGATCCCTTTGCGCAAATCATCCGCCATCCGGCTTTCCAGGCGCTTTATATCAATCTGAAAAAACGATTGAATCGGCTCTGATAATATGCCCGGGCGGCCGTGAAAAGTCGAAATCACGCCGTCTTCCGTCACTCCGATATAACCGTTTGTTTTGCTGAGGGGAGAAATGTCGTCCACCTGTTTGCGAAACAGAATAAACCCCTTTTTCTGATCGATGAGCTGCCACCCTTTATAAGCAGCTTTAAAGTCTTCCAGTGTTCGAGCGGCCTCTACTTTATTTTCGATTCCAACGTCCCCGTCCAGATAAACCTTTTCAAGCTGGATTTGAACTTTAGCCGGCTTTTCGGCCAGGGCCTCCAGGTGAAAGCTGAGCGCGGCCAGCAGACTTCCAATAAGCAATAAACCGATTTTGAACTTGCTTTGGCTGTTCATCAATATCACCTTCTTTTTTGCCTTAACGATCATATCCATAGTTTGACCAACGCTTTTAAAAATTAATCTAAAAAAGCAATTAGATGACAACCGGTTTACGAATGTTACATTTTTAAACCAATATGAAGAACTCAAAAGCATTTAAGGTGCAAAACCCCTCGTTCTCATGTATAAACAACATTATAGAGAGTTTTTCGTTTGACCAGCCCTTAAAAAGAAGGTGAGTTCGGCGTGAAAAAGGCGCAAACCTATGCAGAGGCCGTAAAGTATAATACGAAAAAAAAGTTCAATAAACTTATCCAAAAACCCGATGACTTAGAGTTGATCGGGAAAGGCAGGAGCGCATACGTTTTTAAGCTGACTGAAGAGGGCAGGGAAATGGCTCTTAAAGTCTTTTTTCCCGAATTTAAGAACATTGCCGCAAGGGAAGCGGAGATTTACAAAAAGCTTTCTGATTCGAATTATTATCCTGATATATATGAAACAGGGCCATCATATATTTTAATGGAGTATATTAAAGGATACACTTTTTATGAGTGTTTAAACAAAGGCATTCCGATCGATGATGACATGATCTGCGAGGTCGACCGCGCATTGAACGATGCGAAGCGGAAAGGATTGAATCCATCCGATATCCACCTCAGAAACCTGATACTGACGCCGGCTGGGACAATCAAAGTCATCGATGTGGCCAGGTTTTTGCAGACGAAAGAATGCAGACAGTGGGATGACTTAAAAACAGCCTATCAAACCATTTATAAAAAAAGCCGTTTCCCGCAAAGGCTTCCTAAGCTGTGGATGGAATTGATCGCTTATCTTTATAAAAAAAACTGGCTTCAGAAACAATGGGCCGCCAGAAAAAACAAATTTCACCCGTAATTTGAAACTTAAAGAAGGCGCGCCCGTATATGAAATAACCCCATTAAAGTCAGGAAGGGAGAAACAGCTGTTGAAGAAAAAGAAGAAACGAAATGATGATAAATGGGATTATCTTTATCTCGTTGATTTGCTTGAGCCGTTGTTTTATGTGCTGAGGCTGGCAGTAAGAGGACTTGCAAAAATCATAAATTAAACACTCGGGCTTTCGGGTGTTTTTTTTGATGGCCGAGTGATAAGACAAATACAAAACCCCTTCATTTGAAGGGGTTGCTTTTTAATGCTCTTTCAAATTTGCGAGCGGTACTTCCTGCTCGTTCTCCGGCTGGCCGAGCGGAAAAATTCTTGCGGTTTCATTTTGTTCGTTGACATGCTGAATATAAATCGGCCTGCCGTTATAAGTAACATCAACCATGTCGGGTGATTCGACGATTTCCTGGGCACGATGCGTATTCATGCTGACACCCTCCTTTTGCTTTTACTCATAATGTGTACACCCGGCTGCTTTCGTATTCCTTTTGAGCCGGTTTTCTTTCAAGGAGGGGTGATCTTCAGGCTCCCGTAATCAATGAATTTTTACGTACAAAGGCAGATCCGTGTGTCCCATTTCACGCACATAAACAAACAGATTGCCTTTGTGATGAATTTCGTGTCCGATCGCTAGCTGCAGCAGCTGTTCGCCGGCTACTTTCCGTCCGAAGACGCCGGTCAAATCGACCTCACGATCCAATTCTTCATCCGTAAAAGATTCAAGCAGCTTTTTTGTTTTTTCTGTATACGTTTTGGCGAGCTCGCTCAGGCTTGACCCTGTTTCTTCCGGCTTCTTTTTAAAAGACTCTCCGTTTCCTTCTTTTGCCGCCGAAGCAAAGGCATAGAAAGATTGCAGCATATGCGTGACAAGTTCCTTCGCTGGCATCGACGTTTCAGTCGGTTTGTAATCGAGATGTTTTTCATCAATCTTTTGAATCAGTTCTTCTGTCACCAGGCGGTGGGACATAAATTCCTGAACGATGCGGTCTTTTCGTTCCATTTTTTATTCCTCCTTCGTGTTTTAGCAGTTCATACACAGAATAACACGAGTTTCCATTTTCAGCATCTGTCCTGCAGCACCCTTCGGACCGCCTTGACATATTTGCGGAATGTTCTCGTTTTTGTTTCCTCCCTCTCTTTATAGGAAAAGTCTTCGAAAAACTCTTTCCTTTGAGCCGTGCTGATTTCAAGCTGCACGCTCATTCCTGACTGGCTTTCATTATTGATGTTTTCCTCGGCAGTTCCGGCAAATTTCCCGTCCACTTTGACCAATTCTGCGGAAAAGTCAGACTTTTTCAGAGATTTGACGATGGCTTTTGCCAGCTTCCTGTCCGTTCCTCCCACAAGCGTGTGCGGGCGGTCGCCGGAATAGCCGTGGAATGCGATGGTATAGCGGTGTTCTTTTATTTTCTGCAATGCCAGAGGCTCGTCAAAGTTTGTGCTTGTAATATGAAGATCCGAGTTGTTCTCATCCTTTTTTCCTTCGAATAAATAAGTTGAATAATCATCTTTGAAAGCTCTGACAAGCTCGCTTACTCCGCCTTCTATTCTTCCTCCATGAGGCGAAAAAATTAAACAGTCGCTTCCCGCTTTTTCGTGGTACTCAATGTCATAACCGCTTTTTTCGTGTTCCTGCAATTCCTTGAAATTCATGTATCTGTCCCCGGCCTGGATCTGAAAGTTCTCCCGGGTTGTTTTTTCGAACCACCTGTATGCGCCATTTATCATCACTGCTGCGATCACCAAGTAGATGAGTACTTTTTTCTTCATTGATTATTCCCCTTTTACACTACCTTTCGATTTCTAAGCATGTCCTCCAAGCCTCATTGTATATTTGGCTTTTTTGTGACACAGTTATTTTACGCTTTAGACATGACGCGTTCAATTATGAATAAGTTTGATAAAAAATAAAAATTTAAATAAAATGATGCTTTTTCATTAGTTTAAAAGATCGATAAATTTTAAGAAAAAAATCTCATAAGAATAGGCGTCTCTTGTTGCACGACTTTCCCTACAGCCTATCCCGCTTGAGAATAAGGCGTTCTATCAGAAACGGGGTATACGGTTTGATAAAAGTAACATCTGCCGCGTCTGCCGGCTGCTGATGTTATATTTTCTTTTCATCCCCGTTCTGTTATCCTATTACCGACAATAAAAATGCAGGTGATAAAACATGGAAACAGAATATGAAACAAAAGGCTACGACCTGACAAAAGTTTATGATTACAATCAATATCCGGATGTCCGCCACGGACGGTGCGACAATTGCGATTACACCCTTTTTAAAAGCTCTGTAAAAAACGGGCAGTTTTTGCGTGAATGCCGGCGCTGCGGCATGAAAAAAAGCATTTAGCGTTACAGTACATTCTCATATGTATAAAAAAACTTGCCGACAAGGCTGAATGGAGCTTTGCCGGCAATACACGTCATGCTGTCAAATGCTTAAACATCTTTTTGATCTTTGTTTGTGACGATGCCGTTGATCGATTCACCGATCTTTCCGCTAAGATCAGCATTCAGGCTGTTGATATTTTGAATGTATTCGCTGATGATATTTTGGACCGCTTGATTCATCTCTGCATTTTCACTTTTTGTGAGGTCGGCCTCTCTCAGATCGATGCCGCTGTTTTTCTGAACCAGCTCATTGATGGATTGACCAAATCCCGTGATAAAGCTGTTGATTTTTTCGATGACTTGAGCGGTTTCCTGATCTTGCGCACCCGCGTCTATAGCCGTGAAAGGCTTCTCATTTTCGCGCTGTTCAGCCATTTATAGAACCTCCTCTCATGATGACAGATTCCTTCACAATATATGATGAAAAATCAAATCTTGATTCCGCAGCAGCTTGATACGGCTGCTAAATGGTTGAATGCATAAAAAAACGCCGCGAACCTGGTGCGGCGTCCTTTAATGAACGTTCGTATACACTTCCTGCACATCGTCATCATCTTCAAGTGCGTCAATGAGTTTTTCGACTTTTTCCTGAAGTGTTTCATCGACCTCTGCATAGGTTTGCGGAACCATTGTCATTTCGGCTGTCGCCGTTTCGTAGCCGCGCTCCTCCAAGTTTTTCTTTACTTCTTCAAACTGTTCGGGCTCTGTATAAATCTCGAACAGCTCTTCGCTCGTTTCGAGCTCCTCGGCACCGGCATCAATGACCTCAAGCATAAACTCCTCTTCATCTATCTCAAGATCTTCACGCTCGATTGCAATATATCCTTTCCGGTCGAACATATAAGAAACACATCCTGTTTCCCCCAAGCTGCCGCCGTTTTTGCTGAAAGCGGTTCTGACGTTTGTCGCCGTCCGGTTTTTATTATCTGTCAAACATTTGACCATGACAGCCACACCGCTTGGGCCGTAGCCCTCATACGTAATTTCCTCGTAGCTTTTTCCACCCTGGCTGCCGGAAGCTTTTTTGATGGCGCGGTCGATGTTGTCGTTTGGCATGTTTGCATTTTTGGCTTTATCGATGACGAGACGCAGACTTGCGTTAGATTCGGGATCGGGTCCCCCTTCTTTTGCGGCTACATATATTTCTTTGGCAAGCTTCATGAAAATTTTGCCGCGTTTAGCATCTTGGGCATTTTTTCTTCTCTGAATATTTTTCCATTTAGAATGGCCAGCCATATCTTTCTACCTCCAAAAAAATTCTCGTCTCTATGTACACTTTATACGGTTTTCCCCGTTTTTGTAAAGAAATCGGCCGAACGCTTACAAAAAAATTGCCGGGGAATCCCCGGCAATTCCCTGCTTATTGGTTGCGCAAGCGGTTCAAATTGTTATTCGTCGTGTCTCCGCGATCCCTAATGTTCTGAGGGTCGTCGTTCATTTCGCGCAGCCTTGTAAATGCGCCGTCGTCCTCGACAACTTGAACGGTCCGGTCTCCAGCAAACGTTTTGGCTGCTTTTCTAATTTGAGTTCTCTCATTATTTGTCAGCTGTTTATCTGACCGTACCGCGATGATGACCGTTTCATTCGTTACGACGGCCTGACTCTCGTCAACATAATTCAACTTGTTGACGCGTCCAGTGATATTCCTGGAGATTTTACGGTTTTCCGGTCTGTTATAGCCCGTGTCCGCCGTGTTCACCAAATGATTGTGATAATTCATGTCTCCCCGGCTGAAAGTTCCATCGCCTGTTGGAACGGGATTGCCGTTGCCCGCTCGATTGTTCACGTTCGTTGCACCGTTTCTCCCGTTCATGTTTTCAAGCATTTCTGTAACAGGACCGTCATTATCAAGACCGTTATTACGATCTGCATCATTTGAATAATATCCGATCGGACGCGTATTGTTTCCATTATCTATAGCGTCGTTCGTTCCGCAGGCAGATAGACCAGCTGTCAAAAGCAAAATACCCGAAAACACTTTCAGCTTGCTGTCCAATGGTAATACCCCCCGTGAAAACCGCTGAATTTGAGCATTGCGCTCCTTTTTAGGATGTGCGAGATGTGAAGAGTTACCCTTGACAGTTATAGACAGTCCCGTGAAAAAGCATGAAAGTGTTTATAGCGGCCCACAATAAAAAAGGAACGATAGATCATCGTCCCATTCCGAATCAGTCTTCTTCATCTTCCGGTCTGTTAAACATCTGTCCGCCTGCGGGCTGCTGTCCGTATCCGCCCATACCGTACGGAGCTCCCATTTGCGGCATCTGTCCATATGGCGCTGCACCCTGAAAACCTCCCGGGAATTGGCCTGGCCCGCACCCGCAGTCATCTTCTTTGCCGTGTGCCATATTGGGATCGTGACCGACGTTTGGCGATGCATATCCCGGAAACGGCTGATAAGGCGCATATGCCGGAGCAGTCATCGGCTGATGATGATATCCGTGATGACCGGCATTGTCATGCCCCATGTTGTCATCACCGTCATATTCAGCAGGAGATACATAGCTAGGCTGAGGCATGTAAGGCATTTGAGCAGGATATGGATACCAAGGGTGGCATAAGCCCGATCCAGGCAGCACCGGTGAAACAGGAATCCAGCAGCCTCCAGGATAGAACGGATAAGGATGCGGATGGTGATGGTGATGATATCCGGCAGCAGCTACATTTGGCATGCCGTGAAACTGCTTATTTTCATCACCTGCTGCACCGACATTCGGCGGCTGCGGAACATTCGGATAATTGACATTTTCCATATGATTCTCCTCCTCATTTGTCCATGGATTATACATGTTGGGGCCTTTCTCTTGATGTTCATAAGGTTTTGGAGGTGCGTACGGCTGATGAAGCTGATTGACGCTTTGATACAAATTTGAAATGTCGCCTTCAGGCAAACTTGACTGCCCGATGTTCGGGACAGGCGGAACATAAGGAACCGAAGGCTTTTCTTTCGGTTTTATATCTTCAACATCAAGCTTACCTTTCGGTTTTTCTTTTGCAAATGGATGTTCCTGCTGTTTTTTCGGTAACTCTTTTCTCATATTGAGCTGTTCTTCTTTTTTGACCGGCACTCCCCCTGACGGTACTTTGATTTTCATGCCCGGCATGATCAAATCTGGATTGCTCAGCTGCGAATTCAGCTTTTTCAGTTCTTCAAAGTCCACTTCATATCTTTCCGCGATTTTTTCCAGAGAATCGCCCTTTTGGACAATATGAATTTTCAACGTTTTCCCCTCCTATGCAAAAACGTGAACGAACAGATGAGAATAACAAATATGCTTCTCCACAAATTTATGCGCATAGCGGAGGGGTTATGATAAAAACTTGTTCTCCAAACATTTAACGGATCGTTAACATCCGATTCAGCGCAAGAATGGCATCTTTTGCGATATCTTGATCAACTTTGATCACGCCTGTCAGTTCACCTTTGTCAATCTGCTCCAGCGACCACAGCAAATGCGGCATGTCGATTCTGTTCATTGTCAAACAAGGGCACATATCTGGATTAAGGGATTCGATTTGTTTATCAGGATGTTCTTGAATGATGCGCGAAACAAGGTTCATCTCTGTTCCAATCGCCCATTTGCTCCCCGGTTTTGCTTCATTAATCGTATCGATGATTTTTTTTGTAGACCCGCTGAAATCGCTGAGCGCGACGACTTCATGGGTGCATTCCGGATGAACGATAACATTAATGTCCGAATCCCGTTCTTTAACACTTTTGATATTCGCCGCGGTAAATTTTTCGTGAACAGAGCAATGCCCCTTCCACAAAATGATTTTTATGTCTTCATAATCGCCGTTATACTCAAGTTTTTCTTCGATGGGATCCCACACCGCCATTCTGCTGAGGGGAATGCCGAGGTCAAATGCCGTGTTTCGTCCCAAGTGCTGATCCGGAAGAAATAAAATTCTCTCCTTTTGCGATAGCGCCCATGTCAACATGCGGGCCGCATTTGAGGATGTCACGGACGCTCCCCCGTTTCTTCCTACAAAAGCTTTGATTTCCGCTGTCGAATTGACATATGTGAGGGGAATGATGGTATCGTCAAACAGCTCTGCAAGCTCTTCCCAGGCGCGATTCGTCTGCTGCATGTTGGCCATATCGGCCATCGAACAGCCTGCGCGCATGTCCGGCAAAACGACAATCTGTTCGTCGGAAGTAAGCATATCGGCTGTTTCTGCCATAAAATGTACGCCACAGAACACGATATATTCCGCTTTTTTATTTTTTTGGGCGACTTGCGCCAGCTGAAGCGAATCTCCCGTCGCGTCCGCAAATTGGATCACTTCGTCTTTTTGGTAGTGATGCCCCGGGATAAACAGCCTTTCTCCGAATTTCTTTTTGATATTCAAAATTCTTCCGGCCATTTCTTCTTCGGTCAATTCTTTATACAGCTCCGGCATCATGCCGGCGTTCCTGTCATGAATCAAGTTTAAAATAGACATCTGTCACCTCTCCAATCCCGCTTATTTTTTCAGATCGACATTCATGCTGATATCAAGGCTTTTCGCCGAATGGGTCAAGTAGCCCAATGAAATACAGTGCACCCCTGTTCCCCTGTATGCGGGGAGATTTTCAAATGAAATTCCGCCTGAAGCTTCCGTCATAATGCCTGCGGGTGTCATTTCCGCAAATGCTTTCACCTTGTCAGGAGGACAATTGTCAAACATAATGATATCGGCTTCAGCCTCAATCGCTTCTTGAAGCTCTTGTTCAGACTCGATCTCCACCTCGATTTTGACCATATGGCCGCACGCTGCCCGTGCTTTTTCAACCGCTTTTGAAATCGAGCCGCAGGCGGCAATGTGGTTGTCTTTAATCATGATGCCGCCGTCCAAACCAAAGCGGTGATTGCAGCCCCCGCCGGTTTTGACCGCGTATTTTTCAAGAATGCGCAGGCCCGGCGTCGTCTTTCTCGTATCGCAAATCGCGATATTCGGATCATTCAGCCTGATAACGGACTGCTTTGTTAAAGTGGCGATCCCCGACATTCTTTGAATGAGATTCAGCACGACCCGTTCGCCGGTCATGAGAGAAGCTGCACGGCCTTTGAGCCGCGCGATCGTTTCTCCTTTATGGACCGCTTCGCTATCTGTTTTCAGCATTTGCACGGCGATCGTTTCATCGAGCAGCCGAAAGCCTTCGAAAATCACTAATTCTCCTGCAAACAATCCGTCATCCTTCGCTGTGATGACCGCTTCGCATTGAAGATTGGCATCGAAAACGGCTTCAGAAGTGAAATCCCCCCAGCCGATATCTTCCTTGAAAAATTCTTTAAGCATGTTCCTAAGTATGAGCCGCTGCATATTTCACAATCCCTTCGTTTTGTCTTATCTTGATCCCGCCTTTTGTGTGAACGATTTGCTTGCCATGCCAGTTTTTATCATCAGGCGCCGGGCGATCCGAACGATAATGGCCGCCTCTGCTTTCTGTACGAAGCAATGCCGAGGCCGTCATCTGCTTGGCGGTCTGCCATAAATAAGCTAATTCAAGCTGTTCTTTTGTGATTTCTTTCACATTCATGATTTGAAAAGGCACTCGCTCAAGCCATTCTTTCGCCTTCGTCAATTCATCCTCCGTTCGCACGATCGCCACATGATCTGTCATGTGTTTTTGAATATCCTTCACATCTGTCAGGGGAACAGAATATGTCACATCCTCAGGCAGAGGAGATTGTCCTCTGACAGGCTCAGGTTTTTGATAAGCTTGTATCCGTTCCGCCGCTCTCCTTCCGAAGACGATGCATTCCAAGAGAGAATTGCTTGCCAGACGGTTGGCACCGTGAAAGCCGGTGCATGCAGCTTCCCCAATCACATAAAGGTGTGGAACCGCCGTTTCCCCCCATCTGTTCACAGAAACGCCCCCCATTAAAAAATGCATGCCCGGTGAAACCGGAAGCCGGCCTTCTTCAATGGAAATTCCGGCTTTTTCGCAAAGAGAGGAAATCGTAGGGAAGCGGCTTTTAAAGTCTGATATGCGGGTAATATCCAAAAATACGCTGCTTCCACAGGCAAGCTTTTCGTGAATCGCACGAGATACGATGTCCCGCGGCGCTAAATCCTGCATGTGGTGAATCCCTTCCATCACCCGCTGGCCGTTTTCATCAACCAAGACAGCTCCTTCTCCGCGCACAGCTTCTGAAACAAGCCCGTGTGCGCGCCCGTCTTTGACGAGCAATGTAGGGTGAAATTGAACGAATTCCAAATCTGCGAGCTCGGCTCCTGCCCGATATGCCAAAGAAATCGCATCGCTTGTCACAGAACGGTTATTCGTGTTGATTTGAAATAGACTTCCGCAGCCTCCTGCCGCCAGCACAACAAAATCGGCTTTCCTGAGAAAAGTCTTTCCCTGGCGGTCTTTCGTCCAGACGCCCGCACAGCGTCCGTCTTCCATCCATAAATCCGCCGCCGTTTCGTATTCTTTCAGTATGACGTGAGGACCGAGCCTTCCGATTAAGTGCCGGATCAGCGCCTGCCCCGTAGCGTCTCCCCCGGCATGCAAAATTCTGTTCATCGAATGTGCGCCTTCTTTGCCGAGGCTGAGCTTTCCGGATTCGTCAGTATCAAAAGGGAAATGCTGAAGAATCAGCTCATCAACAAGGCGCTGGCCGTCTTTAATGGCATCTTGAACCGCTTCGATTTGATTGTGGCCGCATCCGGCATATAATGTGTCGTCCGCATGAGCTGACCAGGAATCGCGAGGCAATACAGCCGAGGCAATTCCTCCCTGAGCGAGGGTTGAATTGCTGTCTTTTACAGATGCTTTTGTCATCACAATCACTTCGTAAGACGGCGGAATGGATGCAGCAAAAGACAGCGCAGCGGCACCTGCTCCGACAACAATTATCGTCTGATGAGACATGTCGACCCCTCCTGTAAATTTACATGTGTCTTGACACCTATATTTACATATCGATAAAATAAACTCAAGTATTTTTTATAAAGAATGGGAGACAAGAGCCGTGATTTATCTTGATTATGCAGCAACGACACCGGCGGCAAAAGAAGCCTTGGACGCGTTTCAAAAACTGAGCACAGACGTGTACGGAAATTCGAGCAGTCTGCACGATGCGGGAGGGAAAGCCGAAAGTATTCTGCGCTACTGCCGCCAAAAGATGGCGGAACTTTTATCCGGGGAAGAAGAAGGCGTTTATTTTACGAGCGGCGGCACCGAAGCCAATTTTTTGGCGATTCACTCCATCTTAAATGGACTCCCCGCCGGAAAGCAGCACTTTTTAATGACAGAAATGGAACATCAGTCGATCCACATTTTGAAGCGGCATCTTGAGATACTGGGCTTTGAAGTCGACTTGATGAAACCGAATGCTTCAGGCATCATCACAACAGAGATACTGGAACGGCACCTCCGTCCTGATACAGGTCTTGTCTCAATTCAGCATGCCAACTCAGAAACAGGCGTCATCCAGCCCCTGGCAAAGCTTTCGGCTTACTTGCATAAGCGGGACGTGCTCCTGCACAGCGACTGCGTACAGACCTTTGCCAAGATTCCGGTCGGCATTGATGAGCTCGGCGCTGATGCCTTATCTTTTTCAAGCCATAAAGTATACGGACCAAAAGGAGTTGGAGCGGTCTATATTCAGCCTGGTGTGAACTGGAAACCCGTCTACCCGGGCACTTTACATGAAAACGGATTGAAGAGCGGCACCGTCAATGTCCCTGGAATCGGCGCTTTCATTACCGCTGCCGAGTTGACAATAAAGCGTATGGATGCCGCGCATCTTAAACATCAGGAGCTGCGCGCCCGTTTTCTGGAAAAGGCAAAAGCCCGGAAGCTTCCCGTCTCCCTCGCTGTGCCCGATTCGGCAAATTCGCATGTTCTGCCGCATATTATAGGTTGTTTTTTTCATTCCTTTGAAGGACAATATACTATGCTGGAATGTAATCGGAGAGGAATTTGCATTTCTACCGGAAGCGCGTGTTCAGCCGGCTATCATGAGCCGTCGAATACGATGAAAGCCCTTTTAGTCCCAAGGGAGCTCGCGCTTCAATTCGTCCGAATTTCGTTCGGATGCGATACGACAAGCGAACATGTTGATCAGCTGTTGGACGTTTTTGAAGATATGATGCATGAGAAAGGAGACCATCGGATTGACAGACGGATTAAAACTTACGGGCGCTGAGCGGCGCCAGCAGCTTCTTGCCTGGCTGAAGGAGTCTGAGGCTCCGCTGACAGGAAGCGAACTGGCGAAAAGAGCATCTGTTTCACGGCAGGTCATCGTACAGGACATTTCTTTATTAAAAGCAAAAAACGAACCGATCATCGCAACAAGCCAAGGATACGTGTATTTGCAGTCAGTTCTCGGCAAAAAACAGCCGGTTCAGCGGCTCATCGCTTGCGACCATGAGCCGGAAAAAACGGAAGAAGAGCTGAATCTGATCGTCGACTTTGGCGTAACGGTGAAAGATGTAACGATTGAACATCCTGTCTACGGCGACTTAACAGCTTCGATCAGAGTCAGCACAAGAAAAGAAGTCTCGGACTTCGTCAAAAAAATCTCTTCGACAAACGCCGCTTATCTGTCTCAACTGACAAACGGCACCCATCTGCACACATTGGAGGCAGATGACGAAGAGAAGATCGAACAAGCTTGCGACGCCCTGCAAAAAGCGGGCATCCTTATTCCCGAATAAAGAAAAGGTCCTTTGCCGTCATCAACGCAAAGGACCTTTCTTTATAATGTATACGCATTGTAGGCTCCGAGCATTTTCACCTTGCAGCCCAAAGCTTCAAGCTCAGCTATCGCACCTGGAATCAGCACATCGTCCAGTGCCATTTCAATATCAATAATGAAAAAATAATTGCCGAGACCGGTTTTTGTCGGCCGCGATTCAATTTTAGAAAGATTCAAATTTCTCCAGGCGAAAGCCGACAGCACCTGGTGGAGAGCCCCTGATCTGTCCGAAGGAAGGGTTACCAGCAAAGTCGTTTTCGGCCTTCCCGTCAAGTGCGGATTGACCGGCGGAGATGCCTCGTGATCCGGATGAAGCATCACAAATCTCGTGTGATTGTATTCATAGTCATGCACATCTCTTTTGACGATGTCTAATCCATACGTAGCGGCTGCCATTTCATTGGCAATCACGCCGATGTTCTCGTCCGGATGTTCACTCACGTATTTTGCAGCTGCACCGGTGGATGTCGCATATTCAAACGGAATGGAGCGGAACCGGCTGTGCAAAAATTTATGACATTGCGCGATCGCATGGGAATGGGAATAAACTTTCTGAATGTCTTCCCAAGCCTCTTTTCTTGCAGGATGCACAAGTAAATGCTGACGGATGGGAGCGGTGATTTCTCCGACAATATAAAGGGGCTGTTCGTGGATTAAGTAGTCTATTGTCAGATTCACCGATCCTTCAATTGCATTTTCAAGCGGGACGACAGCCAGATCAATCTCGCCGTTCATCGCCGCATCCATACAGGCGGGTATTGTGTTAAATGCTTGCTGGTCTGCATCTGAAAAGCAGGAGCAGACGGCAAGGTGCGTAAATGTTGCTTCTGGACCTAAATAACCTACTCTCATACTCATGATATATGACATTCTCTCCCTTTAAGCGCCCGAACCTAGTATTTCGACCTTTTCTACGAATTCCAGCTTTCTTAATTTGTTCATCAGCAAATCGATATTTCCATCCATTCCTCTCGTACTGACGGACAGCGTGACATTCGCTCTTCCTTGAAGAGGGATGGTCTGGTGAATCGACAGCACGTTGCAGCCCGATTCAGCCACCACTTGGAGCAGATGGGACAGCGTTCCCGAGCGGTCCTCCAAATGAAAAAAAAGCGTGATAATCTGTTCCTTGACCATCGTATAAAAAGGAAAAACCGCATCTCTGTACTTGTAAAAAGCGCTTCGGCTCAAATCTACCTTTTGGACGGCTTCAGCTACAGATTCCGCTTTTTTCCGCTCAATCAGCTTTTTGACCTCAAGTGTTTTCCGCATTGCCTCCGGCAGCACGTCTTCCCTGACAAGATAAAAGGTCTCCTCTTTCACAGACTTTTCTCTCCTTTTAAAAACCCTGATTCCTTTACATTGATCCAGCAAGCGAAAGGAAAGGCGTTCCTTTCAGCTAAAAGTCGGAGAGCTTGCCTGGCAAACTCTCCGGTATGATCAGTCGATAAATTCAAATTCAAATTCGAGAAGACGGATCGTATCTCCGTCTTTTGCACCGCGGGCCCGAAGCGCGTCATCAACGCCCATTCCGCGAAGCTGTCTGGCGAAACGCTTAACAGACTCGTCTCTTGAAAAATCCGTCATTTTAAATAAGCGTTCAAGCTTGGCTCCGCTGAGCACAAAGGTGCCGTCAGGATCACGGCTGATCTCAAACGGCGCTTCCTCATCCTCAAGCTTATACATGACTCTGTTTTCAGTCATGTCTTCTTCGTCGTAGAGCGGGAATTCCGGCGTCGTTTCCAAACGGTCGGCAATCTCAAACAGCAGATCCCTCAATCCTTGTCTGGTCAACGCGCTGATTGGAAAAACAGGATAATCATCTGTAAGCTTTTCTTTGAATGCCTTCAGATTTTCTTCCGCATCCGGCATATCCATTTTATTGGCGACAATAATTTGAGGACGTTCTGTCAGCCTCAGATTATACTGTTCAAGCTCTTTATTGATGGTCACATAATCTTCATACGGGTCGCGCCCTTCAAGACCCGACATGTCGATCACGTGCACGATGACGCGCGTTCTTTCGATATGTCTGAGGAATTGGTGTCCGAGGCCAACCCCTTCGTGCGCCCCCTCAATCAGTCCCGGAAGATCCGCCATTACAAAGCTGCGGCCGTCTTCCGTTTCGACCATTCCGAGATTCGGATTCAGCGTTGTAAAATGGTAATCGGCAATTTTCGGCTTGGCCGAAGACACGACAGACAGGAGTGTTGATTTTCCAACGCTTGGGAAACCGACAAGACCGACATCGGCCAAAACTTTCAGCTCGAGAACGATATAGCGCTCCTTGCCGGGTTCGCCGTTTTCAGAAAGCTGCGGCGCCGGGTTGGCAGGCGTCGCAAAACGGGTATTGCCTCGTCCGCCGCGTCCTCCTTTTGCGATGACGGCTTCCTGTCCGTGCTCCGTTAGATCAGCGATGACCTGCTTTGTATCATCGTCAATGACAACCGTGCCGGGCGGGACTTTTACAACCATGTCTTCTGCATTTCGGCCGTGCTGGTTTTTAGACATGCCGTGTTCTCCGCGCGTCGCCTTAAAATGTCTTTGATACCTAAAATCCATCAGCGTGCTGAGGCCTTCGTCAACTTTGAAAACGACGTCTCCGCCTTTTCCGCCGTCACCTCCGGCAGGGCCTCCTTTTGGCACATATTTTTCGCGGCGGAAAGCAACCATTCCGTTGCCTCCGTCTCCGCCTTTTACGTATATTTTTACCTGATCAACAAACATAATGTCCTCCGTTCTATTCCTAAAAAACCGCTTTACTTGATATGAATTTCAGCGATGCACTCACGGTCTGTTACATCAAGCCGCTTGATTTCATAAAAATCAGCCAGTGAATGATGAAAGTCTTTGATACCGGTCAGCTTTGTGAATACGCCGTGGAAATCCAGAAAGATGACGAGCCGGTCGTCCGGACCGTCCGTCTGCAGCGTGATCGTCAGATGATTGTCGCCGCCTTTCAAAACGGCATCCTCAAAAGTCCCAAACAGCTTTCTGACGAAAACGACGAGCTTCTCTTCATAAGCTGACAAATCTCTGACCTGACCGATCACCTCATATTCAAGCGTCAGCGAATGGGCCATCCAGTTAAATGTAAGCAGCTCATACGCCGCACGCGGGATTTTAAGGTTTGAAAGCTTTGATTCATGCTGAGCTTCGATGACCACTTCATCAATAATTTCAAATACGCGGTCATACTTTTTTAATGTTAAGTTTCCTTTAATCAATTGCAGTTTATTCATCCAGTCGTGCCTTGAATGGCTGAGCAGATGAATAAGCTCATGGGTCAAAGCCTTATCGTCCATCGTCTTTTCTTGTTTTTTCGAAGTTTCTTCCATTTTTGCACTCCCAATCGTTTGTTCTCTATTTTAGGAGTCTGATTCAGTTTGTACTTTGAATTATAACAGAGAAGGCAGTATAAATGAAACACGTTTATATACTTTAAAGAAGCAGAATCAGAGCGGAAACCCGGCCTTGTCCAGGGGGCGGGAAGGTGTTTTTCAGCAAGTCACGGTGCTGTATGTAAAAAACTCCGGTCAGAACGACCGGAGTTTCGTTTAAAGGTTAGGCTACAGGATATACGCTCACTTTTTTGCGGTTACGGCCGAAACGTTCGAATTTAACAGTTCCGTCGACTTTTGCATATAGAGTGTCATCTCCGCCGCGCCCAACGTTTTCACCTGGATAGATTTTTGTTCCGCGCTGACGATAAAGGATGGAACCGCCAGATACGAATTGACCGTCTGCACGTTTAGCACCTAGGCGCTTCGCCTCAGAGTCACGTCCGTTCTTCGTTGAACCTACTCCTTTTTTAGATGCAAAAAACTGAAGATCTAATCTTAGCATGTAGCTCACCTCCTATATTTTGTTCGTCGTTACTTTTAAGTAACCTTTGTAGTCTCGTTCGATCGTTTCAAGGGAGACGATCATGCCTTCGAGAAGGAGCTGCGCCTTTTCAAAAGCCTCCCGATCCGTACCGTCCGGGAATCCGAAAGATAAAAATCCGCCGTCTTCCCCGAGGTCAATGACCGGCTCAATGCCCGTCAGCTTCATGACGGCATTGACAGCTCCAAAGGCGACCGCCGATGCCCCTGCACAAACGAGATCCTGACCATGTTCAGCAAAATTCGCATGTCCCGACATTTCAAAGCCTAAGATGTCTTTGTTCGATCGGGCTCTGGTAACCTTTGCATGAATCATATCATACACGCCTTAAGCGTTGATTTTTTCGATTACAACTTTAGTGTAAGGTTGACGATGACCTTGTTTTTTATGTTGGTTTTTCTTCGGCTTGTACTTGAATACGGTAATTTTTTTCGCACGGCCTTGTTTTTCAACTTTGCCTGTTACCGTAGCGCCTTCAACCGTAGGGCTGCCAACTTTAACATTTTCACCGCCGACAAACAATACGTTGTCAAAAGTAACTGTTTCGCCGGCTTCAGCAGCAAGCTTTTCGACGTATACAGTTTGGCCTTCTTCAACTTTGATTTGTTTTCCGCCTGTTTGAATAATTGCGTACATCTCTGCACCTCCTAATAAACTAAGACTCGCCAATCACAGGGGGCTAAGAAAGCACTTAACACCTGTGCTGAGCGGTTGTAGCACGGGTGCTACATCCATAACATTAAAAAATATACCAGAAAAGAGCTCGTGTGTCAATGTCTTTTAGAAGGATGGACGGTCAATAAACCAAAAGCAGATCTTCCATTGAGGAAGTCGTGCGCTTGTCTGTAAAATAAGCGTGGAGAACTTCGTTTTCATCAAGCTGGCTCAGTTTTTGTCCGTCCTTCTCAATAATGATCGGGTGTTTGCAGCCTCGTTTAAACAGGAGCATGACCTCATAAATCTGCTGTTCAGCGCACACCGTGATCGGGGCGAGGCGTCGCACTTCCCTCTCCTTTCCGTAATAGCGCTCAAGCAAAAAACGAATATGGACGTAATGGCGATTGCGATATTCCTGGTAAAGAGATGCAGCCAAAAATACGAGGAGCACCCAAGCGCTCAGCTGTGACGGGGAAACCAACAGAATTGCCGCGATTAAAACAGTACAGCAAAAGCACGACACAGCCAGCATCACCCGCTGTGCTTTCTGATACGGAAGGTGTTTTGAAAACAGCAAAAACAGCAGCTTCCCGCCGTCAAGCGGCCAAACCGGAAACAGATTAATCAAGAGGATGGTCAGATTGTAAAAGGTAAACGTTTCAAATATATGAGGGCTGACGAGCGAATTGACCGCCAAAAGCCATGCAGCAAATTGAAGCCAGATATGCTGAACAGGCCCCGCGGCGATGACGGCCAGCTCTTCCTTTAACGGTCTGTTGCCATGTTCATCGACTTCAAGCGTTCCCCCAAAAGGCAGCAGGAAAATGCCTTTAATTCTCCATGAAAAATAAACGGCAGCAGCAGCGTGGCCAAGCTCGTGGATCAAAATAACGATCATTAAACAAAACAGCGCTTTAATATGTCCTGTCATGATACCGATCGCCATGACAAGCCACAGCAGCGGGTGAATGTGAAGCTTGGTGAAGAGCTCCGTCCATTTATTCAAATGTGATCACCTGTATCGGATCAACAAATTCCTCTCCTTGTTTGATCGCAAAGTAATAGACGCCTTTTTGATTTTTATCCTGCTTAATCGTTCCGAGCTTCGTTCCTTTATCTATAAAATCGTATAAAGCGACATCCGCTTTTTTCAGCTGGCCGTAGTAGGTATAGCTGTTGTCCGCATGCTGCAAAACCACCGTCAGGCCCGTTTCCGGATTTTTGTCCACTTCAATGACATAGCCTTCCTTCATGCTGCGGATCGTTTCGTCTTCTGTTTCTACCTTAATGCCCTGGCCTGAGAATTTCTCCTGAACCTTTCCCATGGCAGGAACAGCGAGATCTTGATTCACCTCGACCTGACCGGATGGTTTTTCACCTTTCGGTTGAAAGAATGCGAGGGGATCGCCAAACTTGGATTCATACCAATTCTGGAGAGCCGCAAATTGGAACTCTTCAGTAAACACCTGGCTGATGACCGGTTTGATTTGGTTTGCGGGTTCAAACTGGCCTTTGTAGGCAATAGCGGACACAAGGACAAGACATGCCGACAGAAGACATTTCACGATGAGCGCATCCGCTTTGACAAGAGGGTGCTTCCCATTTATCAGCAGGGAGCTTCCCTCAGGCGGAGGGAAGTCTCCGGCCTTTTCATCTTCCGAAAAGGCTGTCCATGCAGGCGGCTTGACCGGCAGCTTTTTGCCGCCTGACGAAAAGGGCTGTTTATCCGGCGCTTTCCGCTTTCTTTTCCTGGCCATTCTTTTTCGAATCTCATCTGCTCTATGACTCATAACCCTCATCCTTTACATTCAGGTTCGTTTGTTCAATGATATGTCTTGTCCCAGGCGTTTATGACGGTATATTGACATAAAACCAAAAGGTTTCATATAATAGATAGGAAACCTTTTGGTTTTACTTTTTTCTAGGAGGTCTATTATGAGCAATCAACAATTACCTGATATACATAAACAGGCTGTTTTTCACGCATCGATAGAAAAAGTGTGGGAGGCCGTCGCCACCAGCGAAGGCATCGCCGCCTGGTTTATGCCAAATGATTTCCGTCCGGAGATCGGCTGTGAATTCACCTTGCAGTCTCCGTTCGGCCCCTCCCCTTGCAAAGTGATCGAGCTTGAAGCGCCACATCGACTCGCTTTCAGCTGGGATACGTCTGGCTGGATCGTCACATTTGAATTGAAAGAGCTGTCTGCAGAAAAAACCGAATTTACCCTGATTCATTCAGGATGGGGCGCGCCGGAAGAAACGGTTGCAAAAGCGGGAGAAAAACAAGCGGATGTCCGCAATCGGATGAATGGCGGCTGGGAAGCGATCGTCAATCAAAAGCTGCGTCAGGCAGTTGAAGGCTAGTGACATCATCGGCCGTAAAACATGATGTGTTCCAAGCCGTTTCCGATCCCTCACGGCGAAAGATGCTGAAGCTCCTCGCCGGGAGGGAATTGCCTGTAACAGATATCAGCACTCATTTCCCGATGAGCCGAACGGCTGTTTCAAAGCATCTGAGAATTTTGTCAGAAGCCGGACTTGTCAGCGGAAGAAAAGCGGGCAGAGAAAAACTGTACAGGCTTCATCCCGAACCTCTCGCGGAGCTGCAGCAGTGGCTCGCCTACTTCGACATGTATTGGGACAATAAGCTTTCCTTGTTAAAGCACAAAGTCGAAAACGATCAATGAAACTGCAAAAAAAGCAATCTCGTTTTGGAGATTGCTTTTTTGCAAGTTAAGCGCGTACGCCGAAAAATGATTTAATCTTTGCGAAAACGCCTTTATTTTCTTCTTCAAACGACTGTAAAGGCACAGATTCGCCCAGCACGCGGCGGGCGATGTTCCGGTATGCGATTGAAGCTTTATTGTTCGGATCCATGACGACAGGCTCCCCGTTATTGGAAGCTTTAATCACTTCGTCATCATCCGCAACAATACCGATCAGTTCGATCGACAAGTGCTGAATGACTTCATCAACATCCAGCGTATCGCCGTTTTTCATTAAGTGGTTGCGGATCCGGTTGACGACAAGTCTCGGCGGCTCAATATTTTCTTCTTTTTCAAGCAGGCCGATGATCCGGTCGGCGTCACGAACAGCGGAGATTTCCGGTGTCGTCACGACAATCGCTTTGTCAGCGCCCGAGACCGCATTTTTATAACCTTGCTCAATCCCTGCAGGGCAGTCGATGACAATGTAGTCGAAGTCTTGTTTGAGCTGCTGGACAAGCTTGACCATCTGCTCGGGAAGAACAGCCGACTTATCGCTTGTCTGGGCGGCCGGGAGCAAATAAAGCAAATCATCGAAGCGTTTATCTTTCACAAGCGCCTGATGGATTTTGCATCGCTCCTCAACGACATCTACCAAATCATATATGATTCTATTTTCAAGGCCCATGACGACATCAAGATTGCGCAGGCCGATATCCGTGTCAACGAGACATACCCGTTTTCCCAAAATGGCCAAGGCGGTGCCAAGATTTGCGGATGTCGTCGTTTTGCCTACTCCGCCTTTCCCCGAGGTTATTACGATAGCTTCACCCAATTTTACATTCCTCCCTCAAGCCTTGTTAAACTAGGTCTTAAATGAGCTAATTGCTGAAGGCGGTCAATGACCATATTCTCATTTTCATCTAAATAAGCACATTCCATGTCGTTCCCTTCTTGGATGTGGTCTGGGGAGCGATTGAGCACATGATTGATACGCAATTGAGTCGGTCTCATATCCGAAGCCGCAATAACAGCTCGTTTATTTCCATTAAAACCGGCGTGGGCAATCCCTCTTAATGAGCCGAGGATGAAAATATTCCCTCCGGCCTTCACCATTCCTCCCGGATTCACATCCCCAATCAGAAGCAAATCACCCTCCGTTTCGAGGACTTGCCCTGAACGGACAATTTTAGCGACAGAAATAATTTCGCTTTCCGCTTTTAAACGGTTTGCTTCATCTTTGGTCATGACTTCACTTTCAATGGAGTGGATGAACAGATTTTGTTTCTCAGTGATCACATCGGTCAAGATCTGTTCTTGCTCCTCGGTCACATAACGGTGGCCGAGCTTAACGAGCACACTGATTTTCTGGCCTTTTCCATCCATATAATGTTCGAGTGACAGCATATCCTGAAGACCGTACAATAATTCTTCAAAAGAGCATGTGTCATCAAGATGAAGCGTCAATCCATTTTTCGTTCCTTTAATTGTTACGTATTGCTGCTTTTGGGTCTTCACGGTGTTCACCTCAACATCATACTCTTTTCGACATCGGCTCATAAAATCCTCTTTTACTCATTCCTCAGCTCTTTCTTAAGACTGGTAAAAAACCATTTGAACGGGTAAATGAGCAAAAGGCCGCCAACGGCGTTCAGCCCAAGCGTAGGCAGGAGCCTGCCGAGCACAAATTGATGGAACGGCATGATTTCCGGACGTATCAGCATCTGCACGCCATATTGGTAAAATTCAAGAACACAGACGGCGAGCAGCGAAATAAAAATGACGACCAGCGCGTTTGTCTGCAATACTTTGAATGCTTTTGACGATAAATAGCAAATACCGGCAAAACCGAACATATATACACCTAAAAGGTCGGTGTAATTAATATCATATAACAGTCCGAAAATAAATCCATATGTAATGGCAAAAGGCTGATTGACATAAGCCGTCATAAAAACTAAGACAAGCAGCAGAAAACGCGGGATGAGCTGCTGTTCTTCCGTCACAAAAGGCAGGTTGACAAAATCCGCGTAGACGCTGTCAGATACTAAAACAAACATCATCACGACGGGAAGAAGGAAGCGTTTCACGAACCTTCCTCCTCATCGTCCATCTTGTTGACATCCACCGTATCAAGCGTTCTGTCGACGACGATCACGTTATCAAGGTTATACATATCGGCCGCCGGCTCTACATAAGCGATTTTTGTCAAGCCGTAGGAATCGGGTTCAACCTCTGTCACTTTTCCGATTGTCAGGCCTTTCGGAAAAACGCCGCCCGCACCGGAAGTTTCGACGAGGTCTCCTTTTTTCACTTCCCTGTCTTCATCAGGCTCAATGATTTCCATTGACAGCGCCTTTTTCTCAGAGTCGTAGCCGTTGATGATTCCGTTGACCGTTTTCTTGCCTTTATTTGCAGCGATAACCGTAGAAATTCTGTTGTTTCTGTCTGTTGCGCTTAAAAGCTGGACGGTGGAAGTGAAATTGTTCACTTTAGTGCTTTTGATTTTCCCGATCAAGTTGCCGTTTTCATCTGTGACCGCCATATCCTTTTCGACGCCGTGCTTAGAACCTTTGTTAATCGTGATCAGGTTCCACCACTCATACTTATCGGGATTTCTGGCGATTACAGTCGCCAGAATCGGCGTGTAGTCTTTAATTGATTTCAAATGGCCGAGCTCTTTTCTTAAAGACTTATTTTCATTTTCAAGCTCTTGCAGCTTTGCCTCGTATTGCGTCTGGCCGTCGAGCTTTTTCCGCAGGCGCTCATTTTCGCTGTACGTATTTTTTAAGTCTTCGATATTTTCAAAGAAGCCCGCAAAAAATTGAGCGGGCGTATGAAAAATCGTCTGGAATACACCAGTTGTATCGCCAATAAATTTTTCGGGCCAAGTTGCATTCCGGTCATTCTTTAACGAAAATCCAATCATTGCCACTAAAATGATGATACAAAGGAGTAAAAGCATCAACCGTTTATTCGTAAAAAACTGCGGCATGATTATACACCTCTTCTATTCCCTGTGTCCTTAATTTTTGCCTTTAAATAGATGAATTTGCTCGAGAGCTTTACCTGTTCCGATCGCTACACAGTCAAGAGGGTCTTCCGCAATTAAAACCGGCATTTTCGTTTCTTCGCTGATGACTTTGTCCAAGTGGCGCAGCAGCGCACCGCCTCCTGTCAGGACGATTCCGCGGTCCATAATATCAGCCGCGAGTTCAGGCGGAGTTTTTTCAAGCGTATTTTTTACGGCATCGACAATTGCAGTCACAGTGTCGCGAAGCGCCGCTGTAATTTCTTTTTCAGTGATTTCAATCGTTTTCGGCAGACCTGTTAAAAGATCGCGGCCGCGGATTTCCATGCTTTCTCCGTTTTCAGAAGCTTCGGCAGAACCGATTTCAAGTTTGATCGCTTCCGCAGTACGGTCACCGATCATCAAGTTATATGTTTTTCTAATATAAGTAATGATTGCTTCATCCATTTCATCACCGGCAACGCGAATAGACTGGGATGTGACGATGCCGCCGAGGGAAATAATCGCGACTTCGGTCGTTCCGCCGCCGATGTCGACCACCATGCTTCCAGTCGGTTCCCAAACAGGAAGATTGGCTCCGATCGCCGCTGCAAACGGTTCTTCAATCGGATATGCATCTCTCGCCCCGGCCTGGCGCGTAGCGTCGATTACCGCACGCTGCTCAACCGCCGTAATTCCCGACGGGACACAAACCATGACATAAGGCTTTCTCGCAAATAAGCCTTTGTTTTTAACAGCTTTGCTAATATAATGTTTCATCATTGTCGCTGTTGTTTCATAATCAGCGATTACGCCATCTTTCATCGGGCGGAGGGCGACGACATTGCCGGGCGTACGTCCGATCATGTTTTTCGCATCGTTTCCGACTGCAACGATCTGCTTTGTATCTGTTTGCAGCGCAACGACGGAAGGCTCCCTGACGACAATTCCTTTACCTTTCACAAAAACAAGCGTATTCGCCGTTCCTAAATCTATTCCAAGGTCTCTCGCACCAATTCCAAACATTTGTATGTATCTTCCTTTCTTAAAACAATATTCCTAAGCAAAAACCCATAAATTCTATTATAGCTTAATTTAATGAAAAAAAAAGTGTTACAAATATCCTTTTTCTTTTAAGCTCACAAATTTTTGATCACCGATGATGATATGATCGAGCAATTCGATTCCAAGCAGCTGTCCGGACTCGTGAAGGCGCTGTGTAACTTCTATGTCTTCGCGGCTTGGAGCCGGATCTCCGGACGGATGATTGTGGACGCAGATGAATGAGGCTGCGGAGCGCTTTAAAGCTTCCTTAAACACTTCCCTCGGATGGACGATTGAAGAGTTCAAGCTTCCTATAAAAATTGTTCGCTTGTGGATCACCTGGTTTTTCGTGTTCAGATACAGGCATACGAAGTGCTCCTGAGACAGAAAGCGCATATCCCCCATTAAAAAATTGGCCGCATCTTCGGGAAAACGGATCACATAACGGTCTTTGCAGGCAAGGCTGTGAATGCGCCGGCCAAGTTCGAGCGCCGCCAAAATCTGCACGGCTTTGGCGCGGCCGATCCCGGAAATGCTTGAAAGCTCCTCAGCGGATGCTTCTTTTAACAAACGGAGGCCGTCAAACGTTTGAAGCAGCCGGCTTGAAAGCTGAAGAACCGATTCTTTTTTCGTCCCGGTTCTGAGCAGTATCGCGAGCAGTTCATGGTTTGACAAACTTTCGGCGCCTGTGTTGAGAAGGCGCTCCCGCGGCCTTTCTTCATCAGGAAAATCCTTTAATTTCAACGGCAGATCGCTTATGATAAACCCTCCCTTTTGATTCCCTTCTCGTTCGGTTTATCAAAAGGAGTGAAGATCGAACGTTTTCAGCATTCTCATCGTTTTGGAAATCGGAAGACCCACAACTGTATAATAGTCTCCCTTTATCTGTTTGACAAAAAGCGCGCCTTTTCCTTGTATTCCGTATGAACCGGCTTTATCAAACGGCTCTCCTGTAGCGATGTAAGCGCTGATTTCCTTTTCTTCAAGAGGCCAAAAAAAGACTTCGGTTTCTTCAAAAAATGTTTCGCATCTCTCGCCGTCCTTAATGCAGACGCCGGTAAGCACTGAATGGGTCTGTCCCGAAAGCATGCTCAGCATCCTTTTTGCATCTTCGGCATCTTTGGGCTTGCCCAAATAAGCCCCGTCATAAAGAACAATGGTGTCGGCGCCAAGCACGACGGCATCAGGATATTGTTCGGCTACTGCACGCACTTTTTGTTCCGCCAACCATTTGACGTTTTCTGCTGGTGAAAAGTTTCGAATTAATTTTTCTTCCGCGTTGCTCGTAACGATGCTGTACGGAATCTGAAGAAGATCGAGGAGTTCCTTTCTGCGGGGTGATTGTGAAGCCAATATGAGCTGTCGGGTCATAAGAAGACATCCTTTCAAAGGTTTTTGCATAGGAAAAAAAGATACCTGTTTTATCCTACCAAAAGAACGCCGCCGCCACAATTTCAGAAAAGTAACTTTTTAATAACAAAAATCGTGAAAATAAAAAAACCAGCGCCTCTGCTGGTTTTTTTATTTTATTTGGCTCAGCAATAACTGCTGGCTTTTCCAGCCGTTGGCTGCGGTCGGTTTCTCAAGCAGGTTGACGGCTTCCAGTATGCTCTTCTTTACCTCTTCAGATTCTCCTTTTGATTTGGCGCCGTCAAGTTCAGCTTTGACATCAGCTATGTTTTGAGATGTAACCTCCGCGCCGAGAATCGCTTTTGCCGACAGCTCGGCCGCTTCTTTAAAAGGCTCTAGCAAACCGGGCTCGAGTGCAACCGGAAGCTCTTTTCCGCCCCACGCTTCAAAATCGTTTTCGATTAATATTTTGCCAATTTCAGATGTCATCTGTTTTTCCCCTGTTATTCCGGCGATCACATAAAATCCGTCGTCTTTGGCAATCGAAACGGCGGCATACCCCTTGTCTGCGATTTGAGAGGCCAGCGTCTCCGCTCCTTCTTTAGATGAAAACTTGCCGGCCTGAACGGCAAAGCTGTGAAAAGATTCTCCCGCTTGTCCGCTATTTTTTTGTCCGCTCTTTTTCTCTTCGGCACCTGAGTCACCGGCTTTTACCGCCTGTCCGTTTTCCGCATCCGCACCCAGGCTGCCGGATGCCGGCACTCCTTCTTTATGGGTTGCGAGATTCAGCGCGAACAGCCCGAGTCCCGTGCCGAGCAACACAGCAAAGATAATGGTTGCAGCAAAGCGCTTCAAAGGAAACGTAAGGGACATTTTCGCTTTTCGGTTGTTTTTAGCCTCGTTTTTCTTTTGATAAGGCGCCACCACTTTGGGATCGTCTTTGTACACGGTTTCTTCTTCGTCTGGAGGCGTCCATGTAAATTCATCTGTTTCAGGTGCGCCGTCCTCTTTTGAAGCCGATATTTCCCGTTCCGCCTTTCTCTTTTCTTCCCAGTTTGAAAAGGTGAACTTCTTTTCTTCATTTCTGTTGGAAAACTCTTTTTCATTTCCGTAGATGGTCTCTTCTCTGCCATTGATCATCACTTTAAGCGGGTCTTCCTGGGGCACTTTTTTAGCTGAGTTTTTCTTGCTCTTCCGTTTTTTCATGTGGCTTCCCTCGCTTTCCGTTTATTGTTTTATATTGAGATTAGGCGGCAGATTGGCCGCTCTCTATACGATCGGCAGAGGGAAGCCAGAAGGAAGGAGGAGTTCTCCCAAAGGCTGTCCCTCTTATTGTCCACACTTTATCACAGCCTCAAAAAAAAAGAACAAGACTTTTGTCGTCTTGCCCAAAAAGGTTTCGTCAAATTTTTCACCACCGTGCCATTTGAAGATACCACTCGATCATTGGATTGCCATAGAAACAGCTTATCAGCGTCCCGATCAGAATCGCGGGAGCAAACGGCATAGGTTCATTTTTCTTTAGCTTTCCTGCCAGCAATGCAATCAGACCAAGCACCGTTCCTGCGGCTGCCGAAAGGAAAAAAGCGAGAATGAGGAGGCGGCTGCCGAGCGCTATGCCGAGCACCGCAAACAGCTTTACGTCCCCCCAGCCGATCCCTCCTTTCGTCAAAAGCAGCGTCAAGAGCGGAAGCATGCCGCCGGCAAACGCACCGCTTAAACCGGAATGCCACGGCTCGAGGGGAACAAGAAACCGTCCGACAGCAAAGACAATCAGGAAAAAACAAAGCACAGCATCCGGAATGACCATATGTGTCACATCAGATACAAAGACGATCAAAAGCAGGGAAATAAGAGCAAGCACAATCACCAGCTCCCCCTGATGCCCAACCTGCATACCGGCAAACGCAAACAGGATGGCGGCGGAGAGCTCAACTGCCGGATACACAATCGATATCGGGGTTTGACACCCCTTGCACCTCCCCCGCTGCATCAAATAGGACAAAACAGGTATCAGCTCCGCGAGGCCCAGCTTTCTTTTGCAAGCCCGGCAGAGGGAACGCGGAGCAATCAATGATATCTTTTCAGGGATGCGTCGCCCGGCTGAACTAAAAAAGGAACCGAGCACTAACCCCGTCGTAAAAAGGTAAAAGATGAACATCACTATCAGCCTCGCACAATCAAATTTAACCGCTTCATGGGAAAAAACGGCTTCCTGAGGCTGTTATTTTAGCAAATATGAAGCGCCTCCGCTTTTCATAAAACATAAAAATGCGCAGTCAGCCGATGGCCAAAAGCGCATTTTTATGTTTTTTATTCAGTTAAAACTGCCCTGACAGCGGAAATAAAGTAAAGCGACCCGGTAACAATGACCACCGCTTTTTCATCTTCAGCTTGTTCTTCGATATAGCGGAAAACAGAGCCGATGTCTTCATCACATGTTTTATGAACAGCGGTACTTTGCTCAAACAGCTTTTGAGCGGATTCCGCTCTCGGAAAATCAAAAGATGTGAAGTGAATCGATGACGCAAACGACTCGATTTTGCGGATCATGTCTCTGTACGGCTTATCTTTGAGAGCACTGAAGCATACGTGAATATTCCGCCCGTCGAAGTGGGACGTGATCGTCTCGGCCAGCCGCTCTACCCCTTCTTTGTTATGAGCGCCGTCGATATAAACGAGAGGCCTGTTCAATACCTTCTCAAACCGGCCGGGCCATCCCGCCTTATGAATGCCGCGTTTCAGCTCTTCTTCGCTGATGGCCGCATGTTTTTCGGCTGTCAGCCATTCGGCCGCAAGTATGGCCAAAGACGCGTTTTGCCGCTGATGGGTGCCGATCAGGCTTGTTTCAATTCTTTCATAACGATGTAACGGTGTTTTCAGTGAAAACTGCTCTCCATCGGGCAGTGAACGCTCTCCGGACAGCTCGCAATCCTCATGAAGGGATATAAAAGCAGATTCTGTCTCCATCGCCTTTCGCTTTATCACTTCAGCTGCTTCACGCTGATGAACGGCTGTGATAACAGGAACGCCGTGTTTGATGATTCCCGCCTTTTCTGCGGCAATCTCTTTCAGCGTGCCGCCTAATATTGCCATATGGTCATGGCCGATCGAAGTGATGACCGTTAACATCGGCTTCACGACGTTTGTCGAATCCAAACGGCCGCCTAATCCCGTTTCAAAAATAACAAAATCGGTGCGCCGGTATTTAGCAAAATATAAAAATGCGCATGCCGTAATAATTTCAAATTCGGTGGCTGCTCCGAATTCGGTTTTTTCAAGCTCAAGGACGAGAGGCCCGACCTCATTAAAGAGCGCCGTCCATTCGTCGTCCGAGATCGGTGCGCCGTCAACGCTGATCCGTTCGTTAAAGGTAATGATATACGGTGATGTGAAGGTGCCTGCTGTATAACCGGCTTCATTTAATACCGTACGGAGAAAAGCGATCGTTGAACCTTTTCCGTTTGTTCCGGCGACATGAATCGCATTAAGCTTTTTCTCGGGGTGCCCGAGCTTTCTCAGCAGCCATTCCATTCGTTCCAAACCCGGCTTCACGCCGAATTTAAGCCTTCCGTTAATCCAGCTGAGTGCTTCATCAAACGTTTTGAACAAGCGAATTCCTTCCCTTCAATTGATGAAGGTGTTTTCCAGCATCTTTAGAAAGACCTGGAAAACACCTCCTTTTTTCGTTGATTAATTTTTCAATTCGGCAATCCTTTTTTCTACAGCTTCACGTTTTGCCGTATAATCGGCTTCTTTCGCCCGCTCTTCTTCAATGACATGTGCAGGCGCCTTTTTCATAAATCCTTCGTTGCTTAATTTCTTTTGAACCCGTTCAACTTCCTTCGTCAGCTTATCGAGTTCTTTTTGCAGGCGGCTGATTTCTTCCTCAATGTTAATCAGACCTTCGAGCGGCAAAATCAGCTCGGCGCCGGATACGACAGCGGTCATCGCTTTATCGACCGCCTGAATATCCGTTCCGATTTGAAGAAGGCTCGGATTCGTAAAGCGTTCCACGTACGAACGGTTTTCTTCAAGTCGTTCGGCGATTTCCGGCGTGCTTGTTTTAATATAAAGCTCAATCTGCTTGCTAAGCGGCGTGTTGACTTCGCTCCGGATGTTCCGTACAGCGCGGATGACTTCAACGAGAAGCTTCATATCCGCCGCTGCTTCGGTGTCCGTATATTCTTTAACAGCTTCAGGCCACTTGGCGACTGTAATGGATTCCCCTTCGTGAGGAAGATGCTGCCAGATCTCCTCCGTCAGGAAAGGCATAAACGGATGCAACAGGCGCATCGTTTGATCCAGCACATACGCTAAAATAGAGCGGGTCGTCTTTTTCGCCGCTTCATCTTCACCGTAAAGCGGAAGTTTAGCCATTTCGATGTACCAGTCGCAGAAATCATCCCAGATAAAATTGTAGAGATGGCGGCCAACCTCGCCGAATTCGTACTTGTCAGCCAGCTGTGTCACAGTTTCAATCGTTTCGTTCAACCTTGTTAAAATCCACTTATCGGCAACTGATTTTTCTCCTGACAGATCAAGCTCTTCGTATGTCATGCCGTCCATGTTCATCAGGGCGAACCTTGATGCGTTCCAAATCTTGTTCGCAAAATTCCATGTTGACTCCACTTTTTCAAAGCTGAAGCGTAAATCCTGCCCTGGAGAGCTTCCCGTCGCAAGGAAGTAGCGCAGCGAATCCGCTCCGTACTTATCGATCACATCCATCGGATCGACGCCGTTTCCGAGCGATTTGCTCATTTTGCGGCCCTGGTCATCGCGGATAAGCCCGTGGATCAAAACATCTTTAAACGGACGTTCTCCGGTAAATTCGATACCTTGGAAGATCATTCTGGATACCCAGAAGAAAATGATATCGTATCCTGTGACAAGGACGTTCGTCGGATAGTAACGCTTGAAATCTTCCTCATCGATATCCGGCCAGCCCATCGTTGAAAACGGCCAAAGAGCGGAACTGAACCATGTGTCAAGAACGTCTTTGTCCTGCTCCCAGTTTTCGGCATCTTCAGGAGCTTCAGCTCCCACATAGATTTCCCTCGTTTCTTTATGGTACCACGCAGGAATACGGTGGCCCCACCAAAGCTGGCGGGAAATGCACCAGTCGCGGATATTTTCCATCCAGTGCAGATACGTTTTTTCAAAACGGTCAGGGACGAAGTTGACTTTTCCTTCGCTTTTTTGCAATTCGATGGCGGCATCGGCAAGCGGCTGCATTTGCACGAACCACTGCGTTGACAAATACGGCTCAACGACTGCTCCGCTGCGTTCGCTGTGGCCGACCGAATGCGTATGTTCTTCAATCTTGAACAGCACGCCCTCTTCCTGAAGATCTTTCACGATCTGCTTGCGGCATTCAAAACGGTCCATGCCTTTATATTGAAGCGCCTTGTCATTCATTGTGCCGTCTTCATTCATAACGAGAATGCGTTCAAGGTTGTGGCGGTTTCCGATTTCAAAGTCGTTCGGATCATGGGCAGGTGTAATTTTGACGGCACCTGAGCCGAATTCCATATCGACGTAGTCGTCTCCGACAATCGGAATTTCTCTTCCTGTGATCGGCAGAATAACCGTTTTTCCGATTAGGTGTTTGTACCGCTCGTCTTCCGGATGTACCGCAACCGCTGTATCGCCGAGCATCGTTTCCGGACGGGTCGTCGCAATTTCAATCGAGCCTGAACCGTCTTTCAACGGATAGCGCATATGATAGAACGCGCCTTGTACGTCTTTATAGATGACTTCGATGTCAGACAGAGCCGTTTTAGTGGCCGGGTCCCAGTTAATGATATATTCTCCGCGGTAAATCAGCCCTTTTTCATATAGCTTCACAAATACTTCGCGAACCGCTTTAGAAAGCCCTTCATCAAGGGTGAAACGCTCCCTTGAATAGTCAAGGCCAAGCCCGATTTTCGCCCATTGGCTGCGAATAAAATCGGCATATTCCTCTTTCCATTTCCATGTTTCTTCAAGGAATTTTTCGCGGCCGAGATCATAGCGCGTTTTTCCTTCTTCGCGAAGCTTCGCTTCTACTTTTGCCTGAGTTGCAATACCGGCGTGATCCATACCCGGCAGCCAGAGCACGTCATAGCCCTGCATCCGTTTCATTCTTGTCACGATATCCTGCAAGGTGGAATCCCAAGCATGCCCCAAGTGCAGCTTACCCGTCACATTCGGCGGGGGAATGACAACGGTGTACGGTTCTTTTTCAGGGTCGTTTTTCGCTTCAAAAAATTTGCCGTTCACCCAATAGTCGTATCTGTCTTTTTCAACTGCAGACGGATCGTATTTTGTCGGCATCGTCAGTTCTTGATTATCCATTTTCAAACCTCCAACAGTATTAAACGGCTGAACAATAAAAAAGAGCCCTCTCGATCCTGTTAAAAGGACGAAGAGAACTCTCTCGCGGTACCACCTTTTTTCATGAATGCGAAAAAAACGCATTCACGCACTTAAATGGGATAACGGGACTTTCCCGAATTTCTCTACTTTTTGTTCGAGAAATTGCGCTCCTGGGCGACCTTCCAAAAAAGACTGACTGGGAGCCTTTCAGCGAACCGGCTTCCCTCTCTGCAAGCGTCTGTTTTTGTACTCTTCCCATTCAAAGCGGGTGATCATTGACTTTTCAGCACGTACTTTTTCTTTTTCTTATATTACTAAATCTTTTTCATTTTCGTCAATCATCTTTTCCGTTTTTCTCTTGTTTTATACGATACTGGGCCATGCACACAAGCTCCTTTTCCTCATATGATGCTGTAACGATAAGGAGAGGAGGCATAAGATGCGAAAAAAATTCAACACACATTCATTCCAGCCGTGGCTGAAGCAAGTCAGGCTTGTTGCTGTTCAAGTCGTCCTCCCGATCACGATCTTCCAGGGCATACGCACGATCATCTTTCCGACCACATTTGATGTCCTCCTTTTGGGCATTCTCATATTCCTTGCGTGCGCCTTTCACCTTGACTGGATATAAGCACGAAAAAAGTCCGCATCATGATGATGGGGACTCTGTTTCTTCCTGCAGTTTTCTGTTTTCTTCCGTCTCGTGAATGTTCATCACAAGCGGTTCGGCGTTTTTCATTTGCCAGTACGCCTTCAAAAGCATTGTACAGGCTTCTTTTTCTCCGGGCCCCTTCTCAAGGTCGTAGCGGTTCAGCACACCGTATACAGGCCCGGGGTAAGCCATATAGCTGAGGAATAAGCTGATTTCTTCCTCCCGCAAAGGATAGACATTGTGATACGTATAAAACCAGTTTACACATTCCGTGCACATCACGGGATTCGTCTTAAACATTCTTGTGAAAAATACGATGAGATCGTTCGCTGGGGGCCCGTGTCCCGCTTTCTCAAAGTTCGTAAAGTAACCCGTTCCGGTATCGTTATAGAGAAAATGCCGGACGGACAGCTGCCCGTGGTTTAAAACCATTCTCGAAGACTCTTTGTCTTTCATGGTCTCATACCACTCTTCAAGGCGGGCAAGCGCAAAGTCTGCAGCTGATATCGTCTCTTTGAAATACATGGCTGCCTGAAGCTGGAACGGGGACATATACCATTCGTTTTCCGCTCTTGAGATGAATTCTTCATATTTCTGTTTTTGCTGTTCCCATTTCCGTTTTGTCCGTTCATAGTGCCCGAGTATTTCTTCCCGCCTCACACCGAGCTCTTTTTCCGTTCGCTGGTGAAGAAGAGCGATTTCTTTAAACATATATTCGTGTTTTTGGTCAAGCTCTTCCTCTCTTTCAAGGGTAAGCCAAGGCATGAGATAACAGACATCTTCTCCGGCTTGCGTTAAAAATTCGCCCGTGCGGTTTCGATAGACGGGGACAAACTGCCTGTAGCCTTTTTCCTCCAGCATGATCATCTGTTCTGTGAAGCGGGCGTTTCTTGAAGCCGCCAATTTTTTCAGGGCGAATACACCGTGATCCGTATACACTTTCCATACCTTTGGACTGACCGATTCCATATATTCAGGCGTAAGACCGTACTCATTTAAAACAGACTGGATGCCTTCCATCGGCTTCACCACATTTTTATCAATGCATTAGGCATGGCTATTTTGATAATCCGGTATATAAAGGATCTGTCCCTCTTTTAATTCCTCGTCAAGGGAAAGGGAATTCATCCGGATGAGCTGCTGGACATTAATATCATAGCGCTCGCACAAAAGATCAATGGTATCGTTTTGCTGAACGATGCACATCCTCATTCGAGTAAACTCCTCCTCTCCCTGTTTTGTAAACAGCTTTGTCAAATAGAGAGCATTGTCATTCTCCTTAGCTGACACTTCCTGGTCGTCTGCTGCCGGCATCTCATCTCTTTCTTCTTCAGGCTCCGTCTGCTCATGAAACGAATATTCAGGGATTTCAATGGTATGTCCGGCTTCCTCTTCTTCATCAATCGCTTCTGCTTTCTGTGTCACTTCAACTTCAAACGTCTCAGGCTCCCTGTCATTCTGGTCTTCCTCCAAAAGAGGCGGAACACCGTAGAACGGGGTTTCTTTCGGGTCATCATGAGTTTGATAAGCCCTTTGGAGCGGCTCCGGCTCTGCTTCCGCTTCTTCCCTTTTTAACTCGTATTCTTCCGGCTTTGCTTCTTTCTCCTCTTTCAGCTCATATTCTTCCGGCTTTGCTTCCACTTTCTCCCTAATTAGCTCGTGTTCTTCCGGCTTTGCTTCTTTCTCCTCTTTCAGCTCATATTCTTCCGGCTTTGCTTCTACTTTCTCCCTTTTCAGCTCATATTCTTCCGGTTTTGCTTCTACTTTCTCCCTTTTCAGCTCATATTCTTCCGGCTTTGCTTCTACTTTCTCCCTTTTCAGCTCATATTCTTCCGGTTTTGCTTCTACTTTCTCCCTTTTCAGCTCATATTCTTCTTCCGGATGTTCAAGAGCGGCGTCTTTTGGATTTTCCATTTCACGCTTCGTCCGCTCTGCCGCAGACAAAGACGCTGTAAAAAACGGCTTTGTTTCCTCTGTATCGTCTCCGAGAAACGACTGGTAAATCGGAACCGCTTCCGCATCGGTATCAGTTTCTTCTGCTTCTTCATACGGCTGTTCTTCGTCCTGCTCTTCATAAGATCTGTCAAGCTGAATCAAAAATTCTTCCTCTTTACCCTGTTCTTCGTCGTTTGAAGGTGATCTGAAGGCAGGCTCAAGCTCCTCTTCCGGCTGGACGGCCGCAGGCATAGTACGCGGTTCTTCTTCTCCGGCTTCACCGCTTACATTCAAGAGGCCTTCAATCGCCAAATCAGCTTGAATCGTCAGCATTCTCGCATCTGTCAGCTGATAATCGAAAGCGTCAATAAAAACAAATACGTCGTTTAAATGATTGACCTTGTCTTTCGGGATGGTGATATCCACTGGGAAACAATGCGTCAGCTCTGCGCTGCCGTCCCCTTTCAGCTTTACATCTTCCACAAATCGGCTTGTCGCAGGCAGCTCTGCATATTCCCGGGTTTGATCTATGTTGTATTCGCCTGTCAGCTCTAATGACCCTCGTATGGATACATAATCATTTACTTCCTGAACGGTAATGTCAGGATCCAATGAAATCGATAATAATTCGGATACTTCCTGTCCTTTTTGAAAACAGATTGACTCTTCTACAGAAAATTGCAAACGATTGTTTTGCGGCAAACTGATATCCTCCCTTCACCTAATTTTTAAAATTAGATGTCAGTAAAGATGTATGAGAAAAGCAGGGAGAATATGAACAGAAAAATCATAAGCCGTTACCGGCACCATGCAAAAAAGAGCCGCCGGCAATGTCCGGCAGCCCTTTTCTTTATCTGGAGCGGCTGATTCTTTCGAATACGCGTTCAGCAGCTTGAATCGTATGCTCAATGTCGTCATCCGTATGAGCGGTTGACAAGAACAGCCCTTCAAACTGTGAAGGCGGGAGAAACACGCCTTCATCGGCCATCCCTTTATAATATTCGGCAAACAGTCCGAGATCAGACTGTTTCGCTGTATCATAATTGATGACCGGTTCATTTGTGAAGAAAAAGCCGATCATAGACCCCGCTCGATTAAATGTACACGGAATGCCATTTTTCTCGGCAGCTTCAGAAATTCCTTTTTCCAAACGGTCTGCTTTGCGGGAGAATTCCTGGTAGGATTCAGGAGTCAGCTGTTTCAATGTTTCGAGTCCGGCTGTCATGGCAAGCGGGTTGCCGGACAGCGTGCCGGCCTGATAGATCGGACCGCTCGGCGCAATTTTCTCCATGATTTCCGCCTTTCCTCCATAAGCGCCGACAGGAAGACCGCCGCCGATCACTTTTCCGAGGCAAGTCAAATCAGGCGTCACTCTGAAATAGCCTTGCGCACAGTTGTAGCCCACCCTGAAGCCTGTCATTACTTCATCAAAAATCAGCAGAGCGCCATGCGTCTCAGTCAGCTCGCGAAGCCCTTCGAGGAACCCTTTAACCGGAGGTACAACACCCATATTGCCCGCGACAGGTTCAACGATAACGCCGGCAATGTCCTCTCCGAATTCCTGAAAGACAAGCTTCATGCTTTCCAGATCATTGTAAGGAACGGTAATCGTGTTTTTTGCAATGCTTTCCGGAACTCCGGGACTGTCAGGGAGGCCGAGCGTTGCTACTCCAGAGCCCGCTTTAATCAGCAGGGAATCACCGTGTCCATGGTAGCAGCCTTCAAATTTCACGATTTTGTTACGGCCTGTGTAACCGCGCGCCAGCCGCAAGGCGCTCATCGTCGCCTCCGTACCGGAGCTCACCATCCGAACGATTTCTATGGAAGGAACGCGGTCGATGACAAGCTCGGCAAGCTCGGTTTCCAGTTCTGTCGGTGCACCGAAGCTTGTCCCGTGTTCTGCCGTCTTTTGAATTTCTTTCACCACTTTTTCATTGCTGTGTCCTAAAATAAGCGGTCCCCATGACAAGACATAATCGATGTATTCGTTTCCGTCAATATCATAGATTTTTGATCCTTTTCCCCGTTCCATAAAAATCGGGTCCATGTTCACTGATTTAAAGGCTCTGACCGGGCTGTTCACCCCGCCAGGCATGACTCGTTGCGCGTCTTCGAATGCCGCTTTAGACTTCTCATAGCTCCGCATCCTCTAAAACCCCCAGTTCAAATTCTTATTCCGAAATCCATTTTGCCGCATCTTTTGCAAAGTACGTAATGATCAAATCAGCGCCCGCCCGCTTCATGCTTGTCAGCATTTCGAGAACAAGAGCTTTTTCTTCAATCCAGCCGTTTTGGGCCGCGGCTTTGACCATCGCATACTCCCCGCTTACATTGTATCCGACAACAGGCAGGTTAAATTCGTTTTTCACTTCTCTGACGATATCAAGATATGAAAGCGTCGGCTTGACGATCAGGAAATCGGCGCCTTCTTCCACATCGGATTTTGCCTCCCGGAGAGCCTCCCTGCGGTTGGCATAATCCATTTGGTACGTCTTGCGGTCGCCGAACTGCGGACTGCTTCCCGCGGCATCGCGGAACGGGCCGTAAAACGCGCTCGCATATTTTACAGCGTACGACATGATCGGCACATTTGTAAATCCTTCCTGATCAAGCGCATCCCTGATGGCGGCAACGAAACCGTCCATCATGTTTGAAGGCGCAATAATGTCAGCGCCTGCACGGGCTTGGCTGACAGCGGTTTTTGCCAAAAGAACGAGCGATTCGTCATTTAGTATTTCACCGTTTTCCACAAGGCCGCAGTGACCGTGGTCCGTGTACTCGCATAGGCATGTATCTGCGATAACGACAAGCTCAGGAAAGTCTTGTTTAATTTGTGCAATCGCTTTTTGAACGATGCCGTGGTTGTGATAGGCTCCGCTTCCCACATCATCTTTGTGTTCAGGCACGCCGAAGACGATCACAGATTGAATGCCGAGGCCTGCGACTTCCTCCATTTCCTCTTTCAGCCGGTCCAAAGACAGCTGGTATACGCCCGGCATGGACGGAACTTCGCTTTTAACGTTCTCTTCCTCGGTTACAAATATCGGATAAATGAAGTCAGATGCTCTTAACTCGGTTTCTCTTACCAATTTTCGCATACCTGCTGTCGTCCGCAGGCGGCGGTGTCTTTGAAATGATGCTTCCATTTGTCATTCTCCCTTTCTTGAAATGCGGCATATTTCACGCAGCATTCCGTCGATTGTATAGACGTCCGGCATATATGAAGGAATTCCGTAGTCCGACAGCGCCTTCTTTGTCATAGGCCCGATCGTAATAAAAGCCGTACCGTTCTTTTCGGCCCACGTTCTGCTCTCCTCTTTCAAAATGGACATGAATGTATGTACCGTCGAGGAGCTGGTAAATGTCACAAAATCAAAAGACGCGTGTTTTGCTGCTTCCTTAAGCTCCAGAATTCCCTTTTCATCGCGAACGGTTTCATACAAAATCCATTCCGAAACTTGAATTCCGAGCGGAGTGAGGGTTTTCTTGATGACGTCCCGGGATAAATTCCCTTTTAAAACGGCAACTTTATCATGACGGCCGGCATTTCGCTTCAGTGCCTCCGCCAAATGTTCAGCCACGTATAACTCAGGCATCAGATCGACAGAAAGACCCCTGTCGCGCAAATACCTGGCCGTTTTTTCACCGACAGCGGCAACCTTGGCCTTTGATGCGAAAGGAACGCTGAACCCGGCGTTCTTCAAATAAGAAAAAAAGAATTTTGCCCCGTTCACGCTTGTAAAAACAAGCCAGTCCGCGCTTTCAAGATCTGCTCGAAAGCGCTGGGCCTGTTCTCGCGGGAGGGCGGGCCGAAACGAAATCAATGACGTTAAAACAGCTTCTCCGCCTAAAGCCTCCACCTTTTCCCTGAAGGATTGGGCTTGGGCTTTATTGCGGGTGACGAGCACTTTCTTTCCCTGTAAAGGAAGATCATGCTTCATTGTCTTCCAGCTCCTGTTTCACACGGTCAATCAGTGCCTTTGCTCCTTTTTCCGACATGACCGCCGCGCATTCTCTGCCGACAGCCTCCGGATCTTTTCCTTTTACTGTTTCTCTGTATGCGGTTTTTCCGTCAGGCGATGCCACAAGACCGGTCAGTTCGATGACGCCGTCTTCGTCCATCGTCGCAAATCCGGCGATTGGCACTTGGCAGCCGCCTTCCATCGCATGAAGAAAAGCGCGCTCGGCCGTGACGGTCAGCTGTGTGTAGCGGTCGTTCAGGCGCGAAAAGAGGGACAGCAGCTCCTCATCCGAGCCTCTGCACTCGATCGCCAACGCGCCTTGCCCAACGGCGGGAAGGCAGCTCTCTGGATCAAGAAATTCGGTGACGACATCGTCCTTCCAGCCCATTCTTGACAGGCCTGCCGCTGCTAAAATAATCGCGTCGTAATCTTCGGTTTCAAGTTTTTTTAACCTTGTATCGATATTTCCCCTGATCCACTTGATCTCAAGGTCGGGACGCATTTGCAAAAGCTGCGCGCTTCTTCTGAGGCTGCTCGTGCCGATAACCGCACCTTGTTTCAGGTCGGCCAGCTTTTGACGGCTTTTTGAAATGAGAACGTCCCTGGCATCTTCCCGTTTTGGAATGCAGCCGACCACCAGCCCTTCGGGAAGCGCCGACGGCATGTCCTTCATGCTGTGAACGGCCATATCAATTTCCCCGGAAAGCATCGCCTGTTCGATTTCTTTGACGAACAGGCCTTTCCCGCCGACCTTTGACAGCGTAACATCCAAGATCCGGTCGCCTTTTGTAACGATTTCCTTTATTTCAAACGTGAAATCCGGATTTAATTCCTCCAGCTTTTTGATCACCCATTTTGTCTGGGTCATCGCCAATTTGCTTCTTCTTGAGCCTACAATGATGTTTCTCATGTTTTCTTCCTCCCAATCCGTCACGGGCAACCGTTTTAACTAACTAAACCAATGAAATTGCGAAAAGCTGCCGAGCAAAAAGAAATTGATTAAAAGAACAAGAAAAGACGCGGTATTCCACATGGCCGCAATCCTTCCCTGCAGCTCTTTGACAATCCTGATAAATAAATAGTATCCGTATAAAAAAAGCAGCACGATCGATCCGAGCACTTTCGGATCCGCCCAGTACAGGGTTTCAAGCGATACATACGACCAGATAATCCCCAGAATCAGACTCAGCAAAAGCATGGGAACGCCGATGAGATTAAGGACATAAGCCATATGATCAAGTTTTGGCAAATCTTCGATTCGTAAGAGCCATTTCCCCCACTTTTTCTTTTTCAATAAACGGTACTGAAAAAGATACAGCACGGAAAAGACAAACGACAATGAAAACGCTCCATACGAAAGAATCGCCATTGTAATGTGGATGATCAAGAGCTCGGACACGAGCCTTCCCGAAAGCTCCGCCGACTGCTGGGCCGTCGGTGTAAACGTGTGGATCGCCGCCATTGAAAAGCCGATGAGATTGGTGAAAAAAACGAGAAATTCCACTTTCAAAAGCTTCGTCAAAACGAGAGACAGCGTGACAAGCACCCACGCGTAAAAATAAAGCCCCTGTGCATTATTCAAAACAGGAAACTGATCTGTGTACTGCATGAAATAAAAAAGGTATACCGTCTGCAGAATCCAGACAATAGAAAGCAACCAGAAGGCCGCTTTTCCCGCCTTCCGGTTGTGCTGTAAAAAGTCTATAAAATAAAAGAGGACGGTGAGCGCGTACAACACGATTGTAACTTCGTTAAGCCTTGCTAACAATGTGTCTGTCATGTCTGTCACTCGCTCGCGATAGAAGTCAAACCCTGCTGGTTTTGCCGCTTAAACGCATGAACCGGCTGGCGTTCGTCTTGATTCTCTCCGTCAGGAAAAGCCGCTTCTTCAATATCAAAAATCTGCGTAAACAGCGCAAGCTTTTCTTCGGCATCAGCTTCTGACGCAAACTCCTTCACTTTTAAAATCGGGTCGCGCAAGAGCTGGTTGATAATGCTTTTCGTATGCTTGTTTAAAAGTTTTTTCTCTCTTGTGCTCAAGTGAGGGAGCTTCCGTTCGATGCTCTGCATCGTTTCCGCCTGGATTGTCAAAGCTTTTTCCCTGAGAGCAGAGATGACCGGCACGACGCCGAGCGTATTCAGCCATTGTTTAAAAGCGACGATCTCAGCTTCAATAATCAGCTCCACTTCTTCAGCAACGGCCTGACGCTCCTTCAGATTTTCTTCCACGATCCCTTCAAGATCGTCAATATCGTACAGAAAGACGCCTTCCACATCGCTGAGAGCCGGGTCAAGATCCCGCGGCACGGCAATATCCACCATAAAAAGCGGACATCCTTTGCGAAGCTTATTGACATGTTCGATCATCTCTTTTGTGACGACATAGCCGCTTGCGCCCGTTGAACTGATGAGAATGTCGGCTTCCATTAAAGCGCATTGCAGCTCATTTAAGCTTTTCGCCGCGCCTGAAAAACGGCCGGCAAGCTCCTTCGCTTTTGAAAATGTTCTGTTGATCACGGTAACCTGTCCGATTCCGTGGCCGTGCAGGTTTTGAACCGCAAGCTCTCCCATTTTGCCCGCGCCGAGAATCAGCACGTGTTTATCGGAAAGGTCGCCGAAGATTTTCCTGGCAAGCTCGACGGCTGCATAGCTTACGGATACAGCATTTGAAGCAATGTCCGTTTCGGCATGGCAGCGCTTCGCGACGGTGACAGCCTGCTTAAACAAATAGTTGAAAACGGTACCAATTGTCTTCTCTTCCTGAGCCAGCTTAAAACTTGTACGCACTTGGCCTAAAATCTGCGTTTCTCCAATAACCATCGAATCCAATCCGCACGATACGCGGAACAAATGTTCAACGGCTCCGTCGTTTTCATAAAACTTCAAGTAAGGCGAAATGTCCTCTTTGCTTAGTCCGAACCAGTTCGCCAAAAACATTTTCATATAATAACGTCCGGTGTGCAGCTGATCAACGACTGCATACAGCTCTGTCCGGTTGCATGTCGACACGATGATATTCTCAAGTATGCTTTTTTCTTCTTTCAATTGCGACATCGCCTGCCCCAGCTCATCCGGCTGAAAGGTTAACTTTTCACGTATATCAACAGGGGCTGATTTGTAATCCAATCCCACGACAAGTATATGCATAACTCTTGCTTGCACCCCCAACATCTATCTAAATTAGAATGATTATAATATAGAATTTATTATTCAAAACGATTATAACATATATTCACTATTTTCTCTTCCCAAAATGTGAACAGATTTTAAAAAATTGATGTGATATAGTAGAAAATGTGTTTCTATTTCTTTCACTACATCAAGAAGGTGATACTTTGAAAAAGAAATCTGTTTTGCTTCCATTGCTGTTGATAGCCGTGGCTGTCTACGCCTTTCTGCGGTCGGGCCGGATCAGCCTGTTTGACGGACAGGAAGAATGGTCTGTACTTGCGGGGCTCATCGGGCTGGCTCTTTTTTATCAGGGGCAGAAGGAAGCCGATTCCGCCCATTCCTTTGCAGGGCTCTTTATGACAGCGATCGGCGTTTATTTCACATTTAAAGAGGACTATTTCAGCCGCGCGGATGATTTTGCGGTCATCGTGCTGATCCTCGGTGCGGCGCTTCTTGTCAAATCGTTTAAGACGAAAGAATATCAATATGAGAGTCTGCTGATGATCGCAGTCGCCCTCTATCTTTATTTTTTCCGGCAGATTGCCGCCTGGCTGAAGACGGCGAATATCGAGACGGCATATGTAGAAGCTTATTGGCCGGCCGCTTTTATCGCGGTTAGTCTGCTTTTATTATTCTTAAAAAGAAAATAGTTTATTCAAGAAAAAGCACTTGCATCAATCCCGCAAGTGCTTTTTCTTTTATCTCGCGATCATTTGCTCGATCGCCGACCACGCTTCTTGTTTACCCTTTTTCGTCTCGGAGGAAAACAAGATGAGCTGGTCTTCTTTTTCTATATTGAGCGTCTCTTTGACGACTTTGGCATGCTTTTCCCATTTACCTTTAGGGATTTTATCCGCTTTTGTCGCAATCACGATCACAGGAATTTCATAATGCTTTAAAAAGTCGTACATGATGACATCATCCTGTGAAGGAGCATGCCTGAGGTCGACGATTTGGACGACCGCTTTCAGTTCTTCGCGGGATGTCAAATACGTCTCTATCATACGGCCCCAAGCCTCGCGCTCCGTTTTGGAGACTTTCGCAAATCCGTAACCGGGCACATCGACAAAGTGAAGGACATCGTTAATGATATAAAAGTTTAATGTCTGTGTTTTGCCCGGCTTTGATGATGTCCTCGCTAAGTTTTTACGGTTGATCATTGTATTGATAAATGACGATTTTCCGACATTAGATCTCCCGGCAAGGGCGATTTCCGGCAGCCCCCCTTCAGGGTACTGCTCGGGTTTCACCGCACTGATGACAATCTCTGATTTCGTTACTTTCATTTCTCTTCTCCTACTAGCGCATGCTTTAGAACTTCGTCCAGGTGAGCGACAGGAATGAAGGTTAAGCCTTCCCGCACGCTGTTTGGAATGTCCTCAATGTCTTTTTCATTATCTTTCGGCATAATGACAGTCTTTAAGCCGGCACGGTGTGCGCCGAGCGCCTTTTCCTTCAAGCCGCCGATCGGAAGGACGCGGCCTCTTAACGTGATTTCGCCGGTCATGCCGACATTTCGTGAAACAGGTCGGCCCGTCAGCGCCGAAACAAGAGCTGTCGCCATTGTGATCCCCGCGGATGGCCCGTCCTTCGGAACGGCCCCTTCCGGCACGTGAATGTGAATATCGTGTTTTTCATGAAAATCAGGATTGATGTTTAACTCTTCCGCTTTTGAACGGACATAGCTGAATGCGGCTTGTGCCGACTCTCTCATGACATCGCCGAGCTTTCCGGTTAAAATGAGCTTGCCTTTCCCGGGGGAAAGAGACACTTCGATGGACAGCGTATCTCCGCCGACCGTCGTGTAAGCGAGACCTGTGACAACGCCGATCTGATCGTCGAGCTCAGCCTGTCCGTACCTGAACATTCTTTTTCCTAAATAGTCTTCAAGGTTTTTGTCCGTGACCGTAATTCTTTTTCTTTCCCCTGATACGATCAGCTTCGCCGCTTTTCTGCATATCGCTGCGATTTGGCGTTCAAGACTTCTGACGCCGGCTTCCCTTGTATAATAGCGAATAACATCAAGGACAGCCTGCTCCCGTATTTGCAGATTGGATTTTTTCAGACCGTGTTCTTTCAGCTGTTTTGGAAGCAGATGGTCTTTGACGATTTCGACCTTTTCCACTTCCGTATAGCCGGCGATCGTGATGATCTCCATACGGTCTCTGAGCGGACCCGGGATTGTGGCCAGGTTGTTCGCGGTCGCAATAAACAAAACCTTTGATAAATCAAACGTCTCTTCAATATAATGGTCGCTGAACGTATGGTTTTGTTCAGGATCGAGCACTTCCAGCATCGCTGAAGCAGGATCTCCTCTGAAATCCGAAGCCATTTTGTCAATCTCGTCCAAAAGGAACACGGGATTGTTCTTGCCTGCTTTTTTCATCCCCTGAATAATGCGGCCCGGCATGGCGCCTACATATGTGCGGCGGTGGCCGCGGATTTCGGATTCATCCCTCACGCCGCCAAGGGAAATGCGGACAAATTTGCGTCCGAGCGATTTGGCGATCGATTTGGCCAGCGAGGTTTTTCCGACACCCGGAGGTCCGGCCAAGCATAAGATCGGTCCTTTTAACGAGCGGGTCAGCTTTTGGACTGCCAAATATTCGAGAACCCGTTCTTTCACTTTTTCAAGGCCGTGATGTTCTTCATCAAGAATTTGACTGGCGAGATTTAAATCAAGCCTGTCTTCTGTTGCATCATTCCATGGGAGGGAAATAAGCCATTCAATATAATTGCGGATGACAGAACTTTCAGCTGAGCTTGACGGAATTTTTTCGTACCGGTTTAGCTCTTTAAACGCGGTTTCTTTCACATTGTCAGGCATGCCGGCCTGTTCGATTTTCTCAGTCAGCTTTTGGACCTCGCCCGTTTTTCCTTCTTTATCGCCAAGCTCTTTTTGGATGGCTTTCATCTGCTCGCGCAGGTAATACTCCTTTTGCGTTCTTTCCATTGAACGCTTGACGCGCTGCCCGATCTTCTTTTCAATCTCAAGGACTTCTTTTTCGTTGTGAATCAGGTCGATCACTTTGTTTAATCTGGCTTTGACATCGATCGTTTCCAGCACTTCCTGCTTGTCTTTCAACTTAAGCGGCAGGTGGGAGGCGACGATATCGGCCATTCTTCCCGGCTCTTCAATATCTGTCACAGCGGCAAATGTTTCAGCCGATATTTTTTTCGAAATCTTTATGTATTGATCGAAGTGGTCAAGCAATGTGCGCATGAGTGCTTCATCTTCAACATCTTTTTCAGTCTCTTCATCGATTCGTTCGATTTTTACAGACGTATATTCATCTAAATCATGGTACTCAAGAATGCGGGCGCGCTGCAGCCCCTCCACCAAAACGCGGATCGTTCCGTTCGGCAGCTTGAGCATCTGCTTGATTTTTGTATAGGTTCCGAATGTAAAAATCTCGTCTTCATCCGGTTCGTCTATGGATATGTCCTTTTGTGTTGCCAAAAAAATCATATGGTCATTCATCATCGCCTGTTCAAGCGCCTGAACCGACTTTTCACGCCCGACGTCAAGGTGCAAAACCATCGTCGGATAGACGAGTAAACCTCTTAAAGGGAGGAGCGGGATGTTTCGTTTCGTTTCATCTGCCATTTTGACTGACACCTCCGTAACTTTAGTATGAACCATTATAATATACTTTTTTTATCCCTGTACAATTGTAAGCCCGGCGAAATAAAAAGGGTCTCCTGTAGTATACCCTTTCTTTCAGTTCTGAAAAAGGAAAAGATGTCCTCCGCTAAGAAAACATGCCGGCGCCTGTCGGAGAAAACCGGCCCGAAAAAAATCCCCATCTGAAATGATGGGGATTTATACGGATTCTCTTTTCATCTGAGCGCCGTCAGGCATTTCTGAAGGAGGGTTGACCAATGCAAGGTCCAGCACTTCCTGCAAGGTTTTGACGGGAATGATATGTACGCCTTCTATCCGCTTTAAAATCGACTGGACATTTTCGTGCGGAATAATAACAGTTTTTGCCCCCGCATGCTTGGCCGCTTTGATTTTCGGAATCACGCCGCCGATCGGCTTTACCCGGCCGTTCAGGCTGATTTCCCCCGTCATGGCGACAGTATGGTCTATCGGAACCTTATGAATGGCGGAGAAAATGCCCGCCGCCATGGCAATTCCTGCAGATGGTCCGTCAACCGGGATACCGCCGGGGAAATTCACGTGAATATCATAATCCGAAGCTTTTACTCCCATTGTCCGCAATACAGTCATGACATTTTCGACCGACCCTTTCGCCATGCTTTTCCGTCGGATCGATTTTGACTGGTTGCCGATATTCTCTTCTTCTGCGATGCCTGTGATATTAATCGATCCCTTATCAGCAGCCTTGTTGACTGTGACTTCAATTTCGAGCAGCGAACCGCTGTTAGGGCCGTGGACGGCAAGTCCGTTGACGATGCCGACCTGCGGTTTGGAGGCGATTTTTTGTTCGTATTTCGGTGTCAGCTGGCTCGAATGGATCACCCATTCGATATCTTCAACCGTCACCTCGTCACGCTCTTCAGTCAAAGCCATTCCGGCGGCGATTTGCATCATATTGACGACTTCGCGGCCGTTTCTCGCATACCGCGTCAACAGGTCAAGTCCTTCCTCTGCGACTTTCTTCTCAATCTTATCAGCCGCTTTTTTGGCGACCGTTTTTAATTCTTGCTTTTCAAGGTCGCGGAAGAACACTTCTAGACATCTCGACCGAATCGCTGGCGGGATTTCGTCAGGCATCCTCGTCGTCGCGCCGATCAGTCTGAAATCCGCCGGCAGCCCGTTTTGAAAAATGTCGTGGATGTGTTTGGGGATTTGCGTGTTTTCTTCACTGTAATAGGCGCTTTCCAAAAACACTTTCCGATCTTCAAGCACCTTCAGCATTTTATTCATTTGAATCGGATGAAGCTCTCCAATTTCGTCGATGAATAATACCCCGCCGTGCGCATGCGTAACGGCTCCCTGCTTTGGCTGAGGAATTCCGGCCTGCCCCATCGCTCCGGCACCCTGATAAATCGGATCGTGGACCGATCCGATCAACGGGTCGGCGATTCCCCGCTCGTCGAAGCGGGCCGTTGTCGCGTCAAGCTCGACAAAGACGGAATGTTCCTGGAACGGTGAGCGCTTGTTCTTTTTCGCTTCTTCGAGGACAAGCCTTGCAGCTGCGGTTTTCCCCACACCTGGAGGGCCGTAAATAATGACATGCTGCGGATTTGGTCCGCAAAGGGCGGCTTTCAGTGCTTTAATGCCGTCCTCTTGGCCGACGATGTCTTTAAAAGCTGTCGGCCTCACCTTTTCTGATAACGGTTCTGATAAATGGATTGATCTCATTTTCCGGAGCTGTTCCATCTCTTTTTTGGACTCTCTGTCTATCGTAACCTTTTGGGTTCTTTGATTCTTGAGCAGATTCCAAAAATATAATCCGATGATGATCCCGAAAAATAGTTGTACAAAAAGTGCAATGCTCGTCCAGCTCAACTGATGGTCCCTCCTGAAATGGTTTCGTATCTTTAAGTATGTCAGATAGTATTTCCTGATCACGGAGGGAATAAACGTACAGAAAGGGATAATTTTGCTTTTCGAACCGTCACTTTTTTCTGTATGGCGACGGTTTCCAAATGCAAAAAAAGAACCTCCTTTGGCTAGGAGGTTCTCTGCATTATGCTGAAGTTTTTTTGTCTTTATTGACGACCGTGCCGTCTTTCATAATGAGACGCGGCGGTTCGCCGTCAGTGACGGTTTTGCCTGTAATCACGCATTTTTCAATATCCTCGCGTGACGGCAGATCGAACATCACGTCGAGCATGATTCCTTCGATAATGGAACGAAGTCCGCGTGCTCCTGTTTTACGTTCAATTGCTTTTTTAGCGATTTCTGTGAGCGCTTCGTCTTCAAATACAAGCTCCACATCATCCAGCTCAAGCATTTTTCTATATTGTTTAACAAGTGCGTTTTTCGGTTTTGTTAAAATTTCAACCAGCGCTTTTTCATCGAGTGGTTCAAGGCTTGCGATGATCGGGAGACGGCCGATGAATTCAGGGATCAGACCGAAGCGAAGCAAGTCTTCCGGAAGCACTTTGGAAAGAAGCGCTTCTTTTTCATGATCTTCATGCTTGTTGTCAGAGCCGAAGCCGATGACCTTTTGACCGAGACGGCGCTTGATGATTTGCTCGATTCCGTCAAAAGCTCCGCCGCAAATGAACAGGATGTTGGTTGTGTCAATCTGGATGAACTCTTGATGAGGATGCTTTCTTCCGCCTTGTGGAGGAACGCTTGCAACCGTACCTTCAAGAATTTTAAGCAGAGCCTGCTGAACGCCTTCACCTGATACATCGCGTGTAATTGAAGGGTTCTCGGACTTTCTGGCCACTTTATCGATTTCATCGATGTAGATAATGCCTTTTTCCGCTTTTTCAACATCGTAGTCAGCAGCCTGAATCAGCTTAAGCAAAATGTTCTCCACATCTTCACCGACATAGCCTGCTTCAGTAAGCGAAGTGGCATCTGCAATGGCAAACGGCACATTCAGGATGCGGGCTAGTGTTTGAGCAAGAAGCGTTTTTCCGCTTCCAGTCGGTCCGATCATGGAAATATTACTTTTTGACAGCTCGACATCATCGACTTTGCTGTTCGAATTGATCCGCTTGTAATGATTGTAGACGGCCACGGCAAGGGATTTTTTTGCCTGGTCCTGGCCGATGACGTATTCATCAAGAATCTCGCGGATTTCCTTTGGTTTTGGGACATCTTTGAACTCCACTTCTTCTTCAGAGCCGAGTTCCTCTTCTACAATTTCAGTGCAAAGTTCGATGCACTCGTCACATATATATACGCCTGGTCCGGCGACAAGCTTGCGTACCTGATCTTGTGTTTTTCCGCAAAACGAGCATTTTAATTGTCCTTTTTCCTCGTTGAATTTAAACATTCTTTCACCCCTTATATCCTTGTCATTCCTGTTTCTTCGTTAAAAGAAACATCGCTTGAAAACATTCGTTCCATTATGTATTGCATTTTACCACACTTTCCAAAAAGGCGATAACGTTGTGTTTGCCGTTCGGCATATTCAATATGTATGTTGATCAAAACGACATTATCTATCCTTTCCCAAAGAAAAGATGATAAGTCAAAATTGTATAAAACAAGGCACGAAACATTCGCGCCCTGTTTTATATAAAGTATGATTATGAAACATATTAACGGTTTTCTACAAGAAAATCAATTGCTTTGCGAACTTTTAAGTCCTCTTTCATTCCTTCTGTAGAACCGATTGCTTGTTTGATGTTTTCAACAGGCATGTTGTACGCTTCAGCCATTTTAGAAAGCTCTTCTTCGACTTCTTCGTCAGTGACTTGAAGGTTTTCAGCTTTGGCGATCGCTTCCAGTGTCAGGTTGGATTTCACGCGTTTTTCAGCATCCTCTTTCATTTGCTCTTTCAGCGCGTTTTCATCCTGTCCTGAGAATTGGAAGTAAAGCTCAAGGTTCATGCCTTGCATTTGCAGACGCTGTTCGAATTCTTTCATCATGCGGTCAAGCTCTGTGTCGATCATCGCTTGAGGAATGTCAGCTTCAGCGTTTTCAGCTGCTTTTACGACAAGCTCTTCGCGAAGTTTAGCGTCCGCTTCGTTTTCTTTTGCTTCCTCGAGACGTTTTTTCGTTTTTTCAGTCAGCTCGGCAAGCGTTTCAACTTCCTCATCGACATCTTTCGCAAACTCGTCATTAAGCTCAGGAAGCTCCTTCGCTTTGATTTCGTGGATTTTCACTTTGAATACGGCAGGTTTGCCCGCAAGCTCTTCCGCATGGTATTCCTCAGGGAATGTTACTTCTACGTCTTTTTCAGCACCGGCTTCAAGTCCGACAAGCTGATCTTCAAAACCTGGAATGAAAGAGCCTGAACCGACTTCAAGGGAATAGTTTTCCGCTTTTCCGCCTTCGAACGCTTCGCCGTCTACGAATCCTTCGAAGTCAAGAACAACAGTGTCCCCTTCTTCCACTTTGCCGTCTTCTTTTACAACGAGTTCAGCCTGGCGCTCTTGAAGAGACTTCAGTTCATTTTGAACGTCTTCATCCGTTACGGCAGTATCGTCTTTTTCAATGCCAAGGCCTTTGTATTCGCCAAGTTTCACTTCAGGCTTAACCGTTACCTTCGCAGTGAAGATCAGGTTTTCGCCTTTTTCGATTTTTTCCACATCGATTTCCGGGCGATCAACAGGCTCAATGCCCGCTTCCTCTACCGCTTTCGGATACTCGACAGGAAGCAGGATGTCCAGCGCATCCTGATAAAGCGCCTCAACACCAAAACGCTGTTCAAACAAACCGCGCGGTACTTTCCCTTTGCGGAATCCAGGAATGGATACTTGCTTTACGACTTTTTTAAATGCATCATCAAGGGCTTTATTAAAGGTATCGGCATCTACCTCAACCGTTAAAACGCCTTCGTTTCCTTCTTGCTTTTCCCATTTTACTGACATGTGTTTCCCTCCAAAATCTATTCAGGTTGTGTCGGTTTTCCATTTTAAAACAAACAAACGGCTACGTCCATCGCAAGCTGCCGACTGTGTGCAGCTCATGTGTTTCTGACAGCCATCATTATGTATACAAAGATAAATAATGAACTTTAAGCGGCAAACGGATCAACTTCCGTTTTTCACAAATGCAACCACTATATTATAACACAATGCCCGCTGCTTTCAACATTTACAAATAAGAAATTTCTTCTATGTCTTTGATGAGCGCGCAGGCCTCGTCAAGCTGTCTGTCATTGAATTCATAGAGAATATGAAGCTCCTCTTTATCGATGTCGATCCCGTGCATTTCGTATCCGACTTTATGCAGCGCAGCAGCCCAGAGCTCGCGGTTTGAGTATTTCGGCTGAAACGGATAGAGGACGTAAATATGCCTTCTCCACAGCTCTTCGACCGCTTGGTACAGCGTGGGATTTTCATTCCCCAGCGTATCATCCAGCACGCTCAGAACATGCTTTAATATCGGCATATCATCCGGCTTGACTGTCTCTGTCGGATTAATTGTCATCGAATCGCCAAATTTTGCGACAAGTGTCGGCTTTTCATGGTCTGACTCGGCCAAAAGCTGGAGAATCATCGTTTTTACGACAGGATGCGCGCTCGGATTTTGCAAAATTGTTTTCAACAAGCCGATATAGCTTGTCAGATTGCGGTCCTTCAGTCCGTGAAGAAGCTTAACCTGCTCTTCCGTGTCATTCAAAAGCCTTTCCTGATCAACCTCCTCCGTCTCGGGAAGGTCTTCGGTGATATCCTCAGGTCCGGGGTCTTCCGTCATCTTGCGGCTGAAATCAAGCAGTTTATAAAACTGTTCCGCGCTTTCAGGAGGCAGCTTATTTTCTTCGAGTACAGCTTCAATCGTTTCTTTTACTTTTTCGTATTGTCTGAGCTGGATTAAAATCGTCATATAGACTTGTAAAACGGTAAAATAATGGCCGTGGCCTTCTTTCAGCATTTTTTCACAGATGCCTTTCGCTTCTTCAAGCTCGCCGATTTCCAGCAGGCAGATGGCCATTCCCAGATAAATATCCGATTCCTCGTCATCATAGCGCTTCGCTTCAGAAAACAGCCTGAGCGCTTCATGGTAATTCTTTTCTTTAAGCGCGGCCATCCCTTTGTGCACTAAACGCTCCTTAACGTTCGGGAACGGGATGATCTTCGAGTTTTTCTTGTCATGCTTCATTTCTAAGTTCCTTTCAGGCACTTATTTTTTAACAAGTGTATCAACCCGGCCCGCTAAACACAAGAAAGAACCGGCGGCAGTATGCTGCCTTCAGCAAAAAAAGCCTCCGATCTACATCGGACAGCTTTTTTATGCTTGCAGCCAAGAACTTCTCTGTTTCTCAAATTGTTCGATTTCTTCTTCAAGGAGCAATGTTAAAGAAATTTCATCGTACCCGTTCAGCAGCATCTCTTTCCAATGCGGATCGACCTCAAAGGCAATCTGCTGCCCGGCGTGGTCTGTTATCGTCTGTTTTTCAAGATCGACAGTCATCAGCAAAGACTGATGTTCATACTGTTCAGCAAGCACTTTCCACGTCTCGTAAGGAAGGCGGATCGGCAGCATGCCGTTTTTGAAACAGTTCTGGTGAAAGATATCGGCAAAAGACGGCGCGATAATGATTTTAAATCCGTAGTCGTCTAGCGCCCATGGGGCGTGTTCCCTTGAAGAGCCGCAGCCGAAGTTTTCGCCGGCGATTAAAATCGAAGCGCCTTTGTATTCCGGCCGGTTCAGCTCAAAATCAGGGTTTGGATCGCCGTTATCCAAATACCTCCAGTCAAAGAAAGCAAAGCGGCCGTATCCCGTTCTTTCGATCCTCTTTAAAAATTGCTTCGGAATGATCTGGTCCGTGTCTACGTTGATTCTGTTTAGCACCGCTGCTATTCCGGTATGGGTCTTTAATGGCTCCATCTTGTCACTCCTCTATACAGCTGTTGTCTCTTGGTAATATTTTCTGACATCGACAAAGCGTCCGTGAATCGCGGCCATCGCGGCCATCGCCGGGCTGACGAGATGCGTCCTGGCCCCTTTGCCCTGTCTGCCTTCAAAATTGCGGTTGGAAGTGGAAGCACAGCGCTCTCCTTCAGGGACAACATCGTTGTTCATGCTCAAACACATGCTGCATCCCGATTCTCTCCATTCAAAACCCGCTTCGATGAAAATCTGGTGAAGCCCTTCATTTTCAGCTTGAATTTTGACGCTTTGCGAGCCGGGAACGACGATCGCTCTGACGCCGTCGGCGACTTTTTGGCCTTTTATCATTTCAGCAGCCTGGCGAAGATCTGTCATGCGCGAGTTGGTGCATGAACCGATAAAGACGTGCTCGATTGTAATGTCCTCGATTTTTTTATATGGTTCAAGACCCATATATTCATATGCGCGCTGCGCTTCTTTTTTATCGTCTTCCTGAGAGAAGGCCTCAGGGCCCGGAATCGCTTCATCAACCGGCAGCACCATGCCAGGGTTGATGCCCCACGTCACCATCGGTGAAATCGCGCTTCCGTCCATCACGATCGTCCGGTCGTAGACCGCCCCCGGATCGGTTCTCAGATTCTTCCACTCTTCTACAGCTTTCTCAAACTCTTCGCCTTTTGGCGCATATTTTTTCGTTTTGACATATTCAAATGTTGTTTCATCCGGTGCAATCAATCCTGCTCTTGCCCCAGCTTCGATTGACATGTTGCACACCGTCATCCGTTCGTCCATCGACATGTTTCGGAATACTTCGCCGGTATATTCAATGACATAACCCGCACCGAATTTAACCCCGTATTTTCCGATGACCGCCAGAATGACGTCTTTAGCCGTCACTCCTTTTTGCAGTTTGCCGTCAACGCGGATTTCCAGCGTCTTCGGTTTTTGCTGCCAAAGCGTCTGCGTCGACAAGACGTGCTCCACCTCGCTCGTTCCGATTCCGAAAGCGAGCGCACCAAACGCTCCGTGTGTAGATGTATGACTGTCTCCGCAAACGATCGTTTTGCCCGGCAGCGTCAGCCCCAGTTCAGGCCCGATGACATGGACGATCCCCTGGTTGACGCTTGACAAGTCTGCGAGGCGGATGCCGAATTCTTCGCAATTCCGTTCGAGCGCACTGACCTGCCGTTTGGCGACATCATCTTTAATCTCAAACCGATTGACAGTCGGAATGTTGTGGTCCATTGTGGCAAACGTATTTTGAGGCCGTCTGACTTTTCTATTCTTTTGCCTTAGGCCTTCAAAGGCCTGGGGTGACGTTACCTCGTGTATCAGATGCAGATCGATATAGAGAAGGTCAGGCTTCCCTTCACCTTTTTTAATCACGTGTTGATCCCAAATTTTTTCGATGATCGTTCGAGGCATCATCTTTCTTCCTCCCTCTACCAATATCCATTTTCCTTAAACGTAAGCGGTCATGATGTTTGAAATGGCATTGTCGTCTGCCAGCGCAGCTTTTACTTCCCCTGTAATCGATTGAGTCGTGGAATGTTCCGATCCTTTTGCCAGGTCCTTCGTCCGCTTACCTGCCCGGAGAACTTGATCAACTGCGTGTTCAACAGCTTTCGCTTCAGCTTCAAGACCGAATGACGTCCTGAGCATCATAGCCGCGGACAAGATCGCCGCAAGCGGATTGGCAATGTTCTGTCCCGCGATATCAGGGGCCGAGCCGTGGACAGGTTCATATAGATGAAGTCCGGAGCTTGATAAGCTTGCCGACGGCAGCATGCCGAGCGACCCGGTCAGCATCGATGCTTCATCGCTTAAAATATCGCCGAACATGTTTTCAGTCACGATAATGTCAAACTGTCCAGGCGCATAAATGAGCTGCATCGCTGCATTGTCGACGAGCATGTGCTCAAGCTTGACGTCAGGAAACTCTTTCGCTACTTCTTCCGCCGTCTTGCGCCATAGTTTGCTTGACTCAAGGACGTTCGCTTTATCAACAGAGGTCACTTTGCCTTTTCGTCTCTGCGCCATTTGGAAGGCCTCCCTGATGACCCTTTCCATTTCCGACTTTTTATAAAACAGCGTGTCAACGGCTTCTTCCTCGCCGTTCTGATTGACGTACTGCTCGCTAGGCTTTCCGAAATACAGGCCGCCCGTCAGCTCGCGAACGATGACAAAGTCAACACCTTCGATATATTCAGCTTTTAACGGAGAAGCCCCCGCAAGGCTTTCAAATACTTTAACAGGCCGCAGATTGGCAAAAAGATCGAGCTGCTTGCGGATGGCGAGCAGCCCTTTTTCAGGCCTCAGCTCAGAAGGATTTTGATCCCATTTCGGCCCGCCTACTGCTCCGAGCAAAATGGCGTCCGCAGCTTTGCAAGCGGCGACAGTTTCCTCGGGAAGCGGCGCTCCCGCCTCATCAATTGCCGCTCCGCCGATCAGGCCGTATTCAAATTCGAATTCATGCTGATAATGTTCAGCAACGCTTTTCAGCACATCAACAGCCGCGTCCAATACTTCGGGACCAATTCCGTCACCGGGCAAAAGTGCGATTCGTTTTTTCAAATTCAACAAACTCCTTCCTTATTACTGTTATGATCCTACAGCCGCCTGTTTTGACAATCCTTCCGTATTCGTCTTCAATACGAGATAGCGGTTCACTGCGTTCAAGTAAGCTTTGGCAGATGCTTCGAGAACATCCTGGGCGACTCCGCGTCCTCCGGATTCTTTTCCGTCGATCATCACCCTGACGTATACTTGCGCGAATGCATCCTGTCCCTTGCGATTGGATTGAATCCGGTAATCAAGGAGCTGGACTTCTTTATCCATACAGCGCTTCAGCGTGTTGTACACCGCTTCAACACTTCCCGCTCCGGTCGCCGCTTCCTGGATGATCTGATCCGTTTCCTGATCTTTAAGGGAAACCGTTGCTGTCGGAACCTGCGAGGTGCCGTAATGAACCTGCAGCGAAATAAATTCATAGCCGATTTTGCGGTCTGCCGTTTTCTCCTCGAGAATCAGCGAGATGAGATCTTCATCCGTAAATTCCTTTTTCTTGCCGGTAAGTTCTTTAAAGATGTTAAAAAATTTATTGACTTCTTCTTCTCCAAACTGGAATCCGAGGTTTTGCAGCTTATCTTTAAATGCGTGGCGCCCTGAATGCTTTCCGAGGACAAGCGCATCCGTTTTTACGCCGACAAGCTCCGGAGAAATAATTTCATATGTTGTTTTTTCTTTTAAGAAGCCGTCCTGGTGAATGCCTGATTCGTGGGCAAAGGCATTATCGCCGACGACCGCTTTGTTCCGCGGCACGGCCATGCCGGTCAGTTTGCTCACTAAATCACTTGTCCGCTTAATCTCATTCAGCTGAATCGTTGATTCCGCCTGGTAGAAATCTTTTCGGAGATAGAGGGCGACGGCGATTTCTTCCAGAGAGGCGTTCCCCGCTCTTTCGCCTATGCCGTTGATGACCGATTCGACTTGATCCGCTCCGTTTTCAATCGCAGCCAAAGAGTTGGCGACAGCCATGCCTAAATCATCGTGGCAATGGGCTGAAAGCGTGACTTTGTCAGCATTGCGGGCATTTTCTTTAATATAGCGGAAGATATTTCCGTACTCGGCGGGCGCTAAATAACCGACCGTATCCGGAAGATTGACGACGTCCGCTCCCGCGGCGATCACTTCGCTGACGATCTCGGCTAAAAACGGAAGGTCGGTCCGGCACGCATCTTCGGCAGACCACTGGACGATCGGGAAGCGTTCTTTGGCGTATTTCACCATTGCGACCGCCTGTTCCAGAACCTGTTCGCGCGTTTTTTTCAGCTTATATTTTAAATGGATGTCAGAAGTGGCGATAAAAATGTGAAGCCTTGGTTCAGCCCCGTCTTTGAGCGCTTCCCACGCCGAATCGATATCTCCTTTGACAGAGCGGGCAAGCCCCGTTACCGAACAGTTTTTAATCGTCCTTGCGATTTCTTTTACTGCGTTGAAATCCCCGGGGGATGAAGCGGGGAAACCCGCTTCCATAATGTTGACCCCGAGTTTTTCAAGCTGCTGGGCGATCGCCAGCTTCTCCTGCGTGTTTAAATTAACGCCCGGCGACTGCTCACCGTCACGGAGTGTCGTATCAAAAAAGTTAATTTTTCGCACCGGCTACCACCGCTTCCTTCTTCTTGCCCTGCTTGACAAACGGCATCATTTCGCGAAGCTTTCTTCCGACCACTTCGATTTCGTGTTCGTTTTCGCTTGTATTGATGGCGTTGAAACGCGGACGGTTGACTTGGTTTTCGACGATCCATTCTTTCGCGAATGTACCGTTTTGGATGTCTTTCAATACTTCTTTCATTGATGCTTTTACCTTCTCATCGACGACGCGCGGGCCTGATACGAAATCTCCCCACTGCGCTGTGTCTGAAATCGAATATCTCATGCCTGCTAAACCTTCTTCATACATCAAGTCGACGATGAGCTTCAGCTCGTGCAGACACTCGAAGTATGCGAGTTCAGGCTGATAGCCCGCTTCTGTCAGCGTTTCGAATCCTGCTTTGACAAGGGAAGTCAATCCTCCGCACAGCACCGCCTGTTCACCGAAAAGATCGGTTTCAGTTTCTTCTTTAAATGTTGTTTCAAGAACACCGGCTCTTGCTCCGCCGATCGCTTTAGCATAAGCAAGGGCTTTGTCTTTCGCTTCCCCTGTGACATCCTGATAGATCGCAAACAGCGCCGGAACCCCTGCACCTTGTTCAAACGTTCTTCTGACAAGATGTCCCGGTCCTTTAGGAGCGACAAGGAATACGTCAACATCTGCCGGAGGCACGATCTGATGGAAATGAACGTTGAATCCGTGGGCGAATACGAGTGAATTGCCCGCTTGAAGTCCGTCTTTAATTTCCGCTTCATACACTTTTTGCTGCTGTTCATCCGGAAGAAGCACCATAACGATGTCGGCCTGTTCTGCCGCTTCTCTTACCGTGAAAACTTGATGGCCGTCTTCCTCTGCTTTAGCAAAGGATTTCCCTTTTCTGACGCCGACAATGACGTCCACTCCGCTTTCTTTCAGGTTCAGTGCGTGCGCATGGCCTTGAGAGCCGTATCCGATTACCGCTACTTTTTTGCCTGCCAATACGTTTTCTTTGATATCACCGTTATAATATACTTTTACCATTTCAATCTCTCCCTTTTTATGTTTTATACAATAGATATTGTTTTAATAGAGGACGGCTTTTGCTGGGTTCCCCTCGCAAAGGCCGTGGTGCCTGTTCTGGCAACCTCTTTAATCCCGTATGGTTTCAACAGTTCGATCAGGGCTTCGATCTTGCTTGATTCCCCCGTCACTTGAATCACGACGCTGTCTTTTGCGACATCGACGACAGTCGCCCGAAACGGTTCAATGACGCCGTTTATTTCCGCCCTGCTCGACGGAGGGGAAACCACCCTGATTAATGCCAGCTCTCTTTGGACGATCGATTGATTTGTAATATCCGTGACTTTCAGTACATCAATCTGTTTGTTTAATTGTTTTGTCAGCTGTTCCGTTTCTTTTTCATCTGCCACATGCACGACAAACGTGATCCTGGAAATCCCCGCTGTTTCGGTGTGGCCGACGGTAATGCTTTCAATGTTGTAATGCCGTTTTGTAAACAACCCTGTAATTCTGTTTAAGACGCCGCTTTGATTCAAAACCGTCAGCGTGATGATTCTTTTCAAGGTTTCACCCCCACCATTTCGTGCAGCCCTTTTCCAGGCGCAACCATTGGAAATACTTTTTCAGCTTGTGCAACCTGAACATCGATGACCACCGGTTCATTCGACGTTAGCGCCGCTTCCAGCTTTTCTTCCGCTTCTTTTTCAGATGTGATTCGGACACCTTTGATGCCGTATGCTTCAGACAGCTTGATAAAATCAGGCTGTGATGCGAACTTGGAGTGTGAATAGCGCTCATCGTAAAAGATCTCCTGCCATTGCCGGACCATTCCGAGGCAGCGGTTGTTTAAGACCACGACTTTGATCGGAAGGTTCAGATCGCGAATGACGGACAGCTCCTGCAGTGTCATCTGGAATCCTCCGTCGCCGAGTATCGATACAACTGTCGCATCCTTATCCGCAAGCTGTGCCCCGATTGCCGCCGGAAGTCCGAAGCCCATCGTGCCGAGCCCGCCGGAAGTGACCCACCTGTCGGCTTTTTGGAACTGATAAAATTGCGCGGCCCACATTTGATGCTGTCCGACGTCCGTCGTTAAAATAGCTTCGCCTTTTGTATAGCGGTGGATATATTCGATCAGCTTCTGCGGTTTGAATCCTTCTGCTTCATTCTCTTCATACCAGAGCGGATATTCGTTTTTCCAGTCAGCAAGCTGCTTTTTCCATTCATCGGAATCGCTCGGTTTGCCGTTTTGCTTGATCAGCTCTGTCAGTACAAGCTTGCTGTCGCCGACAACCGGAATGTGCGTATGAACGATTTTGCCAATTTCAGCCGGATCGATGTCAATGTGAGCGACTTTCGCATATTTTGCAAAATGCTTCAAGTTCCCTGTGACCCGATCATCGAATCTCGCACCGATGCTGATTAACAGATCGCTTTCATACAGAGCCATGTTGGCCGCATACGTTCCGTGCATTCCGGCCATCCCGAGGAAAAGCGGATGGTCGGCTGGAAATCCTCCCAAGCCTAACAGCGTATGCGCCACCGGAATTTGCTGCTGTTCGACATAATTTTTTAATTCTTCTGACGCTTTCCCGTGCAAGACGCCCGCGCCCGCTAAAATTACCGGCTTTTTCGCTGCACTGACCGCTTCCACAAGCTTTCTGATCTGCAGATAATTCGGTTCCTTCGTCGGCTGATAGCCAGGAAGGTGAATCTCATGGTCGTAGCGGAATTCTCCTTCTACAACGGCGATGTCTTTAGGAATATCGATTAAAACGGGGCCCGGTCTTCCTGTTGTTGCGATATGAAATGCTTCTTTAATAATTCTCGGCAGATCTTCTGCATGGCGAACCTGGTAGCTGTGCTTTGTAATCGGCATCGTAATTCCGATGACATCAGCTTCTTGAAATGCGTCAGATCCGATAACCGAGGTCGCAACCTGACCGGTGAATACGACGAGAGGCAATGAATCGATCATCGCGTCGGCCAGACCCGTTACAAGGTTGGTCGCTCCCGGACCGGATGTGGCGATGACGACACCCGGTTTCCCCGAAATCCTCGCATATCCTTCGGCTGCGTGGATAGCGCCTTGTTCATGGCGCGTCAGTACATGAAACATCCCCGATCCGTAGAGTTTGTCATAAATCGACAGGACCGCACCGCCGGGATACCCGTAGATCACTTCGACATTTTCCTTTTTTAAAGCCTCAATCAGCATTGACGCCCCTGCCATTGTTTGTGTACATTGGGCATTTTCAGCATCCAACTGTACATTCGTCCCCATTTTTCTTCCTCCTTATCAAGTGATCATCATCACTGTTCATTCACGTGGTTTTTTTAAAAATAATTCATGTATATATGCCGCAAAGCATGTTTCCAATCTGCTTTTGCAGCTAAAAAAAGCCTTCCCGCCCACTGTTGACGCTGCACACCTTGCAGGCCAAAGGGGCGAAAAGGCTTTTCTTTCCGCGGTACCACCCTTGTTCGCGGCTTTCGAAAGCCGCCTTATGGATAATCGCTTATCCGGTTTAATAACGAGTGAACCTTCGTGACGTTCACCCGGCCAGCCTTACTAAACTTGGAAGTCGTTCAGGCTGACACTCAGAGGGGAGTTCACAAGCGGAGGCCGTCACCGGTTTCCAGCAATCCCGGCTCTCTGCAGGCGGCGTTTCCGCTGTTACTTATCCTCTTCAACGTTTGTCTTTATTCAACTGACACTTAAGCTTTGATCTTCGAGGCTGACTTTTATCCCTTCACGGACGACGCGCTCGCGGAACTTTTCAAGCATCCGGTTTGTGTGGACTCCCGGTTTGCCGTCCCCGATCTTGCGGCCGTCAACTTTAACGACCGCGATGACTTCTGCAGCCGTTCCGGTTAAAAACACTTCGTCGGCTGTGTATACGTCATGGCGGGTAAACGGCTCTTCCTTCACTTCATAGCCGAGCTCCTGCGCTATTTCGATGATGGCATTCCGGGTGATTCCTTCAAGCGCTCCGATATAGCCCGGAGGCGTCAAAAGCTTTCCGCTTTTATAAATAAATACGTTATCCGCAGAACCTTCGGCGACATAGCCTTGATCATTGAGCATGAGCGCTTCTGTCACGCCCGCCATGTGCGCCTCGATCCGGACAAGAATATTGTTTAAATAGTTCAGCGATTTCACTTTAGGGCTCAGCACATCAGGTCTGTTTCTTCTTGTTGGAACCGTAACGATGTCAATTCCCGTTTCATATAAGTGTTTCGGGAATATTGCCAATGGTTCGACAATTATAATGACACTCGGGTGTGAACAATTGTTTGGATCGAGTCCGAGGTCACCTGCTCCTCTTGAAACGACCAAGCGGATGTAAGCGTCTTTAAGCCCGTTTTTTTCGACTGTTTTGAGAACGTGCTGTGTCAGTTCTTCCTGCTGATATGGAATCTCCAGCATGATCGATCTCGCAGAATCGTAGAGGCGGTCCATGTGCTCTTTCATTCTGAAGATGTTGCCGTCGTATACCCTGATCCCTTCAAACACGCCGTCCCCGTATAAAAATCCGTGATCATAGACTGATATTTTAGCGTCTTCTTTTTTAACGAGTTTGTCGTTTAGGAAGATCCACTGGTCTTTCTGGTCCCCCATCCCTCTAGCACACCTTTCTGTTGTAAATGAACGCTTTAAACGGTTAAAAATCGATGATGCGGGAACCCGTATTCCCGCTGTCATTCCCGGGAAAGATGAAAAGTTTTCAAGTGATTTGTTCTTTTGTTTGAACTCATATTACGCCCCTTTACATGCAGTGTCAACCGTATTTTTTAAAATTATTAGACAATTTCGATTAATCAATCTACTTGTATACGCTTACATGATTGATATAAAAGGAAATGCAAAATTGAAAAACAATTTGAAATTTTTTATGCAATCTATAAAGATTACATAAAAAAACTGGTGTTTTATACAGTTTTGTTAGATTTTATGACTGACAACTTTTTAAAATTTCATCCCGGAAGGTTAGATTTTTTACCACATTTGTGTACAGACTCCATTTTACGATTTTTTACATAAACTGCTGTTAATCCAAATAGAAACGGGTGAATATGATGTACCGCACCTTTCCTCCATACTCTGATCCCCGCGTGCGCCAATACCCGGGATACTTCGGTTATCCGACTACTTATGTCTATAATCCTTCAGCACACGGGCCCTATACCTATTATCCGTACGGCGGAGTGTTCACAACTCCGACTCTCGGATTCGGCATCAGCTATCCGGGAATTTCCGTTCCCGCTGTGCACGGCTTTACCGGTGGATTCAGAGAAGATTAACAAAGCACAAAAAAGAGAGAGCATTTTGCTCTCTCTTTTTACGGTTAAACGACTCCCTGAGCGATCATCGCATCCGCCACTTTAATAAATCCGGCTATATTGCAGCCGTCAAGCAGATTGCCGGGACGTCCGTATTCTGAAGCCGCTTCAACGCTTCTCTTGTAAATATCGGTCATGATCGTTCTGAGCTTCTCATCCGTTTCTTCCGCCGTCCAGTGGAGCCGTGCGCTGTTCTGCGCCATTTCGAGCGCTGAAACGGCCACACCGCCGGCATTTGCAGCCTTAGCCGGCCCGAAAAGAATCCCCGCATCCAAAAAGCGTTTGACGGCGCCCTCTTCAGACGGCATATTCGCCCCTTCTCCGACGGCTTTGACCCCATTTGAAATGAGCACTCCGGCCGCCTCTTCGTCAATTTCGTTCTGGGTCGCGCACGGAAGCGCGATATCGCACGGAATAGACCAAATGCCGGAGCATCCTTCGAAATAGTGTGCTTCCGGATGCTCGCTGACATACTCGCGAATCCTTCCGTTCCCGCTTTCTTTAAGCCGCTTCACCGTCTCAAGGCTGATGCCTTTTTCGTCATAGACATAGCCGTCAGAATCACTGCAGGCCACTACTTTTGCGCCGAATTGAGCGGCTTTTTCCATCGCATACAGCGCCACATTGCCTGAACCGGAGACGACAACGGTGCTGTTTTCAAAACGCAGCCCCTGATCCTTCAGCATTTCTTCTACGAAATAAACCAGACCGTACCCTGTCGCTTCTTTCCTCGTCAAACTGCCCCCGTATTCAAGGCCTTTGCCTGTTAACACACCTGCATCATAGCGGCCCCGAATCTTTTTATACTGTCCGAACATAAACCCGACTTCCCTAGCTCCGACACCAATATCACCGGCAGGGATATCCGTGTCCGGTCCGATATGTCTGTACAGTTCATTCATGAAGCTTTGCGTAAAACTCATGATCTCCCTGTCAGACTTGCCCTTCGGATCAAAATCAGCCCCGCCTTTTCCGCCGCCGATTGGCTGGCCGGTCAAAGAATTTTTAAAAATTTGTTCGAAGCCCAAAAATTTAATAATGCTCGCATTTACAGAAGGATGAAAACGGATGCCGCCTTTATACGGACCGATTGCGCTGTTAAATTGAACCCGGTATCCCCTGTTAACCTGGATATTGCCTTCATCATCGACCCACGGCACCCTGAAGGTGATCATCCGTTCAGGCTCTGCAATCCTTTCAAGAATGCGGTGTTCGATATACTTTGGATGTCTTGCCAATACAGGGACGAGGGAATCGAAAATTTCTTTTACAGCTTGAAGAAATTCGCTTTCGTGAAGATTTCGCTGCCGCACTGTCTCGTATGCTTTTGTCACATAATCTCTCGCCATCTGAACATTTGTTTGCTCCATTTTTTCTAGCGTATGCATCTTTCTTCAGCTCCCTTTCTAAAATAAAAGCAGAACGAACGTTGTAAGATTTTCTACATGGTAAATTTTACAACCAATGCCCCATTTACATCAATCTGAAAAACAGATTAAACCATTGCTGAATTGAGATGTATAACAAAAAGCGAGAATAGACGGGTATTAAGATAGAAGAACCGTTCTTAAATGCTGAGGAGAAAAGAACCAACAAACCATAAAATACCATAACATCCGAAAGGTTTTTTCTGTGCTTTTCGTTGCGATCGGCGCATTTGCCCGTTGTACTCTCGGCAGAAAATGAGCATCTTCTCCCGTTCTTAAAATGAATCCTACTGCACAAAACGAAAACACATAGCTCTTCTTTTTCATGGCAACAATAAAACTAAAACAGGGGTGATCTGATGGACGACAAAAAAGAACTGTCAAACGTTGAAACACAAAGAAACTTTTTAACGGCAGAAGAATTTCCTGAAGGAGCGTATGGAGCTGCCCAGGGCAAAGACAAGCCTGTTGAAAACAAAAACACGCCATGGAAGGAAGGTCAGCAGTACTACAGCAATTTCACATATGAATTCCGCAACCTCCACCAAGGAATGCCGCGACAGTACCCCGGGGCGCATCCAACCCATGACGAAAAGGATCAAAACGAGGAATGACCGATATAAAAAAGAGCCGTGCTAAACGGCTCTTTTAAGCTTTTTTATTGGAGGGGCTGCTGGAAATTTTGATTGTGCTGCTGGTTTTGTTGGTTTTGCTGACCCTGTTGACCTTGCTGTCCTTGCTGGTTAAATGACTGCTGCGCCTGCTGAAGTGCCTGGCTCATTTGGTTCATGGCCTGGTTTGTCTGGATTCCTTGAAGAGCCTGATTCAGCTGCTGAACAGCCTGCTGAATGCTTTGCTGAATTTGCTGATCCGTCTGCTGCATTTGCTGCTGAGATTGGGAGCTGAATTGCTGAATTTGCTGCTTCAGCTGATTGATTCCCTGGCTCAATTGAGAGCTCTGCTGGCCGCTTTGGCCCTGCTGCTGTGACCCCATTTGATTAACAGTTTGCTCCAGCTGGGCAAGCTGCTGCTGGATATTTCCGAATTCCTGAGCAAGTTCGGTATCCGTGATGTTCACTCCGAGCAGCTGCTCATGCTTTTGTTTTTGTTGCTTTTGTTTTTGCTGCTGGTTTTGCTGTTGTTTTGTCATGACAACATCCTCCTTAAAATTGATCACACCCTTTATCTTTTTCATTTTGTTCGAAATGATGAAAGGGAATTTTTAGGGTGTTGTTATTTGAAGAAAAAGGCCATTCAGAGAACTACTCTCACCTCAAGATACAAATGGAGATGTTCTTGGAAGAAGTATAGAAAGAGGATTAGGTACCTCAGAAGTTGTTATAAATAAAAAAATGGAGTGTATATTTTAATAGGATATCCAATAAATAATGGAGTTTTAAATCCGCTCCCAATCCACTCCCAAAACATATTTTCAAACCAAAAATAGAGCAGAAGTTCCCATCAAATAAAAAAACCTCAAACCCTTGTATACCAAGAAGTTTGAGGCTTTTTTCAGAGACGTCCCAGGAGAGATTCGAACTCCCGACCGACGGCTTAGAAGGCCGTTGCTCTATCCTGCTGAGCTACTGGGACATGATGTTGTTTTGTTTCGCTTTAACTATCAGCGACAAGATTTATTATATGCGGATCGGGACATAAAGTCAACAACTTTTTAGAATTTTTTTCTTCACGAGGAAGAAAAAAATTCTTCCTCATGAATGTGCTGGCAGTTGGACATGGTTCGTCAGGCTTTCGACTTCCCGGCCGTCCAAGTCGTAAAAGCGGACCGTTGCATTGTCTTTGTCAATGTTCAGTATAGCATAAGTTTTTTCTTTCCGCACCCGCGGAAGGCGGATGCTGCCGGGGTTGATCAGCAGTTTTCCGTCCATCAGTTCGCTTCCCGCGATGTGGGAATGGCCGAAACAGATGATATCGGCGCCGAGTTCTTCAGCGCGGTAGTATACATTTAAAAGCGACTGTTTAATGCCGTATAAATGCCCGTGTGTGAAAAAAAGCTTTTTTGATCCGACGGGAACGACAACTTCGTCTTTAAACTCCCCGTAAAAATCGCAGTTTCCTTTTACCGTTAAGTAAGAGGAAAGCGCGGGATGGGAAGGATCCAATTCGGAATCCCCGCAATGGATCATGAGATCTGTTTCCTTCCCGTGCCGCTCAGCGATCATTTCCAGTTCGTCTTCAAGGCCGTGGCTGTCACTGACAATCAGAACCTTCATGATCGGCCCTCCTCCTTTACGCTTGGTCCAATAGAGCGGACAGTTTTTTCAGTGCTTCCGCTCTGTGGCTGATTTTGTTCTTTTCGCCGCTTGAGAGCTCGGCCATCGTTTGATCTTTGTCTTTGACGAGAAAAACCGGGTCGTAGCCGAAGCCGTTTGTGCCGCGCGGTTCTTCGGTAATGTATCCTTCCACAGAACCTTCGACCGTTTTCGTTTCCTGTCCTGGAATGCATAATGCGAGCGCGCATCTGAACCTCGCGGAGCGGTCTTCTTTTTCCACCCCTTCAAGCTCTTTCAATAGCTTTTTCAGGTTGGCGAGATCGTTTTTCTCTTCTCCTGCATAGCGGGCCGAGTATACGCCGGGGCTGCCGCCGAGGTAGTCGACAGACAGGCCTGAGTCATCGGCAATTACGATTTTACCGGTTTCTTTCGAAATCGTTTCCGCTTTAATCACCGCGTTTTCTTCAAACGTCTGCCCGGTTTCTTCGATTTCGGGCGTATAGCCGATGTCCAGTAGAGATTTGACATCGTAGCCTCTCGGTTCGAGCATCGCTTTGAATTCCCTGACTTTTCCTTCGTTTTTCGTGGCAATGATGACTTCTTTCATCGTGTATCAAGCCTTTCTCATGTTATTGTTGAATGGCTGATGCAACGTCGCCGAGCACTTCTTTCTGCTTTTCGATGAGTTCGGCGATCCCTTTTTCAGCCAGTTCTAAAAGCCCGTCCAATTCACTTCTTGAGAATGTCGCTTCCTCTCCTGTTCCCTGAAGTTCGACAAAGCGGCCTTCTCCTGTCATGACGACGTTCATATCCACCTCTGCCGCAGAATCTTCCTGGTAGTTCAAATCAAGGATTAATCCTTTTTCCTTATCGATTCCCACTGAAGTGGCAGCCAAAAAGTCAGTGATCGGCATCGCCTTCAGCGTGCCTTTTTCGACAAGTCTTCCGACGGCAAGCGCCATGGCCGTAAATGCTCCGGTGATCGACGCGGTTCTCGTGCCTCCGTCAGCCTGAATGACGTCGCAGTCGATCCAGATCGTCCGCTCACCGAGCTTTTCCAAATCAACGACCGCCCGCAAAGCTCGTCCGATCAGCCGCTGAATTTCCATCGTCCGCCCGGAGATTTTCCCTTTTGACGATTCCCTGATCGTCCTTTGGTTCGTGGCCCGCGGCAGCATGCTGTATTCCGCGGTGATCCAGCCCTTCCCTTCTCCTCTCAAAAAGGGCGGTACGCGGTCTTCCACAGACGCGTTGCATATCACCTTTGTCCCGCCGACTGTGATCAGGACCGATCCCTCGGGATGCGTAATGAAGTCGAGGTCCATTGTGACAGGGCGCAGTTCATTGTTTTCTCTTCCATCGTATCTCATTTTTTACCTCCGATTGTATGTACATAAACCTTTCACAATCATTCTGCTCTTCCAAAAAGCTGAATAAAGAAAGAGGCAGCTTTAATCGCTTACCTCTTTTTTTATAGTATATCAAAAATCTCTGCTTAAAAACTACCTGTGTTCACCTTGCTCGGTCTTGAAACCGGCTTGGAAAGCTTTTCTCCTTTTTCATTGACGAGCTCGGATTTTCCGTTCACAGTAACCGACACACTTTTCACATCAGGCAGTTCGGTTAATGTCAGCACAATACTATTTAACACTTCATCCGATATCACTTTCTTCTCGCCGTCGGCGCTCCCGTAGATCGCTTCGTTAAAGTCGAGAGTCACATGGCCGTCTTCAATCTTCGGCTCGTTTTCAAGCTTGACATCGCCCTGGAAATCGGAAAGCAGGCCGCTTTTATTGCCCGGTCCTTCCGTCAGCTCTTTAATCGCCGCCGTCACCTGGTCTTTTTCTTTTGCAGACGTCCGTTTCGTTACAGGAACATAGTATGTGCCTTTGTCCGATTCAGCCAAATAATAGACGGTGACCGGCTGTGTCGCTGTTATATCGGTCACACCCGCCGTATCGAGGTTGATGCCGTCCTCGCGGCTGAGATCTTCTGAAATCGGCGTGCCGTTAACAGGCATTTCTTTCAAATCATGGCCGTTCATGCGGATCTTCACTTTATCAATCGAGTTAAACTGTGTTAACGTCCATGTAATCGCCTGTACGATTTTTTGCTCGTCTTCTGCTTTATAGTTTTTAAATTCATTTGAAAAGTCAGCGATCGCTGTTCCGTCTTCTTTAATATCAACATTGACCGCTGTATCCGCCGGCAGCACGGCTCTGAATCCGTTTGGCATGATGTTTGAAACAGGGCCGCCTTCAACGAGGTATTCAAGCGCTTGTTTAGCCGTACCTTCCTGCTTTGGCAGCGGCAGCGTCTGCGCTGTCACATAGCCGTTCTTATCAATGAGATAAAGCTCTCTCATGACCGTATCGCTCGTTTGAGCCGCTTTATCGTCGCTTGTCGTTTTGCTGCCTTTGTCTTCTGTTTTATCTTTGGTTTTGTCTGTTTTGTCTTGCTCCTTCTCCTCTTTTACATATGTGATGTCCTGCGGCGGATCTATCTCCTCTGAGGCTTGATCTGACTGAAATATTCCGCACCCGGAAAGAAGCAGCGCGGAGGCCGTAACCGAAACCGCGATTCCTTTCATTCCTTTTTTCAGCATACTTTTCCCTCCTAAGGCAGTTTGTACTATTATGTATACGAGCCCGTTTTTGAATTAGACCGCTTTTTAAAAAAATCCCTCTGAATACAAAAAACCTTTTCTTTTAAAGAAAAGGCTCATGAAAAAAGCTGCCGTTTGCTTGTGCGGCAGCTTTATTTTATAGCGGTTTCCTGAAGAGAAATGCTTTCCACATTTTTCACTTCGTATCCAAACCAATCATTTGCAATTTTTGTGAAGCGGGCGCGCTCCCCGGTTGTTAAAAACAAGTGTTCCGGCGGTTCACCCGTTTTGCTTAATAAACTATTGTATGACAAGATCGTGCTGACTTCCCTGGCCGTTTCATCTCCGGAGGAAATGATGTTGACGCGCTCTCCCATATAGCGCTGAATCGGCTCTTTTAAAATCGGATAATGCGTGCATCCGAGAATCAGTGTATCGATTGATGAATCCCTGAGCGGGTGCAGTGACGACCTGACGATTTCATCAGCCGTCTCATCCAAAAATTTACCGCTTTCCACAAACGGGACAAACATCGGGCAAGCCAGATTTTCTACCGTTAAATCTCCGTTCAGCGAAAGAAGCGCTTCTTCATATGCGCCGCTTTTGATCGTGTTTTCTGTTCCGATCACGCCGATTCGCTGGTTCTCCGTCACTTTAATCGCGGTTCTGGCTCCGGGCTGCACAACGCCGATGACCGGGATCGCGACTTCTCTGCTGATTTCTTCAAGTGCGATGGCCGTCGCTGTATTGCAGGCGATCACGAGCATTTTAATATGGTGGCGGGATAACAAATAATTTGTCATTTCCCATGTATATGACAGGACTTCTTTTCTGTCCCGGGGTCCGTACGGACACCTTTTCGTATCTCCAAGATATATAATTTTTTCTTTCGGCAGCTGCCTCATGATTTCTTTTGCAACGGTTAAACCGCCGACTCCCGAATCGATGACTCCTATCGGTTGATCCAACAAAATCGCCTCATTTTCTGTTCATTTCCTGCTGAAGTTTAATTAATAATTTTTCAAATGCGGCTGTTTCTTCCTCGGAAAACGCCTCTAACATGTCTTCCAAATAGTCCTGCCTTTTTTGAATGACCTCCTGGATGATCCGCTCTCCTTCCGAGAGAAGATGAATGCGGACTACGCGCCTGTCGGACGGATCTTTCACCCGTTCAACGAGGTTGTTTTTCTCCATTCGGTCAATTAAATCCGTCGTGGTGCTGCACGCCAAGTACATCTTTTGTGATAACTCGCCGATCGTCATATCCCCGTATTCATACAGCCATTGAAGACCGACAAACTGGGGAGGGGTAATAGTATATTGGGTGAGAATTTCTCTTCCTTTTTGTTTGATGATGCCCGCAATATGGCGGAGTGATTTTTCAATATCCGCTATGTGATTCAAAGAAGCATTCGAATTCATTTTCTCTACCTCGCTCGACTCGTTGTTTTGTTTTCAAAACACTTGAGTCTATTTTCCTTCTTTTCTACACAAATTGCAAGACTTCAACATGAATATACAAATTGCACCTCAAAACAAATAACCGGTTCCCTTCTTGTTACAAGAAGGAACACCGGCTCAATTTAGAGCTCTAGCTCACCCATTCGAAGAAGTTCAACAACAGCTTGCGAACGGCCTTTCACTCCCAATTTTTGCATCGCATTGGAAATGTGATTACGTACAGTCTTTTCACTTATAAAGAGCTCGCTTGCGATTTCCTTTGTTGTCTTGTCTTGAACGAGCAATTCGAACACTTCTCTTTCTCTTTTTGTTAGCAGCGGCTTTGATTGAAACTCTTTCTCCTTCAAGTATTGTAACCCTCCTTGCTAAGGTGAGAGCTGATCTGAAACGAATGGGTTTCGATATAGTCGTGATATCATATGAAACATACGCAAGGTCGGTGACGTTTCTGACGGAGAAAAGGGTTCCCTCAAACACCTATTTTTCAGATCATGACACAGGCATCGTTTCAGGGCTGAACTTCTAAGGAAGACATTTTATTATCCAGGCGATCAGCCGCCATCTTTTCGTAATATATGCGTGCGTTTTCTTTTTCTGCACAGCACTGATGATTTGTGCAGCCGCTTTTTCGGGCGAAGCCGTCCAAAACAGGTGATCACCTTTTGCAAGAGCCGTGTCCACAAAGCCCGGCTGAATTTCGGTGACCACGATTCCATCATACCCAAGTTTTTTCACTTTTTGACGGAGCCCTTTTAAGTAATTAGAAACGAATGCTTTTGAAGCGGCGTAGGTGACGGCCCCTCCGTTTCCTCTCAGCGCGGCAATGGATGAAATGCCGACTAAATGCCCTTTCCCATTTTTGATAAAATGCTCCATCAACACGTTCGAGCAGGACACAAATCCTGTCATATTGACATCGATCGTTTCCTTTTCTTTGCTCCAATCCATTTCGCTTTCCAAATATCCAACACCTGAACAGATGAAGACTGCATCTGCCCAATTCATCTCATCAAGCAGTTCTTTCAACAGTATAGGCGAGCGTTCGCTGTCGGCTGTATCGATCTTTTTAATGTATGAAGGTCCAGGGAGGTCGTCGCGCAATTCGGCTAGCAGTTCATACCTTCTTGCAGCAAGACCGACCTCAACTCCTGCGGCTGACAGCTGCTTGGCAAGCGCCTTGCCAATTCCGGAACTCGCGCCGATGATCATCGCTTTTTTCATTTTCCTCTCCCTGTCAATTATTTCTCAGGAAATGAGTGATTGCCAAGCAGTTTTGCTTTTTGTTCATCTGTCCATTTCACCGGTTTACCCGTATCTTTCGCAATTTGCACCATAACCGCCACCCCTGTAAAGCAAAGGCCGCCTTCCCCATTTTTCGCCGCATAGTGGAGGGTGAGGGAAGCGTTGCCGACAGATGCTGTTTTGACGCCGATTTTCAAATGTTCATGAAGCATGACCTGCTGAAAATAATCGCATTGCTGGCTCGCCACGACGGGAATGGCCGCGCTCTTCCCGTCTGAAAGGCGGTCCATGACGCCCAGGTGCTTGAAATAGGAAATCCTCGATTCCTCGAAATAGACAAACGGTGTGACATTGTTCATATGACCGAACATGTCCGTTTCTGAAAAACGGACGGATACTTCATCAAAAAAAGAAAATGACTGACACCATGTGTCAAACGGTTCTTCAATATATCCCGGCAGCTTCATTGTTTTTCATCCCCTTTGGTCATAAAAACACCTCTTCGGCTTGAAGAGGTGCGTTTTTTCGTGTTATTCCGTGTTGTCGCTTCCGAAGAAGTTTTTAAACGCCTGAACGGTCGTATCCCTGTTTAATGCAGCGATTGAGGTTGTGAGCGGGATGCCTTTCGGACATGACTGCACGCAGTTTTGCGAATTTCCGCATTCGGCCAGTCCGCCGTCTCCCATAATCGCTTCAAGTCGTTCCGATTTGTTCATCGCGCCTGTCGGATGGCTATTGAATAAGCGGACTTGCGAGAGCGGTGCAGGTCCCATAAAGTTTGTTTTATCGTTCACGTTTGGACAAGCTTCAAGACATACGCCGCAAGTCATGCATTTTGACAGCTCATACGCCCACTGGCGTCTTCTTTCCGGCATTCTCGGTCCCGGTCCGAGGTCATATGTGCCGTCGATCGGTACCCATGCTTTGACTTTCTTCAATGAATCAAACATGCGGCTCCGGTCCACTTGAAGGTCGCGGACAACCGGGAATGTTTTCATCGGTTCAAGGCGGATCGGCTGCTCAAGCTGGTCGATCAGGGCTGTACAGGACTGTCTCGGCTTGCCGTTGATCACCATCGAGCAAGCGCCGCACACTTCCTCGAGACAGTTCATATCCCAAGCAATCGGCGACGTTTTTTCCCCTTTCGTATTTACCGGGTTCCTTCTGATTTCCATCAAAGCGGAAATGACGTTCATATTCGGACGGTATGGAATTTCAAACTCTTCCTGGTAAGGACTAGAATCCGATGTATCCTGACGAGTGATGATAAACTTGATTGTCTTATTTTCACTCATGATTTCGCCACCTTTTTCTTCGAGTAATCCCGTTTACGCGGTGCGATTAATGAAACATCGACATCCTCATAATGGAATTTCGGGGCTTCAAAATCGCCTGCATGTTTCGCCATTGTTGTTTTCAGCCATTCCTCGTCATTACGTTCAGGGAAATCCGGTTTATAATGGGCGCCGCGGCTCTCATTCCGGTTGTATGCACCGAGCGTGATCACCCGTGCCAATTGCAGCATGTTGTGCAGCTGGCGTGTGAATACGGCGCCCTGGTTGCTCCATTTTGCCGTATCGTTGATATTGATGTTTTGGTAGCGCTCGGCAAGCTCTTGGATTTTTTCATCCGTTTTCAGCAGCTTGTCATTGTGGCGCACAACCGTCACGTTATCTGTCATCCATTCGCCGAGCTCTTTATGAAGGACATATGCATTTTCATTGCCGTCCATTTTCATAATGTCAGCCCACTTTTCTTCTTCCTTTTTGACGCAGCTGTCGAAAACGGAAGAAGACAGATCTTCTGCGGATGTTTCAAGACCTTGAATATATTCAACGGCTTTCGGACCTGCCACCATGCCGCCGTAAATGGCTGACAAGAGCGAGTTCGCGCCCAGGCGGTTTCCGCCGTGCATTGAATAATCGCATTCCCCTGCGGCAAACAGTCCTGGAATGTTGGTCATCTGATTGTAGTCGACCCAGAGTCCGCCCATTGAGTAGTGGACTGCAGGGAAAATCTTCATCGGCAGCTTGCGCGGATCGTCACCCATGAATTTTTCATAGATTTCAATGATTCCGCCCAACTTGATGTCCAATTCCTTCGGATCTTTGTGGGAAAGATCGAGATATACCATGTTTTCGCCGTTGATGCCGAGCTTTTGTCTGACGCATACATCAAATATTTCACGCGTCGCAATATCCCGCGGCACAAGGTTTCCGTATGCCGGATATTTCTCTTCGAGGAAATACCAAGGCTTGCCGTCTTTATACGTCCAGACTCGTCCGCCTTCACCGCGCGCCGATTCGCTCATCAGACGGAGCTTGTCGTCTCCCGGAATGGCGGTCGGGTGGATCTGGATGAATTCTCCGTTCGCATAGTAAGCGCCCTGCTGGTAAACGATCGAAGCGGCTGATCCGGTATTGATCATCGAGTTCGTCGATTTTCCAAAGATGATGCCCGGTCCCCCGGTCGCCATGATGACTGCGTCTGAACGGAACGACTCGATTTCCATCGTCGTCAGATTTTGGGCGACGATGCCCCGGCACGCATTGTCATCATCAAGAACGGCTCCGAGAAACTCCCAGCCTTCATATTTCGAAACAAGCCCTTCTACTTCAAAGCGGCGAACCTGCTCATCCAGCGCGTACAAGAGCTGCTGTCCGGTCGTCGCCCCCGCATATGCCGTTCTGTGATGCTGAGTTCCCCCGAAGCGCCGGAAGTCAAGCAGCCCTTCAGGTGTTCTGTTAAACATGACGCCCATGCGGTCAAGCAAATGAATAATCGACGGCGCCGCATCACACATCGCTTTGACCGGCGGCTGGTTGGCCAGAAAGTCGCCTCCGTAAACGGTATCGTCAAAATGCTCCCAAGGGGAGTCGCCTTCACCTTTTGTATTGACCGCTCCGTTGATTCCGCCCTGCGCACATACGGAATGTGAGCGCTTAACGGGAACGATCGAAAATAGTTTTACATTTGTTCCTGCTTCCGCAGCTTTAATGGTCGCCATCAGACCCGCAAGTCCTCCGCCGACAACGATGATGCTTGAATTGCTCATGCCTGCCCCACTCCCTCTAGTAATCTAGTTCTTTTACACAAATGCCAAAATCGCTCTCAGCCCTACATAGGACAACACAACAAAGACTCCCATTGTCACAAACGTGGCGATTCGCTGTGAGCGAGGAGAAACGGTGATTCCCCAAGTGACAGCAAACGACCATAAACCGTTTGAAAAGTGGAAGATTGTTGAGAGGACACCTACAATGTAAAAGCCGAGCATGATCGGGGAGCTCAAAATATCAGCCATCATGTCAAAGTTTACTTCTGCCCCCATTTGGGCGGCAATCCGTGTTTGCCACACGTGCCAGCTGACAAAAATCAAGGTAACGATTCCTGTAATCCGCTGCAGAACGAACATCCAGTTTCTAAAAAAGCCGAATCTGTTCGCATTGTTTTTCGCTGTAAAAGCTATGTATACTCCATAAACAGCATGATAAATCAGCGGAAGGAAAATCACGAAGATTTCCAAGACGTACCTGAACGGCAGGTTTTCCATAAAGTGAGCGGCGTTATTAAACGCCTCCTCTCCGCTTGCCGCAAAATGGTTGACAACCAAATGCTGGATTAAAAATATGCCTACCGGTATGACGCCAAGCAAAGAATGCAGTCTTCGATAAACAAACTCTCTGTTCCCGGCCATTGCTTTACCCCCTAGTTGAAAAGTGCAGTAAAAATGAAAGGTCTCCTATCCCCCGTCCTGTTTCAAATATCGCACTTTGTTAAGTTTTTATGACAATTTCATTTTACTCCTATGAGAAATAGGCGTCAAGAAAACGCGTACATAAATTGAAATTTTCTAAAATTTAATCATATTTTAGAAAATTTTATTTTATCAAAATATAAATATATCAGATTTTTTTCTTCCTAATTGCATGTCCCCGCTGTAATCTTTCACCCCATTTAAGCTATAATAAACGGAGAAAAGAGGGGAGACATTGGATATGAACAAATATGAAGCAAACTTAGCGCAATTAAAAGAGCTGGAAGTCTCCGCATATGGCTATGAGTTGATCAGGGAAGTGCTGCTTCCCGATATGCTGGGACAAGACTACGCAGATATGATGTACTGGGCGGGAAAAAAGCTCGCCCGCAAGTTCCCGCTTGAATCCAGGGAGGATCTTCCCGCTTTCTTTCTGGATGCAGGCTGGGGAACGCTTACGATCGCCCATTCAAAAAAACAGGAGCTTGAGTTTGAGCTCGAAGGCCCGCTGGTCTCAAACCGCCTCAAATATCAAAAGGAACCCTGCTTTCAGCTCGAAGCCGGATTTATCGCCGAGCAAATCCAGCTGATGAACGAACAAATTGCCGAATCGTATGAACAAGTGAAAAAAAGAGCCGGAAAAGTTGTTTTAACTGTAAAATGGGATTTGAAAGACCCGGCATAACTATGCAAAAAAGGCGGAGACTGCAAAAGTCCCGCCTTTTTCTTTTTAAATGACTGCTGTCTGCTTTGACAGTTCAAAAGCATCATGCAGCGCTTCAACGGCTTTCACCATATCGCCTTCGTTGACGACAGTCGAAATTTTGATTTCGGATGTGCTGACCATTTTGACCTGGATGTTTTTTTCCGCCAGCACAGCGAACATTTCCGCTGCTACTCCCGGGTTGGAGATCATGCCTGAACCGACGATCGAGACTTTGGCCAGCCTGTTTTCCGTTTCAATCTGTTCATAGTCGAGCGCGTCTTTGTATTCTTCGAGAACTTCGACCGTCCGTTTTAAGTCTTCCGTTTTCACGGAGAAAGAAATCGACGTTTGGCTTGTGCTTGTCACTGATTGAATGATGATGTCAACGTTGATGTTCTGTTTAGCGAGCGTTGTAAAAATCGTTGACAGCGTCGTCAAGCCGCTCGCCAGGCCGCATACGGTCACGCGTGTGATCTGATCTTCAAATGCAATGCCTCTTACGATTAAATTCTGTTCCATTGATGATTCCTCCTCGATTAATGTGCCGGCTTCTTTTTCGGTGCTTGAACGGACTTCCAAAGGTACCTGATAGTTTTTCGCGAACTCAACAGCTCTCGGGTGCAGGACGCCTGCTCCAAGATTGGCAAGCTCAAGCATTTCATCGTAGGAGATTCCGGCCAGCTTCCGCGCTGTTTTCACATAGCGGGGATCGGTTGTGAAAACCCCCGGTACATCGGTGTAAATGTCGCATTTATCGGCTTTCAGGGCAGCTGCGAGGGCAACGGCTGTCGTATCTGATCCGCCTCTGCCGAGCGTTGTGATTTCACCTTCCGCTGTCGTCCCCTGGAATCCGGCGACAACGGCGATTTTCCCTTCATTCAGACGCTCTTTCAGCTTGCCTGTATCAATGTTCGTAATTCTTGCGTTGCCGTGAATATTTTCGGTTTCGATGCCGGCCTGCCAGCCTGTATAGGAAACCGCATCATACCCCTTGTTCTGCAAAGCCATTGTCAACAGCGAAATTGTCACCTGTTCTCCTGTTGTCAGCAGCATATCCATTTCCCTGCTGCCCGGCTGCTCGGTAATTTCCTTAGCAAGCGCGACGAGGGAATCCGTCGATTTGCCCATCGCTGAAACGACGACGACAACATCATGACCGCGCTGTTTTTCTTCGATGACACGGTTTGCGACATTCAATATTTTTTCCACTGATCCTACTGAAGTTCCGCCAAATTTTTGGACGATGAGACCCATCAAATACCACCCTTTTTGTTTTCGTTCGTGCTTGTTTATGTATGAAGAGGAAAACTTGACCGGCGGGCTGTACGTTTTTTCGTACAAAAAAAGCAATGAGAGAAATTCCCTCATTGCTTTAACCAACAAAATGCCGATGATTTTAACAACGAGATAGCCCTCCAAGAAATGATTTCTTGACAGCCTTACATTTATTCAATGTAAAGCCAGCAGGAAAAACGAATGGATTTTTTCCCCGCTTCGGCGACGCTCCCCTTTCAGCTTTTTTCATCGGAATCCATCTTCCTCATCAAGCCTACTCTTGAAGTTCGCACCTCTATCTTCACCATATCACACGATCTTATTATGAAATTAGTACAAATTCTATCAGATTCTTTTTAAAAGTTCAACATTATTTTTTCAGAGCCTCTTCAATCAGCTGCGCCGTCTTCAGGGGGATGCCGAGCTTGCGGATATCTTCGGCGCTCGCTTCCTTCATTTTCTTAACGGAACCGAAATGTTTTAACAGCAGTTTTTTCCGCTGTTCGCCGACGCCCGGTATGCCGTCGAGCACCGATTGAAATGCGCTTTTTCCCCTGAGCTGCCTGTGGAAGCTGATCGCAAACCTGTGCACTTCATCCTGAATGCGCTGAAGCAGGTAAAATTCCTGGCTGTTCCGCTCAAGCTGGACGATCTCAAGGGGGTCGCCGATCAAAAGGTTGGAAGTTCTGTGTTTATCATCTTTCACCAGACCGGCAACAGGGACATCGAGCCCCAATTCATTTTCCAAAACGTCAAGGGCGGCAGACACCTGGCCTTTTCCGCCGTCGATCAATACTAAATCAGGCAGCGGCAGATTCTCTTTCAGCACCCTTGTATATCTTCTTCTGATGACTTCGCGCATTGACCCGTAGTCGTCAGGGCCTTCAACCGTCTTAATCTTATATTTGCGGTACTCTTTTTTATGCGGTTTTCCGTCGAGAAAGACGACCATCGCCGAAACGGGGTCCGTTCCTTGAATATTTGAATTATCAAACGCTTCAATTCGGTACGGCGTGTAGATGCCCAGTGCTTTGCCGAGCTTTTCAATCGCGCCGATCGTCCGCTCTTCGTCCCGTTCAATGAGCGAAAACTTCTCTTTCAAAGCGAGCTTTGCATTTTTATGGGCAAGGAGCAGCAGGTCTTTCTTCGCTCCCCTTTTCGGCTGGCGCACGTTCACGTCCAAAAGCTCCTCAATCATGTCCTTATCGACGCTGTCCGGAACCAAAATTTCCCTTGGGAGAAAATGGTTGTTTTTTGAGTAAAATTGCCCGATGAACGTCAAAAACTCCTCGTCTGCTTCCCTGTATAAAGGAAACATGCTGACATCTCTTTCAATCAATTTGCCCTGCCTGATAAAGAAGACCTGGACGCACATCCAGCCCTTGTCATACGAATAGGCAAATACATCGCGGTCAACCATGTCATTCAGCATCATTTTCTGTTTTTCCATCGTTGACTCGATATGGGCCATTTGATCGCGGAATTCTTTCGCCCGTTCGAACTGCAGGTTTTCCGAGGCTTCGAGCATTTTTGCTTCAAGTTCTTTCTTGACTTCATTGTATCCGCCCTTTAAAAAGCGGGTGATTTCTTCTGTGAGCTGTCGGTTTGTCTCCTCAGACACATCATATACGCATGGCGCCAGACATTGTCCGAGATGATAGTACAAACAGACGCGGTCCGGCAGTTTGGCGCACTTTCTGAGCGGATAGAGGCGGTCCAGCAGCTTTTTTGTTTCCCTCGCAGCCTGGACATTGGGATACGGCCCGAAATAGCGGCCTTTGTCTTTTTTGACCTTCCTCGTGACAATCAGCTTCGGATGCCGCTCGTTCGTGATTTTAATAAACGGGTAGCTTTTATCATCTTTCAGCATCACGTTATATTTCGGGTCGTACTTTTTGATTAAATTCATTTCAAGAATGAGCGCTTCGATGTTCGAGGAGGTGACAATGTATTCAAAATCTTCAATTTCACTGACAAGACGCTGTGTTTTGGCATCATGGGACCCGCTGAAATAGGAGCGGACCCTGTTTTTTAAGATTTTCGCTTTCCCGACGTAGATGACGGTATCCTGCCTGTCTTTCATCAAGTAGCAGCCAGGCTGATCCGGGAGAAGGGCCAGCTTTTCTTTGATTTTTTTGTTCATCAAAAATCCTTCCTTGTTTCGGCGTTTTTTCTTCATTTCAGTTTACCATGACCGACCGTACGTTCGCTACAATTGGAGAAGGAAGACGGGGCGTTGTAAGAAAAAAGCGATCCCTTTGGAATCGCCTTTTTCACAGGTTTCTATTTTACAAATGTTTGTTGACCAGTTCTTCAAGGGCTTCTTTCGGTTTAAAGCCGACAGATGTTTCAACCACTTCGCCGTCTTTTAGTATGAGGAGAGTCGGGATGCTCATCACGCCGTATTTGCCGGCAGTTTCTTGGTTTTCGTCAACATCGATTTTTACGATTTTCAGTTTGTCTCCCATTTCTTGATCAAGCTCTTCAAGTACCGGCGCGATCATTTTGCAAGGTCCGCACCAAGGAGCCCAGAAGTCGGCAAGAACTACGCCTTCACTTGTTTCAGATGAGAATGTTTGATCAGTTGCTTTTACGATAGCCATTCTTTCATTCCTCCAATTGTGAAATTATGCTTTTTAGTATAGCATCTCCCTTTGGTTCACGCTAACATAATGCTTGATTATACATTTCCCTATCTGCGCAGTTTTACACATCGGGATTTTAGCCTTTCTAAAAATGTCCTTATTCCATGTTATTTTGCAAAAGGCGGAAATGTGCCTATGTAAAAAGCCGGCCATTTCAGGCCGGCTTTTGATCAAGTACTGACGCTCAGCTTTTTAAATTCTTCCGTGAGCAGCGGAACGATTTCAAATAAGTCGCCGACGATCCCGTAGTCGGCAATTTTAAAGATGTCGGCTTCCGGATCTTTGTTGATGGCAACGATGATTTTGCTGTTTGACATCCCTGCGAGGTGCTGAATCGCTCCTGAAATGCCGCAGGCGATATATAAGTCTGGAGTTACGACTTTGCCGGTCTGGCCGATTTGAAGCGAATAGTCGCAGTAGTCTGCGTCACAGGCTCCCCTTGAAGCGCCGACCGCGCCGCCCAGTACGTCGGCAAGCTCCTGCAGCGGTTTAAAGCCTTCCTCGCTTTTGACGCCGCGGCCGCCGGCTACGATGATTTTCGCTTCAGACAAATCGACGCCTTCGGACGTTTTTTTGACAATGTCCTTGATAACCGTTCTGATGTCCCGAATATCCGCTTCGATGCTTTCGACCGCTCCCGTTCGCGTCTCATCTTTGTCGAGCGGGGCAATATTATTCGGTCTGATCGTTGCAAAAATCGTTTCATCTTCGGAAATGATCCGCTCAAACGCTTTGCCTGAGTAGATCGGTCTTGTAAACACGATGTTGCCGCCGGCTACTTCGACGTTGACGGCATCTGATATCAGCCCTGTTCCCATACGGGCTGCAAGCTTCGGCGACAAGTCTTTGCCCATTGACGTATGGCCGAAAATGATCACGTCCGGACTTTCGCGCTCAATGATCGGCATAAAGGCTTGAACATAGCCGTCAGACGTATAGTTTTTCAAGAGCGGGTTTTCGGCTGTAAGCACTCTGTCAGCGCCGTAATGGATCAGTTGTGCCGCATTGCTTGAAACGCTTTCACCGAAGAGAACACCGATCACCTCTCCCCCTTCGGCAACCGTTTTTCCTGCGGCTATCGCTTCGAATGTCACATTTCTCAACGAACCGTCCCTGAACTCTCCCAATACGATAACTTTTTTGCTCATGTCCATTTCCCCCTGTATTTTAATGACCGTGTTTTTGCTCCCTTCGGCTTCAAACGACCTTTGCTTCGCTTCTCAGCAGTGATACAAGGTCTGCCGCCTGCTGTTCCGGCTCCCCTTCAAGGATTTTCCCGGCTTCTTTTTTCGGAGGCAGGAACCGTTCGATCGTTTTTGTTTTGGCGGCCACGTCTTCCTCGTCGATGTCCAGATCATCAAGTTCAAGCTCCTCAAGAGGCTTTTTCTTCGCCTTCATGATTCCCGGAAGTGACGGATAACGCGGTTCGTTCAACCCCTGCTGTGCAGTCGCTACGATTGGAAGCGACGTTTGGATCACTTCAAGGTCACCCTCGGCGTCGCGTTCCGCTTCAACATCTCCGCCGTTTACCGTCAGCTTTGTAATCGTCGTGATACAAGGGATGCCGAGCAGCTCGGCCAAACGAGGCGCCACCTGTCCCGATCCCCCGTCGATCGCCACATTCCCGCCGAGTATCATGTCATACTCGCGGTCTTTCAAATAGTTGTATAGGATGGCTGACGCCGTATATTGGTCCGCTTCTTCCAGATCGTCTTCAATGTTGATCAAAACGGCTTTGTCGCACCCCATCGCCAGAGCCGTCCTGAGTTCTTTTTCAGCTTCTTCCTCGCCGACTGTGACAACCGTAATCTCACCGCCGTGCTTCTCCTTCAGCTGAAGCGCTTCTTCAATGGCGTACTCATCGTACGGGTTAATGATGAATTCCGCTCCATCCGTGCTGATTTCCCCTTGTTCAATCTGAATTTTCTCCTCTGTATCAAACGTGCGCTTCATTAAGACATAAATGTTCATGTTCTATTCATCCCCTTTGTTTTCACGTTTGTTATTTCCCTTTAAAATGCGGCTTCCGCTTTTCAAGAAATGCCTGAATCCCTTCCTTCGCATCCTCCGATTGGAACACTTCGCCGAAGTATTTTCCTTCCAGCTTGAGGCCGCCTTCATACGAATACACTTTGCTCGAATTCAGGAGTTCAATGACATAAGCCATCGTCTGCGGACTTTTTTCAGCGAATTTTCGCGCGAGCTCTTGTGCCTTTTGCAGCACTTCTTCTTCATTCGCCGCCAAAATCGTGACAAGGCCGTATTCAAAAGCTTCCTTGCCGGATATCGGCTCTGATGTCCCGATCATTTCAAGCGCTTTGGCGGTGCCCACATACTTCGGAAGGCGCTGCGTTCCCGCAAAGCCGGGAATGATTCCGAGATTCAGTTCGGGAAGGCCGAGCTTAGCGCTCTCCTCGGCAATCCGGATGTGGCATGCCATCGCAAGCTCCAGACCTCCTCCAAGAGCAGCTCCGTGAATCGCGGCGATCACGGGCTTTGGAAAAGATTCTACTTTTTCGAAAATCTGCTGGCCTTTATCAGCCAAATTTGCATAATCAGACCCGTCCATCAATGATGTAAACTCTTTAATGTCAGCGCCTGCCGAGAAAAATCTTCCTTCCCCGTGAATCACGACGCTTCTGACATCCTGACGTTCTGAAAGCTCCTCAAGACATGCGGAAAGGTCTTCAAGCACTTGCGTCGATAGCGCATTTGCCGGCGGGTGCTGAATCGTAATGGTTGCGATATAGTCGTCTACGGCGTATGTTAATGCTGCCATTTTATTTCTCCTCCTTCGTCTTTTGGCTGCCGAACCCATGGATCAGCAATTCATGAATGCTGTCTGCCAGCTTTGGCAGATCGTATTTTTGATCATTCATCACCCAGGTTGTAACCGTCTCATCCACCGTACCGAAAATCATCTGCTTCGCCAGGCGGACATCAAGCGTGTTCTTAAATTCTCCCGCTTCTTTTCCTTCGGTGATGATGTCTTCCAGGATCGTCAAGTACCCTTTGAGAATCTCATTGATTTTCAGCCTCAGCTCAAGATTCGACTGCCTCAGCTCAAGCTGGGTGACAATCGCGAGGTGGCGATCGCTGCTGAGCAGTTCAAAGTGCTTTTTGATGAACAGCGAGAGCTTTTCTGTCGCCGAATTAGTCGCTGCCATTTCTTCGTTCATCTGCTCGATAAACTGTCCCATTTTCTCTTTGAATAGCGAGATGAGAATATCTTCTTTGTTTTTAAAATAAAGATAAATGGTGCCGTCCGCCACTCCGGCCTGCTTGGCGATTTTCGAAACCTGCGCCTGATGGTATCCGTTTTCTGCAATCACAATGACAGCTGCGTCGATAATCTGCATATACTTTGGTCTCTTTTGTTTCAATTGGCTTCGTTCCTTTCAAATTAATGAATGAATACTCATTCATGAGTTTATCGTAAATAAAAATGGACGCTTTGTCAAGAAGCTAAACTCAAATCGCACCACAAAAGCATGCCGTCAAAATCGACGGCAGACTTCGCTTTTTCAGACGCCGGTTTTTTCTTCTTGAACGAGCGCTCTTCTTAAAATCTTCCCGACTGCCGTTTTCGGCAGTTCGTCCCTGAACTCGTATACTTTCGGCACTTTATAAGGAGCCAGACGCGATCTGGCATATTCGTCCAATTCCTTCTCTGTTATTGTAACATGATCTTTCAGCACTATAAAAGCCTTAACCGTTTCTCCTCTGTATTCATCAGGGATGCCGGCAACAACCGCCTCCTGAACGGCTTCGTGCTCATAGAGCACCTCTTCGATTTCACGCGGGTAAATGTTGTATCCCCCGGCAATGATCACGTCTTTTTTGCGGTCGACAATATAAAAGAAGCCGTCTTTATCCATGTAGCCGATGTCTCCTGTAAAAAACCAGCCGTCCCTTAGACTTTGAGCGGTTTCTTCATCATTGTTCCAGTAGCCCTTCATCACCTGCGGTCCTTTGACGGCGATTTCTCCATGCTCATAAGGTCCGAGAAAACCGCCGGTTTCTTCCGAATAGATAGCCGCGTCTGTACCAGGCCAAGGACAGCCGATACTGCCCGCTTTATTCAAATCCCAAATAAAATTGGCGTGAGTGACGGGCGAGGTTTCAGACATTCCGTAACCTTCGACAAGCCTTCCGCCCGTTACCTTTTCAAACTGCTGTTTGACTTCAACAGGAAGCGCTGCAGATCCGCTCAAACAGCTCTTAATTGACGACAGATCAAATTGGTGAAGATCAGGATGGTTCAACAGGGCGATATATATCGTCGGTGCCCCCGGAAATATCGTCGGCTTTTCTTTATCGATCGTTTTCAGCGCTGCGCGCGCGTCAAATCTCGGCAGCAGAATCATTTCATATCCCTGCCTGATCGTGAAATTCAAGACGGCCGTCATTCCGTAGACGTGAAAAAACGGGACGATCCCCAGCACCTTCTCCTCCCCTTTATTCAATTGATAAAACCAGGCATCGCACATCTCCATATTGGCTAGTATGTTGCGGTGGCTGAGCATGACGCCTTTTGGCGTGCCTGTCGTGCCTCCGGTATACTGCAGGACGGCAATGTCGTGGGCCGGATCGATTTCAATCCCCGGCGGACCGCTTGGAACGGGGCGTTTCATGATGGTTCGGAAGAGGTGTGTCGTCTCATTTTCATTGATCTCAACCGACATTTGATTCTCTTTTTTTTGCACGATTGGGTACAGCAGATTTTTAGGGAAAGGCAGGTAATCTTTTATGCTTGTCGCAATGATGTGCCGGATATTTGACAGCGCTTTCATTTTATATGCCGCCGGGTACAGCATGTCAAGCGTAATGATGATGGTTGCCCCGCTGTCATGAAGCAGATGTTCAAGCTCCCTTTCCGTATACAGCGGATTTGTCTGGACGACGATGCCGCCGGAGAAAAGAACGCCGTAATACGCGATAACCGCCTGCGGGCAGTTCGGCAGCATGATCGAGACTCTGTCTCCTTTTTGAATGCCGAGTGACAGCAGGTAATCTGCCATTTTTAAAGCGTCCTCATAAACTTGCCGGTACGAACATTTTTTTCCGAGAAAATGAATCGCTGTTTTTTCAGAAAACTGTTGGGCGGATTGTTGCAGGATGGAATGGAGTGTTTGATCTTCAAATTGCAGCTCGTGAGGAATTTGTTCGGGATAATGACGCAGCCACGGTTTTTCAGTCGGCATAAGCTCCCCCCTTTTAAACAATATATTCTTGATTTCAGTATATCAAAACAATATTCAGAAAGTAATGATATTTTTTCTTTTTAAAAAGGCGCCCTTTTAAAGGACACCTTTTTCAAGCATAAAAGATCATATAAATCAGGCCGATAACCACAAATACCCCAGCTGTGAAAAACAGGACTTTCGCTAATTTCTCCATGTTGATCCCCTTTAGATACCCGAAGCCACGACAAATGACAGGCCGACTGAAATGACGAATGAAATGAAGCCGACTGCGCGGTTGTCGTTTTCAATCTCCTTGTCAATTTTAAAGCGCGGCGTCAGAAATTCAAAAATGAAGTAGCCGATCAAAAGCAGGATAAAACCGAACAGCCCCCACCCCATCATTTGCAGCAGGGAATTATGCTGGCTGATCGATTTTTGCAGCACGTTGGCGATGCCTAAAATTTTTCCGCCTGTTGCCATCGCGACCGCCATGTTTCCTTTTTGAATCTCCTCCCAATTTTTATAGGTGGTGACGAGTTCAAACACAGATAAAAATATCACAAGACACAAAACGGAAACGCTGTAGTACGCGGCAATTTCTACAAGGTCGTTCTCCCAAAACTCTTTCATCCTTCTAGACTCCCTTTTTTATTTTAATTCGACAATGGTGACGCCTGATCCTCCCTCTCCCGCTTCGCCGAACCGGGAGTTTTTCACATTGCGGTGGGATTTCAAGAGGTCCTGAACGCCTTTTCGGAGGGCGCCGGTTCCTTTTCCGTGGATGATCGAGACTCTTGGATAGCCCGCAAGCACCGCATCATCCAAGTATTTTTCAACCCGGTGAAGCGCATTTTCATACCGCTCCCCCCTAAGGTCGAGTTCGAGCGAGACGTGATAATCTTTTCCTTTGACGGCGGCGATCGTTTTTTGTTTTTCGGGTTCAGGTGCCGATTTCAGGAATTCCAGATCCTTTTCCTTAACCTTCATTTTCAGAATGCCGATTTGAACATTCCATTCGGCCGCACCCGTTTTTTCGAGCAGCGTTCCTTTTTGGCCAAAGGTTAAAACCTTGACTTCATCGCCCGGTTTTAATTCGCGCTTGTCCGTTTTTTTCTGAGCCGGCTTTTTCGCTTTTTCAAACGAAGGCACCGCTTCTTCAAGGCGTTTTTTCGCCTCGATCAGCTCATGGTCTTTAAATGCTTTATGGTCTTCCTTGATCATGCGGAGCGACTGGATGATCTCGTCTGCTTCTTTCATCGCTTCTTTGACTTTTTCAGCGGCTTTTTGCTCCGCTTCTTCATAGAGCCTGTCTTTTTTCTCCTGCCATTCGCTGATCTGCTGCTGGAGGTCGCGGTGAAGGGCTTCAGCCTCCGCGCGGATGGCTTCTGTCTCGTTCAGCTCCGCCTCGGCGCGCTTTTTGCTGTCTTCCAGCGATGCGATCATCGTATCAACTTCATTATGTTCGGCCGTCATCTCCGCTTTTGCGCGGCCGATCAGGTAATCAGGCAGCCCGAGGCGCTTCGAAATTTCGAACGCATTGCTTCGGCCGGGCACTCCGATTAACAGCTTGTAGGTTGGTGACAGTGTATCGATATCAAATTCGACGCTTGCATTAATGACATTTTCGCGATTGTAGCCGTATGCCTTCAGCTCAGGGTAATGAGTCGTGGCAATGACGCGCGCGCCAGTCTGGCACACCTCGTCAAGGATGCTGATCGCAAGGGCCGCGCCTTCCTGCGGGTCTGTCCCGGCGCCGAGCTCGTCAAAAAGCACAAGGCTGTTTTCCGTCATGTCTTTCAAAATATCGACGATGTTGACCATATGTGACGAGAACGTACTTAAGCTTTGTTCGATTGACTGTTCATCGCCGATATCGGCAAATACTTGATCAAATATGGCGGTTTCTGATCCTTCTTCCGCCGGTACGTGCAATCCCGACTGCGCCATAATGGTCAAAAGCCCGAGCGTTTTAAGCGTCACCGTTTTACCGCCCGTGTTCGGGCCCGTGATGACAATTGTCGTATATTCTCCGCCGAGCTCAATATCATTCGGAACGACTTCATCCAGGGGCAAAAGCGGGTGGCGGGCTTGAATCAGGCGGACATAGCCGTCAGCGTTGACAGCCGGTTTAACCCCTTTTGTCGCTTTTGCGTATTTTGCTTTTGCAAAAATAAAGTCCAGCGTCTGAAGCACTTTGACATCGTGAAAGAGTTCATTTGTGTGCTCTGCCGTCTTTTCTGTCAGGACGCGCAAAATCCGTTCAATCTCCTGTTTTTCGTTTACTTTCGCCTGGCGAAGCGCATTGTTCATATCGACAATCGCCTGAGGCTCGATAAACAATGTCGCGCCGGAAGACGACTGATCGTGCACGATTCCTCCGTAGCTTGATCTGTACTCCTGTTTAACAGGGATAACGAAGCGGTCGTTGCGAATTGTGATGATCGTATCCGACAGCATTTTTTGCGCAGATGAAGAACGCAACATTGATTCCAGCCGGTCCCTGATTCTTGATTCAAGCGTCCGCAGCTGCGTCCTGATTCCCCTTAACGTCTCAGATGCATGGTCTAGCACTTCTCCATGATCATCGATGCACGAATTGATGTCTCTTTCCAATTCGGAAAGCGGAATGAGCTTTTCTGCATATTGGTGAAGACAAGGAATCTCAACCCCGTCTTCGAACAGGCCTTCGAGAAAATGCTTCATCTGTTTTGCTGCGTATAGCAGACCCGATATTTCGGTCAATTCCGCCGGGCTTAAAATGCTGCCGATTTCCGCCCTTCTTAACGCTTTTCTAATGTCGGTAAGGCCGCCGAAAGGGGCGTTTCCTTTTAAACGCAGGACGGTTCCTGCTTCATCGACTTCTTCCTGCAGCTTTTTGACTTCTTCGAGCGAACGGGAAGGTTTGAGTTCCAAAAGCATTTCCTTCCCTAAAGAAGATGCCGCATGCTCTGTGAGCTGTTCTTTTACTTTATGAAATTCAAGTGCTGATAGCGCTTTTTGCTGCAACGTCCATTAAACCTCCTTAAGATCGATGGCGCGACAAAAATGCCTGGACTTCTTCAAAGGAGCGGGTATTTAATACATTGGCCTTTGGCGTCCATCCTTTTCTCGCTGCCGTAACGCCCGTTTTCATATCGTCAAGCATCGCTGTGTTGTGGGCATCCGTATTAATAACGAGTGTCACTCCGGCAGCATTCGCTTTCATCAAGTGTTCCATCCTGAGATCGAGCCGCGCTGGATTTGCGTTCAGTTCCAAGGCGGTATTCGTTTTCTTCGCAAGCTCGATCAGCTGGTCAATATCGACTTCATAACCCGCCCTTCTTCCGATCAGACGGCCGGTCGGATGAGCGATAATGTCAACGTGCTGATTCATCAGTGCGGTTTCAAGCCGCTTCATGATGACATGCTGCGGCTGTGAAAAGCTTGAATGGATCGAAGCAATGACAAGGTCCATTTCCGCCAGCAGCTCATCGTCATAATCTAGCGTTCCGTCAGGCAGGATGTCCATTTCCACGCCTTTAAAAATATGAAAATCGGTCAATTCCTTATTCAGTTCATCAATTTCCTTCGCCTGCATGCGCAGGCGCTCAGGCGTCAAACCGCCTGCCACTTTTAAATACTGGGAATGGTCTGTGATCGCCATATAGCGGTACCCTTTTGCCATGCAGGCTTCCGCCATTTCCCTGATCGAAAAAGCACCGTCGCTCCAAGCCGAGTGCATATGAAGGTCTCCTTGAATATCCTCGGCGGAAACGAGTCCGATGTCATCGCGGTAGTCCTCGACTTCTCTTCCTGTCTCCCTCAGTTCGGGCGGAATAAACGGAAGCCCGAAATGGGCGAAAAACTCTTGTTCGCTTGAGAAGGTTTTAATTTCTCCAGTTTCAACGGTTTCGACGCCGTATTCACTGATTCTTTCGCCTTTTTCTTTGGCAAGCTGGCGCATTTTAATATTGTGGTCTTTTGATCCGGTAAAATGATGGAGCGTCGTTGGGAACTGTTCCTCCGTCACCAGCCGGAAATCCGCACTGATTTCGTATTCAAAGGCAAATGTGAGAGACACTTTCGTATCTCCTGCGGCAATGACCTCCTTGATGTTCGAAAGCTTCAGGAGTCCTTCCCTGACAAGTTCCGGATCAGTGACAGCCATAATGTAATCGAGGTCTTTCACCGTTTCTTTGGCACGGCGCAGGCTTCCGGCCCGCGAAAACTTGATGAGGCCCTGGAGCCCTTCAAGCTGCTCTTCGATGATGCCGGCGACAGTCAAAGCGACCGCGATCGGGTACCGTTCAGGGCGTTTCCCCGCTTCACCTAAAGCCTGCAGGATTTTTTCTTCCGTTTTTTTGCCGAATCCGGCAAGCCCCTGAACCTTTTGCTGTTCGCATGCCTCTTTTAAAGACGCCGCATCACAGACACCGAGCTCCTGATAGAGCTTGGCGATTTTTTTGCCGCCGAGGCCCGGCAGCTTCAAAAGCGGGACAAGTCCTTCCGGAACCTCTTCCTTTAATCGTTCCAGCGTACCGGACGCTCCCGTGTCCATATATTCCTTGATGACGGCATACGTGCCTTTGCCGATCCCGGACAGGGACATCATATCATCGATTTCCGAGAGGCTCCGGTCGTCTTGTTCAAGAGCTGCCGCAGCCTTTCTGAAAGCGGAGATTTTAAACGGGTTATCCCCTTTTAGTTCCATATATATCGCAATCGTTTCAAGCAATTTGATGATATCTTTTTTATGCATGTTGTTCACCTCTTGTTTCCCCTCGTTCATCCTGCTTCAATCATACAAATTTTTGGCTGATCCTACAACAAACAGGCCTATTCGACAGTTTCCGGGGTTCCCAAGAGCCCCGAAAAAAAACTTCCCTACAAACAGAGAAGTTTTTACAAAGATCCGTACTGATGCAGCAGATTGTTTAACATGTTTGATAAAAACGGTGTTTTATGAATGATCAAATCAGCCATCACCGAACCGGCCATCATGTTTTGCAGAACATCGATCGGCAGAAGCGTTCCGATGAACAGAACGACAAACACGAACAGATAGATCTCCGCAAAACCGAGCACGGCTCCAAGTACTTGGTTGATCTGTTTGAGAACCGGTATGCTTGCAACGGCATCCAGAAACGATGCGGCAATTCTCAAAAGGATAATCGTCAGGAAAAAGAGAATCAAAAACGCAATCATATTGTAATAAGCGCCTTCAAGGCTTCCGTTTACAAACGCCAGCGCAGACTGGCCGCCCGTAAAGTCGGGAGACGGAATCCAGCCGAGCTTAGGTGCAAGGTCGCCGTAATAGGTTGCGGCCACAGCGATCGCTGCGATAAACGTAACCAAACGGATAAACTGGCGGATAAACCCTCTTTTGATTCCAATAAACAAACCGGACAAAAGCAAAATGATAATGATGATATCTAGCATCGTGATGTTCAATCCTTTTCTTTAATTTGTCCTTTTAATCTCTCAAGCTCTTCCTTCAGCTTCAAATAATCGTGAACCACATTTACAGCCGTCAAAACGGCCAGTTTATTTATATCAAGATACGGATTTTTTTCGTTGATTTCTCTCATTTTATCATCCACAATCGAGGCAACGTGCCTCATATGGCTCTTGCTCTCATCGCCGATAATTGTGAATTGCTGACCGTAGATGTCAACTGTTGTTTTCGTTTTTTGACCATCAGACAACGTTTCTCCTCCATTCCAATTATGCGAGAATCCTAGTTTATATCATAACATGTTTAGAGATTGAATGGAAAGACGAGCCCTCCGCTGTTATGATACACTTATAAAAACAATGATTTAGCCTGTTTAAGCAGCTAATAAAGGAGATTAGAACGTGTCACATTCTGTTTTAAAAGTTCCCCCGTCTGTTATTGAACGGATGCAAAGCCACTACGGGCCTCACATGACTTCCCTTTCCGTACAGGGCGCGGTTTTCCAGGCCAAACCACAGGGCTGCACCATTACAGCATACCGGTCGGGGAAGGTGCTGTTCCAAGGAAAAAACGCGGAAAAGGAAGCGGAGCGCTGGACGGCGGATGCTGAAACACCGGCTGCCAAAAAGCCCGCATCCAAAAAAAGCATCCCGTCCGTCTATCAGCCGCCTGAAGGCATCGGTTCCATGTCTGTGATCGGCTCCGATGAAGTCGGGACAGGCGATTATTTCGGTCCGATCACCGTCGCGTGCGTATACGCTGACAAGGTAAAGCTGCCGCTGTTAAAGGAACTCGGTGTTAAAGATTCAAAAAACTTAAAAGATCCGCAAATCGTTCAGATCGCGCGCGACTTAATCAAGACAGTTCCTTACAGCCTGCTCGTCTTAAGAAATGAAAAGTATAATGAAATGCAGGAAAAAGGGATGAGCCAGGGAAAAATGAAGGCCCTTCTCCACAACCAGGCGATCGGCAACCTTCTCAAAAAATTGGACGGAACCCGGCCTGAAGCGATTTTAATTGACCAGTTCGCAGAACCTGCCGTCTATTTTAAACACCTGGCCGGCAAAAACGCCATCAAAGAACGTACATATTTCAGCACAAAAGCGGAAGGCATCCATCTTTCAGTTGCAGCGGCTTCGATCATCGCACGCTATTCATTTTTAATGGAGATGGATAAGCTTTCGAAAGAAGCCGGGATGACGCTCCCGAAAGGAGCGGGTCCGCTCGTCGATGAAGCGGCGGCAAAGCTGATCAAGAAACACGGCGAAGGCGCATTGAGGGTATTTACAAAGCTGCACTTTGCAAATACGCAGAAGGCGAAGCGGATTGCGTCGAGGCGATAAGCATTAAAAGGGGGACTTCCGGCTGTCGGAGGTCCCGTCGCTTTACATGACCTTAAACATTTTTTCATTTGAATGCGCTGTCTAAATTGAATTCCATATACCATATCTCCTGTAACCGAGGGATAAAGTTTCGTTTGATATCAAGAAAAAGAATTTCTGTATATCGAAAACCTACGGGAAACCAATATTATAGTTTTTAACTAATTCTCCCTATCTGTATCCATTTTCAAACAGTGAATATTCCATCGTTAGAAGATAAAATATTCTCTCTTCATGTTAAACACTTTTAAATAAATTGAAAAATCAGAAAAACGGTCTGTACTCCCTTTGAAGAAAATGGTATATTTTTTCTGTATTTGAATATGTATACAGGAGTTGGTAGCCATGCAAAAGTCTCGTTTTTGGGTAGTTTGCATCACGATGCTTCTTACTATTAATCTTTTCCCTCTGTATCAGGCCTCTGCTGAAGAAGAATTTACTGAAGTGCTTGATGAAAATTCCGAATATTACGAACTTGGTGAGTCTGTTAAAATCGAAGGAGTTTTAGAGCCCGCAACGGCAAGCAGTGATTTTCAGGTTAGTTGCATAGCTTGTGTTAATAACAGATACGTAGTGAAGACAATAAAGGGCCCTACCAAGGTAAAAAAACGTGTAAGGTTTTTAACCTCTTCTTGGGCAAAAGCCTCTAGCTATACCTGGAGTAAAACTCAATCTGCCAGCTCCACTGTATCATCTAATGTGGGGATTAGCGCCAAAGGGATATCAAGTCAGTTAGGGGTTTCTAATACAGTAACCACTTCTTATTCAGTTGCAATCACAATTCCCGCTAATAGTAAGAAATATAGTAAACTTGCATTCTATAGTGATTACAACAAACGGTATGTAAGAGTAAGAAATTATTTAGGAAACTCCCTTATAAGTACAAAGTATGCTTACCACTATGCTCCGCGTAAAGATACATACTTGCAAGTTATCTATAAATAAAATATAAAGAGGTAAAGGAGTCACCATGTCAAAAATAAAATGGATCATCACGCTCTCCATATGCGCAGCTCTGGCATTTTCTCTCTTTATTTTCTTCAACAAGGCGAATTTTACAGAGGCCAGCGAAAATAAAGAAAACGGGCTTTTCTTTGCTCAAAACTATATCAGCTATGCGATGGAAGACGAGACGATGTCGTTTAACATTTTCGGCCTGCAAAAAGCAAACACCGGCATTCCGATAAGCGGTGATACGGTTACGTCGCTCGCTTTTGATAACGATCATATTCAAATCAGCGATTACAAGGTTGAAACAGGGATTCGCCATAAAGGCTATACGCTCGTCAACATCATCGTTGACGTCCGAATCTCAAGCGATAAACTGGAAAAAGCTGATCAGCTGCTGATATCTTTTAACGGACGTGATGCAGAAGCATTTCAAATCGGAAAGATTACCCTTCAAAACGATCATAATGTTCGAAGCGGTGACCTGTCGCCTGCCGGCCAGTATACTGCAGGATATCCAAAACCGTCCTTGGACGTTCGGCTGAAAAACAACCTGGCAAAAGATATCTCCCTTGAAAAGATCACCGATCTAAACGGCGTCATGACGTATTCATTTGACAAGAGGACCGCCATCCAAGCTAAACAAAGCAAACACATCGTCGTCCCGGCTTTTGATATGACAGGGGAATATGATTTTTATACGGTCACTCCTGTTTTACGTTACACTGCAGCAGGGAAGCCTCATCAATACAGCTTGCCCGGTGTACTGTACGGAGCTTTAGACTCCGATGTAGAAAAAATCGAACGGATGCTGAAGCGTCCATAGTTACTGCAAAAAAGCCGGTCTCTGGCTATTATGGTTCGGGACGGCTTTTTCTTTATCCTCTAAAAAACAGCTGATACATACCCCCAGAGTCTTTCTTTGATCGCTGCCATTTCAATTACGATAGCCGCAAGTTTTTGTAAAACTCAAATTTTTCTCTCGTTTGACCGAACATTTTGACGTTTTCAAAGATTACTTTTTTTAAAACCCAGATATCAGGGTTAAAAGACCTGAAAAAAGAAAGATTCACATGACCATAGACGGTAATTAAAAGGGAATGCCGAATAAACCTATATAAATCTTCCTCATTTTGGATGGTTAGCAGGAATTCTTAGTTAACTGGACGAATCTTTAGTCTGTTAAAAACTAAGGAGGAAATTTTTCAAATGAAAAAACGGTCTTTATTCTTTACTTTATTGCTTTCTGCAAGTTTAATACCTGGGGCGGCCGGAGTCGCGGAAACGGGCGGTCATAAGCATACTCATGAAGCAAAAGGGATTTATAAGGAAGCATTGCCTAAACCTAAGGAAGGTTATAAAGATTTAACAGGCAAAGTTCACATTGAAAAAACAACGAAAACAAAAGTGCTGGATGAGAAAGGAAATGAAACGAGTACGATCACATTTAAAAAGAATGTAAACAACGGTAAATTTTCGACTCAGGCAAGCACGGGCAAGCAAAAGATAAGTGTCCTCGCGGTGGCTGATAAGCAGTACCGGCAGAAACACAAAGACTGGAAAACGAGAATCGTCAACATCGTTGAAGAGGCGGACGAAATGTTTAACCGCGACCACGATATTGATTTTGTCGTGGAAGCTGTTGCCCCATGGAGTTCTTCCGGAAGCAATGCCTCTGACATTCTTGACAACCTGGCGGACAAATTCGAAGGACGGCCTTATAAATTCGTAGCCGGCTTTACAGCCAACGACAATTTTGAAGCGGGCGGCATCGCTTTTCAATACCCTGTTAAACCGGACGGTCCTGCTTTCAGCGTCACGTTCGACCTGGGAACGGAAAATACGGCAAAAGCACAAAGACACGAATTTTCCCATAATTTCGGGGTGGAGCATGATCCGCAAGGAAGCGGCATCCGTTGCATTATGAACTACGATTACGCATACACCGTCGATGTCTGGGATGCGGAACACAACAGCCTGATCGAGAAAAATAAAGTTTGGTATCAATAGTTATAAAAAGGCGTCTCCGCATAAAGCGGAGACGCCTCAGATTGTTGACAAAATCCCAAAACGGCTTTGGCTTTTTGTTTTGGGATTTTGTCATCTTTTCAGCGTGATTGAAAACCTTTGCAGTCTAGGAAGGCCGAGCATCGGAGCGGAGCGAATGTTGGAATTCGTGAGCACCGACGCGCAGACCTGACAACGAATGCGAGGGTTTGTCGACACGCTGAAGCGTCTCCGCATAAAGCGGAGACGCTTTTTTTGTACTGCAGCCGGGCAGCCTCAATTGGGCTGGGAACCGGTTATCCTCTCAATACAGCCTGATACGCATCCTCCAGTGCTTTCAGCACCTGGTCGTGAACTTTTGTCACTTCTTCTTCAGTCAATGTCTGTTCAGGATTCAAATATTGCAGGCTGAAGGCGACAGATTTCTTGCCTTCTTCCATGTGCTCGCCTTCGTAGACGTCAAAGACATGGACTTCTTTCAGCCATTTGCCGCCTGCTGTTTTGATGACGTCCTCAAGCTGACCGGCCGCTGTTTCTTTGTTTACAACAAGCGCGATATCCCGAGTAACAGAAGGATACTTCGGAATTGGTGTATACGTGATCTCCGGTACATCCAATCGAAGGAGCTCGTGCAGGTCCAGTTCAAACACATACGTGTCGCCCAGATCCAGCTCTTTTTCAACTGACGGATGCAGCTGGCCGATGAAGCCGACTAATGAGCCGTTATGCAAAATATTGGCCGTCCGCCCAGGATGAAGCTCTTTTCTTTCAGATTGAGCGAATTCGATGCCTTCGGTGATGCCGAGCTTTTCCAACAGACCCTCGACGATGCCTTTTACGACGAAGAAATCAACCGGCTTTTTCTCGCCCTGCCAGAGGTTTTTATGCCACAGGCCTGTCACGGCTCCGGCGACGTGTTCTTTTTCGACCGGTTTCGTATGTTCTTCGGCTTTCAAGAAAACTGAACCGACCTCATAAAAAGCCGCAGAATCTGACTGCCGGGCCAGGTTGTATGCGACCGAATCAAGCAGATTAGGAAGCAGACTGTGCCTCAGCACGCTTCTTTCCTCGCTCATCGGCAGCGAAAGGATCGTTTTAAACGATTTTTCCAATGCGTAAGCCATTGCTTTTTTATCGTTTGTTAATGAGTATGTGATCGCCTGGGAAAGGCCTGCTCCTTCCAGAAAGCGTCTTACTTTTCTGCGCTTGTCCTGATAAGGTGTCAGTCCGCCCGCAAAGCCTGTTACTTCCGGCAGTGTCGACGGAATGTTGTCATATCCGTACAGTCTTGCGACCTCTTCGATCAAATCTTCTTCAATCGCAATATCGCCTCTTCTTGACGGAACCGTCACGACCAGTTCCCGTTCAGCGTCTTCAACGGCAAAGCCGAGCCTTTCAAAAATGTTGACCATTTCTTCTTTACTGATGGACATGCCGAGAACCTTCGTCACTTTATCAACAGAAAGGCGGATGACATTCTCTTTGATATCAAGGTGGTTTTCTTCAACCGTACCTTCTAAGACGGTTCCTCCGGCATACCGGCTGATCAAATCTGCCGCGCGTTCTGCAGCGAGGCGCACCCGTGCAGGATCGATGCCCTTTTCAAAGCGGACGCTTGATTCGCTGCGAAGACCGAGATCCTTTGATGCTTTGCGAACGGTCTGACCGTTAAAATACGCGGCCTCAAGCAGCACTGTCGCCGTATCTTCGCGGACTTCGGAGTCCGCTCCGCCCATTACGCCTGCGACTGCCTGCGGAAGAGAACCGTTTGTGATGACAAGATGCTCAAGCGTCAATGTTCTTTCTTGTTCATCAAGCGTCGTTATCGTTTCATTTTCGTACGCTTTGCGGATGACGACCTCTTTTGAGCCAAAGCGGTCATAGTCAAACGCGTGCAGCGGCTGACCGTATTCGAGCAGAACAAAGTTCGTAATATCGACGACATTGTTGTGCGGTCTGATGCCGGCATTGATTAGCTTCGTCTGCATCCAAAGCGGCGACGGGCCGATTTTGACGTTTTTAATGATTTTTGCCGCGTACAAAGGATTGGCTTCTGTATCTTCAATTTTGACGGAAATATAGTCCGCCGCTTTTTCGGCGCCTGCCTGATAAGCCGTCTCAGGAAGCTTGACTTCGCGGCCGAGAATCGCAGCCACTTCATAGGCAACGCCGAGCATGTTCATGGCGTCGGCGCGGTTTGGCGTCAGTCCCAGTTCGAGAACCGCATCGTCGAGCGCCAGGCTTTGAAGAGCGTCCGCACCGGTTTCCGCATCGCCCGGGAAGACGAAGATGCCTTCCGCATATTCTTTCGGCACAAGCTTGCCTTGAATGCCAAGCTCCTGCAAAGAGCAGATCATGCCGTTAGACACTTCCCCGCGAAGCTTCGCTTTTTTGATTTTAAAATTGCCGGGCAATACCGCACCAACCGTGGCGACGGCTACTTTTTGCCCTCTGTCCACGTTCGGAGCCCCGCAGATGATCTGGACAGGCTCTTCTTCGCCGATATCGACGAGGCATTTATTCAACTTGTCGGCGTTCGGATGCTGTTCGCGCTCCAGCACATGTCCGATGACAACGCCTTTCATTCCTTCTCCCTTATATTCGATGCCTTCCACTTCAATTCCGCTTCTCGTAATCTTTTCAGCGAGAATCTCGGGAGTCATCCCATCTAAATCCACGTATTCCTGCAGCCATTTATATGAAACAAACATCACGCGTCCTCCTCTTTAAGCCTGTTTAAATTGAGATAAAAATCTGACATCGTTCGTATAGAAATGACGAATGTCGTCAATGCCGTATTTCAGCATCGCGATCCGTTCAACACCCATTCCAAATGCAAATCCCTGATATTGTTTGGAATCGAATCCGGCCATTTCGAGCACGTTCGGATGCACCATTCCAGCGCCGAGAATTTCGATCCAGCCCGTTTGTTTACAAACGGAGCAGCCTTTGCCTCCGCATTTAAAGCAGGAAACATCGACTTCGACAGACGGCTCTGTAAACGGGAAGAAGCTTGGACGCAGTCTGATTTCGCGCTCTTCGCCGAACATCTTTTTCGCGACCGTTTCAAGCGTTCCTTTTAAGTCGCTCATGCTGATATCGCGGTCAACGCAGAGCCCTTCAATCTGCATAAACTGATGGGAGTGTGTCGCATCATCGTTGTCGCGGCGGTATACTTTGCCGGGGCAGATGATTTTGACAGGGCCTTTGCCTTTATGCTTTTCCATCGTGCGCGTCTGGACGGGAGACGTCTGCGTTCTCATCAGCGTATCTTCCGTAATATAAAAGCTGTCTTGCATATCGCGGGCCGGATGCTCTTTCGGAAGGTTGAGCGCTTCGAAGTTATAGTAGTCGGTTTCTACTTCAGGACCCTCTTCCACCGAATATCCCATGCTGATAAACAAGTCTTCGATTTCTTCAATAACGATCGTCAGCGGATGCCTCGCTCCTGTTTTTACAGGGCTTCCCGGAAGCGTCACGTCAATCGTCTGTTCTTTCAGCTTCCTTTTCACCTCTTCTTCCTCTAGGCGGGCATTTTTTTCGGCAATCGCCGCGGCGATTTTTTCTCTTACTTCGTTCGCCAAGGCGCCCATTTTCGGCCTTTCTTCAGCGGACAGCTTTCCCATTCCCCGAAGCACTTCCGTGATCGGTCCCTTTTTTCCCAGGTACGCAACGCGGACATCGTTGACTTCTTTTAATGAACCAGCGGCTTCCACTTTTTCAACCGCTTCTTTCTCAAGCCGTTTCAGCTCTTCCTGCATCTTAAAAACTCCTCCTTTTATGTAGCAACCTGTTATTTTAGGCAATAAAAAAAGCCCCTTTCATAATGAAAGGGACGAATCGTGGCCGTGGTACCACCCTTTTTTAAAACAAAGCAAAAAAGCTTTGCTGCTTACTTCATTGGCATAACGGAATGAATCCGGTTCACCTTTACACATCCCTCGAGAGACGCGGTCCCGGTGACAACTCAAGAGGTGAAGCGTTTTTCCGGCCTGCCATAAAAATGCTTGCAGTCTAAGGCATTTTCTCCCTAAATGGCGACATGTGAAAAAACGGAGCCTCTATCACTGTTTTTAAACATATTACATTCATTATAGTGAATTACATGATCCTGTGCAACCGGTTATCCGTGGAGATGATAAAGAAGGACCGCGGCTGCGGCCGCCACATTCAGCGACTCCGCTTTTCCGTAGATCGGAACGTACAGATTTTGGTCGGTCTGTGCGAGGAGATCCGGATCGACCCCAGATCCTTCGTTTCCGATCAAAAGCGCAAATGACTGCGACGGCTCCGCTTCTCTAAATGGCACGGCATCCTGCAGCGCTGTGCCGTAAACCGGGACGCTTTTTCCCTTTAGCTCTTCAATCAGCTCCGAAAGCTCGCGTTTTAAAATCGGAATGTGAAAATGCGAACCTTGAGCCGATCTGAGCGTTTTGGCATTGTAGGGGTCGACAGTGCCTTGTCCGATCACAACGGCATCGATCCCCGCCGCGTCTGCCGTCCGGATGATCGTCCCTAAATTGCCCGGATCTTGCACAGCATCCGCAAGCAGCAGCTTTTCGTATTGAAAAGGTCCACTTTCAGGCATTCGGCATACAGCGGCGACAGCCTGGGGTGTCTCTGTTTCGGCAATCGCCGAGAAAGCATCGTCGCTCAAAATATAGCGGGCAACAGACTCAGCAAGCGCGGCCGGGAAATCCGCTTCGTCTCGGACCATGATTTCTTTCACAACACCCGGTGTCTTCAGCGCTTCCTCAACGAGATGCTCGCCTTCTATTAAGAAAGTATTGGTTTTTGTCCGCTCTTTTTTCGTATGAAGTTTTTTCCAATCCTTCACTTTTTGATTTTTGGCTGATTCAATTCGTTTCAAATCGTTTTGACTCCTTTGTCTCGCAATAGTCACATTATATCTCATCAATGATACATAATAAACCCGAAAGCGAGGCAGAATATAGAAAATCAGATTTGATGAAATGGAGTGAAAAAAGATGGATTTGAATTTGCGCCATGCCGTTATTGCCAATGTATCAGGAAACTCGCAAGAAGAGCTTGAGCACACGATCGTCGATGCGATCCAAAGCGGTGAAGAAAAAATGCTTCCGGGATTAGGTGTGTTGTTCGAGGTCATCTGGCAGCACGCAACTGAATCGGATAAAACTGAAATGCTTGAGACATTGGAACAAGGATTAAAAACGAAATAAACCGGCGGCCTGAAACGGCCCCGGTTTATTTTCATCCTGGAATAGAAGGCTCCATCCGCAATGCCGGATCGCGCCAAATCTCCGTCCACTTTTTAATGGCAGCCGCCATGATCACCAGCCCCAGCAGCAGCATAATAATTGATAAAATGCCGTTTAAAACGCTGAAACCGGCAGCTTCCGCATTAAAATAAACGTTTTTGATCATCCAGTATCCCGCATAGTTGACCGTTACGTACAAATAAGCGAGCGGAATGAGACATGTCAGCATATAACGCCGTTTGTCCGCTATTTTTAAAATGACCGTCGCGCCGATAATTAAACCGACGGATGCCATCAGCTGGTTGGATACGCCAAACAGCGCCCAAATCGAGCTGATGTCGCCTGAATACAGCAAATACCCCCACATGAAACAGGCAACGGCGCTCGCTGCGACCGAACCCGGAAGCCAGTCCGTTTTTTTCAGCGGTTTGTACACTTCTCCGAAAAAGTCTTGAATCAAATAACGCGCCACCCTTGTACCGGCATCAATCGCCGTTAAAATAAAGACGGCTTCAAACATGATGACAAATTGAAAAAAGTAAGAGGCCAAATGGCTGAAAAACGGAATATCCGTAAAAATATAAGCCATGCCGACGGCAAGGGTAACAGCTCCGCCTGTTCTTCCTTCAAGATCGAGACCGATTTCGCGGCTGAGTTCAGGCAGGTGGACGACATTCATGCCAAGCGTCCGAAAGACTTCAGGCGAACTGTTGATGGCAAAATAATCGCCCGGCTGCAATGCCGTTGCCGCGATCAGCGCCATGATGCCGACAAGACACTCAACGAGCATCGCCCCAAAGCCGACGAATTTCATATCGCTCCACTTATCAAGCATTTTCGGCGTCGTGCCTGAACCGACAAACGCATGGAAGCCGGAAATCGCACCGCAGGCGATCGTAATTGAAATAAACGGCCAAACCGGACCAGGTGATACAGGTCCCCCTCCGCCCGTAAACTCGGTAAACGCCGGAAACGGAATCGCCGGATTGACGACGAACACCCCGGCAATCAAAGCGATAAACACCCCGATCTTCATGAAGCTGCTCAAATAATCGCGCGGCGCGAGCAGCAGCCATACAGGGAGCGCAGCTGCAAAAAATGCATAGACAGGAAGTGCGACAGCAAGCGTTTTCGTATCAAGCGTCAAGGCGTCTCCAAGCGGCGTTTCCGCGATGGACGGTCCGATGAAGACACCGGCCATCAGTAAAATAAATCCGCCGGTTGACGCTAATTTTAAGTTGCCTGTCTTTTTATAAAATAAACCGACCCCCATCGCGATCGGAATTGTAATCGCAACGGCGAACGTCCCCCAGGGATTGCGTTCAAGCGCATGAAGCACGACCATCGACAGCCCCGCCATCGTGATCGTAATAATAAACAGCATCGCAAGCCCCGTGCAAAATCCCGCAACAGGCCCGAGCTCTTCTTTCGCCACTTCTGAAAGCGACTTTCCCTTCCTCCGCATGGACGCAAATAAAACGACAATATCATGCACGGCTCCCCCGATCACCGCTCCGATCAAGAGCCACAACAGCCCCGGCAAGTAGCCGAACTGCGCCGCCAAGATCGGCCCGACAAGCGGCCCCGCGGCTGCGATGGCCGCAAAGTGGTGGCCGAAAGACACCCATTTGTTCGTCGGCACATAATCTTTGCCGTCTTTCTGGAGATGGGCAGGAGTCGGCTTGTCATCATCAACCTTCAACACTTTCACCATCATAAATGTTCCGTACAAACGATAGGCGATCGCCAAAATACAGATGGAAGCGATCACAATTGTTATTGCATTCATCCAATTCCTCCCCCCTTTGTTTCTTTTTTAACATATCTCATATTTTTTGTAAGCGCAATCATCTTTTTTCGAAAAAAGACACGACCTCCATCTTCGCTTTTTATGACAGCTTCCTTTTGTTATAGACGAGCACCCGGACCTCTCAGTTTGATTTCATATTCTTATTGACACTTTAGCACGATCGTACTAAAATTGAGTCATGAATACGAAATCACAAAAAAGACGACTGCAAATTATTGAAGACGCTATTCAAGTGCTTGTGGAAGAAGGCTATGCGAATGCCTCGATCGGCAATATCGCGAAAAAGGGGGGAATCAGCAAAGGAGTCGTTACATATCATTTTCCAAATAAAATGCAGCTTATGAAGGCTGTTGTTGAGTATTGCTACGGACTTGCAGCACCTTATATGGAAAAATTCATGGATGGTTCAGACAGTGCGCCGGCGACACTGCGCGCATACATTGAATCAAATCTCAGATTCATGTATGAACACCGAGCTTACGTGACCGCAATCATTGAGGTGGTATCCAACCTACGAACAGAAACCGGCGAGCTGTTTTACCAGAATGAAGATGAATCAATATATGAGCCATTAGTTGAAATTTTTAAGTGGGGACAGGAAACAGAAGGGAGTTTCAGGCAGTTTTCCCCGCACATTATGGCCAGAACCGTCCGAAGCGTCATCGATTCTCTTGGGACCAAAATCGCAAATCAAGATATATCAGATAAGGAAGACATGATATCAGAAATTGTCGATACGTTCGATTATGCAACAAGAAAAATAACTAAATAGGGAGGCTATCGTGAACACTGGTGAATTTAAAAAATTGGACGGGAAAATTGTTGCCGTACGGAAGCTTGAAGGTGTGATCACTTTATGTGTGTATGCATCCATGATTCTGGCATTGCTATACTTTACTATCACATTCGGCTGGCCAAAATGGATATTGGCTGTCACATTATGTTTAGCTGTTGCCTCGGTACCGTTTGAACTTTATCTTTTGCCGAAGTGGAAATATCACTTGTGGCGATACCGCCTAAGTGAAGTAAGTATTCAAATCCATAAAGGGATCATTTTCAGACGAAAAGTATTAATTCCTATGGGGAAAGTCCAGCATGTCGAAGCAAAACAAGGTCCTATTTTAAAAAAGTACAATTTATATACAGTGACTTTATCAACGGCAGCCGGCAGCCACGACATTCTGGGATTGGCCGAAGGAACAGCCGATTCGATCCGCAAAGAAATTGAAGCCTATGCGAGGTTATGCGATGAACAAGTCTGACACATTGATCAAACATCGTCTCCATCCGGTTTCCGTCCTTTACTTTATCGCTACAGCGATCAAAGAATCCTTTTCCTTTATTTGGTTATTTCCACTGCTCGTATTATGTATTCATAAACTGGGCGGTGACATTCCCGCTTTCCTCATCAATATCACTTTAGGCTCATGCCTTATCATGTCGTTTTTCGTGATTGGTGTATTAAAATGGCGGTCATTTACCTACCAAATACATGAGAAAGCGATATATGTTGAATCCGGTTTGCTTGTCGTCAAGAAAAGATGGGTGCAGCCGGATCGTATACAATCAATTGATTCTGCGATTCGTGTATATGATCATTTATTTTCCACCCGGACTTTGACAATTGAACTTGCCGGAGGAGAAGAATCCGGCATCACACTCAGCTGCATTTCAAAAGAAGAAGAACAGCGCATTCGGACGGCTTTAAAAACAGAAGCAAAAGACAGGCCGAGCGAACATGCTGAAGACTCCATGTTTCAATTATCTAAAAGTAACCTCATTTTACACAGCCTGCTATCGCCTAAAGTCGGAATTGTGTTTACGCTGTTATTACTGGGATTGCTAAAATATATCGATATATCGAAAGAAGGAGACAGGGACACTTTGTTCACCTCCTTATCCGGCTGGTTCGGCCCCAACTGGATCATGATCACGGTGGTCTTGATGGCTATTCTATCATTCGCGCTTTCGCTATTACTCACATTTGCAAGTGATTTTCAATTCACATTAAGGAAAAATAGCAAAGGAGAAATTGAGATTGAGCAGGGCCTGTTTGAAAAGAAAAAACGAACGATCGGACAAGACCGGATACAGGCCATTCTCATCATTGAGCGTCCGATTCACCGATTCTTGGGGTATGCAGAAATCAAAGCTGTTGTGATTCGCAATCGTTCAAATGAGCAAAGCAGTAAAACCGTCACCCTACTTCCTTTTGTTAAAAAAGAAAAGGCCGAATCCATGCTTGAACCGTTTACCGGTTACCGCAAAGGAGGCCATCTGCACACGCTCACAAAGGAAGCGAAAATTCACTATATGGTTATGCCATTTATAGCCGGCTGTCTTTTTGCCATACCGATATGGCTGTTTGTACCTTCCGACTATCACAATCTGGCTGCAGTTCTGCCGCTCGGATTATTCAGCCTGGGGTGGATAGGGTATCGGATGATTGGCTGGAATCAAAGCAGCCGTTTTTTAACTTTGCAATACGGAATTTTATCCCGGAAAACGGCAATTATGAAACGCGGACGCATTCAATGGGCATCATTGAGCCAAACATTTATGCAAGAGAGAAAAAACTTAGCATCAATTAAGCTGGCCGTTGCCTCAGGAAAAGAAAATATGAAGTTTTCGATCAGCCACATTCCAATAGAGAGTGCAGCAGATCTTTATCAACATGCCCTTAAAACAAAGGAATAATTTTCAAAACCACCCAAAACCCAGTTGACTAATAGGAATAATAAGAATAAAATAGACACATGCTTCATCTGCTGCCTTTTTTAAGGCGTAATTGGCGGGTATCATCGGATATCCGCCTTTTTTCTGTCAGCATAACGGAACAATAAAAAAATGAACGGCCATGACTAGACAGAAAGCGGCGATCCCTCCGATTCGATTGATGTTTGTTTTGACAAGTGAAGCTGAGAGATGGTGAGACAGCGAAAAAAACAATATGGTGCCGATCAAGATGACGCCCGCCTCTAAAAATGAGTGATTGAGAAATCGGGTCCGATCAAGGACCGCCGTGATAAACAGAAGCCAAAGGTATGCTATAAATGCGTACATCAAAAAGCAATATGCAGCCGAAAAAAACGACTTCATCATATCCCCCCTCCTGTTTTATAGTATTCTCCGACATAAATGCGCACACCTTTTCACACCTAAAAAAACCGGCACAGCGGCCGGATTTTTTAGATCATCTTTTTTTCATTCTGATCACATTCCAGGAAAGTTTCGGAAGGTGAGCCGTCAGCCTGCCGTCACATACTTTGGCGTCTCCGCCGCTGTGCGGAACGACGTTGTTGCGGTCTTTTTCATTCGTCGCTTTATGATCTTCGTGTTCCAGAACGATGTGCTCAGAGACACTGTACCCTTCAAAGCTTCTCATATCGGCTTCCATTTCAAGGCCGGCGTCAGTTGCGCGGTTGACGGCAAAAACGGTTAATTCTTCGGCTTCTTCATTGAAAACAGACACGGACTCCAGGTACGGCACATCCGTAAAGTCTTTCGCATCATACTTCGGAGACGATACCGCCGTCTGCAATACCGTTCCTCTGCCGTAGACGGAAGCGTGCATAAACGGATAGAAAATGGTCTGACGCCACGCTTCTCCGCCTTTGTCTGTCATAATCGGCGCGATGACATTGACAAGCTGAGCCAGACAGGCGATTTTCACGCGGTCGGCATGCTTGAGCATCGTAATCAGCATACAGCCGACGAGAAGCGCATCCTCAAAGTTGTAGATGTCTTCAAGAAGGTGCGGCGCTTTCGCCCAGCGTTCAGCTTCTTTGTCTTTTTCATTCGAGTGATACCAGACATTCCACTCATCATATGAAAGGTGAATCGTTTTCTTGCTTTTCTTTTTCGCTTTCATATAGTCGCAGACTGAGATGACCGTTTTGATAAAGTGATCCATGTCCAGCGATCTCGCCAAATAGTTTGGAAGGTCATTGTCACGGTTGCCGTAATACGAGTGAAGCGAGATGTACTCGACATGTTCGTACGTATGGTCAAGCACGGTCGTTTCCCAGTCGATGAATGTCGGCATTCCGCTTCCCGAACTTCCGCAGGCGACGAGCTCGATCGACGGGTCCGTCCATTTCATCACCTTCGCGGCTTCAGCGGCAAGTCTTCCGTATTCGGCTGCAGTTTTATGGCCGATTTGCCATGGACCGTCCATTTCATTGCCGAGGCACCATGTTTTAATTTTATGCGGTTCCTTATATCCGTGGGATTTTCTCAAGTCGCTGTAGTACGATCCTGACGGATGGTTGCAATATTCTACCAGGTTGCGTGCGGCATCAATTCCTCTCGTTCCGAGGTTGACGGCCATATTCACCTCTGCCCCGACAAGCTTTGCCCAATCCATAAATTCGTTCGTACCGATTAAGTTCGGCTCGGTTGTCGCCCACGCCAAATCAAGTCTTGTCGGCCGCTGTTCGACAGGACCGACCCCGTCCTCCCAGTTATAACCTGAGACAAAATTTCCGCCCGGATACCTGATAAACGGAACCTTCAGTTCACTGACCAATTTAATAACGTCCTTTCGAAAGCCAGATTCGTCAGCTTCAGGATGATCGGGCTCATAAATGCCTTCGTAAACGGCTCTGCCGAGATGCTCGATAAAGGATCCGTAAATTCGCTTATCAACCTCTGCCACCTTATATTCCTTGTCAATCGTCATCTTCGCTTTGTGTGCAGTCATGTTAAATCATTCCTTTCAAGATGATATATAGTGGATCAGCCTTTAATTCCGCCCGCCGTCAAACCTGATATAAAGTACTTCTGGAAGAACAGGAAAATGAGAATCACGGGCAGAATCGCCAGCACAGAACCCGAAATCAACATGTCATAATTGTTCCCGTACGGACTGAGCAAAGCGGACAGTCCGATTGGGAGCGTAAACATTTCTTTCGATCGCAAAACGATCAGCGGCCATAAGAAGTTGTTCCAGCTGTTTAAGGATTGAAGAATGATCATCGCTCCAAATGCCGGCTTCATCAAGGGCGCCATAATCCTGAAGTAAATGCCGAACTCTGTGCAGCCGTCCATTCTCGCGGAATCAAGCAAATCTCTCGGCAGGCCGAGCGCATACTGTCTAAAGAAAAACACGGCGACAGGCGAGACGATAAACGGCAGAATCACACCGGCGTATGTGTCGACAATATGAAGAGAAACCGTCATTTTAAATAAAGGCAGCATGAGAATTTCGATCGGCACCATCATGATCAGGAGCACAGCTACAAACAAGAGATTTTTTCCTTTAAAGTCGTAGACGGCAAGCCCGTATCCGACCATTGAAGAAAACAAGAGCGTCAGCACGGTGGATATCACCACGAGAATCAAGCTGTTCGAAAACCATTGAAAATAAATGCTTCCTCCGTTAAACAAGTATGTGTAATTGTCAAGGCTCAGGATTTCAGGGCTCAGCTTTAAATTCAAGCCGAAGCGCAACAATTCCGAAGATGGTTTGAGCGAGCCGAGCACAAGGCAGAAAAGCGGAAACACAAACAAAAAGCTTAGTATCGCAAACAGCAGAAACAGAGCAACTTTCGCAATGTTGAGGCCTCTGGCAGGACGCATTAATAGCCCTCCTTTTTAAAAGATCCAGACAGCTTTAATGAAATGAGGCTGCAGATGAAAATGATGATCAAGAGCACGATGCCGAGCGCCGAGCCGTAGCCCATGTTGTTGTAGGCAAGCCCCTGCTGATAAATGTATCCGACCATCGTCAGGCCGATGTTGCCCGGAGAGTTGTTTTGCCACAGCACATAGCTTTCTTCAAACATCCGGAAGCCGCCGATGATGCTGATCGTCAGCACGTAGACGCTGACGGGCTTTAAAAACGGAAGCGTAATATGGTAAAACTTCTTGAACGTGCCTGCGCCGTCGATTTCGGCAGCTTCATATAATTCTTTCGGAACGTTCTGCAAGCCCGCCAAAAAGTACAGGACATTGATTCCCATCCATCTCCAGGATGCGAGCATCACCATTAAAAACATGCCGGTATGTTCGTTGTTCAGCCAGTTGTACGGCGAAGCTCCAAACTTAGCCAATATCGAATTCGCCAGCGATGTATCCATTTCTCCAAAAATCAGCCTGAAAATAATCCCCGCCACAATGGTTGACGTCAGAGCCGGGATGAATAAAGCCGATTTGAACACGTTTTTAAACTTTACGAGTTTAGAATCTAAAAAGACTGCCAGAATAAGAGGAACAGGTATTAAAATCAGCAATGTCCAAAAGGTGTATTTTACGGTGTTGAATAGTGCGGTATAAAATGTAGGATTGTTTAATGCTTGATAGTTCTCCGTCCCGATGAAGCGGACTTCCCCGGGGAGAATGCTTTGAAAGCTCATGATGACGACGCTGATAAGCGGATAAAGAAAAAATATGCAGAAGGAGAGTACAAAAGGTGCTGTGAAAATGTAGGGTGCGGCTTTTGCTGAATATAATAATCGTCTGATCTTTCTTTTTCTGCTCACCGGCGGAAACGAATGCACTGTATCTGTTTTAACAGTCTTCAAGTTATCGCCTCGCTTTACAGTAATGAAAGACTATTGCCCTTTCACTTCAGCTGCTGCTTTGTCCAATGCTTCTTTCGGTGTTTTGCTCTTCGTTTTGAGCGCTTCGTACAGGACGTTTCTGTTGACGAGATCAGAAGTCTTCGCATAATCCTCAGTAAGGTAAAGCGGATTGATCTCATCCTTTATGTCAAGAAGCACGGAAAAGATGTGTTGTCCGTTTTGAAAGTATTCTGTATATTGATTTGGTTTTTTCAATTCGTCCGAGTCCCACACATCCCATCTGAGCGGATCGAATCCGAGCACGGTCCACAGCTTGATGTTGCCTTCTTTCGATGCTTTGGCAAATTTCAAGAAATCCTTGGCCAGATCGACCTCTTTCGCCTGTTTTGGAATCACGGTGGCCGTTCCGCCCATTCCCGCTGAACGGTCTCCCCCTTCTTCCCATGCCGGCAACGGTCTGATCGCGATTTTCCCTTTCAAGTCAGGCATATAATCCAAAAAACGGCCCATATACCAGATCGGCATTAAGACAGACGCCGCGCCGCCTTGGTTCATAAACCCGTAGTATTCTTCACTGTGATGATTACCTCCGGGCGTTGTGACGGCAATTTTGTCTTTCTCAATTAAAGTCTTTAAAAATTCGAGCGTTTTTACGTTTGTCTCATTGTTTAATGTCAAACGCCCCTGCTCATCAAAGTAACCGGATCCCTGCTGGGAAACCAGCGGCAGAAATGAATTCGGATCGGTCGTTTCAATCGTTGTCATCGGCTTTCCGAGAGCTTTGACGACCTTTTTGCCCGCTTCCCTGTAATCTTCCCATGTTTTGATGTCGTCCGGATCAACGCCTGCTTTATTCATCATTTCCATGTTGTAATACATCACGGTTGTTCCGACATGTGTGTCAAGTCCGTAAAGCTTGCCGTTCTTGCTGTAGAGCGTCAGCCTCGCTTCAACAAACTTGTCGCGGTCGCCATCCACAAGCGGCGTTAAATCTGTAAGAGGAATGTCAGAGCCCTTCAAAAAGTTCGAATAGCGCCCCAGCTCAACATCGGCAATATCTGGAACCCCTTTCCCGGCTAAAAGCGAGATTGATAAATTGTCATGCATCTGTCCATACGGATACACCACTGTATTTAATTTGATTTTTCGCTCGGGATACTTTTTGTTCCATTCTTTCACCATCTCAGCATAAAACTGTTCATGAAGGCCGTTGAATGTCCAAAATGTCAATTCGGTGCCGTCCGCTTGATCAGAGGCTGGACTTGCCTTGCACCCCGATAAAAGCAGACATGCAGCGACCGTGACCATAAAGATAGATGAAAGGAACCTTTTCACATTTTAACCCCTTTCACGCCTGGTCCTTTGCCTAAAAGCCCCGGCAAAAGGCCGTATTGATTGATGATTTTCAGTCCTGTATACCGGTCTCTGAGCTGATGGGCGTATGCGAGCGCTTCTCTCACCAGCTCTTCTTCAACATCGAGTTCTTTGAAAGATACAGGCCCGCCGATACGCCTCATCCACTCTGCCATTTTCTTACCGTCAGGAAGCTTTTCATAAACGGAGCGAATCGCTTGCTCAGCGTGTTGATCACCCAGGCTTGTACCGATAAGAGATCGGTAAATGTCAGTCAGCATGATGGCGCTGCAGCCGACTTTAGCACCGTGGAGCACTTGCCGCTTATTGTTCTCCAACGCTTTCATTTCAAGGTAGTGGGAAAGATGATGCTCGCCGCCGGAAGCCGGCCTTGAATGGTCGAGAACCAGCATGACAAGACCAGAAAGGATCAGTGATTCCATCAATTTCTTAATCCCATCACGCGTCTTGGCAGCGATGTCATCTTTTCGGTCAAGGCATTGATCAAGCGCTTCCCTCGTGAGCCGGCTGGCGGCCGGGCAATACGGCTCATCGGCAAGCAGGCGGGAAATTTCCCAATCCGCAAGCGACGTCTCCTTGCCGAGCATATCGCCAAAACCTGCGGCTATCATGTTCTGTGGCGCTTGACACAAGAGCTCCAAATCGGCAAAAAGCGCGATCGGCGCTGTCGTTTGAACCGTCTGTTTCTTTCCTTTTAAAATCAGCGGTGCGCCGGCTGAAGTAAAACCGTCAACCGACGGAGCCGTAGGAACTGAAATAAACGGGATGCCGCGCTGATAGGCGCAAAACCTGACGATGTCGTGAATCGTGCCCGCTCCGGCTGCAATTAGTACATCCGCATCAATCGGTACACCGATCAATGCACTCACCAATGTTTGCTCATCCGCCGTCACATCGCCCGCTTCATTAGCTTCCAGCAGAACCTGAACTGTTTCAGCCGTTTCTTCAAGAAGAGCCGCAATCCGCTTACCGGCTATCCGTCCGGTCGTTTCATCATAAATGACAGCGGCTTTTTTATAGGAAGCCGATTTCACGAAAGCGGGCAATTCTTGCTCAACAGCTTTGCCGCCGATCGCGATTTTTTCGACTGTAAGCGGATGATGAACGGCTCCGCATTCGCACGCACCCAAAGTGTCTTTCACATAAGAGATCAAATCTTTCATTGACAGCTTCCCTCCTCTATTGGCCGTAATACGCGTCTGCCCCGTGCTTGCGAAAATAGTGCTTATCCTGCAAAGCGCTCTTAATCGGCTCAAGAGACGGATTCAGCATCAGGGAGCGGTACGCCATCTTCGCGACTTCTTCCAAGACGACAGCATTGTGTACGGCCGCCAAGGCGTCTTTCCCCCAGCAAAACGGCCCGTGATTGTTCACGAGAACGCCGGGCATCGCCAGGGGGTCCAGATGCCGGAACGTCTCGGCAATCACTTTTCCTGTATTCAACTCGTATTGACCTCTGATCTCCTCAGGATTCATTTCTCTTGTACACGGAATGTCACCGTGGTAATAGTCGGCATGAGTCGTTCCGAGTGACGGAATATCCTTCCCTGACTGCGCCCAGCTTGTCGCCCACGGAGAATGCGTATGGACGATCCCGCCGATCGACTGAAACTGCCGGTAAAGATAGAGGTGTGTCGGCGTATCGGAAGACGGCTTCAGATCCCCTTCTACAATCTCGCCGTCCATATTCAGAACCACTAAATCTTCGGCTTTCAAATCGCTGTATTTGACACCGCTCGGTTTGATGACGACCAGCTCATTCTCCCGGTCAATACCGCTGACATTTCCCCATGTAAAGGTGACAAGCCGGTATTCTTCAAGTTGCAAATTCGCTTTTAATACTTGTTCTTTCAAAGATTCCAGCACAGTTTTCTCCTCCCTTTAAGCCATCGCTTTACCGGTGTCAGAACTAATGGACTGGATGTTTTTCAATTTTTTAAGGCGTTTCATCACGTTGTTTTGCTTTCCGAAGTACGTGTAAAGTTCCTTGTATTCCGTATAAAGCCGATCGTATAAGGCAACGTTTTCAGGAATTGGTTTGTACGTTTGATCCTTGATCTTGCCCATATGTGCGACTGCTTCTTCGATATGGTCATAACCGCCGTTCACGCTTCCGGCCGCGAGCGCTCCGAATATCGCGGAACCTAAAGCCGGCGCCTGCGGAGATCCGGATATTTTGATTTCCATGTTGGTGACATCCGCGTAAATCTGCATGATAAACGGATTTTTTTCGGCGATTCCTCCTGCGGCATATAGCTCCTCGATCGGCACGCCGCTTTGTCTAAACGTTTCAATAATGATCCTCGTCCCGTAAGCAGTCGCTTCAACCAATGCACGGTATATCTCTTCAGGCTTAGTGGCAAGCGTCATACCGAGCAGCATGCCTGTCAGATCGGCATCAACGAGTGTTGAACGGTTTCCGTTCCACCAATCCAATGCAAGCAAACCGCTTTCGCCGATTTGGAGACGGTCAGCCTTTTGAGACAGCAGTTCGAATATAGAAATCCCTTCGGCTTCAGCTTCTTTCATATACGCTTCTGGTACAAAGTGTTGAATCAGCCAATGAAAATGGTCGCCGACGCACGATTGGCCCGCTTCATAGCCAACATAGCCTGGCAGAATCCCGTCTTCAACGACGCCGCACATTCCCGGCACCATTCTGACATCTTCACCGAGCAGCATATGGCAGGTAGACGTTCCCATGATCATCAGCATCTTGCCCGGCTCTGTGATGCCGACCGCCGGAACTGACACATGCGCATCAACATTTGCGACAGCGACCGCCGTACCAGCCAGAAGCCCTGTCTTCCCGGCCATTTCTTCAGTCAGTCCGCCCGCTTTTTCACCTACAGAATAAATATCCTCTGTTAATTTTTCGCGAACGATATTTTTCAGCTTCGGATGCAGGCTTGCGAAGAAATCATCGGAAGGATAGCCGCTTTTATTGTTCCAAATCGCTTTATAACCCGCTGTACAATTGTTGCGCTTTCTAGTTCCGCACAGCATATAGACGATCCAGTCGGCCGCTTCCATAATCTCGGCTGCAGCATCATAAATAACAGGCGCTTCTTCCACGATTTGCATCACTTTTGGAACGAGCCACTCGGAAGAAATTTTCCCGCCGTATGTTTGAAGAAAAGGTTCATTTCTTTCTTCCGCGATTTGATTCAAGCGATTCGCCTGCTCCTGTGCAGCATGGTGCTTCCAAAGCTTGACATAGCTGTGCGGTTCTGACGCATACTCTTCCCTCATGCAAAGAGGAGTGCCGTTCTCGTCAACGGGCAAAATCGTGCAAGCCGTGAAATCGATTCCGATGCCGATGATTTCTTTCGGATCCGCTTTCGACTGCTTTAAAAGGCTCGGAATTGTTTCCTCCAGCACTTCAATGTAATCAGCCGGATGCTGGAGCGCCCAGTCCCGCGGAAGTTTCCGCTTTGAGACGGGAAGCTCCCGGTCTATCACCCCGTGTGTGTACTCTTTGACAGCTGTCGCGATTTCCTCACCTGTCCGGACATCGACGAGAACAGCGCGTCCTGACAATGTTCCAAAGTCAACTCCGATTGTGTAAGGGATAAGCCTTCACCCCCTTAAAACTTGCGAAGCCGATATGCAGCTTCACTCCATTTAAGTTCATTGCGAAGATTTAATATCGTCGTATCGCGATTGATCAACACCGCTTCAATGCCTGACATTTCGGCCCAATCGAGCATCTGCTCGGCTGTCAGCTGATACGAAAGGCATGTATGGTGCGCACCGCCAGCCAAAATCCACGCTTCAGCCGATGTTCTCAAAGACGGCTGCGGCTTCCAAAGTACGCGCGCCACCGGAAGATTCGGCATATCATGCGGAACCTTCTCAGCTTCCACTTCATTGATGACAAGCCTGAAACGGCCGCCCAAATCGATGAGAGAGACATTGACCGCAGGGCCTGCAATTCCGTCGAACACGAGCCGCGCCGGATCGTCCTTTGCACCCATTGACAGCGGATGGACTTCAATTCTCGGTTTGTGATCGGCAATCGACGGGCACACTTCAAGCATGTGGGAGCCGAGAATCATTTCATTGCCCGGTTCAAAATGGTACGTGTAATCCTCCATAAATGACGTTTCTTTTCCGCCGGCCATCACTTTCATCATCCTGACGAGCGCAGCCGTTTTCCAATCTCCTTCTCCTCCGAAACCGTAGCCTTCGGCCATCAGGCGCTGAACGGCCAAACCTGGAAGCTGCTTCATACCGTGGAGGTCTTCAAAGGTTGTCGTAAAGGCCGTATAGCCCCCATTCGAAAGAAAGCGCTTTAATCCAAGCTCGATCCGCGCCTGCTCTTTGACGGATTCCCTTGCCTCTTCGCCTTCCGGCCACTCATAAAGCTCCTCATATTCGGAGATGAGCTCGTTCAGACTTTGTTCTGATACAGTATTGATCTCTGTGACGAGGTCGCCGATTCCATATCCGTCGACAGACCAGCCAAGCTGAATCTGCGCTTCAATCTTATCTCCTTCTGTTACCGCCACATTGCGCATGTTGTCCCCAAATCGGGCGACTTTGATATGACGGCTCTCAATATATGCGACCGCTGCGCTCATCCATTTGTCGATCGAGTGTTTGACGTCTCTATCTTCCCAATACCCGGCAATGACTTTTCGCGGAATGCCCAATCTAGCTCCGATAAAGCCGTATTCGCGGTCGCCGTGTGCAGACTGATTAATATTCATGAAATCCATGTCGATTCTATCCCACGGAATGTCCCGGTTAAATTGGGTATGAAAATGGAGCAGCGGCTTATTCAGCTCGGACAGGCCCGGAATCCACATTTTCGCCGGTGAAAACGTATGCATCCAGGTAATGATGCCCGCGCACTCCTCGTCCCGGTTCGCCTCTTCAAACAGTTTTCTGACGCCGTCCAGCGAAGTGGCCACCGCTTTGTACTTGACTTGAAACCTTAAATGTCCGTCATTTAATCCGTTGCAGATTATTTTGGAATGCTCTTCCACCTCTTGTACGGCCTTTTCTCCATATAAATGCTGGCTGCCTGTCACAAACCAAAATACATGCGTCTTTTTTTGAATCAAATAGCTTCCTCCTCTTCTTTAAGGTTTCTGTGTAAAGATTAGCAAACTATTAAAACGCTTACAAAAAAATATGGATATACCTTATTCTCAAACTTATCGCGACTATATGTACGTACAACTAAACTCAAAAACATATTTGTACGAACAACTTCATTATATCATTTTGAAAAAAACTGTCAATTTAATTTCCAGTGTGTTTTTTATTTTTTTTGACAGATTTCAGAACAAAAAAACGGGCGGAAAAATCGCCCGTCATCTGTTAATAAGTCGGCCACCCTTGGGAATCCCAGTACAAGTCGTTGATGAGCAGCTTCGATACACCATTGTCCAACGCGTCATAAGCGTGTCTGACAAGGATCGAGTTGTTCAGAACATCCTGATGTCCCGGCCCTTTCCAGCGGTCATTGCCGGAATCCAGGATCGTCCCTCCGCCGTTCATCATATTTTTGCCGCTTTTATCATAATAGGGTCCCGTAATGCTCGTTGAACGGCCGTACGCTATTTTATATGTGCTGTTCACCCCTTTACAGCAGCTGTCAAACGAGACAAATAAGTAATAGTAGCCGTCTTTGTAGGTAATGTTCGGCGCTTCAACCGCTCCGCCGTTATTCGGCCTTGAGGCGATCGAATACAGACTTCCCGTCGGCTTCATCGTGTTTTTATCAAGCCTTGTCAGCTTGATGCCGGTCCAAAAGGAACCGAATGAGAGCCATGGATTCCCGTCTTTGTCAATAACCAGATCAGGGTCAATGGCATTAAACTGATCACCGGATGTCGATCTGATGACCAGCCCGTCATCCCGCCATTTGCCGGATGAAATCCGGTCTGTCGATGCGAGTCCTATCGCTGATGTGTTTGAACCGAAAGACGATACAGAGTAATACAGCCAATACCGGCCGTTATAGTAGCTGATATCCGGCGCCCACTGATGCGGTTCATGATTTGGTACGTACATCTTCCACCAGGACAATGGAGCTGGAAAAATACTCGGGGCAGCACTCCAGTTTCTGCCGTCGGTTGACTTAATGACACGCAGCCCTGTACCGAGCCCGGTTCCAAATGTATACCACGTATTTCCCTCTTTAATGATGGAAGGGTCATGGATGAAATTGTCCCCCTTTGTGTCCCAAAACGCAGCCTTGCCTGATTCAGGCATCAAAAAAGCCAGCAGCAGTCCGAACATCAATCCTGTCAAAGACATTCTCCGCAACACTTTTTTCATTCAGTTCACACTCCTGTTCTTGTAAATGAAAAAACAATGCCTCCCTTTCTTTGTCAATTTTTCGAACAATGTTTATATATGTAAACGCTGTCTTTGACATTACAAAAAAAGCTGACAGCTTATAAAATAAGCCTGTCAGCCCCATCTTTCATCAGTCAAACGTAATATTTTGAACCGTCTCTTTATCCAATCGTTTAATCACTTCGGTAATTAATTTTACCGCATGTTCATAGTCATCCCGGTGAAGCATGGCCGCGTGCGTATGGATATACCTTGTCGCGATCGTGATCGACAGAGCAGGCACTCCGTTCGCGGTAAGGTGGATCGAGCCCGAATCTGTTCCTCCGCCTGAGAGGGCGTCAAATTGATACGGAATGCCGGCTTCATCTGCTACATTCGTGACAAAGTCGCGAAGCCCTTTATGAGACACCATTGAAGCGTCATAAAGGATGATCTGCGGGCCTTTTCCCATTTTGCTTGTCGACTCTTTTTCCGTAATACCCGGTGTATCACCCGCGATTCCCACGTCAACACCGAAAGCAATATCAGGCTTGATCGTATGCGCGGCGGTTTTCGCGCCTCTCAGTCCGACTTCTTCCTGTACGGTTCCGACGCCGTAGACGACATTCGGGTGATCCGCTCCTTTCAGGTTTTTCAGCACATCGATCGCGATCGCGCAGCCGATACGGTTGTCCCATGCTTTGGCAAGCAGCATTTTTTCATTATTCATCACCGTAAATTCAAAGTAAGGAACGACCTGGTCTCCCGGAAGAACGCCCCACTCCATCGCTTCCTCTCTGTTCGACGCTCCGATATCGATAAACATATCTTTAATATCCACCGATTTTTTTCTTGCCTCCTGAGACAGGACATGAGGAGGTTTTGAACCGATGATACCGGTGATGTCGCCTTTCTTCGTCACGACCGTCACACGCTGCGCCAGCATGACCTGGCTCCACCAGCCTCCAACCGTCTGAAAGCGGAGATAACCCCTGTCATCGATCCGCGTAACCATAAAACCGACCTCATCAAGATGGCCGGCAATCATAATCTTCGGTCCGTCAGCCTGTCCGGTCTTTTTAGCGATTAAGCTTCCCAGTCTGTCTGTCGTAACCTCGTCGGCAAACGGTTCTATGTACGATTTCATGACTTGTCTGGGCTCTTTTTCATTTGCAGGAATTCCTTTTGCATCTGTTAATTCCTTTAGCATCGTCAATGTTTCATCAAGCTTTGCCATCTCTATACAGCCTCCTTAATTAACCCTCATTTACTATTATACAGAAACATCCCTTTTCAATACGACCAATATTCTGTACAGCTTTTTTGGTTAAAAAATGAAACCTTGCGGGAACTGGTTCGTATATATTGGGATATACTCAAAATTACGTTCAAGGGAGGTTCTGTTTTAACATGATTGTCATCATATTGAGACTGGCTTTGCTGGCGCTTTTGGTTTACGTCGTGTACAGGGCCGTTCAATTTTTGGGGAGTCCGGACAGAAGGCTGAAATCAGCACAGGCCAAAAAACACTTTTATTTTTTGGACGAACAGAAAAATGCACGCAAAAATCTCAAGTTGACATTTAAAGGCGTGCTTTTCGAAGGAGAAAAACACATTCCTTCAAAAGACCATCCGCTGTTCATCCATACGATTTTTGTATGGACGGAAGCGCCTGAAGAAAAGCTCAGCTCTTTCACGGAAGAAGACTTCGCAGAATTGGAAGAAAACATTAAAGCCCACTATCCCGATTGCAAAATCGACTGGGATTCGAACATTCAAAAGTGGAGAAACAAAAAAGCAGAAGAGCAATAAGCCTCATCTGCTTTTTTAATTCATCATATAAAAATAGGTCAAAACGGCTTGCACGGCCAGCAAAAAAGGAATGCCAAGCCTGAAGGAAAGGTGTTTTGTCTTATGTCTGAACCGCATCATCCCGAACCAGACGCCTGCGGATCCGAAAGCGGCCGCAACGAGCCAGATGCGGCGCTCAGATACCCTCCATTTCCCAGTGACCGCTTTTTGCTTGTCTGCTTTCATTAAGAAAAAGCCGTATCCGTTTATGAGGATCGCGTAAATCCATATGAGAGTCATATTGTTCATTTCTCCTTGTTTCGCGGTTGGGGGCTTGCGGCGGCCGGTCTCACGAACCGTTTCACATCCCGCGCGAGTAGCTTCTAACAACAAAAGAAAAAGGCCGGGTTCCGGCCTTTTTCAATTATTTATTCAATTGCGCTTTAGCAGCGTCTGCAAGCTGATTGAATGCGTTCAAATCATTTACAGCAAGGTCAGCAAGCATTTTGCGGTTTACTTCGATACCGGAAAGCTTAAGACCGTGCATCAAACGGCTGTAAGAAAGACCGTTCATGCGTGCTGCAGCATTGATACGAGTGATCCACAGTTTGCGGAAATCGCGTTTTTTCTGACGACGGTCACGGAAAGCGTAGTTTCCTGATTTCATAACCTGCTGGTTAGCTACTTTATATAATGTATGTTTTGAACCAAAATAACCTTTTGCTAATTTGAGAACCTTTTTACGACGTTTGCGTGTAACAGTTCCGCCTTTTACTCTTGGCATTAGATTTCCCTCCTAATTATACCTTTTCCGAATTACTTAATGTTGGCAAGCTGCTGCTTGATGCGTTTGAAATCGCCGGCGCTTACGACTGCGCTTTTGCGAAGCTTGCGCTTTTGTTTTTGAGATTTATTTGCGAACAAGTGACTTGTATATGCATGAGAACGTTTCAGTTTCCCGGAACCTGTCTTTTTAAAACGTTTCGCAGATCCGCGGTGAGTTTTCATTTTTGGCATGGATGTTTCCTCCTTAATTACTTTTCAGTTTTAGGCGCGAGCACCAAGAACATGCTGCGGCCGTCCATTTTCGGCTTCGTTTCAACATTCGCCACTTCCGCGCAGGCTTCTGAGAAACGGTCCAGCACGCGCTGTCCGATTTCTTTGTGCGTGATCGCACGGCCTTTAAAGCGGATGGACGCTTTCACTTTGTCCCCTTTTTCCAGGAACTTGATGGCGTTGCGAAGCTTTGTATTGAAATCATGTTCTTCAATACCAGGGCTCAGCCGAACTTCTTTTAAGTTAATGATTTTTTGATTTTTGCGTGCTTCCTTTTCCTTCTTCTGCTGCTCGAATCTGTACTTTCCGTAGTCCATGATCCGGCATACAGGCGGTTTTGCATTCGCTGCAACCAACACAAGGTCAAGATTTGCGCGACCCGCAATTTCCAGTGCTTCCTGGCGGGATTTGATCCCAAGCTGATCGCCATTTTGTCCGATCAAACGAACTTCACGCGCACGGATACCCTCATTAACCAATTGATCTTTGCTAATAATGAGCCACCTCCATAGAATCTTTGAATTGATTTCACAACTCATTTTGACCGTTTCTTTGCATTCCACAGGCAAACAAAAAGTGCGGGCATCGAAACACCCACACTGCGAACATTGCATAGAAAAATAAGAAATGTACGTTTAACCTGCCAACTACAAGAATGTGTCAATCAGGTGAGAAGCGGGTGCTTCTGCTTGTTGATATATATTCAATTCATTATCCATCTTACATAAACAAATCCTGCAAGTCAAGATATAAAATTTATCACAACATTTGCTATTATATCAGGACACATTTGAAATAGCAATGCTATTTTTTTATTTTTCTTTCACCGGCTCTATCCGCCGATCATTTGGACACATAACGGAACGACAAACACGGTCACGACGCCGACGACGACAACTGCAATACTCGCCATTGCCGCTTCGACTTCCCCCATTTCAATTCCGACGGCGACGCCGAGGGCATGTCCTGATGTTCCGAGCGCCAACCCTTTGGCGATCGGATGCTGCACTTTGAAGATCTTCAAAAAAAGCGCGCCAAGCGCATAGACGATCACTGCGTTAAAGATGACGGCGAAGGCCGTGATATCTTGAATGCCGCCGATTCCTTTTGATAAAGGAAGCGCAATCGCGGTCGTGGCGGCCTGAGGCAGCATGCTTTTCATGACGGCTCCGTCAAGATGGAGCGCGTTTGCGATCAGATAGACGACAGCAACCGAGCAGACAGAGCCCGCAATAATGGCGCCAAGGATTTGCAGCCAATATTTTTTCAAGCTTTCCACCTGTTTGTATAAAGGAATGGCGAACGCAATCGTGGCGGGCTCCAAAAAGAACTTAATGATGTCTCCGCCGCTCTTGTAGTCCTCATATGAAAAACCGCCGATTTTTAAAAATGCAATCCCAAGAATCATCGCGACAAACAGAGGCGTGAACAAGAAAAAACCATTTGATTTTTTAAATAAAAAAGTGCCGATGCCAAATGCGGCCAGTGAAACGACGATACCGAAATAAGGTGTCATAGCGTTAATAACCTCCTATCGATTCAAGAAGCTGTTTTTTTGGCTGATTCAACCCGGTTGTCCTGACGGTCCTTTTTGCTTGCAGACAGGATGAACTGTGAAAACAAGCCTGTCGCTGCAAGCAGAATGACGGTGGCCAGGAAAATCACGAGGACGATCGGCAGCCCGTATTTCTCCATGACACCGAGCGAGTTCATCACTGATATACCCGACGGAACGAATAAAAAACCGATCAGCGAAGTGAGCGCCGTGCCAAGCGATTCGACTTGTTCCAGCTTCAGCACGTTCGCACACAGCAATGCAAACAACATCACCAAGCCGATGACAGACGGAGGAATCGGGATGGGCAGAATCGCGGCGATTCCGTTTGAAACAAACATCATAACAGCAAAAATAAATGCCTGAGTTAAAAAGCCATATTCTTTTTTCCCCTTCATTTCGTTCACCTCTTTGGCTGTGTTGGGTTCATTATATAAAAAGGCCCCGGCCAAAAAAGCGTTTTCAAAGTAACTTGCCGGATACCGCCCTTCAATTGCAGAAACGGGACGCTGAAATGCAAATTATTCTTCCGGCTTTGCACATTCTTCACAATTATTTAAATTCCAGAATGTGCTAATGGAGCAAAACAGATCGTATAGTGGTTAATGAGAAAACGATTGATGAGGAGGCTCTGACTCATGAACCATTCAAGAGGAGGGCGCTTTGTTCCGGCTGGCGAATTCGCATCTTTAGCAAGACGCGGCCTGATGCCTGAAGACGCTTCGATCGCCGCCGGCGCGCCCCGATTTGCAGATTATCCATTCAAGCTTGGAGTGGCTTCAGGTGACCCGCATCCCGACGGGGTTGTCATTTGGACGAGGCTTGCCCCCGATCCGCTTGCCGAAGACGGTTTAGGGGGAATGCCCGGCAGAGCCGTCCCTGTTCAGTGGGAAGTAGCCGAAGATGAACATTTCCGCAAAGTGGTGAAGCGCGGGACCGTCTCAGCGCTCGCTGAGCTCGCCCACTCCGTTCATGTTGAAGTGAACGGCTTAAAGCCGGGAAGCTATTATTGGTACCGGTTTAAAGCGGGACGGGAAATCAGCCGGACAGGCCGTACAAAAACAGCGCCTTCCCCGCACGCCGACATCAAGGGAATGTCGTTCGCTCTCGCCTCGTGCCAAGCTTGGTACCACGGATATTTTACAGCTTACCGGCATATGGCCGAAGACCATCCGGACGTTGTTTTTTTCCTCGGAGACTATATTTACGAATATGCCATTAATGCTAAAAATCTTTTCCGCGATGTGACTTTATCTGCTGCCCATAACGCAAAAACCGTCACGCTCAGCCAATACAGACTCAGATATTCTCTTTTTAAGACAGACCCGGACCTCCAGGCCATTCATGCGCTGGCTCCCTGGGTTGTGACGATGGATGACCATGAGGTCGAAAACAATTATGCCGGCATCCATTCCCAATACAACACATCTCCGGACGATTTTCTCCGGCAGCGCGCAGCGGCGTACCAAGCTTTCTACGAAAATATCCCGATCCGCAGCACATCGATTCCAAATGGGCCTGACATGCTGATGTACAGGCGGTTCCGCTATGGAAACCTGGCTGAATTCAATGTTCTGGACACCCGGCAGTACCGCAATAATTTTCCGGCAAATGAGGCCGAACGGCTTGAGCCGTCACGCTCCATACTCGGATTTGACCAGGAGCGCTGGCTTTTTAACGGCTTGAGCCGGTCTGACACGGTGTGGAACTTTTTAGTCCAGCAAGTCGTCCTGGCTCAAATCGACCGCGATACAGGCCCCGGAGTTGAGTACAGCACAGACCAGTGGGACGGTTTTCCCGCTTGCCGCGACAGGCTTTTTTCCGCATACAAGGTATACGGCATCCAAAACCCCGTTGTGCTGACAGGAGATATTCACAGACATGCCGCTGCCGACTTAAAGGAGAACTTCGACGATGCGGGCTCAGCGACAATCGGAACCGAGCTGATCACAACTTCGATATCTTCAGACGCTGACGGCAGCGAGACCGATTCATTGGCGCCGATCTGGCTCGGAAACCCGCATGTCAAACTGTACAATGCGCAGCGCGGTTATGTTCGCTGCCGCTTGACGCCCCGGCAGCTTGAAGCCGACTTTCAGGTTCTTCCTTATATCACACGGCCCGGCGCCCCAGTCTCAACTTATGCCACATTCTCCATAGAAGCGGGACGGCCCGGGCTTCAGCGCTAAAAAACGGCGGTGAATGACGAATTCAGTCTTTCACCGCCGCTGATCATTTTTTACACCATATGCAGCCGTTTTTTCAGCTCTTTCGCGTATGTACGGCTGACAGGAATCGTGGAGCCGTCTTTCATCAGGAGGTTGTATGTCGAATTGAACCAGGGTTTGACTTCTTTAATATGATCCATATTTGCGAGAAAGCTTCTATGCACCCTGATCAACGCCGTCTGTGAAAGCTTTTGTTCGAGAACGACTAATGTATCGTGAACCGTGTATGCCTGATCAAAGGTTTTCACTGTGACGTGTCCGTCTTCTAACCCGGCGTATACGATTTCGTCCGGATCGAGAATGACGATCGCTTCGTCAATGCTGAGAGCCAGCCTGTGACGGCCCGCAAGCTGCTGCCCCTCCTGATGGCCGGGACGCATCCTTTTATATTTTTGAATCGTCTGTCTGATTCGCTCCTCATCAAACGGCTTTGTCAAATAATCGACCGCATCCACTTCAAATGCTTTCAGCGCATATTCATCATAAGCGGTCGCAAAAACGACAGCCGGAGGCGCCGACATTTTTTTCAGCCGCTTCGCAATGTCAAAACCGTTCTCCCCAGACAAATCGATGTCCAAGAAAAGAATATCGGGTTTGTGATCCGCCATTTTGTCAAACGCTTCTTCGATATGTTCAGCTTCATCGACCGCAACCACTTCTTCGGTCTGCTCTAATAAATATCTAAGCTCGTCTCGCGCAAACATTTCATCATCCACGATTAATACCTTGAGCATCTCTGTTCCCCTCTCTTTCGGTTTGAAAAGGAATCTTAAAGGATATCTCTGTTCCTCTATCAGGTTCGCTGGCAAGCTCGAGGGCAGCCTGGTGCCCGAACAAACCGGTAAGCCGCTGATTCACATTGTAAAGCGCCGTCCCGTTCCCTTCTTTTGAAGGTGCGGGCGCCTGTCCCAGCTGTCCAAGCAGCTCGGGATCAATTCCCCTGCCGTTGTCTGACACCTTCATCAAAACGCCGTCCTGCTCTCTCACAGCGCATACTTTTACCGTGCATACCTTTTGTTTTCTCGGGAATGCATGGCGAAGCGCGTTTTCAACAAGCAGCTGCAATATAAATGGAGGAATTTCCATGCTTTCAAGACCGTCCTCGATATGAAAATCAATATGATACTTGCCAGGGAACCGGGCCTGCTCCAATGATAAATAGGCTTCCAGGTGGTTCAGCTCTTTTGAGAGCGGAATCATCAGCTGCCTGGCTCCCTGCAGATTGGAACGAAAATAAACGCTCAACTGCAGGAGGAGTTTCCGCGTTTTTTCGGGATCTGTCCTGCACAGAGCAGAAATCGTATGGATGGCATTAAATAAAAAGTGCGGATTGACCTGCGCTTGAAGCGCCTTGATTTCGGCATCTTTCAAAAGCTTGCTTTGCAGCTCAGCCTCACCGAGTTCTAGCTGAGTGGAAAAAAGCATGGCAAGCCCTTCGGCGAGCTCTTCCGTCACACGGTTAAGACCGGACGGATGCTTAAAGTACAGCTTCAGCGTGCCGATTGTTTCGCGGTTGGAGAAGAGCGGCAGTACGATCGCCGCCTGCAGCGGACAGGAACGGTGCGCACACTCGATTTCATCGCGCGACTTCACTTTCATGACCTTTCCGGTTTGAATGACTTTTTTCGATAAACCGGTGATCAGATTTTTCGAAGGAATATGATGATCTGCTCCATCTCCGACATGAGCGAGAATGTTCTCTCTGTCCGTAATCGATACGGCATCCGTCCCCGTCATCCGGTGAATAATGAGAGCGGCGCTTTTGCAGGAATCCTCATTCAGTCCCCGGCGGAAAAAAGGAAGCGTCTGATCCGCTATCGAAAACACCTTATGGGTCTGAACGGCCCGCGCCTGTTCCTCTTTGCGGATAATAGACTGAATGATCGATAGAAAAATAAAGCTGCCCGTCCCGTTGACAATCATCATCGGAATGCCGATCATCTGAACAAGCGCAATAGCCTCAGCCTGCGGTTTTGCAAGTACGAGAATCATCAGCATCTGCAGACCCTCCATACAAATACCCGCCAGAGCGGCTACCCTTGGTGTCACCATCTGATGCCGTTTCCTGAAAAAGCTGCCGATATAACCGGCGATGACGCCAGCCAGCAGTGAAGAAACCGCACAGCTCAAAGCTGTCGTCCCTCCCAGTGAAAAACGGTGAATGCCTGACAATAGCCCGACACCCGCTCCGACAAACGGCCCTCCGATCAGACCGCCGATTTCGACACCGAGAATTCTCGTATTGGCAATCGAGCTTGACGGATCGATCGCAAAAATCCAATCATTGTTCAAAATCTTATGTTCCCGGATTTCAATGCCTGTATAGTTGCTGATGATGCTGAACAGGGAAAAAATGAAGATGAGAACCCCTTTTCCCTTATACCCTTCCGGATGCTGGAGGTGCTGACGGAACACCTTCATATGGGCCAACATAAAGCCCAGGATAACGATGATCCCCACTCTCTCCAGCATCATGATCATGAGTTGAATCATGTACTTCCCCTTGCTTTCTTTCTGTATCGGAATTTGCTCTTATTCTATCATACCTCTCTTTATTCACACTTTGACGCGGCATGCTTTACAAAATAAAAAAGGCAGCAAACAATTGCTGCCTTTACCTTATTTGCTGCTACCCGTTTTCAAATTAACAATCAGCCACACAACTTGAATAATGAATGGAAATATAAATGCAATCAATAAAACGATAAACGCTATTAATTTAAGCTCAGGCGTTTGAGTAACACCGGCGCCATCAACATCTCTCAGCCACACGAGAGCCGTCCCCATTACAAAAACGGCCATCCAAAATAAGTTGCAAATCCACCAAAATATCCATCGTTTTTTCACAAAACCATTCCTTCCATTTCTACACTGTATCTGCTTCTTCTGTCCGCATGTGAGCCCGTTATCACGAACATAAGATGCATCTTAAAAATCCCCTGCATTACCAAACAATAGAAACCCGTTTCATTCTATCATATTCGAGAAGCTTTCACACTTTGACACTGCATTACATCACATTCTTAAATTCATTTCTTTCACATCCATTTGATCTATTGTAAAATAAATAAGAGAATTCTATAAATTAATGGCAGAGGAGAAGATCATGAAAGCCGTATTTTTTGATTTAGACGATACATTGCTCTGGGATGAAAAAAGCGTCAGCACAGCATTTTCCAAAACGTGTCTTAAAGCTGAAGAAAAATACGGAATCCATGCGGAAGAATTTGAAGTAGCGGTCCGCGAAGCAGCGCGAAAGCTTTACACGTCTTATGAAACATATCCATACACCGTCATGATCGGCATCAACCCATTTGAAGGCCTGTGGTCAAACTTCAGCGAGCCGATCAGCGAAGGCTTTCAAAAACTGAACAAAATTGTTCCTGAATACAGAAAAAACGCATGGACAAACGGATTGAAGGCGTTTGGCATCGACAATCCCGCCTTCGGGGAAGAACTCGGCGAATATTTCGCCGCAGTGCGCCGAAAGAGCCCTTTCGTGTATGAAGAAACATTTGCCGTTTTAGATGAACTGAAAGGAAAAGTAGAGCTTCTTTTGCTGACAAACGGCGATCCGAGCCTGCAGAAAGAAAAGTTGGCAGGCGTACCGGAACTTGCTCCTTATTTTAATGAAATCGTCATTTCCGGTGAATTCGGAAAAGGAAAGCCTGATCCAAGCATATTTGAACACTGCCTCAACCTCCTCGGCATGACAAAGGATGATGCCGTGATGGTCGGAGACAACTTGAACACCGACATTCTCGGGGCTTCCAGAGCGGGCATTCAAACCGTCTGGGTCAACCGCAAAGGCAAAAAGAATGAAACTGACCTTACACCCGATCACGAAATCAGCCATTTGAGCGAACTGTTCGATATCCTCCGCGGAAAAACAGCCGATAAACTAAGCAAAAAAGCATGACTCCCGAGCGGGAATCATGCTTTTTTCTCGTTTATTTCTTTGCTTCTGCAACGGCTTTTTTAATGAAGTCTGCAAAGGCAACTGTTTCTGATTTTTGCTCTCCGTATTTGCGGACGTTGACGGCTTCGTTTTCAACTTCCTGGTCGCCGACGACAAGCATGTACGGGATTTTTTGCATCTGTGCTTCACGGATTTTATAGCCGATTTTCTCGTCACGGATATCGACTTCAACGCGAAGTCCTTCACGCTGCAGGCGCTCTTGAACTTTTTTGGCGTAGTCAAGATGCACGGACGGCGATACAGGGATGACCTGGAACTGAACAGGGGCAAGCCATGTCGGCAATGCGCCTTTATGCTCCTCAATTAAGAAAGCGACAAACCGTTCCATTGTGGAAACGACACCTCTGTGAATGACGACCGGACGATGAGGTTTTCCGTCTTCTCCGACATATGTCAGATCAAATTTTTCAGGAAGAAGGAAGTCCAGCTGTACAGTTGACAGTGTTTCCTCTTTTCCGATTGCTGTTTTGACCTGAACGTCAAGCTTCGGTCCGTAGAACGCCGCTTCCCCTTCGGCTTCGTAATAATCGTGTCCGATCTCGTCCATCGCTTCCTTCAGCATCGATTGCGCTCTGTTCCACATTTCATCGTCATCGTAATATTTCTCTGTATCTTCAGGGTCGCGGTAAGACAAGCGGAATGAGTACTGCTCAAGGCCGAAGTCTTCATACACTTCCTGAATCAGGCGGACAGTGCGGATGAACTCTTCCTTAATTTGATCGGGACGGACGAAAATGTGCGCGTCATTCAAAGTCATCCCGCGAACACGCTGCAGACCTGAGAGAGCGCCTGACATTTCGTAGCGGTGCATCGTTCCGAGCTCCGCGATCCGGATCGGCAGTTCACGGTAGCTGTGAATGTCGTTTTTATAAATCATCATATGATGCGGACAGTTCATCGGTCGAAGCGTCAATGTTTCATTGTCCATTTCAATCGGAGGGAACATTGTGTCTTGATAATGATCCCAATGCCCTGACGTTTCGTAAAGTTCTTTGCTGCCAAGGACAGGTGTATACACGTGCTCATAGCCGAGCGCAAGCTCTTTGTCAACGATATAGCGCTCGATGACGCGTCTGATGGTTGCACCCTTTGGCAGCCAAAGCGGCAGCCCTTGCCCTACCTTTTGCGAAATCGCAAACAGCTTCAGTTCTTTTCCGAGCTTTCTGTGGTCGCGTTCTTTTGCTTCCTCAAGGAGGCGAAGATGCTCATCAAGCTCCGCTTTTTTGAAGAAAGCCGTACCATAAATGCGCTGGAGCATCTTGTTGTTGCTGTCTCCGCGCCAGTATGCTCCCGCAAGGCTCAGCAGTTTGAACTCCTTGATTTTTCCTGTCGAAGGAACGTGAACACCGCGGCACAAATCGAAGAATTCGCCTTGTTCATAGATCGATACCGTTTCACCTTCCGGAATCGCATCAAGCAGTTCCAATTTCAAATCATCGCCGATTTCGGCAAACCGGGCTCTGGCTTCCTCACGGCTGACTTCTTTTCTTACGATCGGCAGATTTTCGCCAACGATTTTTTTCATTTCCTTCTCAATCTTCGGAAGGTCTTCCGGAGTCAGCGCTTCTTCCATATCCACATCGTAGTAGAAGCCGTTTTCAATGACCGGACCCACGCCAAGCTTCACGTTTTTATACAGGCGCTTGATCGCCTGGGCCATTAAGTGTGCAGTACTGTGGCGCATGATTTCAAGCGCTTCTTCGCTGCCTTCTGTAATGATTTCGATGGCGCCGTCCTCAAGGATCGGTGCGCGCAGATCGATTTCTTTGCCGTTTAATTTCCCCGCTATTGATTTTTTCTTTAAGCCGGGACTGATTGATGCCGCGATATCTTCTGTTGTCGTCGTTTTTGCAAACTCCTTAACCGCTCCGTCAGGAAATTTGATTTTTACCATATCTGACATCCTAGTCACTCCTTTTTTTTACAAAATAAAAAATCCCCGTCCCCCTATGAAAGGGACGAGGATTAATAAACGGAATTCGTGGTTCCACCCTTTTTCCCGAAAACGCAAAAAACCCGTCGCGCTCTCGGCTTTCGGTTCTGTAACGGGAAGTCCCGTCAGTCATTACTAGACACATTGCCGTTCACAACTGATGTTCAAAGGCGGTAAAAAAATGCTCCTTGGCTTAAGAGACTTTCAGCCGTGGTCTCCCTCTCTGTCAAACCGGTGTTCATCTTTTCATGTCCTTATCGATACATAATATCTTTAAGTTTACATCGTATTATAAATCGTTTTTCACACAAAATCAAGAATGCTCTTCCAAAATGTTTTCTCGCGGATGAAAGGCGTCAAGCGAAAGAATCCGTACGCGCTCCTGAAAAATATTTTGAATGGTCTGAACCATGGCGTGTTCCCGGTCTTCTGTATAGAGGTCTATTTTTTCCGGCGCAATCGATACGAGCGGAGCCAGGAGATGGGAATCAATATACATCGGGTGTTCTCTTACGAACCGCCTGTCTATGTATTTTTTTTGTTCCCGTTCAGAAATATACTTTAATTCCCACAATACAAAATAACCGTCGTGCACAATGCGGACATGGTCAAGCATCGGCTCTTTCGACATGACGTAGTCTCTCAGCGATTGAATGAATGTCTGATATTCCTGTTCCATTTTATACTCGTCAATTGCCGCCTCCACATAAGACCTGAGGCGTTCATAATACCTCCCGAGGCGAAATGTCATAAAAGACCGAATGGAAAAGACGTTTTCCTCAAGACAAATCGTTTGGAGCTCCTGAATGATGTAATGTTCGCGAGGGGTGTCGTCCTTGTTGAGAGGAAGCCCTTCAAGTTCGCCCTCCATAATGCTGTGGGCCAGTTGAAGAATCTGCTGCTGTTCATCCCGGTCCAAAAAGTAATAATCGCCTTCAATAACCGAAAGCATGTATTCGTCTTCTTTGCATTCTGTAAAAAATCTCGTCAGAACCGGCTCAATATAGGCCTGAATACTGACAGAGGAATGGGTCTTTTCAATTCCGATCTTCCCTGGTGCTTCGTGAATCTTGATATGCCGGTTCGCATCCGCATTGCGAAGGAGATGCAAAAACGCGGCTGTATCATAATCATCTTCAAATGTAATTTCAAGCATGTTTGTCCCCCCTAACAACATCTGATACATGTATATGGGGGTGACAAATAAAATAGACGTAAAAAAAGGATGAGCCCTTAATCGAGGAGCGCCTGCACTTTTTTTCTGAACAAAAGAGGCACGGTAATGAATATCAAGTAAATTGCCGCTGTAGCTGCAATTGCTATGATGTCGCCGGTCAAGAGGCTTGACCCGAGCACATTTAAAATAACGGTGCCCGGAATGATGCCCGCAGCCGTCGCCAGGGCAAACGACAGGGGCTTCACTTTTGACACGCCTGCCGCATAGCTAACCGCGTCAAAATGAATCGGCGCGAGCCTCAAGAGCAGAATGCAGAAAAAGCCGTTTTTCCGCAAAAGCGTCCGCAGGCTGTCAAGCTTCAGCGGCATGTGCTGAAGGTTTCCGCCGAGCCTGTATGCAACAGCGAATGACAAAAATGCACCGCCCGCCGCACCGATAAAAGAATACAAAGAGCCAAACAGCGGACCGAATGCGAGGCCCCCGCTGACGGCGAAAACGGAAGCAGGTAGCAGCAAAAACGGCCGGATCATCAATAATCCGATATAGATGAGCGGGGCGAAAATCCCGAAGGATAAGACGCCTTCTCTTATATGAGCGGGGCTCAGATTCAGATATTTCGCATTCAACCATAGTCCGGCCGCCGCGATTACGGCGATAACCGTCCATTTGGCCAAGGTTCTTTTTTGCATCTTCTTCATCTCCGTAATTGAAGCTCGGGATCATGTGATTACTGACGTCGGTTTTTCCCGTCCAGCCGGACAGGTGTCGCTAAATACAGCACCCTCTCCATCAGCCTTGCCGCTTTCACCTCTTCTTTTTCGCCCCTTTGCGAATAGGTGAAATGGTGTTTCAGTTCATCAGGGTCAAAGTTGGAAGAGAAAAACGTCGGCAGCTGATGAGACATTCTGTGCTGAAGGATGGCGCCAAGCACCTCATCCCTCACCCAGCTTGACATGGACTCCGCACCGATATCATCGAGCATTAGAATCGGCGTAGACTTGACCATCTCAAGCTTTTCTTCAAGCGACTGATCGTGTATCGCATTTTTCAGTTCCCTGACAAATTCGGGGACATAGACGAGAATGGATGGATGGTCCTTTGCCGCAAGCTCGTTGGCGATGGCGGCCAGCATAAAGGTTTTTCCGACCCCGAACTTCCCGTAGACGTAGATGCCTTTTCCCTTTCCCGTTTCGTTATAGTCATGCAAAAAGCCTGTCACAAGCTGAAGGACCTTTAATCTGCTCGGATCATCTCCGTCAATATCGGCAAACGTAGCATTCAAGAGATCCTGTTGAATATAGATGCTTTTAATCAGCGACCGCTGTCTTTCCCTCTCGTCCGCTGCCTTTTTTTCCGGACACCTGTCATATTGAACATCGATCGTTTTTCCGTTCATCACAAGCTTTGGATGATAACCTTGAATCAGGTTTTTGCACTCTTTCAGACTCGAGCAGTCTTGGCATGCTTTGCTTTGCTGTGTAAATTCATAAAGCTTGTTTAGGCTCCTGTCGATCATTCCTTGATCCACTTCTGACTGGCGGCTGTTTAAAAACTCCTGAACATCCTTGTCAGAGAGCACTTTTTCTTTCATATCTTCAAGGCGTTTTTGAAAATCGGGTCTCGTCGTCACGCCTTGCAAAGCGCGTTTAATCGGCTCCATCATCTTCACCTCACATTAAAGAGCGGAATGGTTTTTCAGTTTTTTTATTTCTTCGAGCAGCTTCTGCTTCTGTTGGTCAAAGCCTTCTCTCGTTACGGAACCGGCCGGCTCTGTTTCGAGCGGTTTACTGTCGGCTTCGTCACTTTCCCGAAGCCAGTCAGGCAGCTTTTCTTCCCTGATGACTTTCTTGTTCCGGGAAGGCTTTTTCTTCCCTTCCGCCCATTCAAGATATTGGCGGTTTTCTTCTTTCGCAAGCTTCATAGCCTCTCTAACCGTGCGAACGTTTTTTCTGGCCCAGTGAGAAGCTATTTTTTGGGTGTAATTTTTCGAAAGCTTCATATCGGTTTTCAGCATGACATAATAAATCAGAACATTGATGACGCCGGGCTCTAATTTTTGGTCAAGCATTATTTCTTCTATAATTTTCAGATCGGCTTTGGATGGTTCCGCTCCGCCGCCGATATCCTGCAGCAGCTTTTTCGGCGATACCTGCTCAAGCAAAGCGATCAAATTGTCTTCCTTGGCGTTCGTTGACGACTGTTGATTCGGCTGTTCGCGGAGATTCATCGGCTGCACTTTGTCGACGAGCTCCGGAAGCGGGCCGCTGCGCTCGATCTGATACCAGTCGCTCGCCGCTTTTCTGAGCGCTTCTGTCGTGATCGTATCGTGCTCATCAACGGCTGACATGACGACGTTTTGCATCTGAAGCGGTTCGATCCCGTAGAGAAAGGCGAGCTTTTTAATCGTTTCCTTCACTTGGTCTGACAGCGCTTTTCTCGGAATAAGCGTGTCGGATAAACCGGCGAGAAACAGTTGAAAGTCAAAGGCGTCGTCTGTGACCGCCGCCGGTTTGCCATTCCCTTCTTTCATCCATTCACGATCTTCGCGAAGCTCCATCGCTTCGATCATATCGTCAGACATCTTCCATTCGCTCGGCTGGACAGATGCAAAAACTTCGTTGAAAGAACGGGTGATATCCCGTGCTTCTTCGGGAACAGACGGGTGGGAAAAGTATTCTTTCAGCTGCTGAAACCTCGCTTTTCCGACGCGGTTGTACAAGAAGACATTCAGCATGCCGTCCTGAAAGAACTCATCCGGTCTGAGCGGCGGAATCAATTCATATATAAACAAACGCTCGTCTTCCGTTTCTTTCATATAAGTTTTCAACAGTCCGATTCCCTCAAGCTTTTCCTTCTCTGAGTGAATCGTCTTCAGGTTGGTCTGCATCGCCGCCATCAGCTGTCTGTGAGTCGAGCTTTTCCCCCAGACTCTGTTTTGCTCCAGTTCCCCCCACAGCGTGAGAAACAAGCTGAATGAAAAAGAGCCGATTAGAGGCTGATACAATAGCGTGACAATTTGCCGGTCCAAGTCCTGAAGCAATCCGCAGCTTTTGACAACGTACGGATCGACAGGAAGCAAGTCTTTCCAATAATTACTCATATCTTTTGTCAACCTTCCACTTTGTTTCTTGTCCTCATTTTACACCTTTTTCAGGCCTTCATGTCACACGACCGTGGTTTTATCATGAGAAAAGAGCTGGATTAATTTACAGCTCTTTACCGTTCTTTCTTTATTAAGTCTTTCAGCTCGTCGATAAATACGTTAATATCTTTAAATTGGCGGTATACTGAAGCAAACCGGACGTATGCGACTTCGTCGATTTTCGCAAGCCGGTCCATCACCATTTCTCCGATCATATCGCTTTTCACTTCAGCAACGCCTTGATTTCTAAGCTCTTTTTCAATTTCAAAGCAAATATCCTCAAGTTGCTTTAAGGCGACAGGGCGTTTTTCGCACGCTTTGATCAAACCGCGGAGCATCTTCTCGCGGCTGAATTCTTCCCGGATTCCTTCTTTTTTTACGACGATGAGCGGAATTTCTTCCACTTTTTCAAATGTAGTAAATCGATAGTTGCATGATTCGCATTCGCGTCTTCTGCGAATCGATCTGCCTTCGTCAACGGGACGGGAGTCCAAAACCCTCGTCCCGTTATGCTGACATGCTGGACATTTCATTTTTTCAGCTCCCTATTCAATTGTTTGAATGTACAGATTTCTGCAGCTTTCCGTCCAGTTCGCTGTATAGCGTCGAGACAAGCCCGCGGCTGTAGCCAAAATCGGTCGGCAAAAACGTTTCCGTTGACACATTAAAATCCACCGCTGTATCAAAAGGGCGAATCGACACGACTGTCGCCACCACAAAAGCTTTTCTCGTTTTTTTCACCTCGGCGCTGATTTCTCCTCTTTCTTCCGACACCGATGTCACCTTACAGCCGTCAAGGCCTTCCAGCACTTCCTTTACAGCATTGAGCGTTTCTTTTGACGCCGCTTTATAATAGCGGCTCTTCAGCTCGTCCGAAGGATGGCGGTCAGACGTTTCGGCGTGTGTAGAAAAAAACCGGTGAATGTTTTGAAAAAGACTCATATCCCCTGTCCCCTTTGTCTTTCTTCTCTATATTTTATTAAAAAAATGGTTGATTTCCAAGGGAAAACAAATTAGGGCAAGAGAATGCCGGGGAGAATATGTTTCGGGGATTGTCGCGAGAGGAAAGAAAAAGGAGCGGATTTTAAAAGCGGTGTCCGCTTTTTCATCCAGCTCCTCTATCGGCATTAAAGTGCCTGTGCTTTGGCGTTGGCCTGTTTCACCTGAACAGGTCCCATGCCTCTCGGTATTTCAATGTTCTCTCTTGTTTCTGCTCTTAATTCTTCTGCGATATAATCGGCAGCTACGTTCGGATCTAAATCTCCGCAAGTATAAACATCAATGCTGGCATATCCGTGTTCAGGAAAACTGTGAATGGTCAAGTGAGATTCAGAAATGATCACAACCCCGCTTACACCTTGAGGTGCAAACTTATGAAAGGCTACCTCACGTACCTCAGCACCTGACTTCAGTGCCGCATTTACAAACGTTTTTTCAATAAAATCCATGTCATTCAGCTTATCAAAATCGCATCCCCACAGTTCGGAGATAACGTGACGCCCCATTGTTTCCATAGCATGGACCCCCCTTAACAAGAATTAGAAAAGTGAATTTCCAAGCAACTGAACCGGTCATTTACCACGGGGGAAAGTTAGTCCGGAGAGGTCCTAACCCTTTAAGTAATGCCGAAGCGCTCACGAACTAGAAGTTCACGAAAAATAGTATACTTTGTTTGAATATTTTTTGCAAGGCGGTTTTATCATTTGATGGTTAAGGGGTATTTATTTTTTATCCGTCCATGCTCTTATTTTATACAGCCGAAGGGTGTTTCATTCTTGAAGCCACGTATCTGATTAAATCGACAACCCTGCACGAATATCCCCATTCGTTGTCATACCATGCGAGCACTTTCACCTTTCTGTTCTCAAGCACCATTGTTGAAAGGCTGTCGATCACCGCCGAGTATGGATTCGTATTAAAATCGGATGAGACAAGCGGTTCATCGCATACATCGAGGATCCCGGACATCGAGCCTGCCGCCGCCATTCGGAACGCTTCATTAATATCTTCTGCCGTCGCATCGCTTTTTAAATCAGCCACAAGGTCAACGAGTGACACATTTGAGACGGGAACGCGCAGGGCCAGGCCGTGCATTCTTCCTTTTAAATGTGGCATGACAAGTGACAGCGCTTTCGCGGCGCCTGTCGTTGTCGGAATGATCGAAGAACCGCAGGCGCGCGCCCTTCTCAAGTCTTTGTGCGGATTATCAATATTTTTTTGATCATTTGTAAATGCGTGAACAGTGGTCACCAGGCCGTTTTCAATGCCAAATGCATCATCAAGCACTTTTGCGACAGGAGCGAGACAATTCGTCGTACAGGAAGCGTTTGAAATAATCGTATGACGCTCCGCATCAAATTCGCGTTCATTGACGCCCATCACGATTGTGATGTCTTCATTTTTCCCCGGCGCTGTCAAAATAACTTTTTTCGCGCCGGCTTCAATATGAGCTTCCGCTTTTTCCTTCGCGTTAAATTTCCCCGTCGCTTCTACGACGATGTCGATTCCGTATTGCGCCCACGGAAGAAGTTTAGGGTCCCTCTGATTGGTCAGCATGACCTTTTTACCGTTAACGAACAGGCAATCGTCTCCAGCGTTTACATCAAGCTCATATCGGCCGTGATTTGTGTCATACTTTATTAAATGAGCGAGCGTTTCCGGAGGGTAGCTCGCATTGATCACTGCAATGTCAATCTGTTCATCAAGCATCGCTTTTCTAAACACCATTCTGCCGATCCGGCCGAATCCGTTTATCGCAACTTTCACTTTCATCAAATATGCACCCCTTATTTTATGTCATTCCACATCATGATTTATTCAAAATAAGTATAACACATTATTTTTAATTAGCCATACCATTTGTTTCTTTTACAGCAAATTTACGCGGTTTTTGTGAAACAATGAACAAAGAACTAGAAAAAATCGGCATTAAAGCATATATTTCAAATACATCTTTAGTGCTACAATTTCCAACGGCGCCAAATTTTCACACGACAGAAGGCAGTGTCTTCAAGAAAGGACAACCATGAAACTGACCAAAAACATATATTTTATCATTTCTTTTTTGGCTGCGGCCGGCATTTATTTTTTTATAGGAACAGCAGCCGCTTCCGCGGCGAACGAAGATTATCCGAAACAGATGATCAGGCTGGAAAGCTTATCAGGCATAAACATCACGCCCGCCGGGAATCAAGATAATGCACCGCTAACAGCAAAACAGATGAGCGGGGAAAAAGCAGAAAGATGGAGGCTGGATACGTCTGACGGCAAACAGTTCAAAATCAGAAATATGGATAACGGCAAAATTATCATCCCTTCCCATTACGCGTTGTCAAACAATAATCCCGCTGTAGTCTACTATGACAATTCACGAAAAGAAGAGTTGTGGAATATTATCGGGGCTGACAAAGACGGAAACGGAGACTTTATCACGTATAAAATCGTCAGTGCGCAAAACAACAGCCTTGCCCTGACACTGGACGGCAACGGAGTGAAGCTTGCCAAATATACAGGCGGCTCCGTCCAAAAGTGGAAGCTTCCAAGCGACGGGCTCGAAGGTTTCGCGGGCTATGCAAAGGAAACGAATGGCAAGCAGAAAACAGGCACAACCGGCGGCCTGCTTGGAAAAGTCGTCTATGTCAACAATCTGGGCGAACTGAAAGCCAATATTGGAGGTTCAACGCCCCGCACCATTGTCGTCTCCAGCAATATCGGCGCTTCAGCCAAAACGGTATTGACGGTGGGTGCCAATAAAACAATCATCGGCTCGTATGAAAAACATAAGCTGAACAACATTTACTTTAAAACAAAAACGGACTCAGGCAACGTGATTTTCAAAAATCTGATCATTGCACATGATGCATTCATAAATGAAAACAACGACATCCCTGTTTACATTACAGATTCGAGGAATTACTGGATTGACCATGTCACATTCCAGGGCCACAGCTATTCAGCAAACGGTCACGATCTCGACAAGCTCTTATACATCGGCGCTAAAGCCGATTACGTCACACTGTCTCACAGCACATTCACAGACCACAGGTACGGCTTGATTCTCGGCTGGCCTCAAGATGACAAGCAATACCACAGTATATATAATGGATATCCGCGGATGACAATCAGCCACAACCGCTTTGAGAATCTCTATGTCAGGGCGCCCGGGTTGATGCGTTACGGCCATTTTCATGTGAAAAACAATTATATCAACAATTACCATCTAGGCTTCACGATAACGACATTGGCCAAAATTTATTCTGAAGCCAATTACTTCGGTACGGGCAGCGAGAAAGGCATACTTGATGATTACGGAGACGGCTCATTTAAAGATGTCGGATCATATCCGGCGATAAAAGGACAGAAATCGCCTGAAACAAGCTGGAAACCTTCATCCAACTACAGCTATCGGACGATGAAGGCAGGCAATGCCAAAGCTTTTGCCGAACGGTATGCAGGTGCACAACGCACCGCGCTGTATTATGCGAATTACAGCCAGTTTAAAAACGACTAATAAAAAAGTGAGCGCAATTTCGCGCTCACTTTTCAATATTTGACCATGTATCAAGCAGCTGATGAAGCTGCACTTCTGTATCTTTCAGACTGCCGCTGTTATCGATCACCGCGTCTGCCTTTTTCTTTTTTTCGTCAAGAGAATGCTGGGCGTGAATTCTGTTCAGCGCCTCGTCTTCAGTGAGCCGGTTTCTTTTCATCAGCCGCTCAAGCTGAAGCTCCATCGGCACCCAGACGACGATCACTTTATCTGTCAAATGTTCAAGCCCGCTTTCATATAAAAGCGGAATATCGAGAACAACAAACCGTTCACCGGCCCGGATGGCTTCGTCGCGCTGTTTGATCATCATTTTTCTCACTTCCGGATGGACGATCGCATTTAACTGCATCCTCTTTTCTTCGTTAGTAAAAACAATTTCTCCAAGTTTTCTCCGGTCGATACCGCCTGTTTCAAGCAGCACGCCTTGACCAAATGTCTCTGCGATTTTGTGATAAGCGGGCATCCCTTGTTCAACGGCCTCTTTCGCGATCACGTCCGCATCGACGACTGTGATGCCGCACTGCTGGAACATTTGCGCGACAGTACTTTTGCCGCTGGCAATCCCTCCGGTCAACCCGATGACCAATGTCAAAGGCCTGCACCTCCTTCTTACAGTTTCCAGATGCCGATCATAATCAGCAATATACCGGGAAGAAAGGTCAGTTTATCCATCCAGTTCCATTTCGATAAAAATCGCCCCGCCTGTATTCCGCAAAATACGAACAATGAGCTCATGATGCCTACCGTAATGCTCATCGGTACAGGGGAAAAGCCGAGCGCAGCCGCGCCGATCCCTGCTCCGAACGCGTCAATAGAGAGGGCGAAACCGAGAAGGAAAGCTTCTATACCGGTAATGATTCCTGATTTATCAATGTCGGCGCTTGTCGGTTTTCTTAAAATGTGTATCACGATTCCGAGCGATTTCAATTCAAGGTTGATGAGCGTTTTTTCAGAGAAGACGAGATCCTGTTCTTTCTCCGGCCTGAAAAACTGATACAGCACCCATGCGCCGATCCCCATTAATATGACGGCTCCGAGCCTTTCTGTTACGACAACGGGCAGGAATTTCGCCAAAAGGGTTCCGATCATCATGGCAATATACATCACGGCACCAGAGCAAAAAGCAATAATCAAAATCGCTTTAAATGGGATTTTCAACTTTCGCAATCCGTAAGTAAATCCGACTGAAAAACTGTCCAAGCTGACGGCAAATGCCAGCAGCAAGAAAGATGCAAACATCATATCAGGCTCTTCCTTTCTGTTGATGCGAGCGGTTAAGTCATGCAGCCTAAAGGCAGCTTTCTAGGCTTCTTATATATATGAAAGAAGAAAACCATCCGTGTGTTGTTTACCCGAAAAAGAAACATCACACCTTAAAGCTTGCTTTTAACAGCTATATGGAGCGTATGCATCGACAGCTTGAACCATGATACGGCTTGCTGTTGTCCCTTTTATGCGATTGTCATTTTTTCTGGCACTTTATGCAAAAATGCGTGCCCCTTCCGCCAACGACTGTTTTTTCAATTGGAGATCCGCACTTTTTACAAGGTTCATCTTTCCGGCCGTAAACGAAAAGTTTGAGCTGGAACATGCCGATTTCACCTTGTGAATTGATGTAAGATCTGACTGTGCTTCCCCCTGCTTCAACAGCTTCCTTTAACGTTTGAACGATCTCTTCATGAAGAAGAACCGTCTGTTTTTTTGTGAGCTTGTTCGCTGTTGTCTCGGGATGGATACCGGCTCTGAATAAAGCCTCGTCGACATAAATATTGCCCAGCCCGACCACTGTCCGCTGATCGAGCAGTGCGGTTTTCACTGAGCGGTTTGTTTTCTTCAGGCGCTCTCTTAAGTAACCGGCTGTAAATTCCTCGCTGAAAGGTTCGGGACCGAGCTGCCTGAGAGGCAGCTCCGTCAGTTCTTCTCCCGGCTTAAACAAATGCATCGTGCCGAACTTTCTGACATCCCGGTAGCGCAGCTCGCTTCCGTCCGTGAACCTGAAAATGACGTGCACATGTTTATCAAGGGGTTCATCGTTTTGATGAAGCCCGTACTTTCCTTCCATTCTCAAATGGGAAACCATGACACAATCATCAAGATGAAACAACAGGAATTTTCCCCTTCTTCCGATCGACTGAATCGTCTGACCGGCCAGGAGCCTTGCGAATTCCTCAGGCTCCTCCGGACGTTTTATGATTTTTGTCCATCTGACATCAACCGCATCGATCGTTTTCCCTCTTACAAGCCCGGCAAGAGTGCGCCGGACCGTTTCGACTTCTGGTAATTCCGGCACATCATCACTTCCTTTTCTCTATTTTGCATCGTACCATGAAGGCCCTGAAGCGCAGTCCACTTTCAGCGGAACATCGAGCTCCAATGCATGTTCCATTACTTCCGGAACCAGTTTTTCAAGCACTTTGATTTCATCTTCAGGCGCTTCAAAAATCAATTCGTCGTGAACCTGTAGCAGCAGTTTTGCCTGGAGATTTTTTTCTTTCAGCTTGTCCGCCATGTCGATCATCGCTTTTTTAATGATATCTGCGGCGCTTCCCTGGATCGGCGTGTTCATTGCCGTCCGTTCGGCAAAGCTGCGCAGATTGAAATTCCGACTCGTCAATTCCGGTATATACCGCCTCCGGCTTAAAAGAGTCGTCACATAGCCCCTCTGTTTCGCTTCTTGAACGGTTTCTTCCATGTATTCTTTAACTCCCTGGAAGCTGTGGAAATAGCGCTCAATAAACGCGGCCGCTTCCTTTCTTGTAATTCCCAGGTTTTGCGACAAGCCGTAGTCGCTGATTCCGTAGACGATTCCGAAATTGACGGCTTTCGCCTGCCTCCTCATCGCAGGGGTGACTTCTTCTTCTGATACATGAAAAACATCCATCGCCGTTTTCGTGTGAACGTCCATATCGTTCGTGAACGCTTCAATCAAATTTTTATCCTTTGAAATGTGGGCGAGAACCCTCAATTCGATTTGGGAGTAATCCGCAGCGAATATGAGCCAGCCTTTTTGCGAAGGGACAAACGCCTGCCGGATTTTGCGGCCTTCCTCAAGACGGATCGGTATATTTTGCAGATTGGGATCGGTTGAGCTGAGCCTTCCCGTCTGTGTTAAAGCTTGATTAAAGCGGGTATGCACTTTATGGCTGTCTTTTTTGATTACTTTTAAAAGCCCTTCGACGTATGTGGACTGGAGCTTGCCGATCTGTCTGTAGTGCAGAATATCTTCGATAATGACGTGTTTGTCGCGCAGTTTTTCCAGCACATCGGCTGAAGTCGAATAGCCCGTTTTTGTTTTTTTGACGGCAGGCAGCCCGAGTTTTTCAAACAAAATCACACCGAGCTGCTTTGGAGAATTGATATTGAACGTTTCACCTGCTGACTCGTGGATTTTCTTCTCGTATTCCGCTAATTTGGCGGACAGTTCTTCCCCCATTTTTTTCAATCTGTCGACATCGACTTGGACACCGATCGATTCCATCTCACCGAGAATGTGGGCGAGGGGCATTTCGAGCGCTTCAAACAGATCGAGCTGCTCGTTTTTCTCCAATTCATCAAGGAGCTTTTCGCGGAGCAGCGATATCGCCTTCGCTTTTCTGGCTAAATGGTCTGCAAGCTCCTTCTCATCCGGCACCGCCTGTTTCGCGCCTTTTCCGTAGACCGCTTCATCTGCCGCGACAATGTGTAATTGGTGTTCTTTCGCAACGCTTGCAACATCGTCGTAGGCGTGTCCCGGATTGATGATATAGGCCGCAAGGAGAACGTCAAATTCTGCGCCTTTCAGTTCGATGCCCCGCCAGCGCAAAGCGACCGCCGCGCGTTTTGCATCAAACACCCATTTCTTTTTCGACTCGTCTTCGGCCCACTCTTTAAAACGGTCCGACTGAACGGCCGTCTCTTCCGGGATGAAGAAAGCGCCATGTTCGTTGACGATCGAAAAACTGAGAATCGGCGCCTCATGATAATTGTCGCCGAGCTGTTCGACAACGAGTGAAGCCGGTGACGCAAACAAATCATCCGTGATGTCTGTTTTGATCGTGACGTTGATCTCTTCAAACTGTTCTTCTTCTTTTTCTCCCGGCTCTTCGCCAATCCTTTCGAGCAAAGAGTTAAAACCGAGATCTTTAAAAATCTTGACGACCGCTTCCCTGTCAAAACCTTCGTATCCGAGGGAATCGAGGGTGACTTCAAGCGGCGCTTCTGTCGTAATTGTCGCAAGCTCTTTGCTCATCAATGCCTGTTCTTTAAATTCTTCAAGCTTTTCTTTCAGTTTTTTTCCGCTGACTTCGTCTATTGACGACAGCAGCTCCTCTACTGTATGGAACTGTTTCAAAAGCTTGATCGCCGTCTTTTCGCCGACGCCCGGCACACCTGGAATGTTGTCTGATGAGTCTCCCATCAGCCCTTTCATGTCAATGATTTGTTCAGGTGTAAGTCCGTACTTTTCCCGGACATGTTCCGGCGTATAGTATTCAACATCTGTAATGCCCTTTTTCGTGATGGCGACCGTCGTTCCTTCTGTAGCCAGCTGTGTCAGGTCTTTGTCGCCTGAAAAAATCTTCACTTCAAATCCGTCTTTTTCCGCTGACTTGGCAAGGGTGCCGATAATATCATCGGCCTCGTAGTTTTCAAGCTCATACCTTGAGATTTGATAGGCGTCGAGGAGCTCGCGGATAAACGGCAGCTGCTCGGACAGCTCGGGCGGCGTTTTTTGTCTGCCGCCTTTATATTCTTTAAACGTTTTATGTCTGAATGTCGTTTTCCCCGCATCAAAAGCAACGAGCATGTGGGTCGGTTTTTCTTCTTCAAGCATCTTCATTAAGATCGTGGTAAAACCGTACACAGCGTTTGTATGTATCCCTTTTTCATTGCTGAGAAGAGGCAGAGCGAAAAACGCGCGGTAAGCCAGGCTGTTTCCGTCAACCAATACTAGTTTTTTTCTTTCAGTCATCTTTATCCTCCTAAGGAGCCGATTCGTCAGCTTCCATTCAACTTCGTGATCATATTTGCTTATTTTATTTTAGCAAAGTTCATTTTGAAAGGAAAATGAGAGTGATTTCGCAGAAAAATAAAAAAAGGGACGCGCTGTTGATCGCGTCCGTCCATATGGCTCCTTGGATGAAGGGGTTCACTAATGATCCTATCAGCCAAGTTTTAACCATATATATAAAAGTTGTTAAGCCTTTGTAAAGTTTGCTAAATGAAGCTACTCGGATGCGCGTTTTAAGCGGACCGTGAATTCGGTGCCTTTCCCCCGCTCGCTTTCGACGTCGATTTCACCGTCATGGGCTTCGACTAAATGCTTGACGATCGCAAGGCCGAGACCGGTTCCTCCTGAATTTCTGCTCCTGTCTTTATCGATCCGGTAGAAGCGTTCGAATATTCTCGGGATTTCGGACCGCTTGATCCCGATGCCCGTATCCTTCACTTTGACTTGCACTGCATTTTCCAGTACATCAGCCGAAATCGTTACGTTTCCATCTTCAGGCGTATATGTGAGGGCATTGTTCACCAAATTTAAAAAGATCTGCTTTAGTCTGTGCGGATCCCCAGAAGCAACGGCTGGCATCTCCGGCTTTTCCAGGGTCAAGGTGATTCCTTTTTCCTCCGCTTTATTCTTCAAAAGCATCCCAATTTCAGCGAGGATTTCACCTATATTGCAATTTTGAATATTCAAGGTGAAGTTCTGCTGTTCGATTTTCGACAGATCCAACAGGTCCTGGATCAACGTTTGCAGACGGCTGCTCTCTTTTAAGATGATCGATAGAAATTGCAGCAGCGTCTCCCTTTCGTTCATCGCTCCGTCTAAAAGCGTCTCGGTGAACCCTTTGATCGATGTAATCGGCGTTTTCAGCTCGTGGGAGACATTGGCGACAAAGTCCTTCCTCATTTCTTCAAGCTGCTTTCTTTCCGTCATATCATGGAACACGAGAACGATGCCTTTCCACTCATCATTGATGCCGATAATTGGAACTCCGTCGACTTCAAAATACCTTCTTTCAATTTTGATCGGCAGTTTAAACATTTTGCGGACCTTTGTTTCCGTCATAAAAATTTCTTCAATTAGATTAATGATTTCTTCGTGTTCGAGCACTTCGTGATAGAAATGGTAAAGAAGCTGATCGGCTTCTACGTGAAATTGCTTTTGATAAGCGCGGTTCACAAGGTGAATATAACCCTTTCCATCGATTAAGATCAGACCGGAGTCGATATTTTCGATGACGGTTTGCAGACGGTCGCGCTGCATTTCCTGTGCTCTTGTCATGTCCTGCAGGTTCTGCGCCAGCATATTGATGGACTGGCTCAGCATCGTTTCATCTTCGTTGAAAGTTCTTGCTTTATAGTTTCCTTTGGCAAGCTCAATCGCTACTTGTGTCGCAGACTCAATCGGATTCGTATATTGAGAGGTTATTCTCGCCCCAAGCCCGGCGATGATTAAAAAGGCCGTTCCAAGGCTCACGCCGAGGAGAATCCAGATCTTTTGATTGATATCTTGCAATGAATCGACAGGAGTGCTGATCAGAATATATCCATTCACATTCCCGTCTTCTTTCAGCGGCTGCACGTAACGGTAAACGGACTCGTCATCCGGATTGATTCTGAAGCCTCCTCCTTCACCGTTTAAATCCGACTCAAGCGCTTCTTTGATAACGGATTGATCTTCTGCACGGCCCCCAAAATGAAAAAGAACCTGACCTTTTGTATCAACCAGCGATACATGACTGTCCAGTTCACGGCTTGCCTTCTCTAAAATGGCTCCTTGCTCCGAAGACTTCATGTTTTCACGATTTGCCAATGAAGCGACCAAAGCGGCTTCTTTTTCAATATGGCTGCTCAGTTTGGCATCGTATGAGGAGTGAAACAAGTGAACGAGCAGAAAACCGAGTGAAGCAAATACGAGAATCAAAAGCGTCAGCAGGGCAGCTAAAAGCCGGGTCCGGAATTTAATCATTCAGCTTCGGCTCCTCCATTTTGTAGCCAAGACCTCTGATTGTTTTAATGTATTCCGGTTTTTTCGTATTTTTTTCGATCTTATCGCGAAGATGGCTGATATGGACATCGACGATGCGCGTATCCCCCGCGAAGTCGTAGTTCCAGACAGCGTTGAGGAGAAGGTCTCTCGTCAGCACCCTCCCTTTATGCCTTCCCAAATATAAAAGGAGTTCGAATTCCTTAGGCGTTAGCTCGAGGCGTTCGTTTTGAAAGTAAACCTCATAATGTTCTGGCAGTATTTTCAATTCGCCTATGATCAGCTCGCCTGCATCCGGTTCTTCCGTCTCCTCCGGATGAACGGACAGCGTCTGTGTTCTTCTTAAAATCGCTTTGACCCTTGCCGTCACCTCTCTCGGGCTGAACGGCTTCGTCATATAGTCATCGGCACCCAGCTCGAGACCGAGCACCTTATCAAATTCATCATCCTTAGCGGTCAGCATCAAAATCGGATACATCAGCTTCTTCTGTCTGAGTTCCTTGCATACTTCAATGCCGTCCATTTTAGGAAGCATCAGATCGAGCACGATCAGATCCGGCTTCTCTTCAATCGCCTTTAATAAGCCGGCCTCTCCGTCCATGGCCGTCACCACATGATAGCCCGACCGTTCAAGGTTATATTTTAGAAGGGTAACAATCGATTCCTCATCATCTACAACTAATATCTTTTTGCTCATGACATGCCTCCAGGCTTCAGATTTCCCCGACATCTCTTTCTCTATCTTTTGTTAAATAAACGTTTTCACTCCTATTTTAACGAAAGCCTATCCGTTCGACAATTTGATTTTTCAGTGTTTTGCATAAAATCTCTCTTTTTCGGCAATAAACCGCTGTTTTAAGCGATGGAATGCTTCCAGAAAAAAGAATGAAAATGTCCGGGCAGATGATTATGATTAGGTATATGCTGACAGCCCGTGTTTATGTCTTGATTTTCATATGGTTTTATGTAAAAAAAGATCGCATTCAAAAACAGGAAGGCTTGTATAAAGCCTTCCTGCTGTTTTCATTATGATAATACTTTCATGACGTTTTTGACTGATTCAACGGATCGATCAAGCTGACTTCTTTCTGTTTCAGTCAGTTCAAGTTCAATGATCTGTTCAAGACCGTTTCCGCCGATAATCGTCGGAACGCCGAGGTAAATGCCTTCATAGCCGTATTCGCCTTCAAGGTAGGCAATAGTCGGCAGCACGCGGCGCTGGTCTTTTAAGATTGCTTCAACCATTTCTGTCAGGGAAGCGGCAGGCGCATAATACGCACTTCCGTTTCCTAACAGGTTGACAATTTCTCCCCCGCCTTTTCTCGTTCTTTCAACAATCGCATCGATCCGGTCTTTCGGAAGAAGCGTTTCAAGCGGAATGCCGCCTGCATAAGAGTAGCGAACGAGCGGAACCATATCGTCCCCGTGTCCGCCCAGTACAAAACCTGTAATGTCTTTGACGGAAAGGTTGAGCTCCTGAGCGACAAACGTTCTGAATCTTGCCGTATCCAAAACTCCCGACTGGCCGATGACCCGCTCTTTCGGGAAGCCCGATTCTTTATAGACGGCGTATGTCATCGCATCCACAGGGTTTGTCAGAACGACGATGATACAATCAGGTGAGTATTTAACAACTTCCTTCGTTACGCTCCTCATGATCTTTTCATTTGTAGCCACGAGGTCGTCCCGGCTCATTCCCGGCTTTCTTGCGATTCCCGCCGTGATGACGACGATATCTGAGCCGGCCGTATCTTCGTAGTTTGCCGTTCCTGTAATATTCGCGTCAAATCCTTGGACAGGGCTCGCTTCCAGCATATCGAGCGCTTTCCCTTTTGTAGGGTTTTCAAGCTGCGGAATGTCGACTAGCACGACGTCAGCCAATTCTTTTTGAGCCGTTAAAAACGCAGTTGTTGCACCTGTAAAGCCCGCTCCGATGACAGATACTTTATTTCGCTTCTTTCCCATGTTTTCTACCCCTTTTAATTGTTGTTGTTTTACCCCAAAACAGCCGTTTAAGACATATTTTTGATAAGCTCATCACCGAATTCAGAGCATTTAACTTCAGTCGCGCCGTCCATCAAACGAGCGAAATCGTATGTGACGACTTTGGATGCGATTGTTTTCTCCATAGATTTAATCACAAGGTCGGCAGCTTCATTCCAGCCCAAATGCTCAAGAAGCAGCACGCCGGATAGGATGACTGAAGACGGGTTTACTTTGTCTAGGCCAGCATATTTTGGAGCTGTACCATGTGTCGCTTCAAAGATGGCGTGTCCTGTCTCATAGTTGATGTTTGCTCCAGGAGCGATGCCGATTCCGCCGACTTGGGCAGCAAGCGCATCTGAAATGTAGTCCCCGTTCAGGTTCATTGTCGCCACAACATCAAACTCGGCAGGGCGGGTCAGGATCTGCTGAAGGAAGATGTCAGCGATGCTGTCTTTGATGATGATTTTGCCGGCCGCTTCAGCTTCGCTTTGCGCTTTGTTTGCAGCGTCTTTGCCGTCTTTTTCAGCGATGCGGTCGTATTCGGCCCATGTGAATACTTTATCGCCGAATTCTTTTTCAGCCACTTCATAGCCCCAGTTTTTAAAGGCGCCTTCCGTGAATTTCATGATGTTTCCTTTATGGACGAGCGTTACAGATTTGCGGCCGTGCTCGATTGCATACTCGATCGCAGCTCTGACAAGCCTTGACGTTCCTTCTTCAGAAACCGGCTTGATACCGATGCCTGATGTTTCAGGGAAACGGATTTTGTTAACGCCAAGCTCGTTTTTCAGGAATGAAATCAGCTTTTGAACTTCTTCAGAGCCTTTCGCGTATTCGATGCCGGCATAGATATCTTCAGTATTTTCGCGGAAGATGACCATATCCGTATCTTCAGGGCGCTTAACCGGTGAAGGAACGCCTGTGAAATAGCGGACAGGACGCAGGCATGTAAACAGGTCAAGCTCTTGTCTTAGCGCTACGTTTAATGAGCGGATTCCGCCGCCTACAGGAGTTGTTAAAGGACCTTTAATCGCGATCAGGTATTCGCGGATCGTATCAAGCGTTTCTTCAGGAAGCCATTCGCCTGTTTTGTTGTACGCTTTTTCCCCGGCGTAGACTTCTTTCCAAGTGATTTCCTTTTCGCCGTTATACGCTTTCTCCACAGCCGCTTCAAGAACCCTTGAAGCCGCTCTCCAAATATCAGGACCTGTTCCGTCCCCTTCAATAAACGGGATAACCGGGTTGTTTGGAACGTTTAATACTCCGCCGGAGACTGTAATTTTTTCGCCTTGTGCCACAATAAAACCTCCCATAATATGTAATTCTTCAATATAGAAAAACATTTGTTTCCCCCGTTTGGCGGGGGACAAACATGTTTTTTCATAGATTCATGAAATCGTTGTTTCCTAAGAAAGCCGTTAAGAGGCCGGCCGAACAAAGCTCGAACAGCCTCCTTTCAAACGGTCAGCTTCTGTCTTCAATCGGAATGAACGTCTGCATGTCAGGGCCGGTGTAATCAGCCCGCGGACGAATCAGTCGGTTATTTTCATACTGTTCGAGAATGTGAGCGAGCCAGCCTGATACCCTGCTGATCGCAAAAATCGGCGTGAACAGATCATGGTCGATTCCTAAGCTATGATAAACCGACGCAGAATAAAAGTCTACGTTTGGCGGCAGCTTTTTCTGAGACGTGACGATTTCCTCAGTCCGCTCTGAAATCTCATACCATTTGCTTTCACCCGTTAAATTCGTCAAACGTCTGCTCATTTCCTTCAAATGTTTTGCGCGGGGATCGCCCTGGCGGTATACGCGGTGGCCGAACCCCATGATCTTTACTTTCTTTTCAAGCTTGGCGTGAATATATGAATCTACGTTTTCAACCTCGCCAATCTCTGAAAGCATTTTCATAACTGCTTCGTTTGCTCCGCCGTGAAGCGGACCTTTCAAGGCCCCGATTGCGGCCGTGATCCCTGAGTAGACGTCTGAAAGCGTCGCGACGCATACTCTGGCTGTGAACGTAGATGCGTTCAGCTCATGATCCGCATGCAGAATCAAGGCTTTGTCAAACGCTTCCACTTCAACAGGTGAAGGTTCTTTTCCATTCAGCATGTAGAGAAAGTTGGCGGCAAAACCGAGTTCCGGATTCGGCTCAATCGGCTCGAGCCCTTTGCGGATTCTTGAAAAAGCAGCGACAAGCGCAGGCATCTTCGCTTGGAGACGCACCGCTTTTCTGTAGTTTGCTTCCGCATCCATTTGATCTGCTTCTTCGTCAAACAGTCCGAGTAAAGAAACGGCTGTCCGAAGAGCTGCCATCGGGTGGACTTTTCCATTCGAGTAGGATTTGAAATGGTCAATCACTTCTTTGGGGATACCGGCATTTTCAGAAAGCTGTTTTTTAAGCTCTGCGAGCTCCTCTTTGTTCGGCAGCTTTAAATGCCAAAGCAGATAAACAACTTCTTCAAAGCTAGCTTTTTCTGTCAAATCATCGATGTTATACCCTACATATGTAAGAGTATCATCAATAATTGAACTTACTGATGATGTAGTGGCGACTACCCCTTCAAGGCCGCGTGTTGCTGTCATACTCATCTCTCCCTTTTTTAAAAAATTTCCCCTTTTAAAATTAAACCAAAACCTAGGAGCAAAAACAACGCATGTTGTATACATCTTCTTCAATCCAAAAAGAAAATGCTTACATTAAATCGTTTTTCAAATAAAACAATCGTGCGTTTCTATATACCGTTCGATACTCCGATATGCTTAATAAAGATTAAGCATATTTATATTATAAACAATAATCTGATAAATTTGTAGGTTTTTGATCAAAAATGCTTTCAAAGCCTTATAAATCAAGGGTTCGTAGTTATTTATTATCAATCGACAGCTTTGTAGAATCATGTATTCTTCTGTATCTATTTGAGGGAGGTTTTGGGAAGGGATTTTTATTAAAAGTGGACAGACGTATTCCTCCAGTTCTTTCATACTAATCGGTTTATGATTTTCACCTATAATAAATTTATAAACAAAAGAAAAAGAGATAAAATCTTTTACTTGTTACTTTACAGCAAATCCCCTTCATCCGTTTTAAAACAAACGGGGGGAGTTTTTATGAATGAAAAGTTATTATCATTATTTTGACTGATGTTCCCTTTTAAAAGAATCAGGTATGATCGATAAAGAAAACGTTTTCAAAGAAAGGGGAATGCCACATGCCTTATCGTATGAAACGAGTGTTGCTGCTTCTTGTCACCGGATTGTTTTTGAGTTTGTCTGCAGTCACTTCTACTGCCTCGGCTCAAGCAGGCGGATCGTTTTTTGACCCTTTTAACAGCTATAACTCCGGTGTATGGCAGAAAGCAAATGGTTATTCGAATGGAGGTGTGTTCAACTGCACTTGGCGTGCAAATAACGTATCAATGACATCATTAGGTGAAATGCGTTTGGGGCTAACAAGTCCATCTTATAACAAGTTTGACTGCGGGGAAAATCGCTCTGTTCAAACATATGGATATGGACTTTATGAAGTCAGAATGAAACCAGCTAAAAACGTAGGGATCGTTTCATCGTTCTTCACTTACACAGGTCCAACAGATGGAACTCCTTGGGATGAGATTGATATCGAATTTTTAGGAAAAGACACAACAAAGGTTCAGTTTAACTACTATACGAATGGTGTAGGAAACCATGAGAAGCTTGTGGATCTCGGATTTGATGCATCCAATGCCTATCATACGTATGCGTTCGATTGGCAGCCAAACTCGATTAAATGGTATGTCGATGGGCAATTAAAACATACCGCGACGAGCCAAATTCCGACTACGCCAGGAAAGATCATGATGAACTTGTGGAATGGTATTGGTGTCGATGACTGGCTCGGTTCCTACAATGGTGTAACACCTCTATACGCTCATTACGACTGGGTGCGTTATACAAAAAAATAATGTCAAAAATGATAAGAGCCTGCAGCCTCAACCTAACCAGGCTCTTATGATTGTAATGAGAAGTTGTTGGCATGATTAGTCTTTTATACAATCTTATCGAGATGATGACAGCCCTCTTCCTGGGTTTGCTTTTTTTGCTTCTTTAGTTCTCTTTCTTTTGTGAAAATGACATCTTCATATCCTTCAATTTTTTGATGGTTTCTTCAATTTCTTTCTGTTTTCTAGCAATTTTTCTTTTTCGTTCACTAAAATCACTTGCTGCCGTCCGCGCCGCAATCATATCCGGCGTCTCAGTTAGCAGAAAAAATATCCGGCACTGAACAGCACTCGCAATTCGACAGCCATCATAATAAAGGATGCGATAACTGATGCAAGCGTTTCAGCCCGAAAGAGACGATAGATCATTTTTTCTTTTTATCCAAGCTTACCTGCTGAAGACTCCACAAATAAAAACCCACAAATTCGAAATAAACGGTCATATTTCCCCACACAGGTTTTTGACAAACTGAGCCCTCTTTTATAGAGGGCCATATTTTTTTGCACCAGCTGACTTCTATTTACAGATTTTTAGGAGTTTTAACTGCGTTATGTATGTTTATTTTTAGTTGCGAACGTTTTTTTCAAACTAAAAAACCCCCTGAAACAGGGGGAGCTGGCCCGCATTTCTAAGATGTAAAATGCTGGACGGCCTGCATGACAAGATAGGCGATCCCGGCACCGATGAGCGGGCCGACGGCAACGCCTTTGAATAAAGCGACCGCTAAAATCGTTCCAAATACAAGAGCGGTGGTGATATGCGGGTCTTCCGCGAGCAATGTGATCCCGTTTTTGGCGATCAATGCTACGAGAATGCCCGCCCCGAGTGCGATCCATGCGTAATATGATTTCATCGCTTCGCCAAGCTGTTTAAAGCCGATCTCTCCAGTGGCAATCGGCACAAGGACCGCTATTGTAATAACGGTAACTCCCCAGTTAATCCCTTTGGATTGGATGGCCGGAAACAGCTTTTGATCGAGGCCGGTCAGCTTGATCAAAAGCAGGACGGATACCGCGATGATCAACGACTGATTTTTCGCGATTAATGCGATGGCCAAAAGCAGGATCAAAAATAAATTAGCTTGAGTAAACATGCTGTATTCAACTCCATTTTTTTATGACCTTTCTCATAATAACAGGACTCAAGAATAAAATGAAATAAGGACATGCTTTCTAATATCAGGAGGATGCAGAATTGAATCAATCCTATCTCACAGCTGCGCTTCGGGCAGTGTATGTGCTGTTTTTGACCGCTGCTTGCGGAGCGGTCGGCTACTACTCTTTTCCGTTAACCTATCCTTTTGTGATTGCGCTTATTCTCGCCATCATGATCAACCCTTTTGTGGAATGGCTCGATAAGCGGACCGGGCTCCCGAGAGGCGTTAATGTCGGCATCGTGCTATGCGGCTTTTTGATCGCCGGAGCCGGCTTTTTGACCCTGGTCGTTGCCGAGATTGTCTCTGGAACGGCTCATTTGGCTAAAATACTCCCCGTCCAGTTTAATAAAGCCGCTCTTTATATCGAATCTTTTTTTACGAATCAAATCATGCCGCTGTATAATCAGCTTGCCGCTTTTTTTGACGGGCTCGAAGCCGCCCAGCAGGAATCGATCATTACACAGGTCCAAAATTTGGGCAGTGAACTCGCATCAGGCACCGCTTTGTTTCTTTCAAAAATTCTTGAGATGGTGCCCCTCTTTTTCGCCTTTCTGCCGAATATGGCGGCCGTGCTGATCTTTTCGCTCCTAGCCACTTTTTTTATCAGCAAAGATTTGCATAAAATACAAAACAAGGCGCGGTCTGTTCTTCCTGATCGGCTGATCTCGGGTGCAGCGGCTGTCTATGCGGAATTGAAAAGAGCGCTGGCAGGCTTTGTGAAGGCCCAGCTTACCCTTGTGGCGATGACGATGGTGCTGGTGTTGATCGGGCTTTCTGTGTTGAAGGTTAATCATGCTGTCGCCATCGCTTTTCTCATCGGGCTGGTCGACCTGCTGCCGTATTTGGGAGCGGGGTCTGTATTTGTGCCGTGGATCGTCTATTTAGCAGCATCCAAGCAGCTGCCGCTCGCGATCGGCCTCGGAGTCCTGTACATCGTCGTGCTCGTCTTCAGGCAGCTGGCCGAACCGAAGATTTTGAGCCGGTCAATCGGACTTCACCCTTTGGGAACATTGATCGCGCTGTTTGCCGGTTTCAAATTGTTTGGCTTTCTCGGATTGATCATGGGCCCCGCCCTTCTCGTTCTCATTCAGGCTCTCTTTACAACAGGTATTTTTAAAGACGTATGGCAGTTTATTAAAGGAAATGAAAAATAAGCGGCAGCCTGCTTTTTCCAATGCGGGCCGCCGCTTATCGGGTTATTTGATGATGTTAATCCGCCTGCCTTCAGACATCCTCTTCAGCTTGCGGGATATGAACGGTTTGAAACGGCTGCGCGTTGCCGGCAGCAGCAGCAGTAAACCGATGATATCCGATAAAAAGCCGGGCAGCAAAAGCAGCATGCCGCCTATGAAAATACAAAGCCCGTCCAAAATCGCATCCCCAGGCATTTTTCCATACTGAAGATCGCGCTGAACTTTGTAGTAAACTTCGATTCCTTGTTTTTTGGCGAGAGCGGCCCCGAGAAATCCCGTCAAGATGATCAGCAAAACGGTCGGCAAGACACCGATCCAATTAGCGGACAAGAGGAACAGACCGATTTCACTCGCTGGAAAAATGACGAGAAATAATAAGAAAAACTTCATTGTCTTCACCTCATAATTCTAATATGGAAGCGAACGGCCGCCCTGTCGCCTGCAAAAAAAGAAGGGAAAGCTTCCCTTCTTCTTCAATAAGCGATTAAAGTACGCTTGCACGTCCTTTGTAAACAGCTCCGCGGGCGGAGTCGACCGTAATGTCTTCTCCCTCTTTGAGAATGGAAGTCGCATTTTCCATTCCGACGATGACAGGGATGCCGAGGCTCAAGCCTACGACTGCCGCGTGGCTGGTTAAACCGCCTTCTTCAGTAATCAGCGCAGCCGCTTTTTCAAGGGACGCCATCATGTCACGATCCGTGCTTTTTGTAACCAAAACGGCGCCATCTTTCATTTTTTTATCCGCTTCTTGTGCATTTTGAGCGATGACCACTTCACCAAACGCGGATTTGCGTCCGATTCCCTGGCCTTTTGCGACCACGTCTCCGACAACATACACTTTCATCAAGTTTGTTGTGCCGGCTTCACCGACAGCTCCGGCCGTGATAACGATCAAGTCGCCGTGGCGTACGATGCCTGTGTCGAGAGATTTTTGCACTGCTTTTTCAAGCATTTCGTCAGTCGAGCTGTGGTTTTGTCCGCTTGTTGCGAAAACACCGAAGACAAGAGACAGCTTTCTTGAAACCGCATCATTTACCGTAACTGCGACAATCGGCGCCTGCGGGCGATATTTGGAAATCATTCTCGCCGTATGACCGCTTTCTGTCGGTGTGACGATGGCATTCACGTCAAGGTTGATTGCCGTATGCGCCACAGACTGGCCGATGGCATCTGTAATTGACATGCTGACTTGCTTGCTTCGTGCAGAAAGGATCTTTTTATGGTTGAGCGCTTCTTCTGAACGGGAAGCGATATTGTGCATCGTCTGAACGGCTTCAACAGGGTAATTTCCCGCAGCAGTTTCACCTGAAAGCATAATCGCGTCAGTTCCGTCAAAGATCGCATTGGCAACGTCGCTCGCTTCCGCGCGTGTCGGACGCGGATTGCGCTGCATGCTGTCGAGCATTTGGGTAGCCGTGATAACAGGCTTGCCAAGCGCATTGCATTTTTTGATCAGTTCTTTTTGAACGAGCGGCACTTCTTCAGCAGGGATTTCAACACCAAGGTCTCCACGTGCGACCATCAGACCGTCTGATACTTCAAGAATGGCATCGATGTTGTCAACGCCTTCCTGGTTTTCGATTTTTGGAATGATTTGAATATCTGCCGCATTGTGCTCTTCAAGAAGTTCGCGGATTTCAAGAACATCCGACGGACGGCGCACAAAAGATGCCGCGATAAAATCAACACCCTGCTCGATACCGAACACAATGTCGTTAGCGTCTTTTTCCGTAATTCCCGGAAGATTGACGCTGACGCCCGGCACATTCACGCCTTTTTTGTTTTTCAGCGTTCCGCTGTTCATTACTTTCGTGACGATTTCACGCTTGTCCTTGTTGACATCAGTGACTTCAAGTCCGATCAGTCCATCGTCAAGCAAAATCGTTGAACCAATTGATACATCGTGAATCAACCCATCATATGTAACTGAGATTTTTTCAGGCGTACCGATGACTTCTTCCATTGACACGATCAGCTGAGAACCCGCTTCCAGTTCGATTGAACCGCCTTCCATTGTGTGCGTGCGGATTTCCGGACCTTTCGTATCAAGAAGGATACCGATATCTTTTCCCAGCTTGCCGGCTGCTTCGCGAATGTTTTTAATTCTTGCGCCGTGCTCTTCGAAATCTCCATGGGAAAAGTTCAAGCGCGCCACGTTCATTCCGGCTTCCATCAGCTGGGTGAGCTTTTCAACAGTTTCGCTGGCCGGCCCAATTGTACAAACTATTTTAGTCTTTCTCATATTGCTTCCTCCTCGGGTTTTACACTAGATTGACAGTTCTTGAGACAAGCGGTACATGCTTTGATCAATTGTATGTTTATGATCGAGTATTTCAATGATATCATGATGCACAAGCTGGTTATTTTGAATTCCGACACAGCGTCCGCCTTTTCCTTCAAGAAGCAGTTCAACCGCAAATGCCCCTAGACGGCTTGCCAATACACGGTCTGCTGCAGTCGGAGAACCGCCGCGCTGGATATGTCCAAGCACCGATACTCTAGTTTCGAGATTTGTGGCTTCTTCAATTCTTTTGCCGAATTCAACGCCGCTTCCGACGCCTTCCGCCACAATGATGATGCTGTGTTTTTTGCCGCGCTCATGCCCTCTTTTCAGCCTCGCAATAATTTCTTCCATATCGTAGTCAGCTTCAGGGATCAAAATGGATTCCGCGCCTCCTGCCAAACCTGACCATAAAGCAATGTCCCCGGCATGGCGGCCCATTACTTCAATCACGTATGTACGTTCGTGGGATGTAGCTGTATCCCTGATTTTATCGATGGCATCGATAACGGTATTTAACGCCGTATCAAATCCGATCGTCAAATCTGTTCCAGGGATGTCATTGTCGATTGTTCCCGGCACTCCGACACAAGGAAAACCGTGTTCTGTCAGCTTTTTCGCTCCCATATAAGAACCGTCTCCGCCAATGACGACTAATCCTTCTATACCATATTTTTTTAAATTCGCTATTCCTTTTTCCCGTCCTTCTACCGTTTTAAACTCAGGACACCTTGCTGTATATAGCTTCGTTCCTCCGCGGTGAATGATATCTCCGACAGAACCGATTTCAAGCTTTTCTATTTTTCCGCTGATTAAACCTGAATACCCGTTGTAAATTCCGTATACTTCTACGTCATGGTAGATTGCTTTCCTGACAACCGCGCGGACCGCCGCGTTCATTCCCGGGGAATCTCCGCCGCTCGTCAATACTCCGATACGTTTCATCTTTTTCACCTCGAAAACATATATAATTTACCTTAACACGTTCATTGCCGCTAAAACAATGAAAAAGGGATGAAAATTTTCCGAAAATCCCTATAAAACCTTACTCATTATACAATTAAACAAAAAGTTTTTAAATAAATTTTAAGCAAACTCTTTGAAAAATCGCGGGTGAAAGACACAATCCTTTCACTTTTCACCTTTATCCATAAAAAATAAACGTGAGCCAAAGGCCTCACGTTTATTTATTTTATCCCAACAAATTGGTTTTCAGTCGAAATTTTTCCAATTGATTTATACTTGTTATATCTTTGTTGAATCAGCTCGTTCTTATCCAGTTTCAGCAAGGATTTAAGCTCTCTTTTCAGCGCTTCATCGATGTAGGCGGCCTGCTGCTCTACATCGCGGTGTGCTCCACCTCTTACTTCTTTTATAACATGATCTATAATATCCAATTCTTTAAGGTCCGGAGCGGTGATTTTCATTGTTTCTGCCGCTTTTTTCGCGAGTCCTGAATCCTTCCAGAGGATAGCAGCCGCTCCCTCGGGAGAGATCACCGAATAAGTTGAGTTTTCCAGCATCAATAAGCGGTTTGCGACGCCGAGCGCAAGCGCTCCCCCGCTGCCGCCTTCCCCGATGACGATCGAGATGACCGGCACAGAGAGTCCCGCCATTTCAAAAAGATTCTTGGCAATTGCTTCGCTTTGCCCCCGCTCTTCAGCTGCTTTTCCAGGGTATGCTCCTTTTGTATCAATAAAGCAGATGATCGGCCTGTTAAATTTATCGGCCTGCTTCATCAGCCTGAGCGCTTTGCGGTAGCCTTCCGGATGCGGCATTCCGAAGTTGCGGCGGATGTTTTCTTTTGTATCCTTGCCGCGCTGTTGGCCGATCACTGTCACAGGAAGGCCCCGGAATTTGGCAATTCCGCCGACAATCGCTTCATCATCACCGAAATATCGATCTCCGTGGCATTCAAAAAAATCGGTAAAGAGATGTTCGATATAATCGAGCGTTGTCGGACGGTTCGGATGCCTTGCAATCTGGACTCTGTCCCAGGCTTTCAGATTTGTATAAATGTCTTCTTCAAGCCTTTCAAGACGAGCTTCAAGCTTCGTAATTTCAGAGCTTAAATCCATATCGGAATCCTGTGTGAACCTTTTCAATTCGGCGATCTTTTCACGCAGTTCGACCACCGGTTTTTCAAATTCTAATTCTCCAGCCACTCGAGATCACCTCCAGTTTGGTGCATTTTCAAAATGCTGCCGAGCGTTTTTTTCATGTCTGCTCTGTGAACGACGGAATCAAGCTGTCCGTGCTTTAACAGAAATTCCGCAGTCTGAAAATCCTCAGGCAGTTCTTCACGGATGGTTTGTTCGATAATTCTTCTTCCGGCAAAGCCAATCAGCGCGCCCGGCTCGGCAAGGTTGTAATCGCCGAGAGATGCAAAGCTTGCGGATACACCGCCTGTTGTCGGATGTGTCATCACCGAAATGATCAAGCCCTGCTCTTCACTGAACAGCTTTAAAGCGGAGCTTGTTTTAGCCATTTGCATCAAGCTGAGAAGGCCTTCCTGCATTCTCGCACCGCCTGATGCGGTAAAAATAATGAAAGGCACTTTTTCTTCTCTTGCCTTTTCGATCGCCAGCGTAATTTTTTCGCCTACGACAGACCCCATGCTTCCCATTCTGAAAGATGAATCCATCACGGCAACGACTGCCGGAGATCCGTCAACCGTCCCTTTTCCGGTGACAACCGCTTCATTCAGCGATGTTTTTTCCCGGTCTTTTTGCAGTTTCTCAAGGTATCCTGGGAATTCCAGCGGGTTTTCAGACATCATATCCTGATTGAATTCTTCAAAGGAGCCATCGTCCAGCAGGCTTTTTATACGCTGCTTCGCGTTCATTTGAAGATGGTAACCGCAGTTCATGCAGACCCTTAAGTTTTTATCCAGCTCTTTTGTGAGCATGATTTTTTTGCAATCCGGGCATTTTGTCATGATCCCTTCCGGTACATCTTGCTTTGCTGATTCCGCGGGAACGGAAGCGTATTTTTTTTTCTTTTTGCTGAATATATCTTTTAACAAAAGATTACCTCCCTTTTCTGAAGGGTTTTCTTCATGTATGCCTGTCCTGTTTATAGACTAGAACATCACTATACCGAAACTATTGTACTTTTTTTGTCAAACGGTGTCATCCTCAATTCGACATTTTTGACCGGCAAACAGCCGAATCGCACTTGATGCGGTTAGAGACTGACAAATTGATATATCAGCCTTGAGAGCGGATACAAAAGTCCGGAAAAGCGATTTGAAAAAATTTTTTACAGCCCGCATATTCCCTTACAAGTGTCCCCAATAAGAGGAAAAACTGTACATCATATTCGAGAAACAGCGCGTGACGGCTCTTTAGGCCAGAGCAATCACGCGCTGATCACAAAAATGGAGTTTTATTTTCCTTCAATTACTGCAAGCTTTCTTGTCTTTTCAGCGACTTCTTCAGGATCGACATCGATTCGTGCAACACCTGTTTCCATCGCGGCTTTCGCTACCGCTTTGGCAACGGCCGGTGCGACCCTTGGATCGAACGGAGCCGGAATGACATATTCGGGGCTCAGCTCTTCGTCGGAAACGAGTGATGCGATCGCCTCAACCGCGGCGATTTTCATTTCTTCGTTAATATGTGTCGCGCGGACGTCGAGCGCCCCGCGGAAGATGCCGGGGAATGCGAGAACGTTGTTCACTTGGTTAGGGAAGTCAGAGCGTCCCGTTCCAACGACGCTTGCTCCGGCTTCATGCGCTTCAGCAGGCATGATTTCAGGATTTGGATTCGCCATGGCGAAGATGATCGGTTTGTCAGCCATGCTTTCAACCATTTCTTTTGTCAAAGCGCCTTCGACGGAAACTCCGATAAAGACATCGGCGTCTTTGATCACATCTTTGAGCGATCCGTCTATGCGGTTTTTGTTCGTATATTTTGCGACTTCATCTTTAACAGCGTTCATGCCGTTCGGACGGCCTTCGTAAATCGCGCCTTTCGTGTCGCACATGATGATATCGCGCACGCCGAAATGATAAAGAAGCTTGATAATGGCAATTCCCGCTGCCCCGGCGCCGTTTGCCACGACTTTGACGGAAGACATCGATTTGCCAGACAGCTTAAGCGCATTGACGAGACCGGCTACCGTAACGATTGCAGTACCGTGCTGGTCATCGTGAAACACCGGGATTTTTGTTTCTTTTTTGAGGCGTTCTTCAATGACAAAACAGTTCGGCGCTGCAATGTCTTCAAGATTGACGCCGCCGAATGTCGGCTCAAGCAGCTTGACCGTCTCAACAATTTTGTCGACATCAGATGTATTTAAACAGATTGGGAATGCGTCCACACCGGCAAAGCTTTTGAAAAGAACCGCTTTTCCTTCCATAACCGGAAGGGCGGCTTCAGGGCCGATATTGCCGAGACCGAGCACTGCCGTTCCGTCCGAGACGACTGCTACCATGTTTCCCTTCATTGTATAATCGTATACTTTGCTGTTATCATCGTAAATCGCTTTGCAGGGCTCAGCCACACCCGGAGAATATGCAAGGCTTAAATCATCCGCATTGCGAACCTGCACTTTTGATTTTGATTCCAATTTGCCCTGGTTTACTTTGTGCATATGCAGCGCTTTTTCTTTCAATGACATGTTAACAAACACTCCTTCAAGGGAATTTTGCCAAAAACTTTGCTTCGTTTTCTGCTTAAGATTCTTGTAAGACGAACCCTAGAATCTTAAAAATGATAACACAATTGACCGCTTTTTTGATCAATAATGCTCAAAATACCTGCTATCTGAGCACGACATTTTTCTCACCTACAACGCTTTTCAGCCTGTAGAGGGCAGCGTGGTCAGCCTTGATGTTGTAGCTTTCCGGCAGCTGCATCGTTTGTTTCCGTTTTTCATAATAGACGCAGACCGGCGTTTCCCCTTTGTGTTCAAGCAGGATGCTGCTGATTTTCTTAAAGATATCGTGGGTGTGCTGACTTTCCTCCACTTTAATATAGACGGACGGCTGCTTTTTAGCATGAAGCGATTCGACAAGCGATGCCCCGGCGATGATCAGCTGGCGCTTTTCATTCCTTGTCTCAAGACGTCCTTCTGCAAAAAGCGATACGCCTTCTTCCAGGATCGGGGAAAGCTGTCTGAACTGTTCAGGAAAAACAACCGCTTCGATTTCCCCGCTTTCATCGCTCAGCTCCAGAAAAGCCATCGTCTGTCCCGTTTTTGTACGGATCGTCTTCATCTTCGTCAAAAGTCCGCCCAAAGCCGCCTTTTTACGGCTGGAGGCGAGCAGCTGAATAATCGGCAGCGCACCTGCACGGTCCAGCTTCTTGCGGTGAACGCTCAACGGATGGTCAGAAAAGTAAATGCCGAGCGTCTCCTTCTCGTGTGCCAGCAGGTCGACGAGCGGCATTTCTTCCGTCTCGGCGTACTTCGGCTTAATTGTCAAGCCTTCATCGAGAAAGAAGCCGAGCTGATCATTGTCTCCTGCAAACAATTCGGCATGCTCCAGCGCGACATCGACAGAAGCGAGCAAAGTGGCCCGGTTTTCACCGAATTCATCCATTGCTCCGGCAAAAATTAAAGCTTCAATCGTTTTCCGGTTCACGCTTTTCACAGAAGTCCTGACACAAAAGTCAAACAAATCTGCGAACGGCTTTTCTTTTCTCGCCCTGTAGATTTCTTTCACAGCCGAAATCCCGACGCCTTTAACAGCCCTTAAACTGTAGCGCAGCGCCCCGTTTTCCACGACGAACGGATAGCCGCTCTTATTAATGGAAGGACCTAAAACATGCAGCCCTTTCCCTTTCGCTTCATAGATGTACTGAGCAAGCTTTTCCTCATTTCCGATCGCACTCGTCAAGAGGCCGCACATAAAGTAGAGGGGGTAATGCGCTTTTAAATAAGCGAGCTGGTAGCCGATCATGCTGTATGCAACCGCATGACTCCGGTTAAAACCGTAATTGGCGAATTTTACAATCAGATCGTATACTTCATTAGCCGCTTGTACGGAATACCCTTTTTTCAAGCATCCACTAATAAAATGATTTCTCTCTGTATCGAGAATTTCCTTGTTTTTTTTGCCGACCGCCCTTCGCAAAAGATCGGCTTCTCCAAGCCTGAAACCCGCCATCCGCGATGCGATCATCATGATCTGTTCCTGATAAACGATCACGCCGTATGTATCTTTCAAAATCTCGGCCAAATCCTCGTGCGGATAAGACACGGCAACCCGTCCGTGCTTTCGTTCGATATACAGCGGGATATTTTCCATCGGGCCCGGGCGGTACAAGGCATTGACAGCGACAATGTCTTCAAGGCTTGATGGCTTGAGCCTTTTTAAAACGTTTCTCATGCCGGCTGATTCGAGCTGGAAAATACCTGTCGTATCTCCTTCTGACAGCAGCTTAAACGTCTGTTCATCTTCATAGGGAATCGCCGAAAAATCGATGGTGACCCGCTCGCTTTTTTCGATCAGCGTTTTGATCGATTCAATGAGCGTTAAATTGCGCAAGCCGAGAAAATCCATTTTCAATAGTCCCAAGTCTTCGAGATAGCCCATCGAATATTGCGTTAAATATACACCGTCATGTCCTTCCTGTATCGGTATGATATTCGTCAGCGGCTCCTCGCTCAACACGACGCCCGCCGCATGAATTGACGTATGCCGCGGAAGCCCTTCGATTTTCTGAGCCGTTTTAAATATGTCCTGAAGCTTCTTGGACCCGTTCAGGCGCTTGTCCAGTTCAACAGAAAGAGCTCTCGCCTCTTTCAGCGTCACTCCAGGTTTGGACGGAATCAATTTCGCCAGCTGGTCGGCTTCTTTCGGACTGATGCCCATCACCCTGCCGACGTCCCGGAGCGCCGCTTTTGCGGCCAATGTACCAAACGTGATAATTTGCGCTACGTGCAGTGCCCCGTATTTATTTTTCACGTATTGGATGACTTCATCCCTTCTCGTATCGGGAAAATCGATATCGATATCGGGCATGCTGATGCGCTCCGGATTTAAAAACCGTTCAAACAGCAATTTGTGCTTGATCGGATCGACATCTGTGATAAACAGCGTATAAGCGACGAGAGAGCCGGCCGCCGACCCCCGCCCCGGCCCTGTGATAATGCCGTTGTCGTGGGCAAACTTCATGAAATCCCAGACGATCAAAAAATAGTCGCTGAACGCCATGTCGCGAATCACTTTCAGCTCATACTCAAGCCGTTCGACATACTCCCTCGGAGCGGCATCGAACCGTTTTTCCAGTCCGAGAAAGCAAAGCTCAGCCAAATAATCGTCAGCATTCTTGCCGAAAGGCGCCGGATATTTCGGCAGGCGCGTCTGGCCAAGGCTCAGGTCCACCTGGCACAGATCCGCGATTTTGACTGTATTCTCCAACGCGTCCGGACGATCCCTGTAAATGTCAAGCATTTCAGCGGGCGGCTTGAGCTCAAGATGCAGATCTCCTTCGGCCTTCATGTCTTCGTTCAGCTTCTCGCCCGCTTTAATCGCTTTTAAACACGTATAAGCTGCCGCATCCTCTTTTTCGATGTAGCGTACATCGCCGGTTGCGGCAATCGGAATTCCCGTATGTTCGCTGAGCTCCAGAATGCGTTCAGAAAGAAGCGGGTCGCCCTTGTACGGCTGATACGACAAATAAAAGCTGCCCTCTCCGAAGATCGAAAGACAGCGGAGGGCGGCGTTCTTCGCCTCTTCAATCAGCCCTTCTTTCAACAGCGCTTCAACATGGCTTGTCCCGCCCGTTGTCAGCGCAATGAGCCCTTCATGATAACTTTTGAGCCATTTTTCTTTGATGCCGGTTTTTGATTTCGACTGCAACACGCTGCTGATTTTCAGCAGGTTTTGGTAGCCTTTGTTTGTTTTCGCCAAAAGAACGAGCGGATATGAAAGCTGTTCTTTTTCATCTGTTAAAACTGAGGCTGTAAGCCCGATAATCGGCTTGATGCCGCGTTTTTTGCATGATTTATAAAATTCCACCGCCCCGTACATGACCTCATCATCCGTCAGCGCCATTGCGCTGTAGCCCAGCTCTTTGGCTTTGGCCGTGAGGTCCTCTACGGAAGCGGCGCTGTTTAATAAGCTGTAACCGCTGTGTACTTGCAGGTGAACAAAAGGCATTTCTGTCACCCCTTCCTTTTTCGAGCCGTCTCTTTTCATTATATGATGGGATCGAATGAGAAACAAATGTTCTTTCTTTGATCAACAATCATACTTGTCTTTCTTTATCCATATAGTGTGATAAGGTGAGGTGATCGGAATGGATCCTGAACAGCCCTTTTTTCCAAACTTTATCAGCTGTTATTTTATTGCGCTAGGAGTGCTTCTCGGCGGTTGCTTAATCGGAGGGATCGGCGCCTATCTGTCGGGACAGCCGCCTTTAACGATTATTACAAGCCTCGCAAACCGTCTAAAAATCTGGGCGCTGGTTGCGGCAATCGGCGGCACGTTTGACGCGGTCTACAGCTTTGAAAGGGGCATTATCGAAGGCAATACGAGAGACATCGTAAAACAGCTTCTCCTGATTCTTTCGGCGATGGGAGGAGCGCAGACCGGTTATCTGATCATCAATTGGCTCACACAGGAGCATATTTCCTCATGAGAATCCCTCCTTATTATAAAAAACCGGGTTGGCAGCGTTTTTTTGCGGGAATGATGTGCGGAGCCATCATCAGCTGGGTCGTGTTCCTGTTTACATACGGCACCTTTCAGGAGAAGCAGGTCGTCTTGATAAGAGAACAGAAAGAGCGCATCAATGATTTAAATGACCAGATCACCATTTACCGGGAGGACCTTCATAAGCTGAATGAAGACAATAAAAGAAAACTGCTGATTCAAAGCGTCGACGTCAAGCTGATCAACGGCAAGCAATACAAATTGTCACAGCCCGACATGATGAACTTTGAAGAGCGTATCCGGGATAATATTTCGGATGTCATCACAAAGGATATCGAAAGCGTCTACCGGACGAAGGAGCTTTTAAAGCGGACGATTGAAAATAAAGAGTATACGATAAACGATAAAACGTACAAAGCGAAAGTCACCGAACTGACGATTTATACACGGCTTTCCGTTGAAATCAAAATCTCTTTTTCCGAATAAAATTATGGATTTTTTTTTACGATTTACATGCATTCGTCGCTTTTTTCCATATTTTAATTTAAACTGACAGTAAGCGATATGTAAGTTTTTTTAAAAAGGGAGGAAAGCAGAATGTACATTTACAGTTACCATCAGCTGGCAAGAGATAAAGTCAACCGGATCAAGCTGGGCTACTCGGCTTATGCGGAAACCGAAAGTCTCGCGTCCCTTATCAAAAGAGAGTTAAGAGCCCAAAACATCCATGTTTATGAGGATGTAACAGATATCGGATCATGGTTTATACCTGAATAAGCAGCAGCTGTGATGCGTAAAATGATCTGCTTACACTTTGCTGCTTACTTTTTCGCAAAATATAATGAAAACGCTTGCAGTTGAACTGCACAAAAAAAGAGGGACTTCCCCTCTTATTTGTTTTCTTTGCATATGCGCTCCAAGTCAGCGATGACAAGATCGGTGTCTTTCCAGTCATAGATGGAAGCACCGGCTGCGAGCGGATGGCCTCCGCCGTTGTATTTTTTAGCGACTTCATTGACAATCGGCCCCTTTGAACGAAGCCTTACCCTGATCTGGTCGGCTTCCTCCACAAAAAACACCCATGCTTTGATTCCTGAAATATTGCCGAGCGTGCTGACAAGCTGTGAAGCTTCAGACGGCGTAATATTGTATTGATGCAAAATGTCACGGGTGATGAATACCGACGCCACACCGTTTTCGGACAGAGAAACATTCTGGTAAATGTAACCGTTCAGCCTCACAACATTTAATTTCGTCTCATACAATTGATTAAAAAGCGCCTGAGAATTAAAAGGATACTCAATCAGCTCTCCGGCATATTTCAATGTCTTTTTTGTCGTGTTCGGAAATAAGAAGCGCCCTGTATCCCCCACAATGCCGGCATAGATCAGTTCGGCACCCTTTGTCGGAAGCGTCCATCCCGCTTGTTCTTTACCCGCTAAATACAGTTCGTAAATCATCTCGCTCGTCGAGCTCGCATTCGTATCCACCCATAAAAGGTCGCCGTATTGGTCTTCATTCGGATGATGGTCGATTTTGATCAGCTTGTCGCCCATGTTGTAGCGCGAATCGGAAATTCTCGCTTGATTGGCCGTGTCACAGACGATGACAAGTGCATTTTCATACACCGGGTCTTCAATCATATCCGGGGTGTACAAAAAAGCGAGGGAAGGCTCGGGCGTTCCGACCGCGAAAATATTTTTTTCAGGATAGGTTGCCCTCAGGATTTCCGCAAGGCCGCATTGGGATCCGTAGGCATCGGGATCCGGTCTCACATGTCTATGTATAATGATCGTGTCATATAATGATATGGTTCTGATGATTTCTTTTTTCATGACGCGCCCCTTCTTTACTTTGTTTTTAACCATTAAATCATAATCTGTTGTTGGTGGAAAGTGAAAGTTATGACTTTTTATTGTAGAAAGCGAACCCGATTATGTATACAATGGGTTTGTAAAACTTACAATGGAGGATGTCGATTATGCCGTTTTTTGTTTTTTTCATTGTGTTTTCAGCGATAGCTTATGGGTACTTCAAAGTAAGGTATGTGCGCACCAAAAAAGCGATTGAACGGGAATACTATTCGGCCAAGTCAAGCATGAGTCTGGGCCTGTTTATCATGTTCTTCGGCGCCAATCAGCTGCTTTTAAACCGCGGCACGCTTGCTGTCGTCATCGGCGTTATTTTTATGCTGACCGGGCTCGGGAGCATGTGGGCCGGCTACAGAGCCTATAAGCACTATGTCCCTTTGCTTGCGAAAGAAAACGAACGGGAAAACGCATAAGCGAAAAGAGGGACACTGGCCGCGTCCCTTAGCTTCTTTCCATCAGCTGAACCATCATCATCGCTTTGCCGACGAGAGCACCCTGGTGAAAAACTTCTATATCCATTTTTCCGAACTTTCTCCCGGCTTCGAGAATGTTCGGTTTTATTTCAATGACAGACTCCATTTGCACAGGCTTTAAAAAATAAATCGTCATGCTCTCTATCACGAGTTCGCCTTTTTTGTGCGACCGCAAAAAACGGTTTGCAGCTTCGGTCAAAATCGTCGTAAACACGCCGTAGGAAATCGTTCCCAAGTGGTTTGTCATTTGCGGCGTTACTTCGTATTGATAAACCGGATCCGGCTTGTTTTTGTCATTGTCCGATTCTTTGAAACCGCCTGTCACAATGTCATCGAGTTTTTCGCCGACCTGAGGCTGCTTCTGAATCATTTGAAGCGCCTTTAATACGTCCTGCCTGCTGATCATGCCGATCAGCTTTTGCCGCTCGTCAACGACGGGAAGCACTTCGATTCCTTCCCAGACCATCATCTGCGCCGCTGAAGCGACTGACGTTTTGCCGATTACTGTAATCGGGTTTTTCGTCATGACTTTTTCAATCAATACAGAGCGGTCATATCCGGCAACATCTTTTGAAGTTAAAATGCCGTGGATTTTCATCTGCTCGTCAACGATGGGAAAACGTCCATGCCCCGTTTCAAAGTTTTTCTCATACCATCTTTCGAGCTTTTCATGAGGGGATAAGCAGACCGTTTTTTCCAAAGGGGTCAAAATATCCTCGACAAGCACGACCTCTTTTTTGATGAGCTGGTCATAAATCGCCCTGTTGATCATCGCGGCTACAGTAAACGTGTCATAGCTTGTAGAAATGACCGGGAGCTCGAGCCTGTCGGCAAGCTCAATAATCTTCGGCTCCGTATCAAAACCGCCGGTCACCAGCACGGCAGCACCCGCTTCCAAAGCCTGGCGGTGCGCATCGATTCGGTTGCCGACAATCAGCAGGTTGCCCGCCCCGGTATATCTCATCATCGCATCAAGCTTCATCGCTCCGATGACGAATTTGTTGAGCGTTTTATGAAGCCCTGCTTTTCCGCCAAGCACATGGCCGTCAATGACATTGACCACTTCAGCGTATGTCAGTTTTTCAATATTCTCTTTTTTCTTTTGCTCGATCCTGATCGTTCCGACCCTTTCGATCGTGCTGACAAACCCTTTATTCTCGGCTTCTTTTATCGCTCTGTAAGCAGTTCCTTCACTGACTTTCATTTCCTTCGCAATCCGCCTGACGGAGATTTTTTCGCCGACGGACAAAGAATCAATATATTTTAAAATCTGTTCGTGTTTTGTCGCCAATCGTTTCACCTTCATCCTCTGACTGCTAGATATATTTATTATAAATGGTTGTGCAATTGAACCGCAATCCGCCTTCGCAACATCATGTCCGTCTAAGAGCGATCATTCTCCATCAGAAGAAGCGCTTTTTCAAGCCATGAGCAATAGCCGTTTTCCCGCTCCAGCGCCCGGGTCAATACAAGGTAATGGCCGAAATGAGGCGAGCGGAAAGTTATCGATTCACCCGCTTCGCGCTTCAATTCTTCGAGCTTATTTTTTAAAAAAACGGCTTTCTCCTCCCGCTTTTGAAGCTGATCGGCAAAAAGCCTTTTCGCTTCATCACGTTCCATCGAAGAGATAAAATAAGCTTTCAGCATAAATTCATCTTTTACCGTATCGGGGACCGGTTTGAATTCCGTAAGCCATCCGTGAAGTTCACGCTTTCCGGCCTCTGTGATGGAATACATTTTCTTTTCTAATTTTGAGCCTTGGATCACCGTTTCATATTCGATAAATCCTTCATCCGTCAGCTTTTTCAGCTCGGGATAAATCTGACTGTGCTTGGCGCTCCAAAATTGGCCCAATTCGGCTTTAAAGCGGCTTGTCATATCGTAGCCGCTCAAACTCCCGTGATCAAGGAGCCCCAAAATCGCGTATTTCAATACCCTCATAATATCCTCCCAAGAACAATCCGATTCCTATATTATATCATCATTAACATGTTTTGATAGACATATAACCGGTTCAACCGAAAAAAGGACCCGGATTCGGGTCCTCTAAAAACAAGTTTATTTAAATTCGATTGACTCACCGACCTCAAGCACTTTTCCGACGCCGCCGGGAAGGCTGTCCGCAAATGCATGCGGGTCCTGTTCGATGACGGGGAACGTCGAGTAGTGAACCGGTACAACCTGTTTCGCCCTGAGCCATTCTGCGGCCAGTTTGGCATCCTCCGGGCCCATCGTAAAATTATCGCCGATCGGCAGGAAAGCGAGGTCGATATGATTTAATTCACCGATCAGCTTCATATCTGAGAAAAGCCCGGTGTCTCCTGCATGAAAAATCGTCCTTCCTTCCACAGTCAAGAGGATCCCCGCCGGCATGCCGGTATAGACGATCTTTTGGCTGTCTTCTTCCGTATAAGCCGATCCGTGGAAAGCCTGCGTCAGCTTGACTTGGCCAAAATCGAACTGATGGGAGCCGCCGATATGCATCGGATGGACATTCAGGCCTTTCCATCCCAGATAGACCGCGAGTTCATTCGGAGCTACAACGAGCGAATGATTTCGCTTGGCGATTTCGACGGTATCGCCGACATGATCGTTATGACCGTGGGTCAGCAAAATAACATCCGCTTTAACCTCTTCCGGCTTTAAATCGGTTAAAGAATTTCCTGTAATAAACGGATCGAAGATCAATTGATGATTTCCCGTTTCAACTGTTACCACTGAATGACCATGATATGTCACTTTCATCATATCCACCCCTGTTTTTTAATTTCGCACGTCTAAAGAGAATGACGGTTAATCACATTCAAGCCGCCTGTCGCTTCAATGACTGTTCCCGTAATGTAGTCGGAATGTTCATCGCATAGAAAAGTGATGATCCTTGCGATATCTTCACCGGTTCCCGACCTGCCGATCGGCGTTTCCTCATCAAGTGACGCCCTCGCTTCTGAAATCGAAGCCTCTTTCATATCCCCGACGATGTTGCCTGGACAAACCATGTTGGCTGTGATGCCGGAGCCCGCTTCTTCAATGGCGATCGTTTTTGTTAAAGAAGCCAGCCCCACTTTCGCCGCTCCAAAAGCGGAACGATGCAGCCAGCCCGGCGCATGGTCTGCCCCCTGAAATCCGTATGTGATGATGCGGCCGAACCGCTGGCGCCTCATCACCGGAACAACCGCTTTAAACAGATGGAAGACAGAGCTTAAGTTGCCTTCAAGCATGTCATACCATTCATCATCAGTATAATCTGCAAGCTTTTTTCGTTCAAATATGTATGGGCCGGCATTATTGATCAGAAGATCAATTTTTCCAAATCGCTCAAGTGCGGCATTCACCATCCGGAGCAGGTCTTCTTTCTTGGTGACATCTCCCTTTACAAACTGTAAACGGTCAAGGGATGACCGCCATTTTTCTTTGAGGCGGCTGACAGCTTCTTCGTCCTGCCTGTAATTCACCGTCACTGAGTAGCCTTTTTCAAGCAGGGCTTCCGTCACTTTACGCCCCAAACCTTTTGAACCGGCAGTAATTAACGCATGGCGCACATCTTTCCCTCCCAGGCATTGGTTCTCGGTATTCGCAAATGATTGCATGTATCTACCTATACTTTACTACAAAAGCCAGAGTATATCACATGTGGAGCATCGGGAAATTTGCAATCGCCGCTGGACAGAAGAAAGCTGAAGCCCGCTGTTACGGGCTCCAGCTTTCTATTGTTTATCTGCATCAGCTAACGGCTGTGCGTCATCGTGCGCGACAAATCCGCTGAAATAGGCATCAGAGATTTGCTGAACGGTTTCTTTATCGCCGTCGGCATCATACATGTATGCGTGTTTTGACTGATCTTGTTTCATTGCCACACCCCTTTTCGATTCACAAATCTATTTTGCGTATGAAGCCGCACAGTTATGAATCGAATCGGGAAGTGTTAAAAATTGTTCAAACAATGCTTCGCCTTTTGAATGGCTTCTTCCACCTTTTTGAATCCCGTCCCGCCTTCACTCATCCTTTTTTCGACGGCATGGTGCGGGTCGAGCACGATGTAGACGTCTTCTTCAAACAGTTCGCTTGCCTTTTCGAACTCTTCAAACGGCAGGCCGCTGAGATAAATGCCTTTTTCGATACAAGTGTAGACAAGCTTCCCGACGACTTCGTGCGCCTCTCTGAACGGCATGCCCTTTTTCGCCAGATAGTCGGCAAGTTCGGTGGCATTTGAAAAATCCTGCTCCGTTGCTTTTTTCATCATATTTTTGTTCACTGTCATCGTTTTCGTCATGCCGGCAAAAATCTCAAGGCTTCCTTCGACCGTTTTCACAGTATCAAACATACCTTCTTTGTCTTCCTGCAAATCTTTATTGTACGCTAACGGGAGCCCTTTCATAATCGTCAGGAGGCCGATCAGATCACCGTATACGCGTCCGGTTTTCCCGCGGATAAGCTCTGCCATGTCCGGGTTTTTCTTTTGCGGCATCATGCTGCTCCCCGTAGCATAAGTGTCATCAAGCTCAATGAATTTAAATTCCTGCGAACACCAAAGAATGATTTCTTCGGAGAATCTTGACAGATGCATCATCAAAATGCTGCTCGCGCTTAAAAATTCAAGGATGAAATCCCTGTCGCTGACGCCGTCCAAGCTGTTTTCATATATCGAGTCAAACCCGAGCAGACCTGCTGAATATTCACGGTCGATCGGAAATGTCGTTCCTGCGAGCGCCCCGCATCCAAGGGGGGACTTGTTAATCCGCTTGAATGAATCATGATAGCGTTCTTTATCGCGCTCAAGCATCCAGAAGTAAGCGAGCAAATGATGCGCGAACGAGATCGGCTGCGCCCGCTGCAGATGGGTGTATCCCGGCAGTATCGTCTCCACATGTTCTTCCGCTTTTTCGATAAGCACGTGTTGAAAAGCCGTAATCAGCTCAATGATATGCTCTGTGTGCCCTTTTAAATACAGGTGCATATCCGTCGCCACCTGGTCGTTTCGGCTTCTGGCCGTATGAAGCTTTCCGCCGAGCGGCCCGATTTCGTCAATGAGCATTTTTTCAAGGTTGAGGTGAATGTCTTCGTAATCGACTGAAAAATCGAGTTCGTTTTTTTCCGCTTTGTGCAAAAGGGATGTCAGGCCTTCTTTTATTTTGACCGCTTCTGCTTCGGTTAAAATGCCGCATTTTTCAAGCATGGAAGCATGAGCGAGAGACCCTGCGATATCTTCTTTCACGAGCGTTTTGTCAAAGTGGATCGATGCGCCGAACTCATCGACCCATTTTTCCGGTGTTTTTTGGAACCGGCCTCCCCACAGCTTTTTCATGCTTTAATCTGCTCCTTTTTTTGGACGATGCTGTTTACTTTCGTCGGCAGTCCCCACAGCTCGATAAAGCCGACGGCAGCGTGATGATCGAACGCATCGTCTTTTGTATACGTCGCCAGTTTTTCATCATACAGGGAGTATTCGGATTTACGCCCTTCAACGATCGCATGGCCTTTGAACAGCTTGACGCGGACGACGCCCGTGACATGCTTCTGCGTTTCTTTCAAGAAACCGGAAAGCGCGTCTTTAAGCGGAGAAAACCACAGGCCGTTATAGATCACTTCAGCCATTTTTTGTTCGATCAGAGGTTTGAAATGCGCCACTTCTTTTACTAATGTCAAATCTTCAAGCTCTTTGTGCGCCTTAATCAAAGTCATCGCGCCCGGGCATTCGTACACTTCGCGTGATTTGATGCCGACAAGGCGGTTTTCAACATGGTCGATGCGCCCCACTCCATGCGCGCCCGCCAGTTCATTCAGCTTTAAAATCAAGTCTGACAGCGAGTAATGAGCGCCGTCAATTGAAACCGGAATGCCCTCTTCAAAAGCGATTTCGATCACATCGGGGGTATCCGGTGTTTTTTCAAGCGGCTTCGTCAAATCATAAGCCCCTTCAGGAGGCGCCGCCCATGGATCTTCCAGAACTCCGCATTCATTGCTTCTGCCCCACAGGTTCTGGTCAATTGAATACGGGCTGTCAAGATTGATCGGAATCGGAATGCCGTGCTTTTCTGCATACGCGATCTCTTCGTCGCGCGACCATTTCCATTCGCGCACAGGTGCCAGTACCTCTAAATCCGGATTGAGCGATTTAATGGACACCTCGAAGCGCACTTGGTCATTTCCTTTGCCTGTGCAGCCGTGAGCCACGGCTTGGGCGTTCTCTTTTTCAGCCACTTCGACCAGCTTTTTGGCGATCAGCGGTCTGGACAGAGCTGATACAAGCGGGTACTTTCCTTCATAAAGCGTATGGGCCTGGAGGGCGGTCAGTGCAAACTCTTTCGCAAATTCTTCTTTTGCATCGATAACATATGAATTAGAAGCCCCGACTTGAAGCGCTTTTTGCTGAACAAATGCGAGATCCTTTCCCTCCCCGACGTCAAGGCAGCAGGCCACTACATCATATCCCTGTTCCTGCAGCCATTTTATCGCGACAGAAGTATCAAGTCCTCCTGAATATGCTAAAACCACTTTTTTCTTTTGCGTCATTTTGAAAAACTCCTCTCATCTCGGTGCTCTTTTTGTATAAAAATAAGTTTTATTTAATAAAAATACATTTAATATGTATACACTTTAACAAGGAAGTCTGGTTTTTTCAACCTTTTTATAAAAAAAACTTCATTCATTTTTTATGAATGAAGTTCAGTGCATATTCAGCGTTCAGCCGGAGGGCTTTCCGGCTTTATTTTTTCATATCTTTTCTCAGTTCTCTGATGACATGGGCAAGCTCAGGCACAATCAGCTTTGACATTGCAAGCTTAACCGCCCCGCTTGAACCCGGTGTTGCAAACACGGCTTTGTTTTGAATAACACCCGCTGCAGCTCTTGAAAGGATCGCAGCCGCTCCGATATCCTCTGTATAACTCAGCATGCGGAATATCTCCCCAAATCCCGGAATTTCTTTCGAAAAAAGAGGAACGATCGACTCGATTGTTACATCTCTAGAGGCAATGCCCGTCCCTCCGTTTAATAGGATGGCATCGATCCGGTCATCAAGACAGCCTTCCAGCACAGCTTTTTGAATCATTTCCTTTTCATCCTTTACAATCTCATAGGAAACGATCTCATGACCGTCTTCCGCTAAAAACTCTTTCATAAGCCGGCCGCTTTTATCTGTGTCTTCCGTTCTTGTATCGCTGACAGTAATAACTTTGCAGTTGACGCGGTCCGGCGCTTCTTTTTTATGTTCCTCAACACTCATGGCTAAATAGCCTCCTTTATACAGTCTTTTTTCATTATAAAGGGGAAGATGCATAAAAAAACAGCCTTCCTTGTAAAGAGAAGGCTGTTTTTTTATTTTTAGTGAGCCAGTCTAACGACGTCTCTTGCAATCATCACTTCTTCATTCGTCGGGATGACGAGGACTTTTACAGGTGAATGCGGATAGCTGATAAACGCTTCTTTTCCACGGACGTTATTCAACGCAGGATCCCAATAGACACCCATGAATTCCAAACCATGAAGAACGCGCTCTCTGACTTCAACGCTGTTTTCCCCGATGCCGGCAGTGAAAATGATCGCGTCTACTCCGCTCATTCTCGCTGCATAAGAACCGATGTATTTATGAATTCTGCTTGCGAATACTTCAAGGGCTGTTTCCGCACGTTCATTGCCTTCTTTAGTTGCTTCGACAATATCGCGCAAATCGCTTGAGAATCCGGAAATACCTAAAAGACCGCTCTTTTTATTGAGTGTGTTCAGGACTTCGTCGGCTGTTTGACCCGTTTTTTCCATAATGAACGGGATAAGCGCAGGATCGATGTTTCCTGAACGCGTACCCATCGCTACACCTGCAAGCGGTGTGAAGCCCATTGATGTATCGATTGATTTGCCGCCTTCAACAGCTGCGATGCTCGCGCCGTTTCCAAGGTGGCAGGAAATCAGGCGAAGTTCTTCAATCGGACGGCCGAGCAGCTCTGCCGCGCGTTCAGTCACATATTTATGAGATGTGCCATGGAAACCGTATTTACGGATGCCGAATTTCTCATAGTATTCGTATGGCAGACTGTACAGATAAGATTGTTCCGGCATTGTTTGGTGGAATGCCGTATCAAAAACAGCCACGGCAGGAACATTTGGAAGTACTTCTTTAAACGCTTTAATTCCGACAATATTAGCCGGGTTATGAAGCGGTGCGAGTTCTGAAATCTCCTCGATCTCATGGATCATTTCATCCGTCAATAAAACGGAGTCGCTGAACTTTTCGCCGCCGTGTACGACGCGGTGTCCGATTCCGTCGATTTCATTTAAATCTTTGATAATGCCGAATTTTGTAAGTTTATCCAGCAGCATTTTTACGGCTACGGAGTGGTCCGGGATATCTGTTGTTTCGGTCTTTTTTTCGTCGTTGACGGAAATCGTGAAGATGCCGTTATCCAGCCCGATTCGCTCAACAAGGCCTTTTGTTAGTACTTTTTCGCTGGGCATTTCGAACAGTTGAAATTTCAATGATGAGCTTCCAGCATTGATTGCAATAATTTTGGACATAAAATGACGCTCCTTTTTACCTATAGTCCGGTGACATTATGTTCAACCCGGATCATAAAAAATATGTATAAAATCGTTCTTAGTAAATTCAAAAAATATCTGCCTTTCTCATTTAAACACTCAAAAGAGTGCATTTCAAGTCACGATCCGACATGTTAACGCTTTCACAAAGAAATTATTATTTTCTGAATATAAAAACAGATCAGAGAATATATCTTCTCTGATCTGCTTATCTTTTTTCAGCTTGAAACCAGTTGTCGAGTTTGGCTGTCATTTTCAGCATCGCATCCTGATTGGCGAATGATGGAACTTGTGCAAGCAGAACTTGTTTAGGCGCTTTCGCCTGTTCGCCATGCTTTTGTAAAACCAAAATGCTCTTCGCGTGTGCCTCATCTTTGAAAATCGACAGCGGAAGCTGAAGCACTGCATTAATATACGCATTGTCCTTTAAAAAGGTACGCAGCTTTTCGCTTTGGCTGCTTTCGAACAATTGGTTCGGAATCATAAAAAATAAATAGCCGCCCGGTTTCGTATAGGTCAAGCTTTGTTCAATAAACAAATGGTGTGAAAAAGAATGGCCTTCATCTGCCTTTAATTCGAAAGCGCGCGCGCTTTCGTCATCAGGATAATATCCGACGGGAAGATCGCAAATGACCGCATCGGCAGGCTCCATAAAAATCGGCTGCAGGCTGTCCTGGTTAAAAAGCTCGATTTCCTTTTCCTGCAGGTTTGCCTGGACATAGGCGAGCTTGATCAGAACGTCATCAATCTCTGAGCCGAACGCTTTTCCGGCTTCACCGGCCAGCTGGTTCAAGACGGCAAGCAGCAGGTTTCCAGTGCCGACCGCCGGATCAAACAGCGTCAATTCTTTTTTGGGTCCGATGAATTTGTTCACCAGATATCCGATAAATAAACCGATTGTATCGGGCGTCATCTGCCGGTTCGGATGGGGAATATCTTTCTGGCCTTTCAAGATGGCAAGCTGGAAGGCTTTTCGGATCGCCTCATGGCTGCATTCTGAAAAACGCGCACGGCCGAGCAGATCCTTCACCTTTTGTTCGGCTTTTTCGGAAAGCCCGCGGTCCGCGGACCCTGTAAAGAATGCCTCTCCTGCTTCCGCCAATCCTTCTATGTAAGGGATCTGCAGGTCACGTGCGATGATTTCCGCTCCTTTGTCAAGCCATTCATAAATCGTTTCGACTGGATAGTTTTGCATGATGATGTCTCTCCTTATCAAAAAATCAAAGCCATGAAAAGAGCTCCGGCAAGATGATCACCTGGAGCCCTTTTATGAGTTGAATTTACTTAACGAGTGATTTGGCAGCTTCGATGGCTTTGTCATAGTCCGGGTGGTTTGTCGCTTCGCTGACGTATTCAGTGTAGACGACTTTTCCGTTTTCATCTAACACAAATACGGCGCGGGCAAGCAATCTCAATTCTTTAATGTAAAGCCCGAATGCTTCCCCAAAAGACATTTCCCTATGATCTGACAATGTTTCCACATTTTCAATTCCGTTTGCTCCGCACCAGCGAGCCTGTGCAAACGGCAGATCCGCGCTGATCGTATACACTTTCACTGAACCGAGGCCTGCGGCTTCTTCGTTAAAGCGGCGGGTCTGCGCGTCACAAACACCTGTATCGATAGACGGAATCACCGAAATAACAGCTGGTTTGCCTTTAATGTCTTGAAGCGTGACTTCCTCAAGCGAATTGGACAAAACAGTGAAATCAGGCGCCTGGTCTCCGACTTTCACTTCTGAACCTACCAGTGTCACCGGGTTTCCTTTAAATGTAATTGAAGCCATCATCATTCCTCCTTCATTTATGTATGACTCTACTATAAAAGAGTTTAGGACAAACTGCAAAGCTTAAGTCCGGCCGAGACAAAAAAAGTTAACTGCTGCAGGAACAGTTAACTTCTGTGGCCGGAAAGCCGAAGCTTTTAAAATGGAGGCGTCTGGTTTTGGCGGTTCATATTTTGCTTTTGCTTATCGTTTTTCTTAAACATATGCTGAATCCGTTCGATCGTTTGCGGGGCTGCGTCTAAAATCTTATCGATGACGTGCGTGTTTTCATCCAAATGCAGGATTTTAACGCCTGATGATCCGACAATCAAAAAAGCAATCGGCGTAATCGATACGCCTCCCCCGCTTCCCCCGCCAAACGGGAGCTTCGATTCTTTTCGTTCACGATCTCCATCGCTCGCTTTGGATTCGGCCGGTTTATTTCCGCCGAACTCGCTTCCGCCAGCCGCAAAACCGAATCCCACTCTGGAGACGGTTAGGATGACGCTGCCGTCAGGTGTTTCTACAGGATCTCCGATAATGGTATTGACATCGATCATTTCCTTTAAATTTTCCATTGCGGTTTTCATCAAACCTTGAATTGGATGTTCAGCCATATTCCATTCCTCCTATACTGATGAATCATTCTTTGTTGAACCTGACAGATTTTTTGGCAGCTTAAATAAGCCGCGCATTTTCCCTTTCCAGTTCATCACGATTCTAAAAGCTGCGGTTATAGCATGGCCAACGCGAAAATGGAATATACATGTCAGATGCGTTTTAGAGGAGCGGCTGTTAAAGACTGGAATCACTTCGTATTCCGGCTGGCTGTCAAAGCAAAAAATCTGATGCAAGAGAGCCATTGTGCCGGCTTTCAGAGACCAGGCGCCTCCCGTGACGATTCCGGTTAAAGCGGCATCAGGAAAGCCGAGGACTGAGGTCCATTCGAGCTTCGTGATGTGAATCCGCTTCATAAATCGGCGGATAAGCGGCTGCAGATTGATGACCTGTTCCACCAATTTTTTGATTTGCTTCGTATTATCGAACACTTCCCGATAGCCGACTTTTCTCCTCTTTTTATCGTTTTTTAGAGCCGTATTCGTCTGTTCTTTTACATCAACGGTCATATCCTGCTGATTGATTTTAATCACCGGAATTTCCTTTTTGAAGCGCAGAAGCCCAAAACCTGTTCGAACTTTAAAGGTCAGCCGGTCGTCATCGTCTGTATGAAGATATTCGATCGCGATGCGGATTTTCATCATCATTAACGCTGCCAAAAGAAGGAATACTCCCGCAATCCATATGTAAATCATGATTTCACTTCCTCTTATACTAATCATTATAGGAAGAAATTTGAAAAATAAACATAGACGGAGCTTATTCCAGGCAGCAAAAAAACCCGGCTGTCTTTCAGCAGCCGGGTTTGATACGCTCAGTCTTTTTTTCGATACAGCTTTTCATGAATAACCGCCGTGTCCGCAAAGAAATCGTGAATCCCCTGTTTCTTTGGCGAAAATGCAGCAACGAGATACGTAATATACAAACTGTTGATATAGCGGCCGATAAGCTCCCTAAACAAGATCACATCCCATGTCAGCCCTTTTTCCGGGACAAGCGACACGACCTTCAGCCCGAATACCATCTTGCCCAACGTCTGTCCGAAATACTTCGTCATCAGGACGAAATAAGCGAAAAATACTGCCGCCGTCACAAAAGAATAAAGCGAAAAGGTGAAAAACCCTGATTCTTTAGGGAGATTCAGCAGGCTGAAAACAGGTGAAACCGCTAATTTGTTGATGCTGCCGACAACAATCCCGTCGAGCAGAAAGGCAAACAGCCTGATCCAAAAACCGGCATATGCATGCTCTACATGCGGGGCCGATTCTTCCCTGGAAACACCGGCGTCCGGTGATAATTCATTATGATCCTTTCCATCATAAGTCACATCCATTTTTTCGGTCCCCTCCTATTTAGCGTATAAATACATGAGTCTCGGTGCGCCGGATTGAGAAATTGATTCTTTAATGTTTAAGAAATCGGCTTCGCTTTTAAACATCTTATTTGCAGTCATCGAAAAGAGCGACGCAAGGCCGGCCGATTCTTCATAGCTGACAACAGACGCTCCGGCAAGGTTTTTGTGGTCTTTTTTCATCGCTTTGACCGCATCCTCATAGTAGCCGAGCTCATCAATGAGATGGTTCTGTTTCGCCTGGCGGCCGTCATAAACGCGTCCGTCGGCAATTTTTTTCACGTCATTTTCGGACATGCTGCGTCCTTCGGCTATAACATCGACAAATCCTTCGTACGCGTCATCGACCATTGACTGCATGATTTCTCTTTCTTTTTTCGTCATATCGCGCGTCGGTGACATGATGTCTTTAAACTCACCGCTTTTGATCGTTTCCGTTTTCAATCCAAGCTTTTCTGCAAGCTTGCTGTAGTTAAGGCTTTCCATGATGACCCCTAGTGAACCCGTCAGCGTGTCCGGCGCTGCAAAGATTTTGTCGGCAGGCGTTGAAATGTAATAGCCTCCAGATGCAGCCATCGAGCCCATTGATACGTAAATCGGTTTTTTCGTATCTTTTTTGATCTCTTCAAGCTTCTTATGTATTTCGGCGCTTTCGTATACTCCGCCACCCGGAGAATTGACGCGCAGAATAATGCCCTTTACAGCAGAGTCGTCTTTTGCTTTTTCAAGCATTTGCAAAAACGATCTGTGGTTATAGCCTTCAGAGCTGAACAAGCCAGAAGCGCCGCCATTGTCGGAAATCGTTCCGTTCACTTCAAGCACGGCGATTTTTCTTGAGCTGTTTCCTTCTTCAAGCACCGTTTCTTCCTGGGTGTCATTAAGGCCAAACTGCATCTTTCCGTCATTCCCCATCGTGTCAAATACTGCTAGCAAAAGGCTCACCACCGCAGATAACGCAAAAACGCCCAGCGCGATGACAAGTGCGATCCATCTTTTCGCATTCATTTTGTCTGTTCTCCTCCTTTGAATAAAAAAAGCTGCATGTCTTAGTACGTATATGAAGAGAAAAAGTTCAGTATGATGCCGCTTCATATACAAGAAGTTTTTGGACATGGTAAACTAAGGGTCACAGGTCATTTTAACATACATGTTAGATGGCAGAAAAATCTAAACTTAACAGACAAAGGGGAGAATGATTGTGACAGACCGCCGGAACATTTATTTCTTTTACAAAAAAAGCGAAGAAACCGACGAGCAGTGCAAAAAACTGAAACACCTTGCAGAAGAACACGGATTTCGCGTCGTTCACCACCACAATGAAGCCAATATTATCGCAAGCATCGGCGGCGACGGGACATTTTTGCAGGCGGTTCGAAAGACGAATTTCAGGGATGACTGCCTGTACGTAGGCGTGGCCAAAAAGGGGAAAGCTCATTTGTATGCGGATTTTAATATACATGATACCGATAAAATGATTGAAGCGACAAACTCTGAACAAATCGAGGTCAGAAAATATCCGCTGATCGATGTAACCGTTGACGGGACAAGCTTTCAATGTCTGAATGAGGTATCCATCCGTTCAAGCATTATTAAAACATTTGTGATGGACGTTTATATTGATGATCTTCACTTTGAAACATTCCGCGGGGACGGAATGATCGTGTCCACTCCGACCGGAAGCACCGCGTATAACAAATCGGTTGAAGGGGCCGTCGTTGATCCGCTGCTTCCATGCATACAGGTGACAGAGCTCGCTTCATTGAACAACAACACATACAGAACACTCGGATCTCCGTTTATTTTAAGTGCGGATCGAAAGCTGACATTAAAAATCGTCCAAGACGGGAACGACTATCCGATCATCGGCCTTGATAACGAAGCCTTCAGTACGATGCATGTAAAAGAAGTCGAAGTCAGCCTCTCGGGCAAGATGATCAAAACCATTAAATTAAAAGACAATTCATTTTGGGAAAAAGTAAGGCGCACATTTCTATAATTTTGAAAACCCTTTCATTAATAAAGAGCGGGATGTTCTTCCTGCTCTTTTTTGCGGTTGTTTATCACGAAATTTTCATTTCCGCATTCATGCCGGGTAGCAAGCACTTTGGCGGACGAATTTAATATCGACACATCGGATTGCCTCAAAAGTGCTCCTCCTTCCGGTTTTTATATATCGTATTACAAGTTGTATTACGCATCCTTTTTTCTATAAATCAACAGATTAAAAAGAAAAAGGCTGGTGATCGTCTGACCAACAGCCTTTAGCCGATTATTTGCTCCACTTTTTAAAATCCTGATTCAGTCTGATCAAATGAGTTTCCAATGTGCTCAGTTCTTCTTTTGTCCAGTCTTGAAGAACCTCCGTGTATACATGAAAGCGAGCCTTTTGCACTTTTTTCAGAGTATCAATGCCCTCCGAAGTCATTTCTACAAGGCTGATCCGGCCGTTGTTGGGATCGGGAAAACGCCTGATGAGCTTTTTCCGTTCCAATGCTGCAACCTGTCTGCTCGCTGTCGAAAGATTCAGCATTAAGGTTTCAGCCAGCGAGTTGATGGCAAGAGGACTTTGCTTATCAAGCTCGCTTAACAGCAGATATTCCGAGCGGTCCAGACTTCCGAACCGCGGACTGTAGGCCGTCGTCAGACGGACTAAAAGCGCGATTTCTTTCTCGATGTTTCGGAGTGAGTCATGCCCCAAAGGATATTCCCCCCCTCTTGTGTGGTTATTCAGCTTTTGTTTTAAGAACGATTTCCCGTTGTCTTAGTTCAAAGCGCTTAATTTTCGCCGATGGCGTTTTCGGCAGTTCTTCGATGAATTCTATCTCCCGGGGGTATTTATAAGGGGCCGTCATGGCTTTTACATGGTTTTGCAATTCCTTTGTCAGTTGTTCATTTCCGCGGGATCGATCCTTTAAGACAACATATGCTTTCACGATCGATCCCCTGATTTCGTCAGGGCTTGCCACAACAGCACATTCTTTGACCTCAGGATGCTTGATCAGTGCATCTTCAACTTCAAACGGGCCGATTGTATATCCTGAACTGATGATCACATCGTCATTGCGGCTTTCAAACCAGAAATAGCCGTCTTCATCCTTTCGCGCCTTATCCCCTGTTATAAAGTAATCTCCTCTTCTTTGGCGGAGCGTTCGTTCTTGATCTTTGTAATATTCTTTAAAGAGTGCCGGCGTGCTTAAGTGGACGGCGATATCGCCCGTTACGCCCGGCGGACAGCTCTTTCCATTCCCGTCTATAATATCAACCAGGTTTCCAGACGTCGGTTTTCCCATGCTTCCAGGCTTGATTTTCATTCCTTTTAAAATCCCCACCAACAGCGTGCTTTCCGTTTGTCCGTATCCGTCCCGCACATCAATATGAAAATGCTTTTTAAATGTATCAATGACTTCCCTGTTCAACGGCTCCCCGGCCGAAACAGCGCTGTGCAGCGAAGACAGGTCAAAGCGGGACAAATCATTGACTTTCGCCATGAATCGATATTCTGTCGGCGTACAGCATAGCACATTGATTTGATGGCGCTCAATCAGCTGCAAATACGTTTCCGGCGTAAATTTCCCGTGATAGATAAAGCCGGCTGCACCGCTGCCGAGCACTGCTAAAAACGGGCTCCATACCCATTTTTGCCAGCCCGGCCCCGCTGTTGCCCAGACGAGATCCCCTTCTGAAATGTCAAGCCATGCGGAAGCTGTTGTTCTTAAGTGAGCATAAGCCCAGCCGTGTGTATGTACAACTCCTTTTGGCTGACCGGTCGTGCCTGATGTGTAAGATAAAAATGCGATGTCATCGCGAGAGGTATCAGCCGCTTGAAAATCCGCGGCAACGGCCTGATTCATTTCTTCAAGCAGGTTGATCCACCCTTCTCTGCTTTCTCCGACGGCAAATAACGACAGCTCATCTTTTGCTTGAACATCTAGAAAAGCATCAAGAAATGCTGAATATACGACGGCTCCTTTGACGCCGGCATGCTTGATCCTGTAATCCAAGTCTTTCGCCCGGAGCATTTCGGAACATGGGATGACCACCATTCCGGCTTTTAAAATGGCCATGTAGACGGCATACGTCTCCGGAATCCGCGGCATCATCACGATAAGCTTGTCACCTTTTTCCAGTCCAGAACGGGTCAATATGCCGCCGATTTTGTAAGCCCTTTCAATTAATTTTTCATAAGTCCAAGACACTTGACGTCCTGATTCATCTTCCCAGATCAAAGCGGTTTTATCACGGGAAGATTTAAATTTTTCAATTTCATCAACCGCGTTATACTTCTCCGGCGCAATCAAATCTTCTCTTCTCAACCCATCCATCTCCTTGTCTTGTGCCATCTTTTTATTATACATAATCCTTTCATACAATTGTATTCCGAAATGCCTATTTTGCAGAACATAAAAAAGAGTGGGGATTAAACCCCACCCATTATCCATTGCTTTTTAATTTTAATTATTGTTGTGTTCCACCCATTTGCTGTTGAGCGAAAGAAACTAAACGCTTAGTGATTTCTCCTCCAACTGAACCGTTTGCACGAGAAGTAGTTTCTGCTCCAAGGTTAACGCCAAATTCAGAAGCGATTTCGAATTTCATTTGGTCGATAGCTTGAGCAGCACCAGGAACCAATAGTTGGTTAGAACTGCTTTGTCTGTTGTTTTGAGCCATGTGTTCTCACCTCCTTGTGAGTATAGATTGTGTAAAAACACATGACTTCATACAAAGAATGTTTGGTAATTGTATGCAAAAACAGACAAAGGCGTTTGTTCGAATATTCCTTTAGAAAAAGTCCGCAAATTGATCTTTCGTTTCCGCTTTGCTGCTCAAAACAATCGTTTCTGTGTTCTCTACAGCTTCGTTGATGAGCGGTTCGAAATCTGTGTAGCTTTCAAAGTGTTCGATTTTTTCTTTTTTCGGACGCGTTTTCGGCGCAGAAGGCGTGAAGATCGTGCAGCAGTCTTCGTACGGACGTATGCTGATATCGTACGTATCGATTTCCTTCGCTTTTTCGATGATTTCCGTCTTATCCATGCCGATTAAAGGGCGCAAAACCGGCGTGCTCGTGACCGCGTTGATGGCATACATGCTTTCGAGCGTCTGGCTTGCCACCTGGCCGAGGCTTTCTCCTGTAAAAACGGCAAGCGCGTTATGTCGTTCGCGCAGTTTGTCGGCGATCTGCAGCATCAGCCTTCTGGTCGCCGTCATGGAATAGTTTTCGGGAATCTGCTTTTGAATGAGCTCTTGGGTTTTCGTAAACGGAACGATATGAAGCTTGATGTCTCCGCCGAAAGCCGTAAGGCGTTTAGTGAGATCAATCACTTTTTGCTTGGCCCGTTCGCTTGTATATGGCGGGCTGAAAAAGTGAACAGCTTCGATCTCAAGCCCGCGCTTCATGGCATAGAACCCGGCAACAGGGCTGTCAATTCCGCCGGATATCATAAGCATCGCTTTTCCTCCGCTTCCGACCGGCAGTCCGCCCGCACCTTTTTCATCCCGGAATGTCAAATACGTAGCATCTTCCCGAATTTCGATCCGCAAATGGATGTCCGGGGAATGAACGTCAACGGTAAGATCATCGGTGTTGCGCAAAATGTGTCCGCCGATTTCGGCATTCATCTCATTTGTATTTAATTCAAACTGCTTGTAAGCCCTTTTCGTCGATACTTTAAAGGTATCTCCGGGCTTGTATTGTTCTTGAACAGACGCGAGCGCCGTCTCTTTAATGCTTTCCAGATCTGTCCGGCACTTCACGGCAAGACTGAACGATTGGATGCCGAAAACGTTTTTCAGACGGGCCATTACGGCTTCCGCGTCTTCTCCGTTTAATACGAGGGTCATCCTGTCACGTGTTGACTCATAACGGACGTTGCGGAAATCGCGCAAGACCATTTTGATATTTCTTTTCAGGCGATCGACAAAAAGCTTTCTGTTCTTTCCTTTTGTTGAAATTTCGCCAAATCTGATTAAAATATAGTCTTCATTCATTGTGTCTCTACCTCATAATTCCTTTTAGTTTGTGTAAACTTTCTTTTAAGGCCGTCATAAACGGGCCGACAATCTCCTGATTGTCCCGGTATGTCATGCTGATTCTGATGCTGCTTGCCGCTGCATCTTCACCTTTTCCCATTGCTAAAAGCACCTTGCTCGGCTTATGCTGTTTTGAAGAGCATGCTGATGTCGTCGATACGAAAATACCCCGCTCTTCTAGCATATGCAAAAGGACCTCGGCCTTCAATCCCGGCACGGAAAAATTAATGATATGCGGCGCGCTGTTTTCTTCCGGCGTATTTAATATAACACCTTTTAGCTCTTTTAGCTCCTTGATAAAAGCCAATTTTGCCGCCTTTATTTCTTCTATATAATGGTTATAATCCTGTTTTGACATATTGATCGCTTTTGCAAGCGTAACAGCGCCGGCGGTATTTTCAGTTCCGGCACGCCTGTTGTTCTGCTGTTCTCCTCCGGAAATCAAAGGAAAAAGCGAAATCCGTTCGTTCAGAATGAGCGCTCCTGTTCCTTTTAAGCCGTGAAATTTATGGCCCGATATCGTACAAAGGTCAATGATCGCCCCGGAGATGTCCAGCGGAACCTTGTTAATGCCTTGAACGTGATCAACGTGAAAGTATGCCCTTGTGTTTTCTTTTACGATTTTGCCGATGTCTTCCACAGGCTGGATGACACCTGTTTCATTGTTGACGTGCATGATGCTCACCAGAATCGTGTCTTTGCGGAGCGCTTGTTTCAGATCTTCAAGCGAAACAAATCCGCGGCTGTCGACAGGAAGATATGTAACCTCAAAGCCGAAGGCTGTCTTCAGCTGCTCCAAAGATTCCGTCACAGACGGATGTTCAATGGAGGAAGCAATGATATGTTTTCCTTTTTGCATATGGGCCAAAGCAATGCCTTTCAGCGCCATGTTGTTGGCTTCTGAAGCCCCGGACGTAAACACGATATCATGACTTTTTAGCGAAAGCGCCGTTTTGATCTGTTTCCGCGCTTCTGAAAGCAATTGATCCGCTTCAATGCCGTGGCGGTGCAGTGACGACGGGTTGCCGAAGAAGCGCTGATTTACTTGTTCATAAATTTGTAATAATTCAGGATATGGTTTTGTTGTTGAACTATTATCAAGATAAATCATGATCTACTCCTTTAAAAATGAACGTTCTTTTTCATGACTGTATATGTTATCATATCAACTTGTAATTGAAAATTAAAAATAAATGTTTGACTTCTCTGATTTTTAAAATATAATAGTCTTTGGACTTTTGTCATATTATATCACGAAAATAAATTGACAGAAAATTTAAACAACAAACCAGGAGGTTCTTTTTAATGAAAACTTCACTATCCGCTAAGGAAACGACGGCGATTGGACTTATGCTGTTCGCCCTCTTTTTCGGAGCGGGAAATATGATTTTTCCTCCCCAGCTCGGTCAAGCTGCCGGAGAGAATGTTTGGCCGGCTATCATCGGATTCTTGCTGACAGGCGTCGGTCTTCCGCTGCTCGGCGTCATCGCGGTTGCTCTAAAAGGGAGTGCAAAAGGCCTAGCTGACAAAGCCCATCCGGTCTTCGGCACGATATTAATCGTCAGCATTTATTTGACGATCGGACCTTTGTTTGCTATTCCGAGGACAGGAAATGTTTCATACGTGATAGCGGTGGAGCCGTTTTTAGGGAAACATTCATCAAGTCTTTATCTGTTTATCTTTACCCTGATATTTTTCGGAATCACTTATTTCCTGGCTTTAAACCCAAGCAAGCTTGTTGACCGCATCGGTAAAATTTTAACACCGATATTATTGACTGTAATCGCAATATTAGTCATCAAAGCGTTTATCACCCCGATGGGCAGCATCGGCTCTGTGACAGAGGCCTATCAATCCGCACCTCTGTTTGTCGGATTTTTAGAAGGATATAAAACGATGGATGCGATCGCTTCAATCGTATTTGGAATTGTCGTTATTACCGCGATTAAAGACCGCGGCGTTACAAATCCAAAGTCAATCGCCGCTTCATGCATCAAAGCGGGGATCGTCGCTGCAGTCGGTCTCGGACTCGTTTATGTTTCTCTCGCTTATTTAGGGGCGACAAGTGTTGAAACCGTCGGTTCGCTCAACAACGGCGGCGAAATATTGTCCAAAGCTTCCGCGTATTTATTCGGCTCGCTTGGAAATGCCGTGCTCGGTATCGCGATCTTGTTCGCCTGCCTGACGACGAGCGTCGGACTCGTTTCCTCTTGCGGAGAGTATTTTTCAAAGCTGATTCCGAAGCTCTCTTACAAAGCTGTTGTCATCATCGTGACGCTTTTCAGCCTTGTGATTGCCAATTTCGGACTGACAGAAATCATCTCGTTTTCAGTTCCGATTCTGTCGGCGATTTATCCGCTTGCGATCGTCGTCGTTTTGCTCTCTTTCATTGACAAGCTGTTTGCTGAACGACGCGAAGTCTATATCGGTGCCCTTATCCCGACTGGAATTTTAAGCATCATCGACGGATTAAACGCGGCGAAAATTCCGCTGGGTCCGGTAAACGATATCTTAAAAGCGAACATCCCGCTGTTCAGCATGGGTGTCGGCTGGGTCATTCCGGCTGTTATCGGCGCGGTGATCGGTTACATTGTGACATTTTTCATCGCTTCGCCGAAAGACAAATTAAAGAAAGTCAGCTGATCTTTGAAAAACCGGCTCTGTTTTTAAACAGGGCCGGTTTTTTTATTTTTCATTGCAGCTATAGACAAAAAAACCCGACACGCCTTTTCACGTGCCGGGTTTTTGCTCTATTCAGGCTGCTTCGCGTCCGCTGCAAGCCGGGCAACTGCTCCCGGCGACGCTTTTTCGACCGCTCTGGCGGCAATGTCGTAAGCCTCTTCATACTGATATGCATAAAAACTTTTTTCTGCTTCTTTGAGCTGTTCGGAAAGAATCCGGTCCTGGCTTCTGAAGCGGTTGCCATATTGGATGATGCGTTCGATCAGCAAAACCATTTCAACCAGTTCATCCGTCTTTGTTTTCACTTCTGTGACAAGCTGTTCCGCCTCTTGAAGGCGTTCGTTCACCGCATCCATGTTCAGCGGCAGCTCATTCAGCTGTTCTGTCACTTTCTGCACAGTCGTCTGCGACTGCCGGATCTTTTCGGTTATGGCTTCCGGAATCCCTGGAACATTGCTTTTCTCCAGGCTCCGCGCCGTATCCTTGATCGTCTGCTTTAATTGCTTGAGAAGCTCTCTTGCCTGAAGCTCTTCTTTTCTCAGCATTTGCAGCATGTCCCTGTATTCGTCATGCTCCCGTTGAGCGGCTTCCATCTGCTTTTCGATATCCGCAAGCTCTTCCTTTAACAGCGAGTAGGCGACATGTTTCTGATCAAGCCTTTCTTTCACTTGTTCGAACTGCTTTTCGATCATTTCAAGGCGCTTTTCGTATGACTGCTGTTTCTCCAGTTCTCCGGTTGTCAGTCTGTAGCCTTTCTTGACGAGTTCGGTTTCAGCTTCGGTATCCTTTTTGGAGGCTTCAAGCTTTTCCAATGCAGCGGCAAGCTCAGGCACTTTCCCAAAAATTTCCTTCCCTGCTTCGACTTCATGCTCAAGCTGGTTATACAGCGTTTGGATCGTTTCATCAATCATCTGCACGATTGCGGCGGCTTCTTCTAAATCAAGTTCGTCCAAAAGCGCACCTTCAGCACGCTTCAATTCTTTCAAAAGGTTTTCGAGCTCCTTCTCCACTTGAATATGATCGAGCTTGTACCCTTTATCGATCATTTCCTGATAGCCGGCTTTCAATTTGGCGAGTTCCTGCGGAACGGTCTGCTTGCAGCTTGCAAGCAGTTTCGGCACATCGTCTATGTATGATTGAAGCTCTTCAAGCAAACGGTCTTGGGCGAGCAGCACCTTTCTGGCTTCTATATAATTTCCGCCTTCTGTTTCCTCTTCAAACTGTTTAATGCCTTCCCACACGGTATCGAGGTCGGTTTCAATTTTCTCATAGAGGTCTCCGTACAGGTGACTGTATGCCAAAAGGTTTTTCCGCACTTTTGTATACCGTTCTTTTACCTCTTCGATTTCTTTGCGGTTCTGCTCTTCGCTCGAGACAAGATCGGCGATTTCCTTTAAGATGTCTTCAATGTTGGATTCAGCCGCTGATAAAAGATTCTCAATATGCGCGAGCACCTGTTTCGATTTTTGAAAACGGTATTTGTCGGCGCAATCCTCGGCTTCAAACAGAAGCTCTTCGACTTTGGGCATATGCGAGGTGACGATTTCATCCCATTCCCGGCGCCACCTTTCAAAGAATTCCTCAGTCTGCCCCGTCATTTTCAGATGCTTGATTTTTGACATCTCTTCCACGATCGATCGGTTCATGATTTCGATTTTCCAAGCTTCTAAACGGTCGATCTCTTTATATATATTTTTTCTGAATAAGTAGCCCGTAGCGAATAAGATTAAAAATAACGCCAGTAAGCCAATGACAAACTCCATAATGAGCCCCCTTGCTGTTTATCTGTTCTGTCAGGGTATGTATTTGAAATTGTTATGTAAAAATGAAGTTAAACTATCGTTTTCATTGTTCTTATGATACCATGTAACCAACATTTTTTGAGCAGAATTTTTAATTTTTTTACATCAAAGTGACAACATCTGACTATTTTTTTACGGGGTGACATCATGCTGAAACGAGACGGTCATGTTCATTCTCCCTTTTGTCCGCACGGATCAAAAGACGAATTCAGATATTATATAGAAGAATTATGCAAAAAAGGCTTCCGATCCGTATCCTTCACCGAGCATGCGCCGCTTCCGCCTTCATTCATGGATCCGACCCCGGAGAAAGACAGCGCCATGCCGATCTCCGAGCTGGACCGCTATATTGAACGGCTGACCGAACTGAAGGAAGAGTACAAAGGACAGCTCGACGTTTTAATCGGTCTTGAAGTCGATTATATCCGCACCTTTGAACACGAAACGAAAGCTTTTCTCGATCAATACGGCACGCATCTTGACGACAGCATTCTTTCCGTTCATTTTTTGCCGGCCGGATCATCGCACATCTGCCTTGACTACGATGAAAAAGCGTTTCAGCAGCTGATCGGCTGCTACGGCAGCACAGAACAGGTCTATCTCGCCTATTATGACGAAATTTATTCTTCCATTGTATCACCGCTGGGAGCATTTAAGCCAAAACGAATCGGCCACATTACGCTTGCGAAAAAATTTGTGAAGCTGTTTCCGTATTCGATGTCAGAAAGCGTCAGAAAATCGGTCTCCTCCTGTTTGGATGAAGCCGCAAAGCGCGGATACGAACTTGACTTTAATACGTCCGGCCTCCGCAAGCCTTATGCAGGCGACGTCTATATGGAAGAATGGATGATAAAAGAAGCGGAACAAAAAAACATCCCGCTTGTCTTTGGGTCTGATGCCCACCAAGCAGAGGATGCCGGATTTGGTTACGAACATTTTGAGAGCCGCTTGGCTAAATAACGGCGGCTTGCCGACCTTCTCTGTACAACAGACTGAGAAGCCATGTTTTGACTTCCTTGTAATACGCCTGATAAAAGTACGGCTCGTGCGGCTGTACATACAGCACTTCTGAAATATATTGAGGCTGCAGATAAGGCATCATTAAAAGCGACTTCAGCTGAATCATAAAATGGGAAAGGGGAAAACGGGAAAATTCATTGTCCTCATTTCCCTTTTCAATGATCAGGTGGAGAATGTACTTTTCTTTTGTTAAATATGTCGACATCACTTCGCGATTCAGTGTGGAATCAATCGTGACTTCGCGATAAACAAACCGAGTTAATTGACGGTGCTCATGCTGATACGATAGAATATCAAAAACCAATTGAAGAAGGCAATCCGTTGCACCTGCATCCGGAAGGCGTTCATAACCCTTTTCAAGGACTCTTAAATAGCCTTCATAAAAACGGGATATCAAATGCTCCATTAAACCGCCTTTTCCATTAAAATAATAGGAGATGTGGGCGACATTGACATTGGCTGCTCGGGCAATTTCGCGGACGGATGTTCCTGAAAAACCTTTTTGGTTGAACAGCTCCACGGCAGATTCGATGATCCTGTCCTTCGTGGTTGAAATAGCGTTTGATCCCATCTTGTTTCACCCCTTCTTACTTAAAACAATTCCACTTCAAGCGGAATTGTTCCTGTAAAAAGTGCTCGACAAATAGCATCACGGCAAGCGTGTTTTTGCCATTTCAAAGAAAAAGCGAGGGAAATTATCATGTTTCATGTCGAAAAAACAGAAGGCAGCAAAGAAAAAAAATACGAGCTTCTCCTCAAACAGATCGATGCGCTGACAGAAGGCGAACCTGATATGATCGCCAATACAGCAAACGCCTCCGCTCTTTTATATCAATCATTGGAAGACATCAACTGGGCGGGTTTTTATTTTGCCAAAGACGGCGAGCTTGTGCTCGGGCCGTTCCAGGGACTTCCTGCATGCGTAAGAATCCCGTTCGGGAAAGGCGTCTGCGGCACCGCTTATACAAACGGCCGGGTCGAGCGCGTTGAAGATGTGAACGCGTTCCCCGGACACATTGCGTGTGATGCGGCATCCCAATCCGAAATCGTAGTTCCGCTTGAAGTTGACGGGAACATCATCGGGGTGCTCGATATCGACAGCCCGATTAAAAACCGCTTCGATGAAACAGATGAGTATTATTTGAAAAAGTTCACAGAGATGCTTGGAGAGCGTTTAAGCGAAAAGAGCCGGTAAATCCGGCTCTTTTTTAATGTGTCATAAACCTGTTTTTCCCGTTTCGCTTTGCATTGTACAGCGCGACATCCGCCTCTTTAAAAAGGCAGGTTAAAGATTTCGGACGATCTTGAGACCAATTGGATACCCCGCACGAAATCGTCACCTTTGGATCAGTGCATTCCCTGACAAGCGTAATCAGCCTCTCAGCAAGCATTTTACCGGTGTTCAGCCCTGCTTTCGGCAAGTATACCGCAAGCTCTTCTCCTCCCCACCTTGCTGCGACGTCCTGGTCGCGGATGTTTCGCTGGATCACCCTGGCGACTTGAATGAGAATATCATCGCCTTTCTGATGGCCGTACGTATCGTTAATCTGTTTAAAATCATCGATATCAATCAATACGAGTACGCCGCTCTCATCCGCTTTCATACTGTACCCGATTTTTTCATCGAAATAGCTTCTCGAGTAAAGCTCTGTCAAACGGTCTGTTTGAACAAGATACTTCAGCCGGTCGCGCAGCATCAAATTCGACACGGCGAGCGTGGAATGCCTGATCAGCGTCTGAAACAGCTTAAACATTTCAAATGAAAAAGAGCAGACGTTTTTTTTCAATACGATGACAAATCCTTTGTTTTCATTATTCTCCAGCATCGGAACGCCCATTAATGAAGCATAACCGTCATTTCCAAAAAACGAAGAACCGTTTCCGACAAATACCCCGTTTTCCTCTGAAATCTTTTCTTTAACATAGCGGATATATGGAAGGGCCGCATCCGTCTGAAAAAAACTGGTGCTTCCCGGCAGCAGGGTTTCCTCGTCCAAATGATTTTTATAAAAAAAGCCCACCTCTTCGGCGCCAAATGAACTGATCAGCCTTTCGGACAAACTCTTCATCATATCAGGGAGGCGTTTCGTCCGGTTCAGCTGATGCGATGTTTCATTAATCAGCTCCAAATTTGAAATCATATTCTGCGACTGTTCGTAAAGCCGGGAATTTTCAAATGCTTTCCCTGCCGCATTCGAAATAATGCATATATCCGCTGCCGTATCGGCAGCCCCTGGTCCAAAAGCCTTCAAAACGCCATACGTTCCCTGCCGGCCTTTAATCGGAATGTAAACTTCCGATTCATTTTTGCTCTTCGCCTGTCCTGATAAGTATGCCTCCAAGGCGAAAGAATCGGTCGATTCGCTTTGCACATCTAACTCTATCGCAGGAAGGCTGATGTATTGGTCCTCGTCGTATGACAAGAAAAGACAATATGCCAAAAAAGGAAAAACATCCCTTAAACTTTCAACCATTGTCTTGAGCACCTGCTCCTGATCCATCAGCTCATGCAGCAGCGCCGTCTTTTCATAAATCTTTGTTTTATTGAGCTCCTCATGAAATAATGCATCAAGTTTCAGACAATGCATTAAAAACAGGCGGATGGATTCAGCAAGACGTTCTGGTACTTTATGATTCTTTTGACACAAAAGTTCTATATATTTGCTGTTTTCTTCTATTGTTATAATGATATAATAATCATTAACTCGGCTGATCTGGCCGCTTTGGCCGTTCGCTCCCTGCGGTCTTGAAGAAGGACGCAATGTAAGAGATATAAACGAAAAAAATGACTCTGCTGCCGCTTTTAGCCAGGCAACAGAGTCATCGTACGAGACGGCCGGCTTTTTTAAAAGAAATTGGAACAGCTTCTGATGAAAAGACAGATATAGGTCTTCAGTTTGTTTGTTCATGGTCATCACCTTAAAAAAATCCGTTTTATGTATTTTATTTTCCTGATTATATCATAAAAAACAGGACTTTATACTTATTGATGATTCAGGCTCTTTGGGACAGTCCATGAATGGTTGACTTTGCACAGCGGACATTATATAATCTTCTTTGTGTGAAATAATGCAGCCTTTTTGTTCTGCTTCTGTGTTTCATTTTGTTCCTTATCTATTAAGGTGTATCGTGTAACTCTTTGCTGCTGGAGCGAGGATACATGAAAACAAAATGGACATGGCTGAATTGAACAGATGGGTTTTATTTTCACAAAAATAAAACCAAAGGAGGAGTCACATTATGGCTCGCTATACAGGTCCAAGCTGGAAATTATCCCGCCGTTTAGGCATCTCTTTGAGCGGTACGGGTAAAGAATTAGAAAAACGTCCTTACGCACCAGGTCCTCACGGTCCGGGACAGCGTAAAAAACTATCAGAATATGGTTTGCAATTGCAAGAAAAGCAAAAGCTTCGCCATATGTACGGTGTGAACGAACGCCAATTCCGCAACCTTTTTGACAAAGCTGCGAAAATGGCTGGTAAACACGGTGAAAACTTCATGATTCTTCTTGAAGCACGTCTTGACAACATCGTTTACCGTCTTGGCCTAGCGCGCACTCGCCGCCAAGCACGCCAATTGGTAAACCACGGTCACATTCTTGTTGACGGAAGCCGCGTTGACATTCCGTCTTACCAAGTTAAACCTGGCCAAACGATTTCACTTCGTGAAAAATCTCAAAACCTTTCTGCAGTTAAAGAAGCGGTTGAAGTGAACAACTTCGTTCCTGAATACCTGACTTTTGACGCTGAAAAGCTTGAAGGTTCACTAACTCGCCTTCCAGAGCGTTCTGAGCTTCCTGCTGAGATCAACGAAGCATTGATCGTTGAATTCTACTCTCGTTAATAGAAAATGCTCTTTAAAGAGCATTGGCAAAAACCCTGGAATTGTTGATATATCAGCGATTCTAGGGTTTTTTGTTGTATTCTTCTTCCACCGTTGATTCGGGGAGATTGCGGGCTGTTGATAAGCCGGGAATAAAACGGACCCAGCTCATAAGCGTCAAGTTTTTAATAGATGATCTTTCTTGCAAGATACCTCCTCACAAGCAAGATATGACAAACGTCTCCTTTTCTCTTATGCATATATTCGGTAAAATCAAATCGTTGGTTAAAGAATGAAAACGGAGGAGTGACCAACAAATGCTTATGTTTTTTGGTAAGTTTCTCTTGTTCTACTTGTTCTGTTTAGCTGCATTCGCCATTTTCAAAGTCATGTACTACAATATCAGCAAAAAATGGGTTGCAAAGACTGAAGATGGCACTAAATTGAATTGGGCTTTGAATGTCTTTGTTAAACACGGTAAGAAAATGGACAGCAACGACTGCTTTGTGATGGGGGTGTTAGCGGGATGGTGTGCGATTTATTTATAAAAAACTCCCGGAAGGCTTCGATGAGGGCTAAGATCCGTCCCGCGATACGAGGGGCATGAACTTCAGTGACTGCTTTTGTTTTAGCCTCGCCCATTTGACTGTCTCCGGTATCTCAAAACCATCTTGAATCGTCACTGAAATTGATATGCCAAACAATCTTCGGAAATACGGGCATCTCTCATTAAAAATCAAGTTAACAGTCGTTCCCCTTCGGTCTTCTTCAGACTATAAAAAACCCCAATCGCCAGATGATTGTCTAACAATTGGGGTGCAATTTACGATACATTTACTTTTGGATCTGGTCCATATTGATTTTCTTTTGTTTCGCCAGCCTGACAGTAAAAAATCAGCAGAATGACAGCACCGATAATCGGCAACAAGCCAATTAAAATCCACCAGCCGCTTCTTCCGGTATCATGCAGCCTGCGGACATTGACAGCCAAAGAAGGCACCAAAACAGCCAACTGATAAATTAAGATCAGGACGTACCCGAGGAATCCACCGCCATACCCGATGATATATCCTACTTGATATCCATCATATCCTTCCGCTGTCATGATTCCTGAAATAAATAAACTTACGATCATTACTGTTAAGATAAATAAAATAAAACATATGATACCGTTAAACAAATGAAACAACCAATATTCCTTTCGTCTTGCTCTCCCTTCAAAATTCGCATAATTCCTCAAGCCTTTCCAAAACCACTTCATACAAGTTCCTCCATTGTCAAATCTATAAATTTGCGAAAAACATATGAATTATACCATAAAATATCATTATCAACCATTTATTTGAAGGATGCTCCCAAGTCATCTTAGAGGAACATTTTTTTAATTGGAATTTGAGCTTGTGCCTTTTCAAAATTTCAGTTCTCATTTCACCATTGCTTCTGTATAATATGAATCATCCATTTCGCCTCTGTAGCTCTAGAAGGGAAGAGCGCCGTAAAACATTGTAGGAACGGGTCGCAAGGCAAGGGTTTCAGAAGCACCGAAAAGCAAATAGCTGAGACAGGTGGAATTCCTGTCGGTGAAAGTCCGTAGGGAAGCGTGTTCTCCCCTAGCCTATGCTTACGAGAGGAGTGCGGGTTCGAATCCCGCCGGAGGCATTGTTCTTTGTTCTCGAAGAAGAAGCCAAAAAAACAGACAGAAATTCACTGTCTGTTTTTTACGGCTTTAATCTGTCATATATTCCATCATCCGGCACAGGCATACGAGAGGAGAGGACATTCCTTTTTCCTGTATGAAGCTCTTCAATTCTTCCCGTGCATATGTCTGGAAATCAATGGGTCGGCTTGATCCAGCACTATCTTCTTTCATGATGACGGGAGACCCGGCTTCAAAGTATTGATTGTACCCTTCGTTAACGGCTATGATGTCCGGCTGATGCGCGGAAATTTCTTCGCGGAACACCTTCATACCAAGGGGGCCCTAAAGACCCTCTACTTCAGCCACTTTGCTGCATTTTCCGTCTGATTCAATTGATTGTATCCGTCAGCTGACTGCTGCGCCTCTTGTTTTCGTTCCGTTTCCAGCTGCTTGTTGTAATCTTCCATAAACTTTTCTTTCGCCGCAATGAACAGGTTCATGCTACATTCCTCCCTCTTCAACGATGAAAATGCTCTACCTATTACATCTATATTTTTGACATTTCCTGAATGAACATACATGAAACATACGGACACAAAAAAACCCTTGCCGTTTGGCAAGAGCTTTTTGATTATTTATAAGTCAGCAGGAAGTATTTCTTTTTACCGCGGCGAATGACGGTAAACTGTCCTTCGATGCGGTCGTCGCCGGTGAGGACGTCCGCAACATCGGTGCGGCGCTCGCCGTTAACGTATACCGCGCCGTTTGTGATATCTTCGCGCGCCTGGCGTTTAGACGGAGACAGCTTGGATTGGACGAGCACCTCAACAAGAGGCAGTTCATCCGCTTTCTCAAGTTCCATGGAAGGAACCCCTTTAAAGCCGACCTTCACTTCTTCAGCAGTCAGCTGTTTAATATCTCCGCTGAAGAGTGCTTTTGAGATGTTGACAGCCTGCTCAAACGCTTCACGGCCGTGTACAAGAACGGTCACTTCTTCGGCGAGGCGCTTTTGCGCTTCGCGTTTTTCAGGCGCCGTCTCTGCTTTTTCAGCGAGATCTTCAATTTCTTCTTTGGACAAGAAAGTGAAGTATTTTAAGTATTTCACGACATCCCTGTCGTCGGTATTGATCCAGAACTGATAAAACTCATATGCCGATGTCTTCTCTTTATCAAGCCAGATCGCGCCGCCTTCCGTTTTTCCGAACTTCGTGCCGTCTGCTTTTGTCACAAGCGGAATCGTCAATCCGAAAGCTTTTGCATTCTCTTCAGATTTGCGGATGAGCTCGAGGCCTGACGTGATATTGCCCCACTGGTCACTTCCGCCGATCTGCAGCTTGCATTCCTGGTTTCTGTACAAATTCAAGAAATCGAGAGACTGTAGGATCATGTAGCTGAATTCAGTATAAGATATGCCCGTCTCGATTCTGGAGCTTACCGTATCTTTGGCAAGCATGTAATTGATTCCAAAGTTTTTGCCGACATCGCGCAGGAAATCAATGACGTTCATTTTGCCGATCCAGTCATAGTTGTTCGCCATAATCGCCGGATTTTTTTCAGCTTCAAAATCCAGGAAACGCGAAAGCTGGTTTTTGATTTTCTGCGACCATTCGCGGACGATTTCTTCATTGTTCAGCGTGCGCTCCGCTTTCTTTCCGCTCGGATCGCCGATCAGGCCCGTCGCTCCGCCTACGAGCGCAATCGGACGATGTCCGGCCAGCTGAAAGCGGCGAAGCATTAATATCGGCAACAGGTGTCCGATATGCAGACTGTCAGCTGTCGGATCAAATCCGGAGTATAAGCTGATTTTTTCTTTATCCAGCAGTTCTCTCAAGCCTGCTTCATCGGTTTGCTGCTGAATCAGTCCCCTGAAGGACAAATCATCAAGTAAGTGTGTCATCATCATTTAGCTCCTTTTTTCCAAAAATAAAACGCCCCTTCGCAAAAACGAAGGGACGATAAAAATCGCGGTACCACCCTGCTTAAAAGAACGCATGGCCGCGCTCTTTTCACTCTCAATGATAACGGAAAAGCTTCCGTTCTTCTGCTACACAAAGCCCGGGAGACTTTTTTCGCAAAAGCGGTTCGTGAGTGTAATTCAAACCATCCATATGTGCTGATTTTCACCGGCCATCAGCTCTCTAAGACAGGGAAGGATGCGTTTTACTGATCTCAGTCTTCACCTTTTGAATATTCGACTAAATCTTTTTTAACATAATATTTTTGCATTGTCAATGAGACATCAGTCTTCCATCGATGAGAGATCGCCTGCCGGAAGGTTCAGCTCCCAAGCTTTCAGGACGCGTCTCATGATCTTTCCGCTTCTTGTTTTCGGCAGTTTATCCTTGAATTCGATTTCCCTTGGCGCGGCGTGTGCGGCCAAACCTTGTTTCACGAACTGCCTGATTTCTTCTTTTAACGAATCTGACGGTTCATAACCGTCCCTCAAGGCGATAAATGCTTTAATAATTTCACCGCGGACGGGATCCGGTTTGCCGATGACGCCTGCTTCAGCGACAGCTTGATGTTCAATAAGCTTGCTTTCGACTTCAAACGGGCCGACGCGCTCGCCCGATGTCATGATGACATCGTCGATCCTTCCCTGGAACCAGAAGTATCCGTCTTCATCCATGTAGGCGGAATCTCCTGACACATACCAATCCCCCGGCATAAAATAGGAGCTGTATTTTTCAGGATTGTTCCAGATTGAATGCATCATCGACGGCCAGCCTTTTTTAATGGCGAGATTTCCCATTCTGTAAGGAGGCAGTTCATTTCCCTGGTGATCGACGATTGCAGCCTCTACGCCTGGAATCGGCTTGCCCATCGATCCCGGTTTAATTTCCATGCACGGGTAATTGCAGATGAGCTGCGCTCCTGTTTCGGTCATCCACCATGTATCATGAATCCGGTTGCTGAAGACTTTATGCCCCCATCTGATGACTTCAGGATTTAACGGCTCCCCTACGCTTAAAATATGCCGTAATGAGCTCAGATTATATTTGTTTACGAGATCGTCGCCAGCACCCATCAGCATCCGAAAAGCCGTTGGCGCGCTGTACCATACCGTCACTTCCATTTTTTCAATCGTTTCGTACCATGCTTCGGGACTGAATCTGCCGCCTACGACAACATTCGTTGCTCCATTCAGCCATGGACCGAAGATCCCGTAGACCGTTCCGGTAACCCAGCCTGGATCAGCCGTGCACCAATAAATGTCATCGTCGTGCAGATCAAGAACCCATTTGGCTGTTTGATAATGCTGAATCATTGCTTTGTGGACGTGGAGAACCCCTTTTGGCGCGCCGGTCGAACCCGATGTATAGTGAAGCAGCATCCCGTCTTCCTGATCCATCCATTCAATCTCAAGATCAGTATCTGCTTCAGCCGCTTTCGCGTAATAATCGATGACAGCCCCTTCTTCCTTTACGCCTTCTCCAACGACAATGATTGATTCAAGATCCGGAAGTTCGCCGGCCGGCACCCGTTCAAGCAATTCCGGCGTCGTCACGATAACCTTCGCTCCGCTGTTTAAAAGCCTGTCTTTGACAGCGCCTTCCATAAATGCTTCAAACAACGGCCCGACGATCGCTCCCAATTTGACAGCGCCGAGAAGAATAAAATAAAGCTCGGGTGATCTCGGCATAAAAACAAACACACGGTCTCCCTTTCCCACATTGGCATGCTGCTTTAAGACATTCCCGGCTTTATTCGTTTCATTTTTCATCTCTCTGAAGGTGTACTTTTCTTCGCGGACCGGATCTTTGTAGTAAAATGCCACTTTATTTTTCAAATTTGACTCAGCGTGGCGGTCGATCGCTTCATAAGCTGCATTGATTTTTCCCGTTTTGTGCCATGAAAAATGTTTTTCGGAATCCTTCCAGTCAAATGTCCGGTATGCTTCATCATAGTCTTTCAAGTTGTAGTTTCCCTTTTCTGCTGGCAACGCTTTCAATTCCATGCCCATCCCCCTTTGTTCGCTCATCAAAATATATTATAGTATAGATTTTTTATTTTCTCAATTTTTAAAAAATACTCTTCCATCCTATGAAAACGCTTAATATTTTGGTATGTTATGTATAAAAGACTTCAACTAAGATGTAAGGCGGTGGATACGTGGAGCATCACAAAACTTATCATGCCAAAGAATTGCAGACAGAGAAAGGCTCCGTGCTGATAGAGGGCCCTATCAGTCCCGAAAAACTCGCACAATATGAATTTCACAACGAGCTTACAGCCTTTCGCCCATCTCAAAAACAACATGAAGCATTAATCGAAATCGCAGGGCTTCCCGAAGGACGGATCATCATCGCCCGTTTCCGGCAAACCATTGTCGGCTATGTGACATATGTTTATCCAGACCCGCTTGAAAGATGGTCTGAAGGAAACATGGAAAATTTAATTGAGCTTGGAGCCATCGAAGTCATTCCGGCGTTCAGGGGTCACTCTGTCGGGAAGACGCTGCTTGCGGTCAGCATGATGGATCCGCAGATGGAAAAATATATCATCATCACGACTGAATATTACTGGCATTGGGATCTAAAGGGGACTAATAAAGATGTTTGGGAATACAGAAAGATGATGAAGAAAATGATGAATGCCGGAGGGCTTGTCTGGTTTGCGACAGACGATCCGGAAATCAGCTCCCATCCCGCCAACTGTTTAATGGCCCGCATCGGAAAAGAGGTCAGTCAGGAGTCGATCGAGCGTTTTGACAGACTCAGATTCCACAATCGTTTTATGTATTAAGGGAGCAAAGGGGACCTGAATATGATTGTTGAAAAAATCATGAAACGGGATGTTGTGACACTTTCCAGAACGGATACGATTGAAGAAGCGATCAAACGCATGCGAACATTTCATATTAAACACCTTCCCGTCATCAATGAACGGGGAACGGTCATAGGCATTGTCACGGACAGGGACGTCAAAACAGCAAGTCCGAGTATTTTTGCCCAAAACAGATCTGACGAAGATTTAAAAAAGCCGGTGGAACTGATTATGTCAAAAGAAGTGATCACCGGTCACCCGCTTGATTTTGCCGAAGAAATATCAGCTGTTTTTTTCGAACACGAAATCGGCTGCCTCCCGATCGTAAAAAACGGGAAGCTTGTCGGCATTGTGACAAAATCCGATTTGCTGCATACGTTCGTCCAGCTGACAGGAGCCCATTTTCCAGGCTCCCAAATCGAAATCAAAACCAATCATATCGCCCGTAGCCTCGCTGATATCAGCGCCATTTTCAGCAGGCGCCAAATCGCCATATTGAGCGTGCTCGTATATCCCGGTGATGAAGATGATTCGAAAATACTCGTGTTTCGCGTTCAAACGATGAATCCCGCCTCTATCATCAAAGACGTGAAGTCCAAAGGGTATCAGGTTCTTTGGCCGGCTGTTCAAAGGGATTTGCCATGAAGGACAGCGTATTTATTTTTTCTCCCTCTTACCAAACCTATCAATTTCATCAAGATCACCCGTTTAATCAGCTGCGAGTCTATGTAACATACGATCTTTTGAATACGGTCGGCGCATTTGAACCGGGAGAAACGATTGCTCCGCGCATAGCGACAGAAGCCGAGCTCGGCCTTGTTCACACAGGCGATTATATCAAGGCCGTCCAGCTTGCAGGGGCGGGAAAACTCCCGGCAGCCGAAAGCGAAAACTACGGGCTTGGAACAGAAGATACCCCTGTCTTTGCCGGGATGCACGAAGCCGCCTCCCTTTTGGTGGGCGGAACACTGACAGCTGCAGACTATGTCATGACGGGCAAAGCAAGACACGCCCTCAATCTCGGAGGCGGGCTTCACCACGGATTCAGAGGAAGAGCTTCAGGATTTTGCGTCTATAACGACAGTTCAGTTGTGATACGATATTTGCAGAAAAAATATCATGCGAAGGTTTTATATATTGATACGGACGCCCATCACGGCGACGGGGTGCAGTTTACGTTCTATGATGATCCTTCCGTGTGTACCGTCTCGATTCATGAAACCGGCCGCTACCTTTTCCCGGGAACGGGGCAAGTACAGGAAAGAGGTCATGGCGAAGGCTACGGCTACGCTTTTAATATCCCGCTCGATGCCTTCACAGAAGATGAGTCTTTTCTTGAATCCTACCGGACGGCTGTTTCTGAAATAGCCGAGTTTTTCAAACCGGACGTTATTTTGTCGCAAAACGGAGCTGACGCGCATTACTACGATCCGCTGACACACTTGTGCACGACGATGAAGATTTACGAAGAGATTCCAAAGCTCGCTCACGAACTTGCACACACCTATTGCAACGGAAGATGGATCGCTGTCGGCGGAGGCGGGTACGACATTTGGCGCGTCGTACCGAGGGCATGGGCAAGAATCTGGCTTGAAATGAAAGGAATGAAACCTGAGGATAAGATGCCTGAAAAATGGCTGAAAAAGTGGGGGAAGCAGGCATCTGTCCGACTTCCTGCCAACTGGTCCGACCCGGCAGATTTGTATCCTCCGATTCCAAGAAAATCCGAAATAACGGAAAAAAACGCCCAAACCGTTGCCAAAGCTCTTTATCCGATTCGCTCTGCCAAGCGCGCCACTTAATGCAAAAAATCCCGGCGTACAGAAAAGGCCTTGCTTTTATGCAAGACCTTGCTTTCTTCTCATTTATTTTTTTGCGATGACAATTTCGACGCGCCTATTTTCCTTCATATGGCTCTCTGTGCGGTTGTCCTTGACCGGTTTTGTATCGGCATAACCGATGGCAAGAAAACGTGAAGAGTCGAGCTTTTCTTTCGACGTAAAGTAGCCGATCACAGTGCTCGCCCTTGCCGCAGAAAGCTCCCAATTGGATGGAAAACGGTAAGTCGAAATCGGGCGGCTGTCCGTATGCCCCTCCACACGGATCGGGTTGGACACTGATTTGAGAAGGACGGCGATTTTATGCAAAAGCGGGTGAGCCTGGTCTTTCAGATCCGCTTTTCCCGAATCAAACAAAACCGCTTCCTGAAGGACGAGGATGATGCCCCGTTCATCACGCTTGGCCGCTATCAAACTTGACAGTTCATTTTTTTCAATATAGTCGTTGATTTTCTTTAATAAATCTTCTTGGCTTTTAGCCGTTTTTTCAGCCTTCTGATCGTCCGCGTTTTCTTTTTTCAGCTCTGCGGCGGATTTGTCGTCGGCCCTGTCTTGAAATGAACCGACTGCTGCTTTAAATTTGTTTAAATCGATTTGCGACATCGAAAACAGTAAAATAAAGAACACGAGGATGAGCGTAATCAAATCCGAAAACGTGATGATCCAGTTTGACGATTTGCGACCCTGCTCGCGCTTTCTTCGTTCATGTCTAAGCTTCATGAGCCCTGTCCTTTTGTTTTATATGATCCGCCCGCTTTTTTGCCCATTCTTCTTTTGAACTGAAAACGACAAGCTGGCTTTCCAGATTTCGCGGATTTCTTCCCGACTGGATGCCGATGATGCCTTCGATCATGACCTGCTTCTTAAAGATTTCATTCTCAGTCTTTTCTTCAAGCTTTGCGGCGATCGGTATAAACAGCATGTTGGCTAAAAGGGATCCGTAAAGCGTCGTCAAAAGGGCGATCGCCATATTCGGACCGAGCGTTTCCGGCTTGTTCAGGTTTTTGAGCATCATGACGAGTCCGACAAGGGTTCCGATCATTCCCCATGCAGGGGCAAATTCCCCCGCTTTTTCAAAGATTCTTCTTCCCTTTCTGTGCCTTTCTTCCATCGCGGCGATTTCCGAGTTCATCACATTACGGATCGTCTCCTCGTCCCATCCGTCGATGGCAAGAAGCAGACCTTTTTTCAAAAACGGGTCTTTCATTTCATTGATATTGGCGTCCAATGATAAAATTCCTTGTTTGCGCGCCTGTTCAGACAGGCTGACAAAGGTTTTGACCAAGTCGCGTACATCGTCTTCTTCCGAAATAAAGACCTGCTTCAGCACAGCCGGCGCTCTTTTTAAATCTTTCGGGGAAAAGCTGATGAAAACAGCTGCACACAATCCGCCCGTCACGATAAAGAAAGACGTCAAATCGATAAACGAATAAAAACCGGAAAGCCCCGCTCCAGAGACAACGCCGATTACTAAAATGAAAATACCCAAAATCAAACCGACCGGTGTCAGATAATCAAATCGTTTCATTTTTTCATAATCTCTCCAGCTCAAGGAAAAGAAAGCAAGCAATTCACGAAAAAAGCTGTGAACACTTGCTTTCTTTCTCGTTTATTTAATCATGATCATTTTGTTGATTGTCTGAGTTCAATGCGATGCGGCAGCTGGACAATATGCTCTTCGACTTCCTCTTTGTTCATCAGCTTTGTCAGAAGTCTCATCGCTACGGCACCGATATCATACGTCGGCTGGACGACAGTCGACAGCTGCGGTCGAACCATTAATGAAAGCCTTGTATTGTCAAAGCCGATCACTTCAAGGTCATCCGGAATAGCCAGTCCTTTATCCTGTGCTGCGTGAATAACGCCGAGTGCCATTTCGTCTGTCGCTGACAGGACGGCCGTCGGTTTTTCATCCAGCTTCATTAGCGCCTCCAGCGCTTCCATTCCTGAATCGTACGTATAATCGCCTTCTGCGACATACTCTTCTTTAAATGTCAGCCCCTTATCCTCAAGCGCTCTTTTAAAGCCTTGAAGTTTTTTCGCTTGATTGACCGGCTCAGTCATAGGTCCTGATACAAACGCAAGGCGCTTATGGCCTTTTTCAATCAGCATGGTAGCCGCATCATAAATCGCCTGTTCATAATCGATCGCAACGGACGGCGTTTCCCCTTTTTCTTCAACAGATGCCGCAAGCACGATCGGAACTGGTGACCGCTTAAACTCCTCCACATGCTCTTCAGTGACATTTCCGCTCATAAAGACGATACCGTCAACTTGTTTTCCCAGCATCGTATTCAAAAGATGAAGTTCTTTGTCCATATTCTGGTCGGAGTTGCTCAAAATAATATTGTACTTGTACATCGTTGCGATATCTTCGATTCCCCTCGCCAGCTCTGAATAAAAGATGCTGGAAATATCGGGAATGATCACGCCGACAGTCGTCGTCTTTTTGCTTGCAAGGCCCCTTGCCACGGCATTTGGACGATAGCCAAGACGCTCGATGGCTTCAAGCACCTTCTTTCTCGTCGTCGGCTTGACGTTCGGATTTCCGTTCACAACCCTGGAAACGGTTGCCATACTTACATTTGCTTCGCGTGCTACATCATATATTGTCACATTACTCATTTTTACCACTCCTTCAACTGGGTACACTTTTCTTTTCCTATAGCATAAACATTTTCATGTAGAGAAATGTCAAAATGTAAAACTTTATGTAAAATAAACAGAACTCAAGTTTACATTATTTTTCATAACCTGCCAAAACAAAAGGGGCTCTCTGAAATTATACACGGTTTTACCTAATATGAAAACGTTCCCTTTATTTTTATAATTAATTTAAATAAGAATAAACAGCTTTTTAATTAAAAATAAGACATTTTTTCGACAATTTTTGATGACAACTAAAAAAAGGACCGCTCGAAAGCGGTCCATAAACGAATCTTATGCTTTTACTTGAACGAGCGGCTTCAGTTCATTTAACCATTTTTCAAATGTCGGGATATCCATTTGCTGAGCAGAGTCGGAAAGCGCGACAGAAGGATCAGGGTGAACTTCGGCCATGACGCCGTCAGCTCCGATCGCAAGCGCTGCTTTTGCTGTCGGAAGCAGCAAGTCGCGGCGTCCGGTAGAATGAGTGACATCCACGAATACAGGAAGGTGAGTTTCCTGCTTCAGGATCGGCACAGCTGAGATATCAAGCGTATTTCTAGTCGCTGTCTCATACGTTCTGATTCCGCGTTCGCAAAGGATGATTTGATCATTGCCCTGTGACATGATGTACTCCGCTGCATTGATGAATTCCTTCAGCGTTGCGGCAAGTCCGCGCTTCAGCAGAACCGGCTTCTTCACTGAACCGGCGGCTTTTAAGAGCTCGAAGTTTTGCATGTTGCGGGCGCCGATTTGGATAACATCAATGTAATCAATGGCTTCTTCAATATGCTGCGGATTCACGATCTCACTGATGACGGCAAGATCATACTCATCAGCAACACGCTTTAAGATTTGCAGGCCTTCAACACCGAGGCCTTGGAAGTCGTACGGGCTTGTACGGGGTTTGAAGGCTCCGCCGCGAAGCAGTTTCAAGCCTTGCTTTTTAGCTGCGGCTGCAACTTCGGCTACTTGCTCATAGCTTTCAACCGCACACGGACCGACGATAAATCTTTGTTCTCCGTCGCCGATCTTTTCGCCTTTCAAATCAACGATCGTATTTTCAGGCTTTTTCTTGCGGGAAACGAGCAGTGCTTTGCTGTGATCGTCTTCCTGAAGCTCAAGTCCAGCTTTGAAAATCTCTTTGAAAATATGCTGGATCGTCGAGTTTTCAAACGGTCCGTCATTATTTTCAATAATTTCGTTCAGCATCGCTCTTTCTCTGACTGGATCGTAGCGGTTGATGCCTTGCGCTTCCTTCGCTTTTCCAATCTCCTGAACGATTCTTCCTCGCTCATTAATCAGCTTTAATATTTGCAAGTTTAATTCATTCGCCTGCTGCCTCAGCAAATCAAGTTCAGTGTTGCTCATGTTATCCATCCTTTCTTTTTAACTTCACCCTCTATGAGAATAAGAATGATTCAATTGATTAGGGTTTATTATAAACAATGTTTCTTAAAATGTCACGAAAAAATTCTTTATTACCAAAACGCTTTTAAGCGATAAAGCATTATATGCAGTTTATCCCTTGCTGTGCGGGTGTTTGTCGGAAGAATAAAAAAAAAGAATCTTGTTTGATTCTTTAACTTGATAACCTGTATATTCTCTGTATTGCGGTTTCGACGCTAAAAACCCTGTCATTCAAGGCAGCCGCCTTATCATCGGCATGTTCGACAATGTTCTCCGTAAATTGTCCGATGTTCTCGATGATCGTTTTCGGGAGCCTCTCCTGTCCTCTTTTCAGTTCATCTATATCTGTTTCAAGCCGATTCAGCCGCTTGTCCATTGCGTTTAAGCGGTTTTCTACTTTGTTTAAGCGCCCGTCTATTTCTTTGAAGCGCTTGTCGATTGCGTTAAAACGCTTATCTACTCCAACGAAGCGTGCGTCCACTTCATCGAAGCGCTTGTCTATCTCAACGAAGCGTGCGTCCACTTCATCGAAGCGCTTGTCGATCTCAGCGAAGCGTGCATCCACTTCATCGAAGCGCTTGTCGATCTCAGCGAAGCGTGCATCCACTTCATCGAAGCGCTTGTCGACCTCAACGAAGCGTGCGTCGATTTTGTCTAAGCGCTTGTCGATTCCATCAAGACGCTGATTGATCGGACTCAATTCTTCTTTTAGAACGGATTGAAGCATGTCCTTTAATTCAGTGTTCAACTCATCACCTCCTGTTTTATTAATTATAACGTACAACCATGGATCAAACGATACATTTTCCTAAAAAGGCATTTCCATGAGGCAAAAGCATCATAACAACATAGAAAACGGCCAAAACGCTATACGTCTTGGCCGTTTTTACCTGCGGATTATCTGCTGTTTTCCGCAAGTGCTTGAGCTGTAATTTGCGAATGGGAGGCGTGCCATTTCACGTTCCCGTTTGTAAAAATGAAGGCTTGAGGACTTTCGTGTTTAATTCCGTACTGCTCAGCGATATAGTTTGACAGCGGTCGGCTTTCCTGCACTTTTAAATAATAAGCCGGTATGTCTTCATGCTGATTGGCGAATGATTCAAATTCTTCAAACGCGCGCCTGCTGATCGGGCATGTCACACTATGTTTCAAAAAGATAAATGTATCGTTGTTTTCTGCAAGCTTTTTAAATTCATCCTCTGTTTGAATGAGCTGTTTCGACACGGTGATCTCCCTTTCCTCCATTATTTCTGGACGGTATCCGCTGTTTCCCTTGCTTCATCTTCTATTTCATTTTTGGCTTCTTCAGCCTGTTCTTCGATTTTAGTCGATGCTTCTTCCTTTAGTTCATCAGCTTTTTCAGCACCTTTGTTTCGCAAGTCTTTGACTTTATCCATGATCTGTGAAGACTGGTCGGCAACAAGCTGTGAAATCGAAGATGTCTTCTCTTTGGCGATGCTGACGTACTCAGAACCTCTCTCCCTCGCTTCGCTTGTGAGCTTTCCGGTCTTATCTTTTAAAACGACAGCCTGATTTCCGAGGTCATCGCGAAGCTCTTTCCCTGACTTCGGTGCTAAAAATAAAGCTGCGGCTGCCCCGATGATTCCGCCTACAAATGTGCCGATTAAAAAATCTTTAGTATTCATTCCATCTTTACTCATAAATTATTCCTCCTTCATCTTCTTTTGTTTCCATCTATTCCAAATTTCCAAAGCTGCATTGCTCCAGCTGACAACTTGAGAAATTTTTTCACGGTTTTGCTCTGCGGCTGATGTGACGGACTCTGAAACCTGCTGAATGGAGCTGTTAAACTGCCTGACCGATGTGCCGACTTCCTGAACGGCATCCACGACCGTATTCAGCTTCAAAGATTTTTCCTGAATATCATCAGCTAGCCGGTTCGTCTTATTCAGGAGCTCCGTTGTTTCAGCTGTGATGCCTTTCATTTGTCCTTCAACACCTTCCAGCGTTGCGGCAACATGATTGAGTGTGACTTGAAGCGATTTTAATGTTTTTGATAAATAGATAACCAGAATAAGAAAGCTGACAGCAATGAGTGCGGCGCTTAAATATAGAATAATAATCATCTTATCCTCCTCGAGCTAAGGTCTTACAATTGATGTATACCCAATTGTTTAAATCGTAAACCTTTATATTTACTTTTTCTACACGCACAGGAAAATTCCTTTAACAGAAACTCCCGGCTCCATATGTACAAAAAAGCAGCGGATTGACTCACACTGCCTTTTTCTCATTATGCTAATACATTTTCATATGCTTTTAAATACTTTTGAATGTCACCTGCGCCCATGAAAATTAACACTGCATTTTCATGCTCCTTTAAAATCGATGTGTCATTTTCATCGATCAGCTTCGCCTGCGGGATTTTCTCCTGCAAATCGCCGATCGTCAGCTTTCCTGCATTTTCCCGGGCAGATCCGAATATATCGCAAAGATATACGTAATCGGCTTTCTTGAGGCTTTCGGCAAACTCATTCAGGAACGACTGCGTACGCGTAAATGTATGCGGTTGAAATACTGCGACAATGTCCCGTTCCGGATACTTCTGTCTGGCTGCTTCAATCGTCACCGTGATTTCAGTCGGATGATGGGCATAATCGTCAATCAACACTTGGCTGCCGGCATGTTTTTCGTTAAATCTGCGTTTAACGCCGCCAAAGGTTTGCAATCCTTCTTTAATGATATCGACATCGACCTGTTCATAATGGCAGAGTGCAATAACGGCCAAAGCGTTCAGAACGTTATGGCTGCCGTATGCCGGTATATAGAAGGTATCGTAGAATGTGTTCCTGACGAAAACATCGAACGTTGTGCCCTCGGTATTTTTGATGACATTTCTCGCCTGAAAATCGTTTTCCTCGGCAAAGCCGTAGTATACGACTGGAACGTTCGCATGGATTTTCATCAAATATTCGTCGTCGCCGCATGCGATAATTCCCTTGTTCACCTGTAATGCCATCGTTTGAAATGCGTCAAATACATCATCGATATTCGCGAAATAATCGGGATGATCAAAATCAATATTTGTCATGATCGCATAATCAGGCTGATAGCTCAGAAAATGCCTTCTGTATTCACAGGCTTCAAGCACAAAGTACTCGCTGTTTTCGCAGCCTTTTCCAGTCCCGTCTCCAATCAGATAAGATGTCGGTTTTGCTTTCTGGATGACATGGGATAAAAGACCCGTCGTTGACGTTTTGCCATGTGCCCCTGTCACGGCAATACTCGTAAATTTCTTCAGATAGTCACCGAGGAATTTATGATACCGCACGACTTGCAGGCCTTCGGCTCGCGCTTTTTCAATTTCAGGATGGGTGTCGGGAAAAGCATTTCCGGCAATAACAATCATTCCCGGCTTGATATTTTCCGGATCAAACGGATATATCGGGATATTTCTCTCCTCTAAAGCGGTTTGTGTAAAAATGTACTTTTCGATATCCGATCCTTGGACATTATATCCATTATCATGGAGAATTTGGGCAAGCGGACTCATACCTGTCCCTTTTATTCCGACAAAATGATAAACAGTCATAATTGTACCTCCAACAAACGTCTATCTGCTTCCCAGTATATGACGCTTATTTCAATTTGCAACCTAAGCTCGGCCGCATCGTTTTCTTCAAAGTCATCATTATATTCAGTATCAGACATTTTCAAGAGTGAATAAACCTCCTGCGTAAAGGATTTTTTTGAACCCTTTCACGGAAGTGCTCTTAAAAACGGATTAAAACGCCGCTGCCGGCGCTTTAATATGCGGCGCTCTAAAAAAAACACGCCCATCTGCTATCATACCATGTTTAGCCGAAAAGTGAACTACTTTCTATTAACTGTTCCAGCTCGGCCTTTGTAATCAGGACTTCTCTCGGCTTACTTCCTTTCGCCTCAGAAATCATGCCTTCCCTTTCCATCATATCGATTAATCTGGCAGCTCTGTTATAGCCGATGCGAAAGCGTCGCTGCAGGCTTGAAGTGCTGGCGCTGTTTTGTTCCACGGCAAATTCGCACGCTTCCAGAAACAGTTCATCCTGATCAAATCCGGCCGGATTTTGTCTGACCAATTGTTCTTGTTCAAATAAATAGTTCGGCTCCTGCTGCCGTCTGACATGTGAAACGACACGGTCAATCTCCCGGTCGGAAACAAAGTTACCCTGCAGGCGGACCGGTTTGCCTGAACCGTTCTCCAGGAACAGCATATCCCCTTTTCCAAGCAGCTTTTCAGCTCCCGCCATATCGATAATCGTTCTTGAATCGACGGCGCTTGATACAGAAAACGCTATTCTTGTTGGTATATTGGCTTTAATCAAGCCGGTAATGACATCAACTGAAGGCCGCTGCGTCGCGATCAGAAGATGGATGCCGCACGCTCTTGCTTTTTGTGCGATTCGGCAGATGCTTTCTTCCACTTCATTCGGAGCGACCATCATTAAGTCGGCAAGTTCATCAATCACGACAACAAGATAAGGAAGTTTTTCACCCATGTTCTGTTCCCGGACTTTTTCATTAAATCGTTCAATTTCCCGAACACCGGAATGGGCAAATAATTCATAGCGCCGCTCCATTTCTTCGACAACCCATTTTAATGCAGCAGTTGCCGCTTTGGCATCTGTGATGACAGGACTGACGAGATGAGGAATTTTATTATACGGAGCAAGCTCCACCATCTTAGGATCGATAAGCAGAAGCTTGACATCCCTCGGCGCCGATTTGAACAGCAGACTGACTAAGATCGTGTTGATGCATACGCTTTTCCCTGATCCCGTAGCCCCGGCAATCAACCCGTGGGGCATTTTTTTCAGATCTGCCACGACGGGCTTTCCGGAAATGTCGAGTCCGAGGGCTGCGGTCAGAGGGGACGGATTCGTTCTGAATTCCGAACTTCTGATCATTTCGCGCAAATAAACCATTTTACTATGCAGATTCGGCACTTCAATTCCGATCGTATTTTTTCCCGGAATCGGCGCTTCGATCCGAATATCTTTCGCTGACAGGCTGAGTTTAATATCATCTGACAGATTTGTAATTTTGTTTACTTTCACTCCGGGTTCAGGATGCACCTCAAATCTTGTCACAGAAGGCCCCTGGGTGACATGAACGACATTTGCTTTGACATTGAAGTTCTCAAGCGTGACGTCCAACAGCTCGCGCTGCTCGTGTATCCAGGCCTGATCATCCTGCTTTTGCGCCGGAGGCACATCAAGCAAAGACATATTCGGGAACTGATATCCTTGAGGCGCTTTTTCTTTTTGTTTATCTGATGCAAGCATCATGACATTAAACGGAACAGAGCCTTTCTTCGATCCCGGAGCAGCTCCTGTTTCCCGTTTCCGCGGAGCCTCAGGCCGCCCCTCAACTGTCCCTGTACTCTCCCGGTCCTGTTCGCTGTTTTCGGGTTCACCCGCGCTTGACGCTGTCTCTTCCGGTTCCGGTGAAAATGATGCATGCTCATGTCTCCAGCCAGCCTGGCTGCTTCCGCTTGTTTCTTCACGAGCGTCAGCCGGCGTGTTGGAATCTGTCCGGTTTTTGTTATCGGAAGGACCATCGCTCTGGTCGGATACTTCAGAACTGCGGCCAGTGTACTGCTTTTCTGGAATTGAAGCTTCCGGGTCAGGCAGCATTTCGTCCGAGCCGTTAGTCTCCCCATGTTCTTCTACGATGGTTTCTGCATCCTCTGCAGTTTCCTTCTCTTCTCCGGTTTCCTCGATCTGATCCAAAAGCTTTTCGATTTGTTCCGGCGTTTGCTCGGCGGGAATTGCTTCTTCTTCCGTTATGTTCCATGATGCGGTGGCTGTCTCTTCTTCAGCTTCATACCGCAGCGCTTTCTCTTCGGCAAGCCCGCCGCCTTCTGTCATTCGCTCTTGGCGGATTTCCGTTTCTTCCGGAGTATGCGTTGAGACAGAGGTTTCCGTTCGTTCGGATTCATGCCGCAGCGCTTTCTCTTCGGCGAGCCCAGAATCTTCTGTCATTCGCTCTTGGCGGATTTCCGTTTCTTCCGGAGTATGTGTTGAGACAGGGGTTTCCGTTCGTTCGGATTCATACCGCAGCACTTTTTCTTCAGCGGCTTCGCCACCTTCTGTGATTTGCTCTCGGCGGAAATCCGTTTCCTCCGACATATGCGGGACATCTTCAAATTCGGCTCGCCATGTCGGATTGCGACTCTCGCTTTTAGTCAGCGGACGGCCGTTCTTTTCAGTTTGCAAGGAAGGTTCTTCTCGTACCGGCTGCTTATTTCCGGCAACCTTCTGCTCTTTTTCAATTTCTTCGTTAAACAGCGTGACACGCGCTTCCATTTGTTTGTTTGCACGATATGTATAATTTTCCGGTTTGGCTCTTTTCTGTTCATGAAAGCCGTAAACCGGTGACGGGATGACGGACGGCCTAAAGGGTTTTTTCGCCGCTTTCTCTTCATGATGATAGGAATTTCCGGGTTTCGGCTGAGAAGCTGTGTGCCGGCCTGCCGGGCGGCGGGTCCTTTGTTCGCGGCTGTCATCCTTTTCCCGCGGCCGCGAGTTTTGATCAGGTATAACCGGAAAGCGGAATTTCCCTTTTGGATATTCATATACGACTTTTGCGTCGGAAATTTGCGGCATTTCTTCTTCTTTCTCTATAAATGAATCCGCCTCAAACTCTTCTATGTGCTTTTTTTGTTTTTCATTATCTTCATCATCGCCTAAAAACAGGCTGAACATTTTATTAAACCAGCTCATGAATCATCACTCTCTAACTCCCTTAAATTTTTCGGGGACGGTTTTAAGTATACCACTGCTTCCCCACCCAGAAAAGGACAAGTCCTTCTCATGTGTCCGCCCTCCGAATAAAAAAGCCGCCAAGTTTGTCTACCCAGCGGCTTCTTTTTTACATCTATTCGAAAGTTTTGTTCATTTTATGCCGTTAAAATGTAAAAGCTTCTCCTGCTTTACGGCTGTCATCAAGGACAAGAATGCCTTTTTCCTTCGGCGCGTCTGGGAGGTTCAGTTCCTTGGCAGAACAAATCATACCGCTTGACGCCACTCCGCGAAGTTCCGCATCTTTAATAATCATACCGCTCGGCATCACGGCTCCAACTTTGGCTACGACGACTTTTTGGCCGGCTTCAACATTAGGAGCTCCGCAGACGATTTGCAGCGTCTCGCTCCCTGCATTCACTTTGCAGACACTCAGTTTATCGGCATTCGGATGCTTTTCTTTTTCTTCGACATATCCGACTACAAACTTCGGAGAAAGATCGACGGTCAGCTCATCTTTCAAACCGTTGCGGACCAGAATTTCATTCACATCCTGGACAAAGGATTCGGAAAGCGCAACAGCTCCGCTTTCCTCAATGCTTAAATATGAGGAGACATTAAAAATGTTATAGCCTCCTGTTTCCTTTGTGTCTTTATGAAAAATTTTCACGACGTCTCCGCAGCGCTCAAAAGCGATCTCTTCGCGCGGAATATCGTTCAATGAGATGAGCAGCGTATCGCCTACGCCTTCTGGATTATAAAATGCGTTCATGAGAAAAATTCCTTTCTATCATTTCTTTTTAGGGCGGTTTTTAGCCAGAATAAAGATCGGTTCAAGCTTTCCATCCTCATAAAGGAAAGAAAGCGCAGTGATCGGCACTGTTCCGTTTGCAAAAAAGCTCATCGACATTTGCCCGAGAATATCGTATCCAGCATTGTTGCGGATGTCGGCAATAATCAGCACATCCTGGTGCGGGATTGACACCGCCAGTGTCCCTTCCGCGCTTTTCTCATACTCTGCGAGAATCGATTCGTTCAACACCCTGCTGGCGTCATAGCCGTCATTTGCTCTGAAAAAGTAGAAGTGATTGCCGGCGACTGCGTCTTCTTTGACAACGGTTTGGAGCGAGCGAAGGTTAAAGGAAGCCGTTTCCCGAATCCTTTCCTTTGTCCAGCCCTCTTTTTCCAGCATTTTTTCGTCGATCAGCCGGTATGTGTTTCCAAGGTCGAGCGCGTAGTATATTCGTGTTTCAGCCGTGTGGCCGTCAAAAATCAAGGGAACGCCTGCGCTGGATTTCTCGGGAAAGGAAGTCGAGCGGATGACGGGATAGATGAGACTTTCCCGCCCTTCCATTTCCTGCGACTGGCCTTTCATGGCATTGAGTGCTTCCTCAGTATAATAGACGACTTCGTCAATCGCATCATCTTTTTTCTGCTCCCATTTGGCGATGATCCCCGGGAGTTCGAGTGTAATGCCTTTTCCTGTATTTTTATCCTCGATTCTCAAGGTGTCTTTTTCCCTATCGAAATGAAAGGACCAGTTGTCATTTTGCAAACGTTTTTTTAATATATCGGAAAGTTTCCTTGACGTCATTTTCATAGAGGAACTCTCCTTTCGGCTACTTATTCAGGGAATCTGTCAAAAATTGCTCGATTTCCTCTTTCGTTTTTCGGTCTTTGCTGACAAAGCGGCTGATTTCGTTTCCTTCTTTAAATACGAGGAAGCTCGGGATTCCGAAAATGTCCCACTCCGCGCACGTATCAATAAATTTGTCACGGTCAACATAATAGAATGTAAATTCCGGATAGTTCGCCTCAAGCTCGGGCAAAAACGGTTCTACAAAACGGCAGTCCGGGCACCAGTCAGCCGAAAACATCAACAAGGATAAATCGTCTTTCACAACTTTTTGCAGTTCTTCATTCGTCTCGATCGTTTTCATCACTCAACGCCTCCAATATATGTTCTTATCATCCATTCGGATCATACCAGACAACCGGCTCCATATCCAGCCTTTTGCTGTCCACCTGCTTTTTTAAAAGATGAACGATTCTTTATGTATCTTACCCGTTTTAAAAAGGGAAAATCTTAACGATCCGATCCTCTTTCATATCATAAGCATAATTTTTTTGCTTTATCAAGCCATTCTCGTTTAACATGGTAAGTAATAGGGTAAAAATATCCGTTAAGGCGCCTTGCGCCGTGATCCCATGACAGTCAGGAGGAGTATGTATGGAATTTATCGTTTATCTTGCCGGAGAAATACATAGCAATTGGCGTGAAGAAGTGAAGGAAAAAGCAAAATCGCTCAAGCTGCCGATCACGTTTGTCGGACCGATGGAAAATCACGACCGCTCCGACAACATCGGTGAAGAAATTATGGGCAAGCAGGCTGATTCGATCGCGAAAGATGATGCAGCCTCGGATTTGAATAATTTTCGAACTTCCGTTTTAATGAACAAAGCGGATGTGGTCATCGCTCTTTTCGGGGAAAAATACAAGCAATGGAACACGGCGATGGATGCTTCATACGCGATTGCCAAAGGCAAGCCGCTGATCATCATCCGTCCTGAGTCACTCCATCATCCGTTAAAAGAACTGTCAAACAAAGCGAACATTACCGTAGAAACTGTCAATCAGGCGATTAAATCGTTGTCGTACGTATTTGAAAGCCGGTAGCTGTATCATCAAAAAGAGACCCTGTGCGTAAAGCGGCACAGGGTCTCTTTGTTCAATCATTTCGCAAAATCGATTGTACGGCAGAACTGTCGCAAGCTTTGACAAGCTTGAGCAGCAATTCTTTTGCAGCAAGGTAGTCATCAACGTGGATAATGGAAGCAGATGTATGGATATATCTTGAACAAATGCCGATCACGGCCGAAGGAACGCCTTCATTTGAGATGTGAACACGACCGGCATCGGTTCCTCCAGGGGAAACAAAATATTGATACGGGATGTCATGAGTCTCTGCCGTATCCAGCACAAAATTTCTCATTTCGCTGTGCGTCACCATCGTCCGGTCGAAAATCCTTAACAACACCCCTTTGCCGAGCTGGCCAAATTGATTTTTGTCGCCGCTCGCATCGTTTGCCGGACTTGCGTCAAGCGCGAAAAACAAGTCAGGCTGTATCATATTGGCCGCAGTTTGCGCACCTCTTGTGCCGAGCTCTTCCTGAACGGTCGCGCCTGAGTAAAGCGTGTTCGGAAGTTCTGCTCCTTGCAGTTCTTTCAGCAACTCAATGCTGAGTCCGCAGCCGTAGCGGTTATCCCATGCTTTCGCCATGATCTTCTTTTCATTTGCCATCGGGGTAAACGGACAGATCGGCACGATTTGCTGGCCTGGTTTGACACCGATGCGTTCGGCATCTTCCCTGTCATCCGCACCAATATCAATCATCATGTTTTTGATATCCATTGGACGTCTCCTCTGCTCATCTGTTAAAAGATGAGGAGGCGTGCTCGCGATGACGCCGGGGATCGGCCCGTTGTCCGTATGGATTTCCACCCGCTGAGCCAATAAAACCTGGCTCCACCAGCCGCCCAGTGTTTGAAACCGAAGCAGTCCGTTGTCAGTGATTGATGTCACCATAAATCCCACTTCATCCATATGGCCGGCCACCATAATTTTCGGACTGTCTTCAGGTCCATGTTTAACGCCGAACACGCTTCCCAGTCTGTCCTGGAGGATCTCATCAGCATATTTTTCAAGCTCTTTTTTCATGAAACGGCGGACTAGATGTTCATTTCCCGGGGCGCCGGGGAGCTCCGTCAACGTTTGAAAAAGCGTTCTCATTTCCTGATTCATCTGTTTCCCTCTTTTCTTATGTATCTCTCTACATTTTACATAAGTGTGCGATGTGTTTCCAGAAGAGAGCCCATCCTTAACACGGACGGACATGTTCTGTATAATGAAAAAAACAAGCTTTGGAGGTGCTGAAAAGATGAAACTGCGCCATTTTCTTCTTGGGGCCGGCATCGGCATTGCCGCGGCCGTTGTTGTCAAACAATATGTCATGCAGCCTTACATTTCTTCTGAAAAAGCGCTGCGCATCGTCAAGTCCGCTTTTAAACAGAGAGGCCCGATCGACGGTTCATGGATATATACCGTTCCGGAAGCCTATACCGTAAACGGCGAAACCGTCATGGTGTACAAAACAGGCATTACACGTTCTGCTTTCGGAGAGCTTGAACAGTACGAAGTCATGGTTGATGCGAAGACAGGCATGATCGTAGATGTGATTGATACCGCAGCATAGCATCAAAAAAATGCGGCCTGAAATGGCCGCATTTTTTATATGGCGCGAATCGGCCGGTAGACCGGATGCCACATCGCATCCTGTACAGCTTGAATCACATCGCCCGGCTCATTTTCTGCAACTCCGTCTTTTATGGCTGCTTTAATGACAGCCGTTGCCACTGTTGCGGAAACCGTGCGCAAATCCTCAACCTCCGGAAGGAGCGCTGCGCCGGGCCGTCCGATGTCAACCATACCCGCGATCGCAGCTGCGCTGGCGTAAAACATGTTGTCCGTAATCAGCCTTGCTTTTGATACGAGCGTTCCGAGACCGAGACCGGGGAATACAAAGGCATTGTTCGCCTGGCCGATCGCATAACGGGTGCCGTTGTAATCGACAGGCGCAAACGGGCTTCCTGTGGCGACGAGCGCCCGCCCTTCCGTCCATTTGATCAAATCTTCTGGTCTTGCTTCAGATAACGGCGTCGGATTGGACATCGGAAATATAGCCGGCCGTTTCACATGCTTTGCCATTTCTTTTACGATTTCTTCTGTAAATGCGCCCGATACAGTAGAGGTTCCAATCAAAATGGTAGGCTGCACTTGTTTTACCACCTCAAGCAGATCGATTGTATCCCCCGGGCCGTTCCGGCTAAAGTCTTTGACCTCGTCGGCAGGCCGTGCATACGGCTTTTGAATGTCCTGCAAGTCGTTCATATCATCTGTCAGCAAACCGTTCCGGTCAACACACCAAAAACGGCGGTATGATTCCTCTTCCGACACCCCCTCTTGAACAAGAGCGGCGCGAATTTGCTCTGCGTTGCCGATCCCGGCCGTCCCCGCTCCGAATATGACCACTTTATGATCTTTTAGGGGCATTTTCGATATTTTGACGGCCGCAAGCACCGCTGCAAGGGTGACTGCTCCTGTGCCTTGAATGTCGTCGTTAAAGGTGCAAATTTTGTCTTTGTATTTTTTTAAAATCTGACGTGCATTTTGCGTTCCGAAATCTTCCCAATGCAGCAAAACGCCCGGAAACGTCTCGGTTGCGATTTGAACGTATTGATCAATAAACGATTCATAACGCTCGCCTCTGATTCTTGAATGCTGATTCCCGACATAAAGCGGATCATTGAGAAGCCTTTCCTGGTTCGTCCCCGCATCAATGACAACGGGAAGGACCTTGTTAGGATCGATGCCCGCAGCCGCAGTATAAACGGCAAGCTTTCCGATCGAAATGGCGATGCCTCCGACTCCCCAATCCCCGATTCCGAGAATCCCTTCAGCATCAGTGGCCACAATCAAATCGATCCGGCTTTTTTTAGCGGCCAGATTTTCAAATGCCGTTTTCATGCCTTCAGGGTCATTAACCGACAAAAACAGCCCCCGCGGCTTTCTGTATTCATGGCTGTATTGCTGGATTGCCGTTCCGACAGTCGGGGTATAAACAATCGGCAGCATTTCTGTCATATGGTCGTTCAGAAGCCTGTAGAACAGCACTTCATTTCGGTCATGAAGCGCCGTTAAATAGACGTTTTTGCTCAAGCCATCAGGTTGTGATTGGAACTGTTTATACGCCCGTTTTGCCTGTTCTTCAAGCGTCAGCACCTTGGGAGGAAGCAATCCTGTCAAGCCGAGAGCTTCCCTTTCCTCCGGAGGGAAGGCAACCCCTTTGTTCAGCAGGGGCGTTGCAAGGACTTCAAATCCTCTTAATTGCGTCTCGATCACTTGTTCATTCAGATTATTGTGGCTCACCCGTCGTCTTCCTTTCAAAAGTTAGTTATCCTTAGGATGGATAACTACAAAGCAAACCATTCACCAAAATAGCTTAGCGCCTTTCTCTCTTTACTGACTCTGCAATCTCGCCGTTTTCATCCCATTTTAATGCCCTATAAATGGCGTCATGGTAAAAAATGTACCAGGCGTTTTTCTCGGCGGCTTTCGCCTGCCATGCTTGCTTCGCCGCAATCGATGTCATCGGATAATCGTCGTACGCCAGCACCCAGAGAGGATTCTGATGGGCATGCGTCGGCATAATATCAGCCATATGAAGGGCCGTTTCGCCGGCATCCTCAAGAACGATCACGGAATGACCGTCGCTGTGGCCGCCTGTATGATGCATCGTAATTCCCGGCAAAACTTCGAGCTTCTCATCGAAGGTCCTCACTTGATGCTGAACTGCTTCCCAGTTTTCTTTCCAATATGTATTTTTGGAGCGGATATTCGGATTTCTCATCTCTTCCCATTCGATCGCAGACGTGTAAATCGCTGCATTCGGAAACACGGAAACAAGGCTTTCTCCCTCATATCGCGTCAATCCGCATGCATGGTCAAAATGGAGATGTGTCATCAGAACGGCGTTGATATCTTCCGTTGAGAGCCCGAGTGCTTTTAACGAGTCAGCAATTGACGATTCTTCGGTGACCCCGTAATTTCGTTTCTGCTTATCCGTCAGTTTGCCGCGTCCGATACCGGAATCGATCAGCAAATTTGTGCCGTCTTTCTGAACAAGTATAGGGTCTGTTCTCAGTTCGATCTGATTTTTCTCATTGACGTCATACTTTTTAGACCAAAGCGGCTTGGGCACAACGCCGAACATGGCGCCTCCGTCCATGTGTGTGACGCCTCCGTTCAGCCATGTCAGCTTGATTCGTCCGATTGTTAAAGTTTCCATGATCATCCCTCCTTCTCCTATCGTAGCAAAAAACGCAACCCGAAGCTTCATTTGAAAGCAAAAAAACAGACCGCCGGAAGCAGTCTGTTTTTTATGTTCGCCATTCAGCTTCTACTCTGTAGATCGGCTGGCCTTTAGCGGCGAACTTTTCTTCGTATTCGGTCATCACGTTTCCTTGAAAATCGCTTTGATGCAGGTCAAGGCTGACGAACGTCAAAACGAGTCCGTATTCGGAAAAACTGGTAAGGGAGTACTCAAATAACCCGCGGTTATCGGTTTTGAAATGAATCGCTCCCTTGCCTCCGAGCACCTGCTCATACTTTTTCAAGAACGCTTGATTGGTCAGACGGCGCTTTGCATGGCGTTTTTTCGGCCACGGGTCGGAAAAATTCAAATAGACCCGGTCGACCTCCCCATCTGCAAAAACGTCTGAAAGCATATTGGCATTAATGTTCAAAAGCTTTACATTCGGCGCCTCTGTCTGCTTTACTTTATCAACAGCGGTTACGATGACGCTTTTAAATAATTCGATTCCGATATAGTTTACATCCGGATTTTGCAGGGCCATTCCTGAAATAAATTGCCCTTTTCCGGTTCCTACTTCGATGTGGATCGGGTTGTCATTTCCAAAAATGGAATGCCATTTCCCTTTACATTGAGACGGCTCGCTGATCACAATATGAGAGTTTTCAGCCAGGTAGTCATCCGCCCAAGGCTTGTGACGCATTCGCATGTACTTACACCTCTATTTGTTATATCGTCTTACAACATACCATGAAATCCCGGAATCCCGCAAGGCCTCTTCCAAAGCAAAAAAGACCGAAGATCGGCCTCCGGGTCTTTCGCGTATAAATTACAGCTTTCTGAACATTTTAATCCATATACTCCGAGAATGAAGGGAAGTGCCAATATTATGGGCTTAAATCAGCAAAATCAGATTCATCTATTAAAAGATATTCTCTCAGACCATCAGGCAGACTGCACCGGAACCGTCGCTGAGTGCGAACAGATGGAGCGGATTATCAAGTCTTTAATGGCAAATACGAATCTTGACGCCGGCCTAAAAGGCGTCCTCGAAGACATTTATTTGTACAGCCAGAGGGGAAAATCGTCCGCTTCAATCAACAGCCACATTCAGGAACACCAGGATCATCTCACACAATGGGTGGAAGATATCGGCTCATTTTCATGAAGCTCCGGCGAGACGCTTCATTAATGCGTGAAGCTGTTCCAGCCCTTGGTGAAAGCCTTCCTGATTGCCTTTCGCTTCTTGCCAGAGTGTTGTCATTGCTTTTTCCGCCAATACGTACCAGGCCATTCTCAGCCTGAGATTGTCCGTTAACGAAGAGCCGTAGCGTTCGAGCCAGCTTCCCCATTCCCGCTCTTCAACGTAATGATAAAGAAGCGGCCCCAGATCGATCGCGGGGTCTGCAATCATCGCTCCATCCCAATCGATTAAATAAAGCTGGTTCTGATCTGTAAGAAGCCAATTGTTATGATTCACATCGCAGTGACAGACGACCTTTTCTCCGGACTGTACATCATCGAGATGGTGCTCCAGATACAAAAGGGCTTGGTCAAGCTGCGGTATCGGATATTGCCGGGCCTGGATAAACTGCTTCAATTGAGTGATTACAGAGCTTGGCTGAAAAGGCTGCTTGCCGAGTCTCTTCAGCATGTCTAAAAGCTCTTTGGAGCTGTGAATTTTCCGAAGCATCTCAGCCACCGCCTGGCTGTTCATATCCTTCGGCTTCAGTTCTCTTCCCTTGAGCCAGTGCTGTGCTGTAATCACATCCCCGTTTTCCATTCGTTTTGTCCAAACGAGCTTAGGAACAATTCCTTCCGCGGACAGGACAGCCAAAAAAGGAGAGCTGTTGCGCTTTAAAAAAAGCTGCTGTCCATTATGTTCTGCATAATATGCGTCTCCTGTAGCTCCTCCTGCGGGGGAAATCTCCCATTCGCTACCTAGTAATTGTCCCAACCAGTTCATATCGATTTTCAACCCATCATTTCATTAAAAGATTTTAAAAAGCATCTGCTCCCTAGAGCGGGCAGCAAACCGCTTGTATTGTCGTCTCTTTATATTCAAATAAAAAGACGGCTATTGAGAGTCATTTGTGCTAAACAATAGCCGTCTTTTAAATTTTAGCGCTAGACGCCAAACTTCGTCAAGCAAAACTAAAAAATCCCTTTTGGTTCGTATAGAACATAGGTTCCGATGCCGTTCAGCCGAAGCCTTTTTTCCGCTTGAACCTTCCCATTGAAGAACGTAAAAGGATCGCAGTGCAGCAAGTACTGTTTCTGGGCGGGCAGCTCAAGCGTTTCCTTTTTTGCAGACGGACAATGCACCACTATGATTTCGTTCCAGGGATCAAATGCTGCAATGTTCTTCAGCTTGTAGGCCGTCACTTCTCCTGTACCGCTCATAAAAGAAAGATGTTCCTTGACTTCCTCCTCTTTTTGCAGACGAAAAGCGGGATGGCTTCTCCGCAGCCTGATCAGCTGGCGCACATATTCGACGTCCTCGCAAAGCTCCGCCCGCTTTTCCCAATCGAGCCTGTTGATGCCATCTCCCGACCTGTAGCTGTTGCTGTCCCCATTCTTTGTTCGGCAAAATTCCTGCCCGGCATGAAGAAATGGAACGCCTTGCGAAAGCAGGACGATCGACAGCGCGAGCCTTTGTCTGAGCCGTTTTGTGCAGGCATCTTCTTCCGAACAGAAGGCCATCTTATCCCAAAACGTATGATTGTCATGGCACTCCGCATAATTGATTGACTGTGGCGGCAGCAAGAATCCCGGTGAGCCGGCAATTCCATGTTGAAGCTCAGCTTTTTTTCCAGTGTCCCCTAAAGCATATCCGCGGTCACCGAGCTCAAATGTACTCCCTTTGACTGCGTTTCTGAACCGATCATTAAAAAAGCCGACCGCCGGAACTTTCCCGGCATTTTGCAATGTTGCTTTTTGCCCGCTTTCAAGCGGGGTATTTAAATCCCAGCCTTCTCCGAACAGGAGCGCGTCCGGCTTCACATTCTCGGCAAGCTTACTAATTTGGCGGACGGTTTCAATATCAAGAATGCCCATTAAATCAAAACGAATTCCGTCGACATCATATTCTTCAAGCCAATAGCGGACAGAATCGAGAATATATTTTCGCACCATCAGCCGCTCAGATGCAATGTCATTTCCGACGCCTGTTCCGTCGGCTGGAAAACCGTATTCATTATGTCTGAAAAAATACCCGGGAACCGTTTTTTCAAAAGGGGATGTTTCCCTCTTGTACACATGATTATATACGGCATCCATGATCACGGAGAAGCCGTGTTTGTGCAGCGTCTGAATCATCGTTTTCAGCTCGGTGATTCTGCTTTTGGGGTTCTGCGGATCGAGCGAATAGCTTCCTTCAGGCGCATTAAAATGAAGGGGGTTATAGCCCCAATTATAGGATTGGTCCGGAGACAGCTCGTCAACTCCGGCAAAATCGTGAAAGGGCAGAACCTCGATATGGGTGACGCCGAGCTCTTTCAAATAGGCAATTCCCGTTGAGAAGCCGCCGGACGTTTCAGTTCCGTCCTCTGTGAAAGCAAGATATTTGCCTTTATGGCGCATACCGCTGTCTTCATGAATCGAAAAATCGCGGATGTGAACCTCATATATAACCGCATCACACGGACTGTGAAGGCTTGGCGCACGGTATTTTTCCACTTTGACTTCCTCAGGATCTATTACAACGCCCTTTTCCCCGTTTACCGTAACAGCTTTCGCATAAGGATCGACTGTCAATAACGGCGTCCCGTTTACATAAAGCTTATATAAATAGGACCAGCCGTTCAGATCGCCTTCGATCGTTACCTCAAAAACACCCTTTTCTCTGCGCATCATTTGAAAAGTATTTGTTTGAAGCGAATCAGGGCTCTCCAGCTTGATCGCTGCCGTACTCGCGGTCGGCGCCCATACCTTAAATAAAGTACGCTCTTTTGAATAAAAAGCACCGAGACGGCCGTCATAAAAAAAAGCCTTGTCAAACGCCGCACTTCGCGTAACAGAACCAATTTGCAGGTCTGTCCAGACGCTTTCTTCACAGCATACTTTATGAACTCTTCCGAATGGAACGGGGCGGCTGCTTTCGAGAACATACTTGAATTTCTCCTCAAGCTCCTCCGTCGCTTTTACCGAAAGCTCTATCTTCCCTCCTTGATCATCTTCAAGCAGAAAAGGGGGGCTGCAGCTTGAGGCGCGGCTCTTCGGAACTAAAACAGTGATCGTTCTCATTTCATCGAGATAAGCTTCAAAGGGGCGGCTGATACCCGGCATCTCAGTCTCTCCTTCATTCGAAAGATTTATGCTCTTAACCGAAGAGATTCGGTCCCTGTTTTGATGAAAACGGGCGCCCAGCCGATCACCTCTCCATCCGCTTGAAAGAGCACCCGCTCATTCGTATGAAAATAAATTTCTTTCGTCTTAAACGCCGTAACACCGTTTTTACCGATGTGTTTGCCGAATATCATTGCAAACAAGAGGCCGGCTTTTTTCAATACGGAGCGGTCTTCAATAATGATCACATCTAAAAACTCATCCCGCGGATTCGCGTTCGGTGCAATCTTCATGTCTCCGCCATAGTAGGGGTGATTTGAAACCGACGCAAACCAGATTTTTTTAAACGTACGCTTGTCATCCCCATTCTCATACGAAAGAACAAACGGTTTAAACGTAAACGCCGTAACAAAGAAAATCAGCGGCTGAATCAAATGACTCAGCCTGAGAGCAGCTGTCCATTTCGGCAAAGCAGTCATCTTTTTGACGGCGCAGGCATCAAATCCCAGGCTGAGATGATTGGCAAAATAAAGTTCGTTTTCACTGTCTTTCGTATGAAAGCTTCCGAGGGCATAGGTCCGGGTCAGCGATTGCCCTTTTCGCTTCATTTCTTTAATGACATTCGATTTTTTCACGGCAAAGCCGCGTTTAAAATCATTATTTAAGCCCGACGGGATGACGCTCAGCTGAATGTCCCGCAAGCTGACTAAGCCGTTGAGCACTTCATGGACGGTTCCGTCCCCGCCGATCACCAGCAGACGCTTCAGCCTGTCATCCTGCATCGTTGATATTTGCCTTGCCAACACTTCAGCATGCCCGGGATGCTGGGTCATAAATGAGCGGTACGATATATTTGCCTTTTGAAGGTCTTTCTGCAATGATTTCCATACTCTGAAGGCCGTCGCATTTCCCGCCTTTGGATTTATGATGATATACCAATCGCTCATGATTCCATTCTCCATTTTATAGTATGAAAAAGCCGGGATAACGTTCTGGCGGTCAGCTCAGCCATTCCTGTCTCCGCATCGAGTCGGAGACGCCGTGCGACAACAGAATTTTCGCCGTTTTCAGCTGCTGGCTTTTAATCGGGGCGAAGTTCTTTTGCTGCTTCTCCAGCCACTCTTTCCAGTGTCTTTTGTCGCAAATGCTGATACCGTAAGGAGGTTCCGGATAATCGATATACGATGTCCGGCTGACAACGACTTTGCGCACAGGCAGTTCAATCCCCGATCCCTTTAACAAGCCGGAAAGAACCGTGCCTGTCCTGAGAAGCTCAACAGCCGGATTTAACAGTGACCGTTCCCTTCCCCTTACCGTTTTTTCTTTCCAAAAACGATCTTTGGAACCGATAAATGCGCTGTCCTTCTCGCCTTCGAGAAATGATATACAGTAGATCTCAAGAGGTGTGAGAATCAAGACGCTGAGCTCTACCGCAGCCTGATTCACCTGCAGCACCGGCCGATACATGATGAAATATGAATCCGGCAGCTGCTGTGCCAAAATGTGCAGGATTTTATCGCTTTTTATTTCCCGGGAAAGCCTGGATATGTCAGAGATTGTCGAGCTTGCCCATTTCAGCTGAAACTCGTACACGTATTCTTTGAAAAACGACACGAGTTCCTCCCCTGCCGCAGGAATTCTTGCAATCAAGCTTTCATCCGTTTCTCCATCCAGTCCGTTAAACCATTCATCGGCTTCTTTTCCTTTATTAATATCGGATGCTTCTTTTTTTCTCTTTAATGTAAATGTCTTCTTTCTTTTTCCGACCGCTTCATCATCGGCGGCTTCTTTATCGTAATGAAGGCTGTCTTTCTTTTTCTCAGCTATCTCTTTAATTGACTGCCAGCGCTGCTTTTTCAAGCGGATAAACTGGTTGATATAATGATAAGGATCCTGTTCATACCTTGAAATGCAGTCCTGTATTTTAATAATCTGTGCCATCTGCGTTCATCTCCGAATCCTGCTTTTCTGCAGCCGGCCGTTCACCGAAATGGAAAACGGCTTGATGCTCATATTTGGGAAGCCTGTCTAAATGAGTTTGAAAGATGGTGAAATGCCCGGCCGTAAAAGACACCGCGTCTTCAAGAGGCTCCAGGCGGCCGTTAAAAGAGGCCGATCCATTCCACTTTCTGGCGACCGTCATATGTGGATGAAAAGGCCGTTTTTCAATTTCAAATCCCGCCGCATCTGCAGCATGCTTCACCCGTTCCCTCACGTGAAAGAGAGCGTCTGAGTATTCCGGTTCCACATGAAGAATTCTCGGCTCCGACGGCTTGCCGAAGGTTCCGAAACGTTTCAAGGCAATCTGAAACGGAGCCGTCTCAGCGGAGATCAGCTTGAGGCTGTCAGCAAGCATAGCCAGCTGCTCTTCTTCAGCGGAGCCGAGGAACACGAGGGTGATGTGGTAGTCCAAAGGATGCACCCATCTATGAAAAGAAAATTCCGGACGGCTGCTGACTGTTCGATAAAGCGGCTCACTAAGCTCCGCCGGAATTGGAATTCCAATAAAGTAATGCGGTTTGACTGACATATGTATGGCTTCCTCCTCATTCGTCTTCTCTATATTTTAACAAAAAATATAAGGACTTATAACCTCTCTATTTTCCACTTTCCGAGGCCTTATGATAGGATAATGACAGAATCATGTTTTTTGGAAAGGGTGCACAGCCGTGAAAGCCGTTCACAATATTGCAGAATTAATCGGGGAAACGCCCCTTGTCAAGTTGAACCGCGTTCAGCCCGAAAACGCAGCCCAAGTTTATATCAAGCTTGAATCTTTTAATCCGAGCGGAAGCGTGAAAGACCGCGCGGCCTACCAAATGATTGTGGATGCCGAAGAAAAAGGCCTGCTGAAACCGGGTTCAACCATCATCGAACCGACGAGCGGAAACACCGGCATCGGCCTTGCGATGAACGCTGCGGCAAGAGGCTACAAAGCCATTCTTGTTATGCCTGATACGATGACAAAAGAGCGGATCAACCTTCTGAAAGCGTACGGAGCTGAGGTCGTCCTGACGCCGGGGGATGAAAGGATGCCGGGCAGCATCAAAAAAGCGCAGGAGCTTGCTCGGGAAATTCCGGGCAGCTTTATTCCGATGCAGTTTGATAATGAAGCCAATCCGGAGGCTCACCGGAGATCAACCGCTCTGGAAATTGCCCGGGCAATAGAAGAAATCGGCAAACCGCTTGCCGCATTTGTTGCAACAGCAGGAACAGGGGGAACGATTACCGGAACAGGCGAAAAGCTGAAAGCGTTATTTCCGGGGATAACCGTTCATGTGGCAGAACCTGCAGGGTCGCCTGTTTTATCCGGGGGCAAACCGGGAAAGCACAAGCTTGTCGGGACAAGTCCGGGATTTATTCCAAACATTTTAAACGAAAGCGTCTATGACGAAATCTTAAAGATCAAGGACGAAGAAGCCTATGAGATAACGCGCAGATTGGCGCGGGAAGAAGGAATCCTTGTCGGCCCTTCTTCTGGGGCCGCTTGCTTCGCCGCTGTTGAAACAGCTAAGAAGCTCCCTCCCGACAAAGTGGTCGTATGTATGACAGCCGATACAGGAGAACGCTATTTATCAAGCGATTTATTTCAATTTGATTAAGAGAGAAAAGCCTGGTTTCTGTTGTGAAATCAGGCTCAGATTGTTGAAAAAATCCCAAAGCTAAGAGACGTTTTGGGATTTTTCCATCTTTTTAGCGTGAACCGCAACCCTTGCAGTCTAGGAAGGCCGAGCATTGGAGCTGGTTGTGATGACGGCAGTGTTCAGGCAGGACGACGCCTGCTCCGTTAGCCGCCGTTTCTCTTTTGTTCGTGAGCACCGACTTAGCAGGCCTGACAACGAATTCGAGGGTCTGCCGATACGGAAAGAAGCGGATAAAACGCCCGTAACCGAAAAAGAACAAAAAATAAAATGCATAAAACCGTTTCCTCACATGCAGCTATTCCTTTTCCTGCTTCAAAAAGCCCCTCTCCTGAAAACAGCAATGTTTAACAGCAAAAAAGCCGCTCTAGAGAGCGGCCGTCTTCGTTATGCTACACATGCATTCCTGTCCTGGCATCGTTGTGATCCGTTATATATTCAATCCGCTTGAAACCGCAGTCCTTTGCATTTTGATATAGAAGCTCCAGTTTTTTTTGATCTTTGCAGTATATCGTGACAAAACTCGAATCGGCTGTAAGCACAATCAGCTCGCAGCTGCTTTTCATATATGATTCATATGTGCTGACATCTTCAGGATGGCCATCCTTCGGAAAAGCCTTCAGATCGGCGAAGATGAGATAGTACCTTGCGTCTTCCAGCCTTTTTTTAAATGCTTCTCCTGTCATCACCTGCGGATCTTGAGGAAAAAGATTTTCATCTGAAAATTCACCGTTTTCTACGAGATAGCATTCGCCATCGGCAAGCAGCCAATTGAAATCGGCCGGTTCAACCGGCTTCAGCATATCGAGAAGAAAGCGCCCGTACCCGTTCGGGATTTCAAATAAAACGCCTCGCTTATGACTCATGTCATCACTCTCTTTGCTACTTCGCCAATTCATAAATGGCCTGTGCATAAATCGATACAGCCTTCAGCAGATCATCAATTTCCATATACTCGTCTTTCTGATGGGCAACGTCGGGACGGCCTGGAAACAGCGGTCCAAATGCCACGCCGGCTTCCAGTGACCGTGCATATGTCGCCCCTCCGATCGAAATTAATTGTGCCGTTTCCCCTGTCTGCTCCTCATAGACCCGCTGCAGCGTTTGGATCAGCTCATGGTCTTTTGCTACATGATGGGGCTTGCTGTCTTTAAAGCTCACCAGCCGGGCGCCCTTTATTTGCGAAAGCCCGGATTTCACCCGATCGCTCTCTTCAGTCACAGGATAGCGGATGTTAATATGGGCTTCTCCGCCTTTTTCCTGTTCATACTGCAGCCGGCCGACATTCAACGTCAGCTCTCCGCTGATGTCATCGCGGCAGCCGATGCCGATTTTTTTCCCTCTCGTATCTCCGGCAAAAGCCCCGCTAACCGTTTGAACAAACTGGAGCCCGGCTCTGTCAAGGGATTGGGTATGTAAAAACTCGGACAAAATGAGGCCGGCATTGACACCGTTATTAGGCTCCATGGCGTGAGCTGATTTGCCGTACACGGTTAATGTCAGTCTGCCGTCTTCTTGAAGAATACGCCCTTCTGCGCGCTTTTCTTTTACAAACCGGACAAATGACTCTTCAAAACCTGATGGGGCAGACCCCTCTAGGACGGCTTCGGCGTCATCAGGCACCATGTTCAGACGCCGGCCGGATCGGAAAGTCTCCAATGTTAAGTCCGCACCTGTTTCCGCTTGATCAGTTTCAATTTTTAAAGCCGCGTCAATCAGGCCTTTTTCCGCATAGATAATCGGAAAATCAGCATCAGGCGCAAAACCGACCGAAGGCATCTCTTCGTGTTTAAAATAATGCTCCACACAGCGCCAGTCGCTTTCTTCATCAGTGCCGATAATCATTCTGATTCGCTTTGATAATGGGAGGCCGGAGTCTTTGACAATTTTTAATGCATGATACGCGGCCATTGTCGGCCCTTTATCATCAAGCGCTCCCCTTGCATAGATGCGGCCGTCTCTAATTTCTGCAGCAAACGGATCGCTCGTCCAGCCATCTCCGGGCGGAACGACATCAATATGGCAAAGCACGCCGATGATCTCCTCGCCTTTCCCCCATTCGATATGGCCTGCATACCCGTCAAGATTTTTGACCGTAAATCCGCTTTCTTCCCCTTTATTCAAAAGCGCTGTCAGGCATTCTTGAATTCCTTTTCCAAACGGCCGACCCGGACCCGCCGTCTCTTCATCAAGGACGCTGTTGATTTTTAAAAAACCTTGAATATCCTCTACGATCTCATTCCGTCTTTTTGACACTTCCTGTTCCCAGTTCATAATTTCGCCCCTTCTTTTTTCAGTTTAGCCAAAAACCCTTGCAAAAACACCCGATAACGAATAATATAGATATTGTTTTGCTATAATGTTCGTTATTGGAGGAAATGATGTTTAACATAAAAGAAAACCAAACCACAGTCAAAAAAGAAATCCTCGCCGGTATTACAACCTTCTTTACAATGGTTTATATCGTCGTGGTCAACCCTAGTATCCTATCCGGTACAGGCGTCCCGTTTGATCAAGTGTTCACTGCCACAATCATTGCTGCCGTCGTCGGAACGCTTTGGATGGCGCTTTCCGCCAACTTTCCGATCGCGATTGCACCCGGGATGGGGCTGAATGCGTATTTTGCAGTGTCAGTCGTCGGCTCGTCCAACGGCGAAATTTCTTACCAGACAGCGTTCAGCGCTGTTTTCGCGGCCGGTATCCTCTTTATTATCTTATCGCTAACACCTCTTAGAAAACAACTGATCGAAGCCATTCCGGCTAATCTAAAATACGGGATTACCACCGGAATCGGCTTGTTTATCGCTTTTGTCGGTCTGAGAGGAGCCGGAATCATTACCGCCAATGAATCCAATTTGGTCGGACTCGGCAATCTGCACTCGCCCGGAGTGATCCTGGCACTAATCGGCTTGGCTTTCTCCGTCGTTTTGATGGTCATGAATGTGAACGGCGCTCTATTTTTCGGTATGATCTTAACCGGCCTGATCGCCTTTTTTACCGGCCAGCTTGAGTTTACCAAAGGGATTCTGTCAATGCCTCATCTGCCGGAAAAACTGATCGTCACAAACCCTTTCGCCGCTTTTGGAGATGTCGTCCACTACGGCCTTTATTCGGTTGTCTTCTCGTTCCTGCTCGTCACGATTTTTGATACGACAGGAACGATGATCGGTGTCGCCGAACAAGCCGGACTCATGAAAAACAACAAACTGCCGAATGCAAGAAAAGCCCTTCTTGCCGATTCGACAGCGACGACGATCGGCGCAATGTTCGGGACAAGCCCGACGACCGCTTATATCGAATCATCCGCAGGGGTGGCCGCAGGCGGAAGAACAGGGCTTACGTCTTTTACAGTCGCTGTGCTTTTCGGAGCGGCGCTGTTTTTCAGCCCGCTTGTGAGCGCGGTCTCCGGGATCTCAGCGATTACATCGCCGGCATTGATCATTGTAGGAAGCATGATGATCGGCGCTGTCACCAACATTCGCTGGAAAGAGCTTGACGAAGCATTCCCGGCCTTTCTCGTCATTTTGACAATGCCGCTGACATCATCTATTGCGACAGGCATTTCCCTCGGGTTTATTTCTTATCCGATTGTCAAAGCCGCGAAAGGCAAATGGCGCGAAATTCATCCGCTTGTCTTCGTGTTTGCCGTTCTCTTTTTCATACACCTCTTCTTTTTGGAAGGGCATTAAACAACTGAACCCCGTCTTTTTTAAAAAGACGGGGTTTTCAGCATCAGGCTGAGCGCGATGACGAGGCAGCACCAGATCAACCCCGGATAGAAAAACCAGTCAATGGAATTCCGCCTGGCTTCATAAAAAGCGTCGCTTTCTTTGTCTGCCCCCAGCAAAAAAACGCGTTCCATCACCTTGTCAAAATGGACGGACAACAGACTTCGATAAGCGAAGGCAAAAACCAGGAGAGCGCCCGCTTTCATCCAGATCGGTCCAACCATGATCAGCGCCGTAAAAATGCCGATCATTTGAATAACCTGTCTTTTATAGTCCGGATGGCGCAGCATCACTTTAAAAAAGATTTCCTTAAGGCCATTTTGCACTGTACGGGCTTTAAAGATGTTCCGAGATTTTTTAAAGAACAGCCGCGGCCTTTTTGCCCCTCGTTTCCCCTGCTTCGGCACGCTTCCATCCAGGTTCAGCGACAGGAAAAATTTTGTGAGTCTCAGCTTTCTTCTGTTATCAAATTCAACCTCTTCATAAAATAGATACATGTTGCCGAGAGTGCCGCCGGCGGTCTTCAGCGCGGCCACAGACAGCACCATGCCGCTCAAGAGTACAACCGGCCAGGAAAACAACAAAACAACTGCACAAGCCGACAGCCACACGAAAAAGATCAGTCCGGCGTTCAGCACCCGGTGTTTCAGCTTGTACTGCCATCCGATGTTCCGCCTCTTCAAGACGGTGATCAAGGAATTGAGACAGAAATAAAAAAAGAATACGGCGAGACAAGCGGGCAGTTCAATCCCAAATTGTCTGACGAACAGAGGAGTAAACACGGCCGCCGCCAACAGCCATTTGCAAAACTGGATAAACAGACAATATAAATAGCCGCACCTTTTCATGTCCAGCACGAGTGTCTTTTTTTGCAACAAATAAAGCTGATCAGCTTCCATTAAAAATGTCCTCACAGACCCAAACAGCGTAAAAACGGCCGGAGCAAGCACAATCAATCCGGCCTGCCATCCGTTATCAAACGACCCTCCATTCAGCCATTTGATATATTGATAAACGCCGATTCCAGCCGCAGGCAGTACAATATACAGCGCAACCGTCCAATCGATGACCAGTTTGATGATCCGGAGCTGATAAAGACAGTCCGCTTTCAGCCTGCTGATAAACAGAGCCCGGCCGCTCATGCGGGAGCACCTTTTACAGCAAAGTAAAAGCAGTCAAGCAGCGAGCCACCCGAAAGGCCGGTTTTCTCCTGCAGCTCTTCGAGCGTACCTTCCAGCATCAGACGGCCATTTGAAATCAGCAAAAAACGGTCACAGATCTTCTCGGCGGTATCCAGCACATGCGTACAAAGCAAAATACCCGCTCCCCGCTTCTGCTCTTCTTTCAGCATATCCAAAAAGAGGCGGCTTGCGATCGGGTCGAGCCCGATAAACGGTTCATCGATAATATATAGATCAGGCTGCATGAGAAAAGCATGGATCAGCATCAGCTTTTGCTGCATCCCTTTCGAAAAGCTCCCCGGATAATCATGAAGCGCATGCTCCAGCGAGAATCGCTCGATGAGCCGATTCGCCCTCGGCAAAAACGAGGACTCGTCCTCCTGCAAAAACGTCCCTAAAGCCGTGATATGCTCCCATAAAGTCAATTCGTCGTAAAAACTGGGCTGTTCAGGTATGTATGCATAGTTTGACGTTTCAGCCCATTCAACCTGTCCGGCCATATGCCTTGTTAAACCGAGTATCGTTTTAATTGTCGTGCTTTTCCCCGCTCCATTCGGTCCGATTAATCCGACAAGCTCGCCTTCCCCCACAGTAAACGATATATTTTCGATCGCCGATTCCTTTTCTTCATAACCGGATTTCTCAATATGCACTTTTAATTTCATTATCTTTACCACCTCTCTTTTACTACGTATGAAGCTAGAAAAAGTTTAAAATTTTTTTGGCAAAAAAACGTGATCGTACTGCATGTTCTGCTCACGATTTTCATTTTTTCATTAATTTGGCTCCGGCTTTTTTCTGGATATTTGGCAAAGAGATCGTGTATAATATTTATTGATCATTTTCAAGAAATGGTCGCTAACCGTCCATGCTGCATTTTGGAGTCGTAAGTTGTGGTAGTCAAGTCCATTCGATCATACGATAGGGAGTGGTTGTTTGAAACCTTCAACAAACCGAATGCTAACCAGGATCAAATCAGTATACATGTTCATTCAAGAAAAAGGACTCGTTACAACCCAGGAACTGGTTGATGAATTTGGCACTACACCGAGAACAATCCAGCGTGATCTGAATGTGTTGGCATACAACGATCTAGTACACAGCCCCAGCAGAGGCAAATGGGAGACTACAAGAAAAAAAGTGAAAATCTCCTCATAGTAATATTCTGAAAAATTGAACTTTAGCGCTGAATATCATATAGGACAGCCATCAAACATAAAAAGCATCAAACCCGATGAAGTTTGATGCCCCATAAACCAGCTCTACAGGCACTCGACGAATCAGAGTGTCTTTTTGTTTTGCAATGCGGCAAGCTCGTGCTCAGAGAGCTCTCTGTATTCCCCCGGCAAAAGCTCTCCATCAAGATCGACATCCCCCATTTTCAGCCGCTTTAAATAGATGACGTCACGGCCGACCGCCTTCAGCATTCTTTTAACCTGATGAAATTTTCCTTCCGTTATTGTCAAAAGCAGACGTTCCACGCCGTTTTTGCTTGCCAAAAGCGACGCTTCAGCCGGTTTTGTGACATATCCTTCACCGATATCGACCCCTTTTTCAAGCTGATCGAGAGCCGCCTGATCAATAGGCTTATCGACATGTACTTCATACGTTTTAGGCACGTGTTTTTTCGGCGATAAAAGCTGGTGTGCCAACTGGCCGTCATTCGTTAAAAGCAGCAGCCCCTCGGTATCCTTGTCAAGCCTTCCGACCGGAAACGGCTCAAACCTCAACAGCTCCGGATCGAGCAAATCAACAACCGTTTCCTGGCGGCTGTCTTCTGTCGCTGACAGCACGCCTTGCGGCTTGTTCATCATCAAGTAAATAAATTCCTGATAAACGACGGGTTCGCCGTAAACCGTGATGTCGTCTGATTCCGGGTCTACATGCTCTTTTGCGTCTTTGATCAGTTGATCATTCACGCGTACCGCCCCGTTTTTCAGCATTTTTTTGACTTCTTTTCTCGAACCGTAGCCGCTGTTTGACAACAGTTTATCCAATCTCATGAAGACACTCCCTTTTTTTACATAAAAAGAAAAGCCCTTTTTAGGAGGCCTTTCTTTTGAAAAAGCGATTCAACCGCTGACCGAACATTTTTTCGAGCAGTTTCACACGGTAAGCCAAGTACAGATAAACCGATCCGCCGACCGCGGTTGTGATGAAAATGACGACAGCAGATTTGATCTGCCCGCCTTCATATGAAATAAACAGACTGAGTAGCGCCTGAACAAGCAGCAACATGATGCCCATGACCGCCGTCAGGATCAGCATCAGCAAAAACCGTTTAAACAGTTTGCGATACGAATAGCCGGCATGACGTTTAATCATAATAAATCCGTACAGGAGTGACGCTGAATAGCCGAGCGCCGTTGCCAAAATCGATCCGCTTCCTTGAAACAGCTTGATGAGCGGAACGTTAAGCCCGATTTTGATTACAATCCCGATCATCAGGCTGACAACCGCAAATTTCTGCTTGTTCACCCCCTGCAAAATCGCAGCGTTGACGGTGAAGAGCGAGAATAACAGCGCCACGGGCGCGTACCAGAACAAAATATCTCGTCCCATTTCAGGGAGCAGGCTTTCCGAGCCGTAAAAGAACGTGTAAACCGGACCCGATAAAAGAGCCATACCGACTGATGCAGGAAGAACGATAAAAAGAATGATCTGCATCGCCTGATCAATCTGTTTATTTAAAGCAGGGAAATCTTTGTTGGTAAAGTTTTCAGTCACCGCCGGGATCAATGTCAGGCCGAATGCCGTCGCGAGAGATACCGGTATCATCACAAGCTTTGGCACGTACAGCGTCACGATCGCCATCAAATCCTGGCTGATGTTTTGATAGCCGGCTGCAATCATCGCTTTATTAAACGTATTCGTATCAATGTACTGGTAAAGCGGTATCGCCAATCCGACAAAGATGTATGGGGCGGCATAGCTGAACAGCTCCTTAAACATCTGCCGATACGTAATATTGGCGGAAGGAACCAGGTTCGGCTTCAGCGCCAAAAGCGCCCCTTTTCTTTTCTGCCAGGAAAAATAAAGCGTGAACAGCCCCGCGAATGCGCCGATCAAAGCCGCAAAAGTCGCATAGCCGACAGCTACGACAAGCCCGCCGTCTAATACTTTGATCACCAAATAAGTAGCCGTTAATAGAAAGACGATTCTGGCAATTTGTTCAACGACCTGTGAAACGGCTGTCGGCCCCATCATCTGGTGACCTTGGAAAAAGCCTCTGATCAGCGCCAGGATCGGCACAACAAGTAAAGCGAGACTGACCATGCGAATGACATACACGACATGTTCAATCGTCAGCCCGTTGTTTTCTGTTCCGCCGAGGGCCATCTCCGCAAAAAACGGGGCAGACAAATATAGAATGGAGAAAGCAATGATGCCTGTGACGAGCATCATCGACATTCCGGCGCGCAGCATCCTTCTCGTTGTTTCATAATCGCCCATCGAGTTATATTTTGAAACAAATTTGGACACGGCCGCCGGAAATCCCATGGTCGCAATGCTTAAAAAAATCGTATATTGATTATAACCGTACTGGAACAGGGCACCGCCGGTGGCACCGACCATGGCTCCGAACGGAATCAAGTAAATCATTCCGAGGATCCTTGAAATATAGGTACCAAGCGTTAATACAAAGGTGCCTCTTAACAGTTTGCTTGACATGTTCCCAATCACCATTTTTCTTCAATAGATTCAACTTTTCTATTTTAACATACAGGCGCATTACTCAGGTAATAATAACATGGCTAAATTTTAACATCCCCATGTTTTAACGTTTTTTCATCCAGCCGATCTTTCGTTATAATAAGAAGATGGAGCGCGGATATTATCTGATGAAATCCCTCCCGCCTGCACAGAATGCAGGCTCTACAAGACAGGAAAGTTGAGGATATTGGTATGAAGTATTTTGATGTCATCGTCATCGGCGGAGGCCCCTCCGGGCTGATGGCCGCCATCGCGGCCGGTGAACAGGGGGCGGACGTTCTTTTGATTGACAAAGGAAACAAACTCGGCCGCAAGCTGGCCATTTCGGGAGGCGGACGGTGCAATGTGACGAACCGCTTGCCGGTTGATGAGATCATCCGGCATATTCCCGGAAACGGACGCTTTTTGTACAGCGCTTTTTCTGAATTTAACAACGAGGACATCATCAAATTTTTTGAGCGCCTGGGCGTCAAGCTGAAAGAGGAAGATCACGGAAGAATGTTTCCTGTCTCCGACAAGGCGCAGAGCGTAGTGGATGCACTTTTAACAAGGCTTGAACAGCTTCATGTAAGCGTGCGGACAAACGAAAAAGTGAAAACAGTCCTATACAATGAAGAAAAAGCGTGCGGGATCGTGACAGGCAGCGGCGAAGAAATTGGAGCGGGCTCTGTCGTTATCGCTGTCGGCGGGAAAAGTGTCCCGCATACAGGATCGACCGGAGACGGCTATGAATGGGCGGAAAAAGCCGGCCATACGATTACGGAACTGTTCCCGACAGAAGTTCCGGTTACGTCTGACGAGCCTTTTATCAAGCAGAAAACATTGCAAGGCCTATCATTGAGAAACGTCGCTCTCAGCGTATTGAACAAAAAAGGAAAACCGGTCATCACCCACCAAATGGATATGATTTTTACCCATTTTGGACTTTCTGGGCCCGCTGTCCTCAGGTGCAGCCAATTTGTCGTTAAAGAGTTGAAAAAGCAGGAAAACGTCAGGCTGAAAATCGACTTGTTCCCTGATATTCATGAAGAACAGCTTTTTCAAAACATGCATAAAGAATTAAAGGACGCTCCGAAAAAATCACTCAAAAACATGCTGAAGCCTTGGATGCAGGAAAGGTATCTGCTGTTTCTTCTTGAGCGCAACAAGATTGATCCTTCTGAAACGTTTTCATCCCTTTCCAAAGACCGTTTCAGAGCTTTCGTCAAAGACTGTAAAGAGTTTACCGTCAACGTGAACGGCACTCTTTCGCTTGACAAAGCCTTTGTGACCGGCGGAGGGGTTTCCGTAAAAGAAATCGACCCTAAAAAAATGGCGTCCAAAAAAAAGGAGGGGCTTTATTTCTGCGGGGAAATCCTCGATATTCACGGCTATACGGGCGGGTACAATATCACATCCGCGCTTGTCACAGGCAGACTTGCAGGCATGAATGCAGGCGAATTTTCACTTTGCCGAAGAAAAAAATAAAATTGCTCCAAACCCTTGACAAATGTGGAATGGCAGAGTTTCAGCGCAGTGCTGAGACTTGTGCCTTTTTTGAAAAGTATGTTACGGTTAAAGAGTTTTGTTTCACCTGATTGTGGGGTAATAGGGGAAGCTAGGTCAAACTTCCTGAGAGAGAATGAATTTTATATGTGCAACTCATACTAAACATAATGATGGGAGTAAGGACGAAAAATGATTAGAGGGTGAGGATGATTTTGAAAAATATTTCAAGCGTTTTTTGGATTGTGATTGTTATCACAGCAGCAGCTGTATTATGGGGAATCGTTGCTCCTGATAACCTTCAGGCGTTAACGACTTCGATTCAAGGTTATGTTACGAACACACTAGGATGGTATTATTTATTGGTGGTTTCTCTGTTTGTCGCATTCAGCATCTTTTTGATCTTCAGTCCGATCGGAAAGATCAAATTAGGGAAACCTGAAGAAAAACCTGAATTCTCTCGATTATCTTGGTTTGCCATGCTTTTTAGCGCAGGTATGGGCATTGGTCTCGTATTTTATGGCGCGGCTGAACCGATCAGCCATTTTGCCATTAGCTCTCCATCAGGTGAAACAGAAACAGCCCAGGCCTTCAGAGATTCTCTGAGGTATACATTTTTCCACTGGGGATTGCATGCATGGGCGATCTATGCGATCGTTGCTCTTTGCATCGCGTACTTTAAATTCAGAAAAGACGCGCCTGGCTTGATCAGCGCGACGCTGTTTCCGGTCTTCGGCGACAAAGTCAACGGACCGCTTGGAAAAGGGATTGACTGCATCGCTGTCTTCGCAACCGTCGTCGGTGTAGCGACTAGTCTCGGAATCGGCGCCACGCAGATCAACGGCGGACTCCATTATCTATTCGGAGTACCGAACAGCTTTCAAGTGCAGCTGGCAATTATTGCAGTCGTTACCGTGCTGTTCTTAGTTTCCGCATGGAGCGGTATCGGAAAAGGCATCAAGTACTTGAGCAATACGAACATGGTGCTGGCCGGCATCCTGATGATCTTTATGCTGTTCGTGGGACCGACAGTGTTGATTATGAACTCGTTTACGGACACGATCGGAACGTATATCTCCAACGTGGTGCAAATGAGCTTCCGCCTTGCGCCTAATGATCCGGACAGCCGTGAATGGATCAATTCATGGACGATTTTCTACTGGGCTTGGTGGATCTCCTGGTCGCCGTTTGTCGGTATTTTCATCGCCCGCGTATCAAGGGGGCGCACAATCAGGGAATTTTTGATTGCCGTATTGTTTGCCCCTACTGTGCTGGCGTTTCTATGGTTCTCAATTTTCGGGGTTTCAGCGATGGATCTTCAGCAAAAAGGGACTTTTAACATTGCAAAACTGTCTTCAGACACGATGCTGTTTGGCATGTTTCACCACTATCCGCTGGCGATGATTACATCTATCGTTGCCTTGGTGCTCATTGCCGTATTCTTTATCACTTCCGCAGACTCGGCAACATTTGTTCTCGGCATGCAAACGACTTACGGTTCACTGAACCCTGCGAATTCGGTCAAGATATCATGGGGTATCATTCAGTCAGCAATGGCTGCAGCGCTTCTGTATTCAGGCGGACTATCGGCCCTGCAAAACACCGCCATCCTGGCCGCACTGCCGTTCTCAGTCGTCGTGATTTTCATGCTTGTATCGTTGTATAAATCTCTGTCACAAGAGCGGAAAGAAATTAAACAGGCTGAGAAATTCCAGAAGCCAAGAAGCCCAAGGGTGAAAAAAGCATAATTAAGAGGAACAGTAAATAAATTTGACTTATGGTTATAAAAAGTGCTATCAGCAGTATGCTGATAGCACTTTTTATTCGAATTGAATGAAAATCATCAACTTTTTTCTTTTTAACGCTAAATAACCTCCTAGATATTACCGATAAGGAAACTGAAGGAGGTGCAAATTGGAAAATCTCATATTAAAAAATTTAAGGGAGTGTGGGTATAAATTGAAAAAATTAATTAGTTTTATTTCACTAGCAACAGTAGCTTTATTTTTTATTTTGCCAAACATTAGTTTTGCTTCAACATTTACTAACGCTGGTCCTAGCGATCCAGAAACAATTTATGGATACTCAGGAAAAAACACATGGTCACAGAAAGGTTACTGGGATCTAACTAATCTTGACAGCATTCCAGATACTGCCGTGGTTGAATCACTTAAACTCAATTGGAGTGTCAATTTTAATTCTGGAATGAATTACGCTAATACCTATGTTGCTTTATTTGACGAAAAAGGAAATGGAAGTTATATGGACACAGGTACTGCTAATCCTTATTTTAAAGGTGAAAAAGTTAAACAAAAGTGGAGTACCCAATTTTATGTAACAAAAGCACTTTATCCTACATATATAAAGCCTAAACTTTATATATTCTGGAATGATACTGTTTCAGCGCAAGGTGGAAGTTTTTCAATAGAGAACTAATTAATAACAAATAGGGGCTTACGAGTAGCCCCTATTTCACTTAAGGGGTAAAAATCGATTTTGGATTTTTTATGTCCTGTATAAAATTAACGCAGAAAAACAGTAAAGCTGTTCGCCTTGAGGATCGCATGCGGCTGATACGTCATATTTTATATCGACCAGCTGGTCTTCCGACAGCTTTTTTAAGAATTCATTGATCTCATGCTGCAAATCTTTTTCGTGTTCTTCATCAAATACGGCTACCTTCAGCATACGCTCTCTCCTTTCTATAATGAAAGGTATTCGCACACAGCCGAAGTTATGCTTAAAATCCTGATCGAAAGAACCTTGAAGGTCGCCGGCAGGAGGCTCCGAGCGTTTCCTGACATGTGATAAATAAAAAACTTCTTATCTGTACAGATAAGAAGCCGGACCCGCTTATTTTGTTTTCGGCTTTGTGTTTCCGGTCCATTCGAGCATGCCGCCGACCATATTGGTGACATCAAAGCCTTTATCCTGCAAATAGAGGCAGACATTTTCGCTGCGCTTGCCTGATCGGCAGACAAAAATATAAGGCTGCTCCTTTTGGAAGACATCGAGTTTTTCAGGAATATCCCCCATTTTAATGTGAACGGCTTCAGGGATCATTCCTTCAGCCACTTCTTCATCTTCTCTGACGTCAATAATGTTCAGCGTTTCTCCTTTTGCAAGCCTGTCTTTCAGTTCATCAGCCGAAATCTCTTTTATCGTCATCGTTACTGCTCCCTTCAATTGCCTTTAGGTGAGACTATTATAGCAAAAGTCGGGAGGCAATTTCTATTTCAGCAGGTTTTCTCTATCGTCCACTGTCAGGAAACACTGATTTTCCCAATGTCTGGAACGATCCGTCCTGTGCTGCAGAATCGGCTGTGAAGCTTCCCCCTATCAGACAAACAAGCATGACGGTGAAAAAACAAATGGATTTTTTCATATGAGCCCCTCCTTCATTTTATATATTTGATTCTTGGCATGCTGCGATTTTTCCAGGTAAAGCGCGCTTTTTTCATAGTCGCCGGACTTCATGTAGTAATCGGCTATATCTTTTGTCAGTTCGGCAACATGAGGCCATAGCCGTTTATCGCTCATGTATTCAAGCGAAAGTTCAATATCGAGCGGATGGCCCGCATCATACAGGGCGAAAATCAGCCTGAATTTCGCCGCGTATTCATCCTCCCCTTGTTCCGCCGCTCTGGTAAATCCCTCTTTGCAGAGACGTCTCGCTTCTTCGGGAGAACCGTTTTTGTACATGAGGTGGGACAGCTCAAAAAGGGTGTTAATGCCAAAGACCGATTGCTCATGGACACCGATTGAAAGAGCTTTTCTAAAGTGTTCCTCCGCCAAAAGCGGCATGCTGCATTTGGCGTAGTTCAGACCCATATTATGATAGATCAGCCCGATGATTCGCCGGTTTTGGAGGGAAACGGCCTGATCAAGCGCCCGGCCGTAGTGTTCCTCGGCTTGTTTGATGCGGAACAGTTCAAACTGAACCGACCCGAGAATCATTTCGCACCCGATCGTTTTGTCTATGTATTCTTTATGCTTGCTGAAAAGTGAGAGCGCTTTTTCGGAGTAGTTCAACGATCTGAAATGATCATCTATTTGGTAGTAGGCAGTTGCGATCTTATAGTAAAATTCCGCTTTTTCAATTTCATCGGTCAGTTTATGCAGCTTCATTTCCGCTTTTTTGTAACAGCTGATCGCCTCAAGATAGTTTTTCTCATAAAACTCATACATGCCTGAAAAAAAGAAAAAATAGTACTGAATGATGTCATCCGCGTTCTTAACCGTTTCCTTCTGCCTTTTAATCTTCCGGAAGAGCTCGGCTGATTCTGCAAACTGCTCCATCATCAATTTGCAGCGGTAGTCCAAAAGCTGAAAATAGAGCTCCAAATCTCTGTTTTTCTCCATTTTAGAGAGCAGGTTTCGGATCTCGTATCTCAAAGATACAGCCTGGAGCGCTTCATGGCGCTTGATCATGGTGTACCACTGATTCAAGAGCCCGGCCGCTTTTTCGTATGCCGCTTTCGCTTCCACTTCTTCATTCATCCTTTCTTCTTTTTAAAAACACAAAAATTACATTTATTAACTTTATTTTACAGAAAATAATTGTTATTGGCAATTATTTTTATGAATAAGTGCAAGGAGTGGCATCAGCTCCAATATTTGAGCTGGCTTTCGAGGTTTTTGGCTGAAACAAGGCCTTTTTGGAATTGGTTCGGACAGGTGAGGTTGTATTTTTTAATTTTTAGGTTGATGGCATCGATCAGCGCTTCGCGCTGATTCGATTTGATCGCTTTTTCAATCTCTTGTTTAATTTCCTTTTGCAGCTTCAGCCACTCCGGCAGATAACGGGCGTTTTTAAGAGTTGACGAAAGCGCATCCCCTTCGAGCGCCTCTTTGCTGAGCGGTCTTCCAAAACCGGGGAGGGACTTGAAGTCGTCTTTCTTTTCGCTTTCCTTTACAGCTTGATCAATCCAGTGAAGATATCGTTTTTCAAATTCTTCACTCATGTGGGCCATCTCCTCTCATCACACCTGAAGCAAAGGTTCAGGTGTGTCTTGTCGTTACGACAGTTCCCCTCTGTTCTACGGCCTCCGCTTTTTTCAATACTTGATATGCCAGCCACATGACCGCATAGCTGAGCAGGCTGACGCTGAAAAAAGGAACAATTCCGGGCAGAAAGGCAAAAGCGATATAAAGCACGGCAGCAACCGCCATCATTGTTAATGTATACTGTAAATACGATATGCCCAGAATCAGCGAAAACTTAAAATACATCCGCTTCTTCCAATCGAAATGGGCGAGCAGCGGGAACATATAAAACAGCATAATTAAAAACAAAAACCCAAAAATCATAATGACGAACCGGAGAACGTGCAATAGGAAATGCTCCGGATAAATAAAAGCAAGGTCAACATAAATGATGATGCCAACTGCCGCCAGAATAAGACCGATGACGTTGGAACGAAAAAACTCGCCGCGGTACGCCTGCCAAAACGTTTTACATATCGGAATATCGGTTTTGCCCATAATCCATTTTCTCATCACGGAAAACAATGCAGTCGTCGCCGGCATAAACCCGAAGACGCCAAGGCCGAGCAGCGTAAAAACAAACCACAGCAGATTGGCGTAAAAAAACTTCAGCACCCATTCACAAAAACTCAGCACCCTTCCCATGGAGACGCTTTGTTCCACGAATTCCCCCCCTTTATGTATATTGCCGGGTATACAGAAGTTCACTGATTCCCATCGGCTTTTTTTCTTTGATGGAGCGCCATAATGCCTCGCCGGCTGCAATTGAATAGGCGCCTGCTTCGGCACCGGCCAGAATGTCGTAATTCCTCAACGGGTCTCCTCCGCCAAACAGCTCTTCCAAAAGCAGCGGATCTCCTCCGCCATGCCCGCCGGGCTGCCTGACGACGCGAATCGTTTCTTTCGATTCAAACAGCGGATAATAATCGATGGTCTGTTCGGGAACTTCAAATGGAACCCTTGCCGGCGCATGATATTCCTGCGTTTCAAGCCTTCCCTTTGTCCCGTTGATTGCAAGCCGGTAGCCTTCATACGGGGCTGAAAAATGGACGGAGTAATTCAGCAGCGCCCCTTTGTCGTATTTCAAAACGGCTGCATACGTGTCCTCGATATCGATTTCTTCATCGAAAATACACGCGTCAGGCCTGTAATCGGTATAGAGCAGATGCTGGCTTTCGTTGGTCTTGACATGATCGTCCTGCGGGTCGCCTGCCTGCCACCTCATATAATAGCGGCAATTCTTCTTGACATGGCATGTTCCGCAATAGCGTTTTTCCCCTTTTTCAGGATTCATTTCGCCGCCGGGTCCGTAGTAGTACAGGCCTCCATAGGCAAAAACCTCGCGAGGCGTTTGATCAAGCCACCAATTGACAAGGTCGAAATGATGGGTTGACTTATGGACGGAAAGCCCGCCGGAGTATGCTCTCATCCTGTTCCAGCGTTTAAAATAGCTTGCGCCGTGATACGTATCGATGTACCAGTTCAAGTCAACCGACGTAATCTTGCCGAGCTTTCCTTCAAGTATCAGCTCTTTGATCTTGCGGTGGTACGGATTGCAGCGGTAATTAAACGTAACGGTCACTTTTCCTTTGCTCGCGGCTTCGGCTTTTAATACGGCTGCCGCATCCCGTGCCGTTGTCACCATCGGCTTTTCAGTGACCACATCGATATTCGCCTGTAAAGCGCCTAATATATAGCGGACATGCGTATCATCACGGCCTGCTACAATAATGGCGTCCGGCTTGATTTTATCAAGCATTTCGGTAAACGCTTTCTCCTTGAAAAACGGGACAGGACGAAGCGCCGGAAACCTGTCTTTGCAGACTTCTTCCCTTAGCGGATCGCTGTCCAGGAGCGCGGCGATGCGGTGTTCTTCCCCGTATTTTCCCACTAGAGGCTCGATAAACATGTTAAAAGCGCGGCCGCTCAGACCGCATATCGCATATGTTTTCATCGGTTCCTCCCCCTTTCATTTTCAGCGAAGCGCTTCGATGAGTTCCATCGCTTCAGGGGTTTTCTTCGCATAGACCGGTATGAAAGCTGCCATGTCTGTATTCAGCTGAAACGTATAGCCGTTCAAACGTTTTTCTCCTTTTTCAATGACAGCCGCATACAGCTGTACGTCCCCGTTTTTGCCCGGAGCGCTGTATGGCTCTTTTTCTTTCGAAGCAACTTTCAATGGCTGAAGTCCTTCAGGATCGTAAAAAGGTTTAAACATGTCTTCTGGAACGATAAACAGATCTCCTTCTTTCGCCGCAATTTCAACTAGAAGTTTTTCCGGTGCAGCCGGGAAAACGGTGATGTTGAGCTGTTCTTTCCCGGCTGCGCGCTGGACGTTTTCCTTTATTTCAGCCGGTGCATCCGAAAAGATCAATACGTCTGTTCCCCGGCCCCCATCCTGTCCGCATGAGGAAAAAAGAAGCACTGCTGCAAATAGAAGGACGGAGAAAGCGAAGTTCTTCACTTCGCTGCCTCGCGGGAAAAGCGGCCGGTCTTTTCAAGTTCTACAAGAGCCATGATCAATGCGCCGACACCGTGAAGATCGTTGGTGCTTTTTTCCCGCCCGACATAATAATCGTATGTCCCTGCAGAAGTTCCGACGCAAATATCTTTTAAAAGCAAGCCTTCTTTTGCGCTCAGCTCGATTTTCTCTTCGACGAGTCCTTTGAAAGCCTTTGCGGCTCTATCAATATATGATGAATCGATATAGCCCATGCGAGCTCCTTTCGTCATCGCGTACATATATAAACACGAGCAGGAGCTTTCAAGCCAATTGTCCGGAAGTCCGCCTTTATCGACAACCTGGTGCCATAACCCTGTGCGTTCATCTTGAAAATTGGCAATGCTTTTGACCATCTCTTGAAGCACCCGGGTCCACTCCTGTCTCGTGTCATGCCCCTGCGGGAGCAGTTCGATCATATCGCTCAGTGCAAGCGCGTACCAGCCGATTGACCTTCCCCAAAATTCGGGAGAACAGCCTGAAACGGGGTCGGCCCAGGGCATTTCCCTCTTTTCGTCCCACGCATGATAATACAATCCCGTCCGACAGTCTTTCGTATGTTTTCTCATCAGTTTTTCTTCGAGGATGACCATATCGTACATTTCAGGCTCATTGAACGCTCTTGCATACTTAAGTGCGAAAGGCCCTCCCATGTACAACCCGTCAAGCCACATTTGGTAAGGGTATTTATCTTTATGCCAAAACCCGCCTTCTTCTGTTTGATTCAGCGTATCAAAAAGGCCCTTCAGCTTTTTGGCGGCTTTACGGTAGCGTTCATCGCCCGTTTCATCATACAAAGGATAAAGGATAAGTCCGGCTTGTATGGCGTCCAGTTCATCCCTCCTGAAATAAAAATTCCCGCAGCCGTCAATGAGCTCATTGGCGTATTCTTTTACATAGTTGAAATATGCTTCTTTCCCCGTTTCTTCCCAGAGGCGAATCAAGCCGCACAGAAATACACCCTGATGGTAGTGCCAGCGTCCGGCCGGCGGCAGCTCCTTTGGTGTATACGCTTTCATTATTGTTTTGGCCGCTTCTTCGGCAATGTAAAGAGGCGTTTTTGTGATGAGAGATTGATTCATGTCATTCAATTCCTTTCATCAAAAAATATTAATATATTCCTTCTTCTCCAAACTTCTTCGCCATCCTGTTTGCAAATATGACAAGAATGAGACCGACAGCTGCTTTAAATAAACCGACGGCTGTACTGTAGCTGAACTGCCCCTGCTTTAATCCGGCCGTGTATACATACGTATCAAAGATCTCGGCCACTTCGCGGTTCGTTGCATTTAAAAGCAGATACACATGCTCAAAGCCGAGTTCGAGCGTATCGCCGATTTTCAAAATAAGTAAAACAACGATGACGCTTCTGATCGCAGGTAGTGTGACATGCCACATCCTCCTCAGGCGATTGGCCCCGTCCATTTTCGCCGCTTCGTAAAGCTGCGGATCGACAGCGGTAATCGCCGCCAAATAAATGATCGTCGACCAGCCGGCTTCCCTCCAGATGACCTGGAGAATGTACATCGGCCTGAACCAGCTTTCATTCAGCAAAAAGTTGATCTTTTCTCCGCCGAAGTAGGCGATGATCTCATTGATCAATCCTCCGTCAACCGTCAACAGAACGAATGAAAGCGATACCACAATGACCCATGACATAAAATGCGGAATATAGATCAGCGTCTGGACAAACTTTTTGAACAATGCGACTCTGACTTCATTCAATAAAAGCGCCAAAATAATCGGTATCGGAAAGAATACAACAAGGTTGAGGAAAAACAAAATCAATGTATTCTTCAGAAGCATAAAAAACGTCGGTTCGGTGAACAGCCTTTCAAAATGCTTAAAACCCACCCATTCGCTCCCCGTTATGCCGAGAAACGGCTGGTAATCCTGAAACGCTATGACAATCCCCCACATCGGCACATACTTAAAAAGCAAAAAATAAATCAGTCCCGGCAGAATCATCAAATATAAATATTTTTGCTGGAGAAGCTTTTCCCAAAAACGCGTCTTTCGTTTTTTTTCAACAATATGGGCCGGATTTTTTCCGGTCTGGACATCGGCTGCTTTCATAAACGACCTCCCTTCGTGATGTTTGCTTTCACTTTATCCCACCATGAAAAAATAAATCTACAATCATATCATCACATCGGCCGCACCTCGCCCGGCAGCCGGCAAAACCTAATAAAATGAAACGATGGTTAGAAAATGATTATTGACAAATTCACACAAAAGTCGAATTAATTATATATGAACAACTCAAACGAAGATTTGTTGGGGGGGAATTTATGAAGAGAAAACAATATAAGTTTTACTATAAGCTGGTGACCTTCTTTCTCGTTCTGAGCACCATTCCGGTCATCATCGTCGGCTTTTTTTCCTATCAGAGATCAGCGGAAACCATTGAACAAAACGTTACAAACGAAAAGCTCCAAACCGTTGGCCAGACACAGCTAAATATCGAGCATATTTTAAAAACGGTTGACCATTCCTTCACCAATTACGTCCGTTCCTATCCTTTAATTCAGACACTCAGCCGCACCATTACACCAGAACGCTTTCAGCTGTATAACCAAATCAACAAGGAATTAAACGAACTGCAGACATTCGATACCGATCTGTCGGATATCACGCTGATCAGCCAAGAAAAAAAGTGGTATATCAACAATTCCGGTTTATATCCTTTAGATCAAGGAAAACAAGCCATCACGATCTCGCTTTACAACGCCTTAAAAAGCCGCTCCAGCTGGGTGCTTGAAAAAAACAACGACCTTGTCGCCACAAAAGAAGGGGCTTCGGGCAACTGCCTGTACAACGTCAATCTGGTCAAACAGCTTCCGCTGAACAGCATGGAAAACAGAGGCCTTGCGATCGCAAGTATTCCTTCTTGTTCGCTTGTCAAGCGCATGCCGCATCATTCAAAAACAAACAGCATGATGGTGCTTGATGACAACGGACGGATCATCCTTCACTCAGACCCGTCAATGATTGGGCAATCGATCAAACAAGACGATTATTTCAAAACAATCCGCCGGCATCAGGAAAAAAACGGCCAGTTTGATACAACAGTCAACGACACCGCCTATAACATTACATACCAGAAATCAGATTACAATAATTGGATATACATTTCGTTAACGACCATTCCGGAACTCTATCAGCAGACGGCATCAATCGGCTGGTTTACGTTTACGATCTGCGTCATTTTGTTAGCGCTTTCATACCTGTTTTCCTGGTTTGGTTCTCGTCATTTTTACAGGCCAATCAAGGTTTTGTACGAATCCGTCTCAGGCTTTTCTGCGGGGGCCGCTTCAGGCCAGGAGAAACCGAAAAACGAATTTGAACTGATTGAACGGAATATTAAAGAGATGAAAAATAAAAACCATGATCTGAAGGTGCGCGTCGAACAGCAGGTCACCCAGCTGAAGCAGTATTTTTTAACAAGGCTTTTGCTCGGCAAGCTGAGCGAAGAAGAAATCAAAGACCGCTTTACAGGGCTCGGCTTCCCTGAAGATTGGAGCCACCTGTCCGTTTTTGCCTTGCAAATTGATACATTGAAAGACACATCATATGATAAAAAGGATCTTGATGTCCTGCTGTTTGCGATCAACAGCCTTGTCGAACGATCTGTGCCCAAGAATAAGCGCCTCCCGCCGGTTGTCATTGATAAAACGCAGACCATCATCATGCTGAACCGCGGACAGCCGCTGGACAGGTTTCAGGAGGACTTGGAGCATACAGCATCATCCATCAGGGATAAAATTCATGAGGAACTTGGATTGTTCGTCAGCATCGGCATCAGCCAGCCGTTTACAAGCCTTGCAATGTCGAAGCGCGCTTATTTGGAAGGGCTTGAAGCGCTGACATACCGTCTGAAATCAGGAAAACACGCGGTGATTTTCTATGAGCATCTTGACCGTAACAAAGCGTTTTTAACCCAGTTTCCAAAGCAGATCCAAAATGAACTGTTTGAAGCTATTAAAACGTGCAACCGTAAACAAGCGGCCGAACAGCTTCACCTTCTCCTTGAATCGATTTGTTCTGAAAACATGAATCCGCATCACTGCCAGGTAGCGATTGCAAGGCTCTTGAACAACTTGATTGAATTTATGCATTTGCTTGGAATCGAAATTTTTGAACCGAACGAAAATACGATGCTGTACGACGACGTCTTTGAGCTGACGACCATCGAGGAGATCGAAAGTTGGCTGAACGCGCAGATCATCGTCAAAATGATCGATACCCTCAGCATCAGAGAAGAATCACAATACAAAAACATCTCAGAAAAAATCGTCCATATTATCCAGCAGGAATTCGACACGGACTTGACGCTCGAATCGATCGCAGGAAGGCTTCATTACAACCCCAACTATTTAAGCAGCATCTTCAGGAAAGAAATGAAAATATCGTTCAGCGAATACTTGTCATCCTACAGGCATCATGTCGCGAAAAACTGGTTGACAGAAACGACGCTGTCCGTAAAAGAAATTTCTGAAAAACTGAAATACAAAAATCCGCAGAATTTCATCCGCTCATTTAAAAAGCTGGAAGGAATCACGCCCGGCAAATACCGCGAGCTGAAAACTCATTCGGCATAAAAAGACAATCCCGGCTTCCCGGGATTGCCTTCTATTTTTCTGCTTTTTTAAATGACTCTTCATATTCTTCTATTACTTGATCTCCGCCGTTCGTCCGCCATTTTTCAACCGCTTTCTCGAACTGGCTTTCATCCGTTTTGCCGAGGATGAATTGATATGTGGCATCGTCAATGATCTTTTGCAGTTCATCGCCTCTTTCAGATGCGGCCGGTGAGTACAAACTTTCGGCCGGATTTGAGACGATGATCTCATTATTGTCCTCTGTCAGCTCTTCATATTTTGTGCGGAGCGGATCTCCCGTATTTTTCAAATATTGTTTATCAATGCCGACGAGAGAGACGAGCGGCTGAATTTCCGCCTGCCAGTCTTTCAGTTTTTCATCAATTCGTTTGAATTGTTTTTCCCCTTCTTTTTTATAGTGAACCCCTTCGATCCCGTAAGTCATCAGGCTGTAAACATCCTCTTCGGCGATCCGGTCGAAAAAGGCCAGGATCCTCTTCAGCTCTTTTTCTGTTTTGACGCTTGTTTTCGGGAAGGCAAAGATTCCGTTATGCCCGCCTGATGCCCAGACGCGTTCCTTTCCGTCCGGTCCTTTGATCCGATTGATGATCTCAAGCTCCATTTTATCATCGACAGACTGGTCTCTTAAATTGACGGCATCGACCATATTTCCGACATAAATGCCGGCTTTCCCTTGTGAAAACATCTCCTGCTGCTGCGTTTTGCTCGTAACCGGGAAGTCTTTGTTGATCAGCCCTTCATCATACAGTTTTTTCATATATTTCATCGTATCCATGTACTCTTTTGTCATGAAGTCAGGCGTGAACTTGCCGTCTTTTTCCTCCCAGTCAGTCGGCATGCCCATATAGGACCCCAATGTTTTAAAGGCGCCGTAGATCAAATCGTTTCTGTCGGTAAAGCCGATCGTATCGTTCTTTCCGTTTTGGTCAGGATCTTTTTCTGTAAATGCCTTCGCTGTTTCGTAAAGTTCATCAACCGTCTTTGGTATATCGAGCCCAAGGTTGTCAAGCCAGTCTTTACGGATGACAACCCCCTGTCTTGATAACGGGCGCTCCCTGTAGATGCCGTAAAGCTTTCCGTCGATTGAAGCGTTTTTATTGATCAGCTTGTTCATCTTGCTTAAATTCGGATAATCCTTTAAATAAGGACCAACCTCCCAAAACATCCCCGATCTGAACGCATTCATGACAGATGAATTTTTAATGTCCTGAATGGTGACGACTTTCGGCAGGTTTCCGGCGGCGAGCGCTGAGTTTAAGCGGTCTTCTTTTACTGCATCAGGCACCCACATTAAATCGAGCTTTGTATTGGTGAGCTCCTCGATTTTTTTAATCGCTGTATCCTTCGGCGGCTGCTGATGATAAAGGATTACCATCCAGCTCAAATCCAAAGGCGAGTTCAGATCGACTTTCTCATCCTTTGTAGAAGCCTGATCTGCTCCGCTTTTCGAACAGCCAAACAGTCCGCCGGCCAAAAGCGCGAACGCAAAAATCGCTATCAGCCATTTTTTCCCCATATTGTCCCCTCCGTTTTTATCCTTTAATTGACCCTAAAAGAGCGCCTTTTGCAAAGTGCTTTTGAATAAACGGATACACGAGCAGCACCGGTATGGTTGCAACGACAATGACCGCCATTTTGATCGTTTGTTCCGGCGGCGCCGCGGCTGCCCCCATCTCCGTCATATCCCCTTGCATACCGCTTGATACGATGACAATCTGGCGAAGCAAAACTTGTATCGGCCATTTTGTCGCATCGCTCAAGTACAGAATCGCTTGCATGTACGTATTCCAATAGGTGACGGCGTAAAACAGCGAAATTGTCGCAATCGCCGGCAAAGACAACGGAAGAATGATGCGGAAGAAAATTCCGATGTCATTGCAGCCGTCGATTTTGGCGGATTCCTCGAGGCTTGACGGTATGTTTTGAAAAAAGTTCTTTAAAATGATCAAGTTAAACGCATTGATGGCCGTCGGAAGAATCAGAGACCAATAGGTATCGAGCAAGCCGAGCGATTTTACAACGAGAAAGGTCGGGATCATCCCTCCGCTGAACAGCATCGTGAACACGACCAAGAACATGAGGACGCGCCTTCCCATCAGCTCCTTTCTCGATAACCCGTATGCCATTAAAGAGGATAGAAACATGCTGACCGCCGTCCCTGCGGCTGTGACAAGAATAGAAATGATTAAGCTTCTGTACACAATGTCAGTTGAAAAAATATACCTGTACGCATCCAGCGAAAAAGTCGTCGGTATTAAGATAAACTTTTTCGAAATGACCTCCTCAACTGTCGCAAAAGAGGCTGCGATAACATGAATGAACGGCAGCACACAAACCAATCCGAACCCTGTTAAAAATGAATAATTCAATATGTCAAACACGCGGCTTCCAGCAGAATGCCTGATCGTCATTTCCCCCTCCTTGTAAGCGCTGTCAAAATATTACGATATCGTGTCTAAAATGTAGCAAACAGAAAGGAGAGCGTCTATAATCATTTTTTAAGCAGGATCAGAAAAGCGGAGAAAAAGATCATCACCTTAGAAGATGATACGTCAGTCTTCATCAAGGATGTCTGAGGTGCTGACTTTCGGCTTGAACCACAGTTCCCGAATGGCGGAATCGATCGACCACGGCCGCCCCTTATTGTCGCTGACAGCATAATATGTACCGTATGTTTTGACGGATTCGATTGCGGCTTTAAAGATTTGAACGAGGTCGGGGTGGGATAACAGCGTTTTTTTGCTCCTCGGTTTTGCGCGCAGCGTTTCTTGCTCATTTTCAGCGGCTGTCCCGATCCGCAGATTGATCACGGAAACCTTGGCGTCTGATTGGTGCGAGAAAAGATAGCCGAGATTTTCGGACGCCAATTTTAGCAAGCCGTACAAGCTTTTGGACTGCGGGTAGTCATCCGTGTTGATCTTCCTCCCCAGCAGAGAATCGCCGTTCTTTTCATACACATCTGTCACATGGTTGCTGCTTGCAAATACCACCTTCGGCACGCCGAGCTCCGCCGCCGCCCGCAAAATCGTATATGTCGCTTTAAAAAAGATATCCGTCATTTTCTCAAACTCCCGCCGGTCAAGCAAATCGCCTGTAGGCTTGACAGCCAAAAGGTTGATCACCGCATCCGTATTCAGAGGAATGCTTTTCACGACTTCATTGTAATCTGCCGCATCCACCCGGACAAACCGGACAGCCGGCTTTTCATCCGGTTCTTTTAAATCCAGCACTGTCACCTCGTATCCTTCGCCTGCCAATCCGCCCGCTAACACGCGTCCGACCGTGCCGTTCCCTCCGATGATCGTCACCTTTTTCACAGTGATTCACCTCCTGTTTTACAGCCATGTTTTTAAGAAACCGATCGCTTTATGCCTCATTCCGGCTGTCTCGAAGTGCCCTGAATGAGAGCGAAACACTTCATAGCGTTCACCGGCGCCTTTTTCTTTATACACATCGGACAGCTTTTCTTCAATGAGGTCAATTCCTTGAACTGGCGTTAGTTTATCTGCGGTTCCGACCAGGCTTAAATGGGGCCTTGGAGCGATCAGGCTTTCGATTTGAGCGGTTGAAAAGTGCTTGACCAGCCCTGGAACATACGAATAGAGATTGTGACGGTCCAAATTCTGCGTCTTGATTAATGTTTCGCTGTCCACCTGCGCGCATATATCAACGCATACGCTGACCCGTTCATCCAATGCAGCAGTCCACCAGGCCATCAGACCACCCATCGACATGCCGAGTGAAGCGATGCGGCTTTCGTCTGTGTCCTCACGCATGCTCAGGTAATCGATGGCTCTGATGCTGTCGAAGACCATCATTCCCCACATCACCCGTCCTGTCCAAAGCATTTCTTTAAATATCTCACTCTCCGTTTTGCCCCGCCTGTCTCCGAAAGCCCAATGGTCAATCGCAAGCACGGAAAATCCCAAGGCCGTCAATTCCTCGGCGAACGGCGGCGTTTGCAAGTAATCCGCTCCTTCAATCAGCTCCTCCTTTCCCCTTTCGTAACGTCCTCCGTGTGAATGACAGTAAAGCACGGCCGGCCGCTTGCCGTTCATCTGTTTCGGTTTTGCAAAATAGGCCGGTACCGCTTCAATTCCGTTTAAATCAAGCAAAAGCGTTTCAAGAATAAAAGATGACTTTTCTTCAATTTTAAGAGTGCTCACATCAATGCTTTTTTTCTCCGGCAAATCGCCGAGCAGTTTGAAAAGTTGACTGCGCATCGTGTTCCCCTTTCTTTTTTCCGTTTGATTCATTAATACGATTTGAAAGGGCGTTTTACCTTTTTCCAGATGATAAGTTGACGGAAGTTCACCACAAACAAGGCGCTGGTCAGCATGATAAACAGTAATATCCAGGGTGATGAAAACAAAAGAAGCAGCGAGAAGCACCCCATGAGAAAGAGGCAGCCTATTTTGTAAACGCGACCGGACAGCAGCTTGTAAGCAGCGGCAAGACCGCACAGCGAGTTGCAGATGAAAAAGGCGTTTGCGATCAGGACCAGTGTCTCAACATTAAGAAAGTGAAACATCAGGCAGACAAAAACGACGGTATGAATGAAAAACATAAGCCCCAGTGCTGCCATCGGCTGATTTCCCCTTGATCTGCGGGCAAACAGCCCGCCGGCCTGCGATGCCACCAGCCTGGCTGCTCCGCCTGTCACCTGAAAATAAGCGCACATGCAGAGAACAGCGGTGAGCACAGCGATCACCGGCAATGCAAAAGATCCGAACAACGGCGTCAGCATCATCGCCAGCTTCAATTGTCCGTTTGCGAAGAACCCCGGATCAATCCATTGAACAGCTGCCGCAGTCGCCACATATATGAGCGTTACCGTCAGACTGCTGATCACGACGGCCCGGGGAATCGTTTTCCCGCGGTTTTTCACTTCCATGCTGTAGTTGCCGACGATTTCCCATCCGACTAATGCCCAGAACAGCAGCAGCAATCCGCGGCCAAAATCGGCAAACTGAAATGTTCCGTCTACGAGCGGCCCCTCACGAAAGTAAGGCACAGAAGCTGCGCTGCTTCCAAACAGAATGAGGGCCGCGGCAGTGGAAAAAATGAGTGCAACCATGCCGACAAATGAAAGATTAAAGCAAAGGACTACCATACAAAAGATAAAAAAAATGAAGCCGTACAGTTCAGCAGGAAATGCCGTGCCGGCCGCAAGAGAGTGAATATATTCGCCGGCCGTCATTAATACGGCGGCGGGGCCGAAGCTCGCAGCCATGATAAAATAAAAGACTGCCAACTTTTTAACACGGGAACCGAACGCTTTTTCAGCCGCATAAGCAATCCCGGCATCATTCGGATACTCGACGCTCAATCTGGCAAAAATCCAGGCAAATAAAAAACCGATTCCCAACATCAACAGCCATGCAAAAATCGCATAGTCCCCCGCTGTCTGATGAATCATCGGCGGCAGCAGAATGATTCCCGACCCTAAAATAGGCCCCGTCATCAGCCCGCTTAATAATAAAGGGCCAAGCTTTTTTTCTCTCATACTGATACAATCCTTTCGCAAAGTCGTTTAAAATGATTGTAATCTTGTTTAATTCATCAGTAAAATAGATATTATCGATCTGCAACTTCGAATTTTTCGATATAAAATAAAAGGGAGATGGACGAGATGGAGATCCGACATTTGAAAACATTCAAAACCATCGTGGATATCGGCGGTTTTACCCGTGCTGCCGATTATTTGGGATATGCGCAGTCCACTGTGACTTCGCACGTTCAAGCAATCGAACAAGAATTAAGAAAGCCGCTGTTCTACAGGCTGGGGAAAAAAATGATGCTGACAGAAGCAGGAAAACACCTTCTCCCTTATGCCGCAGAAATGGTCGAACTGTATGAAAAAGCGAGGCACATTCCGGAAAACGACCAGGAGCCGTCGGGAAACTTGATCATCGGCGCCTCGGAATCTTTAACGGTTTACAGATTGCCTGCCATTCTTCACGAATTTACTAACAAATATCCGCAGGTCACGGTCACATTAAAGTCTTCCACGTGCTGGCAGCTGAGAGATGAATTGAAGCAGGGAAAAATCGATGTCGCTTTTCTTTTGGACAACGATCGGAAAGAAAACGACCTTCATGTTGAAAAGCTGGTCAATGAGCCGATGGTGTTCATCTTTCCAAAGGAACACCCGGCAGGACAAAAGGCCCTTGATGATTTGACTTTTACCGCAAATGAAACGTTTTTATATACGGAGCACGGCTGCAGCTACCGTGATTTTTTTGAGGAGTATTTACGTCAAAGGGGAGTCATTGCCGACCATACGATGGAATTTTGGAGTGTCGAAGCGATTAAACAGTGCGTGATGTGCGGTTTGGGCGTATCCCTTCTTCCTTTGATCACAACGCGCACTGATATCGAAGAAGGAAAGCTTCAGGGCACGCTTGTCCGCGACGCCCTGTTTTCCACTCAAATGGCTTATCATAAAAACAAATGGCTTTCTCCTGCAATGGCGGCTTTTACAGATATCGTCCGCACGAAAGCAAGAGACTGGGCACAGGCATAACGTTCCTATATCTAAATGCCTTCGGTATTCATCAGCACGATCCGCCAGCCGTCCGGATCTTCCACTGTTGCTCCTTTGTCCTTCCAATACAGATTTTCAGGCGGCACTTCGTGATGGCCCATGTCAGCGAGCCTTTTTAAAATACTCTTGATTTCCTTCTGATCAGGAATATAAAAGACGAGCAGATTGTCTTTGGTCGGTGCCGGACAAGGGCTGCCTCCGATATGGGAGGTGAATTCAAGGTGATATTGGACATTCGGCAGGCCGAACATGACGCCATGATACCCTTGATGTCCGGAAAAACCGCCAAGCTTTTTCAGGCCGAGCCCCTTTTCGTAAAACGCAACGATTTCGTCAAAACGGTCTGTAGGCCGGGCGATTCTGACCTGTACGGCGGAAAAATCGGAAAAATGCATCATCATCATCTCCTTTTTTCCCATTTTAAGCGGTCACGGATCATTTGAAACGAAGCGAAAGGCTGAAATATTTTCATCCTTTCGGCGGAATGACAGGGCTTTCAGATTATTAAAAAAATCCCAAAACGGCTTTTAGTTTTGGGATTTTGTCATCCTTTGTCCCGCAATTCTTGCAGTCTGGGAAAGCCGAGCATCGGAGCGGTCTTCCACAGGATGTGGTGACGGCGGTGTTAGGCGGTTAGCCGCCTGATCTTTCCTCCTATCGTAAGCACCGGCTTAGCAGGCCTGCCAACGAATGCGCGGGTTTGTCGGCACGCTGAAAAGCCCCTTCAGATTGAAGGGGCTTTTCCATTAATTTGCGACAATATTTACAAGCTTTCCAGGTACAGCAATCACTTTTCTGATCGTTTTTCCTTCGAGCTGTTCTTTTACTTTTTCATTGTTTTTCGCCAGCTCTTCAAGCTGTTCTTTGTCGGCGTCGGCTGGAACGTTCAGCTTCGCTTTCACCTTTCCGTTCAGCTGAACGACGATTTCGACTTCGTCATCAACGAGCTTTGCTTCATCATAGACAGGCCATGCTTCATACGTGATCGTTTCCTCATGTCCAAGTCGGCTCCACAGCTCTTCAGCCAAGTGAGGCGCAACAGGAGACAGCAATTTCACGAAGCCTTCCATGTATTCTTTCGGAAGCTGATCAGCTTTATATGCTTCATTGATGAAGACCATCAGCTGAGAAATACCTGTATTGAAGCGCAGACCTTCGAAATGGTCTGTTACTTTCATGACCGTTTCGTGGTAGACGCGCTCAAGCGTTTCGCCGGCTCCTTCAACGATCTTCTCGTTTAACCCGCCATTGTCATCGATGAACAGACGCCATACGCGGTCAAGGAAGCGGCGGGCGCCGTCAAGTCCTGTCGTTGACCAGGCGATCGATGCATCCAAAGGCCCCATGAACATTTCGTACAGCCGGAGCGTGTCCGCACCATGAGTCTCCACTATTTCGTCCGGATTGACGACATTGCCTTTGGATTTGCTCATTTTTTCGTTGTTTTCACCAAGAATCATTCCTTGGTTATAAAGCTGTTTGAACGGCTCTTTCGTCGGAACGACCCCGATGTCATAAAGGAATTTATGCCAGAAGCGCGCATACAATAAGTGAAGAACGGCGTGTTCCGCACCTCCGATATACATATCGACAGGAAGCCATTCCTGTAATTTTTCAGGGGAAGCCAGTTCGTTCGGGTTTTTCGGATCGATGTAGCGCAGGAAGTACCAGCAGCTTCCCGCCCATTGCGGCATCGTATTCGTTTCGCGTCTTCCCTTTTTGCCTGTTTCAGGGTCTGTCACTTCCACCCATTCTTTAATGTTCGCAAGAGGGGACTCACCCGTTCCGCTCGGTTTGATTTCCGACGTTTTCGGCAAGATCAGCGGCAGCTCTTCTTCAGGAACCGGAGTCGATGTGCCGTCTTCCCAATGGATGACCGGGATCGGCTCGCCCCAGTAGCGCTGACGGCTGAACAGCCAGTCGCGGAGGCGGTATGTTACCTTTTTCTCGCCCTTCCCGTTTTCCTCAAGCCACTGAATCATTTTTTCGATCGCAGCCGCTTTATCAAGGCCGTTCAGAAAATCTGAATGGATGTGTTCGCCGTCGCCTGTATAAGCTTCTTTCTCAACATCTCCGCCTTTGACGACTTCTTTGATCGGCAGCCCGAATGCTGATGCGAATTCGTGGTCCCGCTCATCATGGGCAGGGACGGCCATGACCGCTCCGGTTCCGTATGTAGCCAAGACATAGTCCGCGATCCATACCGGAATTTTTTCCCCGTTTGCCGGATTGACGGCATAAGCACCTGTGAAGACGCCTGTCTTTGTTTTGGCAAGGTCTGTCCGCTCCAAGTCGCTCTTTGATTGAACTTCTTCGATATAGGCGTCGACCGCGTCTTGCTGTTCAGGCGTCGTGATTTTTTGAACCAAATCGTGCTCCGGAGCCAAAACGGCATATGTGGCACCGAATAATGTATCAGGCCGCGTTGTGAAAACCGTAAACATTTCGTCTGTGCCGTCGACCGCAAAATGAACATGCGCCCCTTCGGAACGGCCGATCCAGTTGCGCTGCATCTCTTTGATGCTTTCCGGCCAGTCGAGTTCTTCCAGATCTTCAAGGAGACGGTCGGCATAAGCGGTAATCTTCAGCATCCACTGCTTCATTGGACGGCGTTCTACAGGATGGCCGCCGCGTTCGCTTTTGCCGTCGATGACTTCTTCATTGGCAAGAACGGTTCCAAGCGCAGGACACCAGTTTACAGGGACTTCATCTACATAAGCGAGACCTTTTTCGTAAAGCTTTAAGAAAATCCACTGCGTCCATTTATAGTAGTCCGGATCTGTTGTATTGACTTCTCTGTCCCAGTCATACGAAAAGCCGAGCGCTCTGATCTGGCGGCGGAAGTTGTCAATGTTCTGTTCGGTAAAGACGGCAGGATCGTTTCCCGTATCCAGCGCATATTGTTCCGCAGGAAGCCCGAATGCATCCCAGCCCATCGGATGGAGGACATTGTACCCTTGCATCCGTTTCATGCGGGACAAAATGTCAGTTGCCGTATAGCCTTCAGGGTGTCCGACGTGAAGGCCTGCGCCTGACGGATACGGAAACATGTCCAATGCATAAAATTTCGGTTTGGATTTATCTTCACGCGTGGCGAACGTTTTATTTTTAAGCCAATAGTCCTGCCACTTTTTCTCGATTGTTTGATGGTCAAAACTCAATTGTAAAAACCTCCTTTGAATATGAGTACGGCTTCTTTGTATTCAAGTATGGACGGGACTGGCAGCGTTATATTCAGATTATTCTAAAATCAAAAAAACTCTCCCATCCCTAAGAAGGGACGAGAGATTTCCCGCGGTACCACCCTTGTTAGTGTGCATGCGGCACACTCACTTGATATCTGTAACGCAGATACGCGGCAGCAGCTCATCACTGCTGCAACTCTGAGGCGAGTTCGGAAGCTCATTTGATTGACTTTCACCAGCCGTCAACTCTCTGAAACAAAATGGGCTTCTTACTGCTCCTCTTCACTGTTCTTGCCGTAACCGTAATCTTATCTGTATTTTATAGAATTCTGTTCATAAGTGCAAGCAGGTTTGTATACAATGGGAATGTGCTGAAAAAAGGGTAAGAGTGAGGATCTTAATCGTGTGGAGATTTGTTTTGCCGTTCGGAGTTCTGTACATTTGCCTGCTGTTCTCTGACAAAGTCAAAGCTTCTCAATACAGCTTCACCGCCGTAGCCGGCAATGATCGATAACACGACAAGCTGAATTCCAGAATCAGGTTCCGCAGATAAAACAAGCAAAATAGAAGCAACCATTCCGACAAGAATATCTTCAAAAAATCCAAGGTAAATGAATCGTTTCGTTGTTCTCGGTTTCTCGAGGCGCCCTCTTTTTTTAACGTGCCCGAGAACCCCCATAATCCCTCCAATCAAACAAGCAACCAAAACTTGATGCAGCATCTTCATCACCTTCCTAAAGCCCTTAGTTTAGTCAAGCGACTTCAGGCCATCGAGCAGCCCCCCTAGACCCCTTGCGATGATATTCGATACTACCATACAGAAAATGTGTTCTGTCTGAGAAGAAAAAAAGCTTGTTTCTTCCATTATATGTGAAGATTTGGTTGATAATCTTGATTCCTTCGATTCATTTTCATATAATTACAATTACCTATTTTTTCTATACCACTTATGCATCTGATTGAGCGGAGAGCTGCTTTTCCTTCCTGTCGTATAAAAACGCCGTTCCTATTGCGAACAGCAGCAATACGAGCAGAACCGCAAGCAAAAGCTGCATATTGAAATAATCAACCAGCATTCCGCCAAAAAGCGGCCCGATCATTCTTCCGCCGGTCGCCATACTGTTGACAAACCCTTGATAAAACCCTTCTTTTCCCCTCGGAGCGAGACGGTTGGCGATTGTCGGCACAGCCGGCCATACAAGCATTTCGCCAATGGTCAGCACAACCATCGCGGCAAGAAACGCCGGAAACCGTTCAGCGCCAAACAAAATTCCGTATGCCATCATAAAAATGACAAATCCGATCACGATTTGGTTTTTCAGCGATTCGGCAAACCGTTTCACAAAAAAACCGATCAGCGGCTGACCGAAAACAATGAGCGCCCCGTTCACTGTCCAAAGTACGCTGTACTGCCCAAGAGATATCCCCAGCTCCTGGGTGTGTGAAGCGATGGTCGAGGACCATTGCGAATAAGCGACCCAGCCGAGCAGGTAGCCCGTACATATAACCAAAAGCGCGGAGAATCTAGATTTCCCGCTGACTGAATCGGCATGATCCAAAACAGAAGACTGCATGGCTTTTTCAGACCGAATGCGTCTAAATCCGAAAATCGCAATCATGAAAAAGACGGCATATAGCATCGCATTCGCCAGAAAAACATACGTAAATGAAAAAGACGCGACAATTCCGCCGAGCGCTGAACCAACTGCCACCCCTGCATTTTGCGCCACGTATACAGCATTGAACGGCTTTCTGCCGCCTTCCGGCCAAACCGAGCCGGCCATTGCATAGCATGCCGGAAACACGATCCCTGATCCAAAACCGGCCAGTGTTAAGAAAAGAATGTATTGGAACCACTCGTGAAAAAAGACGAGGCCTGAAAGGCTCGCAAACGTGATCACAATTCCAAGTACGACGGTTTTAAATCCGCCGATTTTATCGAATAGATATCCCCCGAACAGGTTGCCCAGCACATTTGCCCCTGAGTTCAGCATCAGCACAAATCCGGCCGCTGTCAGCGACTTTCCCAAATGCTGATGGATATAGATGGTATTCAGCGGCCATAAAAAAGATGCCCCTGTGACATTGATAAACATTCCGATGACCAATAGCCATAATGTGCGCGGCATAGCGTTTCCTTCTTTCTCTTTAGCATTTCCTCTAGATTCTATTCGTTTTGCCCATTTTTTTCAATTGACACGATTTCGATTTTCAACATAAAAAACCCCCTTTTTAAAGGGGGAATTTTTTTATGATTGCGTCATCCATTTTGGCTTTCCGAAACCGGCGAATTCCCGATCGATCGCATCTTCGAAAGCTTTGGATTTTACCGCTTCTTTGAGATCTTTGGCGAATGGCTTGTCTTTGTTTTTTTCATCCACTACCACTTGATTGCGGTAGCGGTCAGGCATGTTCTCAAGCGCCAGCGCGTCCTGCAACTTCATATTAGCGGAGAGAGCGAAATTACCCGGGACAGCCGCGATATCCAGGTCATCGACCGCTCTTGGAAGATTGGCAGATTCAAGCTGTTTAAATGTCAGCTTTTTCGGATTTTCCGCAATATCCCGCACAGAGGCTTTCAATGTGTCGACATCGCTTTTCAGCCGAATCAGCCCCTGATCCTGGAGCGTTAAAAATGCCCTGGCGGCATTGGCCGGATCGTTTGGAACAGCCACTTCCGCCCCGTTTTTGACATCGTTCAAGTCGTTATATTTGGCAGAATAGAGACCCATCGGAGCGGTCGGCACAGAAATGAGTGCAGCAAGATGTTTATTGTTTTCTTGATTGTATGATTTCATAAAAACCTCATGTTGAAACAAATTGGCGTCGAGTTCGCCTTCGCTTAACGCCGTGTTCGGCTGTACATAGTCGGTGAATTCGACCACTTCAACTTTGTAGCCTTTTTTCTCAAGTTCAGGCTGAATCGCTTTTTTGACCATATCGTAATACGGTCCTGCAGTAGCGCCTATTTTGATCGTTTTACCATCGCTTTCGGCATTGTTTCCGCATGCGGTCAGAAGCGCCATGCTCAAGGCCAGTCCCAGCACGGAAGTCCATTTTAATATCTTGTTCATGTATATCTCCTCCTCCAAAATAAAAAAAACTCTTTCAGCGCCTGAAAGAGTTGTTCAACTTATCTTTCAGAATGCGCCTGACATTCTGCTGGATTTAGCACCTTGCTCTGCTGCAGGTTGCTGAGATTTCGCCGGGCCAGTCCCTCCATCTCTCTTTATAAGCTGCATATTCAGTTTTTTAAATGATTTCTTTATTTTAAGTTTGAATATTTAGATTTGCAAGAAGTTTTTTGGTATAAACATTTTTTTCTTTTTAAGCTAAAATATAGTTATCAAACACGAAAGGAGACGAATCATGGAATCTATCATGCTGATCGGGTTTTTATCCTTTATTTTTTCCATCTGCTACCTTGTATTTCATTTGATCAGAAGAATCTTTTCTCCAGGCAAAAGGTTTTCCAGAAAACTCTTTTATCCTTGTTTTGCAGGCGGACTTCTCCTCCTGATCATCTCTGCGCCTTATTACAGTGAGGAAACATATGCCGTCGATGAGACAAAAACAGAGGACCTGACAACCGAGCTTCAGGAACTGAAAACTGAACACAGCGCTGTACAAAAGGAGCAAACCGCATTAAAGCAGCAGCTCAATCAAGCAAACGAAAAACTGAAGGCAGCCAAAACGGAGAATGACACATTAAAAAAAGAAAACGAAAAACTGACAAAAGAAAAAGACTCGCTTACGAAAAAAACAAAATCGCTGTCAGAAAAACTGGCTAAGGCTGAAGAAAAAAGCGGCAGTACCGAAGCCACTGTAAAAGAAAAGAACGCCACCGCTCAGGCCGGAACGTCACACAGCGCGCCCTCCCCTAAGAAAAACAGCGGTGAAAGCAAACAAGAGTGCAAAATCAAAGGAAGCGTCAACCATATTTATCATACACCAGGAAGTACATATTATGACCGCACGAAAAACGTCGCCCGCTGGTTCTGCACAGAACAGGAGGCGCGTGATGCGGGGTACAGACCTCCGAAACGTTAAAAAAGCCGGCATACCGCCGGCTTTTTTCTTAAAGCTCTCTTCTTAATGCTGTCAGCACGTTCGTTCTTGTCGCTTTAATGGCCGGGTTCAGGCCTGAAAGAATGGCGACGCCTGCACTGATCAAGGTCGCGATAAGGACAAGACTGACCGGAATGTACGAGAAGGTGATGCTGAAGTCTGCCGCACTCGCTCCTCCTTCTGAAACCGATGATAAAATAGGTGGTATAATCTTGTTCACTAAAAAGCTGACACCGTATGAAATGATAACACCTAAAACAGATCCTAAGATGCCGATATAGGCGCTTTCCAGCAGGAACATTTTCCGGATCACGTTCGGGCTCGCCCCGATCGCTTTCATAATGCCGATCTCCTGCGTCCGCTCTGTAACCGCCATTGTCATCGTGTTGAAAATGCCGATCGCTGAAATCAAAACGGCAATGACTCCGACAAAGATCAGACCGATTTTAAAAGCCATGAAAAAAAGATTGATGCTTTCGAGTTTTTTCGTTATTGAATCGACGTAGTAGCCTTCATCCTCCAAATCTGTTGTCAGCTGTCCGACATGTTCAAAATTATCCGCGTAAACCGAAAGCTTTTTTTCGATCGTGCCGTTGTCTTTGTCCGCCTTCAGAAATCCGGTGATGTCTTTTTGCATGTCGTTGCTGACATAGACTGTTGAATCGCTTGCCCATTCATAAGAAGGTTTTTTCGTCACTCCGACAACTTTCAGATCATATGTTTTCGCTTTCCCTTCTTCTCCTGTTTTTTCATCCATTTTTGAGATCTTTAATTCAATTGTTTTGCCGAGAATATCTTCTGCGTATCCTTTTGGTTCTTTTACTTCCTCAGCATTATTTTCCATCTGTTTTTCATAATCTTGGGCTTCTTTTTTCGTCCAGAGATTCTTCCCAAAATGGTAGCCGACGACGATTTCATTCGGTGTTTTCGCTACGCGGCCGCGATCGAGTTTGATATTGGCTTTTTGTTCAGCGGCCATGTCAGTAATCGTGATATTCGACATTTGATTGTTTGTCCTGTTGCCCAACTTTGCTTCAGCAGGTGCGAACACCTGCGTGCGCTCGATAATCGCGGACACATCTTTGCGATTTTCGAATTCTTTCAAGTCTTTCTTTTGAACTTTCTGATCGCTTTGCCCTTCTTTTCCGACAACATTTATCTCAGTCACGATTTGCTCTTTCATCAGCTGTTCAGTCAGCGATTTTTGCAGGCCGAACCCGACCGATGCGAGCACGATTAAGAATGCGCAGGCCACCGTTGTTGCGAGAATGGTCATGAATACACGCAGGCGGTTTTTCTTCATATTTCTTCTAATGAACTTCAACTGATCCTTAAACTTCAACAGTCTCTTCCCCTTTCTCTAACACGCCGTCAGATAACTGAAATTTCGTTTTGGCGATCGATGCCACCTCGTCATCGTGCGTGATGATGACGAATGTAATACCGCGCTCCCTGTTCAGCTGCCGAATGAATTCGAGGATTTCTTGTTCTGTTTCGGAGTCCAGGCTTCCGGTCGGCTCGTCGGCTAAAATGATTGACGGATTCAAAATCAAAGCGCGGGCGATGCTGACGCGCTGCTGCTGTCCGCCTGAAAGCTCATTCGGATAGTGTCCAGCGTGGTTTTCAAGGCCGACGCGGTGAAGCATCTCATTGACGCGCTGCTTCCGCTCAGACGGATGAACACCTTTTAAAGTCAGAGGCAGTTCGATGTTTTCGTAAGTCGTCAAGCTCGGAATCAGCTGAAAACTTTGAAAGATGAAGCCGAAATGTTCAAGCCTGAATGCCGCCCATTCTTTTTCGCTGTACTTTGTGACATCCGTACCGTCAATGACGATCTTACCTTTTGTCGGGGCGATATAGCCGGAAATCAAGTTCAACAGCGTCGATTTTCCGGAACCGCTCCGTCCGACAATGCAGGCGATTTCGCCTTTTTCAACGGTAAGCGAGACATCCTTTAACACTTTAATTTCATTTTCCCTCCCCTTTTTACCGACTTTAAATGAGTGGTGAATATGCTCTACACTGATCATTTGTAAATCTCCTCTCCATTATGGATTACAGCTGTTTTATTTTTTTGAAAATCAAGAAGTAACTGATTAAGAATCCGACTGCCGAACCGATCAACATACCGAAGATATAGCTGAACAGGCTAGAAGAAGTGGCTGCGCCGAATCCCCAGATGCCAAATAAAATCACGAGAATTTGAATCGGGCGATCCATTTTTCTCCAGAGAAAAAAATGTCCGTTCCGTTCAAGCTGCTGTTTGATAAAGCAAAAATAGCCGATTATATAAAACAAGATCCCCATGACCAGCGGAATCAACAGCGTAAAGGCCAAGCCGCCGTTATGGACGCCGAAACCGTCGAGGTACACAATCGGCGTTATATAATTTAAAAAATATGAATCCTGAGAAAATAAAGCAGAATTAACCCCAAAGAAACTCATGATAATCTGCAAGTTTGCCATCGGAAGGCCGATCAGCAAATAAGGCAGAATCGACGTTGAAAAAGCAACAATCATCTGGGCCAGCGGATTGCCGGTCATCGCGCCCGCCGCCATGACAAGCGAGTAGACCATAAAGCAGAATATGACCGATCCGATAAAATACTCGTGAAAGTTGACGACGTCAACCTTATACAAAACAACTAAGGCATAAGATAACAAGTAAGATAATAGCTGGGCTGTTAAAAGAATTGTAATACCCAAGAAATATTTCGTATTGAAAATGATGCCTCGCCTATAAGGGAGCCCGAGTGTGAAATCAAGCGTTCCTCTGCTCCGTTCAAACCCGATCTGGCTGAGTGCAAGCGCGACTCCGCCAATCCAGAACATTCTCATGACCCCGCTTATCTCATAATCTTTATATAAAACGCACTCTATATCGGGAAATTTTTTCTGTTCCGCAAGACATCCTTGATACTGAAAATAATCATTTAAAATCGAAAACGGTTCACTCAGCATCACCGCTGCAAACACAACTAAAAAAATCCAGAAATGCTGTTTCCACTCTTTATATAAAAGTCCGCGGTCTACCATCTTCGCTTACCTCCATACTTCGCGATGAATACTTCCTCAAGACTGACCGGAAGCTCGTTCCAAACTTTCGGAGACAAACTTTTTAGAAATTGTTTGCTCACATCGTCTGCTTTCGGAATCAACACCGTATAAAACACGCCGGTGTGATCCAAAACAGGGATTTCCCTTTCCCTGATTTTCAAATTGACATCTTCTTCAAATGCCATTTGGATTTTAATAAAATCGCCTTTCAGTTCATCAAGATCCATGATGTTCGACAATGTATTGTCTTCGAGAAAACCGATTCGGTTGCACATTCTTTCAATATCCTCAAGCCGGTGGGATGTGATGAGAATCGTCGTGTTGTTTTCAGCCACTTCATCGACCATCAGCTGGAGAACATCTTGTCTTGTGACGGCATCAATGCCGTCTGTCGGCTCATCAAGCAGGATGACCGCCGGCCGGATCGCAAATGACAAAATCAGCGACATTTGCTTTTTCAATCCTGTAGACAATTCCCTGTACTTTTTTGTTTCGGGAATATCGTAGCGGTTCATTAATTCATTCGCATATGTAACATCAAAGTCAGGATAAATGTTACGCAAAATATTGACGAGCTGTTTGTAATTGTATTTTTCGAAATAGGTGTTTTGAACGGGCATATAGACAATATTGCGCTTGACGAGCGGATGGTCCTTCACCTTGACGCTGCCGAAGTAGATGTCTCCGTCATCAGGCAGCAGGATTTGCTGAATCAGGCGGAGAAGCGTTGTTTTCCCTGAGCCGTTTCTGCCGAGCAGTCCGAAAATCTCTCCTTCCTCAAGCTTAAAGGAGATGTTTTTGAGTATTTGTTTTCCCTCAATTGTTTTTGACACAGATTTGAGCTCAATCATTCACTTCGCCTCCTCTCACTTCTTCGGCGATTTCCGCCATCCACTCCTGCAGCTTTTTAGTGTCGATCCCAGCGTAATGCGCATCGATGATCAGCTGCTTTAACTGCTCTTTAATCATCGCAATCTTCCCTTCATCAAGCGTAACTTTCGCGTTTTCTGAAATATACGTTCCTCTCCCCCTCAACGTTTCAATAATTCCTTCCCGTTCAAGTTCTTTATAGGCTTTGCTGACAGTGTTCGGGTTCGCAATGATAATAGTTGCAAGCTCTCTGACAGAAGGAAGTTTATCTCCAGGCTTGATTATCCCTTTTAAGCAAAGCTCTTTCATCTGCTGGATGATCTGCTCATAGATCGGGGTTGAGCTTCTCGGATCGATTTGAATCATCTATCTCCCTTCTTTCTCGTTCAATCTCAGGTCATTCACTTTTAAAAAAACACGTATCCCAAATTTTCTTGAATTATAAAGCCCAGCTTCGCAAGAACAAACAAGAACGAACAGGCAATGATAAACGCCACGACCACCATCGGCGTTACTTTTTTATGTTTATCACTCATGAGAATTGCTCCTTTACATGTGTGTGTTAATTGTATTACTCGATATAGTACACCTAATACATTAAATACATCGTCCTTTTTTGTCAATCACTTTTTTTCAAAAAAATGAACCCTTTCAAAAAGGGTTCATCTTTCATACGATCTCTGCAGAATCATATTGTTTTGAAGGGTTTGCAGCTGAAGCCTTTGGCGGTGAATTTCCTCCCTTTGTTGCTCATTGGCAAACAGCGAAAGCTTGTTTAATTCATTGACCGCGTTTTCAAGCATCAGCTGCGCATCGCTGTACTCTGTCTCATTGTAATGTTCCTGCCTGCTCGCAGTTTCAAATTGAGATAAAGCATAATCATAAGCATCTTCGCTTCTTTGGATGTGCTCTCCGACGGATTGTCTTGTAGCCAAAGAAAACCCCTCCTTAATGGAAAAATCCATCGTGATTAGTTTGGCCATCACAGCCGTGATCATTGAAGAAAATAATTGGGAATCGGTTTGTTCTTATCGTGTTTATTTGCTACAATTTTAGGATGCGTAATACTAAAAGGAGGTCCTTTTGTTTGCATCAAAACAACCCTTTTCCATATACGAACAGTGAAAAACGATATCATACATGGAATTATCATTTACGAAATCATTTCGGTCATAAAGTGTTTAAAGTCGCCCTTGACGGAGGCTTTGACTGCCCGAATCGCGACGGCACGGTCGCACACGGCGGATGCACATTTTGCAGCGCCGCAGGGAGCGGAGACTTTGCGGGAAACCGAGCCGACGATCTGCTGACCCAATTTAATGAAGTCCGCGACAGAATGCATGAAAAATGGAAAGACGGCAAATACATGGCGTACTTTCAAGCATTTACGAATACGCACGCTCCTGTCAGCGTTCTTCGCGAAAAATACGAAACGGTCCTCGGCCTCGACGGCGTAGTCGGCCTTTCAATCGCAACCCGGCCGGACTGTCTTCCTGACGATGTTGTCGAATATCTTGCCGAGCTTAATGAACGAACATACCTCTGGGTGGAACTCGGCCTTCAGACCGTTCATGAACGGACGGCTGATTTGATCAACCGCGCCCATGATTTCGACTGCTATGTGGAAGGCGTGAACAAGCTGAGGAAACACGGTATCCGCGTCTGCTCTCACATCATTAACGGGCTGCCTCTCGAAGACCGCGGCATGATGATGAAAACCGCAAAAGCGGTCGCCGATTTGGATGTGCAGGGGATTAAAATCCATCTGCTTCACCTGTTAAAGGGAACGCCAATGGTGAAGCAGTATGAAAAAGGAAAATTAACGTTCCTTTCGCAAGATGATTATGTCCAGCTTGTTTGCGATCAGCTTGAAATTCTTCCGCCGGAAATGATCATTCACCGGATTACGGGTGACGGACCGATCGAATTGATGGTCGGACCGATGTGGAGCGTCAATAAATGGGAAGTCTTAAATGCCATCAATGGAGAACTGGAAAGGCGCGGCAGCTATCAGGGGAAATGGTTCAACAAAGAGAAAGAAGGCATCGCCACATGAAGCTCAAGAAGATCCTCCCGTATGCGAAAGAACTGCTGAAAACAGCCGCAGGCGAAGGAGACATCGTCATTGATGCGACAATGGGAAACGGACATGATACGTATTTTTTAGCAGAACTTGTCGGTGAAAACGGACATGTCTATGCCTTTGATATTCAAGAAACAGCTCTTATGAATACTGCCGAAAGACTTGGAAACGAGTACAAAGACCGGGTGACATTGATTCAAAAAAGCCATGATGAGCTCATCACTTCGCTTCCTGACGACATCTCAGGCAAGGTGGCAGCAGCCGTGTTTAACCTCGGGTATCTTCCGGGAAGCGACAAATCGGTGACGACAAAAAGCGATTCAACCATCGCCAGCATCAAGCAGCTTCTCAAAATCCTGAAACATGAGGGGCTGATCGTTCTGGTCGTCTACCATGGCCATCTCGAAGGAAAGCGGGAAAAGGACGCCCTGCTCGAATTTTGCACATCACTCGACCAAGATACTGCCCGCGCCCTCTGTTACCAATATTTAAACCAGCGAAACGATCCGCCTTTTATCATTGCGATTGAAAAGAAAATAGCGGCTCAAAAATGATATCTTGAAAATCCTCCATTAGGAGGATTTTTTTCATCCAAACATAATGTAAGCGATATCAAAATAAAATATAAGAAATTTTTCGCAATTTTCTAAAAAGAAAAGGTGTTTCACTCTTTGTCACGAAATTATTGAAAACTCATGTAAAATACGGAGGGATTTCGCTTTGAAAAAATTTATCGCTTATCAAATTTTGATCGCACTCGCCATTGGAGCAGTGATCGGACACTTTTTCCCTGATTTCGGAATGGCGCTGCGCCCCGTCGGAGACGGATTTATCCGCTTGATTAAAATGATCGTCGTTCCGATCGTTTTTTCTACAATCGTCATCGGAGCGGCCGGAAGCGGAAGCATGAAAAAAATGGGCAGTCTCGGCATCAAGACGATTATTTGGTTTGAAGTGATTACGACGTTCGTGCTCGGACTCGGGCTGCTTTTGGCTAATGTGCTAAAGCCCGGCGTCGGCCTTGACCTCTCCCATTTGGCCAAAAAAGATATCGGCGAGCTCTCAGGCTACACGGAAAAAGTGGTCGATCTTAAACAAATGATCCTCGATATTATTCCTACCAACATCGTTGACGTCATGGCCAGAAATGATTTGCTTGCCGTGATCTTCTTTGCGATATTGTTCGGCGTCGCAGCTGCCGGGATCGGCAAAGCCTCAGAGCCTGTCATGAAATTTTTTGAGTCTGTTGCCAATATCATGTTCAAACTGACGCAGATGGTTATGGTCACAGCCCCTATCGGCGTGCTTGCTCTTATGGCCGCATCCGTCGGGCAATACGGCATCGAACTCCTGCTTCCTATGTTAAAATTAGTCGGCACTGTTTTTCTCGGACTGTTTCTCGTTCTTTTTGTTTTATTTCCGATCGTCGGTCTTATTTTTAAAATTAAATACTTCGAAGTCCTGAAAATGATTTGGGATTTGTTTCTGATCGCGTTCTCCACTACGAGCACAGAAACAGTCTTGCCGCAGCTGATGGACCGCATGGAGAAATACGGCTGCCCAAAACGGGTCGTTTCCTTTGTGGTTCCTTCAGGCTTATCGCTGAATTGTGACGGCTCCAGCCTATATTTATCTGTCGCTTGTATCTTTTTGGTGCAGGCTTTCAATATAGACATGAGCATTTCACAGCAATTGCTCATGATGCTCGTGCTAGTGATGACAAGCAAAGGGATCGCCGCCGTTCCATCTGGCTCGCTCGTCGTCCTTCTGGCTACCGCCAACGCAGTCGGCCTTCCCGCTGAAGGAGTCGCGATTATCGCGGGAGTGGACCGCGTGATGGACATGGCGCGAACAGGCGTGAACGTGCCGGGTCATGCTGTCGCCTGCATCGTTGTTTCAAAATGGGAAAAAAGCTTCCGGTATAATAAGCGTTTTGTACTTGAAAAACAATACCGGATGGAAAGCTTGTAAACAGCAAAAGCTCAAGCCGATGAACGGTTTGAGCTTTTCTTTACGAGCTTTTCATCCACGGCATTTTTTGAATTTTGCGGTAGGCCCTTCCGTTGATATAGAAGAAGTAGGAAGTTTTTCCGCTCGCTTTAATAAGGCGCTTCGCCAGCCGGCCGATTTCCTTTTGACCCGCGACCTTATCGTCTGATAAATAAACACCCAGAAGACCTCTGTTGATCAAACGGTGAAAGTTTTCGTGCGGAATCCCGCGCAAATGTTCATCCGCCATTTCAATGAAATATTCGAGCCTTTCCATCATATCTGAATGTGATGGGTAATACGTGCAGAAATTCAAATCTCCGCCGATTAAGTCTTCCTCCTGGTCAATTAAATAATCGAGCAGGATGTGCAGTCCCTGTATGTACGGAAAATAGCTGTCGCGGATCTTTCCGGCCATCGATTCAGTAAAATCGGAACGGACGGAATACGATACGAGGCAGAAGATGCCGAGCGTTGAACCCGCACAGGCTGAGAACTCGTACCATTCCATTTTCGGCAAGGCCGATCTATAATTCTCAAACCACGCTTCGAGCCGGGGGACACGCTCATGCTCCACAACGTGTTTATGAACTTGCAGATCGCAGTAATAGCTGCAAAGCTCAAGCAGGTGCTGCTTGATCAAATCATAGTTCTCAATTTCCGCAAGCACGTCTTGGCACGTTTTCACTAAGTCGTGCAAATAGCCTTGATCATCCTGGTCTTCCCTGAACCGGTAATAGTTCTTCAATTCAGCCCCGACGGTCAGCGCGTCTTTCATTGACTGATGAAGCATGGAAAAATCATCCGGGTCAAGCGAGGTGCTCCGGTCGCATAGATTGTCGAGATAGTCGCTTATCGTCTGATACGCCGTAATAAACCGGATCGACTGCTCGATTTTGTCGCCTGAAAGGAGGGCCATAATGCCGCCGCCTTCACAGTGAAAGGTTTTATCCCTGATGCTGGCTTTCGCCTGCGTTTTCAGCTCGGGATTTTGAATCGTTTCAGCTTTTCGTTTCCACTTGTCCAACTCCTGATGAACAAGGGGAAAAACTTCTCTGTATACTTTAGCCATTAATCCAAAAGGATGCTCCGGTACTGCCAAAGAATGCACCTCCATTATGTCATATACTGTTCCACAAACGCTCTGGCCGCTTTAAAAACGTCTTCCCGCTCAGGCTCATTAAAAATTTCGTGGTATAAGCCCTCCCATTCCCTGTACGTCTTATTGTGAGAAGCAAGCTCGTTAAACCACTTGACGACCATTTTTTTGTCGACAAGCCAGTCTGTGCCCGCCTGCATGACAAAGAGCGGGATGTTGAGAAAGGCGTCCGTCGGCTCCATCGCGCTTTTCAACGCTTTTAACATTTCTTGATACCATCTGACAGAAACTTTTGTGATATATAATGAATCGTTGATGTCCATTTCGATGACTTCTTTGTTTCTCGTCGCTTTATCAGGCGTGATCCCGGATTCAAACCGCATGGACGGAGCCAAAACGTTGAGCCCTTTGGAAATCCAGTCCAAAAATTTGTTCGGCTTTAATTGCAGCCCGAGACAAGGGGATGATAAAATGAGACCGGCAATGCCGCTTTGCTGCTGCTTAAACCACTCGATCGCGATCAGGCCGCCCATGCTGTGCCCGAGCATAAATACAGGCAGTTCAAATGCTTTCGCCCTGGCGACCCATTTGTCCACTTCATCAATATATTCTTGAAACGAGCGTATATGTCCTCTTTCTCTTGTCGAAGTTCCCTGTCCGGGCAAATCCCCCATGACGACATTAAACCCGGATGAACGCCACATTTCGGACAGCCATTTATACCGCCCGTGATGCTCACATGCACCGTGAATGATGACGATTGAAGCAACAGGTCTTTCCGCTTCCATGCACCACATGCTGACCACCTCACACAATTTTATAAATGAAAGGATGAAACCTATGATCTACCCTTATAAAAAAACGGAACCCGTTATTCATGAAACGGCGTTTATCGCCGACAACGCGGTCATCACCGGAGATGTAACAATCGGAGAGCAATCAAGCATCTGGTTCTCTTCGGTTATCCGCGGCGATGTCGCCCCGGTCAGGATCGGAAAAGGCGTGAACATTCAAGACCTTTCCTGCCTGCACCAAAGCCCTGAGCGCCCTCTTGTGATTGAAGACGGTGTGACGGTAGGCCATCAGGTTACACTGCACAGCTCCGTGATACGAAAGCATGCCCTTATCGGAATGGGGTCGGTTATTCTTGACGAAGCGGAAGTCGGGGAAGGCGCTTTTATCGGGGCAGGCAGTCTTGTCCCGCCTGGCAAAAAGATCCCGGCCGGGCACCTCGCATTCGGCAGGCCCGCTAAAGTCATCCGCCCGTTAACTGACAAGGATAAACAGGAAATGGAAAGAATTCGCAAAGAATATATTGAAAAAGGACAATACTACAAATCCTTGCAAAAAAAAGATTAGCTTTGCTACAACTTTACCATTTTTTCACCGATAATTTAAGCAATAACCTTTTCGGCCGCACGCGTCTGCGGCTTTTTTCTTTTCCGAAATCTTTACAAATACTTATCATTTGCTAAACATTCATTTTTTACAATAAACATGAAGCAGCCATTCATGTAAAGGGGGTTATGACATTTGAATAAACTGATGGTCGGCATCTACAACTTTGAATGCCGGGTCTTCCTCGGTATGAACAGCTTATTTCACCAAAAAGCACTAAACCGTTACTTTCGTTCCTCAACACATCTGGGAGGGGCATTCTGCACGATTTCCGCTTGCCTGTCTCTCTTGCTGTTCGGATCCGGAAGTGTTCGTACAGCGGGGATCGCCAGCGCCATTGCACTTTTGGTCAGCCACCTTCAAGTCATGCTGATCAAAAAGCTGTATCCAAGAAAGCGGCCGTATTTAACGCTAAAGGAAACACAGGTTTTGCAAAATCCGCTCAAGGATCATTCTTTTCCATCCGGCCATACGACCGCGGCATTTTCCATCATTACACCGCTAATGATATTCTTTCCGATACTCGCGCTTTTATTAATTCCGGTAGGCATCAGTGTGGGACTCTCCAGAATTTATCTCGGTCTTCATTATCCTTCGGATGTTCTGGCAGGCACGGCCCTCGGGATATCAGTCGGAACTTTGTCGGCGCTGGTCTTCTAAGCCGGCCGTTTCTTCCAAAGCGTCACTGATTTTTCACATCACAAACAGGAGGGGAAACGATGAAAATTGCGATATTTACGGACACTTTTACACCGGATGTGAACGGATGCGCCAGAACGCTGAAAAGGTATACGGATTATCTTGAAAAAAACGGGATGTCCTATAAAGTATTTGCGCCGGAAAGCACGCATGAAACACAATTTTCGAGCCGCATCCGCCGTTTTACGAGCATGCCGTTCTTCTTATACCCCGAGTGCAGAATCGCTCTTCCTAATCTCATCAAAATGAAATCAGAACTCCGCGAATTCAATCCCGATCTCATTCACATCGCGACTCCTTTTAATATCGGCCTAGCAGGGCTCAAGCTTGCGAAGAAATGGAACATCCCTGTCGTAGGCTCTTACCATACCGATTTTGACCAGTACCTTTCATATTATGATCTTCAAATGTTTTCCAAACTATTATGGAAATATATGCACTGGTTTCATAAAGATTTTCGAAGAATTTTTGTCCCTTCGCGCGAAACGTTTATGCAGCTCAAAGCCAAACAATTCAGGAACCTCTCCATCTGGAAGCGCGGCGTGGACTGCTCGCTGTTCAGTCCGGCGCATCAAACCGAACACATCCGCAAGCGATACGGCATAAAGGAAACCTATATCCTCAGCTATGTCGGAAGGCTTGCACCTGAGAAAGATTTGGAGACGCTGCTCAAGATCGCAAGTCACCCCAATTTGAAAGATGGCGTCCACTGGCTGATCGCGGGAGACGGCCCGTTAAAAAAAGAGCTTGAGAAGCGGGCTCCCCTCAATATGACTTTTGCCGGCTATGTCAAAGGAGAAGAGCTGGCAAGCATTTATGCAAGCTCAGATTTGTTCGTCTTTCCTTCTCCGACGGAAACCTTCGGAAATTCCGCGCTTGAAGCGCTCGCCTGCGGGACGCCTGTTATCGGGGCAGATTCCGGCGGCCTGAAAGACTTTATACAAAACGGAAGAAACGGTTTTCTTTCCGAACCTGGAAATCCGGATGCATTCACCGAAAATATATTGCGCGTCCTCTCCAATGTGCCGTTAAAAAAACGGATGTCATACGATGCGAGAAGCTATGCCCTTACCCAGTCGTGGGAAGTGATTTTTGACAATCTCTTCTCCGAATGTGAACGTGTGCTAGCAGATTTATCAGCTGAAAAACCGGCATAAAAAAAGAAGGTTTTCGATTAACGAAAACCTTCTTTTTTGACTTAAACGATAATGACTTCTTTTGGCTGATGGTTCAGTTCTTCCGGTACAAAGCGCTTTTCAACGAAAATGCTGTGCCAGATCATAAAGATGAGAACCGTCCAGATTTTGCGGCTGTTATCCGCTTTGTTGGCGCAGTGGTCTTCAAGAAGCTGAAGCACGTAATCTTTATGGATATATGCGTCTGTCTCGCTCTCTTTAATGATGTTCACGGCCCAGTCATGCATTTCGTTTTTCAGCCAGTGGCGGATCGGCACAGGGAACCCTAGCTTTTTGCGGTTTAAGACATGATCTGGAACGATGCCTTCCGCCGCTTTTCTAAGCAGATATTTTGTCGTGCCGTTTTTCGTTTTCAGCTCTTCCGGAATTTTGGAAGCCGCTTCAAATACGACTTTGTCCAAAAACGGAACGCGGAGTTCCAGTGAATTGGCCATCGTCATTTTGTCGGCCTTCAGCAAAATGTCACCGCGCATCCATGTGTGGATATCGACATACTGCATTTTGTTAATTTCGCTGTAGGACTTGCTTTCTTCAAAATATGGCTTTGTCACGTCACAGTAAGAGAGGTTGCTGTCATACTGGCGAAGAAGTTTTGATTTCATGCCTTCTTCAAAAATCTTTGCGTTGCCGATATATCTCTCTTCAAGAGGTGTACAGCCCCTCATTAAAAAGCTTTTCCCTTTCATTCCTTCCGGCATCGCTGAAGCTACGTGCAGAAGCATCTTTTTCAGCGGGGACGGAATTCGTTCAAACGGCTTTAATGAAAGCGGCTCCCGGTAAATATTGTAACCGCCGAACAGCTCATCTGCTCCTTCTCCGGACAAAACAACCGTAACTTGCTTCTTCGCTTCCTTCGCGACAAAATACAAAGGAATTGCAGCAGGGTCTGCCAACGGATCATCCAGATGCCAGACGATCTTTGGAAGCTCGTTCATATATTCTTCAGGGGAAATGATCGCGCTGAAGTTCTCCACGCCGACCCTATCAGCGGTTTCTTTCGCAACGTCAACTTCGCTGAAGCCTTCATGTTCAAAGCCGACAGAGAACGTTTTTAAGTTGGGATGAAATTGCTTCGCCACCGACACGATAAAAGAAGAGTCGATGCCTCCGGAAAGGAAGGAACCTACAGGCACATCGCTTCGCATATGGACTTTTACGGAATCAAAGATCGCGTCTCTTACTTCCTGAACAAGCTTGTCTTCTTCGGTCTGAACAGGCTTGAATTGAACTTTCCAGTATGTTTTAAATTGAATATCCTCGCCCGGGCGGACAGTAAACTGATGGCCCGGTTCTACTTTTTGCACCTTTTTGTCAAGCGTCTCAGGCTCTGGTACAAATTGGAATGACGTATACTGCTGAAGCGCTTTTTCATTCAATTCCAAATCGGCATCAACAGCCATCAGGCTCTTTCTTTCTGACGCAAAATAAACATGGCCGTCCGTTTTCGTAAAATAGAGCGGCTTAATGCCGAACGGATCGCGCGCTCCGTATAGGAGCTGTTCTTTTTTATCCCAGATTAAAAAAGCAAACATTCCGCGCAGCTTGGAAGCAGCTTCCTGTTTGTAGTGGCGGTAAGTCGCAAGCAAAACTTCCGTATCTGAATCGGTTTTGAACTCGTATCCTTTTGAAATAAGTTCGTCTTTCAGTTCTATATAGTTATAGATTTCTCCATTAAAAATAATCCAATAGGAATCATCTTCATAAGACAGAGGCTGTCCTCCGTTTTCCACATCGATGATGCTGAGCCTTCTAAATCCGAAGCCTACATGCTCATCATGATAGTACCCATCATCGTCCGGACCGCGGTGTACAATCATTTCATTCATTTGTTTAATCAGTTCTTCCTGGGCTGCTGTCTCGGATGATGGGCGATGATTGAATACCCCTACAAATCCACACATAGTATTGCCTCCGATTTTTTAAATTTCGTGCAGAAATCAAAGTCTGCTTCTTGATTAGACAAGTGTTTAAAGAAAAACGTTTCACATCCGCCCGCTTTTTGCCATCGAAAAACAAAGCCGCTTATGAAAGCGGCTATGCGGTTGTTATTCTCCTAATGCATCTTTCTTCAGCTGATCTGCTTTGTCTGTGCGCTCCCAAGGCAGATCGAGGTCGAGGCGGCCGAAATGTCCGTAAGCTGCCGTTTGTTTGTAAATCGGACGGCGAAGATCGAGCATTTTAATAATGCCGGCAGGTCTTAGATCAAAGTTTTTGCGAACCACTTCGATCAATGTTTCTTCACTGGCTTTGCCTGTACCGAATGTATCGATTGAAATGGATACCGGCTGTGCGACACCGATCGCGTAGGCAAGCTGCACTTCACAGGAATCAGCAAGGCCTGCGGCGACGATATTTTTCGCTACATATCTCGCAGCATAAGCTGCAGATCTATCAACCTTTGTCGCATCCTTACCGGAAAACGCTCCGCCGCCGTGACGGGCATATCCGCCATAGGTGTCAACGATGATTTTGCGTCCTGTTAAACCGGCATCCCCCTGCGGTCCTCCGATAACAAAACGGCCCGTAGGATTAATGAAGTACTTCGTGTTTTCATCGATCAGCTCTTTTGGCACTACCGGGTTGATGACATGCTCTTTCAGATTGCGCTGAATTTGTTCAAGCGAAATCTCAGGGTGATGCTGAGTCGAAATGACAATTGTATCGATGCGAATCGGCTTGTTGTTCTCATCATACTCAACAGTTACCTGTGTCTTTCCGTCCGGACGAAGATACGGCAGAATTTCCTCTTTGCGGACTTCTGTCAAACGGCGAGACAATTTATGAGCAAGCGAAATCGGCAGAGGCATAAGTTCCTTTGTTTCGTTGCAGGCAAAACCGAACATTAAACCTTGGTCTCCGGCTCCGATCGCTTCAATTTCAGCGTCGCTCATTGCTCCTTCACGCGCTTCAAGCGCCTGGTCGACTCCCATTGCAATATCTGGCGACTGTTCATCTATAGACGTTAAGACCGCGCAAGTTTCGGCATCAAAACCGTATTTTGCACGTGTGTAGCCAATTTCTTTAATCGTTTCGCGGACTGTTTTCGGAATATCGACGTAAGTGGACGTCGTGATTTCACCGCTTACCAGCACCAATCCGGTTGTCACAGATGTTTCACAGGCAACGCGGGCATTCGGATCTTTCTTTAAAATTTCGTCTAATATACTATCCGAAATCTGGTCGCAAATTTTGTCCGGATGTCCCTCCGTAACTGACTCTGATGTAAATAACCGACGGTTTTTGCTCATTTATGTTTCCTCCTGTATATGAAGATCAGCCGTGATCTTAAGTATGATACGGATCTCGTCCCTCTTGATTATATGACGATACTCGGGCTTCATACGCTCTCGTTTTGAAACAATTTCCATATGCTATTCTTGACGAGATTCTAAGTCAAAATTCCTCTTAATAGAATTTTTCCTGACTGGCTGCCCGGCTAGACCTTTCACGTCCTGTGAAAAACGCCCAGTACCTTCCTCCTGCTTGATACTCGGCTAAAACCTTTCACGTCCTGTGAAAAACGCCGAGTACCTTCCTCCTGAAGGCAGTTTTTTTAGCAATTTTTGGATCTCAATTTATGCAATAAAAAAACCTTTTCCTATTCGCTGAGGAAAGGGTCTGGTATTGCGTGCCTTTCACTCTTATCGCTCAAGGTATTGAACACCTTGCATCAGGTTAGCACCGTAGTTGTCTCAGAAACTGTTTTTTTCCATTAATAAGAGAAACCGGTTGCTGGGTTTCATTGGGCCTGTCCCTCCACCAGCTCGGGATAAGAGTATCCGCTCAATGAAATATCTTATCTTAAAATGGCTTGTTATGTCAATATCGGCCGCAATAAATTTAAACTTGTCTTTCGAGAAAAAACCCGAACGAAAAATGAAGAAACGGTATAGACTATAAGAGTAAATGTGTTATACTAATTCTACATTAATGTTATACACATTAAAAAACACGCAAAGGAAGGTTTTTTATGAATTCTGTAGATTTAACAACTGACTTACAAACGTTATTAATGGGCGAAAACGTTCAGCTGAACTTATCCGTTCCCCTTTTGGTTGAAAAAGTCCTTGAACGCAAAGAAGGAGTCTTAACATCTTCCGGAGCCGTGCGGGCTACAACCGGTACATACACCGGCCGCTCGCCAAAAGACAAATTCATTGTGGAAGAAGCGAGCACAAAGGACAAAATCGATTGGGGCGCAGTAAACCAGCCGATTTCAGAATCCGCCTTTGACCGGCTGTACACAAAAGTGCTCAGCTATTTAAAGGAACGCGATGAATTGTATGTATTTGAAGGGTTTGCAGGAGCAGACGAAAAATACCGGCTTCCGATTACAGTTGTCAACGAGTTCGCCTGGCACAACCTGTTTGCAAGACAGTTGTTCATCAGACCTGAAGAACATGATAAAAAACCTGAAGAACAGCCGTTTACGATTCTTTCCGCTCCGCATTTCAAAGCCGATCCGCTCATTGACGGGACCAGATCTGAAACATTTATCATCGTGTCGTTTGAAAAGCGTACGATTTTAATCGGAGGCACCGAATATGCCGGCGAGATGAAAAAATCGATTTTTTCTATTATGAATTATCTTCTTCCTGAACAAAACATTTTACCGATGCACTGTTCGGCAAACATTGGCGAGGAAGGCGGAACAGCTCTCTTCTTCGGATTGTCAGGCACAGGAAAAACGACGCTTTCCGCCGATCCGAAACGGAAGCTGATCGGTGACGACGAACACGGCTGGTCCAGCACAGGCGTTTTCAACATTGAAGGAGGCTGCTACGCCAAGTGCATTAACTTAAGCAAAGAAAAAGAACCGCAGATTTACAATGCGATCCGCTTCGGTTCCGTTCTTGAAAATGTCGTGGTTGACGGCAAAACCGGGGAGCCGGACTATTCCGACGCATTCTATACGGAAAACACGAGAGCGGCTTACCCGATTGATGCGATTGACAACATCGTCAAGCCGAGCATCGCAGCACACCCGCAGACCATTGTATTTCTGACGGCAGATGCTTTCGGCGTGCTTCCTCCGATCAGCAAGTTAACGAAAGAACAAGCCATGTATCATTTCCTGAGCGGATATACAAGCAAGCTCGCCGGCACCGAACGCGGGATCACCGCTCCTGAAGCCACATTCTCGACCTGCTTCGGTTCCCCGTTCCTTCCGCTCCCTGCACATGTGTACGCTGAAATGCTCGGAAGAAAAATCGATGAACACGGCGTCAGCGTCTTTCTCGTCAATACAGGCTGGACCGGCGGCGGATACGGAACAGGGGAAAGAATGAGCCTCGCTTATACGAGAGCGATGGTTCAGGCTGCGATAGAAGGAGAACTGGATAACGCCGAAATGAAGACTGACCGCATTTTCGGACTTCATTCACCGGTCCATGTTCCGGGTGTGCCTGATCAAGTGCTTGACCCGGCTAAAACTTGGACAGATGAAAACGATTACGAGGAAAAAGCGATCCACTTGGCGAATGCATTCAAAAAGAATTTCAAAAAATTCTCTAATACCGAAAACATTGAAAAAGCCGGAGGACCGCTCGTATAACTCAACCCGCTTGCAGCAGCGCAGGTATTCTGCGCTGCTGCAGTTTATTAAAAATCCGCTTCGCCTGTCAGCGGCCGATGCCATTTTCTGGACAATGATTAAAACGACAATCAAGCACGGCCTGTGATAAAACGCTTCCAATTCGCGGCTGTTATTATTTGAAAATACAGACTTTTTTTATTTTTAACAAAAGAAATCTTTCATATGATAATATGATAAAAACATTTGTATATATCAGGAGGACACATCTATGAAATTTGGATTACTGCCGAGAATTATGACGGCAATTGTTCTTGGTGTTATCGTCGGAAGCTTTGCTCCGCTTTGGTTTGTCAAAACAGCCGCTACTTTCAATGATATTTTTGGAAACTTCATTAAATTCGTCATTCCTTTTATTATTATCGCTTTTATTATTCCCGGCATCGGACAAATCGGCCGCGGCGCCGGAAAAATCCTTGGCATTACAGCAGGTATCGCCTACACGTCAACCATTTTTGCCGGCCTCCTGGCGTACCTTGTCGGATCAAATCTTCTCCCCGCGATCATTTCCGGCCATCAGCTGCAGGAATTTAAAAATCCGGAAGAAGTTTTGCAAGCAGGATTTTTCACCATTGAAATGACGCCGTTTATGAGCGTGATGAGCGCACTGATTTTTGCTTTCATCATGGGAATCGGAATCGCTTATCTGCCCGGAAAAACATTAAAAAACGCATTCGATGAATTTCAAACGATCGTTGAAAAGCTGATATCATATATTATTATTCCGTTACTGCCTGTTCATATTTTCGGTATTTTCACCAATATGACGTTCGGCGGTCAGGTGCAGACAATCTTATCCGTATTTGCTAAAGTTTTCGTGATGATTATCGTGCTTCACCTCGTCATACTTTTGATTCAGTACTCCGTTGCGGGCGCTGCAAACGGCAGAAATCCGCTGTCGCTGTTGAAAATCGTGGCGCCGGCATACTTCACTGCGCTCGGCACACAATCGTCAGCGGCAACGATTCCCGTCACGTTGAGACAAGTCAGAAAAACGGGAGCAAGCCAAAAAGTGGCTGACTTCGCCGTTCCGCTCCTGGCCAATATTCATTTGTCAGGTAGCACGATTACACTGACGAGCTGTGCAATGGGCGTAATGATTCTAAACGGTCAAACACCGACTTTTTCGATCATGATGCCGTTCATTTTAATGCTTGGCGTCACAATGGTCGCAGCGCCCGGTGCCCCGGGGGGTGCCGTTATGGCCGCGGCCGGACTGCTGCAGTCGATGCTCGGCTTTAATGAAACCAGCGTATCATTGATGATCGCACTTTACCTTGCTCAGGACAGCTTGGGTACAGCAACGAACGTGACAGGAGACGGCGCTCTCACCATGCTGATTCACAGGCTGACTTCCAAAAAAGGAATCGGAAAAGAGGAAGATGTGCCTGCATAATACAGAAAAGCCAAGGACGCTATCCGCGCCTTGGCTTTCTTTAATTCGTCGAATTTAATGATACGAGCCTGTATGTTAAATGAGTCCGTCCGTCTGACCATTCAAGGCGCTCCGCCTGCGCGGTGCCGGTAATGTCGCCCCGCTTAGTCTTTCTGACTTCAAGCGGCACATGAAGAGGGTAAACCCGATAACCTTCTTTTTCAAGTGTAAACACATTTTCCTCAACCCGTGTTTCTTTTCCTTTTGTCACAATCATTGTATTAAATTCAACTGGCATTCCCACCTAAAGTCCCCCTCCTTTTCTCTTTTCTTTTAGTTTACCATAACTTGTCCAAGGCCGGCTTTTCATCCATTGAGACAATTCTCTTACAATCCGCCTATTTTCCCGCGGAGGAAAATAGTGGGTATATCGACTGAAATACCACGTATCCACAGACTTGTTTCTTTGCAGAAGTTCGCGTTCTAGACGCCGCGCATGCTCGATGGAGACATTTTCATCGTTTGCTCCGTGGATCAAAAGCACGGGCGCTTCGATCTTCTCCAGCTCGTCAAAAGGCGTCCTCCATTCGTACGCTTCAGGAACCTTTTCAGGCGTCCCGCCGATGACCCGCTTCATCATCCGCCGCAAATCTTTGCGTTCGCGATAGGTCATAACCATATCGCTGACACCGCCCCAAGACACAAACGAAGCTGCAGCTTCTTTCATTTCGATTGCCGTTAAGATACCCATGATCCCGCCGCGGGAAAAGCCAAAAATGTGTACGCGTCCATCTTTTACCAGGTCATGCTTCTGCAGAAGACGAAAAGCGGCAAAAGCATCTTCCCGGTCATCACCCGCAAAGTCTTCATCGCCTTCTCCTCCTTGATTGCCTCTGTAAAACGGAGCAAGAACGACAAAGCCCTGTGAAGCGAACTGGACGATTCGGCCCGGTCTGACAATCCCGACGTTTTTAATTCCGCCGCGCAAATACAAAAATCCGTCATAATGTCCGGGAGCGGCCGGTTCCGCCAAGAGCCCCTTAACCTTGAGTCCTTGTGAAAGGTATGTGACGGAAAACAGACGCACCTTTTTGTTCGGCGATGGAAACCTTCTTTTTTCTAACCACATTCGTCACGTCACCTCTTTTTTAATCCGCAGCTGCCCCTCACACCTGTTTAGTATATAACATAAACTATTTTATGCCGAAAATAACCGAAATCAAAGGAGGGAAATCGGTTTGAAGCGTTTCTTTTTTACCATATTATCCTTCATTATGATGCTGTTTATCCTCGCGTCATGCGGCGGTCAAAAGCCCGAAAAGATCCGTCTCGCGGAAGTGACCCGTTCCGTTTTCTATACGCCTTTATATATCGCCTTGTCTGAAGGTTTGTTTAAAGAAGAAGGCCTTGATGTTGAACTGAAAACGACATGGGGTGGAGATAAAACGATGACTGCCCTTCTGTCAAACGGTGCCGATATTGCGCTTGTCGGCTCGGAAACGTCAATATACGTGAATGCCCAGGGCGCAAGCGATCCGGTGATTAATTTTGCACAGCTTACCCAGACGGACGGAACATTCCTCGTCGCCAGGAACGATGCGGGGCATTTCAGCTGGGATGATTTGAAAAACAAAACGTTCCTTGGCCAGCGCAAAGGCGGAATGCCGCAGATGGCGGGCGAATTTGTCCTGAAACAGAAAGGCATTGATCCCAAAAAGGATGTGGACCTGATCCAAACGATTGATTTCGCGAATATCGCAAACAGCTTTGCATCTGGTACAGGCGATTATGTTCAATTATTTGAACCCCAGGCCTCCATTTTTGAAAGAGAAGGCATCGGCCGCATTGTCGCCTCCTTCGGAAAAGAATCGGGCCGAATTCCATATACGACATTCATGGCTAAACAAAGCTACTTAACAAAAAACGAAGAAGCGGTCGAAAAGTTCACCCGCGCGGTTTACAAAGCCCAGCAGTGGGTAGAGACGCACTCTGCAAAAGAAGCTGCCGAAAGCATTCAAGATTATTTTAAAGATACCGAGCTTTCAATCATTGAATCTTCAATCGAACGGTATAAACAACAACGGTCTTTTGCCCTTGAGCCTGTTTTGGCTGAAAAAGAATGGAACCAGCTTCAAACCATCATGGATGAAGCCGGCGAGCTGCCGAAGCGCACCCCTCATCAAGAGCTGGTCAATACAAGGATCGCCGAAAAGGTCACAAAAAATCACTAGGAGGTGGCCGCAGTGTCTTTTTTGCAAGTTCAGGATGTCACACATACTTACTTTTCATTAAAGGAAAAAACAGCAGCGCTGGAAAACGTCAGCATTGAAGTCGAAAAGGGCGAATTTGTTTCGTTTCTCGGCCCAAGCGGATGCGGCAAAACAACACTTTTATCGATCATCGCCGGCATCGTTTCCCCCACGGAAGGACGCATCTTGGTGGAAGGGCGCACGCCTGACGAAGAGGATCGGCACATCGGTTATATGCTCCAGCAGGATTATTTATTTCCCTGGAAAACCATTGAGGAAAACGTCTTAATCGGTTTGCATATTTCCAAAAAATTCGGACCGGAAACAAAGGAGACCGCTCTCGGCCTGCTGAAAAAATTCGGGCTTTACGAGGTTGAAAAAAAGTATCCAAAAGAGCTCTCAGGCGGTATGAGACAAAGGGCGGCGCTTGCCCGCACACTCGCTGTCGACCCCGATATCCTCCTGCTTGATGAACCTTTTTCAGCCCTTGACTATCAGACAAAACTAAACCTCGAAGATTTGGTGTTCAACACGTTAAAGACGTATCAAAAAACAGCGGTGCTCGTGACTCATGATATCGGTGAAGCGATCGCGATGAGCGATCGGATATTGCTATTTTCAAAGCAGCCGGGCACCATCCATAAAACATTTGCCGTTCCTGAAGCGATCAGGAAGCTGACACCGTTTGAAGCGAGACAGGAACCGGAATTTCAGCCCCTCTTTCAGAACATATGGAAGGAGCTCAATGACCTTGAATAACAAACATCTGAAATCAAAAATTGACTTCCTTCATGAGGATTTTTTAAAGGAGCAGCAAGCCGAAAAAAGGCGGGTCCGCTTTTATCAAATCGTGATTTTCATCGTTTTCTTTTCACTGTGGGAAACCGCAAGCCGTCTGGCGTGGATCGATCCGCTGATCTTCAGCTCTCCTTCAGCCGTCTGGGCGCTTTTCCTCGAAAAGATGGGAGACGGATCATTGCCGGGGCATATCGGTGTCACCGTATTTGAAACCATCCTCGGCTTTCTGGCCGGAACATTGCTTGGAACTTTTCTGGCCGCCCTCCTATGGTGGTTCCCGAGGCTCTCCAAAATATTGGATCCGTATCTTGTCGTCTTAAATGCGATGCCGAAAGTGGCGCTAGGCCCCATTCTCATCGTGGCGATCGGCCCCAGCTTGACGAGTATTATTGCAATGGGCGCCATCATCAGCGTTATCATTACGACAATCGTCGTCTACACGTCCTTTCAAGAAATCGATGAAAATTATTTAAAAGTCATGAAAACATTCGGTGCAACGAAACGCGAGATTTTCAAAGAAGTCATTCTGCCCGCTTCCATTCCGACAATCATATCTACACTGAAGGTCAATGTCGGCTTAAGCTGGGTCGGCGTCATCGTAGGAGAATTTTTAGTGTCGGCTCAAGGCCTCGGCTATATGATCATCTACGGCTTTCAAGTCTTTAATTTCAACCTCGTCATGCTGAGCCTCCTGATCATCGCCGTCTTTGCAACATTGATGTATCAGGGTGTCGAGCTGTTGGAAAGAAAGTGGATGAAAGGCAGAGTATAACATGAAAAAACCCTGCAAATGCAGGGCTTTTTATTTGATGATGCCGGTCTTTTTCAGCTTTTCAAGACTGATCGTCAGGACGGAATCTTTCATTATAAAACTGTAATTTCTGTTTTTAGCGATATCTTTCGGGAGGCTCTTCAGCAAAACAGGGCCATTTGTCTCATAGTATGTCTGCTGTTTTTCGATCTTTTCGATATCGGCAAAATAAATATTTTTGACGATCACTTTCTCTCTGCCAAGAACTTTATATTGTCCGAGATAGGTCAGCTTTCTTACGACAGCGCCTGTTTCTTCCTTTACTTCCCGCAAAGCCGCTTCCTCAGCATTTTCGCTTCGTTCGACTTTGCCGCCTGGGAATTCACGGCCCCTGTCTTTATGATTTGTCAACAGCCATTGATCTTCGTAACGGCAGATCACCCATACATGCTTTGGTTCTTTTGAAAAAGGTTCCTTTTCAAAAGAAAGCTGAACCGTATTACGGTAAAAATCTTTAAATTCGTACATCCTAATCCCTCTTATCCGTTTCCTTGCTTCTTCCACTCATCATATCATATATTGGTTCTTTCGGTAGAGTTTTTGTCCAGTTCAGCTCAGTAATTTTATCGTTCCCTCGGGAACTTCAGTGTCCATTTCTGAGTGAGAAGGCGGCAAGGCTGGGTAACTCCGTGCTTGATGGTGCTTCGTTTAATCTGCTGAATTGAGTTCGGCAAGGCCGTTTTCACTGATAAACGACTTGGTTTCTTCATTGCCCAGACGGTAAAGCATCGAGTAAATGTCTTTGCGCAGTTCGTCCATTTTGTCATTTGCACTGTCATAATGGTATTCGACTGCCGGCACGTGAGCTCTGAAAAAGTTTATCCAGTCTTCTGAATACAGCTGATCAAAATATTCCCTTAATATAATGATGTCATCATCTGTCGCTGAAATTTGAAATTCCCACGGGGAAGCGTCTGAGCTCTGTGAAATCATTCCATCTTGCACCGAAACATAGTATGTCCTTTTTTCCAAGGCCAATCATCCTTTTTCGTGTTAGTATGACCAGTTGTGTTAAAATGTTACGGCTTTCCCCGGAGTTTTTCCTTTATGGTATTTAAAATATCCAATAACATCTGCGGCACGGGGATTCCTAACGAATGAGCCGTGCTTATGATTTGAAACGCTTCATATAAAATATAAAACATAATAGAAAAATCGCGGATCGAACTGCCTGTTTGCAGCATCTGATCAAAAAGGTGGGCAACGGATATAAGAAAGAGCGTCACCAATTTTTTCGCCAGCCTTGTAAACAGCCTCTTCATTGTAAAGCGATCTTCCACACATTCGTTCAAGCTTTTGCTGACAAATTCAATTCCCATGAGCGTTATTAAGATCATAAATAAATATTCGATTCGGCCAAACAAAAATCCGATGGCTGATAAACCGATTGTAAAGAGCGAAAAGATGCTTAAGTCCTTAAACATATGCTTCAACATCCTTTCAAAAAAGACTTTTCATAGCTTATCCTATGAAAAAAGACTTTGAAAGGCTTGGATGAATTGTTTGACAATTTCTAAAAAAGGCTTTAAAAAGAACGAAAATAAAAAAAGCTCAGGCATTGCCCGAGCTATTCTTACCCTAAGTAGGCTTTCAGCATCCAGTTGTGTTTTTCGATCGATTGATGAATCGCGAGCAGCATGTCTCCCGTCGTTTCATCATTGACTTCATCGGCAAGCTCCATTCCGCTTTTCAGCTCCTCAGCCACCGTTAAAAAGTCATTATAAATATTTTGCACCATTTGTTCAGCAGACTCGCTTCCGTCCGCTTCTTTAATCGCGGATATTTCCAGGCATTCCTTCATCGTTCCGACCGGGGAGCCCTGTATAGCCAAAAGGCGTTCAGCCAAATCATCGATATGCTCTGCAGCTTCTGTGTAAAGTTCCTCAAATTTTTCATGCAGCGTAAAGAAATCTTTCCCTTTCACATACCAATGATAATTATGTAGCTTTACATATAGAACGGTCCAGTTTGCGACTTGTTTGTTGACGGTTGCTTTCAATTTTTCAGACATAAGGTCGTCCTCCTTTTCGTTTACTTTTGATTTACCCGTTTAGCTTGTGCAGGAAACATTTCTTTTACTCTTTATCATGATTTTCTTTGCCTGATATGGTAAACTGTTGGAAAAAGCTATTCGGAGGTAAGTGATGATCCTCTTTTGGATTATTGTAGGAATTCTGATTACAGGCGCCGTTCTGGCCGTATCGCTTGTCACAACATCAAAAGCTTATGACTACAAGCATGAAGTCGATCCCCTTCCGTCGCGGGAAAAAGAACAGCCTCATCAGTGATGGTGGGCTTCTTCTTTTTCATCTTCTTCAGTCACATCCGTTGCTTTCCCTACCTTAATGTCTGCAACCGGCATTGTATGCTGTTTTTTCGCCGTGACATGGACTTGAACTTTGTAATGGCCATCTTCAGGAAACGCTTTTTCAATGCTGTATACGCCTTTTCCTTCATTCTTCGCTTTGATTAGCTCGCTATCTTCCTTGCTCCCGGCCTTCCAGCATTCAAACTCCACATCATCGGCATCTGCAACAGGCTCGTCCCCATAGCTCACGGTCGCTTTTATGACAGCCTTTTCATTTTTGGCCGCCGCTTCTGGAGCCGCCAGTTTTGCCGTCAGCACTTTGGGCTCCTCATCCGATGCCGCCTGCTTGTCCCCCTGGCTGCAGGCTGAAAGACCGACAGCTAAACATAAGAGAATAAACCATTTTCCCAAACGCATCCTATCACCCTTTTTCTATGATATGTATTACAATATAAAGTGTAGCAAAGTTCAGGGATATATGGCATTATTTTCTTTGTGAACAAAAAATGAAAACCGGCTCTTTTCTGAGCCGGTTTTTTTTCAAACGTTTTATCCAAACACTTTGAGCAGATCTTCTTTATTTTGCGAAAGCCAAAAACGCATCATGCGCTTTGCGCCCTCTAGATCGTGAAGCTTTGCCTGGCCGCACTGTTTTTCGTTAGCCGCCGGAATTTCAGTCACTTCAACGGCTTCTTTGAACGTATCCTCAAGCAAATCAACGATTTCTTCCACTTTCGGTTCACCGCTCACCACCAGGTAATAGCCTGTTTGGCAGCCCATCGGCGAAATGTCGATAATATCAAAGTGGTCATATTTTTCCGCATACGTGCGGATCGTAAATGCAAGAAGATGCTCCAAAGTATGAATTGTATCAGGTTTCATCGCCTGTTTATTCGGCTGGCAAAAACGGATGTCAAACTTGTTGACGACGCCGTCCGATCCCACTTTATGGACGCCGCAGTGTCTGACGTAAGGCGCTTTTACTGCATTATGGTCAAGTTCAAAACTTTCAACTGAAGGCATGGTTCCTCTCTCCCCTCTAATCGGTCTTTTTGTATTATATCATACTTTACCGATAAGTTTTCAGGTCAATGCTTTTCCTTTTTATGAGTTTTTTGCTTATATTATAATAAGGTCAAAACAAAAAAGGTGCGAAAAACATGAAAACCTTATTCCTGCTGCTCATCCGCTTTTATCAAAAATGGATATCACCGGCTCTTCCGCCGACATGCCGTTTTTATCCGACATGCTCCAATTACGGCCGTGAAGCGATCGAAAAGCACGGCGCATGTAAAGGCGGGTGGCTCACCATTAAGCGGATTCTGAAATGCCATCCGTTCCATCCCGGCGGGATAGATCCCGTTCCGGAAAAAAAGCAAAAGGATTAACGTTCTTCCGGATATCCGTTGACAATAAGATCCAGTCTGCCTGTTTCCGGATTGATGACAAGTCCGTGAACAGGTACTTCCTCCGGCATCAGCGGATGGTTTCGAATCACGCTTACACTATCCCTGACGCTGTCCTCTACAGAATCAAAGCTTTTCAGCCATTGTTCAAAATCGACGCCGGAGTACTCAAGCGTCTCAATCCGTTCTTTTGGAATGCCTCGCTTAACGACTTTATCCAAAAAGCTGTCGCAGCTCAGCTTGCTCATTCCGCAGTCATGGTGGCCGATCACGCATACTTCATCAGCGTTCAGTTCGTATACCGCAACGAGAATGCTCCGCATAATACTCCCGAAAGGATGAGCCACGAGTGCACCCGCGCTCTTAACGATCTTCACGTCCCCGTTCCGCATATTCATGGCATGAGGAAGCAGCTCGACAAGCCTTGTGTCCATGCAAGACAGAATCACCATTCTCTTATCGGGAAACTTGCTTGTTTGGTATTTTTGATAGTCCTGCCGCTCAACAAACTGTTGATTGAACTGTAGAATGTTCTCCAAAAGTTTCATGGCTCATTTCCTTTCTAAACGCTTTTTATATCTAAATATAACATATTTCTTGTATTTTTTTCATAAGTCAAGTAAGATTTCCATTGTGCAAATCGAAATAATTACGTTTTAAAGGAAGTGAAAACATGACGCAAAACCTGATTCCTGTCACTGTTTTAAGCGGCTATCTCGGGTCCGGGAAAACGACGCTGCTGCAGCATGTCCTGCATGAAGCGCACGGCATGAAAATCGCCGTGATCGTCAATGACATGAGTGAAATTAATATCGACGGCTCCCTCGTGAAAAAAGGGGATCTTATCCGCACGGATGAAAAGCTTGTCGAAATGCAGAACGGCTGCATTTGCTGTACGCTGAGAGACGATCTGCTCATCGAAGTCCAAAAGCTGGCGGAGAACGGCGGAATCGATTATATTCTCATCGAATCTTCCGGTATCAGCGAGCCGATTCCCGTGGCCCAAACCTTTACTTACAAAGATGAGGAGCTGGATATTGATTTAAGCAAATATTGCAGGCTTGATACAATGGTCACCGTCGTCGACGGCAGCCGTTTTTTTGAGGACTTCGCTTCGGGGGAAAGCCTTTTGGAACGGAAACAGGCGGCAGATGAAACAGACAGCCGTGAAGTGGCCGATCTTTTAATTGAGCAAATCGAATTTGCCGATGTCCTCATTTTGAATAAAACTGATTTACTCAATAAAAAAGAGCAAGAAAAGCTTTTCTGGTCTCTGACAAAACTGAATCCGGACTGCAGAATCATTTCCTCGACATTCGCAAAAGTGCCGATTTCGGCCATCATGAATACGAAATCGTTCGATTTTGAAAAATCGAGTCAATCAGCGGGGTGGATCAAAGAACTGAATGAAGAGCACACACCTGAAACAGAGGAATTCGGAATTTCTTCCTTCGTCTATCAAAAACAAAGGCCTTTCCATCCTGAAAGACTGAAGCGCTGGCTTGAAAACTGGCCGCCTCATATTATCAGAGCAAAAGGCTTCTTCTGGCTTGCTTCTCGAAATGACACAGCAGGCCTTCTGTCCCAGGCAGGCTCTTCTCTGATGTTCCAAAGCGCAGGCCCCTGGATTGCAGCGTCTCCCGAGGAAGAACAAAAGCTCGCGTTTGAAGAGGATCCCCATTTAAAAACGGACTGGGATGAAACATACGGAGACCGGAAAACGGAAATCGTTTTTATCGGCATTGACATGAATCAGGAAGACGTGATCCGCTCCCTGGATCAGACCCTTCTTACAGATAAAGAAATGAATTCAGACTGGTCGGCCTTCCATGATTCACTGCCTGAGTATATTTAACTATCATTTCCTCTTTTCAAATCGTAATTATTACGATACAATGATACAGGACCATTAAATCGGAACCATTACAGTTTTACATTGAGAGGAGAAATACCATGAAAAAAACATTCGGATTAGCATCTGCATTCATTCTTGCTGCCGGATTAGCAGCCGGTTGTTCAAGCAATGGCACTTCCGGTGAACAAAAAGAAAATAAAGACACGCTGGATATCTATACAACCATTTATCCGCTTGAAGACTTCGCCAAAAAGGTCGGCGGAGAATATGTGAACGTCAAAAGTGTTTACCCACCAAACGTTGAAGCGCACACTTACGAGCCAAGCTCAAAAACGATGGCGGAAATTTCCGACTCGGATGCCTTTATATACTCTGGAGTCGGTGTAGAAGGATTCGCAGACAAAGCTGTAAACACATTAAAAAACAGCAACGTCAAAATTGTCAAAGCCGGAGAGGGCATTGACCTTCTGTCACGTGAAGAAGAAGGCGAACACGATGACCATGCACATGAAGAAGAACATGGTGACCACGATGAGCATGCTCACGAAGAAGAACATGAACACGGAGAAGCCGAAGGCCATGATCATCATCACGACCATGGAGATCATGACCCGCACGTATGGCTTGATCCTGTCCTTGCTGAAAAAATGGCCGAAAACATTAAAGACCAACTCGTAAAATTAGATCCGGAACACGAAAAAACGTTTACGAAAAACTATGAGTCTCTAAAAAAAGATTTGGAGCAGCTTGACAAAGACTTTAAACAAACCGTTGACAAAGCTGATAAAAAAGAAATTCTCGTCTCACATGCCGCCTACGGCTACTGGGAAAAACGCTACGGCATTAAACAAATAAGCGTTCTCGGCCTTTCGCCTACTGAGGAACCTTCACAAAAGCAGCTTGAAAACATTGTTAAAACAGCGAAAGAACATAATATTAAATACGTCATTTTTGAAAGCAATGTCAGCAGCAAAATCTCCGAGATCATCAAAAAAGAAATCGGAGCCGAAAGTCTGACGATGAAAAACCTTGAATCTGTAACAAAAGAAGACATTGAAAGCGGCAAAGATTATACTACCATCATGAAAGAAAACCTGACCGTCTTGAAAAAAGCTTTATCAAACAAATAACAAAGATCAAGCGCATGAGACCTCATGCGCTTGTTTTTTTTATATGGACGAAAAAAGACCGGAAACATCCGGTCTTTTTCATTTAATCCATATTAAATCTTTTCTTGAACTGTTCGACCCTTCCGCCTCTTTCGTTGAATTTCTGTCTTCCGGTATAAAACGGATGGGTGTCTGAGCTTACTTCAACTTTTATAACGGGATACGTCTTGCCGTCTTCCCACTCGGCCGTCTCATCGGAAGTTTTAGTTGAGCGGCTTAAAAAACGGTACCCGCTGTTTACATCCTGAAAGATCACTTGATAAGTTTTCGGATGAATATTTGGTTTCATATGCCATTCCTCCTAACAAAACGTAATAATTACGTTTTATTATATACCTTTCATATGTTTGTGTCAAAAATGAATGTTCATTTGCCATGTTTTGATCACCTTATCCATTTTAACCGCTCACAGGAAGAATAATCTAAAAAAGGCGGTAAACAATAAAAAGCAAAATGGTGTAAATGAAAGGTGGTTTTCCGGATGAATGACTTGATTTTTGCAAGAAGCCTTTTCGGAACAACGATGGGGTTCCATATTATTTTCGCCTCGCTCGGTGTCGGAATTCCTTTAATGATTTTGCTGGCCGAGCTGATCTATCAAAGAACGAAAGATCCCCACTACGCCATTATGGCAAAAAGATGGACGAAGGCACAGGCCGTGTTGCTCGGGGTCGCCATACCGACCGGAACCATTGCCGGAACGCAGCTCGCCTTGCTTTGGCCGGGATTCATGGAAGTGATCGGGAAAGTCATGTCCCTCCCATTTCAAATTGAAATCTACGCTTTTTTTATTGAGGCTTTATTTATGTCCATTTATGTTTACGCAGCCGATCGGCTGACTCCTCTTATGAGAATTACAGCTGTCATTTTTATCGTTATCGGAGCAGCCGCATCAGCCATCTTAATTACAAATGTGCACGCTTTCCAGGGAACGCCTGAAGGCTTCAAAATCGTAAACGGCGAAATTACAGATGTTCAGCCGTGGACGGCGTTCTTCAACAAAAGTTTTGTGGCTACAGCAGGACACGTTGTCGTCTCCGCTTTTATGACGGGCGCGTTTATTATTGCGACGATAGCCGCTTACAAAATGCTCCGAAACCGCGGTGATGAAAAAGTCTACGCCCTTCATAGAAAAGCGCTGCTGCTCGGGCTGATTGTCGGAGGAGCGTTTTCTCTGGTCACGGCTCTGAGCGGTCACGAATCCGCACAGCTTCTTCACCGCTACCAGCCTGAAAAACTGGCGGGCGCAGAAGGGCTTTTTGAAACTCAGTCCCACGCTCCACTTGCGATCGGCGGATTTACTGATGAAAAGACGCAATCGGTCAAATGGGCGATTGAGATTCCTTGGGCTTTAAGCTTTTTGGCCGACAACCGCTTTGACACCGTTGTAAAAGGACTGAATGACTTTCCAAGGGATGAGTGGCCTCCTCTGTTCATTCATACTTTGTTCAACGGCATGGTTTTTATCGGCAGCCTTTTAATTGTTTATGCCGCTGTCGGTTTTATTTGGAGAAAAGTCATGAAAAAAGACCGCTTTCCCCGCTGGATGCTGGCCGTGTTTATAACCGGCGGCCCGCTCGCTTTGCTTGCAATCGAATTGGGCTGGGTTTTCGCTTGCACCGGAAGGCAGCCTTGGGTTATTTACCATATGCAGAAAACGTCCGAAGTAGTGACATCCTCCGGCTCGATCGGCATATTGTTTCTTTTGTTCTTTATCGTCTACATCATTTTAGGAGCAGCGGTGGTGTTCGTATTGCAATATTACTTTAAACGCCACCCTGTCGAAGAAGATTTAAAAAGCAGCTGAATGCACAAAAAAACAGAAGGGAAGTCATATGATGCAACTGGATGGAACAACAGATGCCCTGCTGGCTATTTCGATCGTCTGGGGATTTATATTTATCTACGCTGTGATGGCGTCAATGGATTTTGGAGCGGGATTTTGGTCGATGATCTATATGAACAAAAAACAGCTGAAAGCAACCAATATTGCAAACCGCTACCTTTCCCCGACCTGGGAAGTGACCAATGTTTTCATCGTCGGAATCGTCGTGGCCCTTTTCAGCTTTTTCCCGGGCGGCACTTTTGTGCTGGGAACGGTGCTTTTGCTTCCCGGCAGCATTATTTTATTGCTTTTGGCGATTCGAAGCGGATTTTTGGTCTTTTCGCACGCTGCAAAAGATTATGAAAGGGCGTTGACTTACGTTTCAGGGATCAGCGGCTTTATCATTCCGGCTGTTTTAATCCTTGTCTTGCCCGTGACACACGGCAACTTCGTATATCAGGTAGACGGAAACCACCAATTGGATTTTATTAATTTGTTTTTAAGCCCTCATGCCTATTCTTTTATGGGCTTTGCCATTTTCAGCACGCTGTTTCTGTCTTCATTGCTGCTGGCTGATTTTTCAAATGTAGCCGGAGAAAAAGACGCGTATCAGGTCTACCGCCGAAACGCTTTAATCACCGGCCCGCTCGCTTTGCTTATGTCATTCAGCATCATGATGACCATGAGGACGGAAGCCCGCTGGCTTTATACAAAAATGATGGACGGGCTTCCGTGGCTGATTTTATCGTTTTTGCTGTTTCTCGTCGCATTTGCGGCTTTGTTTCTGCCAAACAGACATAACAGCGACCGGCAGGGAAAGCCTCGCCTCGCCGTCATCGCCATTACACTGCAGTATTTTACGGCGAGCTATGTGTACGGGAGAGCGCACCTTCCTTACATGGTCTATCCTGATGTCACGATTCAATCAGGCTTCACCGCGCCGGAGACATTCAGGGCGCTGTTCATCTCCTATATCGTCGGTTTTATTATTTTATTCCCCGGCTTTTATTATTTCTGGAAATTGTTCATGAAGGACAAGAGGTACATCAAACAGCATGAATAAGGTTAAGCTAAATGTGTACAACTTTTAAAGGGGGCCAATATGATATGGAACAAAAAATACTGTGTGAAGTCAGCAACTGCACCTATTGGGGCCAGGGAAACAAGTGTACAGCCGACGCCATTTATGTCGTCAGCCATGCTGAAGGTGAAAAAGCTTCTAATAGCAAAGAAACGGATTGTAAAACATTTAAACCTGAACATCATTAAAGCGGATGAATGAAGGAGGGACAGTCATGAATAAAGAGTCGCTGCTACAGGCTTTTTATCAGGAAATCCACGGGGCGGACGAAACCGCATTTCAAAAAGCCGCCTGCTCCTTCATGAACTTATGGGATTATGAATACGGATGTCTGGACGGGCTGCCGGATCAAGCGGACCGGCTGATCGGACAGATCGTACACGAAGATTTGCTTTTGGGCGATTAAAGGAAAGGGCTGTCATAAAGGCAGCTCTTTTCATATTTTTAAAAAAACCGGCTTGAAAGCCGGTCCAAACGAGAAGGGAATAATGTACAGCTTTACTATACATGAGAGGCCGTCCATTTAACAAAGCTTGAAAATCTGGAAATCAGCGTTTATAACAGCCTTTACTGTTTGAAAACATCTATTTTAGATGAATTCTTTCTTAAAACATGAGTATCCACTTCAAAGCCCATTCCCGGTCGGCTTGGAACCTGAATATAACCGCCTTCGATGCGGATTTCCGGTTTTACGATATCCTCTTCCCAATACCTTGAGGATGAAGAAAGATCCCCGGGAATCAAAAACTGCGGAAGAGAACTCAGCGCAAGATTGTGTGCTCTTGAAATACCGGTTTCAAACATGCCGCCGCACCAGACAGGCATTTGATGTTCTTTGCAGATGTCATGGATTTTCAGAGCTTCTGTCAAACCGCCGACTCGGGACGGCTTAATATTGATAATTTTGCAGCTGCCGAGCTCGATTGCCTTTCGCGCATCATCAGCAGAACGGATGCTTTCGTCAAGACAAATTGATGTTTTGATATGTTTTTGCAGATGGCGGTGGTCTACGATATCATCATCCGCCAAAGGCTGTTCGATCATCATTAATTTAAATGCGTCAAGCTCTTTAATCCGGCTGATGTCTTTTAATTCATAAGAAGAGTTGGCATCCGCCATCAGCGGCACCTTCGGAAAATGCCGGCGTATTTCCTTTAAAAGCTCTATATCCTGCCCCGGCTGAATTTTGATTTTTATTCTTTGATAACCTTCTTTTACATATTGTTCAATTTCCTCAAGCATATCATCCAATGGAGCAAGACCGACGACGACCCCGGCAGGAACTTCTGTTTTTACTCCGCCCAGCGCCTCTCTTAAAGAGATCCCTTTTTTCCTGGCGTAAATGTCCCAAAAGGCGGCTTCAAGGCCGGCCTTTGCCATTCTGTTGCCTTTGAATCCGCGAAGCGTCTCGGGCACTTCTGAAGGGTGTGTGAATGATTCGCGCAGCACAGCCGGAATCAAAAAATCTTTTAGCATGTGGTAACATGTCTCCGTTGTTTCTTCTGTGTACCACGGAGATGAAAAAGCGGATACTTCCCCCCAGCCTGTCACCCCTTCCCGGTCAGCAGCTTCTATGATGATAAACTTGCGATCCTGAAAGGTTTCCAAGCTTGATTTAAAAGGCTTTTTCAGCCGCATGCTGAGATGGTACAATGTCAGCTGTTTGATTTGAATCATGGCGCTCTCCTTCTACAATTGATGTCTCATCAGTTTATTCGAAGCATTTCTCGGCAGCTTGCCGACAAAATGAAAGGCTTTAGGCACTTTATAGGAAGCAAGCCGTTCTTTGCAAAAGTCGCTCAGCTCCTCTTCATCAACAGGGCTGGCGGCGACAAGATAGGCGTGGGGAACCTTTCCCCAAGTTTTGTCATCGACCCCTTTTACCCCCGCTTCCGCAACTTTGGGGTGTGACAGAAGAACGGCCTCGACTTCAGCCGGATAGATGTTTTCTCCCCCTGATATGATTAAGTCTGAACGCCTGTCCAGCACGTATAAAAATCCGTCAACGTCAAGATACCCGATATCACCGGTTTTAAACCAGCCATCATTGAATGAGGCTTTGTCTGCCGCCTCATTTTTTAAGTAGCCCTTCATAACGGTCGGCCCTTTTACGGTTATTTCTCCATGTTCTCCGGGTTGGCATTCCGTGCCGTTCTTTTCGATTTTAATGCTTGATGCAAACAGCGGCTTGCCGGCTGAACCGAGCTTTTCAATCGAGTATTCTGGGGCGAGGGTGGCAATCTGTGAGCACGTTTCAGTCATTCCGTATGACTGTACGACAGGCAGCCTCTTTCTTTTGCATTCCTCAAGGAGAGAAAGCGGAGCAGGCCCTCCGCCCAGTAACAGGCACCTTAATGATTCGGGGCAGCTGTCGACTTTTGCCGCAAGCCTTGACAGCATCGTCTGAACGACCGATGCAATCGTTACTTGATTGTCTTTGATCGAACGGAGAACTTCTTCCGCGTCAAACCTTTGATGTAAAACAACTGTCATTCCGTAAATGACCGATTTAAAAAGAGCCGATAAGCCGCTGATGTGGAAAAGCGGCAAGGCGATCAGCCAGCGATCGTGTTCTTGGAGCCCCAAATTCAAAGCGGATGAAACCGCGCTGAAATAATGGTTGGCAAATGTCTGCATAACCCCTTTCGGCCGTCCTGTCGTTCCGGACGTATACATAATTGTGGCTGCATCGTCCAAATGAATGCTCTCGATTTCCGTAACCGGAGGGCCGGCGGCGTTTTGAACGTCTTCAATGTCAACAGCGCGGGCCGGCTTGCCCTCTCTATGCTCTTCCAGGAAAGGCTGTTCTGTAAGCAATAGCTTTGCTTCCGAGTGTTCAATTTGATATGTTCGTTCGGCCATTGACAGCTTCGTATTCAGCAAAACGATGCGAACTCCGAGAATAAAACAGGCATGGACGGCGATAACCATCTCTAGCCGGTTGGTGAGAAGTACAGCCGCTGTATCCCCTTTCCTCAGACCAAAGCTCTTCAGCTGCCCGGCCGTTTTTTTTGCTTCATGAAACAATTGATTAAAAGTCAGCTTGTGATCCCCCTGAATCACAGCCATCCTGTCAGGAGTCAGCTCTGCTCGCTGTTTAAGCCAATTCGGATGGTCCATCAGCATATCATCATCTCCAAAAAATATCTTGAATGATAAAAGAAACAGCTCAGTCGCACTAAGCTGTTTCTCTCTTCCGTCTTTTAAGGAAAACGCGGGAACTGTCCGAAATCTGGACGGCGTTTTTCTTTAAACGCATCGCGGCCTTCTTTCGCTTCATCTGTTGTGTAATAAAGCAGTGTCGCATCTCCGGCAAACTGCTGGATGCCTGCAAGCCCGTCCGTGTCGGCATTAAAGGCCGCTTTAAGAAATCTGAGTGCTGTCGGGCTTTTCTCAAGCATTTCTTCACACCATTGAATCGTTTCTTCTTCAAGCTTTTCAAGCGGTACAACCGTATTGACAAGGCCCATTTCCTTAGCTTCCTGAGCGTTGTATTGACGGCACAGATACCAGATTTCACGCGCTTTTTTATGACCGACGATACGCGCCAGATAGCCTGATCCGTAGCCTGCATCAAAGCTGCCGACTTTCGGCCCTGTTTGTCCGAAAATTGCGTTGTCTGCAGCAATCGTCAAATCGCATACGATGTGGAGCACATGGCCGCCGCCGATCGCATAGCCTGACACCATCGCAACAACAGGCTTCGGAATGACGCGGATCAGCCGCTGAAGATCAAGAACGTTCAGACGTGGAATCTCGTCTTCGCCAACATAGCCGCCGTGTCCTCTTACCTTCTGGTCTCCTCCTGAACAAAACGCTTTATCGCCGGCCCCTGCAAGGATAATGACACCGATATTGGCATCATCCCGCGCATATGCAAACGCATCGATCAGTTCCGAAACCGTTTTTGGACGAAATGCGTTATGTACCTCAGGGCGATTGATCGTGATTTTGGCGATGCCGTTATATGTTTCATATAATACATCTTCGTATTGACGTTCGCTTTTCCATTCTACAGTCATAGATGTGTACCTCCTATTTTAAAATAAATTCACTTACTATTTTACCAAAAAAATCGGGCTCTTCCACATGAACCGCATGACCGGTATGTTCAACAATCTCGAGGCGGGCGGTTGGAATTCGCTTTGCCATGCTTTCATTGATCGCGATAAATTTCCGATCCAGGCTCCCCGCAATGAGAAGCACCGGATCATCGATTCCGCTCAATCTGTTCCACCAGGACGGCTGGGATCCGGTTCCCATTCCGATTAAGCTGCCTCGAAGCCCGACCGGATTGTTGTTCAGACGTTCTTCACGCACTTTTTTTCTTTTCGAAGGGTCCATTGACAGCTGAGATGCAAACAGCGGAATGCCTTCCCAATAATCTACGAAAGACTCGATTCCTTCTTCAAGTATCCGTCTGCTGAGCCGGCTGTCCTGCTCCCTGCGCATTTTTCTTTCTTCCGGCGAATCAAGCCCTGGAGAACTGCTTTCCAGCACAAGACCGGACACACGCTCCGGATGAATCATCGCCACTGATAAGGCAAGCCGGCCGCCCATTGAATAACCGATGAGGTAAGCCTGTTTCACATTTAACTGATCAAAAATCTCGATCAGATCGGCTGCCTGCTTCTCTGTTGTGTAGCGGCTGCTGTCTGCCGGCGAGTCTGTTCCGCCGTGTCCGAGCAGGTTCAGCTTGATCAGACGCAGCCCCTGAAAATAGCCGTCTATCCCGTCCCATGTTGCCGCACTTCCTGTAAAGCCATGCAAAAACACCGCCGTTTTTTCCGCAGACAGGCCATTGTCTTCTATTTTATAGGAAACGCCGTCTTTCAGTGTTAATTTCAAAACGGCCACTCTTTTCTTATTTCATACATTGCGGAATCAAGCATTCGGCGATGCTGCTCTACACGATCATCGCGCTTCGTTTTCACCTCAATGATATCCAAGCCGCGGCGGTTGACGGAGGACAAATACGCATCGGCAAAATGAGCGGATGACTCAGGGCATACATAGCGTCCCCCATACAGCTTGGCGGCATGCTCGAATTCGAGCCCCGTCGGCGTTCCGAACAAGAGCTCGAAGTACCTTTCTTCAGCAGATTGGGGAAGAAATGAGAAAATGCCGCCGCCGTCATTGTTGACGAGAACGACAGTCAGCGGAATGTCGAGCGTTTTGCTGACAAGAAGGCCGTTTAAATCGTGATAAAAAGACAGATCGCCAATGACAAGAGTTACCGGTTCTTTCGTTGCGGCATATATGCCCAGCGCAGTCGAGACAACGCCGTCAATCCCGTTTGCCCCTCTATTGGCGAAAATCCGAAATGATCGCTCCTGATTTTCAAAAAATGTATCCGCATCGCGGATCGGCATGCTGTTTCCGACAAACAGAGAACTGTTTTCCGGAATCAAATGCTGCAGGTTCCGGTAGATATTTCCTTCAAAGGTAAGATCCTCAGCTTCAAGATTTCTTAAAAGAGCTCGGAAGCGGCTGTTGGCAAACCGCCATTTCTCCAGCCAGCTGTCTGATCTTTTTTCTGAATGGACAGCGGAAGCCACAGCAGCCGCAATCTCTTCTTCCGCGCAATGCAGCATATGTGCACTGAGCTGAGTCGGATCGCGCCACCCTCCATCTGGGTCAACAACGATTTGCCTGATGCTCGGATTTTGCTTTAGCAGCTGAAAAAGCGGCTTTGAAACCGGCATCGCGCCGAAGCGGATGACTAGCTCAGGCATGAGCTCCCGTTTCAGCTGTTCTTCTTTCAATAATGAATCGTATCCATCGATGATGGTTTCTTTTGAATGGCTGCCGTTTCTCAAGTTTGAAAGCGGGTCAGCCAAAATCGGATACCCCGCTGCCTGAGAGAGAGATACAATATGTGCTTTGGCGTTATCATCTTGCAGCTCTCCGCAGACGATCATGCCTTTTTCCGTCTCTTTGATCAGAGCGCTCAGCGCTTCAAGCTGATGCCGGTCAGCACGAAAGCGGCCGCTTTCAACCGCCACATGACTGCCGTTTCTCAACCTTTGAAACGGGTCATCCTCAAGGTTCGGCATGAGCGGCTCTCTCAGCGGAAAGTTGATATGCACGGGTCCGCGCGGCGCTTTTTTGGCTTCTCCGGCTGCGCGTGCTGCCAAAGAACGGATGTACGCCAGCATTTCGGGATGACTGTCAGGCAAAGCCGAGTCTGTGAAAAACTTAACAAAGTTTCCGAATAAGAATTGCTGATCAATCGCCTGAGGTGCTCCTACTTCTCTCAGTTCATGCGGCCGATCAGCCGTTAAGATGATAAGCGGTATTCTTGAATAATGAGCTTCGATCACAGCCGGGTAGAAATTCGCCGCAGCTGTTCCGGATGTACAGATCAATGCGATAGGCTTCCGCATAGCTTTTGCCATGCCCATTGCAAAAAACGCAGCGGATCTTTCATCCACATGAATATGAACATTGATGTCCGGATGACTCGCGGCCAAAATCGCAAGGGGCGTCGATCTTGATCCCGGGCAGATGACCGCTTCTGTCACGCCTGCAAGAGAAAGCTCATCAATAAAATTCCCTATATATTTTGTAATTGGATTTTCAGTCAACGGATATCGCCTCCAAGTGCAGACAGCATCGGCTTCATCTTAATTTGCGTTTCTTCGTATTCCATATGAGGATCGGAATCAGCCACAACCCCGCAGCCGGCAAAAATTCTGGCCTCTTTTGAATCGATAAGTCCTGACCTGATCGCCACCGCAAATTCCCCATTGCCGGACATGTCGATCCAGCCCGCCGGTGCCGCATACCAGCCCCTTGACATCGGCTCCAACACTCTGATGACCTCAATCGCTTTTTGCTGAGGCGCTCCTCCAAGTGCAGGAGTTGGATGAAGCTTCTCGATTAAATCAAAAAGCGAGGACTCCGCATTCATTTTGCCGACAATCGGCGTATACAAATGCTGCACATTTTTTGTTTTGTACAGTCCCGGCTTAGCCGGCTTTTTGATATTGCTGCAATTTGACAATAGCGCATGATGAATCATATTGACGACAATGTCGTGTTCGATAAGGTTTTTTTCATCGTTTAACAGCTCAAGACCGAGCATCCGGTCCTCCTGCTCACTTTCGCCTCTCTTGATTGAACCGGCAAGGCAGGTCGACAGCACGTTGTCTCCGTCTTTTTTGACCAGTCGTTCAGGTGACGCGCCGACAAAACTTTTGCCGTTTTCTTCAATAGCGAATATATAGCTCGTTTTTTGTTCAGACATCAGATTGAATAATACTCTGTGAAGTTCGACTGGCTGGTCGAACGTTAAAAGGATCTCTCTGGCGAGCACAACTTTATCGTACTTCCCGTTTTTAATGTCGTCAGTCGCCCGCCGGACCGCTTCAAGCCATTCAGGAACATCAAGCTCCTCCTTGGCGGTAAATCGCGCATGACCGTTTTCGGGATAACGGGAAGCGTCCGCCTTGATCAGCTGTGAAGCAGCGCCCTTTATTTCTTCAAGTACTTTGCGCACATCCTCTTCAGGAGCCTTCCATCTATTGACCGTAATGAACGTTTCCTCTCCGTCCTGTGTCAGCATAGCGGTAGGAATAAAAAAAGCGCCTTCCTGGTAGCCGTTCCAATGCTGCTTGCGATCTTCCAGCGGATCAAATGAAAAACCGCCAAACAGCAATGGCCCCACCGCTGCCTGACTCGTGCATTGATCTTCGTGGAAGTGAAAGGTTTTCTCTTTTAAGCGCTCCCATTTTTCATGTACAGCCTGATAACGTCCGGCATCCTTCAGGTCTGTGGAAACCGAAATTTCCTTTCCCAATCCGACAAGCGTCAGTCCGCCGTCGGGATCAGACCAGAAGAACCGTTTCCCGGCAAATTGTTCTTCCCCATTTATGAAAAAGGAAAGAGCATCTATGCTCTCAATTTTTCTGGAATAACTTATTAAAACAGCATGGTTGACTTTTTTGACGATGTTTAATGCTTCAGGCGCTTCCCTTAGGAAAGTGCGCTGCACTGTTGTCACCATGATACATTCCTCCAAAATCCGTAAAATGCTTTTATAACCATACACCTGTGAACGGTATGTGTCAACAAAACGACACTTTATTAACAACTGCCCTTACCTATTATAAACGTAATCGGCCGATTGAAAAAGACAAGGTCATTTAATATTTTTGAATTGCTGGACGGCCGCTTTTTTTCTAACAATATCACCCATTATATTGACACCTTTTTTAACTTTTTCTAAACTTAGTATGGACGTGTACGTATTAAAACTAAAGGAGTCATACTATATGCAGCATCAATCACTTTCAGGGAGTGTTTCTGAAATAAAGCCGGAAAAATGGCGCGTATGGTGGATGTTAACAAGACCCCATACACTGACAGCAGCCTTTGTCCCTGTAACGCTCGGGACCGTAATGTCCCTTGAATCGGGAAAAATTGATATCTGGCTGTTTTTAGCTATGCTGGCCGCATCAATATTAATTCAAATCGGAACGAACTTATTCAATGAGTATTTTGATTTTGTACGAGGACTTGATAATGAAAACTCGGTCGGCATCGGCGGTGCTATCGTCCGCTATGGAATGAAGCCAAAGACGGTATTATACCTGGCATACGGACTGTTTGGAGCAGCCGTTTTACTCGGCCTGTACATCTGCGCTTCTTCAAGCTGGTGGCTTGCGTTGATCGGATTGATATGCATGGCCGTCGGCTATCTTTATACGGGCGGACCGTTTCCAATCTCCTATACGCCGTTCGGTGAAATTATGTCGGGCGTTTTTATGGGAATGGTCATCATTCTGATTTCATATTATATTCAGACTGGCGGGTTGACTTGGAACGTCTTTCTGATCTCCCTTCCGATTACGATTTTAGTCGGAGGCATCAATCTTTCCAATAATATCCGCGATATGGTCGGAGATAAAGAAAACGGAAGGAAGACGCTGCCGATTTTGGCTGGAAGAAAAAATGCCGTGCAGATTTTGAGCTGGGTTTTTGCTGTTTCCTATATATTGATCGGTATATACATCGGCTTTGAGATCGTTTCTCTGTGGAGCTGCATTGTTCTATTAAGCCTGCCGAAGCCGATTAAAGCCATCCAGGAGTTCAAGGAAAAAGAAAAACCGGCGGATCTGATGGTCGCCATGAAATCAACGGCGCAGACGAACACCTTTTTCGGCCTTTTGCTCGCCATTGCCCTGCTCATTCAGTATATTTTTTAAAAAAGGAGCCTTTATGGCTCTTTTTTTTTGCTTTTATTTACAAGAAAGTTCTGTTTGAATTCGTTCATACTAAAAACGCGAGCACTTTAAAGAAACGAGGCGATGCATGTGCTAACAAAAGAACAGTTGACAAAACTCGAAAATGAACTGAAAGCCGGGAAAGAACAGATCGTCAGCCGCTTTAAAGAAAATGGACATTTTGGCATCGATGTGACGCATCCGTTCAACTCGACGGGCGATCTTTCGGCTTATGACAACCATCCAGGAGATGAAGGTACAGAACTGTACGAACGCGAAAAAGATCTTGCTCTTTTTGAACATGAAAGAGAGCATTTGCACGATATCGAACATGCTCTGGCTTTGATCGAAAAAGGAACATACGGCCGCTGTGAGGTATGCGGAAAGGATATTCCGTATGAAAGGCTGTCCGTACTGCCAACCGCAACGACGTGCAGCGAACATTCGTCAACCGTCTCCGTTTCAAAAGACCGTCCGATTGAAGAAGAAGTGCTGAACCCCCCGTTCGGACATTTTGAAAAAGACGAAGACGACGAAAACGTCGCATACGATTCAGAAGACGCTTACCAGGACGTCGAACGCTACGGCAATTCTGAAACACCTCAGGATCTGGCCGTTCCGCCGCTTTCATACAGCCAGATGTACATGGAATATGAAGAGCCGCTCGGATATGTCGAAGATTACGAAAACTATGCCGCAACAGACATTACCGGAAAAGAAGTAACCGTCTACCCGACGAAAGAACACGAAAAATATGAAGACCTTCTTGATGAAGAAGGCATCATGACCTCTTTCGGTGATCTCCCGGCTTATGAAAAGGATCCTTATACTGAAGAAGACTAAGCCCCGCGGGTCAGGGGCTTAGCGTTTTTAAATTCGGCGGTGATACGGCTCAATTTCCCAAATGTCTTCCGCATACTCCCTGATCGTGCGGTCACTTGAAAAATATCCGGCATGCGCGATGTTTGTGACGGCTTTTTCGGCCCAAAGACGCTTATTCAAGTAGTCTTTTTGAATCCGTTCCTGCGCTTCAATATAAGAAGCAAAATCTTTTAAAACAAAGTATTCATCATTATAAGCGATCAGCGAGTCATAAATCGGCTCAAATTCGCCGGCTTCCCCTTCGAAAAAACCATTGATCAGCTGATCGGCCGTCTGTCTGATCCTTGCATCATGCTGATAGTATTCCCTTGACAGATAGCCGCCTTTTTCAGTGTAGTTCAGCACTTCATCCGCCTTTAAACCGAACGTGTAAATACACTCGTGCCCCACCCTCTCAAGCATTTCAATATTGGCGCCGTCATGCGTGCCGATCGTCAAAGCCCCATTGATCATGAACTTCATGTTTCCTGTACCGGAGGCTTCTTTGCTTGCCGCAGATATTTGCTCGCTGACATCTGACGCCGGAAAGATACGCTCGGCGGTTGATACCCGGTAATTTTCCAGAAAGATGACATTGATCGATTGTCTGACATCCGGATCATGATTGATTTTATCTGCGACTGAATGGATCAGTTTAATGACCTTTTTGGCATAATGATAAGTCGGCGATGCTTTTGCCCCGAAAATAAATGTTTGCGGATAAATGGCAAAGCCTTTGTCTTCCTTCAGCCTGTTGTACAAGTACATGATATGGAGCACATTTAAAAGCTGGCGCTTATAAGCGTGGAGACGCTTGACTTGAACATCGAAGATGCTGTCAGGATTAATGGCGAATCCGATGCTGCCTTTCACCATGTCTGCCAAAAGCTGCTTTCGTTCCCTTTTGATGCGCTGAAACGCTTCAAGAAACGCGGAATCGTGCGCAAACGGACGAAGATCCAAGAGGCTTTCCGGTTCTTTCAGCCACCTGTCTCCTATCGCTTCAGTTATCAAGTTCGCCAGCGGCGGATTTGCCTTTAACAGCCACCTTCTATGTGAGATGCCATTCGTTTTATTATTGAATTTAAAAGGGAATACAGAATAAAAGTCGTTCATTTCCCGCTCTTTTAATATGGTTGAATGAATGTTGGCTACGCCGTTAACACTGTAGCTGCCGACGATCGCCAGATGGGCCATTTTCACTTCGCCGTGGGCGATGACGGCTAGCTTTTCGATCCTTCCCCATTCACCCGGGTATTTTTCCCACAGCCAGCCGCAAAACCGCTCATTGATCTCCTCAATGATCATAAAAATTCTCGGCAGAAGCGGTTGAATTAAATCGATCCTCCATTCTTCCAGCGCTTCGGCAAGCGTCGTATGATTCGTATATGAAATCGTATGTACGGTAACATGCCACGCTTCATCCCACGTCATTTTTTCTTCATCAAGCAAAATTCTCATCAATTCCGGCACAGCCAGAGCGGGGTGGGTGTCATTGATATGGATCGCAACTTTTTGATGAAAATCATGGAGTGACGGGTGATTTTTCTTATAGCATTTCACAATGCTTTGCAGGCTTGCCGATACTAAAAAATATTGCTGTTTCAAACGGAGAATCTTGCCTTCGTCATGCGTGTCATCCGGATACAGGCATTCAGATACAGCTTCTGTCTCGCGCTTATACTTCAAAATATTCGGTTCATGATGGAGCGAGCAAGGCTCCGCATTCCACAGCCGGAGGGTATTGACCGTCTCGGTCTCATAGCCGATGATCGGAATGTCGTAAGGCACGGCTGTCATCACTTCCGCTTCTTCCTGCCAAAAGCGGAGGCGCCCTCCTTCCTGCGCCATCTTGACCCGCCCGCCGAAACGAACACAAACAGCCTGATCGGCGTTGCGGATTTCCCAGACGTACCCATGTTTGAGCCATTGTTCAGGCAGTTCGACTTGATGACCGTCAACGATTTTTTGTTCGAAAAAGCCATGCTTGTAGCGAATCCCCATCCCATGCCCGGGAAGGTCGAGCGAAGCCAGTGAATCCAAAAAGCACGCCGCGAGCCTGCCCAATCCGCCATTGCCAAGGCCTGCATCCATTTCGGCCTCTTCGATGTCTTCAAGACAAATGCCAAGCTCGGAAAGACCTTCTTGGACAACTTCACGGACGCCGAGGTTGAGCAGGTTTTGGCCGAGCAGTCTGCCCAGAAGAAATTCAATCGATAAATAATAGGTCTGTTTATTTTGGTTGGAGCGGCTCCTTTCATTGGTCCTGATCCAGTTTGCGCTGATATGTTCCCTGACCATGATGCCGAGCGTCTGATACTGGTCAAGCGTAGAAGAGTCCCGAAAGCTTTTTCCGCACAACCGTTCAAGACGCTTCAAAAAGCATTGTTTAAAGCTTTCTTTACACGAGAACATGGCGCTTCCCCCTTTATCTCCCGGCTGTATAACTGCTGATACTGACGGGCTGACAAAGCCCAGCTGACATCATGTGTCATGGCTTTTTGAACGATACTGCCCCATTCTTCTTTCCGGTGATATATAGACAGTGCTCTTTTAATCGTATACTTCATATCATGGGCGTTAAAATGGGCGAACGTAAAACCGTTGCCTTCACCGTTTGTTTCCTGGTAAGCGGTCACTGTATCGTGAAGCCCGCCTGTTTCCCTGACAACCGGAACCGCTCCGTATCTAAGGGCAATCAGCTGCCCAAGACCGCACGGCTCGAATTTTGAAGGCATCAGGAAAAGATCGCTGCCGGCATAAATCTTGCGGCTGAGCGGTTCATGAAAACCGATATACGCCTTGCACCGCTCCGGAAAAGCCTGCTCCATATAGCGAAAATAATTTTCATATTCCGCTTCTCCGGTTCCTAAAACGAGCAGCTGCATGTCTTCTTCTTGAAACAGTTCGTGCAATACCCGCTTGATCAAATCGATGCCTTTTTGCTTCGTCAGCCTTGTCACCATGCTGATGAGCGGAATGTCTTCATTCACCGGCAGACCGAATGTCTTCTGGATCACAGCTTTATTTTTCCGTTTTCCGTCACGGTTGACGGCATCGTAATGATAATCGATGTGAGGATCATTTAAAGGGTCGTACAGCTCATCATCAATCCCGTTTAAAATGCCGGTCAGCACATCCTTCTTGTCTGCCAGCACCCCTTCAAGCCGCTCGCCGTAGTATGGAGTCAAAATTTCATTGCTGTACGTCGGACTGACCGTTGTCACCTGATCAGCGGCAATAATGCCGCCTTTCATATAATTGATGTGTCCATAAAACTCGAGCTTTTCCGTTGTGAAGTGGGAAATGTCAAGGCCGAGCAAGTCATGGACCGCTTCCTTCGGAAAAATTCCCTGAAATTGAAGGTTATGAATGGTGAATACGCTTTTCATGCGCTGATAGAACGGTTTTTTTTGATATTCCTCTTTTAATAAATAATTGATCATCCCTGCGTGCCAATCATGGGTATGGATGACATCAGCATCAAAATTCAGCGCGTATAATGCTTCCAAAACGGCCCGCGAGAAAAAAGCAAACCGTTCTCCATCATCATAATGGCCGTAGAGGGAATCCCGGTTAAAATAATACTCATGATCTAGAAAATAATAAGAAATTCCGTCATGTTCAAGGTGTTCAATGCCGCAAAACTGCCTGCGCCACCCGACGCGAACTTCGCATTCAGCCGTTTTAACCATCCTTCTTCTGAAATCTTCCGCAATCAAGCTGTATTTCGGCATCATGACAGCCGTTTCTATTCCTAAAAGGGCGAGTTCTTTCGGGAGCGCACCGGCGACATCGGCGAGCCCGCCTGATTTAACAAACGGCACACATTCAGAGACAGCGAATAAGACTTTCAAGAGTTCATCAGCGCTCCTTGTACGGCTCCTTTTTTTATGATGAAAGGGAGGCTCATAGTGCCGGACATTTCGATATGATGGCCGACTTTGACATCCTTGTCGCAGATGACGTGCTCCAGTCGGCAGTTTTCTCCAATCCTTGTTTTTTGCATAATCACGCTGTTTTTAATGGTCGTTCCTTTTCCTACGTGAACTCCTCTGAACAAGACCGAATTTTCAACCTCGCCTTCGATGACGCAGCCGTTAGCGATAATCGATTGCTTTACCCTGCTGTTTTTAGCGTATTTTACTGGAGGATCGTTTTTTATTTTTGTGTAGACAGGCTGGCTCATATGAAAGACTTGCTCCCGAAACACAGGCTGGATGAGGTTCAAACTATGAAAAAGGTAGCTTTCAGGAGAGTCGATCACGGCGGTATACCCCGAATGCTCATAGCTGTTGACGGATAGCGAACCACGCTCTTTCCGGCAGACTTCCTCAAAAGATTGCGCTCCTCCGGCGCAATGCCCTTCAACCATCTCCCTCAACAGACTTTTTTTCGTGACATACAAACCTAAAGGTTTTCCTTCTTGACAAACTTCAGTCAGATCACACCCGGATTCAAGGTGCTGTTTGAGCACTTCTTGAAAAGGAATGTGACAGACCGTATAGCTGTTTGCCACAGCAGCATATGGCTGAGTGCTTCTTTGAAAATAATCGAGATGCTCGGCAAATTGCCGAAACGAACCAAGCCCGACATGCTCGTCATAGGGAATCGAAGACGGAAGAAAGAAAAGACCGTCCCTTCTCCTGTTTAAATCCCACTCTTTTCCCGATCCTAAATGATCCATCAAGGAACGGTACGGAGACTTGGAAAATACAGCGACACTCCGAATGCCTGCATGAACCATGCCTGACAACGCAAAATCGATCAGCCGGTACCTTCCTGCAAACGGAACGGCTCCGATCGAACGTCCGGCCGTTAAATCCTGAAGAGAGTGCTGGTTGACAGCTGCATCAATAATCCCCAGCATTTGTTTATTCATTGGCACCATCCGCCTCTCCGTGTTGTTTAAACAACCTTATGTTTTTTGACATATTCCTCTGTGATCAGCAGGACTTCGCCATCTTCCGCCTTCGCGTGAAAACCGTCCGGAATTCGTATTCCTGCCGATACAATAGCATTTTCGATCTCAACATGCTCTCCAATTGAAACGTCATGCATCACGACTGAACGTTTGATTGCGGAATGTCTGCCGATTGCAACGCGCTGAAAGATAACCGAACGGATGACAGCCCCATATACGGCGCACCCTTCGCTAATGAGCGATTCTTTGATGTCCGCCTGCTCGGCAACAAACTGCGGCGGTAGGTTCGGAGCGACGGAATAAATCCGCCAGTTCCGTTCGAACAGGTCAAGTGGAGGATGATCTCCAAGCAGATCCATATTAGCTTCCCATAAACTTCTGACCGTACCGACATCCTTCCAGTACCCTTTAAACGGATAAGCGTTCAGCTGCTTCTTTTCCTCGAGAAGAGCCGGTATGATATCTTTACCGAAATCGTGGCTTGAGCCGGATTTTTTTTCATCGCGTTCAAGCGCCTCTTCAAGCACGCTCCATTTGAAAACGTAGACACCCATCGATGCCAAGTTGCTCTTCGGGTATTTCGGCTTTTCCTCGAAGCTTGTAATCTCCATCTTGTCATTCGTATGAAGGATACCGAAACGGCCGGCTTCTGCCCAGCTCACTTCGATGACGGCAATGGTGGCGTCAGCCTGTTTCTCCACGTGGTATTCGAGCATTTTTCCGTAATCCATTTTGTAGATATGATCTCCTGATAGGATGAGTACATGTTCAGGCTGAAGCTCTTTTAAAAAATGGCGGTTTTCATAAATCGCGCTTGCCGTTCCTTTGTACCACTTCACTTCTGACGCTTCTGCATAAGGGGACAAAATGGAGACCCCGCCGTCATTGCGGTCAAGATCCCATGGCTCGCCGATGCCGATATATGAGTTTAATAAAAGCGGTTGGTATTGAGTCAGCACACCGACATGATGAATTCCCGAGTTGGCGCAGTTGCTGAGGGCAAAATCGATGATTCTGTACTTGCCGCCAAATGGAACGGCCGGTTTTGCGAGGTTTTTCGTTAAGGCATTCAGCCTGCTTCCCTTGCCGCCAGCCAAAAGCATAGCCACACATTGTTCTTTCATCCCTTTTTCGCTCCTCTCTTTTTGACTGCTCTGAAAACCGCAGCTCCCAGCGGAGGGACTGTCATGCTGATGCTGTATGGTTTGCCGTGCAGAACGCCTGCTTTTGCTTGAAGGCGTTTCGGGTTGATTTGGTGTGAACCTCCGTATTTTGCATCATCGCTGTTAAGCACTTCGATATATTCGGTTTGAAAAGGGACGCCGACCTGATATTCGTGATAAACGGAAGGCGTAAAATTGCAGACGATAATTAGCGCTTCACCGGGCTGTTTTCCATAGCGGATAAACGATACAATCGACTGTTCCGCATTGTTGACGTCAATCCACTCGAATCCTTGCTGCCGATGATCATTTTCATACAGAATACGGCTTTTTTTGTAGAGGTGAAGAGCCTCCTTTGTAAACATCCGGGCCTTGCGGTGCATGTCAAAATCGTCCAAGAACCAATCGAGCTCTTCTTCGTCTTTCCATTCATCAAATTGAGCAAACTCACCGCCCATAAAGAGAAGTTTTTTTCCCGGGTGTAGCGTAAAATAACTGATCAGCAGGCGGTACTGGGCGAATTTCTGCCAGTAATCGCCGGGCATCTTATGAAGCAGAGACTTTTTGCCGTATACCACTTCATCATGGGAGAACGGCAGGATGTAATTTTCTGAGTAGGCATACATTAAGGAGAATGAAACAAGATGATGCAGGTGTTTTCTTTGTTCTGGGGAAGCTTCCATATAGGTTAATACATCGTTCATCCAACCCATATTCCACTTATAATTAAACCCGAGACCGCCTGCATAGGTCGGATGCGTCACAAGCGGCCAGTCTGTGGAGTCCTCAGCAATCATTAAAAAGTGGGGATCTTTTGCAAAAACCTGTTCATTTAAAGTTTGAATAAATTCGACGGCAAAGCCGTTCGCTTCAGCCTGAGGACGGTTTGGCCAATACAGGAGGTTTGCAACTGCATCGACTCGAAATCCATCTATATGATACATCTCGATCCAATACAACGCATTCGAGATTAAAAAACTGCGAACTTCTCGTTTTCCGAGGTCAAAATTGGCGGTCCCCCATTCCCAATTTTCCCTGTCATGCTCATGTGAATATTCATACAGCGGCATACCGTCAAACAAATACAAGCCGTGGTCATCTTTGCAGAAATGGCCGGGAACCCAATCCATAATAACGCCGATCTCATGCTGATGGCACTGATCGATAAAATACATCAAGTCATGCGGTTCGCCATATCTGCTCGTCGGACTGTAGTACCCCGTTGTCTGATAGCCCCATGAACGGTCAAACGGGTGCTCTGTCAACGGCATCAGCTCGATATGTGTGAATCCGTGTTCTTTAACGTAAGGAATGACTGTTTCGCTCAGTTCCCGGTATGTGAAAAAACGCCCATCCGCTTTCTTTTTCCACGAACCGACATGAAGCTCGTAGATGGAAATCGGTTTTTCATATACGTTTTTTTGTTTCTTTTTCTTTTGCCACTTTCGGTCGCCCCATGGGTATCCGGCCAATTGATAAGTGATCGATGCCGTTTTCGGCCTGACTTCAGAAAAAAAAGCATAGGGATCGGCCTTCAATTTTGTTTCATTTGCGGCTGTGATCATTTCATATTTATACAGCTCCCCTTCTCCTATGCCGGGGATAAACAGTTCCCATATGCCTTCCTGATGACGCTTCTCCATTTGATGCCGGGCACCGGACCAGCCGTTAAACGTTCCGGCGATTCGAACTTCCTTCGCATGAGGGGCCCAAACACAGAAGCGAAAACCTTGGCGGCCGTCCTGTTCCATTTGATGAGCGCCGAAAAATCTGTAGCATTCATAAAGCCGACCTTCATGAAAGAGATGCGCTTTAATATCCGAGGCACTCACACCAGCCATTGATTTCATCCTTTCTGCCACTATATTTAAAGATTACTCTTTTATTCGCATAATATGGCTTGATCCCTTTTATGAAAGCGCTTCTTTTTATTGACAAAGTTCAACAATATCCTTTTTGAACATTGACTGAAGTCATACAGGCATAAAAAAACTCCGCATCATAATGATGCAGAGTTTAACATGATGACCCGTACGGGATTCGAACCCGTGTTACCGCCGTGAAAGGGCGGTGTCTTAACCACTTGACCAACGGGCCTTATTAAAAAAATGGCGGAGAAGGAGGGATTTGAACCCTCGCGCCGCTTACGCGACCTACACCCTTAGCAGGGGCGCCTCTTCAGCCACTTGAGTACTTCTCCATGGCTCCGCAGGCAGGATTCGAACCTGCGACCGATCGGTTAACAGCCGATAGCTCTACCACTGAGCTACTGCGGAATATCATGGTGGGCCTGAATGGACTCGAACCATCGACCTCACGCTTATCAGGCGTGCGCTCTAACCAGCTGAGCTACAGGCCCATGATATACAAATGGAGCGGGTGATGGGAATCGAACCCACGACATCAGCTTGGAAGGCTGAGGTTTTACCACTAAACTACACCCGCATTTCGCATGGGGCGGTTGATGGGAATCGAACCCACGAATGCCAGAGCCACAATCTGGTGCGTTAACCACTTCGCCACAACCGCCGCAATATATAAAATTGTAAAATGGTGGCTCGGGACGGAATCGAACCGCCGACACACGGATTTTCAGTCCGTTGCTCTACCAACTGAGCTACCGAGCCTTTATTAAATGGCGGTCCGGACGGGACTCGAACCCGCGACCTCCTGCGTGACAGGCAGGCATTCTAACCAACTGAACTACCGGACCATTTTGGCAATGAATTTAAATTTGGTTGCGGGGGCAGGATTTGAACCTGCGACCTTCGGGTTATGAGCCCGACGAGCTACCGAACTGCTCCACCCCGCGATGATCAAAACAATAATATAGATATATGGCGGAGGAAGAGGGATTCGAACCCCCGCGGGCTTTGACACCCCTGTCGGTTTTCAAGACCGATCCCTTCAGCCAGACTTGGGTATTCCTCCGTAACAATGGTGGACCTTGTAGGACTCGAACCTACGACCGGACGGTTATGAGCCGTCTGCTCTAACCAACTGAGCTAAAGGTCCTTTAATAGCGGCGGAGGGAATCGAACCCCCGACCTCACGGGTATGAACCGTACGCTCTAGCCAGCTGAGCTACACCGCCATGGTGAATATTAAAGATAACAAAGTGGAGCCTAGCGGGATCGAACCGCTGACCTCCTGCGTGCAAAGCAGGCGCTCTCCCAGCTGAGCTAAGGCCCCAAATAATGGTCGGGAAGACAGGATTCGAACCTGCGACCCCATGGTCCCAAACCATGTGCTCTACCAAGCTGAGCTACTTCCCGTTATATAATGGCGCGCCCGAGAGGAGTCGAACCCCTAACCTTTTGATCCGTAGTCAAACGCTCTATCCAATTGAGCTACGGGCGCATATATGATCAAGCGGAAGACGGGATTCGAACCCGCGACCCCCACCTTGGCAAGGTGGTGTTCTACCACTGAACTACTTCCGCAAAATAGATTGGCAATGCGGATGAAGGGACTTGAACCCCCACGTCTTTAAAAGACACTAGAGCCTGATTCTAGCGCGTCTGCCAATTCCGCCACATCCGCATGAAAATGGTGAGCCATGAAGGACTCGAACCTTCGACCCTCTGATTAAAAGTCAGATGCTCTACCAACTGAGCTAATGGCTCCAATACTGCAATTAAAGCTGAAGACTTTTTCGAAAGCTATCTGTCTTTTTTCAGCAACTTTTATATTGTATCATAAAATCGTGGTGCCGGCAAGAGGACTTGAACCCCCAACCTACTGATTACGATTCAGTTGCTCTACCAATTGAGCTACACCGGCCCATTCCAAAATGAATGGTGGAGGATGACGGGATCGAACCGCCGACCCTCTGCTTGTAAGGCAGATGCTCTCCCAGCTGAGCTAATCCTCCTCGTCAGTTGTTGGAGTAACTCTCGATCTGACAAGGACTATTATATACGGGAATACACCCATTTGTAAAGGCTATATTAAAAAAATTTTATTTTCAGTTTATTCTATCATAACAAGACGAATGTGCACACATCGTTCCGCTTAATCCGTATATTGCATCAAAAGCTTCAGAGCAACATTTATCCCTATGTACTGCTTATAATAGGTTCTTCAGACGCTCCGTGAATTCCTGTCTTTTCCCCATAGCAAATTTGTATTCGAATTGATTTTTCAAAACAATTTTAAGTCCTTTTCGAGCGATAAGCAATGTATTTGGCTTCTCGACTCTCTCTATCCCAACTCTTAATACCAAGCGGCGTGTTTTGAAAATGAGTGTTGTACGGCTCAAAATATATGCCTTCATTTGTCAATTTTAAAACTGCCTCAATACCTCAAAATCCCTTTTCCGGAACATCCATCTTTTGCTCCTCTATTTGCATGAGTTTCACTGCCTTACATCACTGATCTTATACATGCCCATGTGTTGATTGACTCCATATTTCGCTATTTCCCTATGGAATTCGCACTGAACCGCCAGATCGCGAGCCTGAAGAGGTGAAAGCAAGTTTGCCTATTGTTTCGCAGTTTCGCGCATCACTGAAGGGTTAAAAGCGCTATATCAATAAAAAAGACCAGCTGATATCAGCTGGTCTTTTTAAGTGCTTGGCGGCGTCCTACTCTCACAGGGGGAAGCCCCCAACTACCATCGGCGCTGAAGAGCTTAACTTCCGTGTTCGGCATGGGAACGGGTGTGACCTCTTCGCTATCGCCACCAAACTATTTGCCTTCAGGACGAAGGTACTGGGCGTTCCTCACAGGATGTGAGGGCCTTTAGCCGAGTTTCCTTGCCTTTGGCTTTCTGAGAGCATTCTCTCAAAACTAGATAACGGTCAGACGATTCACAAACATTTAGGTTAAGTCCTCGATCGATTAGTATCTGTCAGCTCCATGTGTCGCCACACTTCCACCTCAGACCTATCAACCTGATCATCTTTCAGGGATCTTACTTCCTTGCGGAATGGGAAATCTCATCTTGAGGGGGGCTTCATGCTTAGATGCTTTCAGCACTTATCCCGTCCGCACATAGCTACCCAGCGATGCCCTTGGCAGAACAACTGGTACACCAGCGGTGCGTCCATCCCGGTCCTCTCGTACTAAGGACAGCTCCTCTCAAATTTCCTGCGCCCGCGACGGATAGGGACCGAACTGTCTCACGACGTTCTGAACCCAGCTCGCGTACCGCTTTAATGGGCGAACAGCCCAACCCTTGGGACCGACTACAGCCCCAGGATGCGATGAGCCGACATCGAGGTGCCAAACCTCCCCGTCGATGTGGACTCTTGGGGGAGATAAGCCTGTTATCCCCGGGGTAGCTTTTATCCGTTGAGCGATGGCCCTTCCATGCGGAACCACCGGATCACTAAGCCCGACTTTCGTCCCTGCTCGACTTGTAGGTCTCGCAGTCAAGCTCCCTTGTGCCTTTACACTCTGCGAATGATTTCCAACCATTCTGAGGGAACCTTTGGGCGCCTCCGTTACCTTTTAGGAGGCGACCGCCCCAGTCAAACTGCCCACCTGACACTGTCTCCCCGCCCGATAAGGGCGGCGGGTTAGAAGGTCAATACAGCCAGGGTAGTATCCCACCGATGCCTCCACCGAAGCTGGCGCTCCGGTTTCCAAGGCTCCTACCTATCCTGTACAAGCTGTACCAACATTCAATATCAGGCTGCAGTAAAGCTCCACGGGGTCTTTCCGTCCTGTCGCGGGTAACCTGCATCTTCACAGGTACTATAATTTCACCGAGTCTCTCGTTGAGACAGTGCCCAGATCGTTGCGCCTTTCGTGCGGGTCGGAACTTACCCGACAAGGAATTTCGCTACCTTAGGACCGTTATAGTTACGGCCGCCGTTTACTGGGGCTTCAATTCGCACCTTCGCTTACGCTAAGCGCTCCTCTTAACCTTCCAGCACCGGGCAGGCGTCAGCCCCTATACTTCGCCTTACGGCTTCGCAGAGACCTGTGTTTTTGCTAAACAGTCGCCTGGGCCTATTCACTGCGGCTCTCTCGGGCTTGCACCCTAACAGAGCACCCCTTCTCCCGAAGTTACGGGGTCATTTTGCCGAGTTCCTTAACGAGAGTTCTCTCGATCACCTTAGGATTCTCTCCTCGCCTACCTGTGTCGGTTTGCGGTACGGGCACCTCTCACCTCGCTAGAGGCTTTTCTTGGCAGTGTGGAATCAGGAACTTCGCTACTATATTTCGCTCGCCATCACAGCTCAGCCTTATGGGAAACGGATTTGCCTATTTCCCAGCCTAACTGCTTGGACGCGGATATCCAATACCGCGCTTACCCTATCCTCCTGCGTCCCCCCATTGCTCAAATGGTGAGGAGGTGGTACAGGAATATCAACCTGTTGTCCATCGCCTACGCCTTTCGGCCTCGGCTTAGGTCCCGACTAACCCTGAGCGGACGAGCCTTCCTCAGGAAACCTTAGGCATTCGGTGGAGGGGATTCTCACCCCTCTTTCGCTACTCATACCGGCATTCTCACTTCTAAGCGCTCCACGAGTCCTTCCGGTCTCGCTTCACAGCCCTTAGAACGCTCTCCTACCACTGTTCGTAAGAACAGTCCGCAGCTTCGGTGATACGTTTAGCCCCGGTACATTTTCGGCGCAGAGTCACTCGACCAGTGAGCTATTACGCACTCTTTAAATGGTGGCTGCTTCTAAGCCAACATCCTGGTTGTCTAAGCAACTCCACATCCTTTTCCACTTAACGTATACTTTGGGACCTTAGCTGGCGGTCTGGGCTGTTTCCCTTTCGACTACGGATCTTATCACTCGCAGTCTGACTCCCAAGGATAAGTCTTTGGCATTCGGAGTTTGACTGAATTCGGTAACCCGGTAGGGGCCCCTAGTCCAATCAGTGCTCTACCTCCAAGACTCTTACCTTGAGGCTAGCCCTAAAGCTATTTCGGAGAGAACCAGCTATCTCCAGGTTCGATTGGCATTTCACCCCTACCCACACCTCATCCCCGCACTTTTCAACGTGCGTGGGTTCGGGCCTCCATTCAGTGTTACCTGAACTTCACCCTGGACATGGGTAGATCACCTGGTTTCGGGTCTACGACCACGTACTCATGCGCCCTATTCAGACTCGCTTTCGCTGCGGCTCCGTCTTTTCAAACTTAACCTTGCACGGGATCGTAACTCGCCGGTTCATTCTACAAAAGGCACGCCATCACCCATTAACGGGCTCTGACTACTTGTAGGCACACGGTTTCAGGATCTCTTTCACTCCCCTTCCGGGGTGCTTTTCACCTTTCCCTCACGGTACTGGTTCACTATCGGTCACTAGGGAGTATTTAGCCTTGGGAGATGGTCCTCCCGGATTCCGACGGAATTTCACGTGTTCCGCCGTACTCAGGATCCACTCAGGAGAGAACGAAGTTTTGACTACAGGGCTGTTACCTCCTATGGCGGGCCTTTCCAGGCCTCTTCATCTACCTCGTTCTTTTGTAACTCCGTACAGAGTGTCCTACAACCCCAAGAGGCAAGCCTCTTGGTTTGGGCTGTTCCCGTTTCGCTCGCCGCTACTCAGGGAATCGCATTTGCTTTCTCTTCCTCCGGGTACTTAGATGTTTCAGTTCCCCGGGTCTGCCTTCTCATATCCTATGAATTCAGATATGGATACTGCTCCATTACGAGCAGTGGGTTTCCCCATTCGGAAATCTCCGGATCAAAGCTTGCTTACAGCTCCCCGAAGCATATCGGTGTTCGTCCCGTCCTTCATCGGCTCCTAGTGCCAAGGCATCCACCGTGCGCCCTTTCTAACTTAACCGTTAAAAAGAATCACTACGTGATATCTTGCTTACTAATTGAATGTGATGTCTACTGTTATCTAGTTTTCAAAGAACAACGCATAGGATGTGCTAACACATGCGTTGCCACAGGATGTGGCGCATTTAGCAGGTGCTCCTATGTCTGAAGGAATGATCCTTCAAAACTAAACAAGATCTAAACGCACCTGTCTATAAGACCGCAAGGTCTTATATTCCGTATAATATCCTTAGAAAGGAGGTGATCCAGCCGCACCTTCCGATACGGCTACCTTGTTACGACTTCACCCCAATCATCTGTCCCACCTTCGGCGGCTGGCTCCAAAAGGTTACCTCACCGACTTCGGGTGTTACAAACTCTCGTGGTGTGACGGGCGGTGTGTACAAGGCCCGGGAACGTATTCACCGCGGCATGCTGATCCGCGATTACTAGCGATTCCAGCTTCACGCAGTCGAGTTGCAGACTGCGATCCGAACTGAGAACAGATTTGTGGGATTGGCTTAGCCTCGCGGCTTCGCTGCCCTTTGTTCTGTCCATTGTAGCACGTGTGTAGCCCAGGTCATAAGGGGCATGATGATTTGACGTCATCCCCACCTTCCTCCGGTTTGTCACCGGCAGTCACCTTAGAGTGCCCAACTGAATGCTGGCAACTAAGATCAAGGGTTGCGCTCGTTGCGGGACTTAACCCAACATCTCACGACACGAGCTGACGACAACCATGCACCACCTGTCACTCTGCCCCCGAAGGGGAAGCCCTATCTCTAGGGTTGTCAGAGGATGTCAAGACCTGGTAAGGTTCTTCGCGTTGCTTCGAATTAAACCACATGCTCCACCGCTTGTGCGGGCCCCCGTCAATTCCTTTGAGTTTCAGTCTTGCGACCGTACTCCCCAGGCGGAGTGCTTAATGCGTTTGCTGCAGCACTAAAGGGCGGAAACCCTCTAACACTTAGCACTCATCGTTTACGGCGTGGACTACCAGGGTATCTAATCCTGTTCGCTCCCCACGCTTTCGCGCCTCAGCGTCAGTTACAGACCAGAGAGTCGCCTTCGCCACTGGTGTTCCTCCACATCTCTACGCATTTCACCGCTACACGTGGAATTCCACTCTCCTCTTCTGCACTCAAGTTCCCCAGTTTCCAATGACCCTCCCCGGTTGAGCCGGGGGCTTTCACATCAGACTTAAGAAACCGCCTGCGCGCGCTTTACGCCCAATAATTCCGGACAACGCTTGCCACCTACGTATTACCGCGGCTGCTGGCACGTAGTTAGCCGTGGCTTTCTGGTTAGGTACCGTCAAGGTACCGCCCTATTCGAACGGTACTTGTTCTTCCCTAACAACAGAGTTTTACGATCCGAAAACCTTCATCACTCACGCGGCGTTGCTCCGTCAGACTTTCGTCCATTGCGGAAGATTCCCTACTGCTGCCTCCCGTAGGAGTCTGGGCCGTGTCTCAGTCCCAGTGTGGCCGATCACCCTCTCAGGTCGGCTACGCATCGTCGCCTTGGTGAGCCGTTACCTCACCAACTAGCTAATGCGCCGCGGGTCCATCTGTAAGTGGTAGCTAAAAGCCACCTTTTATAATTGAACCATGCGGTTCAATCAAGCATCCGGTATTAGCCCCGGTTTCCCGGAGTTATCCCAGTCTTACAGGCAGGTTACCCACGTGTTACTCACCCGTCCGCCGCTGACATCAGGGAGCAAGCTCCCATCTGTCCGCTCGACTTGCATGTATTAGGCACGCCGCCAGCGTTCGTCCTGAGCCAGGATCAAACTCTCCATGAAGTTTGATAATGACTACGCACAACATGTGTGCGATTTATTTAATGAATTAACAGGTACGTTTTGTCTTGTTTAGTTTTCAAAGATCATTTCCGCCTCTCGAAGAAGCGACTTTACTAATATAACATTCTATCATCGTGAATGTCAACAACTTTTTTCAAAAGATTTTCGAAGTTGTTTTTATAAAGCCTCCTTTTTAGGGGCGGATACTAATATAACATCTATTTTCGTTTTTCACAATAGCTTTTTTAAAAAAATAATAATCAAATGATTTGGACTCAGATGATTCCTGATCATCTCGACCTCAGGCAGTTGACAGCATTTATTTCTTCTTACTGCTTTCTTCTATATAAAAGTATACAGCGGTCTTTAAAAATTGATTTACTAAAGCTGCACATGGTCCAAAGCTTCGAGGATGACATTAAACTCTCCGTTATCAGCTTTTACTTGAATAAAAAGCTCCTCATTCCGGAGCTTTGTAACAGAATATATATTCTTCTCATTTTCATTCACGCTGGTTGGCGGATAAAGATTGTGCAGCCTACCTTTTCAGCTTGGCGGTCGAATGTCTGACAACCAGTTCAGGTTTGTAGACGGTGGAATGTTCAAGCTGATTCGTGTTGCGTCCCTCAACTTTGGCAATCATCCATTTTGCCGCCTCAATCCCCATCTGCATTTTCGGATGAGTGACTGACGTCAGCTTCACTTCAGATGCCTCGCTCAAATGTGAGTTGTCATATCCGACAATCGAAATGTCTTCCGGCACTTTCAAACCGAATTCCCTCACGACATCCAACACCAAAAGCGCTATCTCGTCATTATAGCAGAATATGGCAGTCGGACGGTCTGATGAAGAAAGCCGCTTCCTGGCTTCAGCTATCGTTTTTTGTTTTTTGTTCTCTGTTGTGTACGTCACGACCATTTCAGGGTAAAACGACAAGCCGTTTTCTCTGAAAGCACGGATAAATCCTTTCATCCGGTTGGCGCCCTGCATATCGTCCTGTTTAAAGAAACCGAACACTTTTTCATGGCCGAGTTTAATCAAATGCTCAGTGGCGATAAAGCCGCCGTGTTCATCATCCAAAATGAAATGGGGCGGATTTAGCTCCTGATAAAATTGGTTGATCATCAAATACGGAATATGATGTTGTTCAAGCGTCAGATAGTAACTTAAATTCGGGTTAAAGCTTCCTGTTTTCGTCGGCTCCACGATCAACCCAGCAATTTTTTTATCGAGCATATTCACAAGGCATTGTTTTTCTTTTTCAATGTCATTATTGGTGCTCGCGACGACAAGGGTGTATCCTTCGCTGGACAGTGACGATTCGATTCCTCTTATAATAGAAGGAAAAATGTAATCTGAAAGGTAAGTCGTAATAACCCCGATCATCTTATTTCTTTCCCTTCCTTTTTCAGAAAGCTGAAGACGGTGAGAGCAATACGTCCCTGAGCCCTGCTCTCTGTATAAAAGCCCTTCATGAACAAGGTCGCCAATCGCTTGCCGGATCGTGTGCCTGCTTACATCAAATATTTTCATCAATTCGTTTTCCGAATGAATTTTTTCCCCCGGCTTCACTTTGCCTTCATATATCCACGATTTAATTTTATTTTTCACCATGCTGTATTTTGTAGGTTCACTCATCAGATCAACCCTTTACTGATCTTGTACGTACGAATACGTTCTATTATAAAGGAAAAGATGTTTGCATTGCTACATATTGGAGAAATTAAGCAAAATTTTTCGAAAAATCAGCTTGTCGTCCGTTTCTTTTTTTAGTATAGTAGAATATAACTAAATAACTTGATGACCACAAGGGGAGCCTCGAGGCTGAGAGTGAACGACCGTTCTGACCCTTTGAACCTGTTAGTTAACGCTGGCGTAGGGATGTGGCAAAGTCATTTCTAATTGCATCCAAAGCAGTGCGTGGAAAACTTTCCTACTCCTTCCCCGCATTGCTTTTTTTATTGGGAAAGAAGTCCAGTATCCCTTTGTTCATCAAAAGTGAGGGTTATGATGAATCAATCTAAACAACTTGTACAGCTGATTGAAATTGCGTTTATGACAGGAATAGCACTTATACTTGATATGGTGTCCGGAATGTTTTTAAAAATGCCTCAAGGCGGTTCAATCGCAGTCATGATGATTCCGATCTTCCTGATTTCCTTTAGATGGGGGCTGAAGGCAGGGCTGGCAACCGGGTTTTTAGCCGGATTGCTTCAGTTTGTCACTGGAGGATTTTACGTTTATCATCCTCTGCAGCTTCTTCTTGATTATTTTATCGCGCCTACGGCCGCGGGTATCGGCGGCTTTTTTGCCGGATCGATCAGAAACGCTTCAATCGAGAAACAAAAAGGAAAGATCATTTTCTATGTTACGCTGGCCGTCTTTCTCGGAAGCGGACTGAAATTTCTCGCTCATGTCATCAGCGGCGCTGTCTTTTTTGGAAACTATGCGCCTGAAGGCACTCCGGTATGGATTTATTCCTTGGTATATAATGGAACATATATGCTTCCGTCTTTCATTGTCTGCACAATTGTCCTTTGTTTACTGCTGCTAACCGCGCCAAAACTCCTGGAAAACAGATCAGACATGAGATAGCATAAAAAAACAGCGGACTCGCCTGAGATTCCGCTGTTTTTTTATGATTTAATCAAATCTGCGACCAATATATACCGCTCCGGTGCTGAACCGATAAAGTCAAAAGGATAGCAGGTGGAAACCGTCAATGTTGCTCTCGGCTTTGGTACAATCACCGTCCGGTCATCCGCATCCACGATCCGCACCTTTTTCACTTTGTATGTAAAAGTTCCGTAGGAAGCTTCAACAATTAACTGATCGCCCTTCCCCACTCGGCCGAGTTTTCGGAAAACCGTATCCCGGTGGCCTGATAAAACCGAGTTGTCATCTTCTCCAGGCAGAACGGAACCAGCGAAATGGCCCACGCCTTTTTGCAGCTCGTCTTCATCTGTCCCGTGATATATAGGAATCCTTGCATTGATTTTCGGAATGACAAGATCGCCGATTTTCTCCCCGGTTTCAAATGTTTGATCAATCACCGTTTTTTCTTTTTTCGCCGTCTGAATCGGAGGTCTTTCAGGCTTTTCTTCTTCTTTCATCTGCTGAAATGAAAAAAGAGCGTAGCCGTGCATTAACTTGAACACATTCGTTGTTGTAAAATAAGCGCCGCACACAACCATCACAATAGCTGCGAGCCAGATGATTTTTTTTCGATGTGCCTTAATTTCCTTTCACTCCTTATAAAAACTTCCCATTCTCTACATAATTAGAATGGGAAGTGACATGTTAAGCCGCTTTGCGAAGCCTTCTGATCATGAAGAATCCGCCAAACATCAGAACGGCGCCTAAGATCGACCATTCCGCGTAATGCCCGGCTGTCTTTGGAAGCTTTGCACCTTTAACCGTCTTTTTCACATGAGATGGCTTTGAATCATGTTTGACAGCCGTTTGGGTTTGCTTCACTTTTGACCCTGTATCATGAATTAAATCAGATCCGATCATGTCAGGCGTCAGCAATACATCCAAAATGAAGTTGCCTTGCAGATCGTATACTTCCACCAGAAGGCTTGCTCCCTTCAGATCTTCCGCGCTGACAAGCGTTGTCAAAGACACTTCTTTTTTCTTTCCGTCTTTAACAAGATAGTATTTTGTTTTCACTTCAAGCGTCTTCTGAAGATCGTTTAAAATGGATAGCATTTCAGCGATATCCTGAGCTGAGAGCTCTGATACAGACTCGAAATCGGCTACCGCTTCAAGACGTTCTCCAAGAGCCATCAAATCATTTTCAAGGTTTGGATTTTTATCGCGCACCTTTCGGAGATGATTCACGAGCCTTTCCCACTCCTGATCATCCACACCCAATTCTTGAAACAGGTTCCCGATCTGAAAATCGTCTTCTTCATATGTCACAGTGAAAAGCGCATCGTCCAATTCGTATTCAAACATAAACACGTCGAGAATGTTTTGGCCGCTTTCCATATAGCCATTTTCAACAAAAAGGTCAGCCGCTTCTTTTTCGCTCAATCCGTATTCTTTTAAATAGGATGCCAAAAGTTGATTAGTCAGTCTTTCCCCTAAAAAATCTTTCAACTCTTCCACCGACTCAAAATCTTTTAAACTTTCATCATATGTATCCTGTAAATAAGCTTCCAATTCTTTTTCTGTCATTCCTATTTCTTCAAGATACTCTTGAAGCTCGGCCTGTTTCGGCGCGGCAAAAGCACCAGCTGCCGGCACTAAAACCAGGATGCAGACCAATAGTGACATCAGCCTTTTTTTCATTTCTTATGACCCCCTAAATTTATCTTTCATTTTGATTATAGTGGAAATATTTTTAAAAACATGTATTGTAATTGAAAATCTTTTCGTCTATAATATTTTGTTCTTTTTCCTGTTTAAACAGGCATAATCTTCGCCTCTATTGAATGTAATATAGTAAAGCGAATAGAGGAGGTATGCAAATGAACCCTTACTATATGATGCTCTTATGTTACGTCCTATCGATCATCCACTTTTTAATAGGCTACCGGGAAGCCCTGAAAATAAGCGGAGCTGACGGGCTGGTCAACGGAACCGCAATGATCTCCTGTATTCCGCTTGGCGCGGTTTTCGCTTTTTTCGCGCACTTTTTTTGGAAAATGACGATTTAATTTCAGAAATGAACTTTTCACCGGCGAACTTGCATTTCAGCGTTATTCACAGACGGCAGCAGTTTATGCTATGATTAATAGAACTTCAATTTACAAAAAATTCACAAAGATTGGAGGGAAGAGAATGGCCAAAGCCGTGGCTTCACAAGAAGTCGCCAATATGCTCAACGACTGGTACATACTGATGAAAAAAAGAGACATTTCAGGCTCAATCGAAATGAAAGATGACATAGATAAAGCAATTGAAAAAATGGAAGAAGATCATGACGTTCTACTCTATTATCAAATGCTCGATTTTCGCTTAAGGCTCCTTCTTGAAGATATCTCCCAATCTTCCACCGAAAAATTGGAGGCCATCAGTTTTCAAGACAAAGATCCAAAAAGTACGGACGACAAGCTGAATTATTATTTTTACCTGTTTAAAGGGATTTATGAGGACTACAAGCAAAACCATACAGAAGCGCTCAATTTTTTCAGAATAGCGGAAAAAAGACTGAGCGTCATTCAAAATGAAATTGAAAAAGCTGAATTTCATTATAAAATCGGTGTTTTGTATTACAACTTAAAAGCGACATGGCTGTCGATTCATCACATCAACATTGCCTCCGGCATCTTTCAAGGGTATGACGGGTATGCCAAGCGGGTCATCAACTGCAAAATGCTGATCGGGCTCAATTATATTGACCAATTTAAGTTCTCCGAAAGTGAAGTATTATTAAAAGAAGCGATCGAAAAAACCGAAAAAATCGGCGACCAATTCCTTTTACCGTGTACCTACTATAATATGGGCTTTTTGAAGAGTAAGGAAGACAAGCAGGAGGAAGCGCTAAAGTATTACAATAAAGCTTTTGCAATCAAAGATTTTGAAACGAAAGCCAAGTATGCTTACCTTCTTTGCGTTTATGAAAACACAAGGTCTCTTTTCAAAACCAACGCACACAAACAAGCATTTAAATGGATCGAAGTGGGCTTTAAAAAATCCCGGGAAATGAACAGCGAAATTTTCGAATTGAAATTCAAAATTTTATATACATTATATTCTGATACACAGAATAAACTGGAAATAATCAAGGACTATGTTCACCAGTTAGAAAATGAAAAAGCCTGGGTAGATTTGGAGGAATTATTGATGGATGTAGCGAATTACTACAGGCGAGAAAAGTTATATGAAGAAGCCATATACTTTTACATTAAAACAGACAAGGCGAGCAAGCTCGCTGGAAGAGGAGGAGAATAAAATGAAAAAAGTATTATTAACAGCAGTTGTATTAGGCGCAGTTATCAGCTTTTCATTCGTAAACCATGCACCGGAAGCGGCTTCTCAAGGAGATCAGGTACTTCTGGCATCCCGGGGATCAGGAGCATAAAATATTTTAAAAAATACCCATTCAGACATCTTCTGAATGGGTATTTTGCACTTTATATTCATATTCAGGAGGGATCGATATGGGAAAGAAAGTACTGCTGACAGGTTTTGACCCCTTCGGGGGAGAAACGGTCAATCCGTCTTGGGAAGCTGTAAAACGGCTGAACGGAGAAAAAGTCGAAGGCGTCTCTATCGTGGCGGAGCAGATCCCGACCGTTTTTCATCATTCAGCGGCCGTTTTGGAAAAAGCGATCGAAAAGCACCATCCCGATATCGTCATTTGTGTAGGACAAGCAGGCGGCCGGGCTCACATTACTCCGGAACGCATCGCAATCAACATCGATGACGCCCGCATTCCGGATAATGAAAAACGGGAACCGATCGATGAACCGATCGCGGCAGACGGGCCTGCAGCTTACTGGTCCGCGCTTCCGATCAAACTCGTTGTGAAAGAGTTGAGAAAAAACGGAATCCCGGCCTCCGTCTCTAATTCAGCTGGAACATTCGTATGCAACCATCTTTTTTACCAGTTAATGCACCGTATAGACCGCACCTCGGCAAACATCCGCGGAGGGTTCATCCACATTCCGTATCTCCCCGAACAAACAGTCGATAAGCACGAGCCGAGCCTCAGCCTTGAAACGATCGTCGAAGGGCTGAGGCTAGCCGCCGTCGTCTCTGCCCTTCACGAAAAAGACATTCGCGAAACCGGAGGCTCGCTCAGCTGAAACCGAAGCCGCCTCAAGGCGGCTCTCCGGATTCGCACACTTCCGGATTCTTGTACATCCCTGTGTGTTTTTCTTTTAAAAAAGTAAACACTATAAGAAAAACAGATAAAAGGGTGAACACGGATGCAGAAATCTTATGCCGTTTTCGGGCTCGGTCAGTTCGGCGGCAGTCTTGTCAAAGCCTTCCACGCAAAAGGGGCGGAAGTTTTAGGCATCGACAAATCCGAAGAAAAAGTAAACGAATATTCTGCTTATGCAACCTACACCATTTGCGCCAATGCCGTTGATGAAAATACATTGAAACAAATCGGAATACGCAACATCGATCACGCCTTTGTATCATTCGGCGATGACATTGAAGCAAGCATTCTGACTTCGCTTTTGCTGATTGAAATGGGCGTTCCCAAAGTATGGACGAAAGCGCAAAATGACTATCACCAAAAGGTTCTCCATAAAATCGGCGTCCATCGTATCATTCATCCCGAAAAAGATATGGCCAAGCGGATAGCCAGCCATATCACCTCGGAAAAGATGATCGATTTTGTTGAGCTGTCGCCAAATTACAGCATCGTCGAAATTGTGGCAACAAAAAAGCTGGACAAAAGAAGCCTGGGGGATATCGATGTACGCGCCAACTTCGGCTGCAACATCGTCGGCATAAAAAGAGACGGGCATTTCATCATCGCACCGAGCGCTGATGACTTGATATACGAAAACGATATTTTGATTGTGATCGGGCAAAACAAAGATATTGAGACCTTTGAAAAAAAGGGCGATTAACCGTGAAGTTTAAACAGATTCAATTAAGCCCGTCCCAACTGCTCGTGCTGGTGTTTTTATTTTTCATCATATTAGGAACTCTTTTATTGAAGACCCCGGCAGCGACGTCTAAACCCATAGGCTGGATTGATACGCTTTTTACATCGACATCGGCGATGACTGTTACCGGCCTAGCCGTCGTTGATACAGGCACGGATTATACGTTGTTCGGTCAGCTCATGATCCTCGTTCTCATCCAGATCGGGGGACTCGGCATCATGTCATTTGCAGTGCTCATTTTTATCATGCTCGGGAAAAAAATCGGCCTGAAAGAACGGCTGTTGATTCAACAGTCTCTCAATCAAACTTCTTTAGGCGGGATCATTAAGCTCATCAAGAGTTTGTTTATTTACTCCTTCGCAATTGAAATGCTGGCCATGGTCATACTGGCTGTCAAATGGGTTCCTGAATACGGTTTCGCACGCGGTGTCTACTACAGCCTGTTCCACGCGGTTTCCGCCTTTAACAATGCGGGATTTTCCATTTGGCCGGACAGTTTAATACGGTATAAAAGCGATCCGCTCGTCAACTTGGTGATCAGTTTTTTGTTTATCATCGGCGGGATAGGGTTTACCGTATTGTCTGATCTATGGCATAAGCGGAGCTTGAAAAAGTTAAGCCTTCATTCGAAATTGATGATATACGGTACGTTTATCATCAATTTGTCAGCCATGATCTTTATTTTTCTGCTGGAGTATCAAAATCAAAAAACGCTCGGCATGCTTCCGCCAGCTGAAAAACTTTGGGGCGCCTATTTTCAGGCCGTGACCCCGCGAACAGCCGGGTTTAACACGACAGATATCGGAAGCCTGCACGAAAGCACGATCACACTTTTGCTCCTTCTTATGTTTGTCGGAGCGGGGAGTGCATCCACCGGCGGAGGAATCAAGCTGACGACGTTTCTTGTCATTCTCCTGTCGGTTATCACTTTTTTAAAAGGCAAAAAACATATTTCGATAGCAAAAAAAACGCTGAAAGACCAATTGATCATTCGTTCGCTCGCTATTTCGACTATCAGTGTGCTGTTGATTTTAGCGGCTGTCTTTATTTTAAATATGACAGAACCTAAGCCGTTTTTGGCGATTTTGTTTGAAGTCGTATCAGCCTTCGGCACGGTCGGCCTGTCAATGGGGATTACGGCTGACCTGACCCCTGTCGGAAAGATACTGATTATTTTCATTATGTTTCTCGGAAAACTCGGACCGCTCACATTGGCGTTTTCCCTGGCCAGACCTGAACAGGAAAACATCCGCTATTCAAGCGAAGATATTTTGACCGGATAAGGTGCAAACTTTAAAGCGCCTTATGTGTTTTCCCTTTCACGGACGGGACGGTGTTTTTCCTCATGCTTTGCGAGGCCATGAACAAGATAATACCTGAAAAAATGACCGCTCCGCCGATCACCTGCGTCATCATGACGGATTCGTCTAAAATCCAATACGCCAGCGCAACCGCTCCGACAGGTTCAAATAAAATCGCCACAGAAATCATATTTGTGCTCAGCCATTTCAGCACCCAGTTAAACAGCGAGTGCCCGAGCAAAGTCGGAATGACGGCAAGCAGAAAGAAATACCCCCAATCTGACGCAGGATAAGAAAAAAAGGCGGCGCCCGAAAACAGACAGTACAGGCATAAAGTGATGGCGCTGATTCCATACACAATAAACGTGTAAACGGTCAAACTGTGGCGTTTTCTGACATGCTGGCCAAACAGCAAATATGCCGTCACAAGCGCACACGCCAATAGTGCAAGAATGTCGCCGTAGAGCGCCTGGCCGCTTACTTTGAAATCCCCCCAGCTGATGTACGCGCTTCCGCCGATCGCGAGAAGCGCACTGATGATTCCAGCGAACGACACTCTTTCTTTAAATAAAAAGTATGTACCGATAAAAGAAAAAATCGGCTGCAGCGTCACAAGAACAACCGAGCTCGCCACTGAGGTGTATTCAAGCGAACGAAACCATAAAATAAAATGAAATGCCAAAAAGAACCCCGCTGCCGCTGAAAACAGCCAGTCCTTTTTCGAAAAACTCAAGACTTCTTTTCTTTTTCCCCAGAAAAAAGGAAAGATCAGCAAAGCGGAAAAAAAGAGACGATAAAAAGCGATGATTCCAGCGTCAGCCGTTGACAGTCTGACAAAGATGGCGGAGGAAGACACAGCCAGCACCCCGACCACTAATGCGATATACGGGTACAATGTTGTTCTCAAATAAATCCTTCCTTCTATTCATTTTTCTTAAGCATATCCGATGGCGATGCGAAAATCGAGTGTTTTTTGGTTATTTTACCAGCCTGCGATATGGTACAGTAAAAACAGGAGGGGATATGATGAGCATTTTTAATGAAGCGAGAAAAGAACTTTGGAGCGAGATTCAAGGCCTGTCAGACGAAACGCTGAATAAAAGGCCCTCGGAGGACGAATGGAGCATTCAAGAAGTGATCGACCACCTGAAAAAAATCGACCTGATGGCACTTCAAATCCTAAAGGAACAAATCAAGCATGCACCGGTCAAAACAATCGAAGATAAACCGGTGCATCAGTCGGAAGACAGAAGCTCCAAGCGAAAGGCGCCCACATATGCAGAGCCTGAAAGAAAAACGGCGGATGCTTTAACCCTCAAAGCTGAGCTCGACAATGTCAGAACACAATTAACTTCAGTCATCGCCGCCTTTCATGATGAAGATTTTCAAAGGGTGCTGCCGCATCCGGTTTTCGAAGAGCTTACGGTCAGACAGTGGCTCGACTTCATCGGCCATCATGAAAGAAGACATATTAAACAGATCAAGGAAATCAAACAGAAACTATTATAATACACGGAAAGCCCCGGCTTTAGAGGCCCGGGGCTTTTCATCCGCTCAGGCAAACGACCTGGCGTCTTTCGTGGCAGCAGGCGAATACGCCCACACTTCTGCCTGGTCGCCTTGATGGATCAAGCCGGGGCGTTCGACGACGCAGACGATTCCCCTTCTTCCGATCGCATGGCGCACAAAGCGCGAAGCAAGCTTCGGTTTGTCGGGAAACTGCTCCTGAATGACTTCTCCGGGCTGAATGCACGGCTCGTTCTCACCCTCGCTCAACAGAGAGGCGCCGCTTGGAAAAACGATTCTGCTTCCTTCTCTTAATGAAGTTAAATCAGGCAGTCCGCTTAATGCGATATTAGCCCCGAGCCATTCCGGAAGGACCGCAGGAACGTTCAGCCGTCCGGCAATCTCAAGACACTCTTCGACCGAGACAATTGAAATCTGCCTCCTGTTGAAAATCTCCGTCCCTCTTTTATACATCGGCTCCCTTGCTCCCGCTTTTTTCGTCAGTCCAAAATGCAGATCACCCGGTATTCCCCCGTAATCAATCACAATCTTTTCTTGTTTCTCTGTCACAAATGACGGTGTGTCCGCTATGTATACGTTCTCTGCAACAGCCGTGTGCTTTTTCCACATTCAACCCATCCCCTTTTTTCAAGATGTGATTTATTTTACAATGCATCCCTTTTTTTCTCAAATTGAGAAAGCCCGCTGTGCGTTCACACAGCGGGCTTCATGCATTTCTTTATACAGTTTTCGGGGTTAGATTAAAGCAGCGTTTGTAAATCCAATTGTACGCTTTTTCGTTCAGGTCTCTCGGGTTTCCGACCGTTTGCGGATCTTTCATCGCTTCTTTTGAAAGGCGGTCGATCATGTCAGGTGATACGCCTTGCTCTTCAAGACTAGGAATCTCCAAGTCTTCCACAAGCTGATACATCCAGTTCACTGCAGCTTTAGCCGCTTCCACTGTAGACATGCCGCTTGTGTCAATGCCGAACGCTTTTGCAATGCGGGCAAATTTTTCAGGGTAGCCTTTCCAGTTGTATTCCATTACAGGACCCATCATCGCCGCCACACATTGGCCGTGCGCGACAGGAATGATTCCTCCGAGCGTCTGGCTCATCGCGTGAGCAGCGCCTGCAGATTCGCTTCCGTAAGAAAGGCCTGCAAGCATAGCCGCCTGCGCCATGCCGTATCTCGCTTCAAGATCTTCCCCATCGGCAAACGCTCTGCGGATGTAATGTGCGCCGTATTCGATGGCAAGAAGGGCCACCGCGTCAGTTATCGGCTGAGCAAATTTCATCGTATAGCACTCGATGGCGTGAGCCAAAGCGTCAACGCCGGTCATCGCTGTGACGTGCGGAGGCATTGATACATGCAATTCAGGATCGATAACTGTCAAGTGAGCAGCAATCAGCGGGCCGCCCGTATTGAATTTAAATTCACGCTCTTCATCTGTGATAACCGCCCATTGTGTAACTTCTGAACCGGTTCCGGCAGTCGTCGGGATCGTTGTAAGCGGAGGAATCCGGTTTTCAAGAGGCTTCTTTCCTTCTGCCGCTTCATAGTCAAGAACCGAGCCTTCATGAGTGGCTTCGACTCCGATCGCTTTCGCCGTATCCATTGAGCTTCCGCCGCCGACTGCTACAAGGCCGTCGCAGTTTTCTTCAGCATACAGTTTGGAACCTTCAGCGACAAGACGGACAGGCGGATTCGGCTCGACTTTATTAAAGACGACAACTTCAACGCCTGCTTCCTGAAGGGATTCAACGACCGGGTTTGTTACACCTGCTTTGTAGATGCCGGGGTCTGTGACAAGCAGCGCTTTTGAAACGCCAAGTTTTTTCACTTCTTCGCCCACATGTTTAACGGCTCCGATTCCGTGCTTAATGACGGTCGGGATTTCAAACGTGTGGAATTTGTTCATCGCTTCTACTTTCATATTTAAAGTCATGAATCATTTCCTCCTTCTTATGCTTTAAACCAATTGACAGCCGCCGGTTTCGTATTGCGGTAGACGTGCTTCACTTCCGTGTATTCTTCAAGGCCCATGCGGCCAAGCTCGCGGCCGATGCCTGACTGCTTGTAACCTCCCCAAGGCGCTTGTGCGAAATACGGGTGGAAATCATTGATCCAGACGGTTCCCATGCGCAGTTTGGAAGCGACGCGTTCCGCTTTTTCGATGTCTTTTGACCAAACGGCGCCGGCTAAGCCGTAAATCGTATCATTTGCAAGTGAGACCACTTCTTCTTCTGTTTTGAATGATTCAACTGTTAATACAGGACCGAATACTTCTTCCTGAACGATTCTCATATCTGATGTACAGCCCGAGAAGATCGTCGGCAGATAGAAGAATCCATTTGCAAGTTCAGGGTCCTCCGGACGCTTTCCGCCTGTTTCCAACTTGGCGCCTTCTTGCAGGCCGATTTCCACATATTTTTCAACTTTGCTGCGGTGTTCAGCTGAAATGAGCGGACCGCTCTGTGTCTCCTCGTGGAATCCGTTGCCGAGCTTGATTTTTTTCGCACGTTTGACAAGCTCTGCGACAAACTCGTCATGAATGGATTTTTCAACGAGAAGACGAGCACCCGCGGAGCAAACCTGTCCTGCGTGGAAGAATACCGCATTCAGCGCCTGGTCAACCGCTACGTCAAAATCTGCGTCTTTAAACACAATATTCGGATTTTTCCCGCCAAGCTCAAGCGCAATTTTTTTCACATTCGTACTTGCAGCCTGCATGATTTTCTTTCCGGTTTCAATTCCGCCGGTGAAAGAAATTAAGTCGACGTCTGTATTTCTGGCAAGTTCATCACCGACAGTGGCCCCGGGGCCGAGAACAAGGTTGGCAACCCCTTTAGGCACACCGGCTTCTTCCATCAGCTTGAAGATCTTAATGGTTGTCAACGGTGTGATTTCACTTGGTTTGACAACGATTGTGTTGCCCGCCGCCAAAGCCGGAGCGATTTTCCAGCTTGCCTGCAGGAGCGGATAATTCCATGGGGTGATCTGCCCGCAGACACCGACCGGCTCCCTGACAATTTCGCTTTTAGAATCGGGAATCGGTGAAGAAATGACTTCTCCGCCATCTTTATCCGCAAGCCCTGCATAATATTGAAATACGTTTGCAATATCATCCATATCGGCTCTGCTTTCTTCAAGCGTCTTGCCGGTGTCAAGCGATTCAAGCTCTGCCAGCTCTTCGTGGTCGCGTCTGATCAGTTCGGCGATCTTTAATACGATGTTGCCTCGTTCAAGACCCGGCGTATTCGCCCACTCGCCGTCGTCAAAGGCGCGGCGCGCTGCGGCAATCGCCCGAACAGCGTCTTCTCTGTCTCCTTCACTGACGGTTTCAATATGCTCTTGATTGTAAGGGTTGATAATTTGGCGGGTTTCGCCTTTTTTGGCGCCCACCCACTTTCCGTCAATGAAAAGTGTTTGACTCATAAAAGCAGCCTCCTCATTACGCAAAGTTTGTTAAATAAAAATTTAACGTTTTGAACACTTTGAATTTATCATGTGCCATTTTTTGTGTCAAAGAAAATCAGGCTGATTATTTTTTTTGAATTTTATATGAACGCAGTACTCACACGGGCTGAGGCCATTTGAAAAAAAATTTTGATTTTGACATTTGAATTTCTTTCGTTAAGATAAAGAACATACAGAAATAACTTAACAAACTTAACGCGGATTTCAGATTAATCCCCGTTTTTCCGGGGCATTGAATCTGCAATGCTGATGTTCCGCTCCTGTGAAAGGAGGCAAGTAATGGACAATCCCCGTGATCTTTCAGCAAAAGAAGCGATCGCACAGGCAAAAGATCTTGTCATTGATTCAATCGCAGAAACGATGGATCTGTACGGCATTACCCGGAGTGCGGGTATTTTGTACGGAACCATGTACCTTTCGGATGAAATGACACTGGACGAAATGCGGGAAGAACTGCAAATGAGCAAGCCCAGCATGAGCACAAGCGTAAAAAAACTCCAAGACTTAAACGTCGTCAAAAAGACATTCCATAGAGGAAGAAGAAAACACAGCTTTGTTGCTGAAAAGGATTTCTTCAAATTTTTCACAAGCTTTTTCCCGCAAAAATGGGAAAGGGAAGTCAAAGTGAATCTCATGGCCATTCAAGACGCTCAAAAAGCATTGGGGGACATCGTCGAAAGCGATGGGCTTGACGAAAGTATAAAAGAAGAAGCGAGAACTCTTTATGACCAGTTGGAACAGTCAAAACCGTATTATGACTGGCTGCTGAGACTCGCGAAATCTGTCCAATCCGGAGAGATTTTTGAGTTTATACCGATTGATAACAAGGAATAAAAAGGTTTTATCCGCTCTGAAGTCAGCAGTTTGCATACTTCCCAGAGTGGCGCAAAACCTTTTTTCACATTTTAATTTCAAGAAAATTCGAAAAATTATCACCGGAGGCGATGTGCATACATGAATTATGCTGAGAAGAAAAAAAACTGGATCAAATTAGGTATTTTTGTATTGTTTGCGGGAGGCTTACTCACGTATATCGGCATTTCGAATGCAGACATTCATTGGGGCGGCTTTATCTCGATGATGATATTCTTTGCTTTCACCTATTATTTAGGCGCTTTTTACGCAGCAAAGAAATCAAATTCTTTTTCTGATATGATCGTGGCAAAAAGGAGCATGCCGTTTTTAGTCGGAATGGTGACAATGGCCGCAACATGGGTCGGCGGCGGATATATTAACGGAACGGCCGAATCGGCTTACAGCGACGGTCTCATCTGGGCCCAGGCACCCTGGGGCTACGCATTAAGCCTGATTATCGGCGGTATTTTCTTCGCCAGAAAAATGCGCCGTCATCAATTTATGACCATTATCGATCCTCTCGAACAGCGCTTCGGTAAGCGGATGGCCGGTGTTTTATATATACCGGCGCTGTTAGGAGAATTGTTTTGGAGCGCCGCGATCTTAACGGCATTGGGCACGACTTTCGGAATGATTCTGAATATCGATTTCCAAACGTCGATTATTCTTTCGGCGATGATCGCCATCGCTTATACGGTGGCCGGAGGCATGTGGGCAGTCGCTTTCACAGATGTCTTCCAAATGATCATCATTTTGCTCGGGCTGTTTTTAGTCGTCCCATTTGTATTGTCAAATGTCGGTTCATTCGATATCGTATGGGCAAATTACAGGCACGATTTCGGCAGCAGCGCCAATCTGTTTCCGCCGTTGGACGGCTGGAAAAATCCTGAATGGGGAAACCTGTTTTGGAACTGGTGGGATAATGCGCTCCTCTTAATTTTCGGTGGTATCGCATGGCAGGTGTACTTTCAGCGCGTTCTTTCGGCAAAATCGGAAAACGCCGCCATGTGGCAGTCGATTATTGCCGGAGTGATCTGTATCATTGCCGCCATTCCGTGCGTGATCATCGGAGCTGCCGGAAACAGTGCGGATTGGAGCCTGTTCGGAGCGAGCGCTCCGGATAACCCGGCGATGATTTTGCCGCAAACGCTTGCGTATTTAACGCCGGGAATTATCGCTGGCCTCGGTTTGGGTGCAATTGCAGCTGCCGTTATGTCAAGCATGGACTCATCGATTCTATCGGCATCATCAATGGCCGCATGGAATATTTACCGTCCGCTGATCAAGCCGAAGGCCACCCAAAAACAGCTGCAAAAAGTCGTCAAACGCTCAATCATTTTGTTCGGCGCGGGAGCAGCGATCATCGCGCTGAATGTCAAAAGCGTTTATACTTTATGGTATTTGGCATCGGATTTAGTTTATTGCATTCTTTTTCCCCAGTTAACAATGGCCCTCTTTTATAAAAGAGCAAACCTGTACGGGTCAATTTCCGGATTTGCAGTTGCGGTCATTCTGAGGCTGGGCGGCGGTGAACCCGCATTCGGCATCCCGCCGCTTCTGCCGTATCCGATGATTGAAGACGGCACAGTCCTCTTTCCTTTCCGGACGCTGGCTGCGGTTACAGCATTTATGACGATCTTCGCTGTGTCCGAATTGACGCAGCGCAAATGCCCTCCTAAACAGCTTGTACTCCCCCAAGAAAAACAGAAAGGCGATCGCACGGCTTAAAATAGGAAAAACGCCCGGCCCCGGGCGTTTTTCTTGATTCGTGTTTAATTTTTCACGGCATGAATGTAGTGAATCGTTTCAAAGGCTGACAGATCATCTTTTCGATTTTTAAAATAACGCTCTTGAATATCTGACGGTGACAAATGCTCATAAACGAGCAGTCCGGATTGCTCCAGCATATGCTGGATTTCCTGATACGAATAGCATGACTTCATCGGTTCTCCGCCTGCCGCTGCCATTTTCACCATATTTTCCACCCTGTTGGAGAAACCTTTTTCTTTGAACAGGTTTTCATCCGCATAATCAAAAACGATCGAACTTCCTGAAGGAAGATCAGCCATTAATTGTCTCAGCAATTTTTCGGTTTCTTCCTTTGTTAAGTAGTAGGAAACGCCCAAAAAGCTAAAGAACGTTTTTTTGTTAAAATGAAAACCCTTATCAGCCAATTCTTGATAAGAAAATGCCTTGGCAAAGTCCAAAGGAATAAAATGAAGGTGGGCCGGGATGTGAAAACCGGCTTTGTCCAGCCTTTCCTTTTTCCATTTTTGTGTCGCTGGATGGTCAATTTCAAAGATATCAATTTTGCCTTTTAACTCTAGGTTCCGAAAACAAAAAGTATCCAGCCCTGCCCCAAGAATCACGTATTGTTCTGCTCCAAACCGAATCTCATGGTGCAGCACGCTTTCGCAATATGCGGCACGCGCGAGCGGCGTCGGAGAGAGCTGAATTTGTGTGACCCATTTTAATATTTCTTCATCGTCTCCCTCGTATTTTTCCGCTATATCTTTGTTGAAGAACTGTATACCTTGAATGAAACTGTTTTTAATATCAGAAAATTCTTGTTGGGAAATGAGCGTTTTGGCTAGATTGTCATCAAAAATTTTTGGTTCATCATATTGGCTGTGATAAGCTCTGCCAAAAGCCGAAATAAGAGACGTTACACTTGATTCATCTTTTTTCATGTCGTACACTCCTTCATCAAACGCAAAAAAAATAGGATTCTCCCGGCCAGGAGAATCCTATTATACACACCAATATTCAATTAGTAAATTATAGCATAAATAAATTTTTTTGTCAAGAATTTGCACTTTTCCTATTTTATCAATGATCGAGAAAACAGCCTGTGAGTATGGGAAAACTATACGTATAACAGCGGGGTCGACTTTTTAAAAATCTTGCCGTCTCTTATATAAAAGCGGGGGACGCGCCAGCTTATTGTAGATACCACTTCATAATTGATCGTATCAAGCATTTCCGCAACTTCATCAACGGAAATTTCAGCTCCCTTTTGCCGGCCGTAAATCACGACTTCCTCTCCTTGTTTACCTTCGCTCTCTCCCAGACTGACCATTATCATGTCCATTGTTACTCTTCCCGCCACCGGCACCCGTCTTCCGCGGTGTAGAATAAATCCGCGATTGGAAAGTTCACGGGAATAACCGTCAGCATAGCCGACCGGAATCGTGGCAATCACTTCCCCGCGCTCCGCAACATATGTAGCGCCATAACTAACGGTCCGCGGTTCTGTCAACATGGTTTTCACATAAGCGATGCGCGCCTTCAAGCTTAGTGCAGGCACAAGCTTAACGAGATTGAGCTGCCTGATATAATCGGAAGGATATAATCCATACATTCCGATACCTAAGCGAATCATATCAGCGCTGAATTCCGGAAAAGCGATCGCCGCGGCCGTGTTGTTCATATGCACCGTAGGCAGCTTAAAGCCTTGTTCTTTCAGAAAGCGGAGAAAGCTGATAAACTTTTCGTGTTGAATCATGGTTAGCTCAGTATCCGGTTCGTCAGCTGTGGAAAAATGCGTAAAAATCCCTTCCCATCTGAGGTTTTCACTTGCCGCCAGCGCTTCCACAATTGCTAAAAGCCTTTCTTTTGTGCGTACACCTAAACGCCCCATGCCGGTATCCACATTGATATGAACAGACAGCCGGTCAGGGGTTGCTTCTGTTTCCAATATCTCGTTCGCTTCTTTAATCCAGTCAACTTGAAATGCTGATAACGATATATTCCAAGCTGCCGCTTCTTTCACACAGCTAAGCGGGGTGAAACCGAGCACAAGGATCGGTGCGTCAATCCCCGCTTTTCGCAAAACGACCGCTTCCTCCACCGAGGCAACGGCGAGCTCACTCGCGCCGTTTTCCAGTGCATGGCGTGCCACTTCCACCGAGCCGTGACCATAAGCGTTCGCTTTTACGACAGCCATAATCTTGCTCCTCTTCGGAATATGCCGCCGAAATGCGCGTAAATTTTTTTTAATCGCATCAAGGTTTACCTCTACCCAGACTTCCCGGCAAAGCTTTTTCATCAACGCTCCCTTCTTTCTTGTCACATAGTATTCATTCATGTAGCCGTTCGAAAATTGCCCGGATGCTTTCTATCTCATTCTTATTCAGCTTCGGGCGAAATCATTCAGTCAGTAATCGTTAGCGGTGGAAGGCAAACAGCAGGAGCCCGTGCCGTGCAGACTTTAAATCGAAGGTTTTCTTCTGCTGCCAAAGGAAATGCAAATCTGTCCATCTAGTTTTTTTAAAAGCGTCTTAATAAGGCTCCGATTTTTTTCGATTTGATATATTTTAAGCGTCCCTGTCATAAATTTCGGTATACACGACCTGTGAAGGGAGCTTTTTACATGAAAAGAACAGCCGGGACTCCAGCTTGGTACAATCGCGTGCCTCATCCAATAAGACACGATGGTGCGGGCGCGACTGATTTTGGGCCCCGCGACGTGATGCGGGATTTAGAGAATCCCGACATGTTCGTTCCTCCAAAAACAGATGCCGGAGCAATCCCCAATTTAAAGTTTTCTTTTTCAGACACACATATGCAGTTAAATCATGGCGGCTGGTCGCGCGAAATAACTGTCCGGGAGCTGCCGGTATCAACGACCATTACCGGCGTCAACATGCGGCTGACGCCAGGCGGGGTGCGCGAGCTGCATTGGCATAAGCAATCGGAATGGGCTTACATGATTTTGGGCCATGCGCGCATTACCGCCGTCGATCAGGACGGCCGAAACTTTATCGCCGATGTCGGCCCCGGGGATTTGTGGTTCTTTCCCGCCGGAATACCGCACTCGATTCAAGGGCTTGAGGACGGCTGCGAATTTCTCCTCGTTTTTGACGACGGGAACTTCTCCGAGTTCGATACCTTCACGATTACAGATTGGTTCGCACACACACCGAAAGATATTCTGGCCGCGAATTTCGGTGTACACGAAAGCGCCTTCGCCCGCATCCCCGACAAACAGCGATACATCTTCCAAGCAAAAGCGCCGGGACCGCTCGAAAACCAAAAAGTGCCCGACCCGTATGGAACCGTACCAAAAAGCTTCGCTTACAGGTTGTTTGCACAAAAACCTATCGTAACACCCGGCGGAACGGTGCGAATTGTTGATTCTTCAAACTTTCCAATTTCGACAACGATCGCCGCCGCACTCGTCGAAGTCAAGCCCGGCGGAATGAGGGAAATGCATTGGCACCCGAACAACGATGAATGGCAGTACTATATCTCAGGAACCGGGCGAATGACAGTATTTGCGGCAAACGGGACTGCCCGCACCTTTAATTACCGGGCGGGGGATGTCGGATATGTCCCGTTTGCCATGGGACATTACATTCAAAATACAGGCAGCGAAAGCCTGTGGTTTTTAGAAATATTCAAAAGCAGCCGCTTTGCAGACATTTCATTAAATCAGTGGATGGCGCTGACTCCAAGAGAGCTGATTGAAGAGCATTTGCATGTAGGACCAGAGCTGATGAACGCTCTGCGAAAAGAAAAATGGCCAGTCGTCAAATACCGTACGGACAGATAGGCTATCCATCCGCAAAAATGGATCGCGTAAAAAAGGCAACAAAAAAACCCTTGTACACTGCCAGTGTAGTTGACATCTTCTGAACAAATATGTTCGATTCTGACCATCCCTTTTATTTTAAGGGCTATTGAATTTTACTTCTGATGACTTCTGAATGAAAACGATAATTGTTGGCAGAGTTGGACAACAATTCGCCAACAATTTTCTTTTTATTACATCGAAACAAACTCATCAAATCATCGTGTTGATTTAAGGCTTCCAAACAAACTCGTACCTTTGACTTTTTCCTTAACATGAAACAGGTCATTAAAAATTTTGAAAAAGGTTTAAAAGGCGAAGCCCATTATATAATGGGTTTCATTGAAGCTCAACACGTTTAGACAAATCAAAAAAAGGAAAAATAATCGTATTTGCCACCCTGTTGGGCTTTTTTTGACCATTAATATTCCCGGTAATCTTTCTGGATTAGCGATTTTTTCATATTTACGGAAAGTAAATATTTGAATTCTGTCTATACACAAAACTACATCAGCTGTCCATTATGGAGGAAGTTCTATAAGAAAAAGAGTAGGATGAATGTCCTACTCTTTAACGTTATAATTTTTATCCAAAAGATAATGATAAAGAAGAAAAGAGGGGGATTAATTGCCCTAATGAATAAACAGAAAATTCCAATCCATATTGAGGAACCCCTTTACTTCTCAAAAAAATCCCTACACTGAGGACGATTATTAGTAAAAAGAAACTTAACAATAAATTTAAACGATTGTTTTTCAAAACTTAATCACACCTGGATATTAATCTTGCGATAAATAATTAAAAGCAGTCTCTTTAAAGTCTGGAAGCTCTTTATCAATTCCCAATAAAGAAAGTATTTCTTGTACATATTTACGAATAGCAAGCATATCAAAAGGAAAATCAAAATCAAATTCTTCCTTAACATATAAAGTATCTATGTAATGTGTACAATTGTGTTTCATTCCTAACATATCATCAACAAAATATAGCACATCTTGATAGGCCGGATCAGGTAATTCAAAATTTGTTATGATATAAGCATTAATCAAATTACCTTCATCAAAATTACGCAATCCTTTATCAACATCTGATAAACCTTTGTCATAAATCAATAAATAACAACATCTTTCATCGTCACTCAATTCCACTTGGTAAAATTCAATTTCTCGTAATCTTAACAATCGTTTAAAACTAGTATTTAAAAGTCCCATTCCACGAATCTCCTTCTTCTTGATTAGTTTACCCTAAGCAAAAATTTTTGACCATTGCCATACTGTGAATTTACCAATAGTCATTCCAAGTGCTGCAACTAATGCGAAAATAGCTGATGGATCAAGAGCTATCTGCCACAGAGGTTTTCCTTGAACTTTTTTACGAGCTTCAGCAACCTTCTTTTGTTTCTTTTCGTACTTTTTCCACTGTGATTTTCCTTTTAGTTTTTTAACTATAGACTTCGGTACTTTTGAGAATCCACCTTTTCTTTTATCATGTACTGAACCATCCATATTTAAACTACCTATTTCCTTCTTCCCTTTATAAACATGAACATGCCACTTACCAGTTTTAGGTTCATGTGGACTATCAAAACGAGCTTTATAATCACCGCTTATACCTACCCATTCACTTGAAGCCGCTTGGGCTGATTGACTCATAGTAGTTGAAAAAACAGTAAAACTAAAAGTGAAAATCATCATAAAAATAAGAGGTTTCCTAACAAATTTAAACAATATAAAACATCTCCTTATTATGTATTAAACACATTTATTATACATTTATAAGAAGACTTTTCCATTGTTACATTTGAATTTTAAGGTAATTTTAAGGTTTGATTCCTATAAATATCTTTTGACAAAACAAAAAGGAACACTAATGAACCCTATCTAAAAAGAATTCAGAGGAAAAATAAGCTATGAAAAGGATAAGGAAAAAACAAGCTCTCAATCTACTTACTTGATATAAATTCTTTATACATTTAAACACACAGTTTGTCACCTGTTCTTATTTATTGTACTCCTTCCGAGTCATATCGACAATGTCTTGACTTGATTTTCTTACTTAACATTGCATGCAATGTTTTTTTAGGAAGGACGAATTTACAAATTGCCACTAAATCAGATGTACAAAGTTTCATATTGTGGATTCAAAAGGAGATACCCATCTAATTAAATTTGAGGATGTTGTTGGATGTAGAGGCAAAATAAAAAGCTCACCTATTTGGTGGGCTTAAAACTCTTCTTCAGACAAGGCAATATTAACAGGTAACCCAATTCTTGAAAAATTAAAGCTAAAATGTTGAGATAAATGCTCTCTATATGGTGGCAATAAACTTAATATTTCCGAATCTTCTTTGGACTCAATAAACTTCTTAAGGGAATGAACAGGTATTTTATATGAATCTCTTAAATAAACTAATCTATACGGAACCTTGTATTGTCCATTATCAAATTTATTAAGGAAATATAAATCTAAATATTTACCTTGTATTATTTCTTTAGCATATTTAAATTTTGATCTTGGACTTATCGTTTCATAATTATAACCTTTATTATCTTTATTCCGATAGTCAAAATGTTCTTTTACCTGCTTTTCTAATGAACCAATTTTACATAAAGTAACGTTTCTAACTTTATTATTTTCCAAATCACATGCTTGGGTCATAACTATTACATCTTGTAACATATATTGAGGTTTGAAATAAGGATAGTCTTCATCATAATCAATGACAGGAACAGGACATGATAATATAATGTCCCCCTGTGTTATATCTTCATCTTTATTTTTTATTTTGTACCAAGGAAAATCCAATTGCAATTGCTACTCCCCCTATTATACCGTACCATCGTCCTCTTTTTCTGTTGATAATTCAATTTTCGAGAAATTATCAGGAAGAACCTCGTCAAATTTTGAATTGTCTTTAGTAAATACCATTGGTTTATTAAAGGAAAAAGCCTTTTCTTTATTTAATGATTGTGACGGAGAACTGTACTCGACTTGTGTAAAATTCTCCGAGCTGACCTCATTAAAATCATCTACAGACTTTGTACGATTTAGAGGCTCTTTAAATGAAAATATTTTTTGATTTTCAAAATCTGCAGAAAACTGTATTTTATCCAAAACAAATTCATCCTCCTTTATTGGAGAATTTAAAGGTAACCCTCGTTCCGCATTATCATATGCAAAAGAAAAGCGTTTAATGTGGGCTAAATTTGTATTATCCGTTTCTTTGTTGTAACTAAAATTATAATCATATGTTACGTTTATCCCGTTAGTTGCAGATATGCCCGCGACTATTGCGGCCAATACAAACCTTCGGCTATTTTTAGTTTTTCTATCTTCGAGTGGAATTTGAGTCATTGTAATATTACTCATTTTGATCACTTCCTCTCATTACGGGTATCGCAAATGTCCCTAATAATACGTTGTCCAAGTACACAGAAGTTTTGTATAACCCCTCTGTCTTCAAAGGCACGTTTTTAAATTCAAAGTTAATTAATACACCTATACGTTTCTTTTCTTTTGCTTCGTCAGGACTCTGAATCTGTTGGTCATCTGTTTTAAAAATGACTTCATCCTCGGGGCCCTTAAAATCAATTCTCAAAGTGTATGTTTGACTTGGATTAAGGTCAACAATTGAAAAGTCCGCATTAAAAGTAAAGTTTCCGGGTATAAAATCTGGTTCGACAAAAGTAATCATCTTTTTTTCTGAATTACTGTAACAATATATAAATGAAGAAATGCTTGGCATACCCGGTTCCCCCTTTCACATGAAGTATTTGTTCTGTATGTTCAAAAATGTGATTATCTAGAATCACTTGGAATCGTTTAGAATTATTCAAGATTATTGAGAAGCATTCACAAACATTTAAAAACGAATTAGAAATGATTTAGATTATTTAAGATGATTATAACCTTATCTTGGACAAAATTAAACATAAAAAGATCAAATTGCTCGTATTAATGCAGTTTGGATCCACTAAAGCATACAAATCCTCCTTCATCTATAGGTGGCAAACGTATGACAAAACAGAGGCCTCTAACATGCGAAGAGACCTCAGGAAGTTTTATTTTACACGGATTTTTTGTCCAGCATAGATCTTGTTTGAATTCTTGATGCCATTCCATGCTTGTATCGTCTTAATGGATGTAGGCCTCATTTCAATAATGATTCTAATTTCGCTTTCGTTTTTGGCCCGTAAATTCCGTCGGCAGACAGCCCGTGCATCAGCTGGAACCGTTTGACCGCGTTCGCTGTTTTCGGCCCGTAGTAGCCATCTATGCCGTTATTCTTTGCCCCTTTGTCCGGATAGAAATAGAGCCTCCTGAATCTGCCGGACGGCAGTCCCTCTCATCAGCGGGCTTTTTACCTTATAGATGCCAGACGGCAGCGGGTAGGATGATTTTTTGCTGCTTGAGGAAGGCTTTTTCTTTTTCGCTTCAATAGCTACAAGCGCCTTTCTGTAGCCGGTCCGTAAATTCCATCAACCACGATACCCGCTTTCTTTTGTAACGCTTTGACAGCTTGCACCGTTTCATCTCCGTAAGACCCATCTGCTCCATATTTCAGCCAGCGGCAATCAAGCGTTTCTGTAGCGCCTTGACCTTCGAACCGGACGACCCTTTTTTCAGAATGATCCCTGTGGATTTGCTTGACTGGCTCGTGGAGGATGTTGTCTTAGACACAGTTTTATTCCCAAGCAGAGCATTAACTTTTTTCCTGAATGCCGCCAGCTGGCTGGAATCGCTCACCCACGGAGCCGGACAGTTTTTGTTCTCACATCATAGTGCCGCCCGATCTTGTCTCTAGAAAGGCCGTGACGCTTGCACAGATCGGTGACCAATTCAGCTGCATTCTGAACCGTTTCACTGTGAATCTTGCCGTCTTTTTCGACACACATTTCAACACTGATTGACTTTGTGTTAGCGTTCGGTTTAAGGAAACTCACATAACAGCGGTTTTTATCATGTGCATGGTATGCGACTTCATTTTCAGGGATGATGTGCTGCGCTTCTTTACGGTCCACAAAATAATGGGCTGACGCATAACGTTTATCAGCGATACACGTGCCATTGAAATAATTCCGCTCATTCAGAGCCGATGCGCCGGGAGTAGCCGTCCAGTGTATAACGATCGCTTTCACTCCTGCCAACTTCAACCCTGGCCGAGTATATTGATTGACTTTCACAAAATTTTTCACGACTTTAACCATTTGAACCCCTCCAATTTAAAAAGGCTGCCCGCCGACAACCTCATTTTGTTAATCCTTTTTGTTTTAGAACTTCTTTTTGCTGCTTACCTTTACCGGTGACATAGTTGTTTTTATACCAAGCGACCAACGTCGTGACGATTGTAAAAATCGTAGAGCCGGCCAAATACAAAGAGTCGGCCAGCGTATTGACCTGGTCCTCACTAATCGGCAAAGCTGACTTTCCAAACATGATCAATGTCTGGTTTACCAATGCAATAAAAAGAAGCACCGTCCTGATGACCGTGCCTTTGTCTAAGCTTTTCATATTGTGTTTACCTCTTTATTTCTGCAGTAGATTATAAAATACAGCGATTGCGCCGCCGATGATGCCAGTGCTGACCGCTGTAATGATCGCGCCGGTGATGCTGCGCTTGATCCAAGTTGTGTTTTCCTCGATCTTGTTCAGCTTTTCATTGATAGATATAATCTGCTGATCATGGCGTTCTGATGTTCTTTCCAGGGTACTGACACGCTTCTCAAGCGTTTTTTGATCCGCCTTGATCTCTCTGATCTCTTTCTGGAATACTTCGTATTCGTTTGTTTGCGACATCTCCCTAAATCCTCCCGTTCTCACATCGTTTTCACCTCCTCCGAGGCAAAATAAAGACACCGTTTTTTTTACGGTGTGATCTTACAAGAAATGAGTAACCACAAGGTTTTTAATTTTCACGTCTGTTTCTCCGTTATTGGTCAACATAAGCCGCGGAGAGGCAGCTAATAGATCAACCTTCTGAGCGTCCCGGTCATTATTTTCTAATACAATGACATCTTCATAACCCTTGAGTGTATAGTTGCTTGTTCCCGGGATAATGTAAGTCATCCGAACACTCAGATTCGTCTTTTCATATAGATAAATCGCAAGCCCAAGCTGATGACCTGCCGCATCGATATTAAGATAGATAGACTCTCCAGCTTTGATAACTTGCTCTTCTAAAAAGCTTTCTGAAGTAATAGTTTTCAGTGCTTTTACAGGGAGGCCATCAGCTGGAATGTCTAAAGAAGGAGCCTCGAATCCTCCTGAAACCCGTACATCCTGTTCCCCGGATCCAAGTGATTGGTATAGGGCAAAATCAGCCTGTTCCAAGTTGCCGTTGACATATCGGAAACGATAATACCTTTTAGATAAATAAACCCATCCTGTGTCACCTAAAGCATGTTCTGATACATCGATAGATTTCACTGTGGCCCAAGAATTCCCGTCGTCACTTTCTTCTACATATAATGACCCGGCTTTATCTGCAAAAGCATGGCCCCTTACTTTAGAAATAAGTACATCTCCCAGCCGGTCCTGGCCATATTGGTTATAAACCTCTGTAGCTTTAAGAGGCAGATTGGTCAACAGCTCTGCACTGCCGCTGACATCCATATTAGGAACTGTAAAATCCGTATCCCCCTCCCGAAATGGTTTCACCGCACCTGGTCTTGAATCAGCATCCAACGGAAACAAAAAATTGTATTTTGCCAATGTTCATCCTCCTCTGGTTTTGTATATCTCTTTAATCTGGCTAATCGAATGGATGAAGCACGCGCCCATAGATACACGCTCATGCAGGAGCCATGATACGAATCCGCGAGCAAAGTCAACATCGATATCTCGTATATCATCGCCTACACCGATCATCTTCGCGTACTCAAGTAAATCACGACAGGCACGCATATACCGATCGATTGTTTCGGGAGCCCTATTTTCCGCTCTCTTTGCGTCGCATAGTTTTTCAAACATCGTTGTTATCGAATAAATACCACTGCGTTTAGTCTTCGTTAAAGACCTTCCGTTTTTAACTCGTTTACCCTTCCGCCGTTCTCAATGCATAAAAAAATCGCCTCCTAAATTCGTTTAGAAGACGATTGATAATCGATGCGCTACACTGTCAAAATTAGGTGCGTTACACTGCGTTTAGTCATCGTGTAAGTCACCGTTTAGTCATCGTTGATATAGCGCTGTTTATTCGCAAGATGGAGCATAGCGGGCTCGAACCGCTGACCTCTACACTGCCAGTGTAGCGCTCTCCCAGCTGAGCTAATGCCCCGTATATTTGAGACATGATTTATTATAGATGGAATTTTGGAGAAAAGCAAGTGGTTTTTGATGTGAAAAAGAAAATGCTTTGTCAGCCGGCATTTTCTTTTTCATATAGACAAGCTATTGCTTTGATTTTTCAAAGCAGAACTGAGTGAACCTTTCAGACAAATCCAGAATGTCTTCTTTCCTTGCCAAGGCAGTGATCCATTCTTCCGGGATGCTTTCCATTTGATCATACATTCCAGCCATCGTACCTGTAATAAAGGCAATTGTATCTGTGTCTTCCCCCAGGTTCACTGCTTCCAATACAGCATCAGAATAGCGCTTTGAATTGAGGAAACACCACAATGCCGCTTCTAAAGAATGCACGACATAGCCGTCTGACATGATGTCTTCTCTTTTAACACTCGCAATGTCATCATTGAGTATCCTCTTATACGAAGAAAACTCATTTTCATACTCGGTTCCTCTCAAATTCTCCACACAAGAATGGACTGCTTGTTTATACGCCTCTTTAGGAGAATGATCAAACAAGTTTATTAAGAATTCTATATAAATAATACATCCCAGCGTAGATCGGGGATGACGATGTGTAATAAATGCCCACCTTTCGATCTCAGCTTGTCTTTTTGAAAAATTTGATTCGTTCCATAGCATAAAAGCCAACGGAGATATTCTCATCAATGCTCCGTTTCCATTATCAAACTCAGACGCTCCGCCGCATTGTTCAATTGGAACGCCCCTTTTGAAGCGCTCGATTGCATCATCAGTCGCTCTGCCAATATCAAACATGCTGCCGTATGGAGTCCAGTACCCTTCCCGATACGCAGCAAACTTTTTCATCAATTCGGTCTCATCTTTTTCTTCGATCAGATTCTCCATTAAACACAAAGTGAGTGATGTATCATCTGACCATGTCCCAGGCGGTTGATTATAAGTCCCGTACCCTATCATTCCAGTGATATTTAAGTTTCTAGCTTTAAATTCCACAGGGACGCCCAGCGCATCACCGATAACCCCGCCAAGGATAGTGGAGTACAGTCTTTTTTTAAATTGTGAGATATGGTTATCATCGTTCCACTGAAACGATATTATTCTTCTTTTCATTTGGCACACCCGCTTTGTTGATTCATCTTGAAAACGCATGGAGATCGATTTCCATGCGTTTTAGTTTTAAATCATATTCATTTAAAAATAATTATACATCAAATATTATTTTCCTAAAATCAATCTTCTTATCTTCTCTTCAAACTGCATATTTATATTGAAATCGTTTTTCCATAGATTTAAAAGAGAGATAACTTCTTTTAATTTCAAGGAAAAGTTATACAATACAAGAAATGCACTTGGAGCTTCTCTATCTTTAATTAAATAAACTTTTTTGAAGTCAGGAGTCATATAAAAAATATTATATAATCCATTTTTTGTTTGTTCTAAGTTAACAGAAATCTTTTTTTCTTTAAAAATTGAAAAAAAATTCTCACCAATTTTCAAATCTAATAAGTTATTTAAAGATTTTATTTCATTATCTTCTAACTCTAATATTTTATCTTGTGTTTCAATATCTCGAATACGATCACCTAAAATTGAAACCGCATAAATACCGAGTGCACAAATTCCCTCTTCTTTATTATCAAATTGCTCTTTAATAAATTCATTCCCTCTTTGATTTAATATTAAATAATATATATTGTTTTCCGTGTTTTCTTGAAGTTCAACAAATGTTTCTTGATAAATATGATCTTTAGCTTTTTGATGAACCCTTATTTTATTATCTTTAAATTGACTTATAACTGCATAATTCTCACCAAGCTTTTCTTTTAGCAAATCATTCATTTTTCAAACCACCTTTTCTAACTGAAACTTCTCTTATATAACCTTCATCTATTAATTCATTTATAGAATATGCTTCTCCATTTTCGTGGTATTTAATATATTGAGTTCCGCCACCTGGCCTGTCAAACCATGGAGCTATTTTCCCTCCATCTACTTCCAAAGGCCTTATTACCTCGTAAACATAGTAATCTACCTCGTCACTATGTAACGCCAGAGCTCTTTGTTCATAAGGAATTCCTTCTGGAGAAAAGAAGCTCCCTCCTGGTCCTCCAAATCTGTCAATCAGCATGCCTTTCTGCAATTTCATTTTCACAGGTTCACCATCAAATCCGTTATTTGGCGGCCAATTGATGTCTCCAGTCTCTTGATTATAGTATTTGGGATTATCGTAAACTTCTTTGTATTTTAAATATTTCTCTTCACTTGGAGGATAAGACCAGCCTTCCAGTTTTGCCTTATCTGCTTTACTTATTTCTTTAACGGCTTTTCCGGTCCCAGCCTCAATCTCCTTCTCAACCCGCTGAATCGAATCCTGCATCTTCGCTTTCGACGCTTTATGGGCGTCGTTGACGTGGGCGGAGTAATTGGACCCTTTTCGGACGAGGGTGCCGCCGGCTCCTGCTTCTGCACCGCGGGCAATATCGCTCAAAGCGTCGGCGCTTTTGGCGAATTGTTTTTTGATGGCGAAGCCTGCGTCGTTGAGTCGGTCTTGAGCTTTCAGCCCATTCACCTTCATGCGGTTCGCCCAGATGTTTTTGCTGTCTTTAAAAGATTGTACCATATGTTCTGTTTTGCTTGAAATTTGGCCGATTGTGGCTGCGCTTTTAAATGTACCTTTTGCCGCGGCTGCCCCCGGGATGATGTCAAGGGCGCCGAACACGCCTCTTTCAAACCTTTCGTCTGTGTTTAACTCCCGTTGTGTCATCCAGTCTTTTCCGGTTGCGGCGCTCGAAATATTGGCTCCTCCGTAGGCGACGGCCACCGTGAGACCTGCCGGTGCACAAAAGATGGTGAGCACGATGATGCCTGCACCGGCCAGAAGATCCCGCCACAATTCCTGATTCTTTTGGACATCTCCGATTGATTCGTATTCAAATCCGCGGGAAGAGGCAATCGCTTTCATGTATTCTTCATACGATAATTCGATGTCGGGGTGGTTGATCTGGAATTCTTCAAATTCTTTGCTCAGTACGTGATCAAACGATTCCGAGTCTTTGAAGATATCATTTACGCTCACTTTCGCTTTGTCGGTTTCGACCGCTTGTTTGGACATGCCGTATCCGACGTAAGTGGTTTCCTTGGAGCCGATCCGGTTCGCGGTCGTGTAATTATGTATCGTCAGTCCGCGCATTTTTTCGGCGAACGCGTCTATTTTTTATAAAAAGGGCTGTCAATGTGATCTTCCACCAAACTGCCGGCTTTCATGCAAAAGTCAGCCAGCTTTTGATAATCCTTAAACAGTTCCTCGATCTTGCTTTTTTTGCTTGTGTGGGTAAAGCTGATCGCCCTGTCGCTGTCCTTGTCTTTGATTTTGGATTCGATATCTTCCAAGAGATCGTTGAGTTTGATAAGGCCGGCTTTCATACCGCCGCCATATGGTCCGCCCGTCGGCGCATCGAGCCCGTCTTTCATGCCCTGCCATTCTTCCGGTACGTATTTCACATCCATTTAGATGATCGCCTCATTTCTATTTCTGAATCTTGTAGAGTTTTTGAAGCTCTTTATCTGTTTCATACATTTTCTCCATCGCATAACTGACAATGTGGGAAGCTATACAGTAATTATCAAACAGCTCCATCGTCTTCCCGAGAATATCCGCGTAGCTTTCAATCGCTTTTGATGCCTGTCCGGCTTTATAAAAATCGGATTCTGAAAGGTTTTTGATTTCTTTCTGAACCCCTTCTGTATAAATATCGCAGATGCTTTTCAGCTTATTGGAAATGGTGATCATTTCTTCAAACTCGAGATGGATGTTTGTACCGCCGCCTCCTGCTCCGCCTTCTGCATTCATAGCATCGCCCTCCCTGCTCTGAAATTGATGTGCAGTGCGTCATAGATCCGGTTGTTCATAATATAAAGGCTGATCCATTCATATCGATCATTTAAAGGATCAACCGAGATGAAATCTTCGCCTTTTGTAAAGTAAAGTGTTGTCGTCTGGAAACCGGTGTCTGCCGGTTTTTGCTGCGAGGCAAGCTTGAACGTTTCCACAGCAAGAACTTCTTTTTGATCAAGATCCATTGCCCTGACTTCGGCTTTTTCAGCGGCGCTCATCGGTTTTGTCAAAAAAGCGAGGTCTTGATCACGCGGCTCTCTTACTAAAAATGACACGTTGGAAATAAGCGATAAATAAACTTCGCGCTTTTCCAAATAATCTAATGTGTAGCCTTTGCCCCGGCTTCTTTCAGTCAGAGCGACAACGCGCTCCTCATCGTTCGGCAAAAATGCGCACATGACGTTATTAAAGCGCACGAATTCTTCGCTTTCTTGATATTGCTTCAGCAGCTTAATCAGAAAAAAAGCGGTCTTGGTCAGCTTGCCTTCCTTTAAAAGGATGCCTTTTTCAATCAGGCTCTCTTTTGCTTTTACTGCACAATCCGGCTCAGCCAAGGCCAGCTGTTCGCGTTCCGGAAGACCGAATATGTAGGTAACTCCGGCTGCTCCTGCTAAAACATAAAGTTCTGCCGCCGACAGCGTATCTGCTTTCACCTGCATGTCATTCTCCTTCCCTGTTATAAGTTTTTGATTTCCTGCACTTCACTGAGCTTTGAAAAATCGTCGATGTGCATTTGCAGTGCATCTAATGCAGCCGTATGATCTTTCAAGGCGTCTTTCATATCGGCATTCAATTCGATAATCAGCTCAAGGTAGCTTAAAAATGCGTCGCGGGTTTTTCCGCTCCATTTTCCGCTTTCAACATACGCTTTCAATTCCTTTGCTTTTTTCAGCGAGTCGCCAACATGTTTTTCGATCGCTTTCGCATGGGAATGCGCTTTTATTGTTCCATTATGTGAAATTTTCACAGTCTCTCCGCTTACTTTCGGATTGGCCGCTTGATAGTTGTAGTATCCATATCCGTCCATGACTCGGCTGTTCCTCCTCTACGCCTTTTTCTCTTCAGCTTCAGCTTTTGCTTTATAATACTCCCACTTGCTTTTCGCCTTCGACTTGGCGCTTTGAATGTCATCGACCATATCTTTAAAATGCTTGACCAATTCCTTCAGCTTGGCATCCTTTTCATGGCGTGTATCCTCAAATTCGTGGGAAGGGATTTTCAAGTCCGGGAGATTGCTGTTGTATGCTTTCAAACTTGCATCAACTTCTGCTAATTTCGTCTTAACATCGCTTTCTTTATCAGATAAAAAGTCGTATAAATTTTTATACTCGTCGCGTTTTCGTTCATTTTCCGTGTAGGATATGTGCAAAAAGTTGCCTACTGAATCCCAAAAACCTTCGCTCAAAGCAGCTGCCCCTTTCATTTATCCTAGTCAATAAAAACTATTTTCCTGTAGTGGATGATATTGTAATAGGTTTATCTTACAGGATGGTCCTAGGCGAATGAATAGGTTAAAAGGATTGTTTTTTTCGACGAAAAAATAAAATAACCGGTCTTCTAGAGATTTTTATAAGTAAAAAGGATCAGTCTGTTTTCCCCTCTTTTCCGACCGGTCATTTCCTGAGAAATATTTTCTTTTGAAGAACATTCCATTATAATGAAGTTGGTTGGATTTTACATCATGAAAGGAGAAGCGCTATGCGTGAACATAAAGGATGTATCAAGTGCGGAAGCACAGATGCGGGGCAAAAAGAAATCGCGACGACCGGCACCGGCCTGTCAAAATTGTTCGATGTGCAGCATAACCGTTTTCTCGTCGTTTATTGCAAAAACTGCGGGTATTCGGAACTGTACAACAAACAATCTTCAACCGCCGGAAACATTCTCGACCTGTTCTTTGGAGGATGACGGCCCGAAAGGAGAAACGGTTATGAGAGAAAAATACGGATTATTGATTGCCATATTTATTTTGGCTTTATGTGTGCACTCCAATATCGTCGTAGAACATGCACTCTTACAGGCGATCATAAAAACAGTCTCACTATTCGTGATGATCGCTTCGGCGCTTGCAGCATTTGTCAAAGGCATCAGACAGCCGTCATAATCACTGGGAGAGGGGGTTAGTCATTGCCCCGTTCCCAGTGATTTGACTAAATCGAGAATCCATTCTTTCACGTCGACAAGGCGATTGTATGCCGGCTTTGTATCGGTTCCGGTGATGATCATGGATACGAGGGAGTCCTGCTTGTGCAATGCACCGTGGCTGGCTCCTCCGACGTGCGTCGGCGACCCTTCGCCGATAAATTCGTATCCAGGCTTTGCATTGGCGATCAAAAAGTCGCCTTCATGCGAAAAAAATGAAGTGTACAGTCTGGCCAGCGCATCGGGAAACTTTCCGTATGTCATGCTGCTTTGCTCGACCGTCAAATCGAGAATGTTTACATCCCCTTCCAGCGTCCACGTTTGTCCAAATTCATCCGTGTATTTGCCTCCCGGCCGAAATGTGAGCTTCCCGTGCTGCTCCCCCGAAACGACCTCAATTGAATCCGTTTCATTTTTCCAGCCGATGATGTCGATCCTCTCGTCCTGTTGCAGAATATCCGCGATCCTCGCGAACGGAAGCTTCGCTTTATCGAGCGAATAGATGAACGCCATTCTTTCGTTAACGGCAAGAACGATGTCGTCATCGTCCGCCACGCCTTTCTTTAATTTCACAATGCGAAAGGCGTCCAGAAGACTTCTCAAATCAATCAATGCTTCTTTTTTATTGCCGCTGATCCAGGCCTGTCCGTTATCCCCCATCACGATCCAAATGTGATCTTTTAAAGCGGCTTCCCATGACGGAAAGCTGTCTAAAATCTTTTGAACATGCCGGTCTGCTTTCGCGACCCCTGCTGCGTCGTTTCTCCCGTGTTTATGTACGTGCTGGTCGAGATCGGGAAAATAGACGAGTGTAAGAGGCGGCACTTTGTTTGTTTTGATCAGATGAACCAATTCATTCGCAGAAAACCGGTCATTAAAGCCGAATTTTTTGAAAAGCGAGAGGTTTGCCGGATTCACTTTGGAAAAACCGCCGTACGAGAACAGCTGGGACGTGTTGATTTTGACTGATTGGTTTAACCCGGAAATCATTGAAAAAAGAAAAGGAACCTGTAAATAGCCGTCCCGGCTCCCCCTGTGCAAAAGTGCATTGATCGAGCACGTTTCAATTCCTTTTTCATCAAGCTCTTCGTGAAGCGTCTTCACCTGTTGGCTTAAATGAACCTGATTCAAATTGTAAAAGACGTCTCTGGAGGATTGTTTGATGCCTAATTTCAGAAGCTCTCGAATATGGCTGCCATAATTGATGATCCGTTTTTCCTTCGCGTTGTACCACACAAGACCCGGAACTTTATGGCGGTTGCTGCTCGCCCCTGTAAGCAATGTGCTGTCAACATTGACGGACATCGTCGGAAAAGGGCTGATCATATCAGGGACATAGCGCCCGTTTTCCAGAAAATATCGCAGACCAGGAGCCTGTCCGGTTTTCACGGCTTCTTGAAGCGGTTCATCCATTAATGAATCAATCAGCAACATGACGACTGATTTCTTGCGGCTCTCAGACATCGTTCTTCCTCCTTCCTTATACGTGAGCATTCCCTAAACCGCTCCGGTTATGAATGATCCCGTCTAAAATGTCGCTGATATCCCGGTCCGATTTTTCACGCAAATATTGACCAACGCTCATTTGATAGCGTCTGATGTCTTCTTCCGAACGGAAAAAGGAGAGCAGCTGCTGTTCAATCGGCTCCTGTTTTTGTTGATTCAGTTCAATGACAAGGTTTTTCTTTTTCAGAATATCGAGATTCATCTCTTCCTGTCCGGGCAGCGCATGGTAGATAAATACCGGAAGCTGTTTTTCAATGCACTCGCTGATCGTGACGCCGCCGGGCTTCGTTATGATGCCCGACGCCTCCTCGTATAAACGGTTCATTTCTGCTTTGCTTTCGATATAAGGCAGCGCTGTAATGTATGGATTGTTTAAATCATGAACATACCGGTAGAGCTTTCGGTTTTTTCCGCATAGTATTTGGTATGCGACATCCCCATTCGGCGACAGCTCCTGCACAAGCTTAAAAATGCCGCCCACCCCCATGCTTCCGCCGGTTATGAGGATGTTGCACACCGCTTTTTTGTCCCCGTTCTGCCCAGGCTTTCTCTCCATTTTATAGGAACGATGCACGGGTATTCCGGTCAAAAAAATCTTCTCTTCATCAACGCCTTCTGCGATCAGCTGTTCTTTGATGTCTTTGATCGGCGCAAAATGATAATCAATCTTTTCTCTTCCCCAAATTCGGTTGACGAAAAAATCGGTATAGACATTGACCACTTTCATGTCGGGAAATCGGCCTTTTAAGCGGTTCAGCAAATAGGAGGGCAATGCATGCGTACAGAACACGATATCAGGCTTTTTTTCCGCAATGATCTGCTGCATATCCTTCAAAAAGATCAGCTCGTACAAGAGGTGGCGCTTTGCGGTTTGATGGCGCCCGCACGCCAGGAGATGATAGACCGAGCTGTAGACTTTCGGAAAATACTGAATCCATGACAAATACGCCGCAGAAGAGGCTTTTTCAAGCCGCCGATAAGCATGTGAAAAAATGTCGATTTTTTCACATTGATGGGATTTGAGAAGCAGTTCTGCCTGCAGTGAATCGGCAACGTGATGATGACCGGTGGAAATGCTTAAAAAAGGGAAAATCAGAATCTTTGTCATCTCCATCCTCCATTTCAGAAGAAAAATGTTTTCCATTTATATTTTTCAAATATCCAGCCAAAATATAAGTGTATTTTTTCAGGAAAGGAAAGTGGCGACTTGAGAAACTGTTTTTTGTCGATTTGGAGTGTAATTGACCCGTTTTATTATTTTTTTTCAAGACTGACACTCATTGATCAAACGAAATCGAGCATTTTTCGCGTCCGTCTCACAAGGTACAAAGGGATCGATGTGGTGTTAAACGATGGGACGGTTATTAAGAAGAACGATGTTCTGATCAAAATTCATCTGCATAATATTAAGCTGGTCAAAGAGCTTCAAAATATTGAGAGCGCTGTCAGAAGAGGCATCCTCATTTATCAAAAGGCGTACTTTTCAATGCCGATCCTGGCCGAATATGTTAAAAACCATCACCGGACAGACCAAATCAAAGGCATCATCGGCATTACGACACTGCATAAAGGCGTTGAAAGGCTCGGTTTTGAAGCCGTTGAGCCCGCAAACCAGTTTTACAGAGTCTTTAAAAAACTGACGCAGATTCCGATTTTATATTTAACAACAAAGCAATTTTCTCTTCGTAAAATTCCTCCTTCCCAATATTTGTTTATCTCGAAAGAAAAATTGTTCAAGTCCTATCTGCAGAAATAACAAAAAAAGAGACTGATCCCTCAAAACAGGAACAGCCTCTTCTTTTTATGAAATGTGATGGAACGTCATTTCCGGACGGCTTCCAATGCGGATATTCGCTCCCGTCTGGCCCAATCCCTCGCTGATATAAAACGGTTTGTCATGATGATAGTGAAGACCTTTAATCATATTCATTCGCACAAGCTTTCCCATCTTCAGAAGATGATAAGGCTTCGGCCAATGAATCTGACCGCCGTGAAAGTGCCCTGACAGAAGATAGTCAAAGTGAAATTCCTGCATATCAAGCACAACGTTCGGATCATGCGTCAATACAAGGTTGTACCCTTCCTTCAGCTCTTTATATGAAGCGGCAATATCGCTTCGCTTCGTGCTGTAATCATCAATCCCGATAATGTTGAGTGCCTCACCTTCCACTTCAATCGAGACATGCTGATTTCGAAGGGTGATGCATCCGTTATCTTCCAGCACACGTTTCAGCTTCCGAAAGTGTTCACCTTTCAATACGTAGTCATGGTTGCCGAATACAGCGTACATCCCGTATGCCGGCTTTAGTTTTTGCAAAGCTTTTAAGTAGTTTGCAAGCTTTGGTATATTTCGTTTCCTATCAAGAAAATCTCCTGTTAAAGCAATGAGATCCACTCGTTTTTTATTGGCAAGTTCAAGAATCTGTTCAGGTGAAATCGAAATGTTTTCTAAATGAAGATCAGACAGATGAAGAATGTTCAGCTTTTTCTTTAAAGCGGGAGCCTGGACGCGCTCGACCGAAATCGTGTTGACTTTCACATCTTTTGTATTGTGGTTCGCTTTATAAAAAATAGGCATTAAACCTAAGATAATCAATAGACATGCGATAATAAACATTTCAATATCTCCTCCCTCTTACTAGTATAGTAAGTTGGCAGGCAGTTTTATAGTGGGAAATAATAGAATATCATTCTTTTTACCTATAATAAAAACCGATTTCCAGCTGGAAATCGGTTCGTAATTTTACAGAAACAAAATGAACAGAAGAAGCCCTAAAACGATGCGATAGATGGCAAACGGGACAAGCTTGATCTTATTGATCAGCCTGAGGAAAAAGCGGACGACAAAAAGAGCGACAATAAAAGCGCTGATAAACCCTGTAATAAAGAAAGGAAACAGGTCTGCACTTAAATATGCCCAGTTTTTAATTAAAGAGAGCAGGCTGGCTCCCATCATGATCGGAATCGCCATGATGAAGGTGAAATCGGCGGCCGCTCTGTGGTTCAAGCCAAGAATAACACCGCCCGAAATCGTCGAACCCGAGCGCGAGAAGCCCGGCCAGAGCGCCAGACATTGAAACAGCCCCATACCGAGCGCCTGCTTATACGTCATCCGGTCTACCGAATCTGTCGTCTCCGTGCGCCGGTTAATCCAGTCGGCCGCGAGCATCAGCACCGCGCCGGCGATGAGACCGACCGCAACGGTGTGTACGGAAAACAGGTACTGATCAATATAGTCTTCGAATAAAAAGCCGAGCACAGCGGCGGGAACAAGTCCTACAGCGATTTGGGCAATGGAAAGGCGGTTTCCCGATTTCTGCTCTTCCGTCATGTTTTTCTTCACACCTAAGAGGTTGAGAATCCGGTCTTTAAATACGATGGCGACAGCGAGGATGGAGCCGAGCTGAATCACGACTTTAAAGGTATTCGCCGCCTCAGGCGTGAGCAGTTCTTTCGATTTCAGCCAGACGTCGTCAACAATGATCATATGCCCTGTTGACGAAACAGGGGCATATTCTGTTAATCCTTCAACAATTCCGAGTATGATGGCGACAAAAATATCCCAAATGTTCATATGTCATTCCTTTCGCTTCATAAAACTTGTCCTCTAATAAACTATTTATATCGCCTTTAAAAGCCGATTATGCAAGCGGGATTCAGACTTCTTCGTTTTTTTCATAAAGGTGTGAACGCTGTTTAAACCATTCAAACAAATGCGTGACCACCACTTTGATGACCGCGTATCCGGGGATGGCGAGAATGACGCCGATCACGCCGAACAGCTTGGCTGCCGTCAGCAGCACAAAGATGATCGTTACCGGATGGATGTGCAGGTTTTTTCCCATAATTTGCGGCGAAATAAATTTTCCTTCAAACAGCTGCACCACAGTCCAAACGATGATCAGCTTCACAAGCATAAACGGGGAAGTAACCAGGGCAATAATGATTGCCGGCGTGATCGCAATCGTCGGTCCGAGATACGGAACGATGCTCGTACACGCCGCCACAAGGGCCAATAAGGAAGCGTAATCAAGACCGATGATCATATATCCGATAAACAATAGGCAGCCGATACAGAAGCTGACGATGATCTGCCCCCTGATATACGAACTGAGCCGGTGATTCATCTCGGACATCATCACATACGTCTGTTCCCGCAAGCGGACCGGTACGAGCTTCAAAATAAAGAGCGGCAGTTTTTTACCATCTTTCAATAAGTAAAACAGGATAAACGGCACGGTCACAATTGAAATCACGACTTCTGTAACAGCGCCTATGAACGTTCCCACTCCGGTAAATGTGCTGTTTAAAATTGTGGTGGCCTGATCGGATAATTTGCTTGCCAAATCGGTCAGATTGATGTTCAGCGTCTGCTGGACCTGATTAAAAAACTGGCTTCCGATCAGCTGTTTAATTTGGTCTTCCACAATGTGGACATACCTTGGGAAATTATCGACAAGGCTTGTGATCTGTTCCCTTAACAGCGGGATAACGGAGACGATCAAAATCGTGATCAGACCGATGATCACGATATAGAGAAGAAGAATCGAATAAATCCTTTTCACATTTTTCCGCTCTAGAAAATCAACGATCGGATTTAACAAATAATAAACGACACCTGTCAGTACGACAGGCAGAGCGATGGTTTCCACAAGGACGATGAAAGGCGTGAAAATAAACGATGCTTTTGTAAATACAAGGATGTTCAATCCGATCAAGAGCAGAACGAGCAGAAACAAAACGAATTTATTGTCTAAAAAAAACTTCTTAAATCTGCCGCCCCACATATTCAAAGAGTCCATGGCGATCCTCCATTAACATTGGTTTTATACATTAAATTGTACACTATTACTCCTCATACTAAAAATAAAACCATTGCTATTGGTCTTTTTTTCCGCTTGCAAACGTTTATTGATGATATACATATACGCCGGTGTTTCCGGCTTTTTGCCTTTCGCCGGCAAAAGAAAACACTGTATAATAAACATATCCTACAGCGAAAGGGGAAAATAGCATGATACGGTTCGGGGTAGTCGGAACAAATTGGATCACCGACCGGTTTCTTGAAGCGGCCCGTTTGGTCGGCGATTTTCAATTAACCGCGGTATATTCAAGGAGCGGGGAGCGCGGACGTGAATTCGCGCAAAAATACGGGGCAGAGGCGGTTTTTACCGATATCGGCGAAATGGCTGTGAGCGATGTTATTGATGCGGTATATATCGCAAGTCCCAACTCTTTACATAAAGAACAGGCCGTCACATTCATGAAAAGCGGAAAGCACGTCCTGTGCGAAAAACCGCTTGCGTCCCATGTCAAAGAAGCGGAAGAAATGGTAAAAACAGCGCAGGAACACCGCGTGACATTTATGGAAGCGATGAAAACGACATTTCTTCCGAATTTTAAAAACATCGAACGCAACCTGCACAAAATCGGCAAAGTCCGCCGTTTTACAGCAAGCTACTGTCAATACTCTTCCCGCTATGACGCCTATAGAAACGGAACCATCTTAAACGCATTTAACCCGGCTTTATCGAACGGTTCCCTGATGGATATCGGCGTCTATTGCGTCCATCCCGCGATCGTCCTGTTCGGCAAGCCCCTCGAAGTAAAAGCAAACGGGCTGATCCTTGAGTCGGGGGCGGACGGTGAAGGAACAGTGCTGTTAAAATACAAGGAGCACGAAGCTGTTTTGATGCACTCGAAAATCTCCAATTCCTTCACTCCTGCTGAAATTCAAGGGGAAGAAGGCTCTATCGTCATCGATAAAATCCACCGACCTGAAAAAGTCGACATCCGCTATCGGGACGGACGGGTTGAACATCTTACGCTGCCGGATGACAAACCGGCCATGTTTTATGAAACAGAGGAATTCATTCATTTAATTAAACAAGGGCGGATCGAGTCTTCGCTTAACACATTTGAACGCTCTATCAACACCTTGGCGGTCATGGATGAAGCCCGCAAACAGATCGGTCTCGTTTTCCCCGCTGATCAAAAATAACAAATGAGCCGCCTCGATTCGAATGAACGGGCGGCTCATTTGTTTTAGGATTGCGCCAAAAGATCGGCAAAGGCTTTGACATAGATCGGCAGGTCCGGCGGGCGGCGGCTTGACACGATATGACCGTCGACGACCGCTGCTTCATTTACCCATACCGCTCCGGCATTTTCCATATCGTCTTTGATCCCAGGTGTGCTTGTGACCTTCCTGCCTTCCAATATTCCTGCGGAAATCAGCACCCAGCCGGCATGGCAGATTTGCCCGATGGGCTTCTTCCTTTCGTTGAACCACCGAATCATCTCCAGTACCTCGGGATATCTTCTGAGCTTGTCAGGCGCCCAGCCTCCCGGAACCAGTACTGCGTCGTATTCCTCAATGTTCACACTTTTCAGCTCATAATCAGAGACAGCAGGTACACCGTATTTGCCCTTATATTCATGATCCGCTTTTTCACCAATGAGGTGTACGATCGCACCTTCTTCCCTCAGCCTTAAAACTGGATACCACAGTTCTAAATCTTCGAAGTCATCGCTGACAAGCGCGATCACTTTCTTGCCTTCAAGTCGCATGATTTATCCCTCCTGTACAACCAGTGTACGATAGATGGCAGTCTGTTTAAACCTATTTATCCCCTTCCCCGTCACTTTTTAAAAATGCTTTTCCCGCGTAAAAGGCTACCGGATCGCCGGCAGCCTGATGTTTAGTCAATCTTAAATTTTTTCGTCAAATCGCGCAGTTCTTCAGCCATTTGTTCAAGTGTAGCCGCAGAAGAACTGATTTCTTCCATTGAAGCGAGCTGTTCTTCAGCCGAAGCGGCGATGTCTTGAATGCTTCCTGAGCTTTCACGCGATACGTCTGCAATTTCTTCAACCGCTCCCGCGACATGCTGTGACCCTTCTGACAGCTCTTCAACTGCCGCATTCATCGTCTGCAGCTTGCCCGCGATTTCGTTTGTCATGTCATAAATCTGCTTAAAGCTTGTATCTGTTTCATCTGTGATGGTAAGTCCCGACTGTACTTCACGGTTGACGTCCTGGAACATGTCCAGCGACTTTCCGATCTCATTGACGATTTCCTGAATGAGCGCTTCGATTTCTTTTGCCGATGAGGCGGATTGCTCAGCCAGTTTGCGCACTTCTTCAGCCACTACTGAAAACCCTCTCCCGGCTTCACCGGCTCTTGCGGCTTCAATTGCAGCGTTCAACGCGAGCAAATTCGTCTGATCTGCGATGCCGTTGATCACCCGCAGGATTGCCGTAATGTCTTTCGACTTGCTTTCAAGTCCTTTCACGACGGATTCTGCCTGTTTAACGGAATGATCGATGGAATTCATTTGTCCGACCGTTTTTTGAACAAGCTCTCCGCCTGTACCGGCAATGTCCGTCGATTGAATGGATGATTCTGTAATCGATGCTGAAACTTTGGACATTTCATGCAATTGGCTGTTCATGTCAGCCAGCTGCTGCGCACTGACTTCCACTTTCTCGTTTTGGCTTTCGTTTCCGTTTGAAAATTGTTCGATCGCAGATGTAATATGTTCTGTCGCCTTGCTTGTCTGATCCGCGCTCGCGGTCAGCTGCTCTGACGAAGAAGCGACGTTTTCAACTGATGTCTGAATGACGCTGATTAAAGAGCTCAGCGATTCGGCCATTTCGTTGAAGCTTGATCCGAGCTGTCCGATTTCATCTTTTGAACGGACAGTGATTTTTTGTGTCAAGTCGCCTCCGCTGATGCTTTTCGCAGAGGAAACGAGTTCGCGGAGCGGACCTGTGATCGACCTGATGATGAAAATCATCAGAAGCACACCGATGATGATGCTGACGCCCAACGTAATCAAAGCTGCATTCAACACAGGCTGTGACGCTTCTTTTAGTTCAGTGATATACATGGTTCCGCCGATTTTCCAGCCGGTCAGTTTATTGGTCGCGAATGCCATCTGCTTTTCGCCGTCAGACGTATATTTGATTGTTCCTTTGTCATTGGCGTATACTTTTTCAACCCAGCTGCCTTCGATGTCTGAGCCCGCATCATGTTTCGGGTGGGCGACAAACTTTTTATCGGCGCTGGTGATAAAGGCAAAGCCTTTTTTCCCGATGGTCACGCGTTCTGTCGCTTTAATGAGCTCTTCGATTTTCATATTGACGGCGACCACGCCGGATCCGTCTTCATGCATCTTGGCGATGGTGATAACCATCGTTCCGGTTGACGCCGTTTTGTAAGGGTCTGTAATAATGACTTCGCCCTTGTGTTCGGCGGCTTTTTTATACCAGTCCCGCTCTACCGGATTATATCCGCTCGGCATTTCCTGATCCGGGTAGCGGATGAACTTTCCGTCCTTTGATCCGGTAAAGATCCCTTCAACATCGGGATGGAGCTTGGCGAACTGTTCGAATTTCACTTTTAAAGCGTCACTTTCTTTTCCTTTAAAAGAGTTTTCTTTAATGAACCCGCTGAAATAGGACATGGCATTTGTTTTCTGGCTGATATTCTGATTGATGATTTCGTTCAGCTGATTAACGTTTTCGCGCGCATTGTCCATGATTTCTCCGTCAAGCGTACTGCTTGCCGTTTGATACGCGCTATAGGAGAGGACGATGATTGGAACGGTTAAAATAAGCAAGAATGAAAGAATTAATTTCTTTGCAATGGAGGGACGTTTCACCCAATTTATAATATTTTCCATAGAATTGTTGACTCCTCTTTTCTGTTATATTTCTAATATCGGATTCTTTTAAAAGTTTTTATACGCGTTTTATAACTTTTTATAGTCTAAAATAACTAAAAAAACATCCGGAGGAAAACCGGATGTTTTAAAGCTATTCAATCTTAAATTTCCGTGTCAAATCACGCAGTTCTTCAGCCAGCTCCGCCAATGTGGTGGAAGATGCGCTGATCTCTTCCATAGAAGCGAGCTGTTCCTCGGCTGAAGCGGCGATGTCCTGAATGCTTGCCGAACTTTCTTTCGATACATCAGCGATTTCTTCGACCGCGCCCGCGACTTGGCGGGAACCTTGCGTCAATTGTTCGACAGCGGCATTCATCGTCTGCAGCTTGCCTGCGATATCATTGGTCATATCGTAAATCGTTTTGAAGCTTGTCTCTGTTTCATCTGTGATTCGAAGTCCTGACTGTACTTCATGATTGACCGATTTGAACATGTTCAGGGAGTTGTCGATTTCCTTGACGATTTCCTGAATTAAATGTTCAATTTCCTTCGCCGAACCGGCGGATTGTGCGGCGAGCTTCCTGACTTCTTCAGCCACTACCGAGAAGCCGCGGCCCGATTCCCCGGCCCTTGCCGCTTCGATCGCTGCATTGAGCGCGAGCAGATTCGTTTGATCGGCGATTCCGTTAATCACACGCAAAATGCTTGTGATGTCTTTTGATTTGGCTTCGAGCCCTTTGACGACCGCTTCCGCTTGCTTGACAGACCGATCGATCGAGTTCATTTGGCCGACCGTCTTTTGAACAAGCTCTTCCCCTTTGCCTGCAATCTCAGTCGATTTCAGCGACGCATCAGTAATCGCGGCTGAAGTTTTTGACATGTCATATAACCCGTCGTTCATTTCATTCAGCTGATGCGAGCTTGCTTCGACTTTTTCTTTCTGGCTTTCATTACCGTCAGAAAACTGTTCAATGGCCATTGTAATATGCTCAGTCGCTTTGCTTGTCTGCTCTGCGCTGGCATGAAGCTCTTCAGATGAAGAAGCTACATTGTCAACTGATGATTGAATGACGCTGATTAAAGAGCGCAGCGATTCGGCCATTTCATTAAAGCTTGTACCGAGCTGACCGAATTCGTCTTTTGAACGGACTGCGATTTTTTGTGTCAAGTCGCCGCCGCTGATGCTCTTTGCGGATGACACGAGCTCGCTTAACGGCTTGCTGATTCCGCGGATAATGAAGTAGATGAGAATCCCGCCGAGCACGATCGCGGCTGCCAAAATGATGATCGCCATGTGGAAGACAGGCTGAGCAGCCTCTGATATCTCATCCGTGAACATCGTTCCGCCGATTTTCCAGCCGGTCAGCTTGTTCGTCGTAAAGGCCATTCTCTTTTCTTTTCCTTCAAATGTATATTGAAAATCACCTTTTTCACTGCCGTACATTTTTGTAACCCAGTCGCCTTTGCCTTCGGTTCCGGCTTCGATCTTCGGATGAGCGACATATTTTTTATCATTGCTTGAGATAAACGCAAAGCCGCTTTTTCCGATGTTGACGCGTTCTGTCGCTTTGATAAGTTCATCGATTTTCATGTTAACGGCAACAACCCCTGAGCCGTCCTCCGTCTGCTTTGCAATCGTAACGACCATCGTTCCGGTTGACGCCGTTTTATAAGGGTTTGTGATGATCACTTTTCCTTTATTTTCAACGGCTTGCTTATACCAGTCCCTATCCGCCGGGTTATAATCTTTCGCCATTTTTTCAGCGGGATAGCGGATGAACTTGCCGTCTTTTGAACCTGTGTAGATCGCTTCCACATCCTGGTTCAGCTTGGCGTACTGCTCGAATCTCTCGACAAGTGATGCGTTCCCTTTTTCTTGATAAAGCTTTTCATTCACCCAGCCGCTGAAAAAAGAGACGGCCTGCTCTTTCTTTCCGATATTCTGGTCTATGATCTCATTCAGCTGTTCGACATTATCGCGCGCGCTTCTCATGATTTCCGTTTCAAGAGAGCTTCCCGCCGTTTGGTACGCACTATAGGATAAGGCCAAAATCGGCAAAGTTAAAACCAATATAAAGCTGAAAAACAGCCTTTTTGAGATAGACGGACGTTTAAGCCAGTCCAATACCTTTTTCATTTGATATAACTCCTTTAGCTTCTAGATTATGAAACTAATATCGGAGCTTTCATTTACTTTTGCATATTAAAAAACTTTAAAAAGTATTTCTGAAGATTCTTAAAAAAGAGCTGAGAAAAGAGACTGACCAGCAGTCTCTTTTCATCAAATTGTAAACTTTTTCGTTAAGTCGCGCAGTTCTTCAGCCATTTGTTCGAGCGTCGCAGCGGATGAGCTGATTTCTTCCATTGAAGCCAGCTGTTCTTCCGCTGAAGCAGCGATGTCTTGAATGCCGGCGGAGCTTTCGCGCGATACGTCGGCGATCTCTTCGACCGCGTCGGATATTTCGTGAGAACCTGTTGACAAATGCTCTACGGCGGCGTTCATCGTCTGCAGCTTGCCTGCGATTTCGTTCGTCATGTCGTAAATATGTTTAAAACTCGTTTCCGTTTCTTCCGTAATTTCGAGCCCTGACTGTACTTCTTGGTTGACCGATTTGAACATGTTGAGCGAATGTTCGATTTCCTTGACGATATCCTGAATCAACTCTTCGATTTCTTTTGCCGATCCTGCTGATTGGGCCGCAAGCTTTCTGACTTCTTCAGCGACAACCGAGAATCCTCTGCCTGATTCGCCGGCCCGCGCTGCCTCGATGGCGGCGTTCAGCGCCAGTAAATTCGTTTGATCAGCGATTCCGTTTATGACGCGCAGGATCGCGGTGATATCTTTCGATTTCGCTTCTAGCCCTTTGACAACCTGTTCGGCCTGTCTGACGGACTTGTTGATCGAATTCATCTGCCCGACGGTTTGTTGGACGAGCTCTCCGCCTGTTTCGGCAATTTCCGTCGATTTACCCGAGGATTCTGTAATCGATTCCGATACGCCTGCGATTTCATTCAGCTTGTCATTCATTTGGCTGAGCCGCTGTGAGCTCGCTTCGACTTTTTCATTTTGACTTTCAGCGCCGCTTGAGAACCGCTCGATGGCTAATGTAATGTGCTCCGTCGCTTTACTTGTCTGGTCGGCGCTTGCCGTCAGCTGCTCTGATGAAGATGCCACATTGTCGACCGATTCCTGAATTGTGCTGATCAGCGAACGCAATGAGTCAGCCATTTCGTTGAAGCTTGCGCCCAGCTGTCCGAATTCGTCTCTGGAGCGGACATCGATTTTTTGTGTCAGATCTCCTTCACTAATGCTTTTTGCAGAAGAGACAAGTTGATTTAAAGGCTTGCTGATCGCGCGGACAATAAAGTAAACAAGAATGCCGCCCAGAATAATCGCGCCTGCCAATGTCATGACTGCCATGTGAAGCACAGGCTGTGCAGCGTCTTTAATCTCTGCTGTATTCATCTCTCCGCCGATTTTCCAGCCGGTTAGTTTATTTGTCGTGAAGACCGTTTTCTTTTCTTTGCCTTTTTCATTAAATGTGAACAAGCCGCTCTCTTTGCTGAACATCTGCTCTGTCAGATCGGCTTCTGCTTCTGTGCCGGCTTTCATTTTCGGATGGGCGACATACGTTTTCCCTTCGCCGATGATGAATGCATAGCCGGTTTTTCCGATGCTGATGCTGTTTGCCGATTTGATCAGCTTGTCAATGTTTAAGTCAAGGGCGACTACGCCTGATCCGTCTTTGTTCTGCTTGGCGATCGTGACGACCATATGGCCTGTTGATGCAGACTCATAAGGTTCAGTTACAATCGTTTTCCCTTTTTCCTGGACAGCCTGTTTGTACCAGTCGCGTTCTACCGGGTCATACCCGTCAGGCAATGGAGCATTCGGATATTGTGCGTAAACGCTATCCTCCGAACCGGTGAATACGAGTTCGACGTCGGGATTTTGTTTTGCAAATTGCTCAAACCGCTGTTTAATGGCGGTCTGCCCTTTCTCTTTGTACGCTTTTTGATCAATCCATTCGCTGAAATACGCAATAGAAGTCTCCTTGCTGCCGATATCTTGCTGAATGATGTCGTTCAGTTCATCGATATTGTCTTTCGCACTTCTCAAAATCTCATCCTCAAGCGTGCTGCTGGCCGTAAAATATGAAGTAGCCGAAAGAACCAAGATCGGAATTGTTAAAATGAATATAAATGAAAAAATTAATTTTTTAGAAATAGAAGGCCGTTTCATCCAATTTAAAAGCTTTTTCATGTGTGATTCCCCTTTCTCTACTTTTATCGGAGACGGGGTCTATTTTTTAAGTAAAAAAAGCGGAAAATTAGACCGTTTTCCTGCCCAAGCATCAGGCATACGCTAATAAAAAAGGGAAAAGGGTGTATCCTATGATAAGTGTTTCGGGCTACTGGCTCCGTCCTGAGGATATCGAAAAACTGAATGTCAGTCAGACGCAAAGAGACATTGCCAACCGGATGCTGGCCATGCCGTCCAGATATAGATACGGTTCAATCTCAGAACTGTTATTTGAGCTGAGATTCAGAGTGCATACCGTCGAATCAGCCAGAGAGCTGATCAACAGCGGAGCAAAGTTTGCCACCTTTTCAAAGACATACGGGAATGAAGAGTTTTGGAGGGTGACGCCTGAGGGGGCTTTGGAGTTGAAGTACAGAGCGCCGGCTTCAAAGGCGATTCGAAATATTTTCGAAAGCGGCTCTCTTTATGCTTTTGAGTGCGCAACTGCGATTGTCATCATTTTTTATATGGCGCTCCTCAAAACGATCGGCGATCAGACATTTGACCGGAATTATCAAAGAATCATTTTATACGATTGGCATTATGAGCGGCTGCCGATCTATACGGATAAGGGGAACGACTACCTTCCGGGAGACTGCCTGTATTTCAAGAACCCTGAATTCGATCCCGAAAGACCGCAGTGGCGCGGAGAAAACGCTATTTTACTTGAAAATAATCTCTATGCGGCACACGGTCTGGGGATCTTAAGCGGCGAAACGATCATTGAAAAACTGAACGGGCTGAGAAAGCCTCATGCACAGACGTCCGCCTATCTGCTTTCTCAAGTGACACGGGTTGATATTCCTGCATTAATACAAATGATCAGATAGCACATCGGCAGGCGCAAGCTGATCCATCAGCTCCTTCACCGTCGTTAGCCGGACGGAGGCCCGCACGCCCTGCCCGGACCACAATGACATGCCGTCCGGATTCCCTTCAAGCTTCGCCTGTTTTCTCATCGGCTGCGTCAGCGTATTTTGCAGAGGATAAGGCAGCGCTTCAACTTCGTCCGGGCGCCTGTCTTCCATCCATTGATTGACGATGCCTCTTGCCGGCTTCCCTGAGAACAAACGGGTCAGCCTTGTGTCTGTTTCAACCGCTTCGAGCAATTTTTGTTTGTATGCAGGGTGTGTTCCGCTTTCTTCGCACGTCAAAAAAGCGGTGCCGATTTGAACGCCCTGTGCGCCGAGGGCAAAAGCTGCCGCAACACCTCTTTTGTCAAAAATGCCGCCCGCTGCAATAATCGGAACCGACACATGATCTGCCGCTTGGGGAATTAAAGCCATCGAGCCGACAGCGGGTTCTCCCTTCGTTTTCAAAAAGGCACCCCTGTGGCCGCCAGCTTCACTTCCTTGAACAACGATGACATCCATCCCCAATTCTTCAAGCATCAAGGCTTCTTCAACCGAAACGGCGGTGCCCATTAAACAGCAATTTCGGTCTTTCAGTTCTTTGACGGCATCGGCCGGCGGCGGGCCAAACGTAAATGAAACGGCGCTGACCCCTTCCCTTAAAATGATTTCGATTTTCTCGTAAAAATCGTCCCAATCGTGTTTCTCTTCTGGCACGGGTGAAGCCGAACGCGCATAAGGTATCTTCTCTTTCCACCCTTCATATTCTTCCCGTCTGACGTTTTCCCGTTTTTCCGGAATGAAGAGGTTGACTTGAAACCCGGCTGATGTCAGCTTTTTAGTCTCCAGAATCTGTCGTTGAAGAACTTCCGGCGTCAAATAGCCGGATGCAAGGCTGCCTAAGCCGCCGCAATCTGATACGGCGGCGGCGAGCCTTGGTGTTGTCGGTCCACCCGCCATCGGCGCCTGGATCACAGGCTTTGATAAAGAGAGACGTTCCATGAACTGATTCATTTTATTTTCTCCTTTCAATCGGCTGTGATTTTAAAATAGCATGTCCGGTGCCTCGGGCCGTCGAACTCGCAAAAATATATGCCCTGCCAAGTCCCGAGGACAAGCCAGCCCCCTTCAATGATCATATGTTGCGATGCCCCGACCGTGCTCGCTTTCAAATGCGCCGCGGTATTCCCTTCCATATGGCGGTCAAGCTCATGTTCCCACGGATACACTTCATCGAACCGTCTCAGCATATCGCGTTTAACATCGGGGTCGGCATTTTCATTAATCGTAATGCCTGCCGTTGTATGCGGACAGTAGACAACAACAGTGCCGCTGGAAACGCCATTTTCTGAAATGAATCTTTGGACGTCATTTGTAATATCAAGCATTTCATCGCGCCGGTTTGTTTGAATCTGTATTTTTTTCAACATACGAATCCGCTCCTTTCCTGGCACCCTTTCTCTATTCGTTATAAATCGCCGATTTCCTGTCTGATCATGTAAACGCGCGCCTCATAAGGCTTCATCACAAAAGATGTAAGGTACTTGTGCGCGTTGATATCAGCATTTGACAGCAGCAGTCCGTCCGTACATAACGGGTATGCGGGATGATGGTAAAACGCCTGGCGCGCGCTAAGGTTGACGATCACGATGGCCGTTTCTTCCCGAAGCTTTCGCAAGTATGCGAAAATCTGCCGGTCCTCAGGCAAGAGCAGTTCATATGATCCGTCGATGAAGACGTCATACCGCTTTCTGATCGCGATCAACCGTTTATAAAAATGATAGACTGACCGGGGGTCATGCTGCTGATGAACCGTATTGATCAGCTTGTAATTTTCGTTCATGCAGAGCCACGGTTCTCCTTTAGTAAAGCCGGCATTTGGCCGATCCGTCCATTGCATCGGCGTGCGGGCGTGATCCCTGCTCTTTTTCCAAACCGCCTTCATGATGTCTTCGTGTGAGCGGCCCTTTTCTTTTTGAATCCGGTAATCATTTTTAATCGATACGTCATCATAATCATCTATATCGAAGAAAATCGCGTTTGTCATTCCGATTTCCTGCCCTTGATAAATAAACGGGGTGCCTTTCATCAAAAAATACATCGCAGCTAAGGCCTTGGCGCTGTCTACTCTGTATTTCCCGTCATCTCCCCAGACTGAAACGGCCCGGGGTTGATCATGATTTTCGATAAAAAGCGCGTTCCACCCTTTCCCCTCAAGAGCCGATTGCCAGTTTGACAATATCCGCTTGAGTTCGGGGAGATCGAGTTCTCCGCCTTCAATCCCCCAAAGACCGAGGTGTTCAAATTGGAAAATCATGCTGAATATCCCGTTTGATTCTCCAACCCAGTCCTCCGCTTCTTCAGCGCTGACACCGTTTGCTTCGCCGACTGTCATGATATGGGGATACCCGGCGAACGTATTTTCTTTTAGTTCCTGCAATAACGCTATAATCCCGTCGACATTCATATGATAAGCAAATGAAGGCACAAAAGAGAGCCCTTCCGGATTCGGCAGATCCGGAAGTCCTTCTTTTTTCTTAATGTGTGAAATCGCGTCAACCCTGAACCCGTCGATTCCTTTTTGAAGCCACCAGTTGATCATGTCATAAAGAGCGCTTCGCATGTCACTGTTTTCCCAATTCAGATCCGGTTGCTTTTCGTGAAACAGGTGCAGATAATATTGCTCTGTTTTTTCGTCATAAGTCCAGGCTGAGCCGCCGAATATGCTTTCCCAGTTGTTCGGTTCGCTCCCGTCCTTTCCGTCTTGCCAAATATACCAGTCCCGCTTCCCGGAATTCCGCTCTGCCCTTGATTCGATAAACCATGGATGTTCATCGCTCGTATGATTGATGACGAGATCGATGATCAGTTTCATTCCGAGCTGATGCGCTTCAGTCAGCAGAGCGTCAAAGTCGTCCATCGTGCCAAATTCCGGCATAATGCTTTGATAATCCCTGATGTCATAACCGTTATCGGCATTGGGAGAATCAAAGACCGGACAAATCCAAATGGCATCTGCCCCGAGCTCCCTGATATACGGAAGCTTCTCTCTGATCCCGTTGATATCTCCGATTCCATCCCCGTTCGAATCCATAAAACTGCGCGGATACACTTGATATATGACAGCCTCTTTCCACCATGCCCTTGTCATTCAAACACCCCTTGTTGTATGAATAAAATATTTTTAGACTCCGAACATAAACATCCTATAAACTTTGATATACCAACGATTATACGTTTCTCAATACTAAATATGCTTTGCGGCTTATAAATCCTTTGAAGGCAGCAAGGGTGATGGCAAGAGTAGGTGAAAGAAGCTTTAATCCTTTTGAAACGGAGCATCTGTTAATACAGAATATGTAAAGCATAAATTACAGTTGCTTTTTTACCTATCGGTAAGTAAAATAAATATACAGATTATGCTAAGGATGATTTCAATGAAAAAGAAAATGAACACCCAAGATGCGATTGTTGAAGCAGCATTTACTCTTATTGCCCAACACGGCCTAAAAGGCACGAGCCTTTCAATGATTGCATCGGAAGTCGGCATTTCTAAACCGGCTATTTACTATTATTTCCCTTCTAAAGAAGAGCTGGTGGATTATCTATTTCACATTGTATTTGATGATCACAATTTCTCTGAATTTTTTTCAATCAATGAGTACACGAAGGAGAACTTTAAAAAACGATTAATAACAGACGGCATACGCTATTTTGAAGAGTATAAACATAACTCTCCTGCTTTAAAAGTGGTACACGAGTTTGTTTTAAGTGCAGCACAAAAACCAAGATATGAGAAAAAGCTTAAATCTATCATGGAACAATTCTTAGAAGGTTTTGAAGCTTTGCTTTCTTACGGTGTCGAACTCGGTGTCATCTCTTCTAAAAACACCAAAGTGAATGCACACTCCCTTGCCCTGATCATTGATAATTTGGGTAACTTTATGATTTTAGGAATCGAGATGGATTATAAAAAAATATGGGAAACAGCAGTCAGTCATGTGATGAAAGGCAGTGAAAGATTTTGAATCAGGGAACGATTATTGGATTATCTAAAATAGAGAAAACCTTATATTGGATCATTCCACCGGTTTTAGGAGCTGTTCTTGGATGGTTTTTGCCTGTTATAGCCGATTGGGTATTGACCATTCCAATCGTTCCTTTTAAAGGGCCTTTGGAATTTATCACATCACTAAACAATTTCTGGGTTTCAATTATCGCTGCAGTTATCGGAATCGTTGCCGGCCTATTTTTTTCACAATATATTTTCACTGAAATTCTTCAGGTGTTCATCTCTGATCAAAATGTGAAGCTGTTGTTTAAAGAGAAAGAAGAAGTGATTGAGAAAAAAGACATTTCTGCAGTTTATCTTGAGAATAAGGATCTTGTTGTTCTTGATCATAAGGGTACTGAATTGTACCGTGAACAACTTGAATCAAAGAGAGCCCTTGCAGAAAGTGCTTTTAAACATCACGGCTATAAATGGGCAGACGAAGATCCTTTTAAGAATGAGTATCAACGCTGGGTTGCGGATCACCCCGATTTTCCCTCGCATATCAATACGCTACTTTTAGCCAGAGAACGAGCTTTACTGGATAATAAACATGAAGAAGCAAAAATTCTGCGCAAAGACCTGGCAAAGCTTGGAGTGGTTATACAGGATGAAGATAAACGGCAATACGTAAGGATGGTATCGTAATATTTCAGTTGCGAACGCCTAAAAAAGAACATTAGGAATAAATTAAACACCGCTCTTTTTGTGAAAGAGCGGTGTGAATCCATCAGCGGACTGTTACGTCCCAATTGGAAATATTAATTTGTCCTGTGCCTCCGAAAACTTCCGTCCCGAATTCCACACTGCTGACATACTTTGTTTTGGAAAGCCAATGTTTGGAGTCGGCAAGATAATTCGTGAAATCCCGAACATTCAGGTTCGCACGTTGGGTGTTTGCCGTTCTGACAAATGAAAACACGTTCCATCCTTTGCCGCTTCCAGCATCAATATAGCCTTTATATACTTTCCAATTGTGCCCGCCGATCGAAACAGTTTCGACATAAGAACCGGCAGGTCCGGCATTTGTGTTATTGAGCCAGATCATAATCTCATCGGTTGGAGCCGAACCCCAGCTTGCCTTGTTTGTATTGTGGAGCCAAATGTCATATGCGGCATTGTACGTGCCGTTCGCACTGATCGAATAGCTGACTTTCGTGTTGATGTTTTTTTGATCTGACAATCGGGTCGGGAAGCCGCTGCCCGCAGTATAGCCTTCAGTCCAATGCCAGCCGCTGACGATCGACGGATAAGCTTTTACTGTGCTTGTATTGCTCGGCCAATTCCATACCCAGCCCATGTCTGAATCATTGTTATGATAAATGGTCTGCCACCAGCCGCTGACCTGGTCGGCTCCCCAAACATTGTTGAATATGTAGTATTTTTTGTTTTTAAAATACAATTTATCCGACGGGTTTGATGACGAAGCAGCAAGCGCTGAGAGCGGCCCCGTCAGCAGCATGATACATACAGCTCCCCATAGCAGGATAGCTTTTAGCAAATGGTTGTTTCTCACGTATTGAAAACCTCCTCATATTTATACACCCTATTATAAAAAAGAACGAAACGGAGTACATTCGTAAAAAGTCATGAATTTCCATAGATATATCCTCTTATCTTTGAAAAGATATCCATTTTATTGAAATAAAGAACGGCCATCGAACTAAAAAACAGCCGCGGTCGCCCGCAGCTGTCTTTTTAAAATTCCGTTTTTTTCACTTCAATGAAACGGATATGATGATCTTCAGCATCAAGAATTTTAAATTCGCATCCCTCAGTTTTGAGGATGTCACCGTTTTTCAGCTCCATCTTTTGCGTCAGAAGCCAGCCGGCAATCGTATCGACTTCTTCGTTTTCAATCGCGATATGAAGGAGGTCATTCACTTCGTCGATTAAAGCCTTTCCGTCCATAATATAATGGTGTTCGCCTTTTTTTATAATGTGCGGCATTTCGTCCTGATCAAACTCATCCCTGATTTCCCCGACGATTTCCTCCAATATGTCTTCAACCGTAACCAGTCCTGCCGTTCCACCGTACTCATCAACAAGAATAGCCATATGAATCCGTTCCTTCTGCATGCGAATCAAGAGCTCCTGGATCGGTATGTTCTCAATCACCCTGATGACAGGCCTCATTAAGTCCGTTAAAGGAATCGTCTCGTCGAGAAAATACGATTTAAACAAATCCTTGCTGTTGACAATTCCGATAATATGATCTTTATCATCCTTAATGACCGGATATCTCGTATAGCGTTCATTAATGACGGTTTCAATCGCTTCTTTTATGGATTGATCGGCCAACAAGGTAGCCATCTCCGTTCTCGGCACCATGATTTCCCGGGCCAGTCTGTTGTCAAATTCAAAAATTTTGTTGACGTATTTATACTCAGACTGGTTGATTTCTCCTTTTTTATAGCTTTCAGACAGCATAAGCCGCAGCTCTTCCTCACTGATTGCCACTTCATGCTCTTTAACCGAATGGAACCCGAACAGCTTCGTTAACAGCCGGGCCGAGCCATTCAGCAGTTTGATAAACGGGAACATGATTTTATAAAACAAAATGAGCGGCTTCGCCGTCCATAAGCTGACGGCTTCCGCTTTTTGAATCGCAATCGTTTTTGGCGCAAGCTCGCCGACCACAACGTGCAAAAATGTAATGATGACAAAGGCGGTAACAATCGAAGCCACTCTTAAAACGGATTCAGGCAGGCCAAATAGTTCAAAAAGCGGATGGATGATCCTTTCGAATGTCGATTCTCCGAGCCAGCCGAGCCCTAATGCGGTGATGGTAATGCCGAGCTGGCAGGCAGACAAATATTCATCAAGATTTGTCACCACTCTTTTGGCCGCAATCGCGCGCTTATCCCCGCTTTCAACAAGCTGATCGATTTTTGTGCCGCGGATTTTGACGATCGCAAATTCGGCGACAACGAAAAAAGCCGTAGCTGCAATTAAAAGTATGACGAGTATGAGATTCAGGATATTCAAAAAAAGCCCTTACCAAATATGGTAAGGGGCCACCTCCTTAAGACGAATGGTTAGTCATTACGACCGGACAGGAAAATTGCGACGAAGCGCAGCAGCTCAAACAGCGAAACAAGCGCTGCAGCAACATATGTCAGAGCCGCGGCATCCAGCACCTTGCTGACGCCTCTTTCTTCCGTGTTGCGGATCATTCCTTCTGAAACGATGATCCTTTTTGCCCGGGAGCTTGCGTTAAATTCAACAGGCAGTGTCACAAGCTGAAAGAATACGGCCGCCGAAAACAAAATGATGCCGAGTCCGATCAGATTCAGGCTTCCGAGCAGCATTCCGCCGATAAACAAAAACGGCGCCACTCCCGAAGAAAAGTTCACGATCGGAAACATCTTATGCCTCAAAACAAGTGCGCCGTATGATTCCTGATGCTGCAGGGCATGTCCGCATTCATGGGAAGCAACGGAAACCGCTGCAATTGAACGGCCGTAATATACGGGTTCGGACAGGCGCACAACGCGTGCTGTCGGGTCATAATGGTCTGTCAAGGTTCCTCTTACCGGTTCAACCGGGATATCGTAAAGGCCGTTTTGGTCGAGAATCTGTCTGGCCACTTCGGCTCCAGTTCTCCCGCTTGACGCCTCTACTTTTGAATATTTTTCAAAGTTGCTCTTTACTTTAAATTGTGCCCAAATCGATAAACCTAATGCAGCAAATGTTAACAAGTAAAAAATCATGCTCATGCAATCATCTTCCCTCTTGTGATAAGTCGTTTAAAATTTTAATTGTAAATATATTTTATCCCGAGGGATTTCCTTTTGTACAGAAAAGTGCACTACCTTTTTCTTCGCGGTAAACAAACCCCGATAAAGATCAGCACCATTCCTGACACCATGATGTAGAAAGGCGGCCTTGTGGACAGCTCCTTGAAAAACTCCCTCCAGAATACCTCATCAGAGGAATGATAAACGGCGTTTAAATCAAAAATGAATTGAATGGATGCCGCCGCCATCAGCTGGACTCCGACCAGTATGAAAAAGAGCCTCATTAAACAGGACATTCCGCTCCCATCCCTCATCCGTTTATAAAAAGTGTATGGAAGGACGGGAACCGATATGACGCCCCAGTAAAAATCTTCAGCTCTACCGGTTATTGTCGGTTATCGAAGGTTTATTTTTACCTGAAAAATTTTTGTAAAATAGGGATATACTGAATAAAAAGGAGAGATCGGGTGGTGACACGGTGAAAGTAACGGATCAGGAAAAAGAACAGTTAAGCACGGCGATTGATAAAATGAATGAAGGGCTTGATGCATTCATTCTTCTCTATAACGAATCGGAAAAAGACGAGCAGCTGATCGAATTTGAAGAAGAAACGGCAGAAATGATCAGACAAGCCATTGAACAGCACGGGAAAGTAAGCACCAATCAAAAGTTAAATGCAATCATCAAAGAGATTTTATCATTTTCCCTGCGGAAAGACGGTGAAGAAACATGAAATCAAACCGTGTATTTATCGCATGGCTGAGGTGGCCGATATATGTCCGCATCGCAATCATTATCCTTTTATTGATCATCCTTTTCGGTCAGCTGATCACATTCGTCGAGCCGCAGCAGTTTTCAAACGTTTTTGAAGGCGTATGGTGGGCGCTGATCACCGTGTCCTCAGTCGGATATGGCGATTTTGTCCCTAAAACCGCACTCGGCAAAACCGTCGGCATGCTCCTTATTTTAATAGGGGCAGCGTTTGTCACGGCCTATTTTGCAACGATGGCGACGGCCGCTTTTAGCAAGCAGCAGCGCTACGCCGAAGGCAAGGTCAACTACAGAGGCAAGGGACATATGATCCTGATCGGCTGGAACGAGAAATCCAACAAGCTGATGAGGACGCTCCAGGCCGCCGATTCAAACAAAACGATCGTGCTCATTGATGAAACACTAAAGGAAGGCCCCCTGATGGAAAACATTCATTTCATCAGAGGACCCGCTGCGGATGATGCCACACTGCAAAAAGCCAATATTGAAGAAGCTGAAATCGTCTTTATTACCGCCGATCAGCATAAAAGCGAAATATCTGCAGATATGCAGTCGGTCTTAACATTGCTGGCTGTTAAAGGCTTGAACCCGTCGGTGTATTGCGTTGTAGAAATCTTGACGGAAAAGCAGAAAAAAAATGCCGAGCGCGCCGGAGCGAACCAAATCATCAGTACGGCGGACCTTTTAAAAACAGCAATGCTGCAGCATTTTCTCATTAAAAATCAGCTTCCTGATCCGCTATTTAAGGAAGCCGATATTCATTTCAAAGTCCATCGGGTTCCGCTTCCGAAGACGATGGAAGGTGCGTCTTTTCAAGAAGTGATTCACCATTTCATGAAGGAAGACATTTTCGTCATCGGTATTCACCAAAAAGACGGGCCTGTGCTGTCTCCTTCATTTTCGTACAAGCTTCAGCCGACAGACCAGCTGCTGTCACTTTAGGAAAGAAGCGCCTTTTCGAGTTCTTTTACATACGATTGGCCAAGCTTTTCATAGACGCCGGGAATATCGGCGTCTTTTTCTTTCGGTTCAGCAAACTGGTCAAAAGATGCGCGAAAATTCCCCTGAACGACGTAGTCGTCCAGCGCTTCCTGATAGACGTGGCGAAGCAAAAACGGTGTACCGAGCTTGACCGTCGCATTTTGCGAATCAAGCTGTCCGTCCTCCGCTTCAAACGGAATCCGCAAAAATAAGTATCCTTCCTCATCATCAATTTTATAGTCAAAAAAGCCGCGGTCATATTCCCAGCCGCCGCTGATTACATAACCGAGAGGCTTAAGCGTCTGTTCGAGATGATAAAGAGAAAACGACCGGTTTTCCAGTTCAGAAGGTAAGCTTATCATAAAAAAACTCCTTTTTCGTTTTTATACTTCTGGGCCCTAGCGCAATTGTTTATCAGGTTCGTGCAGGTGCCCTTCATTGATTTCCTTAAACAGATTGTCCTCCGGCTGCTGCAGGTTGTTTTGCATGCGGAGGAATTTTTTATACTCTCCCATAGTAAAAGGCTTTGCATCATCCGATAACTCGTAGCCAATCTGGCCGTTTGATTCGAGCGTTACGTTTTTCACGTCCGATAATTTTGAAATCCCCTGTGTCCTGAGCCTCATTTCCAGCTGGTCGACAGTCAGGCGGTGCTTTTTTAGGTTCTGCTTCTGAAGCTCGCCGTTTTCGATTAATACAACGGCTTTCCCCGCAATCAGGCTTTCAAAAAAATCAAATTTCATTTTCAAATACTCGATCAACAGAAGGACGATGATAAAGATCGATGCAGCTGCCACCGTTTTAAAAATGCTGTCTTCAATGATCGGCTGAACAATGATCGTTCCGATGGAAATCATGACGACGGTGGTGGCTATTGTCATCTGTGAAATTGATTTTCTCCCCGAAATTCTCAGCAGAATAATACCCGTTAAGATGAGAAACAACGTTTCCAATACAAATAACATGATGTCACTTCACCCGTTTTATTTTTTAGTATGGATCAGAAGCTTGTGCGGTATGAGTATATTTAAACGAATAGGGAAAGACAAAGGTATGAGCTTACTATGAGGAGGGACTTCTATTGAAGAAGGAAAAAATAGTAGCGGCTGTGATCGTGTTTCTCGTTACATATGCACTGTTTTCACTCGCGGGCGTTTTATTTCCCGTAGATCGTGAATGGTATGAGTCATTAAACAAACCGGATTGGACACCGTCAGGCCGTTTGATCGGAACCATCTGGAGCGTGCTGTTCGCCTTCATTTCATTAGCGGCGGCGCTTGTGTATGCCACATATGATCTGAGAAAAGCAGCGGCGCCATTTTGGATCATGCTGATCATTAACTATTTGTTTAACCAGGCATTCAGCTATTTTCAATTCACGGAAAAAAACGTACTTGCTGCCTCGGCCGACTCCTTTTTCGTAGCCTTGACCGCTCTTGCGCTCGCCTTGATTACACTTCGCATTCATAAAAGAGCAGCACTTCTCCTTGTCCCTTATGTGTTGTGGAGTTTTTTCGCGACTTATCTCGCGTTTGCGATTTACGGGATGAATCATTAGGTTAACGGGCCCCGCCGGCTATTGCCGTGTTAAAATAAGGTGAACAGCTGCCTTACAAGGGGGACCAGAATGGAATGAAGCACTGCTTTCTGCAAACAACACGCATCGGCTTTTCTTTATGGGCTAAAGAGAATTTGAATTTGGCAAAGACATTGTGGGGAAATCGAGATGTGGCCAAATATCTGACAGCAGACGGAATTATGACCGATAGCGAAATAAGAAATCGTTTGCTGCTTGAGATCGAACAATACAAAACACACGGTGTGCAATACTTCCCGATATTTAAAACAGGAAACAACGAATTCATCGGATGTTGCGGACTTCGCCCCTATGACCCGGAAAATGATGTGTACGAGCTTGGTTTTCATCTCGTCCGTTCGGCTTGGGGGAAAGGTTATGCATCTGAAGCGGCTGAGGCCATGATTGAATACGCATTTAACAAAATCCGGGCAAAAAAGCTGTTTGCGGGACATCACCCTGAAAATACAGCTTCACAAAAACGACTGGAAAAATTGGGATTCGTCTACACTCATGACGAATTTTATCCGTCTACTGGACTTCAGCATCCGTCATATGAATTAAAACAGCCTCCTGGACAATAAGTCCGGAGGCTGTTTTTTCGTTTATTGATCCAAACGTTTCTCAAGCTCTGCTTTTTTCTCTTCGAAGCCAGGCTTGCCGAGGAGAGCGAACATATTGACTTTGTACGCTTCCACTCCAGGCTGGTCAAACGGGTTGACGCCGAGCAGGTATCCGCTCATTGCGCAGGCCTTTTCAAAGAAGTACACGAGGTAGCCGAACGTGTAAGCGTTCATTTCAGGTACGTTCACGATCAGGTTCGGCACATTACCGTCTGTGTGCGCGAGCATTGTGCCTTGGAACGCTTTTTTATTGACGAAGTCGACCGTTTTGCCGGCAAGGTAGTTTAAGCCGTCAAGATCATTGTCCGCTTCTTCGATTGTCAGCTCATGTCTCGGCTTTTCAACGTTCAGCACCGTTTCGAACATGTCTCTTCTTCCTTCTTGTACGTATTGTCCAAGAGAGTGAAGATCCGTCGAGAAGTTGGCTGAAGATGGATAAATGCCTTTTTCGTCTTTTCCTTCACTTTCGCCAAAGAGCTGCTTCCACCATTCTGCGAAGTACTGAAGGCCCGGCTCGTAGTTGATCAGCATTTCAATCGTTTTGCCTTTGTTATAAAGGACATTTCTGACGACCGCGTATTGGTAAGCCGGATTGTCTTCAAGCTCTGATGTGGAGAAGTCTTTGCTCGCATCGCGGGCGCCCTTCATCATTTCATCGATATCGGCTCCGCTGACTGCGATTGGAAGCAAGCCGACCGCTGTGAGCACAGAAAAGCGGCCACCGACATCGTCAGGAATGATAAATGATTCAAAGCCTTCCTCATTAGCAAGCGTTTTTAATGCGCCCCGCTCTTTATCAGTTGTTGCATAAATGCGGCGTTTCGCTTCTTCTTTTCCATACTTTTCTTCAAGAAGCTTGCGGAAGATCCGGAAAGCAATCGCCGGTTCTGTCGTTGTGCCTGATTTAGAAATCACGTTGATTGAAAAATCAGCGTCTTCAAGAAGATCCATCACGTCTCTCATGTAAGAAGAGCTGATGTTGTTGCCGATGAAAATCACTTGCGGCGTTTTACGCTTTTCTTTCGGCAGCACATTGTAAAATGAATGATTCAGCATTTCGATCGCCGCTCTTGCGCCGAGGTATGAACCGCCAATTCCAACAACCAGCAAAACATCGGAATCATTTTGAATTTTTTCAGCGCATTTTTTAATGCGGGCGAATTCTTCTTTGTCGTAGTCAGTCGGAAGATCCACCCATCCTAAAAAGTCGCTGCCTGCACCTGTTTTTTCGTGAATGGTATGGTGGGCGACTTTCACGAAGTCACGCAGATATGTAAGTTCATGTTCTTTAAAGAATGGCAATGCTCTTGAGTAGTCAAAACGGACATGCGTCATATTATTAAACCTCCAGTACTAGCTGTTTTCTTCCATATACCCGCCAGCGCTTTCATTTTCATGAGAGTGCGGGCCAAAGGGTTTTAAAACATGTCGATTTTCGGCGACAGCCTCTTCCCTTTTCACTTTATATGAACTCCTTCGTTAAATCAAGTGACGAAAAAAAGGAGGATGGAGGCAGGCGCGCAAAAATGCATGTTTTTCAGCCGCCACGCGCAGTTTTGTCAAAAAGATAACAAATGAACAACGGCTCAAGGTATGGCGGTCCTCCTTGAGCCGTCAAGAAATCTTATAAAGAAGCCTTCAAAATAGACAGAACATCGTCTTTATTCAGCGTTTTAAAGCGGCCGAATTCGCCGTTTGCCATCGCTTTGTCGGCAATCAGATCCAGCTTCTCATCTGTGATGTCATAATCAGCAAGACGATTTGGCGCGCCAAGGCTGGTCCAGAATTTAGACAGCTTCTCGATTCCAACAAGCGCCACTTCACGATCGGTTTTTCCTGTTTCATCTACGTCAAAAACGCGTACGGCAAGCTGTTTAAAGCGGCCGACATTTTCGGAAAGCGTGTGCTTCATCCAATTCGGGAACAGGATCGCAAGCCCTCCCGCATGCGGAATATCGTAGACGGCCGAAACAGCGTGCTCGATATTGTGCGTCGCCCAGTCTCCGCGTGCGCCCATTGATAGCATACCGTTCAGCGCAATGGTGCCTGTATAGAGAATCGTTTCGCGCAGCTCATAGTTTTCAAGGTCTTCAATGAGCTTAGGAGCTGTTTCAATCACCGTTTTGAGCAGGGATTCGCACATCCGGTCCTGATAAGGAGTATTTTCGGTATGGTGAAAATATTGCTCAAACACGTGGGACATCATGTCGACAATGCCGTAAATCGTGTGGTCTTTTGGAACGGTAAATGTGTTGACCGGATCAAGAATTGAAAATTTAGGGAATACGAGCGGGCTTCCCCAGCCGTATTTTTCATTGGTTTCCCAATTTGTGATCACAGATCCCGAGTTCATTTCCGATCCTGTTGCTGCCAACGTTAAAACCGTTCCAAACGGCAGCGCATCAGCAGGAATATGTTTTTTTGTCACAATATCCCATGCATCGCCGTCGTATTTCGCTCCGGCGGCGATCGCTTTCGTACAATCGATGACGCTTCCGCCGCCGACTGCCAATAGAAAGTCAATATCGTTCTCTTTGCAGATCGCGACTCCTTTATTCACAGTGGCAACACGCGGATTCGGTTCGACACCGGGCAGTTCATGGACGGTCGCGCCTGCCTTTTCAAGAATTGAAATCACTTGATCGTATAAACCATTTCGTTTAATGCTGCCTCCTCCGTATACGAGCAGGACATTGCGGCCGTAGTGTTTCACCTCTTCTGCCAGCTTTTCAACTTCTCCCCGGCCGAATATCAGCTTCGTGGGATTCCAATATGTAAAATTATCCATCTACATCTCCTCCTTTATTTACTATTATGGGAAATCGCCGAATGCCCTGTAAAGCGATCTGCTCCTCAGGCGTATAATGTTTCCAAATCCGTCGCAATCTATAAATGTGAAATATAGGACTTCAAAAAGGAGGAAAAACAAATGAATGCACTTCAACGTATTGCATTGGTATTAACAATCATTGGAGCAATCAATTGGGGACTGATAGGATTTTTTCAATTTGACTTGGTTGCAGCCATTTTTGGCGGTCAAGGATCCGCTTTAGCCCGGACCGTTTACGCGCTTGTCGGAATTGCAGGTCTGATCAACCTCGGACTTTTATTTAGACCGGCTGAAGAGACTGCTGGCGAAGACGCCAAGCAGCCGGAAATGCGATAAAAAAACTCCGGCTTTTGCCGGAGTTTTTTCATTTACTTCTTAATAAGATCTTTTCTGTTGGACTGCTCGATCCACTCTTCAAGTTTGTCTTTTAACGTGTTGAATCCTTGTGGAGCAGCTGTATCTTCGGCTTGAACAGCCTTTTGTCTTCTAGGCTTGCTTTCTTTTCGTTCAGGAGCTGCCTGTGTAGCGCGGATAGAAAGGCTGATTTTGCCTTTTTCCTCATCTACAGAAAGAACCTTCACTTGCACCTCATCACCGATCGCCAAGTGCTCATTAATATCTTTAACGAAACCGTGTGTTACTTCAGAAATATGCACAAGTCCCTGTGTTTCTTCATCTAATGCAACAAACGCTCCGTACGCCTGTAATCCAGTCACTTTTCCAGTGTAAACACTGCCTACTTCAAATTTTGCTGTCATAACTAACAACTCCTAAATCATATGAATTTAACTCTTTTTATACGCAATAAAAAATTATATCATACAAGTCTTTATTAAGCAAAAAAACTTTTTTAAGCATTGTATGTTTAAAACCGAGCTGAAAGGGGAATACTAAAGAACAACTAAGGCTTTCTAGTATTCCCCCCCTTATGTTGATGCGGACCTTTTAGGTGCGCATTTTTTTATTGAACTGCACCGGTCTTCTGGACAAAGCGTTTCATTCTGACGAGCGCTTCCTGAAGCTGTTCAAGCGAGGAAGCGTAAGAACATCTGATATAGCCTTCGCCGCTCGGCCCGAAAACATTGCCCGGGACGACGGCGACTTTTTCTGCGATGAGAAGCTCCTCAGCAAACTGTTCTGAACTCATGCCCGTTTTTTTAACGGACGGAAACGCGTAAAAAGCGCCCCCCGGCTGATGACAGTCAAGCCCGATTTCGTTCAGTGAATCCACAAACACATTCCTTCGGCGGCGATAGCTTTTTTTCATCTTTTCGACGTCTTCGAGACCGTTTTTAAGGGCTTCCTCCGCCGCAAATTGAGCCATGCTTGGCGCGCACATCATCGAGTACTGGTGAATTTTCAGCATAGGGTCCCTTAAATATGCAGGAGCTGCGACATATCCAAGGCGCCAGCCTGTCATGGCAAACCCTTTCGAAAAACCCGATATCAATATCGTCCGCTTCTTCATTCCGGCGATTTCCGCAAAGCTTGTATACGCTTCATCGTATGTCAGCTCGGCGTATATTTCATCCGCTATTACAATCAGGTCATGCTGTTCAGCAAAAGCCGCGATCTCTTCCAGTTCTTTTTTTGTATACACAGAGCCTGTCGGATTAGACGGCGTGCAAAGGATAATGGCCTTCGTACGTTCAGTCAGAACGGCTTCAAAATCGGCTGCGCTCGCTTTAAATCCGCGTTCTGCGTTCGTGTGAATGTGAACCGCTTTTCCCCCCGCCAAAGAAACAAGCGCTTCATAAGCGACAAAACAAGGCTCGGGAATCAGCACTTCTTCTCCGGGATCAAGGATCGCCCTGACCGCAATATCAAGCGCCTGGCTTGCTCCGACTGTGACAATCAGCTCGTCATCAGGAGCATAATCCAGATGAAAGCGTTTATTCAGATAAGCGCTGATCTCTTTCCGCAAAGAAAGAAGACCCGCGTTTGCCGTATATGACGTGTAGCCCTGTTCAAGGGAAAGGATGCTCGCTTCCCTGACATTCCACGCCGTTACAAAATCGGGCTCTCCGACGCCCAATGAAATCACGCCTTCCATTGTGGACGCAAGATCAAAAAATTTGCGGATGCCCGACGGTTTGATTTGCTGGGCTGCTTTAGAAATATAAGTTGTCCTCATTTAAGGAGACACCACGATTCTTTTGTCATCATCACCGGAGTCAAAAACTTTACCGTCATGCTTGTATTTCTTTAAAATAAAGTGGGTGGTTGTCGACACGACCGATTCGAGCGTCGATAATTTTTCGGACACGAAATGCGAAATATCCGACATCGTTCTGCCGCGGATGACAACAGACAGATCATATACGCCTGACATCAAGTAAACGGATTCAACTTCCTGAAAACGATAAATCCGCTCGGCCACTTCGTCAAATCCGACGCCGCGCTTCGGTGTTACCTTCACATCGATCATCGCTGTAACGCCTTCATGGCCGTCGACTTTTCGCCAGTCGATCATTGCCGAATAATCGATGATGACCTTTTCTTTTTCAAGCTTTTCGATAATCGCTTTTGTTTCTTCCTGTGAAATGTTCGCCATTTTAGCAATGGTTTCAGGTTCGAGGCGGCTGTTTTCCTCTAATATTTCCAATATTTCTGTTTCTTTTTCTGTTAGCTTCATCTCGTTATCACACCTTTTATATGTCAAGAAATCTTCTGAATATTATAGCACGTTTTTGAACGAATGTAAGGCGGTAAAAAAAGCGAAATCAAAGCGTGAAAAAAATTTTTTCGGGTACGATAAATAACGTACTCAGGACTTAGGCGACAACATGCAGCCAGATTGTTTGAACATGAAAGAAAAACATTCGGAGTGATTTGGATCATGCTGTTAACAAAACCTTCTATTGAAACCATTCAAGGGGTCAATATATATTATGAGCATTACGAGAATCCGGGCAGGCAATCGCTCGTTTTAATACACGGCTTTCTTTCTTCCTCGTTTTGCTACAGAAAAATCATTCCTCTTCTGAAGGATGAGTTTAATTTAGTCGCCGTTGACCTGCCTCCCTTCGGCCAATCAGAAAAATCCAGCACCTTTGTGTATACCTATCAAAACATGGCCAGGGTGGTCATCGAACTGATCGAAAGGCTGAGGATTAGAGACGCCGTGCTTGTCGGACATTCGATGGGCGGCCAGATTTCACTTTATGCGATAAAGGAAAGGCCTGAACTGTTCAAAAAAGTCGTCCTGCTGTGCAGCTCAGGCTATTTAAAGCGTTCCCCCCGCCCGCTCATTTTCGGGAGCCATATTCCTTATTTTTATTTGTACATCAAGCGCTGGCTGTCAAAACAAGGCGTCCTGAAAAATCTCATGAATGTTGTCTACGACAGATCTCTGATCGATCAGGAGATGATCAATGGCTACCTGAAACCGTTTCTTGACGATCAAATTTTCAGGGCGCTCGCGCGTCTCATCAGACACCGGGAAGGCGATTTATTACCGGACGATTTGAAGAAAATCGAGACGCCTTCCCTCTTAATCTGGGGCGAAGAGGACCGCGTTGTCCCTGTACAGATCGGCAAAAGGCTTCATCAGGATTTGCCCAATTCCATTTTCTATTCCTTGCGGGAAACCGGCCACCTCGTCCCCGAAGAAAATCCGGATTATGTATCAGACAAAATTGCCGATTTCATTTTGACATGAATATAAAAAAACCGCCGTTTGGCGGTTTTTAAATTTTGATCAGCACGAACTGCTGTCTTTGATCGCAAGGAGCCGTTCAGCCAGCTGTTTGCATTTTGCCAGCGGCAGCGTCTGATCAAATGATACTTCAAAAACGGACTGGATAGCTTCGCCCAGCCGCTCTGCGTCGTTTTCCGTGTAGACGGCCTGAACAATCTCGGCCGCTTCCGTTTCATAAAAATCGGGTCCGGCTTGAAACGGATCCCATTCCTTTATGATGTGGATGATTTGTGCTGCTGCCTGACTTTCTTTCATCATGATCACCGCTTCATTGTAATGTTTCAAAAGCTATTGTATCATAACGCGCCGGCTTGTCGATAAGGAAAGCACCAGGCTATCGGCCGGCTTGTCTCCGCTTCCTCCGCCAGGCGATCAGCAGCAGCCCGATGCCGTTGACGAGAATCAATCCGAACATGGTATTTCCGAGGGGCGCCCAGCCGTTTTCCCCCGTCAGCATCACTGACAGCACAACCTTGCCGATCAGCGTCACATTCAATACCGCAAGTCCCCACCCTAAGGAGCGCTTCCAAAATGCCGCGCCAATCAACACGAGAAACCCCATCATAAAAGCGAGCGTGAGCACGGCAGAAAGCGGGTTGGACAAAAGCATCTGCTCGTAATCCAAAACAGCCTGCATCTCCGGATTGATCCGCTCGGGGACGGGAAACCAAAACATGCTGCTCGTCATCAGCAAAAAAGTAACGATGACGCCTTTCCAAGTCCGCCTATAGCAAAAATACGCAAGCGCCACGAGAAAGACCGGGCGAATATACCAGCTCATAGGGTTGAGATGACGCTGAAAAGCCCACTCTAGCATGCTGCTCCATTCCATCGGATGCCACTCCCTTTACTTTATAAAAGCTTTCATGGTTAAAACATTGCAATCTATCCTTATCACAGTTAATGTATAACATATGAAAAAGACATGAGGTGAGATCATGGATTTTAATACAGAACATAACAGACGCGGGACCCAGTCTGTGAAGTGGGACTTAACACAGGAATTATTCGGTGTAGATTACGCGCTTCCAATGTGGGTGGCTGATATGGATTTCCGCGCCCCCCAGCCCGTTATCGACGCTCTTCAGCAGCGCTTGGAGCACGGGGTTTTCGGCTATACATCTGCAAGCGCGGGCACGAACGAAGCTGTCACCGATTGGCTCAGCCGCCGGCACGGATGGAATACTGAACCGGGGTTTATCACTTTCAGCCCGGGCATTGTAACAGCGCTAGCCCAAGCGGTGCAGGCGTACACAGAGCCCGGCGAGCGGGTGGTCGTACAGCCGCCTGTATATACGCCGTTCTTTGATATTGTTGAAAAAAACGGACGGGTTGTGTTACACAATCCATTAATCGAAAAAGACGGCCGCTATGAAATGGATTTTTCCGACCTTGAAAAAAAGCTTGGGGAACCGGATGTGAAGATGTTCATTCTTTGCAATCCGCACAATCCTTCCGGACGTTCATGGTCGAAAGAAGAGCTGACAACGCTGGGCGAACTCTGCCTTAAACACGGTGTCACAGTTGTTTCCGACGAAATCCATTCAGACCTGATGCTGAACGGACTGAACCATACGCCGTTCGCCTCTTTATCTCCGGAATTCGCGGATATTTCGATCACATGTATTGCACCGAGCAAAACGTTTAACTTGGCCGGGTTGCAGGCCTCAGCCATCATCATACCCGACAAGGCGAAGAGAACCGCCTTTGCAAAAGTTATGCAGCGCCAGGGACTGCATTCTTTAAATACATTTGCAGTTGCAGCAATCGAAGCGGCCTATTCAAAAGGCGAACCGTGGCTCGATCAGCTTATCCCTTACATCGAACGAAATATGGAAGAAGTCCGCCGCTTTTTAGCAGAGGAGCTGCCCGAGGTCCGCATGATGGAGCCAGACGCCTCTTACTTGGCATGGCTTGACTGCCGCAAGCTCGGATTGACGGATCAGGACATCAAACGGCTTCTCCTTCATAAAGGAAAGCTGATTCTGGAGCCGGGACCAAAGTACGGACCGGGCGGAGAAGGATTCGTCAGAATGAATGTCGGATGTTCGCTCTCTGTTGTAAAAGACGGGCTCAGACGTCTGAAGACCGCTTTTTCATAAGCGTTCCGGCTGAAAAACGGGCGCTTCTAAGAGCGCTTGTGGATGGTTTCATTCAATTCTCTTTCCAGCTTTTCCGCTTTTTCAGCTTCTTTTTTGGAATGTTTAATGATCAGCCGGAATACAACAATTGCGATGATAAAGAAAACGGCCAGCGTAATAAAAGAAGGGATATATTCTCTTTTGTCTTCAGGAAAATAGAGCATAAACTGAATCAGAAACGGCGCCATTTTTCTTCCTCCCTGAAATGATTTTTTTACCATTTATTTATTATGATACCATTAGGAGGCAGATGCAGTGAACAACCAATTTCAAGTCGGCGATCGTGTAAAGGGCTTTTATAAGACAGGCGTCTACATCGGCGAAATTACGGATGTTAAACCGATGCACTACCTTGTCAAAATCCTCGCCGTGCTGACCCACCCGAAGCAAGGCGATCTTCACCATCCCAACAAGGCAGACGTCCCTTTTTTTCATGAACGAAAAGCGCTCGCTTTCGGTGAACAGACAAATATCCCGCATCGTATGGTGAAGCCGTTCGATGAAGCTGTACCGGATTATGCGGATTCGCTCCGCTCAGCTTTAAACCGTTTAAAAACGGATCTGCAAAACGATTCGTCCGAATACGCGGCAAAATCGCTTGAACTTATTCATGCGCTTGAAAATGAATATTTCCCGCACAAATAACCCAATCTGTTCGCCAGATTGGGTTATTTATGTGGCGTGCGGAAAAACTTTTGAAAGATCAACCCGTTCGCCGATCGTCGTCGGTTTCGGATTTTCCAAATACTTCTTATCCCGTTCTACGAGCCGAAACAGCTTATACGTTGTCATCGCGTCGTCTAGCGCTTTATGCTGTTTTCCCGTTCCTGAATCGCCGTACTCTTCCGCTGCTTTCCACAAATTCGTCAATGTTTTGTCACCAAAGAATTCCTTGTACTCCATGGAAAGATCCCTCATCTCTCCTTTAAACGGAAACGGAACATGGTTGAACATGCAATTTTGCTTCAGCACTTTCATATCCATGTTTCCCCATGTAATGATGGCGCTGTTTTGGTCAGGATCAAGCTCCCGCAGCTTTTCAATCAACGCGTTAAACGTGATGCCTTGGTCAACCTGTTCCTGCGTAATGCTGAGAAATTTTTTGCAGCGCCTCGTTAATTTAGGGAACTTCTTCGGCTTAATATAGCTTGAAAATGTCTCAACCACCTCATCATGAACCGCCTTTACAATCCCTGCTTCTATGATTTCCGGGAAAAAATTTTGCGGGTGATACTTTCCCTCAGGCATTGTAAATTCAAAATCAATAATCAGTAAGGTGCTCGCTTCCAACTTTCACACCTGCCTTTCTATCTCAATATAAAAAACTTATGGATGTAGCGCAGCGGATGGAAATCGTCCAAGCCTAAAGCCTTCTGAATGTTTTCCAAAGTACGTTCATATTTCTCTTATTATATCATTATATTTCTATATTTAAGGTTTTAATTTCTGAAAATGTTGAAAATTCCTTCAAATACCCAATTTTCATTTTTCCAATGAGCAGCGATTCCATACAGCTTCCACATTTCATTTATAATGAAGGAAATTCAAACTTTTTAAGAAGGTGATTCGCATCTCTGTTTATAAGAAAAACCTTGTGATCATGTGGTTCGCGAATTTTTTCGTGGCCGCAAGCTCTACAATGGTTCTGCCGTTTCTTTCCCTCTATATCGAAACGCTCGGCAGCTATTCGGACGGATTTACGGCAAAATGGAGCGGATACGTTTTCGGCGTCACATTTTTGATGGCCTTTTTGGTTTCTCCTTTTTGGGGAAGGTTCGGAGATAAACACGGCTATAAAAAAATCCTCTTGATCACGGGCACCGGCATCGGCACTTGCATTCTTCTCATGTCCCTTGTCTCTTCCGTATACGAACTGTTTTTTTTGAGAATGGCGATGGGGCTCGTAACCGGGTTCATTCCCACTTCCCTTGCCATGATTTCGGCTCAGACGCCGAAAAAAAACGGCTGGCAAAGTGCTCGGCACGCTGCAGATGGGCACGGTCTCAGGAGGGTTATTCGGCCCCTTGCTCGGCGGTCTGCTCGCCGATCGCGTCGGTTTTACATATACGTTTTTCATTACGGCATTTGCCATTTACAGCGCCGTTTTCCTCGTGTTTATCGGAGTGCGTGAACGTCCTTTGAAGGCGAAGCGCGATGCCTCCGCCGGGTATACGAGAAAGCAGGTGCTGCAGACGATTTTGCACCAGCGCCCGCTGATTACGGCGATGATCCTCACCGCTGTGATTCAAGTGGGAAACTTCAGTGTTCAGCCGCTGCTTGCCTTATATGTCAGCGAGCTGCACGGAACTGACAATCTCGCATTTTTCTCAGGGCTGGCTTTTTCTGCAACCGGCCTTGGAAGCCTTCTCGCCGCGAGAAAATGGGGCGTCTTAGGCGATCGGTTCGGCCATGGAAAAATATTGATGATTCTCGCGCTGGCTGCCGCGGTTTGCGTTATCCCGCAAGGACTTACATCTCAGTATGAAATGCTTGTGTTCTTCCGCTTTCTGTTCGGAATCGCGCTTGGCGGGATGATTCCCTGCATCACCGCCTTAATCCGAGTTGAATCTCCGGGGCCTATTCAAGGGGAAGTGCTTGGCTATAATGTAAGTTTCAGATTTTTGGGCAATGTCATCGGCCCGGTGCTCGGCGGCGTTCTTTCCAGCTTTTTCGGAATTTCTTCCGCTTTTTACGCAACTGCCGTCCTCTTTTTCGGCGGAGCATGCCTTCTGATATTCCAAAGGTCCCAGCAAAAAAAATCAGAGGCAAAAGCAAGCTGAAATCGGATAAAAAACTGCCAATCTATCAAATTATCCTTCTCGATATCGAAAAAGAATGGTACGATATGGCTAGAATTTAGCGAAAAGAGAGTGACAAAGTTGCGTTCATTTTTTGGATGGATTTTTCTGTTGATGTTAATTCCTATATTTGTCTTTACCTTAATGGCCTCCGGCCGGGAAGCTCAGGATATGAAGCCTCTCGATCAGGTGCTCGATGAGAAGATCAATATAAAAGATATCGGCCTTGTACAAAACAGCTACATGTATGACAGGGACGGCGCCCTGATTTCAGAAATTGTTTCAGATCACCAAAACCGGGTATTTGTCCCCTATAAAAATATCCCTGATCATGTGAAGCAGCTGTTTCTCACTTCAGAGGATCGGCATTTCTTTCAGCATAAAGGCTTTGATTTTATCGGAATGGCCCGGGCCGCCGCAGCCAATGTCAAAAAAGGCGGCATTGATCAGGGAGCCAGCACGATTACACAGCAGCTTTCGAGAAACTTGTATTTGAACCATGAACGAACCTTCGACCGCAAGTTCACAGAGCTCCTGTATTCCTATCAGCTGGAAAAAAAGCTTTCAAAAGAAGAAATTTTTGAGAAATATTTAAACACGATCTATTTTAATCATGGGGTCTACGGAATTGGATCCGCGTCTTATTTCTATTTCAGCAAGCCTTTGAAATCTCTCAACCTTGCCGAAACGGCGTTTATTTGCGCGATCCCTAATAACCCTACATTATATGATCCTTTGAAACATTTTGACTACACAAAAACCCGCCAAAAGCGGCTGCTTGAAGGGCTGAAAAAAGCGGGCGTGATCACTGAAAAAGAATACAGCAAAGCCGTAAAGCAAAAAATTACGCTTCATGTAAAAGAAAAGAAAGACGCTTATCCCGACTATACGACTTATGTCAACGAGGAATTCACCAAATTGGTGTCTGCTTCGGAAGGGTTTGACGAACGGCTGAAAAAGGCAAAAACAAAAGAAGAAAAGAAAAAAATCGAAAAAGAGCTGTCTAACCGCATCAGCTCCCTCACGACGAGCGGGATCAAAATTTATACGGCGCTCGATACCGGGATGCAAAACCGGGTCGTCCAGCAAGTGAATAATCGCCTCCCTTATGAAGGCGTACAAGGCGGAGCGGTGGTGATCAACCACCAAACCCATCAAATCGTCGCCATGTCCGGCGGGAAAAACTATAAAAAGTATGATTACAACCTGGCATTCCAGGCATACAGGCAGCCGGGATCATCGATTAAACCGCTCCTTGACTACGGGCCGTACATTGAAGAAACGGGTGCGACGGCAGGCAGCATGATTGACGCAAGCAAATTTTGCAGCAAAGAATACTGTCCGAACAACTTCAACGAAAGAACATACGGAACCGTGTCGATCAAGACAGCCTTTAAAAATTCGTATAATACACCGGCCGTACGAATGCTGAACCGGGTCGGCGTGCAAAAAGGATTCAGCTATTTAAAACCGTTCGGATTTGATAAAATCGTTCAAAATGACTACCGTCTTCCTGCTGCACTGGGCGGATTTACATGGGGCTTCTCACCGCTGGAGATGGCCGATGCCTATACGACTTTCGGCAATAACGGCAGCTATACATCCAGCCATGCCATCACAAAGGTGACGGACTTAAAAGGCAAAACGCTTTACAAATGGAAAGACAAACCGCAGCAAGTATTCAGCATGCGGACAAACAACCAAATGCGTCAGCTCTTATCAGCGGTTGTCAAAGAAGGAACCGGGAAAAAAGCGAATTTCAGCGGCGGATATGTAGGAGGCAAAACCGGAACATCCAACGGGTACAGAGACCTTTGGTTTGTCGGATTGACGGATACGTACACAATGAGTGTATGGGTCGGAAAAGAGGCAAAAGGCAATGTCGAGTATCTGCATCACGCGGGACCTCAACTTTTAATCTGGAGAGGAACGCTTGCATACGCATCTTAAATCAAAAAAGGGGTGGCTGAAAGTGGCTGATATGCCTGAGCGAATCGTTCTGTTTGACGGCGTGTGCAACTTTTGCGACGGAGCCGTTCAATTCATCATCAAGCATGATCCAGAAGGCTTATTTTCATTCGCTTCCCTGCAATCTGATGCCGGGGGGAAGCTGCTCAAGCAATATCAGCTCCCCTCCGATCATTTTGACAGCTTTATTTTGATCGAAAACGGACGGGTATATCAGAAATCAACCGCGGCCTTGCATGTGGTGAAAAGCCTTCCTGGTCTTTGGCGGGCCGCTTCCGCCCTCTTGATCATTCCCAGACCGCTACGGGACGCCATCTACAGCGTGATTGCGAAAAACCGTTACAAATGGTTTGGGCAAAAAAGCGAGTGCACCATTCCCGGTCCTGAGATCAGAAAACGATTTTTGTCATAAAAAAACCGGAGCCGCCGGACAAACGTCCGCGCTCCGGTTTTTTGCATGGCTCAAACGGGCAGGCTCGCCATGACGCTGTTATATAGCTTGATGACGATATACACCGTGCCGATTAAAAACGTAAACCAAAACAGCAGCTCAAACATAATAAAGCCGATTAATGACATAAATGAAAGCGTGCTGTGGATCGCATAAACAATAAAAATTAAATATACGAGTGTTGCGAGTAAAAAAAGCGCTGCAATTCCAGCGGCATATTGGACAAAAATAAAGGATAAAAGGCTTGCTCCCAGATACACGGCAGAACCGACCCTGATTTTCCTCAGGTTCGCTCCTTCAGGATCTTTGGCGAAAAATAAGAGGGCAAGCTCTGTCACTGTATTGGCAATCAGCTTCAAAGCGGAAAATACCATGAAAAAAATCAGCGTAAACACAGCAAACAAAGCCATCCGGATGCCGCTCTCAGAGAAAAATTCGAGCATTCCTTTGTAAATGCCGAGAGAAGACAGTATCCCCATGGCATAGATAACGGAAGAAATCGCAAGAGATGAACTGAAAAGAAGAATTGCGATAAAAGGAAAAAAGCCTGTTACATACGTATTTTTCATAAAAAAAAGTCCCTTTCTGATATGTTCCTCATTCATTATGTACGACTTAGGACCTGTTGACAAGAATATTTTCCATATTTTTAATTTCTGCTGTTCGCGGCAGAAAGGGGCAGGATTCTTCACAAATTCGCCATTTACTTGTAAAGTATTATGTGTTGACTAATCAATAGATCGCGAGGAATCGCCGTTGAAAAAAACATTAAAACTGCAGACACGATTAACGATATTTGTCTGCGTCGTCGTTTTGATTTCTTTATTGATCGCGTTTTTTATGGTCGGGTCCGAGACCGCAAGGAACATTCGGGAGCAGGAGCAGCAGATTGCCCTGCAGACGGCGGAGATGGTCGCCGAAGCTCCGATTACGGCGCAATCGCTGGAAAGCGGCGAATACGATGAGCTCCGAACATACACCGCCCGCGTTCAAAAAATCACCGAGACTGAATTCGTCGTTGTCATGGATATGAACAGCATCCGTAAAACCCACCCGGATCCGAATAAAATCGGAAAGAAATTTGCCGGCGGGGACGAAAAAGAAGTGCTGAAAGGCCGCCGCCACATTAGTACGGCAAAAGGCACGCTCGGTGAATCACTGAGGGCTTTTGTTCCCATCTATAATAAAACGGGCAGCCAGGTCGGAGCGGTAGCGGTCGGAATCACCCTTAACGAGATTGAGCAGATCACCCAGCAAAATCTCCGCCCTTTATATACGGTCATCGTCCTCAGCATCTTCGCCGGAATCATCGGAGCTGTCATCGTGGCGAGGAAAGTAAAAACGATTATGTTCGGTATGGAACCGTATGAAATTGCAACGCTTTTGAATGAACGAAGCGCGATGCTTGAGTCGACAAAAGAAGGGATACTCGCCGTTGACCGAACAGGAAAAATCAAGCTCGCCAACGCGGAAGCGAAGCGCCTGTTTCATAAAATGGGGATCGAAGAGAATCCGATCGACCGGGATGTCACCGACATCTTGCCAAACAACCGCCTGAAACAAGTGATCGATACTCAGAAGCCCGTTCTGGACCGCGACGTTAGAATCAACGGGCTAGAACTTGTCTTTAATGAAGTTCCGATCCACTTAAAAAAGGGAAACATCGTCGGAGCGATTGCCACATTCCGCGACAAAACCGAAGTGAAGCACTTAGCTGAGCAGCTGTCCGGTGTGAAAATGTACGCAAACGCGCTCAGGGCGCAGTCGCACGAGTTTATGAACAAGCTCCACGTGATTCTCGGTCTCGTTCAATTAAAGAACTACGACGAGCTTGGAAACTATATAAAAGACATTGCGATCTATCAGCAGTCTGAAGCGAGCGAAATTATCAACCATATTAAAAACTCGGTGCTCGCCGGCTTTTTGCTCGGCAAGCAGAGCTATATCCGGGAACAGGGGGCCTCGCTGGAGGTTCATTGCAGCACGAGGATTCCGGATACAGCCAACACAGCGGTGATACACGATTTAATCACCGTTATCGGGAACCTTCTCAACAATGCCCTGGATGCCGTTTCCGCAACTGATAAGAAAAATATCTCGATTTCATTCCGCCACCATGACGGACAGCTTGATATTGAAGTCACGGATACGGGAGTCGGCATATCCAAGGAGGAACAGCAGAAAATGTTTGATCAAGGCTTTTCAACAAAGGGCTCCAACCGGGGGTTCGGGCTTTATTTCGTCGAACAAAGCCTTGAAAATTTAAATGGACATATCATCGTGACAAGCGAAAAGAATGAAGGAACGACATTCAGTCTCCGCATTCCGTATGAACCAAAGGAGGATGACCATGATTGATGTATTAATTGTTGAAGATGACCCGATGGTAAGAGAGCTGAATAAACGTTACCTCAGCCAGGTAGAGGGATTTCAGCTGAAGGGAATTGCAGCTTCTTTTCAAGAGGCTCTCACCTTCCTCCGGGAAGAGCACATCGATCTGATCCTGCTCGATATTTATATGCCGGGCAGGAACGGCGTCGAGCTGCTCACTGAGATCAGACGCCAGAATCAAGCTGTCGACGTGATCGTCATCTCAGCGGCCAGTGAAATGGATGTTGTTCAAAAAACGCTGCGGTACGGGGCTGTCGATTACTTAATCAAACCGTTCGAATTTGAGCGGTTTCAAAGCGCCCTAACCGATTACAAACGGAAGCAGCAGCTTTATGCAAGCAACCGGAATATCAGCCAAAAAGAGCTGGATTTCGAACTTTTTCAAAAAAAACGCGCGCCCGAAAAGATGCATTTGCCAAAAGGGCTGACCAAAAGCACGCTGAATCTCATTTGGTCAAGCATCAGATCGTTTGACAGCTTGACGTTCACAACAGAAGATTTGGCCAATCACACGGAAATCTCTCAAGTTTCAATTCGCAAATACTTGAAGTTTCTGGAGGAAATCGAAGTTCTCAACGTAGAAATGGCCTACGGCACGATCGGCAGACCGGTTTTCCAATATAAATTAAATACAAATGACTTGAACGTGATTAACCAATATCTATAACATGTCCCCTCCCCGCCCGCTGCTTCCTAAAGACAGCGGGCGTTTTTTTGTGACGGTCACGCTTGACTTCTCGCATGCCGCCGTTACCGGACAAGGATTTATCGCGCTCGCTGCGCTTAGGGTTCGACCCGAACGAATCCGCTCTGTTCTTCGGCTTCGCTCAAAGCTATCAACAGCATCGGGTCCACGCTTCCTTCTTCAAAGAAATACCAAGCGTCTGATGCTGATTTCGCCTTGCGTTTGACGATTCCCGCGCTGGCCTGATTTATCGGCTTATATTAAAGGAAAACGCCAACCGAACGATAGAATAAGAGAGCGTCTGCTCTCTTATTCATTTTTTTGTTACCTTAACAAAATATAAATTTTTTTGACGCCGCCAGTGTCTTTACCACTTTTATGGTATGATGAAAAAGTCTGGTTATCAATCATTTCAGGAATTTTATTGCAGACAGGAAGCAAATCGTATACAATTTAATATTGTTTAATTTCTATATAAAACGTTTTTATTTAAAGGATGCGAAAACATTGAATAAATCAGTCATACCTTCTTTAATTACGATTGGAAACTTTGTTTCGGGCATCTCTTCAATATTGCTTGCATTCAGAGGGTATTTATTCTTAGCCATTATATTTGTTCTGATCGGCGCTATCTTGGACAGCCTTGACGGCATGGCCGCGCGCAGATTAAATGCCGTCAGCCCGTTTGGAAAAGAATTGGATTCTTTGTCTGATATTATCACTTTCGGAGTCGCCCCGGCCATCATCACCTATTCAATCGTTTTTTATGATGCACCGATCTTAGGCCTTCCTTCGACATTGTTATTCCCTGTTTGCGGAGCGCTTCGGCTGGCGCGATTTAATATTCAATCAGAGAACCAGGATTATTTTACAGGCCTTCCGATCACCGCAGCCGGAACAATTCTGGTTTGCTTAAACCTTTTATCAGAGATCCTTGGCAAAAAGCCGTACATTTTGATTATGCTGTTCCTGTCCTTTCTCATGGTCAGCAAAATCAAAGTCATCAGCCTGAAGGGGAAAAAACTATTGAAGAAAGTGAGCTAGTTTTTCATGGAGTTGGCAAAAGAATTGATTTCCCAATACGGGTATTTTGCGATATTCGGGATGCTTGTTCTCGGAATTGTAGGCCTGCCGATACCCGATGAAGTCATGATGACATTTGTCGGTTATCTGTCTTCTATTCATCTATTAAACTATGAGCTGTCTCTTTTGATCAGCTTTTCAGGTGCGGTATCAGGGATGCTCATCAGTTACTTTCTAGGGAAGAAAATCGGTAAACCGCTGCTCGATAAGTTCGGGAAATGGATCGGTCTGACGCCGAAAAGACTGGACACCGTGCACCGCTGGTTTGAAAAATACGGCCCGTGGACGATTCTTTTCGGCTACTTTGTTCCCGGAATCCGCCATGTGACATGCTATCTGTCCGGCATGAACGAGATGGACATGAAAAGGTTCCTGATTTATGCCGGATCAGGGGCTTTTATTTGGTGTCTCGTTTTTATTACGATCGGATACACAATCGGCGTGATTTAAATACCGCTTGCATCCCGTGTGATCAGTAAAGGAGTGAACAGCTTGAAAAAGCGGCTTTACCGGTTTTTGATCGAGTTGACGAATAAAAAGGGCGTGTCCCGGATGCTGAAAAAGTTTGCTCAGTCAAAGCTCAGCAAACCTCTCATCCCCTCCTATATCAAAACCTTTCATATCAATACAGAAGAGATGCTGGAAGATGTCCGCTCTTTTAACAGCCTGCACGAGCTGTTCATCAGAAAATTAAAGAGCGGTGCACGCCCCCTTCCCGCTGAACCAAACAGCCTGGTCAGCCCTGTGGACGGAGTCATCGAAGAAATGGGCGCCATCACGCGCGACAAGCAATTTACCGTCAAACAAAAGCTCTATTCCGTAGAAGAAATGATCGGGCGATCCGAGATCGTGAACCGCTATATCGGCGGAACCTATATCATTATCTATTTAAGCCCGAGGGACTACCACAGAATTCACAGCCCGGCTGACGGTACACTTGAAACGCAATATTCGCTGGGAAGCGCGTCTTACCCCGTGAATCAAATCGGTTTGACCTACGGGAAATCGCCGCTGACAAAAAACTACCGGATGATTTCCGAATTTAAGCATCAATATGGGTCCGCCCTGCTTGTGAAGGTCGGGGCGATGTATATTAACTCGATCGTGATGCTCGAGGAGTCAAAAGAATGGCGTCAAGGCGACGAAATCGCATATTTCTCTTTCGGCTCGACCGTTATCCTGCTGTTTGAAAAGGATACCTTTATTCCTGATGAGCGCCTTCACCCCTCTCTTCAAGTGAAAATGGGAGAGGCGTTAGGATCTCTTGCCAAAAGAAAATCATAATGCAAAGCCCCCGAAAACAGCTTCGGGGGCTTTTTTAAATTGCTGCTTTAAAAAAGCTTTCTCCCCGGACAGGGAATTCCCTTTTTTACCTGGATACGACTCCCTAATAAACCAAAAGACCTATAAATTGATCAAAATCAAGCAGATTCCTCCTCTTTTCCCGCTCTTTTTCGCTTTAATTTAATTATCAATCGATTATTTTAATTTAAAAAACGCACAGAATTGACACTTTTCTTCTACAATTGAACACATACAAACATGGGGGTGTTTTTGATGGAAGCAGCAAAAGATTTGAAACCGATTACAAATCACGGTCATAAAGAAAATAAAAATTTTTTCCAGAAGTTGATCAATTGGAAAATCGGCGTGATTCCGTTTCCGCTATACATTGCGCTTGCGCTGATTATTTTTCTGGCAGCTTACTATAACGAATTGCCGAATGACATGCTTGGCGGTTTCGCGATCATTATGATTCTCGGTATTATTCTCGGAGATGTTGGACAGCGCATTCCGATTTTAAAAGATATCGGCGGACCTGCCATTCTCTCGCTGTTTGTTCCTTCGTTTTTAGTCTTTTTCAAAGTGCTTAACCCCGCATCTATGGAAGCGGTTACGACTTTGATGAAAACGTCGAATTTTCTGTATTTTTACATCGCATGTTTAGTCGCGGGAAGTATTTTAGGAATGCATCGCACGGTTCTGATTCAAGGTTTTATGAGAATGTTCGTTCCGTTGTTGGCCGGGACGGTCGCAGCGGTTGCCGCCGGTATTCTCGTCGGTCTGTTGTTTGGCTACAGTCCTTATGAAGCTTTCTTCTTTATTATTGTACCGATTATTGCCGGAGGCATCGGCGAAGGAATCCTGCCGCTGTCACTCGCTTACTCGCAAATTTTGGGACAATCCACAGATGTATTTGTTTCACAGCTCATTCCGGCCGCTATTATCGGAAACGTCGTTGCCATCATCTCAGCCGGACTGATGAAAAAGCTTGGCGAAAAGCGGCCTGAGCTGAATGGTAACGGCAGGCTCGTCAAATCGAAAAAAGACGATGAAATTTTCAACCAAAAAGAAGAGGAGCCGAAAATCGATTTGAAATTAATGGGTGCCGGCGTTTTAATCGCATGTTCCTTCTTCATTTTCGGCGGTTTGGTCTCCAAGTTCATCGCAATTCCGGGAGCGATCCTGATGATCATCGCGGCGGCTGCCGTAAAATATGCAAAGCTTCTGCCTGCAAGCATGGAAAAAGGCGCACACCAGCTTTACAAATTCATGTCATCAAGCTTCACTTGGCCGCTGATGGTCGGGCTCGGCATTCTTTACATCCCGCTTGATGATGTGGCGTCCGTTATTTCCCTGCGCTTCATCGCCGTCTGCGCTTCAGTCGTCATTGCCATGGTGACATCAGGCTACTTTGTCGGCAAATTAATGAACATGTACCCTGTTGAATCAGCGATTGTCACCGGCTGTCACAGCGGTCTCGGCGGTACGGGGGACGTGGCTATTCTTTCGGCTTCAGGCCGGATGGGGCTGATGCCGTTTGCGCAAATCTCAACGCGTCTCGGCGGGGCAGCAACCGTCATTATGGCGACCGTTTTACTAAGGTTCTTCACCTCGTAAGGGCCGCATAAAAAAACAAAAAGGAGTCTGATCTATACGATCGGATTCCTTTTTTGTTTTCAGCGTTTCTCAACTCTGATATATTCTCTCGGTTTAAAGGGAGCTCTTTCTTTTCCCGTTAAGGACTGATCTTCCGCTCCCGTCTGAAGCGGCGTGTAATCCCCGCGATATTGAGGGCCTTCGTCCGTTCCTATCCCCGGATTCTGTTCACGCGTCATTTCCCTGTTGATCATAAACGCTCCCGCAAAAAGCGAACAAAATAAACTTAAGCTGATAAAAGCTTTCCTTCTCATCTTTCATCACCTCAAATTCATCTTGTTCAAAAAAACTTTCCATTATACAAATGCCGCATTTTTTGTTAAAATTGTTTTCAGGTTCATAAGACCGCATAAACCGCGGTTATCATGAGATCATGCAGCCGATTAAAATTTGAGTTATAATTTGTCTAGGTCACCAGTTCTAAAAAAGTACATAACGTTTGAAAATTTTAGTATGGAACAGAATGTATTTATACATGCTACCTTAAAGGGAGGTTAATATGACGGCTTTACATATTGCAATTTTATCGCCTTTTGCACTCGCCTTTTTGATTCCGCTATTGGCGAAAAACGTCAGAAAGATTCATACAGGCTGGTTTGTCCTGGTTCTTCCTGTTCTATTATTTATTTATTTTTTCCGCATGATCAAAATGACGGCGGATGGCGGAACATTAAAGGCTGTACTGGAATGGATTCCGTCCTTTGGCATTAACTTTACCGCATACGTTGACGGACTCGGATTGCTATTCGCCCTTCTGATTACAGGGATAGGGTCTTTGGTTGTCCTTTACAGCATCTATTATCTATCTAAAGAAAGAGAGCAGCTCGGACCGTTTTACGTTTATCTGCTCATGTTCATGGGGGCAATGCTCGGCGTTGTTCTCGTTGATAACGTCATTGTACTTTATTTATTTTGGGAATTGACCAGCATATCGTCTTTTTTGCTCATCGGCTATTGGTACAAGCGGGAAAAATCAAGATACGGCGCGACAAAATCGATGCTTATCACCATTTTCGGCGGTCTTTCCATGCTTGGAGGCTTCATTCTTCTTTACACGATTACGGGTTCATTCTCGATCAGAGAAATGATCAACCAAGTTGATTTAATTTCGGGCCACGGCTTTTTCATTCCGGCTCTCGTGCTGGTGTTAATCGGAGCCTTCACTAAATCTGCGCAGTTCCCTTTTTACATCTGGCTTCCAGACGCGATGGAAGCACCAACGCCTGTAAGTGCTTACCTGCACTCCGCCACGATGGTAAAAGCGGGAATTTATATCGTTGCAAGATTCACCCCTGTGTTCGCTTTTTCCGGGGAATGGTTTTGGATCGTGTCCCTCACGGGGATTGTCACGCTTTTCTGGGGTTCGTTCAACGCCGTCAAGCAGACTGATCTAAAAGCGATACTTGCCTTTTCTACGGTCAGCCAGCTCGGAATGATCATGTCGATGCTCGGCGTCGGTGCCGCAGCTTTGCACTATCAAAATTTTGAATACTATATGGTTGCAGTAATCGCCGCCGTTTTTCACTTGATCAACCACGCGACATTTAAAGGCAGCCTGTTCATGGCAGTCGGAATCATCGATCATGAAACGGGAACGAGGGATATCCGCAAGCTTGGCGGTCTGATGACGATCATGCCGATTACGTTTACGATTACGCTGATCGGCGCGTTTTCAATGGCTGGTCTGCCGCCGTTCAACGGCTTTTTGAGCAAGGAAATGTTTTTCACCAGCATGCTCAGGATTACGGATTTTAATTTGTATAACGCCGACACATGGAGTTTTGTGCTTCCTGTTCTGGCTTGGATCGGAAGCGTGTTTACGTTCATTTACTGCATGGTTCTGCTGTTTAAAACGTTCGGGGGGAAATATCAGCCTGAAAAACTTGAAAAACAAGCGCATGAGGCTCCACTCGGCATGCTGATTTCGCCGATTGTCCTCGTCTCTCTCGTGGTGATTTTTTTCTTTTTCCCGAACATTCTGTCATACAGCATCATTGAACCGGCTGCATCGTCGATTATGCCGACCCTTTTGGACGGAGACGAAAAATTCAAGGTTCATATTTACATGTGGCACGGCTTTTCATCTGAACTCTACATGACAATCGGCGTCGTTGCTCTCGGCGTTCTCGCCTATTTGACCTTGTCAAAATGGCGGAAGGTCTACGGCCTCTTCCCGGAAAAACTGACGCTCAACAAACTGTACGACAGCTCGTTGTCTGGGCTTGAAAAAGGCTCCAACAAGATTACAAGAACGTATATGACCGGGTTTCTTCGCGATTATCTCGTCTATGTTTTTGTCTTCTTTATCGTGATCATCGGCGGATCGCTCGTTGTTACCGGAGGCTTTTCATACGATGTGAAAGGCAATGCTTCAATCGGCATCTATGAGCTTGTTCTGTCAGCCGTCATGATTGCCGCAACATTTACCACCGTTTTCGCAAGATCAAGACTGACGGCGATTATCGGGCTCGGCGTCATCGGCTACACGCTTGCGCTGTTCTTCGTCATTTTCAGAGCGCCGGATCTCGCGCTGACGCAGCTGATTATCGAAACGATTTCAGTCGCATTGTTCCTGCTTTGCTTCTATCATTTGCCGAAGCTCAGATTCAAGCCGAAGTCGGCTAAGTTCAGGGTCACAAATGCGCTTGTCTCGGTCGGAGTCGGAACTGTTGTGACGCTGCTCGCACTTTCTGCAAACAGCCAGCGCTCCCTTGAAAGCATCGCATCGTATTTTATTGAAAACAGCTATAAACTCGCAGGCGGCCACAATATCGTCAACGTGATATTGGTCGACTTCAGGGGATTTGATACATTGTTTGAAATTACTGTACTTGTCATAGCCGCTTTAGGAATATACGGCATGATCAGGCTCAGAATGGGGAAAGGAGGGGAAGAGCATTGAAAAAGGTTCAGACGAATGATGTGATCCTGCAAACCGTTACAAAGATTGCATCCTTTATCATTCTGCTCTTTTCTTTCCATCTGTTTTTTGCCGGCCATAATAACCCGGGCGGCGGTTTTATCGGCGGATTGATGACGGCGTCTTCGCTCGTCCTTCTGCTGCTTGCCTATGATTTAAAAACGGTGCAGAACATTTTGCCCGTCAACTTTATCTATGTGGCGGCCGTCGGCTTATTCATTTCCGTTTCCACCGGAATCGGTTCATTTTTATTCGGCGCTCAGTTTCTTTCCCACGCGTTTGATTACTTTAACCTTCCGCTCTTGGGGAAAACGGAGCTTGCCACCGCGGTATTGTTTGATATCGGGGTTTATCTCGTAGTGGTCGGCGTGACCATGACCATTATTCAGACGATTGGGGAGAGAGAATAATGGAGATTTTAATGTCTTTTATTGTAGGAATTTTGTTTATGGCGGCGACATATCTCTTGCTTTCAAAAAGCCTTCTGAGGGTGATTATCGGAACTGCCGTTCTTAGCCATGGCGTCCACCTGCTTTTGCTGACAATGGGAGGGTTAAAAAAAGGAGCGCCTCCCATTTTAAATGAAGAGTCGTCAACCTATGTCGACCCTCTCCCTCAGGCGTTGATTTTAACGGCGATCGTCATTGCTTTCGGGGTCACCTCGTTTCTCCTGGTCATGGCTTTCCGCGCCTACCAAGAGCTGAAAATGGATGATATGGATCAAATGAGGGGAAATGATCAACATGAATAATCTTGTAATTCTGCCAATACTGATTCCTTTAATGGCCGCAGTTCTGCTCATCTTTATGAACAAGTCGATCGTGCTGATGCGTGCATTCAGCGCCATATCTTCCATTGCGGCGATCGCGGCGGCCGCTGTTCTTGTGCAGACCGTCTATACGGACGGAATCCAGACCTTGTATCTCGGCGGGTGGAAGCCGCCGTTCGGGATCAGCCTTGTCGCTGATCAATTCGCCAGCCTTCTGGCGTTAACGACAGCCATTATCGGATTTCTGACGGTTCTTTATTCGTTTCGCTCCATCGGCGAAAAACGCGAGCGTTTCTTTTATTATCCCGCGGTCCAGTTCCTGCTTGCCGGAGTTAGCGGCGCTTTCTTAACCGGGGATTTGTTTAACCTGTTCGTATTTTTTGAGGTTCTCCTGATGGCTTCTTATGTGCTGATCGTCATTGGCGGCACGAAGATCCAGCTGCGGGAATCTCTGAAGTACATCGTCTTTAACATTATCTCTTCCGCCCTCTTTGTCATCGGAGTCGCTTATTTATATGCGGTGACGGGCACATTAAACATGGCGGATTTGAGCGTTCGGATCAGTGAATCGGGCCAAACCGGGCTGATCACGGTCATCGCTGTTTTATTTTTGATCGTCTTCGGTTTAAAAGGCGGCATTTTCCCGCTGTATTTCTGGATGCCTGGTTCTTATTATGCGCCGCCTGCCGCTGTGTCCGCACTGTTTGGCGCACTTCTGACCAAAGTCGGCCTGTACGCGATCACAAGGGTGTTTACATTAATTTTCACCCAAGACGCGGCTTTTACTCATCAATTAATGGTCTGGCTTGCGGCCCTTACGATCATCTTCGGTGTCATCGGCTCGATCGCCTACTGGGATGTTCAAAAAATCATTATCTACAATATTGTGACTGCGGTCGGTGTGATCTTATTCGGTATCGCCGCCAATACGCCGGCTTCGATCGAAGGATCTGTCTACTATCTGATTCATGACATGATCATTAAAGGAGCGCTGTTTATGCTTGGCGGAGCGCTGTTTACTCTGACAGGGACAAACAACCTGAAAAAAATGAGCGGCCTGATCAAAAACCATCCGGTGCTCGGCTGGATGTTTATGATTTCAGCAGTTTCATTGGCAGGGGTCCCTCCTTTCAGCGGATTCATCGGCAAGCTGAAAATTGCAGAGGGCGGCTTTCTAAGCGGTGAATTCGTGATTACGCTGCTGATGCTTTTATCCAGTCTGCTCGTCTTGTATTCCATCATGAAAATATTTATCAACGGCTTCTGGGGGGATGAACAGGAAGATGCTCCGGCCAAAAGACCGCTAAAAGGCTACATGTATCCGGCAGCGGTACTGCTCTTTCTGTCGCTTGCCATCGGACTCGGAACCGAGCTTATCGCGCCGTATTTCCATCAGGCGGCTGATACGCTCGTCAACCCCGAAAAATATATTGAAGCCGTTTTGAAGGAGTAGATCGCATGGCATTACAAATATTGTTGAACTTTATTCTTGCGTTGTGCTGGATGTTTCTGAACAATGACTACACTGCTGCCGGGCTTGTCGTCGGTTATGTGATCGGATTATTCTCGCTCTTTCTGATGAGGCGTTTTTTCCGCCGCCGCTTTTACTTAATTAACATTTGGGCGATCATTAAACTGCTGTTTATTTTTATTAAAGAGCTCGTTCTCGCAAACGTCAGCGTATTAAAGACGATCTTATCCCCAAGGTTAAAAAATAAGCCCGGCATCTTCGCCTTCAAGACAGACCTTAAAGCGGACTGGGAAATCACGACATTGGCGAACCTGATTACGCTGACACCGGGCACATTGGTTGTCGATATCTCTGATGACCGTTCGATTCTTTATATTCATGCGGTCGATATCGATGATGCTGAGAAAGCCATCAGTGATATCCGCATTTCGTTTGAAGAGGCCATTAAGGAGGTAAGCCGCTGATGTTTGAATTTATTTTGCAATTGTCACTCGGCATTTTGGCGGTCTCCACTTTTCTGTATGTCCTGAGGGTCATTAAAGGGCCGAGCATCCCGGACAGAGTGGTGGCGCTTGATGCGATCGGCATCAACCTGATCGGAATTACGGCTCTCGTGTCCATCTTGTTAAATACGACAGCATATTTGGAGGTCATCCTCTTGATCGGTATTCTGGCCTTTATCGGCACCGTCGCATTTTCTAAATTCCTTGAGAAAGGAGAGATTATCGAAAATGATCGAAGCCGCTAAATTGCTTATCGCCGTCTTGGTCCTTCTTGGCGCACTGATATCGTTAGCCGCTTCCTTTGGAACGCTGCGGCTGCCTGACGTATACTCAAGAATCCACGCCGCTTCTAAAGGAGCGACATTGGGGATCATCAGCGTGCTGCTCGGCGTATTCTTTTACTTCTGGTTTCTGCACGGCTTCATTACGGCCAAAGTACTGCTCGGTATCGTCTTTGTATTTCTGACGTCTCCTGTAGGCGCCCACCTGATCGCAAGGGCCGCCTATAACACCGGCGTAAAAATGGAAAAGAAAAGCGTACAGGACGATTATGAAGGCAACAGAAATTTTCTGATTAAAAAGAAGGAAGATTCCTATTTATAAAAAGAAAACTCGCCCTAAAAGGCGAGTTTTTTTGGTTTACGATGAAGGGCGGCTGATGACCGCCATCGTGCACCTGGACGTGCAAATCAGGCTGTCTTGCTCATCGCGTATTTCAATTTGAAACACCATTGTTGATTTGCCTACATGCAGAGGCGTTGCGACCGCTTTAACCGTTCCGTCTTTCACCGATTTAATATGGTTGGCGTTGATCTCAAGCCCGAAGCATGCCTGCTCTTTTGGATCGATATGCTGATATGCCCCGATGCTTGCCACCGTTTCAGCAAGCGCAACGGACGCACCTCCATGCAGATAACCGAATGGCTGACGCGTTCTTTCGTCGACAGGCATGACCGCAACACACCGCTCTTTGCTGCATTCCTTCAACTCGATTCCCAACGCTTCAAGAAGTGTATGTTTCGTTTCCATCACAATCGTCCCTTCATCAAAGTACGCCTTCAGATTTCGCGATTAAAACAGCCTCTGTCCGTGATCCTACATTCAGTTTGCTGAATACGGAAGTCAGACTGTATTCGATCGACCGCTTGCTTAAATGAAGCGCATCAGCGATTTCCTGATTTGTATAGCCTTTTTCGACTTCTTTTAAGATCAGGCATTCCCTTTCAGTCAAAAGATCGTGCTGAGTCTGCTGGCTGTTTGACTTCGATTTTTGCTGTGTAATCAGCTGCTTGAAATAATCATAATCGACGACAATTTTATTATCCAGTACCTGATATATGTACTCTATAATCTTTTCCTTCGATTCCGTTTTGCTGATGGCGCCGTGCATGCCGGAACGAATCGCCTCTTCAAAATAATCTTCGACTTCATAGCCTGTGTAAACGATAATTTTGCATGATGAACACGTCTCAAGGATTTTCTTAGATAGGTCCATGCCGTTGATTTCACCCAAATTTAAATCCATTAAGATCAGGTCATACGCAGAAAAATCATGCTTCTTGAGAAATTGTTCGCTGGCTTCAGGGCTGAGGCAATCGACAACAAAGTCCTGGTTCGTTTCAAGAATTGCCTTCGTCCCCTCCATGACAGCCGGATGATCATCGATCACAAGTAATCTTCTCATAATTTCCTCCCTTTTGCGTAACCTTGCCCTATCACCATTTTATAGAAAAAACTTGGCGGATGCCAAGCAAAAATGTTAACTAAACATTACAATTCCATTTCAATGGCGACCCTGAAGCCTTTCCCTTCTGCTGTCTGTATATCCAGACTGCCGTTCAGCGCGCGGACTCGCTCGCGAATACCCGACAGCCCCATGCTTGCGCTGTTTTGATAAAGCTTGTCCGGATCAAAACCGATGCCGTCATCTTCATAATGAAGAACAACTTTTTCTTTTATGCAGACAAGCATAATCAAAACCTCATTAGCTTTCGAGTGTTTAACCGCATTGCTTAAAAGCTCCTGCACAATTCTGTACAAATTCAGCTGCGTGTCCAGGTCGAGCACCTTTGAGAACCTTTCCGTATTGAGGCGGATCTTATCGATCGATGAGGACTCCTGATGCTGTGCCGCCAGTTTCGAAAGGGCTTTGACCAGTCCGAGATCGTACAACAGCTGCGGCCTCAGCTCCTGACACGTTTCCCTTGTCGTCTGGATGACGGTGGACATTTGCTCATTCATATTGATGAGCCTTTGCCTGATTTGATTCGTACAGACTTTATCTTTTTCAAAATCAGCCAGAAACATCTCGCTTTGATGCTTCAAGGAAATCATGTCCTGCAGCACAGAATCATGAAGATCACGGGCCAAATCAGATCTCTGCTTCTCTTCAATCGCAAACATCAATTTATTCAGCCACGCCGGATTCGGCCCTTCTTTTTTCACATGTTCCAGATGCTCCATCAGCTCGCCGATTTTCAAGACGTTTTCCAGGGAAACACTCGTATAAAACGCCAGCGTCTCAAGCCACGAAATCTCATCGCGCGTCAGCCTAGGCGTATTTAAAACCGACAAACACAGCATGACATAAGAAGTCCCGCCCCGTTCACCGATCTTAATCAAAAATCCGCGGTCGACTTCGACGATTTTGCCGATGTCGGTGATGACCTTGGTTACTTCTTGTTCGTACGGGATCCACGGATATTCTTCGGTATCTCCCTCGAGCAAAGATATTGTCCCGTCGCTTTTAACTTTCAGAACATGGGCTTGGCTGACAATCAAAACATCGAGAATTGTTTGTTTCAATTCCAACAAAACCTGATTTAAAGATGAGTGTGTTCGAATCGTTTGTGTAAACTTAAATATACTGTCTTGGTAGTTATACTTTTCTGAAAAACGTTTCAGACGAAAGCGATAGTCAAGAATTTCTTTAAGATAGAAAACCCCTAGAATTATAAGATAGACATAAATTGCTAATCTTGCATCATAATAGTCTCCTTCTTGAAATTTCATCAGCTTTACAGTAGAAACCATGATGATGGTTGGAATGATTGCAAGCAGTCCATAATATTTTAACCTTCCTATCAAAAATTCCACGTCATACATTTTGTTTGATATAAATAGATAAACTAATGTAAAAGGAATAATTAATAGAAACGGAGCAACTACTGCTGCAGAATAGATAAAATCATCAATGACTAAGACCGGGATAACATAAAATGCAATAAAAGGAAAAACCGCAAAAAAGTTGCCAAGCATCAGCATTTTTAAAAAATATGTTTGCTCTGTATTTTTATGTTTAACCATACCGTAAACAAACACAGATATCACTAATACTAATCCCATGAAAAATGAATACAAATTAATATAAGGAATAGGTCCATTAAGTTTTTCAAAAGTACCACTAAAAATCTCAAGAACTAGATTTAAAACCGGCAGTAAATAAAAGAAAAACACCTTATTACTACATAGTTTTCTGCCTATCTCTTTAAAATATTGATATATAAAATGCAAGTAACTGATTGGAATTGATATAAAGGTTAATAAATTTACATACCTACTAAACACATTACCTCTTGAAACTCCTCCTGCACTTACATAAGCAATCGATACAGTAAGCAAAAATAGGATTAGTAAAAATGAAGATGTTTGTTTCTTTTTAGATTTTAAAATTAAAATAACACAAAGCAAGCATAACAAATAAAACACTATCGGGATTAAAACAGTAAATAAGATATCATAGCTAATGATGGTGTCTCTTGTATCAGTAGTGATGATTTGTCCGTTCCTCTCAATAGAAAGGGAACTAACATTAGCTAGTATACTATTCTTCGGCTGGTCTTTAGACGGCTTTTTATTGTTCACTTCAAGAATAATATCCCCAGCTTTTAAGCCTGTGTAATCCGCCAGTGAATCTTCTTGTATATAATCGACCACAAGTTGATTGTCTGAATTGTATTTTAAATATGCACCTACAAATAAATTGTTATAACATATATAAACTACGTAACAGCTATAGATAAAACTAAGACAGACAAGTATAACTGAAATAATTTTCAAGGAAAATTTCATTTTAAATACTTCTCCAAAAAGGAACAGGCCTTCCAATTGATGATTCTAGTAATTTAAATCCATCAATAATACTTTCTAATTGATCTATATCCACCCCTAATAGACAGGCATTCCCATTAATAACCTGTTCTAAAATTTCTGGATGTTGAACTAAAAAGCTCACGATCTCCTGCACACCCTAATCCTCCTTCCCAAACATCTTCAATACAAACGAAGTCAACTGCTGTTTTTTCAGCTCCCCCAACTCCAGCTCCTCGACTCCCTTCTTAAATTTCTGAATAGCGAGCTGATTCATAACATACATATACTGAGTGACGCCTGCTGCTTTCAATTTCTCTTTATAGCATTTTATTTCTTTATCGGCAATTTTATCCTCAGTTTCAAATGTTTTTAATAAATCAATCGACGGCTGGTTAAATTTTCTTGACAAATATAAGTACGCAAGCGTCCGCTTTTTCTTGGCGATATCGCTTTTTGAATCATAAAAAAGTGCTTTATAATCATTTTCGATTTGTGAAGCAATGCCCAGCTGATATGCATACTTTTCAACCGCCGGGTCAAATTTACCCCTGGCAAGCATCGCTCCCAGTACGCATGGCAGAGCCGTCAGCGCCCCGGATTTACGCTTAATCATGTCAAGGCACTCGTCTTCAGTGGCAGGCCGGTTGCTGAGATCGTCATGCTGTCCCTGCATCGATTGAAGTATATATTCCATCAGTTTTTCAAAAAACACCGGTTCTTTCGACACCGAACTGATCACTTTAATGCTTATTGTATAAAGTGCAGTCGCCGCATTCATTGCGACTGAACGGTTTATTTTCATCCAAGGTTCATCGGGGCTGTCTTCATCCTCTAAATCATCGAATATATCAAACGCAAGAATCAAAAGTTCTATGCCCGCTCCAAGCGTTTCCGCCGCATCAGTGTCCGTGCCACCGAAACTTTGGTAATGATAAAAAGCAAGCTCGCTGAAATGCAACTGGTCCTTTGCATCTAGAAAAGCGTGCAGCGTCCGATTTAAGTCCGCGTTGGGAATCTCAACGTCTATAAAATGATTCATTCTTTGCTTGATTTTACTGTGATCTAGACAAAAAAGCTTAGAGATGGTGCTCCCTCCTTTCTTAATATTTTACTAAATCAAATTCCCGATTGACAGAGCAATTTTTTTATTTAACAATTATATAATAATATATCCTTTTTTTGGATTTGTTTGCAAAAAAAAAAGACTTGTCTGAAACAAGTCTTTTTACGAGGTTTTTAGATATGTGTACTTATCGTATTGATCAATGCTTTTGTTAATCTTGCGCAAGGAGTCCTTTGTTTCTCTGATTTCATTCTCTAGCCGCCAAAGCAGTTGTTTTAATTCTTCAATTTGTTGCTTTTCCACCGATTCCACACTCCTTTTGGAAGATCAATCAATTTGTGTATAGTGAACGAGTCATAGGTATTTGATCTGTTAATACAAGTTTAAAGGGAATTGGTCTCTTTTTCACCGAAAAGTTGCATATAAATTCATGCGTTACACCGCAAACTTTAAATAGACCATAACACCCATTCTACACGACTTACGATTAGTTCTCAATTCCTAATGAAACATAAAATTTTAGTTTGTTTTTAAAGGGATCAAATAAAGATCACTAATAAACCCCTTTAGCACCGCAAGTTCAGTTATTTTTTGTTCGTTTTGAGACATTGAGTCTAAAGTAATAACTAGCGGGGAATAGAAAAACTTGATTGTTCAAGGAACGCAGATCGGGTATGCACCACCGAAAAACACGCAATAGACCGACACGCATTTCGGCCCTTAAAAAAAACCGACCCTTCGCCTTACACCGCAAAAACCGCAATTTGACCCGTAAAAATTGAAACGAGGTGTTCATATTGCTTCCTTCTCATTGCTTTTGGATGCATCCATACCAACATATCCGCTGCCGGCAGGTCTATCCGGAAGTTGAAGCCAGCGCCTTTTCGCGTTCGGCAAAAGAAGCGGAGGGCTTGATGGCTGACGGACAAAGAATTTTAAGCAGGCTTTCAGCATCGCGTGCTTTGGCTCACCAAATCATGACGGCTGCCCAAAGCAACCAAAAAAATACCGTCCTTGCCCTGCTCAGGCAAACCGGCGTCCGCAGCCAGCTTGATGCCTCTTTCGATCCCGACGGCATCCGCATCATGCTTATCAGCCCCCGCAGCAGAATATTCCTCCTCCTGCGTTGGTCTTAGCGCAAAAAAATTCCGGTCCCTAAAAAGGAGCCGGAATTTTTTTATAAAAGTTTTTGACACCAATCAACGGCTTCAAGATAGCATTGATACGCTTCATCTTTTGTTAAGCCTTCTGTTTCTGGCGTGCTGTCTTCCCATTCGTTTCGTTCGATCGATTTTGCAAGCCGCAAGATTTTTCGATAATCGTTTTCTTTGCCGAGCAGTGCTTGTCCTACTTCGTCCGTCAGCGGCAGTTCGCTGATAACTTCCGCCAGTTCTTTGTGAAGCAGTGTATCGATAAATGAAAACATGCCTGTCAGCATATAAGAAGCCGGCTGAGGGCGATTCGTTTTTTTCGCCAGCAATTCGCAAAGCTTCGCGCGGATCAGCGAAATCTTGACGACTTCGTTCTTACTGGAGTTTTGTTTTTTCGTTAAATCCTTAAATGAGAGGATGAAGATCCACCTTTTGATTTCTTTAAATCCGAGAAGCACGATAGCCTGGCGGATGCTTTTAATCTTTTGAATCGGCCGATTGGCTGGAGAGTTCAACAGCTTCAGCAGCTGGTAGGAAAGCGACAAATCGCGTTCTATAATATTTGTGACGTTTTCAATATCAGGCTGATCTTCGCTTAATTCATGCAGCAGCTCATAGTAAGCATGGAAATGATATGTAATGTCCTGACCGTCAATCACAGCGGGCTCGCTGAAGAAATAGCCTTGAAACAGTTGAAATCCGTCTTTTACAGCCTGCTCATAATCCTTTCGCGTCTCCACTTTTTCAGCGAGGAACGTCAGACGGTGGTTCCGGCATGATCGAAGGATGCTCTGTCTTTCCTGCCGCGTCGTTTTGAAAAAATCGATCTTCAAAATATCAATGGATGCCAAAAGCTGATGGAGCAAGTCCCTCTCCACGCGATGCTTTAAACAAAAATCATCAAGGGCAATCGTGTAGCCGAGGCTTTTCAAATGCCTGCACCTTTCGATAAGCTCAGGGGTGATCGGCACATCTTCAAGGATTTCTACAACGAGCTGGTCCGGATCAAAATAAGTCGGCAGCCCTGATGCCAAAAGACCTTCGGTAAAATTCACGTAATACCTTTTGCCTTCTGTCAATTTATCGATTCCAATGTTTAAAAAGCTGTTAATCATCAATTCTGTTGTCGCTTGATCACCGTCAATACCGGAAAAAAAGTTTTTCTCGCTTTCTCTGTATAAAAGCTCGTATGCGACAACTTGTTCTTTTCTGTTGAATATTGGCTGTCTGGCAACGAATACCCTCATTCTTCTTCCCCCTAGCGACTGAGGTGCCTTCGCTTTTAAGTATATCAATTAATGAGCAAATCCCGTCCGCTTAAAAAATCCGCCCAAATATTGAACTTAATATTGAAAAACAGATAATCCCCGAAGAAATTATCTGTTTCAATCCCCAGTTATATTAAAAACTATCGTTTACAGAGTCAACCTTGATCCAGACCTTTTTTCGCCTTGATTTTTGCTTCGTGAATTTGCTGCATCTTGTTGTTCCAGCAAGCTTCGCTTAAATCGACAGGATATTCTTCGGGCTTGCTGATCCGCTTATACTCTTCCCAAAGCAAACTGAGATTTTCTTGAACATACCGCTTAATATCCTGAATGCTCGGATTCTCATAAACAAGCTCGCCTTTTTCAAAGATCGGCTGGTGAAGGTCTTTCGCATCAAAATTCGTCACAAACTTGCTGATAAACGTATGAACGGGGTGAAACATCTTCAGCCGCTCCTGTTCATTGACCTTTTCATAGTCCAAAGCGATATAATCGCCTTCTGAATGATGGTTCAGCTGATTGATGATTCTGTACACCTTTTTCAAGCCTGGAGTCGTCACTTTTTCCGGATTCGAAGAAATTTTAATCGTGTCTGCCATCTTTCCGTCTTCTTCGATGGAAACGAGTTTGTAAACCGCGCCGAGAGCCGGCTGATCATAAGCGGTAATCAGCTTTGTGCCGACGCCCCAGACGTCGATTTTTGCGCCCTGGGCTTTCAGGTTCATAATCGTATACTCATCAAGATCGCTTGAGGCGACGACTTTTGTATCTGTAAAACCGGCTTCATCCAGCATGGCTCTCGCTTTCTTGGACAAATAGGCGAGGTCTCCGCTGTCCAGGCGGATTCCCGAAAATTCAATTTGATCACCGAATTCCTTCGCCACTTTGATTGCATTTGGAATGCCGGAACGCACCGTATCATATGTATCGACCAAAAAGACACATTTTTTATGGGTTTCCGCATATTTTTTAAATGCCGTGTATTCGTCGCGGTAGGCTTGAACAAGCGCATGGGCGTGCGTGCCCGATACCGGAATGTCAAAACGCTTGCCGGCGCGGACATTGCTTGTCGCATCGAACCCGCCGATAATCGCGGCCCTTGCTCCCCACATCGCCGCGTCCATTTCATGCGCGCGCCTTGTTCCAAATTCGAGCGCCGTCTCATCTCCTATCACACTTTTGATTCTCGCGGCTTTTGTCGCGATCAATGTTTGGTAATTCACAATGTTGAGCAGAGCCGTTTCAATCAGCTGCGCTTCGGCCAAAGGCGCTTCGATCCTCATGATCGGTTCGTTTCCAAACACGATTTCGCCTTCCTGCATGGAATAAAGCGAACCGGTGAATCTCATATCTTTTAAAAAGCTGAGAAAGTCATCTTTGAAGCCCAGCTCTTCTTTTAAATAAACTAAATCGCTTTCAGTAAATCTGAAATCCCGCAAAAACTCAATCGCTTTTTCAAGACCGGCAAAAACGGCAAAACCGCTGTCAAAAGGGAGCTTTCTGAAAAACAGTTCAAAAACGGCTTTCTTTTGATCAATGCCGTCGCGCCAATACGTTTCCGCCATATTAATTTGATATAGGTCTGTGTGTAGTGCTAGACTGTCGTCTGTAAAACGGTGTTCCAACCTTCATTTCTCCTTCCTCAATCTGACACTGAGGCTCCCAGGGTGTTTGCAAAATGAGAAAGAGCCCAGTCGTGCCCGTCCGGGTTAAAGCTAGCCACTGCGTTTTGATGAATGACAAGATTAAACCCTTTATTATAAGCGTCTACTGCGGTATGGAGCACGCATATATCTGTGCATACGCCAACGAGGTGCAGTTCTTTAATATCCCTTTCACGAAGCTTCAGCTCGAGGTTTGTCCCGGCAAAAGCAGAGTACCTTGTTTTTTCCATGTAATAGACATTCTGATCATGTTCGTGTTTTCGATAAAGCGCTTCAAGCTTTCCGTATAAATCCTGTCCTGATGTACCTTTTATATTATGTGGAGGAAACAAACGGGTTTCCGGATGATGCGAATCGCCGGCCTCGTGTGAATCGACTGCAAATACGACGTAATCGCCGTTTTGAATAAACGTTTCCGCGAGACGCGTCACGGCGTCTTCGATTTCCCGGCCTGGTTCTCCGCACGTCAGCTTTCCGTCAGCTGCGACAAAGTCATTTGTATAATCTATACATATAAGAGCTTTTTTCATTGCCGCCCTCCCCGCCTTTTGTATGATAGGTAACATTATAACTTATCTAAACGGACAAGTGAATGGCGAATCAAGCGGATATGGCTGCAAAGCCGCGCCAGCAGCGGGTTTTTTCTTTTTCAGAAAAAAACAAAAACCGCGGGTTTTCGCACGCCCTGTGGAAGACGCGTGCGAAAACCCGTGCCTCATCTCTTGTTTAAAACCGACTGCTCAAAGATGTCGTCCTGAACATAAATCGATTCTTTCTCTACAGCCTCACGCGCTGCGAGGACAAGTCCAAGGGGAGTATCCGATTGCTGGTCGGACACGATGGAAAAAGAAACACCTTGTTTATTGGACTCCTTGATGTAAGGAGATAAATGAGAGTAGTCGATTTCACCGTTCAGCAATAATGTCGCATCCGCTTTTGAGCCAAGCGCATCGATGACTTCGCGGTATGCCTGCGGACGCAGCACTTGTCCTTTCGTCAATGCGATGATAACCCGTTCCCTCAGCGAGCCTAAAAACAGTCTGCGTTCATCCGGCTTCGTTTCGCGTGGTCCATACATTCCCTGCTGTAAATATTGATCCATTGATTGGTCGCTCACGTCTTAGACCCTCCAGTTTATCTTGCTGGCAGCTTGTTTTAAGCTGCGTTTTTTTATCAGTATGCCCATGAAAACAGCGGGCATGAGCCCGGGCTACATTTCGGTCACCCATTGTACAATCTTTTTGGACAGCTCCTCGGCTGCATCCGCTTCAGCCACTTTCGACAATGACCGGTCAAGCTTTTCGGCGAGCTCTGCTTTTTCTTCCTCATAAGAAATCAGCTTACTCCACTCCAGTTGCGGTACAGCCACAAGCGTATGAAATTCCTTTTTATTTTCATGGAGGTAAACGTCTGTGATCATCTGATCTTTGTTCAAGATGTTTGCCTTCCTTATTTTCATCTTTGTCACCTGCCTTATCTATCTTTTTTCCCATTATACTATAAAAAAGAAACAGCCTCTTTAAAAGAGGCTGTCACAGGTTCAATGACTTGAAACCGTCGATCACATCCGCATCTGTGAAGGATGTTTTATTGCTATTGTTTTGAATCAAACCGTAGTCCCCTGTTAAAAATGTACCCGCTCCTCCTCCGGAAACATCCGTGCACTTCGGGGAAATGGCAAACACATCTCCAAAGAAGGCTGCGCTGTCATCAACGACTTGCCTGATAAAAATCGGTCCGACGATCGCCGGCATCTTCACACCTCCGCCATTCAATTTATTAGCATCATATGTGAAAATGGGCAAAACGTTCAGACTTCAGCATTTTCCGCCGTTTCTTTTTTATACCTCTGCCTTAAACGGACAAGGCGGACGATATTCAATGTAAAAGCCTTGAGCAGGGCATAAGCCGGAACGGCCAGGATCATGCCGAGAATGCCTCCGAAGCTTCCGGCGCCGATTAATAAAAGGATGATCGTCAGCGGATGCGTATTCAGGCGGCGGCCGATAATCAGCGGCGACAGCAGATTTCCGTCAGTCTGCTGAACGGCAACGACGATGATCAGCGCGATGAGTGCTTTCGTCGGCGAGTCGAGAAAAGCGATAATGACAGCCGGTGTCGCTCCAAGAAACGGTCCGACATATGGAATAATATTCGTCACGGCAATAATCACGCCGAGAATCAGCGCGTATTTCACACCGGCGATCCAAAAACCGATGAAGCAAGCCGTTCCGACAAACATACAAACGATCAACTGTCCTTGAATGTAAGCCGCCAGCGTCTCATACAAATCCTTAAAAATTTTCAGTCCTTCATTTTTGTACTTGTCAGGCAGAATCTTGACAGCCAAATTCGGGAAACGGTTGCCGTCCTTCAGCATATAAAACAGGATGAACGGCACGGTAACAGCCGTGATCGCAATGTTGGTCACAACACCGAATACAGAAGACAGGCTCCCTGTAATATTCTCAGGCAGGCTCGTCAGATATTCGCCGATTGAGCTTTCGATTTTGGCAACCGATACGAAGTCCTGATTCATCATCCAAGTGAACCACTGCGAATTCGACATTTGCTTAATGAAAATCTGGATCTGTTTCACATAGGACGGGATGCTGTTAAACAGATCGGTCACCTGCTTTGTAAACACAGGACCGACAGCTGACAGCACAAACCCGATGAATGCCACAAACACTAAATAGATCAGCAGAATGGACAGCGTTCTCGGCAGCTTTTTCTCAAGAAACCGCACGATCGGATTGAATATAAAATACAAGATTCCCGCAATTAAAATCGGAGTAAATAAAGTCGATGCAAATACAATGATCGGTTCGAAAAGAAAAGACACTTTTGTCGACACATAAATAATAAGAAGAACCAATAAAATTTGCAGCGTCCAAAAATGGGTTTTTGATTTAAACAAGCTTTGTTTCCTCCCGGCTTTTTTCATTAATCTAAAAACTACTATTCCCACTAACGTCTGTCAACTGTTTTCCTTCCATTCATACGAAAAAGCTTTGACAGGGTTTCATTTCAACACCTTTTTGAGCAAAAAAGATTGACAGCTTCATCCGTTGTAAATACAATAATTACAACGAAAGGGTGATTTGATGAAGATCAGCAGCAGATTTACGATAGCCGTACATATGTTATCCTTGATGCAAGTCCGAAGCGACCATTTGACATCAGAGCAAATCGCAGACAGCGTCAATACCAATCCGGTCATCATCCGCCAAATCAGCAGATTGCTGAAAAAAGCGGGCTTGATTGAAGTAAAGCGCGGCACAGGCGGCGCTCACTTATTACGGGATGCCGGCGCCATTTCTTTGTATGATGTCTATAAAGCCGTCGAAGTTGTCGGTGAAGGCGAACTGTTTCACACTCACGAAAATCCCAATCCTGATTGCTGGGTTGGTGCGAATATCCACCAGGTTCTTGAGCTTATTTTATTAAAAGCGCAAACAGCCATGGAGACTATACTCAAAGAAATTTCTATAAAAGAATTGACTGATCTGATTATCCAAAAAAAGAATGCTTCTCAATGAGGCATGATTTTTTCGACTCGTTGTAATAACCACACTTACAACTAGCGTCTGGTATTATATTTTTTCGCCTCGTTGTAATATTGTTCATTACAACAAAATAAAAGGAGGTGGGTACCATGTGATCAACACAGACGAATTCGGATTTCCAGCACATTAAGGGAGGACTTAACATGACGAATCATATAAAAGAAATCAACTGGGAGCAAAACACCAACTCTTACATTCAGCTCATACCGAATATTGAGTACACAAAAGTGAAAGACACTTCTTTGACATTACATTTGCTGGTGCGCCGCAATCCAATGGATGCGTTATTTAACCGGGAAGGCAATCAAGAAACATACCCGCTGATTATTTATCTGCAAGGGTGCGGATGGGGTTGGACAAAACAGGATACATCCGCCTTTATCCCCCAGCTGGTTCCATTTGTCGAGCAAGGCTATATCGTGGCAAGCGTTCAATACAGAGGCAGCGGAGAGGCGCTGTTTCCGGCTCAGCTTCATGATGTGAAAACAGCTGTCCGCTTTTTAAAAGCAAATGCCGACCGCTATAACATCGATCCTGATAGAGTGGGAGTCTGGGGGGATTCTTCAGGCGGCCATTTGGCTCTTTTGCTTGGATTGACCGAAGGAATTGAAGAATTAGAAGGCCAGGACGAATACCGTCATGTATCGAGCAAAGTCGATGCGGTTGCGGACTGGTTCGGCCCGGTTGATCTTCTGTCCATGAGCAAGTATCCGTCCATCTTCGACCATGATTCACCCAATTCACCGGAATCCAAGCTGATCGGTGGACCTGTTCAAGAAAACAGAGAACAGGCGAAACAAGCGAGTCCGATAAGCTATGTTCACAGGGACGCGCCCCCCATTCTGATCATGCACGGGGATCAGGACGATGTCGTCCCTTATGAACAAAGCGTCCAATTGTTTGAAGCCTTAATAAAAGAGGGCCATGAAGCCCTTATGTATAAAATAAACGGGGCCGGACATAACGGTTTTACCCAGGCTCATACCCTTGACATTGTCAAATCGTTCTTCCGCAAACATTTAAAGCCTGGAAAAGCATGAACATTGAAGGCCGGATATCCGGCCTTTCAGTGTATATTCCTATCTTTTATGAATATTTTCTAAATTTTTTTCAGTATATCGGTATAAAGTTCACCTTCAGAAAATAAGATGAAAACGCTTACAACAAAACCATGAGGTGAACAACGATGAAAAAACTGGTACTGCTCATGCTTGTTTTGCTGGTCGTGTATCCGCATGTATCGAAAGCGGGAGGATTTAAAGGAGGAGGAGGCGATCCGGGCCACTGGTTCGCGGGAGACCCTGTTGAACATCCTGATCCCGCAAAACCGCCGATTGTATTTGTCCATGGATTAAACGGCTCTTCAAGCGCTTGGTTTGACGAAAATGACATGGCGGAGCAGGCGTGGAAAAACGGATATGATGCGGCTTTTATCGATCTCCACCCCGATAAAGACATGCAGGATAACGGAGCGATGCTGGCCGCGAAACTGCGCGAAATCTACCAGCATTTCGGCCGCAAGGTCATTCTCGTTTCCTACAGCAAAGGCGGAATTGACAGTCAGTCGGCGCTGATTCATCACAACGCATACCATTATGTCGAGCGCTTGATTACGCTCGGAACCCCCCATCACGGTTCGCAGCTGGCAGACCTTGCCTACAGCAGCTGGGCAGGATGGCTCGCCGATATTTTAGGCCAGAAAAATGACGCCGTTTACTCTCTCCAAACAGGGTTTATGAAATCGTTCCGCGATCAGACCGACAATCATCCCAATCGATCGAAAACCAAATATTTCACCTTGGCAGGCAATAAAATCGGCGGGTTCGGCAGCGTTTTATTTTTTGGAGGCGTCTATTTAAACATGTTTGGCGAAAATGACGGAGCCGTCACCGAAAAAAATGCGAGACTCCCTTACGCCACAAACCTGAATACAGGGAAGTGGGATCACTTCTCGATTATTAAAGGAAACCTCACATTTCCTGTATTTATGCCTTTATTGACGGTTCAGGCATATGCAAATGAAACAGCGGCCATCAAGGAAAACCTATCGTACCCTTTCATCAGAGGAGGGGAAAATCATGGATTGAGAGAAGAGGAATTCGCCGTTGAAAAAGGCGTCAAGGAAATAACCGTTCACTGGCTGAGCAATCATTCCTCGGGAAATATCAAATTGACAGATCCGCACGGCAAGCCGCTCAAAGATTTTTCAATAGCAAAGACGGCGGATGTTTTTGAAGGGGGATTCGTCCATTCCGCTGCCATTAAAAATCCGGCAGCAGGTACATGGAAGATCGCATCATCTGTCAAACAAAAAGAGGCGTTTTTGTTCATTGTGACGTTCGATTCTCCTCTGAACCAGCAAATTAAAAACGCAGTCACCAGAGAATCGGCAAATCTTGCGAATGTTAAGACGTCCGTTCGTTCTATCCGCTATGAAAACGGAAAACAGGCCGAGAAAAAGTCGCTGAAACCAGCTTCCATCAATGCGCTGCAAAACAGCCTGTCATTCAAAAAAGCGGGCATGTATTCGGTGACGATCGACCTTTCAGGAAAAACGGCAGACAACTCGCCGTTTAACAGGACGATCATCCGCTCTATTTATGTAAATGACAAAGGGGAGAAGTTTGAAAACAGCCCTTTGTCCGATTAAACCGTTCTTTTCATGGGAGATAAAGATTCATCGACCATGCGGTCAAGTTTTCTGATCTTTTCAAGCGCCAGCTTATGATCGATTTTGCGGTAATGGTGGTTTCCGCCCGGCTCTTCATCCAGCTCATCTGCTTTTTTGACGATTTCCTGCAGCTTGTTTTTATCGAGGTCCCCTTCTGGCAAATAGGAATCCGTATGAAGCAAAATCGCCAAAGCAATCTCTTTTGCCGCTTTCCGATCTTCGCCGAGGCGGATCAGAAGCTTGTGAGCGCGCTCGGCACCCTTTATCGCGTGAATGTCGTTTTGCTTGTATTTTTCATAATCCCATTCCCCGTCGGTATACCATTCATAATGACCGATATCGTGCAGCAAAGCCGCTTTTGTCGCGATATCAGGGTCTACTCCCGCTCGCACCGCCAGGCGGTATGCGTGGTAAGCGCAGGCTACGGCATGAGCTACACCGGAGCGTGTTAAATATTTTTGTGCGATTGGATGGGTGAATACATCCACTAATGTTACGTTTCTCATGTAAACCCCTCCTTTATATATTTTTAGAATCCTAACATATTTTCATGTAAATCTCAATTGATCTGACACATCATATTTAAAATTCCGCTATATGAGCCGGCGCCATAATAAAATAAAAACAAGCACAATCGATTTGATGTGCTTGTTTTTTTATTTTTCACAAAAACTCTTTAATGTCATACACTCTGCCGTTTTCAAAGTCGGTCTCAAGCAGATCGAGCAGAACGCCGGCGACGTAAGGCGTGCTTCTCAGCTTTCCTTCTGTTTGATAGGTTTTGAATCGTTCAATTTCATGAAAGTCTTTTTTCGATGATGAACGTATTACCTCTTGCATGCCGGTATCCATGATCCCCGGTGAGAAAGAAATCATTTTCACCGGATCAGATTGATCTTCCTGTTCAAAGCCGAATGTTTTCGTGAACATATCGAGCCCCGCTTTTGAACTGCAGTAGGCGCTCCATCCTTTATAAGGGTTTTTGGCCGCACCTGATGATATATTGACAATCGATTTTTTACCTTTGTATGGCTTGAGCCATTTGGTAAACAGCTGGCTGAGAATCACCGGAGCTAACAAATTTAAGTCATAATGCAGCCTCAGCTCTTCCGGTTCAGCTTCACCGGCGCGCTTGATCGGCGTCACCATACCCGCATTGTTGATCAAGGTGATCGAAGTAAAATCGCGGGCTTGGACAGATTCTGTCAATTGCCGAAACCACTTTTCTGTTTCGGCGAGCTGTGTCAGATCAGCCTCATGCCGGATCAGCCTCTCATGACTGACTTCAGACTTGGTCCTTGAGACAGCGTGAACAATATGGCCTTTTTGCAAAAGCCCTTCGGCAATCGCGGCGCCAAGCCCTTTTGACGCTCCGGTAACAATGGATAAATGCATACGGCGTCCCTCCTTATCCATTATTGTACTGATTCATCAGCCTGCTTCTCAAGTGCAGCGGTTTTCTGTTCCGGAAGAAACGCGGCGAGCACGTAAAAAACCGCCGTCAGTAAACTGAACCATTCGAACACAATCAGCTGGAGAGCTGCCCCAAAAACAAGCAGACCTTGCGTCCATGAACCGCATTTCCCTTTTAAAATGCGAATCAAAGCAAAGATCATGATGGCGAGTGCCACACCCGATCCTAGCAAGCCATAACCGTAGTGGACAAAGTCCGCCATTGCCTGATCGTGTCCCTCCCTCATCGATGGGTATATCAGTAAAATGATGCCTAATGTGCAGATGACCACAATGTAATAGAAAATGGATTCTAATATGAGCAGCCCGTGTACTGCCACAAGCATTAATAACCAAATCGACGCCAATGCAAAAGCTAACCATGCAGATAGCACCTTATAGAACCTCGGATTTTTCATTGTTGAGCGCTCCTATTTTTTCTGCTGCCCGCTGACTTTCGGAATCAAAAAGAACAGACCTGCGATGCATAAGAGGATCAGCAGACCGTATAAAATGGGCAGGAAGATGGATTGCCGGCTTTCCGCAGCGTCATCTTCCCGTCCCGATAAGGACGGATTTGCCGAGAATGACAGGTCAAGCTGCTTCAGCTTTGACGCCACGGAATTGCTTTCATTCGTGAAGCTTCCGGACAGGCTTTTCAGCTTTTCGATGGCATCTTCTTTTTTCGAATCTGTAAATGAGAATTCCTTCAGTTCTTCTGGAATTGATATTTCTTCCTTGTATTCCGTCTCTTCTTCCTGAAGATAGTCCGTCTCGATTTTAATATCCTGCTTTTCATACTCGTTTGGCTTTACATCGACTTTATCGGTTTCCTCCGCCTTCACGAACGGAGTGAAAAGAAAGAAGGAGAGCATGACTGCCATGATCCCCTTCTTTCCCCATTTCGCATTAAGCATCATGGTCAGTCTCGCTTTCTTCTGTTCTTGATTTTGCAAAATCGATAATAAAAGGAACAGCAATCGCGATGATCGTGATTAAAATTAATGCTCCGATTCCGAGTGCAAACTGGCTTCCAGTTCCGTACTGAATCGACATATATACGGTTGATACCGGATTGTTAAAGCTGAAGTTCGGCATCGCCAAGTCAAGCAGCGGCGCTACATAGAACAGCACCATAGCGGCTGTTGCGATTCCGCCTGCGATCGATCCCAGCATAAACGCCGTCCGGATAATGGCTGAACTTGCGACCAACAGCAAGATCGTAAAGACCGACCACATGACGGCCTGATCGTCTGCGAGTGAGTAAATGTTCAAACCGAACAGACTGATCATCAGTCCGACTATAATATTCAAAATGCCAAACAGCGCGCCTCTGACTAAGAGCGGAGCATTTTGATAATGGTGGCTGAAATATCCGATCAGCAAGCTGGAAAGCATCACAATCACGAGAATGACGACCGGCGGTACGTTTTGCGCTTTCGACTCTGGAACATCCCCGCTGATTTTCACCGGACTTGCAAGATGATCGTATACATATCCGTCGTTTCCTCCGAACGCATTGCCGAGAATGCCGTACACGTCTCCGCGGATCAGCTTTGTCGTCGCGACATTTTGGCCCCAGTTTGAATTCAGGGTATCCGCTTTTTTCTGAACATCGTTCACACTTTCCTGAATATTGCCCGTGTACTCGATGACGCCTGATTGCGTTTCCGACAAGGAACCGAGCATGTTAGACAGCTGCAAAATGTCATTTCCGAGCGTGTCCTGCATGCTGATGACCATCGTTCCATCTGTCGCGTCTCCCTGCATGACCGCCGTTCCGGCGCCTTCCGGATTGCGCAGCTGTTCAGATACGGCATTTGCTCGTTCTGAAATCGTGCTGAGTTCATTCAGCGTTTCTGTTTGCTTTTCATCAATGAATGCGCCGTAGGTTGTTACAAAATCGGACATACCTTCTGTGTAATCTTGAATGTCCTCATTTGATAACAGCATGTTGTTTTTAAGGTTTTCCCATTTTTCCGCTTCGGTTTTACCAACTTTAAGGACTGTATTGAGGCCGTCTTGTGTCCCGGAAATGACGCTTTCCTTAGTTGAATAATTGACTGAACCGAAAAACGTTGTTTCATAATTTGATAGTAACTTATAGTAATTGAGCAGTTGATCGACATCTCTCGTACGAATGTTAGATTCAAAAGCTTTTTTTAAGGTGCTATCTTCTGGAAGATATTTTGATACTCTCTCTTCTATATTTTGAATTTTTTTATAGATAGCATCAATATCATCGTTCAGATCTTTTATTTCTTTCTTTAAATCCTCAATGTTTTCATTTAGGTTTGTAATTTCTCCACTCAGGTTTTCAAGCTTTTTTTTCAGCTCTTCATTATGAGTGTCTTGTTTTGTACGAAGGTCTTCTTCCACCTTTTTAAGCCGGGCAGCAGCTTCATTTAGCTGCTCTTTTAATTTGGCAACCTCGCCATCTGATCCTTCTGAAGGCGAAGGCTGTTCATTCCCAGGGTTCTGGGTATCTCCATCTTCACCTGTTGCTTGATCATTTGTCGGATCTTCAGGATTTGATGCGTCTTGTTGTCCGTTTTCCTCGGTTACGGCGGACGATTCTTGATTCTGATCAGAACTCGTGTTTTCACTAGTAGTGCCTTCACTCTGATCTGAAGCCGGATCTTCAGTAGCAGGGTCTCCGCTTTGGTCGGGACCCGGTTCTTCAGGAGATGGTTCCGTACCTCCCGTATCTCCACTATCATTATCGGAAGAATCTTTTAGCCCGTCGGATAATTCTTTGAGCTCAGCCGCAATGCTTTTCAATTCATCCTGCTGTTCTTGAAGATTGATTTCTAAACTGTTCGGCTGTTCTTCATCATCCTTGTCTTCATCACCTTTATCCTCATCATCCGAACCAGGATCGGTTCCATTCTGCGAATCATCTTCAGAGCCTTTCGACAGCTCTGAACGTTGGTCAATCAACTCAGGCTCAATTTTATTCAAATTAGCTTTTCTTGTTTCAGCCTGATAATTATCTATCAACTTATTTTGGATCGAATTAATCCCATTCAGTTGGATTGAAATCTGATCCTCCCGCGTTTTTTGCAGGTTTTCAAGAGAGGTAGAAGTCAAGCTAAACTGGTTTTGTAAACCATTGAGCGAAGTTGCCATGCCGTTCATTTGTTCGCTGAAGCGGCTTTGGGCGCTGGCTTGCTTGTCTTTGATAGATGTCAGGCCGTCTTGAATTTGTTTTTCACTGTCCGCCTGGGCCGATTGAAGCAGTTCCGACTGCTTTTCTTGATATTGTTTGTACTGATTGACGTTGTCGACGAAGCTGTCCAATTGTTTTTTGGATTCTTCTACGCCTGCGTTGCGCTCTTTTGATGTGCCTTCTGTTTCATTGATCGATTCTTTCAGTCTGTCGATCATCTCTTTTTGTCTTTCTACTTCGCCCGCTAAATTGTTGGAGCTCGGCTTGTAAAAATTGTACATCGCGTTTTGGAACTCTGATTCTTTGTTTACGATGCTGTCAAACTCTTTTCTGACCTTTTTGACTCCCTGTTTGACAAAGCGCCAATACAGGGAAGACATTTTTTTGCTCACCGTTTTTTGCGCGTCTTGAAGTTCGCGCTGGACTTTTTCCTTGTTGACGGCGTCAAGCTGGTCCTGAATTTTAAATTCCAGCTCCGCTTTTTGTGGACGCTCATGGTTATAGCTTAAAATGTTTTGCGAAAAGTCCGACGGAATGTAGACAATCGCATCGTATTGCTTCTCCGAAAGTCCGCTTTCTGCTGCGCTCCGGTTGACGACCGTCCATTTATAGTCCGGACGGTCAACCAGGGAAGCCGAGATTTCGTTCCCCAGCAGCGCATCTTCATCAACGGTTCCGTCATCTTTCAAAATGCCGGTATCTTCATTGACGACAGCGATTTCCCTTGTCGCGTTCGATACCTTTTTCGTCGGGTTCTCACCGATGAAATGAAAGAACAAGACGGGCAGCAAGATGATCGTGACGAAGGCGCTGATAATTTTCAGCGTGCTTTTTTGTTGTTCCGTCATTTCGTTTTCTTCCTTTCTACGGCACATAAAGGAATTTGAATTTTCCTCTCTTTGCCGTTTTCAACGATATAGCCAAAGCCCGGGAGAATTTCCGGCTCCTGGCGTTCATATGGGAGCTGAATCAAATTCTGCTCGGATTTTTTCATCAATAGCATGGCGTGTCTGACCTGCTTGACTTCGCTTGTCAGCGAATCATAGCCTTTTGTGAACTCGCTGTGATTTCCGGCAGGTATAAAGTGGAAGCCTAAATGGGCGTATGACTTCATAAACATCGCCATTTTATCCTGAATAGATGCGTCGATTGTCTGCTGGAACCGTGAAAGTCCGTCGACGATAAAGACCATCGGTGAAAAATCAAGGTTGGCGATTTCGCCTTGTTTAACGGCTTCCAAATACATCGCTTCTCTTGTCCGGCAAATTTCTTCCGTCTCAGCCAGCCAGAGCATAATGTCGTCTTTTGTTTCAAGATAGCTGATTTGATCCTCTGTCGCATATTGAGAAAGCCCTCTGTCTATCGAATCAAACACGGCAATTTTTTTCGTGTCATGGTCAAGCAGGTGCTCGAGCATGATCTTGATGACGTTTGTTTTTCCGCGCTGCGTCTGACCCATGATGAGGCAGTGCTTATTTTTCTCAAGGTTAAAGTATACCGGTTCGACAGATTCTTCATCGAGTCCCATTGGAATAAGGCCTCTTTCAGGCTGAAGCGGATAATCTCTCACAAACTGCGTAACGGAAAGCTCCAGCGGCAGCATCGGCACAGGCGCCGGCTTTCTCATGCCTTCCGACCGTTCTGCGATCGCCTGAATGTCGGATTTGATCCGTTCAAACAGCTCGATATCATTGTCCGCTTCCACAGGCATAAACATTTGTGCGAAGTATTGGTTTTCTTTATTGATAATGACGCGTCCAGGGATCGGTTCAAGGCTGAATTCCGGCCTTCCGATGATCGAATATGCTTCAGACTGATCCATCAGGTAGTGGACAACCCTCGTTTTCAGGTTGTTCAAGAGCGACTGTCTGATCGCATTGACCCTTGTCGCGGTCAGGATTAAATAAATTCCAAGCGACTGGCCGTCGCGTGAAAACTGGATAAATTCGCTTTCAAGTTCATGCATTTCGTCTTTAATGATGTCAAAGTTGTCGACCGTTATGAAAATAAACGGCAGCTTTTCCTCATTCAGCGCATTGTACATCTTGATATGGCTGATTTCTTTTGCGCGGAAAAGATTTTTCCGGTGCTCGATTTCCGCCTTGATCCGGACCATGAATTTCTCGATTTTTCTCGTTTGGTCCATCAAGAAATAATCCGCGGTATGCGGAAGCCTTGCAAGCGGAAGCAGCGTTCCGTTGCCAAAGTCGAAAATGTAGTAATGCAATTCTTCCGGTGTATATTGTTCGGCAAAGCTCATCATGAACGTCGTAGCGGTTAGGGATTTTCCGTAGCCTGACGATCCGACGATGCCGATATTGCCGTCATCCATCATGCGATAGCTGATCGGCTCCTGGCTTTGCTTTTCAGGTTCATCGATATAAGCAAAGTTAAAGGCATCCGCTTCCTCAGACGGGTAGCGTGTTTTAGGTATGCGCTCTTCAAGAGGCGGCAGCCAAGGGCTCGGAAGCTTCTCGATTCCCATTTCCTCTTGAATCCGTTCAATTTGTTCGACGACTGCGGAAATTTCCGTTACGGCCTCTTTTTTCGCAGTATGATCGGCGTCAACGTCTGACAAAGGAATTAAACCGGTGTCTGTGACGATCGCCACTTCATCCTCTGTGCCGTAGCCGTCCTCCATGTAAGGGGCGCCGCTCCATGCAGACTGGAACAGTTCATACACCTCATTGTTGCCGACTTGCAAATAACCGCGGCCCGTTACCGTGATGGTAGCCGCATCCCCATTTTTAAGGATTTCTTTACTGTCATTCGCATCCTGAACCTTCAAGGCGACCTTGAATCTGGAGTTACTCCAAATCTGGTCGTCGATGATGCCGCCCGGTTTTTGCGTCGCCAAGATTAAGTGCACCCCGAGACTTCGGCCGATCCTTGCCGCGCTGACAAGCTCGCGGATAAATTCCGGTTCTTCGCTTTTCAGCTCGGCAAATTCGTCTGAAATTAAGAAAAGGTGCGGCATCGCCGTTTTCGCTTTTTTCTGTTTGTAAAGCTTTGTATAGTCATTGATATGGTTGACTTTATACTGATCAAAGAGCCGCTGCCTTTTCTTCAGCTCACTCTTAATGGACGCCAGCGCCCGGTTGCTGAAGTTCTTGCTGCCTTCAATGTTAGTAATCGTTCCGAGCAAATGCGGGATGTTCCGGAACGGCTGCGCCATTCCGCCCCCTTTGTAGTCGATTAACAAAAATGCGACTTCATGCGGGTGGAAGTGAACGGCCAAAGACAAAATATAAGTCTGCAAAAATTCACTTTTACCCGAACCGGTCGTTCCGGCAAGCAGCCCGTGGGGGCCGTGGGCTTTTTCGTGAAGATTTAAATGAACAATGTCGTCTTTTCCTTTATAGCCGATCGGTACGGCCAAAGATTTGGCCGATTCGCTTGTCAACCATTTTTGGCCAATACCGATGTCATCGACTTCCTTCACTTGGAACAGTTCGAGAAACGATACGGTATCAGGAATCGAATTCGTCATGCCCGTCTGGTGGTCAAGCGTTCTCAGCGTCCGGGAAAACAGTTCGTTGTCTTCCCTGTTGTGGTGATCCAGCTGAAACGGGATCTGTACGGCTTTCTTTTGCTTGATCAAAATGTCGCCTTCCTGTTCAGTAATATACCGAACAAGGGTATGAATGTTTTCGGACAGGCTTTCTTTCGTCTCTGCCGCCACGATTGTCGACACTCCGAGGTTTTTCTGCTTGCCTTCCAAATATTCTAAAATGACGTGTTCCGCGATGAGCTGCTGATTTGTGATGATAAACACAAAGTGCGGCTTATACAAAGTATTCTTTTTGTTTTCATCTAAATCCCGTTCTCTCAAAATTTCATATATGCTTGAAAGGAGCTGATCTCTTGTCTGTTCGTTGTAAATAAACCCTTTCGCATAAATATGAGGCATCTGAAAATGCGGAAGCCACTTCATCCATTCCCATTCTTGATACTCGGCTTCGTCAAAAATAAAGACAAAGCGCAAATCATGATAGCTGTGGAAAAATGCGAGCTGGCCGACAAGCTGATGAATTTCATTTTTGACGACGGACAATTTTCCGACGACGCCCATCGGGCCTTCAGCAAGATTCACGGTGATCGGCGCATTTTTCAGTTCTCTGTAGACCTCTTCCATTTTTTGCGTTTGTTCAAGGAGATGGTCTGTATCGCGATTGGCCAAATCTCCGCCGTTCAAATTGATTTGGTATGAAGATGCAACATTTCCCGTTCCAAGGCGGATTTGCAGAAAATCGGCGCTTTCAATCGATTTTTCCCAAATCCGTCCGCTGATCTCCTTTGTTAAATACTTCATTCTCTCAAATGTAGGAAAATGGAAATCAAGGACGAACTTTTGCCTTTCTGCAAGTTCGTGCAGCTCTTTCTTTTTGTTTTCAAGGTAAAGGGTATAGACCCGCTCTCTTTTTTCTTCTCTTTTTTTACGCTGATTTTTGTCGCGGAAGTACTGCACGGTTGACGTAATCAGCGTCATCATAAACATCGCAAGGGAGACGATGATAAAGATTCCCCGCGGCTGAATGAGCGCCACGATCCCCATGACGAGCAGCATGACGATCGGAGGCAGAATCATCAGCCATAAGCCTCTGTTGTCTCCGTCGCTTTCCTGTGCCGGGAAGCTGAAGGATATCTTTTCATCCGGCAGATCGTAAATCATTCTCGGCGGCCTGCGGTATTGCGGATATTTATTTTTTGTCTCGGAGCTCGGCTTGAGAATGTTCTCCAAAGACGTATCATATTGCCCGAACCCCTCGATTTCCAAGAGGTCATCTTCAATGATGCGAAGAATATTCAGTCCAAATGCGATTTCGTCTCCATTTTGCACGGAGACCGAAGCGGACACTTCTTCTCCGTTCAAATAAATTTTGGCGCCATTCGGCAGGACATTCCATCGCCCGTCGAGGCGGATGAAGGAGAATGTACCTTTTTCTCCAAAGAATGAATCCGTTTCATTGAAATAAACATCCGCTTCTTGATCAAGGGAAGAAATGACGACTTCCTGTCTCTCTCCCAAATAGTAGGCGGGAACGCTGTCGGATTCTTCGGCTAAAAAAAGTGTCAGCTGTTCAGCGCCGCTTTGGACGGACGCCTTTCCGCCAAGCTTTAAAGAAGAAACAGTCTCCCCTCCCAGCTGCACGTTGAAAGCGTCTGAGTCCTTCTGCTTTTCCAGTACCACCGGGCCTTTTTCAAACGAAAAATGCTTGATCGTGACAGAATGTTTCAAATCCGGCCCGATGGTGAGCGTGCGGCTGTTCTGATCATCCAGTTTTATTTTTTGATAGTTTTTATGATAAAAAATCCATAACAGACTCATTTCCCCGCCTCCTGCCAACAACAGGTGTTTTCGCTTTTATTTATCATCTTTTTTCTTTTTGTCTTCCTTTTCTTTATTTTCTTTTTTCGCCTGCTCTTGCTCGGCTTTCTCCTTTTCAGCCTTTGCGGCTTCTACGTCCGCCTGGCTTTGCTCGGTGTTTGCCTGCTGGTTTTCATCAGTATTCTTCTGCTCTTTTTTATTTTGTTCCAATGTCTTATATAATTCGTCAAATTCCTTTTGCAGCGGCTCCAGGAGCTTTTCTCTCTCATCGCTCGACATTTGGTCATCCGCTTTTATTTCACTCATATATTTTGTGATTGCGTAGATAATTTGAAGGTCGTTTTCCAGTTTCCTGCCTGTCTCAAGAGCCCCCTTATTATCCCCCCGTCCGATCTGAATCCAGTAAAGGAAATTATTCGGATCGACTTGGAGCGTCAGGCTTTTTAAAGCATCTTCCTGCCAGTCCAATTCCTTCAATGCGCTCTCAACAAGCACATACGAATAAGCCAGCTGATATTGAACAGAATCAGGCATCTCGCCGGCATCATATTTATCAAGCGTACTGATGACTTTGCTGTACTGTTTATTTAAGAAGTAGCGGTTGCTTTCGATAAACGCCTGCTGTTTCGGTTGTGCAAAGAATAATGAGTAGAAGGAAAATAAAACAGCCGGTATTAAGCATAAAATAAGTCCTAACCCTATGTACCTTTGAATCTTCCATTTCTTCTTCGGAAGATGGACAAGCGTTTTTTCTTCGGCATCCAGTTCATCGATCTTCTTTTGAATGACGGCTTTCAAATCGCCGTACGTCCCGCTTGTGATGATGTCTTTTACCTGATCTGAAAACTTGATGGTTTCGCTGTATTTTAAATACTCTTCAAAAGTAAACTGCCCATCGACAGCAAGCGCAGCAGCGGCTTTCACTTCATTGAAAAGTCTTTCTTCGTCGTCTTCATATGGCGGAATGCTTTCTTTCACTCCATAATGTAAAAATTTAGGTGTTAATCCTTTGTCAAAGACAATGTTTTCAGGCGCAGCGATCAGGTGCAGCCTTTTAATTGAATGTTCTTCGACGGCTTTCACGAGCTGGTACGCAAAAAGCCATTTGCTTTTTTTATTTTTTCCTTTTATATAACGAAATTCTTTATATTCGGAAGGAGGCTGAATCAAAATTTGGACTTCATCATCGGTCATGACGGTTTCTTTATTAAAGGAAGGATCGACTTCTTTGATGACGTTTGCTTCCAAGCCGTTCACAAGATTGATCTTTTCTCTTTGAAAACGAAAGATATATGAACCGTCTTCTTTCGTCATGACGGCCTCTAATTGGTCTTCGAGATACGTTTTCTTTTTCTCTGCCATTCACCCAGATCCTTTCATAAAATTTCCAGGCGGTCACCTGTCGTAATTCCGCATTGCGATAATGTATATTCGCCTGAAAAAACGGCATCTTTATTTGTCACCCTTACCCAGTAGCCTTCCCGGGGAGGTACCGGTATGCTTTTGGCTTGCCACGCGATGTCGATTACCTTTTTAACAGAATGGTAATCTGACAGTCTGAGGTCAAAGGCGCTGCCGTCGTAATGTTTTAAATCGATGGTAATGTCAACATACACCAGTTCATCACCTCTCAATAGAAAAAGCGCCGTCATCTTCTTTTGAATTAGGCGCTTCTCTCATTCTTCTAATCTGTAAATTAGCCGCGGATTTGGCTAGCGATGTCTTGGTCAGTGCTTTCAAGAGTGTTAGCAGTCTGATGAAGTTGTTTAGAAACGTCGCTTAGAAGTTCAGCCATTTTAATAAAAGAAGGTCTTAGCTCTTGATATTGCTCTGAGAACGCACGGCTTGATTCACCTTCCCACATATCTTGAAGCTGGTTGATCATTTGATCAAGGCGCTGATTGACCTGTTCAGTCACATCTCCGCTTTCTTTTTGATATCTGTCAGCCATTTGCCGCAATTCAGCCGGCGTAACACGAATGATTCCTGACATATTCCTTATACCTCCTGCGCTATTCGCCCTAGATATGGGCTAAATAACTTATTTTTTTGAACGCTTTTATTATAAAAACAAGATTGAGGCACAGTCAAACAAATCTGTTGTTATTTTACAAAATGAGTCTAAAGGTTTATCATTCCTCTATTTCCACCCAGCAAAAATTATAGAAATCTAGTAAAATTATCTCAATTTTCTTCTCTCGTAACATTTGAATCAAATGACATGGTTCTGTGTACCCACTTGGGTCTGAACCGTTTCCATAGGATAAAGGAAGGATTGCATAAGCGCAAAAAAAGCCCGCCTCTAAGAGAGGCAGGCTTGTCTCGATCAGCCCACTTTCAAGCCGGCTGATTTTTGTTTTTCCTTATTATAATGGTGCAAAAAGAAATCGTCAGTTTCCGCCCGAATGACTTTCCATAAGAGCACAAGGGCGATTAAGTTCGGGATCATCATTAATGCGTTCGCCATGTCGGCAAAAGCCCATACAGTATTGAGGCTTGCGACTGCACCGTAATATGCAGCGATGACATAAACGACACGGTAAACCGGCACCCATTTTAAACCAACTAAATATTCCAGACATTTTTCTCCATATACATACCAACCGACAATGGTTGAATAGCCGAAGAAAATAACTGAAAACGTCACGATGTATTTACCCGCGGCTCCGAGCGAAGAAGCAAACGCGGCGTTTGTCAGCGCGCCGGCGTCAAGCGATGTATCGTGGGCAACACCAGAAAGCAGACCGCCTGAAGGATCCCAAAATCCCGTAATAATGAGGACGAGCCCGGTCATTGTACATACGATCAATGTGACGATGAATGTTCCCGTCATCGCAACCAAAGCAGCCTTGACGGGGTGATCGGATTTCGCGTTTCCTGCGATCAAAGCAGCGGTACCAAGACCCGCTTCATTTGAAAAGATTCCTTTCGACATGCCGTTTCTGATCGCCTCAGACACGACTACACCTGTAAAGCCCCCAGCGGCTGACACCGGATTGAAGGCGTGATAAAAAATCAGCTGGAACGCCGGAATGATTTGATCATAATGAAGGAAAATAATGATCAGTGAGCCGCCGATATAAAGAATCGCCATGACCGGCACGAAAATGCTCGCAACCGTGCTGACACGCTGAAAACCGCCGAAGATGATCGCGGCTGTCAATATCGCGAGCACAAGACCGATGATCCAGCCTGGAATTCCGAAGCTGTGTGTGACGACTTCCGAAATCGTGTTGGACTGGACGGAATCCCCGATTCCAAAAGAGGCAAGCACACCTGACAATGCAAATAAAACGGCAAGCGGCTTCCACTTCTTCCCGAGCCCTTTTTCGACATAGTACATCGGTCCGCCCGAATATTCGCCCCGCTCATTTTTGACGCGGTATTTCGTGGCGAGCAATGCTTCGCTGTATTTCGTAGCCATCCCTAAAAGACCGACGAGCCACATCCAAAACAAAGCCCCCGGACCTCCAACCGTAATCGCCGTGGCTACACCGGCAATATTCCCGTTTCCGATCGTTCCGGCAAGCGTCGTCATCAGCGCCTTGAAATTGCTGACATCACCGTCTGCTCCGGCTGATTCTTTCTCTTTCCCGAATGCAAGTTTGAATGCATATATCAATCTTTTAAATTGAAGCCCCCGCAGGATGAACGTCAAAAATAAACCGGTTCCCACAAGCAGAATGATGCCCGGGACTCCCCATAAAAAGCCGTTGATTTTCTCTAGAATCGCCAATGTTCCTACTCCTCTTATTTCAGAATAATTAAATTTGGTGTAATACATCGCTACGTTTATGAAAAATAATAAATCGCCAGCGACTTTTTTGTTGATTTTAACAAACAACTATATTCATAATAAAAGTAAGATGGGTATATGTCAAAATTTTTTCATGCAAACATAAAAGTAGGGGTTTTTTTATGAACAATCGAAACAATCCTTTTAAATATCAATATGACCGTTTAGAAGATGTGGCAGATCATATCAGCGAGGTGCTGGACTGTCCGATTACAATAGAAGACATCAACCACCGTCTCCTTGCTTACAGCACCCACAGCGACTACACGGACCCGGCGAGAACGTCAACGATCATCGGAAGACGCGTGCCGGAAAAGGTCATCAACAAGCTTTGGAAAGATGGAACGATTCCCGCCTTGATGAAAACCGACGAACCGATCAGGGTCGAGCAAATCGATGAAGTCGGCTTGTCGAGCCGCGTGGCGATATCAATCTGGAAAAACAGCGAGGTTATCGGTTTTATCTGGGCGCTGGAAAGCCAAAAAACGCTGTCGGAAGACGAGCTTCATCTTTTGAAGCTGGCTGCGGATTCCGTCAAAAACAAGCTGCTGCCTTATCAAGTCCGAAAAAGAAAAAATGAACAGCGCAGCCAGGAATTTTTCTGGAAGCTCTTGACCGGGCATATTTCGGAAGATCAGGAGATCTCCGACGGCTTTCATCAGCTTGGTATCGGGGTACCTTCAACTTACTCGGTCATCATCATCCGGCTGAAAGACGAAATCGAAGAAAAAACCGAAAAACAGCTCCACTACTTGCTGGAGACGACGCAGCAGGTGCAAATTCTTCTGGCTACAATCGATTATAATGAGCTGATTGTCCTCGCTTCGCCAAAAACGGGGCAAAAGGGACAGCCGTTCAATGATTTAAAGCAATTTGCCGCGAATATACAAAAGCAGCTTGAAGAGCGCTATAAACTGAACAACTGCACGATTGCGATCGGCGGAATGTACAGCTTGATCACCCTTGTACACCAGTCTTATCAGGAAGCGCTCTCGGCGCTGAAGGTCAAGGAGCGTTTTCCCGAAGAAACAAGGCAGCTCGTCAGCTTTTCAGAACTCGGCATCTATCAGTATCTCGACGTGCTCAGCGAAAAACGGAAACACGCAAGCTATCCAAACTATTCTTTAATGCAGCTTGAAGCATATGACAAGGAGCACCACTCCAATCTTGTCGAGACGCTTGAGCAGTTTATCGAATGCGACAGCAACGTCAACACCGCCGCCAAAAAGCTGAACATTCACGTCAACACGCTGAACTACAGGCTGAAGCGCATCAGTAAAATCGCCGAAATCGATTTAAAAAACATCAATGAAAAATTTACGATTTATCTGGAAATCAAGCTTCGCAACATGCATTTGTGAAATTCCACAAATGCATGTTTTTTTATTTTTCGATTCAAACAAAGAAAATTCTAAAAAGTCAGTATAAACTAAAACAACAACATTTTTACAGAAAAAGGAGGAATGATGGGATGATTATCGGCGTACCGAAGGAAATCAAAAACAATGAAAACCGTGTTGCCTTGACTCCCGGTGCAGCTTCTCAACTGATCGCGGCAGGACACCGCGTCATCATCGAAAAAGACGCGGGGGCTGGAAGCGGGTTTGAAAATGAAGATTACGTCTCAGTGGGAGCGGAGATCTCAGAACAGGCGAAAGCCGTCTGGGAAGCAGCTGATATGGTGATGAAAGTCAAAGAGCCGCTTCCTGAAGAATATCCGTATTTTAGAGAAGGGCTTATCTTGTTCACTTATCTGCATCTGGCCGCAGAGCCTTCCCTGGCTGAAGCATTAAAGCAAAAAGGCGTGACAGCCATTGCCTATGAAACGGTCAGCGACGGCCGCTCCCTTCCTTTACTGACGCCGATGTCAGAGGTAGCCGGGCGGATGGCCGCTCAAATCGGCGCCCAGTTCCTTGAAAAGCCGAAAGGCGGAAAAGGCATACTATTGGCCGGGGTACCAGGAGTCGCGCGCGGGAAAGTGACGATCATCGGCGGAGGCGTTGTCGGCACAAATGCGGCAAAAATCGCGGCGGGTCTGGGAGCTGACGTGACGATGATCGATTTAAGCGCGGAACGTCTGCGCCAGCTTGATGATCAATTCGGCAACCAAATCAAAACTTTGATGTCCAATCCGGTCAACATCGCTGATGCCGTCGCTGAAGCCGATCTCCTCATCTGCGCGGTGCTGATCCCGGGTGCCAAAGCGCCGACTTTAGTGACAGAAGAGATGGTCAAACAGATGAAACCGGGCTCGGTGATCGTTGACGTCGCAATCGATCAAGGCGGCATCGTCGAGACGGTGGATCACATCACAACCCACGACGATCCGACCTATGTCAAACACGGAATCGTCCATTACGCCGTTGCCAACATGCCCGGGGCCGTTCCGCGGACATCCACAGTCGCACTGACGAATGTAACAGTTCCGTACGCGCTTGAAATCGCAAATAAGGGCGCGGAAAAAGCAATACTTGAAAACCGTGCGCTAAAAGCCGGCGTAAACACAGCAAACGGCCATATTACTTATGAAGCCGTAGCCAGAGACTTAAACTATGATTACGTTCCGGCAGAGCTTGCGATCGAAAATTCGTCGTCAGCCACCGGTGCATAGCATCAAAAAGACAGAGCCCCGGGAAACAGCTCCGAGACTCTGTCTTTTTCTTTTATTCCGTTTTCCGCCGATCCTGAATCAATTTTGCGGTAATCACAGAAACAGGGATCACCGCAAACAGAACGATTCTCCACAGCGTCCTGTCTGAGGCATCGCCGGCTGCGGCAAACAGCGGCAAAACCGCCGCAGCTGTCAGCGCTAATAAAACAGCAAAAGCCTTTTTCTTGAATGATGCGATCAAAAGCCAAAAACATACGGTCAGCATGCAAAATATGAGCAGCTATACGAAAAACATTTCATCCTCCCCCGCTAATCAAAGCTGTACCTTTCTTCTTTCCAAGGATTTCCCCTCATATGGTACCCGTTTTTCTCCCAAAAGCCCGGATGGTTTTCCTTTGTAAACTGAATGCCCCTCAGCCATTTGGCGCTTTTCCAAAAATACAGATGCGGCATGACCGCTCTTAGCGGAAAACCGTGCTCCGGTGTGAGCGGGGCGCCGTTGTGGGAATGAGCCAAAAGAGACGAATCCTTTAAAAAGTCTTCGAGCGGAACATTCGTCGTCCAGCCTTCCTCTGCATGCAAGATGACAAATTTGGCTTCGGGAAGCGGCTTTACTCTTTCAGCGATCTCCTTTGTTTTGATCCCTTCCCAGACATTATCGAGCCTGGACCAGCCTGTTACACAATGAATATCATTGGACACTTCGCTCTGCGGCATGTCATGCAGATCATTCAAAGACAGCAGGAGCGGCTGTTCGACAAGTCCGTAGACTTGCAAATTCCATTTTGAGAGGTCTTTGTATTCCGGAACATCGCCTGCATGAAGAACAGGAAAAGATGTCGTGACATTTTGGTTTGGAGGCACCCTGTCGGACTTGTGCGGTTTTGTTTTTCCAAAAAACACGAAAGAACCCCCTTTGTTAACTTTGTTTAAAAAGTGGTTGACAAACTATTTTACGATCTCTTACGATAAGGTTGTGTTGAATCACTGAGGAGGAACAAAGATCATGAATAAAAAGAAACTTCGCGCCGCTGATATGGCGCTTGTCGGAATGTTTGCCGCCCTCATGGGGATCGGCGCTAATATCACTTCGTTTGCCCCGTTTCTGCAAATCGGCGGTATTCCGCTTACGATGCAGCCTTTCTTCTGTCTGCTTGCCGGGCTTCTGCTCGGCCGCAAATTAGGTGCGCTATCCATGATCGTTTATGCGTTAGTCGGCTTTGTAGGCGCTCCTGTATTCGCTTCTTTTTCAGGCGGTATTTCCGTTCTTTTCAAAGGAAGCGCCGGATTTATTCTATCCTACATTCCTGCCGCATATGCCGCGGGCTGGATCACGGACAAAGTATCAGAACCGAGAACTGGCCACTTTTTCACAGCTTCATTGATCGGTACACTAATCATTTATCTGATTGGCGTCAATTATACGTATCTCGCGTTTTCAACTTGGCTCAATACACCGTTGTCTTATTCTGCCGTTTGGAAGATGATGACCTGGTTCTTCGTGAAAGACTTGGCATTCTCCGTTCTGCTCGCCGCGCTCGCCTCAAAGGTTTTCCGGGCGGTTCAAAAAGGCGCAGGCTTCAGAAGAAACCCGACCTATTAATTAAGAGCAGGCGGTGCGGTTCTCTTTTTATTTTAACAAACATAGAAAAAAATTCCCCTCAAAGTGAGGGGAATTTTTTTAAAGAACAATCGCCGCGATCCAGCCAAACAAAATCAGCGGAATATTATAAAAGATGAATGTCGGAACACAAGTATCCCAAATGTGGTGGTGCTGTCCGTCTGCATTTAAGCCTGATGTCGGGCCAAGCGTGCTGTCGCTCGCAGGTGAACCGGCGTCCCCGAGAGCCGCCGCCGTCCCGATAATAGCGATGGTCGCCATCGGACTGAAGCCAAGCTGCATGCAAAGCGGCACAAATATCGTTGCGATAATCGGAATCGTCGCAAATGATGAACCGATCCCCATTGTGATCAATAAACCGACAATCAGCATCAGCAATGCGCCGATCACTTGATTATTGCTGATGAAACCTGTTGACGCTTCAACAAGGGCTTTGACATCGCCCGTTTTCTCAAGCACATTGGCAAAACCGGCTGCGGCCAGCATCACAAATCCGATAAACGCCATCATGTTCATGCCGTTTGTGATCAATTCGTCCGCTTCGCCGCGCTTCATCGCTCCGCTTAAAAACAAGACCGCCAAACCGCTGAGCGCGCCGAAGATCATTCCGTCGACGTCTAAACTTTGAGACAAATAAAGCTGTACGCTTAGTGATACAGCGATGGCCAAAGCGGCAATCGAAAGGCTTTTTTTCGTATAAGCCGCCGATTTTTGACCGGCGATTTCCTTCATTTCGTACGTGCGCGGTTTGCGGTATACAAAAGCAGCAGCAGCCAAACCGGCAATCATCCCGGCGATCGGGATGATCATGGCGATCGGAATATCAGCCAATGTGACCGAAAGGCCGGCATCTTTCATATTGTCTTTCAAAATCCCCTGGAAAATCTGACCGAAGCCGACGGGAAGCAAAACATACGGAGCTGTCAATCCGAATGTCATCGCACACGCAATCAGGCGGCGGTCCACTTGCAGCTCATTCAAAATTTTCAATAACGGCGGTATTAAAACAGGGATAAATGCGATATGAACCGGAACGATATTTTGAGACATACAAGAAATGATTAAAATCACGAAGACGATCAGCGCTTTTGAAAGGGTTTTGCGCCTTGTATCGCCTTCTTTGCCGATCAGCTTGACAGCAGCTTCAACCATGGCATCCGGAAGACCCGTTTTCGTCAAAGCGACCGCAAATGCGCCGAGGAGCGCGTAGCTGACAGCGACGGTTGCGTTCCCGCCGAGTCCTTCCGTGAATACGCTGACCGTCTGGCCGAGACCGAGACCGCCCGTCAGACCTCCTGCAAGAGCGCCCACAATCAAGGCAAGAACAACATTGACTCGCAGCAGGCTTAATATAAGCATGACAATAACAGCAATCACAACTGCATTCATATTTGAAACCTCCGAACAAACGCTTTAGTTTGCTAATGTAGTAGATAATTAAAGTAATGAACGTATATTACCACATGTTTTATGAATGCGTCAATGAGGCTCTTCTGTATTTTTCATAAAAAAAATCCCCTTCTGTCAAAGGGGATAAAAACCTACAATTGATCCGAAAACCGCTCGACAAACGTGACAAGCGTCCTTACCATCACGCCCGTTCCGCCTTTCGGTCCAAAGCATGAACTTTGAGATGTCGTTGCCGTTCCGGCGATGTCAAGGTGAACCCATGGCGTCCGCTCGGCGAATTCACCGAGGAACGTTCCGGCCATAATCGCATGGCCTTCCCTGCCCGGTGAATTGTTAAGGTCGGCCATTTGGCTGTTTTTTACTCTTTTTTTGTCTTTTTCTGTAATCGGAAGCTGCCAAATCGCTTCTCCCGCTTCTTCAGCCGCCTGTCTCACCTGCTGATAAAGCGGATCATGATTTGTCATCGCGCCTGTCGTTTCCGTTCCCAGAGCTACGACGACACCTCCGGTCAGTGTCGCGACATCGATCAACACGGAGGCTCCGTGGTGCTTTGCATATGTCAGTCCGTCAGCGAGCGCCAGCCTTCCTTCGGCGTCCGTATTCAAGATCTCAATCGTCTTGCCGCTCAAGGAAACGATAACATCGTCCGGCTTCATTGCGCTTCCCGAAATCATGTTATCAGTCGATGGGATCACGGCAAGCACGTTTTGTTCCGGCCTTAATTCACCGATCGCTTCCATCGCTCCCAAAACGCTGGCGGCTCCGCCCATATCTGACTTCATGCCGACAATGCCGCTCTTCGTCTTAATCGAATAGCCGCCGGTATCAAACGTGATCCCTTTGCCGACTAAACCGATGACATCATCCCATGCTTCCTTTCCCTGATATTTTAAGACGATCATTTTCGGCGGCTCTTCTGATCCTTGGTTGACCGCGAGGAGACCGCCCATCCCGAGCTCTTCCATTTCAGCCTTTTCGAGAATTTCACATTCAAATTCGTATTTTGCTGCCAATTCAGCGGCGTATGACGCGAGATCCGCCGCTGTCAGCATGTTCCCCGGCATGTTCACGAGGGTTCTCGCCGAATTCGTCGCATTTCCGTACACCTGCCCGACATGCAGACTCGCCTGAATTTCCTTCAGGTCATGGTCTGTCAAAACATAGACGCTTTGCAGGCATTGATCAGGTACATTTGCTCTGTGCTTGTAATCCTGCACTTCATAGCATGACAGCATGCACGATTCAGCCAATGCATGCGCGGCGTCAGCGGCTGGTACCTCTTCAGATACGAAGCTGTCGAGCATGACGGTTAACTCCTGCTTTCGATCTTTGTGAATCTGCTGAACAGCTTCGGCAAAGCACTGTTTCGCATCCTCGAAGGTAAATTCCGCTTCACGGCCCAATCCGACGATATAGATGCGTTTGACTCCCTGAAGGGAAGGGGTAAATATTTTAGACACTTTCGTTTTTTTGGAAGATACATCCCCGTCTTTCAGCAGCTGAGAAAGCTGGCCGTCCAAAAGGCGGTCGATTTCTTCCGCCTTCCCGTACAGCTGGCTTTTTTTAAACAGTCCGATTAAAAGCGTTTCTTTTTTTTCGAAGTCTTTAAAGGCATAAAACATGCGTTCACAGCTCCTTATCAGCAAAGTGAGTAAAATTGAAACAACAATGTTATAATAGGAAAAACATTTTTTCCCGATGGGGTTTCATATTATATATTTTAGCAAATAACTGAGTGCTTTTTTGAATTCATCTCTATTTTCTTTATAGAAAGGATGTTCTGCAAAATGGAAATCCTCACAAACTTTCCTTTACTGGCGAGCTTTGCCGCGATCTTTTTCGCTCAGTTTATCAAGGTGCCCATTTACTTTGTCGTCTCGAAAAAATGGGATTGGCGGCTCGTCACAAGCACTGGCGGAATGCCGAGCTCACACTCAGCAGCCGTTACGGCGCTTTCAACCGGCGTGGCTCTTGATCACGGGATGGATTCTTCTTTGTTCGCCGTTTCCGCAATATTTGCCGTTATTACGATGTTTGATGCAACCGGAGTGAGAAGACATGCCGGAGAACAAGCAACAGTGATCAACCGGCTTGTCCGCGATTTTAACCGCTTTGTCAACGAAGCGAAAGATTTCCCTAAAAGCCATCAGGAAGAAAAACAGAAGAAGCTGAAGGAACTGCTCGGCCATCAGCCGATTGAAGTTTTTTTCGGCGGTTTGACCGGCATTGCCCTGACGCTGCTTCTCGATTACTTATTGATGTAGAGCAAAAAAACGTTTAAGACGCACAGGTCTTAAACGTTTTTTCTTATTCTTTCGCCATTTTATATTTTTGTCTGAATACTTGCATCGATTTATTTTCATTCAGTTTCAGGAGATCCTCTTCGGTAATGGTGCCGTTTCCTTTTTTAATGACATACACATCAAGTGTTTTTTTGCCCCACTCTTTATAAACATCTTCAACCGTCTCATAGTACAAATCAAGCCGGTTCCCTTTGATGGCTGATCCGGTGTCCGCAACAACGCCATAGCCGTAGTCCGGTATGAACAATATCGTGCCGATCGGAAAGACCGACGGGTCGGCAGCAACGGTTGAATATAAATCTCTTTTAACTTTGACTCCCGAATATGTAATCCCGTAATCTGGATGATGAGGCTGTTTTCCCGTCGATTCCGCCCCTGCTGTATATCCGGTCGCGGTGACTTTTTGCTTCGGATACTTGGTCCAGTCAAAGGCATCTTCAAGCGATTTCGGTTTGTTTTTAATTTGTTCTGCGGCAGACAGAGACGTTTTTTCCGCTTTTTCTTTCGGAAGTGATTTAAAGGTGAGCATCAGCTGTTTCAAGGACAAATCGCGTTCTTTCGCCCAGCTGGATATGTCCTGTGCTTCCACGCCTGAAACGGCAAAGAAGGTCGTCATAAAAGCAAAGACAAACAAAACTGTCATCAAGAAACGCCGGAACATTGTCATCACTTTTCTCAAATCTTCCACTCCTCTCACCATCTAGTTGTTTCCAAGCGGAAACAGAAATATTCAGATGGCGGAAAAATTTTAAGAAAAGTGAAAAAATTAAATTCAAAAAACCCTCTCCCTTGAAGAAGAAGGCTTAAAACATTTGATATCCCCTTTTTCGCAACGCTTTAATCGTAACACCCGACAACAGGGCTCCGGCCATTCCGCTGGCTAAAATGATGATATCGGCAGCTGCCAATGAAGCCACTCTGTCAAAAAGGCCGGAAAATGCCTCTCCCGGCGCCTCTACATAGCGAATCAGCTTTTCTTTATTCACAATGAAAAGGCATACAATTGGATAAATGACAGCCATGATCCATGACATCCTGAGCAGCATATTCAGCAGAAAACCGATGCCGAAAAACAGGACGAAAAATAAGACAACTGAAATGATGACAACTGGTAAACTAATCAAAGCCTCCACCCCCAATTCACCTCTTTTAGTGTACATTGGGGAAGGAACTTGAGTCAATCATTGGAAAGCGGCGATCAGCGGTCTTTTCCCGTTCCCTTGCAGTTGTTGCACGTTTCCGAACCACCGAGCAGAAGCTGAAAATAGCCTTTTCCCGAACAAAATGTACAGGTTGATTCAAGGCGATGGGTTGATGTCGTCTTCATTAGTTACTCACCTTTTTCTTAATTTTCTGATAATATATCATGAACATTGTCAATAATAAAGTCAGAAAATATAACAGATCATTCGATGTAAGCGCTTAAAAGCTAAGCTATCTTCCTTTTTCTTTCGTTTTTGAAGTTTTTAACCCCGAATAAAAAGCCCGCAGCTTCCGCTGCAGGCTTCGATTCCGCTTAGAAAAATTTAAACTTTCCTTTTTTCAGAACAAGTCCCGGCCCGCCGATCAGGAACAGCGAGCGGTTGTCGATAATTTTTTTCATCATGGACGCCGTCGTTCCCGTCATCTTTCTCCCGAATGCGACGCCGATTGCATCATGTTCGCCGAGAGAAGCGACAGAGCCTTTATTATCGAATGAGAACGTTTCCGTTTCTTTGCCGTGAATCAGTGCGGCCAAATTGTTTGCGCACGTTTCGCCCTGCTGCATGGAAATCTGCGCAGTCGGCGGATAAGGCCTTTCGGTTTCTTCATTTATGATCAGCGAGCAGTCTCCGATAACAAATATATCATCATGGCCTTCAACGCGCAGATCAGGTTTTACCTTCACACGGCCGCGCATGTTTTCAAAGCCTGATTCTTCTATGATCGGGTTGCCGCGGACACCTGCGGCCCATACGACAGTGCCTGCTTTGATTTCTTCGGTCTGATCGTCTTTTCCACAGATGATTCCGTCAGGCGTGCATTCTTTCACCGCCGTGCCGATTTTGAATTCAACGCCTTTTCCTTCAAGGTAGTTGACCGCATAATCGACAAGCTCCGGATCAAAGCCCGGGAGAACGGACGGCGCGGCTTCCACGCATATTAAACGAACCTGCTGGCGATCGATATCGTATTCGCGGCACAGCTCAGGAATGCGGTTGCCCAATTCGCCCAAAAATTCAATGCCGGTAAAACCCGCTCCTCCGACAACGATCGTCAGGCGTTCCGGGCGCTTCTCGGCTTCTGTGTTATACGTCGCAAACTGATATTCAATGTGCTCGCGAAGCTGCCGGGACGAGTTGATGTTTGAAATGGAGAAAGCATACTCTTTCAATCCAGAAATTCCGAAAGTTTCAGGGACGGCCCCCAGCGCTACGACAAGATAGTCGTAACTAAGCTCGCCGGTTTCAAGGACGACTTTCTTTCCTTCTTTATCGATTTTCTTTACCGTATCCTGAACGAAATTGACACGGGATGTATTGATGACGTCTTTAATCTGATAGCGGCATCTGTCATGATGAAGCGTACCTGCGCTCGCTTCGTGCATCCAGGTTGTCTCATAATGATAATTGTGCTTGTTGACAAGCGTAACATCCGCTTCATTGACGCCGATTTTTTTAACAAGTTTCGTAACGGTCATTAATCCACCATAACCTGCACCTAATACTACTACTTTTGGCTTATTCAACGGAATCACATCCACCTTTTCTGTATTTTACTGCTAAGCCGGATTAAAAATAGCCTTTGGGTTATCTTCTGCCGGCTTCAGGCTTTTTATGAAAAAAAGTTTGTGAAACCCTTCACTTTAATTTGCCGAACAACGGAATGTTTTTCGGCTGTGCGTCGAAAAATATTCACGAATCTTTAACAAAATGTTCACAACTACATCATAGCCGCTCGCTTTTGCTTTTTCAAGATTAAATATGCTCGGGCGGCAGACTTTAGATCAGACGGTAATATTTTCCGATCTTAAAAAAACAGACGCGCTCGTATTTATTTTATGTGATATGATATAATTAAGAACAATTTTCATTTAGGGGGCATTATTTTCATGCGTGAAGACTCAAAAGTATATGACATTACAATTATCGGGGGCGGCCCTGTCGGCTTGTTTACCGCATTTTACGGCGGAATGCGGCAAGCGAGCGTCAAAATTATCGAAAGCCTGCCGCAGCTAGGCGGTCAGCTGTCCGCTTTGTATCCCGAAAAATACATATACGATGTAGCCGGGTTCCCTAAAATCCGCGCTCAGGAGCTGGTCGACAATTTAAAAGAGCAAATGGCGAAATTTGATCAGACCGTTTGTCTGGAACAAGCCGTCGAAAGCGTTGAAAAACAAGCAGACGGCATTTTCAAGCTCGTCACCAACAAAGAAATCCACTATTCTAAAACGGTGATTATTACAGCTGGAAACGGAGCATTCCAGCCGAGAAAGCTCGAGCTTGAATCTGCGGCTCAATACGAGAATGCAAACCTTCATTACTTTATAGATGATCTGAATCAATTTGCGGGCAAACGCGTTGCGGTGTTGGGCGGCGGCGACTCCGCCGTCGACTGGGCGCTCATGCTGGAACCGATCGCTAAAGAGGTGTCAATTATTCATCGCCGCGATAAATTCCGCGCACATGAACACAGCGTCGAAAACCTGCACAATTCAAAAGTCAATGTGCTGACACCGTTTGTTCCGACCGAACTGATCGGCGCCGAGCGGATTGAACAGATCGTCATCGAGGAAGTGAAAGGCGAGAGAAAAGAAATCATCGATGTCGACGATGTGATCGTCAACTTCGGCTTTGTTTCATCTCTCGGACCAATCAAAAACTGGGGGCTTGAAATCGAGAAAAATTCGATCGTCGTCAAGTCCACAATGGAAACGAACATCGAGGGATTCTATGCAGCCGGCGACATCTGCACATACGAAGGAAAAGTCAAGCTGATTGCCAGCGGATTTGGAGAAGCACCGACCGCTGTCAATAATGCAAAAGCTTACATGGATCCTAAAGCGCGCGTGCAGCCGCTGCACTCTACAAGCATGTTTGAAAACAAATAAAAATGAAAAGGAGCCTGACACCGGCTCCTTTTCATTATATGATATTCAAATATGAGAAGATCGTTCCCAAAATCAGCACAATCGTTAAGATACCGACCACTCCCGCCGCAGTCAAGACAATCCGGTCCGTAATTTTCTGTGCTTTTGGAAGCGGTTTTTCGCAGCCGCATGCTTCACAGACTTTTGAATCGTAAGGCGTAAGCCCGCCGCAGCTTCTGCAGTTGATTTTTTCCATGGTTGAACCCCTTTTCTTTACTGGGCTTGGACTCTAAATAAACCTGTCCAGTATAGAATAACAAATTGACGAATAGAATGTCTTAAGATTCACAAAATATTCTTAAATGAACTCCAAAAAACCCTTGTTAGGAAGTGACGATATGTCTTACTACAACAATCGCAATCAAGAGCCTTTGCCAAAGGAAGATATCAGTACGTGGGAATGTACCGCTGAGGACTGCAACGGATGGATGAGAAAAAATTTCACGAGCAGCGATCGCCCTCTATGCCCTCTGTGCAACAAGGAAATGGTAAGCGGAAGCCGCTATATCACCTCAATCACCAACAACACGAGCAATCTCAACCGAATCTTTAACCAGAAATAAACACGATTGTTCCGGAAGCCCCGTTGCAAAAACCTTGCTCAGCACTTGAGCGGGGTGGCTGCATTGCTGCCTTCCGGCATTTCCCGAGCGAAGCGGAAAACAGATTATGTTAAATCTTTTACCAAAAGAATCTCATCCCGAATCGGAATGCCGTTATCAGCGGCAAAGGGAATTTCAGGCTTTACTTTTCTTGCTTCTTCAACTGCGTTTACATACAGCTCGGCCATTGTATAGCCTCTCTTTTGATAAAACATAAACGCCCGCATATTATCGTTCGTCGTGATCAGTTTAATCGATTGACACTGTTTTCGCTTTGCAGCACGTTCCACTTCGTTTAAAAGGAGTGAGCCGATCCCTTTGTTTTCGGCAATACTGTCCAAGGAGACGACTTCACATTCGTTTCCGGCGATGAAGTACGTAATCAGGCCTTTTATATCGCCTTTTTCATCTGTCACAGCGAATCCTTCCAATTCATCGCAGCGGAATGTTCCGTGTGAATTGACCATGTCCGGACTTCCCCAATGCTTATGAAAAAACGCGGTAACGTCCGCTTTTGACAAGCCGAGCGTTGATACGAGTTTCATTTCTTTCCCCCCAGATCATAATAAAACGCCTTTTCGTCACGATGATGCATCGCAATGAAAGGCGTTTTTCTCATTCCATATCGTTGACCTGATGCCAATATGTCAGCACTCTTCAGGCTTCCCTGCATTCACTGCGGTTCTGAATGATGATCCGCAGCCGCATGAAGCGATGGCATTTGGATTATCGATGGTGAAGCCTCCGCCCATCATCGATTGTTTAAAATCAATGACCGTACCGTTCATAATATCCAGGCTTTCTTGATCTACAAGCACTGTGATTCCATGCTGGACGAATTCATTGTCGTCTTCGTTTTTTTCGTGTTCAAAACCCATGCCGTATGACAGACCGCTGCATCCGCCGCCTTTTACTCCGATTCTCAAGAATGCGTTCTCCTCTTCATGCTCTTTCATCATATCCTTGATATGAAGAGCAGCCGCTTCCGTGACCGTAACTGTTTTTTCGCTCATAACATCACACCTCCTAAAAGCTCATGTGTACTTTATTATAAAGTTGCACGCCCGATTTCTCAAACGGACCGACTCATGATATAAAAAACTCGCCTTCACATACCGTTTCAGCGGGTCCTGTCATCATGACGCGTCCGTCATTTTTCCAATTAATGATCAGATCGCCGCCGGCGAGATGGACAGTAATGTCCGTGTCTCGTTTGGAATAGCCGTTGAGTATCGAACTCACTGCGGCTGCGCAGGCGCCCGTTCCGCATGCCTGGGTAATTCCTGAACCCCTTTCCCATACACGGAAATGGAGTTCTTTGCCGTTTTCGACTTCAACAAATTCTACGTTAACCCCTTCCGGAAACCTTTCATCTTTTTCAATGAGCGGTCCCATCGACGTAAGCGGCGCTTTTTCAATATCGTCTAAATAAAAGACGATATGGGGATTGCCCATGGATACAGCGGTACCTTTCATTTCCCGGCCGCCGAATATCATCTTTTCATTGATCGTCTCCGATCCCTGTTCACCGAGCATTGGCATATCTGATTTGAGAAGGCGCGGTTCACCCATATCGACTGTAGCCGATACAACTTTTCCTTCCTTCACTTCAATCTCAGCCTTTACCAAGCCTGAAAGAGTTTCAATTAAAAAGGATGTTTCCTTCACCAGTTTATGTTCATACGCGTATTTTGCAACGCAGCGCAAACCGTTTCCGCAGTTTTTGCCTTCAGATCCGTCGCTGTTGAAAATCCTCATTTTAACCGGCGCTTGATCTGAAGGACAGATGAGTATCATTCCGTCTGAACCGATTCCGGTGTAAACGGAAGACACTTTGACGGCCAAATCTGACAACAGCTCCTCAGGGAGATGTTCTTCAAACTGATTGACGTATATATAGCTGTTTCCTAAGCCGTGCATTTTAGTAAAACGAAAAGAATTCATAGCCGCCTCCACATTTTTTTACTTTCTTCTAGTATAAAAGCTGAAAGGGATGGATACAATATGGCTATCCCCCGTTTTTCATACATAAAAGCTCCCTGCGTTCATTTGCAGGGAGCTTTTATCATGTTATCCGATAAACATACCGGCGATCGCCGCGCTTGTAAGGTTGGCCAATGTTCCGGCAGCAACGGCTTTCAAGCCGAGACGGGCGATATCGGAACGGCGGTTCGGCGCCATTCCTCCCAATCCTCCGAGCAAAATCGCCACAGAAGACAGGTTTGCGAAACCGCACAGCGCAAAGCTGATAATCGAAGCGGTTTTGACGGAAAGCTGATCAAACATCGGAGCAAAATTGGAATAAGCGACAAATTCATTCAGTACGAGCTTTTGACCGATAAAGCTTCCGGCCTGAACTGCTTCATCCCAAGGGACGCCGATGACAAAGGCGAGAGGTGCAAATACATAGCCGAGAATGAATTCAAGCGAAAGGTCTTTAAAACCGAACCATCCACCGATTCCTCCAAGAATTCCGTTTAAAACGGCAATCAAAGCAACAAATGCAAGGAGCATCGCACCGACATTCAAAGCAAGAGAAAGACCTGTTGATGCCCCTTTTGCAGCGGCATCGATGACATTTGCTGCGTCTTCGTCTTCAGCCATTTGAATATCTTTTTCTTCAATTTTCGATTTTTCAGTTTCGGGAATAAGCATTTTTGCCATAATCAAGCCCGCGGGTGCAGCCATAAAGCTCGCTGCAAGCAAATATTCGAGAGGAACCCCAAGAAGGGCGTAACCGAACAAAACAGAACCGGCCACTGATGCGAGTCCGCCTGTCATAACGGCAAACAGCTCCGACTTTGTTAAGTTTGCAATAAACGGCTTAATCACAAGCGGCGCCTCAGTTTGTCCGACAAAGATATTGGCAGCTGCAGAAAGAGATTCCGTTTTGCTTGTTCCGAGCAGTTTTGCCAATCCGCCGCCGATAAAGCGGATGATGACTTGCATGATCCGTAAGTGGTAAAGAACCGCAATCAGCGATGAAAAGAAGATGATAACAGGAAGAACGCTTAAAGCGAAGGCAGCGCTGTCTCCTACTTGCAAGAGAGGCCCGAAGAGAAAGCTGATTCCTTCATTCGCATAATTGACGAGATGCTGAACGGCTTTCGTAAACGAAAGAAACACTTCCCGCCCCATTTCCCATTTGAGAACGATGAATCCGAACAGGAGCTGCATCGCCAAACCGATTAAAATCGTTCTTATGTTAATTTTACTCTTGTGCTCAGAAAGCAGAAAAGCAATCGCGAAAATCGCCAGAATACCAAGAAGTCCCCATAAAATGTTCATGACCACACCTCTTATTATTTTTTAAACTTTTATTAAGATAACAATTAATGATTGGCCTGTCCACAAAAATTTTTAAGAATTTTTTCTCTTTTTATGTAAACCCTTTCAAACGAAGGCTTTGCATGAAAAAACGAGATCACCAAGATGACCCCGTTTTTAAATAAGTTCATTTTCATCAATGAACTTGTATATATTTTCGACCAATTCAGCCGGATTATTCGCTGTCACCATTTCTCCGTTTACAAGAGCATACATGGTCTGCATGCATTGTCCGCAGTAACTCAGGCAGCCGTATTCGACGACGTCCAGATTCGGATCTTTCTCCAATATTTCTTTTGCTTCCTGAGAACCTTGGGCAAGATTGCTGACGCAAAACTCAACGATTGGAAACACTTTATTTCACCTCACATCGCTTTTTTATCGTACCCTATTTACGTTTCAATAGTCAAAGTTTTAGGCTGAGGAATAAAGCTTTTGTAACATATTAATACCTTAAAGGGTTTTACTAATTATCGATTTAAAGCCGATATGTAGGTTATTTTCCCGAGAAATATTGTGATTTTACATCAAATTAGATATAATTCTAGAGGGTATTTACATAGTTTTTTAATTTTGCAATGAAAAAGGTTAGTTTCTTAATCTGAGGGGAAAAGGGGAATTACCAATGAGAAATTTAGTCTTGCTCGGCGGCGGGTACGGAAATATGCGGATCATTCATCGTTTGCTGCCTAACCAGCTGCCAGATGATGTGATGATCACTTTAATCGACAAAAACCCTTACCATTGTTTGAAAACGGAGTACTACGCACTGGCTGCGGGGACGATTTCCGATCATCATATCAGAGTGTCCTTCCCGGATCACCCGAAGTTAAAGATTGAATACGGGACGATTTCGTCTGTTGATTTGGAAGGAAAAAAAGTTTTGTTTCATGACAGGGAGCCGATATCTTATGATGACGCCGTCATCGGGCTGGGCTGTGAAGATAAATATCACAACGTTCCCGGCGCGCCTGAACATACCTACAGCATTCAGACAATTGATCAATCACGCAGCACTTATCAGGCGCTCAACAACTTAAATGCGGAAGCCACCGTTGCGATCGTCGGGGCAGGACTGAGCGGCGTTGAGCTTGCGAGCGAGCTGAGGGAAAGCCGAAAGGATTTGAACATCATCCTTTTTGACCGGGGAGAATTAATTTTATCGAGCTTCCCGAAGCGTTTGAGCAAATATGTTCAAAGCTGGTTTGAAGAGCACGGCGTCAAGATTATCAACTGCGCCAACATCACAAAGGTGGAAGAAGGCATCGTCTACAATCATGACGACCCGATTCACGCCGATGCCATCGTCTGGACAGCGGGGATACAGCCGAATCAAGTCGTTCGGGATCTCGATGTGGAAAAAGATCCGCAAGGGCGTGTCGTCCTGACACCGCACCATAACCTGCCGGGAGACGAACACGTTTATGTTGTCGGCGACTGCGCAAGCCTGCCTCACGCGCCGAGCGCACAGCTGGCCGAAGCTCAGGCGGAACAAATCGTCCAAGTGCTTGAACTGCGCTGGAAAGGCGAACCTCTTCCTGAAGCGATGCCGAAATTCAAGCTGAAAGGCGTGCTCGGTTCACTCGGCAAAAAAGCCGGGTTCGGTTTAGTTGCCGAACGGCCGTTGATCGGCAGAGTGCCTCGCCTGCTGAAATCGGGCTTGCTTTGGATGTATAAGCATCATAACGGATAAGATTGCTCGAAACCTTAGCGTTTTTTAATTAGGGCGCTCTCTCACCTTCAATGAGAGTACGCCCTTATTTTTGCGTTTTTTTATTTCCGCCAAAAAGTTGAACAGTCCGCCTTATCCGCAAGATTAAACTCGATCATTTTTTTAAGTAATGAGAAATCAAGCGGACGATCCCACGGGAAACGGACAAGCTGCTTCGTATGATCATAGCCGGCCTGCACGATTTCTTCAGAAAAACGATCAATTCCCGCGCTTTCAGGGGCAACAGCCAGGTGATGTTTCGCTGTGCTGAAACCGATAATAAAAGTGCCGTGATCGGTAAACATAGGCTGATTCCAGGCGATTTTCGGCGTTAAATTTGGAAATGTCTCCGCTGTCCAACTCAACACTTCCTCCATCCGGGCTCGATGTTCCGGGTGATCAATTCCTTCTAAATATTCTGCAAAAGCTTCCATGTTGCTCCCTCCTAAAATTAAAATGATGCTAGAACTTTGTTTCGCAAATGAACCCTTTGTAATAAGTCTATCCTTGGAACAGCTTCATTCGAATTCCCACAGATAAGATTCTACTCAAAAAAGCCCCCTTGTCATCGGCGAGCTTTCTTGAATTGAGCGTCATACCTATTATAGCGTTTCCATGCCTGTCCGCTTTTTATAAAGCTATTAAAAACTCCATCATCGTTTCATAAGCAATTTGCGAGGACTGCCGGTTGTATTTTACGGAATACGGGTCGCTAAATCCATGCTCACCCTTCAGCTTCACCGTTTTGACATTCTTTGATTCCAATTGGGATATACACGCGGCAACGTCAAAGGACTGCTCTTTTTCCGGGAAAAAAAGCAGTGCCGGACATGAAGGCGATATGTTCAGATAGTCTCTTATCCGGGAGCCGTAGTATCCGGCGATCCCATTGACACGCTCATCTTCGCTGCAAAGCCAGGCAGCGGTTGCTCCGACGCTGAACCCGAGTAAGATGATCTTGCGATATTGACGATCCAGCTTGGATATGATTGTATTTATTTTGCGCAAAAGACCGGGGAAACCGACGTTTTCCATAAAAAAAAGATAAGCCGCTTTTTCTTCAGCGTATTCAAACGGTTGATCCCGATTTAACAAATTGGGGCAAATAACATCAAAGCCCTGCTCAGCTATCAATTGGCAAACATCGTGCATGTGCCGGTTAATCCCGTATATTTCGTGCAGCACGATAACCGCTGTATCGGATTTATTTTGAATATGTATCATGTACTGACTCCTTGTCTCTCATTGCTGCATAAAAAAAGGGCGCCGCCTTCGGCGCCAGTTTAACAGCTTGTACGGCAACAAATCAGGTTATGCAGTCTTTTGCAAAGCTGCAGGCGCTTTACCATCAAAGCTGTCGAGAAAAATCGCTCTGCCCGCCATCAGCTGGGCCGGCTTATCGTCAAGAAAAATGGCACGACCGGCAAACTCGGCATTTCCCTTCGGCTGAGACGAAAAACTTAAAACGACAAGGCTGGCAAAGACGGCAGTCAACGCAACGGCAATCATCTTTTTCACTTTAGCTCCTCCGTTCTTTTAAGAATTTGGTCTCTTGCATGATGAGATTCTTCAAAATATTCGGCAGCTTTGTCTGCATCTCCATTTTCTTTATAGTAAAGTGCGATATCAAATGTTAATTCCGCTACATCCGTCCAGAGATTGATCGTTTTAAGATATTCTAAAGCATGTTCAACCGTAAGTGGATCCTGTTCATCATACAGAGCATGAATAAGTTTAAATTTCGACAAATATTCCCTTTCTCCTGCTTTTTCCGCGCGGAAAAATCCTTTTTCATACAATTTGCGGGCTTCTTTGACAACATTTGATTTGTATAGCACATGTGTCAGTTCAAACATGGAGTGGATGCCGTAAACCGATTCTTCATGCTCTTTGATAAGCAGCGCTTCTTTGAAATGATGTTCGGCCAAGGTGAGGAGATTGCGATTGACATAGCTCAATCCTAAGTTGTGGTGAGCCATACCGAGGAGAACGTGGTGCTTGATCAGTGCCGCGTCTTTTAGGGCTTGCTTGTAATGCTGTTCGGCTTCATCAAAACGAAATAAATCGAGTTTATTTGCTCCGATCAGCATATCGTTGCTGATCGCTTTTTGAATATAGTCATCATGTGTTTTGAAGGTTTTTAGAGCTGTTTTTGCATGGTTTAAGGAGAGGAAATTCTGTTTGATTTGATAGTAGGCGATAGCCAGTTTGTAATGGAATTCGGCGATTTCGATTTGATCGGGGATTGTTCTGAGCTTTTCTTCGGCTAGTTTATAATAATTGATGGCATTTGTATAATCCTTTTTATGAAATTCGTACATGCCTGCGAAAAAGAAATAATAATATTCGATCATGTCATCTGTGCTTTGCATATCTGCTTTTTGCTCCTGAATATCTTCGAACAATTTGGTGGAAGCTGCAAACTCTTCTGTCAGCAGTTTGTGCCGATAGTCTAAAAGATTAAAATAAAGAAGCAGATCTTGATTTTCTTCCATATTCGGCAGCCGGTGCTCAATGTCGTATTTAATCGAGACCGCTTGTGCCACTTCATGGCGCTTGATCATGACATACCATTGATTAAGCATTCCCGCGACTTCCTCATAAGCAATTTTTGTCTTCAATCGTTTATCCTTCCTTTCCTCCCATGTCTCTTCCTTTTTATGGGTTGTTTTTCATTTTACAGAATCGCTTATTTTTTGACAATCACTTTTCTAAATATTGGCTTAATTTCCTAAAATAACTCAAAATTCTGACATCAATCGTAACCATTTTCTGTATTGTTGCAAATCTCTCAGAAAGTATTTTCGTTTGACATTGTTTTTGATGACATTTTATAATTATATATGTAAATATCAACATGTTCGATTTTACAATAAACAAATAAGGAGCGGTTCATATGAATCAAGATGTCAAAGAGTTTGTCGGAAGCCATATGATCTATACGTATGAAAACGGATGGGAATATGAAATCTACATTAAAAATGACCATACCATTGATTACCGCATTCACAGCGGAATGGTCGGGGGACGCTGGGTTCGCGATCAAAAAGCCGATATCGTCAAGCTGACTGAAGGCGTCTATAAAGTATCATGGACAGAACCGACAGGGACTGACGTTTCCTTGAATTTCATGCCCAATGAAAAGCGGATGCACGGCATCATCTTCTTCCCTAAATGGGTTCATGAACGCCCTGATATCACAGTCTGCTATCAAAATGACCACATCGACTTAATGGAAGAATCGCGCGAAAAATATGAGACGTATCCAAAATATGTCGTACCGGAATTCGCCGATATCACATTCATTGAAAATGCCGGAATCGATAATGAAGATCTGATTTCAAAAGCCCCTTATCCCGGAATGACGGATGACATCAGAGCCGGAAAACGAGTATAAATGGGAAAAGGGCTTTTCATTAATGATATAATGACTGGACTTTTGTTAAGTCATGCAGCAAGGCTTTAATATCATCTTGCGATAAAGGGACAAGCATTTGATCGTAGAGGGTGATGATCTGTCCTCCCTCGTCATGCTCATGCTGCCTTAAATACTGCTGCAAAGCCCTGAGCTGGTTTTCTTTCAAGCTGGTCTGCGTTTGAAACTGCTTGATTTTCTTTAACGAAAAAACATTCATTTCGTCATCAAAATCGCCTGACATGATTTGACCCTCAATGCTGGACATGCTGGCTATCCCTCCTTATTGACGATTCGGCTGGTAGTTAGTCTGTCCGCTTTAAGAAAAGTACAATCATAAAAAATAAAACAGCAAGGGACAGATCTGTCCCTTGCTGTTTATCATGCAGGCTTATAACCTTGCTTTTCCATTTCTTTATACACGTCTTTCAGCTTCGGATTTCCTTCGCCGACTACTTGATCACCGACCATGATGAGCGGATAAAAATATTCGTCGTTCAGGATTTTTTCGGAGATTTCCTGTTTTTCAGGATCGTTTTCCGGCGGCTGATGGATATCAATGTACGTGATCGAGAAAGGCTGGTCGGGATATTTTCTTTTCAGGGCGGCTTCGAGCCACTCATACGTTTCTTTTGATGACGGAAGGTTGACACAGCTTGGACAAAGAACGTCGGCACCGTAAACAAAAAGCTCGGCTTGTTTTTTCATCAGCGGCAGCTCCTTTCTCTTTGTCTTTTATTTTATTCTATTTTGTCCTTTCGCTCCATATTGAAATGAAAATCGCTTTTTGTCTTTGCCGGCAAATATGATATAATATGTGGGAAAACGATTGAAACCAAACAATAGCTTTTTATTGTTCGACTGAATATAATGGTTGTATGATTTGAAAGGAGCGATACGAATGACGACAGAGGTCGAAATGAAAGAACAAGTACAGGAAGTACTGGACAAACTTCGTCCATTTCTACTCCGCGACGGCGGTGACTGTGAACTCGTCGATGTTGAAGATGGCATCGTCAAGCTTCGCCTGCTCGGCGCATGCGGAAGCTGCCCAAGTTCCACGATCACCCTTAAAGCTGGAATTGAGCGCGCCCTTTTAGAAGAAGTTCCGGGCGTCATTGAAGTTGAGCAAGTATTTTAATTTGAAGAGGCTGCCGTTCATTACGGCAGCCGCCGATTGTTGACAAAATCCCAAAACGACTTTTAGTTTTGGGATTTTGTCATCCTTTCAGCGTGATTGAAAACCCTTGCAGTCTAGGAAGGCCGAGCATCGGAGCAGACTTTCACAGGAGGTGATGACGGCGGCGTTCAGGCAGGACACCTGGGCGGTTAGCCGCCGATCCTTCCTCTATTCGTGAGCACCGACGCGCAGGCCTGACAACGAATGCGAGGGTTTGTCGACACGCTGAGGCTGCCGTTCATTACGGCAGCCTTTTCTTTTTTATAAATACGCTTCAAACCAGCCTGCAATATACTCAAGCCGTCTGATCCGCTGCTTCGGATGCCCGCTTCTTGATAAATCGTGCGACGCATTCGGGAATCTGACGAGTTTTACTTCTTTCCCCATTTTTTTCAATGCCGTAAACAGCTGCTCCGCCTGTTCAATCGGGCACCTGTCGTCCCGTTCGCCATGGAGGATGAGAAGAGGTGTCTCCACCTTGTCCGCATATTTGAGCGGCGAATGCTCCCACAGTTTGCCGGGATTTTCAAAAAGGTCCGCTCCGATCTGCCAGTCTGTGAAAAAATAGCCGATGTCGCTTACCCCGTAAAAACTGATCCAATTGGAAATGGACCTCTGCGTCACCGCGGCCTTAAAGCGATTCGTGTGGCCGACAGCCCAGTTTGTCATAAAACCGCCGTAGCTTCCTCCTGTGATTCCGAGCCTTTCTTGATCGATGAAATCATATTGTCCCAGCGCGTGGTCAACAGCTGCCATTACATCTTTAAAATCTCCCCCGCCGTAGTCGCCTCTCACCCGGTTGACAAAATCCTGTCCGTAGCCGTGGCTTCCCCGCGGATTGACATATACAACGGCGCTTCCCTTTGCGGCCAGCACTTGAAATTCGTGAAAATAAGCATTCGCATACATGGCGTGAGGACCGCCGTGCACTTCCAGAATGAGCGGATACGTGTTTCCTTTTTCATATTGAGCAGGCTTTATCAGCCAACCGTGAATTGTCAAACCGTCCGCTGTCTGAAATTGAAGCTCCTCCGGTTCCGATATGATATGCTCTTCCGTAAACGCTTGGTTGGCATCTGTTAATCGCTCCGCTGTTTCTTCACCCAATGGGAGATGGTAAAGTTCGCTCGGCCGGACAGGCAGGGCTATCGATGCCGCAAAACTTTTTTCATCCGGATGCAGGCTGAATCCGTTCAGATGCTCTTTTTCCAACCGGACCGGATAAGCAAGACCTTCGATTGATATGTAGTAAATGCCTGTCGAACCTTGGTCAGATCCAATGACATAAAAGCCGTTTCCGTCTTTGGTCCAGGCCGGTTTCGGAAGAACGCCTCCGACAAGGCTGTCCCCTGCTACTGCATCGCTGAGATGGACATCAAGCATTTCCGTCAGACACGTTAGTTTTCCTGTTTCGATATTATACAGCCATGCTTTATCAAGCGTGGCGTTTTGAAATTCCTTTTCGTTTCCGATGAATGCAAGGTGTTTGCCGTCAGGAGAAAACGATAGTGAAGAAAAAACGCCGTTTTGACCTGTCAGGCGCTTCAAATCACCTGTCGAAAGGTTCATCAAATAGACATCGTTCACACGCATATCCGTCTGATTGGCACAAAATGCAATCCTGCCTCCGCACGGTGAAAATGCGTGGCTGAAATGGTCGCGTTCTAGATCGGTCAGCTGTTTTATCTCCCCGGTTTCCACTTGAACGAGGGCAAGCTGCGTATACTTTCCCCTTTTAAACCCTTGGCCGTCTAATTTATACGACAAAGAATCGACTTCCAGCGGTTCGTGATCTTCAATCTCCGTTTTTTTCTCATCGTCGACGCTTTCCTCTTTCGTCAGCCTCACTGAACAAAGCAATGACTTGCCGTCAGGCGACCATTCAGGCTGTGATACATCATAAGGAATATCGGTCACTTTTCTCGCTTCTCCTCCGGCGGCGCTTATCACGTAAAGTTGTGTGGTTTCCTCGCGATTAGACGTAAATGCAAGGGATTTGCCGTCGGGCGACCAGCGCGGATGCTGGTTTCTTCCTTTTCCAAACGTCCATTGTACTGACGCTTGTTGTTTGCGGTCGTAGACCATGATATGCGAATCATAAGAGTCCTGTTTTTCGTTTACTTTTGTTTGTACGTAGGCGATTTTTGCACCGTCAGGCGAGTACTGCGGGTCGGTAATGGATACAAGCTTGATGAGGTCTTTTTCGGTTATCAGCTGCTTCATGTTCGTTTCTCCTCCTCTATATGTTTGTCATACTATTTCGACTTTCTAAATAAAAATCCTTGTTTTGAAGGCAAACAAAAAAAGAGCCGAAAAAGCTCTTTTATCGTTAAACACTGTTTACTGAATTTCTTTCAACGATAATGCCTGTATCCGGGACATGAAGGCAGTCCACTTCACAATGCGGAAACTTAGAAGCAAGCTGATCTCTCAGCGCGTCTCCCTTTCCTTTTTCAATAAAGGAAAGGATCGTCGGTCCTGCTCCGCTTAAAGCGGTCCCAAACGCGCCGTTCTTGCCTGCTTCATGCTCCACTTTAGAAAGCTCAGGGACGAGCGCCCTTCGGTAAGGCTGATGAAAGAGGTCTTTTTGCATCATGCGGCCGACAAGCTTCCAATCTTTCGCCATCAGTCCGGCGACGAGCATATTGCTGACCGCGCTTGCTTCCACCGCTTTCGGATAAGAGAGGCTTTCGGGAAGAACATCCCGCGCATCTTTTGTCAGCACTTCATAAAAAGGAATGACGACAACGACATCCAAATCGATGTCTTTCATCGAAACCATCTCTGTTTCATCTTCTTCATGAAGTCCGATGACAAGCCCGCCGAAAAGCGATGCTCCGGCATTGTCAGGATGGCCTTCTTCAAGGCTTGCAAAATGGAGTTTCTCGCGGTCAGAGAGCTTTAAATCGGCAAGTTCGTTCGCCAGCTCAATCGCAGCGGCAATTGCGGCTGCGCTGCTGCCGAGACCGCGCGCCAGCGGAATATCGCTCCACACTTTGACGAGGCTTGGCGGAAGGTCTTTTCCGAAGTGTGCGGCGGTCCGTTTGGCCACCTGGTAAATTAAATTATCCGTCCCTTCAGGAATTCCCGCTACGACTTCTGTTTCAGCCTCAAAACGCCACTCATCATGAGGAAAAACAGACAGTCTCAAATAACGGGACAGCGCCATGCCGACTGAATCAAAGCCCGGGCCCAGATTGGCCGTGCTTCCGGGAACCGTAACGGAAAACAGCATGTCAGCCTCAGTCATACACGAGCGGCTCCTTTTAAGTGTTCGAGAATGGCTTCTTCATCTGTCGGCAGTGTGACAGGTTTGATCTGCGACACATCAACGGCTGTGTTCGGATCTTTCAAGCCGTTTCCGGTTAAGACAGCGACAACTTTCGCCCCCGGCTGAATCTCTTTCGTTTCCAGCTGTTTCAGTACGCCGGCAATAGATGCGCACGATCCCGGTTCTGCAAATACGCCTTCTTCTCTTGCCAGGAGCTGATAAGCGTGCAGGATCTCTTCGTCTGACACTTCATCGATTTTTCCGTTCGATTCTTTTGCAGCATTGACCGCTTTGTCCCAGCTTGCCGGATTTCCGATTCTGATCGCTGTCGCAATGGTTTCCGGCTTTTCAATTACTCTGTTTTTGACAATCGGGGCCGCGCCTTCCGCCTGAAAACCCCTCATGACCGGCAGGCCTGTGCCGTTTTTCTCATGATATTCTTTAAAGCCTTTCCAGTAAGCCGTAATATTTCCGGCATTCCCGACAGGAATTGCAAGGATGTCAGGCGCTTCGCCCAGCTGTTCACAGATTTCAAAGGAAGCGGTTTTCTGTCCTTCAATCCGGTAAGGATTCACAGAGTTGACGAGTGCAATCGGCTCTTTCTCGCAAATGCTGCGCACCATTTTCAGGGCATCGTCGAAGTTTCCGTCGATCGCAATGATTTTAGCGCCGTACATGACGGCTTGGGCCAACTTTCCGAAGGCGATTTTGCCGTCCGGAATAATGACGATGCACTTCATGTTGGCGCGGGCCGCATAAGCCGCAGCAGCAGCTGACGTATTGCCGGTCGAAGCGCACATGATCGTGTCATTGCCTTCTTCTTTCGCCTTGGCGACCGCCATGACCATCCCGCGGTCTTTAAAGGAGCCTGTAGGATTGACACCCTCTGTTTTGACATAAAGCTCGATTCCGAGCTTTTTCGAAAGATTTTGCAGATAAATGAGTGGGGTATTTCCTTCGTTCAGCGTCAATTCCGGTGTTTTGTCCGTTACTGGCAAATATTCTTTATATTGATGGATGAGTCCTTTCCACATTAGCTCCAACCGTTCCCTTCTACTCGATAAGTGCTTTTCACCTGATCAACAACCTCAAGATCATTCAGCTTTTGCAAGATATCCGTAAAATCCTCTTCTGACGTATGATGTGTCACAATGACAATCTCAGCCAGGTCATCATGGCCTTTAATCGGAAGCTGCAGAATTTTTTCAAAACTGACGCCTCTTTCCGAAAAAATCGATGTGATTTTTGAAAACGAACCGACCTGATCTTTAACATGAATTCTTAAAAACTGCTGGGCGAAGATTTCAGAAGGTGCCTTGATCTTCTTTTCAAATTGCGGATCGACAAAGCTGCTGCCGTTCACGCCGAGACGCATGTTTTTCATGACGGAAACCAAATCTGATACGACGGCGGTCGCAGTCGGCATGCTTCCTGCGCCAGGCCCGTAAAACATCGTTTCCCCGACGGCCTCGCCATACACGTAAACCGCATTGAATTCATTATGGACGGAAGACAGCGGATGATGCTCCGGCAACAATGTCGGCTGGACGCTCACTTCGACTTTTTGTCCGTCGCGCTGGGCGATGCCGATCAGCTTCATCGTATAGCCGAGCCGTTTGCTGAAATTGATGTCTTCATCAGACACTTGGGAAATGCCCTTCACTTTGACATCGTCAAGATCGACATTCATTGAGAAACCGAGCCTGGCCAAAATCGCCATCTTTCTCGCCGCATCAAGACCTTCAACATCAGCTGTCGGGTCCGCTTCGGCGAAGCCGAGCTCCTGCGCTTCTTTCAGCACATCAGCATAAGGCGCGTTTTCTTTATTCATCTTCGTTAAAATGAAGTTGGTCGTTCCATTGACGATTCCCATCATTTTCGTAATCCGGTCTGAAGCCAGCCCGTCTTCCAGGCTTCGCAAAATCGGAATTCCGCCGGCGACGCTCGCTTCAAAATAAAGGTCGCAGCCGTTTTCTTTCGCGGCAGCCGTCAGTTCCGATCCATAGAGGGCGATCAAATCTTTATTCGCTGTCACGACATGTTTTTTCGCCTGAAGCGCGTCAAGCAAATAGCGTCTTGTCTCCTCGATTCCCCCGATGACCTCAATGATGACATCCACTTCCGGATCTTGAATGACATCATAAGCTTCCGTCGTCAGAACATCTTTGGAAAGGTCGACATCCCTCTTCTTATCTTTATCTTTTACAAGAACTTTTTGAATCGTAACAGGGCATCCGACTTGGTGTGTCAGCTTATCCTGGTGATCCTGAATAATCTTCACCACACCGCTCCCGACTGTTCCTAATCCTAGCAGCCCCACTCGTATCGCCTTCAATGAAATTCCACCTTTCTCTCTCTTATCGTCCTCTCTCTAAGGACATTTGTAAACACAACGCAGACATTTAAGTTACAAACATTATAATGGGGGATTCTTTTTTTGACAAGATGACATTTGCTGAAAAACAAATCATGAAAACGCTTTATACATTGATATAATAAGATTCTATATATTCAGAAATATTTTTGTGAGAAAATCTTCCGACCCGTCAGGCCGGCCGGAAGAAACATCAAATCTCGGTCTTTGCCGGCTTCCCTCCCAGGACAAGCGCAATATTTTCCGCACAAAGCCTCATCATGGCTTCTCTCGTTTCGACAGTGGCGCTGCCGATGTGAGGCAGCGCGGTCACTTGCGGCAGATTGGCGAGCGGGTGATCCTGCTGCACGGGTTCTTCCGCAAAGACGTCGAGTCCTGCGCCGGCAATATCTTTTTCGATCAGGGCTTCATATAAATCGTCTTCATTCACAACCTGTCCTCTTGAGACATTGATAAAAATAGCGGAGCGCTTCATCCTTTTGAATGCGCTGCGGTTAAACAGATGCTTCGTTTCCTCAGTCAGAGGCGTCAGGCATACCACAAAATCCGCCTGTTCGAGCAGTTCGCCAAAGGATAGATAAGTTGCCCCCAGTTCGGCTTCCGCCTCGGGATTGCGGGTGCGGTTATGATATAAAATCTCCATGCCAAAGCCTTTCGCCCGCCGGGCGACGGCTTGTCCAATGCTCCCCATCCCGACGATGCCAATCGTTTTATGATGGATATCCGCTCCGGCCAAAAGCAGCGGCCCCCAGCCCGTCCAGTTACCTTGTCTAATCCAGTCGCTTGCCTCGACGATTCTGCGCGCGGATGCCATCAGCAGAGCAAACGTCAAATCTGCAGTTGACTCTGTCAGCACGCCGGGCGTGTTGCAGCAGATGACGCCATGCTTTTTCGCAGCCTCCACATCGAGGTTGTCATAGCCCACCGCCAAATTGGCCACCACTTTTAAATGCGGCGCACCTTTTAAAAGCTCCTCATCAACTGTGTCGGAAAGCATCGTCAACAGTCCGTGCGCCTTTTTTGCCTTTTCCGCCAGAACGGCGCGCGGGCACGGTTCTTCTTCCTTTTCCCACATCTCAATACGGGCTTCTTCTTTTAACGCAGAAAGCTGTTCTTCCGGTAATTTTCTCGTTACATATACAAACGGTTTGTCCATGCTGCCTCGTTCCTTTCTAAGAGTAGCTTCCAATCTAAGCATATCGAAAAAATCCGTAAATGTTAACATGAAGAAAAGAACACCGCGGCGTCTATGGTGTCCTTTTCAGCCAATTGACAGGCGGCATGCTCATAAATCCTGCGGCTCTCATGCCTGCCATTTCTTGAAAGGCGTTCAGAAATTGCTCATAAGCCGGCGCTCGAGACAATAAATGGTCGAGTCTGCTTTCAAAATAATGGTGCTCTGATTCAGGAGAAATATAATACCCTTCAACCGTCTCAAAATAGTGGAGCGGAAACAGAAGCCTGCTGTACACCAGCCGTTTAGAAAATGAGGAAAGCGGCGCGGCTTGTTCGTATTGCTGAAAAAACAATGCGATGTCATTGAAGTTTTTCCTTTCGTGAAACAAGCTTCTGGCATATTCCGCAAGATCCCTGGCCGCATGATCAAACACCCATTCCATCGGGATTTTAATAAGCGGCTCGCGCCTTAAAGCCTCGCAGGTGAGCCGCTGCTGGCAAATCGTCCCGGAGTCGGCGGCCTGCGGCTGATCATCCAATTCGGTATCGGCCAAATATTGAATCGCATTTTCGGTTAAACCGAGATAATAAGGAAACGATTCGATAAAATGTTTTTCAAAAGGCTGCAGCTGTCTTGCCTGCGTTTTTTGGATCCAGAATTGTTCCAGCTGGTCGAGCCGTTTCCCCCAAAGTTCTTTCCACTGCCCGATCCGCGAGGTTTCTTTTACCTCATAAGGGTATCCTCTTCCCTTCTGATGAAATTCAGCCAGCTCCGCCCCAAATGAAACGGAGCTGTTTGTCATGCGGGGAGCAGCTTGAAGCAGCACATATGAGGCGCCATTGTCCTCAAATGTCATCTCCCCATCCTTTGTCAATATAAAAGATGAAACGTATGGGTCGCGCTGTTCTTGCAAATACTGACTCATACTAAACAATTCCGCCAGCTCATCCTGACTCAAGTGGGATACCGGGACGATCAAAAACATCGAATTCGGGGTATGAAAAGCCTGATAAGACAAGTATGAAGTAAGATCGCGAATATGGATTCCGAATTTTTCTTTGATCAGCTCCTTCACGGACATCACTTCCTGATAAATTTTTCTCCTTCTACACATCGTAATCATGAAGGGATTCGATTATGAATCGATTCGGAAAAAGAGTTCTAAAATCGTTACATTTTTAAGGTTGTTTGTATACACTAAGTAAAAAAAGATTGGGTGAAAATGATGCCGGAAAACAACAGCATGCATCAAATCGAAACAGCAGCAAAAGAATGGCTTGAGAAACGGGGCGTCAAGATTTCGGATATTGCTGATCTTGTCTACGTACTACAGAAGAAATATCATCCAAACTTGACAAAAGAAGAATGTGAAGAGAATGTCAACCGGGTCATGAAAAAACGCGAAGTTCAAAACGCCGTGATCACAGGGATTCAATTGGATATGCTGGGTGAGCAAAGAAAGCTCATGGAACCGCTCCAAACCTTAATCGAGACAGATGAAAGCCTGTACGGCGTCGATGAAATCTTATCCTTCTCCATTGTGAATTTGTATGGATCAATCGGTTATACAAACTATGGATATATCGATAAAATCAAACCGGGAGTGCTCGCACGTTTAAACGATAAATCAACAGGCGAATGCCACACGTTTTTGGATGATATCGTCGGAGCGATTGCGGCAGCCGCATCCAGCAGACTGGCGCATCGAGCAAAAGATGCGGAATAAGCCATTAAAAAACACTTGTCCTTAAAAGACAAGTGTTTTTTTTGCGGTTTAGATGCGATCCATCCAGTCTGTTAAAGAATCAATGACATATGTCGGCTTTTCCTGATAGGCTTCAAGGTGTTCTTTTTTGGTCACGCCCGTATGAACGAGAAGCGTGTCCATCCCGGAATTCATTCCCGCCATAATATCCGTATCATAATTGTCACCGACCATCAGCGTTTCACTGATATCTGTGCCGAGCACCTTCATCGCCTGCTCCATGATGATCGGCTCCGGCTTGCCGATAAAAATAGGCTCTGTCTGCGTAGAAACGGTTAATACTGACGTGAGAGAACCATTGCCCGGCAATAGTCCTCTTTCTGTAGGAATGGCGATATCGCCGTTAGTCGAGATGAATGTAGCGCCGTTGCGGATGGCAAGGCAACCGACGGCTAGCTTTTCGTATGTAATGCCGCGGTCGATACCGACGACGACGAAGTCGGCGTCTTCTTCGCCGAATGCCAGTCCTTTTTCCTCAATGGCCTGGCGGATGCCTTCCTCACCGATCACATATACGGAAGCATCCGGTTTTTGTTCGGCGATAAAATTGGCGGTCGCCATGCTGGTTGTGAATACCTGGCTCTCTTCGGCCGGAATATCAAATGAAACAAGCTTGTCCGCCACTTGCTTCGGCGTGCGCGACGAGTTGTTAGTGACGAACAGATACGGGATGCTCCGTTCTTTCAGCTTCCTTACGAATTCGCATGCTTCTTCGATTTTTTCCGTCCCTTTGTACATTGTTCCATCCAGATCAATTAAGTATCCTTTGTATGTTTTCATGTTGTACACTCCAGTTTTGTTTAGTGCGGTTTGAATGCGGATACCGGACCGAGCTCATGGTTTAAATAATCACGGATCCGCGCCGGAAATTTCTCAAGCGTTTCCGCATGCCTGCTGAGCAGCATGTCCAATTCTTCATGGTTGACATTCAAGTAGTCTTGAACCAATGTCTTCCGATAGGCGATCAAATGTTTCAGACTGTCGCCTTCCGCTTGGCTGACAACCTTTTCATCGGTCAGTATATCCATAATGTCGTCATAGCTTCCAGGATCTCTCATAATAAAGCCGTCAATCATATCGTTCCCTATATCCAATATACATTCGATCAGCGTGTGGCCGATTCGTTCGAGCGCTTTTTTTTCGACGTCGGAAGTCCATTCCTCCTGTGTTTGATAAAGCCGCAGCTCCTCTTCCAGGAAGTTCAGCGTGTTTTCGATTTTGTGTCGATCGACAAAATACATCATCAGAGCATCCCCTTTTATGATCGCTTATTTTCGCAGACGTTTTAAAACAAAGTAGGCACATCCGAAATTACAGTACTCGTAAATATATTCATCAAGCGTGCTGATCTTCGTATCAAATGTGGCCTTTTGATTTTGATCGTCAAAAAAGCCTTTCAGCCTCAGCTGGCTGTATCCCCAATCCCCGACGATGTAGTCATATTTATTTAAAATGTCGGAGTATCTGGCTTTAAACGCTTCTTCGTTAAAACCGTTTTTCACATCTTTGACGACTTCAAATGCAGCGTTCTGAACGACAATCATTCTTTTCACCTCTTTTATATGATAATTCAAACCCGTGCCGCCATCAATTGCTAAGAATAAATCCTCCCCGTTGGAAAAGCTATAAAAGAGGAGGAAAAGCAGAATGAATAAAAAAATTCTTTTAGCAGGGCTGCTGGCGGTGCCTTTAGCAGGATGCCAGACAGCCTTAAATGATACCGAACACAATATATATGACGAAGACGGAAATACCGTTCACGTTGCAGACAAGAACCCTCAATATCATGAAAAGTTCAGAAATGACAACCGGAAAGGCAGATTCGGATATGCGCGCCATCAGGCAACTCCAGTCGCAAACAAGGAAGAAATGCAGGCGCCTCAAATTGATCGGGAAGAAATGGCGCATATTATATCTAGTTTAACGGTTCAGCTTCCCAATATTCAAGATGCCTCAGCACTTGTGACAGACGAAGAAGCGCTTGTCGTGTACAAAACGGACTCCGGGCAGCGCGAACAGACGGCTGACCAAGTTAAAAAGACGGCGGCATCCGTCATTCCGAGGTATTACCACATCTATATTTCCGATGATCCGGATATGATGCAATCCGTCGCCAACTTCAGCCGGCTTGGAGCCAATTCAAGAAACGTTGATCAGCTGATGGCCGATACGATTAAGGAAATGCAAAAATCGCCGCAAGGCAAAACAACGACAGGTACAGATGAAAACGGCCTTGACGGAAAAGGAAAAGCGACCGAATCCTGACCTGAAAATAAATAAGAAAAACGCCAGCGCAAACGGCTGGCGTTTTTTCATCCAATGTTATGCCTGTGCCTGGCGTTTTTTAGACGCTTCATTCACCTGTTCATCGGCATGGTATGAAGAGCGGACGAGCGGCCCTGCTTCACAGTGGCTGAAGCCTTTTTCCATGGCGATTTCTTTCAGTTCGGCAAACTCGTCAGGATGGTAATATTTCTGTACTTTAATATGTTTTTTGGACGGCTGTAGATACTGGCCGATTGCCATGATGTCGACGTTGTTCGCAAGAAGGTCGTCCATTGTTTCGATGATTTCTTCTTTTGTTTCGCCGAGGCCGATCATGATGCTGGATTTCGTCGGGATGTCCGGCTGCATCTCTTTGGCGCGGCGCAAAAATTCCAATGATCTTTCGTATGTAGCTCTCGCACGGACTCTCGGCGTCAGGCGGCGGACCGTCTCAATATTATGGTTTAAAATATCCGGACGCGTATCCATCAGCGTTTTCAAATTATGATAGTCTCCGCCCATGTCAGACGGGAGAACTTCGATTGTTGTAAACGGGCTTTTTCTCCGGACGGCGCGTACGGTTTCAGCGAATACCCCTGCTCCTCCGTCTTTTAAATCGTCACGGGCAACGGCTGTAATGACCGCGTGTTTCAGATTCATGATGCTCACAGAATCCGCGACTCTTTCCGGCTCATTCAAGTCAAGTTCTGTCGGCAGCCCCGTCTTCACCGCACAGAAGCGGCAGGCTCTCGTACAGACTGATCCGAGAATCATAAAGGTTGCGGTACGTCTGACGGCCCAGCATTCGTGGATGTTCGGGCATTTCGCCTCTTCACAGACCGTATGGAGGTTGTTTTCCCGCATTAATTTTTTTAAGCCCGTATAGTTTTCATTTGTGTTCAGCTTGATCTTAAGCCATTCGGGCTTTCTTAGGTGCTCGTCTTTCTTTGCCAATTCCATCATCTCCATTGTGGATTGTAGTCATGTTCAATACGAAATTTGTGACATAGCGCCGGATGTGTCCCTCTGCTTTGGAACCGCTTAAATTAAAATTGCTAAATCTTCATCTTTAGTCACTTTAACATAGTACAGATTTGTGAACAAGAGCTTGATTAGTCAAGATGGAATTTCTAACATTTTCTTATTATCGATTTCCGCAGATGTCACAAACTAACCGTATTCAAACTGAAAGGAGCTAAGGACACTGTGAAAGCTGTATTATCCGTTCTCATCCTCCTTTTGCTCATATCGCAGCCGTGCGCTCTTGCAAAGGAGAAAAAAGAGCCCGATCTGCAAAAGAGAATGGCCCTTTATCATAAAACAGAAGCTGCAACCCATATTCCTTGGTATGTTTTCGCGGCTGTCGACCAATACGAAATCAACATCCGCAAAAACCGCAAGGACTTGCCGAAGCAAAAAGGGCACACCGGGATATATATTCCGCAAAGCGTGTGGAGCGGACCTGAAAACCCCAACCCGAAAGATACATCGCCGCTCAGCATCAAGGTTTTTGACGGAATTGGAATGGACGGAAACGGAGACGGACTGGCGGAACCGGATCAGGATGAAGACGTCCTTTATACGTTTGGACAATACTTGTTGACATACGGAAGAGACATAGAAAATATCCGCATCGGCCTGTGGGAGTTTTACGAAAGGGATCAGACGGTCGGCATCATATCAGGCTTTATCAGGCTTTTTCAAAAATACGGCCACATTGATTTGAGCAAGCACGCCTTTCCTCTTCCCGTAAGATCAGATTACAGCTATAGAAGCACATGGGGAGATGCCCGCGGATTCGGGGGCAGGCGGATTCACGAAGGGACGGATTTGTTCGCCCATTATGGCCTCCCCGTCCGGTCGACATGCTACGGTATTGTTGAAATGAAAGGCTGGAACCGTTTCGGCGGTTGGCGGATCGGAATCAGAGACATCAACAATACGTACCATTATTTCGCTCATTTGAACGGATTCACAAAAGGCTTGAAAGTGGGAGAAATCGTCGAACCCGGCCAAGTGATCGGCTCGGTCGGAGCAACGGGATACGGGCCGCCGGGGACATCGGGAAAATTCCCGCCCCATCTTCACTACGGCATGTATAAAGACAACGGAAGAACCGAATGGTCTTTTGACCCTTATCCTCATTTAAGGGCATGGGAACGGAAAGAGCTTCGAAAGAAAAAATAAAAGACATCCCTATTTCAGAAGAATAGGGATGTCTCAGCTTGTCGACAAAGCCACAAAAAGTGGCTTGATCGACAAGCTTTTTTTGTTAAAATGTGAGTGAAATCTAGTTTTTGGAGGTTTTTCCATGTTGTCTAAGCACTCTAAAGATCAGCGCGAACAGCTTGAAGTCTTTGCCTTAAGTGAACTTGTCCCGGAAGACCATCTGGTCAGGAAAATAGAAGAAGCTATGGACTTTTCTTTTATTTATGAAAAAGTTGCTCCCCTTTATTCTTCAAAAGGGCGCCCAAGCATTGATCCCGTTGTATTGATCAAAATGGTTCTGATTCAGTACGTGTTTGGCCACCGCTCGATGCGCGAAACCATTAAACGGATCGAAACCGATGTCGCTTATCGCTGGTTTATTGGATATGGATTTTCTGAAAAAATCCCTCATTTTTCAACCTTCAGTAAAAACTATGAGCGCCGTTTTCATGATACGGACCTATTTGAAACAATCTTCTATAAAATCTTGCGTCAGGCCATGGATCTCGGTCTTGTCGACCCGTCGGTCGCCTTTATCGATGGAACCCATGTCAAAGCCAATGCGAATAAGAAAAAGTTTGTGAAGAAGATTGTGAGAAAAGAAACAAGAGCTTATCAGGAACAATTAGATCGAGAAATTAATGCCGATCGCGAAGCCAACGGCAAAAAGCCCTTAAAGCCCAGGCAATGCTCAGAAGAACGGGAAATAAAAGAAAGTACGACAGATCCTGAGAGCGGTTATTTTGTAAAAGGTGAACGGGAACGTCTTTTTGCTTATGGTTTTCATACAGCTTGTGACCGGAATGGATTTGTGCTGGGGACGGTTGTTGAGCCTGCCAATATTCATGACAGCCAAGTGTTCACGACCCTGTTTCAACAGGTGAAAGAGCACGTCGCCAAGCCTCATACGGTCGCAGTTGATGCCGGATATAAAACGCCGTTTATCGCAAAATTTCTAAGTGATCAAAATGTCCATCCCGTCATGCCCTACACCCGACCACAAACTAAAAAAGGGTTCATGAGAAAACATGAATATGTATACGATGAATATTACGATGCTTATATTTGCCCTGACGATCATGTTCTGACATATCGCACAACCAACCGTGAAGGCTATCGGATTTATGCATCAGATCCAAACCGATGTGAACACTGTTCTTTTTTGAAGCAATGTACGGAAAGTCGAAATCATCGAAAGATGATTCACAGGCATCTCTGGCAGGATCATTTGGATGAAGCCGACCATCTTCGCTACACGGATGAGAATAGGCGAATCTACGCCAAACGCAAAGAAACGATCGAACGGGTTTTTGCGGATTTAAAACACAAGCATGGCCTGCGCTGGACAACCCTACGGGGTAAGAAAAAATTGTCCATGCAGGCGATGCTTGTTTTCACTGCCATGAATCTCAAAAAGCTGGCGAATTGGACTTGGAAAAGTCCAATTCGCCAGCATTCTCATCGAAAAAACAGAATAAATTGGACAAAAATAGGTCGGATTATAAAAATCCGACCTATTTTGTCAACAGTCTGAGACATCCCTATTTCAGAAGAATAGGGATGTCTTCTTTTCAGAGATTAACCGGCTTGGCTTTTCTTGCTTTTCACAACCGCATTGATGATGCTTGCGGCCAAGCCTCCCCAAATAATGACGATGCCGATAACCATCATTGTTATAGATGCGCCGTTCATGAGGAAACCTCCTTGTCATGTTGAAATGGCGTATATTTCAGTTCGTTCTTCCATTTTGAAAGTGAAAGAATAAACCCGGCTGCGATCGCTCCAACAGCGACGCACCATCCCCATTTCAGGAGAAACTCTACCGGCAGATCACCGTAGGCTGTTGTGATATTCGTCTTGATATTATCAAACATCATATACCCCAGAACAATCGGTGTGACGACGCTCAGGCAGATTCTCCACCAGGCGCCGAGCTGAATGTCGGAAACCGAATTGGCGTGAGCCTGCAAAGCTTTCAGCTCTTTCGCAAACCATGCAATCGCAACGACTTCGATCAATCCGGCAAGCGCCACTCCGAAATTGTTGATAAAGTAATCGGCTGCATCGAGAAAGAACAGTCCGCCTTTTGTCGCAAATACGAGCGAACACAATGCAGCAGCCCCTCCGCCGAACAGGACGGCTTTCCGCCGCGGAACGTTGAACTTATCCTGAATCGCGGCAACATATGTTTCAGAGATCGAAATGAGAGACGACAGACCTGCCAAAACTAGCGAACCAAAGAATAAAAACCCGAAAAGCACATTAAACGCCGGAAACTCATTGATGATTTGCGGAAAGACGACGAACGCCAAACCGATTCCGGAAGAGACGACCTCTTTAACTGGAACGCCCTGCTGCGCGGCCATAAAGCCCAGCGCACTGAATACCCCGATCCCGGCCATCAGCTCGAACGACGAATTCCCGAAGCCGGTGATGAACGCATTGTTTGTAACATCGGATTTTTTCGGCAAATAGCTGGAATACGTAATCATGATGGCAAACGCGATCGACAGACTGAAGAAAATTTGGCCGTATGCCGCCACCCAAACTTTTCCGTTTGTTATCTGGCTCCAATCAGGCGTGAAAAACGCATTCAGCCCTTGAGCAGCCCCGTCAAGTGTAATCGAATAAATGACGATGATTAAAAATAAGACCACAAGCAGCGGAATGAAAATGCGGTTCGCAATTTCGATTCCTTTTTTGACTCCGGCAAATAAAATGCCTAAGGAAACAATCCAGACAATCGCGAGCGGAATCAGGACGCCCGGCACGAAGCCTCCGAATTGCCCGATGGCTCCTCCTCCAATATCAACTCTGTTTAAATATTCAGTCATTAGAAAATTTTCTGTATCTTTACCCCAGCCTAAATTGAAAGAAAAGACAGTGTAAGAAATGGCCCATGCCACGATCACGGCATAATACGTCGAGATGACAAATGAGATGGCGACCTGCCACCAGCCGATCCACTCCTTTCCTTTCCCCATCCGGGCATAGGATAGCGGGGCTGAGCCCCTGTATTTATGGCCGATTGTAAATTCCATGATGAGAAGAGGGATTCCTGCTGTCAAAAGCGCGAACAAATATGGCAGAAAGAACGCGCCTCCTCCGTTTTCATAAGCTACAGCCGGGAACCTCCATATATTCCCCAAACCGATCGCAGAACCGACAGCTGCTAAAATAAAACCCGCTCTTGTTCCCCATTGCGGACGACTATCCATAAGCTTCCTCCTTTACCTTATTGAAACATCTGAAAACAATGAATTTTCTAATAATTATTATTATTGAATAGTATATACAGTCTTTTTGCCTAAGTCAAAGTATTTTTTTAAGAAAATAGACACATTCTTTTTCCAGGACGCAAAAAAAAGCATTCTGCCTGATGTGTGCAGAACGCCTGGAAATCATTGCTTATTTTGTTCCTTTTTTTGTTCTGTTTTTTCATCCTTTGAAGGGATTTGAATCGATGGCGCCGTCTGGCTGCCGTTGCCGCTGTAGAAGTCGGGTACTTCGCCGTGCACGGCTTGAATCGTTGCCGGAATCGTATTTTTGACAACCGCCGTTTTTGTCGCAAACGGTATGACGACACGGACCTTGACTTCGACAAGAATCCCAATATTAATTAATGCATTATTAATTCCGTACGGTTCCACACTTTTTTTGAAATCTGTAAAAACATCTCCTACAACATTAAAGCGCACCGGTATTTTCGGCCCGAGGTTTCCAAGCAGGGAATTTCCCGTTGTCTGGCCGAGAGGAATTTGATAAATCACGCCATCACTCTTGTCTTCCGGCGTTTTCGCAGAAGAATTAAATTCTTCTGTTTCCGTTACTTTCAAATTTTCATGCAGCCGTTTCGTAATCTTGGTCTGCATATCGCGAACAACATGGGAATTGAAATTGATCGTTGTTACTTTCCCGTTTTCATTTGTCTTCATTTCGACCATGTTTTGCACATTTTCATCTTGGTTCATATAATCCTCGACAGCTTCCTGGATGACGTGCGTCGCAATCCGGTTCGTTTCCATTTCAGCGATGTTCAGAAGCGTCGGTTTGATGGATGAGTTGATGATCAACAGGCTGACGGCCGTTGAAAAAATAAAAAATACAAACGAAAGCAGCATGACATATCGAAAAGGCAAAGGTCCTCTTTTTGACAGAGGGCCGCGAAATCTTCGCAAGCAAAATCCCCCCTTACATCACAAGTGTATGCTTGTAAGAGGGGATATACGATTCAATCAGACAACTTTATTTCACCATTTTTAAAAGGGCTTCTTTTCCGCTCATTCCGGGATGGATGCCGAGCTCTCTGGCCGCATCGGTTACAGATTCGAGCGGCGCTTCGAGAAGCTGATCGATCGTCCGCACGCCGACGGCTCTGGCGGCGACGATTTTCCGTTCTTTTAATTTATCATTCAGCAGGGCGACGTCAAGCGCTCCGCACATAATATATCCATGGTCATTGGTTACCGCCATAAAGTTCGTTTTCGGCAGTTTGACCGTTACAGCCGTAAACGGCTGATCTTCTATCATAATTGGAGTTAAATTTACCATCGCAATCCCTCCTTTACCATTAATGTATGATAAAGCGGGAGACATGTTCCGGTTTGCCCCGAATCTTAGAGCATCTGTATTAGAACCGGTTTGCTTTTTTAAGCTTCCAGGCGAGCAGATCGCGCAGGAATTCAGGCATAAAGTACTCGATATCTTCCGCATCGCGGATCGCCGGAAACAGCGTTCCGAGTGTAAACATATCAATCGTGGCGATCGTGTAGAACGCATCATCTTCAATGTCCGTTCCGTTGACAGAGAGCTTTTCCGGGTCAAGGCCGGCATACAACATTTTCCCCATCACTTCGCCGCGAAAACCGAGCCCTTTAATTCGCAGTTTCTCGGTTTCTTCCGATGATGCATGGAAGATGACCTCTTTCAGCTCACGTCCCGTCAGCTTCAGTTTGACCGGATTAATCGGATGCGGACAGATGCGGTGAACATCCGCTTTCGTCACCGGGCCTTGTGATAGAGACTCCAGTACAATGCCTGAGTTGACCATTCCGATTTCCGCCTCACACCATTCCTTTAAGGCGTCTGCCAGCATTTGCGGAAGGGCGCTTCTCCGGAACCAGGCGGTTTCAAGGATGTTGTCCAATGTCGCAATTTCTTCTTCAAGCAGATGTCCGGCTTCTTTCTCTTTTTCCTTCAGAAAACGAATCGTCTCCTCTGATTCTTCGTTCCATTCTGCCGTCTTCATAACGGTTGCTGTGATGTTCTCAAGCGTTCCGTTATACGTCAGTTCAACATGACCGACATAGTTCCCGTATTTTTCAGCGCAGGCCAGCATAACGCCGTCTTTCATCATCCCTTCTTCAAGCAGGTGATGGGTGTGGGAGCCGAGAATCAGGTCGATTTCGGGAAAAGCCTCCGCGACGCGCTGATCATCCAAAATGCCGAGGTGTGAAAGAAGAATGACAGTATCGGCTTTTTCTTTGATTTCACTGAGCATCTCGCCGATGCTTTCAAATGCGTCTGCAACCGTCCAGCCAAGCTGCCGGTAGATCGGATAATACGGGACTGTCACACCGAGAATGGCAAGAGTTGCACCGCTCTTCACCTTTTTGAGCACATACGGTGCTGCCCAGCCGGGCCTCTTCCCTTTTTCGTCAAACAAATTGGAAACAACGACAGGAAACTGTGCGTTGTCATAAAGTGTATCCAGCTCCTGATGCGGCAGTGTAATTCCTTCATTATTTCCGATCGTTGCAGCATCATACTGCAGACGGTTCAACAGCTCCACATTCGCTTTTCCGAAGGTGGCCTCAGATATCGGATGGAATCTGTCGACATGATCGCCGAGGTCGAACAAAAGCACTTCTTCCCCCTGCTCTTCATGTTTTTGTCTTTGTGTCTGAATATAATCGACGATTTTCGGCCAGTTTTCAAAATGGCTGTGCAAATCGTTCGTATGGTAAATATGGAGCTTTTCCGTCATGCAAATCTCTCCCTAACGTTTAACTAAACACGCCTTGATAGATTAATCTGATTCCGATGATGATCAATACGAACCTCATGATCAATACGATCGTCTTTGTTTGCATCTTTTTATTAATGTAGGCGCCGAGCTGTCCGCCAAACCAGGCGCCCGGGATCAATGCGAGCGCATAAAGCCAGTTGACATGGCCCGCGATGACATGGCCGGCAGAGCCCGCGACAGATGAAAGGAAAATAATAAACATCGATGTCGCAACGGCGACCCTTGTCGGAAATAAAAACAGAAGAATCATCGCCGGCACCATCAGCGAGCCGCCCCCGATGCCGAAAAGCCCGCCGAGGAAGCCGACGACAAAGGCGATCGCGATTCCGGCTAAAGGATGATATGAATACGTATATTCCTGTCCTTCATCCCCTGTGAACGTTCTGATAACGCCCGTATGCTTTTTCTCGGCAGGTTTCACCCTTTTCTTTATCATTAAGGAAAGGGAAATGAGAATCATAAAAATCCCGAACCATAGAGAAAACGAGTCTGAGCTGAAATATGTCGATATATGGGCACCTGCGATGCTGCCCGGCCCCGAGCCGATGAAAAAAATAAGACCGCTTTTATAATCTACGGTTTTATACTTCATATACGCAATCGTTGAAGAAAGCCCTGTGAATATGATGACAACCAGCGACGTGCCGACCGCCATTTGCGGTGTCACATGGTCAAAGAGCGTCGGCAGCCCCGCCAGAAAAAGGAGCGAGGGAACGATGACGATCCCTCCGCCGAGCCCGACAAGACTGCCGATGGTTCCCGCGATAAATCCGAGTATGATCAAAATAAGATATTCCATAAAATAAGTCCTCTTTTCTAGCTGAATAAATCGAGCTGCCTTGGCGTAAGCCCTTTGTATTCAATATCAAGCAGCTCCTTCATTTGCTTTCCGTTTTGAGCCGCATCACCGCCTGAATTGTTATTAAACAGCACGTAAACGTTTTTCGACTGCTGTTCAAGCAGCTCAAGGTTTTTCTTCCAGTCTTTTAATTCTTGTTCATTATATAAATATAAATATCTGACCTCACGCCAATTTTGCCCGGAGGACGGCCTTAACCAGCCTTCCTTGTTGCGGCCGTGAAAACGGACGAGCGTTTTCCTGCTGTCAGTCGCATGAAGAACCGTCGGTATGCTGCCTTCGCCCGCCTGGGGTTCATCGCAAATGCTGTGAATCCATTGCTGTTCCTCCATAAAAGCGAGCGTTTTGTCGTAAAACTGGGGCATAAACCATGACCGATGCCTGAATTCAAGCGCACACGGTATATCTCCCATTTTCTCTTTTACCCATCTTAAATAATTGACGTTTTCTTTTTTGCAATCAAACCATGGCGGAAACTGAAAGAGGACCATCGCCAGCTTGCCCGCTTTTATGTATGGCGTTAACGAAAGCTTAAAAGCAGCAAACATGTCGTCTTTCGTTTCAAAGGGGATTTCCCCGCGCTGATGCCCCGTCATTCCCTGATATGCCTTAATGATAAACTGAAAGGTTTCCGGCGTCTCCTTCACCCATTTTTCATTGTTCCGCTCGGGCTGAATCGCGTAAAAGCTCGCATCAAGCTCGACGATCGGAAAATGCGCCGAATAGTGGATCAGCTTGTTTTGACTGCTTGTTTTGGGCGGATACAGGCTGTCATGATCCCCCCATCCTGTTAATCCAATATAAATCAATGCAGTTCACCTCTTCCTTTAGTTTATCACAGGTTTTTTTCGAAAACTTGATCCAGGTCTGCTTGTAGCATTTCCTTTTTCAGCGGCGGAATACTTGAACATGAAAAAGAAGCCGGATGTCCGGCTTCTTTTAACGGGCTTTCTTCGGAAAAAGGGTAAAGCTGAAACTGTACAGAAAATCGATGGCAAGGATGATCGACCATAAAGAAGCGATGTGGATTAACGGTTCCGTTCTTTCCGGGTCGCCGATGAACAGATGCATCCCGGCCAGCAGCGCCGCCCCGATCAGCCATGCGATAAAATGCCGCAACCAGCCTTTGCGCTCTTTTTTGGCGTGTTCCTTGCCGTACTGCGGGCCTTTGTCAGGCTTCGGACCGCCGGCAAAGCGATAGGCGAACCTTTCATCCGCCCATTTGATCATGCGGCTTCCGAACGCAATGCTGACGCCGATATAAACGGCGGCGAGGCCGTGCAAAACATCCGCTTGCGCCCCATTGTACAGATCAAGCGCCGTTGCAGCCAAAAGCAGCAAATCCAAAACCGGTGTGCATGCAAACATGATCAAACCAGCCTTTTTCCAGCCTGCCATATAGCGAAAAATAAGGCCAAGCAGAATAAAAATCCAAAAACCGATCTCACAAGCTATAATCAATAAACCAATCACCTTTTATCCGCCTCTCTTTTTAACACATTTGTACTAAAAAATTATAACACATATGTATTAAATAATACACCCGTGTTATAATGTGTGTATGCCAAAAATAGTTGATCACGAAAAACAAAAAGAAAAAATTGCCGAAGCGGTGTGGAATGTGATTCACAGAGATGGACTTGAACATTGCACCGTCAGAAATGTCGCTAAAGAAGCCGGACTTTCGGCCGGATCGATGCGCCATTATTTTCCCCAACAGTCTGAGCTTTTCATTTATTCAATGAGGCTTGTGGCAAACCGGGTCAAAACGCGGATTGAGAGCATGACATTTAACGGTACACCGGCTGAGAACGTCAAACAGCTTCTTTTTCAGCTTATGCCTCTTGATGAGGAGCGAAAACTGGAAATGGAGGCATGGTATGCATTTACGGCCAAATCGCTCAGCGATCCGGAGCTCAAACCGTTAAGAAAGGAGATGAATGAAGGCATTTATTCAGCCTGTAAATCGGCTGTTGAAATGCTGGTGAATACCGGTGCCAAACCGGGGATCGATGTTCTAAAGGAAACCGAGCACCTGTACGCCCTTGTCGACGGGCTGGCGCTTCATTTGATCATGGCCCCTGAAAGGCTGACGGCTGAAATGATCGATTCTGTATTGGCCGGTTATTTAAGATCGTTGGAATAGGCACAGATCGATCGGATTGCACCAAAAGAGACTTACACAAAACCACGGAAAAGCAGGCCTCTCAGCCTGCTTTTTTTGATTAATTCTCTTGTTTTAGATTCTCACGGATGTCGCAAAATTGTTTTTTTCTGGTCATCCCACAAAAAACAGCCTGATCACAGGCTGCTTTTTGCGCTTCAGTGAACCGCTTTTGCTTCTCTTTCGTCTGCCTTAAAAATGTATTGACGCACTGCCGTCAAGCACGCCCGGCTCAGCAATCAGCCCGCCGACGCCGATATCAGTTTTCCTTACGCCTTCCGGGCACACGACGGAAGCGCCTTTCAAAAGCAAGTCAAACGTTTTCATGAGATTAGCCTACTCATGATAGAAATCCAGAGCCGCCTGAAGCGCATTTCCCGGCGATACTGAAGCACCTGTGCGAATGAGAACCGCTTCGAGAGCAGCCAATGTAAAAAGAACATTTTCTTTCCGGCAGCTGTACCCCATTGTCCCGATTCTCCATATCTTTCCGGCCAGCGGTCCGAAAGAGCTGGCGATTTCGACGCCGAAGTCGTCAAGCATCATCTTCCTGACAAGGTCCGCGTCAACCCGATCAGGCACTTTCACACAAGTGACGGTCGGCAGCTTTTTCCGGCCTTCCGTAAACAATTCGAGACCCATCGCTTTGATGCCCTTGATTAGCGCTGCTTCATGCAGCCGGTGTCTTGAGAACCGCTCGCGGAGCCCCTCCTCAAGAACGACCCGCGCTCCTTCACGCAAACCGTACAGCATCGAAGTCGCTTCTGTATGATGATTGAGGCGCCTCGGGCTCCAATAATCCATCAGCATGCCGAGGTCAAAATAATTGCTGGAAATCGGCAAGCGTCCTGTTTCAAGCTCGATATCTTCTCTTGTGGCAATGCCACGTTCTACCTTTTTCCTTTCATTGATGCGCTTTTCAACCCGGCTGTTAAATGTGATCGGCGCCATCCCGGAAGGAACGGATAAACACTTTTGCGTACCTCCGACGACCGCGTCAAGGCACCATTCATCAGTATTGACATCCGTGCCGCCGATCGTAGCCACCGCATCGACTACACAAAGCACATCAAGCTCCCGGCAGGCCCGGCCGATTTCTTCAAGCGGCTGAATGCATCCCGTTGACGTCTCGCCGTGCACAACCGCGACGATCTCCGGTTTCATCCGTTTGATTTCGGAGATGATCTCTTTCGGTTCAAAAACGTCTCCCCACGGGCATTCCATTGTATAAACATCCGCCCGGTACCGTTCGCAAATTTCGGCCAGCAGATAGCCGAACCGTCCGAAAATGGGAATGAGCACCCGGTCCCCCGGTTTGATGAGACTGGCAAGGACGGCTTCAAGCCCGGCCCGCGATGTCCCGTCTATCGGAAATGCCCATTTATTTGTCGTTCGGAAAATCTGCCGGAGCAGCGCCATGACGTCATTCATCATGTCTGTAAATGCAGGATCGAATTGTCCCAGTACAGGTGAGGAAAGCGCCCTCAGCACTCTCGGATGAACCTCGACAGGACCGGGAGTCATAATTGTCCGTTTCGGAATATTCATTTCGCCAATTGTCATGTGAAGAAACTTCCTTTCTTTTTTCTTGTTATATTTCTTTACAACTCTCTATATAAATACAAGTTTACTGGTAACATGAAAAATAAACATCGGCATAAATGTCACAAATCCGCTCATTTTTTGTTGATAATGACTAAAATGACAAAGGAGGTCTGTACAGATCAATGAATATCTATGACATGATGAAACTCCCCGTGTTTAAAGGCGCAACGCTTGCCGCCGGAAAAACGGGAGGGACCCGGAACATCGAACACATCAATATGATGGATGCGCCAGATATTGCCGATTATCTGCATCACGGCGAGCTCCTCGTCACGACCGCATACCATTTAAAAGACCGGCCTTTTTTATTGAAGGAATTGATTGAAAGGATGATCAGGCGGGGCTGCGCCGGACTCGGCATCAAAACGCGCTTTTTGCAGAAAATACCCGACGAGGTGATCAAGCTTGCCGACGAGCGGTCATTTCCGATCATCGAGCTAAATAAAGATGTCCGCCTCGGTGATATTGTCAATCATACACTGAGCCATATTTTGGACAAACGGACGGCAGAACTCGAACAGGCCATCACCGCCCAAAAAAAGTTCACAACCCATATTATGAGCGGAAAAAGCATTCAATCGCTCTTGCATAACGTCTCTGCTGTTTTGAAGCTTCCCGTTCTTCTTTTCAATCAGCATCTCAAGCCTATCGCCTCCTCAAAAGCGGATGCCGCCGGGACGCTGTCGCATTATGAAGGAATATTTCAAAAAGGAAACAGGACGGGGCTCACCTGTTTTTCAACGCTTCCCGACAAACAAACCTATTCGGTATTTCCGATCTATACTCATGAAAAAAAATGCGGCTTCCTCGTTGTCTGCGGGATGATTTCCCCTTCAGACAAAGGCTTGCTGTTAACCCTCGAACAAGCCGCCAATGTCATCGCCTTTGAGCTGCTGAAGGAAAATGCGCTCAAACAATATTTGCGAAGAGCACGGAACGAGTTTTTCAGCAATTTTTTGGACGGCGCCTTTTCCTCTGCTGAAGAAATTAAAAACCGGGCCAAAGAATTTCAGCTCAAGTGGGATCAAAAATATGTGTGCATTGCGGGCAAATTGGACCGGCGCGAAAAATCGCTCAGCTTCACGGAAAATCAGCTTGAATCAGATTCCGTGTTCGAACGCCTGGAAGAAGAGCTGGTTGACTTTCCGTTCCCTCCGCACCTTTTCACAAAGGGAAATGTCTGCTTCCTGCTGGCCGAAGCGACGGACAGCTGGGCTGAACTGAATGCAGACGTCGGTGGATTTTTAAAGACGTTTCAGCGTCATGCAGCGGAGCACTTTCAGCGGACAATCTCTTTCGGAATCAGCAACCTCAGCCATCAGCTGAGCGACGTTCCGCACATTTGCAAAGAAGCCGTCGACGCGCTCCACTCCGGCCATTTGTCCGGCAGCACAGAGTTCATCCAGACGTACCATATGAAAGACGTCTCTGAGCTTTTGCGCATGATTCCGGCTGATGATTTGAAAACATTTTACACGCATGCACTGCATCAGCTTGCCAGCCTGCCGAAGGAAGACCAGGGGCTCCTGCAAACATTGTCCGTCTATCTGGAAACGCACTGTCAGATTTCTGAAACGGCTAAGCGCCTGTATGTCCACAGAAACACAGTCATCTACAGGCTTGAAAAATGCGAAGAATTGCTCGGGAAAAGCCTGAAAGATGCGGACACAACCCTGCGCTTGAGACTGGCGCTCAGAATTCAAATGCTGCTTGGATTGTGAGAAACTCCAACAGCAGCAACCGGAGAAAGTTAAGCCATACCGGCATTGCTGATGATTAGACATTCACCATAGAAAAAAGCCGGCATATGTGCCGGCTCCCTTATACTTTTTCGGGAATTGCGCGCGTCTGCTGCTTCCGCCCCCAGCTGACTGCCGCCAAAAAGCTGAGCACGAGAACGACCGCACCAAAAATATATGGAATTTCCACGTTCACATCGAATAACAGACCGGCCACCGTCGGTCCGACAATGTTGGCAAGGCTCATAAACGCATTGTTCATGCCTGCGGCAAAGCCCTGTTCATCACCGGCCATTTTTGAAATCAGCGTATTAATTGCCGGACGAAGGATGGACGTCAGCATGAAGAAAACAATTGTTGCACCGAAAACGAGCCAGTACGAACCGGCAATCGAGCAGACGGCAAGCGCTGCGGCTGAACCGATCAGCGTCATGTTCATCAGCTTTTTTTCGCCGAAGCGGTTCGTCAGCATCCCGAGGGCCACCGCCTGGACGAACACGCCGATCAAGCTTGCCGCTGTAATGACAAAGGCAATGTCTCCCGGTGTAAAGCCGTGCTTATGATCGACATAAAGGCTGAATACCGCCTCAAAATTCATGATCCCGAAGTTCAGGATGAACACGAGGACAAACAGAAAAGCATACGGCGATCGCAGCGCGCGCGCCATTTGCTTAGGAAGCGGTTCGCGCTTTTGAGCGGAGCGGCGCTTTTCAAGCATCTTTTCTTGACTGAGCGTTTCCGGGAGGACAAAAAGCGATAAAACCGTCGCCAAGCCGGCTAATCCGGCTGACACGTAAAACGGAAAAGTGAGCCCGTACGCAGCCAAATATCCGCCGGCTCCCGGACCGATGACAAAGCCGAGAGACATCGCGGCGCTGATCAGCCCCATCCCTTTGCTTCGATCCTTTTCCGATGTGATGTCGGCGATGTAGGCAAACATGGCCGGCACCAAAAACGCCGCTCCCGCTCCGCCGAGAAGGCGGGAAACAAACAGCAGCCACATCTGGCTCGCCAAGGCGAAAAGCAACTGGGAAACCGCAAACGCACCGATGCCTAAAATGATCATTTTCCGTCTTCCGTATTTATCGGTCATTTCCCCGGCAACGGGCGAAAACAGCAGCTGGGTAATACCCGAAGCCGCAATCAGCAACCCGAGCGTGCTGCCTGACGCGCCGAATTCTTCTATAAACGTAGGCATGAGTGGAATAATCAAGCCTATACCAAGCATAACGATGAACACGTTCAGCATGAGAATATACAATCTGGCCATTTTTTTCATCCGCGGATACCTTCCTTAAAGCCCGATAATACCGGACAATCTTAAATTCGATCAATTACTAAATTAGTATATCCACAGATAGGTTCAAAGTCTAGTTTTTTCATATTTTTGCATATTTTTTCTTCTGAAGGAATGATGGGAAAATAAAAAAGCGGAGGATTCCCCCGCCTTTTTATCCATTTACGACCAGCCGACAGCGTTAGCAAACAGCAGGAAAAGCACGGCCGCTCCCATCCAGAGGCAAAACAGCGGAAGGATGAATCGCAGCCACTTGTTCCAGGCAATCCGGCTGATCGCAAGCGTCGCCATAAAGTAACCCGATGTCGGAAAGACGATGTTTGAAAAACCGTCGCCGAATTGGAAAGCCAGAATTGCCGTCTGCCGCGTAATTCCGACAATATCAGCCAAAGGCGCCATAATCGGCATCATTATTAAAGCCTGTCCGCTTCCGCTTGGAACAAAAAAGTTAAACAGCATCTGTGTGAAAAGCATCGCCGTAACCGTTAAATAAGAAGGAAGCTGTGAGACCGCATGAGACAAGCCGTAAACAATCGTATCCATGATCTGCCCGTCGGCCATAACGACCGCAGCAGCTCTTGCAATGCCGCAAATCATCGCCCCGACGAGCACTTCTTTAAAGCCCTCATTAAAGGACTCGGCAATGTCTCTCGAGCTCATGCCGGCAATGTAAGCAGGAATGATGCCGAGCGCCAGGAAATAGCCCGCCATTGTCAGCATATCCCACCTGAAATAAATGACACAGCCAATCAAGCCGGCAAACAACCCAAGCGCCGCGATACCGGCCCATTTCACCCGTCTGCCTGCTTTAAAAGCAGGCACCGCTTCTACTGCTTCTTTCCCCGTCAGGCTTTTTTCAGGATGCGCCCTGACCTTTTCCGCATATTTGAGCACATATACAGCGGCAATCGCCGTAATGACAACAAAGATGACCGCCCTGTACCCCATCCCTGAATAAAGCGGGAGACCGGAAATCATTTGTGAGGTTCCTACGGTAAAAGGGTTTGTCAAAGCGCTCGTAAAGCCGGCGATCGTCCCGCACAACGCAATTGCTGCTGCTGTCATCCGGTCATATCCGAAAGACAGCAGCAGCGGAAGAATGACAGGGACGTAAACGATGGAAAGCTCAGGCGTCCCGATAAAACAGGAAATGCCGGAAAAAACGAATATTAAAACAGGTGTAACGAAAACCGGTTTGTTCCTGAACTGATCCGCCAGCAGACGGACACCGAGCTCAATGACAGACGCTTTCCGCAGAACGGCAAAAGCGCCGCCAATCACAAATGTAAACACGATAATCGGAGCCGCTTCTGTCATCCCTTTCGGAACAGCCGTAAGCAATCCCAAGATATCAACCGGCGTCTGTTCGATCCGTTTGTAGGACGCCGGATCAATCATTTCCCTGCCGTCCGGACTCTCCACCCGTTCATATTCGCCTGCCGGAATCACATATGTCATAAGCGCCATTAGACCAATCATGACAGCCAGAATGACATAAATATGCGGAAATTCCTTTTTGCGTTTTTCATTCTTGTTCACGTCTTCTGTTTTGTAAGCCGGCATTCCCATTTTTGATCATCCCCTTTTCCATGTTAACTTTTTTAACATATTAAATGATTACAGCATTAATCGCATTGAAAAACCCTCTAAATTTCAGCATGTTTTCAGTTAAAATACCTAAATCTACACGGCCAATCCAGAAAATCGTCATATTTTCTATCAAGTATTAAGCCGACAATCTCGACTGTTCCTTTTCTGCATTTTCATGTAAAGTCATAAGAAAGATCAGCATGTAAAGGAGAGAGTTCACATTGCAACAGTGGATTAAAGAAGTCGCAAGAGGAAAAAGGGGCGCCCGCGATTTAACTTACGAAGAGGCCAAGCAGGCTGCAGAAGCGATCGTTACGGGAAATGCCAGCCCCGTCCAGACCGCCGCATTCTTAATAGCGGAGCGGATGAAAACAGAGTCCCCTGAGGAATTGCTCGCGTTTACCGAAGCATTGCGGAACAGCTCGAAAACATTGAACCTTTCCAAAGCTGTAAAAGATGCGGTCATCGATTTTGCGGGACCTTACACAGGAAGACATTCTTTTTTAGCAACCATTCCTGTCTCGCTCCTTCTCGCAGGAAACGGAGTCCCCGTGTTTCTCCACGGCAGTGATGCATTGCCGCCCAAATATGGAACGAGTGTAAAAAATGTCCTAGACAAACTCGGAATCCCCTCTGAGACTGATCCTGCGCAAACGGCACACTCACTGGAAGAGGCCTCAATCGGATTCGCAGCCGCCGAAACATTTTGCAAACCGTTTGTTCGGATGAGGAAAATTCGCGAAGAGATCGGCGTCCGCACCGTGCTGAATACAGCTGAAAAACTGGTCAACTTCTCTGATGCCGACAAGCTCATGATGGGCGCGTTTCACCGGACGGCCATTCAGAAAATGCATCCCGTTTTTCAGCACTTGACGTACAAAGAAGTGTTCATTGTCCAGGGGGCGGAAGGCTCGGAAGACGTACCGGTCCACAGAGGCAGCTTTGTGTTTACGATAAAAAACGGCGTGATCGATTCCTTTATATTAAAGCCGGAAAAATTCGGGCTTTACGCAGATGAAGCAAAGCTCAACAAACCGCTGTCTGCTGAGGAACAGGCGGAAAAAATAACGGCCGTTCTCGCCGGAGATGAATCGGCCGATACCGAATACGAAAGAAAACAAGTCATCATGAATACCGCATTGCGCTATTATTTGTTCGGACACTGCGCGGCCATTGAAGAAGGCGTCCGAACGGCGGAAAAACAGCTGAAAGAAAAAGCCGGCCTGGAAGCCCTCGAGAGGTGGAAAGCTTCATTTACAAGACCGTAAGAAAACCGTAACCAAAATGATATTTCCTTTTCATGAAAAGATTGGATAATGGAAGAAATGAAAAGGAGGGAATCGAAAGATGAACCGAAAGTGTCTCATACCGTTTATTTTGATGCTGTCAGCGATGTGCGCGCCCACCCAAAACGCAGAAGCCTTCCAGTTGTTTTCCTTACACGTCCAGCCCCATCAGTCCTCGGCTCCGGCGGATTACTATGAACAGGCGCAAGGCAAAACAGGCGAAGCTTTAAAACAAGCGCTTCACGACACAATCGACGATCATAGAGAGCTTTCTTACAGCGAGGTATGGGAAGCGCTGAAAGCAACGGACGAAGATCCGGCCAATCGAAATAACGTGATTCTCTTATATTCCAGAGAGTCGCGCTCTAAACAGGCGAACGGGGGGCAAACTGGCGATTGGAACCGCGAGCACGTATGGGCAAAATCGCACGGTGATTTCGGAACAAGCAAAGGACCCGGAACAGATTTGCATCATCTCAGACCCAGCGATGTGCAAGTAAACGCCGCCCGCGGAAACCTTGATTTCGACGAAGGCGGCAGCCCCTATCCCGGTTCTCCCGGAAACCGCTATGACGGCGATTCCTGGGAACCTGACAAAAGCATTAAAGGCGATGTCGCCAGAATGATTTTCTATATGGCGGTCCGCTATGAAGGGGACGACGGCCAGCCGGATCTTGAAATGAACGACACAACGAACAACGGATCTAAACCGTACCATGGAAAAATGTCGGTTTTATTGAAATGGCACCATGAAGATCCTGTCGATGCCCTTGAAAGAAAGCGGAACGACATCATCTATCAGCAATACCAGCATAACCGCAATCCATTCATTGATCACCCTGAATGGGCGGAGGATATTTGGGGCTCAGGCGTTTTGAATTGAACAAAAAAAGCGCCTGCCCGGCGCTCTTTTTTTAAACCTCTCTTTTTTTGTTCAGCACACCGATTTTAGGGCCAGTTCAAATTCATGGTATCCCGCGCGCCTGCAAATATTGGATTCAAACGCTTGTCAAAACGTCTCCTTCTTCAGCATGTCGAGAATGTCAAACAGCGTATGTTTGATGACAAATTTGCGATACTCAGCGGAACCCTGCGCATCGTCCAAAACAGGGCCGGGAAAGCGGCTGATCGCCTTTTCCACCCTTTGATCTACAGGGAGCGATTCGTCATTCAACGCAGATTCCACTTCTGATGAACGAAACGGAAAAGGGCAGACACCGCTAAATGCACAGCGGACGCGTCCGTCTATTTCAAGAGCTGAAATCGTCGCCAAAGGATATCCCGTATCCCATTGCTGCCTCACTTTTATGCTTGCAAAAGGCTGATGAAGATAGCGTTCTTCAATCAAAAGGAAAATGAGGATTTCTCCCTTGTTCAGCTTCAGCTGCTGATCGAATACGTCGTGAATCAAATAGCGCTTTTCCCCCTTGTCTCCGATCGTCACCACTTTGCTGTCGGTTAATAAAAAAGGCAGCACTGCTTCGCGGTAAAAGATCTGCCCGCAAATATTGCCGCCAAGCGTAATCTTATTGCGCGCCGTATGGTCGGCCACTTCCCTTACCGCTTTGCTCAACAATGGAAAGCCGCCGTTTTCCGTGATCTCTGTCAATGTTAATGCTGAGCCTAAAGCGAGGTGGCGCCGTTCAAATTGCAGAGTTCTGCACTCAGGTATGTCTTTAATATCGATAACGGCATTTGGATGAATCACACTCAGCCGTCCTGGTATTAAATGTTCTGTTCCGCCGGAAAAATAAGCCGGCTTTTTCCCCTTGCGCTCCAAGCTTTGAAAGAGCTTTACCGCTTCCTGCGCAGATTGGGGCCTGTAATACTCAAAGTCAAACTGGATCATGGCGACCCTCCTTTTACTTTCCAAATTTGTTCGGGAATCAGAGGCGGCCGATTGAACCGAACACCTGCCGTTCAAAAAAAACCGGCATGCACTACGAAGAAAGTCATATGGTTTTCTCAAAATTTTCCTCCATGGATTTATATTGAAAAATTTTCTATTTTAAAACTATAAACAAGAAAAAAGTTCACTCTAGCTTCTAGTGAACTTTTTTTTGCAACATGATTCAACTTTCAAGCGCGCCGGCCGGATCATATAAAGCGATATCAAGCTCAGGCTCTTCTCCCAAGGCGAGCCTTGCCAATTCCGCGCCAAGGTAAGGACCTGACGTGAGCCCTGAAGCGCCAAGGCCGTTGGCAACAAGCAGCCCGCAAATGTTCGGCAATGAGCCGATCACGGGGAGAAAGCCTGGTGTAAACGGCCTGAATCCTACACGCGTCTCAAGCAGCTCACTCAATTCCAAACCCGGCGCAACAGCAAGCGCCTTTGAGAAAATTTCGTGAAGGCCGCCAGCCGTTACCCGAAGATCATCAAGCTCCGCTTCATTTTCGTGAGTAGCGCCGGCAACGATCCGGCCGTCTTCAAATGCCAATATGTATTGGTCATTCGGAGGCATCACAACAGGCCAGCTGCCGGTATCCGCATCCGGAAGACGAAGATGAACAATCTGCGCTTTTTGGTGGCTGACTGAAAAACGCACGCCGAGCGGCTTCAAAAGCTCGTCCGCCCAAGCGCCCGCTGTGACCAGCACCTGATCAGCGTATATTTTTTTGTCCGCTGTGGAGATCCCTGTTACCCGGTTTCCTTCATAGAGCAATGAAGCGTTTCCGGCAACAACTGAAGCTCCGTATTTCTGTGCGGCATTCACAAGTGAGCGGCGGAGCAATTTTCCGTTTACGCGCGCGGCGCCGCTGATATGAACCGAGCCGTACCCCTCTGCCAAAGGCGGAAATAAACGCTTCGTTTCCTCATGGGATAAACGGGTGATCTCGCCGATTTCAGGGGCATCCTTGCGCCTGAGATGCGCCCGTTCTTCCATTTTCTCCAGCTTTCGCTCGTCTGTATGCAAGCTGATAGCGCCTGTCCGTTTATACCCCGTATCCGATTCTCCGTCAGCTTCAAGCTGCTTGATTAAATCGGCGTAGTACGCCGCTCCGCCTTTTGCAAGCTTGTACCATGCCTGGTTTCTGCGCTGCGAAAGCCAGGGGCAGACGATTCCTGCCGCGGCATCTGTAGCCCTTCCCCGCTCTCCGCGGTCAATCAAGGTCACTTCCGCGCCCTTTTTTGCAAGATGATAAGCGGCAGAAGCGCCGAGGACGCCCGCTCCGACTACAATAAAAGATTTCATGATTAACACCTTTTTCATTTCTGTTTATTTACAAATATAACGGATCACATCGATGGAACACAACCTAACCAACGGCTACCGATATCACGCCAAGCACCATAAAGACAGCCGCGACAATTCTAAGCCGTCCGAAACCTTCAGACAAAAGAACCGCCCCCATCACCGTTCCGATTAAAATGCTGATTTCCCGAACCGGTGCCACATAGCTGACCGGAGCAAATACCATGACACTCAGCGCCAAAATATAAGCCAAAGAGTTAAAAACCCCCACCCCGACAGCTTCCATCCGGTGATGCTTCCACTCAAAGCGGACTTCGCTCCAGCTTTTCGCGGCAAAAGGAGTCAATATGATCAGACGGCCGAGCGTATTGCAATAATCAAGCAGCAACGGCGGAATGAGAAACCGGCTGACCGCTGCTTTATCAAGGAGGGTATATGCGGCAATAATACCGCCGACCGCCAGCCCGTAAAGAACCGGTGTGAGCGAGCCTGATTCTTTTAACCGCTTGACTCCCCCTGTGAAAAAAAGAATGCTGATCACAATCAAAAGAATCCCTGTTATTGCGGGCAGCGTCAATGACTCGCCAAAAAAGGCGACCGCCAGCACGCAGGTGAGCAGCGGGCCAGTTCCTCTCGCAATAGGGTAGACGAGGGAAAGGTCGCCCTTTTTGTACCCTTTTTGAAGAACAAGAAAAAAGCCCAAGTGTGCAAGGATGCTCGCCATGATAATGGCAAGCTGCCAGATGCCGATCTCAGGCTTTTCATATATGACAACACCTATGGCCAACGGCGTGTAGACAACGGCTGCAATCGCTGTGAACAGCCAGATAAATGGAACGCCTCCATCGGCTTTTTTTGAAAGGTAGTTCCATGATGCATGGATAAATGCAGAACATAATAATACACAAAAACCCACGGCAGTCATTACACAGCCCTCCGTTCATCATAATGGAGCTCAATGTTTGATGACAATGTAGCGCTTCAATTCCCCATGCCATTTCTTTCCTTTAACAGCATCCACCCAGACGTCATACTTGCCCGGTTTCAGCTTTTTCGTCGGGAAGCTCACCCGAAAATGAGATTTTCCGCGTGTTAAATGAACATCTCGATAGATCAGGACAGTTCCTTTTTTATTGATCAGCCGGACAGCGATCATCGTTCCCGTAACAGGACTTTTTCCAGTGACAACGATCGAAGTGGCTGATTTCGTATATGTATTGGCATCCGTCCTGAATTTCACCGCGCCTTTGGAAGGCATAGCAAAGGCTTCTGTACTCCCGGCAAATGCGGCCAGCAAGAAAACAGCGGCTGTCAACACAGCCTTTTTCAACATTTTCACTGGTCATATCCTTTCTTATACAGTATGAATGTCACATGCTATACCCTTCATTATACATGACAATATGATCTAATAAAGATATTTTACAAGAAGATCCTGTTCTTCTTTTAATGGATAAATACTGTATAAGTGGGTGAAAGGAGGTGATTTAAATGTATGAAGCTAAGGTGAAAAGATTAAGACAGGTATACAAATTGTTGATGAAGATGGGTATTTTCATGATGATCTTTTTCTTGCAGGCAGCCTTGTGGAAATACTCGTCGATCGAATAGCAGCCCGATTTTTTTAACAAATTTGCTTTTGCCTGGAACACAAGGCGCGCTTCATTTTATACCCATTAAATGACAATATATTAAAGAAAAAAGTAATTTAATAATGTATTGCTAGTTCAAGTCGTGAATTCCAATAAAATAAAGCCCTTCTAGCAAAATGAGAAGGGCTGTTTTGACATGCTAATTTGCTGGAATGCGCACTGAATTTATATCAAAATTATTACATCAATAATCAGAGAGTGCTTAGGATTGTAGTCTATCAGCGACTTTAAATGTAGCGTTATCTGATTGTGCAACAGAAACACCTACTATACCTATAGTCCCTATAAACAAAACAACACAAAGCAATATTTTAGCCTTCATTTGCTATCCCACTCCTTTGAATTTGTCGTCTCGCATCATATGCAATACGGTAGAACTCAAGAGCGTCGTAAATCTTTTCTCTTTTCGTTAAAGCTTCAGCCACTATAACCCCGTAATCTTCCATATCTGCATACATGCCATTTTCCCTGAAAAACTTGAATGAATCTCTGATTAAATCTAAATCGAACGATAGGTATAACCCTTTAATCATTTCCAGCTTTGCAAGGATATCAAAATTCCTATTATTCTCAGCTACTTCCTTCCCTTCAAGGTATGCGTCTTCTGCGTTACCCAATTTACGAAGTTTTGCCATAACATAGGACAAATTAAACAGTGTTTTAGGCAAGAAACTCAGATATCCATCCCTATATAGATTCAGGGCTTCCTTCAAATGATTGGATGACTTTTCAAGTTCTTCAAGCTGATTATAACATATTCCGAGATTCAAATGCGATGAGCCAATTAAATGATCAGCACCGAGATTATTGGATTCCTCAAGCGCTTTATGTAAATTGACTAAGGCTTTTTCTGGATACATTTTGTCAATTAAATTCCCTGTAAGAATAAACTGACATTGAACTCTTCTCTCCCCATAAGTGTCATATTTTTTATATATGTTATATGCACGGTTCGCGTAATTCATCGAAAAGAATGTTTGTTTCATATGATAGTAAACTTCTGATGCCTTGAAATAAAATTCTGCTTTTTCCAACTCATCACAATCAAAAGAATCAAGCTGTTTCTCGGCATTCCTGTAAAAATTCAACGCAAGTATCAATTCTTTTTGTCTGAAATGATACATACCTGCGAAGAATTGATAGTAATATTCCAACATTCCTTCAAGGCTGTTCTGATCTCGAATTTTTTTGAACTCATCAAATCGACTCGCTAAATTACCTCCAGCATCAGAATACATATAATCAAATTGAAGGTTGTGCCGAAACAACAATAAGTTATAATAGACAATCACATCTTGATTTTGCTCCATTTGTTCTAATTCTCTTTCAACTTCTTTCCTAGTATCTTCTGCCTTGCCAGGCCAATTGTTTTTTAGGGCGGTGTACCAAAAATTCATTTTCGTCGCAACCAAATCATATGGTATTACGCTCACTTATCCTCTTCCTTTCTCGTAAGATTATAATTTTTCAGAAATATCAGCAGGTTTTTCCTTTTTCTTCATAGTCATCATTTTACATAAAAGAATAATTTTTCACAACAACATTCTAAGAAATCTTTAAAAGTTAGAGGTTCTTTGACCTGATCAATTTGATTCATTTTTACTGTTGAATTTTAGGATTATAAAATTGGGATCAGAAAAGTTGTAGGATTATATATATCTGTTGGTATGATAAAAGGTAGTATAAAATGCGGTTTCTTTTGTTGAAACGTATCGTCACAGAATCGTTAAGAGAATATAAAATTGAGTCAGAGTTCTGACCGCACTTATCAAACCAGTGTTCCTCCGAACCGTATGATATTATAACTCAAAATTGAAACCGGCAAGCCGAAAAAAAAACCGTAGATATACCCCCATCTTGTCAATAAAAATTGAAGACAGGCAATAGTTTATATCTACGGTGCACAAACACATAAAATGATGACGGGTAAACAAATCGAAATCTGCTATAACCGATGGACGACCCTACCACCTTGTTTAAAGTTGCTTAAAATAGTCTTAACCACAAATATTAGTCGCTCTGCTAATTAAGCTCCAAATCCGCGGAATAATTTGGTTTATCTTATTATAATCCGGACCTGCGACAACCACAATTTCCTAAAATCGATATTGATCAATTCTTAAATGCATAATCACAACTGTGTGATCATCGGTTAAGCAGGTAACTGCACGGGCATGATTCACTACATTTGAGTAGTAATACCTTAACTCATTTGCTATGCATTCCTTGTGTCGTGCAATGTCTGAATAACTGTTGATGTTGGCTGAATAATTGACCGATGGATAAGCCATTTAATTTTCCCCCTCAGAAAATTTCCGAAAGTTATTATTTTCCAGTCATCAATTATATGCCTACTGCAAGTTAATTGTTACTTCTAAGAAATAAGTTATTCTCCCTGTTGTTGAATAAAAAAAGCAGGGTTTCCCCTGCCAATCCCCACTGCTGTAGAGAGATCAAACAAATACTTAGAAAAAAAGAAGAAGACGAACTTCAAAAGTTCGCCTCAACATTTTTTATATATTAACCAATAGACCCTTCCATTTCGAACTTGATCAAACGGTTCATCTCAACCGCGTATTCCATCGGCAGTTCTTTCGTGAACGGCTCGATGAAGCCCATGACGATCATTTCTGTTGCTTCTTCTTCAGAAATGCCGCGGCTCATCAAGTAGAAGAGCTGCTCTTCAGATACTTTTGATACTTTCGCTTCGTGCTCCAATGAAATGTTGTCGTTCAAAATTTCATTGTATGGGATTGTATCAGAAGTTGATTTGTTGTCCATGATCAGCGTGTCGCATTCGATGTTTGAGCGGGCGCCTTCGGCTTTGCGTCCGAAGTGGACGATTCCGCGGTATGTGACTTTTCCGCCTTGTTTTGAGATCGATTTTGAAACGATTGTGGATGACGTATTTGGTGCAAGGTGAATCATTTTCGCACCGGCATCCTGATGCTGTCCTTTTCCTGCGAGAGCGATAGAAAGCGTCATGCCGCGCGCGCCTTCGCCTTTCAGGATAACGGCAGGATATTTCATTGTCAGCTTGGAGCCGATGTTTCCGTCGATCCATTCCATTGTCGCGTTTTCTTCACAGACCGCACGCTTTGTCACAAGGTTGAAGACGTTGTTCGCCCAGTTTTGAATCGTTGTATAACGGCAGTAGCCGCCTTTTTTAACGATGATCTCAACAACCGCGCTGTGAAGGGAGTTTGTTGTATAAACAGGTGCTGTACATCCCTCTACATAGTGAACGTGAGCGCCTTCGTCGACGATGATCAGCGTCCGTTCGAACTGTCCCATATTTTCTGAGTTGATGCGGAAGTATGCTTGCAGCGGAGTATCAACTTTTACGCCTTTTGGCACGTAGATGAATGATCCGCCGGACCATACCGCAGAGTTCAAGGCCGCAAACTTGTTGTCAGTCGGCGGAATGACTTTTGCCCAATGCTCGCGGAAAATGTCTTCATTTTCTTTGAGGGCGCTGTCTGTGTCTTTAAAGACGATCCCTTGAGACTCAAGATCTTCTTTCATGTTATGGTAAACGACTTCTGACTCATACTGCGCAGATACACCGGCCAAATATTTTTGCTCAGCTTCAGGGATTCCAAGCTTGTCAAATGTTTGTTTGATTTCCTCAGGAACTTCATCCCATGATCTTTCTGAACGCTCAGAAGGCTTTACATAGTACGTGATTTCATCAAAGTTCAATGAGTTTAAATCTCCGCCCCATTGCGGCATTGGCATATTGTAGAAGTGTTCAAGAGATTTCAGGCGAAAGTCGAGCATCCACTCCGGCTCTTCTTTCATGCGTGAAATTTCTTCAACGATTTCTTTTGTCAATCCCCGCTCTGAACGGAAAATGGAAACGTCTTTGTCGGCAAAACCGTATTTATATTCGCCGATATCCGGCATTTTCTTAGCCATCCATTTTCACTCCAATCTTTATTCGTTATCGCTGTTTTCTTTGGAAACGCCTTTTTCAAGGGCTTTCCATGACAATGTTGCACATTTAATCCGGGCCGGAAATTTTGAAACGCCTTGCAGGGCTTCAATATCGCCTAAATCGATCGAATCGTCGTAGTCTTTACCCTGCATCATATCTGAAAAGATCTGTGACATCTGAAGGGCGGTCTCCACGTCTTTCCCTTTGATCGCCTGTGTCATCATGGACGCAGAGGCCATTGAGATTGAGCATCCTTCGCCTTCAAATTTTGCATCTTCCACTTTACCGTCTGTTATCTTCATCGTCAGTCTGATTCGGTCACCGCATGTCGGGTTGTTCATATCAACAACGATGCTGTCATTTAAAACCCCTTTGTTTCTCGGGTTTTTGTAGTGATCCATTATCACCTGGCGATACAGTGTATCCAAGTTCACATTAAAAGACATTTGTGAAATACTCCTTTGTCTTCTGAAGAGCTTCAATCAGTTTGTCGATGTCTTCTTCCGTATTATACAGATAAAAGCTTGCTCTTGCAGTGGCGGAAACGTTCAGCCATTTCATCAAAGGCTGTGCGCAGTGATGACCGGCTCTGACGGCGACCCCTTCTGCATCAAGCACGGTTGCCACATCGTGCGGATGAACGTCTTCAAGGTTGAATGTCACGAGTCCTGCACGTTCGGCCGGACCATAGACAGTCGCGCCTTCAAGCTCTTTAAAGCGCTCCAGGGCGTAGGCCGCCAAACGGTGTTCATGCGCCAATATTTCGTCAAGTCCGATGTCTTCAAGGAAGTCAATCGCCGCTCCCAATCCGATCGCACCGGCAATGATCGGTGTGCCGGCTTCGAATTTCCAAGGCAGCTCCTTCCAAGTCGATTCGTAAAGACCGACAAAATCAATCATTTCTCCGCCGAATTCTGCGGGTTCCATGTTTTCAAGCAATGCTCTTTTTCCATACAATACCCCGACCCCGGTCGGACCACACATTTTGTGGGCTGAAAACGTGTAGAAATCGCAGTCCAAATCCTGGACGTCAATTTTCATGTGAGGCGTGCTTTGCGCACCGTCTACGACCATGACCGCGCCGTTGTCATGCGCGATTTTGGCTATTTCCTTAATCGGGTTGATCGTACCGAGAACGTTTGAAACATGCGCAGCCGAGACGATTTTTGTATTTTCCGTCACCGTTTCCCTGACATCGTCCAAGGAAATGGTTCCGTCTTCCTGAAGCGGAATGTACTTCAGCGTGGCGCCGGTTGCTTTGACAGCCTGCTGCCACGGAATAATATTCGCATGGTGCTCCATCGGTGTAATGACGATTTCATCACCAGGCTTGAGGTTTGCGCGGGCATAGCTGAGCGCAACCATATTCAGGGCCGTTGTCGTACCCCTTGTAAAAATAATTTCCTGCATCGACTTCGCGTTTATAAACTTCCTGACCTTCTCACGAGCTCCTTCATATCCATCCGTTGCTTTCGTTCCTAATGTATGAACGCCGCGATGGACATTGGAATTGTAAGAGTTGTAATACTCATCAAGCGTCTCGATGACAACGCGCGGCTTCTGCGAGGTTGCCGCGCTGTCCAAATAAACGAGATCGTGTCCGTTGACCTGTTGGCTGAGAATCGGAAACTGTTCGCGAATATCTTTGGCATTCATTATTTTACTTTCCTTTCAATCACAGAGACCAGCTGCTTCTTCACGCCTTCGATCGGAAGTTCATTGACAACCGGTGCGAGGAAGCCGTAAATGACGAGGCGCTCTGCTTCTTCTTTTGGAATTCCGCGGCTCATCAAATAGTAAAGCTGAACCGGATCGACGCGGCCTACGGATGCAGCGTGCCCTGCCGTTACATCGTCTTCATCGATTAACAGGATCGGGTTGGCGTCGCCGCGCGCTTTTTCACTCAGCATAAGAACGCGTGATTCCTGCTCTGCATTTGATTTTGACGCGCCGTGCTCGATTTTTCCGATGCCGTTGAAGATCGAAGATGCGGAATCTTTCATAACGCCGTGTTTTAAAATATAGCCTTCTGAATGCTTTCCGTGATGAATGATTTGCGTTGTAAAGTTTTGAGTCTGTTCTCCTCTGCCGACGACAACCGTTTTCGTATCGCCGAATGTGCCGTCCCCATGCAGATTTGTCGTGTTTTCAGAAACGGTGTCTCCGTCATTCATTAAACCGAGCGCCCATTCAATTTTGCTGTCGCGTCCAAGTGCAGTTCCGCGGCGGCTGACATAAGCCGTCACCCCTGCGGAAAGGTTGTCGACCGCACCGTATTGCACGCGGGCATTCGCGCCTGTGATCACTTCTGACACGATGTTAAAGACCGCTTCCTTAGGGTTCACAGTGCTGATGTAGTTTTCTACATATGTGACTGCACTGTTGTCATCAGCAACGACAAGTACATGGTTGAAAAGCGTTGTATCATTGCTTTCATGGACATAAACAGCTTGCACCGGCGCTTCCAGTTCGACGTTTTTCGGAACGTAAAGGAAGGCTCCGCCGTTCAGGAGGGCTGCATGCAATGCCGTTAATTTATGCTCATCGGCTTTTACGCCGTCTTTCATAAAGTATTTTTTGACCAGCTCGCCGTGTTCGCGGAACGCAGTATGAATATCTGTAAAGATGACGCCTTTATCCTGCAGCTCTTTTGAAAGAGAAAGGTAAGCCGGCGTCTGGTCTCTTTGGACATAAAGCGTTTTGTCTTCATTTCCAAGATCGATCAGCGATTTGACCTCATCTGAAAGATCATCCAAAGAATCAAGCGGTTTATTTTCTACAGTATGCTTATCAAACCGTGTAAAATTCCAATTTGTAATTTTCGTTTTATCAGGTTTCGGCAGCGGCAGATCTTCTGCTTTTTCAAGCGCTTCTAAGCGTAGATCTTGCAGCCATGCAGGTTCCTGGTGCTTCTCAGAGAAGCTTTTGACATATTCCCGATCTACAGATAGTTTTGTTTCCAATGTCATGTTTATCCCCCTAACGCTTACGCTTCTTGACCGACAGTTTCGTCTTCGATTCCAAGCTCATGCTTAATCCAGTCATATCCTTCAGCCTCAAGGCGCTGCGCCAGCTCAGGTCCGCCGGATTTCACAACGCGGCCCTGCATCATGACGTGCACATGGTCAGGCGTAATGTAGTTCAAGAGGCGTTGATAGTGCGTGATGATCAGGCAGCCGAAGTCCTCGCCGCGCATTTTGTTGATTCCTTTTGAAACGACTTTAAGGGCGTCGATATCCAAACCTGAATCGATTTCGTCAAGAATCGCGATTTTCGGTTCGATCATCATCAGCTGAAGAATTTCGTTGCGTTTTTTCTCACCGCCTGAGAAACCTTCGTTCAAGTAGCGCTGCGCCATATCAGGATCCATTTCAAGAAATTCCATGTTTTCGTCCATTTTGCGGATGAATTTCATTAAAGAAATCTCGTCGCCTTCTTCTCTGCGCGCGTTGATCGCTGAACGGAGAAAATCGGCATTTGTAACACCGCTGATTTCACTCGGATACTGCATAGCCAAAAACAGGCCGGCCTGAGCGCGCTCGTCCACTTCCATTTCCAGAACGTCCTTGCCGTCAAGCGTGATGCTTCCTTTTGTTACTTCGTATTTAGGGTGCCCCATAATCGCCGCGGATAAAGTTGATTTACCCGTTCCGTTCGGTCCCATTACAGCGTGGAATTCCCCGCCTTTTATTTCAAGGTTTACACCTTTTAAAATCTCTTTTCCTTCAATCTCAACGTGAAGATCTTTGATTGTTAATGTCGAAGCAGCCATGAAATATACCTCCAATATATATAATCATCATTCTCAATTTATTCTCATTCTAATTTTATAACAAATGAAAAGTGAATACAACAATAGTCTTCCTATCTTTTCGTGTACATGTTCTCAAGTTTAACAAAAAACGTTTTGTTCTTAAAGAGATTGGGACAAGAAAACTTCCCGGACGAGAGATGTGTACCTTACAATCAACAAGCTATAGAAAAACAGCGGGAATTACGAGCGGGAACGGTTTGATCCCAGGCTGCACGATTCATGACGGGAACAGCGCTCCCCTTCTATTTGGACCGTCACATGCTCCACGTTGCATTCTTTCCTTAGATATTTTGATACTTGTTTTAAGATTCTATCCCTGTCACTGTTTTCGTCTGCCACGATATGGCAGCTTAATGACGGCATATCAGATGAGATCGACCAAATGTGGAGATCGTGAACCTCTCTGACTGACGGAATGGAAAGCAGGCCGTTTTTAAGCGCTTCCGCATCAATGTCTTTCGGTTTTCCTTCCATTAATATATGCACCGAGTCTTTCGTCACCCGCCACCCGCTGACAAGAACCAAAGCCGCGACGGCGGCGCTTGCGATTGGATCGGCGATATTCCAATTGAAGAAAAGCATGAGGAGGCCTGCGATAATCGCGCCGAAAGATCCCAGCATATCGCCGATGACGTGCAAAAATGCGCTCCGCATGTTTAAATTCCCGCTTGTGTCGCCTTTCATTAATATCCAGGCTGCAGCAATGTTGACGAACAAACCAACCGTTGCAATCACCAGCATGCCACTGCCGGCGACTTCCGGCGGGCTGAAAAAGCGGTTGTACGCTTCCCAAAAGATATAAAGTGAAATCAAAAGCAAGGTGATGCCATTGATAAACGCAGCCAAAATTTCAAAGCGCCTGTAGCCGAATGTTTTGCTCACAGTTGCGGCCTTTTCCCCAATTTTAAACGCCAAGAGGCTGAAACCAAGCGCTGCAGCGTCGCTGAGCATATGTCCCGCATCCGACAGCAAAGCGAGGCTGTTCGTCAATATCCCGCCTATCACTTCAATGATCATAAAAGTAAAAATTAAACCGAAGCTGATGTAGAGCGCTTTTTGATTGGCTGATCGGCTGCCATGGTGGCTGTGACCTGTGTGATCGTGAGAATGAGCCATCATAAATCCTCCTTTTAATATATGATCATATATTCATATTTAAATTTTACCTTTTCCTTCACTTATGGTCAAGCGGATTCTAAAGACATATAGAAGGACGGATTGACATCCGCCCCCCTCGTTTTATCCGATCATGGGTAAATTTGATACGATCTGCTTGCTTTTTTGATGCTGCTCTTCGCGCCTTTTCTCAACTTCAAGCCGGTTCACATGGCTTCTGCTGTACTCCTCGTACCCCATTCCATGCGACTTGTGCATCGCTTTTTCCATTTCGGCCGTGAATTCAAGGTCAAGCTGATCTTGGCTTGAACAAATAATGAATCATCCTTTCAGAGATTTTCTTTCATAGTACCAGTTATATACAAACTCTTCAAAGATGTGTGTGCTTTCAATATGCTTTCACGGATGAAAAATCAATGCTTCATTTGCTGGAATTCTTCCATCGCCTGCAGAACGAGCGTGACAGCTTGGCTCATGGCCGCGCCCCCGCCAAATGCCGCAGTTACGCCGACCGCTTCAAGAATTTCTTCCTCCGACGCTCCGCAATCCAGGCAGCCCTTGATATGATAAATAATGCAATATTCATCCTGTGTATTAACACTGATGCCCAGTGCGATCAGCTGCTTATCCTTTTCGCTGAGCGCGCCTTTTTTAAAGCATTCCTCTGTAAATTCGTTGTATTTGGCGGCAATTCCGGGCATTTTTTCGGAAAAGATGCCGATCCCTGCTTTATATTCATGCAGTGCGGATTCGATAATGCTTTCTGATTCATGCTGATTCACGTTTTGTTCCTCCATTTTCAGTTGGTAGTCTTTTTTTATTATGAGCCTCTTTTCAAAAAATACGCGAAAAAACCCCGGTTTTCTCCAAAACCGGGGTGTTCTTTCATTTACTCAGAAACAGAAATGACAGAGCCTTCATATTTTTTGTCGATGAACTTTTTAATGTCCTCAGAGCGCAATACGTCCATCAGAGCTTTCACCTTGTCAGAATCTTCGTCGCCTTTGCGGACGGCGATGATGTTAGCGTAAGGATTGTCTTTTGGAGACTCAAGCTCGATTGAATCAGTTTTCGGATTGAGCTTGTTTTGGATCGCGTAGTTCACATTGATGAACACTGCGTCAGCTTCATTGGCTTCGTATGCTTTTGCCGTCATTTCAGGCGCCACATCATTTTTGATTTTGAGGTTTTTCTTGTTTTCTGTAATATCTTTTACTGTCGCATCCACTTTTTCAATGCCTGATTTCAGCTTGATCAGTCCGGCATTTTCAAGCATTGCAAGCATGCGGCCCTGTTCAGCGGCGTTGTTGCTCATAATAATTTTTGCACCGTCAGGAAGGTCTTTTAAAGATTTATACTTTTTAGAGTAAATGCCGAATGGCTCAAGGTGTACCGCGCCGACGTTAACAAGATCGTAGTCTTTATTTTCTTTCATTTCCTGTTCAAGATACGGGACGTGCTGGAAGTAGTTCGCATCGAGATCTTTCGTTGCAAGCGCCTTGTTGATCAGTTTGTAGTCCGTGAAATTTTTGATTTTAAGCTCATAGCCTTTTTCTTTCAAAAGCGGCTTTGCTTCTTCAAGGATTTCAGCGTGAGGCGTCGGCGTCGCTCCGACTGTGATGACTTTGCTGTCTTTATCCCCTTCGCTGCTGGAAGATCCGCAAGCGGCTAAAACGCCTGCAAAAATGATGAATAAAGCTGTTAATAAACCTTTTTTCATGTTGATGTCCTCCCTAACGTTTGTCTAATTTATTTGTTATAAAATCCCCGATAAACTGGATGATAAACACAATAGCTAAGATGAAAATAGTGGCGATGAGTATAATATCGGGATTGTTCATCTGAAAACCGTTTACATAGGCAAGGTTCCCGAGTCCGCCTGAACCGATTGCTCCGGCCATCGCCGTCGAACCGATCAGTGCAATCGCCGTAACCGTAATGCCAGAGATCAAGGCCGGCATCGATTCGGGCAGGAGCACTTTAAATATGATCGTCGATGTTTTGGCTCCCATCGATTTTGCCGCTTCAATCACGCCCTTATCAACTTCGCGCAAAGCGATTTCAACCAGGCGGGCATAGAACGGAGCGGATGCGATAATCAAAGCCGGAAGTGCGGCGTTCGGCCCCAAGATCGTGTTCATTAAAAACTTTGTGAAACCAAGCAGCAAAATAATCAATATAATAAAAGGAATAGACCTGAACACATTGACGATTGCCGAGATTACACCGTTCACGACTCGATTCTGCCAAATGTTTCCTTTTGAAGTCAGATACAGCAGCATACCGAGAATCACTCCGATGATAAAAGCAAACAATAGGGAAATTCCTGTCATATATATCGTTTCATACGTAGCTTCCCACAGCTGCTCCATATCTACGTTTGGAAACAGTTTTTCAAACATTCGTGATCACCTCTGCTTCTACTTGACGGCTCTTGATGAAATCGACCACATCATTGACCTCGTTTTCATATCCGTCGACATGAATGAACAATGAACCGTATGCGCCGTCCTGAGTTTGCGAGATTTTGCCTTGAAGGATGTTGACTTCAACATCGAACTTCCGAATGATCTGTGTGATCAGCGGCGATTCGGCCGCTTCACCGACGAAGGTGAGCTTGATCGTCCGCCCGGATGTCGTTTCTTCGAGGAAATGCTTCAGCGTTTCCTGTGTTTCCACCGGTTCTGTTACCTGCTGAACAAAGCGCTTTGTCATTTCTTCCTGCGGCTTGAGGAATACGTTCAGCACATCGCCTTCTTCCACGACCTTTCCGTTTTCCATGACGGCCACTCTGTGGCAGATTTTCCTGATGACATGCATTTCATGAGTAATCAGGACAATGGTCAGTCCGAGCCTTTCATTGATATCGGACAGAAGACCCAGGATCGAGTCAGTCGTCTGTGGATCAAGCGCTGATGTCGCTTCATCGCATAAGAGAACTTTCGGATTGTTTGCGAGCGCCCGAGCGATGCCGACGCGCTGCTTTTGGCCTCCGCTAAGCTGTGAAGGGTAGGCATTTTCCTTGCCTTCAAGTCCGACAAGCTTTATCAGTTCAGCGACTCTTTTCAGACGTTTTGCTTTGCTGACACCGGCGATCTCCAGCGGAAACGCAATATTGTCGCGGACCGTTCTTGACCACAATAGGTTGAAGTGCTGGAAAATCATGCTGATTTCCTGCCTTGCATTCCTCAGCTTCTTCCCTTTGATCTCACTGATTGTTCTGCCGGCTACTTCAACCGTGCCTGAAGTCGGCTGTTCAAGTCCGTTCAAAAGACGGATCAAGGAGCTTTTTCCAGCTCCGCTATATCCAATAATTCCGAAGATTTCACCTTTTTTAATCGTAAGGGTGACATCCTGGACAGCATTGACATCTCCATGCTTTGACCGATAAATCTTTGAAACATTTTGAAGATTTATCAAAAGCCATCACCTGCTTTCTTGCTCAATTCTCATAGTTGTCTAAATCCCTGATCAAACAATGAAAAAAGCCTTTCTGCACACATGAGCAGAAAGGCTTTTGAATAGTCTGGGCCTTTCTCTCATCTTTCAAAGCATAACGCTTCGTGTGAATTGGCACCATTTCAACACGTGTTGATGGTTGCCGGGTTTCATAGGGCACTTCCCTCCACCTCTCTGGATAAGAGAATCATATATTTATTTTTTGATTATTATGATCGGAATTCTTAAAGTAGGATATCATGCGAAAAAATAGTTGTCAACTATTTTTCGTAAGACAATCGGCCTACGGCGAAAAGAGACGAACGTAAACGCTCGTCTCTGTCCGACTTTTACACGGAATGTGCCGATTTTTCAAATTTTTAAAATGTCTCTGAATAAAGATCGCTGTTTTTAAAAAAGCCGTCCGTCAGCCATAAAATCGCTTCAAGCTTCAATAAAGCTCTGAATGAGCCTTTTACTTGAACAGTGCCGCGCTGTACGAGATGCTGCAATGAAATATCGCCGTGAAGAAGGTCAATAATCTCGCTTTGCTCTCCAAAAAAGGTCAAATGAGCTTTCTCTGCAAGAGAAGATTTTTCCATTTCCCCTTTTTCGTTGATCGCTAACGTAAAAGCTTCTTTCTCGCCTTGAAACGTAATCAGCAAAGCCGTTGTCGATAATAGAGGTTTTAAAAAAAGAGCCTTGTCCTCTCTTTCTATCAATCCCATTTTCTCCAACTGTATAACCTCCTGTAAATTGGTCATACTTACAGATTCTCTGTCTGCCGCAGGAGTTCCTTTAGGAATTGCTCGACAAGTTTTTGCTGGTTATTTCCCGAGAAATATGTCAAAACCGCCCTTAATCCACAACATTTTGTTTAATCGTATCGTATAAGTAGGAAACGGAGTGAAAAGCGTATTCTTTTTTGACGACTTGCCCGTTTTTGTAAAGGATAAAGCATGGAACGCTTTCTATTTCCTGCTGCTTGGCAAATGCCGGGGAATAATTGAGATTGTTTTTATAAAAAGGAATGTCCTTTATCATTTCATCAACGACTTCCAGCATTCTTCCGGCCAGCTGACACGTTCCGCAGAACGGCGTGTATACATATAGAAGACAGGTCTCATGTTCAAGCCGTTTTAGCTCTTTTTCTTGGAGTTCTTGCATCTGTTGAACCGCACCTCAATACGTTTTATAATAAATATTTTGTATGTACCCGGATGTTTGAACGAATTAATATTTCTGCAACATGCTGACTCGGGGCGGAAGCGACTTCTTTGTATACCCTATCGATGTATAGATGCGAAGCTTGGGGGAGCTCCCTCGTCAGCTGCCGGCGGAGCTTTTCCCCTGATTCATCGGCATCCACCAGGATATAAACGTCTTTATCAAACAGCGTTTCGGCGAATTCATCGAGTTTTGCCTGGCTGATCGTTCCGTTTGTGCAAATGATATCCACGGGCTCTTCGATGACATGCTTCACTTTTTGCTTATCTGATTTCCCTTCGACGATCATGACTTTTTCATTTTCCGGCATATGGATCACCTTTAAAGATTTACTTGTAAAAAAAGGCAGTGAATGTTCACCGCCTGACTTGATTAACACCAGCCTTGGTGGTCATCACAGTCTACATATTTAGCATCCGGACCGCTTACGGTATCCGCCGTTTTGTAAAATCTCTCATCTTGGAATGAATATCCAGATTTCAACTCGTATTGATCCTTTCCGGTCATTCGGCCGATCAGCTCATTCTCATGGTACAGCTGCATTCCGCCGTTTTTTAATCGGCTTTCCACATGTTCTGTAATATCAATACGTTCTTTTTTCAGCGTCAATTTGGACACCCCCTCTTGATATAGAGTATCCAAACGACACATGGCTATCCTGAATAATCCTTAGTCTTCTTTTATCATGTCCTCATATTGCTCGGCTGTCATCAGATTTTCGATTTCAGAAGCATCGGACGGCTCGACGATAATCATCCAAGCCTTTTCATACGGAGACTCGTTGACGAATTCAGGGCTGTCTTCCAGATCTTCGTTCACTTCGACCACTTTTCCGTTGATCGGGGCATACAGCTCAGAAACGGTCTTTACGGATTCAACGCTGCCAAAAGGCTCGTCCGCTTTGATTTCGTCTCCCACTTCAGGAAGCTCGACAAATACGATGTCTCCAAGTTCGGATTGGGCGAAGTCTGTAATGCCGATTCTGACTTTATCTCCTTCTGTTTTCACCCATTCGTGTTCTTCTGAATAACGCAACTCTTTCGGTGTGCTCATGCTAACCCCTCCATAAAGTGTTTTAATCGATCCTACATTGAAGATATCATATTTTGATGGGTTATAACCAGTATGTCTTAAACTGATCTTCTTTAAAACCGACCGTTACTTTACTGCCGTCTGTCGCAATCGGGCGTTTGATCAGCATACCGTCCGAAGCCAGCAGTTCCAGCTGCTCATCTTCAGACATGTTTTGCAGCTTGTCTTTTAAGCCGAGTTCACGGTATTTTTGTCCGCTCGTGTTGAAAAACTTCTTCAATTCAAGCCCGCTTTTCTCGTAGAGCTCTTTCAGTTTTTCCTTGCTTGGCGGCTCTTCTGCGATATGTATCCCATTGATTTCTTTGCCATGGTCTTCAAGCCATTTTTTCGCTTTGCGGCATGTCCCGCATTTCGGATACCAGTAAAAATCCAAAGCCATACATACACACCCCTCTCATTTAATCGAGGTAATTTTAACACAGATCGAATGAAAAACCTAAAACCGTGCTCCATTCTATAACAGCTAAAAACCCCGCCTAAGCAGGGCTTTTCGTTTAAACGATATATTTCTCAGCTTCAAAGACTCCCTTGGCTGCCTGGCGCTTTTTCTCAATGACATTGACAGGCGTAAAGCGCGTCAATTTGCGGAGCGCGGACAGCATCATCCGCAGCGAATCACCTGATTCCATCGCAATGAGCGATTCCTTGGCATGGCTTTCAATTTCCTGAAAGGCAACTTGTGCAAAAATCTGCGTATAAAGAATTTTCTGGGCGTTTTTGTCTTCCCCGGTTGCCTGGATGGCTTTTTCTGTACGCAAAATAGCTGCTTCCATGGCGTAGACCTGGCTGACAATGTCGGCGATATTCACGAGGATTTCCTGCTCCTGGTCGAGCGCTTTTCCATATTTTTGCGCGGCGAGTCCCGCGATCATGAGCGCGATTTTTTTGGCGTTTCTCAGCAGATACTTTTCCTGTTCCAAAACGCCGTCACCTGGTTCTTCAGGCATGAGCATCATCAGTTCTTCCTGAAGCGCCTTCGCTTTCTCAAACAGAGGAAGCTCGCCTTTCATCGCTTTTTTCAAGTATGTGCCCGGGACGATGAGACGGTTGATTTCATTTGTGCCTTCAAAAATCCGGTTGATCCGTGAATCGCGGTAAGCCCGCTCCACTTCGTATTCCTGCATGAATCCGTAACCGCCGTGGATTTGGACGCCTTCATCAACGATATAATCAAGCGTTTCAGATCCAAATACTTTGTTAAGGGAGCATTCGATTGCATATTCAGCGATCGATTTCGCGACCTGGCGCCCGTCTTTTTGCTCTTCTTCGCTCAAGGTGCCCATTTTGTCTTCAAACAGCCCGACCGTACGATAAACAGAGCTTTCCATCGCATAAAGTCTGGCTGACATAGTGGCGATTTTTTCCCCGATTAAGCTGAACTTTGAAATCGGCGTCTTAAATTGCTGGCGCTGATTGGCGTATGAAGCGGACAGCTCGATGACCCGTTTGGAAGCGCCGATTGTCCCGACAGCAAGCTTATAGCGGCCGATATTTAAAATATTGAAGGCGATGACATGCCCTTTTCCCGGTTCGCCTAAAAGGTTTTCTTTCGGAACTTGAACCTGGTCTAAGATGAGCGTACGGGTCGAAGAGCCTTTGATGCCCATTTTTTTCTCTTCAGGCCCTGTGGAAACACCTTCGTAATCTTTTTCCACAATGAAGGCCGAAAAATGTTCGCCGTCTATTTTCGCGTAGACGATGAAAACATCGGCAAAAGCTGAGTTTGTAATCCATTGCTTTTCACCGTTTAATATATAGTGGGTTCCCGCCTCATTCAAAACGGCCGTTGTTTTTGCCCCTAATGCATCAGATCCGGAGCCAGGCTCTGTTAAGGCATAGGCTGCAAATTTTTCCCCTGTTGCAAGGGACGGCAGATACTTTTTCTTTTGCTCCTCGGTTCCGAAAAATACGATCGGAAGCGTGCCGATCCCGACGTGCGCCCCGTACGATAACGAAAAGCTTCCCGCTCTTGAGAATTTTTCGGTAATCAGCGCCGAGCTGATTTTATCGAGCCCGAGTCCGCCATACTCTTCAGGAACGTCAGCACCGAGAAGCCCGAGTTCTCCAGCTTTTTTCAGGAGCCTGACAGAGTGATCGAAATTGTGCTCTTCAATTTCGTCGATGTATGGCAAAACATCTCCGAGAATATAATCTTCAGTCGTTTTGGCAATCATTTTATGTTCATCTGTGAAATCTTCCGGTGTAAACAGCTGATCAGCCGTCACCTCTTCGATCAGAAAGGCTCCGCCTTTTTTCATATGGTCTTTTGTTTGTTCCATTGTTCCATCCCCCTTGTGATTAAACTAATTCGAATACCCCTGCTGCTCCCATGCCTCCGCCGATACACATTGTTACAACGCCGAATTGCTCGCTTCTCCGCCGCATTTCGTGGATCAATGTCAGCGTGAGCTTTGTGCCCGTGCAGCCGAGCGGATGTCCGAGCGCAATCGCTCCACCGTTGACATTGACTTTTTCTTCATCGATGCCAAGCGACCTGATCACCTGGATCGCTTGTGATGCAAATGCTTCATTTAATTCGAATAAACCGATATCAGAGAGCTCAAGTCCCGCCATCTTCAGCGCCCTTGGAACAGCTTCAACAGGACCGATGCCCATCACCTCCGGCGGAACGCCGCCGACTGCGAACGAACGGAACCTTGCGAGGGGCTTTAACCCAAGCGCATCCGCTTTTTCTCTGTCCATGATCATCACTGCGGCCGCCCCGTCGCTCGTCTGCGATGAATTCCCTGCCGTAACAGAACCGTCCGCCGAAAACGCCGGTTTTAACGTTGACAGAACGTCTTTCGTTGTCCCCGGGCGCACACCTTCATCGGCAGAGAAAGTAAACGTCCGCTCCTTCAGCTTGTGATGGTCATCCACTTCTCTGACGGTGACGTCCACCGGGACGATTTCATCTTCGAACTTTCCTTCCGCGATCGCTTTGGCTGCTTTTTGATGGCTGCTGACGGCAAATGCATCCTGATCATCCCTGGAAACGCCGTATTTAACGGCAACCTGTTCAGCCGTATGGCCCATTCCCATATAATATTCAGGAGCTGTTTCCGCGAGCGCCGCGTTCGGTCTGACGATATGTCCCATCATCGGCACGATGCTCATCGATTCAGCGCCGCCGGCAATGACCGTGTCGGCAGCTCCAAGCATGATTTTTTCGGCCCCGTAAGCGATCGATTGAAGTCCTGAAGAACAATATCTGTTGATCGTAACGGCCGGAACTGTGTGCGGCAGCCCGGCAAGCGCGCCGATATTGCGCGCCATATTCAACCCTTGTTCGGCTTCCGGCGTAGCGCAGCCGATGATTAAATCATCGATATTCCCTTCATAACCGCCAGCTCTTTTCAACGTCTCTCTCACTGCATATGCGCCTAAATCATCGGGACGGACAGTCCTCAATGAGCCTTTTTTTGCTTTTCCGATCGGGGTTCTCGCTCCCGATACAATAACTGCCTCTTTCATTATTTTCCCTCCTTAATTACGCAAAGGTTTGCCTTTTACAAGCATATGCTGCATTCTCGCCTGCGTTTTCGGTTCGCTCACAAGGCTCAGGAAAGCTTCTCTTTCCAAATTGAGCAAGTATTCTTCCGTTACTTCAGCGCCGAACGGAACCCTCCCGCCCGCAATGACAAACGCCAGCTTTTTCGCTATCTTCATGTCGTGTTCAGAGATGGCGCCGGACAGCTTTAACGATTCCGCACCGAGCAGGAGCGCCGCATAGCCGGTTTCGCCTGTCACCGGAACTTTCTTTTTCACCGGCGGACGGTAGCCACTTTCGGAAAGTGTCAGGACGAGTTTTTTAGCATCGTATAACAAGTGATCCTGGTTGATGCTGATTTGATCCTCTGCGGTTAAGATGTTCAGCTCTTTCGCTTCATGAGCCGAAGTCGACGTTTTTGCAAGAGCAATTGTCTCAAACGTTTTGATGGCGGCCTCCTGGATATCCGGTTTAACGCCTTCAGGCAGCCCTTTCAAGTAGTTTAAATAAAGCTCTTTATTGCCTCCGCCGCCCGGAATCAGGCCGACGCCTGTTTCAACGAGGCCCATGTATGATTCACTTGAAGCTTGAACACGGGCTGCAGGCAGACAAAGCTCAGTCCCTCCGCCAAGCGTCATCCCGAACGGAGCAGCGACGACCGGCTTGGTACTGTATTTCACTTTCATCATCGTCTCCTGGAACTGACGGATGATCATGTCAATTTCCATATAGTTGTCGTCTTGGGCTTCCATCAGCATCATCGCAAGATTGGCTCCGACGCAGAAATTTTTGCCCTGGTTGCCGATCACAAGTCCTTTATAATTGGCATCTACTTCCTCAAGAGCGAATTTGAGCATTTGGATGATGTCGAGGCCGATTGCATTGCTTTTCGAATGAAATTCGAGCAGTGCGACATCATCGCCTAAATCGATCAAACTTGCCCCGCTGTTTTTCTTGATGACGCCTTTTGTTTCTTTGAGTGACGACAAATGGATCGTTCTCTTGTTTTCTTGAAGCGCCCTGTATTCGCCGCTTTCAAAACAGTAGCAGAACGTCTTTCCGTTTTCTCTAAGGTAGAAGGTCTCATGTCCTTTTGCGAGCATTTCCTTCACCCAGTCCGCGACTTTCCAGCCCTCTGCTTCAAGCTTTTGCACCGCGTTTTTCACACCGATGCTGTCCCACATTTCAAACGGACCTTCCGACCAGCCGAACCCCCATTTCATCGCCTGATCAATCGCCGTTATGCTGTCAGCAATTTCCCCTGTCAGCTCAGCCGAATAGACAAGCGTCGGAGCTGTCATGTTCCAAAGAAGGCTTCCCGCTCTGTCATCTGAATAAATAAGCGCTTTCAATCTCGCTCCTGCGCCTTTCATTTGCTTGGCCGCTTCAAGTCCCGATGTTTTTAATGTTTGGCGTTTGCTGTAGGTCATCGTCATCGGATCGAGCTCAAGGATGTCTTTTCCTTCTTTTTTGTAAAAACCTTGTTTCGCTTTGCTTCCGATCCAGCCTTTTTCGAGCATTTGTTCAATAAATTCAGGCAGCCGGAAAACGTTTTTTTCTTCGCCAGTGACTTGGTTATAGACATTTTTGGCAACGTGCGAAAATGTATCAAGCCCGACGACATCGAGCGTTCTGAAAGTTGCGCTTTTCGGGCGTCCGATCAGCGGGCCTGTAATCGAATCGACTTCGCCTATCGTGTAGCCGCCTTTCAGCATTTCCTGAACCGCGACAAGCAAGCCGTAGGTTCCGATGCGGTTGGCGATAAAGTTTGGCGTGTCTTTCGCTTCAACAACCCCTTTGCCAAGGACGTCTTCGCCGAATTTCTTCATAAAGTCCAGCACCCCGGGATCCGTTTCATCAATCGGAATCACCTCAAGCAGCTTTAAATAGCGGGCCGGGTTAAAAAAGTGCGTTCCTAAAAAGTGCTTTTTAAAATCAGCGGACCTTCCCTCCGCCATCTGCCTGACGGAGATGCCTGATGTATTGCTGCTGACGATGCTTCCGTGTTTTCTGTATTGATCGACCTTTGAAAACACTTGCTTCTTGATCTCCAGGTTTTCGACAACCACTTCAATAATCCAGTCGGCATCTTTAATTTTTTCAAAATCGTCTTCCATGTTCCCTGTGCTGATACGGCTGATATTCTTCTTCGATGTCAGCGGAGCCGGTTTTTGCTTTAGCAGATTTTGTACGGCTGACTGTGCCAGCCGGTTGCGCACATCCGGGTCTTCAAGGGTGCGGCCTTTTTTTCTTTCCTCATCTGTTAATTCACGCGGCACCATATCGAGCAGTAACACAGGAATCCCGATATTGGCTAAGTGAGCCGCGATTCCGGAACCCATTACACCGGAACCGATAACGGCGGCTTTACGAATATGCTTGACCATGAAAGATCCTCCCCTACTTTGAATGAATACTCATTCATTTTTGCTCCAAAAAAATAAACTCTCCTGTCTTCTTTCATCTTAAAAGATTTTGGAAGCGAGTTCAATAACTTGGTGCAAAATTTCTGAAATTTTTTCAGCGGGTATTATTTTGCCGCGGTTACATGTTTCCCCGCTTTTGGGACAAACCAATAGAGAGGGAGGTGAAGGCCTTGGTACGTGAAAGAAAAAATCCATCTTCAGCCGCAGTCAGCGCCGCAAGCATAAAAGGTAATGCAGGTCCGGATTATAAAAAGGCGGATGCGGGCGGAAAACGGACAAGCCAAAACCAGCAATATAAAAAGCATAATATGGATGTTCCTGAAGATCACTAAGCCCCCTTTAAGCATCCGGTATAAATTTCCGCTGTGTTAGGAAATCTAAAAATAAACGCTAAAAGGAGGCAGACTCATGCAGCAACAGCAAGGAATGACAACACCGCCGCCAGTCATTTCAACAAAGGATCATCTGTATTTGCAGGATATGCTGAACTGGAACTTGCTCGCAATGAAAAAAGCGCATTTTATGGCGGACCAGTGCCAGGATCAGTCTCTTAAAACAGAACTCGACAGGGTCGGACAAATGCACCATCACCATTACAATGTGATATTGGAGCAGCTTCGACAAAATCAAACGCAAAACCCGTCAGCATACATGCAATAGGAGGTTAATGATGAATCAGCAAAACCAACAGAAAATCGGCAATCAGGAAACTCCTGTCCCGAAAACGAGCGCGATGAATGACAGGGATTTTGTCAACGAACTGCTGACAACCGAAAAATACATGACGGCAGCATACTCGACAGCGCTTAATGAATTAAGCCATGAGTCGCTTTACCAAGCTGTTCAGCCGCTGTTTAATGAGGCGCAAAACGTACAGCGCAGATTGTACCAGGTGATGTTTCAAAACGGATGGTACAAGGTGGAGGCAGAAGATGCCCAGAAAATCCAGCAGTCTTATCAGCAGTTCCATTCTACATTGCAAGACCAGTCGCCATATCAGCAAAACCAATAAACAAAAAATAAGCAGAGGAGTCTCCCTGCTTATTTTTTTTGATTAGCCGCTCGGTGCGCTTCATTTCGTTCTTTAATTTGACGGATTACTTCTTTTATCTCCTGCTTCGCATCCGGATAAGCTCCGTTCCAATGCTTGGCGAGGGGCGGCATGCTTTTGGCGATATGGCTGTAGATGATCCACATCTTCACCTGTTCTTTCAGTTCTTCGTCCGTTTCGCCTAAAAGCAGCTCCGTATATTTCTCAACAAGTCCATCCAGCTGCTCCTTTAGTTTTTCCACTCACGACACCCTTTCTTTACGTTTATTTCTCGGGCATGTCCTGCATTTGACACCGTTTTTGTCTGTTGCATAATACAGACAGCAAGTCGTGCGTGTCCGGTCCTCCGCATGCTGTCCGGGATAAAACCTTTTGAGAGGGTTTTCGTCCGCCCCTTCTTCAAAAAGACCGGGCTCAGCTTCATAAAGAAGAAAATGAAAATCTTGCGCCGCCCGCGCCTTGAGTTTCGGATCTTCCAGAAGCGTGTCATACATCCAATACAGATAAACGGCAATATTTTCCCAAAGAATATGCTTTGAAATCGAAAATACCCGCCGACAGGCCGCGATCAGGCCGCCAAGGTGGCACCTGAAGATATCCTCAGTCAATCTTTTCAGTTCTTCGGTGCGATCCGCTTCGATAAGCTCAGCACCTTTGTGAAAATAAAACGACGGCGTCCACCCTCGATCATCGGCTTCTATCTCCCATGACACAGAAGCAGGAGCGGTTGGCAAGCGCTTTCCCCAAACCGTAAACAGATAGAAATGCAGCGCAGCCAGCATCCCGCTGCGCTTGACGAGCATTGAAGCCGCAACTTTTTGATTCGGAGCGTTCAGCCTGTCTTTAATATCTTCTACATAACGTTCTAAAAAATCCTCATCAAGGAGCTTGTTTCCTTTAACAGAGAATAAGGAGCCGGTCTGCTTCGTTCCAAGGCGAAAACGAAGCAATGACTCAAGCTCCTCTTTTGTTAAATTAAGCATGGGACTGAACCACCTGCTGGACGATGCATCTTCCTCTTCCGTACGGAATGCAGTGCGGCGTGCCGAAAAGCGGATCTTTCGTCACTTCGCAGTCCATTTCAAAAACGTCCTGCACAAGCTTGCAGTTGATAATGGATTCAGGCCGGCCTTCGGCATATATCTTTTTATCTTTAATCGCGACGAGGTGGTGAGCGTAGCGGCAGGCAAGGTTCAAATCGTGCAGCACCATCACGATCGTGCGCTTTTCGTGTTCATTTAATTCAAACAAAAGGTCCAGAATTTCAATTTGATGCGTCATATCCAAGTATGTCGTCGGTTCATCCAGTAATATGATATCCGTTTCCTGGGCGAGCGTCATCGCGATCCAGGCGCGCTGCCGCTGGCCTCCTGACAAGGAATCGACTGTGCGCTCGGCCAGTTCTTCCATTCTTGTCGCTTTCAAAGCCTTTTGCACAGCCTCTTCATCTTCCGCCGACCATTGCTTCAGCCAGTTTTGGTAAGGGTATCGCCCCTGCTTAACGAGCTGGAGAACGGTCAGGCCTTCCGGAGCCGAAGGGCCTTGAGGGAGAATGGCCAGCTCCTTTGCCACTTCTTTCGTGGGAAGTTTGGCGATGGAGCTGCCTTCGAGAAGCACTGAACCGCCCTTTGGCTTCATCAAACGTGCGAGAGACCGAAGGAGAGTCGACTTACCGCAGCCGTTGCTGCCGATAAATACGGTGATTTCACCTTTTGGGATCGTTAAGTTTAACTCATCAATAATGATTGTTTCTCCATAACCTAAGCTTAACGTTTCTGTTGAAATGGCACTCATAAATGAAATCTCTCCTTTTATTGGTTTCTGCTTTTATACAGCAAGTAGATAAAGTAAGGGGCGCCGATCGCTGCAGTAAACACACCGGCAGGCACTTCAACGGGAGAAAAAAGCGTGCGTCCGATGATGTCGGCAATCAGCACAAGCAATCCTCCGATCAGCGCTGCAACCGGCAAGAGGGCGCCGAATGATGAACCGACAAGCCTTCTTGCGATATGCGGGGCCATCAAACCGACAAATCCGACGGTTCCGGCAAAGGCAACGGCAATTCCGGCAAAAGCCGTGCTCAGCAGAAGGAGCAAAAAGCGGTTCCGCTGAACCGAGCTGCCCGCTCCTGTCGCCAGTTCTTCACCAAGCGTCTGAATGTTGACGTTTCTGGCGGCGGCTGCGGATATCAGCAAAAGGACAAGCGCAGCCGGCATTAAAATATTCACATCCTGCCAGTTCGATCCATATACTGATCCGGTAATCCAGACGTTCGCCTGAGACATTCTGTATATCGGTCCTTTTATCATAAACAATGTCGTCAGCGACTGGGCAAGCATCGAAAATCCGATTCCGATCAAAACGAGCCTGAAAGTCGAAGAGCCGTTTTTATATGAAAGAAAATAAACGAGCATTCCGGCGAGAGCCGCGCCGATAAATGCGGCAACCGGGAGCCAGCTGATGCTGACCGTAAGCGCATTGTTTTTATTGGAAAACAGCATTAAAAACAAGACAACGGCGACTGAAGCCCCGCCGGTCACACCGATAATATCCGGCGAAGCGAGCGGATTGCGGATCAGACCCTGAAGGATCGATCCGGCTGCCGCCAGACAGATTCCGGCAAACAGAGCGACCAAAATCCGCGGCATCCTGAAGGACATAATGATCAGGTCATCGCCCGGATCCCCCATGCCCAAAAACGTTTTCGCGACGGCGCCCGGAGAAATAAAACGTTCACCGATGCCGGCGCTGAGGATGACTGCACAAGCCGTCAACACCAATAGGATCACGAACGAAAACAGTGCTTTTCTGCCGATCAACAATGAAATGCCGCCTTTTCCGATTCTCAGCGTGCGGTAATTTTTCATTTTTGGAACCCCCTTCTCGCGATATAGACAAAAATGGGTGTCCCAATGATGGCTGTCATGACGCCGACAGGCACTTCTTCAGGCATAATCAGGTACCTTGCGCCAATGTCTGCGGTTACAAGCAGGATGGCTCCCAGCACGGCACAGTACGGAAGAACCCAGCGATGGTCGTGGCCGACGATAAATTTTGCAAAATGCGGGATAACAATACCGATAAAACCGATCGGCCCGGCGACGGCGACAGATCCCCCGGCAAGCAGGATAATCGAAACCGCCATCAACGCTTTGATCAGCCACGTTTTCTGGCCGAGGCTTTTTGCCACTTCCTCCCCCATCGTTAAGACATTGATTTTCGACCCGAGTAAAAAGCTGATGATGAATGCCGGCACGATATATGGAAGGACGGAGACCAAGAGGCTGAGGTCGCGCCCCTGGACAGAGCCCGCAAGCCAAAACAGCGCCTGCTCAAGAGCTGCTTCATTAACGGAAAGCATGCCTTGCGTCAATGATGAGAACAGCGCTGACATCGCCGCCCCTGCAAGCGTCAGCTTGACCGGCGTCAGCCCTTCCCTTCCGAGAGAGCCGACAAAATAGACGACAAGCGCGGCAAACGCTGCACCAAAAAACGAGATCCATGCAATCGTCTGAAGCGAACTGACGTGATAGAAAAACAGCGCTCCAACAACAAAGAAACCGGCACCCGCGTTCACGCCGAAAATTCCCGGGGAAGCAAGCGGGTTTTTTGTCATCGCCTGCATTAAAGCGCCGGCAACTCCGAGGGAAGCGCCGACAGTTGCAGCAATCAGCGCGCGCGGCAAACGCACGTTTTTGATGACAAGATGTTCATTAGAGCCGCTGAAGCCCGTAAAAGCCTTGTAGGCCATCGACCATGACGTATTCGTATAACCGTATACGATACTAGCGCAAACGGCGGCAACCAGCACCAAAATAAAAGACAGTAGTGCGATTGTTCTATATTTATTCGTTCTTAAGAGCATAAATTAAAATTCTCCTAGTTTGACTGAAACATCTACTGGTTATTGTATCAGATAACATTGATCTTGAAAATCATTTTCAATTAACAATTGACAAAATTCTGATCAAAAATTATGATCAGGATGAATGACTTACATACCTAAGGAGGACACACATGAAGAGATGGTCAATTGTTGGATTTATCGCTTTGTTAGCGATTTCAATTCTTGCAGCCTGCGGCGGAGGCAAGGATGACTCTGCAAAGGGCGGAGAGAATAAAGATACGATCACCGTTAAACACGCAATGGGTACGGAAGAACGAGTGCCTGCAGACCCAAAAAGAGTCGTCGTCCTGACAAATGAAGGAACCGAAGCGCTTTTGGAACTCGGAATCAAACCTGTGGGTGCAGTCAAATCCTGGACAGGCGATCCTTGGTATAAGCATATTCAAGCCGATATGAAAGGCGTTAAGCAAGTCGGGCTCGAAGGCGAACCGAATATCGAAGCGATAGCCGAGCTAAAGCCTGATTTAATCATCGGGAATAAAATGAGACATGAAAAAATCTACGACAAGCTTGAAAAAATTGCTCCGACTGTCTTCTCTGAAACGCTGCGCGGCGAATGGAAAGACAACTTCTCCCTCTACGCGAAAGCGGTAAACAAAGAGGAAAAGGGCAAAGAAGTTTTAGAAGATTTCGATAAAAAAGTCAGCGAATTAAGCGACAAGCTCGGCGACCAGAAAAAGAAACGGGTGTCGGTTGTCAGATTTATGGCCGGCCAATCAAGGATTTACTATAAAGATTCTTTCCCGGGAATCATCTTGGATCAGCTCGGTTTTAAGTATCCGGAAAAACAGGAAAAACTGTTTGAAAAACAAGACGACAAATTTGTTTTTATGACGGAAAATAAAGAATCGATCCCTGAAATGGATGGGGATGTCCTGTTCTATTTCACATATAAACCTGCCGAAAGCAAAACAGAGGCCGAAACATGGCAAAACGATTGGACAAGCGATCCGCTTTGGAAAAAATTGAACGCTGTCAAAACCGGAAACGCCCACGAAGTCGACGATGCGATCTGGACGACGGCCGGCGGTGTCAAAGCAGCGTATCTGTTCCTTGATGACATCGAAAAATACTTTTTAAAATCGTAAGCAAAAAAGAGCATTTCCGCCGTTGGAAATGCTCTTTTGTTTATTTTCCGTGATAGATTCTTGACGTACCATCCGGCCATTTCACCCGCAGATGAAACAGGTCATATCGCTCATCAAGATTGAAAGCCTCGAGCACATTGCTGATCACGTCCTGCTTTGAATCGGATTTGGCGATCGAAAGCTCGCTTAAAACCATTTTCATTTCGTTTAAAGCTTCTTCCCCTTCGCGGTCCGCTCCGTTCAGGTGGTCTTTAATCGATGCTTCTTCCCGCTCCTGTTTGTCGTATACGGCTGTAAACGAATTGTGCTTTCCACGGCCATAGTTCACTTCCAATGCAAATGCAGCGTAAGGCACGCTTTCCACATCTGAAACAGGAGCGTTATCGGGAACGGCCTCCTTGCCTTCGGCATGTTCTTCCGCTATTGAACGGCAGCCGGTCATCAGGATCATGACGAGAGCGATAACGGCCATCCGAAATAGGTTCATACCGTTCATCTCCTCTATGCACATTATCCTTAGCTATGTCCACTTTGCGGAAACTCATTCAATCTCTCAGCGGAAGCCTTTATATCATCTCTAACAATGCTTCTGCATCACGGACAGCCGGCTGAATGGCCGCTTCCCAGAAATCCCGCTTCGTCAGATCGGCGCCGAGATGCTTCATCGCCAGTTCCTCAACAGACATGGAGGCTGTATCTTTTAAGAGCGCGATATATTTTTCTTCAAACGCCGCCCCCTCTTTCAGCGCTTGCGCGTAAATGCCAAGCGAAAACAAGTAGCCGAACGTATAAGGAAAATTGTAGAACGGGACAGACGTAATATAAAAATGAAGCTTTGATGCCCAAAAATACGGATGATACTCGCCAAGCGCGCCGCAAAACGCTTCTTTCTGAGCTTCTTCCATCAGCTCGTTCAGTCTTCCGGCGGATACGACGCCGTTTTTTCGTTCATCGTAAAAGCGGGTTTCAAATAGAAACCTCGCGTGAATGTTCATAAAAAAGGCGACGCTTCGCTGGACTTTATCTTCCAGAAGGACGAGTTTTTCTTCGTCTGAACCGGCTTGTTTTAATGCCGCATCAGCCACGATCATTTCTGCAAAAGTAGACGCGGTTTCCGCCACGTTCATCGCGTACGCCCTGTTTAGCGGTCTGACGTCCAGCATGGATTCCTGATGAAAGGCATGGCCAAGCTCATGCGCCAGCGTGGAAACGTTTGACTGGCTTCCTGCAAATGTCATAAATATTCTCGATTCCCCGCTGTCAGGAAAATTGGCGCAAAAGCCGCCCGGGCGTTTGCCTCCCCTGTCCTCAGCTTCAACCCATCTGTCTCTGAGCGCTTTTTCAGCAAAGGAGGAGAGCTTTTCTCCAAACGTTTTAAACTGCCCGGTAATAAAAGCGGCTGCCTCTTGATACGAATATTCCTTTGCCGCTGAACCGATCGGCGCTTCGACGTCATACCAGCTCAGTTTATCCAGCCCAAGCATAGACGCCTTCCGGGAAAGATAGTCTGCAAACGGCTTTTTATGATCAATAATGACCTGCCACATGACATCAAGGGTTTCCTGCTTCATGCGATTGATGTCCAGGGGTTCTTTTAATACATTGTCCCAGCCTCTCGCCTCATAGACGTTCAGTCTGAAACCGGCGAGGTGATTCAGCGTGCTGCTGAGCAAATCAGCGTGCTGTTCCCAGCCGTGGTCCAAATTTTCCGATACGGAGCGGCGGATCTTTCTGTCAGGTTTAGATGTCAGGTTCTGCGCCTGTCCGACAGACAGAATTTTCGTCTCGCCATCTTCTTCATACGGGATTTGAATTTGGTCGACGATGCTGTCGTACATATCACCCCAAGCATGATATCCGTCAACAGACAAACCTTGAATCAATGTTTCCTGTTCGGAACCAAGCTTTTCCGTTACCCGCTCCCTTCTCTCATTCAAAATATAAGAGATATTGGAAATGCCTTCTTCTTGAAGGATCGCTTCCCATTCTTCATTTGAGACAACGGCAAATTTGCTGTCAAGCACGACCAGCGCCTTCTGAGCATCGGCAGCGAGCTGGGTGACCTCAAAATTAAGGGCATTCGCCTTTAAATCCGCGGTGTCCTGCGCTTGGAGACATCCGACAAAAGCGTCTGCTTCGCGGATTTTAACATCAATTGTTTCAAAAAGCGCCAGTGTTTCCTTCAATTCATCAAGACCGCTTTTTGAGACGGTAAGAGCCTCGGCAGAGCGTTTAAAAGTTGAAAGCAGCGCTTTAATTTCATTTAAATATTGACGGAACTCGACGGAGCCGCTCCCGCCTTTAAAGAAAACCTCGAGATCCCACGTATCTTTAAGTTGATGAAATGTCATTGTTCCCGTCCCCTTTCATTGGCTTGTTTCCATTATAAGATAAATTTGGCTTTTCAGGGCAAATAAAAAACGGCCGACTTGTGAGCCGGCACGCCTCTTCCCTGATCATATTACAGCTGCCTCATCCGTTTGACCGCATAGCTGGCCGTCAATAAACCGATTAGGCCGAACACAAATAAATACAATCCGCCTTTACTTTGCGGCGGGCCTTGAACAGCATCTGTGCCGCTTGATATTTCCGCGCTGAATGGTTCTGCGATTTGCAGGGCCTGAAGCAGCCTGCCGTCCTCTCCTTTAATGTTCAGAATTCCGTCGCTGTCTACATTTTCACTCAGGGCTTCGCCTTTCTTTTTCGTCACGTATAAAGGGTTTTTCAGTTCATGGCTTGTCCCGTTCTGGTCGGTAAACGCCTCTCCCTTTTTGAGTTCTTGTGTCTCGTAATTGTGAAATCCTTCATCCAGAAGCGTTTTTGTATCGCTGTACATCATTTTCTTGCTATCGGCCTTCATGATGACGGCGATTAAATTAAGGCTGCCCCGTGTTGCCGTTGTGACAAGGGTATGCTTTGATTCATCCACAAATCCTGTTTTGCCGCCGGTTATTCCTTTGTAAGGAATCTCACCTGTCAGCATTCGGTGATGGTTTTTCAGCGTCGTGTCCCACGTCTGTCCGTGCCATGACGTTTGCTTTTCCGAAAAAAGCGCTCGAAACGTTTTGTTTTTCATTGCGTACTCGGTAATTCTCGCCATGTCGGCGGACGTCGTATAATGATTTTTGTCAAACAGTCCGTGAGGATTCACAAAATGAGTGTCATGCACTCCGGCATGCTCAGCAATAAACGCGTTCAAATCATCCGCAAACTGTTTCACGCTTCCGCTGACATGTTCGGCGATCGCCGTTCCGGCGTCATTTCCCGAATTCATCAGCAGCCCTTGGAGCAGCCGTTTTAATGGAACCGACTCCCCCGCTTCCAGATATACGCTTGATCCTTCCGTTTGAGCAGCATTTTTGCTGACTTTCACACGATCTTCTAGATTTCCGTTTTCTATTGCATAAATCGCCGTGGCAATTTTTGTAATGCTGGCCGGGTACATTTTTTTGCGGCTGTTTTTTTCATAGAGAACCTGCCCCGATTTCCCATCGATCAATATGGCGGAAACACTTTTAATTTCCGGTTTGTTTTTTTCTCCTGCTTGAGCCGAGCTATGAAAAAACAGCGTCAGACATAGTACAATAATGAACAGGAGGGATCGTTTAACATTCATCGTGTCACCCTGCCTTCTTTCTCTCTTGCGTTTTTTATAAAAAATAGGTCTTTTAGCACTTTTTAAATTTTATCAATGATAAACTGCCGCTGACAAGCCTTTTTTTGTCAACAAGCCAAAATTTTGAATGGAGGAAACTCATTGAATAATAAAATCGCCATCGTAACAGGCGCGACGAGCGGATTTGGTTTATTGACCGCTTTAAAACTCGCCGGCACTCATTTCGTCATCGCAACGGCGCGCCATCCCGAAAAAGCGGAAGCTTTACGGAACCGCATAGCGGAGCTTTCGATCGATTCATCGATTGCCGTCACTGAACTAGATGTCACAAACGAACAATCGATTTCAACATTTACCGAAGAGCTGAAACCGTACGGACAGATAGACGTTCTCGTCAATAATGCAGGAACGGCATACGGCGGATTTACTGAAGAGCTTTCTCTTGACGACTACAGAAAACAGTATGAGACAAATGTTTTCGGCCTGATGGCGGTAACGAAAGCGGTCCTTCCTTATATGAAGAAACACAGCGGCGCCAAAATCATTAATCTGAGCAGTATCAGCGGACAGATCGCTTTCCCCGCTTTCTCGGCATATGCTTCATCAAAGCATGCGGTTGAAGGCTTTTCAGAAAGCCTCCGCCTCGAACTCCGCCCATTCGGAATCGATGTGGCCGTCGTCCAGCCGGGATCGTATCAGACGGCGATTTGGGAGACATCATTTGCCGCCCAGGTCACTGCACCTGAAGCCGAATCACGGTACAGTACATATTTTGAGCGAATCTCCGCCTACATTGCGGCGAACCGCCAACATTACGGAAACCCTGATGATGTGGCTGAACTGATTTGCCGCCTCGCAGTAAAAAAGCGGCTGAACAGGCTGCGCTATCCGATCGGCAGGGGCGTCCGCCTCATGATCCTCCTCCACAGCGCCCTGCCATGGAGGATTTGGGAACGCGCGGTCATTAAAAATTTGTTTAAATAAGGTTATTTAAAATAATTATAATTTAGTATTGATTTTAATCTTATATTTGTTATAATATAATTAACAAATGAAAACACGAGGAGGAAATATCACATGATCTCTCAACAATTAAAACAGCAAAATCCTGTACTTGAAAACTCAATGAATACGAATTTGTCCAACTGGTTCATTCTCTACACGAAGCTTCACCGTTTTCACTGGTATGTAAAAGGGCCGCAGTTCTTTACCCTTCATGAAAAATTCGAAGAGCTTTACAACCATGCCGCAGAAACGGCAGATGTGGTCGCGGAACGCTTGCTGGCCATCGGCGGACAGCCGCTTGCCACAATGAAAGAATACCTTGACCACGGCACAATCGAGGAAAACGGATCCGAAAAAACGGCCGAAGAAATGGTTTCCGCACTTGTCAGCGATTACCGTCAAATCCGCGATGAAATTCAGCATACCATAGAACTGGCGGAAGAAAAATCAGACCATTCTACCGCTGACCTTTATATCGCCCTGACAGAGGAAATTGATAAGCAAATTTGGATGCTTAGTTCATTTTTGGACAAGTAATATGAAAAAGCCATGGCAGACGCCATGGCTTTTATTTATGATTTGCTTTTCGCAAGCTTTGCTTTCATTGTTGTTTGCTTTCCGTTTCTCAGCACCTCAAATGTGACGGTATCTCCTGCTTTTGCTTCAGTATAAAGAATTTTTCTGAGATCTGAAGTGGTTTCGACGTTTTTGCCGTTCATTTTGGTAATGACGTCGCCGGCTTTCATGCCCGCATCAGCCGCAGGCGATTTCGGCGATACTTTATCGACGTACACGCCTTTATTGAGCTGGTCTCCGAAAAGGCCAAGCGTATTTTGCTGATACTGTTCCGGCACCTGCTGCATATCGATCATTTGCACACCCAGGAAAGGCCGCTCCACTTTTCCTTTTTGCAAAAGCTCGTCAACGATCGGCTGAACATCATTGCTCGGAATCGCGAAACCAAGTGATTCAACACCGCTTTGGCTGATCTTCAGGCTGTTGATGCCGATTACCTGCCCGCTGCTGTTAATCAGAGGGCCGCCGCTGTTTCCAGGGTTGATCGCCGCATCTGTCTGAAGAACGTTCATATCCCAATTCCCTTCAGATGTGGAGACTTCAATTGTCCGGTTGACACCGCTGATGATACCTTCTGTAACCGTTCTTGAAAATTGAAGGCCAAGAGGGTTCCCGATCGCGATTACTTTTTCACCGGCGCGAAGTTTTGCGGAATCTCCGAAACTTGCAACCTTATCAACGCCTTTGCTGCTGATCTCTAAAACAGCCAGATCAGTCAAAGCGTCACTGCCGATAATCTTGGCATCCGCTGTCTTACCGTTGTATAAGGAGATGGTTACCTTCGAAGCGCCTTCAACGACATGGTTGTTTGTAATAATGTAGGCCTTGCCGCCGTCTTTCTTAAAGACGACGCCTGATCCCGTGCCGCTTTCCTCCACGTCGTCCTCAGAGAAGCCGAAGCTCGTTTGAATATTTGAAACGCCGACGATTGCAGGCTCCAAATCTTCCACCATATCAGGCACGTTATCTGCGTTTGTGACAGGTTTTGTGTTGAAATTCTGCGACTGCTTTGGCTCTGTCTGTTCGGTTCCGGCGGTTTCGCTCGGATGATCGCCCGGAAGATACGGAGAGATTCCAAGCACTAAACCGCCCCCGATGATGCCGCCCAAAATCGGGCTCAGCCACGAAGCCTTACGCCGCTTTTCTTTTGCCGCTCTCGTTTCCTTGGCATCTTCCAGGGCTGCAGCGGTTTCTTTATTCGTAAGATCTGACTGATCGTCTGTATCTTTCTTTAAAATCAGCTCGGGCTCCTTTGCCGGCTGTTCTGACTGCTGCTCCTCAGAACCTGCCGTTTGCGGCGTCTGCGCTTCTTCGCGAAGCTGCTCTTCATTTGCATGTTTTTGTTCGTCATCGCGTCTAAAATCCATAAGCGTACACTTCCTTTATTTTTCTTGTCTTCAACTATCGCAAATGGCATAAAAGCTTTAACATCCACAAAAAAAGAGACCCGGCCGTCGTTCACTCTGTTTTCATTCCCTTTCTTCCCTGATGAGTATGTTACGAAAACATTGTGGGATAAAAATGAAAAGAATATGTGAAATTATGAAAATTGACCAGACTTATGTTAAAACTAGTATAATGACGTAGAAAGGATGTGAACCGCTCTTGTCATACTCCATTTATCTAGTTGAAGATGAAGAGAATTTAAATGAATTGCTGACAAAATACTTAGAGAGTGAAGGCTGGCACGTCACTTCTTTTCTAAACGGTGAAAGTGCCAGGCAAAAAATAGGCCAGTCACCTCATTTATGGATTCTCGATATCATGTTACCAGATATCGACGGGTATACGCTAATAAAAGAAATAAAAAATCATGATCCGGAAGTCCCCGTCATTTTTATTTCTGCACGCGATGCCGATATTGACAGAGTGCTGGGGCTTGAGCTGGGCAGCAGTGACTATATATCTAAGCCGTTTCTCCCCAGGGAACTGATCATCCGCGTACAAAAGCTGCTCAAGCTGATATATAAAGAAGAACCGGGAGAAATGAAAAAAGGAACGCCGGTTTCCTGCTATGAAGTCTATGAAGACTTGAGAGAAGTCTATGAAAATGGCAGCATGATCAATTTGACGTCAAAGGAATTTGATCTTCTGCTTCTATTTATAAACAACAAAGGCCGCGCCTTTTCAAGGGAGGATATCCTCACCAGCGTCTGGGGAGACGATTACTTCGGAACCGACCGCGTCGTTGACGATCTTGTCAGAAGGCTGCGCAAGAAAATGCCCGAACTGAAAGTGGAAACCATCTACGGGTTCGGCTACAGGATGTTGAAATCATGAAGAACAGGTCGCTCGCCTTTCAAATTTGGAGTGTCATTTGCGGCATCCTGTTAACGGTCTCGATTTTGCTGACGTTTTTATTCTCGACAACACTGCAGAACTTTTTTACTGACGAAATTTATACGAACATTGAAAATGAGCAGCATGTTCTGACAGAATACGGATTTTCCGATTCACCGGAAAGAGGCTTCGGCGGAAGCAGCGGCTCACGAAGCACAAACCGCCACGTTCAGCACGTCCTACTGCCTGAGAGAGGAACCGTCTACCAAAGCCCGCAGATTCTCCCTGATTCATTTATCGAGAAGGTTCAGAAGCTCGGCAAAAGACAGGACGAGTCCTCAAAAAGGTATTCGGAGAATGTCAACGGAGAGCACATTTTCTTTGTGCTCAAAAAAATCCAGACCCAGGACCAGACGTTTCTGCTATTGTCCTATGCGCTTGATTCATACAGGGACGATTTGTCCCATACGCTGTTTAAGCAGCTGCTGTTTATTTTGATTGTCGTCATTTTGCTGAGCTGGATTCCTTCCATCTGGCTGGCGAAATATTTATCAAGACCGCTCGTCACGCTTGAAAAACACGTCAAACAAATCTCTAAACAGGACTGGGATGATCCCGTGATTGTCGACAGGGAAGACGAAATCGGCAAGCTCGGGCACACCATTGAGGACATGCGGCAAAAGCTCATCCAGAAAGATGAGACAGAACGCACGCTCCTGCAAAACATCTCCCACGATCTGAAAACGCCGGTCATGGTCATCCGCGGGTATACCCAGTCGATCAAAGACGGCATCTACCCTAAAGGAGATTTGGAAAACACGATTGAAGTCATTGAAGGCGAAGCTGAAAAACTTGAAAAGAAAATCAAGGATCTTCTTTATCTGACAAAGCTTGATTATTTGCTGAGACAAGAAAGACAGTACGGAACTTTTGATATACAAGAGGTCATTAAAGAAGTTGTTGAACGCTTGAAATGGTCCAAAAAAGAATTGAACTGGAAGATTGATCTTGAAGAGGAAACAATGTTGACGGGCGATCAAGAACAATGGAGCAAGCTGTTGGAAAACGTTCTTGAAAACCAGATCCGCTATGCGGAGACATGCATTGAAATCAGCGTCAGGTCGACGAAAAAACATACGTTGATCACCATTAAAAATGACGGACCACACATTGAAGAAGAGATGCTTTCCAGCCTGTATGAGCCTTTTAATAAAGGGAAGAAAGGCGAATTCGGCATTGGACTCAGCATCGTTAAACGAATCTTGACGCTCCACCATGCTGACATGACCATTCGGAATGATCAAACCGGTGTGTGCTACTCAATATCCGTTCCGCGAAATTAGACTGTAGACGCTGCAGTCTTTTTTCATATAAACGAATAGCCGTTGAAATCCCGATAGCTGGGCTTCATCGTGTTTTTCGGCTTTTTCATCCATTTCTTTTCGCACAGGACATGCTTTGGATATTTGACTTTGTCCACCTTAATTCCCCTGCTGCGCAGACGCCTGATCATATCATCGATTTCTTTCATCAACCTTCACCCTTTCTCCACAAATTTTGACCACTCGGTCACCTTACTTTATAATATAAATAATATCAAACAAAAAAACAAGTTACAATCTAGTTAAAAATATAACGGAGCAGAAAAAGTGACCCGCCAGTCACCACGGTCCGCCGAAAGCCGCTTTCGGGTTCGATCTTTCAGGAAGGTGAAAGCAATGAAACAAAAAGAGAAAGTCATTATTGAAACAGCCATCAAACTTTTCGCAAAAAAAGGATACAGCTCTACTTCAGTTCAGGAGATTGCAAAAGAGTGCCAAATGTCAAAAGGCGCTTTCTACATTTATTTCAAATCAAAGGAAGCGCTCCTCCTTTCAGTCCTTCACTACTACTATGAAAGAATCTTTACCCGAATTCAGAAAATCAAAACGGAGCATGACCATCCGCGCGATGTGTACCGGATGCAGCTCGTCGTTTTTTTCGAAAACATTTTGGAGCACAAAGAGTTTATCACGATGCAGTTTAATGAGCGGTCAATGCCGATCAATGACGAAATTGAAGCGTTCGCGAAAAAAATGCGGAGAACCACGCTCAGGCTGCACATCGAAAACATCCAGAACATTTACGGCAAAGACATTGAACCGTACAGCGCCGAACTGTGCTTTATGATCAACGGAATGAGCGATGTCTATCTTGAGCTGATGATTTTGCTGCACCATTCGTTCGACCTGCAGTCTCTCGCCGACCACATGCTGAACCGCCTCGACGATTTGGCAAAGGGGATGATCAAGCGCAATGATCAGCCGCTGATTTCATTCGAAAAAGCAGACGAGTGGTTCGGCCCCTTTTACACATTTGATCCGCTGAAGGACGCCCTCCTCAATGAAATGCGTGTCAAAGCGAACAAGCAGTACAACGGCGCTCCTCCTGCCGATCTTGCCGAAAGCCTGGATATTCTGGAAAAAGAGCTTAGAAAAGAAAAGCGCAAAAACGCCATCATCAAAGGCATGATATCCAACTTGAAGGAATATGATGCGATTCGAAAAGAAACGGACAAACTCGCTGAATTGATCAAAAAAGACATGCACCATCCGCACGGATGATTCGCAAAACAAAACCGGCTGCAATACATGCAGCCGGTTTTGTTGATTATGCTTTCGGTTTCACCATTTCTTCAGGTTTAACAACTTCGTCGAACTGCTCCTCTGTTAAAAGGTTCAGTTTGAGCGCCGCTTCTTTCAGCGTCAGCCCTTCTTTATGGGCCAGCTTCGCGATTTTCGCCGCATTTTCGTATCCGATATGCGGATTTAAAGCCGTAACCAGCATGAGAGAATTGGTCAGGTTCTTTTCAATTGTTTCCCGATTAGGCTCAATTCCCACGGCACACTTGTCATGGAATGAATTCATGCCGTCGGCAAGAAGCTGAACGGATTGCAGGAAGTTGTATATAATCACCGGTTTAAAGACGTTCAGCTCAAAGTTCCCCTGGCTCGCGGCAAAGCCGATCGTTGCGTCATTCCCCATGATTTGGGATGCGACCATTGTCAGCGCTTCGCTTTGCGTAGGGTTTACTTTTCCAGGCATGATCGAGCTTCCCGGCTCATTTTCCGGAATAATCAATTCGCCGATTCCGCAGCGCGGCCCGCTTGCAAGCCATCTGACATCATTGGCGATTTTCATGAGATCTGCCGCAAGCGCTTTAAGTGCGCCATGCACGTGTGTCAGTTCATCATGGCTTGTCAGCGCATGAAACTTATTAGGCGAGCTTTTGAATGTCTGTCCGGTCAAGGCGCTGATCTCTCCGGCAACAGTGCTTCCGAATTCAGGGTGAGCATTAATGCCTGTTCCCACGGCAGTTCCGCCGATGGCAAGATCGCGGATTTTGTCAGCCGATTCAAGGATCATCTCTTTAGAACGGTCCAGCATGTATACCCAGCCGCTGATTTCCTGTCCCAATGTCAGCGGTGTCGCGTCCTGCAAATGAGTGCGGCCGATTTTGACAATGTCTTTGAACGCTTCAGCTTTTTCATGCAGCGTGCCTCTCAAACGGTCAATCGCCGGGATCAGTTTATCGTGAATCGCGAGGACAGCAGCCACGTGCATCGCTGTCGGGAATGTATCGTTAGAGCTTTGGCTGCGGTTGACATCATCATTCGGATGAATCTTCAGGCTTGAGCCTTTTTCCTGCAAATAAGCCGTTCCCCTGTTTGCCACGACTTCATTCATATTCATGTTGCTCTGTGTTCCGCTCCCGGTCTGCCAGACGACCAGCGGAAAATGGCTGTCATACTTTCCTTCTAAAATATCATCGCATACGGAAACAATCGCTTCCTTTTTTTCCGCTTCAAGATTGCCAAGCTTTTCATTGGCAATCGCGGCGCTTCTTTTTAGGATTGCAAACGCATACACAATTTCCTGCGGCATTTTCTCAGAACCGATTTTAAAGTTCTCCTTGCTTCTTTGGGTTTGAGCTCCCCAAAACTTATCGGCGGGAACCTTGACTTCACCCATCGTATCTTTTTCAATTCTGTAATCCACTTTCGAATCCCTTCCTTCTCTCAATCTGCAATAATCTATATTTCGATAAAAATCGATAAAACCCTTCCATTTAAATTTTATCTTTATTTTAATTTTAGCTCAATATAAACTCGGGAATCTTTTGCATATTTATATTTCGGGTTTGTCTTGCCGTATTCTTTCGATACATATGAAACCTCATAATGCTTAGAAAAAGATTGGATAATGCGTTCAATCTCTTCCGGTTTCCCCGTAAGCCTGATCTGCGCCAACTTTTCTCACTCCGTCTCTGTTCAATGAAAATTTCACCAAACACTACTGTAACACAGTATATTGTTTTTTTAACAGGAAAAGATAACCTATATCAAATTCCAGAAACACCAGGCAGGTGACGATCATGACTCAGTCGGAATTCAAGGAACACATCCATGAGAATCTCGCAATTCTTCTTCCCCATCTTGAGCACAACGATGATCTGATTCAAAACAAAAAAATGCTGAAAAACGGAATCATTTTTTACTTTTTGTACTTTAAAGATTTGAATGATGATAAGAAAATCCAAAAAGCGGCGAAATTGTTGGTCTCGGATGACAGCTCTTATTCACTGGAGGATGTCCGTCTCCGTTTAAATAAGCTGAATGCGGAACCCGTTACAAAAGAAAAAGACGCCATCAACGCGATATTCAAAGGAAAGTGCCTGCTCTTGATCAATGGCATGAATGTTATTTTTGCGCTGCCAACATCTGAGAAAAAGAAAAGAAGTCTTGGAGTCGTAGATACGGAAAACGTCGTCAGAGGCCCGAAAATCGGCTTTATCGAGGATGTCGATACAAATGTGGCCCTGGTCAGGCAGCGTGTCCCGGATCAAGAACTGACCGTGGAAAAAATACCGATCGGCAAGAACAAGTTTAAAGACGCGACCATTATCTATATCCAGGGCAAAGCGGACGATTCGGTCATTAAAGATCTAAAAAAACGCCTCAAGAAGGTTCGGCTGGATGACATTCAGGATACCGGGGTTCTTGAAGAATTAATCGAGGATAATAAGTACTCGCCGTTCCCGCAGATTCAGAACACCGAAAGGCCTGACAAGGTTTCTTCAGCGCTGTTTAATGGACGGATCGCCATCTTTGTCGATTACTCGCCATTTGCCCTGATCGTTCCCGCTTCTTTCGGAATGGTGATGCAGTCCCCGGACGATTTTTATGAAAGGTGGATCGCCGCGACCTTAATTAGATTTCTCCGGTTCAGCTCGATTTTCATCACCTTGTTCCTGTCGGCGTTTTATATTTCGCTTGTGTCTTTTCATCAAGGGATGCTGCCGACAGCACTCGCTGTTACGATTGCAAGCACGCGCGAAAATGTGCCGTTTCCGCCGCTCCTTGAAGCGATGATTATGGAAGTAACGATCGAACTCTTAAGGGAAGCAGGACTGCGGCTTCCCAATCCGCTCGGCCAGACAATCGGCCTCGTGGGAGGAGTCGTCATCGGCCAGGCGGCGGTCGAAGCCAATATCGTCAGCTCCGTGATGGTAATCATCGTCAGCATTATCGCCCTTGCGTCATTTACTGTGCCGCAGTACGGCATGGGCCTGTCGTTTCGCGTGCTGCGGTTTATTTCCATGATAGCTGCATCCGTGTTCGGACTTTACGGGATCATATTATGCATGCTCGTCATCTTCACTCATTTGGTCAGGCAAAGGAGCTTCGGCATCCCGTATTTTAACCCGAACCATTTTTTCAGCTTAAAACATACCGATGAAGCCATCATTCGTCTGCCAACAAAAGACCGGGAGGTGAACCCTGAAAATGGTTCCAAGAAATCAGCACGATCGGATTAGCACATATGAAGCCGCTTCGATCATTACGAGCACAATGCTCGGGGCAGGCCTGCTAACGCTGCCGAGGGCGCTGACGCAAAAGACGCTGTCGCCAGATGGATGGATCGTATTGATCGTAGAGGGGCTCGTCTTTTTTCTCATTATCTACATCAATGCCAAAATCGTTAAAAAGCACAACGTCCTGTCTTTTTTTGATTACACAAGAGAAGGCTGCGGCTTTATGATCGGGAATATTCTCAACCTTTTAATCGTTTTATACTTCATGGGCGTGGCCAGCTTTGAAGCAAGGGCAATGGCTGAAATGGCAAAGTTTTTCCTTCTTCAGTTCACACCGATGGGCGTGACAATTTTTGCTTTTATCGTTTGTGCAATTTATTTGGTCATCGGCGGTATCAGCGATATGTCCAAGCTATTTCCGTTCTTTCTGTCCATTACGATCGTCGTTCTTCTCATCGTTTACGGACTGAGTATGAATATGTTTCAGCTGAACCATTTGCGTCCGGTTCTCGGCCTTGGATTGGAGCCGGTCAGCAGAGCTTTGACGGTGGTTTCCATTTCATTTTTAGGGGTGGAGCTGATGATGTTTCTGCCGAAATACATTAAAAACAAAGAAAAGCTCTTTAAAGCATCCGCGATCGGATTTGGGATCCCGCTCTTCTTATATATTCTCACCTTCACGGTCGTTGTCGGGGCGCTGACAGCGACTGAGGTTATGACAATGACATGGCCGACGATCTCGTTATTTCAGTCTTTTGAGATAAGAGGGATTTTCATCGAAAGGTTCGAATCTTTTTTGCTCGTCATTTGGACGATCCAGTTTTTCACAACATTTGTCGTCTATACGTACTTTGCCGCCTCAGGACTTGAAAACGTATTCGGTTGGCCTGTGAAAAAAAACGTCCTCTTTGTCGGCGCCATTGTTTATCTGGTATCTCTTGTTCCGCGGGACGCCAACCAGGTCAGCGCCTTCAGCGATTACCTCGGGTATATCTTTATCGTTGTCTTCTGCGCGCTACCCCTTCTGATCTTTTTGCTCGTGTCCGTCAAAAGGAGGTTTACGTCTTCGTGAAAAAAAAGGGAATGTTAGCAGTCTTGTCCCTGCTTCTCCTTTTAACAGGCTGCTGGGACAGCAGGCAGATTGAAAAACTCAGCATCGCCATCGGCCTTGCCCTCGATAAAGGTGAAGATGATAAAAAGGTGAAATTGACGTATCAGTTTCTCGTTCCTAAAAAGATCGGACAAGACGGCAGCGCTCAGGATCCGACCAAAGTGGTGTCCACTTCTGGAAATACGGTTCATCAAACCATCCGTTCCACCGCTTTGAAAAATTTCCCGGTATTCTCGCAGCATCTGCAAGTCCTGATTTTCTCGGAGGATCTTGTATCCGATATTTCTCTGGAAGCGTTGATCAATCAGTTTATCCGGGACAACAGCATCAGAAGAAGCAGTGAGGTCTATATGACGCCCGGGGCGGCCGGCAGCATTTTGAAGATTGATGATGCCGGAGATCCCGCGTCTGACGTGATCCACAACATCTCTGAAAACAGAGCATCAACGATCAAGCTGCTCGATCCTGTTACATTGGGCGACATTTCAATCAAATTGCAGTCCGATTTGTCTTTTATCATGCCGAAGGTTGTCGTCGAAAAGGGGCAGCTGCAGCTTGAAGGAGGCGCCGTGATCAAAAACAACAAATATCATGCAAACCTTTCGCCTCCTCAGATCGAAGCGCTGAATTTATTAACGGGCCATGTAAACGGAGGGGTGATCGACTCAAAGCATGATGGCCATTTATTCTCGTATGAAGTGTTTTCGATGACACACCGCGTTCGGGCGATGAGGCAGAACGGAAAGTACAAATTTGTCATCAATGCCAATATTAAAGGAAGGCTGTCAGAAGACTGGTATCTTGGGGAGGATTCTTTTAATGATCAATACATTAAAAATATTGAGAAATCGGTTCAAAGAGACATCGAAAAGCGGGTTGAACGTCTGATCCATGTCCTGCAGCACGAAATCAAAACGGACGTCACCGATCTTTCCGACAATGCCCGAATCACTTTTCCGAAGGAATGGGAAAGAGACAGATCCAATTGGGATAAACACTTCAGCGAAGCCGATATCGACTTTCACATTAAAGCGACAATTCAGGACTTTGGGACAAAAGGTGCGACAAAAAGCAGCTAGCGGCCCGTTTTTCTGATAAAATGTGTGTGAAAGGGTGATGAGCTTGAAGCGGATATTGCACATGACAGGCATTTTTTTGATTGCAGCGGCCGTCATTTTGTCCGGATTCATTATCAGCGATGTCGCTTATGATCCGTTTATGGAGGATTCGCAGTCGATGCTTTTCTTTACGATCGGCACATACCTCACCACTCCGTTTTTTTGCTTCATCGGCGGATTCATTTTGCTAGGCATCGGCAAATTGATCGACTTGCAGGAGAAGCACAATGCCATAGTAACCGAGCGGCTCGGCATCATTTGCCAAAACGTCACAGCGGGCGAACATGCACGCGAGGAAAACGAGACCGCCCAACTTACCGCCCGCACGGTTGAAACAGATTCATTCACTCTTCCTGCAGATGAGGACCGAAAATATTGGAACGGCTGAAAAACGGCTTTCTTGAGAAAGCTGTTTTTTGTTTTGTCAGTCGACAAGTTTGTTTCGGTGGGCGTAGACTGCGGCTTGTGTCCGGTCGTCGACTTCAAGCTTGGAAAGGATGTTTGTCACATGCGTTTTAACTGTTTTAATGGTGATAAATAATTCTTCGGCAATATCTTTGTTCGTTTTGCCTTCTGCTAAAAGCTTGAGAATTTCCAATTCTCTCGCTGTCAGCGATTGATGAAGGGGCTGTTCGCCGGCTGAATGTCTCAGCTTGGACAACACTTTTCCTGCGACTTTGGCTTCAAGCTTTGGTTCTCCAACGCTCGCAGCCCTGATCGCATCGGCGATTTCACTCGCTTTCGACGTTTTCAGCAAATAGCTGAGCGCTCCGGCTTCGATGACCGGATAGACCTTGTCATCATCAACGAAGCTCGTCAGAACGATAATTTTCGGATCGGCAAGCTGCCGGCAAATTTCTTTCGTGGCCTCAATTCCGTCCATCCCTTCCATCACAAGATCCATCAAAATCACGTCGGGTTTGGTTTCAAGTGCCAATTCAACGCCGCGCTTCCCGTCTGATGCTTCTCCAATCACTTCAATATCAGGCTGGGATTCCAGGAAAGCGGCCAGCCCCATTCTCACCATTTCATGATCATCAATTAACAATACTCGAATCACCTTTTAAGCCTCTCCTTTTTGTTGTTCAAAAATCGGAACCTTTACATCAACCTGTGTTCCTTTTCCCGTAAATGAAATGATTTCGGCCACTCCGCCGACTTCACTGGCCCTTTCCTTGATCGAGTTCAGCCCGTATGAAGATGTTTTGACGGCGTCCATCATAAATCCTTCACCGTTGTCAATGACTTTCAACTGGAGCTGCTTGTTCCTGAGCAGCAGTCTGACGGTGACTTTTGTCGCTTTTGAATGCCGGAACACGTTTGAGAGCGCTTCTTGAACGATCCTGAACAGGTGGTCTTCCACACCTTTCGGAAGTTTGCCTGCATCCTCGATCTCCCAATCGATGTCGACCGACTGTTTCGCTTTAAATTCTTTCAAAAGGTCTGCAAGCCCTTCTTTTAAACCTTTCCCTTCAAGGGTAACAGGTCGTAAATGCAAAAGCAGCGCCCTCATTTCATTCTGGGCGTCGGCCGCCATTTTTTCGACCATTTTCAGCCTTTGAGCGAGCTTTTCGTCAGCGGCAGCATCGATCCCCTCCAATACCGCCGAAGTCATCATGGAAATCGCAAACAGCTGCTGGCTCACCGCATCATGCAATTCGCGCGCAAGACGCTGCCGCTCTTCAGAGATCACCGATTTTTTCATTTGATCCTGCCATTCCGCTCTCTCGTTGGACAGCTTTTGCAAAGAGGCGACCTGTCTTTCGATCCGTTTGGCCATCTCATTGAGCTGGTCGGCGGCCAGTCCGATCTCATCGTCTCCAAGCGACGGAATCCGGTAGGCAAAGTTGCCGTTTTCGTACTTTAGAATGGATTCGATCAGCTTTTCAAGCCGTTTTTTCAGCTGATTGCCGAACATATAACCTGAGCCGAATCCGACAGCTGCGCTGATCAATGCGAGAAGCGCGATAAACGGAATCCCGAACCACCTGGAAACGATAAGCACCCTCGGATCCAGCTGGTAGTAAAACAGCATAAAGCCCAATACAGCAAGAAAAATCGTAAAGCTGACACCTAGGGATAAGCGGACGGCGCGCCATTGAATGTTTGCAAGCCTGTTCGTTCTCATATGAACCGCACATCCACATCGCCGATAAACAGCGAAATCGAAATTTTGACCCGTCGTGCCGACTGCTCGTAATTCTCTGTCTCGGTATAGATTTGATTGCCGATGCCGCTTTTTCGGCCGCCGATAACGTCAATGTCTCCAATGAACGCAGAGGAGCTGATGGACACTTCAAGGTCGGACGGGATGTAAATATCGACATCTCCGATCAACCCCGTGATGACGATGGTGTTTTCTCCCTCTTGAATAATCGCTTTTGACAAATCGATTTTCACGTCACCGATAAACCCGGAGATATTCAAGTCATTTAAGTCAAAAGGTGTTTTCATCAATTTTACATCACCGAAAAAAAAGCTGCGCTGTCCCGGGCTGTTCTTCTCCTGAAGCGGCTTGGAATCCGTCTTTTCCTTCTCCCTGCCTTTCGGCTTATGGCGATCAAATACCGGCTGATTTGTCACCAGCCGGTACCCCGCATAAATTAAGAAAGCGGCAAAGAAGAAGCCGAACAGGCTGAATGTAATGCTGAAGATGTTCTTCAGCAGCAGAAAGCCCGCAAAGATATACATGACAGACCCGAGCCAGCGGCGGGAATATTTATGGAGAAAATAACCGGCAAAAAGAAAAGCGAGCGGCCAGAATAACGCGTCTCCAAGCCCGCTGTTTTGCAAAAATATGCTGATTCCGAAGAGTACGATGATCAGTCCGATCAGCTGGTTTTTAGTAAGTCGCATGCTGACTCGAGCCCCCTTTCTTTTTGTTGATTACTCAATTGAGACATTCCCGCTCGTGATGGAGATGTCGATTTTATTTTTTCCATTTCCTTTTTTTCCAGTCAGTGTCCGCTTCTCATTGGCAACTTGATCAAATGAATAGGAATGACTGATGTTTCCGCTTGTCGACTCGGCTTTAAGACTGATGTCGGCATCATCGGGAAGTTTAAGCTTGGTGTTTCCGGATGTTTGTTTGATGCTCAGAGGATCATTGATCTCTGTAAAAGAAGCGCGCAAATTGCCTGAAGTCTGTTTGATGCTCAGTCTGCCGGTGACATTTTCAAGTTTTGTATGACCGGATGTGGAGCGGATGTCGCCTTCTGTGGTTTGAACGTTTTCCAGCCTGACCGACCCCGAGGTCCCTTTTACAGAAAGGTCTACCGCCTGAAGATCATCGGCCTTGAGGCTGCCGCTTCCCGACTTCAAGGCTACATTTCGCAAATGCAGACCTCCGCCGGACAGTTTGACATTTCCGCTTCCCGAAGAAATCGACAGATCTTCTTTATATTCAGAAGGAATCTTGACAATCAGCTCTTTTTTACTCCAGAAAAACGGCCAAAAGCCCTTCGAATCAGCGGAAAGCCGGAGTGTACGCCCCTGTTCAGACGAATCAAGCCGGACGTTTTTTCCCGAAATCTCAGCTTTTATATCATCGCGGTTTTCAGCTTGAATGTTGACTGTTATGCTCTTTGCATCAATGTCAATTTTATCGATGTCTTTTCCCTGTGCATGATATGTGCGGGCTGACTCGTCATCGAAGCCGAAGAATGAAAAGCCTTCGCGCCCATTCAACATCATCCCGACAAGGATAAGAATGCCGGCGATAATCAGCAGTTTTCCAACCGTTTTTTTCATTTGGATTACCCTTTCGGCTAGTAAGTGTATGCTCCTTATTATAAGGAAAATGATCTATGAAAGAAATCAAAAATTGCATAAGGGGCCTATGAGAGCCCCTATTCGTTTACGCATTTCCCGCAGGCGTCTGCTTTTCCAAGCCTGTCTTTTTAGCCCTCATTTTTTCCAGCTCTTCTTCTACCTCTTTTGCATATTCAAGGCGGCCGAATGGGCTGCTTGATGAAGCGGATAATTCAGCATAACTGTTCGCCTTTGTTTCCATCTCTTCAATGCGGTTTTCCATTCTCATAAATTCCCGGTAGGCGCTTTCGCTGTCGATTTTATTAAATGATGCATTCATATGTTCTTTCGCTTTTACCGCGTTTGCCCTGGCGATCAGCGCATGCTTGCGGTCTTTGACATCGCGCAGTTTAATTTCGAGTGTCTCAAGCTGTTCCTTTAATTCGGCAAGCTGCTTTTTCGCGTGCTGGTGAGCGTCCTTATATTCGGCAGCTTTTTCTTCAAAATACTTCATTTCTGAGAGCGCCTTTTTAGCAAGTTCTTCTTCACCCGCATCAAAAGCGAGCTGAGCCTGGTTTCTTCGCTTGACAGCAAGCTTTTCGGCTTCTTCCACTTTTCCTTTAAAACTATGTTCAATTGTCTGCTGCTTGACAATGGTATGCTTCGCCTTAGCGATATCACTTTCCATGTCGCGTACGTATTGATTCAGCATCACCCGGGGGTTCTCAAGTTTATCCAATCCTTCATTTACTGATGCGACAAACATGTCTCTGATTCTTTTTAAAGCCATGATCTCGTCCTCCTAAAATATTATTTATTCTTTTTCAAAAAGTCTTCCCACTCTGCATCAAAGCCTGTGTCATATGAAGCTGCAGAAGGCTCCGTTTTCTCTGAATAAAGGATGTCATTCTGTTTGTCATCCTGCTTCATCATTTTCCATCCGAAATAAACCATCGCTGCAGCAACCGCGATGCCGATCAGAAACGGCAATGACCCTCCCAAAAACATGATGCCGAAGATCGCGGCCAGTACCGCGGCAAACTGGCGCCCTTCCTTCCATTTTTTCACGGAATAGAATAGAAGCAATGCTCCAATAGCACCTGTAACCAATCCGCCGAAATGGCCTCCGCCGAAAAACAGGGAGACGCCAAAAAGGATTAGAAAAAAGCCGATGATGGACTTTCCATTTATATTCATATTTGCTCCTCCTTTCTCGTTCATGTCTTTACTATAGTCAATTTCAGGCTTCGACAAAACGAGTCACAGATTGATTTTGCAGTACGACCCTAGTCGTACTGCAAATCGGACCCGCTCGCATAAAAAGACCGCTCATCTCAGCCAGAGAGCGGTCTTTCTGCACGTTGCCTTGCTATGATTCAACTTTAGGATTCCAGCCGTCCAATACGTTTTCAATTGTCCATTTCTCAGCCTCATGATCGGCAAGCTGCTTTCGATCCTCATGTGATATCGCACCAGGACCCGTATTCTCGTATTCATACAATCTGGCATCGGCTGCCGAAAAGCCCGACATATCCGTCCATCCTTCAGGCTTGATGTGTGCGCCTAAATCGCAGCGGTGATATAGTACACTGGCGATGGCGTCGGGGTCTCCTCCCGGATGCCAAGGGCGCCCGAGGTATACCGTTCCATCTGCGGCATCGCTTGTCAGTCTGCAGTTTGTCATCAATAAACCGAACGGCTTTGCGATATGCGTGCTCGCAGCTGTTACATAACCGTTATTGGTAGCGGACCCGCGGTCAGCGCTATGGATCTGGCACTCTTCAAACACTGCTCTTGCTCCTCCGAAAATGAAATCGACATCGCCTTCTATATAGCATTGATAAAAATATTGTGTACCGTCATTGACAAACAGTGTATCTTGTCTGCCTATAAACCTGACATGTTTGAACGTCATCCTGTTTCCTTTCGCATAAACCGCCACCGCTTGTGTATCGGTCGTATCGACTTTCGTGCGGTCGAACGAGTTTTCAAACGTCAGATTTTCAGCTTCAACATGATCCGCATAAATAAACACGCTTGAACTTCCGGTCGTGCCGTATTTCCCTCCTCCTTCCTTTTCTTTTCCGGCATAGTTGTCATACGTAATCACAGTCTCGTAACGATCTTCGCCGATCAGCTTCACAAACGGCTTTGTAGCCGGAATATGAACGACTTCTTTGTAAACTCCTTTTTTAATGAATATCACTTTCTGTTCCCGACTGTACTCAGGCAAAGCATCGATCGCCTCTTGAATGGTTTGAAATTCGCCGTCTCCATCCTTCGAAACCGTCAGCCTTATAGCAGCTGCCTCCCGATTAACCACTTGAACACTCCCTCTCTTTGAAAACGCTTACTTAAAGGTTTACGACAAAAAGCCGTTTTCCCCTGCCGGAAAACGGCTTGATTTGATCAATCGGCCCATTTCTGTTCGATAACGATTGGCGGATTTCTCATTCATGAGTTTTTCTTTGTCCGGAATACATCAGCGCTTCGTTCATATTCGACATCCACTTCCCCGAGCCGGTGATTGACAATGCGCGCCGCCGCAAATAAATAATCGGACAGCCGGTTGACGTATGGCAGCGCAAGCGGCGGAATGTCTTCTTCTTTGGCCAAAGCGACAATCTTTCGTTCAGCTCTTCTGATGACCGTTCTCGCCGCATGCAAAAATGATGCCGCTTCTGTTCCGCCCGGAAGAATAAACTTGGTCAGCCGCGGCGCTTCCTCGACATAGGCATCAATTCGTTCTTCAAGCATGGTGATTGATTCAGTCTTGAGCTTGCCTTCTTCCTGAACATTGACATACGCCAAATCAGTGCCGCAGTCGAACAGCTCATGCTGGATGGCGGTCAACTCTGACAGAACATCTTGAAACAGCGCTTCTTCTGCTTTTAAATAAGACTGAGCCAGCCCGATGAAACTGTTTGCTTCATCCAATGTGCCGTACGCTTCCACTCTAAGATGATCTTTATCCGCCTTTCCGCCAATTAAACTCGTTTTTCCCTTATCGCCTGTTTTTGTGTATAGTTTCATTTCATTCTCCCTTCTTTATTACTTGTTTCTATAGTATACCCTGTTTCTAACGGCTGCAGGAATTGTTCCATTATGAAACAAAAAAAACGAATAGCAATTATCGAAATAAAGTTTTGTTGAATAAAGAAACACTCAATTTTATAATAGACATGAAAACGGTTTTATTCAAAGACAGGTGGGATGAGGATGGAATTGAATCAGCAAACGGCGATTATTACCGGTGCAAGCCGCGGCATCGGCAAAGCTGTTGCAGAGACGCTTGCGGATAAAGGGGCAAATGTCGTCATCAACGGGACAAACGAAGAATTGCTCAAGTCCCTGTGCACACAATTGAATACTGAGAGAAAGCGCGCTTCTTATGTTGCAGGTGATGCCAGTTTGCCAGAAACAGCCTCGCTTCTCATAGCTGAAGCAAAACAGCAGTTTGGGCGGATCGATATTTTGGTCAACAATGCGGGCATTAATTTGCGGAAAACAACCATTGATACATCGCTTGAAGAGTGGAAAAGAGTGATAGATTTAAATTTAACCGGCACCTTTCTCATGTGTCAGGCTGTCATCCCGGAGATGATCACGCAGGGCGGCGGAAAAATTGTAAACATGAGCTCAACGACGAGCAAAACACCGCATCACAATGCCTCTCCTGCTTACGGTGCATCGAAAGCAGGCATCAACTATTTAACGATGCATTTGGCAAAGGAGCTCGCTGCACACCGCATTTATGTCAACGCCGTCTGCCCGGGACCGATTGAAACGGATATGAGCAAGCAGTGGAGCGAGGAGTATCGCGCAGCTGTCATTGAGCGGATTCCGCTGAAAATGATCGGCTCACCCGAGCATGTCGCAAACGTTGTCGCCTTCCTAGCCTCTGATCAATCTGATTTTATAACGGGCGAAACCATTAATATTAACGGCGGGACCTACATGAACTAAAAAGAAGAGCCTCCTTAACTGGAAGGCTCTTCTTTTATATATATGCCGCTCAAGCGGACCGGACGGACAGCACGATCGCCTGTCTCACTGCTTCTTCTAAACTCGCAGGATCAGCTTTGCCGGTTCCCTCATTATCCAAAGGCTGTTCCATGGTCAACACTCGTACGGATCATCGGCAGGCCGACTGTAATGCTCACACCGGCCTTAAGGCCAAGCGGACCGTGTCCTGGATCGTCATACATCGCCACCACTATATCAAAGTCGCCTCTCACTGCTCTGAAGAAAAGCGTGCCAGCGGGCAGCGGACCGAATGCCTGCGGTCAACACCAGGAACAATTTTCTCTTCTCCTTCTCCATGTCCAAACAAACCATTCTCACTGCCATGGGGGGTCATGCCGCATACGGAGATTTTCGGCTGCGGAATGCCTGCGCGAATGAGCGTGTCATACGCCAATTGAATTGTCGTGTACACCCGTTTCACATCACGAGGGAGTCCCTTCAAACGATTGGGACAGCCTCTCGAACTTAAATCATAAATGATATACCCTTCATTCCATCAAGTGCCGCGCGCTCAAACGGCTTTATTCTTGACCGGCAAAGGCCCACGTTTGCGGAACACGTACATATTTAATCGCCTGACGGTAGTACGTAAAGGCAATATGCAGATCACCGTCTTTCCCCTGCTTGATCGACGGATAGGAAAATTCGCGGTTGAGCTTGTCTTTTGAGTTGTTCGTCATCGCATAACCATCGCCGACTTCGATGTTTCTTTTGACAGGCCATGTGATGCCGCCGTCCTGTGAAAGGGCCAATGTCATCGGCGCCCTCGGAGCTCCCCAGAAGGCAGGTCGCGCTTCTGTGTCAACACCTGTTTTTGTATCATCCTCATCCTCAATTTCATCGTATAAAGATGCTCTTCTTTCGGTCGTTTCATTCGCATTCATATGATTATATACGAGAGCAAGCGTCCCATCTTGAAGGGCTGTAAATTGAATGGAGGAGTTGTTGTTCGGCAACTCCGTCGGCTCAGGCTCTGACCAGGTGCGGCCGTTATCAATAGAGCGGCTCGAATAAATCGAGTCTGCAAAACGGCTTCTAAACAGCGCAAGCAATGTGCCGTCGCGCAGTTTTTCAATATTCATATGAACACAGCCGGTACTGCCCGGCACCTTCACTTCCTCCCACGTCTTGCCTTTATCAGACGAAATTTTCACCGCGCTGATGTCACGGTTTCCAGTCCATTTCACGCCCGGCAAGGTGATGCAGTAAAAGACAGGCAGCAGCCAATCGCCGTTATCCAGAACAATGAGCGGCTGGCGGATAAAAGTCCCGGCTTCGGCAAACAATGTGTCAATCTTACTCCATGTCCGGCCTCTATCGTCTGAAGTCCGGTATCTGACAATCGCTGTATCCTGATTGCCGGAAAGCTGTGCCGTATACATAAGCCAAAGCCGGCCGTCAGGCTCTTGAAAAAGCACAGGATTTTGTTCGGAGCGGGAAGGATCATCTGACAGCTTTTCTGCCTGTGTCCACTCATCGCTTCCTCTTTCAAGCCTTGACATGTAAATCGATATATCAGGGATGCCTTCCTGCGTTCCCCCAAACCAGACGCACAACAGATCACCATTATCCAGCTCCAGCAGGTTGGCTGCATGGTTTTGCGGGCAGTCTGTCGGCAAAAACGCATCCTTTCTGGCCGGGTCAGTTTTATTTTCTCTGATGCGCCCATCTATCGGCAGGGAAGTTTCACTTTGTTTCATCACAATTCCTCCTCCACATTTGACTCTTTTTTCGCAGGCGAGCTGATCAGACGGTCTAATACGAGCACAATAAACGGGACAATGATGGCGATGTACATGTTATCGATGCCAAACGGATTGTCCAGTAAATACCATACCGTCGTCGTAATACCTGAAAGCGTCAGACCAATTGTTGCTCCGCGGTTTGAATTGAAATATGGCAAATAAAAGCCCATCGCCGCCACAACGGCAATTGATGTCCGAAGCGCCCTCGTAAAGAAAGAAAGCGTTAACAATTCAGGCGCCAGCGCAACGCCGAGCAGCGGAATAAAACCGATGATAATCGAAACATATCTCGTGATTTTCATGCGCTGTTCCGGTGTCGGGTTTGCTTTCGGCACATAAAAATCATCAATGATCAGCGTCGTTGTCGCCAGCGCAACCGTCGAAACGCCGACGAAAATAGACGCCACAAGGGATGTCGCCACAACCGCGCTCAGCACAGGATTCATGTGCTGCATAAACACCGGGAATGCGTAAATTGGATCAATATCCGGGTACAAATACCGTGCAGCAACGCCGATGACTCCAATGGCAATCGCAAGCGGCAGACAAAGCAGCGCTGCATACAGCGTCGACTTCTTTGCATCTTTCTCACTTTTCGATGATGTAATAGCCTGTATAATAAACTGAGTCGCGAAAATCGCCCCCATGTTGCCGATAAACCAGGCGCCGATTGTCCCCCATCCGATGCTGCCGTCCCAAGTGAAGAAATGCTCCGGCAACTGCTGCGTCATCGGCTCCCAGCCTTTTGTCAAATAGAGGGCAACCCCTAAAGTGATCAGAACCCCAGCATATTTAACAAGAGAATGCAAAATCGTCACCCAGGCAACGCCCTTCATTCCGCCAAACGTAAAATAAAAGGTGCTGACAATCGCTGTAATGATCGCACACGTCATCAGCGGCAAACCTAAAATAGACGAAATTGCCGCCGATCCGCTTAAATAGTTTCCAAGATTCACAAGTAAAAGGGCTACAATCATAATGATAGAAACGACTAGCTTGGTCGAACGGCCAAACTTTTCACTAATAATGCCGGAGATCGTATATTGGCCTGTTTTATAAAATTTCCCGGCTAAGAAGTAGGAAAAAATAAAAAATGCAATCGAGACCGTTACAATCGACCATGAAGCCGCTAAACCATGTGTATAAGCTGATTCAGCGGTCCCAATTGTCGATTTGGTGCCGATGAATTCACTCATCAGCAGAATGCCGACAACAATCGCCGGCAGCGTTTTGGCAGCATTGTTGAATTCCGAACTTGATTTACTGCGAAACCGCATCGTCAGCCACGTCGTAAAAAGAATGTAAACCACAATCACTACCAAAATAAACGTTATGATCGAACCGCTTAAGACATCCACCCAAACTCCCCCTTTGTTTGTGAGCCATTTACAGGCTCATGGTGAAAACCATGTACAGATCCCGACCTACATATCCAGCAATTTCAAATAGACGGCTTCAATCTCCGCAATGGACATCGGCTTTGGATTGTTATCCATGAGCCGTTTGACGTCGGCTGCCGCCTCTGCAAGCGATGGAACATCCTCTTTTGATACCCCGAATGTCTTTAAATTTTGCGGAATGTTCAAATCAGCGGTCCACTCTTCAATTTTCCGTATGACCCGCTCTGCTTGACTTGCCTTCGAACCCTTTGGTTCAATTCCAATCACGCCAGCCACATCCGAAAGACGGTCAATCACATGATCCGCATTGAAGGCCGTTACATGCGGAAGCAGCATTGAATTGGCCACCCCGTGCGAAATTTTGTATTTTCCCCCGAGCGGGTAAGCCATCGCATGAACCGCCGCTGTTCCTGCGCTTGTCAAGGCCATTCCGCCATACATGGCGCCAATGAGCATTTTTTCTCTCGCTTCCAGATTATCTCCATGATGGTAGGCCTCCTGAATACTGGAGGAAATCAGTCTCATAGATTCAAGCGCAAACATGTCGCTGAATGGGTTTGCTTTGTTGGAAATATAGGATTCGAGTGCGTGTGTAAATGCATCCATTCCGGTTGCAGCTGTGATCGCTTTTGGAAGACCGGTCGTCAAAACCGGATCTAAAATCACAACCGACGGCAGCAGATAGGGACTGACCATACCAATCTTTAATTCTTTCTCCGGGAACGTCACAATCGCATTCGGCGTCACCTCTGACCCTGTTCCGGATGTTGTCGGAATCAGCACAAGCGGAACGCCGGGCTTTTCAACAAGATTCGTCCCAATCAAAGCAGAAATCGGTTTTTCATTTGTTTTCAGAACAGAGAGGATTTTAGCCGCATCTAGCACACTGCCTCCGCCAATTCCTAGAATCGCGTCATGGCCTCCTTCAGAAAAAAGCTGAAAAACCTCTTCGATATTTTGTTCCGTCGGCTCCGGCTGTATATCGGTGTTAATTTCACTTGAGATGCCTTTTTCGGCCAGCACCTCTTTCATTTGGTCTGCATAGCCGAGAGAAACGATCGACGGCTGAGTTAAAATAAACACCGAACGAATCTGATTCAAGCCGGTCTGATCTAAGTGATCGCCAAGCAAATTGAGTGAATGTGCACCAGCCTCAATTCGGGCTGCCGTTTGAAAATGATAAAGCGTCTTCATAACTTCACTGCTCCTTTGCCATTTTTACTTCAATTCCGTAGCCTTCGAGCATCTTTTTTACTTTTAGCAGCGGCTCTCCCGACAGCTCTGCAATCGGACTTTTAGGCGGCCCGACGGCAATGCCGGCAAGCTCTGCTGCTTTTTTTAGCGGTGCCGGCAGTGAACCGAGTGAAAACGTATCACGAAGCGGTTGCAGCTGCTGTTGATAGCGCTCGCTCTCTTCAATGTTTCCTTGTTTAAAAGATTCATAGATTGAAACAACGGTTTGCGGAAGCACATTGGCTGTGGCAGCTACAGCACCTGTTCCACCCGCCTTCAATGTGTCTAAAATCAATGAATCAGTTCCTGCCAGGACGGAAAAGGACTGTTCTTTTGTACGCTCAAGATACGCCTTAATATTGGCGAAGCTGCCGCTGCTGTCCTTAATGCCGATAATGTTCGGCAATGCCGCAAGCCTTTCAACCGTTTCGGGCTCCAATGATACGCCTGTTCTCGACGGAATGTTGTAGAGCAGGACAGGAAGCGTGACATTTTCAGAGACCGTGCGGAAGTGCTGATACAATTCCTCCTGCGAAGGTGCGACAAAGTATGGCGTAATAATCGAAAGAACATCCGCTCCGATATCCGCCATTTGATTGGATAAGGAAATGGTCGCCTCAGTACTGTTTTCTCCTGCCCCGATGAAAACAGGCACTCGTTTATTAACCGCTTTTACAACTGTTTCAGCAATTTGAAGCTTTTCCTCTTGCGAGAATAAATGAAATTCGCCATTTGTCCCTAAAGCAAAAATGCCATGGACGCCTGAATCAATAAGATCATTCACCAGCTTTTCGGCTGCGCCCGCATGAAAAGCCTGTTCTTTTGTAAGCGGTGTCAGTATGGCAGGGATAATCCCCTCTACTTTCAAGTGATCTCGCCTCCTCTGTTGCATTTTTAAACATTTAAATAGTAAAACGCTTTCACAAATTTTATTATAAAGGTGTTATGATTCATTTAACAACACATTTTTTCGAATTCGGGACAAAAGAATGAAACCTCACCTTCAGCTGATGCGTTTTAAAACAATAAAAAAACCTGTCCAAAGACAGGCCCAAATTTAACCTTTTAAAACTTTCACACAAGCCGCTGTTTTATTTTGAATTTCTGTAAAAAAGGCAGTTTGATACGCTGACCGGCCGGATTGAGTGGCCGCTACAAGCACATCGCTGCACGGAATATGGTGCTCGGCTGCGGCATTTGCTGCAGCACTTATCGCCGTTACAAATTGACCATCTTGCAAACAGCCGTCAACTAACACCCATATGATCAAACGCCCCGCCGTATCTTTCATACCGACGATGCAAAGATCACCCTTTTCCGACACAATATGACAGTCAGCCAATTCAGCATCATGTTGGATAAACAGCGTTTCCTGTTCATAGGCTGACAGGTCATGCGGCAATCCAGAGTTGTTTCCGCTTGCGAAGACAAGCTTTCGTCTCCATGCAAAGCCTGTTTCAGAGGACAGAAGACGCAGCGGGCGGTCTGCCGAAAATGCGATGCCATGCGGCAAATATTGTTCAATCCGCTCTTTTAAAAAGAGGGGCTCGGTTTTCTCCGGGATGGTTTTCGCCTTGATCGTAAACTGCGGATTTGCACGCTGAGGATGGTCCAGCGCTGTGATGCCCGTATCATACACTCTTCCGATACCCTCGGCAGAAAGGGCGGCTTCCGGGCGGTCAAGAACTTCCGCCTTTCCATCTTTCAACAACAGCAGGCGGTCACAGTATAAACTCGCAATATTCACATCATGAAACACCCCGACCACTGCGAGTTTGGATGCAGCCGTTTCTTGTTTCATTAAATCAAGCAGACTCTTTTGAAATGACAAATCGAGAAAACTCGTCGGTTCATCAAGCAGCAAATATTCGGGTTCCTGGGCAAGTGCCTGTGCTAAATACACCCGCTGCTGCTCTCCGCCGCTCAGCTCATGAATGGATTTTTGAGCGAAACGAAGCGTGTCTGTCTGCTTCATCACCCTCTTCACGATATCATGGTCTTCCGCTGTCAGCTGCCGAAAAAGGCCTGATTGATACGCGTAGCGGCCAAACTGTACCGTTTCCTCCACCGTAAAGGAAAAGGCCTGCTCCGTTTTTTGAGGAAGGACCGCCATTTTGCGAGCGAGCTCTTTCGTTTGGTACGCCCCGACTGAACGGCATTCAAGCAGCACCTCGCCGCTTCGAGGCGCGATTGTTCCCGACAACATTTTCAGCAAAGTAGTTTTTCCGCTGCCGTTCGGACCAAGAATTCCTAAAAATTCACCCGGCTTTACAGCAAAGCTGATGTCCTGTAAGACATCCGTTTTTCCGTAGCCGCCGGACACACGGATGACATCAATCATGAATTCGCCCTCCCCGGTAGCGCCGAATCAAAATAAACCCGAAAACAGGCGCTCCTATCAGTGCGGTAATAATACCGATCGGCAGCTCGGACGGCTCAATGATGGTTCTCGACAAAAGATCTGACAGCACAAGGAACGAAGCACCGTTCAGCATCGAGAGCGGCAGAAGATGACGGTGATCCGTAATAGAGAAAAGCCGGATAAAATGCGGAATGACGAGACCGACAAAGCCAATGGTTCCAGACACAGCAACCGCACTGCCAGTTAAAATAGCTCCCGCCAACAGAACGACATACTTACTTCGCTTCACATTCACACCGAGGAGCCTCGCTTTTTCCTCGCCATAAGTCATCACATTCAGTTCTCTCCCGCTGATCAAAAGCGCGGCAGCACCAACCGCAAAAAAGGGCAGAAACAGCGCGATATAACCCCAGCCTCTCATCGATACACTGCCGAGCAGCCAGTGGACGATCGGTTTTAAATCATCGCCGGTCAATGCGATCATGAGAGAAATAAGCGCACCCAAAAAAGAACTGAAGATGATTCCTGTCAAAATCAAAGCAGACAGGGTCAATGAAGGGTGTACGAGCCGCGCAAAGAACAAAACCAAAAAAATCACGACAACGGCCGCGGCAACGCTTAAAAACGGCAGTGTAAAACTTCCGATCACCGGCAGCTGAATCCCAAAAAACAGCGTGACCACTGCACCGACGGCCGCGCCTGACGAAATGCCGAGCGTATACGGATCTGCGAGCGGGTTTTTCAAGAGCCCCTGAAACCCGGCTCCCGCAGCAGCAAGCCCCGCGCCGACAAGAGCGGCCAGCACCACCCTCGGCAGTCTGATTTTCATGATGATGTTCGCCTCTGTCGGATCGGGATTTAACCCTTGAATACCAAACCATTCGTTCAAAAAAACCTTGATAATAGAAGGAATGGGAATCTCCAAAGATCCGATAGAGATTCCTATAAGAACAGATGCCGACAGAAACATCAGGCTGAAGGCATATGCCGCGAAGCGGTTATTTTTTAAAAACGTCAGGGTAAATATGTTCAGCAAGCTCTTCGACCCCTTTGATCAATCGCGGCCCCGGACGGGTCACGAGGTCAGGGTCCACGTCGTATACTTCGTTATTTTTGACCGCTTTTACACCGTTCCAGCCGCTTCGTTTTTTAATTTCGCTGACTGCGGATTTACCGTTTGTCGTCACGATCGCATCGGGATTCAGCTTGACGATCGCTTCTTCCGTTATTTTGGTCCAGCCTTTCTGCGCGGAAGCGGCATTTTCCGCATGGATCGCTTCAAGCATTTCATCCATAAAGGTGCCTTTTCCGGTCGTATAAATGTCCGGAGCCGGAGACACTTCGACAAATACTTTCTTTTGATCGTCTTTAGATATGCCGGCAGCTTTTTCTTTTATGTCAGCCAGGTCAGATTTCATGCCCTTGATCAGGCTTGCCGCTTGATCCTCTGCACCGGCAGCTTTTCCGATCATTTCGATGGACTGGTACGCCTCTTTAAAAGAGGCCGCATCATTCACGGTCATCACCGTAATTCCTGCATCCTCCAGCTGCTTTAGCCCTTCTTTGGCACTCTGCATGCTCGATGCGTGGGCCAAGACCAAGTCGGGATTTAACGAAATGATTTTTTCTGTGTTGAATTCCATGCCCCCGATTTTTTCAACGTTTTTCACTTCTTTTGGATATGTATCAAAATCCGTCACGCCGACGACTTTCTTCCCCAGGCCAAGGGCGTATGTAATTTCGGTATTGCTCGGCATCAGAGAGACGATTTTCTTCGGTTCTTTTTCAATTTTGACCTCTTGTCCTGAAGCATCTTTTATGGTGACCGGAAACGCTTCAGCCGCCTTCTCCTGTTTTTGCTGTTCTGCCGGCTTTTGCGCTTGACCGCAGCCGCTAAGAACGCCGGCGGCCAACAGCAGTGACAGCAATAAAAGCCCTAACTTCTTCATTCTGCTTCCTCCTCGGGATAAAATAAAAACATCTCTACTCAGTAAAGATGCAGTAAACCAGGAACGTACAAAAAAAGAGCACATCGCTTATACCGCATCTGTCTTCGCAGATAACGCGGTCATCATCCAGGCGGTTATTCCGGCTTGCGGTTGATCGCTCCCGGCCCGCCGAACTGCTCGCGGGGGGCTCTCTCGCCGGCTCCCCTATTAGCCGCTTCTGGGCAGCGCCTTTCTGACTCATTCGTGTCCTAATTTCGGAATTATTATACTATAATCGACACAGGTCTGTATATGAGATTCTGAAAAGGAGATTTTCAACTGAAAAAACGTTGTTTTTGCTAAAGTATTTACGATATATTGCATATAGAGAAAGGGTGGTTTTATGCCGATACCGAAAAACTATACGCCGCAGGTCAGACTTTCAGCAAAGGAAAAAGCGTTTCATCAATTGCAGCGCTGGATTGTCGACGGAACCCTTGAACCCGGCGAAAAAGTCACGGACGTCGATCTGGCCGAAGCGCTCGGCGTCAGCCGCACACCGGTTAGAGAAGCGCTTCAGCTCCTCGAATCTCAAGGCTTTGTGGAAATGAAGCCGGGAAAAGAAACAAAGATCACGCTTATTCATCCCGATGATGCGCTGGCCGTCTATCCCCCGCTCGCACATCTTCAGGCTCTGGCGGCAGAACTGGCCGCTCCGCTTTTGACTGAAGAAGAGATCGCCGAGCTCAAAAAACTCGCGGCTCAATACGAAACCGCTTTTAAAGAGGAGCGGAACCACGATGCAGCTGAACTGGACGAACAGTTCCACCATTTGATTACAGAAGCGGCTAAAAACCCGTATGTTCTTCAGTTTTCCGCCGTTCTGCAGCTTCATGTCAGACGGATGAAGTATGTGTTTTTCAATCGGCCGTCTGCTCCGAAACTGCAGTCTGCCGCCGAGCATTGGGAAATCATCGCCGCTTTTGAAAAAAACGATCCGAAATTGGCGGCTGAAGTGATGAAAAAGAATTGGCTCCGTCCGATGGAAGATATTCATAAGATTTTAAAAGACAAGGAACAATAAAACGACAAGCACGATTTTCGACCGAGGTATCCAGCTGCGATATACTGTTCATTAGATGTTTTTTCATCTTAACTCTTAAAACAAGGATTGATGGCATATGGATTTACAGCTGAAAGACAAACTCGTACTCGTGACAGGTTCTACTGCAGGTATTGGAAAAGCAACGGCGGAAGCCTTTTTGGCGGAAGGGGCCGAAGTCATCGTGAACGGACGGACAGAAGAAAAAGTCCAGTCAGTCGTTGAGGAACTTTCCCGGCACGGAAACGTTCACGGCATTGCCGCTGATTTATCCGATCCTGAAGAAAGCATGGCATTGGTCGAAAAAACCGCTAAAATCGGGGAGCTTGATGTCCTCGTCAATAATATGGGCTTCTTTGAAGTGAAGGATTTCACAGAGGTGACAGACGAAGAGTGGCTCAAATATTTTGAAGTAAACGTTTTAAGCGCAGTCAGACTTTGCCGCGCGTTTCTGCCGGCCATGCTGAAGCGTAATAAGGGAAGGATTCTCAATTTGGCAAGCGAAGCCGGCATCAAACCGCTTCCGCAGATGATCCCTTATTCAATGACGAAAACCGCTCTGATCAGTTTATCAAGAGGTTTGGCCGAAATGACGAAAGGGACAAATGTGACGGTCAACTCCGTCCTTCCGGGACCTACCTGGACGGAAGGCGTCGCCAATTATATGGAGGGTGCCGCAGCTCAGGAGAAAACCGATTTAGACACTTTTGTCAAAGACTATTTCAAAGTGAATGAGCCGACTTCTTTGATTCAGCGCTATGCAAAACCGGAAGAAGTGGCAAGTACGATCGTCTATCTCGCTTCCGAAAGAGCTGCGGCCATCAACGGTTCCGCTCAAAGAGTGGAAGGCGGAATTATCCGCTCCATTTAACAGAAATCCTCTGCCGATCGGCAGAGGATTTTTTCCTTTTGGGTTAAGATCTCTTCTCCAGACCTCCCGTCAGCCTTTCGCGGTCATCCGGCTCAAAACCGTTAAGCCGCTTTAAACATGATGCCCGCCAATTTGCCGACAGTTCCTCCACCTCGAGAAGTTTTTTGATGCCCTCAATATTGTTCTTTTCATGATGCTTGATGCGATTTGCGTAAGAAATCGTGATGCCTTTAGGGTGGCGTGAGATTCGTTTCAGACCACGATCCTTACAGACGAACCCTTCTTTCAGCACGCGAAAGTAAAAACCCGTAAATCCGGTGTCCTGTACCTTCAGTATCATATCGGGCATACCGTACCTTACGGTTAGTTTATAGCAAGGCTGCCTTGGCTGGCTCACCTGTACAACAGCTTCACCCAGCTGAAAGATATCGCCGATATGAACGTCATCCTCCAGCAGACCCTTGATCGTTAAATTTTCGCCAAATGCTCCGTATTCCAGCTTTCTTTGCAGTTCCTTTTCCCAAAAGAGATAATGTTCATACGGATAGACACACACTGCTTTTTCCGCGCCACCATGATGAACGAGATCCCCCTGCCCGTCCCCCGCAAAATTAGTAGATGACAGGAAGATAGGGCCGCTTGCCGGCTTCTTGTATATTCCGGTAGACACAGCTTTATTTTGAAACTGAATTGCCTCTGGCTTCCCTACATTGATCGAAAGGATATCGGCATATTCCATTCATATCACCTCTTACATTCAAATGTCCTGCAGACGGCAGCGGCCGAACAGCAACGCTGCACATCTCTTTTGAGATTTAAGTATAATCGACCTCTTATCATAAAACCATTCAATCGTTATTATAAAAACAATAGGTTAAACCTATCGTTGAGTTTCGTCTGTTTTTTATAATGGAGAGGAGGATAAAGCATTGGAGCTAAAGCAATTGGAATATTTCATGGCATTGTGCCGGGAGCTTCATTTTACCCGTGCCGCCGAAAAACTGAATATCGCTCAGCCCTCGCTGAGCCAGCAAATCCGTTTGCTTGAACATGAAATCGGAACGCCTTTGTTTAACCGTTCAGGCAAACGCACCGTAATGACGGAAGCGGGAAAGATTCTGCTTCAGCACTGTTACAATATCTTTCATGAACTGTCACAGGCGCAAGACGCAATCAGCGAGCTCCAAGGTTTAAAGAGGGGAACGCTAAAAATCGGGGCGCTGTTGACCGTGGTTAATTATTTGCTTCCCCGGACCGTGATCGAATTTCACCGCAGCTACCCCAATATTGAATTGTCTGTTTTAGGGCTGAGAACCGGAGATATTTACGAGCGGCTGCTGCAAAATGAGCTCGACTTGGGCATTGTAGCCCAGCGGGTGGAACACAGTGATCTGGAAACCGTTCCATTCCTTACCCAGCAGCTCGCCCTCGCAGTGCCTATTGACAATCCGGTTGCAAAACGGCAGTTTGTCACACTTGACGTGTTAAGGGAGATTCCATCTATCTTGCTGCCTGAGACGTATTTTTTGCGGCAGCTGATCAACGAAAAGTGCCGCACGTTTGGATTCGAACCTCGGCCAGTCATGGAAATGACAACGATGGAATCGATCATGAACATGGTTGGTAAAGGCATTGGCGCCACCATTTTGCCGAAAGGCTATCTCGATGATATTGGAAATAAATCCATTCAGACGATTCCGATTCAAATGCCGGATTTGACGACGGAAATCAGCATCGTTTACCGTAAAAACAAGCATATATGCGCTGCAAGCCGGGTGTTTATGGAACTGCTGATTTCCTCGGTCAAAAACGAAACCGCTGATGCGCCGCCGCGTTAAAAGAAAGATCCTCTGCATGTCTGCAGAGGATCTCTGTTTAGACTTCGTGTGAATCATAGCGTTTTCCGTTAATATACAGATTCGAAAAAACAGGGTCTTTCACATGTTTCAGTTCCATCGGAATATCGACGCCGTCGATCTCGGAATCAGTCACTTTCAGACCGGTGACTGGAGAATGATCGTACGCCAGCACCCTGATCCCGTATTGTCCGCCCATGCTTTCCAGCTGCTCAACATCAATGTTGCGGACGACGGGCTTGAAATCTCCGGCGTCCCCTTCTTCATATTCCATATCGATGGCGATCACTTCGCGCTTCAAGCTTTTGACCGTATTTTTGTGAAAGTAGATGTTTTCAAGAACACCGCCGCGCACCGAATTCGTTTTAATGCGGAGGGCTCTGTCCAAGTTCGGGCTGTCCATGAGGTTTCCCTCGGCGATGACATTCTTCACGCCGCCGGAAATTTCGCTTCCGATCGTGACCCCTCCATGCCCGTCTTTCATTTCGTTATGTTCAATGACAATGTTCTCCGATGGCATGTTGATCCTTCGGCCGTCGGCGTTTCTTCCCGATTTGACGGCGATGCAGTCATCTCCATTATCAAAATGGCAGCCCTTGATCACCACGTTTTTGCACGATTCCGGGTTGACTCCGTCGGTATTCGGACCGTGTCCGATGACCTTGATTCCGTCCACTGTCACATTCTCGCAAAGCACGGGATGAACTTGCCACATCGGCGAATTCAAAACGGTGACACCTTGAATCAAAATATCTTTGCAGCGATACGGCTGAATGAAGTTCGGCCGCAAATAATGCCCTTTTCCAAACTGCCGCTCAGTGACCGGGACACCGCGCTCAGCCATTTCAAACAAAGCATTTCGGTCTTTTTCCTGTGAAGACTGGCCGTTCGTTCCCCTTTTCCACGGCCACCAATGTTCGTCATCACCTTGGCCGTCAAGCGTGCCCTTTCCGGTTATTGCAATATTTTCGGCTTCGTAAGCATAGATGAGCGGTGAATAATTATAGAGCTCGACGCCTTCGAACCTCGTCAGCACAACGGGGAGATAATCTTCCGGGTTCTGACTGAATTTGATCACCGCTCCTTGTGCAAGATGAAGCTCCACATTGCTTTTCAGTCTGAGTGCACCGGAAAGAAACACGCCTTCAGGAACTGCTACTCTTCCACCGCCTGCTTTGTGGGCTTGATCAATCGCCTTTTGTATCGCTCCCGTCGCATCCTTTTTTCCGCTTCCGTCAGCCCCAAACGCTGTAACATCAAATGATCGATCAGGAAATACCGGAACCTTCAGCGTCTTTAGAATCTCGTCTTTTATTTTCTGCAGACTCACGTTACCGCCCCCTTTACAATGTAACGCCTGTTTTAAATATCGCAAGCTCCCTGAAATCGTTTATCTCATTGTTCAGCTGCCTGCCGCCCGCGACTTCGATCAAATATGCTGTCAACTCTTTCAAAACGTCATCTTCTGACCGGTTTTCGAGCACCCTTCCCGCATTAAAATCGATCCAGTGGCGCTTCGCCTCATAAATCGCTGTATTTGTCGAAATTTTCATCGTCGGCACAAAGGTGCCAAAAGGCGTGCCCCGCCCTGTCGTAAATAAAACGATTTGACACCCTGCAGCGGCCAGTGCGGATGAAGCAACAAGGTCATTTCCCGGAGCGCTCAGCAGGTTCAACCCGTTCTTTTTCAAAACGTCCCCGTATTCCAGAACATCCGTCACCTTTGAAGTGCCGGCTTTTTGCGTACAGCCGAGCGACTTATCCTCCAATGTCGTAATGCCGCCTGCTTTGTTGCCCGGAGACGGGTTTTCATAGACGGGCTGCCTGTGATCGATAAAGTACTGTTTAAAATCGTTGATTAAGCGGACGATTTTATGAAACACTTCCTCATTTTCAGCCCGCTCCATCAAAAGCGTTTCCGCTCCAAACATTTCAGGCACTTCTGTCAAAACCGCCGTTCCCCCTTGGGCGATCAGAAAATCGGAGAGCCGGCCGAGCAGCGGATTTGCGGTAATGCCGGAAAATCCATCAGATCCGCCGCACTTCAAACCGATCTTCAGTTCAGAAAGCGGAACATCTTCACGCCGGTCACCTTTTGCATGCTCATAAATTTCTTTTAACAGTTTGACGCCTTCCGTGACTTCGTCTGATACTTCTTGAGAAAGCAGGAACTTGACCCGGCTGTGATCATAATCGCCGAGCGCTTCGCGGAATTCATGGATGCTGTTGTTTTCACAGCCAAGTCCCAGTACAAGGACACCGCCTGCATTCGGGTGTTTGACGGCATTCGCCAAAATCGTTCTCGTGTTGATATGATCATCGCCAAGCTGTGAACAGCCGTACTGATGCTTTAATACGTGAACGCTTTCAAAAGGGACGATAGAGCCGACCTCAGCTTTAAATTCTTTGATGATCAGCTCTGCAATGCCATTTACACAGCCGACAGTCGGTACGATCCATAGCTCGTTTCTGATTCCCGTTTTTCCGTCTTTTCGTTTAAAGCCTTTAAATGTGAGCGGTTCTTTTTGATAGCGGTTTTCCGTAAATTTCGGCTTGTAGCTGTATTCTTCGACACCGCCCAAATTCGTTTTCACATTTTTTGTATGCACCCACTCCCCCGTCTGAATCATGTCAGTGGCGTGCCCGATCGGAAAGCCGTATTTGATGACGTCTTCATTTTCAGCGATGTCTTTTAAAGCAAACTTATGGCCTTTCAAAATCGTTTCCTTGATCACGATGGTCCGTTCTCCTGCAGTGACCGTTTCACCGGTTTGCAATTCTCTTAACGCAATGCCGACATTATCTTGAGGATTGATCATCAAGCAGTCTTTCATCACATGTCCCCCAGCTCAGCCATTTGGCTGTTCATCATTTTTTTCAGCGCCTTCCTCATTCCCGTTTGTTTCATGTCCCTTAAATATTCAGCCGTCTTGTCCGTCAACCCGGAAACGTCGTTCAGGTTTTGCCCCCATACTTTTTCAAACCCGAGAACATGGAACGCGATGTTTGAAACGTCTGTCTCTTCTGTCCAGAGCCGTTTGAGAAAAGCCAGCACCTCATCGTCGTCAGACAGCGGAATGGCCTCATCTTCCCGTTTTCCTTGGTGAAAATAAATTAAAGCGCTTAAAGCAAATACGGTTCGAGCCGGAAGTTTGCCAGTTCGTTCCGCATATTCCATTAAGACGGGCAAATTTCTGACTTTGAATTTTGCAAAGGAATTTAAGGAAATATCGATCAGCTTGTGACGGATAAACGGGTTTTTAAAGCGGTCGAGAATCTCTTCCACATAGGCGTCAAGCTCACTGCCGGGCATATCGATCGTCTCGAGCACTTCACGCTGAATCAGCTCTTTCACAAATGATCCGATAAGTTCGTCTTCAGCCGCTTCACGAACCGTCTCAAGGCCTGCCAAATAAGCGATCGGCGTCATCGCGGTATGGGCGCCGTTTAAGATTCTCACTTTTCTCACCCGGTACGGCGTCACATCTTTGACAAACTCGACATTCAGACCGGCCTCATGAAGCGGAAGCTCGTCTGGAAGCCATTTCGGCCCTTCAATCACGAACAAATGATACGGCTCCGCCGTCACCATCAGAGAATCGCGATAGCCGGCCGCGTCTTCAAGCCGGTGTGCATTTTCTTGCGGGAATCCAGGTACGATCCTGTCTACAAGCGTATTGCAAAACACATTTGACTCCTCAAGCCAATCGATGAACCCCTGTTCAAGCGCCCATTCGTTCGTATAGCGCAGCACAATGTCTTTCAGTTTTTTCCCGTTATCTTCAAGCAGCTCACACGGGAGGATCACCAGGCCTTTTTCCCTGCTTCCCTGAAAAGTCAGGTAGCGTCTGTATAACAGCGCAGTCAGCTTCCCCGGATAGCTCTTCTGCGGACGGTCGGACAGCCGGTCTTCCTCGATATAAATGATGCCGGCCTCTGTCGTATTTGAAAAGACAAAGCGCAAATCCGGCAGATCGGCCAGCTTCATAAATTCATCATAGTGTTCATAGCTGCTGACGACTCTGCTGATTGTTGTAATGACAGCAGAATCGCGAACCTCCCGTCCTTCCCGGAAGCCTTCAAGATAAAGCGTGTAAAGCCCATCCTGTTCTTGAAAGGCCGTTACTGAGCCGCGGCGCGGAGGCACAACGACGGCGCTACCGTTAAAATCGGTTTCTTCATTCAATCTATGAATCTGCCAGTCAATAAACCCCCTCATAAAGTTACCTTCCCCGATTTGCAAAATCCGTTCGGGACGGCTCGGCTTAGACCTTATCCGTTTGGACAGCCTCTCCATTTCAATTCCCTCCTCATTTTTGCACACGTTCACATTTTACAGCGCATCAAAAATGATGCTATAGATGCTTAACTGAATTGCGAATGATCAGCTCCGTGCCGATGAGCGTCTGCCTGCCTTCTGCCTGCGGATTTTCGATCAGTGACAACAGGCTTTCCGCACCAAGCATGCTGATTTTTTCCGTCGGTTTTTTTACCGTCGTCAATGACGGTGTCGTATACGCCGAAAATCCGCTATCGTCAAAGCCGATGATCGACATATCGTCAGGACAGCGTTTCCCGTTTGCATAAAGGGCGTTCATCGCGCCGATCGCCATATCATCATTGGCGCAAAACAGGGCTGTCGGAGGGTTCTTCAGCTTCAGCAGCGTTTCAGCCGCACGAAAGCCGCTTTGCATCGTATAATCACCTTGAACGAGGTATTCGCCGGGCATGTCAAGATTTGAGTCGCGAAGCGCTCGAAGAAAGCCTCCTTTTCTTTCTTGAGACGATTTAAAACTTTCTTTCCCCTGCACCATGGCGATCCGTCTGTGGCCGTTTTTGATCAAGTATGAAGCAGCGAGGAAAGCGCCCTCGTGTTCATTCGCCAAAATATTGACGACGGAGTGCCCTTCGATTTTTCTGTTCAGCACGACGACCGGAATATTCTGTTTGAGGACGTGCTCAATAAAAGCCTGATCCTGTTCGCTTTGGCTGATTAAAATCATGCCGTCATAGCGGTTGCGGTGAATGGATGACAAATCATGATAATCGTCAATCCCCCTGACAACCATATTATAGTTTTCATCGATCACCTTGTTGACGCCGCGCAGGATGTCTGCAAAGAAACTTGAAGACGTCCCGTCTGTCAGGCTTGTTAAAAACAGACCGATCGTAAAAGACTTTTGCGTAACAAGGCTTTTCGCATTAAAATTCGGTTTATAATTCATTTCGGCTGCGATGTCGAGTATTTTCTTTTTCGTGTTCTCTTTTATCAGCGGACTATTGTTCAGCGCTCTGGATACTGTGGTGTGCGATACATTCGCCAGCCTGGCGATATCTTTAATCGTTACTGACATTGTTTTTTTACCCGCCTTTTCTTGCTGTTGTTACCATCAGTTTACCATATCAAAAGCGCTTTTTAGAAAATGAAATTCCGCTATGGTCTCGCTTCGATTTCCGCGATCATTTCGGCATGCTTCTGATCTGTCAGACGGTACAGGTAGCCGAGAACGAGAATGGCCGCCGTCAGCGCCGCTGCAGGATACAAAAGGAGTATCGCTTTAATGCCGAGCAGCGTCCCCGCTTTTTGGGTCGCATTCGGCACATAGCCGATAATGCTGAGACCGATCCCCGACAGGAAGCCGGAGAGCGACTGAGCCAGCTTTCTCGAAAAGTTAAACAGCGAGTATACCGTTCCTTCTTTCCGTTCCCCTGTTCTCCACTCGCCATAATCGATCGCGTCTGATACAAATGCCCAGGTGATACCGTTCGGAATGCTGATGCCGATAAAGGCGATGCTGGCGAGAATCGTAAAAACAAAGACATTGCCCGGTACGAAAAAATTGATCAGATCCGCACAGACGGAAACCGCGAGCCCCAAAATAGCGGTATGCTTTTTCCCGAACAGCTTCACGAGCTTCGGCAGCATGATGACGCCGATAAAGGATGAGCCGATGATGATAAAGTTCATGTAGGCCATCAGTTCGGCGTTGCCGAGGTTATACTGTGCGAAATAAATCAGCATCGCAGATTTAAGGTTATAGGCTGAAATCGTAAAAATGGTCATGAATATAAGCGTAAGGAGCGGTTTATTCGTAAAAAACGTCTTTGATATTGCTTTGAATGTCACTTTTTCCTGTTTGTACTTCTCATCTTTTACGACAATCCGTTCCTGGCAGTTTCTATAGCAAATGTAGAAAAACAACACACCGAGAAAAGACATCAGCCCCATGACGACCGGGTAGGCAACCGCAGGGTTGTCAAACCTGACGATCATCGGAATGACAACAATGCTCGTCACAAACAGGGCGCCCAGCGAGCCGGCCTGTCGAAAGGAAGCAAGCGAAGTCCGCTCCACCGAATTTTGCGTCATGGCCGCCCCGAGCGAGCCGTAAGGGATGTTGACAAAGGAATAGCCGAGGCCCCAAAGCATGTATGACGCATAAGCGTATATGAGTTTGCCCGTCGGTGACAGATTCGGCGAGATGAAGGTCAATATCGTCAAAATCGCGAGCACAAAGCTTCCGTATAGCAAATACGGCCTGAATTTGCCTTTCGGCCCGATATTCTTCCTGTAGTCGATCGATGTTCCCACAATCGGATCGACAAAAGCGGCAAAAAGTTTGCTCACAAGAAAAATGCCTCCGGCCGCTGCCGCCGGAATACCGGCAACATCCGTAAAAAACTTCAAAAGATAGAGCTGTCCAAGGTCAAACATAAATCCGTTCCCAAAATCTCCAAAACCGTAAGAAACCTTTTCTTTTAAACTTAATTTCTCTTGAGTAGCGGCGACTGTTTCGGTTTGTTTGTTCGTCGATATTTCCATGAAAAAGCAGCTCCTCTGCTAGCCATTTTGTGATTCTAAGCTTTCAAACGATCTTTCACTTCAAACTGGAAATAGTGTTTTGCATTTTCGTAGCAGATCCCTTTGACGATCCGTCCCAGAAGCTCGATATCATCCGGCGCTTCTCCTTTTTCAACCCATGTGCCGATGACATCGCAGAGCAGGCGCCTGAAATATTCATGTCTTGTGTAGGAAAGAAAGCTGCGCGAATCAGTCAGCATACCGATAAAACGGCTCAATAGTCCGATGTTGGCGAGCGATTTCATTTGTTCGAGCATGCCGTCTTTCGTATCGTTGAACCACCAGGCGGTGCCATGCTGGATTTTCCCCGGTATCCGGCCGTCCTGGAAGCTTCCGCAAAGGCTTGAAATCACGACGTTGTCTCGCGGATTTAAAGAATACAAGATCGTTTTTGGCAGCGCGTCTTTTCGGTCAAGAGAATCGAGAAAGCTGCACAAAGGCTTTGCGATGTCCTGATCATTAATCGCATCATATCCCGTATCAGGCCCGAGCTTCCGGTACATTTTGCTGCTGTTGTTTCGGAGGGCGTTAATGTGAAGCTGCATCGCCCAGCCCTTCTCCGCATAGCATGTTCCCAAATAGTGCAGGGTAAAGGATTTAAATTTGCACTCTTCCTCAGGCGATGCGGCTTCTCCGTTCATCACCTTTGCAAAAATCGGACGCACTTCGCTTTCATCTGTTTCCGTGTACATCATTTGATTGATGGCATGATCCGATATCCGTCCGCCTAGTTCATGGAAAAAGTCAATTCTGTTTTTAAGCGCTTTCAAAAAATCGTCATAATTTCCTATCTTCATAGCGCTTGCTGCTTCAAGCTTGCTCACCCAGGCGGCAAAGCCTTCTTGATTGATTTCCAGCGCCTTGTCTGGCCTAAATCCGGGTAAAACGCTTACATAAAAGTCTTCATCTTTCAGCTTCATATGATATTCAAGACTGTCTGCCGGATCATCTGTCGTGACAACCGTTTCAACGTTTGATTTTTCAATCAAGTCTCTGGCGCCGAACCCTTCTCCGGTCAACTGTTCGTTCACCCGCTCCCAAATATGCGGCGCGCTCTTTTCATCAAGCCGTTCATCGATGCCGAAAAACCTTCTCAGTTCCAAATGGGTCCAATGATAAAGCGGGTTTCCGATCGTCATCGGAACCGTTCTTGCCCAGGCGCTGAATTTCTCTTCGTCTGACGCATCTCCTGTAATAAACTCTTCGGATATTCCATTGGCCCGCATTGCTCTCCACTTGTAATGATCCCCGTACAGCCATACTTCGGTCAGGTTTTTAAACGTTTTGTTTTCGTAAATTTCCTTTGGGTTCAAGTGGCAGTGGTAGTCGATGATCGGCATCCCTTTAGCATACTGGTGGTACAACACTTTCGACGTTTCATTCGTTAAAAGAAAATCGTCATTCAAAAACGGCTTCATAAAATCCCCACCTTTCCTTATTTAATGTTAACGTGAACATTTCTTTTTGCAATACAATGTGAACGTTAACATTTAATCTTATTTTATACGAACCTCGCCTTCTTTTCCATTATTTTCTCAACATAAAAGAAGCCTAAAGGCAATAACCTTTGGCTTCTTCTTTTTCATACCACTTATTTGGCGGCTTTAGGGTTTTTCTTAAATTCCATCGTAATTTCCGTCCCGCGGCCTGTCCGGCTGTCAACGGCGATGCAGCCGTCGTGAAGGTGGACAAGTTCCAAAGAAATCGCAAGGCCGAGACCGCTTCCTTCTGTCGCATCTTTTGTATGCGTTCCTCTGTAGTAGCGGTTAAATAAATTTGAGACGGTTTCCGAGTCCATGCCTCTTCCGTTGTCTTGTATTTTAAGAATAATATATTGCTTGGTTTCTTCAAGGATCACCTTGATGTCAGTGCCTTTTTTGTTATGCTTGACGGCGTTGGCTAGAAGGTTTTCCAAGACTCTTCTGAACCAGCCTCTGTCTATCGCAAACTCGGTATCTTCTTGCGTATATTCAAAAGAAACGTTGTACCCTTCCGAAAACGAATGGCGCTTAAACTCTTCAACGAAGCTTTTTAAAAACGGCACAAGCCTCACTGTCTGGCGTTTAATCGGCAAGGCGTCGTTTTTCAGCCTGTACGTCAAGTTCAGGTCTTCGATGAGCTGTGACATGTAGTCCGATTTTTCTTTCATTGCCTGGCCGATTTCACGGATTTCTTCTTTTGACCACTCATAGTTTGGAGACTCCAGCATCATGCTGTAGCCGTAAATCGTGCTGAGCGGCGTTTTTAAATCATGGGAGAGCCCCGCGATCCATTCCTCCCGAGTCGTTTGGATTTTCTTGCGGCTTTGTTCGTCTTTTTTCAGCGTTTCCGTCAGCTGCTCCATCGATTCAAACACTTCTGTGAACAACCGGTACGGCTGTTTTCGCTTCCCTTTTTTGTTCCGGCTTTGCGGGCGGCCTTTCCGATTTCTCGGCTCTTCAAATCGCCCTTTTGAAAGGTTGACGATCCATTTAATCGTATGGATGATCGGCATGCCGAATCTAAAAGAATACCAAATCGTCATGGAAGACATCAATACGATCAGAACGCCGATCACGAGCAGAACGATTTTTAAAGCGAGCCCGATCATCGTCCTGTTGAACTCATGATCCGGATTATAAATCGGGTTCGGGGTAGCGGCGATCAGCCATTCTGTCGCGCTTAAACGCCTGTATGAAAACTCGTGCTCGTAGTTCCATGGCTTTGATCCGTATTTTAAAAGTTCCAGCTCAGTGATGCCCTGGCTGTAATCTATGTCCTGATAGAGCGAGTTCAACATTTTCCCTTTTTCGCTGAACAGATAAACCGATCCTTTGTTTTTCTTAATGAAATCAAGCGTGCTTTTTTTATAGGAAGAAAGGTCCGCCATATCCTTCTCTTCCTTTTCCAAATAGGACAGGATCGTATCGCTTTTCGACTCCCATCCGAATAGAATCACGTAGTCTTCACCATTGAAATTGGCAGACCAGAAGTTGACTTGATATTTTTTGATTCTTTTTTTGTCAAAGACTGATACGAGGTCTTCCCTGTGGTACTCCCTCTGAATTTCCGAAGGAAGGCGGTAGGAATAAACGGTTTTCTCCTTACCGTCTAATATTTGAAGCCAGCCTCCCTGTTTGTCGATAGCCGATTTCAAGATATCTTCAATCTGCCAATTATTATTGTCATCCACACTGACCCAGCTTTCAAACGTGTCTGATGTGGCTTTTGCCAAGCCTGTATCCGCTTCGCTCTCGCTTAACCGGAGAGCGAAAAAGATGAAGGATAACAGCAGAGTGGCGAGGACAAGACCGAGAATCAGGAAAATCTGGCTGACAAAATGGAGAACGAGCTTTCCTCTCAGCTTCATCCTTCGCTCTCTTTTCTTGCAGGATTGGGAACGAACTTATAGCCAAGACCGCGAATCGTGACGATATATTCGGGGCTGCTCGGGTCTTTTTCGATTTTCTCCCTCAGTTTTCTGATATGTACCATAACGGTGTTGCTGTCTCCGTAAGATGGAACGCCCCACACTTTTTCATAAATTTGGTCCTTGGAAAGCACTCTGTTCGGATGATCGCAAAAATATTGCAGAAGCTGGAGAAGCTGTGCGGAGCAGCTGACCGTTTCTCCGTCCACGATCAGCTCCGCAAAATCGGGATGAAATGTAAACCGTTCATATTCGTAGGCTGAAGATACCGAAGCAGCTGCGACTTCTTTATGTATATACGTTCTTTTTAAATGCGCTTTAATCCTGGCAATTAACTCCAGAGGATTAAAAGGTTTTGTAATATAATCATCGGCTCCGTAGGCAAAACCTGACAGTTTATCGAGGTCCGATGTCTTCGCCGTTAAAAAGAAGATCGGGGCGTTGGTGTGCCGTCTGATTTCAGGGGATACATCAAATCCTGTCTGTCCCGGCATCATGACATCGAGAAGTATTAAGTGCACGGTATCCTTTTTCACGATGTCGAGCGCTTCTTCTGCGCTGCTCGCGGTCAGCACTTCTGAAAATCCTTCCTTCGTGAGGACGCGCTTGACCATTTGAACAATGGCGTCTTCGTCATCCACAATCAAAATTGTCGCATTTTCCAAAATCCTTCTTTCCTTTCTGTCTATATCATGTTTTGATATCCTCATCTTACCATCTATTATATCTTTATCGGCACCCGTTTTCTGATTTTAAAGTAAAAATAAACTTTTTTAGAAATGATTTTTTACTTTACGAAATCATGGAATAAAAAAACAGACATCGTCTGATGTCTGTCAGCCGGTTGCCAGCCTCTGATCCTCTTCTTTTTTCAATAGATCATAAGTCAGGCACACCGGTTTTCCTGTGCGCGGGTCTAAAATAATTTCCGCATCAATCTGAAACACTTTTTTCAATACCTCTGAGGTCATGACTTCATGTGGAGCGCCCTCTTTGACAATTGCACCGGAGTTCAGCGCCACCATGTGATGGGCAAAGCGGGCGGCATGGTTGAGGTCGTGAATGACCATCAAAATCGTTCGGCCTTCTTCTTTGTTGAGCTTTTCCAGCAGTTGCAGAATTTCAAGCTGGTGCGCCAAGTCCAAATAGGTTGTCGGTTCGTCGAGCAGCAAGAGCTCCGTTTCCTGGGCAAGAGCCATCGCAATCCAGACGCGCTGGCGCTGTCCCCCGGAAAGGGCTTCGATCGGCCGGTCATAAAAAGGCAGCATTCCTGTCACTTCGAGAGACCATTCAACCATGCGGCGGTCATCGGCCGAGAGCCTGCCCATTCCCTTTTGATGAGGAAAACGGCCGTAAGAAACGAGCTCATATACGGTCAGACCGCCTGGCGCCTCAGGGGTCTGCGGAAGAATCGCCATCTGTTTGGCTATATCTTTCGTCGACATTTGGTGGATCGCTTTGCCGTTTAAATAAACGGCGCCCGTTCTAGAACGCTGTATGCGTGCCATCGTTTTTAATATGGTTGACTTGCCGCACCCGTTCGGACCGATCATGGTCGTTACTTTTCCTTTTGGTATGTGGAGGTTTAAGCTTTCGACTATCATCTGTTCTCCGTAGCCGATCCCCAGGTTGTTTGTTGAAAGAGACACCTTGCACCCTTCCCTTCTTTAATTTGTTTTCATGAGCAAATAGATAAAGTACGGCGCGCCTAAAGCGGCAATGACTAACCCTACGGGAATTTCCGAAGGCGCCAGTATCATCCTTCCGATTAAATCCGCCAGCAAAAAGAGCAATGCTCCGGTCAACGCGGAAGCCGGGATTAAAAGCTGATGCTTCGGCCCGACAAGCCTTCTGGCAATATGCGGAGCCACAAGACCGAGAAACGTAATATTCCCTCCAGCCGCTACACACGCGCCGCTCAGCGCGGCTGCCGACAGAAGCAGTATGCGCCGCTCCTTTTCAACTGCCGTTCCAAGCCCTGTTGCGAGCTGATCACCGAGATTCAGCACGTTTAAATAGCGCGCTTTGTAGAGAATAAAAGGAAGCAGCACGACAATCCAGGGCAGCACGGCCGAGACAAAGCTCCAGTTTGAACTCCATATATTTCCTGACAGCCAAACAGCCGCCTGCATAAAGTCATTCGGGTCCATTTTCAGCTGCAGCATTAAGATGGCCGCCGAAAACGCCGCATTCACTCCGATGCCGACCAGAACGAGGCGAATGGGATTCAAGCCTTTTTTCCACGCCAGCAAATAGATGGAAACGACTGCAAAGCAGGCTCCCAAAAATGCAAAAATCGGCAGGGAAAAAACGAATCCTTTTTGCAGATTTCCAACATCCCCCTGAAAATAAAAGATGAACAGCACAACGGCAAAACCTGCTCCCGTATTGATGCCCAATATCCCCGGATCGGCTAGGTCATTCCGCGATATCCCCTGCCAGACGGCTCCGGAGACAGCAACTCCCGCACCGATCAGCATGGCGAGGACCATGCGCGGCAAACGGAATTCAAATAATACAAGTTCATCCTGCGGCGTTCCGAAACCGAACAGTGTTTTCAATGTATCAAGCGGGGCGATGCGGATTTCTCCCATGTTCATGCTTAGTAAAAACACGGCGACCGTCAGCACGGCCATGACGAGCATCACCGCAGCCGCCCGTCTGCTGTTTTTCTTGAGCATTACAGTCCACTCCTTTCCCTGCGGGCCAGATAGAGAAAGAATGGTACGCCGACAAGCGCCGTGACTGCTCCGACAGGTGTTTCGAACGGCGGATTGACCAGCCTTGCCGCAATATCCGCATAGATCAGCAGGACGGCGCCAAGCACCGCTGAGCATGGAATGATCCAGCGGTAATCAACCCCGACCAGAAAGCGGGTAATATGCGGAATGATCAATCCGATAAAACCGATTGCCCCGGCAACGGACACAGCGGCACCCGTCAGCAGAACAACCGACACGATTCCGATCGCTTTCACCGTCTTCGTATATTGCCCGAGCCCTTTCGCCAGCTCCTCTCCCAAGCTTAGAACCGTAATGGAACGGGCGATGACAAAAACGACGGCCAAACCGAGCGCTGCCGCCGGAACCAACAACTGAATGCTGAGCCATTTCGTGCCAGCGACACCTCCGGCATACCAAAAACTGACGTCGCGCGCCACATCAAAATGGATCGCAATGCTCGTAGAAAGAGCGCTCAGAAATGTGCCGACAGCCGTACCGGCCAATGCCAGCTTTACAGGCGTAAGACCGCCTTTTGAAAACATTCCGATCGCAAAAACGAGTCCCGCTCCAAGACCCGCGCCGGCAAACGACCAGATCATCAGCCCGACCGATGAGGTTCCCGGAAAAAAAGCAAACGCGACAGCAATTGCGAAAGCTGACCCGTGCGTGACGCTCATAATTTCCGGCGATGCGAGAGGGTTTCTCGTCATCCCCTGCATCACGGCTCCGGAAACCGCCAAGCAGGCGCCCACAAGAGCCGCACTTACCGTCCTTGGCAGTCTGAGTTCCTGAATAATTTGATGGGCCGTATTTTTCGCATCAAAATGAAAAATGGCGTCCCAAACCGTTCCAAGCTTTATATCAGCCGCACCGAGCGCAATCGATAATGCGGCGCCAAACAGCAGCAGCATGATTCCGCCGGCCAGGACAAAAACAGCTCCGAGCGGACGGCTGATCGGTTTCTGTTCTTCATCAGGGCCATCCGCGCTGTTGATACGATGTATGTTTTTGCAAGAGCTCACTCGATGCCATTCCTTTCGATCTTTTTAACCGATAACGATTATCATTTTCATTTTATAGTATAACAGGCCTAAGCGGAAATTTTAATCAAAAATTTCGGCGGGAATCAAAAAGCCAGCCGATCTTCTGCTAAAAGACCCGGCTGGCAAAGAACTTTATCACACTTGATTATTTTTGAACTTTTTGTAGACGAACGGGTAGATCGCAAGACCGACGAAAAACAGCCCGATTCCCAAGATAAAGGTGGTTAAGTCAGACGTACCTGAAACGATGACCCATAAAGAATACACCAGAGCAGCCAAAGCGATGATGCCGTCCCCTGTTCTTGAACCTTTCAGTTCACCGTATGTCTCCCCTTTGAGGATGAGCTTCAAGCTGAAAACAGCCGCTACAAGATAAGGCACAAGGTAAGCGAGCGTCGCCGACGTTGTTAAAAACGTAAAGGCCTCGCTGATCGTTCCCGAAACCGTTGAGAAAATAAAGATCTGCGACATCACGTTTGTGACGATCAATGAATTAACCGGGCTTCCCTTTTTGTTCGTTTTCGCAAAGAAAGCAGGAAAATCACCGGCCTTTGCCGCCTGATACGGAACCTCTGCGCCGATTAAAATCCAGCCGAGCATCGATCCAAACAAAGAAACGATTGCCAAGACCGCCATAATTACACTGCCAAAGCTGCCGATGATCACGTGCAGCACATCAACGAACGGTTTATCCGATGCCTGGAGCTGATCGTGCGGGATGACGCCCATCGTTATTAAAGTGATGACCATATAAATGCCGAGCGCAATTAACAGTCCGGTAATCGTCGCGCGTTTGACATCGCGCTGGGATGATGCGCGCCCTGATAAGATTACCGCAGACTCGATGCCGACAAACGCCCACAGCGTTGAAATCGCCGCATTGTGAACCTGTCCGCCCAGCCCAATACTTTTGCCTTCTGATTCGATTGGAAAATAAAATGATTCGAATAAAGCCGTCTGAAAAACGAACAAACCTGCAACAATAAACAGGACAAACCCAAGCACTTTTGAAAAAGTTGCTAAAAAGTTCAGTTTGCCCGCTCCATTTATGCTGGAGACTAAGATGAAATGCGTCCCCCATAACAAGATTGTACATACGATAAATGTCAAGAGCTGGCCGAGTGTAACGGGGTGGCCGCCGAGTTCAATCAGCTCGCGTCCGTCAGTTAAGATCGGCAGGAAAGTCGTCAAATAGCCTGCAAGGCTTGTAATAATGGCCACGTTGCTGATCCAGCTTGCCACCCAATACCCCCATACCATTGTAAAACCTGCCGCATTCCCTTTTTTAGGGTCTGAGAATAAAGCTCTTGCATAGCTTTGCGGACCTGCTTTAAGATCCGGGCGGCGAATGGATAAATGACCGAATACAAGGGCGATCATCAGCACCCCCGCACCCGTCACCAGCCATGCCGCCGTTACGCCGAACGGGCTTGCCGTCTGGGCGAGTGTGCTGGGGAGCATAAAAATCCCTGAGCCGACCATATTGCCGACAACAAAAGCGGTAAGAAGCCAGAAGCCCCATTTTTTTGTCTGTTCCATAAGATATAACCTCCGAGCATTTTATAAAAAATATGCCGGACCAGACCGTGAGATCATTCAAAATAAAAAAAGCATGAACAAAAGTCCATGCTTTGGTTAAACATACACTCTTGATCTCCGGATAGCCCTCCGCGGGAAAACCCGCGGCAGTCCTGCACTTATTCAATGCAGACCCAGCATAAAGAATGAATGGCTTCCTTATGCTTCGGCGCTGATGCCTTTTGCATATGATCATCGGCCCCATCAGCCTCACACATGCGACTCATCATCCGCGCAACCTCTACCTCACTAAGAGTTAAGAGTGAGGATTTATCACATATTCTGAAAAGAGGTTACCAGAGAAATTTTAATCTGTCAAAGGGAAGTGATGGAAAAACGGACAGCCGCGCCAAAAGGCCGCCTGTTTCGGCAGCCTTCTGCAGAATGGAAGACGGCGCTTCCATCTGTCATTTATCGGTTGTTTTTCTTTTTGTTGACCGCCTCTTGCAAAGGGTCTCCTTTCAGCGCTTGTCCTGCATCTTCAAGCGCCCCCCGAACGGCGTTTTGGTCCTTTTCCTTATTTCCTCTATCTTTATTGAAGAAAATACCCAAATGAATCACCTCTTTAAAAATGTGGTACAATTTTAATTTGGCTTATCACTTTAAAATTATGCAGAACCTTGAATGTGTTTTTTAACTGAAAACACCATATTCTAGATGTAAACATGCTGATTGCCTCAGGAAAATGCGTTTTTTGCCTGACAAGTTGCCACCATCTGTCTTGAAGGCCGCCAGAACTCTTGATATAGTTTTCATTAGGAAATTGTTATAGGTCTTAAAGGAGAAGCGATATGACAGGAAAAACACACATCATGGGAGGGGTCGCTTCTTGCACGGCTGCTGCTTATTTTTACGGATATGATCCAGTGTTCATGACAGCTTCGGGCGTTATCGGAGCATTGATTCCGGATATTTGCCATACAAAGAGCAAGATCGGCAGAAGGCTACCGATTTTATCAGCAGTGGTCAGTTCTGTCTTCGGGCACAGGACGTTTACACACAGCCTGCTCTTTTTGCTCATCACGGCATTTGCGGCACATTTATATTTTACAGATCAGAGCATATTTGTCGGATTAATGGCCGGAATGGCGAGCCATCTGCTCCTTGATGCCGGGACTGTAAACGGCATCAAACTTTTCTTTCCGTCCGCCATTAAGGTTCGGCTGCCCCTTTATATTAAAACCGGCGGGAAGGCGGAACAAGGCGTTCTGACTGTGCTCACCGTTGTTTCGTGCTATTTTATTGCGAACTTGATCGCCTGACGAAAGGGACGGTTTGACCGATTGCTGTATTATGCTTTGTTCAGTCGTTTTATCTTGGTGTTGTTTACCTGCGGGGATTATATGTGAGGAGCTATTTATATGAAAGAACAATTTTTTAAAAAGCAGTGGTTTTTATGCCTATCCATATTTTTTATGTGGATGAAAACGTACTTCATCTACAAGCTGGGCTTTAATTTACAAATCGACAACGCACTTCAGGAATTGATCCTGTTTATCAACCCGCTTAGCTTTCTCATCCCTGTACTCGGCATCAGCCTCTTTTTTCGCGAAAAAACGCAGCGCCTCTATTTAATCGGGGCTAATGTCGTCCTGACGGGCATCTTGATTGCAAACAGTATTTTCTATGGTTTCTACATCGATTTCATCACTGTTCCCGTCCTGTTCCAGGCAAAAAATCTCGGGGGGCTTGGGAGCAGTTTTCAGGAGCTGTTCAATCCGGTTTTCATCGCGCTTTTTCTGGATTTGGCTCTTTTGGTCTGGCTGGCAAAAACGCGCACAAGAACCGGCAAAAAGCTTTCCGCTAAATCCGTTAAGATCTACTACGCGGCAGCCGCCGGCACGGTACTGTTTAATCTCGCCCTGTCGGAGCTGGATCAGCCGAAGTTTTTAAGCTACTCCTACGACAGGGAAGTGCTTGTAAAAAACATCGGCTTATATCAGTTTCATCTGTTGGACGGCATTTCACAGACTTTTAATTTGACACAAAAAGCGGTCGCTGATGAAAACAGCCTGGCAACGATTGAGAACTACACAAACGCTGACTACAGCAAACCGAACCAAGATATGTTCGGGCTTGCCGAAGGACGAAACGTCATCTTTGTAACGCTTGAATCCACTCAGACATTTGTCATTAATGAAAAGGTGAACGGCCAGGAAATCACACCGTTCTTAAACAAATTCATTCAAAAAAGCTATTATTTCGACCATTTTTATCAGCAGACCGAACAGGGAAAAACGTCCGATTCGGAATTCATTGTCGCCAATTCGCTCTATCCGTCTCTGAGCGGTTCGGTGTTTTTTACGAAGAGCGAAAATGCGTACAATTCGATGTATAAAACACTGGCGAACCACGATTACAGAACATCGGTTTTCCACGCCAACCATAAAAAATTCTGGAACAGGGACGTCATGTACAAAGCCCTTGGCATCGACAGCTTTTATGACGTCTCCCATTTTCATGTGACACCTGAAAATTCAACGGGCTGGGGGCTGAAGGATAAGGAGTTTTTAACGCAATCGGCCGACTTGATGAAAGACTTGCCGCAGCCCTTTTACAGCAACCTGATCACATTGACGAACCACTTTCCGTTCCAAATTGATGATAAGGATAAGCTGATCGATGAATACGACTCGGACAGTGAGATTTTAAATCGGTATGTCACGACGGTACGCTATGAAGACGAATCATTGAAGCATTTCATTGCAAAACTGAAGAAAAACGGCCTTTACGACAATTCCGTGATCGTCTTCATGGGAGATCACTACGGCATATCAGAAGCGCACAACGATGCGCTGGCTCAATTTTTGGGCAAAGACGAAATCACCCCTTACGATACCGTTCAGCTGCAGCGTGTGCCGCTGGTTATCCACATTCCGGGGGTAACGGATCAAGACCCGAAAACGATATCTGAAACAGGCGGCCAAATTGATGTCAAACCGACATTGCTCCATTTGCTCGGAATTGATACAAAAGGCATGATTCAATTCGGTAATGACCTGTTTTCGAACGAAAGAATGCCTTTCGCTGTGTTAAGAAACGGCAGCTTTATAACAGATGATTATATCTACACGAAAAATACGTGCTACAGCAAAAAAACCGGGGACATGATCAACGACAGTGAGGACAAATGCGGTCCGCTCATAGAGAAGGCGAATCAAGAGCTTTCCCTTTCCGATAAGATTATTAACGGTGATTTGCTGAGATTTTATAAAAAATAATCCGTCCCCTTTAAGCCGGATTCCCCCGGCTTAAAGGGGCTGTTTAAATTGAGGGACAGCTGGGTATTATATACCGAATGTTAAAAATGAACTTGCGGTTTTGCAGTTCCTTCGTTACCCTAAATAAAAAGAGAAGTTATTTCGAGTACCGATTATTTCATAAAGTGTTATAAAAAATGATAAATAAGAAGGTTTTAATATGAGTGAAACACAGCATAAGACAAATCAATTGCCGATTGTTGCCGTCTTGATTATGGGGACTTTTATCGCCATTTTGAATCAGACGCTATTGACGACCGCTTTGCCTCCGATCATGAGGGACTTAAACATTACGCCGGGGCTTGCCCAATGGCTGACGACCGTTTTTATGCTCGTGAATGGGATCATGATTCCAGTTACGGCTTTTTTAATTGAAAAATTCACGACGAGAAAGCTGTTCATGGCGGCAATGTCTTTATTTACGGCTGGGACTCTGATCTGCGCCTTGTCATTCAGCTTTCCGGCGCTGATTGCAGGACGCGTCGTCCAGGCGGCCGGCGCGGGCATTATGATGCCATTGATGCAGACGGTGCTTTTATTGATTTTCCCAAAAGAAAAGCGTGGATCAGCGATGGGAATGGTCGGGCTTGTGATTGCCTTCGCTCCCGCTGTCGGACCGACCCTGTCAGGCTGGATCGTCGACCGCTACCCTTGGGAAGTATTGTTTTATCTGTTGCTTCCGTTTGCCGTTATCGACATGATTGCCGCACACTTTATTTTAAAAAATGTCACCGAACAGACGTCACCTAAGATGGATGTTACTTCCATCATCTTGTCTTCACTTGGCTTCGGCGGCATTTTGTACGCCTTCAGCAGCGCCGGTGTTGCGGGCTGGACGGGTGCGGACGTGCTGGCTGGCTTCGCGGTCGGCAGCGTTACGCTGTTTTGGTTCATTTGGAGGCAGCTCCATTTGGAAGAACCGATTTTGGAATTCAGGGTATTTAAATATCCGATGTTTACACTTGCGACGATTATCGGGATGGTAGTCTTTATGTCGATGATCGGAGCGGCGACGATCGTGCCGATGTATATGCAGGATATGCGCCATTTCACGGCGATGGAATCGGGAATGATGCTGTTTCCGGGAGCTGTCGTGATGGGGCTGATGTCTCCGATTACCGGAAGAATTTTTGACAAAATCGGCGCGCGGATCTTGAGCATCACCGGTTTGACGGCGATCTTCGTGACCACATTGCTCTTGACCCATCTGACAAAGACGACGCCTTTTGCGTATTTGTCTGTCGTCTATGCGATTCGGATGGTCGGCATGGGGATGGTGCTCATGCCTGTTACAACAGCCGGCTTGAACCAGCTCCCGCGCCATTTGATTCCTCACGGAACGGCCATGAACAATACGATGAGACAGATGTCCGGATCGATCGGGACGGCTGTTCTCATCACCATCATGACACAGCGTGCGCTGGCCGATCCTGCCGGTCCGTCTTCGGATACAGCGATGATTCACGGCGTCAATCTGGCGTTTATGACCGCGGCCGCATTGTCGGGAATCGGATTGGTTCTCTCATTCTTTATTAAGCAGCACCGCCGCGGACGGCTCGACGGCAGCAGAAGGAAACAAGCGAAAGGCCGCTTGGCCATTCATGAAAAATAATAAATCCCGGGTTTTTATGAACCCGGGATTTTCTTATGCTTATTCGAATCCGTGAACCATTGTGTCAGGATCGGGACCGACGCGCTCATCTTTGTTAAGAGCGTTGATTTTTTCGATATCTTCCGCTGTTAATTCAAAGTCAAATATGTCGGCATTTTCAATAATGCGGTGTTCTTTGATTGACTTCGGAATGGTAATGACTTCATTTTGCAAATCCCAGCGCAGGATGACTTGAGCGACGGATTTGTTGTATTTTTTAGCGATGTCAGTCAGCACTTGATCATCGAGGAGTTTTCCCTGCATGAGCGGAGACCATGCTTCCACCTGAATGCCCTGCTTTTTGCAGTAGTCCCTGAGCTCAGCCTGAGTCAGCCGCGGATGGAACTCAACCTGATTGACCATCGGTTTAATTTCCGCATCTTCCAATAAGCTTTCCAAATGGTGCACATTGAAGTTGCTGACGCCGATCGCTTTTACTCTGCCGTCTTTGTACAGCTTTTCAAGCGCGCGCCACGTATCTTTATATTTGTCTTTTCCAGGCCAATGAATCAAATATAAATCAAGGTAGTCAAGACCGAGTTTTCGAAGGGTTTCATCAAAAGCCGCCAATGTTTTTTCATATCCCTGATCGCTGTTCCAAACCTTTGACGTGATGAAAAGCTCTTCGCGGGGAACGCCTGCTTCTTTAATCCCTTTGCCGACGCCTTCTTCGTTTTGATAGATAGCGGCTGTGTCAATGCTCCGGTATCCGTTTTTAATGGCTGCTTTCACAGATTCTACAACTTGGCTGCCTTCTTCCACTTTGAAAACTCCAAGTCCGAACCATGGCATTTTCACACCGTTATGTAATGTCACAGTATCCTTTAAACTGCTTACCATTTTGAACGACCACCTTTCTTTTTTTCATGCTTTTAAACGCACCGCTGTTATTATCTCACACTGGGTGGATTTTACAAAACAACTTGCTCAACCGGCTTCATAAGCCAAAACGAGCGCACCAGTGATTCCCTGATCGTCGCCGAGACCCGGCGGCACGATGTATCCTTCAAGATCAGGCAGGTCAACATATCCGTTCATATATTCGGCAAGCTTTTTGCGAATCAGCGGGAACAGCTGCTGCTGCTTCATGACACCGCCGCCCATGATGATTTTTTCAGGGCACAGGATCAAGATATATTGCATGAGAGCCTGCGCTAAGTAGTCGGCTTCAATCTCCCAAACTTCCTCGTTTTCAGCCAAATCATTGCCCTTTTTCCCCCAGCGCTTTTCAAGCGCCGGACCCGATGCCATTCCTTCAAGGCAGTCCTTGTGATACGGACAGATTCCTTCAAACGTATCGTGCGGATGCCGTCTAATGAGAAGGTGACCCATTTCAGGATGGAGCGTGCTCTGCACGAGCCGGCCGCCGACAATCGCTCCTGCTCCGATTCCTGTACCGACTGTAATATACAAGCAGCTTTCCAAGCCTTGCGCCGCTCCTTTTGTCAGTTCGCCAAGCGCGGCAGCGTTTACATCAGTCGTAAACGAAACCGGTATGCCGAGCCTTTTTTTCAACTCGGGAATAAACGGGTACTCCTTCCAGGCTAATTTCGGCGTATTGGTTATGTATCCGTAATCCTCTTTATCTTTTGCAACGGATATAGGTCCAAAAGAGCCCACTCCCATTGATGTGAGCTGATACTTGCTGAAGAAATCAGTCAGTTTTCCAATAGTCTCTTCAGGAGTCTCCGTCGGGAGCGTAAGCCTGTCAATGATTTCTCCCTTTTCTGTTCCAACTGCACAAACAAACTTTGTGCCTCCTGCTTCTATTGCACCGTAATGTTTCATCCTCTCGGCTCCTTTTCATCTGTTTGAATTGCTTTAATTGAATCATAAATCAGACGATGAAAGAAAGCAATCGCACTGAACAATGATTCACCAGAGCATGGGAGCTTTTGATGCTGACGGAAGAAAGCTTCCCGAAAATGTGACAGTTTTCAAACAGCTGCAGCGGTTGTTCTTTCGCTTAAAGAGGCTTCTGCCCGCTTAATTTCAACTGTGAAAAAGAGGATTTTTTCAGGCCCGCTCGAAGCTTTAATGAGGAGGGATATCATGAAGCATCCATTCCACACTTACCGTTCTTTATTTCCGATATTGTCTGGTCATGTTCACCTTGCCGCATGCTCCGGCAGCGCGTTGGCTCTGCCTGTTGCCAAAGCGGTTGATGAGTATCAGAACGGCCTTTTAACAGCCGGTGCAGACTGGAAAGCGCATCTCGACAAGATGGATGAAGCCAAGGAAAAATTCGCCAGGCTGATCGGTGCCGAAAAAGAAGAGATAGCCGTTTTGCCGTCAGTATCTGACGCAGTGGCGGCTGTCGCTGCTTCATTGCCGCAGCCACCACACCGAAGGCAGATCGCCTTCACGGATATCGATTTTCCTGCCGTCGGCCAAATTTGGCTTGCGCAAGACCCCTTCAAAGATCACCTCATCATCATTCAGAGCGAAGACGGGATGATTGACTTGGAACAATACGAAAAAGACGTTACCGATCAGACGCTCTTGACTTGTGTACCCCATGCCGGCTATCGGAACGGGTTTAAACAAGATGTAAAACAGATTGCCGAGATTGTTCATCAAAAAGGATCGCTTTTATTTGTCGACGCCTATCAAACCGCCGGACACATTCCGATTCATGTCAAAGACATGGATATCGACATCCTTGCGGCGGGGACGCGCAAGTACATGCTCGGCATTCCCGGAACGGCTTTTTTGTATATGAAACGCGAACTTTGCGGACAATTTGAGCCGAAGACGGCCGGCTGGTTCGGCAGGAACAAACCATTTGCCTTAGATTCATGCTTTGCGGAAGGTGCGAAACGCTTCGAGTCGGGGACACCGTCATTTATCAGCATTTACGCGGCAGACGCGGCACTGAGGCTGCTGCTTGAAGCAGAGCCCGACAGGATCGAGCACTACCTGCGGGAGCTCGCGGCATTCTCTTTGCAATACGGGGCGGAAAAAGGCCTGAAGATCATAGGCCCCGAGACCGTACATAACAGAACAAGCCTGATCTCGGTGTATGCCGAAGAGGCTGGCCGTATGGAAGCTCTCTTGCGTGAAAAGCATATCATCGTCTCAGCGCGAAACAACGTCATCAGAATAGCCCCGCATTTTTACAATACAAAGGAGGAAATCGGGTTTGTGATGGATGAGATGGCGGCGCTCTTTGGTTAACCCTGCTTCAAAATAGGCAGAATACGATTTTTTCCTTAAACTATAAAAAACAATTTTCATCAAGGAATGAGACAAATTGGAGCTTTATATTGACGGAGAAATAGAAAAGCAGAGGAAGTCACCGTGCCGAAGCGTCTTGTTTGCTATTTTGGCTGTTTTGCTTGCGTCAGGCATTACCATCGGATATATCGTGTATACGCATTTTTACTCGATGAATCATCTGCCGAAAGGAAATTGGATTCAGTCTTCCGCTTCGCCGAATCAAGCATACAACCTGAATTTGTATAGCGTGAATAAAGGCGGGGGAACGAACTCCCCTTCCGTCAGAGGGGAATTGACAACGGTTGCCACCGGTGAACGAAAAAACATCTATTGGGGATACGAAGAAGAACATGTCAAAATCGAATGGCAGGACAAATACCATGTGTCCATCAACAACAACGTGCTGGATGTCAGAACTGATATATATGATGGAAGAAGAGAGTGACAGCGTCACTCTCAGCCTTTGAAAAAAGTTTGTATGACCGCTCGTATAAGCCGCTGCATCTCCATGAAATGGACAACAAAACTGTGGTTTATTTACTGAAAAAACGTAATATACGTTCATTTACGTATTGAGGCTGTTCCATTGATAAAACGTGACCTGCCTGTTTTATGATTTCCGCTTCAATACCTGAAACTAATGTTGAGGCGCGGTGTAAGGCTGATTGCGGGTCATAGATGACTTCATGTTCACCCAGCAATAATAGAATAGGGACTTTTACTGATTTTAATTCGTCGTCAGTGAAAACATACGGAAATCCGTCAGCGTTAGGCCTTGGCTGTCTTAATCCATCCTGCCACATTACGCCTGCATGAAACTGCTCTGCAAAAACCGGGTGTAACACATTACGATCTGTCATCATCCAATTTAAGAAATTCTCTACTCCATCAGGCTCTGTGAGGCTAAGAGCGTATTGATAAAAATCGTGATGAAACGGCAAAAATGTTTCCGCGGGACTAAGGATCGCTGCGCTCTCTACTCTCTCTGGCGCACGTAAAGCGAAATTCATCGTATGAAGCCCGCCAAGCGAAAGACCAACCATGTGCGACTTCTCTATCCCCAAAGCGTCGAACACTTCGAGAAGCCAATCAGCGTAACCCGCCCTCGTACCGCACAAATCTGCAGGGATGCTTTTGTTCTTATCACCTATGATATCAATTGCGTATGTTCGGTATTTGCTGCTCCAATCCTCGATATTGGGGTACCACATAGTGGAACTGAATAATGCGCCGTGAAGCAATACAAGCGGCGGGGCATCTTCAGGTCCGCTTGCAATAATATGCGTTTGGCCGAAACGGGTAGATACGTAGAAAGTTTTGTAATGAACTGGCCAAAGACCAAGGCTTTCCTTATAAGCCCGAAAATAGCGAATGCCGCTGTCACTTAAATCAGGGGTAATCGGTGAATGGTTTGACATGAAATATTTCCCTCCCAATAAATCCTCTTCAAATGAATATGCCGTTTCGTGCAGGGGAGTTTGTCATTATATATAACAGACTCTATATATAATATATTACAGAATAAATTAATCATCAAATCCCAATTTTAAAAAGCTTTATATTATGATACAGAACTATAAAATTTAATATAACAGATTTTAATTAACGATTTCGATTTCGTAATCTCCTGCATGTAAAATGAAAATAGAAAATATGTTATATATCCTCAAGAAAAAGAGAAGCGATTTGATGAATAAAAGCTTTTATATTATTTAGCCAGACCACTTTCCTCTATATACGCTGGAAATCATTTCATTTTTGTTTAAGATGACAAACTCTTTAACCTGCCAGAATATGAAGAAGATTGCCACAGACTCAGCCTAGTGTAGAAAAGTTTGTAAATAAAAAAACTTATAGAAACAATGGTTTCTCCAAAAAAGAGAGTGACACCGTCACTCTCTTTTCGTGTACATATCATTTGAAACACCGTTTAAAAAATGCGTTTCCTCTCCAAGGGAAAAGAGATGGAGCTCATGCATCGCCCTCGTGCACGCCGTATAAAACAGAGTCCGCTCTCTCTCTTTTTTGTATTGTTTTTCAGAAGCGTCATATATGACGACGGCATCAAATTCGATCCCTTTCGCCAAATAGACGGGAATGACGATCACCCCTTTTTGAAACGTTCTCGTTTCTTTATCGATCAGTTTAAGCTCTGTATGCTGCTGAAGATGCCGGAACGCATCCCTGCATTCCCGGACTGTTTTACAGATGACTGCAATCGTCTCAAGTCCTTCTTTTTGAAGGGCGGTTATAAGGGAAGCCATCTGTTTATGGTGTGCATGAAGGTCGGCCGATATTGTCAAGGTCGGTTTTTTGCCGTTCCTGTTAAAGGCTTCGATCTCTTCGCCTCCCTCGATAATGCGCTTTGTCAATTCAACAATTTCTTTCGTCGACCTGTAGCTGCGCTTCAAGGTGATGATCTCCGTTTTTTCGCCTTCAAACACGCCTCCCGACAGGAGCGTCTTATCGTGATACGCATGGGCAAGAATCGCCTGGTTTAAGTCTCCCAGCATTGTGATGCTGCACGCGGGAAACAGGCTCTTCAAAAAAGCAAGCTGAAAAGGCGTGTAATCCTGGGCTTCATCAATGAATAAATGGCGGATTGCCGTGTTTTTTCTCCCGCCTGTTAGCTGGTTTTTCATATATAAAAAAGGGACGGCATCTTCATAAGGCAGCTTCTCAAAACGAAAGCTTTTCCGGGTGAATGTGCAAGTGCTTTGCCAGTCATCAGGACGGGTTTGCGGGGTATAGCGCCCGGAAAAAAGCTGAAGGTACGTTCCTTTAAAATCAATAAAGCCGAACGCTTTTACCGCTTGCTTGAGCGGTTTGAACTCCCTTTCGGCAATGATAGCGGCAAGGAGGTTTTGTTCCCTTTCATAATCGTCAAACGTATTCTCCGTAAATCGCTGTTCTTCCTGAAGACGTTTATAGGCCTTTAAATATTCCTCTTTATCCAGCAGCTCGCTTTCCTCGATGACCCAGTCTTTTTTTCTTTCTTGGCGTTCGTATTTGTTCAGCAGCTGTAACAGCCATTTCCCCGTTTTTTCAATCCGGTTGGACAGCGTATCTGCATGATCAAGGGCCGCGAAAAATTCCCACACCTGATCGCTTGTAATGATCCTTTTTCCGCGAAAGGCGATATGTTTAAACACCAGATCCAGACGCCCTTTTGCCAAACATTTGACATAATCATCGATAATGCCTTTGAAGGCCAGACCTGATTTCAATTCGATTGAATTCATCCGGATGCGCTGCTCCTCATCGTCTGAAGCCGTTAAACAATATTCGAGCTGATCGAACGGAGTCTCGCACGAAACCTGCTTTCCAAGGCGGCGCGCCACAAATTCCTGGAATGTCGTCTGCTGGATGTTTTCCTCTCCGAGCTCAGGCAGAACATTGCCGACATAGCTGTTAAAAAGCAGGTTTGGAGAGAATAGCAGCATCTGGCTCGACTCGATCTGCCCGCGGCCGCGGTACAGCAAATACGCAGCCCGCTGCAATGCCGCCGACGTTTTTCCGCTGCCAGCCGCTCCCCGAACAATTAAAAAGCGGCTTCTTTCGTTCCGAATAATCTGATTCTGCTCTTTTTGAATTGTGGCGACGATGCTTTTCATCTGAATATCTGCCTGCTGCCCCAGGACTTCCTGAAGAACTTCATCTCCAATCGCCATATCCGTATTAAACATCGCTTTCAGCCGGCCGTTTTTGAAGAGAAATTGCCTTTTCAGCTCAATCGTTCCCCTGACCGTCTCGTCCGGAACTTCGTATTGAGCCGTACCGGGACCATAGTTGTAAAACAGACTGGAAATCGGCGCTCTCCAATCATAAATCAAAAACCGCTCTTCTTTTTCGTCCATTAAAGAGGCGAGTCCGATGTAGACGGATTCAGCGTTTTCTTCGCCGTCCTCCAAAAAATCTACACGGCCGAAATAAGGCGATTCTTTCACTTTTAACAAGTTTTTCAACTCGTTGTAAAACTGCTTATGACTCCTTTCCCTTTCAGCCAAAAACTCAGCCTGCTGTTTAATGCTAAAAAATGTTTCAACCGCTTCGTTTTCATCGGCCAAGTTTACGGTGACATCGCTCCAGAAATGTTTCCGTAAATCGATGATATCCTCCTTCAATCCGCCGGTCTTTCCCTTTAGAGAATGAAGCTTCTGATCCAATTCCTTTAAAACAAGCCGGATTCGTTTTTCCTCTTCCAGCCATTCCTGACCGTTTTCCTGCACGCTGACCACTCCCTAAAAAGATTTGACATCAAAAAAGATTCATGATAAAATAAAAATGGATAATACTATAATATTTGAAATTTTATGTTAAAATACACTTCATCTTATCATATAACCTTTGGTCAAATCAATATAAAAAGCCGATTTTTCAATCAACGAAAAATCGGCTTTTTTCTATTCAGCTGTGGGACCGCAGCGAACGATTCGGCAGCTTCCAGTTAAACATGTACGAACATACGCGGCATGCGACCAGCAAAGCAAACAGGATATACAGCGTGAGCGGCTTCTCCGCCCAGCCCATGCCGATAATGAATCCGCCCAAAGCGGCCCAAACGGCGTAGATCTCGGTTTTCAGCACGAGCGGCTTTCTTCCGGCCAAAAGATCCCGGATCATTCCGCCGCCGCTTCCTGTTAAGACCGCCGCAACGATCACCGCGCTGACCGGATGGTTCATGTGAACGGCATAAAGCGCTCCTTGTATCGCAAATGCGGCAAGACCGATCGCGTCTGAAAAGCTCCCCCAGATGCTCCAGTGCTTTAACAGGAGCTTCGGAAACAAAAAAACGATCGTGATCGAAACAAGAGCGATTAGAAACAGGCTCCCCTGCTCCCACAAGGCGGACACCGGAACTCCGATGAGCAGGTTTCTGATCGCCCCTCCGCCGAACGCCGTCACAATCCCCAATATATAAACTCCTAAAATATCATACTCTTCTTCCATTGCAACGATCGCTCCGCTGATCGCAAAAGCGACGGTGCCGATGATGCTCAACACTTCCCAAGCCATCTAAGGTGTCCTCCATACTAAACTTCAATCTTTTTGATTTTATAACTTCTCCAACCTTTAAATCAACCCTCTCTGAATCAAAATACCTTATAATATAAAAAGACGTTTTTAAAGGGGTGGAAACATGGAACAGGAGATCATCATCGAAAAAGCGAAAGCCGGGTGGGCTCAGGAATTTGCATCTGAAAAACAGCGGCTCACGGATGTCCTCGGAAAAAAAGTTCTTGCTATCGAACATATCGGCAGCACCTCTGTTCCCGGTCTTGCGGCAAAACCGGTGCTCGATCTGATGGCCGGCGTCAACAGTCTCAGCGAAGCTTCAGCCTGGATCGAACCGCTTGAGCAGCTCGGTTATGAGCACGTATTTCACGAAGCCTTCCCTGCCAGGCGCTTTTTTCGAAAGGGAATGTGGAGGGCGGGCACACACCATCTGCACGTATATGTTTTTCAAAGCGAAGAATGGAAAAACCAGCTGAGATTCCGAAATTATTTAAGAAAGCACTCCGCCGAGCGGCAAGAATATGAAACATTGAAAAAAACCTTGGCACGGCGCTTTCCATATGACCGCACTTCGTATACAAAAGGAAAAGAATCGTTCATTAAAGACGTGATTGAGAAAGCAAAACATTTGGAAAGGAGTGGCCCGGTATGCTGAAAAAGACAAAACATAAATTGCTTACAATAGCCATCGCCTTCATTATGGCGGTCTTGTTATACTACTATGTCCAAGTCACGAAGTGAAAGCGGGCATTATACGCGCAAGGCCATTCGGACCGTTTTGAGGATATGCCCTTCAAATTCTTCATCATATTCGGAGACATCCTCAAAACCCTTCGCCTTGTAAAAGTTTTTTCCGGTACGGTTTTCTGTTTCAACCTCTACAAAGATCTTTTTTACTCCCTCCAAATGTTTTAGCCCCTCTTCCAATAATGCGGTTCCGATGCCTTTTCCTTGGTATTCCGGGGCTAAATAAATGGCAGCGAGATAGGCCTCTCCTCCTTCTCTTACAAATGAGTAGTTAACAAAGCCGACGATTTTTCCGTCCGCTTCTGAAACGAGCATTAACGAGTGTTCCAAACGCTGCTGCATTATCTCATCATTGTACGCTTTCTCTAAGAATTTCTCTTGAATATCGAAAGGGATTATCCCTTCATAAGTGTGATTCCAGCTTGTTTTGGCAATCTGCTGCACTTGTCGGATGTCTTTCTTTTTCATTTTACGAATCTTAAATTCCATCCTCATCATCCTTATCCATTTAATAATTTCCAAATATTATAGCATTCATTTTGTTGAACATGTAAAAAAAAAGAGCATTGTCAGACAATGCTCTTTTTACTCGTCTTTCCCCTTGAGAAAGCACATAAAAATGATAATCAAAATAAATGCGATAAGGGCGAGAAACGGAATCGTGATGAAACCGAACCAATTGATATACTGCCCTGAGCAAGGCACTCCTGTGACACACGGTTTAATACCGTTGAATCCGGGAATTTTTTGTTCCATGTAATGCATCAGGGAAATGCCTGCGCCGATCACCGCCATCGGCAGCACATATTTTTTCACGCGGGCATCGCCCTGAAATGTCGCAATTCCAAGGATCAGCACGAGCGGATACATCATAATCCGCTGATACCAGCACAGTTCGCAAGGAATGAATTTACGGATTTCGCTGAAGTACAGGCTGCCTAGTGTCGCCGTTAATGAGACGATCCAGGCGCCGTACAGAAAAAGCAGTTTATTTTTCATCAGACTGGCCTTTCAGCTCTTTGGCGATCGTTTCTTTGATTTTGTCATAATCAAACGGTTTGTCGATTTTTACGTCGTTGACAAAGATCGTCGGCGTCGAGTCTACACTGTATTTGCTGATGAGCGAATTGTCCGTTTTTAATTGCTCAGAGAACGTTTTGTCATTTAAGCTGCTGATGAGCTTATCGCGTTTGATTTTCGTATTCGCTTCCGTGATGTCTGCCAATTTTGCCGGCGTCGCCCACTCGTTTTCCATCGTGTCATTGTCAGGCTGCGCTTTGTACAGTGCTTCATGGAATTTCCAGAATGAAGCCGGATCTTCCTTCCATACTTGCTCGGAAGCGAGGGCGCTCAATTCAGAGCCTCTGCCGTGCTGTTCATTGACGAAGTTAATATATGAAAAATTAACTTGATCTTTATCGATGTAATCCTTTTTCAAATCCGGAAAGACGGTCTCAGTCCACTGTTTGCAGCTTGGACATTTGTAATCTCCGAATTCTGTGATCGTTACAGTCGCATCTTTGTTGCCAAGAAGCGGCTGCCCTTCAGTTGAAGGCTTGTCATCAAAGGTTTGCGAAGCATTTTGGGTTTGATTGTTGAGTACGACAAGTGCGCCAATCAGAAAAACGACCACGACTGTCATAATCACTGCAAATTTCATCGGTGACTGCTGTTTCTTCTTCACTTAGACACCTCATTATTCTTATTTTTTAGTATGCCAGTTTGATAACCTCTTTCATTTTAACAAGACAAGCCGCATTCGTGAAGATGCTAAAAAAGGAATTTCCAGTTCATTAGGTGGTAAAAAAGTTACATTTCTTTCACTTTTAAAACCCTCATCGCATTTAAAACGGCTAAAAGGGTAACACCGACGTCTGAAAAGACGGCTTCCCACATCGTTGCGATGCCGAAAGCACCCAAGATGAGAAAAACACTTTTAACGCCGAGCGCAAAGATAATATTCTGCCAGACAATCGCCCTCGTCCGCTTGGCAATGCTGATGGCTTCCGCAATTTTTGAAGGCTGGTCCGTCATGATCACAATATCAGCCGCTTCGACTGCCGCATCAGAGCCAAGGCCTCCCATGGCAACCCCGATATCCGCTCTCGCCAAGACCGGCGTATCGTTGATGCCGTCTCCTGCGAAAAGCAGCTTTTCTTTTGGAAGCTTTTGCTTGTCAAATGCTTCAATGCGGTCCACCTTGTGCTGTGGAAGAAGCTCCGCATGCACTTCATCAATGGACAGTTCCGCGCCGACCGCCTCGCCGGTTTCTTTCGCGTCACCCGTCAGCATCACCGTTTTTTTAATCCCCGCTTTTTTCAAAGCAGAGATCGCACGCTTGGCATCCTCTTTGATTTCGTCTGCGATAACAATCGAGCCGATAAACGTATCGCCGGCGGCTACATAAACAACGGTACCGATTTCGCTTTCCTCTTGATACTGTATGCCGAATTTCTTCATGAGCTTGGCATTCCCGGCCAAAATGACGGCTCCGTCTACAACCGCTCTGACGCCGAAGCCGGCCGTCTCGCTGTAATCTTTGATGCGATCCGCTTGGCCTACCTTCCCGTATGCTTCACGGATCGACTCGGCGATCGGGTGGCCTGAGAAATGTTCGGCAAGCGCCGCATATTCAAGCAGTTCCTCTTCTTTGACACGGCCTGCCGGCGACAGCTTAACAACGGCAAATTCGCCTTTTGTTAATGTGCCTGTTTTGTCAAAAACGGCATATTTGACATCATTGAGCGCTTCTAAATAATTGCCGCCTTTTACGAGTATACCTGCTTTTGACGCCGCTCCGATGCCGCCGAAAAAGCCGAGCGGAATGGAAACGACAAGTGCGCACGGACAAGAAATGACCAAAAAGACGAGGGCCCGGTACACCCAATCCGACAGCGCGGCTCCGGAAATGATCAGCGGCGGGACAAAAGCGAGAAGAAGCGCGACTATGACAACAAAAGGCGTGTAGTACTTGGCGAATTTGGTGATAAAGTTCTCTGTTTTCGCTTTTCTGCTGCTGGCATTCTGGACGAGGTCAAGAATCTTTGAAACGGTTGATTCACTGTATTCTTTGTCCACTTTCACTTCAAGCACGCCGTTTTTGTTGACAAATCCGCTCAGCACCTCTTCGCCGGGTGCGGCTTCTCGTGGAACGGATTCCCCGGTTAATGCGGACGTATCGACAAGCGATTTGCCCGCTCGCACTTTGCCGTCAAGCGGGACTTTCTCTCCTGGCTTGACGATGATGATATCGCCCGCTTTAACCTCATCGGGAGATACTTTGACCGTACCGCCTTCCGTTTGAAGATTGGCATAATCGGGACGGATGTCCATCAAATCGCTGATCGATTTCCTGGAGCGGCTGACCGCGGCTCCCTGGAACAGCTCGCCTACTTGATAGAACAGCATAACCGCCACGCCCTCGGGATACTGCTGAATGATAAATGCACCCAGAGTGGCGATCGTCATTAAAAAGTGCTCATCAAAAACCCGGCCGCGAAAGATGTTTTTGACGGCTCTTAATACGACATCACCGCCGATGATGAGGTAAGCAAGGAAAAAGAGAATCCACTCAGCTGCGGTACCGCCGGGAAGCAGAAAGCCTGCTGCGCCGAGAACGGTGCCTGCAGCCAGTCTTGCGATCGTTTTTTTAAACCGGCCATCACCTTCGGATGGAGCCTGTTTTGTCCCTTCCTTCAACTTCACGTTGACGTGCGGTTCGATCTCGGTTACTTTTTTCTTTATTTTTGAAGAAATGTCTTCGCCGCTGTTTTGGTCGACTTTGACAGTCAGCGTGCTTGTTGCAAAATTGACTGAACACGCTTCAATCCCTTTCATACCGGCTATCTCATGCTCAATTTTTTGTGCGCAATTGCCGCAGTCGAGACCGTTTAACATGTATTCCTGCTTCACCTTTTCCATCTCTCTCACCTTTCTTTTTCAGCGCCGGGCTTTATTTTATATATGAGCATATACGCATATATTATTTATCCTTATTATATGCTTCATTCGAAAAATGTGTCAATCGATCTTTGTTATCATACGCACCGGACTGTTTCCGCGTTTTACCCTGCTTTCGCGCCTGCGAAACTCTGCTGGCATATTAGAAGCGATGCCCAAATATACTTAGTTTAGCTATTAAACTAACAAGCTTTTTTTCATAAGGAGTGAGCGTTTTTGAAAAAATCGTGTCTGATGATCATCTGCCTCGCCCTTCTTCTCGTTTTTTCCGCAGGCTGCAAAAGTGGCACCAACGCCGGCGCAAAGCATGCGGAAGAAATCAAAGTCTGGGATTATTTCACCGGCAGACAGCAGGAACTTTATCATGAACTTGTCGACCAGTACAATCGGTCTCAGGATCGGTACAAAGTCGTAACAGAGTACATTCCTTTTAATGAAGTGAAAAAGCAGCTGTCTGTCGGAGCAGCCGGCAATGCCATGCCTGACGCCGTTTTCCTTGACAATGTCGACAATGCCTCATTCGCCGCCATGGGCGTGCTCGAAGATTTAACAGAGAAAGTCGAGCAATGGGGGCAGGCTGACCGGTATTATGAGGGGCCGCTCTCATCAGCCGTATATGAAGAGAAGTACTACGGCATCCCTTTCGCAAGCAATGCGCTTGCTTTGTTTTACAACAAAGACCTCTTGAAGGATGCAGGGATTTCCAAGCCGCCTGAAACGTGGAGCGAGCTGAAAAAAGCAGCGAAAAAAACGAGCAAAGGCCAAACGAAAGGATTTGCCCTGTCAGCCGTCAAATCAGAGGAAAGCGCTTTTCAATTTTATCCGTTCCTTTTGTCTTCCGGAGCAGATTTAAAACAGCTGCATTCAAAAGAAGCAGCCTCTTCCCTGCAGTTTTTAACGGATCTGGTCAAAGAAGGCGCAATGAGCAAGGAAGTGTTAAACGCCACCCAGGATGATCTGGCCAGACAGTTTGCAGCAGGTCAGCTCGCTATGATGATCAACGGCTCCTGGAATATTGAACGGCTGAAAGAAGCCGGTCACTTACATTACGGGATTACCTTCATCCCGAAGGATCAAACATTCGCTTCCGCCCTTGGCGGGGAAAATATGGCAGTCGTTAAAGGAAAAAACACCGACGGCGCCTGGGATTTCATCACTTGGCTGATCGATCCGGAGCGGCTCGAAACACTGACAGCGGAAACAGGTGTATTCCCGCCGCGTAAGGATTTGCTCGAATCATCAAGTCATTGGAAAACAGATGACAATTTAAAAGCCTTTATTCCAATCATGGAGATTGCATCAGCCCGCGGCCCTTCGAAAAACTGGCCGAAAATTTCGGAAGCTTTACAGACGGCCCTGCAGGAAGCATTGAGCGAAAGCAAAACGCCGAAAGAAGCGCTGGATGAGGCCGCACAAAAAATCAACGCCTTAAACTAGCTTTAAGCGCACGAAGGAGTTTTGACATGATCAAAGCCATCATTCGTAAATGGGAAGGGTGCTTCTATTTGTTCCCGGCCGTTCTTTTTATGCTTGCCCTTATCGGTTATCCTCTCATCTACAACATAATTCTCAGCTTTCAAAACGTGTCGCTTGCAAATATAGCATCAAAGGATATCAGCTTTATAGGAATCGACAATTATCAGCGGCTTGCCCAGGATAAAGTATTTTGGGCATCTTTAAAAAACACGCTGCTCTACACGGCTGGAAGCGTCGTTTTTCAGTTTGCAATCGGCTTTTTGCTCGCTTTGTTTTTCAGCATGAAATTTCGGCTTGCTCCGTTTCTCAGGGGATTGATGATGGTGAGCTGGCTCATTCCGCTGACGGTTACGGCGCTTTTATTCAAGTTTATGATGGCTTCAAATGAAGGCGTGTTCAATCAGCTGCTCCTATCATGGGGAATGATCGACAATCCAATCCCCTGGCTGTCAGATCCGAAGATTGCCATCTGGTCCGTTATTATCGCCAACATCTGGGTCGGCATTCCCTTTAATATGCTGCTCATATCCGCCGGTCTCAGCTCCCTTCCGGAAGACGTCTATGAAAGCGCAAGCCTTGACGGCGCCAATGCTTTTCAGAAATTCATTCATCTGACCCTACCCTTATTGCGGCCGGTGATCACCGTCGTCATGATGCTCGGCTTCATTTATACGTTCAAAGTGTTCGACCTTGTGTTTGTGATGACTGGAGGCGGCCCCGTGCACGCCACTGAAGTCCTGTCAACCGTCAGCTACCGCTACTCCTTTGACGAATTTCAATTCAGCATGGGCGCAGCAAGCGCCAATGTCCTGTTTTTCATTCTTCTTTTGGTCAGTCTTGTCTATTTGCGGCTGATCAAAAAAGATGAGGTGATGTCATGAAAACGAAGCAAAAGGAATGGCTCTTTAACATTATTGGCGTCCTCGTTACGGCCGGCTTTTTATTCCCCGTTTATTGGATGATCGCCACAGCTTTCAAAAGCGAGGCAGAATTGTTTAAAACACCACCTTTATTGTGGCCCGAGACATTCCGGACGGCCGGCTTCGAAGCTGTGTTCACTTCAGGCATCGCCGGATACTTTTTGAACAGCCTGCTGATTTCCGGGGCGGCTGCCGCCATCGTTCTCATATTGGCCGTTCCTTCCGCCTACGGCTTGGCGCGCTTTCGGATCAAGGGCAAAAAAATGTTCATTTTACTGTTTCTCATCACGCAAATGCTGCCTGCCACCGTTGTTTTGACTCCGCTGTTTATCGCCTTTAATCAGCTGAACATATTAAACACGTATATCGGACCGATTTTGACGGGAGCAACGCTCGGCGTTCCTTTTTCGGTATTAATGCTCAGAACTTTTTTTCTCGGGATTCCCAAGGACCTTGAGGATGCGGCCAAAATCGACGGCTGCAGCCGTTTTACCGCATTCATCCGCATTATTTTGCCTATCAGCGTACCCGGGATTGCCGTCAGCGGAGCGGTTTCCTTCTTTTTCGCATGGGGAGATTTGATTTACAGCATGACATTCAACCGAAATCAGGAGCTGTGGCCGCTGACGGCCGGCATTTACAATGTGATCAGCCAATACGGAATCCAGTGGAATGATCTGATGGCATTTGCCGTTTTATCGGTTTTGCCTGTCATCATCATTTTTATACTGCTTCAAAAGCAGCTTGTTAAAGGTCTGATCAGCGGTTCCATCAAGTAAAAAGAAAGGGTGTTTTCGATCATGAAATTTTCAGACGGCTACTGGCTGACGCGCGAAGGATATCACATCAACACGCCAAAAGAAGCCTACGACCGAATGATTGATCAGCAATCATTGACTGTATACGGGCCTGTCAAAGCGGTTCAAAAGCGCGGGGACACGCTGGACACCCGCATGCTCACCGTCAGATTTTCGAGTCCTCTTGAAGACGTGATCCGTGTGCAAGTGTCCCATTTTCAAGGGGAAACGCCTCGCAAGCCCGAGTTTCAGCTGGATATGACAGACGTTGAGCCGGTTATCTCCGAACAAGATGATGCGCTGACCTTCCAAAGCGGCAGCCTGTGCGTTGAGGTGAGCAAAAGCGGTTGGCGCTACCAATTTTCACGTGATGGACAGAGCCTGACCGCAAGCGAATCGAATAACCTCGCCTATATCAAGAGCAATGACGGGCGCACCTTTATGAGGGAACAGCTCAACATCGGCGTCGGCGAATTGATCTACGGTCTCGGCGAGCGTTTTACGGCATTCGTGAAAAACGGCCAAACCGTAGACATCTGGAATCAGGACGGCGGCACAAGCACGGAGCAGGCGTATAAAAATGTGCCGTTCTATTTGTCAAACAAAGGGTACGGTGTTTTTGTCAATCATCCCGAGCTCGTTTCGTATGAAATCGGTTCTGAAGTCGTATCCAAAGCGCAGTTTTCGGTCGAAGGGGAAACGCTTGACTATTTTATCATCAGCGGTGCTGAACCGAAGGATGTTTTGAAACGCTATGCGTCGTTAACGGGAAAACCGGCGCTTCCCCCGGCCTGGTCTTTCGGCCTCTGGCTGTCCACATCGTTTACAACCGACTATTCTGAGGAAACCGTGACACGTTTCATCGACGGGATGACCGAACGCGGCATCCCGCTCAGCGTGTTTCATTTTGACTGCTTCTGGATGAAAGAATTTGAATGGTGCAATTTCGAATGGGATGAACGATATTTTAAGCAGCCTGAAGCTATGCTCAGCCGCCTGAAAGATAAGGGGTTGAAAATATGCGTCTGGATCAACCCTTACATCGCCCAAAAATCGAAGCTTTTTCAGGAAGGAAAAGAACACGGCTACTTTTTAAAAAACAGCCGGGGGGATGTGTGGCAGTGGGACCGGTGGCAGGCCGGCATGGCAATCGTCGACTTCACCAATCGAAAAGCGCGTGACTGGTATTGTTCAAAACTTGAAAGCCTGCTCGACATGGGCGTCGACTGTTTCAAGACCGATTTCGGAGAACGGATTCCGAGAGACGCGGTTTACTTTGACGGATCAGACCCCGACAGAATGCACAATTATTATTCTTTTTTATACAACAAAACCGTATTTGACCTGTTGAAGCAAAAGCGCGGCGAACGGGAAGCGGTCGTGTTTGCAAGGTCGGCGACGGCCGGAGGCCAGCAATTTCCCGTACACTGGGGCGGGGATTGTTTTGCCAGCTATGATTCAATGGCTGAAAGCCTTCGCGGCGGCCTGTCGCTTTCCCTTTCAGGCTTCGGCTTCTGGAGCCACGATATCGGCGGATTTGAAAGCACGGCAACAGCCGATTTGTATAAGCGCTGGACCGCATTCGGCCTCTTGTCGACGCACAGCCGCCTGCACGGGAGCGAATCATATCGCGTTCCGTGGCTGTTTGACGAAGAAGCGGCCGATGTGATGCGGTATTTTGTCAAACTGAAGCACAGGCTGATGCCTTATTTGTACGCCGCCGCGCATGAAGCGCACGCTGAAGGCATTCCGATGATGCGGGCGATGCTCCTCGAATTTCCCGGGGACAACACTTGCCACTGGCTTGACAGACAGTACATGCTCGGCGGAAGACTCCTCGTCGCTCCCGTTTTTCAGGAAGACGGTGTTGTCCGTTATTATTTGCCAAAAGGCACCTGGACACACCTTTTGACGGGAAAAGAGATGGAAGGCGGAGAATGGAAAGAAGAACAGTACGGGTATATGGGGCTTCCTCTGTTCGTCAGGGAAAATACGCTGCTGCCGCTCGGGCAGGAATCCGGGCGACCTGATTATGATTATCTCGACGGTGTGACGTTCTGCCTTTACCAATTAAAAGACGGCTGCACAGCCGAACAGACGATTTACAATGAAAAGTGCGAAGCAATGACAGTCAGAGCTTCACGGCATGAAAATACGATTACTGTGAAAACAACAGGCGTCCAAAAGAAATGGAAGCTGCTCATCCGCGATCTGTCTGTCACTTCTGTCATAAACGGCGCAGCGGAAGCGCTTCAGGAGGGAACAGCAATTCAGCCAAAAGAAAAGGACCGGGATGTCTTCATTTTTTTCTAAAAGGAGTGATCAGGATGCTGAAAACGGTCCGCACCATCATGTTGGCGGCAATGTGCACGATCCTTTCCGCCGCCGCTGTCAATCCGCCGCCCACGGCCGCTAAAACCCAGGCTGATGAATATGAATATCCCTTTCAAGATCCAAGTCTCCCTGTTCAAAAAAGGGTCAGCGACTTGCTTTCTCGACTGACCCTTGAGGAAAAAGTGTCGCTGATGCATCAATATCAGCCTGCCATTCCCCGGCTGGGCATTCCCGCTTTTAAAACAGGCACAGAAGCGCTTCACGGCGTTGCCTGGCTCGGGGAAGCGACCGTTTTCCCGCAGGCTGTCGGGCTCGCACACACATGGGACCGCTCTTTAATCAAACAAATCGGCTCAGCGGTCGGCGATGAAGTCCGCGGCTTCCACCACCTTGATCCCGCGGCAAACGGAGTCAATGTCTGGGCGCCGGTCGTTGATCTGCTGCGGGATCCAAGGTGGGGTAGAAATGAAGAAGGCTATTCCGAAGACCCTTTTTTAACAGGGGAAATAGCAACCGCCTATGCCTCCGGTTTAAGGGGCGAGCATCCCTTCTATTTGAAAACAGTTCCTACCTTAAAACATTTTCTTGCCTATAACAACGAAACAGACCGGGGATTCAGCTCCTCAAGCATTGATCCCAGGAACATGAACGAGTATTATTTGAAGCCCTTCAAAACGGCAATTTCCGCAAAAGCCGCATACAGCCTGATGCCAGCCTACAATTCTGTCAACGATAAACCGGCCATTTTGAGCCCGCTGCTCAACAGCACAGTCAAAGGAAAATGGGCCGGAGACGATTTCTTCATCGTCAGCGACGCCTTTGATCCTTCAGGAATCGTCACTGACCACAAGTATTATGACAGCCACGAAAAAGCGCATGCCCACGCCGTAAAAGCCGGCATTGACAACTTTACAGATCAGGGAGAAAATCCCGGGCTGACGAAAACCGCCTTAACCGGCGCCTTAAAGAATGGCCTTATGTCTGAGAAAGACCTCGATCAAGCCTTGGCCAACACATTCAGCATCCGTTTTCGAACAGGCGAATTCGATCCGGACGAACTCAATCCGTACAGCTGCCTGACAGATGGCGTCATCAACAGTCCAAAGCACCGGCAGCTTGCGAAAAAAGCGGCTGAAAAAGCCATTGTTTTACTGAAAAACGACCGGAATCTGCTGCCCTTCAATACCCGGAAAAATGAAAACATCGCAGTTATCGGACCGTTCGGAAATGCGCTTTACGAAGATTGGTACAGCGGAACGATGCCGTATCGGAAAACCCCGCTTGACGGAATCGCGGACAAAATCGGCAAAGACCGCGTCTCCTTTGCCGAAGGGCTGGAACAAAGCGGGTTCAAATCCGCCCTGACAGGAAAGTTTGTAACCGCAGGCCGGGACGGCAAACAACCGCTCACAGCATCGGCTGACAAGCTTGAGAAAAGCGCGGCATTCGATGCGGCGGATTGGGGAGAAAGCATTTTCACCCTCCGCGCCCAAGCGAACGGTCTCTATGTCTCGCTTCAGGATGACGGCAAACTGATCGCTGATCAGAAACAGCCGAACGGCTGGACCGTCAAAGAAACTTTCCAGTTTGAACAGCAGCCTGACGGGACATTTGCCATCAAAAATACGGCAAACGGCAAATATCTCACCGCTGGAAAAGACGGGACATTAACAGCCGCTGCCGAAAAGCCGGCGACAGCAGCGGAAAAGTTTTCAAAGGCGATCATCAAGAGCAGTACGGAGGAAGCGGTTCGACTGGCAAAAACCGCGGACAAAGCCGTCGTGTTTGTCGGCAACAATCCTTACATCAACGGCCGGGAAACCGAAGACCGGAAAGACATTACACTACCTCCGGCCCAGGAAAATCTGCTGAAAGCTGTTTCTAAAGCCAATCCCAATACGGTGCTTGTCGTAACGAGCAGCTATCCGTTCGCTCTCAACTGGGCTAAAGCGCACATTCCTGCGATCATATACTCCGCACACGGAGGCCAGGAGGCGGGAAGCGCATTGGCGGACATTCTCTTTGGAGATGAAAATCCGGGCGGACGGCTGACCCAAACTTGGCACACGTCAGTCAAAGAACTGCCGGATATGATGAATTACGATATCATCAAAGGGAAAAGAACCTATAAATATTTCGAAGGCAAGCCGCTGTATCCGTTCGGCCACGGGTTATCCTATACAGCGTTCCACTACAGCGGTTTAAGCGTTTCCTCTGACAGCATCAAAAAAGACGGCTCCGTCACGATCCGCGTCAACGTCACCAACACAGGCGGAAGAAAAGGAGATGAGGTCGTTCAGCTCTATACTTCTCCCCTGTTTAACACGCGGGTTAAACAGCCCAATCTGGACTTAAAAAACTTTCAGCGCGTTGAGCTGGCACCGAAAGAAACGAAAACCGTGACATTCAAGCTGAAACAGGCAGACCTTGCCTTCTGGGATGTAACGAGCGAAACGTTTGCCGTTGAAAGAGGTGCATACAAAATATCGGTCGGGAGCTCGGCGGCGGACATCCGCAAGACAAAGCGGATTTTCGTCCAAGGTGAAACGATTCGAGAACGGAACTTGCGGCGGCAGACAAACGCTGAAAACTACGACGACTACAAAGGCGTGCTCATCACCGAAGAATCCAAATACGGCGGCGATGCGGTAAAAAGCAGTACAGCAAACGCGTGGATCGCCTTCCATGATGTCCGCTTCAAAGGCGAAAAAAGGATAAAAGCAAAGGTTGCAAGCAGAGGCGGCGGCGAAATCGGCATCTTCCTCGATCATCCTCAAAAAGGAAAGCAAATCGGCTCGTTAAAAGTGCCTGACACATCCGGATTGCATAACTGGAAAACGATAAAAGCTTCCGTCCGAAAATCGGCAGGCACCCATCGCATCTACTTTGTCTTCAAAGGGAAAGTCGCAATCGATACGTTTCAATTTGAACGATAAACCGGCACAGAAGAAATTTTTTTAAAGCCATGCAGCTTGATCTGCATGGCTTTTACCGTTTTTCAGCAATTTTAGTGCTTTACAACTTAGGAATGATATATTAGAATTCAATCAAAAGTTGCATTAGGTAAAAAAAATGTCATAAGGCAATAAAATATTACCGAAACAAAAATATTGTATTCAGGTTAACTTTCATATAGACATAGAAAGGGGTTAATGAACCTATGAAACCCGCGATTACTGTAAAAGATTTATATGTTTCTTATCACGGCGCAGAAGCGCTTCGCAATATCAATTTCTCGCTTGATCAAGGAATGATGGCGGGCGTTATCGGACCGAACGGCGCAGGAAAATCAACACTGTTAAAAGCCATGCTCCAATTGATTCCAAAAGATAAAGGCGACGTCCGTCTGCTCGGAAAACCGCTCAAACATGTACGCAAGCAAATCGCCTATGTTCCGCAGCGGAATGATATGGATTGGACGTTCCCGATCAATGTGCTCGACACCGTCATCCTCGGCACGTATCCTGAACTCGGCCTTTTCAGACGTCCGAAAAAACGCGATAAAGAATGGGCATATCACTGTCTTGAAAAAGTCGGGATGGAAGCATACGCCAAGCGCCAGATCGGTGAACTGTCAGGCGGGCAGCAGCAGCGCGTTTTTCTCGCCCGGGCGCTCGCCCAAAAAGCAGATCTGTTCTGTCTTGACGAACCGTTCGTCGGAATTGATGTGACGAGTGAAGAAATGATCGTCAGCATCTTAAAGGAACTTCGTGATGAAGGAAAAACCGTTCTTGTCGTCCATCACGATTTGAGCAAAGCGGACAGCTATTTCAATGAATTAATTTTGCTGAACAAAGAGCTGATTCAAAAAGGCCCGGTCTCCGACATCCTCAATCCCGACGTGATGATGAAAGCCTACGAATCTCAGCTTCCGTTCCTGCAATCGAAAAGGGGTGCAATGTGATGGAATTTATCCATGGTTTGATGGAATATTCGTTTCTGCAAAAATCGCTGTTCACATCGATTATGGTGGGCATCATTTGCGGCGTCATCGGCTGCTTTATCATTCTCAGGGGAATGGCGCTGATGGGAGATGCGATTTCACACGCGGTCCTTCCCGGCGTCGCCATCTCTTATATGCTCGGCGTCAATTTTTTCTTCGGCGCCGTCTTTACGGGCATCCTGACGGCTCTCGGAATCGGCTATGTCAGCCAAAACAGCCGGATTAAAAACGATTCGGCCATCGGTATCGTCTTCACAGCCTTTTTCGCCGTCGGGATCATTTTGATCACGCTTGTCAAAAGCTCAAGCGATCTGTACCACATCTTATTCGGAAATGTGCTGGCCGTTCGTTCATCCGACATGTGGATCACGCTCGTCATCGGAGTCATGATTCTTACCGCCGTCTTTTTGTTTTACAAAGAGCTGCTCATCACCTCTTTCGACCCGACGATGGCGGCCGTCTACGGCTTGCCGAACCGGCTGATTCACTACTTTTTAATGACGCTTTTAACGATGGTCACGGTCGCATCGCTTCAGACCGTCGGCATTATCCTCGTCGTCGCGATGCTGATCACGCCTGCCGCAACCGCTTATTTATTAACGGACCGGCTGTGGGTGATGATCTATTTGTCCGCTTTCCTCGGCGCTTTGTCAGCGGTCGTCGGTCTTGGATTAAGCTATACGTACAACCTCTCCTCAGGAGCGGCGATCGTGCTCGTGGCTACGATTTTGTTCGGACTTTCCTTTACATTTTCACCGAAACAAGGCGTGCTTTGGAGAGCTTTGAAATCAAGAAGAAAGCGGGCAGCACTTCAATAATCCACAATATAAAGGGGGAACACAAAACATGAAATGGAAGCAAACATTAGCCATTGCGGCGGCATTAATTCTTGTTCTCGCCGCTGGCTGCTCATCGAAAAGCAGCAGTGAAGAAAACGGAAAGCTGAAGGTCGTCACCACCTACTCCATTCTCTATGACATCGTCAAACAAGTCGGAGGAGATCACATCGATTTATACAGCATTGTACCTGTTGGAACAGACCCGCACGAATACGACCCGCTGCCAAAAGACGTGCAAAAAACGACGGACGCCGATGTCATCTTTTACAACGGCCTGAATTTGGAGACAGGAAACGGCTGGTTTAACAAGCTGCTGGAAACAGCTGAAAAAGACGGCGATGACGCCCCTGTCTACAAGCTGAGCAAAGGGGTCAAGCCAAAGCATCTCACTGCCAAAGGTAAAGAATCGGAAGAAGATCCCCATGCATGGCTCGATATAGAAAACGGGATTCAATATGCCAAAAACGCGAGAGATGCGCTGATCAAAAACGATCCCGACCATAAAGAAGATTACGAGAAAAACGCTGAAGCCTATATCGGCAAGCTGCAAAAGCTTCATAACGAAGCGGTGAACCGCTTTAAAGATATACCGAAAGAGCGCCGCGTCCTTGTGACGAGCGAAGGAGCTTTTAAATATTTCGCTTCGGCCTACGGCGTCGACGCGCAGTATATTTGGGAAATCAATACCGAAAATGAAGGAACTCCCGGTCAGATGAAAAAAATCGTCGACACGGTGAAGAAAAAGGAAGTTCCGGCCTTATTCGTGGAGACAAGCGTTGACCCGCGGAGCATGGAAAGCCTGTCAGCGGAAACAGGCGTGCCGATTAAAGCAAAAGTCTTCACCGATTCGATCGGAAAGCCTGGTGAAGCGGGAGATTCCTATTATAAGATGATGAAAGAAAATCTTGACCGGATCCATCAAGGTCTCGCCGAATAACCAAAAACTGCTGTACATCCTGTACAGCAGTTTTTTTCGCATGTTTCCCCGATTTTAAAGCAGGGTACAACGAAGGGAAAACGCAGAAAAAAGGAGTGTATTTCGTGAAATCTGTATACGAGGAATGCATCAAAGCCTGCCGGGAATGCCTTGAAGCATGCAATCACTGCTTTGACAAATGTCTGATGGAAGAAGACGCGGGGATGATGGCCGAATGCATCCGGCTTGACCGGGAATGCGCTGAGATGTGCGGATTCGCACTTCAAGCCATGACGCGCAACAGCCCGTATGCCGAAGACATTTGCCAGCTTTGCGCAAAGGTTTGCGAAGCTTGCGGCAATGAATGCAGCCTGCACAAGCATGACCACTGCCAGCTTTGCGCTGAAAGCTGCTTTGCATGTGCGGAAGCATGCAGAAAAATCGCTTCTTAACTTGAAATATCCGGCTCTCGGGCCGGATATTTTTATGTCGGAAACGTTTATTTTTTCTCCTCCCCCCCTTGCTAAACTGATACAATATGACTATAAAAGGGGGTTTTAATATGAAAGACAGCGTGTTTCAAATGACTTCTGACACATATCAGTCGCTCAGCGATTCAGAACGGCATTTGCTCGAGTACATTTATCAGCACTTAGATGTCATCGCCACTTTATCGATTGTAAAATTAAGCGAGGATGCAAATGTTTCAACAGCCACGATTGTCAGGTTAATGAAAAAGCTCGGTTATGACGGGTACACTTCTTTTAAGTATGCATTAAAAGAAAAACACCACCTCGGCCACGCTCCGCTGATGGATGATATCGACAGCCAAATTAAACAGGCCGTGCTCAAGAATGAAAGAGAAGTTCTGGATACGATTAAAATGCTTGATATCGGGTTGATCGAAGATGCCATTCAAAAAATCAGCAATGCCGAAAAAGTTTACATTTTCGCAAGGGGATTGTCTGAAATGATTGGGACCGAGATGACGATCAAGCTTCAGCTGCTCGGCAAAAACTGCGAGATGCACAGCGACCCGAATATTATCAGAGGCAAGTCAAAAACACTGGCAAAAAAAGACCTCGGCCTTTTTGTTTCCCTGAACGGCGAGACAGAGGAGCTTGTTGAAGCCGCTCAAAATTTCAAATTGCAAGCCATTTCCACCATTACATTAACAACAAGGATCGATTCGCGTCTTGCGAAATTATCAGAGATCGTACTAGTCGGGTTTAAAGGTGAACAATCATTTTTTCCCGATTATGAAGTCCGCTCGCGCCTCCCTCTGCAAGTCCTCTCCCGCATCATGCTGGACTCATACGTCATCCGCACCGCTCATAGCTGAAAACCTTTACACAACCTGTAAACATCCCCCCTTTTATCTGTGACATAATGTCTGTGAAGCCACAGATAAAGGGGGGATACAGCATGATCTATACATGCACGATGAATACCGCGGTCGACTTATTCGTTGAAACCGACGAGCTGCTTCCCGATGTCGTCAACCGCACTAAAGATGAAGATTATCAGCCAAACGGAAAAGGTGTCAATATTTCTTTTATGCTCAAGCGCCTCGGCCTTAACAATACCGCGCTTGGATTTACAGGCGGATTTACCGGGCGGTTTATTGAAAATGAACTGCTGAATGAAAAAATCGTCACAGACTTTGTCGAAGTCGAAGGCATATCACGGATTAATATTTTTATTAATGCCACCCGGGAATTCAAAATCGTAAACAAAGGTCCGCTCATATCTGAAGGCCGAAAACAGGAGCTGATCAACAAAATCCGTCAAATTCCGTCCGGCCGCTTTTTATTTGTCTCAGGCAGTCTTCCGAGAGGAGTCCCAGATGACATGTACCTTTCGCTTTCCGAGATTGCCGCCGAAAACAAACTGAAATTGATCTTGGATATCAGCTCTCCCGTCCTATTAGATTGTCTTTCATACCATCCTTACCTGATTAAACCGAATGAACAGGAGCTTGCCGCTTTTTTCAGCCGGAAGAAAGCGCTGTCTGAAGAAGAAATCATCCACTACGGAAAGGAGCTCCTCAATCGCGGCGCTCAAAGGGTTCTCATCTCACGCGGCAAAGACGGCGCCCTTTATTTGGACCGCCAAAGAACCTTAAAAGCGACAGCCGCCAAAGGCAAAGTTGTCAATACCGCGTGTGCCGGCGATGCCATGCTTGCCGTGTTCGTCGGAAAACAGGAGCTGGGCTGTTCTGTTCCTGAAGCACTCAGACACGCCTCTGCCGCCGGATCCTTGACGGCTTTCTCGAAAGGCCTCGGAGATGTGTCAAAACTCGATCAAACAGCTTCACAAATTCAAATCACTCATTTATAAAGGGGGTTTTCTTATGAAAAAGTTCAAAATCATCGCGGCAACCGGCTGTCCAACAGGCATTGCCCATACATTTATGGCTGAAGAGGCCTTAAAACAGGCCGCCGCCAAACTGGGTGTAGAAATCAAAGTCGAAACACACGGACAAATCGGAGTTCAAAACGAACTATCGCCAGAGGACATTAAACAAGCCGACGGAGTCATTGTCGCGGCTGACAAAGATGTAGGCGCCGATCGTTTTGCAGGCAAACGCGTCCTTGACGTCCCGGTTGCGCGGGGCATCCGAGATGCGGAATCTTTAATTCGGGCGCTGCTGAACGGCGAAGCGCCGATTTACCGCGAACAAACAGAGGCAAAAACAGAGGATGAACTCCAAACAGGCGAAGCCGCTTCCATCGGCCGTAAAATATATAAACATTTGATGAACGGGGTTTCCCACATGCTCCCATTTGTCGTCGGCGGAGGGGTTTTAATTGCACTTTCCTTTTTATTCGGCATCCATTCAGCAGATCCTGAACATCCAAGCTACAACGCTTTTGCCGAATTGCTGAATAAAACGGGCGCATTCGGCTTCCAGCTGATGGTTCCGATTTTATCCGCTTATATCGCCGCTTCAATGGCCAAACGTCCCGGCCTGATTGTCGGGTTTATCGGCGGCATGATCGCCAGCACGGGGGGAGCGGGTTTTCTGGGCGGCATCGTATCCGGTTTTTTGGCGGGACTGATCATTTACGGTCTCTCGTATGCACTTAAAAAAATGCCTCAATCCCTTGAAGGGCTAAAAGCAATTTTTCTTTATCCGGTTATCGGCATTTTTCTGATCGGTGCGGTCATGTTTTTCCTCGTGGAGCCGATGACGGCCATCAATGAAGGGATGAAGGACTTTTTAGCCGATTTTCAAGGAGCGAATCCCGTCATTCTCGGCTTGATTATCGGTTGTATGAGCGCATTTGACATGGGCGGTCCGGTCAATAAAGCCGCTTATGTCACCGGCACTGCTCTTCTCGCTGAAGGGAACCAATATTTCATGGCAGGCGTTTCCGCCGCGTGCATCACACCGCCGCTCGTCATTGCGTTTGCCACTTTGCTTTTCCGCAAATATTTCAGCCAGCAGGACCGAAATGCAGGGCTTGTCAATTTTATTCTCGGCGCCACTCATATTACCGAAGGTGCTATCCCGTTCGCCGCAAAAAAACCGATCCCTGTCATTCCGATTTTGATGATCGGCTCTTCGATATCGGCGATATTAACATACTCATTCGCAGTTCAAGTACCTGCCCCGCACGGCGGATTCCTTGTACTTCCCGTTGTCACAGGAGCCTTTCAATGGGTGTTGTCGATTATCATCGGATCGCTTATCGGCGCCTTCTTATACGGTTTTTATCAAAAACGGACATATGAAAAACAGAAAGGCTGATCAAACATGGGCACAACAGCTTTAATCAAAAAAGAGCACATCTATCTTCAAGAAACGTTATCTTCCCAAGCGGAAGCATTTGACCGGGTGGCTCAGGTCGCATATGAATCGGGAGCCGCCCAAACAAAACAAGCGGTCATACACGGATTGGCACAAAGAGAGGCTGAAAGTACGACCGGCTTCATTGAAGGCTTTGCCATTCCCCATGCAAAACTGAAGGACATCACAGAAGCATCTGTCATCATCATTCAAAACCAGATGGGCATCGAATGGAACGCGCTTGATCAAAACCCTGTCACATTTATCATTGCTTTATTGATACCAGATGCCGAGGCAGGCAGCACACATCTCAATCTATTATCATCGGTGTCTCGCATGCTTGTTCACGAAGATGCGAGGCAGCAGCTGCTTAAAGCCTCGAGTCCTGACGACATTCTGAACACCTTTTCGAGCTATATATCCTAATTTTGATCAGAAAGAAGGAATCGATATGCTGACAAATACGAAGAAAATGCTGTTGGACGCACAGACAAACGGCTATGCGGTACCGGCCTTTAACATTCACAACCTGGAAACCGTGCAAGCCGTGACAGAAGCGGCTGAAGCCCTAAGGTCCCCCGTGATTCTTGCGGCTACTCCCGGAACCTTCAGCTATGCAGGCCGCGACTATATTCAAGCGATTGCAGAAACGGCCGCAGCGCGCTGTTCAATCCCGGTCGCCCTCCATCTCGATCATCATGAAGAGATTGATGATATTCGCGAGTCTTTATCATTAGGGACAAAATCGGTGATGATTGATGCTTCGCACCATCCATTTGCCGAAAATACCGCAATTGTAGCGAGCGTCGTACAATATGCCCGGCAAAAAGATGCCACTGTAGAAGCCGAGCTCGGAAGGCTCGGCGGACAGGAAGATGATTTAATCGTGGATGAAGCCGACGCTTATTACACCGATCCGGATGCAGCAAAAGAGTTCGTCGAGAAAACCGGAATCGATTCGCTTGCGGTGGCAATCGGTACAGCCCACGGGCTTTACTCAAAAGAACCCAATATCGATTTTGACCGGCTGGCCGCGATTCAAAAACGGGTTTCAGTTCCGCTTGTCCTGCACGGCGCCTCAGGAATTCCGCAAGAAGATGTAAGAAAGTGCATCAAGCTCGGCTGTGCAAAAGTAAATATCGCGACTGAATTAAAAATTCCTTTTTCAGATAAACTGCGCCGTTATCTGCATGAACACACTGATGCAAGCGATCCAAGAAAATATATGGCCCCCGCCAAAGAAGCCATGAAAGAAATCGTTCAGGAAAAGATTTTGATGTGTATGAGCAATAACAGATACTAATGCAAAAAGCCGGATGTTCTTTAACATCCGGCTTTTTCAAATCATTTGGCATGCTCTTCTAAAGCATGACCGTCATGAGGCTTTTCATCGGGTATCGGTTCCTGAGCGGCCAATATGCTGTATACGAGCATGACAATTCCTACATAAACAACCGCCGAAACCGTCCAAACGAGTACTGTTTTATCCTTCAAGACGGATTCCTCCAATCAAGCTTCACCTTTTGCAGCCTGAGTGCATTCAGAACGACCGAGACCGAACTGAACGCCATCGCGGCACCTGCGATCCACGGGGCCAAAAGCCCGACGGCCGCGAACGGAATGCCGATGCTGTTGTAGGCAAACGCCCAGAAAAGGTTTTGTTTAATGTTTTTGATCGTCAGCCTGCTCATGAGGATCGCATCGGCGATGCTGTTTAAATCGCCGCGGATCAAGGTGATATCGGCGGCTTCCATGGCGACGTCAGTCCCCGTTCCGATCGCCATTCCGGTATCGGCTGCCGCCAGTGCCGGCGCATCATTGATGCCGTCGCCGACCATCGCGACTTTTTTGCCTTTTGCCTGGATTTTCTTCACTTCATCTGCTTTTCCTTCAGGCAGGACTTCTGCAATGACATGCTGAATGCCGGCTTCAGCAGCAATCGCTTCTGCCGTCCGCCGGTTGTCTCCGGTGATCATGACGACTTCAAGCCCCATATCATGCAGCCTTTTCACCGCTCTCTTCGACGTGTCTTTTATCGTATCGGCGACGGCGATCAGCCCGGCAAACCGACCGTCGATGGCGGCAAGCATCGCCGTCTTTCCTTGTGTTTCAAACTTCTCCATTTCGCTGTGCGCCTCTTGAATGTCAATATCACGGCTTTCCATCAGCCGTCTTGTGCCGATCAAAATCCGTTTTTCATTGACTGCGGCTTCGATACCATAACCGGGTATCGCTTCAAAGCTGTCTGCGGAGGCCGGTTCTATCTCTCTCTTTTTAACGCCTTCGACAATGGCTTCAGCAAGCGGATGTTCAGAGTTTTTTTCCGCAGCACCGATAAGCTTGAGAAACGATGTTTCATCGATCCATGGTTCAGTGCGCACATCTGTGAGCTGAGGCTTTCCATTTGTGACCGTCCCCGTCTTGTCAAGCACGATCATCTCCAAGCGGTGAGCCGTCTCCAAATGTTCGCCGCCTTTGAATAAAATTCCGAATTCAGCCGCACGGCCCGATCCGGCCATGATCGAAGTCGGTGTTGCCAAACCGAGCGCACACGGACATGCGATCACAAGCACCGCAATCAGCTTTTCCAGCGCCGTGCCGAATTCACCGGGGCTAACCGCCAAATACCAGACGAGAAATGTGATGACCGCGATCGCCACGACAATCGGCACAAAAACCCCGGAAATCCGGTCTGCGAGCCGTTGAATCGGAGCTTTTGAACCTTGCGCCTCTTCCACGACTTTTATAATCTGCGCCAGCGCAGTATCTTTGCCTACTTTTTCTGCTCTTACTTTTAAAAATCCATTTTTATTGATTGTAGCACCGATAACCGGATCTCCAACCGTCTTGTCAACAGGGATGCTTTCACCGGTGATCATTGATTCATCCAGCGCAGAACGTCCTTCGACAATCTCTCCGTCTGCCGGTACTTTTTCACCGGGCTTCACGTACATGATGTCGCCTGCCAATACGTTTTCAATCGGCACGGTCATCTCTTCGCCGTTTCTGACGACGGTCGCCGTCTTTGCCTGCAGCCCCATCAGCTTTTTGATCGCTTCGGATGAGCGCCCTTTCGCTTTCGCTTCAAACAGCTTTCCTAAAATGATCAAGGTTAAGAGGATGGCGCTTGTTTCATAATAAAGTCCGTCCGGATGCCGGTTCGTGCCGAGGCTTTCAATGCTTAAATACAAGCTGTAGAAATACGCGGCAGACGTGCCGAGAGCGACCAGCACATCCATGTTCGCGCTTTTGTTCCGAAGCGCTTTATAAGCCCCTGTGTAAAACTGTTTCCCGACGATAAACTGAACCGGTGTCGCCAACGCGAACTGAACCCAGGGATCCATGAACATCCCCGGCAGCCATATAAATGACGTGAATTTGAAATGGCTGACCATTGCCCAGAGCAGCGGAAAAGATAAAATGGCCGAAAAAATAAACTTGCCGGTTTGACGCTGAATGCCTTTTTCTCTTTGTTCCGCCGCTCCATCCGCAGTTTGGTCTTTTTTCAGCTCGAGTTTGTAGCCGAGCTTTTCAACGGCTTCGATCATTTCCTCCGGCGAAACCGCACCGGTATGATAGTCGACTGCCGCAGTCTCTATGGCAAAGTTGACGGCGGCGTTTTTGACGCCCGGCAGCTTGTTGAGGCGCTTTTCAACCCGGTTGGCGCAAGCCGCACACGTCATGCCGGAAATTGCGAATTCGGCTTTTTCCGCTGGAACTTGATAGCCGAGCGATTCGACTTTTTCAGCCAGCTGTCCGACTTCGATTTGCCCCGGATCATAAACGATTTTTGATTTTTCCAGCGCCAAGTTCACATTTGCGTCCTGAACGCCGTCAAGCCTTTTCAACCCTTTCTCGATCCGCGCCGCACAGGCGGCGCAGGTCATGCCAGAGATTTGGAGGGTGGCTTCTTTTTGTCCGTCCATATCCTTCACTCCTTATATACCCCTTATAGGTATACATTAGCCTGCGACATCATACCCCTGATCTTCGATCGTATCGATGATTTCTTTCAGCGATACTTTGCCTGAATCAAACGAAACTTCGACCTTGCCCTCGCTTAAATTCACTTTAACGGACTCTACTCCGCCAAGCTTTCCGACGTTTCCTTCTACTGCCTGAACACAGTGGTTGCAAGACATGCCTTCGACTTTCAGTGTTTTTTGTTCCATATTGAAAACCTCCTATGGTTTGATGATATTGATCGGTTTTATATTACCATACCCCTGTAGGGTATTTCAAGAAAACGATTTTCCCTTTTTTCGTTCACGACTTTGAAAAACGCTTAAACACATCAAGCAGCTCCTCGATGGCCTCTTCGCCTTCACCGCTTTTAATCGCGTTTGCGACACAATGGTGGGTATGATCTTCAAGCAGGCTGAAAGCCACCTTTTGCATCGCGGCTTGCACAGCTGAGATTTGAACAAGAATATCGACGCAGTAGCGGTCATTTTCGATCATGTTTTGAATGCCTCTGACCTGCCCTTCAATCCGCTTTAAACGGTTTGTGATTTGTTCTTTTCCTTTAGAACTTTTGGGATTTAATGTGTGTTCATGATGATCTGCTGACATCGGAGCACCTCTCTTTCCATTATATTTTGTCCAAGTTACCCGTTTGTACCATTATAAAATGCGAAGCGAAACATGTCTAAAAAAAAGAGACAACCCCAATTTTCTGCGGGGTCGTCCCTGCATATTATTTGTTTAACGCTTTAAAAAATTCTCTCATAAACTCCGGCAGATTGGACCAGTCATGGCCTGAGACCAGATTGGCGTCGACATGAAGCTTCTCCTCTACATAAGTCGCGCCCGCGGCTTCGACTTCCGGTTTGCAGGCGATGTAAGCCGTCAGCTCCCGACCTTTCAGATGTTCTCTCAGGCTTGTGAAAATCAGGCTCGCGTGACAAATCGCGCCGACCGGTTTATTTTCCTCAAAGAAATGAGCAACAATTTTCAGCAGGGAATCGTACATCCGGATAAATTCCGGCGCGCGTCCGCCCGGAATGATGATGCCGTCGTATTCGGACGGATCAATCTCATCAAATGAAGCATGCGCGTCAATTAAATAGCCCGGCTTTTCGGTGTATGTATCCCAATCCAAAAAGTCATGAACAACCGTATGAATCTTTTTCTTTTTCGGTGCGGCGATCGTCGTTTCATAGCCCTCTTCAAGACAGCGGTAATAAGGATAATACACTTCCAGCGCTTCAACTGCGTCGCCCGTTACGATCAAAATCTTTTTCGCCATCAAAAACATCTCCTTTCCTTTTTTACTCTTCTATTTTATCCCATTTGCGCCTGATTTTAAAATCAAGTGCTTGAAAAGCTTGGTTTCAGCCGACGATCGTGATGGTCTCTGTAATGTCTTTCAAGAGGGCAAGGTTTGCTTTGTCAATTCCTGAATCTGTGATGATCCTGTATCCGTTATGAAGGCGGTCGATTTGCGAGAAAGCACGGGTCCCGAATTTGCTGCTGTCCGCCATCAAGATCGTTTCGTCCGCAATCTCGATCATCCGTTTTTTCAACAGCGCCTGCATTTCGTTTGAATCGCTCAAACCGCTCGCAGGGTCGACGCCTTTGCAAGATAGAAATGTTTTGTTGACGTGATACATATCAAGGGAGCGCTCAGCCAAAGGACCGACATATGACATCGATTGCGGCAGCAGCATCCCGCCGGTTGAAATGACCGTCACCTTTTCTTTTTTGCTGAGTTCAATCGCGACTCTGACTGAATTGGTGATGACGGTCAGCGGGATGTTTTCAAGCGCTTTTGCCATGTACCATGCCGTCGTGCTGGCATCAAGAATTATTCGTTCCCCGCTTTTCACGTGCTTAACGGCTTCAAATGCAATCATCTTTTTTTCGTTTACGTTTGTAATTTCGCGCTTGCGAAAATGCACCTCCGCTTCTTCGGTCTGTACGCTGACAGCGCCGCCATGACTTCTTTTCAGCTTATTTTCCTTCTCAAGCTTTTCCAGATCGCGCCTGATCGTTTCTTCCGTGACGGAAAAAAGCTCGCTCAGTTCTGTGACGCGTACGCTCGAGCGCAGATTGACAAGCTCGACGATTTTTTGGTGTCTTTCAGCTACAAGCATCCGTTTACTTCCTTCCTTTTTTGGTAAAAGTCACTGTTACTTTCATGATAGCGCATCAGCGCCGATACAGGAAATGTTTTCAGCGGGAAGCGGCGCCGAGAATCTGACTTGTATAGCGGCGGTATGCCGCCTCCCACGCTTCTGTATCTTCCGGTACATACGTTTTTTGAGGGAAGGAAGTCCTGATCGCTTTTCGGGCGCTTTGAATATCCCAATACATGTCGAGTGCGATGGCCTGTACGGCAATGTTGCCGATGGCGCTCGCCTCTGACGGTCCGGCCCATACATTTCTGGCCAGTACATTCGCCGTGTATTGGCACAGCAGTTCATTTCGAATCCCTCCGCCCGCCATGTGAAGTCCGTCATATTCTTTTCCTGTCAATGTTTCAATCCGTTCAAGCGTAAACCGGTATTTAAACGCAAGGCTTTCCAGCACGCAGCGGATCATCTGTCCGGGCGTTTCCGGCACGTGCTGCCCAGTTGCACGGCAATACTCCCTGATCGCCTCAGGCATATGCACGGGATTAAGAAACATCGGGTCATCCGGGTCAACCGCCGACCTGAATGCTTCCGACTGTCCGGCAAGTTTGACAAGCTCGGCGCTCGAATAGCTGATCCCGTCTTTTTCCCAATCCGCCTGACAGCGCTGGAACAGCCACAATCCCATAATGTTTTTTAAAAAGCGGAATGTACCGCCGGCACCGCCCTCATTTGTAAAATTCCAATCGAGCGCCTGTTTTGACATCAGCGGAGTGTCAAGTTCAGTTCCAATCAGCGACCAGGTGCCGCAAATCAAATATGCAAAGTCTTCCGTTTCAGCGGGAACGCCGACAACTGCAGAAGCCGTGTCATGTTCGCCGACGGCAATGACCGGTACGGCAGGCACCGACAATTCGCTGCACACTGATTGTGACAGCCTCCCCGCTTCGCTTCCTGGTTTTGCTATATCCTTCGGAAAAATATTGGCCGGGAGTCCCATAAGGCTGATGAGCTCCCAATCCCAATCTGACGTTTTCGGGTTGAACAGCTGAGTTGTCGTCGCATTTGTAAACTCGCTTTTTTTCTCGCCCGTTAAAAAATAGCGCAGCAAATCAGGAATCATTAAAAGCGTTTCCGCGTGTTCCAACAGCGGAGAATTCGCTTTTTTCAGCGCCCGGAGCTGAAAGATGGTGTTGAACGGCAAAAGTTGAATACCGGTTCTTGAAAACAGCTCTTCTTTTCCGATTTCATTCAGCACCTCCATCATCATTCCGTCCGTGTAAGGGTCTCGGTAATGATAAGGGTTCCCCAACAACTCTCCGTTACGATCGAGAAAGCCGACATCAACCGCCCAAGAATCGATTCCGATACAGCTGATTCGTCCGCAGCCGTTTTTCGCCTTTAAAATGCCTTTTTTGATTTCATGATAAAGCCTGAGAATGTCCCAATAAAGGTGTTTTCCCGCCTGAACGGGCTGATTTGGAAAACGGTGAATTTCCTCCGCTTTGATCAGACCGCCGTCCACATGACCTGCATAAGCTCTGCCGCTCGACGCACCAAGATCAAAAGCGAGAATCGTCACCAGCTTGCACCGCCTTTGCCGCGTGCCAGTATTTTCTCCGCATACCCGCTTTCCGCATAAGCTTTGAGCGGATCAGGCGGGACGTTCATTTCCTCCCGCACGGCGTAAAGGAGCGGTTTGACGTCAATTTCAAATGCTTCGCGGATCGCAGCCTCTGCGGCAAGAACGTCATGATTTTCCTGCGCTTTCTTCACTTCATCGAAGTTGATCAAAAGCGCTTTTGCAAATTGAGTCTGCACATTCATGACCGAGCGCAGTACAGCCGGGATTTTAGGTTCGAGATTATGGCATTGATCAAGCATATACGAAATATGTTCGGCCGTCTTCCGGACACTCGGGTCGGAATCGCGGCAGGCGTCCAAAATTTGATAAAAAATGAGAAACAGTTCGTACGGGTTGTGCGCGCCTGCGATCAAATCGTCATCAGCGTATTTGCGGCTGTTGAAATGAAAGCCTCCGAGACGTTTTTCGTCAAGCAAATAAGCGACAATGTGCTCGATGTTCGTCCCTTGGGGATGGTGGCCGGTGTCGACGAGCACCTCAGCCTTCGGCCCGAGCTTTTGCGCCAAATTGTAAGCCATCCCCCAATCCGCCAGGTCTGTATGATAAAATGCCGGCTCAAAAAACTTGTATTCAATCAAGAGCCGCATATCATCGTCAAGCGCTTCGTATACTTCAGCCAGACACTCATACATCCAATTTTTCCGTTTTCTGATGTCGCCCTGACCGGGATAGTTGGTTCCGTCGGCAAGCCAGAGGCTGATTTCCTTGGAGCCTGTTTGTTTTGCAATATCGACGCATTCGAGCAATTGCTCAGTCGCTTTTTGGCGAATGTCCGCTTTAACGTTTGTGACGCTTCCGAATTTGTAGTCATCGTCCTGGAACAAGTTCGGATTCACGGCACCGATGGCAAGGCCAAGCTCCTCGGCGTGCGCTTTCAGCTTTCCGTAATCATCAACTTGATCCCACGGAATATGGATGGCGACGGAAGGACAAGTTCCGGTTAATTTGTGAACGACTGATGCATCTTCCATTTTTTCAAACGGATCCCTCGGTACGCCCTCTTGCTGAAACACTTTGAAGCGCGTGCCCGAGTCCCCGTATCCCCATGAAGGCGTCTCGATTTTAAGCGCTTTCAATTTTTCCTTTACTTCAGAAAGGCTGATGCCTCTGTCTTTCTGCTGTTCTTCAAATAAAGCGTAAGCCCGGTCATTCATCATGTACACTCATCCCCCTTGTTTTTAACGGATATGCCATGGTTGACATTAACGCAAGTTCCGGCTGGGTTGTGTCCAGCCGGCTGTACTGGACGATCACAGGTACATCGCTTGCGATCTCGATCGCATAAGGAACATTTTCAGGAATGCGTTCTCCTGCTCGGTGCAAAGAACTTGTGCGAATATGCTTCGTTCTCTTGCCCTGAACCGTCTCGGGAATGCCTTCGAGCGGCGGACGGTCTTCAAAGTATACTGTGATCGCAAGGTTTGCGTCTTCTTCATGGCAATTTAAAACACAGATGGCTTCATGGCTCGTCAAGCTTCCGGAACTTTCCGGAGGAATAAAACCGTCCGGTATGATCCAGTGGGTCTCGCCCTTCATCTCCCTTTTCCCCCTTTGTTTTCTGAAAGGACGGCCGAAGCCGTTCCTTTCCAATTACCTTGAAAATGCGGCCGGCACTCCCCCGTCAACCGTCAGCATGCATCCCGTCGTTTTTGCCGTTTTTTCTGAAGCGAAATAAGCGATCGCTTCGGCGATGTCGGCGGGATAAATGTTGACGGAAAGAGTCGTACGTTTGCGGTAATGCTCTTCAAGCCGATCGGGTTCAATCCCGTAGGCGGCGGCTCTTTCTTCGCGCCACTTGGAGTCCCAGATGGCCGACCCTTGAAGCACCGCATCCGGAAGCACTGAATTCACGCGGATTCCATACGGTCCGCCTTCAGCGGCGATGCATCTCGCCAAATGAACCTCAAGCGCTTTTGCAGAGCTGTATGCCGAAGCGTTTTTGCCTGCATAAACGGAATTTTTCGAGCCGATAAACACCATGCTGCCGCCTGAACCCTGTCTTTTCATTTGCTTAAAAGCTTCTCTGGCGACGAGAAAATATCCTGTTCCAAGTACATTCATATTCAAATTCCATTCTTCGAGAGTCGTTTCATCAAGCGGGCTGGATGTCGCAAGCCCCGCGTTGTTGACGAGAATGTCGATCCCGCCGTAATTAAGGACGATTTCCTCGAATGCCGCCTGAACGTCCTCTTCTTTCGTCACATCCATGCGGACGGCGGATGCTCGTTCCGCACCGTATTGTTCATTAATCTCTGCGGCTGTTTTTTCTGCGCCTTCTATATTAATGTCAGCAACAGCAACATGCGCACCTTCTGAAGCAAGGCGGCGGCAGGTCTCGCTGCCGATTCCGCCCGCTCCTCCCGTCACAAATGCGATCTTGCGGGAAAATTCGGCTTCCGGCGGAGCAAGCGTTAATTTATAAAGCTCAAGCGGCCAATATTCGACATTGTAGGATTCTTCCTCATTTAGAGATACAAAGTTTCCAAGGACTTCTGTTCCCTTCATGACAGCAATCGCCCGCCGATATAAATCTCGGCTGACCTTTGCCATCGCCAGGCTTTTACCTGCTGCCACCATGCCGATTCCCGGGATTAGCATCACGCGCGGCGCCGGTTCAAACATCTCGTCTCCTTCATGCCGGTTTCTTTGAAAATAGGCGGCATACGATTCTTTAAACCTAGCAATCTCGGTTTTGATCCGTTCGACCAGCTTCTCTGTGTCCTGTTCAGCGGGATTCCACGGAATATAGGCAGGCGTCCGCTTTGTATGCACAAGGTGATCCGGACATGCGGCGCCGACCTGTGAAAGCGATGGAGCTCGCCTGCTGTTCGTGAATTCGAGTACATCATCAGCATCGCACCATGTGAGCAGCATGCGTTTCTCTCCGCTGACAGCGCCGCGGATAATTGGCAAGATATCGGCTAAAATCCGTTTCCGGTCCTCCGGTGCAAGCGGCTCGACCATCTGTCCGCCAAACGGCTGATGATCTTCTGAACGGCTTTTAATGTATGCTTCCGCTTCGCGAATCACAGCAATCGTCTGATCATAGCTTTCTTTCGCCGTTTCCCCCCAGGTGACGAGCCCATGCTTCTCCATTAAAACAAGCTCTGCATTCGGGTTGTTTTTCACACCTTCTGCTATCAGCTTCGATAAAGCGAAGCCCGGTCTGACATAAGGCACCCATACAAAGCGGCTGCCGAATATCTCCTCTGCGATCTCTTTTCCATTATCAGCGCAGCAGATGCTGATGATCGCATCGGGGTGGGTGTGATCGACATGCGGAAACGGCAAAAAAGCATGAAGAAGCGTTTCGATCGACGGCCGCGGGTGCTTTCCGTCCATCATGCAATGGGACAAATATGCCGTCATTTCTTCATCGGTCATGCTGCTCCGTTCCATCAGCGGACGAATATCATCGAGCCTCAGCCCGGTAAATTGGCCCGCTGACATCGTCGCCAAGTCCGAGCCGCTGCCTTTCACCCACATCACCTCGATGTCCCTGCCCCTGAAATCCTTTTCCGTCGTTTTCATCGATGTGTTTCCCCCGCCCCAGTTGCAGACCGATCGGTCAGAGCCGATCAGGTTGGAACGGTAGACGAGTTCGTCAAGACCCGGACGCAGCGATGCAGCCTCAGTTTCTGACCATAAATATTCCACCATACGTATCACTCCGTTTTTGTTTGTTTATTTTTGAATATGTTTGTTTAAAGAGTAACACATTTTGTTTTGTTTTGTAAGCGCTTTTTCCAGAAGCCATTTTATGATAGAGCTGTTTCAATCGGTCTATAAATAAAAAACCCCCAACAGCAGGCAGCCGTAGGGGGGCAGGAATGTGGAATGTTTTAACCTTTGAAAATAAAATGTCAGATTTTAAGAAAGCGCTGGCATCATGATGATGACGCTTTTTGTCCCGCCGGCTAACCGTTTTGGGAACATATTGATCCACAACAAACGGTTGAAAATCGGCTTTTAATCTTTTAATATATAAACTCATGTTTTTTAAAAGGAGGGGTCAGGATGAATAAAACACTGCACGCACCAGTCAAACTGATCATCGCAATTTTTATGATTTGCACATTTTCTATCGGCTTTACAGAGTACGTCGTTATGGGTATATTGACTTCCATTTCAAAGGATCTCTCTGTTCCGATTTCATCTACCGGCTTATTGGTAACGGCATATGCGGGAAGCGTTTGTCTGACGGGGCCGATCGTCACCATATTGTCGGTCAAAATGCCGCGAAAACCGGTATTGATCGGCTTGATGAGTGTGTTTGTACTGTCGAATGCGCTCAGTTTCCTGGCGCCGAACTTCACCGTTTTGTTGATCTCAAGAATCCTATCCGCTTCCATTCATGGCGCATTTTTTGCAACGACGATGGTGTTCGTCAGCGAAATGGTACCGCCCGAAAAGCGGGCCGCCGCTGCCGCTTCAATGAACGGCGGCTTGACCATCGCCCTGATGCTCGGCGTTCCGTTCGGTTCTTATTTAGGCGACCTTTTCAACTGGCGGATCGTTTTTCTGATGATCGCATTCCTCGGATTGATCGGCCTCGCCGGCATTTGGCTGACGGTGCCGCACAGAAAACCGAAAGTCGTCCCTAAATTGATCCATGAATGGGATGTGTTTAAAAATAAACAAGTTCTTTTCTCTTTTGCTATCACAATTTTCGGCTATTCAGGTGTATTCATCGCCTACACGTTTATTGAACCGATGCTGCGGCATTCTGCCGGTTTTGGCAGCCTCGGCATTACAGCCGCCCTTTTCGCCTACGGATTTGGCGGAGTCGTCGGCAATTTCTACGCCGGAAAGGTGCCGTTTCACCTGTTAACCCGCTCCATGATCGGCGTGATGATCGCGCTCATGGCGATCCTTGCGGCCTTCCCTTTTGTCAGCGGACACCCTGCCGGCGCCATCATCGTGACGTTTTTATTCGGAGCCGGCGCTTTCGGAACGGTGCCCCTTTTGCAAACAAAGGTCGTGGCTGCGTCTGAACACGGAACAACGATCGCCACCTCTGTCAGCATCGCTGCATTTAACTTGGCCAACGCGCTCGGCGCATGGATCGGCGGACTCATTCTTCATGCATCAGAGTCCTACACATACCTTGCCACAGGCGGTGCGCTTATGACCATGTGCGGACTGACGCTGACGATGTTCGCCTTTGTGTCTGAGAAAAGACAAGTGAAAGAAGAAATGTGGAGAACGGATCTGTAATTAAAAAAGCTGCCCGGTTTTAAGACCTGGCAGCTTTTTTGTTTGGTTCTTGCAGCGTCTTTGTCTGAGCTGCTTTCCGCATGATCGCGATCATCAAAAGGGCGGCCGCGGCATAGACGATGCCGAAACAGCCGAAAACGAAAACAGAAGATGACATTCCTAATAACACGCCTGATAGAACAGGACCGCAGGCCATTCCCGTATACCTGATAAAATTAAACATGCCCATCGCACTGCCGCGGTTCTCATCAAATTCATTTGCCATCATCGTAGAGAACAGCGGCGGGATCAGCCCCATCGTGACGCCGAAAAGAACGAGGGCCGCCGACAACGCGAAAAGTGAAAACGAGTGGGTAAAGCCAAAACAGACGACGCTGGCCGCGGCGGTCAGATTGCCGATCAGAAACAGGCGTCCGAGCGACAATCTCTTTTGTATCCACTTAAACAGCACGCTGCCGGCAACCGTACTGACCGCTATCGGCAAATACAGCAAGCCGACGATCTGCAGATCAAGGTGATAATGATCAGTCAGCAAAATCGGCAAATATACGATCACTGAAAAATAAATAAAGAAAAGAAGATAGCTTAATATCAAAACGGCATTTCCCGTCCTGTTTTTGAAAATATCCTTATAATGCGACAACAGGCTGCCCGCGCTGAGATTGGTCTTTTTCTCCGCATGGCTCTGCGGAAAGCAAAACGCATTTCCGAAAAGCAAAAGAACAGACAAGACTGTCAAAAACCAAAAAATTCCCGGATAATTATAGCGCTCCCCGATAAAACCGCCGAGAATAGGCGCCGCTGCCGGTGCAAGGGAAAGCAGCATTTGATAAGTCCCCATCGCACTGCCCCGCTTCGTTCCCTGGAACAGAGATCCGATTGTGGTTGCCGCAATTAATGGAAGCGCTGCCGTCCCTAAAGCCTGCAGCACCCTAAAAAAAAGAAACAGTCCAAAGTCCCGTGCGACGGCGCAGCCGATTGTAGCAATGACCGTTACGATCATGCTCGCCATCATCACAAACCTCGATCCTTTAAAGTCGACAATTGAGCCGACAATGATCTGCATCACAGCTGTAATGAAGATGAACAGAGAGACGGACAGGTTGACCATCGATACGGAAACGTGAAACGAATCTCTGATTAACGGAATGATGGGTGAATAAATATTTTGATTCAACGATGCGAAAAAGGCGCTGATACACACAAAATACATAATGAAAGAAGCATTTAATTTCATTGGTCTCATGTCAAACCGCCTGCCTTGTTTTTGTTTATTCGTTAACAATTCCTTCAATATCGTTTACCAGTTAACAATATTAATTGTAGATGACTCCTTTATCAATGTCAACGAACATTTCTTACTGCAGCTTTAAAGTTTTTACAAATTTTTTACTTATCGGGTTTCTTCACTCGAAAAACGCCTTAAAAAAAGGTTCCTTCTGATCAAAATTCCTCAGGTTCACAAAAAACGTTACGAATATTTTCATATTTTGAATTTGATTTGTGTTGACAACTGGAAAAGATAGGGATAAAATGACTATTGTTTACTAGTAAACTTTCATGCTGTACCTTGCCTGATTTTGAGCTCAAACTCTTGCCCTGCTTTAACTATTGAACAAATGTGATACCCCTTCATCATGACCCGCACCATCGCTTATTCTTCTCGATTCATCGTGAAGTTGAGACCAGCCTATTCCCAGCTCGATAAACCGCACGTATCCCATCATTGATTGCAAAAGAAGTCATTCTATGTCCGTTAAGGAGGAAATCAATGACAGAGCTTACAATGGAGAGCAAACACCGGCCATTCAAAACTGAAACTCTTACCCGAAACTGCAATGAAATACTAAAACGCAGACGCCATGTTCTCATTGGCATCAGCCCGTTTAACAGCCGATTTTCCGAAGATTACATTCATCGGCTTATCGGCTGGGCCGTCCGTGAATTTCAACATGTATCCGTGCTTTTAGCCGGAAAGGAAGCAGCCAACCTTCTCGAAGCGCTCGGCACCCCGAATGGGAAGGCCGAACGGAAAGTCAGGAAAGAAGTCTCACGGAACCGGAGATTCGCTGAAAAGGCGTTGGAAGCGCATGGCGGCAACCCCGAGGCCATTCATACATTTTCCGATTTCGCGAACCAGACCGCATACCAGCGTTTGCGGATGGAAGTCGAAGACGCCTTTTTTGACCAGCCGCATTTCCGCAAAGCCTGCCTGGAGATGTCGCATGCGGCGATCCTCGGACGGGCTCGGGGCATTCGGATGGATGTCCAGGAGGTCAGCGCCGCCATGCTGGAGCTGGCTGTTGAATACGTCATCGCTGAACTTCCGTTTTTCATCGCCGCCCCTGATATTTTAGGCGTCGAAGAGACGCTTCTTGCTTATCACCGTCCATGGAAGCTCGGCGAACAGATCTCCCGTCATGAATTTGCCGTCAAAATGCGCCCAAATCAAGGATATCTTATGGTTTCCGAAGCGGACGAAAGTGTGGAATCTAAAAGCATGCAGGAGGAACGAGTATGAATCAATCGCTAAAAACATTCAGCGTGTTGTCAGAACAATATCACGAGAATCCGTATCAATATTTCTCATACCTTCGGGAATCTGATCCCGTCCATTATGAAGAATCGCTAGACAGCTATTTTATCAGCCGCTACCAGGATGTGCGCCGCGTGCTCCAGAATCAGGACGTCTTTACAACGAAATCGCTTGCCAAACGGGCCGAGCCCGTCATGCGCGGACCTGTGCTCGCCCAAATGAAAGGCAAAGAACACACGGCGAAAAGGAGAATCGTTCTGCGCCGTTTTATCGGGGAATCCCTTGATCACCTCACACCGCTCATCAAAGAAAATGCACAAAGGCTTTTGGCCCCTCATCTGGAGAAAGGGCGGATCGACCTTGTCAATGATTTCGGCAAAACGTTCGCCGTTTGTGTGACGATGGACATTTTAGGTTTGGACAAGAACGACCACCAAACAGTGAGAAACTGGCACAGCGGCGTCGCCGATTTCATTACCAGTTTGAATCAGGCGCCTGAGGACCGGGAGCATTCCCTTAAATGCAGTGAACAGCTCGCTGAATATTTGAATCCGATTATCGAGGAAAGGCGCAAAAACCCCGGCCATGATTTAATATCCATCCTTTGCACTTCCGAATACGAGGGAGTAGCGATGTCTGACCGCGACATCCGCGCGCTGATTCTCAATATATTACTTGCCGCCACGGAACCGGCGGACAAGACGCTCGCATTAATGATTTATCATTTGCTTCATCATCCCGATCAAATGAATGACGTGCTGGAAGACCGCACGCTCCTGCCTCAGGCCATCGCAGAGACGCTGCGCTACAAGCCGCCGGTGCAGCTCATCCCGCGCCAGCTTTCAGAGGACGCGGTGATCGGCGGAGTCGAGCTCAAAGAAGGGACGACTGTATTTTGCATGATAGGCGCGGCAAATCGCGATCCTGAAGCGTTTGAGGAGCCAGACGAGTTCAACATCCATCGCACCGACCTGGAAGTCAAAAGCGCATTCAGCGGTGCTGCCAGGCATCTCGCATTCGGTTCAGGCATCCACAACTGTGTAGGAGCGGGGTTTGCGAAGACGGAAATCGAGCTTGTCGCAAATATCGTCCTGGATCAGCTGAAGAATATCCAGCTGGAGGAAGACTTCGTTTACCGTGAGACAGGCCTTTACACACGCGGCCCCGTCTCGCTCAACATCAGATTTGATACGAAACATTAATCTTGTGAAAAAGCCTTCTCCTCCCGAGAGGAGGCTTTTTCAATTGCCGCTTCACTGATCTTCGCCAGCTCTTCAAAATCCTCCGTCCCTTCGATCGCATGTGAAAGTTCGTGGCATTGAACGATTTTAAAACCATTCATTTTAAACATCGCGATGATTTCAATTCTCCCCCGGTCTCCGTTTGTTTTGACAACATTGACCGTATACCTGACCGCTGCGCTTTGCAGTCGCTCGTCAAACAAAAACTCATGAAAGGGCGACACCGTTATGGTGCGGGCAATCTTTTTCAGCGTCCTCATGTGATCTTTAAACTGCACAAGGTCAATTTGACTGCCGTCGGTTACTTGAACATAATTCTCGCTGAAATAATCGGGAATTTTTTCAGTATTCATTTCACTCAAGATGTCCTGATACATGCTGCTTAAAAACTGTTGGGCTTCACTTTTATTCATTCGCTGCTCCTCTTGATTAAATGTGTTTTGACCATTCGTTTAAAAAGCGGATGACGGTTTCCAGCTCGGATTCGGAAAACCGCTCAAACAGCTCGATATAGCGCTGCTTTGCAATTTCGTGCATCCTGTCATGAATGTCGGCCAGTTTCTTCCCCTCGTCTGTTAATCTGTAATACAATTCTTTGTTGTTGTTCGGTTTTTTGTGCGATTCGATCATCCCGTGCTTTGTAAGCACATTGACCGCTTTTGTCACTGCCGCTTTTGATATTTGAAGTTTTGCTGCCAGGAAAGCGTTGTTGACGTCTGCCTCGTTTTCGCTGATAAGCGAGATAATGTGAAGCTGGGTCAGTGTCCAATGCTTCCGGATGCTGTCGACTTCTTGAAAAGCTTCCTTTGCGAGCGCCTGCTGTTCATGCTGAGCCCGCTTTTCTCTTTTGAGAATAAAATCCTGAACGGCTTGAAATGCTTGCTCATACGTCTTGTTTTCCACGATCATCATATCCTTTCCATCATCGTTAACCGGTTAACTATTTAATAGTTTACCAGTTAACAATAATTGAAGCAAGCAAAAAGCATATGATGCAGAAAAGATCCGCAGCATATGCTTCCCTCATACTTGAAGAGATAACACGTGCTTTTCAGTCCAAGCCAGAAGCTTCAGGTCCTGTTTGCGGCCGGCGATGAATGAAAGCCCCAAAGGCTCGCCGTTTTTTGCCGGTAACGGAACGGTGATCTGCGGAAGCCCGCCAAGCCCGGCAATACACGTCAGTTTCATCGTGCGCGCCCTTCTCTCATGTAATTCGTTTTCCGGCAGCCCGCGGAGCGGCGGCGTGCCGGGAGCAGTTGGAATGACGAGCAAGCCGTCTTCCGCGAGCCATTCCGACAGTCTCCTTTTCACCGCTTCTCTTTTCATCAACACATGCTCATGATCGCTTTTCCTAAGACTTGACGTCCATTCAAATCTTTCTGCGATTCCAGAGCCGAACACTGGATTTGTGCGCTCGATCCAAGCTCCATGCTCCTCCCAAATATCCAGTCCCTGCAGCAACTTGAACATCTCCGCCCATTCCGCGAGGCCTCCGTCAGCGGCAATGCACCAGTCGAATTCGCCGTCTATCAGGCCTAATGCATGAGCGTATACTTGTGTCCGGTCGCTTTCTTCAAGCAGGCTCCACGCCTCTTTTTCAAAATAAATCCGCTTGAAACAGGCCCCTGCCTCCTCCTGTCCGCTAAGCAGGACGCGGCCTGCCGCATGAAGAATTCCGATATCTTTTGACATCCATCCGACAGTGTCAAAGCTTTTCGCCAGTGGTATGACTCCATTAACCGGCACCTCGCCGTGCGTCGGCCGAAATCCGAAAATTCCGCAGTAGGAAGAAGGGATTCTGACAGACCCTCCGGTGTCTGTTCCAAGGGCAAAATCGGCCATGCCGGAAGCTGCCGCCACGGCCGAACCGCTTGAAGATCCTCCAGGAATGTTGTCCTTGGCACAAGGATTGACTGGCGTACCATAATGGACATTTTCTCCGTCAAGGCTGTACATCAGCTCATCCGTGTGAGCAGCACCTTTAAGCCTTGCCCCTTCACGCAGCAGCAAGTCAACGGCTTCCGCGTTTTTTTCGGCAGGTTCGTGCGTCCTCAGCCAATCAGGATTTCCCGCCGCATTTGTATGGCCTTCTACCGCAAACACATCCTTTACCGCAAACGAAAGGTTTTTCAAGCTTCCTTCAGCTGATGCCGGCTCGACAGCCAAATCCTTGTTCATAAAAGCGCCCCAATCATACTCCATTTTCAAAATCCCCTCTTTTTGTTTTTAACGATAACCGGACACCTCTTCAAATTGAACAAAATTGTGACAAAATCTTCCGTTCTCCGGTTGAAAAAGGTCTTTAGGTTTGTTCCTATAGGCAAACAGGGTAAAATAAAGGTGTGTTAATTACATATTAAAAACGAACATGGGAGAGGAGAATGAATGGTGAACAAGGTTCGCACAGGAATATTAGGATACGGTTTGTCAGGTTCGGTGTTTCATGCGCCTTTATTATCTGTGTTAGAAGATTTTGAGATTCGAAAGGTGATGACTTCAAGAAAAGAACAAGTCAAACAAGACCTCCCCGAAACAGAAGCCGTCAGCTCGATCGAAGACATCACAAATGACCCTGACATTGATCTCGTCATCGTGACCACGCCGAGCGGCCTTCATTACGAAATGGCGAAAGAGTGCATCCGCGCCGGAAAGCATGTCGTCCTGGAAAAACCGATGACGGCAACAGCGGAAGAAGCTGAAAAGCTCATCAATGCCGCGAAAGAAAAAGGGGTGCTTCTCAGCGTCTACCACAACCGAAGATGGGATAACGACTTTTTGACGATCAAACAGCTCATCAAAGAAGGGCGCCTCGGAGAGGTTAACACATTCCACGCCTCCTACGACCGGTTCCGGCCGAATGTCAGACAGCGCTGGAGAGAGCAGAAAGGACCGGGCTCAGGCGCACTGTACGATTTGGGTTCACACCTGATCGATCAGGTGCTTCATTTATTCGGCATGCCAAACAGCGTCACCGCTCAAGTGACCGCTCAAAGAGCCAATGCGGAAACAGACGATTACTTCCATGTCGTCCTTCACTATGATCAGCGCCAAGTGATTCTCCACTCGGGTTCGATTGTTCCGGCCAACGGTCCCCGCTACCAAATCCACGGTTCAAAAGGAAGCTTTATTAAGTATGGTATCGACGGCCAGGAGGATGCACTCAGAGCGGGTCAAAAACCTGCAGGCGATGAGTGGGGAGCCGATCAACCCAAATATTACGGGGAACTGGCCACAGTCGAAGGTGACGAGGTCATTAAGGAAACAGTGGAAAGCATCCCGGGTTCATACTTAACCTATTACAAGCAGCTTGCTTCAAGTATTCTTGAAGGCGGCAGCCTGCCTGTCACGGCGGAAGAAGGACGCGACGTCATCCGAATTATAGAAGCCGCTCAAAAAAGCAGCGAAACGAATCAAACGGTGTTCTTACACAAATAAAATAAAACCGCGGATCACGTCCGCGGTTTTTTCAAAAGGTCCGGCCCAATTCTTTGGCGCGGGCAATTGCATTTCGTTTAATTTCTTCGGCTTTATCCGGCTCTGCATTATGCCCTTCTATAAATAAACCTTCAAATTCCGGCACTCCGAAAAACTGCATCATGATGCTGATATAGCGGTGCCCCATCTCAAGTTCCGCAGCCGGCCCTTCTGAATAGTAGCCGCCTCTCGCCTGAATGTGCAGGGCTTTTTTATCGGTTAACAGCCCGATCGGTCCCTGTTCGGTATATTTAAACGTCTTTCCCGCTACAGCGACCGCATCAAAGTACGCTTTCATCACCGGCGGAAAAGAGAAATTCCAAAGCGGCGTGACAAACACGTATTTGTCTCCCGCGATAAATTGCTCGCTCAGCTCATTCAAACGGCCGACTTTTGCCTTTTCGTGTTCAGAAAGCTGTTCAAATCCCGATCCCGACTGCAATTTTCCCCAGCCGCTGAAAACATCCGCATCAATCTGCGGAATGTTCTCCTTGTAAAGATCAAGATGTATGACTTCATCATCCGGATGAGCTTCTTTGTAAGATTCGATAAAAGCTTTTCCCGCCGCCATGCTGTATGATGCCCTTTCGTCATGCGGGTGAGCGGTAATGTAAAGGGTTTTTGTCATCTCTTTTGCTACCTGCCTTTTTGTATTGTTATTGGATAGTATGGGACGTTTTCAGGCAAATATTCAGAAAAACTCGGCTTATGCTGGAATCATCCGCCGGTCCAAAAACGTATAGCCGGGAATAGCTCGCAGACAGGATGCAAACTTCCCATACGGAAGTTTTACGACGCAGTTTGCACATATTGCTGATCGCCTGTTTCGCATTTTTGCACTAGCGGCTGGATCAAAAGCGTTAATTGATACTTTCGTTCAGCAGTCTGATCGCCTGCAAATACTTTCATTCTGCTTGCAATTCACGAATAAAAAAAGGAACGCCTCGATTTTTCAGGTCAAGGCGTTCCTCCATTCAAAACGAAAGCAGACTCCCTTGCAGGAGCAATGCCATTTCTTAGATGCTTGCGGCATCTTCGTTTTTTAGATGATACTTTTATATACAGCTTTTATGACTGCGCTGTATGCCCCTCTTCTTCCAGCTTTTCGAGTCTCTCTTGCACCTCTTTTTCTGAAAGGCCGTGCTCTTTGATATACAGGTTGCGCGGATGAACCCGGCACTCGTGCGTGCAGCCCCGCAAATAGCGGTGTTCATTTTCTTCAGAGCAGATGATCTGCTTGTTGCATTCAGGGTTGCCGCAGTTGACATAGCGCTCGCAAGGCTCGCCGGTGAAATAATCCTTGCCGACGATGACATGCTCTTTCTGGTTGACCGGAACGCTGATTCTTTCATCGAAAACATAGCACTGCCCGTCCCACAGTTCACCTTGAACTTCAGGGTCTTTTCCATACGTCACAATCCCGCCGTGAAGCTGGGACACGTCTTCAAATCCTTCTTTTTTCAGCCATCCCGAAAATTTTTCGCAGCGGATACCGCCCGTGCAGTAAGTCAATATTTTCTTGCCTTCGAGCTTTTCTTTGTTATCACGGATCCATTCAGGCAATTCGCGGAACGCCTTAATGTCCGGTCTGACCGCGCCGCGGAAATGTCCCAAATCGTACTCATAGTCGTTCCGTGCGTCGACGACAATCGTATCTTCCCGCTGCATCGCCTCATAAAATTCTTTTGGCTCAAGGTATTTTCCCGTTAATTCATTCGGATCGATATCATCTTCCAGACGGAGCGTCACAAGCTCATCGCGATGGCGGACATGCATTTTTTTGAAAGCGTGCCCTTCTGATTCATCGATTTTAAACACCATATCTTCAAAGCGGGGATCGTTTTTCATTTCACTCATATAGCGGTCTGTCTGCTCTACGGTTCCTGACACGGTTCCGTTTATTCCTTCACCCGCCACAAGGATGCGCCCTTTCAGGCCCAAATCTTTGCAGAACTTGAGGTGATCTTCGGCAAATTGCTCGGGGTTGTCGATATGAACATATTTATAATACAACAATACTCGGTATTGATTTTTCATGATATCTTACCACCTATCTGATGCATGTTTTTATAGGAGAAAAAATGGAATATCCATCCATTTATTTTATCAAACCTTTGTTCATATTAAAACAAATCATCACCATGATTTCAATGAAGCTGCTTGAACATTCCCTTAATCAAATGCTAGAAATTTTAACACTTCCGGCCGTTTTACGCAAGCAAAACAACTCAGGTTAAAGGACTTTCAGCAATTCTGTTATAAACTCCCAAAACCCAGGAACTTCTTGACATAAAAGCATCTCCGCTTTTTCGCAAATTTTCATCTTCAGCTCCTGTTCAAGATCCTCCCTCTCTTGATAGGATGTGTTGTTTAATTTGCTTTTGATCATCGGCGTGAAATTTTCCAGCAATTTCTCAATCTCTTTTTCGTCGTGCAGACTCACTGTTATCATTCCCCTCTGCTTTAGAATTCAGCAGCTCTCTTATCTTTTCGAGTGCCCTTTTATGAATTCTTGAAATATTTTGCCTTGATTCTCCCAAAGAGTCAGCCATTTCCTGCATGGATACCCCGTGAATGTAAATTTGCGCAAGCACTTTTTTCTGCTTGTCCGTCAATTGCAAAAACGCTTCATAAAGCATCGGGTCTTGCAGATGTTCACTTAAATCCTCTTCCTGTTCCAAGACATCGTCTAACAGGTCCCCTCGGGGCGGCTCGGGCAAAGTCGGACTGTCGTCGATCATCAATGGAAAACGCTCTCGATTTTTCCGGACTCTTTTATCAAAGTCGACGGAGAAAATCCGGATCATCGAGTTGATGTATTTGATCATGCGGATGTTTTTGTAAAACCGCTTAAATTCGCGATCGAGACACTCTGCCTCTTCAGAATCCGGATGTTCCAAAACGTGGTTGAAAAGCCGTTCATACCGGGGGTTGCTCAAAAAATGCTTCACAAGCGGATGCCCTGTGATTTCCTTGATTTTCGCACGCAGTAACGTTTGATCAATCATAAAAACCGCCTCCTATTTATTTAGATGAAAGAAATGTAAAAAAAGTAAACTCATCTCTTCTTATTAACATGCAAACATAAGTTCCCATTCAGAGAAAATAGTTCTTTGCTTACATTTTTCAGACTTTCTTCACTTCTTAACATAGGAGGTGGTAAGAATGGACAGTGCATTCATTGAGGAAGCAGCGAAACAAATCGGCAATGTCGGCTTTCCAGCTGTATTGGCAATTTACCTGCTGACGCGTTTTGAAAAGAAAATCGATGAACTGATCGAATTGATCAAAGAAAAAAGTGACACCGATGATTGACATCGGCCTCACTTTTTTCACTTAACATGACAGAAGGGGAAAACGAAAGGCCTTTCAGCTCTCCTTTACATTTTGAGAAAGAGGGGATATCACATGGAAAAAAACAAATCAATTCCACAGCCGATCAGAGGAGAAAAAGGAGCGGAAACGAAAATTCCGCATAACGTTGAGCGCGATCGCCAAAATCCGGACATGCTTGCGCCGCCGGAAACCGACCACGGAACGGTGTCAAACATGAAATTTTCATTTTCCGATGTCCATAACCGACTCGAAAAAGGCGGATATGCACGGGAAGTCACCGTTCGCGAGCTGCCGATTTCAGACAAGCTTGCCTCTGTCAACATGAGGCTGAAACCTGGAGCCATCAGGGAACTTCACTGGCATAAGGAAGCCGAATGGGCATATATGCTGTACGGAAAAGCACGGATTACGTCTGTTGACCAAGACGGCAGAAATTTTATTGAAGATGTGAAAGAAGGAGATCTCTGGTACTTCCCGTCAGGTCTGCCGCATTCAATCCAAGCGCTTGAAGACGGCTGCGAATTCCTGCTCGTCTTCGATGACGGCTCTTTCTCTGAAAACAGCACCTTCCAGGTGACAGATTGGCTGGCCCATACGCCTGATGAGGTAATTGCCGCAAACTTCGGCATTTCAAAAGACGTCGTAGCATCTCTTCCAGATAAAGAAAAGTATATTTTCCAAGAAGTGATCCCTGGATGTCTTGAGAAAGACAAAGTCGAAAGCCCGAACGGAACGGTGCCTCAATCTTTCAGCTACAATTTGCTTGAACAGGAACCGATTGTATCTAGCGGCGGTAAAGTATGGATTGCCGATTCCACGAATTTCAAAGCGTCGAAAACAATCGCTTCTGCGCTGGTGGAAGTCGAACCTGGAGGCATCCGGGAGCTGCACTGGCATCCGAATACAGACGAATGGCAGTATTATATTTCCGGACAAGCGAAAATGACCGTTTTCGCGTCCGACGGGCATGCCAGAACATTTAACTACCAGGCCGGAGATGTCGGCTATGTGCCGTTTGCAATGGGACACTACGTCCAAAATACAGGAGACGAACCGCTTCGCTTCCTCGAAATCTTCAAAGACGACCACTATGCTGACGTTTCGTTAAACCAATGGCTCGCGCTCGTTCCGGAAGAGCTTGTCCGCCAGCACCTCGACGTCGGCAGCGAGTTTACAAACATGCTCTCTAAAGAAAAGCATCCGGTCGTGAAATTTGATAAGAAATAACCAGCCAGGCTTGCAGGAGACATATTCTGCAGGCCTTCGGCTGCTGTGTACATATTTCAAAGGAGTTGTATCATGAAACATTTCGTTATTTGCTGCTTATCGGTAATGTTCGTTTTTTTCGCCCACTTTCTCGGCATTTCGATCCTGTTTCATCTGCCGGGCGCATTTTATCAAACAGTCGGGTCCCTGCTTTTGTTTACGCTTTGTTATACCGCACTGACCTTTGTCCTGGAACCGGCTGAAAAGCTGCTCATCCACAGTATGAAGCTGCTGGGCATCAATCGGCGGATCACGTTTTTTGCAGCCGAAATGCTCACGATCGGATGTTTATGGGCCGCGATTTTTACAGCGGACGAATTGCTGGACGACGTTCTGCTGACCTCTTCGGCGGAAATCATGATTGCCTTTTCGTTTTTTACCATTGATAAAATCCTTTATCCACGGCAGAGGTCCGGTTCGCTCTTATATTGAGAATCCACTGTGCAGGAGAATGTTATATAATGGATTTCAAGTAATCAAAAGGAGGTTTTCGTTCTTGTATAAGGTACGTTTTAGACCCGACATGTCGATCAAAGAAATCGGCGAACAGGTGCAAAGCTATGTCGCCGCCAATTGGAAACAAACGCTTGAAGATCATCGCGAAGCGCTTTTAAAGGTGTTTCCCGAATTGGAAGACGCGACTTACGGCGTCTACTTGGACCACCTGCTGCCTCCTGTATTTGAAAGTCTCGAACAGTCCGGCTTTACAACGATTCAAGATGCGGGAAAAGGTGATTTTTTCATCGGAAAAGGCTTAAACTTTAGACAGTCCATGGAAAAATGGGGAGCTGACGACTGCCGCTCACGGGTGTTTTGGGCTGTCATCTCCGATCAGCAAGAAAAGCCTGCCGGGACGCTGCTCTTTGACTTTTTTCACTCTCACGCCGGGTTTGACGTGCCTCTTTCTCCGAAGATTTACACATTGGAGGAAACAGAGAGAGACAGAATTGTCGCTCACGTGAAACAGATAAAGGAAAACTAGCTGATAGCGACCCACAACATCATAAGCTGAAACCGCTGGGTAACCCGGCGGTTTTTTTAATGCAGCACAAGGAATATTTTTGCAACCAATCAAACCACACATTCGTTATGTATAAGACCACCAACATCTTACATAAGGGAGAAAATCATGAGAACTTTCGAAATATTATTAACACTTCTGTCTTTTGTCATGCTGTTTCAGCAAAAAATGCCGAGAAAGCTTGCGGCGGCAGCCGGATTTGCGAGTATTGGCGTGTTGGCGGGACAGCTTTTTTTTGAGGGATACAGATGGCAAATGGTTTTGATCTATCTGATCTCCGCCGCCCTCGCCTTTATCGCGATCTTCGGTAAAAGGCTTCAAATCAAGATGTGGAAGCCGCTGAAATATGGCTTGTATGTTCTAACATTCGCCATGCTGGCAATCTCCGTCTTCCTGTCTGTATACCTGCCCGTCTTCGATTTGCCTAAGCCTGACGGCGCTTATTCTGTCGGGACGAAGACGTTTCATTTGACCGACCGCGACAGAGAAGAAACGCTGACAAAAAATCCGCACGATAAAAGAGAACTGATGATCCAAGTATGGTACCCCGCCCAAGGTTTGCATGGACAGAAACGGGCACCTCTCTTTCCCGAAGACGCAAGCACATTTCACGAATATATCGAGAAGTTCGCAGATGGATTCGGTCTTCCCCCGTTTGCTTTGGACTATTGGCGCTACATCAAAACAAACTCATACGAAAACGTTGAAATCTCATCAGCTGAAGCCCGATATCCAGTCGTCGTAATCAGCCACGGCTTCGGAACAAGCCGGCTGCTGCACGCTTCCCAAGCCGAACATCTGGCAAGCCATGGGTTTGTCGCAGTGGCGATCGATCATACGTACAGTACGATGGCAACGGCTTTTCCAGACGGACGGATGACTGGCTTAACAACCGAGCGATATATGAACGGAGTTTCCGAAAACAGCAGCAAGCTCGGGAACATTTGGACGCAGGACGCCGACTTTGTCATCAACCAGTTGGATCAGCTGAATCGCGATGCCTTTAATGGAAAACTCGATATGGACAACATCGGGATGATGGGTCACTCATTCGGCGGCGCCACGGCGTTTAACGCCGCATATTCAAATCCCAAAATTAAAGCCGGAATCAACATGGACGGTTCACTGTACAATGTCAACGGCAAGCAGGCGATTTCAAAGCCGTTTCTATTCATGGAATCGAGCAGCTTTATGAACATTAAAGACAAGGCGCTCAGCGGAAAAATTTCTGATGAAGAAATCAAAAATTCGGGTTTAACGAAAGAAGAATTCAACAAGATGATTGAGGAACGAAAAAAGGAATACAAAATCATTGATCAAGCGTCAATGGTGTATATTGAAGGAACGGAGCATTACAACTTCACCGACTTGCAGCTTTATTCAAAACTTTTGAAGCAGCTCGGCATGACGGGCGACATCGACGGCGAACGAAGCGCGGATATCGTGAACCGGTACGTTTTGGATTTTTTCAACAAGCATCTAAAAGAAACCGGCGGCGGCTTGATCAGCAAGCCGAATCCGTCATATCCGGAGGTGAAGTTTCCGAAGGAATAAACCGAAAACGACAGAAAGGGTGCCGGCGGCGGCACCCTCTTTGTCTCATTAACAGATACACCCTGGATTGCGAGAACTAAATATTTTTCGTATGCCTTTTCACTAAATGGCCGCTAAGCCCGGCATATCGGAACTGTGCGGCTTGTAACTCCGCTTCATGCGCGGCGTCGTTAATATTAGCGGAGGTTAGCGACAAATGTTGTCACACTCTGAGCCGGAAGATGCGCCCAAAAATGATTGTCTGTTACATTGAGATTCGTTCCAGGTTGAAGGTTGCTGCTGCTGCTCGTGATCCATCTGGATACTTGAGAAACAGATCCATTCTGCAGAACGAAGTTTTGGTTAACCCCTGAGTTGTTTTTATTAATGGCAACTATAACGACTTTGTTGTCACCTTTATAGGCAGATACGTAAACGTTTGAAGCGGGGCTCTTTGTCGCATCAACCCTGACATAACCGGGACGGACAAACTTCGAGAAATGAGCCATATTGTAACCGCGCTTGCTGATCGTACCGTCTTCTTTCATAGGACCGTATGATCTGCGGATGTACCACCATACATAAGCCTGAAAATCTCCCTCTACCATCGAATTGTGAATATGGTGCGAAACATCCAATGCCTCAGGCCAGCGGTCCGCAGAATTATTGTCACTGTTCGGATAATATACTTCCGTCATCCAAAGATCTTTTCCTGCTCCTTTTTGTTTGAACAGTGGATAAGCGAAATTGTTAAGCTGTGTACCATAAAGATGAGCGCCAAGAATATCCATATTGGCAAGCGCCTTCGGATCATTCAAAATCGGATCCGATATATTTTTTAAGTATTGAAACGACTCAGGCGCGATGACACGGGCATTAATCGAGCCGGCGTTCTCTTTCATAAAGCGAAGTATTTCTTGCGGTGTCCACCACGTCCAGTCGTGTGCGTAATCAGGCTCGTTTTGGACGGAAATCGCATACAGATTCACGCCATTATTTTTCATGAAGGTAACAAAGTCGTTAAGATGCTTCGCGTATGCGGCGTACTTATCGTATCTCAGCCGTTTAGCTGATGTGTCTCCATTCCGATTGAAAGTCTCAACCATATCGCTTGGCGGATTCCAGGGAGAAGCAAAAACGATTGCTCCGTGTTTGATCGCACTCTTTGCCGTCTCCACTTCTCTGTACCAATTGTTTCTATTTTCATCAACATGAATTCTTAAAATTGAAAAGCCTAACTGATTCTGTCCATTGCCAAAGGCGGTTTCTCTTTGAGCTGCTGTAAGATCCCCGATCCAAGCCGGGTGATTCATCCCTCCAAAACCGCGAATCACTTGTTTTTCTGCAGATAGACGAACTGTTGCGTCACTGGCTGCTGAAACTTCAGAAGCGGCAGGCCCGGTTAACATGAGCGACAGCATCGTTACATATGCCAACAATACACAAATTATTTTTTTCACATGCTTTCATCCTCTCATTGTTGTGGTATATGAAAACCCTTCTGAGACCACCTTTTTGCTGTTACCGGTGCTCATTTTGTGTAAACTGCCAGTAATCAACATTAAACAAGTTGCCTGAACTGTTTCCGGTAAATACAAAATAGACGTTGTGAACACCGGTTGCGCCGCTCACAGTGGTTTCTATTTCTCTCCAAGTCTGCGCTCCGCCTGTGGAAGGTACATTCAGAGTTCCCACAAGCTTACCTGTTACACTGTCGAGACGGACTTCAATTTTACCGCCTGCAGTGGAAGCGACATTGGCTTTAAATGTCCTCGCTCCGCGCGTGCCGAAGTCAGCATTTCCTACAGCAATCCAGTCTCCGTTATGAATGCTTGTGACGTTTTGATTATTTTCCGGTCCGCCGGGTGCTGAGGATTTCTCCGTCAAAATGCGTCCATTCCAGGCAAACGTTTCAGCTTCTACCCGGTTATACGGATTCAAATTGGCAAGCTGAGACACTCCCCTATAATTTGCCGCCACCTCTTGAATGGACCCGTCTGCAAGATGGACCAGCTTATTGATATGGGGAGAACGGTATCCTTTGCCGGCTCCGAACAAAGCGAAACTGACAGTTTGAGCATGGTACACCACATACCACTCGTTTTTAAAATTGAAAACAGCATGATGGTTGTTTCCGCCAGCCCCGAAGAATGCACCCGGATTTTTCAGGAAATGCCCTCTATACGTAAAGGGCCCCATGGGACTTGAGCTGGTCATGTAGCCGATTTCACCCGGTGGTATATTGGCCGGGTGCGCACCGCTGAAATTGATGCAATAGGAATAGTAATATTTTCCGTTATGTTTATGAATTCCCGAGTCTTCAAACATGAAAGGCGCATCAATCACAGACGCGCTTCCAACAACGCTGGTCATATCGTTCCCCAATTTTATGACTCGTGCTGTTTTAGGATTTGCCCATTGCTCCTGCGTTGGATTTGAACCGCCGGGGATGCCTCCACCGGCATACAGATAACCGGTGCCATCGTCATCTACGAACACTGCCGGATCAAATAGCCAAACAACGCCGGACATTCCCGGTGTACTTGTTGTAACCAACGCTTTTCCAATCGGATCTGTCCACGGCCCGGTCGGGCTGTCTGCGGTGAGGACCCCGATACCTCCGCCGCCGTTTGCAAAGTAAAGGAAGAATTTATCCTTACCATTTATCTTTTTAACTGCGACTGACGGGGCCCAGGACGCGCCTGCCCATTTCGCAATCCCCCGGCCGCCATTAGCCCCGTTGGCACCTGCCACCGGAATGGCTCCGTGATCTGTCCAGTTCACCATATCCGCTGAAGAGATGACGAACACTTTGTTCAAATTGGCAAATGAATTATCCTTAATCGTTCCGTTGCTGTTATATTCATAATCGTCACTGGACATATAGATGTAGACTCTTCCGTTATAGGTCAGCGCAAAGGGATCCGCTCCTAAATGATGGTCTATAAGCGGGTTAGAATTCCCTACATGTTTTGCAATGGTTGTGCTGGCAGCAAGTACAGATTTCCCAGGTATACAGCTCATGAATAGCACAAGAACCAATAAACATGCACCGCACTTCATTTTCATAACCAACATCCTCCTTTTATCTATAAAATCAGGCGAGTTGCCGATTTTTCCGGCAGAAGCCCCTGTCTTTGAAAAGTGCGATCCGGCTTTGGGGCGATTTCTAATCTTGAAGCAGCTTCTTTCATAGCTCTATTCCTTCGCGAAGCCGGGCCTAGCCCTCTTCCGGAAGAACGCGTTCAGAATCTTGGCCAACCGCAATAACCTGACCGGTGATTTATCTGCCGGCGCTTTGCTCTTCTTTCTCCGCATCCCCTCCTGTAGTTCATATTTAATAACCGTTTTGCATAAGCGTTGATCATACAAACTTTTACATTTAGCGCCTTCAAAAACTTACCATAATTTTTTAAGCATATTAAGTGTCTTTTATCATTTCTTTTTCATAATCTAAAATTGATTCTTATGAACTAATTTCATTTTTCTAAAAGAAAATAGGGTTGTTTTATAGACATCCGTACGTTGCCTAGAGGTGATTCTTAATCGCGGAAAGAAAAAGAGTTTAAGTTGAATCAGCGGAGCATTACAGCTTCCCCGAAGACGGAAAAGCGGAGATATTATAAATCATCATGTTTTGTATTTTTTAAGGAACGGGCGGCGACTTGACAAGCGAGCTGAATCCGGAGGAATGATCGAAAAGCTGAGTGCCGCTGAGGAAAGCGGCAACCTCTTATAATCAGGAGAAAATAAAGAAAAGACTTAAAGCAATCGCAGTCTGAACAAGCGAAATCAAAGCCAAGTGTCCAAACGGAGTCTTGGCTTTTTTGATGTATGTATCATAAATGGCATTAACAGTAAAGAAACAAACGTATCCTATTAGCGATTCAATGATGAGCATGGTAGACCTCCTTTTGGTCAGCTCCTTCGAATGTATATACAATCAAAGTTCGACATAATACCCTCTGATCCTTTTTTAGCGATCCCTAAGTCGATTACACGGTGCCTCTGCTATACCGATTCCAAAGAAAAGCCAATTTCTGAAAATAAATGAAACTTTATGCTAAAATTAAAGGAAAACAGGTTTGAGGTGCAGTAAACTTATGATCCAACACAGTGTCTTTCTTGAGGGAGAATATACATTACAGGATATGAGATACTTCTTTTTTTATTGGCTTAAAAAATACGCATTCCTTTATTTTATTCTTATTTTTCTATTGTTGGTCTGGGTGTTTTCCGTCGATGGGAAGATGCCGATTACCGTTTATCATAGTGAAACACTCGAATTGTTGTTGAATGGACTTCTCATGATTGTACTTTCAATAATATTAACCTCACTTTTAATTGGTTTTTTTTATATCCGGATGCAAATTGCCTATCGGAAAAATGAACGGCTAAAACGTAAAAGAACTTACACTATCAATCCACAAGGAATTCAGATTCAATTTAAGAATTTCGATACGTTGTTTCAATGGTATGAAGTGACAGCAGTAACAGAATATAAACGCTTCATCCTCATGAAAACGTCAAGCAGCCAGATGATTTTGATACCGAAACGCTTTTTCACATTTGAAAATGAACTTCATTCTTTCAGAGAGCTTGTGACTACATATGGGCAGGCCAAAAAATTGAAATTGCAATCTTAAGAAGATGGATTTCTCTTTTTTGTATATCCATTTTCATTTCGTAAAAGGAAGCTTTATTCTTTAGTGATTGTAACCAAATGTATCAGAGGAGAATGCTATTTTTAGAAAACCATTAATAATAAGAATGTCCCTATAATGAATCCAGTCGATAAATAAAAGGCGGTTGATAGTAATGAATAATGCAATACTAAAAAAATTACACCCACATATAGAGGAAGAGGTTACACTTGAAATAAACGGATTTGAATTCACTGGATTTTCAACTATTTGCCCCTATGTCATTGAAGAAGGGAGAGAGTATCCTGTTTTTATTAGCTTCACAATTTTAGATCAGTCAGACCTTCTTGAGTTAGATAAGGAAATCAAAGAATTAGCACGAATTGATGATAGTTATAGATATTATATACGCGGAATACTACATGAAGGATATATTGATGCAGGAATAAAAATTTATGATGACAATGGATATTTTAATGATTATAAATATCTGGCAGGTAAACCCGTAGAGTTATTAGTTGACAGAATAGCAGTTGATTTTCTTGATAATAACTAATGACCAATCGGCAAGAAACCATTCAAAATAAAATAGATTGATGAAAGTCAAAAAAGTTTTAAAACAGTTCTTTAATCTCGAGTTTATAGAATTTGAAAATTATGATCCTGAGTGGTTGCAAGTATTTGACGCACCATTGGAACGATTTAGCCTAATTTTCTCCACCCTTCTTCCTTCCTCTTCATTATGATTCATTTTCAGTGAACCACAGGATTTATTGTCCATTCTTTTCTATAAAGTGGTAAACTTTTTTCTGAATAAGTCTTTTGAAAGGGTTTGACGAATGAAAGTCTTTGAAGCGAGTTCTTTAATTGAAGCAGCGAACAAACGTAAGAAAGAATATGAAACCTTTGAAGATCAATTGCAAACACTGAAAAAAGCGTTTCTCGGCGTCGCTGATTTAGGTGATGATTTTCAGGGGAAAGGCGCGGACAACATCAAAGACTTCTTTAGAGGACAGGCCGAGATCGTTGATAGTTGGCTCAAGCTTGTCGATGCACAGATCGCTTTTTTTAAAGGGGTTTCCGGCGATATTAAAGATCAAAAGCTGTCCAATTCATATGTGGAAGTCTCCTTTCTGGATCATGAGCTGAAAAATGCGGATTTGAAAGCAACGGAAATCGTCTCAGGGCTCAAGCTGGAAATGGATAAGATCATCGCCAGCGTAAGCGATATTGTTGACTTGGATAATTGGACGCTAGATGACTATATTGATAAAATGGGCAAGGCACAAGAAACTCGCCAGAACACGATCGATGCTGTCAACAAGCTTGACGAATCGTTAAAAACCGAATACTCAAATTTAGAAGCTCTTGACAATACAGTGCTCGCTAAGTATTCCGGTCTAATGGAAGCAACAAGCCATGGAAAAAGTGCGGCTCCGATGCATTTTAGTTTGAAGTCGTTTCATTCCAGTGAAATCTACAAGAATACGATGGAAGTTGAAAAACAGGCCACTAATTACATCGACTCCAAAAGCGAACAAGCCGAAGCCCGGCAACTGCAGGAAAAACAAGAAGAAGAAGCAAACAAGCCTTGGTATTTAAAAACGCTTGATGCTGGTGGAACATTTTTAGGAGAAATCAGCGGGTACTATGATTATAAAAGAGCTGCTGAAGGGATTGACCCGATCACAGGCGAGAAATTAACGGATGGCCAGCGAGTCGCCGCCGGAGCGATGGGTGCGGCCGGCTATATCCCGGTTGTCGGCTGGTTAGGCAAAGGTGCAAAAGGGATCAAAGGTGTATACAGCATGTACAAGGCCGAAAAAGCAGTCACAACTGTAGACAAGCTCTGGCTGCTTACAAAACCCCGAAAACCTTCCACGCTCTGAAAAACTCTGAAAAAGGCCTATATGGACTGGCCGCGGCTAATGGCTTCAGCGAAACCATCACCGGACGGGATATGCTCGGAAATAAGATTTCGGATGAACAGCGACAGGATAGCCTAAATCGTGCAATCGCAATGATAGCACCTTTCGGTATGCAGAAAGCCGGAAAAGTGCTGAGTGTAAACTCACATAACGGTAGGGCCACTAATCTTTACAGAGGTGAAGACTTTCCTTATGAGCCTAAAAGACCAAACGGCATAGGCAAGTCTCATATTTCCCCTGAAACCGGTAATCTTGTACCTGCCAACAAAACTGGTATGTACCAAGGTCGTCAGGTTACTGTAACAGAGCACGTCCTTGGAGGATATAGAAAAGGCGGGAAATCCAACAGCCCATATACAAGTTTTACAATAAATCAAAAAGTTGCAAAGGGATACGGTGAAAATACAATAGAACTCGACATATCTGCTCTCCGTAAAGCCATCAGGTCTGGTGAAGTGAAGGATATTGTAATTTTATCTCCTAAACAAATCGAAAGGTTAATCAAAAATGATACTCGACAGTCTGAATACTGGAAAAACAAAGCTTTAAAATGGACTCAAAGAGACACTGAATACTTTGTAAAAGGTGAAGTTCCAAAACAATTTATCAAAGTACATCCGAAGGAGTGATAAATATGCTTCTATATTATAAAAATGAATGCTTGGGTGAAATAAAATGCGCTACTGTTGAAGGTGTCTGGATGTATGGAACAATCATTCCTAATGAAAACATGGAAAAGTTCAAAGATTTCTTTAAGGCTGTAGTAAACGAGGATGACCCTTTTGCCATTGAACAGTATAGTGAAGAATGGTTAGATGATGAAAATTGGTTTATTATTGATGAAAAGCAAAAAAAGGTTGGTATATCCCTTCCAGGGATTTACGAAAATGATAATGAAATAAATTGGAGATGGAGATAAGAAGGCCCTTATTAGAGGCCTTTTTGTATTACTTCAGTAGTGATTCAAGTTTTGCTTTCGTTTTCGGTCCGTAAATACCATCCGCAGACAACTCGTACATCAGCTGGAACCGTTTGACCGCGTTCGCCGTTTTCGGCCCGCAGCAGCCATTTCTATGTCGTTATTCTTTGCCTCTTTGTATGGATAGAAATAGAGGGCAGCTAAAGCCTCTTGAATCCGCCGAACGGCCGTTCCTTTCATGAGTGGGCTTTTTATCTTAAAGATGCCCGCAGGCAGCGTGTAGGATGATTTTTTGTCGCTCGAGGAAAGCTTTTTTTCCCGCTGCAATATGAGGACCGATGACCCGCCATACATGTTCATTAAGCCTTTCAAAGGCTCTTGCACAAACATCAAAAAATCCCAAAAAAACAAAAAAACCACCATCATATGTATGGTGGAGACGGTGGGAGTCGAACCCACGTCCAGAAACGTCGATTGCTTCAGCGTCTACGAGCGTAGCCCTGCATATTTAGTTTCGCTCATCTTCGTGCCTGCGGGCAGGCCCTCGGAGAGCTAGTCTGATAAGTCTCTTCCTGCGCTCTCAGACGGGAGCGCAAGCGTAGCCTACTTCGTTATGGGCTCTTAACCGGCACATAGGCGATGCGGGCAAGAGCTCGCTGCGCTAATTAGGCAGCTAGTGCTAAGTTCTGGTTAGATTTGCCAGTTATATTTAGGTGCGTTTTTACGAGATCGCCTCTCGGCTCGCAACTCAAGCTCGATCCGTCCCTGTCGAATCCGTAACGTCCCCTTGGATGAAAAGGAAGTCGGATAACTGGCTGCATCACTATTATAACAAGATCACGCGTCAATTCCAAATGGTAATGTCTGTGATCACGTTCATATAGGATAACATGGGTTCCGGCTTTAGATCAAGCCTTTTTGCCTGTCGCGGAATGCTCTTTCGATTTCGCGTTTGGCGTCTTTGCGCTTTAAGTCTTCGCGTTTGTCGAATTTCTTCTTCCCTTTTCCGAGTCCGAGCAGCACTTTCGCAAAACCGTTCTTCAAATAAATCTTGAGCGGTACGAGCGAGTATCCCTGCTCTTTCGTCAAACCGATCAATTTGTTGATCTGCTTGCGGTGCATCAAAAGCTTTCTCGTCCGCAACGGATCATGGTTGTAGCGGTTCCCCTGCTCATACGGGCTGATGTGCATATTGTGAAGGAACACTTCCCCGCGCTCAATTTTAGCGAACGCGTCCTTTAAATTCACCCGTCCGGCGCGAATGGACTTGATTTCCGTACCTTGAAGCACGATGCCTGTTTCGTATGTTTCTTCTATAAAATAATCGTGATTTGCTTTTTTATTTTGGGAAACAACCTTCCCTTCTCCCTTTGGCATACGGCAACCTCCTCCCGCCTTCAATCTCACATTCAAAAGGGCGGCGAATACGTATTATTCTATCAAATGAACGTTCGCCTTACAATTTCGCCGCCCTTTTTTTGACGTGTGCCGTCTATTTTTTCTTTTTCTTGCGTTTTTGTTTCGGCGCGTTTTGAAAACCGCGTTTTTTCTTTACTTTTTTCTTTTTCGGCTTGGTGAACCATTCCCCTTTGTCAGCCGATGGAGCATCCTTTTTAGGACCCTTTTTCTGTTTTTGCTCCGGTTTCTGCCGGCGGCGGGAGCCTTTCATGCCGACGATTTCAAAATCGATGTTCCGCTCGTCTTTATTGACGTCAACGACGCGGACCGTAATCTCATCGCCGATCCGGTAGACGTTGCCCGTACGCTCGCCGATCATGGCATAGTGCTGTTCATCATAACGGTAAAAATCGTCCGTCATAAAGCTGACGTGGACAAGCCCTTCGATCGTGTTCGGCAGCTCGACAAACATGCCGAAGTTCGTAACGGAACTGATCACACCGTCAAATTCTTCACCGATCTTATCCAGCATAAATTCGGTTTTTTTCAAATCATCCGTTTCCCGCTCGGCATCTACGGCATTGCGTTCCATATTTGACGTATGCTCGGCGATCTCAGGCAGTTTTTCGGCCCATTTCTCCCTTGTCGCTTCGTCTGTCTTGCCCTGAATCAAATACGTCCTGATCAGCCTGTGGACGATCAAGTCAGGGTAGCGGCGAATCGGTGACGTGAAATGGGTGTAGAATTCAGTCGACAAGCCGAAGTGTCCGAGGCTTTGCGGATCGTATTTCGCCTGCTTCATCGATCTGAGCATAACCGTTGAAATTACGGCTTCTTCAGGACGATCCCTGACTTCTTCAAGCACGCTTTGCAGCGCTTTCGGATGGATGCTTCCGGCCGTCCCTTTGACGACATAGCCGAATGTCGTAACGAACTCAAGAAATCTCTGGAGCTTTTCTTGATCCGGATCTTCGTGAATCCGGTAAATAAACGGAACATTCATCCAATGAAAGTGCTCGGCGACCGTTTCATTGGCGACTAGCATAAATTCTTCGATCAGCTTTTCTGCTGTCGATCGTTCTCTCAAGACGACGTCCTTCGCTTTTCCTTCTTCGTCGACGAGTACCTTCGCTTCCTTAAAGTCAAAGTCGACGGCACCGCGTTCCATCCGCTTGCCGCGCAGAATCGCAGCCAAGTCTTCCATGTCTTTGAACATCGGGACAAGCGCCTCATATTTCTGCTTCAGCTCTTCATCGTCATCGACTAAAATCTTGTTCACGTCAGAATAAGTCATCCGCTCGGTCGTTTTAATGACACTTTGAAAAATTTCGTGTTCGACGACTTGCCCTTGAGGATTAATGAGCATTTCGCACGACAAAGTCAGCCGGTCAACCTTCGGATTTAAGGAGCAGATTCCATTCGACAGCCTGTGCGGGATCATCGGAATCACCCGGTCGACAAGATAGACGCTCGTGCCGCGTTCATATGCTTCCTGGTCAATCGGAGACCCTTCTGTGACATAATGGCTGACATCGGCAATGTGGACGCCGAGTTTATAATGGCCGTTTTTGAGTTTTGTGACGGTAACGGCATCATCCAAGTCTTTGGCATCTGCGCCGTCGATCGTGACGATCGTTTGATCGCGCAGATCCCGTCTGCCTTCAAGATCTTTTTCATCGATTGTATCAGGCGTATTGCCGGCTTGTTCCATCGCCTCAGCCGGAAAGTCTCCCGGGAGGCCATGCTTATGAATGATGGAAAGGATATCGATGCCGGGGTCGTTTTTGTGGCCGAGAATCTCGATAACTTCCCCTTCCGCACTCATCCGGCCTTCAGGATAGCTTGTCAGGCGGACGACGACTTTGTGCCCCTCGACGGCGCCGTTTTTGGCGTGCTTCGGAATAAAGATGTCATTCGTGATTTTTTTATCGTCGGGAATGACGAAGCCGAAGTTTTTCGTCTCTGTATACGTGCCGACAATCTTCTGAATGCTGCGCTCAATGATGCGGATGATGGCCCCTTCTTTTTTTGTACCTCCGGACTCCGTACTCAGGCGGACAAGCACGGTATCTCCGTTCATTGCCGTATTCAACTCAGACGGCGGAATGAAGACATCGTCAAGCGAGGAATCTTCGGGGAGAACAAACGCGAAGCCTTTCGCGTGCGCCGACACCTTCCCTTTGATCAAATTCATTTTTTCGGGCAAACCGTAGCGGTTGCTTCTCGTTCTGACGACAAGCCCTTTTTCTTCAAGGGTTACAAGAGCTTTGACAAGCTCTTTGTATTCGTCCGAATCGGTGATTTCCAGCATCTCTTCCAGTTCCTGAACTGTAAGAGGTTTATACGCTTCTTCTTTCATAAAGGAGAGAAGCTTATCCATAAATTCTTCTTTTTCCACTAACCAGACCTCCTTATGTCTGCCAATCCAGCGTTTCTAAAAATTGATACACATCCTTGTGCAGTGCTTCGCGTTCTTTATCCAATGTGATGGCATGACCGGATTCTTCATACCATTTCAGCTGCTTATCATCCGTTTCAACTTCATTGTAGATGATGTTCGCGCTGTCCGTATTAATCATATGATCGTGGCGCGCCTGCACGACAAATGTAGGCGAATAGATCATGTCCACATGCTCTCTGACATCGGCAATCAAATCCTGCAGTGCTTTCAACGTGTTCATCGGCGTTTTTTTGAATTCTTCCATCTCAGCGTCAATCTGTTCCGCTGTCTTGCCTTCAAATTTCTTATAATTGCGTGCATACTCAAGCACACCCTCGTACATCGTCTCTTCGCTTTTGATATACATCGGCGCGCACATTGGAACAATTCCCTTTATGGGTACAGTGTAACCCAATTTCAATGAAAAAACCCCTCCGAGAGACAGACCGCAAGCGGCGATTTGTTCATACCCTTCCGATTTCAAATATTCATACCCGTTCATGACATCTTTCCACCAGTCTTCCGGCCCTGTAGAAAGAAGTTCTTCCGGAGGCACGCCGTGGCCTTTATATTGGGGCGCATGGCATGTGTAGCCTTTTTCATTCAAATATCTTCCGAGCATTCTCACGTCCGCCGTGTTGCCGGTAAATCCGTGCAGCAGCAGGACGGCTTTTTTTCCGCCTTTAAATGTGAAAGGTTGTGGTTTGACGATTTTCATGATTCACTGTCTCCTTTTCATATGTATTCTTCCACGTTTAGTCTTGAAACAAACTTTATCAATCGGCCGGTCTCTTCATACAAAGACCTGCAAATAGGAAAAAGGCCTGACTTGAACATCAGACCTCATGCTTCATTGTCTTATACAAAGTAAGCAAGCGCAATCGTTAAGAAAAAGAAAAGCACGGTTAAAACGACCGTCATCCGGTGGAGAATCAAATCAAGTCCTCTTGCTTTCTGCTTTCCGAAAAGCTGCTCGGCTCCGCCGGAAATTGCGCCTGATAATCCGGCGCTTTTGCCGGATTGCAGTAAAACGACAACGATCAGTACGATACTTACAATCACTAATAAGACCGTTAAAAATGCGGCCATAACCTACACCTCCAGACAAACTGGCTGACAATAGTTTTATTTTACATGAAAAGCAAGCGCATGTCACGAGCGTTTCGAACAGCTTTTTTTATTTTTTCCCAGCGCCTGAATAAGGTATACAAAAAAAAGGAGCGGCTATGCTCCCTATCAGGCGGAATATGTAATCATTTTTCTGACAAGGCCGCCATCATATCTTCCAGCAGCATTTCTGCTCCCCTTGGGCTGAGTACGATTTTGCCGCCCGCATACGTTTTATTTTTGGTGGTGATGTCGCCGGTCATCAAGCATGCCATGTTGGCGGCGTATTTTGTCAAAATGATGTTTTCTCCGTCGGTGTATATTTCGAGCGGGTCCTTTTCATTGATATTCAGCACCCTGCGCATTTCGACCGGGAGAACGACTCTGCCGAGCTCATCGATTCTCCGGACAATTCCCGTATTTTTCACGTTTGAAAAGCCTCCTTTTTTCCTTTGTTTATTGACATTTGTCAACATCTTTATAATAAAAGAGATCTTCAAATTTTTTGTTGAAATACTGAATCATCTTTCCGATCACAAGCTGTCCGGGCCTCCTTTCGCCATTTAAAACTCTGCTCAGAGTCGCCGGGGATACGCCGATTTCAATGGCAAGCTGATTTAAGGAGAGATTGTGTTCAATCATATACTGGAGAACAAAATCTCTTTTGATATGAATCTTTTTTACCATGATTACTCCCCTTTCTAATCTCTTATGTTTCTTTTTGTCTATATTGAACATAAACGATTTGTTAACTTTTGTCAATACTTTTATCATCCATATGTTTCCTATAGGCAATATTCGTACTAAAATATTTTATAATAAGAGATTGCGAGGTTTTGGCCATGACGAACTTTGGATACCATTTACGACAATTAAGGGAACGGAAAAAACTGACCGTCAATCAGCTGGCGATGTATTCCGGCGTCAGTTCGGCCGGCATTTCGCGAATTGAAAACGGAAAGCGCGGCGTGCCGAAGCCGGCGACGATCAGAAAACTGGCGGACGCTTTGAAAGTCCCGTATGAGGAACTGATGGCATCCGCAGGCTATATCAGCGCATCTACAGTCCAGGAAGCAAGAAGCAGCTACGATTCCATTTACGACATCGTTACACAGTACGATTTAGAGGATCTTTCTCTGTTTGACAGCGAAAAGTGGAAGGTGCTCTCAAAGAAAGACATCGAAAACCTGGACAAATATTTCGACTTTCTCGTGCAGGAAGCAAGCAGCCGAAACAAAAACTGAATACCTTCTCCGCAGCGCACGCCCCCCTTTTTATCATTTTCGTCTGTTTTCGACCCTGCTGTTATTTTATCCCTTATGTTAACTTTTGTCAATATTTTTCCTGTCTAAGTATTTCCTTTAGTCAACATTTGTATTAAACTGTTTATATCATGAATTTGCGGGGGAGATGGCGATGACAATGTTCGGCGAACGACTCAAAGAGCTGAGGGAACAAAGAAGCCTGTCTGTTAATCAGCTTGCTATGTATGCCGGTGTGAGCGCCGCTGCCATTTCCAGAATCGAAAACGGCCACCGCGGCGTTCCAAAGCCCGCGACGATCAGAAAATTGGCCGATGCTCTGAAAATGCCGTACGAGCAGCTCATGGATATTGCCGGTTATATGAGGGCTGACGAGATTCGCGAACAACCGCGCGGCTATGTCACGATGCAGGACATCGCGGCCAAGCATGGCGTCGAAGATCTGTGGCTGTTTGAGCCCGGAAAATGGGACTGCTTGTCCCGCGAAGACCTGCTCAACCTCGAACAATACTTTCATTTTTTGGTCAATGAAGCGAAAAAACGCCAATCATAAAAAGCCGAATTTCTCTTTAGCAGAAATTCGGCTTTTTTCGGCTGCCATTTAAGCGGCATCCGGATTCGGCGTCTTGCCTTTATGATGCTTAACGGGGCTCAGCGCACGTTCAAGCCATCCCATGAACAGATCGGCGATGATCGCCATCAGTGCCGTCGGGATCGCGCCTGCCAGAATGATCGCTGTTCCGTTGGTCGCGTTTGACCCCCTGACAATGATGTCCCCGAGGCCGCCAGCGCCGACAAACGTGCCGATGGCCGTGATGCCGATCGCGATGACGAGCGCGGTTCTGAGCCCTGCCATAATGACCGACAAAGCGAGCGGAAGCTCCACCATCCGGAGCACTTGAAATTTCGTCATGCCCATCGCCTTCCCTGATTCAAGGTAGGCGTGCTCAATGCTGACGATTCCCGTATATGTGTTTCGAATAATCGGCAAAAGCGAATACAAAAACAATGATAGAATCACCGTGTTGGCGCCGAGTCCCATGACTAGCATCAAGACGGCGAGCATCGCAAGCGCCGGAATCGTTTGAATGACATTGGTGATGGAAAAGACCCATTTGCTGATCTTCCGGTATCTGGCGATGAAAATACCAACAGGGATGCCGACGACGGCGGCGAATAATACGCCGTATGCCGACATTAAAAAGTGTCGGTAAAATTCCCCCAGCACATAGCTCCCGTTTTGCGCATAATACGTCCAAAGCTGCTGCAGCACTTCCATTTGTCAGCCCCTCCTTTTACTCAAAATAATTGTGCTTCTTTAAAAATTCGGCCGCGACGACAGAAGGCTCTTTCAGTTTTCCATCAACTTCGTAATTGAGCTCCTGCATCGTTTCGGTATCGATTTTTCCGATCAGTTTATTGATGGTCTCTTTAAGCTCTGGATGTTCCTTCAGCACTTTTTCCGGCACGACCGGCGAACAGTCATACGGCGGGAAAAAGCGTTTATCGTCTTTTAACAGCTTTAAATCATAGGCTTTGATCCTGCCGTCCGTTGAATAGGCAAGAACGATATCCATTTTGCCGTTTTTGACGGCGTCATAAACGAGTCCGATCTGCATTGGAAAGGTCGAGCCGAATGAAAATCCGTATTTCTGTTTAAATCCCGGATATCCGTCGCCTTTTCGTTTCAGCCAGGCATTGTCAACGCCAAGCTTCAGTTTATCCGCGTCTTTTTTCAGATCGGATATGGTTTCATAGCTCCCTTTTTCAGCGAGTTCTTTCGTGACTGTAAAAGCGTACGTATTGTCAAATCCGTAAGAATCAAACCATTTGTAGTTGAATTTCTTTTTAAAGTCCTGCTGTACGATGTGAAGCGCTTTTTCCGGGTCTTTCTCCGCTTCCCTTCCAAGCGTGCTTGTCAGATCGGTTCCCGAATAACGCGTCGCTGAAATGTCGATGTCTCCGCCGAGCATGGCCTGGTGCTGCACATAGTTTGAGCCGAGGTTTTTGACAAGCACCGTATTGAGATCTGTATCATGCTCGATCAAAAGCGAGATCATATTGGCAAGAATTTCGGATTCGGTCAGGTTTTGCGCCCCGATTTTGATCGTTTTATCGGAAGCCCCGCCAAGACCCGGCAGCGCACAGCCGCTGATCAAAAGCGAGAAGACCAGCATGACGGCGCCGAGCCGTCTCAATTTTTTTGTTTGCATAAGAGCCAACTCCTTATGATACTTCCTTCATCCCTTTTAATCCTTGGGGCGTGACTTTGTCTTCGGTTTTCGACAGCATATAGTCGATCACAATGGCCAGTATCGTAACCGGCACCGCTCCGGCGATAATGTACTCAGGCTGGTACAGGTTGAGCCCGATAAAAATATAGTCGCCGAGTCCGCCGCCGCCGATAAAAGCCGCGAGCGTCGCCCAGCCGATTAAGTAAACGGTGGAAGTCCGGATGCCTGCCATGATCACCGGCACCGACAGCGGCAGTTCGATCAGGCGGATTTGTTCCCATGCAGTCATACCGATTCCCTTTCCTGATTCAAGCAAATTTTGATTGACGCCTTTTACGCCCGTGTAAGTGTTTCTCAGAATCGGTAGGACTGAATAGAAAAACAGCGCGACAATCGCCGGAATCTTTCCCACTCCGAGGAGCGGAATAAAAAACGCCAGAATCGCCAAACTCGGCAGCGTTTGAATGATATTAACAATTCCAATCACGATGCCGGCTCCTTTTTTCATTCTCGTTAAAACGACACCGAGCGGAACCGCGATAATGATGCCGAGCAGCACCGCAAAAATGGATATATATAAGTGCTCCCATGTTTTATAAAGCATTTCCCCGCCGTTGTTCTGGAGAAATTGGACGATCTGATTCATGATTGATGCACCTCCCTGCATTTAACGTTGGACAAGGGTTTCTTCATCTCCCCAAATCGAGTCGTACACGATGTCGACAAGGTTTGCCCTTGTGACAATTCCGACAAGGCGCCCTTCTTCATCAAGAACGGGAACATATTTGAATCCTCTTTTCAAAATTTTTCGGACGGTATCTCTGATGAGCGTGCCTTTTTGAACGGAGTAGACATTCTCATTGACAACCTCTCCGACCGTGACGGCTTTTTTCCGGTATTGATCGATGATTTCAACATCGATATATCCTTTTAAGACATTGCGTTCGTCCACAACAAGCAGTGAATCGACGCGGCGCTCCCTCATCACTTGAATCGCTTCAGTCAGGTTTTTTTCACTCGTAATCGTGACCGGATTCGGATTCATCACTTGTTCGACATGCTCGATGTCAGGACGGGACTGAAGAAGCCGTTCTTTTCCGATGAACTCCTCAACGAATTCATCCGCCGGATTCCGCAAAATGTCGTCAGGCGTTCCGACTTGAACAATCTCGCCGGCACGAAGAATCACAATTCTGTCGGCAAGCTTGATCGCTTCATCCATATCGTGGGTCACAAAGACAATCGTTTTGTCCAGCGATTTCTGCAGCTTTTTGAACTCTTCCTGAAGCGAATCACGGGTGATCGGGTCCAGCGCTCCGAACGGTTCATCCATTAAAATGAGGGGCGGCTCTGCCGCAAGCGCCCGCAGCACGCCGATTCTCTGCTGCTGTCCGCCGCTTAGTTCATGAGGATAGCGGTTCAAATATTCCGGCCCCATATCAACGAGCTGAAGCAGTTCCTCCGCCCGCTTCTTCCGCTTTTCTTCCGGCCATTTCAAAAGCCTTGGAACAAGCGTGATATTCTGCTGAATCGTCATATGGGGAAAGAGTCCGATTTGCTGAATGACATAGCCGATTTTCCGGCGCAGCTCCACCGGGTCCTGATTCATTATGTTTTCTCCGTCGATGTAAATGCTTCCTGAAGTCGGTTCAATTAAACGGTTGATCATTTTCATCGTCGTTGTCTTCCCGCAGCCGCTCGGTCCGATAAAGACGATAAATTCACCTTTTGCTATATCAAGATCAATGTTCTTGACCGCTTTTTTTCCGCCTTTATAAACCTTCGATACATTTTCTAGCTTCAGCAAAACGCACACCTCCATCTGTTTTTTTAAAATTTCAACATCTCATTTATTATAAAATACACTTTGTAAAATAAAAAGTTTACAAAGTGTTTAAATTATATATATAAGACATAAAAATATATGTTAACGGCATCAATCTGCTGGTTATTCTTAAAATTACGGCCGATTTCTTTATTTTCCTGCCGTTTTAGTGTTTTCAACCGCTAGCAAAATTATGATATATTGACAATAAAATTGGCTGCCCGAAGGGATGATGTGCTTTGGAGGAAAACGCTTTAAAGGCGATTAAACAAGCGGAAGAACATTTCATAGAAAAAATCGCGGAAAACATGAATACGTACGGTATATCATCAACTGTCGGCCGCGTGCTCGGGATTATCTATATGAACAGAAAGCCGATGACTTTAAATGAACTGTCAGAAGAAACGGGCATGAGCAAAACGAGAATGAGCCAGGTCGTCCGCGAAATGCTCGATTTAAATATAGCCGAAAAAGTTTTCGAAAAAGGCGTCCGCAAAGATTTGTACGATGTCGAACAAGATTATTACCAAACGTTTATTTCATTGTTTACGGCCAACTGGAGCAAAGTCGTCAAAAAGAACAGGATGATCGGGAAGAAAATCAGAAAAGAGCTGTTGGAAGCCCTTGAGGAAGAAGGCCTTTCACCCGAAACCGAAGCTAAAATCAACGAGCTGCTGGCAGAAACAAAACAATGGATCGATTACTGCGAGTGGCTTGACAATCTGATCGCGTTTTTGGAAAGCGAAGAAATCTTCGAGCATGTGCCGAAACCTTCATAAATCGAAAAAAAGCTGCAAAGAATAAAGCAGCTTTTTTTGCTTTTTCTCCAATCATCCCGACAAAACCGGAAACATCCCTTTTAAGCCCGTGCCGATCATGCCGACCGCCACGACCGCCAAAATCAAGCCCATCAGCCGGGTGATCACATTCATTTCCGTCTGCCCCAATTTGTTGCTGATCAGCGTCGAATAATGAAAAGCCGCAAACGTCAGCAGGAGGACGGCGGCGATGCCGATGATCATACAGCCAAAATGAACCAGGCTGCGGCTGCCGGCCGAAAGGCTCATCACCGTTGCAATCGTTCCGGGCCCCGAAATGATCGGAATGCTGAGCGGCGTCACCGAGATATCCTCTTTTTCCTTGCTCTCGCGGTGTTCATCATGATGGAGCGACTGAACATGAGACTGCTTCGCATTCAGCAGATTGTAGGCAATTCCGAAAATAAAAATACCGCCGGCAACTCGCAACGCATGGATGTTGATGTCAAAAAGCCTGAAGATGAACTCTCCGAATATGAGAAACGCGATCAGAATCAGAAACGATAAAATTGCTGCCTTTCTCGCCAATGCGGTGCGTTCTTTTGCTTCATAGCCTTCTGTGAGCGCCAAAAAGATCGGCACATTGCCTATCGGATTTGTGACGGCGAACAATGATACAAAAACATGGATGATAAAAGCAAACACGGTTTACCACTCCTTTCTTCGTAATACGGGTAATCGATTTTTACCTCCGACGTTGGCCGCTTAAACTTTCAAAAAACAATATCATCTTGCGGCACTTTCCTTTATAATAATTTTTTATAGGATAAAATAACTATTTCAAAGGAGATTTTATTTTTATGACATGTTCAAAGTGCGGCCATCAAACAGATGGCGGAAAATTTTGTGAACAGTGCGGGGCAAGCTTGGCAGGCGGCAGTGCTGACAGCAAGGCTCCCGCTGAAACGCCGCAGGCAGCGAGGTACACGGAGGCGGCGAAACAAGCGTCTTCCATGTATTTTTCCTTTTGTTTAAAGGTATTGAAACGACCGTATACCGAAATGAAAAACGCGGGGGAACAGCACGTCCTCAACAGCATCATCACAATGGTGATCTTTGCACTTACAGTGCCGCTGATGTTTTACTTCGGCCTCAAAGGCTTTTTTGACTCTCTGGGGGACTATTCCGGATTATTCGGCCGATCCTACGCAATGCCGACATTTTTTGATATCGTCGTCAAGCCCGCTTTTACCTTTGCTATTTATATTTTCTTATTATTTGTTTTTACATACGCAGGTGTGCGCATTCGAGGTGTGCAAGCGACATTTAAGGAAGTGCTCGGACGGTTTGGAACGGTGCTTGTTCCTTTCGTCGCACTTCTGCTCGCCGCATTGCTCTTATCATTCATGCAAACGGGTTTGTTTGTATACATTCTTTTCTTTGCCCTTTGCGGTATCGCCTTTTTAATTCCGCCGGCTGTCATCTTGAGCTACCACGAAAAAGCGGCAGGCGCTGTTGATACGATTTACGCGACGCTGATCGTCTATTTGCTGACATTTATGTCTGTGCGGATCATGGGAGATTTGTTTCTTGAATATTTCGGAAGGATCGGAGGCTCTATATTAGGGCGGCTGTTTTAGTGAAGTAAAAAGCCTTTTTCCTCAAAGGAAAAAGGCTTTTTTTTATTCTATTGACGTCAAGAGCAATTGTCCGTTCTCGATGGAGGCATGATATGTCCAATGGTACGTTTTTAACTGTTTTTTTCCGCCTTTAATGATATTGATTTTCTCCGTTGTCTTAATCGTTGCCTCCCGCCCGTTTTGCTTCCAGCTGTTTACGCTGAAATCTGCAACTTCTTCCTGCGTCCCGCTGCTGTGCAGTTTAGTGACAAGTTTCTTTTGATCGTTGTACAGCGGACTTCCTTCTTTCAAGCTATCGCGGACAAGGCCGAAATTGTTTGTGTTGATGGCGCCTTGAAGACCGTATAAATACGTTTCAATGGCGGAAGCAACCTTTTGATCAGTGAGCTCTTCATCTGCTGATGCATTGTTCACAGCTCCTTTTGCCGAAGCCCATGCCGATGTGTATTCCTTCGGATTGTCATTTTTGATTTCTTTTTGATGTTCGATATTGATAACGGCTTCAGGATCGCTTTTTTCGACGAACCACTTTTTCTTGCTTTCTGAATAGACCAGTGTGTACGTATAGCCGTTATCGTTTTCTTCCAGTTCAGGGGCACTGTAGTCGTCATAATAAGCCGATTTATGCTTTTCAATCCCTTTAACCTCTGTTTTCCATTGCCCGTCTTCTTTGTACAGCCGAAACGAATCAAGATCAAATACGGTAGATAAGTAGGTGCCTTTATAGTAGGTGCTGCTGCTTTTCAGCCCGTCCGTGACCTCTTTCAGGCTAGTTTGATAAGACGTCGCGGCCCGTGTCATGCCGCTGACATCGCCGCTTGCAAAGGCCTTTGCTGCTTCTTTTGTATGACTGACGACCGTGGTCATCATCTCATCCATAAATTCCTTGTCTGAAGCAAGATTGACTTCGATTTCCCCGCTTTCAATCGGCGTTTTTTCGCTTTTCAGCTTCCCCCACGGAAATTGCGCCTCAACCGCAGCAGTCATTGAACCGTCAGTCAGCACGGGTCCGAATTCAGTTCCTTTGAACGGGTTGATCTTCATCTCCTGATCATTGATCCAGAGCGTTCCTTTCAAGTTTTCATAGCCTTCTCCAAAGACGAGCTTTGCCATGTGCCCGTCAAGGTCCGCATTAACCTTCACATCACCTTGGAGGGCAGTGACCTTTTCCGCTTTTTCAAGGTCGGCGATTCCGCTTTTCAGCTTTGCCTTCACCTCGTAAATACCGGGAACAAACGGGCCGATTTTTTTCTCGAAGTTTTCTTTTTCTGTTGTGATGACCTTCTCACCGTTAACAAACAGGCCGGTATCTTTATAGTTTGTCTTAACCGTTAAATAGACAGGCGCCGTGTTCAAGACATAGTTGTCATAGATCCAAAAACGTCTGCCCTTTTTTTCGATCGTCATCAATGGATGGCCGGCACCGCTCTTTAAGGATGAGATCAGCTCTTTTTCTTCATCCGGATGTTCTTTCAAATAATCGAGGAGCGGCTTGACGTTTTTCTCCGTGACAGCCAGATCCACGTCTGATGATTGAAGCAGTTTTGCTGCTTTCTTGGCATCTTTCTGATCGAGGGCAGCTTCAAAATCGGAAATCAGTTTTTCCTTTGAAGTGAGTGCTTCACCGGTTTTATAGCCGGCAAACAATAAAATCAAGCAGGCCGCGATTGCTGCCATGATGATGATTCTTTTTCGTGTCATCGCACGCTGATACCCCGCCGCCGGATCGGAAGCTCGTTCCTCGTCCGCCCGTGCGCCGCAATGCTTGCAATACAGCGCATTTTTTGTTCGTTCCCTTCCACATTCCTTGCAAAAATTCATGACTTTCCTCCTATCAAACTTAAACCTCGTTAGTCATTTTATACTATATTTATCGTAAGAAGGGAGTTAATCTTAAGGCAGCATCAAAAAAAGCCAAACGAATGCGCTGATCCGTTTGACTTTTTTTTCATTATTTTAAAAAGTATTTTTCGATATCATCAAGCATCAGATTCGCTGCAAGGACGCCCCCGGCTGTATTCCAGACGGCATCGCTCACTTTATGGACGTTTCCTTTTTTGGAGACGCTTAAATTTTTAAAGAGCGGATCGTTGATATAGTCTTTCTCAATGGCGCTTGCTTTGTCATCGCCTGTCTCATACGTGTAATAAAAAAGCACGTCTCCATCCATATCAGGAATTTGCTCCTTTGTCACTTCCATTTGTCCGAGATCGTTGGCTTCCTGGCCTTTAGGCCTTGCAAAACCGAGCTGATCCAAAACCGTTCCGGCAAACGATCCCTTGTGATAGATGCGGGTATCGGCATCTGTAAAGCGGACGAGAGAGACTTTTTGCTTCACTTTATCGCCGAGCTTTTCATGAATGTCTTCAACACGCTTGTCAAAGTCAGCGATGACTTTTTCGCCTTCTGCTTTTTTATTGAGCGCCTCGGCTGTCAGCTTAAAGTTGTCTTTCCATTCCCCTGACAATGTCTCGGCAAATACGGTCGGCGCGATGGCTTTCAGCTTGTCGTATACTTCTTCTTGGCGGATTTTGTTGCCGATGATGAGGTCAGGGTTCAGGCTCGCGATTTTTTCAATATTCGGCGCAGCTTCCGTTCCGACGTTCTCTACGCCTTTCATTTTATCTTTAATATGATCATACCATGGATCTCCCAGCCAGGATTGAACGGCGCCGATAGGTTTAACACCCAGGGCGAGCACTGCTTCTGTCGCTTCATTCGTCAGCACAACGACTTTTTTCGGAGTGCCGTCAATTGTCGCTGTTCCCATTGCGTGCTTTACAGTATAGGAATCTTTGCTGTCGTTCTTCTCCGCAGCTTGTTCTTTCTCTTGATTTCCACAGGCGGCTAATACAAGGAAAAGCGCAGCGAACAGCGCAAACCATTTAAAACGTTTCATGATATGCTGTATCCCCTTTTCTCAAATGATTTTCATTATCAATTAGATTATATAATGAAACAACCCAAAGTCAATATGAAATTCCTATAAATCTGCTTTGGATGATGCTGAAGACCGTTTTTAAGCTGTTATACAGGTGGGATTATCCAGTGGAAGCGGCGAGAGCTGGTGAATCAGGAAAAGGGTTCGCCGTCGTGGCTGAGGAAGTCCGCAAGCTTGCCGAGGAAACAAAAAATGCTTCGACTGATATTTCAGCTACCATCCACTCAATACAAGACGGGATAACCCATTCAGTCGAATCGATGAAAGACAGCCAGCAAGCTGCACATACAGGCATCGAAAAAGTCAAACAAACGGGGCAGTCCTTTACAAGCATCCATCAATCTATCCATGATGTGACAGCAAATATTCAGCTTATCAAAGATGATATCCAAGCTGTTGAAGAACATACAAAACAAATGCGCGATATCGTCAAACAAGTGCACGATTATTCAGTGAACACAAACGAAAACCTAAACAATTCATCCGCTTTAACAGAGGAGCAGTCATCGATTACGGCAGAAATCGCCAAAGCATCAGAAGACCTGGCGGTTATAGCGTAGGACCTTCAAGAAAAGATTTCTCAGTTTAAAATGTAGAGCAATTAAATAACACCCTCGCTTAAAAGACGCAAGGGTGTTATTTTTATTTTGAAGATAAGTAAAAAAATCATAAAGTGATACATAATGTCCAACACATTTAAGTCCATTGAATGTAGTATGTATGATTTATTTTTTATGCTTTGTCAAAAAAATAACCAAATAGAACATTTAACAGTACTCTCATCTTGACAGCCAAATAGTTAGAATCCTGTACGTGGCATAGATGTTTAATTAAAAGATCACTCTATTTATTGTTTATCTTTTTGTATCGAATATAAAAAGAAAGATCTATTAACGATCCAAGCATTATTCCTATAGAAAGACCATACGATAAAATATTAAAAACGACTCCAAGGAAAAGCCCTAAACAAAAACCGATTACAAGAAATACCGCGCCATCCCCTTTATAATGTTTCAAATTAAACAGCTCCTTAAATGTATAAGTTAATTATAGCATATTCTCCCAAAAATTCTTTTAATACCATGAAACTCCATTCAACTATTTTTTCTTAATAAAACAATAGTTTTTTAGTTCAAACACTAAGATAATTATTCCGCTTTTACTTTTGAATACTTATAGTGTATATTTTCAAGTGGAGGGATTTAAATGAAAAATTTGGCTTTATCCATTCTCTATCTTTTAGGATTTGTGATGTTAAGCAGCTGGTCGGCTTCATTTGGAGAAATGTTCGGAGTCAATGTTTCAGCTATACCTCAGTTTATTTTAGCGATGCTGTTCACACTTATCATAGGAGGCTATACGGGTCTTCCTTTAATTTATATCAAATTCAAAAGATCTGAAACGTTGTTTTTCACGAATCAAAAGGTCTTCCTCATCACCTTAGGATTGGGTGTGCTGCTTTCCTGCGCGGCTTACAGCCTTCAGCAAACGCTCTCTTCCATTGCGATTGCACTGCTGTCGATCATTGGTTTTTTGATCATTGGCATTAGCGGTTTTCTTCCCGCCTGGCTTCTGAAACCTGTGAAAAGTCTGTGATAACGGGTGGGCTTTTTCTTAGGCTGAAGGGTTGTTGGAGCCCAAGGTTATAAACAGTGCTAGACAAAATGGGGCAGAAAATACCTTTCCGATTCATAAAAACAACAATTTGCTATCACCATTTACAAATTAATGAAAATTCCTTATGATATAGATGTAATCTCAGAAAGCATGTTGTATATACTAAGAAGCGAAGTGCTCCAACACTTCGGCTTGTACAAAAAGCCGGCCCTTCGAAGGGGCTTGCTCAGATTGATCTAAAATAGACCACTCCCTATCACTTTCCAGGCTCAAGGGGCGGTCTATTTTTCTGTGTTCTTTGACAACATGGCAATCAGCATGCCAAAAGCAATCATTAAAGAGATTGTTTCATAAGCTGTCACTTTTATCACCCCCTTTCAGAAGGGGATGAGCAAGACTTCCCTTGAGTGAGCAAAGCTTTTTATACGAGGTAGATTATACCATACCAAACAGAGTGTTAAATAAAATAAAAAACCCTTTTCCCTCATGAAATTTGCTTTTCCACCGAAAAAAATGCTCCTCCAGCGTCTAAAGCATCGTTCTCCTCATGGTCTTTGAGCTACTTATTGATCGAGTTCATTAACGTGAAGAAATATTCAGGTTGGCCGGTCTTATTGAGCTGATACCATGAATCCAATGTATCCGGTGCAAACACGTCTAATTTTTTCAGCACTTCCCTCGCGAATTCAAGAGGAGCCGTTCCTGATGCAGTAACCAGATTCTCATCAGATACCGCTGGCTCCATCTCATAAAATGGTTCTCCTTTATAATGGGGACAGACCATTTTCATATATGCCAGGTCATTGCTTGTATGCTTTCTTGAATTCAAGTATCCGTTATTCGCCAGTCCCGCAGTTGCGCCGCAAATTGCGGCAACCATCGCGCCAAGCTCTAAAGCTTCGCCGGCCTTTTTTAAGATCGGCAGATGAATCTCTTCTCCCCAAGTATTCCCTCCGGGTAAAATTAAAAGATCCGTACTCGCAAGCGTCCACTCATCAAGTGAGATATCCGGTTTGATGCGCAGCCCTCCCATCGTCGTCACCATTTCTTTAGTCACTCCTATTGTCATGACTTTTAAAGGTGCTGCATCTTTTTTGAAATATCTTCCCGAGTTCAGTTCGGCCATTAAATATCCATATTCCCAATCCGACATTGTAGGAAATGCATAAAGATAAACTGTTTTCGACTGCATCCATAACACTCCAATCTCAATTGATACAGCCTATTATAGTCAAAAACCCTGACAGCTCTTGTCAGGGTAAAGAAAAAATTAAGCTTTCACACAAAAAAGAGCTTGGCCGCATCAGCAGCCAAGCTTTTTTTTATGCTTACTTATTCAAGTTGTAGAAAGATTGAATACCATGGTATTGAGCAGTTTCAGCCAACTGATCTTCGATGCGAAGAAGCTGGTTGTATTTCGCAACACGGTCCGTACGGGACGGAGCACCTGTTTTGATTTGTCCTGCGTTTGTTGCCACAGCGATGTCAGCGATTGTGCTGTCTTCAGTTTCACCAGAACGGTGAGAGATAACAGCAGTGTAGCCTGCGCGTTTCGCCATTTCGATCGCATCGAATGTTTCAGTCAATGTACCGATTTGGTTTACTTTGATCAGGATAGAGTTGCCGACGCCGTTTTTGATGCCTTCAGCAAGTTTTTTCGTGTTTGTAACGAAAAGGTCATCACCGACAAGCTGAACTTTTGAGCCAAGACGCTCAGTCAGAAGTTTGTGGCCTTCCCAGTCGTTTTCGTCAAGTCCGTCTTCGATAGAGATGATTGGGTATTTAGAAACCATTTCTTCGTACCAGTCAACCATTTCAGCAGATGTTTTCACAACGCCTTCGCCGGACAGATGGTATTTGCCGTCTTCTTTGTTGTAGAACTCAGAAGATGCAGCATCCATAGCCAATTTCACTTCTTCGCCAGGTTTGAAGCCGGCTTTTTCAATCGCTTCAACGATTGTTTGAAGCGCTTCTTCGTTAGAACCAAGGTTTGGAGCGAATCCGCCTTCATCACCTACAGCAGTGTTCATTCCTTTAGCAGAAAGAACTGATTTCAAGCTGTGGAAAATTTGTGCTCCCATGCGAAGTGCTTCGCGGAAGTTTTCCGCACCGACAGGCATGATCATGAATTCTTGAATGTCAACGTTGTTGTCCGCATGCTCTCCGCCGTTTACGATGTTCATCATCGGTACTGGGAGCGTTTTAGAGTTGAATCCTCCAAGGTATTGGTATAGAGGAATCTGTAAGAAATCCGCAGCTGCGCGGGCAACGGCCATTGATACGCCAAGGATGGCGTTGGCGCCGAGCTTGCCTTTATTTTCAGTTCCGTCAAGTTCGATCAGCAATTTGTCGATTGATACTTGCTCTGTCACATCAAAGCCGATAAGCTCAGGTGCGATGATTTCGTTTACGTTGTTAACGGCTGTTAAAACGCCTTTTCCAAGGTAGCGGTCTTTGTCGCCGTCGCGAAGCTCAACAGCTTCGTATTCACCAGTGGAAGCTCCGCTTGGAACAAGCGCGCGTCCAAAAGCTCCTGATTCAGTGTATACTTCAACTTCAACCGTCGGGTTACCGCGGGAGTCTAATACTTCACGTGCATAAACATCAACAATGTATGGCATGTTTGTTTCTCTCCTTTAAAGCTTATTTTTGAATTAATGACGATCCTGTCATTTCTTTCGGTTTTTCAACACCCAGCAAGTCTAAAAGAGTTGGCGCCAGATCCCCGAGGATTCCGCCTTCTCTTAATGTCACGCCTTCTTTTGTGACGATGACAGGAACCGGATTTGTCGTATGTGCGGTGTGCGGCTTGCCTTCTTCGGTAATCAGCACGTCTGCGTTACCGTGGTCGGCCGTAATAATCGCGTGGCCGCCTTTTGCAAGAATCGCATCAACGACTTCGCCGAGGCACTCGTCAACCGCTTCGATTGCTTTGACCGTCGGCTCGACTTTTCCTGAATGTCCGACCATGTCAGGGTTGGCAAAGTTGAGGATGATCGCGTTATGGTTTTCAGCCTCAATTTCTTTGACAAGCGCATCTTTTACTTCATATGCGCTCATTTCAGGTTTCAAGTCGTATGTTGCAACTTTAGGCGAGTCGATTAAGATTCGCTCTTCGCCCGGGAATTTCTCTTCGCGTCCGCCGCTCATAAAGAACGTAACATGCGGATATTTTTCAGTTTCAGCGATGCGAAGCTGCTTCAGCCCGTTTTGGGATAAAACTTCGCCGACTGTGTTGTCGAGATTGACCGGTTTGAATGCCACGTACCCGTCAACCGTTTCACTGAAATGTGTCAAGCAGACGAAATGAAGGTTTTTCGGATGCTTGTCTCCGCGGTCGAAATCGCGGAAGTCATCATTGGTGAACGTGTTGGAAATCTGGATCGCCCGGTCAGGTCTGAAGTTGTAGAAAATGACCGCATCGTTGTCCTTGATTGTCGCAACAGGCTCGCCGTTTTCTTTCGTGATGACGGAAGGAATGACGAATTCATCGTAAATTCCGTTTTCATAAGAATCTTTCACGACATCGAGCGGATTTTCATATTTCGGTCCTTCTCCGTATGCCATGGCGCGGTACGCTTTTTCGACGCGGTCCCAGCGCTTGTCTCGGTCCATTGAATAATAGCGGCCTGACAATGTTGCGATCTCGCCGACGCCGATTTCTTCGATTTGCTCCTGAAGCTCTTTGATGTACTTCTCAGCTGTTTGCGGGCCTACATCGCGGCCGTCAAGGAAGCCGTGAATATAGACGTTTTCAACGCCTTCTTTTTTCGCAAGCTTCAAGAGTGCGTACAAATGTTGAATGTGGCTGTGTACTCCGCCGTCAGACAGCAGTCCGAACAAGTGGAGGTTTGTGCCTTTTTCTTTGACGTGTTTCATCGCGTCTAAAAACGTTTCGTTCCGCTCAAATTCGCCTTCACGGATTGCGACGTTGACGCGCGTCAGGCTTTGATAGACGATCCGTCCGGCGCCAATGTTCAAGTGGCCGACTTCAGAGTTTCCCATTTGTCCTTCGGGAAGTCCGACCGCTTCGCCTGAAGCTGTCAGCGTCTGATGCGGATACTTGTTCCAATAGCGGTCAAAGTTCGGTTTCTTCGCTTGGGCTACGGCGTTTCCGACTGTTTCGTCCCTTAGTCCAAACCCATCCAAAATGATGAGTGCGGCCAATTTATTACTCATATTGACCTGCCTCCAGTAATTGCACGAAAGACTGCGGCTCAAGGCTTGCTCCGCCGACAAGAGCGCCGTCGATATCGGATTCGGCCATATATTCTTTAATGTTCGCAGGTTTTACGCTTCCACCGTACTGAATGCGGACGCTGTCTGCTGCAGCTTGTCCGAATTCTGATGCAACGGTTTTGCGGATGTGCGCGCATACTTCGTTTGCATCTTGTGCAGTTGAAGATTTGCCGGTTCCAATCGCCCAGATCGGCTCATAAGCGATCACGGAAGCAGCTACCTGTTCAGTTGTTAAACCTGCAAGTGCTTTTTTCACTTGGTCTGCAACAAGCTCGTTTGTTTTGTTTGCTTCACGCTCTTCAAGCGTTTCACCTACGCAGATGATCGGCACGATGCCATATTTGAATGCAGCATGCGCTTTTTTGTTGACCGTTTCATCCGTTTCAGCAAACATTTCGCGGCGCTCGGAGTGGCCGATGACGCAGTATTCAACTCCGAGGTCTTTCAAAGCCGCAGGGCTGATTTCACCCGTGAAAGCACCGCTTTCTTCAAAGTGCATGTTTTGCGCGCCGACTTTCAGATCTGTACCTTTAACAGCTGATGCAAGCTTTTCAAGGAACAGTGCAGGCGCACAGACAACAGCTTCTGCTTTATCTGCTGCGGGAATGGAAGATTTCACTTCTTCAACGAAGCTGACAGCTTCTGAAAGCACTTTATTCATCTTCCAGTTACCGGCTATTATTGGTTTTCTCATGTGCTCCACTCCTTATGCTGTATATTTTGCTTACTTGTCGTTCAATGCTTTGACGCCAGGAAGTTCTTTTCCTTCCATAAACTCAAGGGAAGCTCCGCCGCCTGTTGAAATGTGGCTCATTTTGTCAGCAAGGCCGAACTTTTCTACAGCAGCTGCAGAGTCTCCGCCGCCGATGACAGAGTATGTATCTTTTGCCTCTGCTAAAGCTTCAGCGACAGCTTTTGTTCCTTTAGCGAACGCATCGAGTTCGAATACACCCATCGGTCCGTTCCAAACAACAAGCTTGCTGTTTTTAATGACGTCAGCATATGTTTTTCTTGTTTCCTCCCCGATGTCAAGGGCTTCCCAGTCGCTAGGGATTTCGCTGACCGGCACGACTTTCGTGTTGGCGTCGTTTGAAAAATCGTCAGCAACAAGCACGTCTGTAGGCATGTAGAAGTTCACGCCTTTTTCTTTGGCGCGGTCCATGAAAGATTTAGCCAATTCAATTTTATCTTCTTCAAGCAGGGATTTTCCTACTTCATGGCCCAGCGCTTTAACGAACGTGTAAGCAAGACCGCCGCCGATGATCAGGTTGTCTACTTTCTCAAGAAGACTTTCGATCACGCCGATTTTGTCTTTTACTTTTGCGCCGCCGATGATCGCTGTAAACGGACGTTCAGGGTTAGACAGTGCTTTGCCCAGCACTTCAAGCTCTTTTTCCATGAGGAAGCCTGCAACAGCCGGAAGGTGTTCAGCGATACCTGCTGTTGAAGCATGGGCACGGTGAGCCGCCCCGAATGCATCATTGACATAAACGTCAGCCAGGTCGGCAAACGCTTTAGACAGCTCAGGATCATTCTTTTCTTCTCCCGGATAGAAGCGGACATTTTCCAATACGAGAATATCTCCGTCTTTCATTTCGGAAATTTGCGCTTTTACGGCGTCGCCGTAAGCTTCATCCGCTTTTTTCACTTCTTTGCCGATCAGTTCGCCGAGGCGTGCGGCTACCGGCGTTAAGCGAAGCTCTTCTGAAACCTGGCCTTTCGGACGGCCCAAGTGGCTTGCAAGAAGAACTTTCGCTCCCTGCTCTGTTAAGTATTGAATCGTCGGAAGTGCGGCGCGGATTCTCGTATCATCCGTCACTTTTCCGTCCTTCATCGGAACGTTAAAGTCAACACGGCAGAAAACAACACGGCCTTTTACATCAATGTCTTTTACTGATTTTTTGTTCATGGCTTTTAGGAGATCCTCCTTTTAATGTTTTACAAGCCTGAAAACGGAAATCCCCGGGCGGCTTAATTGGCGCCGATATGGAAAAAGGGAAAGGGAGTGTGTGTCCCCTTCCCTTGTCCGCTTTCATTATAGCGCTTCTCTCATCAAGAACCAAGTCTGATTCTGGTTTCCGGATTAAAGACCTTGTTTTGCGATGTAAGCGGCAAGGTCAACTACACGGTGAGAATATCCGCTTTCGTTGTCATACCAAGAAATAACTTTAACCATGCTGCCTTCCATAACCATTGTAGAAAGAGCATCGATTGTAGAAGAGTTTGCATTGCCGTTGTAGTCTTTAGAAACAAGCGGCTCTTCGCTGTAGCCAAGAACGCCTTGAAGTTCGCCTTCTGCTGCTTCTTTAAACGCTGCGTTTACTTCTTCTGCTGTTACTTCTTTGTCAAGTTCAGCAACCAGGTCAACAAGTGATACGTTTGGTGTTGGAACACGCATTGCTCCGCCGTTCAGTTTTCCTTTCAATTCAGGAAGTACAAGAGAAACGGCTTTCGCTGCACCAGTTGTTGTAGGAATGATGCTTTCAGCTGCCGCACGCGCACGACGGTAGTCTTTGTGCGGAAGATCCAGGATTTGCTGATCGTTTGTGTAAGAGTGAACAGTTGTCATCATACCGCGTTTGATGCCGAATTTGTCGTTCAGAACTTTTGCAAACGGCGCAAGGCAGTTTGTTGTGCAAGATGCGTTAGAGATTACATCGTGGTTAGCCGCATCGTATTTATCTTCGTTAACACCCATAACGATTGTAATATCTTCTTCACTCGCAGGAGCTGAGATGATAACTTTTTTCGCGCCGGCTTCCAAATGTTTCGCCGCGTCTGCGCGTTTTGTGAAGAAACCAGTAGATTCAACTACGATTTCAACGCCTTGTTTGCCCCAGCTAAGTTTAGAAGGATCGCGCTCTGCTGTAACTTGGATTGTTTGACCGTTAACAACTAGGTTGTTTCCGTCAACAGAAACCTCTGCGTCCAATTTTCCGTGTACTGAATCATATTGTAATAGGTGAGCAAGCATGTTAGCGTCTGTCAAATCGTTAACTGCTACAACCTCAACTTCAGGATTATTTAATGCTGCGCGGAATACATTGCGTCCAATACGACCAAAACCATTAATACCGACTTTTACTGCCATGATGATTTCCTCCTTTAAGTAAATAAGAGATATTTAATTTATATTGAGGGAAGAAGCTTCCCTTAATAACTGTTTCGCGGCTCCTTCATCAGTGATCAAAACCGTGTTGCGCGGCTTTTTGAAGTACGCCTCTATCGCGTCCGCTTTTGACGAGCCTCCCGCCACCGCAATGATGTTCGGGATTGAATCAAGATCTTCGAGCTGGATGCCAACGCTGTGCACTTTGTGAATGACTTCTCCGTGGCGGTCGAAATAGTAGCCGAACGCTTCTGCAACCGCTTCATTTTCTTCTATTTTCTTCAAATCTTCCTTCGGTGTATTTCTTCGTTCTGCCATTGTTTTAGCATCCCCGATTCCATGGATCACCATACTGGACGATTGAATTGTCTGAAGCACTTCTTTAATAGAAGGCTCTTCAATGATAGAAGAATATGCTTCTTTGCTCAGCTCACCCGGCACAAATAACAGTCTGTATGTACCGGAAGCTTTTTCAGCCATATGGGCGCAAATCGTATTGGCCTGATTCCTGACGTTTTCGCCGAGCCCGCCTCTTGCCGGAACAAAAAGCAGCTTGCGGTTTTTCGAGTCAGGCGTCATCATTTCTGCCACGGCCTCAAGCGTCGTACCTCCGGTTACGGCGACGATATTTTCCCCCGTAAACCTGTTTTTCATGCATGCGACGGCCGCTCTCCCCATCTCTTTTTTGACCCATGGGGACTGGTCGCTGTCTCCCGATACAATGATGACTTCGTCGAGGTTCAACCTCTCTTTTAATGTATTTTCCAAATGGGTTAAACCTAAAACATCCTTCATCGTATCTTCGAGAACTTTCAGCAGGTTGGATCCTTCAAGTGTCAATATCATGCCGGTTGTTTTAATCTCTAGTAGATTTTGTTCTTTTAAAAACTGAACCTCCGCCCTTAAAATCCGCTCGCTGATGCCGAGGCTGGCGGCAAGGCTTCTTCTGCCGATCGGTTCAGTCAGCCTTATGTACTGCAAAATTTTGTACCTTTTCTGCATGACATCGAGAAGATCCGGCAATAATTTTTTTTGAGCCTGTATTAGTTGATTCATGCCAAAACGTTCCTTTCATCTCATCCTGGACAAATAATGTCCCGTAGTGACTGAAAACGTCCCACCTCAGCCAAAAAAAATTGCTCCTGCTTACATTCCTTATTGTAACAGGGTTAAAATGTTTATTCAACTGTTAAGAATCAATTCTTCGACAACATTCGCGCGAATGTTCACACATCTGTATTAATTATTGTCCCTGTTGATTTCTATACTATACATATTTCATGAAAACGTGCCTCAATGAAAAAAAACTATGAATGCCATTGCGTATTACGGACCGGAAATATTCAAAATGAATCTGGCTGTCCAATGTTCTGGGACGTTTGAATGGGGTGTAATACCGGATGGAGGTCGATGCTCGCGTACAGGATGGTACCGTCCCTCATCTTCGTCTATTTTCAAAAATAAATATATTGCTAAAGTACGTACTCAAAAAAAAAGCAACGGGCGGTTTTTCCGTTCCGTTGCTTTGTTGCCGTTTATCCATTTTTCCAGACATCTGCAATGATTTCAAACGAGCGAAGTCTATCAGCATGGTCAAACGTTTCTGAATTGATCATGATCTCGTCCGCCTGAGTCGTACGGATGAATTCTTCAAGCTTTTCTTTCACAGTGTCCGGCCCACCGATGATCGTTGAGCTGAGCTGCTCATTCACCATCGCTTTTTCACGCGGCGTCCAAATCTGATCCATATCATCTACAGGCGGCTTAAGCTGAGTCGGGGCGCCGCGGACAAGATCCAAAAACTTCTGATAGTGCGATGTTGCAAGGCGCTGCGCTTGCGCGTCCGTATCGGCTGCGATCACGGTCACCCCGACCATCGCATAAGGCTCCTCCAAGACGCCCGGCTTAAACGAGCTGCGGTACAGTTCCAAGGCAGGCAGCGTATTGGCCGGCGAAAAATGAGCCGCAAATGCAAACGGCAAACCGAGTTCCCCGGCAAGCCGGGCGCTGAATCCGCTTGAACCGAGAAGCCAAATCGGCACATCAAGCCCTTCGCCCGGTATGGCGCGCACGTGATTTCTTACATTGCCGGACGGCTTAAAATACTGGCGGAGTTCTTCAAGCTGCTCGGGAAAATCCTCCCCGCTGCTTATATTTCTTCTTAATGCGCGGGCGGTTAATTGATCCGTACCCGGAGCGCGCCCCAGTCCTAAATCGATTCTGCCTGGATAAAGGGATTCAAGCGTTCCGAACTGTTCGGCGATAACGAGCGGGGAATGGTTCGGCAGCATAATCCCTCCCGAACCGATGCGCATCTTCTTGGTGCCCCCGGCGATATAACCGATCAAAACAGAGGTAGCCGAGCTCGCAACGCCTTCGATATTATGGTGTTCAGCCAGCCAGAACCTGTGGTATCCCCATCTTTCGGCATGCTGCGCCAAATCCATAGATTGTTTAAAAGATTGTCCCGCATCTCCGCCTTGTACGATAGGAGACAGATTTAATACGGAATACTTCGTATTTTTGAAATGCTGTTTTGACATTGTCTTTCCTTCTTCCTGAAGTGTAGTGGTCATGTAATTAGACGATAACATAATCGTTCAGGTGAATAAAAGAAATTAGTTCGAAAAAAATCGAACTAATGTGTTAAAAGCTTGCCTCCCTGCGGAGGCAAGCCTTTTTTTAAGAAGCGGACGTTTGGCCGGCTGTCTGGTTCCTTCCTTTAAAGAAATAAGCAGCGCTAATGAGCAGATAGATTCCCGCCGTCACCAATGTAATGACAATCGATGTGGTCAGGATGACACCGATCAGTATCGCTGTCAGTGAAATGATTGCCAGCCAAGTCGTATAAGGGAACCATTTGACATAGTAGCCGTTCCCCGCTGTTTGATTCCGTTTTCTCGATTTTAAATGGGCAGCGGCAATCAGCATCCAGATCACAAGGACGGTATAGCCGAGAGACCCCATCAAATATTCAAACGTTTGGCTGCCGGCAAACAGTGAAAACAATACGCCCAAGTATAAGAAAGAAGTACACAATAGAATCGAATAAACCGGCACTTTTCTCATGGAAAGTCTCGAAAAGATTTTCGGCATTCTTCCGTCTGATGCCTGTGTATACATTATTCGGGAGGCGCCGTAAAGCCCTGAGTTCATCGAAGAAATGACCGCCAGTAAAATGACCGCATTCATCAAATGATCCGCTCCGGGAATGCCGATCATCTTAAAGACCATAACAAAAGGACTCTCCGACACACCGTTGACTTGATTCCATGGAATCAAGCTGACGATCACGAAAAACGGCAGAAGATAAAAAGCAATAATGCGCGTCAACGTTCCACGCACAGCTTTAGGCACGACCTTCTCAGGGTTTTTGGTTTCCGCCAGTGTCACCCCGATAATTTCGGTTCCGCCGTAGGAATATATCACAACTAGCATGGCTGTAATCAGCCCTCCGGCGCCATTCGGGAAGAAGCCGCCATGGTCTGTCAAATGAGTAAAACCAACAGCTGAGTGTTGTCCAAAAGAGAAAAATAACAAGATAAATCCGGATATAATAAAGACGACAATCACTGTGATTTTAATAAGGGCAAGCCAGTATTCCGTCTCGGCAAAGCTTTTGACAGAAAGCAAATTCACGCTCGTAATGACGAGTGAAACGAACAGCGCCAGCACCCAGATCGGCAGCCCCGGCAGCCAGTACTGCAAAAATATCGCGGCGACAACAGCCTCTGCCGCAATATTGAGAACCCACATTTTCCAGTATATCCAGTCTAAAAAATAAGCGGCATACGGACCTAATATTGATTGAACGAGATCCCTGAATGTTCTGGCTTCACTGTTTCGGACAGCCATCTCGGCAAGCCCCTGCATGATAAACAGCAAAATCACGCCGCCGATCAAGTAGGCGATCATGACCGAAGGCCCCGCCAAATCGATCGCTTTGCTGCTTCCTTTAAATAATCCTGCTCCAATGGCTCCGCCCAATGCCATCATCATAATATGCCGCGATGTCATTGTGCGCTCGAGCTTCTGCATGTCTTTCTCCATCTATGTTCACTTCCTCTAGTAAAATGAAAAAAGCTCACCGTCTCCCTCTTCGATTTGAAGATAAAGAGACGATGAGCTTTGAAGCTTACCGCGGTACCACTCTTTTTGATTCTATGCCAAGAATCCAGCTTTGCGATGCACAGCCATACTGTGCAAACCTGTTAACGAAGGTTAATCGTAATGTCCTCAGGAATTGATGTCCGTCCTTTAGCCAGTCCACTCCCGGGCGAGTTCAAAGGTTCATTGGTCTGCGTCGCACCTACCCGCAGCTCTCTTTGCCAATGCCGATCTTTTACTGCTCCCGTTCATTGTGTTTTCTTCTGCCTGAAATATATTCATATAATATACGTGCCGATCTTGACTTTGTCAACATCAAATCCACTGCCAAAAAATAAAAATTAAAATTTTTCTCTTTTTTCAAGGAAAATCGCCTTTTCCATTGGAAAATACAAGGGAAGATATGCACAACTTTCATGATGATGGAGCATTCCCCAAAAGAGGGAAATATAAAAATCGGCGGATTTCCCCCGAAAAAAATAGTTAAATTGAAATATTATTCAAACTTTACAAAATATTTTAACGATGATAGAGTGTGAACCGAATCATCACTTCAGCTAAAGGAGGAAGAGAACGTGAAAAAACTTTCGTTTATGGTGATCTTGTCCGTATTGACGCTCGTCTTTGGTTCATCGTCCGTAAGCTTTGCGAAAAACATTCCTGAAGACAGATATACAACACCTACAGATGCTGAATTTAGCCAGATGAAAGAGATTTTAAACAATGATGATATCGAAACCGGCAATTTGCAGAAGGATTACGGCGTGATTGTCAATGATCCCGCTGAAAAAGTCGGCGTCATATCAGACATCCCCGCCGAAAAAGACGACTGGAGCCATGTCAGCTTCCATTCCTACTATGTCGACCTCAACAGCAACACTCTTATCGCTGATGTTCAATTTGAATTCACACAAAACGATGACGGTACATCGGAAACCGAGTACAAAAACGTAACAAACGGAGGCAGGTATTTCGTCAAGATGGACCAAGACGGAAATGTCATTGATGAAGAAACGACCGGCGACATGTCGATTTTGGGGAAATACTAGAAACCGAGCACCCCTTATGGAAAACGCCTTTATTCAAAGGCGTTTCAGATTGTTGACAAAATCCCAAAGCGGCTTTTTGTTTTGGGATTTTGTCATCCTTTCAGCGTGATTGAAAAACCTTGCAGTCTAGGAAGGCCGAGCATCGGAGCGCAGCGAATGTTGGGATTCGTGAGCACCGACGCGCAGGCCTGACAACGAATGCGAGGGTTTGTCGACACGCTGAAACGCCTTTATTCAAAGGCGTTTTTTTGTTCGGGCATTTAATAGATCTATCCATTGACGCCATTCGCATCTGCAAGACTAAAGGCATGATGCCCGAACAGATCCGGGTTCATTCCTATCAAATTCTTTCTGTCAAGAAACAACGCGTTCCTCAGAGCTGTCCAAAAAGATGTCTTCAAGCGACGGTTCATCGACGTGAATTCTGTAGATTCCCACTTTGCAGTTTGTTAATACTCTGACAATGGCGGGAATTTTTTCTTCTGAATTGACGGTGATCGAAATCTCATGGTGATTGAATTGAACGTTTTCACCAGCTGACTCAAGAAAACGGTCGATCAGGCCGAAATGCTGATCGGGAATAGTCGAATGGCGAATGTGAACGCTTATGTTCGACATGAAATGCCTCCTTAATTCATCGAGCGTGCCTTCTATTAAAATGCGGCCGTTTTTCATGATGGCGATTCGCGTACAGATTTTCTCTATCTCATGCAGGTTGTGTGATGTCATAAATACCGTCTTACCTTCTTTTTGCAAATCCATAATCAGCTTTTGAATGTGCAGGGCCGATTCGGCATCGACACCTGATGTCGGTTCATCCAAAAAGATGAGCTCGGGGTCGTGGATGATCGCCTGGGCGATGCCGAGCTTTTTTTTCATACCGAATGAATAGGCGCCCGATTTTTTTTCAGCATGCTCAGTGAACCCAACTCTCTCTAAGACTTCTTCGCACCGCTCAGTCGATACGGCTTGTCCGTTCAGCTTTGCAAAATACTTCAAATGCCCGACTGCTGTCATTGAATCATAGAGGGTCAAATAATCGGGTAAAACGCCGATGCGATGCTTGACGTTTTCAATCGAAGCATCATTTAACAGCAGAAAACTGCCGGCTGTCGGCTCGATAATGCCTGTGATCATATTCATGAACGTAGATTTCCCCGCACCGTTACGGCCGAGGAAACCGTAAATCTCTCCTTTTTCGACTTGGAGGTCGACATGATTGACGACGGTTTTAGCCCCGTAGCTTTTCATCAGCCCTTTTGCCTCGATCACCACATCCATTATAAATCTCTCCTTTTAAACAAAACGATCGCACCGCAAAGAACGATGGCCGCGTAGACAAAGTTGATGAAAACAAAAGAACCGCCCAGTACGGAGTAATAGTACGGTGTTAAATATTTAAACCAGGTGATCATGCCGTTCTCTGAATAAACAGTCCATAAGCTGACCGCGGGAAAGACGAGCGCAAACACGATTCCGAAAAACATGGACATGGCGGGCCTTGAAATCACGATGGAAAATAAAAGGTTCAAAGAGATTGCAGCTGTAAGAAACGCCATGCTGTCTGCATAACTCATCCATAAAAACTCTTTTGAGGCGATCATCACCAAGGTGTACGAAACGAGCATGCAGAAAAACCAAAACAGCCAGACGCCAAAAAACTTTCCCAGAATGATCTTGATCCGCGAGGTTTTCGTCACAAGAAATCTGACCGTCCGGGCATGGACTTCGCGGTTGATCATGTCATGGGAAAGTCCAGCGATAAACAGGAAACCGAGAGCAAAAACAATAACCGCCGTTCCGATTGCGTTTGCATCGCTTCCTAAATCCAATTCGCGCACGAAGTCCGCAGGCGCCTGTTCGATCAATCCTGCAGTCTTATAGCTCACCCAAAACATAATAATAATGACAATAATCGACTTGATGCTTTTAAAAAGACTGATAAATTCATTCAGACATACCGCCCGCATACGAGTCACTCCTTCACTATTCTCCATTATAGTGAGTGAACATTATCGGGAAATAATCTTATCCTTAACATTACCTTAAATTTTAATAGGCTATTTCTTACAGGGGTGTTTCCGAGAATCATAAATGAGATGCAAGTGGCTTGAACCAGCGGCAGAAATGGGGATACAGAGCCGGAAAACTGATAAAAATACCATTTTAATATAACAAGTTCCGCTATTTTATAACCGGCCAAAAAAGTGGAATGATGCGAAAAATCGGGATATGCCGGAATTGTCATATCGCTAAATAAAAAAAGATTAGCTCTGCATGAGGCTAATCTTTTTGTTATCGTCTAATTACCGGTCAGTCACGACAATATATGCCGCTTTTACCGGGCCGTGGACACCGACTACAAGGTCCATTTCGATGTCGGCTGAATTGCTCGGTCCAGTGACATAGTTGATGCAGGACGGGATGACGTCGCCGTCTGCAACCTTTTGTTTGATCATTGCGCTTGCCTGTGTCATCCGCGGGACGATGGTGCTTTTCGGGACGATCGCAATATATGTCGTCGGCAGCAAGCTGACAGATCGTCCTTTGTCTTTTGAACTGAAGAGGACGACCGTTCCGGATTCAGCAAGCGTGATCTCGCTGAATGTCACGCCGATGTTAGCCTGTTCGGCCCGCTGGATATTTTCATCTCCGGCCGCTGCATTCCATTCCCACACTTTTGTCCCCTCATTCGGCCACTTGTCTGTTAACAGGCCTGACAGTCCGTACTCTTTAAAACGGTCATCTTTCGGAATGATGACAGGCCCGCCTCCAAATCGTGATGCTTGTTCATACAAGGCATCATGCAAGCCGATGACATCCGTTTCAATCAGCTCCGTATGAATCTTCCGGCAGTGGTCCTTTAAGACGCCGACAAGCTCATCCTGTGTATAGCCTTGATATACCCGGTGCTGCGGCTGATACGTATAATCGGGAACGGTGACGCCTGCCGAACGCCTGTTGCGGCCGAGCCTTTCCGCAATCCGGTTTAAAAAGCCGTCTTTATTTTGGATTGTTCCGTTTGTCATCTGTCTTCCCCTTTCTCTTTCCGTCTGTCCTCAAACCAGTCGCGGAACCTTGACTTGTTCGGCGCGGGGAAGTCGCGAATCTGGGTCCACTGTTTTAACGGACCCGGTCCCTTCGTTATTTTGCCGTCTTCGTTAAACGGCTTCATGGCTGCCGGCGCCAATTTGGAGCCCATTTTATATAGAGATGGCGCAGAAGTTCCCAAGCCGAACGCTTTCATCGCGAGCTTCTCGGATATCGGTGCGCGCCCTTCTTTTTCAACGATGCGCTGCCGGTGCTTCAGAAGCAGTTCGTGAAGCGGGATTTTTACCGGACATGCTTCAGAGCATGCCGCACATAACGAAGAGGCGTACGGCAGTTCTTTATAATCGTCATATCCGCCGAGCAGCGGCGACAATACGGCTCCGATCGGGCCTGAATAGATCGAACCGTAAGAATGCCCGCCGACATGGCGGTATACGGGACAAACATTGATGCAGGCCGCACAGCGGATGCATTGGAGGACGGATTGAAACTCCGTTCCGAGAATGTTCGAACGCCCGTTGTCAATGATGACGAGGTGAAACTCTTCGGGTCCGTCCGCTTCACCGGGCAGCCGCGGCCCTGTCAGCGCCGTGATATAGCTTGTCAGCCGCTGTCCAACCGCGCTTCTTGTGAGCATGCCGACGAGAACCTCAAACTCGTCGAATGAAGGGACGATCCGCTCCATCCCCATCACGGTAATCTGCGTCTTCGGAACGGTCGTGACGAGACGTCCGTTTCCCTCGTTTGTGACAAGGCTGACAGACCCCGTATCGGCAATCGCAAAATTGCAGCCCGTAATGCCGATGTCAGCCTCGAGAAATTTCTTTCTGAGCACGGCGCGCGCATGCATGACAAGCTCTTCCGGCTTTTCGGTGTTGCGGTAGCCGATCCGCTCTTTGAAGACGTCGCGGATTTGCTCTTTGTTTTTATGCAAAGCAGGTGCGACGATATGTGACGGCGGATCATGATCATCGATTTGGAGGATGTATTCGCCCAAATCGGTTTCGACCACTTCGCAGCCGTCGCGTTCAAGCGCCTCGTTCATGTTGATTTCTTCGGTCACCATTGATTTTGATTTCACGATTTTTTTGCCGTTTTTCTTTTTCACGACATCGCGGATATAGCCTGTCGCTTCTTCAGCCGTCTGTGCAAAGAATACGTGCCCGCCTTTTTTGGCGACATTTTCGGCGAGCTGTTCTAGGTAGTAGTCCAGGTTTCCGAGCACGTGCTGCCTGATTTCCTCGGCCTGAGACCGCCATTCTTCCCAGTTCCCGAGCTCTTCCGCCGCCTCAAGACGGCGCGCTCTCAAGCGCTCCTGCGCACTTGAAACAGCCCCCCTCATAAACTCGTTTTCGAGCCCGTCTGATACGCGCTCTTTAAATTTCTGCGTTCCGATCTTCATTGCCATAACGAATGTCCCCCTCTATCTGTGAAATGACCGGATGTCTGTTTATCTGCTGTTCAGCACTTCTGCGATGTGCATGACTTCAATCGGCTTGTTCTTTCTCCCGATCCGTCCGCCGATATTCATCAAGCAGCCGCAGTCCGCCCCGATTAACACATCTGCGGCGGTTTCTTCGACACACGCCACTTTCTCATCGACCATCTGTTCGGATATTTGCGACATCTTCACCGAAAAAGTCCCCCCGAATCCGCAGCAGTCGTGTTTGCGCGGCAGCGGCGTGAACTCCAGTCCCTTCACATGCCGAAGGAGCTTCATCGGCGCGTCTGTGACGCCCAAAAGCCTTGTCATATGGCATGACGTATGATAAGTCGCCTTTTTCTCAAGTGTCGCCCCAACGTCTTCAACCTTCAAAACGTTGACGATAAAATCGGTCAGCTCATACGTTTTGTCAGCCAGCCGCTGCGCTTTTTCCGCCCAGGCCGGCTCATCCCGGAAAAGGTGCGGATACTCTTTGAACATAAAAGCGCACGATCCTGAAGGGCTGACGACGTATTCGGCTGATTCAAATGTCTCAATCATCCGTCTCATCGCTTTTTTGGAATCTTTGACATAGCCGCTGTTGTACGCAGGCTGGCCGCAGCAGATCTGCCCTTCGGGAAAATCCACTTCACATCCGAGCCGCTCAAGCAGTTCAACCGTCGCTTTTCCGACATTTGACTGAAACATGTCAACCAAACACGTGATAAACAGTGATACTTTCATCTTGATCCCCTCTCCAACCCGATAAATCAGGTCATCTGATGACTTGGTTAGAAAACCCTCTTTCTCCATCTTACACCTTGGTAAAATTTTTTGAAAGGGGTTTCTTTTTCGTTTTCACTCGGGCCGCTGCTTATATGGCCGGCTCGTCGGCCTGTTTCGTTTCTTCAAAATATGAGGCCAGCACATTTTCCACATTCGTCAGATGATTGTGCATCGCCTGTTCTGCTTGTTGGCCGTCTTTTTCCATCACAGCCTGATAGATGGCATCGTGTTCCTCATAAAGGCGCTTAACGGTTGTGTTCTTCGAGAACAGCCAAATTTTGCGCGTCTCCCTCATCGTCTCAATTAAGAGTGATGACACATGATTCATCAAGCCTTTCAGCAGATCGTTTTGCGAGGCGCCGGCAAGCGCAAGATGAAACGCGAGGTCGGCTTTTTCGCCAAGTTCGCCGTTCCCATCCGCCTGCTTCATATCCTCAAGTGCGGCCTGCATGCGCCCGAGATCTTCTTCTGTGCGTTTTTGAGCCGCACTTGAAACAGCTCCGATTTCAAGAATCTTACGGACTTCGAGCAGTTCAGCGACGTCTTTCTTTTTCATCAAAAGCGCAGCCGAAAGGGGGATGGAAATTTGCTCAGGCTCAAACCTTTTCACATACGTTCCTTCCCCCTGCTTCATTTCGACCATCCCCATCGCTTTTAACGCAGACAGCGCTTCCCTGACGGCCGAACGGCTGACCTGAAAGCTTTCGGCGAGCGCCTGAACGGAGTCAAGCTTATCACCTGGCTCAAGCTCTCCGCTTTTAATCGATTCAAGAAGCGCTTCTGCGACTTCTTCGTATATTTTTTTCGTCTTGATTTGTTTGTATTTCAACTTTTTTCACCTCGTAACCAGACTGGGCATGATGCGCTATTTTTTATTATACCGTTCTTTCCGTCCGGAACATATAGACTTCGGCTCCATGCAAAAAAAGATTGTAATTTATGACATTGAGAAATATAATGCTAAATGATCAGTCTTATCATCATGTCATCAGATGACTGAGTGAGACTTTGAACAAAGGGGGAATTGGAGATGGGATGGACGCAAGATTATACTCCGCTGGGGAACAGTTTGCTGCTCTCTTCGCTTGCAGCGCTTATACCGATTTTGTATTTTTTCTGGGCCCTGGCAATCAAAAGAATGAAAGGGCATACAGCGGGTGTGTCGACTTTGCTGATTGCGCTCGCGCTGGCCGTTTTCGTATACGGCATGCCCGCTCATCAGGCTGTGATGTCGGCTTCACAAGGGGCGGTTTACGGGCTGCTTCCGATCGGCTGGATCATTGTGACTTCCGTTTTTTTGTACAAGCTTACAGTCAAAACCGGCCAATTTGAAATCATCAGGAGCTCGGTATTATCGATCACAGATGACCGCCGTTTGCAAGCACTTTTGATAGCGTTTTCATTCGGGGCGTTTTTAGAAGGAGCGGCAGGCTTCGGCGCCCCTGTCGCAATCTCGGCCGCATTGCTTGTCGGCCTCGGCTTCAATCCGTTGTACGCGGCGGGCATATGCCTGATCGCTAACACGGCGCCTGTCGCTTTCGGAGCGATCGGCATTCCGATTATCGCGGTTGAAGGGCCGACGGGGATTCCTGCGATGGACATTTCAAAAATGGTCGGACGCCAGCTCCCGTTTTTATCTGTATTTATTCCGTTTTATTTGATTATCATCATGAGCGGCTTGAAAAGGGCTTGGGAAGTGCTGCCGGCGATTCTCGTGTCGGGTGTCTCTTTTGCCGTTACACAGTATGTAAGCTCAAACTTTCTGGGGCCTGAGCTCCCGGATATTTTGTCAGCCATCGTATCGCTTATCGCGCTCGCTGTATTCTTAAAATTTTGGAAACCGAAAACGATATTCAGATTTTCACATGAAAAGGAAATGGCCGCTGCCGCGGAGGCGCAGCAGCTTGAACATCAAAAGGCCTCATACTCGGCTGGGCAGATTTTCAAGGCGTGGACACCGTTTTTGCTGCTCACGGCAATGGTCTCCATCTGGGGAATTCCAGCTGTCAAACAGGCGCTGACAGGCCATTACGAAGGGTCAAATCCATTGCTGCTGTTCATTAGTGATATCGGCGGCAGGCTGACGTTCGCGCCCGGTGTGCCTTTTTTGCACAATCAAATTCTCGATGGCTCCGGAAAACCGCTTGAAGCTCTTTATAAACTTGATCTCGCCGGATCTGCGGGAACGGCGATCCTGATTGCCGCCGTACTGACAAAGTTTGTCACAGGCATGCCTTGGAAAGAATGGGGCGCCGTGTTTACAGAATCGCTGAAAGAACTCGGCAAGCCGATATTAACGATCGCTTCCGTTGTCGGTTTTGCCTATGTCACCAACTCTTCGGGCATGAGCACAACACTTGGCATGTCCCTTGCGATGACGGGTTCAATGTTCGCATTCTTTTCTCCCGTTCTCGGCTGGCTCGGCGTCTTTATAACCGGTTCAGATACGTCGGCCAATTTGCTGTTCGGCAGTCTGCAAAAAGTGACGGCACAGTCGGTCGGAATGGAGCCGGTGCTGTCTGTGGCGGCCAACTCTTCGGGCGGCGTCACCGGAAAGATGATCTCTCCGCAGTCGATTGCTGTCGCCTGCGCAGCCGTCGGACTGGCAGGAAAGGAATCCGATTTGCTGCGCTTTACACTGAAACACAGCCTGTTTCTTCTGTTCCTGGTTTGCATGATCACGTTCCTGCAGCATCACCTGTTTGCGTGGATGATCCCGTAAAAAAGCCGCCGGCGTTCGTGCCGGACGGCTTCTTTATTGATATCTCTTTCTGACAGACGAAGGCAGTATATTAAGCTGATCGCGGTATTTGGCGACGGTCCGCCTCGATATGACGATGCCGTGCTTTTCGTTTAAAAGATCGGCCAGCTTCTGGTCTGAAAGCGGTTTCATTTTATTTTCTTCATCGATCAGCCGACGAAGATGCGCTTTGACTGTGTGACTTGACGTATGTCCGTCAGCGGCATCCTTTACCTTCGCCGAAAAAAACCGTTTAAGCTCGCACAGCTCAAAAGGCGTCTGCACGATTTTCCCTTTGACTGCACGGCTTACTGTTGATTCGTGAACCCCGAGGGCATCGGCGACTTCTTTTAATGTGAGCGGCTTCAGTTCGTCTTTCCCTTTTAAAAAATAATCTTTTTGACGCACCATAATTTCCGCCATCACCCTCCGCATCGTTTCCCGTCTTTGCCTGAGGGCATTGTCGAGCCATTTCCACTGCTTGAACTTATCAGAGATATAAACGGTCGCCTCGTCTTTTGACTGGCGCTGCAAAAACGGCTCGTAAAACGCGTTAAGCTGGATATCGGGAAAAGAACGGCTGCTGAGCTCAAGCACCAATTTTCCATCCTCGGCTGAAATGATGACATCAGGCTCGATATAGACTCCGCCTTCATCCGTGCCATACATCAATCCGGGACGCGGCGACAGCTCTGCAACAAGATCTTGTATGTCCTGAAGCTCTGAGAGCGAAAGGCCCGCTCTCTCAGACAGCTCTTTCCATCCTTTTTTGGCAAACAGGTCAAAGTATAGGGAAATAACTTTTTCCGCTTTTGCCGTCTCCTTTGGCAGACGCTTTAATTGGATCAGGATGCATTCCTGAAGCGACCGCGCTCCGATGCCTGCCGGATCAAGAGTCTGCAGCTTGCCCAAGACTTCTTCCACTTCTTCTCTGGTGACAGCCAGCTCGGAAGCGATAAAGGCGATGTCTTCTGTCACATATCCGTTTCGATCAAGGGATTCGACCAGGTAGCTGAAAATCCGCTTTTCCCGGTTTGACAGCCGGAGATCGAGCGCCTGCTGTTTCAAGACGCTTTTGATATCTTCACGGGAATGCGCCGTCTCAGAGCGGCTCATTCCTTCATTTTGCAAATGACGATTCGTTTTATGGTAAAATGATCGGGGAATATCGGGGTCTTTTCGTTCGATCAGGGGGTTTTCCAATGAGAGTTCGTCAATCCGGCTGTTCAGCTCGGCCGACGAATACTGAAGCATATGAATGGCTTGGGCAAGCCCTTGCGTCAAGTGAAGTTTTGCCGTTTGCTGCTGCTGTACATGCAAGTTCATCATATCTCCCCTCCCACTATTAGTTTACACGATCGGTTCCGTACCGTATAGACTTAAAAAAGGAGTGTTACCATTGACAGAACTTTTCTCTGTGCCCTATTTCATAGAAAATTTTAAAACCCATATTGAAATGCATCCAAATGAGGATAAAATTCACGCAATGAACAGCTACTACCGTTCAGTCGTGTCAACGCTTGTCCAAGACCAGCTGACAAAAAACGCGGTCGTCTTAAAACGGATTCAGCATTTGGATGAAGCCTACAACAAAGTAAAGCGCGAAGAAGCATAGCAAAAAAACCGCCTGTCATACGTAAACAGGCGGTTTTTCTGCTTCTTCCGGATTGTTTTGAATCAGTTTTGTACTCGGGATATCCTTCATCCATGTGTTGTAGTAATTTGCGTTTTTTCCGTAGGAGTTGTCAATCACGACATTTTCTTTTCCGAGCAGACACGATAAGATGTGGCCGTGCAGCCTTGAAGTAACGACGGATTCATAGCGGTTGAAAAAACGGATTGATTTGTCGACGAGGCTGTCCGAATAGCGTTTCCAATAAGAAGCGATCGGCAGCGGATTGCCGGCTTTTTTGTTGAGGACATTGATCGTCTGCAAGCGTTTGATTCCGCGTTTGTCGCCTTCTGACAAGATAACGTTCCAATCGTACGTATCCGGCTCCTCTGCTTTTTGCAGGCTGCTGTTTGCTTCTTTGTCGGTTCTGATCAACCGCAGAACGGACTCAGAAGGCTTTTCGGCAGGTGCCGCGATCGGCCAGAGCTGGTGAGCCATATCGGGCATCATTCTGATGTTTTTCACCCCTTCGAAATGCTTGAGAGCAAATTCGAAGGATGCCTTTTCCCGCGTGAATAAGTGCAGATCCGGGTGAGCCGCCAAAATGCCGCGCGTTTTTTTTTGCATTTTCTTCATGTTCATAATAAATCGACTGCGGCAGAATGACGATCCGGTGGTCCGGGTAATGTTCGACAACCCGTTCCCTGAACTGCTGAAAGTGAGGGTACAAATCGCCGAAATTGCCGCCCCCCTGACAAACGATGATGGCGTCCTTTGGAATGCGGCGGCCCGGAATAAAATTCTCTGCATTCCATCTTTCGCGCACCTTGATGCCGTATGCTTCAAAAAAAGCTTCCGTTCCTTTCATGATCAATAAGTCCCCGACGTTTCCATAGAGCGGGTAGTCCAAGTAAACGACTGATGAAAGTCTTGGGATGACATCCAAAATTTCTGCCAGCTTATGCTTTAAGCTGTCCATGGAATATGTAATCGCCATGTTTAGCACCTCATTTATATTTAATCCGGTCGGCCACGATTTGAATCACCCGGTCCTGCTCTTTTCGCGTCATACTTGATCCTGACGGCAGGCAGAGCCCGCGCTGAAATAAGTCGCAGCAGACAGAGCCTTGGTCATCGTGCTGATAAAAGGCCGCTCCTTTAAAAAGGGGCTGTCTGTGCAACGGCTTCCATAACGGCCGGGCTTCAATGTTTTCATTTGCGAGCTGTTTAATGATGTCCGCCGGTGTTGTTTGAATCTTTGCTGTATCAAACGTTAATGTCGTGAGCCAGCGGTTTGACATGCCGGCTTCAGGCATGAATTCTATACCTTCGATACCGGCGAGCGCCTCCTGATAGCGCTCGAAGATCGCCCGTCTGGCGTGTACCCTGTCATCCAGGACGGCGAGCTGAGCGATGCCGATTCCGGCCAGGACATTGCTCATCCGGTAATTGTAGCCCGCTTTTTCGTGCTGATAATGAATGGCGGGCTCGCGCGCCTGAGTGGCTAAAAAGCGCGCCTTCTTCAAAGCGTCTTCGTCATCGCTGACAAGCATTCCTCCACCTGATGTGGTGATGATTTTGTTGCCGTTGAACGAATAAATGCCGAAGCGTCCGAAGGTTCCGCTTTTTCTGCCCTTATAAACAGAACCGAGCGATTCGGCCGCATCTTCAATAACAGGGACGGCAAATCGATCGCAAATCGCGATAATCTCGTCCATTTTCGCGCTTTGGCCATACAAGTTGACGACGATGACGGCTTTCGGAAGATTCCTGGCCCGCTCCGCTTCGTCGAGCGCCCGTTCAAGCGCCTCGGGCGACATGTTCCATGTATCCCGTTCAGAATCGATGAAAACCGGCTCAGCCTGCTCATATATAATCGGATTGGCGCTCGCTACAAACGTAAAGGAAGAACAGAAGACCGTATCGCCTTTGCCGACGCCGAGCAATTTCAACGCCAGGTGGATTGCGGCTGTTCCTGAGCTGACTGCCGCGGCACCGGACGTCCCCGCATAGGCGGCAAGCTTTTCTTCGAATGTATCGACAAGGGGACCGAGCGGCGCGATCCAGTTTGTCCGAAACGCTTCAGCTACATAGCGCTCTTCGTCTCCGCTCATGTGCGGCGGGGATAAATAAATTCGCTTATTCTGACTCATGTTTTTCACCCTTTTTACTGCTGTGATATTTAATTTTTCTTGCAGGGACTCCGACAGCGGTACAATCATCAGGAATGTCGTGAATGACGGATGATCCTGCTCCCGTTACGCTCCAGCGGCCGATTGTCTTTCCGGGAATGACCGCCGTTCCCGCTCCGAGATGAGCGCCTTCCATAACTGTCACACCGCCGGTTAACACCGTTCCCGGCGAAAGATGAACGTAATCGCCGATCCGGTTGTCATGTTCGACGATCACACCTGTGTTGACAATCGTGTGGATGCCGATGTCGGCATCCGCTTGGATGACGCTCGACGCCATGACAACGGCGCCGTTTTGAATCCGGGCCGAACCGCTGATCACGGCGGACGGATGAATCAAAACCGCATACCGGTCAAGTGGAAGGCCGAGACGTTCATACAGCTTCTTTCTGATGCCGTTTTGACCGACAGCTAAGACGAACTTCACGTCCGGATGCAATCGCGCAAGTTCTTCTGCTGCGCTTGAAGGCCCGCGATACAGACCGTTCTCGACATGAAGCTCCGCATACCGGTCATCGAGAATACCGGCAAGCGCCGTATCAGGCCGTGCTTTTACAAGATCCAGAACGACTTTCCCATGGCCGCCGGCTCCGATGATCACCACATTTTGCATCAGGCATTCCTTCTCCCCGTAAATTTTTCTGCTGTCACATGGCGGTCCTGGCTGACGCCTTCCGACTTCAAGACTTTTACGACAGTCAACAAAAGGATTTTGAGATCAAGCAAAAAAGAACGATGATCCACATACCAGACATCAAGTTCAAACTTTTCCTCCCATGTCACTTTATTTCTCCCGTTGATCTGCGCCCAGCCCGTGATGCCCGGCTTGACTTCATGCCGTCTCCATTGCCGCTTCGTATAGAGGGGAATATACTCCATCAAAAGCGGCCGCGGCCCGACGAGGCTGAGATCTCCTTTGATGACGTTGATCAGCTGCGGCAATTCGTCAAGGCTCGTTTTTCTGATCAGCCGCCCCGTCTTTGTCAGCCGTTTTTCATCGCTTAGCAGATTGCCTGCTTCATCTCTTTCATCAGTCATTGTTCTGAATTTATATAATGTAAAAGGCTCGCCATTCAGCCCCGGACGGGTTTGGCGAAATAAAACAGGCGAGCCGATTTTCCATCTGATGAGGCAAGCTGTCAGGATCATGGCCGGACTGAGCGCGATCAGCAAAATAACCGACAATGCAAGATCGAAAAACCGTTTCGCAAGCACGAAAAACGCACCCCTTTCTTTTATTTAAAAAATCCCTTTTGAAACGGGAAGGATAAAGAGCATCGAAATGCTTGGAGCCTTGTTGTGACAATATGCCGTTCCGCTTTCGTCAACATGACGAAATAGGCAAACAGGCCGTATGTCCCCGTCGCAGCAAGCGCCGTGACAAACAGGGACAGCAGGCTGTCGATTGCAAATAAGTATTGAAGAGCGTAACAGACAGCCAAGGTAAATGAAGCACCGGCAACCGGCCTGTATATACCTTTATAAAAAACCCTTTTTCTTTCACCCGTAATCTTTGACGCATAAATCGGAGTGAAGACGACATTTTTCAGCATTAAAGCTGCCGCACCGGCCAGCGCAATTCCGTAAAGGCCGAGTCCCGCCGGTCCGCTCAGCACGATGGCAAGCAGCAAATTGACAACGCCGAAGGCAACCGTGGTCAGCGCCGGTGTTCTCAGCTTGTTATAGGCGGTAAAAATATAAAAAAGCGGCGCCGGGCTTAATGAAACAACCAAATAACCCGCATGTATCAGTAAAAGCCATTTCAAATGTTCGAATGAAGGGCCAAGCCACAGCGACAGAAACGGGCCGGCAAGCCCGCCCAGAAGCGCAGCCGGCAAAGCGAGCAGAATGCCGTTAATTCTGACGGCCTGGTTGGCATAGCGGACGAGCCCTTCTTTGTAGCCTTTTGAATAATAGAGTGTAATCGTAGGTGAAAATACGGCCGCAAGCGTTCCCGAAAGCGTCCGCAATAACAGCGGAAACTGAATGATCGCGGCGTACATGCCGGATTCGGAAACCCCCAGCATCACATTCGCCACCATTAAATCGATTTGCAGAAACAGCAGGACGCCGACTTGGCTGACGGAGCTCCATCCTCCCGCTTGAAGCAGTTTTTTGCACTTTGCAAACGACATATCCCTCACACGAAACGTAAACCATGGGATCAATTTCTTAAAGAAAAAGATCGACAGGATGCACGCCGAAGCTGTTGCGATAAGAGCGGCGAGCTGAATGTGCCAGATTTTCGGTGCAAACCACGCGAAAATCAACAATACGCTCAAGACGCGAATCAGCATTTGGACGGCCTGGATCGTGCTTGTAATATAGATTTTATTGGCAAAAAACGGACCGGCGGCAAATCCCGACATCACAAAGGTCAATAAAAACAGCAGGCTCCCGATCAAAAGGGCGATCTGCACATCCCCCAAAAGACCGGCGGGAACGCGAATGATCTGATCGATAAAAAACACCGTGCCGCCAAGCGGAAAAAACAAGATGACCGAAAGCACCAGTGATGAAACGATGTAGGTATTCATATAGCCCCTCGCTTCATCAAGCGCCCCCCTGTGGGCGGAAACAGAAAAAAACCGGACAACGACCGCGCTCAAGGCAACCGTAATAATCGAAAAGTAATTGATCATATTCTGCGTGAGATGGACAAACCCAAACGCCTCAACACCGAGGTTCTTGATGACATAAGGCGTCAGCCACATCGAAAACAGCACCGATAATAAAAAAGACGCCACATTGGCGCCGAGATTCAAAATAAATGTCTTATTCAAAAGGCTCATCCCTTACTGGGCAGATTTCGTTTAAAAAACAATTCGAGCAGGATCGGAATATTCAGCTTGCATAGCAATAAAACGAGCCGTTGGCCGATTAAAAGATTGCGGTTGCGGAGAGACGTTGATTTGACGCACGACTGCACCATCCGGTAAGACAAAATGTCTTTAATGTGCCGCCTCACCTGCTTTGAAGGCTTCGGTTCCGCACAGGCATTGGCTAAAAGCATCGGAATTTGATGTTTGCATGTGTACGTTTCCAGATCGTCCGCACATTCATCCAAAAGCTGAAACGTCTCATAGAATCTCCTTTTCGCCCGGTACTGCCTTTTCAGGCTTTCGTCCATGTACGGTTTAAACGGCACCTCCGTCAGGCTATCCGGATTGCACCTGTACATGTAGTAGCCGTCATCGATCGCTCTTACCCGTTTCGCTGCATAAAAGGCGTACAAATTGAACGGCGAATCCTCTGCAAAACGAATGTCTTCAAAAAAGTACAACTGGTTTTTCTTCAGCAGATCGCGCCTGTACAAATTCCGCCACACATACCAGATGAAGCGGGTTTCGTGCGCCTTTTTGAGCTCGCGTTTAATATCCCAGCTCAACAAGAGACGATCGGTCGGCAGCGGCGGCGGGAAATAGGTGTCTTCCGCATCGGAATGTTTATGATACCCGCACATGACGATATCAAGGTCGTCTTTTTTGGCAGCGGCGTACATGTTTTCAAACATGGCAGACAATACAAAATCATCACCGTCGACAAATCCCACATAATCTCCTGTCGCGGCTTGAAGACCGGCATTTCTCGCCGAGCTCAGCCCGCCGTTTTTTTTATGAATCACTTTCACTCTGGCATCCAGGCTGCAGTACTTTCTCGCTATCTCCCCGGATCTGTCAGGAGAGCCATCATCGACAAGGATGATTTCAATATTTTTCAGCGTCTGCCTGCGCAGGGAATCGACGCATTCTTCTATATAATCTTCGACATTGTACATCGGAACAATGATACTGACGAATGGCTTCATTGGACATCACCCATAATTTTCTGTCTTAAATCTGTGAAATAATGCTCCCTTGACGGAGTCTCACGATACGAATCACCGGTCTTAATCAGCTCTTCAATTGCGCCGAGAACCTCTGCCGCATCGGGATTTTCCACAAGCTTCATCGAAGGAACGTTTTTCAGCCAGCGAAAGCCTTCAAGCACCTTATGATCAAAAGAGCGGATCACAACGCACGGCGTCCCTGTAATCGCACAAAAAATCATGCCGTGCAGCCTGTCTGTCACAACGACCTCCGCACCTCTCAGCTGATCCCAAAGCCGATTCAGCTCCTTCTCGCGGGACATGCGGCTGACCCTCCTGCCGATCGTCGTTGTAAAAGTTTGCACGCCGCCGTATTCGTCGCCGACAGCCTTCATCAGTTTTTCACGCTCTTCCGGTCTGAGAAAGCTTTCTTTATCCTCTCTTAAACAAACCAGCACACCGTCTCTTTCAGACTGCTGTTCTTTCTTTAAATAAAGCACCATATCAGGCTGCTTCACAATCGTTTGCTTTGAAAAATGCTGTTTCATAAATTGATAGGTTGTATCATCGCGCGCCATCATAAACAGCCGGCGATGGGAGTTGTAGACTTTTTTCGCTCTTTTCAGCTCCTTTTTGCCGCGGGGCGTCTCGGAAAAGTGCGCGGTGGCTGGGAGCTGGACAATTTTATAATGCTTGAATGTTTTGATAATAAAGCGCCTCGTCCATTCCTCATTGCGGTACAAATCCCCCATATTTCCTCCGCCGATAATGAACACCATATCCTCGGGGTGGCGGATGCGCATGAGGGCTTTTGCATGTTTGTAAATATCGTTGATGCCGATTTCAATTAATTCAAAATCGGGAAACTCGTTTTCTATGAATGTCCGGCTTGCCAGGGCAATCGCGTGATCTCCCAAATTATCATGGGACGGAATTAAAGTCAGAATGATTTTTTTCTTGCCTTTGTATTGATCAAAACGCTTCAAACCCGGCGTTCCCATCACATATTCAGAAGGATATTTCACCTTGAGCAAAAGCCATTCTGCAAGATTGATCTTCAGTTCCTGAAAGGTCATTTCCTCACCGCCTATTTCTTCATTCTGTGCTCGATCATTTTCTGGTAAATGGCCGCAAATCCATACACTGCCGGCATAAACCGCAAGCGAATCAGCATAAGGAGAAGCTTCTTCTTCGAATCGAATGCCGACATGTCCACCGCGGGAATTTTCCCCCTGAATTCCGGACAGGCGCATATGCTGCGGATATTTTTATATTTTTCTATTGAAGGATTTTGGTTTCGGCTCTTGCATTCATTTAAAATACTGATGCAGCCGTGGTTGACGATAAAGACGTGCAGCGCCTCCTTTAAAGCTGGAAGCTCTCCGTGCTTTGTCAGGCAGTCAAGGTTCGCTTCATAAAGAGCGAGCCCGTCTTCAAACAGCCCCGCCTGATACTTTTGGACGATGGACGACAGGTGGACCCTGTAATGATAAAGCGGCTTAGTCACGAACGCCGCCGTATTCGCATATAGAAGGCATCTGAAGCTGAAGTATTGATCTTCGATGTTTTCCAGCTCGTCGCGCAGCGGGAAAACGAGCTTATGCTGCTCAATCAGGCTCCGCCTGTAGAGCTTGTTCCAGGAAAAGCCGCTTACTTGACCTTTTAATAAAGCTTTTATGAATGCCTCTTTCGGCTTTCCTTCATAGTTTTTCCCGATGTCCGGGCAGACCGTTTTTCCGGTATCCTGAATTTCGACGGCATAATCACAGATGACAAGGTCGGCATCCTCATCCTTTGCTTTTTCATACATAGATTGGCAATAGTCCGGCTCAATCCAGTCGTCGGAGTCGATGAATGCCAAGAACTCGCCTGACGCCGCTTCGATCCCTTTATTGCGGACAGCGCCGAGGCCCTGATTCTCCTGCCGAATCGTTTTGATGCGTCCGTCCTTTCGGGCGTAATGATCAATGATCTTCTGGCTTCCGTCTGTTGAACCGTCATTAACGATAATGATTTCGATATTTTTTAAGGTCTGGCTGATCAGCGATTGCAAACAATTCGGCAAAAAAGCTTCTGTATTATAAACAGCGACCAGTAGACTAACTGCTGGATTTTCCAATGTGATGACTCCTTTGTCGAAATTTTCACAAGACCTAAACGGCCTATTCCGCTATTCAACGTTCAAAAATCGTTCTGTAAGGCAATACCGACGAGTCGAACGGCATGAGCATAAAGCTGTATAAGAAGTAACAGATCAAAATCAAAACATACAGAAGCGCGTTCGATTTCGGTTCGAAAATCCGTACAAAATAAGGAACGAGAATCAGCTGATAGAGCCCGAAATAAATGTTGAACCTCGCAAAAATGACATCCTTTGTCGCCAAAATTCCGAACAGGAAACCGATCAGACAAAGGTTGACGATATAATCGACTTCGGGCCAGCGTTTTCTGAGCTGCTCCCTGAAGCAGAATGCAAGTACGAGCGGGAGAAGAAGAACGATGATTTTAATGGCGTTCATGCCGTTCGTATTTTTCATCAGCCATTCTTCGTAATGTCCGTATTGACTGTTTTCAAGCACGACAAGGAATACGGACAAAAATTTTTGATACAGAAAAGTTCCCGCCAAAAATAAGAGCATGAGGCACCAGAGGACAGGCGACCACGCTTTTCTTCTGACGATGAAATAGACAGGAATCATGATCAAAGCCGAAGAATGAAAAAGCGAACAGATCAGCACGACGATCATATAGCGCACCAGCTTCCCATCGATCAGATACCGGACCGCCCAAAACAGAATGGCCGCCGCCATGTATTGGCGAATACCATTAAACGAAGCGTAATAGTGAAACATGCCGATAAAGAGAAACATGCTCAACTCAAACGGCCTTCCATACACATATAGCGTCTTGACGATATAGATATAGGTAATCGCGGCAACGACGGCAAACATGAGCGCCGGATCGGCTGAAATCTGGTTTAATATCCATAAGAGTGCGGTAAATCCGGGATCTGTCGACGACTTATCTGTTCCGAAACCGAAGATCTCCCAAATGTTGTTGTATTTTCCGGCTAATTCGTAAAGCAGCATATAGGTGTGGTAATCCGTTCCGACCTTGTATCTTAAGCCGGCAACGATAATCAAAGACGCGAGCGGAACGACGGTGAGGATCGCATTCGGACGGTAGCCCGTCGGCAGCCTGTGATCTTCCCTGCCGTACATTTTCGCAAACCATGACCAGATGAAAACAATCCCCATATTCAACATGTAAACAGACATACACTCACTGTCCTTCTGCCGCGGAGATTGAATAGATGTCCATCAGTCTCGCCAAATTTGCTTTTGCATCATAGCCTCTCTCTGCCAGGCTTCTCTCAATCTCCGGCCATGCAGGCTTTTTCGCCTGAGCGGCACGGCTGATATCCTCAGCCCACCGTTCAAAGCCGGCATTTAAGCTGAGACGGGTCAGCAGGCCGAGTCCCAAATCGGTTTCCTCTGTAATATGGTCTGATACAATACAAGGAAGCCCTGATGCCTGCGCTTCGACGAGTACGAGAGGAAGCCCTTCAAACAAAGACGGCATGGCAAATACATCAAACGTCTGCATGAGAGCCGGGATATCTTCGACGACGCCGAGAAACAAAATGTCGTCTTTTACACCGAGAGCGGCGGCTTTTTCTTCCATCTGTCTGCGCAGCGGACCATCACCTGCGAACACCGCTTGAAAAGGCGTGCCCGATTTCTTGAAATGAGCGGCAAGCCCGAGCAGAAACGCGTGGTTTTTCTGTTCAAAAAAACGGCCGACATGTCCGATAACCAATGCGTCTTCCTTGATGCCGAAGCTCTTTTTTGTATCCGTCTTTGAAACGCCGTTCGCTTCTTTGAAGCGGTCAAGTTCAATCCCGTTTTGCAAAAGATGGACCGCGTTTTCGCCCATCTTTTTTCCGCCGAATAAAAAACGCCCGGCATCTTTGCCGCAAGCGCACAGAGCCGTAGCACTGGAGAAAATCAAACGGCGGAATGCGAGGAGCTGCCATGTATCCCAAAACCGGGGGTTAGGCTTCCAGGCCGTGTTGTGGGAATGACAGACCCTCACCGGAACGCCGGCGAGCTTGGCCGCCAATGCGGCAAACCCCGTCTGAAAATCCGTATGGGCGTGCACGGCGGCATACGGCCCTTTCTCAACCAAAATCCTTCTGATGTTTTTGATGTAGGCGAGAGGCCCCGACCGCCCGATGCTTGGTACATAAAACACCCGGCCGCCGCGCGTGATGATCTCCGGATCATAATCGCACGTTTCTTCCCGGTGGGAAATAAAATCAAATTGAATATGCCGCCTGTCTGTATGGCGGTATATATTCATAATCATCGTCTCCGCTCCACCGCGGTTCATTCCGCTTACGATGTGAAGCACCCGTTCTGGTCTCACGCTTCCGTCACTCATGTTTTACGACCCCTCCGCCTTCATTCATCAATCTTCTTTTATGGTATTTGTTCATGATAAAAGGAGGCATGAGCCCCCTGATGATGGGTTTCATCATATAAATGTAGTCTGAGAGCGGCAGCTTCAGCCGTCTGCAGGCGGCAAAGACGATAAACGCATTGTCAATCGAGTAGCTGAACTTTCTCCTTTTAAACGCCGATTCGTCTTCCCTTACTTTGTATAAAGCTTCCTGAAGGTTATAGCCCGTGTAGCCCGCTTCAAAAAAACGGAGCCACAAATCGATATCTTCCATCCTTCTTGTTCTCCGGCCGACCCGATAGCCGTCCAGCGCCTCGTACACTTCCGCTCTCATCATGATCGTCGCATGGCAAAACGGCGTTCCTTTCGCCATGATTCTCGGCCCGGGAGAGGGAGGAAGCATTCTGACGCCTCTGATCCCGTTTTCGTCGAAGGCCATCATTCCGCTGCCGACGACATGATAATGAGATTGTGATTCAAGAAACGCGACCTGTTTTTCAAAACGCCTTGGCAAAGAGATGTCATCTCCGTCCTGGCGCGCGATATATTTCCCGCCGGCGTACCGGAGACAGTGGTTTAGCGAAGCAGCCAGCCGCTGATTCTTCTCGTTTTTAATCAGCTTGATCCTATCTGCGTAATGATCGGCATACCGCCTGGCAACAGCATATGTCCCATCTGTTGATGCATCGTCGCATATAATCAGTTCCCAATTTTTATAGGTTTGATTTAAAATCGACTCGATGCTCTCTGCGATCGTGTCCTCACAATTGTAGACTCCCATAATGACAGAAACTTTCGGCTTTTGACCCCCTGTCATCCTTTCAGCCTCCTTTCAACTGTTTCATGATCCATAAAGGAAGAGTAAATGCCCGCCATTTCTTTGACGGTGCGCTGCTGGGAAAAAGCGGCGGCCGTTCGTCTCCCCGCGTCCCCCATCTTTTTTCGCAAAGAAGGCAGACGGTACAGCTGCAAAATTCGGTCGCTGAACGTTCCGGCGTCTCCCTGCGGAATCAAAAATCCGTTCACGCCCTCTTGAATAACTTCCCGGTGTCCGCGGTTGTCCGCTGCAACGGCGGGCTTTCCTGCCGCCATTCCTTCCAGGAGGTTCATGCCGAGCCCTTCCCTGATGCTTGAAGCGACAGACACATCGGCAAGCTGAATCCATTCGTGGATGTTTTTTTGAAAACCTGCAAACGTGACGGTCGAAGAAACGCCTTTTTGTTCAGCGAGACTTCGGTATTTTTCTTCCATCTGCCCTTTTCCTGCAAACACGAGCTTTAAGTTTGGGGCTCTATCTTTTAAAGCAGCCGCCGTTTCGATGAGCAGCGCCTGGTTTTTATTCGCGTTCAGTTCCGCGGGATATATGAGAATAAAGTCGTCTTCTTTGAAACCGTATGTTTTCCTGAGCAGCATTTTCTCTGTTTCGCTGACAGGATGAAAGCGCTCGGTATCGACGCCGATGCCATGAATTTTTTCTGTTCGCAACGCCTTGCGCAAGCCTTTTGCAAGGACGAAATCTTCTTCATTGATCGTGATTAGGCAATCGGTCAAAGCGGACAGCCCTTTTTCAATCGGATAGTATAGCAGCCAATTCTTTAAAGGTGCACCTTGGCAAAAGTGAAAACCGTGAGCGGTATAGATCACTTTCGTTCCCTCTTTTCTCTGTTTCCGGGCCGCAAGCCTTGCCAGCACGCCTCCCATCGGCGTATGGCAATGAATGATGCTGTACCGGTTTTCGTCAATGATGCGCGCCAGCTCCCGATAGGCTGCGATATTGCTTGCATTCAGAGGAGAACGCCTGATGTCGATATCAAATTTTTTGTCTGTATAAGGCAGTGCCATATCTCCTTTTGCGGCGATATGAACGTTCCACCCCTGCTCTTTAAACCATTTTAAATATGGGAGGTGGAAGGCCTTGAAATGGTAATCCACAGTAGCGCAAAACAAAACCGTTCTTGTCATGTTCTTCCCCCTAGTGCGCTGTCACCAGCTTTTTCTCATGCTGGCCGATCGCTTGGAACAAGCGTTCTCTCAGCTCGCGGTCTGACAAATACATAAATTCCTCCATGAATGTCTTCAGCACCGTTAGCTCGACGTCGACCGCCTTGCCGATATGAATCTTCGGAAAAACCTGCTCTGCCAGCACTTCATTTTGATTCAGCAGCTCTTCGTACATTTTTTCTCCCGGGCGGATGCCTGTAAATTCAATTTTGATCTGGTCTGTCGTATAGCCGGAGAGCTGGATGAGATTTTTGGCGAGATCGACGATTTTGACCGGTTCGCCCATATCGAGCACGAAAATCTGTCTTCCTTTGGCAAGCGCCCCCGCCTGAATAACCAGCCTTGAAGCTTCCGGAATCGTCATAAAGTACCTCGTCATGTCCTGGTGTGTGACAGTGACCGGACCGCCTCTAGCGATTTGTTTTTTGAAAATCGGAATGACGCTTCCCCTGCTGCCGAGAACATTTCCGAAGCGGACGGCGACAAATTTGGTTTTGCTCGTTTTGCCGAGATTCATGATCAGCATTTCTGCGAACCGCTTCGTCGCCCCCATGATATTGGCAGGGTTGACCGCTTTGTCTGACGAGATCAGGACAAAAGTTTCCACTCCGGTTTCGTCGGCGGCTTCAGCGACGTTTTTCGTACCGAGAATATTGTTTTTGACAGCTTCTTTCGGGCATTTTTCCATCAGCGGCACATGCTTGTGTGCAGCTGCATGATAAATGACATTCGGTTTGTAGCGTTCCATCAGCAAAAACATTTTCTCTCTGTCCTGTATGTCGGCGATTTCCGGATAATAGGCGACATGCTTTCCGAACTTCTCCTGCAGTTCCAGCAGAATCGAATGAATGCTGTTTTCTCCGTGCCCGACTAAAACAATCGATTTCGGTTTAAATTTGCTGATTTGCCGGCAGATTTCCGAGCCGATTGAACCTCCGGCTCCCGTCACAAGAACGACGCGGTCCTTGACCGTATTGGAGATTTCGCTTGTATCAAGCTGGACAGGCTCCCTTCCGAGCAAATCTTCCACTTTGACATCGCGAAGCTGGCCGACAGGATGTCTGCCGAGCAAAATTTCGTCTATTTTCGGCATGATTTGCGTTTTGATCCCCGTTTGCGCACACGCCTTGTACATGTCCTGCATCTGAGTGACGCTTAAAGATGGAATGGCGATGATGATCCGGTCAATATTCCACTGCCGAACCGCCTGCATGATCTGCTCTTTTCCGCCTAAAACGGGCAAACCCATGATTTCAAGCCGGTATTTCGTTTTGTCATCATCGATAAATGCGACAGGCTTAATGTTCAATTCCGGCTTTTGCACAAGCTGTTTTGCGATCAAACTGCCGGCAGAGCCGGCTCCGATAATCAGCGCTTTTAAGGATCCTTTGCTTTCTTTGTTCACCTGTTCCCTGATGATGCGCCACATCATCCGCGACCCGCCGATCAAGATCAGCTGGAACAGCCAGCTTAAACATAAAAGGCGAACCGGAACGTTTTGAAAGAAAAACAGTTCGAGGACCGCCGTCACAAGATGGGACAAGGTAATCGATTTAAGCAGCACATATAATTCACCGATGCTTGCGTACTCCCACACTTTTTTGTAAAGGTGGAAGCAATGGGCGAATAAATGCTGAGCCCCAAGCAGTATCAGTGAAGTCATCAGCAGCATTTCCGAAGGGTATAAATCATATGATGGCGAAATCAGCTGATATCCGATAAAGATGGACAGCAAAACCAAGTACGAATCGAGTGCGGTAATAATGGAAAGCCTTCTCCGATATGTCAATTTCCTACCTCCTAATGTATCTTTCTAGCTGATAGGATCTTTTAGGGCAAAATCCCATGAGCTAAAAAGATACGGGCGATTTTCAAATTTAAACCGAGCACGTCAATTAAATAAAAATGGGCATTTAACCCGTCCTCACGCTCCGCCATCGACGACTTGCGTCTAAGGCAGACGGGTAGTCTGCCCACGGTAGAGCCGAGTGCCTCCATCGGTAAAGGCAAGGAGACATCACCTAAAGCGGCGCAGCCGCTTCAAAAGATTACATGGTTGCGTAATTATACTGACGCGCCTTCTTCACTTTCCGCCCGTTCAACACGGCGCCGAGCAGTTCGCTTTTTGAAGAATTCAGCGCGTCCCGCGACTTGATCGCGTTATCAAGCTTTGTTTTTCCGCTGAGGATGACAAGGATGCTTCCATCCACTTGGTTCGCCAATATTTGCGCGTCTGCGACCGGCAATAGCGGCGGTGAATCAAGGAGGACTAAATCGTACTGGTTGTACGCTTCAGCAAGCAGATCCTCCATCGCCTGCGACGACAACAACTCGGACGGATTCGGAGGAATCGGACCGCTTGTCAGCACATGGAGATTTTCCGCCGGGCTTTGCTGCACGACATTTTCCAGCGTCGTTTTTTTCATCAATACATTTGTGACGCCAGAATGATTATCGAGCTCAAAAATTTTGTGAATCGTCGGCTTTCTTAAATCCGCGTCGATCAGAAGGACCTTTTTTTCCTGTTGCGAAAATACGACCGCCAAGTTTGAAGCCGAGAATGATTTGCCCTCTCCCGGGAGGCCCGATGTGATGAGCAATGATTTAAACGGCTTCTCAAAGGATGAGAACTCAATGTTCGTCCTGATCGTCCGGTATTGTTCGACGATCGGCGCATTAGGCTGATGCAATGCGACAAGCGCCGATTGATATTTGCGAGAGCGTTTTTTTCTAATAGCCAAGCGGCTCACTCCTTCCTGCTTTCACACGGATATTCATATCGGGGTCTCCGCGAAACAGACTTTTTGTATGCTTCATTTGCTCAATACTTCCCAAATAAATAAATCCCGCTTCCTTTTCGACTTGAGACGGCCTTGCAACCGTATCATCGATAAAATCCAAAAAGAACGCCAAAGCGATTCCGGTCATTATTGCGGCGCCGAATGCCAGCAAAATATTCATTTTGTAATTCGGTCTGACAGGAGTCGGCGAATCGACGATGTCGGCTTTTGAAAGGACGGTTATCCGATCGGTGTTCATGATTTGCTTAATCTCTTTTTTGAGCACCGCTGTTAGCGTGTTCGCTATATCGGCTGCCCGTTTCTGATTTTCGTCTTGAACTGTAATGTTAATAATCTCTGATTCGCTTTCACTGCTCGTTGCGATTTTTTCACCCAACCGGCCGGCAGAGTAAGGTAAATCAAGCTCTCTCTTGACTTGCTCCAAAATCACCGGGTTCTTCAGAAGCGCTTGGAATGTCCGCGTGTATTGCAGGTTGATTTGAATATCGCTGTACGTGGCGCTCCCTTTTTTCTCTCCTACTTGATGCACCAAAATCTGCGTCGATGCCTGATAGACAGGTGTCAGCACATAGAACTGAATGATTCCGGTCGTCAATGTTACACCTATTGTCAAAACGAGAATAAGAACCGTTCTTTTTCGCAAGATTGCAATCAGTTCTCTAAAATCAATATTTTCTTTCATGCTTGACTGCCTCCTCAGGAATGCCGTTTGTTAATGATTGGATTATAAAAGAAAAAATTTGAATTGAAAAATGCTGAATTTAGCTATATAGTTCTTTTTAGAGAACAAATCCGTTCGTTTTCTTTTATTTTCTGTCGATATCTTAAATTTTTGAATTTTATAAAGAACAAATTATTTCTTATAATGAACAGGAAAGCGTTTTTATATGAATGGCAAGGGGAAGAGGAGGAATCAGTATGATCGGAAGAGTCATCCGAATGTACAGAAAAAGAAAAGGCTACTCCATTAACCAGCTTGCTGATATAGCAGGCGTATCAAAATCATATTTAAGCAAAATCGAACGCGGCGTTCACAGAAATCCGTCAGTCGAATTCCTAAAAAAAATCTCCCGTGCGCTGAAAGTGGAATTAAAGGAATTGTTTGATACCGAAGTGATCCTTTATCGCCGGACCGAGCATGAAGACGAGTGGAGAACCCACCTTGTACAGGCCGTGCAGGCGGGGATGAACCAGGAAGAACTGTTTCAATTCACACACCGTCTCAAACAGAAAAAGAAAGAACGGACGCTTTATCGAAACAGGGAGCTGACCCAAGCCAATATCGACGAATGGAGAGCCCTTATGTTGGAGGCCAAAGAAATGGGATTAACCGTCAAAGAAGTAGAAGCGTTTTTGATGAGAACAAAAAACCATTAATTCATCCTGCATTCATATTTAATTTTTTAGAAGATAACGGGAGCTTTTGACTTGAACCATTCATCCGGATATAAATCCACATTTCCATTTCAACTTGCCTAAAATTCGGAATAATCGCATTAATAGATATCGCCCGATCATGAAGATCCATGTCTATAGCTCCGTTTTCACCTGTTTGCCTTATTTTTTCATGGCAGTCTTTAAGAGACTTTTTACTTATGTTTATATATAAATGAAGAAACTCGGATTTTGACCTTTCGCATCTTCCTCCAAGGCATGCAAATTCTGTGTCTTGCGGCTTATATCAAGACCTTTGTCACGGCCCGATTCCTTGAATAGGGATGAAGCGTTTTTGTTGAATCCAAGCTGGCTGTTCGTTAAGATGAATAAAATGGAAGAAGGAGATGGAATCATGAAAGTATTGGTACTCGCATTTCATCCGAATATGGAGCAGTCAGTTGTGAACAGAGCATTTGCAGACACATTGAAAGATGCACCCGGCATTACATTCCGCGACCTTTATCAGGAATATCCTGACGAGGCCATTGATGTGGAAAAAGAACAAAAACTTTGTGAAGAACACGATCGGATCGTCTTCCAGTTTCCGCTTTATTGGTACAGCTCGCCGCCACTTTTAAAAAAATGGCTGGACCACGTTTTTCTCTACGGCTGGGCATACGGAACAAACGGCACAGCGCTTCACGGCAAAGAATTCATGGTCGCTGTATCGGCGGGCGCTCCCGAAGAAGCCTATCAGGCCGGCGGGTCAAATCACTATACGATCAGCGAACTGTTACGCCCTTTTCAGGCGACAAGCAACTTCATCGGTACTACATACCTTCCGCCGTACGTCTTCTATCAAGCGGGCACGGCCGGAAAAAGCGAGCTTGCTGAAGGTGCGACACAATACAGGGAGCATGTGCTGAAGTCATTTTAAATGAGAAAAGCCCGGCTTATGAGCCGGGCTTGCAGATTGTTGACAAAATCCCAAAACGACTTTTTGTTTTGGGATTTTGTCATCCTTTCAGCGTGATTGAAAACCCTTGCAGTCTAGGAAGACCGAGCATCGGAGCGGAGCGAATGTTGGGATTCGTGAGCACCGACGCGCAGGCCTGACAACGAATGCGAGGGTTTGTCGACACGCTGAAAGCCCGGCTTATGAGCCGGGCTTGTTCCTTATACTTGAATCTGTTTCACTTTTCCCAATAGGAATAAATAATTTAAAATGGCAATGACGATCAAGGCAGCTGAAAAAAGGAGCGCCGGCACGAAAGAACCCGTTGCGCCAACGATGAAGCCGGTAATGATGGGCCCGACCACTCCGCCCATATTAGAGACTGTATTTTGAATACCGGCAACCATCGACGTCATATTTTTCGGAGCCACATCCCCCGGAAGCGCCCAGACTTGGGACGCGGCGACAGTCGTTCCCGATTTCGCTACACAAAGAAGGATGACAGCCAGGATAGCAGAATCTGCAAAAGCGGCAAAACCGATGCACGAAGCCATGGCAAGCCCGATAATTAAAAACAGTTTCCGGACGGCTGTCAGCGACAGTTTTCCCTTTGCATATATCCGGTCGGACATCCACCCGGCTCCGACTTCAACGACCATTGCAGTCAAAAGCGGCAGAGACGCCATAATCCCCATCTCGATTAAATCCATGCCCCTTTCTTTGACAAGGTATGTCGGCAGCCATGTGATAAAGAAGTAAGAATTATAATTGATCATGAAAAATCCGATGCACATCGCCCATATGTTTCGATATTTGAATAGCTGATACCACTTCAGCGGCTGGCCGCCGCCCGTTTCTTCCATGTGAGCCTGCCCTTCCCGAATATGAGCCAGTTCCGCCTCATTGACGCGCTTATGATCTGCGGGATTCTCCTTAAAGAAAATCATCCAGACAATTCCCCACACGACACCGACAAGTCCGATCAAAAGAAACGTCAGTTTCCAGTCAAAGACCGCTATCATCCAGGCAATCAAAGGCATGGCAACAGCTCCGCCAAACTTTGACCCGCTGTCAAAAATTCCGGCTACTGTCGCCCTTTCTTTTTTCGGAAACCATTTGGCGGCGATCCCCGCATTGCTCGGATATGCAGCAGCCTCTCCGACTCCCAGTGCGACCCGCAGCCCGAGCAGGGATTTGAAGCCTGTCGCAAGACCCGTCAGCGCCGTAGCAACAGACCACCAGACGACCGCAAAACCGAGCGTTTTTTTCTGGCCATACTTGTCGGCCGCCCAGCCTGAAGGCAGCTGCAGCAAAGCGTACGACCAGAAGAAACCGGACATGATGATTCCCATTTGGCCGGCTGTCAAGTTGAATTCCTCGGTAATATAAGGAGCGGCAGCCGAGAGCACTGTCCGGTCAATATAATTGATGGCAATCGCAGCCCACATCATAAACGCGACAACCCAGCGTACATTTGACTTTTTTTGAATCGGGTGATTCAACATGTTATCCACCTCATCCCATTTGTAGAAAACGCTTTCAAATCATGATGCAGGGCATGAATGAAAACACATTCACAACCCGTTGACGACAAACTCCGGTTTTTGTTTGTCGATCAGTACACTAGCGATGTTTTTGACGCATATCATCCCAAGGTTCTGTACGGCATCTCGGGTGTACCCCGCGATATGCGGCATGGCGATAAAACGGTCCAGCTCAAAGAGAGGGTGCTGCTTCAGCGGTTCGGTTTGATACACGTCAAGCGCAGCCCCTGCGATGCTCCCGTTCGCCAAGGCATCATATAACGCACACTCAGACACGATGCCTCCCCTTGAAGCATTGATCAGATAAGATGTTTCTTTCATAGCGGCTAATTCTTTTTCACCCATCATGTTTTCCGTTTCGGCTGTGAGCGGCATATGAAGGGTGATAAAGTCGCTTTCTTTCAAGAGGTGATCAAGCTCCGTAAATTGGATGTGATGATCGGCTGCGAATGCACGATCGGGAAACACATCATAGGCTAAAACAGTCATATTGAAGCCTTGCGCCCGTTTGGCGACTTCTTTTCCGATCATGCCAAGTCCGACGATGCCGAGTGTTTTGCCGTAAACGTCAGATCCAAAAATCCTCGGCCATTTTCCCAGCTTAGTCTCCCTGTCGGCTGCAGGAATCTGTCTTGCAGCCGATAGCATGAGGCCGAATACAAAATCGGCGACTGCATGCTTGTTGGCGTTGGGAGCATTCGTCACCCAGACATTGCGCTCTTTCGCAGCGTGCAGATCAATATTGTCGACACCGACGCCATGTTTGCAGACAATTTTTAAAGAAGGGAGACGATCCAGGACATACGGCGTAATCTGGTTAAACGCCACGATCGCGGCATCCGCTCCGCCTGCTGCTTCTATGAACTGCTCCTCGGTTATATCTGCAGGAAGGCGTTCCAGCGATATGCCTTTTTTCTTCAAAAACAAGACGGGATTGTCTGAGTATTTCGCAAATGACGGTGATGTACATACGACTTTCATAAGATGCACCAACCTTCTTTCATTTTTCTACGATTTGGGCGCCAGCTCAGCGGCTGACCGCAAAGCAGCGAGCATGCTTCTTTCATCGGCTTTGTTCTGCCCCGCAATGTCAAATGCGGTTCCGTGGTCGACAGAGGTGCGTATGATCCCGCCGTTTAATCCGACCGTAATGTTGACGCCCTCTTCCAACCCGAGGACTTTGACCGGTATATGCCCCTGGTCGTGGTAGCAGGCTACGACCAGGTCAACATCTCCTCTGACAGCTTTGTAAAACAGCGTGTCTGCGGGGTATGGGCCGCTGGCATCAATTCCCTCAGCTGCCGCCTGCTCAATCCCCGGAAGCAATTGCCGTTCTTCCTCGCCGCTTCCAAACAGGCCGTTTTCCCCTGCATGGGGGTTGATTCCGCAAACAGCAATTTTCGGCTGTTCGAATCCGGCTCTTGTCAATGTATCATGTGCGAGACGGATGACTTTATAGGTCCGCTCCGGCGTAATCGACTGAATCGCCTCGATCAGCCCTTGATGCGTTGTCAGGTGAATCACCTTCAGCTTTGGCGAAGCCAGCATCATGCTGTAGTCTGTCGTATTCGTTAAATGAGCGAGAATTTCCGTATGCCCCGGGTATCGGTGTCCGCCTTTATGCAGCGCCTCCTTATTTAAAGGCGCTGTGCAAATCGCTTGAATACAGCCTTTTTTAGCGAGCTCAACCGCTTTTTTCACGAAATGAAAAGCGGCGTTTCCAGCTTCAGCCGATACCTTTCCGACAGGCAGGTTTTCAGGGAGCAGATCGATATCGAGACAATCGATCTTTCCATGTACAAAACCGCCCTCGTCCGGATGCCCGACCTTGTTAATGACAACCTCTGATCCGATTTGGAAGGCGGCTTTTTTCAGCATTTTCATATCGCCGATGACGAGCGGCCTGCACATGTCATACACTTCGCGGGACTTGAGGGCTTTTACGATAATTTCCGGACCGACGCCTGCCGCGTCGCCCATTGTAATGCCGATAACCGGTTTCTTCATTGTTTATCCTCCTTGTAGCTTGATTGCCGCACTTGCCATCACCGAACGCGAGCCAAAATTTCCGGCCTTTGTCACAATGTACAATTCTTCACCGGCTGCTCCCAGCGGAATGCCGGGCTCTACTTCGTCCAGCAATCGTATCTCATGAATCCGAAGCTGATGCAGCACTTGGTATGCCGTGTCACCTCCGGTTAAAAACAGACGTCTCACATGAAAGGCTTGAATCAGCTCGCCCGCCAATTCGCCTAGTGCACCGGACACCGCATTGCTCGTTTGAACCGGGGTGAGTCCGCGGCTTTCACCAATCTTCTGTGTCTCTGCCGCATTGTCCGAGGTGCAGAGGACGATGTGTTTCGAACGGCGGCGGACGTCCGCCGCCCTCTCCTTCAGCCGTTCGAACTCGTTTCTTTTCTCAGCTCCGCCGCACAGCACGCGCTCTGATCTCATTTCAATTTTTTCAGCCGCACGTCCGGCGAATAGTTCGTGAAGCTGTTCCCTCCCCTTCCGACTCATGCTTCCGACGACAAACATGATCGGCTGGTCGGAAAACGGAACGGTTTGACCGAGCTCCCTTTCTTTCAGATTGAACGCTTTGGGCAGGCAGCTCATCAAGCCTGCCGAACCGGCTAAAATGATAGAATACGGCAAACTCTCCAAAATAAGCGCCAGATCCTGCAGATCGGATTCGTGAACCGAATCGGCCGTCACATATGAAATCCCTTCCGCCCGAAAGCGTTCCAGCTTGTTGCGAACATGCCCGTGTCCGCGGCGGATGTCTTCATATGATAAATGTCCGCTCTTATTTCGAGTCTGCTTTTCTATTAATCTTTGAATATTCGACTCGGCTACAGGCGTTTTCGGATCGTTTGCCGCTTCGGTTTCTTCAAGCTTTACGCCGTTCACATAATGGACGCCGCCGATAACCTGACGTCCGTTTTGAGGGTAGCCGGGAGCGATCAGCACAAAATCCGGCTGAAACACTTCGTGCATCGCTTGAAGCTCGGCTCCGATATTTCCCCTCATCGTGCTGTCGATTTTTTTGTAGACGATATCAAACGATTGCCGGGAGATGTGTTCACTGATGTTTTTCACAGTCGCCTTCGCCTCTGCGGCTGACAGCGATCTGCTGTCCGTATTGAAAATAACGACGCCTTCCGTTTCCCGTCTGGTGAATTCGGCGTCGAGTTTGACGGAAACATCCATCCCGTAATGAACAAGCTGACCGCCGCAGTCGTTCGCTCCCGTCAAATCATCCGCGATGATTGCAATTTTCAAATGTCTTCATCCTTTAGTTGATTAGTTTTCGATAGATGTCTTTTATATTTTCCAGACTGAGCGGTTTCGGATTGTTATGAAGCAGGCGCGTCACTTTTGAAGCTGAGTCGGCTAAATCGTCCACGTCGCTCGCGGTTACGCCGAACGCTTTCAAATCCTGAGGAATATTCAGCCGCTTCGTCCACTCTCTTATTTTCTGCACAACAGCCTCAGCCGCTTGTTCGGCGGTCAAATCAGATGCAGCGATTCCCATCGTTTCTGCCGCAAGAGACAGCCGTTTTGTAATGGCATCCATATTAAACTCCATCACATGCGGAAGGAGCATCGAATTGGCGACACCGTGGGGAATTCGGTATTTCCCCCCAAGCGGATAGGCGAGGGCATGAACGGCAGCAGTACCGGCAGCCGTCAGCGCCATTCCGCCATACGTCGAACCGAGCAGCATGTTTTCTCTCGCTTGTATCGATGAACCGTTTTCATACGCTTCCACAATACTTGCCGAAATCAATCTGATGGATTCTAAAGCGAACATATCGCTGATCGGGTTTGCTTTCGTCGAAATGAACGATTCAAGCGAATGGGTGAATGCATCCATTCCGGTAGCCGCCGTAATTGATTTTGGCAATCCAAGGGTGATGATCGGGTCAAGAATGACAAGTTTCGGCAAAAGAAGCGGACTGACGATGCCGACTTTCAATTCCTCTTCGGGAAGCGTAACGATCGCGTTCGGCGTCACCTCTGCGCCTGTCCCCGAGGTACTCGGAATCAGCACGGTCGGGATTCCCGGCTTTTCGACCAAATCTGTCCCGAGCAGCTCCTCGACCTTTTTTGAATTCGTTTGCAGCACGGACAATATTTTCGTTCCGTCCAGCACGCTGCCTCCGCCGATTCCGATGAGAATGTCGTATCGTTTATCACGGATTCCTCTAAATACGTCTTCAATATTTTGTGCGGTCGGTTCCGGCAATATGGCTGTGCAAACATCTGACTGAATGCCAATCTCTGTAAGCTGAGCCTGTACTTCTCCGATCGCGCCAAGTTTGACAATCGACGGCTGGGTAATAATCAGCGCCCTGTCCGCCTTCGGTACAATCGTTCGTACATGATCTTTGAGCCTGCGGATGGAATGTTCGCCCGCAACGATATGATCGGCTGTCCGAAATTGATAATTCGCTGGCATTCTTGAAACCTCCCTATTTTGATTGATAGTAAGCGACCATTTTTTCGACCTCCAAGAGCGCCGAACCGGCCAGCTCTTGGACGGGCGCTTTCGGCGGGCCTACAGGGATTGAATAAAGCCCAACCGCTTTTTTCAGTGCCGCCGGGATCGTACCTAAACGAAATGTATCGCGAAGCGGCTGAAGCTCCAGCTGGGCAGCCTCCGCCTTTTCAGTCTCACCCTCTGACCAATGGTGGTAAATCGACGTTACGATATCAGGGAGCATATTTGCTGTTGCTGCAACTGCTCCCGCTCCTCCCGCTTGAAGCGTTTTCAATATGAGCGAATCGGTGCCTGCAAAAACGGAAAAGTCCTCATTTTTCGTCTGCTCGATATACTGCTGTATGTTTTCAAAGTTTCCGCTGCTGTCCTTAATTCCAACGATATTATCCACTTTCGCAAGCTCTGCCACTGTTTCTGGATCTAAATGGAAACCTGTTTTTGAAGGGATATTGTACAAAAGGACCGGAAGTGAAACGGATGCCGCAATTGTTTTATAATGCACCGCCGCTTCTTCCTGTGTCGGTGGAATAAAGAATGGCGTGATGACCGACAGCGCATCTGCGCCAAGCCTCTCCATTTTCTTAGAAAGCCAGATCGCTTCTTCTGTGCTGTTTCCTCCGCTCCCTACCATGACGGGAACGCGTCCTGCCGTCTCTTGAATGATGATTTCTGCAACTTTCAGCTTGTCTCCGGTGTTGAACATATGAAATTCCCCGTTGGTACCCAACGCAAAAAGCCCGTGTACATGAGCATCGATCAAATGGTTTGTCAGCTGTTTCAACGCCGATTCATCAATGCTTTGATCTTCTGTGAGCGGTGTCAGCATAGCGGGATAAATCCCCTTTGGTACGAATCCCATGATTGCCTCCCCTTCCTGTAAAGCGTTTTCAAAAATGATTATATACATAAATGTTTCAATAATCAACGTTATTTATCTAATTATTTTTTATTTATTGTTGCATATTAAAACAAAAAATAAAACACCGGTTTAGCCGGTGTCTTATCAATGTGACGATTTCAATTTTCTCCAAAGCGTCGTTCTGTTGATGCCGAGCCTTTCCGCTGTTCTTGTTTGATTGTTCCCTTCTTCGGCATAGATTTTTTGAATGATTCTTTTTTCGATCTCTTCGAGCGTTCCGGATAAATCGATGTCTTCTCTTTCTTCCTCGTTCAAGCGGCTCAGGGCCCGTTCGGCGTCAGCCTTCTCGATATAAACGCCCTGCGCTTCAAGGACACAGTTTTGGACCGTTTTTCTCAATTGGCTGAGGTTGCCCGGCCATTTCGCTTCTTCAAGCAGAACACCAGCTTCGCTTCGAAAGCCGACGATTTGTTTGCCGAATGCCTCATTGCTTTCCGCAATAAACAGATAAGCCAGATGCAAAATATCCTCTTTTCTTTCGGAAAGAGGGGGAACGTCCAGTTCCAAATGACAAAGCGCATCATATAAATCGCTTAAAAATTCCCCGGCGCGCCTGCGGGAAGAAGAAACGATCAGCCTCGGCCCGTCATACGGTTCGCTGATCCGCCTGAGTAAAAGCCGTTGCGAGGACGGCGGCATGCGATCGACTTGTTTGATGTATAGCGTTCCTCTCCCTGAAAAGAATTCTTCGCTTTCACACGCCTGTTCCCATTCTGCTTCAGACAGCAAACCGGCATCGATTTTTCGAAACGGCTCATGCTTGTCCTCCCCCTTCATATGGATCAGCCCGGCCAAGCTCTCTTTCCCTGAGCCGGGCGCTCCGTTGATCCATATGGGTTCCCGCCTTGCCGCGAACAACTCCGCTTTTTTCAGCACCTGCTGCATCGTTTCGTTCCTCGATGTTTCCATATAACTCATCCGTAAAGGAGAAAGAATCGCTGCTCCAGGCAAAGAAGAAACGTGAACATCTTTTGCATTTTCCGCGGTAAATACGGTCAATGCCTCGTCTGATGCGAAAAACCTGCGCCCCGTGATATTCCATGTCCGCCCATGCTTTCGGAATCTAAAATGGATGACTCCCTTCTTTTCCGCTTCCCCGATCAGCTCTTCCAGATGATCCAACAAGCCGATTTGTTCGGCAAATACGCCGTTTTGAAAAACCGGCCGCAATGTCTTGTTGTATACTGCATAACCGGTCTCGGCCTTTTGTAAAATGTGATACGGCACAGCGTACTTCTGCTTGATGCTCTCTAAAAAGGAATACAGTTTTTTAGCGTATGCAAAAGCTTTGGCAATGCTTTCTTTTCCGGATGTCAAAAGCAGTCCGTTTAAACCGAGCTGCTCTGCTTTCTCAATTGTGATCACATCGCCGATAATGATCTGATAGCCCTGTTCTTTGAGCTGAAGAAGCACCGGTTCAACATCGCGTTCGTCTGATACGGTGCAGGCGTCGATCCGGATATCCAAAATTTCGCACACTGCTGACGCGCCGTCGGCAATCATCGGAAATCCGACAATTGCCGCTTTGCCGGGATAGCCCTTGGCAAGCGTAAGCACACGCAGCATATCGTATCCCGACACTTCGATATCCACAACCGGAATGGAAACTTCTTGCTGGATCAGCTCAGCGGTTCCACCTCTGCTGATAATCAAATCAGTCCCGTTTGCTTCCGCTTGCTTCGCCAGCTCCACACCCTTCTCTAAATCTCCGGAAGCCGCCTCGAATTCAAAATCCTCGCCGCCTGCCACTTGAATCATCAGCTCTTTTAATCCTTCATATGGAGCAATTGCCATCACTTTCATATTCGATCACCTTTTGTTGCAAATTTAAACACATTATCACTATACCAAAAGGCAGAAATATTTGGAACCGCAAAACGAAGGTAAAATAAAAAGGCTCCATTACGGAAGCCATTTTTCCCCCCACGCGGCCATCTCTTTAAAAATGCCGTGGAACTCTTTACCTTTTTCTGTTAATTCATATTCTACAGTAACAGGAACCGTCGGGAACACCTTCCGGGAAATCATACCGCTTTCTTCAAGATGTCTTAATGTGTCAGTTAATCCTTTAGTGTTGACGTTTCCCAAGTTCCTTCTGAGCTCGTTGAATCGCCGCTTGCCCTGAATGAGCTCGGCGAGAACCAAAAATGACCATTTACCGGAGAAAATTTTCAATACACCCTGTATTAAAGAAGAGCATTCTTTATGATCGACAGCTGAATTCATAGCAATTCCTCCATTGCCTCATTCGCCAATTTTGACTTGATCCTACCATATGGACACCAGAGCATTCAAGAGAACGATCTTACGGTTTATTTTTATAAAGCATATATAAAAAAATTGCGTTCTTGTGGAGCCTCACGGTGGTTGCTATGGTTATATCAAAAGGAGGAAAAACATGAAAAAACAATACGATTCTTTATTCACACCCTTTACTTTTAAAAACGGCATCCAATTGAAAAATAGAATCATCATGCCGCCAATGGGGCATTCATCCTCTATGCCTGGAGGATTCATTTCTGACGACGAACTCGTCTATTATGCCGCGCGGGCGACAGATGTCGGGATGGTCATCACATCTGCGACAACCGTACAGCCCGGAACCGGATTTCCCGGCATTCCCGGAGCTGAGAACGATGATCAAATCCCGGGACTAACCCGGCTTGCAGCCACTTTAAAGAAACATGGAGCAAAAGCAATCCTGCAGCTCTTCCATCCTGGAGCCAAAGGTATAGAGCAGACGGTCAGTGCCAGCGCCGTCGCTCCGAATCAACCGAATGCACCGGTGCCAAGGGCACTGTCTGAGCAAGACATTCAAGACCTTATCCATTCTTTCGGCCAGGCGGCGCGAAGAGCGATCGAAGCCGGGTTTGACGGAGTCGAAATTCACGGCGCAAACGGGTATCTCATCCATCAGTTCTTCTCCCCTTATTACAACCGGCGAAACGACAGCTGGGGCGGCACTTTAGAGAAACGGATGAGATTTCCGCTTCAGATCATAGAAGAAATCAGACGTGTAGCGGAAAGCTGTCATAAGCCGTCCTTTATCATCGGCTACAAGTTTTCGCCCGAAGAGCCGGAAACGCCCGGAATCACAATGGCTGAAACGTTGCCTTTCGTCAATGTACTGCGGGAACAAGCATTGGATTACCTGCACGTTTCTCTCATTGATTTCCGGTCCTTGCCGCGCCGTGGTGCAGACAAATTCCGCACGCGGATGGAACTGATCAAAGAAGCGGTCGGGGACCGTCTTCCTCTGATCGGAGCCGGGAAAGTACACACACCGGAAGATGCCGTTCAAGCGCTGAAAACAGGAGCCGATCTCGTCGGAATCGGTCGGGGACTTCTGATGGATCCGGAATGGCTTCAAAAAGTTCAAGCCGGAAAAGAGGACGATATTCAAACAACCCTGTCAAGACATGATCAACGAAAGCTCGCAATTCCAGATGCCTTTTGGGAAAGTATACCGATGTATATTGATTTCAACGATTGACGATTCCTCCTTATACGGACTATAGATTCATTAAAAAAGGTGCCTTTTAGCTTAAAATTGATGTCATTTGCAAAAAAATGTATGAGAAAAGAGGAACTTAGACCAGTTGAGTCCCAGAGATGAGTATATTAGAATGATGGTAATTCAATATTGTCGGGATTGTTACTGTCTAAGCAGGCAAGACCTAAAATGTGTGAAGGGCGAAGTCTATCTTTTGCCTATATGACCTTGCACATTTTAGGTCTTTTTTCTGTTCTTCAGGACAATGCCGCAGTTAGGAGGGATGATTGGAAACGTTCATGTTGTCAGGAGCAATCTGTTACATATTGAAAAAGGGAGGAAATATTGATGAACATCAAAAACATCGCTAAAAAAGCGTCTGCCTTAACCGTCGCAGCAGCTCTGCTTGCGGGAGGTGCGCCGCAAACCTTTGCAAAAGAAACGCAAGATTACAAGAAGAGTTACGGATTTTCTCATATCACAAGACATGACATGCTGAAAATTCCCGAACAGCAAAAGAGCGAACAATTTAAAGTTCCTCAATTCGATCCGAAAACCATCAAAAACATCCCTTCAGCAAAAGGTTATAACAAAAATGGAGAACTGATCGATTTAGACGTATGGGACAGCTGGCCGCTGCAAAATGCCGACGGAACAGTCGCTACATACCACGGCTACAATCTTGTTTTCGCGTTGGCGGGCGACCCGAAAGACGTCGATGACACATCCATCTACTTGTTCTATCAAAAGAAAGGCGAAACTTCCATCGACAGCTGGAAAAACGCCGGCAGAGTGTTTAAAGACAGCGACAAATTCACTCCTGACGATCCGTACCTTAAGTATCAAACACAAGAGTGGTCAGGTTCCGCCACGCTGACAAAAGACGGAAAAGTCCGACTGTTTTACACAGCTTTCTCCGGCACGCAATACGGCAAACAGACGCTGACAACGGCTCAGGTCAACTTCACGCAGCCGGATTCGGACACACTGAAAATTGATGGTGTAGAAGATCATAAATCGGTCTTTGACGGCTCCGACGGCTCAGTGTACCAAAACGTTCAGCAATTCATTGACGAAGGAAACTACAGCTCCGGCGACAACCATACGCTGAGAGACCCGCATTATGTGGAAGATCACGGCCGCAAATATCTCGTATTTGAAGCCAATACGGGAACAAAAACCGGCTATCAGGGAGAAGACTCTCTATTCAACAGAGCTTACTACGGAGGCAGCAAGCAGTTCTTTAGAGGAGAAAGCAGCAAGCTGCTTCAAGGAGCGAACAAAAAGAACGCTTCATTAGCTAACGGCGCACTCGGAATCATCGAATTAAATAAAGATTATACGCTGAAAAAAGTCATGAAGCCTTTGATCGCCTCCAATACGGTGACTGATGAAATCGAACGGGCCAACCTCTTCAAAATGAACGGAAAATGGTATCTGTTCACAGATTCAAGAGGATCAAAAATGACAATTGACGGCATTGGTGCAAAAGACATTTATATGCTCGGCTATGTATCAGATTCACTAACCGGGCCATTCAAGCCTTTAAACAAATCCGGACTTGTTTTGCACATGGACCTTGATTACAATGACATCACATTTACTTATTCACACTTTGCCGTACCGCAGAAAAAAGGCGACAAAGTCGTCATCACGAGCTACATCACAAACAGAGGAATTTCAAACGAGCATCACGCCACATTTGCACCAAGCTTTTTGCTGAAAGTCAAAGGATCAAAAACATCCGTTGTCAAAAACAGCATTCTTGAACAGGGACAATTAACGGTAAACTAATAAAACGAACGAAAGAAAATGCCGGTGAACATCGGCATTTTCTTTCGTGTGTCATCTTAGAATAAAGCGGGGAATTTTCTTGAAGAAGACAGTATATAAGCGGATTAGCATTTTAACTGTTTGTCTTGGAATCTTCATCATGATATTGGCTTCAGACCGGGAAACAGAAAAAAAGGGAGAATCCCCGGAAACACCGGAATATCGCGCGGCTTTCCATTTGACAACCCCTGACAAGTGGAAAAACGACCCTCAAAAGCCCGTCTATTTCAATGGAAAATATCATTACTACTATCTCTATAACCGGGACTATCCGGACGGCAATGGGACAGAGTGGCGCCACGCGGTGTCAGATGATCTCGTCCACTGGCAGGATCAAGGGGTTGCCATTCCGAAATATACGAATAAAAACGGCGATCCTTGGTCCGGTTCTGTCGTTGTCGACTCACAAAACACAGCCGGCTTCGGCAAAGGGGCGATCGTGGCGATTATGACGCAGCCTTCGGCCAATGACGGGAAGGAAGAACAATTTTTATGGTACAGCCAAAATGGTGGAAAAACATTTAAACCTTACGGTGAAGAGCCGGTATTGCCTAATCCGGACACCGTCGATTTCAGAGATCCGAAAGTGATCTGGGATGAAGAGGATGATAAATGGGTGATGGCGCTGGCTGAAGGAACGAAAATCGGCTTTTACGAATCACAAAATCTGAAGGAATGGCGTTATACAAGTAGTTTTCAAACAGAAAATATCGGCATCATCGAATGTCCGGATCTATTCAAGATGCGGGCGGATGACGGAACATATAAATGGGTTCTCGGAGCAAGCGCAAATGGAAAAGGTGCCGGCAAGCCGAATACTTATGCATACTGGACAGGCAGCTTCAACGGCAACGAATTTACCGCGGACGAAGCGGAACCTCAGTGGCTTGATTACGGCTTTGACTGGTATGCGGGCGTGACATTTGAGGACGGCGAAACAGACGATCAATACGAGAAACGCTATGCTTTGGCGTGGATGAATAACTGGGATTATGCAAACCGGACGCCGACATGGAAAGACGGCTTTAACGGAACCGATTCGATCGTCCGGCAAATTCAGCTTAAACATAAAGGCGGAAATCAATACAGCCTTGCCTCTCATCCAATCGATCAATTGGATGAATTAACCGAATCGACAGATGAGTTTGAGCGCATCGAAGTAAACGGATCAAAAACGCTTCAGATTAAGGCAAATACCTATCAGCTTGAGGCGGATATCTCGTGGGCCGATCTTAAAAACGCGGGATTCAGGCTAAGAGAATCCGCGGATCGAAAACGCCATATCGATGTAGGAATTTCGGCTGAAGGCGGTTATTCTTTTGTGAACAGAGGATTTACAGGACAGCCTGACAGCACCCGCACCTATTTGGAAAGCAAAGCACCGTTTGATCCGGAAAAAAAGCGGGTGCATTTCACAATCATCGTAGATCAAAACACTGTCGAAGCGTTTATTGATGACGGCGAAACGACGCACTCAAACCTTGCATTTCCAGACCTGAATGATACGGGTATCACGCTCTTTACCGAAAATGGAGCGGCCGTCTTTGAAAATCTAAAGATCAAACATATGCGTTCAATCCACGATTAAACAACAACGGGCGGCCAAGCGGCCGCCCGTTGTTGTAAAAGCGCAAAAAAGCGAGCCTTCCAGCTCACTTTCCGTTTCGTTTCGGCACAACAGCAGACAACAAAATCCCCGCCCCGAGGCCGATCAAAAGCCCCGGTGCCGGATGGTCGAATAATATCCCGATGCCTAATCCAATCAACAGTCCTGACGGTATAAAATAATTGTGTTTTTTGTCCATTTAATCCCGCCCCTTCGTCTAGTCATCACGAGTGACCCCAATTGATATATGCTTCCGGGGAGTCAAATACGACTAAAAGTGCACAAAAAAACAAGGGCGGCTAATGCCAAACCCTTGTCTTGAAAACGCGCTCGGAGGGATTCGAACCCCCGGCAGACGTGGTACCGGAAACCACCGCTCTATCCAGCTGAGCTACGAGCGCACAATATAATTTTTTAACGTCAGCAATTTATATTATAAGGGCTGTTCTTTAAAAAGTCAATCACAATCTCTTGCTCGAAACAATGCAGGTTTAGATTATACTCGATTTCTTTATTTAATTCGTCCGTTGTTTTCACAAGGCAGATCATACCTCAATAAAAGACCAAATCTAATCCAGTTGAGAAGCAGCTTGGCTGCAGCGTAACCTGTTCTCTCGTCGAGATAAAATCTATGAGCGGCAACAACGCCGAGAAACCCGATCAGCTTTGGTTTCTTCTTATTTGGAGCTCTGAGCGCTCTTGTCTGCGTTCACATATATAACCGGCTTCCTTTTTTCCTATAAAATAAATTGAAGATCAATGGACTTAGACCCCATTTTTCTATACTTTCCTCTGTAAAGTTGATCTTTTGTTTGAATGTCCTTTAAAATGGGAAAAATAAACCCCAGTATGTCTTTTTAATGAAGGCGGCTTTTTGTTTGACCTTTATTGACCAAAAATGTATGATTAAACTACATACTTACCTTTTAAGGTGAAGGAGGAGCATTATGAATTTAATACCTACAGTCATTGAACAGACGAACCGCGGGGAAAGAGCGTATGACATTTACTCACGCTTGTTGAAAGACCGTATCATTATGCTGGGATCAGCAATCGATGACAATGTTGCGAACTCCATCGTATCTCAGCTTCTATTCCTCGAAGCCGAAGATCCAGAAAAAGATATCAGCATCTATATTAACAGCCCTGGCGGCTCTATCACAGCCGGCATGGCGATTTATGACACCATGCAGTTCATTAAACCGCAAGTCTCTACGATTTGTACGGGAATGGCGGCATCTATGGGTGCGTTCCTTCTCGCAGCCGGCGAGAAAGGGAAGCGCTACGCTCTTCCAAACAGTGAAGTCATGATCCACCAGCCGCTTGGCGGAGCGCAAGGTCAGGCAACAGAAATCGAAATTGCCGCGAAGCGCATTCTTTCATTGCGTGACAAACTGAACAAAATTCTTGCAGAGCGCACTGGACAACCGCTTGAAGTGATCGAGCGCGATACAGACCGTGACAACTTCAAAACGGCTGAAGAAGCAAAAGAATACGGCCTGATTGATAAAGTGCTCACACGCAATATCGACGCACAGAAGTAAACAGCAAAAAAAGCTGCCGAAGTCATCGGCAGCTTTTTTATGTTACCGTACCTCCGCTCATTATGTAAGAGTTTCTATAAATCCTTCCACTTTTTCTCGAGGACAGGGTAGCGATAATCATTCATGTTCCCGATCAATTCCGCGGGGCTCGCCGAAGCATGAATCAGCTGAAGGTGCGATTCATTCGAAAAGCCCTCTTGAACGCTGTATTCGAGCATTTTAAGAAGTGGGTCAAAATAGCCGTTCACATTGTAAAGTCCGATCGGCTTTTGATGAATGCCGATCTGGGCCCAGCAAAGCACTTCAAACAGCTCTTCAAACGTACCGAAGCCTCCGGGCATCGCGATAAAGCCGTCAGCTAATTCACTCATTTTCGCTTTGCGCTCATGCATGCCGCTCACTTCGATCAGCTCTGTCAGCTGCTGATGAACGATTTCCCCTGTAAAAAGTCCTTTCGGCATAACGCCGACAACTTCCCCGCCGTTTTTCAATACGGTATCCGCAATCACGCCCATCAATCCCATTCTCGATCCTCCATAAACAAGGCGAAGCCCCTTCTCGGCAATATAAACACCAAGCTCTGCAGCTTTCTTCTTGTACGCCGGGTCCGTCCCCATATTTGATCCTGAATATACGCATACCGTTTTCACTTTCGCTCACTCCAACTCCATATATTGATAAAAGCAATTAACATTGTACTATATATTGTTTGTTCCGTGTGCGATAATATAATTGAATTTCTAAATGGGAGTGTAGACTTATGACAATCACAGACGCGGAGCAATGGACAAAGACATTTTATCGGAAAAGAGGATGGAGCGAATACGGACCTTTCATCCGGATGGGATTTTTAATGGAAGAGGCCGGTGAACTGGCGAGAGCGGTCAGGGCATACGAAATCGGAAGAGACCGTCCTGATGAAGCCAAACGGCCGGCTGCTGAACTGAAAAAGGAACTGATCGAAGAAATGGGCGATGTGATGGGGAATTTGATTATGCTTGCCGGCATATACGATGTTTCATTGGAAGACATGATGGATGCCCACCGCCGCAAACTGACGAAAAGATTTGCAGGAGAGCATCATGAAGATCAATGACCGCCTTTACGGCGAGGCAGATTTGGAGCCTGTGCTGACAGACCTCATTCATTCAAAAGCCGTTCAGCGTCTAAATGGGATTCACCAAGGCGGAGCATGCTTTCTCGTCAATCCCGCATGGAACATCAGCCGCTGCGAACACAGCATCGGGGTTATGCTTTTGATCCGCAGGCTTGGCGGAAGCCTTGAAGAACAAATTGCAGGTTTGCTTCACGATGTTTCCCATACGGCATTTTCCCATGTGGCTGATGATGTATTTAACATGGAAAACGAAGATTACCATGAACAGATGTTTCGGCAATGGGTCAAGCAATCTGATATCCCCTGGATTCTGGATACATACGGATTCAAAGATGAAGATATCTTATACGATGAAAAAAAATGGACGCTGCTGGAGCAGCCGGCTCCTTCATTATGTGCGGATCGCATCGATTACACGCTTCGCGACTCTTTAGCCTACGGGTTTGGCGACCAAGAAGAGATTGGACGATTTTTAGAAACCGGACTGACCGTTGTCGAAGGCGAAATCTGCTGCACTTCGACAGAGCACGCCGAATGGTTCACCCACCTTTACTATCAAGAGGTGATTGACTTCTTTATGAATCCCCTCAATGTATATGCGCTCTGTACACTCAGCCAAATGCTGAAAAAGGCGCTTGACATGCGTATCATCACGGGACGCGATTTTTTCAAAACCGACACGGAACTGCTTGCGATGCTAAAGCAAAAAGCGTGCTTCCGGGAAACGCTTGAAAGGCTCAGTACAGCGAGCCAGAGCGTTAAGCAAGGAGACGAAGACGATTTTACTTTTCATCAAACTTTAAAGGTAAGATGGATCGATCCAAAAGTCGCCGTTAACGGAAGAAAAGTCCCCGCCTCCACACTTTCAAAAGACGTCCTTTTGATGAAAGAAACGGCAATAGCCGCAATGAAAAAAGGCACATATGTAAAAGCCGCCGAATAAAAGCAACCGCCTGCTTCGGTCAGCCCGGAACAGGCGGTTTTCTTCAGTTATGTCACGTCAAATATTTGTTCAGGCCTGTCGACAAAATGCTTTTTGCCGATTTTATGAAACAGCCCTGTTTTATGAAGAAGCTCACGCGGCTGCTGCTGCAACCCGACAATCATCACTTTGCCGTTTTGCTGGTGGACACGGTTGACGATCGTCATCAAGCTGCCTTCTGCGGAAGAATCCATATAGTCTACTTTGTTCATAAGCAGGATGAGGAGTTTTGGCAGGTGGCCTTTGTCCAAAATTGAATCCTCCAATGAATTCGATGAGCCGAAAAACAGCGGGCCTTCAACAGAATAGATGCTGACAGAGCGGTGGAATTTCTTTTCTTCCGCTGCAGCAGCCGACTGGACGATCGATTCAGACACATCCTTTTTAATGCGGAACGATTTGCTCATTCTGACGATAAAGGTGATGATCGCCAGCAGGATCCCGGCCGCCACCCCAAATACAAGGTCCTGCCAAACCGTTAAAAGAAATGTGACGACAAGCACGGCAGAGTCGGAATTCTTAATTTTCAAAATGTTTACAAACTCTTTCCGCTCACTCATATTCCAAGCGACCACCATTAAAATCGGCGACATGCTTGCAAGCGGGATAAGGGAAGCGTATGGCGCAAACAAAAGCAGGACCAATAAAACAAACACGCCGTGCACGATCCCTGAAATCGGAGAAGCAGCACCCGTTTTAATATTGGTTGCCGTACGGGCAATCGCGCCTGTCGCCGGAATTCCGCCGAACAGCGGTGCGGCAATGTTCGCAATCCCCTGGCCGACAAGCTCTTTATTGCTGTCATGCCTTGTTCCCTTCATATTGTCTGCCACCATCGCGGAAAGCAGCGATTCGATTCCGCCGAGCATCGCAATCGCAAGAGCGGGAGGCAGCAGGTAAATGATTTTTTCCAATGACAATTCAGGAAATTGAAAGCTCGGCAAGCTGCGCGGAATTTCGCCGTAAGCTGAGCCGATCGTTACCACCTGTTCAGGAAACATCATCGTGGCCATGACCGTCGATACAAGCAAGCCTGCAAGCGCTCCCGGCACTTTCGGCAGAATCTTTGGCGTAAACAGCACAAAGAAGAGCGATACGACAGCCGTCAAAATGCTGTAGAAGCTGAGCGTGTTCAGGTTGATGACAACCTCTCGCATATTCATATAAAAACTCTCATGCTTCTCAACATTCCTCAAACCTAAAAACTTGGCGATTTCTCCGGTGAAAATAATCACTGCGATGCCGGCCGTAAACCCGATGATCACCGGCCGCGGAATAAACTTGATAATCTTGCCGAGTTTTAGCAGCCCTAATATGACGAGAATCACTCCGGCCATAAAACCGGCAATCAGCAGATTCTCAAATCCGTATTGGAGCACAATAGCGAACAGGATCGGAACAAAAGCGCCTGTCGGTCCGCCAATCTGGTATTTCGACCCGCCGAGAAGCGAAATCAAAATACCGGCGACAATCACTGTGTAAAGACCGTGTTCCGGTTTCACCCCCGAGGCTATGGCAAAAGCCATGCCAAGCGGAATTGCGACGACTCCAACGACCATTCCTGCTACAATATCTTTTTGAAACCGTTTAAGGCTGTATCCTTCAAATCTGCCTGAAAAACGTAACATTCAATCTATCCTCCCCATTTCCGAAAGCAAAACGTCTTCACGTGAATAACCATCTTCCACAACATCCAAACGGCCGGTCTTTGGATCAATCACCAATCCGTGCACCGGAACACCTGAAGGCATCAGCGGATGATTCCGAACCATGTTCACGCTGTGGCTGACGCTGTCTTCAACGCTGTCAAAGCCCGTCATCCATGTGTCCAAGTCGATGCCTGAATGCTGCAGGAGTTCGAGACAGCCATCATCAATCCCCCGCTGTTTGGCCTTTTGAAGGATAGATGAAGCGTTCAGGCTTGCCATACCGCACTCATGGTGGCCGATCACGCAGACTTCTTCAGCCTGCAGCTCATAGACAGCCACAAGAATGCTGCGCATGACGCTTCCAAAAGGGTGAGAAACAACGGCCCCCGCATTCTTAATGATTTTTGCGTCTCCATTTCTTAACCCCATTGCATGATGGAGCAGTTCTAATAAACGCGTGTCCATACATGTCAAAATCACAAGTTTCTTCTCCGGAAATTTTGTCGTTTCATAAAACTCGTACCCCTTTTCCTCTACAAAAGACTGATTTCGCTTCAAAATGGAAGTTAAAATCGCCATTTCTCTCTCACTCCTTTTCATAGTCATATGACCTTGATATTGTTACAGCCGAATTATAGCACATGGTTTTTCGATTTGGATTCGAATCAAAAAATTCACTATAAATGTACTGAATATTTTAAAAAGTCTAATTTTATATCTTTCTAAAATAATAAAATCTACACTGTTCTTCACCTATAAAAATAGAACTGGAAGCAAAATAGAACATCTAATATTTGGATTTATAGTTATAAAAATGCATTAAAATAAATTAAAAAACTGAAATAAGTATCTATGATTTTCTAAACAACAATAATTGAGCTGATAGTCCTACGTTTATTCGGAACAGACTTTGATTTTTATAGAAGCCGTTTTTCCTCTATAATAGAAGCAGATGATACGCGGAAGGAGAATGCAGATGAAACCGTTTGTATATGTCACAAAACCGGTCCCAAAAGAAATCGAAGAGATGCTCGCCGAACACTGCACATATGAAATTTGGACTTCGCGCGAGCACATTCCCAGATCGACCCTGCTCGAAAAAATCAAGGAAGCAGACGGTCTTTTAACCTCAGGGACAAAAATCAACCGTGAATTATTATGCAATGCGCCGAAGTTAAAAATCGTCAGCAACAACTCCGTCGGCTATGACAACTTTGACATTGAAGCAATGAAAGAAAAATCGGTTATCGGCACTCACACACCATACATTCTTGACGGCACAGTCGCAGACCTCGCTTTCGGTCTGATCCTTTCCTCAGCGCGGCGAATCGCCGAGCTCGACCGCTACATCCGCGATGGAAAATGGACCAAATCAGAGGATGATGAAAGCTTGTTCGGATGCGATGTCCATCACCGGACGCTCGGCATCATCGGAATGGGACGAATCGGAGAACAAGTCGCCAAACGGGCGGCCTTGGGTTTTGATATGGAAGTGCTCTATTACAGCCGCAGCCGCAAACCCGACACAGAGAAAAAAACCGGCGCGGTTTATACGGGCTTTCATGAATTGTTGGAACGCTCGGATTTCATTGTTCTGATCACACCGCTCACAGATGAGACATACCGCCTTATCGGCGAAGCTGAATTCAAAAAAATGAAACCGTCATCCATTTTCATCAACATCTCCCGCGGCAAAACCGTTGACGAACAAGCGTTGATTCAAGCGCTGAAAGAAGGATGGATTAAAGGAGCCGGACTTGATGTATTTGAAAAGGAGCCGATTGAAAAAGACAATCCGCTCCTAAGCCTTTCCAATGTGACCCTCGTTCCCCACATTGGATCATCCACTCTTGTCACACACGTCAACATGCTGAAAAGCGCCGTCCAAAACCTGATTGACGGTCTTCAGGGCAGACAGCCAAAAGATATAGTCAAAGAACTGAGATGACGCACATTCTTACATTCAGGCCCGGAATGTTTTGCCGAGCTCGCGTCCTAAACCAAAATAGTGTCTAAAAAGATAAATTAAAGGCCCCCATTTTTGAGGATCGATGTGGTGTTCCCCTTTTATAATCGCTTCATGTGCGTGCACATGAAGCACTTTTGTTTCAATGACGGCAAAATACGGTGAATGTTCCGGAATGCGGATATTGACGGCTTCCGCTTCAATTTGAAGCGGACAATCGGCGACTCTGTCAGGTTTCACCGCCAGGGAATCCGCTGCCGTAAATCCGCCGGCTGCAAACTTTTCTTTAAGGTATGTAAAGCCGAGCCGCTTTTTTTCTTCCGGAACGCATCGTTTGCCGGTATAGGAAGCGAGCCGTTCTACATTGCTCCATAAAGATGAATCCGGCACATTGATGACACATCCGGCTTGTCTCTCTAAATTCTCCAATGCTTTGCCGCCGGTGCCGACGCCGAGTACGATCGAATCCCCAAGCGCCCAAGAAGAGGAAAGCGGGCTGAGATTCGTGGAACCGTCTTCGTTCAGCGTGCTGAGCAAAATGACGGGTGTTCCGTAGTATAAAATGCTTGGCTGAATAATTTTGCTGTTTTGATGCATATCGGTCTCCTCCTTTTATGCTTTTATTGTAATTCTCCAATATTTCAATTAACATCGAAGTATCGATTACATTTTAGGAGGAAGTGTCATGACCGTGAATCCGAATATCGCCGAGGTCGCCAAGCTTGTCACCGATCCGTCACGAGCAGCGATTTTAACCGCATTGCTTGATGACCGGTTTTATACAGCTACCGAGCTGGCCGGGTATGCGGGAATCAAACAGCAGACAGCAAGCTTTCACCTTTCCAAACTGCTTGACGCCGAAATGCTGACATGCCGGAAGCAAGGACGGCACCGCTATTACCGGCTCAAAGATGGCAAGGTTGCACAATCGCTGGAAACTCTGCTCAACATAGCCCCCCCTGCTGAAATTCGCTCTTTCCGGCAGTCAGCCGAAGATCGGGCGGTCAGAAAAGCGCGGACATGCTATGATCACTTGGCTGGATCGCTCGGCGTCACACTTGCGGAGCGGCTCGTGGAGATGGGCGTGTTGAAAGAAGAAGAGACGGCTTTTACCGTGACTGAAGCAGGAGAATTATTTTTGAAGGAACTTGGCATCGATGTTGGGGAAGTCAAAAAGAAACGGCGCTCTTTTTGCCATAAATGCCTGGATTGGAGTGAAAGGCGGCATCACATTGCCGGTGCCCTGGGCTCCGCACTGCTCGACGCTTTTATCCGCATGGGCTGGATCGAGCGGCGCCCGCGCACACGGGCCGTTGCAGTCACGCCCGCGGGCGCAAAGGAACTTTACCGCCTATTTCACATTTCCATTGAAAAGAACTGATGAAAAGCAGTTGGTTTTTTCTTCAAATCTTGACTAACATTCCGGGAGTCAAATAGGAAACCGCGGCGATCCGTTCCCGTCCTCGGGTTTCATGGAAAATTTACAATACTATAATGATTTCTGAGCATGTTTTGAGGTACAATTCAATATGATTACAGACGGAATGGAAATGAGGAAATGCGGCTGTTCAATCCCATGAAGGCACATTCTTCATGTTTATGCTATAAAGTCTAAAGATGGGGAGGACTTTATCCGTGAAAAAAATATTATCCACACTTGCGCTTGGGATTGTTCTCGCGCTCGGCTTTCTGGCGGGGAACCTTTTTACAAGCTCAGCTGAAGGGCCGCATGCAGAAAAAGGCAGCACCGTTCAGTCAAATGAGGTCATTAATACGTTTGAAGGTGTTGCCGACTATATCGTGAAATACGGCAGGCTGCCTGACAACTTCATCACAAAAGCCGAAGCGGCAAAATTAGGGTGGGACCCGCAAAAAGGCAATCTCGCAGAAGTAGCGCCTGGAAAAAGCATCGGCGGCGATATCTTTCAAAACAGAGAAAAATTGCTTCCAGATGCGGCCGGACGCGTATGGAGAGAAGCCGACATCAACTATACATCGGGATTCCGGGGGTCAGACCGGATCGTCTATTCCAACGACAGACTGGTTTATAAAACAACTGACCACTATAAAACGTTTACGAGAATGAGATGATCATATGAAACAAGTCACTTTAAACGGAGACAAGATCACGAGCGTATCAGACCTTCACCAAACATTAAAAGAACAGCTGGAGCTTCCGGACTACTATGGCGAAAACCTTGACGCGCTGTGGGATTGTCTGACCGGCTGGGTCGGCATGCCTTTGCTGATCGAGTGGAAGAATATCGAAAAAAGCCGGATTTACTTGGGCGATCAAGCCGAAGCATATTTGCAGCTTTTTCGCGAAGCCGAAGAAACACTGGACGGCTTTCAGCTGAAAACAGAAGGATAAAACAGAAAACGAGCGGGCGCTGCAGACAGGCGTCCGCTTATTTTAATTGATGCACAGTGGTGCTTCAGTCAAAAAATGCTTGAACGAAAATGGTCTGGAAATCTCCGGCGTTCACATCTTCTTTCGTCAAACCGCTTCCGGTTTGCTTTGTGAAGTGATCCTTCGACAAAATTAACTTTCCGTCCTTTGTCAGCTTGGAAGCGAGCGGGTTTTTATTAAAGGGAGACGCTTCCTCATCGAAAATCGCATCCCGCACGCACGCAAGCGCCGCTTCATCGATTGGCGTCAGCGAAAATGCGTAGCCGGTCTGCCACCCCTCTCCCTTATCCATTTCAAGAAGGTAATCTCCTTTATCTGTCTTTGTTTTCCTGATACGGTAAGCTCCTGTTTTTGAGGTGATGGGTTCACCTGAGAACGGAACGGGGGCAAGCGGCAGGTTGATGCCGAATCCAGTATCAAGCAAATAGGTTTCATCGCTTTCCCGCAGAATAACGGCGACATGCGTTCCCGTCAGCGCCCACGCCTGTTCTTTTGGATTAAAAACCGTCCCGCGAACCATGTGTACGGAAAAGCCGAGCTCTGTCAGCACATGGTAAAGAAAAGCGTTCAAATCATAGCATAAACCGCCTCTTTTATTGTTCAGCAAGGCTTCCGTCAGCCCTGTTTTCGTCATCGAAATCCGTTCGTTTCTTAAAACCGCGCTATTTTCAAAAGGAAACTGTAAAGCCAGCAGCGATAAAAATTCGGGCAAGTCAGCAAATGTCACCTGCTGACCGGGCTTGTATCCAATCCTTTTAAACAGCGAATCAAGCATCGTCGTCATCGGTTATTCTCCTTCCGCTTTGAATCGATGAGAAAAAGCCAAACCTCATAAAGGTTTAGCTTTTTTCTCTTGAACATATGCAGTCAATGCAGCAAGAGCATCTTGTTCATCGGAACCGTCGGCGATCAGCGTGACTTCCGATCCGGAGCTGACAGCTAGGCTCATCAGCCCCATGATGCTTTTGGCATTCACTTTTTTATCTCCCTTTTCCAGAAAAATATCTGATTGAAAACGGTTGGCTTCTTGAACAAACAATGCCGCCGGGCGCGCTTGAAGCCCCGTTTTCAAAAGAATTTCCACTTTTTGTTGAACCATACGATCTCCCCCATTCCCTATTTTAAAGAGACAGATTGTCCTGAACGCAGCTGCTCAGCTATTTCATCCAGTTTCCTAAGCCTGTGATTGATGCCCGATTTGCTGATTTTTCCGCTCGACACCATTTCCCCGAGTTCCTTTAAGGTTACTTCCTGATAATCGATGCGGAGCTGGGCGATTTCCCTCAGCTTTTCCGGTAGCGCATCAAGCCCGATTCTTTCGTCGATCAGCTTAATGTTTTCCACCTGCCGCAGAGAAGCGCCGATCGTTTTGTTTAGATTGGCTGTCTCGCAATTGACGAGCCGGTTAACCGAGTTTCTCATATCGCGCACGATCCGGACGTCTTCAAAGCGGAGCAGCGAATTATGCGCGCCGATCACATTCAAAAACTCGGTAATTTTTTCAGCTTCCTTCAGATACGTGATGTATCCTTTTTTCCGCTCAAGCGTTTTGCTGTTTAAATGAAACTGATTCATGAGCCTGCACAATGAATCATTATGCTCTTTATACAGCGAAAAAATTTCGAGGTGGTAAGAAGATGTCTCGGGATTATTGACAGAACCCCCGGCTAAAAAAGCCCCTCTCATATAAGAACGTTTGCAGCAACGTTTTTTGACCAAGTCTTCCGAGATGTTTCTGGCAATGACAAAGTTGTCTCCGAGTATTTTCAGGTCCTCAAGAATCAGCTTGGCATTTTCGATCAGGCGTACGATGTAGACATTGTTTTTTTTCAGTCTCATTTTCTTTCGAACGAGCAGTTCAACGGAAACATCGTATTGTTTCTTCAGCAATGTGTAAATTCTTCTGGCGATGGCCGCGTTCTCGGTCTGGACGTCGAGAACCACTTTTCGGTTTGAGAAAGACAATGAACCGTTCATCCGAATGAGGGCAGAGAGCTCTGCTTTCGCGCAGCAATCTTTTACTTCAAGGTTTGTAAGTTCTTTTTTCGTTTCCGATGCAAATGACATATTATGGACACCCCCATTCCAAGGCCTGCTATTCTTTTAACAAATCAACAAGTAGCGAAGCGACTTTATGTGTATCATGACGGATCACGCCATTCTCGTATGTCACAATCTGATCTTTGATGACCTCAAGCCCCATCGCAGACAGATCATCAATGTTAAACTGGACGGGCTGTGCCTGCTCCTTCGCATAGCGTTCCCGGATATCGTCCGGGATTTCCTCATTGTTGACGAGGATCGTATCGATAAACGGACCGCCCATATGCTGGTTAAGCGCTTTTACATGATCAGCTGCACTGTAGTACAGCGTTTCTCCCGGCTGGGTCATCACATTGCAAATATAAACTTTTTTTGCCGGGGCGTTTAATATTTCTTCCCTTATCTTCGGAACGAGAAGATTCGGCAAGATGCTCGTATACAGGCTTCCCGGGCCGAGAAGAATCAGGTCGGCGCCGCGGATTACATCAATCGTTTCCGGAACGGGTTCGATTTTTTCAGGTGTTAAAAACACCCGTTTAATCCGCTTACCGTAAGACGGTATCGTCGATTCCCCTGATATGATCTGTCCGTCATCCATTTCCGCATGAAGGACAACACTGGTATTGGCCGCGGGCAGAACCCTTCCCCTCACATTTAAAACTTTGCTCATTTCAGTGACGGCGTGAAAGAAATCACCGGTTATATTCGTCATCGCCGCCAAAATCAAATTTCCCAATGAATGGCCGATTAAATCGCCGCCTTTAGAGAAGCGGTGCTGGAACAGATCTTCAACAAGCGGTTCAACATCAGACAGTGCAGCGAGCACATTTCTGATGTCCCCCGGAGGGGGAATTTTAAGCTCATCGCGCAGCCTCCCCGAGCTTCCGCCGTCATCTGCGACCGTCACAATCGCCGTAATGTCAACCGGATGTTGCTTCAATCCTCTAAGCAATACCGAAAGGCCTGTTCCTCCGCCAAAAATTGCGATTTTTTTCTGATCTGCCATGCTATTTTCTGCTTTTCTTCTCGATGTCCCGGTGAGTAACATGAGTATAGTAGTCCTTTTTATAATAATCGGCAAGGTATTCAGCAAGCGTCACCGAGCGATGCTGTCCGCCTGTGCAGCCAATCGCGATGACTAGCTGGCTTTTACCTTCGCGCTTATATGACGGAAGCATAAAGCTCAGCAGCTCGGTCAGTTTTTCAAGAAACTTTTGTGTTTCGTTCCATTTCATCACATACGAAGATACTTCCTGATCTTTTCCAGTCAACGGCCTCATGCTGTCGATATAGTACGGATTCGGAAGAAACCTTACGTCGAACACTAGATCCGCATCGATCGGTAATCCGTATTTAAACCCGAATGACATTACATTCACTGTAAAGGTATGTCCATGATCTGCCGCAAAATGCTGGACAATTTTTTCGCGCAAGTCCCTCGGTTTCATATCGGATGTATCATAAATGATTTGAGAGCGGCCTTTCAACTCTTCGAGAAGCTCCCGTTCCGTTCGGATACCCTCAAGCGGCAGGCCAGTTGTCGCAAGGGGGTGGGACCTTCTTGTCTCTTTATATCTTGAAACGAGAACCAAATCCTTGGCATCTAAAAATAAAATTCGCGGGGTAATCCAGGATGTTTCCCCAATCTCGTCAAGCGCTTCAATCAGGCTGTCAAAAAACTCGCGGCCGCGCAAATCCATAACAAGGGCAACTTTGCTCATTTTTGAACTTGATTCCTTCATCAGCTCCAAAAATTTCGGCAGCAAAGATGGCGGCAGATTATCGACACAGAAAAAACCGAGATCCTCAAAGCTTTGAATCGCCACTGTTTTTCCTGCCCCTGACATTCCGGTTATGATCACAAGCTGTATATCATGGCCTCCATTCGCATTCATGCTTCTCTCCCCCTCTTATGTTTATTCGCCTTGCGGGTCGAGGCGATAGGACAGCAATTCAAAGTCAGGCGTATACGTAAAGGTGCCGTGAAGCAGTCCTTTGCCTTTCAGCATAAAATCCAGAATATGGACGTCTCCCGGCGCCATCGGCAGGCTCCAGACGTCTGCCGCCTGATGCCACTCGATGATGCCTTCTTCCGATTCTTCTACATGTTTGCCTGTATAATGATCGGCGACGAATGTGAACATCATCCATTCAGATACGACCTGATCATTTTCTTTTATGATAAAGGTGAATATCCCTTTCAGCTGCGGGTTCAGCACATACAAGCCCGTCTCTTCGCGGTATTCCCTGATGACGGCGTCCCTGACGGTTTCCCCGCTTTCCATTTTGCCGCCGGGGGCTACCCACCAGCCTCGTCTGGGCTTTTGCAGCAACAGGACTTTATCACCTGAAGTCAGCACACAATTCGTCACTCTTTGCAAAGTCTGTCACCCATCCTTTTATTCCTTCAATTCTTTTTTCTATTATACCGCTTCCTGTCCCCGCTCACAATGAACATGCAGTTCCGCCGCGAAAATCGCTTTTTTCCGGACTGCTTTAAGGCTTTTCCCGGGTAAAACTTAAAGAAACGGCTTTTTCAGCGAATGGAAGCGCTTGCGAAAACCGTTCTTTCATTCTATTTTACAGCAAAAATAGACGTTTCAATATTGAAATTTGAACAACTTGTGAAATTTGTAAAAATTTCTCTTTGTGGAAAAATAAAACAAAAAAGGACACGGATAAGATCATCCGTGCCAATAAAATTCATTATAAAAGGGGGTCAATTACTATACCCATCATAACGAATAATTGTTTCACTGGTGTTACAGGGCGGTTAAATCATGATGACGATAAAAATACGTTATTTTACAGCCTTTTCTTTCTCTTTCAGCTCTTCGATATAGTGCTGAACGCTCTGTGCGGCAATGCTTCCGTCGCCTGTTGCCGTTACGATTTGGCGAAGGGTTTTCTCGCGGATATCGCCCGCTGCAAAAATACCTTCAACTTTTGTTTCCATCTGTTCATTTGTCACGATGTAGCCCTCTTCATTTGTAATGCCGAGGTTTTTGAACGGCTCTGAAAGCGGCAGCATGCCGATGTAGATAAAGACGCCGTCAGTCAGGAACTCTTCTTCTTCGCCTGTGACCGTATCGACCAGCGTTACTTTACCGACCTTTCCGTCTTTTTCATGAATTTCCTTGACCGTCTTGTTCCAGAGAAAGTCGACTTTTTCGTTGTCAAACGCGCGCGCCTGTAGGATGCTTTGCGCTCTCAGCTTATCGCGGCGGTGGACGATCGTGACTTTCGAAGCGAAACGGGTTAAGTACACGCCTTCTTCAACAGCGGAGTCCCCTCCTCCGACAACGACGAGCTCTTTGTTTTTAAAGAATGCGCCGTCACAAACCGCACAATAAGATACACCGCGGCCGCCAAGCTCTTTTTCGCCAGGTACGCCGAGCTTCTTATATTCGGCGCCTGCTGTGATGATGACCGCACGCGCTTTAAATTCTTTTGATCCCGCTTTGACGATCTTGTAGTCTCCTTCATCGACGACTTCTTTAATATCGCCATACGCATACTCAGCGCCGAACTTTTTCGCATGTTCAAACATTTTATTTGAAAGCTCTGGTCCCAGAATGCTTTCAAATCCCGGATAGTTTTCGACATCCTCCGTATTGGCCATCTGTCCGCCCGGAACGCCTCTTTCAACCATCAAAGTCGACAGGTTCGCCCTTGACGTATAAACGGCTGCCGTCATTCCCGCAGGACCTGCTCCGATAATAATGACGTCATACATCTTTTCTTCTGACACAATGTTCACTCCTTCATGAATCTTATGCTGTCAAGCAGTCCATTTCTGTTAAATAAGATTCCCTTCTTATATCTTCCTTACCCATATCCTATAAAATATCATGAATAATCGCTATTTTTTTGCTCACATAATAAAACAGGCTGAACAGTGAAGTTCACACCTGTTTCTATAGATGTTCTTTTAATGTACGTTCATACTTTGAAAGCGTTCCGGGCGAGATATGGAAGATTTTTGCGGTTTCAGCTTTTGTCAGCCGCTCCTGATGCTCGGTCTTCCAAATGTAATAGATCGCCGCGGCAAGCCCGCCGGCATTTTTCAGCTGAAGGCCGTAAGCCCTGATCTGCTGAATGACATGAAAAATCCAAAAGCACATGGCCTCCTGTTCCATCGCTGACTGATCCGCTTGTTCAATCGCTTTCGCAGTTCTGTAAGCAAGAAGTGCGTCTTTTGAATCAACGGCTGCACTGCTTTCCCCGTAAAGCACAAGCCTGACAAACTGATCTTCAAACGGCGTTTTTGCCATCTGTGAATCAAGCACCGCTTTCAGCTGGGCTTTTTCCCCTTTTCTTCCGCTGATATAGTACGCGGCAAGGCGCTCCTCAAGCGGCCGCTGGACAGGTTTCTTTTCCTTCCGTTCTTTCCACGGCTCCATGCGGGCGTCATCCGGATACTCTTCCTGCATCTTTTTCCATACAGACCGGGCAAATTGAGCGCGGCCGGTGTAGTAAGCTGAGCAGGCGAGCCAGTAATAAAAGGTCTCATCCCCTTCAAATCCCATGCGGTAGAGTGATTTCAGCCATTTATAGCCGAGATCGTATCTGCCGACGAGGGACAGCGTGGCGCCGAGCTTATACCTTTGCTCAAACAGCATCGGATAAACATTGGAAAGCTGTTCGGAAAGCGCCTCGACCTTATCGTCCCGTCGTTCATAGTGATAAAAAATAAGAAGATTGCAAAGCGCATGCAGGTTTCCATGGCTTTTTTCCAAGACCGAAAAAATCGTCGTTTTGGCTTTCTGAATGTCTCCGGCATAAAAATATGCCAGTGCAAGGTTGTTGTAAGCTGACCAAAACTCGGGGTAATCGGAAGTGATTTCTTCAAGCATCACGATCGATTCCTGAAGCTGTCCATTTTCCAGCAGTGATTTCGCCCGATCCTGTTTCAGAATCAAGTCGTCCTGATCAAACTGCGAATAGCCCTCATCTTCCTCTCCCATATCCAATAAATCAAGGAGCTCCGCATTTTCCTCGCTGAACTCGCCGTCCGGGTCTTCTTTTAAATAAGTCTCCGCTGCTTTATAGGCTTCGTGAAAAAGGCCGAGGTGCGCATAGTTGTTGGCTTTAAAATAATAACATTCAGTCATTTTTTCGTTGATGTTCGTCAGGATAAAGTCCAAAAGTTCATTTGATTGCTGGTAAAATCCCATTTCAGTGTAAATAACAGCAAGTTGGGACAGCATTCCCGTGTTTTCCGGTTCAAGAAAAATCGCTCTCTGAATGAGCTTGCTTGCGCGGGATAAATTGCGTTCTCTATATGCTTTGAGCCCTTTATGATAAAAATATTGCCCATCTTGGAACAGTTGGACAATTCTCGAATCTTTATGGTGTTCAGAAGTGTACTTTCCCACAGATACCCTCCATTTCAAACTATATACCGTGAGTAGTATAACATAGTTTCCAGCAGGCTTAATAGGCCAAAAACAAGTTTCGAGAAAATTCTCTTCATTTTCCACATATGGTTTTTTCACCATTTTATTCCTGACGTTTGGAGCACTGGAGCGCATAGGGCTTTCAGAAGGTTCAAGGTAGGTTTTATATCGGAAGTATGCTTCTTATTTTAACCAGGGCAAAATCTTTTTTTAGCACTAGATAGTGACGAATATACGTTCCCATTGTATGATCATAGAAAGGGGGTTCATCATGTGAAAAAAAGCGGATCAATACAATTGAAGCATTTCTCGGAAGAACATTCAGCTGCGCTTCTCGAATTCGAGCTTCCTGAAGAACAGCATCGATTTACCGCGTTGCCGAAAGAGGTTTTAAAACAGACGGACGGTCAGTTTCCAATCGTAATTTTAAACGAAGGCGAACCCGTCGGATTTTTTATCCTGCATGCGACCGAGAGGGTAAAAGACTATTCGGACAACCCGGACGCCATGCTGTTAACGGCGCTATCCATCGACAGAAAGCACCAGGGAGAAGGTTTTGCAAAAGAAGGAATGCTCAAGCTTCCTGCATTTGTCGCCAAGGAGTTCACCCATTGTCATGAAATCGTGCTGGTTGTGAACGTGAAAAACACCGCGGCCCAGGACCTGTATGTGAAAGCCGGATTTGCAGACACAGGGGAAAGAAAAATGGGGCCGATCGGAGAGCAAATCGTAATGAAATTAAACACGGGAAAACACCCAAAAGGCAGTTAGCTTTTTGGGTGTAAGCAATGCGCTTATGATTCAGAGCCTTCATAGCGCTCTTTCAGGACGCCAAGCACATCATCAAGCGGCAGGGACTGCTCCCTCAACAAAACGAGCAGATGGTAAAGAAGGTCAGCCGCTTCCCATCTCAGCTCTTCAGAATCCCGGTTTTTTGCAGCGATAATGACTTCCGCCGCTTCTTCGCCAACCTTCTTCAAAATCTTGTCAACGCCTTCACGGAACAAATATGTCGTATATGCGCCTTCAGGCATTTCAGCCTGCCGTTTAGCAATCACCGTTTCAAGTTCATTGATGATGTCAAAGCGGCCGCCATCAGTCTGTCTGATATGTTCGCCGGGCGAAAAACAGCTATAGCTTCCTGTATGACAGGCCGGTCCCGCCGGTTCGACCAGCACGATGAGCGCATCCTGATCACAGTCAAGCCTGATGTCTATCACACGCTGAATGTTTCCTGACGTCGCTCCCTTATGCCAGAGCTCTCCTCGCGATCTGCTGAAAAACCATGTCTCCTTCGTTTCCAGCGTTTTTTCAAACGATTCTTTGTTCATATAAGCAAGTGTCAGCACTTCCTTGCTCGCTGCATCCTGGACAATCGCCGGGATCAAGCCGGCTTCATTAAATGTCAACTCGTCTGCCTTGATCATCTTACATTCACCCCGCGCTCTTTTAAATAAGCTTTTACTTCTTTTACAGATGTTTCTTTGTAATGAAAGATAGATGCGGCAAGAGCCGCGTCCGCCCGCCCTTCTGCAAATGTATCATACATGTGGCCCGCATGACCTGCGCCTCCGGATGCAATGACGGGGACTGAAACAGCTTCTGACACAAGCTTTGTGAGCCTGCAGTCAAATCCGTTCTTTTCTCCGTCTGCATCCATGCTTGTCAGCAGGATTTCACCGGCTCCCCGCTGAACGGCTTCCTTCGCCCATGAGACGGCCTCAAGGTCCGTCTTTTTACGTCCGCCGTGTGTATAAACATAATACTGATCAGCTTCCGGATCGAATTTTGCATCAATCGCGACGACAATGCATTGAGAACCGAAAAAGTCAGCGCCTTCCGTTATCAGCTCCGGACGGAGAACGGCAGCCGTATTAACGGAAACTTTGTCGGCGCCGGCCCGCAGAATCGTTTTCATATCATCCAAACGATTGATGCCGCCGCCGACGGTAAATGGGATCGCCAGCTTGGCCGCCACTCTTTCAACGACGTCAACCATCGTTTTTCTCCCCTCGTGGGATGCCGAGATATCGAGAAAAACAAGCTCATCGGCGCCTTCACGATCATATACTTCAGCCAGCTCAACGGGATCGCCGGCATCTTTCAATTCAACAAACTGCACACCTTTGACAACGCGGCCGTCTTTTACGTCCAAACACGGGATAATTCGTTTTGTGATCACTTTGCCGCCACCCTTTCAAGCGCTTCAGCCACGGTAAATTGATTGGTATACAGCGCTTTTCCGACAATGGCGCCAGAGACGCCTTCCACAGTCCGGGAAGCGAGCGCCTCAAGATCGGCGAGAGAGCTGACACCGCCGGAGGCAATGACTTGTTTGCCGGTTGCCCTGGCAAGCTCCACTGTACTGCTGATATTCGGTCCTGACAGCATTCCGTCAGTCGCAATGTCGGTAAAGATAAAAACTTCCGCACCTTCATTCGCAAGCTCGCGGCCAAGCTCTTCCGCTCTAACGGAGGAGGTCTCAAGCCATCCTTCAGTCGAAACAAATCCGTCTCTTGCGTCAAGACCGATTGCGATATGCCGGCCGTAAGCTTTCAGCATGTTTTTGACAAACTCGGGATTTGATACGGCCGAGCTGCCTAAGATCACCCTTTCAACACCTTGCGACAAGTAGTCATATACGTCTTTTTCGGTTCTGATGCCGCCGCCGACTTGCACTTTAACGTTGAGTTCATCAGCAATGTTTATGACGTGTCTGTCGTTCACTTTTTTGCCTTCTCTTGCCCCGTCCAAATCGACAAGATGAATCCAGTCTGCCCCCGCTTCAGCAAACCGGGAGGCCATATCCAGAGGGGAATGACCGTAAATCGTTTCTTTTTCGTAATCTCCCTGGATGAGCCTGACGCATTTGCCGTTTCTCATGTCAATGGCAGGGTATACAGTAAACTCGCTCATTTTTTCACCTTCTGTTCTTGTGTAAGCTGCTTGAAACGCTTTAAAATCGACATGCCGACCGCACTGCTTTTTTCCGGATGGAACTGGGCGCCGTATACATTGCCAAAACCGACGACAGCAGGCACACGCACACCGTATTCGGCGCTGGCAAGCAAAGCTTCCTCTTCGATTCCGCAGACATAATACGAATGAACGAAATACGCATACCCTTCTTTCGTCTTTGGTAAAAGCGGAGAGTCGCGGTGGACCGTGAGAAGATTCCAGCCCATGTGAGGCACTTTTAAGCGATCTCCCGCTTGGTCACGGTCTTTCAGTTTAACGATTTTTCCTTTCAAAAGGCCGAGTCCTTTTGACGCCCCGCGTTCTTCGCTTTCTTCAAATAACAGCTGCATACCGAGGCATATGCCGAGAAGAGGTTTTCCTTCACTTACGGCATCTTGAATAAATGTTTTCAGGCCGGTCTGGCTTAAAGTCTCCATCGCATCCCGAAAAGCGCCGACTCCCGGAAGGATATAGCTGTCCGCTTTCTTAAGTTCATCCGGATGCTCGGAGACGAAATAAGGGGCATCGATCCGTTCAAGCGCTTTAGAGACGCTGTACAGGTTTCCCATTCCGTAATCTATGACACCGATCATTTACAGCATTCCTTTCGTTGACGGAATTCCTTTAACCCGCGGATCGATCAATGTCGCTTCATCAAGCGCACGTCCCAGCGCTTTAAAAATCGCCTCGATCATGTGGTGAGTATTCGTACCGTAATGAACGATGACATGAAGATTCATTCGCGCTTCCAGCGCAAACTTCCACAAAAATTCATGGACAAGCTCTGTATCAAAGGTTCCGACTTTCCGGCTCGGGAATTCGGCTCTGAACTCGAGGTGCGGCCTGTTGCTCAGATCAATCGCAACCTGGGCGAGAGCTTCATCCATCGGCACTATGCTCGAACCGTAGCGTTTGATTCCTTGTTTATCTCCGAGCGCTTCCAAAAGCGCCTGTCCGAGACAAATTCCGATATCTTCCGTCGTATGGTGGTCGTCGATTTCAACATCGCCTTTCGCTTCAACTGAAAGGTCAAACTGCCCGTGTTTTGTAAATAAATCGAGCATATGCGTCATAAACGGGACATCCGTTTGAATATCCGCTTTCCCTTCTCCGTCAATATGAAAGGATAATTTAATATCAGTTTCATTGGTTTTTCTTGCCCGTTCGGCTTTTCTCATCAGTCTTCCTCCCGGTTTCTGGATTCAATTGCTCTTGCATGGGCTTCAAGCCCTTCCAATCTAGCAAAGGCCGCAATGCTCTCGGCATTTTCGCGGAATGCATCCCTGCTGTAGGAAATGATGCTGGAGCGCTTTTGGAAGTCGTTCACATTTAGCGGGCTTGAAAATCTGGCTGTGCCGTTAGTCGGCAGAACATGATTAGGGCCCGCAAAATAATCTCCCACCGGCTCTGAACTGTAGCGGCCCAGGAAAATGGCGCCCGCGTGTTTGATTTGTCCGAGCAGGGCGTCAGGCTGAGCTGTTAAAATTTCCAAATGTTCAGGAGCGAGCTCATTGATGACGGAAACAGCTTCATGCATCGTCTTTGTAACATAGATCAAACCGTGGTTGTCAATCGACTGCCGTGTAATCTCTTTTCTTGGAAGATGTTCGAGCTGTTCGTAAACCTCTTTTAAAACAGATTCGGCAAGCGGCTTTGAGTCGGTGACAAGAATGCTCGCTGCCATCGCATCATGCTCAGCCTGTGAAAGTAGATCAGCAGCGATTTCCCGGTGATTTGCCGTACTGTCAGCGAGAATGGCGATTTCACTTGGACCCGCGATCATATCAATATCAACCTGGCCGAATACTTCCCGTTTAGCCAAGGCGACATAAATATTTCCAGGTCCTGTGATTTTATCGACGGGGGAAATGGTTTCTGTTCCGTAAGCCAATGCGGCAATCGCCTGAGCACCGCCCATTTTGTAAATCTCTGTAACGCCAAGCTCAGCGGCAGCCGCCAGCACTCCCGCCGACAATTTGCCGTCTTTTCCCGGAGGTGAGGCAAGGACGATGCGATCGACACCGGCAACAAGCGCCGGAATAACATTCATCAGAACGGATGATGGGTAAGCAGCCGTTCCGCCGGGCACGTACACTCCCGCTGAATCAAGGGGCGTGATTTTCTGGCCGAGCATCGTTCCGTCCTTGCGGTGGTAAAACCATGATGATGCGAGCTGCCGCTCATGATATTCTTTAATGTTAAAAATCGCCGCCCGAATAATCTCGAGATCACGTTCATTGAGCGTGATGTATGCTTCCTTGATTTCCTCTTCAGAAACGCGAAAGTCGGCCACATCCGCTCCGTCAAATTGTCTTGTGAATGCGGAAACAGCTGAATTCCCGTACTTTTTCACTTCATCGATAATGCCGCGGACCGCTTTTCTTTGCTCTTCCGTTCCGGCGTCAATGGTGCGCTTTAGGGAAACCGACGTATTTCCGCTGATGGTTTTGATCTTCATTTTACTTTTTCCCCTTCCACAATAAGAGAAAGTTTTGAAGCCATTTCATCGATGACTGCGTCTTTCATTCGGTAGCTGACAGGATTTACGATGAAACGTGACGTGATGTCGCAAATTTTTTCGGTTTCAACCAGCCCGTTTTCCCTTAAAGTCTGTCCTGTTGATACGATATCAACGATTCGGCCGGCAAGTCCGATTAAGGGAGCGAGTTCAATCGAACCGTTGAGCTTGATGATTTCCACTTGTTCTCCCTGCTCCCTGAAGTAGCTTGACGCGACATTTGGATACTTGGTCGCAACCCGGGGCGCAACGTTGTCGGCCGCCGTCTCTGGCAGGCCGGCTACGGCAAGACGGCATTTGCTGATGTTTAAATCAAGAACCTCGTAGACATCGCGTTCTTCTTCCAGCAGCACATCTTTGCCGGCGATTCCGACATCGGCCACCCCGTGCTCGACATATGTTGTGACATCCATCGGCTTGGCGAGGATAAAGCGAAGGTTCTCTTCAGGCACCTGAATGATCAGTTTTCTCGAATCATCGAATTCTTCAGGGAGCTGATAGCCTGCTTTTCGAAGCATATCGGCAGCTTCTTCAAATATCCGCCCTTTCGGCATCGCAATCGTCAATTCCTTACCCATGCTTCTCTTCCTTTCTGGCCCCGATAAAATAGGTCACGTTTTGAAAAGACTTTGTCATTTGGTCAATATCTCCGATTCCCGCTAAGTCCTGTATAACGACTTTTTTGCCCTTTCTTCGCTCTTCTTCGGCAAATTTGATCGCCTCTTTTCTTTGTTCCGTGCTGAAGATGACGACATCGATTTTTTCTTGCTCTTCCGCCGGCTTCAATGCTTCTAGCAGCCTGTCAGTCCTGATGCCGAAACCGGTTGCCGGAGCGGGTGAGTCGAAGCGGCCGAGAAGCTGGTCGTATCTGCCACCGTTTCCGATCGGAAAGCCGACGTTTTCAGCATAGATTTCAAACAAAACACCCGTATAGTAGCTCATATGGCTGACCATGCCTAAATCAAGTTTAATGTCGTCCGTGCAACCATAGTCGCCGAGTGTCTCCCAAAGCGTCTTCAGTTCTGAAACCGCGCGTTTTCCTTTTTCAGAATCGATGATCGATGCCGCCTTGCCGCACGTTTCAATACCGCCTCTCAGCTCCAAAAGCTCGAGCAGCCTGCTTTTATCAATTGAGGATAAATTGAGGGATTTTACATGCTCCCGGTAGCCGACATAGTTCTTTTCGTATAAATAGCGCCGCAGGACATGAGCCCTTTCTTCATTTCCTAAAACCTCCACAAACAAAGCATCTGAAATTCCGACATGGCCGATCGAGATTTTAAATGAAGTCAGGCCGGCATTTTTAAGCGAAAAAATGACGAGTGCAATCACTTCTGCGTCAGCGCTTGTAGATCCATCGCCGATCAGTTCGACGCCGACTTGCTCAAATTCGGCGGCACGTCCGCCTTCACGTTCCTGTGCCCTGAACACATTTGCAGCATAGCCCACTCTAAGCGGGTGATCATCTTTATGAAGCTTTGAGGCCGCCACCCTTGCGATCGGGGCCGTCATATCAGGTCTTAACACGAGCGTCTGCCCCTCCTGATCAAGGAGTTTAAATAACTGCTGATCCAATATGGCCGACTGCACACCGACCGTATCATAAAATTCAAGGGCCGGTGTCTCCATGAACTGATACCCCCACAAAGCCATCACCTCTGTTAATGAAGAGCGCACCTTTTTCTTTGTTTCGTAAAGCACAGGCAGCGTATCCCGCATGCCATGCGGTTTTTCAAACATAAACATCTACACTTGCACCCCCATAACTGTTTGAAGGAAAATTCCGAATCCTTTAGTTCGCTAATATGATAATATGCTAACAGATAAAAGAATCAAAATCAACAGCCGCTCTTAAAATAGACTCCGGACCGTATGGGAAATGATAACTTTTATGTAATGAACATCTTGATGTTATAATATAAACAATTGCAAATCTTTGCCTTAACCAAACCAGCAAAGGGAAGACAGGAGACTCAGAATGAAATTTTTCAAAACTCTTTTTTTAATTTTTTTCGTAGCAGCTCTTATAACCGCCGTTCTTATACTGTTTTCTAAAGATGCGTTAAGCCCGTTAGCCGAAATGCTGCACAGCAGCCATAAGAATGCTGCTGACAATAAAGAAGTACATCAGCCGCTTGACGTCCCGCTGATCAACCAAATGGACTCGCCGAAGCTTTATAACGGCTGTGAAGTCGCCAGCCTGGCGATGATCTTAAACTACAGCGGATATCATGTCACAAAAAATGAGCTTGCCAATGAGGTGAAAAGAGTGCCTCTGCACTACGAAAGCGGCTTAAAGGGAAATCCTAACGACGGCTTTGTGGGAGATATGGAAAACGGACCCGGACTGAGTGTCTACCATGGCCCGATTTACGATTTGGCCTATTCATACGCAGGTACTAAAGCTGTCGATTTGACGGGAAGTGAGCCGGAGAAAATATATGAACAGCTGAATCAAGGAAGACCGGTTTGGGTTATCACCACTGTTCATTTCAGTCCAGTCAACGATATGGAAACATGGAATACGCCGTCAGGTAAAATCGATGTGACGTACAGCGTTCACAGTGTTGCCGTGACAGGCTATGATGAGGATTACGTTTATTTGAATGATCCGTACGGATATAAAAACAGAAAAACAGACAGAGAAAATTTTGAGAAATCATGGACACAAATGGGCAGTCAGGCGATCGTGATCGCCTCTTAAAAAGGCAGATTAACCCCTGCCTTTTTTAGTTCTTTCAACCCCTATTAAAATAAGCCTCTTTCCCCTTTCATCACATCCAAAATACAGAAAACAACCTCATTGCACGTGTTCAATTTACTGATTTTCATAATATTCACATTTTTCGTTTACATTTCAGCAAGCTCGCATATATGATAGTACCGAAATAGGTGTCTCATCTTATTGCAAAAGGACCAGAAATTGCTTTCATCTAAGGGAGACAAATCTGTTTTGAACAATATTTCATGAGGAGGATGAAAATGATGAAGAGATTAGCAGGTACGGTTATTTTGTCAGGTTTGCTCGTCTGCGGGTTTGGACAGGCTCTGCCCGAAAAAGCCTCGGCCGCCGAGGTCGTTCACAAAACGATCGTAGTCGAAAAAGGACAAACGTATGACGGGAAAGGCAAGCGGCTGATTGCAGGTCCGGAGCTGGGGGACGGAAGCCAGCGCGAAGATCAAAAACCGATTTTCAAAGTGGAGAATGGCGCGACGCTCAAAAATGTCGTGCTTGGCGCTCCTGCTGCTGACGGTGTTCACACTTATGGTAACGCTTCTATAAGCAATGTTGTTTGGGAAGATGTCGGCGAAGATGCCCTGACTGTCAAAAGCGAAGGAAATGTCACGATTAACGGAGGATCAGCCCGGCTTGCCGCGGACAAAATCTTTCAGATTAATAAAGCGAGTACATTTACCGTGAAAAATTTCACTGCGGATCAAGGAGGCAAATTCATTCGCCAGCTCGGAGGCTCGACATTTAAGGCAGTGGTCAATATTGATAACTGCACGATTACAAATATGAAAGAGGCCATCTTCAGAACCGACAGCAGTACAAGTTCCGTTACGATGACAAATACAAGGTACTCAAAAGTCGGAAAGAAGTGGATCGGTGTGAAGCATATTACGGAAAGGAACAATCATGAATTTTAACTTTGATTGCAAATAAAGGCCCCCGTTCTTTATTCAGCGGGGGTCTCCAACCTTTTTTCCATTTCTTCTTTTGTATAGATCAGCCGCATCGGATTGCCGCCGACAAAAGCGCCCGGAGGCACATCTTTATGAACGAGCGTACCGGCGGAAATGACGGCGCCGTCTCCGATTTCGACGCCTGGAAGGATCGTCGTATTGGCTCCGATCATGACTTCATCGCCGATGACAACCTCGCCGAGCCGATATTCTTTTATTAAATACTCGTGCGCCAAAATGGTCGTATTGTAGCCGATCACGGTGTTACGCCCGACGGAGATCTTTTCAGGAAACATGATATCCGGCATGACCATTAAAGCAAATGAGCATTTCTCTCCGATTTTCATCCGCAAAAACGTCCGGTACATCCAATTTTTCATCCCAAGAAACGGCGTATAGCGCGCTGCCTGAATGACGATAAAGTTTTTGACCACTTTAAAAAATGGAACCGTCTGATAGATGTGCCATAAGGAATTGGAGCCGGACACCGGATAGCGCTTCGTTTTTCTCAAGCTTTCTCCACCTCAAGAATGCGAAGGAGATCGCTCATTTGCTGGAGCATAAAATCAGGCTCGTGTTTAGCCAGGCTTTCTTCTCCTTTAATCGTCCACGCAACGCCTGCTGTTTTCGTTCCGGCGTTCTTCCCTGCTAATATATCGTGGTAATTATCACCGATCATGATGGCTTCTTCCGGACGGCTGCCAAGCTTGGAAAGGGCGAGCAAAACAGGCTCGGGATCTGGCTTCGGCCGCTTGACGTCATCCAGCGTCACAACCGTCTCGAAAAAGGCATCAAGCCCCGTCAGTTTAAGCCCCATGATAACGGTGTCCCGCAGCTTTGTCGTGACAATCCCGAGCTTATACCCTTCTTCCGCGAGACGTTCCAGCGTCTCGTAAACCGTCTCATACTCTGTTACCAGTTCATCATGCATCTGATGATTAAATGTCCGGTACATGGTGATCATTTCTTCAGCCTTATCCTTTTGAATGCTTGAGAACGTTTCATAAAGGGAAGGTCCGATGAAAGCAAGGACATCCTCCCGTTTATAGCGTCCCGGTGCATAATGGTCGAGCGTGTGCAAAAATGAGGCGATGATCAGCTCATTTGTATTGATTAGCGTTCCATCCAAATCAAATAAAACTGTATTAACTTTCATACAAAGCTTCCTTTCTGCGAACGGAATAACCCGGCTTTCTCCAGATGCGCGAAATCGCGATCGTCAGCAGAATCGCGGTTACAAGCCTGATCAACAAAAGAGGCCAGACCGGAATGCCGAGCGGGATAAATACCAATGTGTCTTCCACAACCGCGTGACAGGCAACGAGAAAAATAAACGCGAGCGTTACATCTCTTTTGCTGACGCCGTCTTCTTCGACCGCTTTGATCATAACGCCGGCCCCATATGCAAGGCCGATCGTCAGCCCGGCAACCATCGTCATTGAGGTGTTCTCTTTCATGCCGAGCATTCTCGTCAGCGGTGCAAACCACTTTGAAAAAGTATGCAGCCAGCCAAGGTCTCTCATATATTGAATGATGATCATCAGCGGTATCACGATGGCTGCAAGCTGAAGGACACCAAGACCCGCCTTGGTGACGGCTTCAAGCGCAATTTCAAGCCAGCCGGAAGGAGCGGCGCTTTTCGCAGAGATCAAGCCGTATTTAGCCGCATCCTGACCGCCGTGCCAGACAAGGTTAATGATAAAGGCCGAAAAAACGGCGAGGCCGATGCGCACAAGCAAAATAAGCCATATTTTAATTCCGACCCTTGATGCAACGGTCGATTCGATAATCAAATTGTGGCAAAACGACAGCATCACCGCTAAAATAAACACTTCTTTAACTGTCAAATCAAGCGTTAAAATCCCCGCAATTCCGGCATACAAGTTCAGCATGTTGCCGAGCACAAGCGGTATCGCCGCTTCCCCTGACAACCCGAAAATTCCCATCGCCGGCGTGATCAGTTTGATCAACCAGTCCATCACCGGTGTGTGCTGAAGCAGGCTGACAATCAGCGTGACAGGAAAAATCACTTTTCCGAGTGTCCACGTCGTTTTCAGTCCCGCCACAGCGCCGGCTTTTAAAGTTCCCTTCATTGCTGTCTCCCCTTTGTAAAATCGCTACATCTCCTGATACCGTTTAATCTCTCGCCCTTTGAAACGTCTGTAGGCTATCAGCGCAGCCGCACTGAGGATCAGGACGATTGAAATCACCTGGGCGATGCGAAGGTTCGCCGTCAGCATCAGACTGTCCGTTCTCAGGCCTTCGATATAGTAGCGTCCCATCGAATACCAAATGACATAGATTAAGAACAGCTCGCCTCGCTTTAAATTCGCTTTTCTTAAAAGAAGCAGAACGACTACTCCCGTGAAGCTCCACAGCGATTCATACAAAAAGGTAGGCTGGTAGTACTGCCCGTCGATGTACATTTGATTGATGATAAAATCAGGCAGGTGGAGGTTTTCTAAAAATGCTCTTGACACCGCCTCACCGTGCGCTTCCTGGTTCATAAAGTTTCCCCAGCGGCCGATCGCCTGACCGAGCAGGATGCTTGGAGCAGCAATATCAGCCAGCTTCCAAAACGAAAGCCCTTTGACCTTCGCATAAATGATTCCCGTCAGTACGGCGCCGATCAGTCCGCCGTGGATCGCAAGGCCGCCGTTCCATATTTGAATAATCTGGTCCGGGTGTTCACTGTAATAGCCCCATTGAAAAATGACATAGTATGCCCTTGCACATAAAATTGCAATCGGGATCGCAAAAAGCACCAAATCGACAAAGGTGTCCTTATGCAGCCCCCTCCGTTCGCCTTCCCTGACCGCCAGCCACAAGCCCAGCAAAGCGCCAAGGCCGATGATAATGCCGTACCAATGGACAGCAATCGGCCCCAGGTGAAAAGCAATCGGATTTAAAGGTTCAATCGTTTCATTCATATTGTCAGCTCCTATTCTTCAAGCTCACCATCTTCAATCACATCCGCAAGCTTATGGGTAAATTGCTCAGCGGCATTCAGACCCATTCTCTTTAGTCTGAAGTTCATTGCGGCCACTTCGATGATGACGGCAAGATTTCTTCCCGGACGAACCGGAATTGTCAGCTTCGGAACGTCTGTATCAATAATTTTCATTGTATCTTCTTCAAGCCCTAAGCGGTCATACTGCTTTCCTTGCTCCCAAAGCTCCAGACTCATGACAAGAGTAATCCGCTTAAAGCTTCTGACCGCCCCCGCGCCAAATAACGTCATGACATTGATAATGCCAAGGCCTCTGATTTCCAGGAGATGCTCAATTAATTCAGGCGCGCTTCCGATCAATGTATCCTGGTCTTCCTGTCTGATCTCAACGCAGTCATCCGCCACAAGGCGATGGCCTCTTTTGACAAGCTCCAAAGCCGTTTCGCTTTTTCCAACGCCGCTCTTTCCGATAATGAGCACCCCGACGCCGTAAACATCGACGAGGACGCCGTGAATCGCAGTTGTCGGAGCCAGCTGGCTTTCAAGAAAATTCGTCAGACGGCTTGTCAGGCGCGTCGTCTTTAACGGGGATCGAAGCACAGGCACGCCGTTTTCTTCGGAAGCCTCGATGAGTTCAGGCGGAATCGGCAAATCACGGGAAAGGATGATCGCCGGTGTAATTTCCGTGCATAACGACAGCATCCGCTGCTTTTTTTCTTCCTCTGGAAGCTTTTCAAAAAAGGTAATCTCGGTCTTCCCAAGCAGCTGAACCCTCTCTTTTGGATAGTATGTAAAATAACCAGCCATTTCAAGGCCCGGTCTTGATAAATCGCTCATCGTAATCGGGCGGTTGATCCCTTCTTCTCCGCTGATGAGCTCAAGCTTAAATTTATCCATCACATCTTTTGTTCGAACTTTCGGCACGATTGATGCACCCTCCTCTTCTCAGATGAAGAACTAGACATTCAGCTTTATTCTATCACTTTCAAAATGAACCTAAAACATTTTTTGAAAATGGCCCCCCTTGACACTTCGGTGAAGTCTTCTTTTCCCGGGCTTTCTTTCAAAGCGAAAAATCAGTAGTATGTAAAGAGGAACGCGAAAAGGAAGTGAATAACCGTTGAAATACAATATCCATGATACCACCGTGCTGAACGAAGACATTTTGACCCCGGAAGAAAAAGAGACATGGGTTCTTTATATGAAAGTACTGACCGCTGCCGGCCTGGGGGATGTCTCCGAATGGATGAAGCTCGATCTCAGCATGCCGCAAATGAAAGTTTTAATGCTTCTGAACAACCACGGCACACTGAAAGTCTCTGAAATCGCTGAAAAAATGGGCGCTTCCCTTTCAAATATGACCGGACTGCTGAGCCGCCTTGAACAAGCGAACTTCATCAAAAGAACACATTCCGAGCAAGACCGGAGAACGATTGTTGTTGAACTAACCGAAGATGCAAAGGGGATTTTTCGAAGCCTTTACAAAAAGGGCCACGAAAAGCTCAAAAAGGCGCTCCAGAAACTGAACGAACAGGAAAAAACCAAAGTGAATGAAGGCCTTACCATTCTTGAAAAAGCGTTAAAAGCTGACGATGAATAGACAAGCTGCCCGGAAAACGGCGCAGCTTTTTTTGTTGAAAAATTTCTTTTGACAAAACGTGTTTTTTTAAGGATGATTAAAATAGTTCACTCAAAGTGAATTATTCATTTTAAATTAATAAAAAAGGAGGATATATGGTGTGAACCAAAAGTGGGCCGTATTATTATTTACGATCGGCGTGTTTATGGCTGCTTTAGACAATGGCATCATTTCAGCCGCACTGACGACAATCAACGATTCTTTTCAAGTATCCCCCTCATGGGGAGCTTGGGGCATCACACTTTATACGCTCGGTTTGGCAGTCAGCGTCCCGATCGTCGGAAAGCTGTCTGACCGGTATGGACGCAAAAAGCTGTTTATCATCGAAGTCTTGCTGTTTGGCGCCGGTTCGCTGCTGGTTGCATTGAGCCAAAACTTCCCGATGTTTTTATTGGCAAGGCTGATTCAGTCGCTTGGCGGCGGCGGAATCTTTATTATCGGAAGCTCGCATATTCTCACTGCGCTGCCTAAAGAAAAACAGGGAACCGCACTGGGGCTTTTAGGTGCGATGAACGGCATCGCGGCAGTGCTCGGTCCGAATATCGGCAGCTTTATTTTGGATATGACCGGAAGCTGGCACTGGCTGTTTTTGATCAACCTTCCGATTGCCGCAGTCCTGATCATTCTAAGCATTCCATTGATGAAAGAAACAAAAGGCGGAACACAGAAGCCGCTCGATCTGGCCGGAACTGTGCTGCTGTCTCTTGCGATTTTAGCTGTGATGTACGGAATAACGAATATAAACGGACAGCACATGTCTGCCGTCCTGTCCGACCCAAAGGTTTACTGTTTTCTTCTGATCGGCTGCGCGCTGTTTGCAGGACTCATCTTTTATGAAAAACGCATAGAACTGAAAGGCGGCGACCCGATACTTGCCTACAGCTTATTAAAAAACAAGGTGTTTCAATGGACGCTTTTTATCGGATTTTTATCCGGCGGACTCTTGGCAGCCGTTATTTTCATTCCTGCATATGCGGAACAATATTTGCATGTCGCTCCTGAAAAAGCGGGGTATTGGATGACGCCTCTGGCGCTGGCTTCAGGAATAGGAGCAGGGCTCGGCGGAATGCTCGCCGATCGGAAAGGACCGGTAAAAGCGGCATGGCTCTCGGGAATCATTTCGTTCGCCGGGTTTTTACTCTTATCCGTCTGGGTGACAGAGAAGTGGGAATTTGTTTTGGCAAGCATTATCGCAGGGGTCGGTTTTGGTTTTCTGTTAGGCGCGCCGTTAAATATGCTTGTATCAGAGGCAGCAAAACAGGATTACGGGACTGCGCTCGGCACATTATCACTCGTCAGGCAGATGGGAATGACCTTGGCGCCCGCTTTGTATGCAGGATATATAACGGCCGGCTACGAAAATATCGGCACACATATCAAACAAAAACTGAATGATGCAGGGATGCCGATAAAAGAATTTACAGGCGGTGAGTCGGACGTAGCGCGTCTGAACGAATCACTCAGCCAGATTCCCGATCCAAAAGTCAAGGACATTATAAGCGAAGCGATCCATGAAAGTGTGGGAACGGGGTTTTTTAACCTCTACTTCACAGCCGCCGTCCTTTCCCTTGCCGTCATCGCTTCTGTCAGCATTTTATCGCTTTACAGAAAAAAACAAACCGCCACGGCAACCCGTCTGAAAAAAGATGTGACAAACTAAAAAGCATTTGCTCCCCTTAGGAAAACAAATGCTTTTTACGTTCACAAATGAATACCGCAGCCAGCCAAAAGCCGATTACAGCAATTGGGGGATTTTTCATACCTGACGGCTCAAGTTTCGCTTGCTTTAACTTCATGCCGGCCGGCGGGGGGCTCCCCGACAATTGCCACAGAGCTGAGCCCACCCCGGCGGTTTGATCTATCAAAAAGGATTTCATGCCGTCATCTTTTGTCGTCAATTTCCACATCTGAGATCTGCTTTTGCCGCCGTAATGGTCAGAAGCTGCGGCGTACCAGAAATAGGTTGTGTTCGGCTGTAAATCCTTCCATGTCACTGAAGCCGTCTTTCCGCTTTTCACCGTTTTTGCTTTCCCAATTTCCTTGTTCGAAAAGACATTCAGCTCAAAATAATCGGTTTTAACCTTTTTCTTCCGTGGTTTCAGATCCGTTTTGATGTTGAACTCGTCTTTCGGGCCGAATTGGTGCGGATCATAAAAATTATAGTCGTCAAGATATGGCGAATACGTTTTGACATGGATCGTGTCATGCTTCGGATCTACATGAAGAATTCTTAAATAACCTTGGCCTCCTTCAGGACCGCCCTGATAGTCGGCAAGCATTTGATACACCTTGCGATCCGGCTTGCCGTCCCCGTTATCATCAAGCCTGTCGACTTGTAAGTTGGAGCTGTGATAGTGGCCGCTCAACACAGCGATCACATTCGGATTCCGCTTGATGATCTGTTCAAATATTTTCTCCCCGATTGGACTTCTGCTTCCGCTGACAAGCAAAAACTCGTGAAATGACAAAATCGCTTTTCGATCGGGATGGCGTTTCAGAACATCATCTATCCACTGCAGTTCTTTTTTTCCGATTCCCCACCCCATCGATACCATGATATAGTCGTTTCCCCCGCTGGAGATGAGATCGTAATGCCCTTTGTTATTCTGATAAGACCCGCCGTAATGCGGTTTTTGTTTAAAACGTCTTTCCCCGAAATACCTGCCGAATTTCAAATAAGACCGGTCTTTATGGCTGACATCGTGATTGCCCGCCAGCACGCCGTATGGAACTTGATGGTCGTCGAGAACTTTCATGAACTGGTCGGCGCGCTTCCATTGCAGCGGCTGATCCGCTTCATCCACAAGATCCCCCGTATGAAAGACGTACTGAATGTTCAGCTTATCCTTTTGTTCGGCGATCCACTTGACCTGACGTTCAAAAATGTGCGGATAGCTTTCCGAATAATATTGCGTATCAGACATCCACACAAATGTATAGTCATTTTGCGAAAGCTGAATTTGATCCTGAATGATGATGCTCGCCTTGGATTGACGGATATAATCGGCAGCTTTTATGCTTCCTTTGAGGGTGAAAGGTTTTTCATCCTTTGCAACATGGAATGTCAGCGTCTCCCACCTCTTGCTCGTCCAATTCCAAGCGAACATGGAGACTTTTCTGCCGGGAAGCGAACTGCCTCGCCACCGCACTTCCACCTTGTCGTTCGGCCCCGTATTTTCATCCACTTTGACATCAAAGCGATGGTACGGAAACTTTGTTGTTGATGACGTTTCAAAACCTTTTCCGTCAGGTGCGGACATGCCGCTGCGCTCTTCTTTTGTCATCGCCTTTTCCCCTCTGACCGCAAAGCTTTGCGGAGGTTCCGTCCCGCTTTCGTTCGCTGACACGTCAACGTGCTCTTCGTCTTTTACAGTGTACTGAAACCCTTGATGGAATGACACTTTCATCTTATCTTTGGTCGGGTCCTTGACGCGAACGGCCAGCTTAGCTTGTGTGCTGCCGGGGGCATTTTTGACCTGGGCTGGCTTGTCCGGCTTTTCCTCTTTAATATAAAATGCCTTTTTCACGATTGACAGGTTGCCGGCGCTGTCCTCCGCTTTTATTTTCAGTTCGTGCTTTCCCGCATCCAGGCCGGCAGAAGATATAAAATAGGGAAGCGCTATTTTTTTGCCGTCAAGAACGGCTTTTATGCTTTTCACACCGCTCCATTTATCGTGTGCGACCGCATTGATCTCAAACGATCCTTTATACGTCCTGCCGTCTTTTAATGACGTTTTGATCTCAGGGCCTGTATTATCAACCGTCACCCTGCGGATGAGCCTTTCTTCGCCATTCTCCGCTTCAACGATGTGCGGCCCTTCATCCCAGGCCCGTGTATGCCATTGACTGGCAAGCGATGTAAACTTGGCTTCCGGAATCGAAAAACGGAATTCATACCATTCGCGCGCCCCTGGACCGTCGCCGGCCGGAAGCTCAGCTTTCGGATCGTCGTACTGCTCATCGCGAATGATGGTCCCATCCGCTAAGATAAGACGGGGATTCTTGAGGACAAAATCATCCCTGTTTTCTTCTGCAGATTGTTCAAATGGGGTTGACTTCGTGCCTGAACGAACTTTAATCGCAAACGGCTTTCCTTTTTTAAATTCCTCCGGAGAAACCGGAACCGTAATGGTCGTATACCGGCGGCGCGAATCGTCAAAAACTTTTTGAACCCTTCTGCCGATCGTTATAGCATTTTTAAAATACAGATTTGTTTGATTGACATCGAATGCAAAGTAGGCCTTTTTTTCAAGCGCTGATTCACCTTTTTTTTGTTCAATTCCGTCAATCCGAATTGTCGTTTCAAAAGGCGGCTTTTCTGCTGTGGCTTTCAACAGCATTTTTCCGGAAACGGTTCCGCCTTCGCTTACATTCAGCCTGAGCCCCTTTAAAATCCGCTGTTCAAGCGGTATCGTTTTCTTTTCAGTCACCGTAACATTTGATCCATCGCCGGACCGCATATAGTATTCCACTTTTTCTTTGCCAATGAGCTCGGCAAAATAGATATTGTGGCGGTACAAACCGTCATTGCGGCTTTTTTCAACACGGACTTCAGTAAACGGCTCATCATCATTCATACGGTAGAAAAACTGCGCCTGTTTCACTTGCCGATTGTCTTTCATGTCAGCTAAGAGCTGAATCGTTTCACCCGGTTTGACCGCTTGATGATCCGTCATATCATGGATCGCCGGCTTTTCTCTGTCAGGCATGACCGTCACCGTCTGTGAAGGAACCTGCGCCTTCAGGAGCGAACCAGGAGACGGTGTTTCTTCCCCGGCCGATATCATTTTCATATGCTTCGTTCCATCCAGCGGATATCGATAAAGAAGCGCTTTATTTTTAGTGACATCAGTTTTATCCGGCTTGCTTTGATAACGGGCGGATGCGACCTCTTCCCCGCTGTTTGTGCAGATAATCACCTCTCTCGGCGCCGTATTCGCCAGGCCGCTCCCTTTGAGAACAGAAAGCGTTTTGCCTTCACGAAGGTGAACACCGTAATGCTGATTGAAGTCATCTTCCGTCAAATGTCCGTTTGAGCGGTTTTTCACCCAAAACACGTGTGTTTGACCGGAAGGAATCGTCACATCATCGCGTTCAAAAGGCCAGACGGTGTCTGATTCCTTGCCCTTTTCAGGATGCCTGTATTTCATTTTGTAATTGTTCAGATGAACAGCTTTATTGGTATTGTTATAAACTTCAATAAATTCATAGCCGTCCTTTGCACCGGTGTTTGACGTGTCGACAGCCATTTCCGTGATCAACAGCTCCGGAAGCTTTTGTGTATCCGTACGTACGCCTTTCAGGGCGACAGTATACACATCCGTCTTCACAGAGGAACGACCGGCCTGAGCCTCAATGTAATACTGGACTTTGTCGGATGCTATGGATTCGCTTTCCAACTTGGCAATATAGCCGTTCTGTTTGCCCGGCTCTACTTCCATCGGAATCCCCCGATACGGCAATTCGGCATGCTGCTTGTAATACAGAATGACCGTGTCAGCGGCCGCCTCCGCGGAAAAATACAAGTCGTCTCCTTTTTTTACTTGTTCAACAGAAGTATGCCTGATGGCCGGTGAACCAAGCTGACTGTGCTCTTTTTCCGCCGCGGACGATATCGGCATCTGTAAGGCAAAAAGTAAAACTGCGGCCAGAAACAAAAGGGTTTGGCGATTTCTGTACTTTTTCATCGTCTACCTCCCTTTCGTATTTTGCCTTTACAGATCATTTTTATGAAAGAGACATCCGTGCAAAAAAAAGAAGCCTGATGAATCATCAGACTTCAACTTATTTTTTGGACATTGGTTCGATAATTGCTTTTTGAATGAGCAAGTGGAAAACCGACAGGACGATCGACGCAAAAATGGCTGTCCCAAAGCCGTCCAGGTCAAAACTGTCCCCCATAATGGATGCGGTCATATAAAGAGTAATCGCATTGATGATAAACAAAAATAAACCTAACGTAATCACCGTGACAGGCAGCGTCAAAATCACCAGCACCGGCTTCACAAACATATTTAAGATCGATAAAATCAAACTTGCCGTGATGGCTGCCCCGATGCTTCTGACGTGAACCGAATCAAAGTAACCAGCAATAACGATTAATAATAAGGCATTGACAAGAACGTTTATGATCCATTTCATCATCTGTCGACGTCCCCTTCATTCGGCACTAGGAATACCCAGACAATATAAATCAGCAGAACGGGAACTCCGGTCGAAAATATAAATAATAGAACCGTAATGATTCTCAGCAATGACGCATCCATATTTAAATACTCAGCAAGACCCCCGACGACCCCGGCAATCTTTCTGTCTGTTTCGGATCGAAATAGCCTTTTCATTGTATCACTCCTGTGTATGGTTTAAATGGATCGATCCTGTCTTCGATTCCAAAAAAACAGTCATGCTATGATCATGATTTTGATTTGCTTTTAGATACATTTCTTTCTGGATTGTCTCGTTTTTTTCTTTTAAAATTTCCGCATCTGACAGATCATGAGACAGAGAACCGAGATTGCTTTTCAGCTCCGCTGTCACAGCGCAGTCCCGGGGAACATTCAGCTCTACGCTTCCAGTCGTTGTTTTCACGTATGCCGTCCGGCAGTGCGGATTTTTGACTGTTGCAGCAATATTACCGTTAAAGCTCTGCAGGTCAAGTGCATCGCATGAACCTTTAAGATCGATCAATCCATTGATGGTTTCCGCTTCAATCTCTCCGCAAGTATGGTCGGCGAGTTTGATTTGCCCATTTGCAGTTTCCAATGAAGCTTTTCCTGCCGTGAGAGCAGAGAACGACAGCACGCCGTTCGTCGTTTTGGCGGACAGCTCTTTTACGTTTAAATGTTCCCCTCTGACCGGGCCGTTAAACAGCTTAAAGCGGATTTTGCCGTACTCTTTGTCCGGTATATAGACGGTAAGGTTGGTCTTCATTGTTTTTTTCTCCGTGCGGATCGTGAACTTATCGCCTTCCACACCGCAGTCGATATGCTGGAGAAAAGCCTGCCTTGCTTCATCCTGATTTTCGGCGCGGTACACTTTTGCCTGGCATTCGACTCTGATGTCGGAATCGTTCCATGGTACAAGGTTGACGCTGCCGTTGGCAAGCTGAATATCCAGAGTCGAAAAATCGGAGTCTTTGAACTGGAATATATGCTGAACCTCGAACGAGTGCCCGAAATTCAAATCCAGGTCTGCTTCTTTCACTTTTTTTACAGCGGTATCAATCCATTCGAACAGTTTGGAACCGATTGAAGGCTTCGGTTCTTTTTTCTTTTCGCTGTAGAAGTCTTCCGCATCAATGACATTTTCAGACAGAGCTGTCACCTTGCTCTCCGTTTCTCTGTAGTCTTCTTCAAGTTTTTCGATCAGGATCAGCGCCTCTTTCGCAGACAGTTTTCCTTCCTCGACCAATTTTAAAATTCGCTCTTTCTCATGCTTCATGAAAAGCTCCCCCGTTCTCCTTCTTTTAGGCCTGAGTTAGCATTTTAATCCCTTGAACAACGTTCCAGACCACAATAATCAAGCTGATGATCCCGAAAAAAACAAAACCTCCGACCATGAAAATGACCGCCAAATAACCGCCGTCATTAAAGATAAGCGAACCGCTGATCGCGCCTGCTGCCAATATGACTACGCTTATAAACGGAATAATATGCGAAATAAGCGAACGCATCGCATGCTTTTTCGTTTCTTGATCATCTGTTATAAAATACGCAGCGATTGGCAAAATAAGCGGGGCAAAAAAAAACGCTAAAATAACAAATTGCAGAAATCAGTGCGTTGTTTCTCGTCATGCAAAACACTCCTTATCGATGTAAAGCGTTCTTGTGAGTCTAATGTACAGTGACCTTATACTCAGTTTACGTGTATCTTGGCCTTTAGGTTTCATTTTCATTCGATCGGCGTGCGTCAAACTTCGCGAATTGATTTTTTTAGATTTTATGAATAGATTCTTTTTTTATAACCCTTTAAAATATGTGGCAAAGCCAAAGAAAAGGAGCGAGCGTTATGAAACAGAAATCGGAAGTACACGCCTCATCCGCCTCCCAGCTTCTTAGTCTGATTCAGGAACAAAAAAGGATGAATCAGGAGATCGTGAACCGATTGGAAGCGATCAACTCCGCTCCTCCGCTTTCCAGCGAAATCCGCTATTTAAAGGTTCTGCTGAACAGCAGCAGCACCCACATTTTAAACAGTATGATTGAAGCGGCCAAACACATCAGCCGAACTGAGCGTTAAACGTTCTCACGAAGTTCGTTTGATATTTCAACCAGATTTCCGTCGGGATCTCTGATATACACCGAAACGATCGGTCCTTCAGCGCCCGTCCGCTCTGCGGGGCCTTCTTCAATCTGAATGGACAGCCCTTCCAGATGACGGATCACATCATCAATGCCTGTATTTGTGATGAAACACAGGTCCAGGGAGCCGGGCACCGGGTGCTGTGCCTTCGGCTCAAATTCTTTTCCGGCCTCGTGGAGGTTTATTTTTTGCCTGCCGAATGTCAGCGCTTTTCTTCCTTCTCTAAAAGTGACCGCATCCATCCCCAACACACGGCTGTAAAATTCGCATGTCGCTTCAATGTCTTTGACCGTCAGGACCAGATGATCAATCCGATCGATCTTCATCACCCCATCCCCCTTTATGGTTTGTTTTTTACGTTATAACAGCTATTGAATAAAAGAGCAATGAAAATCTTTTGAACAAAGCTTGCCGCTGATCATTCGGCCATTGAAAAAGCTGCCGACGTGAGATCGGCAGCATGTTATTTACGGTCTGACAGCTTCTTTTTCCTGAAGCCGCTTTTTCATTCTGTTTTTGTCGCGTTCAATGATCGGTTTTAAATAATGGCCGGTATATGACCCTTCAACTTTCATGACTTCTTCGGGCGGTCCGGAGGCCACGATCGTCCCCCCGCCGTCTCCGCCTTCAGGGCCCAAATCGATCAAATAATCAGCTGCTTTTATAATATCGAGATTGTGTTCGATTACAAGCACGGTATCTCCGTTATCGACCAGGCGCTGCAGAACGGCCAAAAGCCTTGCGATATCATCGACATGCAGTCCTGTCGTCGGCTCGTCCAAGATATAGAGTGATCTTCCCGTTGAACGGCGATGAAGTTCAGATGCCAATTTGACCCGCTGCGCTTCTCCCCCGGAAAGCGTTGTAGCCGGCTGTCCGAGCGTAATATAGCCAAGCCCGACATCATAGAGGGTCTGCAGCTTGCGCTTGATTTTCGGGATGTTCTCAAAAAATTGAACGGCATTTTCGACCGTCATCTCAAGCACGTCAGAAATATTTTTACCTTTGTATGTGACCTGAAGCGTTTCACGGTTGTATCTCTTTCCGTGGCAAACCTCACAAGGAACGTATACATCGGGCAGGAAGTGCATTTCGATTTTAATAATTCCGTCGCCTTTGCAGGCTTCACAGCGCCCGCCTTTGACGTTAAAGCTGAAGCGCCCTTTTTTGTATCCTCTGACTTTCGCTTCATTCGTCTGGGCAAACACGTCACGGATGTCATCGAACACGCCGGTATATGTGGCCGGGTTTGACCTCGGCGTCCGGCCGATCGGAGACTGGTCGATGTCGATCACTTTATCGAGGTGTTCGATTCCTTTTATTTCTTTGTACTCTCCCGGTTTTGCCTTCGCCCGATGCAGCTTCTGAGCCAGCGTTTTGTGAAGAATTTCATTGACGAGTGTGCTTTTCCCTGATCCCGATACCCCGGTGACAGCTGTGAACACGCCGAGCGGAAACTTCACGGAAACATTTTTCAAGTTGTTTTCCTTTGCGCCTTTTACCTCGATAAAACGGTTGTCAGGCTTCCTTCTCTCGGCAGGAAGAGGAATGAATTTTTTCCCTGAGAGGTACTGCCCTGTCAGCGATTGATCATCGTTCATCACTTCTTCCGGTGTTCCGGCAGAGATCACTTCTCCCCCGTGTACGCCCGCGCCGGGTCCGATATCAATTAAATAGTCGGCGGCAAGCATCGTATCCTCGTCATGCTCGACGACGATCAAGGTGTTTCCGATATCCCTCATGTTTTTGAGCGTATCAATCAGGCGGTCATTATCGCGCTGATGAAGACCGATTGACGGCTCATCAAGAATGTAGAGGACACCGGTCAGCCTTGAGCCGATTTGCGTTGCAAGCCTGATCCGCTGCGCTTCTCCTCCCGACAGAGTGCCGGCTGCGCGGCTGAGCGTCAAATAGTCAAGCCCGACATTGTTCAAAAATCCAAGGCGCTCTTTAATCTCCCGCAAAATGAGGTTGGCGATCTTCATGTCTTTTTCCGAAAGTTCAAGTTCACGGAAAAATTGAAGGGCGTTAGAAACCGACATTTCGGTTATTTTGCCGATATGAAGGCCGTTTATCAGCACGGCGAGGGATTCCTTTTTCAGACGGTAGCCTTTGCATGAAGGGCACGGCTGATTGGCCATGTATTTTTCCATCAGTTCCCGAACGTAATCAGAGCTCGTTTCTTTATAGCGCCTTTCGATATTGCGGATGACGCCTTCGAACTCAATGTAGTTTTCCCGGACCTGTCCGAAGTCGTTTTCATATCTGAAATAAATCTGCTCGTCTCCGCTGCCGTAAAGGATTTTTTCAAGCTGGTGCTTCGGCAGCTCGCTGACCGGAACATCCATATCGATTCCATAATGGCTGCATACCGCTTCAAGCAGCTTCGGATAATACTGGGAGCTTTGCGGTTCCCAAGGTGCAATCGCATTCTCCTTTAGCGACAGCTCATCGTTTGGAATGACGAGCTCTACATCGACTTCCAGCTTGGACCCGAGGCCGTCGCAGCTCGGACACGCGCCGAACGGGCTGTTGAAAGAGAACATTCTCGGCTCCAGTTCACCGATTGAAAAACCGCAGTGCGGGCAGGCATGATGTTCGCTGAAAAGCAGCTCTTCCTGTCCGATCACATCGATGATCACGCGGCCTTCACCGAGGCGGAGCGCCGTTTCGAGCGAGTCTGTGAGACGGGCTGCTACCCCTTCTTTTATAACGATACGGTCGACGACAACTTCAATCGAATGCTTTTTATTCTTTTCGAGCTCGATGTCTTCTGAGAGGTCGTTCATTTCGCCGTCGATCCGGACTCTCACATAGCCTTGTTTTCTGATTTGGTCGAGCACCTTCACGTGCGAACCTTTTCTTCCCGAGACGATCGGCGCGAGCACCTGGATCTTCGTGCGCTCGGGATATTCCAAAATTCTGTCCGTCATCTGTTCGATCGTTTGCGAGGTAATTTCAATCCCGTGAACCGGACAGACCGGCTTTCCGATTCTGGCAAACAGCAGCCTGAGATAATCATAGATTTCCGTCACCGTTCCGACTGTCGACCGGGGGTTCCGGCTCGTCGTTTTCTGATCGATGCTGATCGCCGGCGACAGGCCTTCGATCGCATCGACGTCGGGTTTGTCCATCTGTCCTAAAAACTGGCGGGCATACGCGGAGAGAGACTCGACATAGCGCCGTTGCCCCTCTGCATATATCGTATCGAACGCAAGGGATGATTTCCCTGATCCCGAAAGACCTGTCAGCACGACAAGCTGGTCCCTCGGAATAGAGACATCGATATTTTTCAGGTTGTGGGCCCTTGCACCTTTCACCTCAATTCGTTTCGTTGCCATTCTCCATTCATCCTTCCGATTTTAACTCTAGGAGCAAGTCGCGAAGCTCAGCGGCACGTTCAAAGTCAAGCGCTTTTGCGGCTTCCTTCATGTCGTTTTCCATTTGAGCGATCACTTTTTCCCGCTCTTTCTTCGTCATCTTCGAAAGCTTCGGCTCCTCTTTTGCTTGATATTCTTCCTGCTCTTCAGCAGCATGAGTTGCCCGGATGACGTCCCTGATCTTTTTGTTGATCGTTTTCGGCGTAATGCCGTGTTTATCATTATAGGCCTCCTGCTGTTCGCGGCGGCGCTTCGTTTCATTGATTGCGATTTCCATTGAGTTGGTGATTTTGTCGGCATACATGATCACGCGGCCTTCGGCATTTCTGGCGGCGCGGCCGATTGTTTGAATGAGCGAACGCTCAGACCGCAAAAAGCCTTCTTTGTCTGCATCAAGGATGGCGACAAGTGAAACCTCCGGGATATCGAGTCCTTCCCTCAGCAGGTTGATGCCGATGAGAACGTCATGCTTGCCGAGGCGAAGGTCGCGGATGATCTCGATCCGCTCCAGCGTTTTAATCTCGGAATGCAGGTACGTGACCTTGATTCCGATTTCTTTCAGATAATCCGTCAAATCCTCGGACATTTTTTTCGTCAGCGTAGTGACGAGGACGCGTTCATTCCGCTCGATTCTCTGCTGGATTTCGCCGATCAGATCATCGATCTGCCCTTCAATCGGCCTTACCTCAATGATCGGATCGAGCAGCCCCGTCGGCCGGATGATCTGCTCTACCATTTCAGGCGTATGCTCAAGTTCATAAGGGCCCGGCGTAGCCGACACATACACGATGTTGTGAATGTGCTTTTCAAACTCTTCAAACCTGAGCGGACGGTTATCCAAAGCGGAAGGGAGCCTGAATCCGTGATCGACGAGAACCTGTTTCCTCGCCTGGTCTCCGTTGTACATTCCTCTGATCTGCGGCATGGTGACATGCGACTCGTCTATGACCATCAGGAAATCGTCCGGAAAGTAATCGAGCAGCGTATATGGAGTCGAACCTGCCGGACGAAGCGTCAAATGTCTTGAATAGTTTTCGATGCCCGAGCAAAAGCCCATTTCGCGCATCATTTCCAAATCGTATCTCGTCCGCTGTTCCAGACGCTGGGCTTCAAGGAGCTTGCCTTCTTCACGAAGCGCTTTAAGGCGCTCTTCCAGCTCCTCTTCAATGTTTATGATCGCTTTCTTCATCTTTTCTTCCCGCGTGACGAAGTGGGAAGCCGGGAAGATCGCGACGTGTTCCCTCTCCCCTAAAATTTCGCCTGTCAGGGCATCCACTTCCCTGATTCGTTCGATTTCGTCGCCGAAAAATTCAACCCGGATGCAGTGCTCATCCCTTGAAGCCGGGAAAATCTCGACGACATCGCCGCGCACTCTGAATGTTCCGCGCTGAAAGTCGATATCATTCCGCGCATATTGGATGTCAACGAGCTTTCTGAGCAGCTCATTTCGCTCGATTTCCATTTCCGCTCTGAGCGAGAGCACCAGTTCCCTGTATTCCTCTGGGGAACCCAAGCCGTAAATACAAGAAACACTCGCCACAATGATGACATCTTTGCGTTCAAAAAGAGCAGACGTGGCAGAGTGCCTTAATTTATCAATCTCATCGTTAATGCTGGCATCTTTTTCGATAAATGTATCAGTCTGAGGCACGTAAGCTTCAGGCTGGTAATAGTCATAATAGCTGACAAAATATTCGACTGCGTTGTTTGGGAAAAATTCCTTAAACTCGCTGTACAGCTGTCCGGCGAGCGTTTTGTTGTGGGCGATGACGAGAGTCGGTTTGTTGACTTCTTTAATCACGTTTGACATCGTAAACGTCTTTCCTGTACCGGTCGCCCCCAAAAGCGTCTGATGCTTTCTGCCTTCATTGATTCCTTTGACAAGCTGATCAATCGCTTTCGGCTGATCCCCCTGGGGCTGATAATTCGAGACTAATTCAAAGCGGTCTTTCACAAAAAAGCCTCCGTTTCTTTACGAAATCTTCCTGCTTATTATTTTAACACACCCGAAGTAAAAATACGAACTAAAGTTCGGTTTCTGTGTTTTCCCACAAAAGCCGGCCCTTCCTGATCTATCAAAAAACCCCTCCTTTTTGTCATCAAAAGCAGGGCTTTACGGCAATCATTCTTACGATTTCTATGAGTCTTCCTTCTTTTCGCCCGCCTTTTTCGCCGCATAGAGTGAACCGGCCACGAGCGAGACGATATCAAGTCCTACAATAAAAAAGGTTTCCGTATAACCTTTTAAATATGAAGCGAACAACAGCGCTGCGGTCAGCGCAATCCCGACGTAATGGTTATAGGTCACCCTTGTAAAAAACAAGACAAGCAAGAAAGGAAATATCAGTGCAAAAACGGCTTTTGTAAACACAAAAACCCTCCTCACGTTTCTTGATCTTATTCGATTATATTAAAGAACAAAGAAACGGACAAACATGGACACTCATTCATTTTGTCCATTATCATGCCGCGTTATTCGGAATCAGACGTTAAAAGGCGAAAAAGAACGAGATTCCGGCTGCCAGGAGGTTCGGCATGGCGAAAACGGCGAGTGCGTTTGCCAGTTTGCCGTTCCACTCCCTGTGCTCCTTCGTTTCCGAATCGTGATTTCCCTTGAACCGGTCACCGCTGACAAATACGCCGGAACATAAAGCAGACAGCAGAATTGCGCCTAGTCCGGCGGATCCCGAAACTTTGAAAATCAACGTCCAATCCCCGGCCGCAGCCGAAATCAATACAGCTATCAAACAAACAAAAACACCGGCGAGAAAAGCCTTTTTCATCAATCATTCTCCTTCAATCGGTTCTATCCATCATCCTAGCGGAACGTTTTGTAAAAGACAACCAAAAAGATTCCCCAAAAGGAAAAGCAAAAGCGCCCGAAAAAGCGGCGCTTTATTAACATCAATTATTCTGTTTCTTGTGAGGCGGCTGCCTCAGCGTGCTTCATCGCCGCATCCTCTTCTTTTACAAAGATGATGCCAAGCTCATGATGCTCTCCTTCATATGAAGCTCTTTGTTCAAAACGAATTTCATTGTTTAAACCGACGACTTCAAGTTTGAAGAAAGCACGGTTCTTTTGAAGCGCTTCGTAGAAGTCCGCCGCATTTTTCACTGAAATCCCGTTAACCTTCGTGATGATTTCGCCGATCTTGAGACCAAGATCGGCTGCCGGCGTGTTCGGAATAATGCCGAGCACCACGAGCCCCTGGTCTCTCTTTGAAAAATGGAAAGGGGCGGAATTATCGTTCATCCGCTGTTTCCATGATAAAAAGGCCCTTCCTGCGATCGCCGCTCCGGCGGCAAGAGCGGCAAGCGGCGTCCACCATACGCTTCCGGCCGCGAGCAGCAGAATGATAATACCAAGCACGCTGATGCGCTTCGCTGTAATTTTAATGCTTTCAATCGGAAGCGATCCTTGAACTCTTTGGCCGAAGCCGATGAAATAAGGAATCCAGAGGAGCTCAAAGCCTCCGTTAAATGACAGAACGGGCCACCACGGAACCGATGATTCGATCGCATGTCCCGGAATGAGAATGAACAACGGCAAAAGCCAGGTTCTGCCCGCAATCTGCTGGCCGATCGGGAGCCCCCTTTTGCTCATAACGATCGCAGGGGAAGTTTTGATATGTGCCGTTTTGTAGACGAGCACTCCTTCCGCTACCAACAGAAGTCCGAGCAAGACGGCAGCAGCCGGCCAATTCGCGAGGGACAGCTGCGGAAGTAATTCGTCAAGCGCTCCGAAACCGGTGTATTCGATACATAAACCGGCGACGATGCTCACGCCAAGCGTATATGCCGCTGACAGCAGACTCTGTCTGAAAGTTAAAGCTGCGGCAACGCTGACCGCCGCTATTAAAACCAGCATACCCATCGGCAGATACAGCCCTAAGCCGAACGAAACAATGGACAGCACGAGTCCCGCCAAGAGTCCTTTAGAATATGTAAACTTAAACTCGTCATAAATATCTTCAATACGCGTATGAAACGTCTTTCTTTCACGTTTGATCCGGGCATAGCCGTAAGCAAGACTCATGATCATCATAAAATAGAAGAGCGGGTGCAGAAAAAACAATCCTGCTCCTTTTAAAAGTTCAATTAAGCTTTCTTCAACTGACAAGGGAACGTTCACCGCCTCAGCCAAGCATTTCAGGCCGCCTTAAATACGGCAGCTTTTTAACGTTGGATATTTTAGGGAAACCCAGCTTGTCTAAAGCGTCGGCACGAGGAAATGACGTGCGGCCGTTCAGGCGGGATGCCTGAGCCGTCAGCCGCAGAAACTTTCGTCATGATGCTTTAACGCCGGTGCTTTTTAAGCGCATTCGTGACGACAAATGCTGGCACCTTTAGGCAAGCTGGTGCATTTTATTATTATTCTAACAAATAATAAAATGCTTGGGTATGGTAAACGTGAGGTTTATTTCTCCTGGCTCATCCAAAGCGTCACATTCGACAAAGAAAAGTCTTTCAGGTAATGATTGACTTCGACATCTAGAATATCTCCTATCAGCTGCATTGACCGCTTGATATCGGTCAGATTGATGCCGAGCCGCTTGTGGTTGTCCATCAAGTAGTTGAAATAAAGTTCCGCGCAATCCTCATTGATATCCTCCACACTTTCGACCGAAGTGTAGTTTACGAGGTATCTGCTGAACAGCATAAGCAACCCTACTGCCTTTGTAGCGGAAAACGTAACGTCTTGTGATCGAACTTTTAACTGCTCCACTAATTCATAGTATTTTTTCTCTCTCACAATACTTGCCCTTTTCAATCGTGTACCCCCATTTATTATTTATATATAAGAAAAGCGCAAGCGTCAGACGACTCCACCAACAGAGACGAAGAACGCAAACCGCGCTAACATTCTCCGCAAAAAAAATGCACACATTATAATTCTTGAAAAAGCTTTGGTTCTATTTTAAAAAGTTTTCCTTAGTTATACAACTTGCAAAAGTTACATTTTTACTGCATCTTTACATCCTTATAAAGTCTCCCATACACTTATGTTATCGGGTCAATTCTATTCATTATGAATGTTTTTTTTATGAAAAAACAAAAATTTTAGGTAAAAAGATTGAGAATTTATTTTCTGAGAATAAAAAAAGTGAGGACATCCTGTGTCCTCACTTTTTGTTAAACAGCACTTTTAATGCGGTTTGCAGCTGAAGATCGTTCTTTTCTTTCATCTTTTTCTCTTCAATCCGCAGGTTCATTGTATTTGCCGTTTTTTGGTCAATGATGCCCGTTTGTTTCAGCTTGTTTTCAGCCTGAAACGCCATGACGGCTTTTTTTGTGCCTTCACTGTAATAGCCGTCTTCCCGGCCGGGGACAAACCCGAGTCCTTTCAGCAGGTGCTGTGCCCGCTTAATTTCATTGTTGTTCATATCCGGCTTGAGAGGCTCCTTCAGCTGTACAGGCCCCACCGAGAAATATGCAGGCTGGGCGACTGGAACGGTCGGCTGAATTCCCTGCTTATGGATCCAATTCCCTTTAGGCGTCAGCCATTTATACAGCGTCAGCTTAATATTGCTTCCGTCTCCCATCGGAACCGCTTGCTGGACGGTTCCCTTTCCAAACGAAGGATCGCCCACCACGTCGTAACCCTCGGCTTCTTTTAATGCACCTGCAAGAATTTCCGACGCTGAAGCGCTGCCCTTGTCCGTAATCACGCTCACAGGATATGGTTTTTTCTCTTTTAATTTTGAGAAGTATTGTTTTTTATTTCCGTTTCTTTCGGCGATTTGTATATATGGATGATCTTTTGTCACAAAATGTTTTAAAATGTCTTCAACGCTTTGCAAGTATCCGCCCGGATTGCCTCTTACATCCAAAACGAGCCCTTTTATTCCCTTTTTCTCAAGCTTTTTCAGTTCAGCAGTAAAATCTTTTGCCGTATGTTCGGAAAAGGAAGATATTGCGATATAGCCGACAGGTTTGTCCTGTATTTTTTTAATGGAAGCAAATACCGTTTCCAGCGGAATTTCATCGCGCTTAATTGTAAATGTCAGCTGATCTTTCATGCCGGGCCGATGAACTTTCAGCGTAACCGTCGATCCCTTTTTGCCCCTGATCTTTAATACGGCGTCATTCAAATCCATTCCGGCCATGGAATCGCCGTCGATACTGATGATTTCATCGTTCGGCTTTAATCCGGCTTTCTCTGCCGGAGACTGTTTAAAAGGAGAAACGATAATGATTTTCCTGTCTTCCATTCCGATTTCTGCGCCGATTCCTTCAAAAGAGGAATCAAGGGAATCTGAAAACCGCTTTGCCGTCTGTTTATCCATATAAACCGAGTATGGGTCATTCAATGTTGAAAGCATGCCCTGTATGGCTCCTTCCAACAGCTTTTCCCTGTCGACCTGCTCTACATATTCATTTGAAATCAGGTCATATGCTTTCTCAATTTTCTCCAATTCGTTTCTGACGGCAGCCGCTGATGCTTTTGGAACGGCATCATGAAACGGAATCGGACCGGCGCCTGTTACCAAGCCGCATAACAGGCTGAGCGCAATGATGAGCCCTGCAATCTTCTGATTCATCCTATACCTCCTCTTCTGCCTGCACTATGTTTTGTTGCTTGAAGTATTATGCGCAAAAACCGCCCGTATCATGTAATCGATTTTCCATTCACAGCAAAAAAACTGCCGGATTGCCGGCAGCTTTTGCTTATATAGTCTTCACACGCTTGATGATTTCTTCTGTCACTTCATCCGTCGTACTTGAACCGCCGATATCAGGCGTCAAGTAACCGCTTTTTAGAACGTCTTCGATCACGTCAAGCAATCTGGCACCGAGTTCTTCTTCTCCAAAATGATCAAGCATCATTTTAGCCGTCCAAATTTGGCCGATCGGGTTTGCAATTCCTTTGCCGATAATATCCGGGGCAGAGCCGTGCACAGGCTCAAACATGGACGGATATTTGCCGTTTACATTGATATTGGCGGCCGGCGCCACGCCTATGCTCCCCATAATCGCCGCCCCGATATCGGTCAAAATATCACCGAATAAGTTGCTGGCAACAATGACGTCAAGCTTCTCCGGCTTCGTTACAAAAAAGGCCGACAGCGCGTCAATGTGCTGCGAATCAGCGGTAATGCCAGGGTAGTCTTTTGCCGTGTTCGCAAAGACTTCATCCCAAAAAGGCATTGAATAAACGATTCCGTTCGATTTTGTTGCGCTCGTGACATGCTTTTTCCGTTTAGCCGCCAACTCAAATGCAAAGCGCATCGCCCTCTCCGCCCCTTTTCTTGAAAAAACGGCATTTTGGATGGCGATTTCATCTTCATCTCTGAAGATTCTGCCTCCGATCGAGCTGTATTCCCCTTCACTGTTTTCCCTGACGACAAGAAGATCGAAATCTTTTGGATTGGCCAGCGGAGACTTGATTCCTTGCAAATATTTCGCAGGTCTAACATTGATGACCTGTTCAAATTCGCGGCGGATTTTAATGAGCAGCCCCCATAGGGAAATATGGTCGGGGACAAGCTTGCTGTTTCCTACCGCTCCAAGGAAGATGCTTTCGAACTCTTTCAGCTGCTCCATACCGTCATCGGGCATCATTTCCCCGTGTTCCAAATAGTACTCGCAGCTGTATGGAAACTCCGTAAACCGAAATGAGAGTCCTCCGTGAACATCAGAAACCGCTTTCAAAACTCGCTGTGCAGCAGGTACGACTTCTTTTCCTACTCCGTCACCGGGTATGCTGGCAATGTTGAATACTTTCATTAGATCATCCCCTATTCAAATAGTCGACTGTCGACAGATGTCACTTTCATTCTATACCTTGTGTTATTTTCTGACAAGAACAAATTTTGAAGCATCTCGATTTGAATAACAAAAAGCCGACTCGGTCCATTTCCGGACGAATCGGCTTTCATTTTTAAAGCGGTATATAATTGGCCGGGTCAACAGCATTGGATTTCGCGTTGTTCCAAAGGCCTTTATGAATTTCAAAGTGAAGATGCTGCCCGTAGGATTGGCCTGTATTTCCCATCGTTCCGATCACTTGTCCCTGTTCAACACGCTGGCCTGTCTGCACTTTAATCGAAGACATGTGAGCGTACACCGTCTGATATGTTTGCCCGTTGATATTATGGGTAATAAACACAACATTGCCGTAGCTGGACGAGTAATGGGCGTTATAGACCGTTCCGGCGGCTGCCGCATGAATCGGAACACCTGAACCGCGCTTGGCGATATCTACGCCGAAGTGATTCCCGAGCGAACGATTTCCGAACCCGGAAGTAAATGTGCCGGAAGCAGGACGGATGAAGCCTGAGCTGCTTGGTGCCGACGGTTTAGAAGAAGAGGCTTCCGATTGGCCGCTTGAAGCCCGGCGGCTCGCTTCAGCTTCCTGCTTTTTCCGATGCGCCTCTTCAGCTTTGATCGCTTCATCCTGACGCTTTAAAATTTCTGCTTCATTTTCGAGTGAACCAAGTTCTTCATGCGCATGATCTTTATCTTGCTTCACTTTTTTCATGACGTTTGCTTTCTCTTTTTGCTGCTTGTCGAGCGTCTTTTTTAAATCTTCCAGGTCTTTGAGCGCTTTTTCAAGGCTTTCAAGATCCTTGCTCAGCTTTGTCTCCTTTTCCTCAACAAGCTGAAGATCGCGCTTTTGCTCTTCCATCAGGTCTTTATCAGCTTCGACAATTGTCGAAACCGCACCCGCACGGCTGATGAAATCCCCAAAGCTTTTCGAGCCGAGAAGCACATCTATGTATTGAACGGAACCGCCGTTTTCCTGCATGGAGCGAACCCGGTCTTTCAATATTTTATTGCGTTTTTCAATCTTTTCTTTAAGCTTTTTGATTTGCTTTTTCAGCTCTTCAATGCTTTTCTTTGTTTGGTCGATTTCTTCGTTTTTCTTTTCCAGCTTTTCATTCGTGTTCGTCATCTGACGGTCGATTTTCTCGATCTCGCTTTTCAGGCCTGCTTCTTTTGATTCAAGCTTTGAAAGCTCCTGTTTCTTTTTCTCGAGTTTTGACTCGTTTTCAGATTTCTTGCTTTGAACGTCGCTCTTTTCTTTCTCCAAGTCTTCATAAGCTAAAGCATGGTTGCTTTTTAGGGGGATCAGCACTGCCGACGATCCGAGCACAGCGGTCAGCCCCAGCGTCATAAGCTTTCTTTTCAACCTTGGTTCCTCCTTGCCTTCAGAATCAAGGGAGCCCGGCGCTTTGCAGGCATCCCAGCTTTAAACATGATACAACCGGCGAGAGCGCCGGTTTAAACTTTTAAGAATTTGCGAATCGACATCAAGCTTCCCCATACACCGATAACGGCTCCGATCAGCACAAGGATCGCTGAAATTTGGAAGACGAACGGATTGTACGGCAAGAGCTGTATGAATGTGCCCTGAACTTTCGGAGCGATCCACTTAACGGCATGATGATACGTTCCGAGCAAAATAGCGATCGGAATGATAGAACCGCATACGCCTAAGAGCAGACCTTCAATGAAGAACGGCCAGCGAATGAACCAGTTTGTCGCGCCTACAAGTTTCATAATCTCGATTTCTTTGCGTCTTGCAAAAATCGTGATTTTGATCGTATTAGAGATTAAAAACATCGCCGTAAACAGCAGGCCGACAACCAATGCAATCCCGATTACTTTGGTGACACCGCTGATTTTAAACAGGCGGTCTACCTGCTCCTGCCCGTATGTCACCTTATAGACGTTGGTCAGCTTCTCAAGCTTCTTGGCAGCTTTCGGCGTGTCTTTTGGATCTGTGGTCTTTACGACAAATGCATCGTTCAGCGGGTTTTCCTGCTCGAACATTGCAAAGAATTTCCCGTCTTCCCCAAAGCTGTCTTTCAGGTTTTTCAGCTCTTCATCTTTAGATGAATATTTGACACTGCTGATTTCCGGTATTTTTTTTATTTCTTTTTCCAATGTATTTTTTTGGTCCTGGTTGGCCGTCAAGTCAACAAGCACTTTGACTTCGACTTCCTGTTCGGCTTTTAATGTCATATTGTATACGTTCAGCATGATGACCATGAACACGCCGACCAAGATAAGTGTAACTGTTACAGCACTGATGGATGCGAAAGTCATCCACGCGTTTCTCCCGAGAGATTTTAAGCTCTCGCGCAAATGCCGTCCGAGAGTTCTAATCATAAGAACCATACTCCCCTCTAGCTTCATCACGCACAATGACCCCGTCTTCGATTGCGATGACCCGTTTCTTCATGGTGTTTACGATTTCTTTGTTATGAGTCGCCATAACGACTGTTGTTCCGCGGTTGTTGATCTCCTCGAGCGTCTTCATGATTTCCCAAGACGTCTCAGGGTCAAGGTTTCCCGTCGGCTCGTCAGCGATCACGACATCAGGGTCGTTGACGATTGACCGTGCAATTGAAACCCGTTGCTGTTCTCCCCCGGACAGCTGATCAGGGAATTGCCTTGCTTTGTGCTTCAGCTGGACAAGATCAAGCACTTCAAGCACTTTTTTTCTGATCACCTCTGGACGCTCCCCGATGACCTCTAAAGCAAATGCAACATTTTCAAACACCGTCAGCTTTGGCAGCAGTTTAAAGTCCTGGAATACAACGCCGATTTTCCTTCTGATAAAAGGAATCTCTTTTTCTTTGAGCTGCGCCAAATTTTTATTGTTTATGACAATCTTCCCTTTGGAAGGCTTTTCTTCGCGGTAAATCATTTTAATGAAGGTTGATTTTCCTGCTCCGCTCGGTCCTACAACATAAACAAATTCCCCGGGATATATAGAGATGCTTATTCCGTTCAGCGCCGAGACCCCGTTGGAATAAGTCTTATATACATCTTTTATTTCGATCATGTAATCACCTAATCTTCTATGTTTATACGGTCATACTCTTCGAAAGGACATGTCGTTTTGTGTCCTGCTAAATTCACGGTAAATGGTATTGATCCAAGCCCTTTTTCAACAACACCCATTATACGTCAAGATTAGACAAAATGATATTACAGTTTTGTTTCAATGCCGACATAAGTTATAGGAAAAACGCAAAATCAGACAAAAAATTTGTACTTTGGGCCTTTTCTGAGATAAAAGAACTTGTTTTTCTTCGTTCTTCAATAGGTATAAAGGCCTTTTCAACAAAAAAAGAACCTTTTTCACCCGAATGTGAAGAAGGTTCTCTTCGCCTCCTGACCGGCAAGGCATTCTTATTTTTTCTCTGAAAGCCACTTCGCGACCGCTTCAGCTTCTTTTTCGTCTACAAGATTGCCAGGCATTCCGCCGCGGCCGTTGACTACAATGTCTTTAATTTCGCTTTCCTTATACTTGCCGCCAACTTCTTTCAAGCTCGGGGCGGAACCGCCGGACAAATCCTTACCATGGCAGCCTGTGCAGTTTTGCTGGTAAATCTCTTCCCCGTCCGTTGCAGTTGCTTGCCCGCCTGTGTTTTTCTCTTTGCTTTCATTGTTATTGCCCCCGCAGGCAGCCAGCACAAAAGAAACAGCCATAAACAGAGTAAACAGCTTCATTTTCATTTTTTTAAGTCAGCTCCTTTAACAAGTCAACCTTTATTATAACCTCGATTACGCGCGTTTAAAACCCTCGCCAAGCACCTCTGAAGCATCCATTGCAATGACAAATGCAGACTCATCAATGTGTTTCACGAGTTGTTTCAGCTTTGTGAACTCGGTCTGGCCGACCACGCACATCAAAATGGGCCGCTCATCATCTGTATAGCCCCCGACCGCTGATATTTTCGTAATCCCTCTGTCAATTTTATTCAGTACCGCATGTCGAACTTCCTCTTCCCGGTTGGTAATGATCATCGCCATTTTGGAACGGTTCAGCCCGACCTGGATAACATCGATGGTTTTGCTTGATATATAAACGCCAAGCATAGCATACAGTCCCTGTTCGATGTTAAAAACAAACATCGCCGACAGGACGATCGTTCCGTCGATCAGCGCCAAACATTTGCCTTGCGAAAGCCCGGTGTACTTATGAATGATTTGCGCAGCCAGCGCAGTCCCGCCTGTAGAACCCCTTCCGAGAAAGACCATCCCGATACCAACTCCGATGCCGACACCGCCGAAAATGGCGGCTAAGAGCGGATTCTCTGTCGCCGGAGCAATGTCCCGTGTCATATATACGATAAAGGGGAGAAAAACAGACCCGACAAGCGTTTTAATGCCGAATTTTCCTCCGAGTATGAGAATCCCGGCAATAAATAAAGGAATATTAAATGCCCATTGCACATAGGCAGCTTCAAAGCCGAATGATTGCAAAATGGTGCTGATGCCGCTGACTCCGCCGGCTGCAATCCGGTTGGGAAGCAGAAACATATTAAATGTCATAGCGACGACAGCTGATCCAAACAGGATATAGCCGTAGTCACGCAACACCGCAAACAATTGATGTCTCGTTTTATCCATATTCATATCTGTCATCCTCCGCACGATTCGTTACCAATCGAGAGTATAGCATTTAGCTTATTGTAAGTAAATAACAGCCAAATAACGTATTAATCGGATAAAGCGGCAGAGGGACAAAGCTTCTTACGGCTTAGGCTGAACATATCCAGGCGGATTTACCCGCAAAAAAAAAGACACATCTCACAATATGGATGTGTCTTTCTCAAATTTAGGAAAGCTTTGAACGCAAATATGCGTCGATGAAAGAGTCAATGTCTCCGTCCATAACCGCCTGCACGTTCCCCATTTCCGTGTTCGTTCTATGATCCTTCACTAGGGAATACGGATGGAAAACGTATGAGCGGATCTGGCTTCCCCAGCCGATTTCTTTTTGTTCGCCGCGAATTTCGTCAAGCTGTGCCTGCTGCTCTTCGATTCTGCGCTGATACAGCTTCGACTTCAGCATTTTCATGGCACGTTCGCGGTTTTTAATTTGTGAGCGCTCCGTTTGGCAAGTGACGATGACGCCTGTCGGCAGGTGGGTGATCCTGACGGCGGAGTCTGTCGTATTGACGTGCTGCCCGCCGGCGCCGCTTGCCCTGTACGTATCGACTTTAATATCTTCCGTACGGATCTCAATGTCGATTTCTTCGTTGAATTCAGGCATGACATCACAAGACACAAACGACGTGTGCCTGCGCCCTGATGAGTCGAACGGAGAAATTCTGACGAGCCTGTGTACGCCTTTCTCGGCTTTTAAATAGCCGTAGGCATTGTGTCCTTTGATCAGGAGAGTGACAGACTTGATTCCTGCTTCATCCCCTGGGAGGTAATCAAGGGTTTCCACCTTAAATCCGCGGCGCTCTGCCCACCTGGTGTACATTCTGAGAAGCATTGAACCCCAATCCTGTGATTCGGTGCCGCCGGCTCCCGGGTGAAGCTCAAGAATCGCATTGTTTTTATCATACGGCTCGCTTAACAATAGCTGCAGCTCAAATTCGTTAAATTGCTTTGTTAAGCTTTTCAGCTCGCTGACCAGTTCATTTTGCAGGTCTTGGTCAGGATCTTCTTTTAAAAGATCGTGTGTCATTTGCAGTTCTTCATGAGATTCGCTCAACTTGTTATACGTGTTGACATAATCTTTTAACGCATTCGCTTCATTAATGATCGTCTGCGCTTTCTGCTGATCTCCCCAAAAGTCAGGGTCAGCCATCTGCTCGTCTAATTCGCTGATTCTTGCTTCCTTTGTTTCGAGGTCAAAGAGACCCCCTGAAGTCCGCTAATCGAGTAGCCATATTTTCAAGTTCCTGTCTGATTTCTGCCAATTCCATTATTCTTTCACCTCATCATAGATTTCAGCCTGTTCAAAATAAAAAGAGGCGTGCACCTCTTTTTATTCTGTTCTTCCGCAGCAGTTTTTATATTTTTTTCCGCTCCCGCAGTAGCAAGGATCATTGCGTCCGATATCCACCGCTTTGCGGACCGGTTTTTTCTTCGCTTGTTTTTCCTCATCGCCTTCTTTCGGCTGATGGGCTGTCGTCTGTCCTTGAATGACCTCTTCGCGCTCAAGGTTGTTTTCAATTTCAGCCTTCATGACGAATTTGGCTACATCATCTTCGATGGCCGCGATCATGTTTTCAAACATTGCAAAGCCTTCCATTTGATACTCGCGAAGCGGGTTTGTCTGAGCGTAAGCGCGCAGATGAATTCCTTGACGCAGCTGATCCATCGCATCGATGTGATCCATCCATTTCGTATCCACTTCGCGGAGAACGATGACTTTCTCAAATTCGCGCATTTGTTCAGAGCCGTACCGCTCTTCTTTCTCATCGTATTTCGTCTTGATCCGGTCATAAATGAGCTCTGTGATCTCCTCAGGCTCTTTTCCGAAAATGTCGCTTTTCTCCACTCCGCCCTCATCAAGGAAATTCGCATTTACAAGCTCGACAAGGCCTTCAAGATTCCACTCTTCAGGCAGATCTTCCTTTGGCGTGTATGAAGCAACAGCCCTCTCAAGTGAAGCTTTAATCATATTTTCGACGATGGAGCGGAGGTTGTCGGAATCGATGACCTCAAAGCGCTGTTTATAGATGACCTCACGCTGCTGGCGGAGCACGTCATCGTATTGCAGAAGCTGCTTACGGGCATCAAAGTTGTTGCCTTCCACACGCTTCTGTGAAGATTCGACCGCTCTTGAAACCATCTTGCTCTGAATCGGCGTCGAATCGTCCATTCCGAAGCGGTCAAGCATCGCCATCGTCCGTTCTGCACCGAAGCGTTTCATTAATTCATCTTCCATGGAAAGATAAAATTGGGTGATACCAGGGTCCCCCTGACGGCCTGAACGTCCGCGCAGCTGGTTGTCAATCCGCCGTGATTCATGGCGCTCCGTACCGATAACGGCCAGTCCGCCAAGCTCTTTTACACCTTCGCCAAGCTTGATGTCCGTACCACGTCCCGCCATGTTGGTCGCGATGGTGACCGCGCCTTTTTGCCCGGCATCTTCGATAATCTGGGCTTCCCGCTCGTGGTTTTTCGCGTTTAACACCTGATGCGGAATGCCTTTATTTTTAAGCAGCTTTGAAATCAATTCAGATGTTTCAACCGCAACTGTACCGACAAGAACCGGCTGACCGACCATATAGCGCTGGGCGACATCCTCTGCAACAGCTTTAAATTTTCCTTCCATGGTCCGGTAAATTAAATCCGGGCGGTCATCACGGGCGATCGGCTTGTTGGTCGGAATCGTTACAACCTGCATGTTGTAGATGTTGCGGAATTCTTCTTCTTCCGTTTTTGCCGTACCCGTCATCCCTGCCAATTTTTCATACATGCGGAAATAGTTCTGGAAGGTGATCGTCGCGAGCGTCATGCTCTCATTTTGGATCTCAAGCCCTTCCTTCGCTTCAATGGCCTGGTGGAGCCCGTCGCTGTAGCGGCGGCCTTTCATCAGACGGCCTGTGAAAGAGTCGACGATAACGACCTGGCCGTCTTCGACGACGTAATCGACGTCTTTATGCATCGCCGCATGGGCTTTAAGCGCCTGGGCAATATGATGGTTTAAGGCGACATGGCGGACATCAAACAAGTTTTCGATGCCAAATGCCTTTTCTGCTTTTGTCATCCCTTCTTCAGTCAGCTGAACGCCTTTTGTTTTCACATCGTATGTGTAGTCCTGATCCACTTTTAACGTGCGGACAAACGCATTGGCCTGAACGTACAGCTTTGTGGATTTGGCCGCTTGTCCAGAAATGATGAGCGGCGTTCTTGCTTCATCGATCAAAATCGAGTCGACTTCATCGATGACTGCAAAATGAAGCGGACGCTGAACCATCTGCTCTTTATAAAGCACCATGTTGTCGCGCAAGTAGTCAAAGCCAAGCTCATTATTCGTAGAGTACGTAATATCGGCTGCATAGGCTTCACGCTTCTCGTCTTTTGAAAGGCTGTTCAGGTTTAAGCCGACTGTCAGCCCGAGAAATTCATAGATTTTTCCCATCTCTTCAGCATCGCGGCTCGCCAGGTATTCGTTGACCGTCACGATGTGAACGCCTTTCCCTGACAAAGCGTTCAAATAAACAGGCATTGTGGACGTCAGCGTTTTACCTTCCCCCGTTTTCATTTCGGCGATATTCCCTTCATGAAGGGCAACGCCTCCCATCAGCTGAACCTTAAACGGGAACATGCCTGTCACGCGCCGGGAAGCTTCCCTGACAACGGCAAACGCTTCAGTCAAAAGGTCGTCAACTGTTTCGCCTTTTTCAAGGCGCTCTTTGAACTCGATTGTCTTTTGTTTCAAAGCTTCGTCTGAAAGCCTCTCTATATCTGCCTTGAGCGCATCAATCTCGTCCGCTTTCTTTTCATAACGGCTGAGCGTGCGTTTTGTCGGATCAAACACTTTATTTAAAATTCCAAGCATAGAATAACGCTCCTCTTTATTTTCCTTGTTTAAGTATGAGTAAACAGTAATTTTTATATATGCAATATCATATCATACCTTTTGTCATTTCCAAACAATTTACCGCGGGGAAACGGAAAAAATCCCCTCTGCGGAAGATCCGGGAGGGGACTTGATATATTTATTCGTTCGGTTCGATCAAACCGTATTTTCCGTCGTTTCTTCGGTAGACCACATTGGTCAGATTGGTTTCGGCGTTCGTGAATACAAAGAAGCTGTGTCCAAGCATATTCATTTGTAAAATCGCTTCTTCATTATCCATCGGTTTTAAATTAAAGCGTTTTTGACGGACAACCTGCGGCTGTTCATCCTCAGCGTCATCCTGCACGGCCGTTCCGATGCCGTTTTCTTCGGCAAAAACATACTTCGGAGAACCTTTTTCGCGGAACTTCCGGTTCACTTTTGTTTTGTGCTTGCGAATTTGACGTTCCAGTTTGTTCGTTGCGAGATCGATTGCATTGTACATATCTTCGTGGTGAACTTCCGCACGGAGAGAGAGGTCTGTCATTGGAATTGTCACTTCCACCTTAGATTCCTGATCGTTGTAGAATTTCAAGTTGACGTGAACAATCGCATCAACGTTATTTTCAAAATAACGCTCAAGCTTTCCAATTTTCTTCTCGACGTGTTCTCTTAACGCTGGTGTTACCTCAATGTTTTCTCCTCTGACGTTGTACTCCATCAAAAGAACGCCTCCTTTATATTAAGGATATGTAAATACATTTCGTCTTTTCCCTGCTGAATTCCTGCATAAACGTAAAAATTATGTGAAAAATCCGTGAATTTTGACGAAGATTGTCTCCTGTCATTTGAACCCCTTTATTAAATCTTAAATATATTCACATGCGAATAAAATCAGAACGCCATTTTTGCTTTTTAAAAAATATGGCATACACCTGTCAGGTGTATGCCGTCAATGGATAACGTAAGGTCTCATGCATTGGTGGATCGTTTTCATCCATTCTCGATAAAGCGGTAAAAAATGATGGGTTAAGTCATGCTGAAATTCAGCAGACGGATAATTGTAATAAATCAGACTGTCAAACTCACGGAAGACTCTGTCAAAAAAACGAATCGAAGATTTGGCACAGCTTGTCTCCAAAATCGACAGCAATACAGCGTGCGACGAATCCAACTGAAAAAAAGCATAGATTAAATCGTTAAAAATCCGCTCTCCTTCTGTCTTCGCCAAATCTTGATTCGCTTCTATTAAATAGCAAAACCCCTCTTCAATCGTAAACAAAAGCTGATAATAAGTCGTTAAGAGCATGTAATCGTCGGTGCTTGTCAAAGCGATCACCTATTTGCGCTTGTCATAATATGTGCCGTCAATCGTCATGTTGGCGTACGGATTGATATAGGAATGATGCATGGCTCGCTTCTGCTTCGCCTGAAGCAGCTCATGTTTGACAGCCTGCTGCAGCCTTTTCAGTTCGGCCATGAGCAATGGCTCCATATCCGTCACTTGCCGCAGCTGCTGCTTTTCTGTCTCAGAAAGAGGCGGCTTGATCTCCTTGATCAAGCCATCGCGTTTTTCAAGAAAAGCTTCGATTGCCTGAACCAGCTCATCACTTTCCGGGGCGTCTTTTATTTGAGCGAGCATATGTTTTGTTTCGATGTACAGCAGCTCAATCTTTTCCATTATGCCAGCCCGCCCGATCCGAACCGGCCCTGCCGTTCGATTTGAAGCGCTTGCTTCCAGGCATCGCGTAAATCTTTAACATACCCTTCGACTTCCGTCACGATATCTTTGTCATTGCGAATGTTGGCTTCAACCAGGCGGCGGTGGATATACTCGTACATTGCCCCCATTGATGCGGCCAATTCGACTTTCCGGTCAAGAGTGATATTGAGCTCCTGAATAATCTTTTGAGCTTTAACAAGGTTCGTATTTTTCGTTTCCATATCCTCTTGTTCAATCGCCTGTTTCGCCAGCTTCATAAATTTAAGGCAGCCATCAAATAGCATAAGCGTCAATTCTCCAGGGGTCGCCGTGTTGATTGAATTTTGCTGATAAGCTGCATACGGGTTGTTTAAAGCCATTCTTGATCCTCCACAATATTATTGTCCAAGCATTTGTAATAAGTATGTCGATTGTTCGTTCGCTTTTTGAATCGCTTTTTCCATCGCCGTGAATTTTGTGTAATAGCGATTTTCGACTTGTTTCAGGCGGGCGTTCATTGACGAAATGTCAGATTCAACTGTATTCAAGTTTTTCCCGATTGTAAATTGATTGTTTGTCATTGCTGAATTTCCGGCTTTATCCTCAATCTGCTTTTTCGTATCGGTCAAAACTGTCTGAAGGCGTCTCATGATGCCTTTTTCATTATAGTTTTCAGTGCTGCTCGTTCCCGCCATAAAGAGATTAGCCACACTGTCGGGATCTTCTGCGATCTTTTCTTTCAGTTTTTTTTCATTTATCTCTAAATGACCGCGCTGACTGTAAACGCTCGATGTCGTAATTCCAAACTGAGTGAGCTGCAGAGATTCGCCGTTTACAGAAACATTTGAATAAAAATCAGTACGCATTTGGTTGGTGGCACCGCTTAAAATCGTGTCACCCCTTAACAGTCCGCTTTTCGCTTTTTCTTCCCACAGCTCAATTTGCTTTTCCGTCATATCTTTTTTCTGTTCTTCTGTCAGCGGTGTATAGTCGCGGTATTTCTTTTCCGTGAGCTTGCCGTTGGCCATATCGATCAGTTCATTGTACTGTGTAACAAAATCTTTAATCTTTTCGTATATACCGTCCACATCAGTAGATACATCTATCGAAACGGGGCTGTTTGTCGTATTCTTTAGCTGATATGTCACATTATTAACGGTAAAGTTGTTCGTTGTCTTCTCAATCTGCAATCCGTTGATGACAACTTCGGCATTTTGACCTGCCTGACTAGCTGTCAGCTTGTTGTCTGCGTCAAGCGCAAAACCGAGCTGATTGGACATAAAGCTCGCCGTCGCATCATCAGCTGCCTGGATGCTGCCCCCTGCGCCGGTTGCTTTTGATGTGAAAGCGATCGTTTCTACGTATTCAGAACCGTTATAAATCTTTTCTTTCATAGCGGTTACGCCCAAATTTGATTTATTGACTTTGGAAACGATGTCATCCAGCGTATCCGTGCTGCTGACGCTGATTTCAACTTTTTTTGCAGTCGTTTCTCCAGGAGCTGTCACTTGGAAAGTTAACGTTTGATCGCTCCCTGTATACCCTGAAAGGCTAGAAGTCTTATAGGTGGCGGCGGTTGCCAGCTTGTTGATTTGAATCGTGCCTGATGCCGCATTCGTGGTACCTGTTGCCGTAACAGCCGACTCGTTAGAGCTTATCACCTTTTTCGCGCCGTACGTGCTGGGACGGAGCATAAGGTTGATTGATTCCTGCAAGCCTTTGATTTTCGTATTGATTTCACGATAACTGTCACGCTGCCATTCCAAAGTCTGTTTCTTTTGTGTGAGCTTATCGAGCGGGACGCGCTCCGTTTTCATTAATTTGCTGACAATATCGTCTACATCCATCCCTGAAGCTAAACCTGATATTCTGATCGCCATATCATCTAACACTCCTGTTCTATGTAGTTTTATCGACAATTAATCCCATGAACTCCGCCATCGCCGCATAAAAATCGAGCCACTCTTTTGGCGGGATCTCACGGACGACTTCCTCTGTCCGATTGTCCACGACTTTCACATAATACTCTCCCAGTTTTTCATGAAGCACAAACTGAAGGTGGACTTGCGACGGCTCTAAAAGGTTGTTTGCGCCTTGTACGGTTTTCTCAAGCTGAGCAAATGTAAATTCTGCAGCGTCCGTCTGCTGCGGGCGTTCTACAGCTTCAGACTGTTTATTCATCATCTGCGTTTTGTAAGCATCAATAATGGGTTCTAAAGATGACAATCTATTGATCGACAATTTTTACCATCCCCTATGCTATGATCTAAAACTTATATCGGCTAAGGGCGAATGAGATTAAATATCTTTATGGAAAAAAATTAATTAAGGTAGATAGAAACTAGCCACTCACAGTATATTTTAAGAATAAAGACCATGATAGAACTTCCTTATGATAGCCATTATAAAATCCTTTTGGATACGAAAATATCTTTCAATAAATATTCAAATTTGTTATTTATTATAATGTTATAATTGAACTTACAATATCTACAAGAAAGGGGATTTGTTCATGAAAAAAATATTTGTGTCGCTGGCACTAGCCTTTGTATTGTCATTTAGTTTTTACTCGTCTTCGAAGGCAGCAGTTTTGGCTCGAGTAGCTGTATACCCTGGTGAAGTTCGCCAAAGCGCTGATATTTTTCGTGGCGTTGGGGAGGGGGATTTCCGGTGCAGATTTTATAATGCAACACGTTTAGGCGGTGGCACTTGTTCACTTTATGAAATTACTCCAGATGGAAGAAATACATTAGTTGCCTCTTCCAGTGTAGATTACTCGCTACAACAAGAAATTCAGACAGTTTATACAGATCCAGATCACCTCTACTATATAAAAGGGAAGAATTCTGCACTAAGTGGTACAAGAACACTTATTATTAGCGATTTCTCTAATTAATAGGCATTCTATATTGAGACACTCTAAGGTCAATGATTGAGTGTCTCTTTTCTAGTCTTACAAAAAAGGATCTTAGTTGATGTTGCAATAAAAAAGACCTTGGCAAAAGCCAAGATCTTTTTTAAGCAATTAACGAAGCAACTGAAGAACGTTTTGCGGCTGTTGGTTCGCTTGAGCAAGCATCGCTTGAGAAGCTTGAGAAAGAATGTTGTTCTTTGTGAACTCGCTCATTTCTTTAGCCATGTCTACGTCACGGATACGAGATTCAGCAGCTGTTAAGTTCTCAGAAGAAGCACCAAGGTTGTTGATTGTGTGCTCTAGACGGTTTTGTACCGCACCAAGTTTTGCACGTTGTGCAGATACTTGGCTGATTGCACTGTCAACGATTTTTAATTGGTCATTGAAACCAACATCTGGTTCAGTAGCTGCGTTATCAGCAAATTTAGTTACATTGATATCTCCAACTGTTTGGTTAGCTAACATAGTTTGACCAGTAGTATCTGCAGGATCTTTAACTCCTAATGCATCAGTGCTCATTTTTTCAATGTTAACAGAAATTTGTTGCTTTGCGTTAGCACCAATTTGGAATACTAAAGATTTATCGGTTGTTGCTGGGTTTGCTGGATCTGCTGGTGCTTTGAAAGTACCATCCAACAATTTTTTACCGTTGAACTCTGTACGTTCTGAGATGCCGTCAATTTCGTCTTTTAATGCTTTGATTTCATCTTGAATGGCTGTTAAATCTTCAGTTTGTTGTGTACCAGTGTTTCCAGCTTGAACAACTAGTTCACGAACACGTTGAAGGATTGAGTGAGTTTCAGTCAATGCACCCTCAGCTGTTTGGATAAGAGAGATGCCATCTTGAGCGTTCTTAGAAGCCATTTCTAGACCGCGGATTTGTCCTCTCATTTTTTCAGAGATTGCAAGACCTGCTGCGTCATCTCCAGCACGGTTGATGCGAAGACCTGAAGAAAGTTTCTCCATGTTCTTTTGGCTTGCACCATTGTTTGCTGACAGACGGTTCAGCGTGTTAAGCGCCGCAATGTTGTGGTTGATTCTCATTGTGTATTTCCTCCTTGAAATGTGTTTGATTGCACGTCCATGTGCATGTTTGAAGCATTCAGGCTGTCCTTCCTGCTACATATTTTATATCGGAGGTGCCTTGAAATTGTTTATAGCAAAAATAAAAAAATCCTCACTTTTTTTGTGAGGATAATTTCGCAAGCAAATCGTTTGAGATGGAAGCGGCCCGGCTGTTTTCTTCCTGGATCGCCAAATAGATTTCCTTGCGGTGAATTTCGATATGCTTCGGCGCGTCGATGCCGATTTTCACCTGGTCTCCGTCAACGGATATGATTTTCACTTCAATATCGTCTCCGATTTGAATCGCTTCATTGAGCTTGCGGGATAAGACTAGCATGCTTCCCCTCCTATCGGCTGCTTTGTCTGATAAGAAGAGTCATGCAAAATCACTTGTTTGGCAAGCATTTTTCTGCGGTTCACCACAATCGGCGCCATCAAATTGGCCGTTGATTTCTCGAATGGCTCTTCGATCGTTAAAATCGCCATCACTTCAACGTCTTCGGCAGATTCGATTTCAAGAAGTTCAACCGTCGTTTCATCAAGGTCAAAGCCATAATTTTTGAAAAAGACGAACGGACTGGCGACAATGAATGCAAGCTCTTCCGACTGCACCGACTGAAGGACGACAAACGGCGAATCCTCGGAAAGCGGCAGGATGACGAACTTCTTCTCCCCTGTAAATCCGGGTAGGCCGTTTTTAAACATGATCGTCTGATCTTCTTGAATTTGTGTTTCTCCGTGATACTTCGTTTTAATGATCATCATTCACGATCCTTTGCTAAATTACTTTTGTTTTGGGTATTCCACATCTATTTTTACCTCCGGATATTGGAGCATGTCAACCTTCACACTGCCTGGCGTATAGTTAACAACCGGTTTATTCGGCGTTGCTTCGATAACAGACTTACGCGGCGTCGCTTCAATGTTCACTTTAGCCGGTTCATATGCGATCTTCACCCTGTCAAATGACGGCGTAAAATGAACGCCGATTTGAATCGGTTCAGGCTCGCTGATTCGTCTCGCCTGGTCTGCAAGCGGATTGCCTTCGATTTCAATCCGCATCATCTCGTCCCCTTCTTCAGCGGTCCGAGCCATTCCGGCAAGCCAATCCTGATAGCCTTGCTGCGCCCCTTCTTCAATCCTTTTAAAGATATGCTTTCTTTCTAAGTCTTCCCATGCTTTAGTCTGGTCAATCGTGAGCTTCGAAGGGGTAGTTGTCATCTCCAGTTCAGCCGGCGGCTGCTCGATTTTCAAGTCGGCGCGCGGCTGTTCCATTTTCAAATCCGGCGGCGTTGTTGTTAAACCGATGCGGCCGGGGATATTATGCATGATCAGCCTCGGCATCTCCATTATGATATCCTCCTTTTGCTAAAAAAAAGCAACTCGGGTAGAGTCGCTTTTATCTTAAAAAGTCAACCAGTGTCGGCTGAACAATTTTCGCGTTTACGGCAAGTGCAGCTCTGTGAACCGATTGCTGTGTAATAAATTCAGTAATGATTTCTTCAAGCTCAACATCTTCGTTGTCTGACAAAACTTTTGTCGCCGTCTCTTCCTGTTCGCTCAGCCGTGAATTGATCAATTCGAGCCGATTGTAGCGCGCTCCAATATCAGACCGCTCATTGCTCATCTGATTGGAAAACTGGTCAATGTCTGAGAGGGCGTTTTCCATCCCTTCCATTGTTCCCGCTTTTAAGGCGTTCTCGAGAGACTCAATCATTTCAAACACATTTTGTCCGCTGCCTGACTGCCCGCCGAAAGCCGAAATCGGATTTGAGTTTACATTTAAGGTTGCGTTTGGCGAAACATTGATGTTGACGTCAGAGCTGCTTGTATAGTTTTCAAAATTGTATGTGTAAGTACCATCGGCGTTTTTTGTGATCGGAGCGACGTCAGAGTTCGTACCGTTAAAGAGGTAGCGGCCGTTGACCTGCGTATTGGCGATCTGAATCAGCTGGTCTTTCAGCTGGCCGATTTCGACTCCGATCGCATTTAGTTCATCCCCGCCGTTTGTACTGTTTTGAGCCTTAACAGTCAGCTCCCTGATTTTCCCCATGATATCAATGCCTTCTGTAATGTTCGTTTCCGTGTTTTCAAGCCATGTAAAAGCTTGGGAGGCATTGCTTTGATATTGTTTAACCTGAGACAATTGCGTATTGTACTTCAGGCTTTTCATTGCGACGACGGGATCATCGGACGCCTTTGAAATCTTTTTTCCTGACGAAATCTGGGATTGAAGCTTATCCAGCTTTCCATAGCTTGAATTGATGTAGCGCAAAGAGTTTTTTGCGATCATCCCTTGGGTTACCCGCATGAATCTTTACCTACCTTCCCACGACACCCATGCCGTTAATAATTTTATCGAGGACTTCGTCCTGCAGCGTTATCATTCTCGCAGCTGCGTTATAAGCATGCTGGAATTGGATCATGTTCGACATTTCTTCGTCTAATGATACGGCGCTTACAGACTGCCTGTTCAACTCAGCAGTGTTTACAAGCGTTTCTGTATTTTTGGCCAGTCTGTTTGTTTCCTGAGCTTTTACACCCATTTCACCGATGATGCCTGCATAATAGTCTAAAACAGTCGTCGTTTTGTCGCCGATTTGAATTTTCTTGGTGAAGACATTAGCGAGATTTGTCGCGTTGGAGTTGTCGCTCGCTTCACCATTCAGCGATGCAGCGATTTTATCGCCTTTTGAATTCATGATCTCATCGGTTACTTTGATTTTGCCGGCGGCTCCCTTTGCAGGCTCAGCCTCTCCTCCGGTAAATTCAAAAAAGATGCCTCCCGGTTCTCCCGATGAAGTAAACCCGCTTTGATGGACTGCATTAAACTCTTTCGCAAAAGCAAGCGCCAGCGTATCCAGATCTGCGAGCATTTCAGGATACAAACCTTTTTCTTTACCGTTTGACATATATCCGTAAGACTCGATTAAACCGCGCAGCGATCCTTTGCTAGTAAACGAATCGATGCCGATGTCCGTCCCGCCGAGGGAAACACCTGTCACAAGGCCTGTATCGTTGTCGTAATTTACTTTGACAGTTTCAGTCGTGAAGTTTGGTCCGTCAAGAACCTTGCCCAGAGACTGGCCGTTTTCGTCCAGGATTTCGATTGATGCAATGCCTTCAGCGGTTGCAAGTGGGTTGCCGCCAGTCTTCGTATAGCTGACTTTGATATTAACCATTGAAGACAGTTCATCAAGGAGCTGATCACGCTTATCGTACAAATCATTCGGGAGATAGCCGTTCGGCTCGACTTTGGCGATCTGCTCGTTCAAGCTGTTCAGCTGTGACAGAAGCGAGTTGATCGTCATCACATTTTGATCAATCTGGTCGCCTAAATTTGATTGAACGGTTGTCAGCGATTGATATAGAGTGTTAAATGTATCGGCCACCGCCTGCCCTTTTTGTCCGACGACAGAAGCAGCGCTCGGCTCGTGGGCGTTGTTCGTCAATTCCTGAATGGAATTCCAGAATGAATTCAGAACCTTGTTTAATCCGGTGTCGTTCAGTTCATTCATAATCCCTTCCATTTGGTTAAAAGCGTCCACTTTTGCATTATAATAGCCGGCCTTTGTATTCTGTGTCCGGTATTGATAGTCCAGAAAGCTGTCTCTTACCCGTTCAACCGAACCGATCTCAACGCCTGTACCCATTTGGCCGGCAAGTCCGATAGAGTCTTTTGAAACGGACGGATAAGGGGTTGACGCTTTAAATGTGACACGCTGTCTTGAATACCCTTCGGTATTGGCATTGGATATATTGTTCGCTGTCACGCTCAGAGCTGATTGCTGCGCGGACAAGCCTCTTTTGGCGATTTCCAGCCCTAAAAAAGTTGGGTTTGTCATCTTTTTCACTCCGTTCTAAGCTTTTGAGTCGAATAAAGAAAGCCGTTTTGTTCCGCCTGTCTGATTTGACTGCTGCTCTTTTCCATAATTCGAACCGCTTTCTTTCGGAAGGAGCATATCAAATGTAAGCGAGATAAATTGAAGCGACTGAAAAGTCAGCTGCTTATTCAAATCGTTCACATCCTTTAAACGGATGACGAGCTGTGAGAGCTTGGCATACAGCTGTTCCAGCACCTTTTTCTCGCCGCCCGCAGCTCTGCTGATACATGCGCTGATGGTTGCGTCCGAGCTGCCGATACAGCTTTTAGTTGCTTCAATGCGGGACTGCTCCGTTTGTTCAATGGCTTGCACATACTTTTGTTCTTTCGTCACGATTTCTGAAAGTGCCTTTATTTCGTTCGTCTTCAGCGCCTCCGTTTTTTGTTCCGACAGAGACAGCAGATGTTCATGCAGCACGCATAAGCGCTCCAGCTCTTCAATCACCCGTTTCACTGAACTGACTTCCTCCTTTTATTGCTGTTTATAAAAATTAACCATTTTTTCAGCTATGCCTTTGCCGTCCACTTTGTATGTTCCATTCTCCACGGCTGCTTTCAGCTGGGCAATTTTCTCCTGACGCTCCTTCATTAAATCAGGGCCTTTTTGCAGCTCCTTTGCTTTCGCAGAAATCTCAACTTTATCTTCCGGCTGTGCTGCAGCCTGGGAAGAAGCTGTTTGTTTTTCAAATGATTTATGATAAGGATTAACAGGTTGTGTTCCATATTGGTTGATCTTCATGGGATTCCTCTCACTTTCCGCCATAGTTATCTATGATCATACTCATTTTATCGTCTGAGCTTCAAGTTAGTTTAGGGAATCAGTCATTTTTAGGATTAAAGGTATAGTACGTGCCTTTAGAACTATTTCTCTTCTCTTTTTCAAGCTGCTCCAGCTGGTCTAATTGACTCATTTGCGATGCTAAATCTTGATCGCATGACAGGCAATAACGCCCCTCCCGAATAAGTGTGCCGCACCTTTCGCACGGATAGCCGAGATTCGGAAAATTGGAGATTTGAATGCGTTTCTGTCTGATGAACTTCAATATTAACTCTTCTTCGACACCTGTTTTTTCTACGATCTGAAACATTGTAGACTGTCGGTTTTCCTGTTTTTTCAGAAATTTATAAACGGTTTCAAACGCACGTTCTTCTTCTTTCAAGCATGAAACGCAAACGGTTTGAAAACTGCTTTTCATAAACAATGCATTACATCTTGGACAATTCGCCAATTGACTCATAAATTTTGACCCCTATCCTTAAATTCTATCTTTTATATCGGCAGGGAAAAAAAATGATTTAGCTTCGAATTAATGTAAATGATGATACAGATTTTGCCTCACCGGATGTCATCAGACAATCAGCGCCATGATGAAGGGTCGCCCCTGTCGTATACAAGTCGTCGATCAATATGATATCCAGATTCTTTACCGATCCCTTTTCGGTTCTAAAAACCGTTTTGGGCTTGATCCGTTCTTTTCTGCTTTTTTTGGATTGTTTTTCATTTTCGATTCTGATCAAAGGATGCATAACGGGTTTTTTTAATAAGGAAGCAAGCCTCTCCGCCTGATTGAATCCCCGCTCCGCTTTACGTTCTTCACTGAGTGGTATCGGAACTAAAACAGCTGGAGTGCGGCGGTAATATTGGTGGAAAGCATTGATAAATGAAGGAGCAAAAGCGAAGACCAGTTCAGCATCACCTCTGAACTTAAAACGGGCAAGGACTTCTTTCATGAAGGTATTGTAGATATAGACAGAGCGGTTTTGCCTCAAAAGAGAGCGGGTTAACGGATCAGCTTCCCATTTTAGGCAGTCACCGCAAAGTTCTTCGCTCTCTTGGGGGCGCCCGCACTTAGGGCACACCGTTCTTCCTTCGATCCTGATAAAATTGTCTTTACATGCCCTGCATATTTTCTCTTCTGATCGTAAAAAGAATAAAGCGCGCCATGAAAGAGAATGTAAAAGAGGCGCTTCACAAATTAAACAATGCAGTTCATTTCCTCCCTTTTCGATTGCTTTCGCAAAGCGGGTTGTCATTCACCTTTCTGGCAGCTTCAGCCAAGGTGACGAGCATTGATGTATTTTTTTGTTTGTCAACGAGCTCTGCTTTTATGTAAGTCAGCTTCGACTCATCTGTTACATATTGCGGTTTTACTGCATTTAAAGCCAAGGCGAGCACATCCTCTCTGCACCTGCTGCACTTACAGCTCATGTGCAGCTGTTCGATATACTGATCAAACAACTCTTCCAAAACAGCCTCTTTAGCATTGACTAGCATCCGGCACCGCTCCTCATTTTATATTCATAGGTATACTTTACCATGAATATCAGACTAGTCAATCAACATTTCCTTTTTAGACAGTTTATTCATATATTGAATATGACGTCGTGCCGCATTCATCGACTTTGTCCTGCCGTGATGAAAGAAACAGACGTCTCCATCTGTGTGCTCGGGATGCCTGCCGGCTCTGCCGGCCATTTGGACAAGAGCGCTTTCCGAAAAAACAGCCGACTCTGCCCCCAATACTCCAACCTGTGCTTTTTTGACGGTTACACCTCTTTCCAAAATCGTTGTCGTCACGAGCACCTCAAGCTTACTTTTCCTAAACCGGTTCACTTTTTCATTTCTCTCAGGGTCTTCGGCATAGACTCCTTCTGCGCGAAATGTTTCCTTTTTCAGCAGACTGACCACGGTTTTAAGAACAGGGATAGAGGGAACAAACAGAAAAACCGGATGCTGCAGTTCCTGGTGCTTAAAAAGCCATTTTTTGAGGCGTAAAGGGACTTTTCTTCGTTTCAAACCCCTTTCCCAATTTCCGCACCAAATCAATGTAGGTTCAGGCAGCGGGCTGCGGTGGAATCTTGCGGGAATACGGACGGTGTGCAGCTTTCCGCTCTCAGCCCTTTTCTTCATATCTCTAGAAGGCGTGGCGGTTAAATAGATATGTGCGCTTTGCCGTTTTGCCGATTTTTTAACAGCGTATTGCAGCGTATTATCAATAGAATACGGAAAAGCATCCACTTCATCTATGATGATCACGTCAAATGCTTCTTTATAGCGGAGCAGCTGGTGGGTAGTTGAAATGACAAGCGGCGAGAGAGTTCCAACGTCTGGGCTTCCTCCGTATAAAGCGGCGATTTCCATCCCGGGAAAGGCGTGGCGAAACCGCGGTTCAAGCTCAAGCACAACGTCTGTTCTCGGAGTGGCGATACATACTCTCAAACCGTTGTTCAGCGCGAATTCGATCCCTTGAAAAAGAAGTTCCGTTTTTCCCGATCCGCAAACCGCCCAGATCAACAGCTCTTCTTTCCTGCGTATAGCATCGATAATAGATTTTGCCGCTTTTTCCTGACCGGCTGAAAGTACGCCTTTCCACTCCGTGTAAACAGGCGCCCATTCATGTCTGCCATGTCCACGCCAAGTCAACAGAGACGTACACTCGCTCACCCTGCCCATCATGACACAGGCTCGGCAGTACACGCAGCATTTATTGCACCTATAGCAAGGATATCGAGCGAAACAGAAGCGCTCGTGCTGGCCGCACCTCAAGCAAACAAAGCCTCTCTTCGTTTTTTTAATGCCTTCCTCCGTTTTTATCAGGCCTTCTTGGATATGCCAATCAATGACAGGTTCCGGAAAAGGAAGTTCGCTTTTCAGAAGGTGGCGCTGCTCCAAACATGACCGCAATTCACAGGAATAGGATCCGGATGTTCGATGTGAATCACCTCCAATCTGCCATTCAGTATCTATCATCCATGTTTTCTTGTAAAACAGTCAAAATCTAAAAATCTCCCTCAAAAACCGTAGAAAAAGAAAAAATCTCCGTTTTGCAAAACGGAGATTGGCTTTTATACTGTATACCAGGCGATACCCATTGCTCCTTCACCAAGGTGGGTGCCGATCACAGGCCCGAAATAGCTTTTATAAAATTCGACATGTGCGTATTGCTGCGACAATTCTTCGATTATTTGATCAGCTTCTTCTTCACGGTTGGCATGAATCACAACCGCTCTCAACGGCTTTCCTTTTTCGGCATCTTCGCCAAAAAGCTCAAATAAACGGTTCATCGCTTTTTTTCTCGTCCGGATTTTTTCGAAGGGAACGATCAGCTTGTTCTCAAAATGCAAAATCGGCTTTACTTTTAAAAGGCTTCCGACAAAAGCCTGGGCGCCGCTCAGGCGTCCTCCCCTTTGCAAATGCGAAAGGTCGTCAACCATAAAATAAGCCCTCATTGAGGTTTTCATATGATCCAAGTGGCGAATGATTTCTTCCGGAGCCGCTCCTTTTTCCGCCATCTCAGCCGCTTCGATCGCATAAAAACCTTGAGCCATGCAGCTGATTTCTGAATCAAACGGATACACTTTAATTCCTTCAAGCATACCGCGTGCTGATACAGCGCTGTTGAATGTTCCGCTGATGCCGCTGGAAAGGTGGATGCTGATGACCGCATCATATGTTTCCCCGAGTTTTTCATAGAGAGAAATCAGCTCGCCGTATGCGGGCTGGGAAGTCGTCGGGAGATTTTCGTGAGCTTTTACTTCTTTGTAATAGTCCTTCCAGCTCATATCGATTTCTTCCCTGTATGAAGTCTCTCCAAAGATCACATTGAGAGGTATCATATAAATATTGTAGCGCTCACGCAGGTCTTTAGGTATATATGCCGTACTGTCTGTTACTACTGCTGTTTTCATGAAATAAACCTTCCTTATGAAAGATACTCTTTTCTATTCTAAAAGAAAAAGCAGCTTTTTTCATTATAAAGTTTGATTTTCTGCTAAAAGAAAAGACCTGCCTTATGGCAAGTCCACCTTTATCTCATTTCTACCCAGCCATTTTTAATGGCTACAACGACAGCCTGCGTTCTGTCGTTTACATTCATTTTTTGAAGGATGTTGCTGACATGGTTTTTAACCGTTTTTTCACTGATAAATAATGATTCGCCGATTCCGCGGTTGCTTTTTCCGTCCGCCAGCATCTGCAGAACCTCGCATTCCCTTCTGGTAAGAATGTGAAGAGGTCTCCGGATTTCCGGATACACTTCATGTTGAGCGTGAGATGATACACCGCTTGTTGCAAGACGGCGGAATTCATTCACAAGATTATGAGTAACCTTAGGATGCAGATAAGATCCGCCTTCAGCCACAACTTTCACGGCTTCGATCAGCGTGTCGGCATCCATTTCTTTCAGCAGATAGCCGCGGGCTCCTGTTTTTAATGCATGTGTAACATAGTTTTCATCGTCATGGATAGATAAAATAATAACCTTTGATTCCGGATACAAGTCGACCAGTTGTTTTGTCGCTTCTACGCCGTTTACATTCGGCATATTAATATCCATGATTACCACATCAGGATGGTAGTGCTCGACAATGCGAGCCGCTTCATCTCCGTCGTCTCCTTCGGCCACTACCTCAAAGGTAGGTTCGAAATCCAAAATCCGTTTGACACCTTCACGGAATAACTGATGATCGTCAATAATTACAATATTTACTTTAGTCACAAGCTACGCCTCCCCATTCTCATTGTTAAACACACCGCTTTTATGGTCAATATGTCTTTTGTCTCTATTTTACAATTATCTTTACAAAGACAGCGGAACTTTAATCAAAATAAATGTCCCAAGACCTATTTTCGAATCGATTGTCATTGAACCTTCGAGCAAATCGACTCTTTCTTTCATACCTAGCAGACCGAAAGATTTGTTCTTCTTGCCTTTAACTTCTTTTAAGTCAAAGCCGTTTCCATTGTCTTTGATAATCAACGTCACAAAATCTTTTGTCACTTCTACTTTAACATGAATCTCAGTTGATTCGGAGTGTTTTAAGGCGTTTGTCACTGCTTCCTGTGCAAGCCGGAAAAGTGCAACCTCAAACCGCGGTGCTATTCTTCTATCTTCGGATTCTCCGATGCATTGGAAATGGATCTTTGCTTTTCCATGATAATCTTCGATCGTGTTCAAGTATTTTCTGAGCGTCGGTATCAATCCCAAATCATCTAAAGCCATCGGTCTTAAATCATAAATGATTCTTCTGACTTCATAAAGAGCATTTCTGACGTTTTGCCGGAGGTTTCTAATTTCCTGAAAGCCTTCTTCTGTTCCTTTGTCTCTGAAGATGCGTTCGATCAGCTCAGATCTCATCATGACGTTGGCCAGCATTTGCGCAGGGCCGTCGTGGATTTCCCTTGAGACCCTTTTTCTTTCTTCCTCTTGGGCTTCGATGATCCGCAGTCCGAAATCCTGTTTGGCCTGCGCATCTTCTAGGAGAACGCCAACCTGGCGCAGATCCTGATTTAAATAGTTTAAGACGACGGTAATCTGGCTGACAAGCCCTTCTGAACGCTCGATGATTTCCTGAAGCCCCAAAAGGCGCCGTTCCAGATCATCACGCTTCTCTCTCAGCTGCTTTTCACGCTGCTGGATCATCGTCAGTTCAACCTGCAGTTTGTGGGCTTTTTCATAAGCTTCGCGAATCTCTTCTTCACTGAATTTATGAAAGTTTCTGCTGACCTCAGACAAGCGGTTTCGCGCATGGCGGGCATGCACTTCCAGCCTGTCTCCAAGATCGATGACTTCGTTGACCTGCTGTTTAATCTGCTTCAGCTCTTCTACCAAGCCTTCATATTGCTGACGGGACTGCTCTCCGATTTGAAAGACCTCATCCTTGCTCCCATCAACCGTTTTTAACATCTTCATAATGATTGAATCTAAAACTTTGGAGTCCATTTTGGAAACACTCACCCATTTTCCCTCCGTAACAGCATTGTCATTTACTTTTATCATAAATTTCATTGAACTGAAATTCGTGTCGAATTATAATGAAAGAATGCGTATTCTGGTTTTTTGGTCTTTTTATGGTTACCGATCCATTTCTATTTAATCATAACAAAATACGCGCCAAAATTCTAAGTCTGTTCGATTTTTAGGAGAACAGCCGCATGGCTTGTCAGGAGGTAAGCAGGCATGCTGCAAAGTTATCTCACTGTTGCAGGTGAAGGGACCCATGAAATCGTGATTGAAAAATCCCGGTTTATATGCCACTTGAGCCGCGTCAGTACTGAAGAAGAAGCACAGAACTTTATCAATCACATAAAAAAGCAGCATTGGAATGCGACGCATAATTGCTCGGCTTACGTCATAGGAGAAAATGATCAAATTCAAAAAGCGAATGATGACGGAGAACCGAGCGGGACAGCTGGAGTTCCGATGCTTGAAGTTTTGAAGAAACGCAACCTTAAAGATACGTGCGCCGTTGTGACGAGGTATTTCGGCGGTATTAAACTCGGCGCTGGAGGGCTGATACGGGCTTATGGAAAATCCGTGTCAGAGGGGCTGAACCATGTCGGCGTTGTCGAACGAAAGCTGATGCGGGTGATGCACACGACAGTGAACTATACATGGCTCGGCAAGCTTGAAAACGAGCTTCGCGAGTCCCCTTATCAAATAAAAGACATTCATTATGCCGACGATGTCGAATTTGAAACGTATGTGAAGGAAAGTGAAAAGCAGGCATTTACGGAATGGATAACCGAATTAACAAATGGCAAGAGTGAGAATAGAGAAGGCATTCAAGTTTATTTGGAAGAAGCTTTTAACAATTAAAGGAGAATTATTATATGGCTGAGCGTATTAAAGTGAAAGTGCGAAAAAAAAAGAATAAAAAGAGAAAGCTGATTAAACGGTTTATAGTCCTTATGCTGCTCGCACTTCTCGTAGTCGGCGGAGTGGGCATATATAAAATTATTAACACGATTTCCGCTGCTGACGGCACTTATGATGAGCTTGAACGCGGAGAGAAGTCAAAGCTCAGGGACGATGTCGTTAATATTCAAAAAAAGCCGTTTTCGATTCTTTTTATGGGAGTTGAAGATTATTCGACAAACGGCGAGCACGGACGGACGGATTCCCTGATTGTCGTGACGCTCGATCCTAAAAAGAAGTCGATGAAAATGCTGAGCATTCCGAGGGACACAAGGGTGCATTTGGCCAGTGACACAGCCGGCACAAAAACAAAAATAAATGCGGCCTATGCAAAAGGCGGCAAGGATGAAACAATCGAGACGGTAGAGGACTTCCTCGGAATCCCGATCGATTACTATGCCACAGTCGATTTTGACGGGTTCAAAGATGTCATCGATGAAATCGGCGGAATCGATATTGACGTCCCGTTTGATTTCAGCGAAAAAAGCGATGTCTCCAAATCCAAGAGAATCTATTTTAAAAAAGGGAACATGCATCTAAATGGAGAGGAAGCTCTTGCCTACGCAAGGATGAGAAAACAGGATAAGCGGGGAGATTTCGGGAGAAACGACAGACAAAAGCAAATCTTAAAAGCCGTTCTTGATCAAATCTCAAAACCGCAAAACCTCGCTAAAATTGATAAAATAGCCCAAAAAGCAAGCAAAAACATTCAGACAAACTTCAAAATTACACAGGCTCTGGCGCTTCAGCAAATCTACAGCGGCTTTGCTGGTGATGATATAAAAACATTAAACATCACAGGAAAAGATCTTACGATCGCTGATGTTTACTACTTTGAGCCTGACCAGCAAAACCTTGCAAACGTGCAAAATGAATTGACCCATCACTTGTACCCGGACTCAACCGCTGATTCAAGCGGAACATCGTCTGAATCTTCCGCAACCGCTGACGGGACAGACAGCTCAGCTGAATCGTCTGCTGCTTCTTCTTATTGATTGGCTCTGTTGAATGTGAAATTCATAATCGAATAAAATGAAGGGGAACTCTTTATATATTAAGGGTTCCCCTTTCTTTTGAAAAAGACAATTGATTGATAACACTTTGTTTTAAATAGTTATACTGTTTTTCGTTGGTATCTGAGAATGCCTCGTTTCTATTTGAGGGAACATCCATATACAGGATGTCTTCTTTGAATTGGGAAATTGTTAAATCATATCTTTTACCATTGATAACATTATAAAAATGCCACCCTTCAGGCAGCTTTGTTTTTCTTATTTCTCCACCTAATAGATCATTTACGATTAAGGCGGTTACGCCGCATTGTCCCTTCGCAGGGTTATCCTGACTCCATTTTGAACTTGAATCTGAAGACCAGGATTTATAGAGTGCTTTCATAATTTGTTCGATCTGTCCAAGGTGATGATCATCCATAAAAAATCCTCCTTCTCATAGAGTTTTAGTTAATCAACCAACCGCTTGTGAGGCTTCCTGAGTTGCAGCAATAATAAAACCCCTGGAATCCAGGGGTTTTTGTGCGCATTAATTCCTCTTCACCATCCGCCTGTAAAACTTCGTAAAGGGCTTGTACTGCTCATTTACAAGGCCTGTCACTTCTGCGATGATCTGCATGAACAGGATTAAGCCGAAGATGATGAAGATGGACACCCAGAGCGTCGCGGTTTTTAAAAGAATGGCGCTCAGGCTGAAGACGATGCCAATTAAATAAATAACGATGACGGCTTTCCGATGGGACAGGCCAAAGGCCATCAGCCTGTGGTGAATATGCGATTTGTCGGGCGCCGAAATCGGCTGTTTGTTTAAAATACGCCTGATGATCGCGAATGTCGTGTCAAATATCGGCACTCCTAATATAATGATTGGAATGACGACGCTGAACAGGGTCACGCTTTTATACAGTCCGAGAAGCGACAGAACCGAGATCACATAGCCCAAGAAGAGCGAGCCCGTGTCTCCCATAAAAATTTTCGCCGGGTGGAAGTTATAGAACAGAAAGCCGATCGTGCTTCCGATGACAACCAGCGACAGAGAGAAGATCAAGATTTTATCGGCAGAAAAAGCCATGACGGCAATCGTCGAAAGGCCGATGACGGATATACCCGCAGCCAGTCCGTCCAATCCGTCGATTAAGTTGATGGCATTGGTGATCCCGACGATCCATAAAATCGTCAGAGGGTATGCGAGCCACCCCAAATCAAAGCGAAGATCCCAAAATGGAATCGATAAAAATTCCATTTTCAAGCCTGTACTGACGATGATGCAGGCTACTAATATTTGAACGATAAATTTAATTCTCGCGCTTAAATTGTGTTTGTCATCTACAATGCCCAAAATGACAATCATAAAAGCACCGAGTGTAATTGCTGTTATTCTGTTTTCATAAAGGCCTCCGGCAAGCGAACCGGTCAATACTCCTATAAAAATGGCTAAACCGCCCATTCTCGGCATTACTTTATCATGTATCTTTCGTTTATCCGGCTGATCCACGACCCCGGATTTGATTGCTAGACGTTTGACAAGCGGAGTAATAATTAAAACAGTAATGAGAGAGACAAAAAACGCAAGTACAGTGCGTTCATAAGACATAAGGAAGTCTCCTTTTTAAATGAAGTCTGGTCGTATTAAAGATCATACCTTTTCATTATACAATTTCATTATTTATTATAACAAGCTCCAGCCAAAAGAAACATCATGAATTAATATCCCCCGCCGCAAATTATGCATCTTTATTCAAGTTCAATTTATCAAGCATCGATAAAAATAAATGATGCCAGTCTCTTTCATGTGCGATCTTTCTGCGCAGTTCCACATGGGAGACATCATCATGCGCAAGCTCCAGCTCTTCACACAGCGCTGTAAATTCAACGGGGTCGTTTCCTGTTAGATGACGGTAAACGTGTTCCTGTTCAACCTTTTTTGTTGAAGGAAGGTTCATACCGGCGACAGGCTTTCCGGCAGCCAAAAATTCAAACAGCTTTAAAGGGAATACCGCATTATTATATGGCGACGGTTTATACGGCATGATCCCGATATCCACTACATTCATATAAGCCGGTACTTCCGACGGCGCAGCGGGCCCCGTCCAAATGACATTTTCTTCTTCAAGAAGCGCTTTAAAATCTTCATCTCCGTTTGTCCCGTCAGGACCGACAAATAAAAACGTCCACTCTTTTTTGGTTTTGGCAGCTTCTTTGATGAGCTTAAAATCGAGCTTCGGCTTAATTCCGCCGATAAAGCCGAGGACGGTGCCTTCCCTTCCGTTCAATACATCGGCTTTTTGCTTATTTTTCGCAAACAAGCTGTATTCCACACCATTTTCGATTGTAAAAACCGGCTTTGTCTCTCCTTGAAGCCGGTCTGCTACGTTTTGGTGCAAATATTCAGAAGTGCAAAAAATCGTATCAGCAGCTTTAATGATTCTGCCTTCAGCTTCAAAAATAACCTTTTGCCTGAATCCTGAGACAAGGCTTTGGCTTCCGCTGATCGGCGCCGCCCACAGGTCACTGCAGTCATAGATGACCTGATCCCACTGATAAAGTGATGACAGCAGCGGAAAACCGGGGAATGTGTACCATAAGCACACCTTTTCCCCCTGAACGTCTTCTTTCAGCCGGTCAAGCAGCGGCTTCAGCTTGCTTTTATAAAAAACATCCTTGTAGCGGGCAAACCTGAATATTTTCTTTTTCAAAAAATCTTTGACTGCAAATTGCTTGATTCCGTTGTCAAGCAATGTAAATGTCTCGCGGGAAGGATTTTCAGACGGACAGACCCAAATGACTTCCTTCGTCTCCTTGCGGCCAGCCAAAAACTCAGCAAGGCGGTGCCTTCTGTACCTTAGCTGATCCTGTCCCCATTCACCTGTCGCTACTATGACGTGTATGACTTGATCTGCTTTCACTTTCAATCACCTTTTCTGTCAATGCCGTTATAATCTTTTCATGACTGCGTTCTTAGCGTAATGGAAAAAGCACCATGTCGCTTTCATCAAGTGAAGGCGTTCGATTTCCCTGTACACATACCAGGTTTTTCGCGCCGCCTTCCACTTGTTTCTGGAGATCGATGTTTCAACGATGCGGTATTCGGCGAGGGGTTCGTTCAGACCGAATGCCTTGAATCCTCGCTTTAATACGGACAGCCATGTCGCCAAATCCTGACGGGTTCTGATATTCGGCATCCGGATATCACCCGTTTGCTCTCTGTCAATCATTACCGTCAAACAGCCGATAATCGTATTTTTTAATACATCATCATATGTAAGGCTGACGGGTGCATGAATGGTTTTATGAAGCGGTTCGCCGTCTTGGCTGATCAGCTCGTATGCCGTAAATGTGAAAGCGTGCTGATGCTTCCTCATAAAGGCAAGCTGCTTATCCAGCTTTTCTGCTTTCCACACATCATCGCTGTCCAAAAAGGCGACATAGCGCCCTCCGGCTTTGCTGAGCGCTGCATTTCGAGCCGCTGCAGCGCCTTGATTTTCTTTCAGAAAAATGGCATGGATCCGTTCATCATCTTCTTCATAGCGCTTCAAAATGTCTCTTGTCCCATCTGTTGAGCAATCATCGGCAATGATCATTTCCCAGTCGGAAAACGTCTGATTTAAGACGGACTGAATGGTTTTTTCGATAAATTCCTCCGCGTTATAGGAAGGCGTAATGACAGAGATTAAAGGTTTTTGCCTCGTCATGGTCCTGATCCACATCCCCAATTAAAAATTTAACGTTCTCTGAATACTTCCGGAACGACAATGATAAAAAACGACAGCGCTAAACCGATCAGTACGCCTAATACCGCTCTTTTTTTAGGCGACATGCCGGCAGCCTGGTTATCCAGCACGATCAAAGGCTCAATTTCTTCAGCAGCCTTCATGTCGAGCCTGCTTGTTTCAAGCTCATACAAAAACCGCTGTTTATCAACTTTGGAATCAGCGCTGACTGTTTCGCCTTCAAGCGCCTTTATATTCTTTTCGATGACTTCTTCCCTTTTTGAAAACAGCGCCTTATCGCCTTTCATATAGGCATCTTTAACTTTTCCTAAAGTATCCAATGTTTTCTGTTTGTCAGGCCCTGTATAACTTAAGTTAAAAAGTGAATCCGTTCTGATTTCAATCGCCAGATCGTCTTTCAACTGCGCCAGATCCTCTTCCGGCATATCCGGGAAAATGTCCTTTAAAAAGGCTTCGTTTTTCAACAGCAGCGGCACCTGCTTTGCATTGTTGTACTTCGCTTCTCCATAGTTCCCGGTTGATATCGTTACAGTAGCCGTGTAATCGGACGGAGCAACGCTCCCCTTCGGCATAAAATAGCCGACAAGACCAAGAATAAGAGGAAGCGCAATAATCGCCACAATAAACTTTTTCACTCTACCAGCAATACGTTTGATTAAATTCATCACATGAATTTCTCCCTGTTTTTAAATTCGATTTTCAAAAATCACCTATACTGTTCGGTTTCATCCGTTCCGCTGACTCTAAAGGTATTAACCGTCGCAATCACAAGGGCGAGAAACACCCAATGGAAATATAGATTCGAGACGGAACTCGGACTGATGCTTGATACAAGGAAGGCGACGAGCGCGGCTGTCAAACCTTCAATGAGAAGCTTGTACCGCTTTCCAAGCGATCTTTTATAATATCGGTAAAGCACAGTTATTAAATAAATGTACATCGTTAAATAACCGAGCATCATCACAACTCCAAAATTCGTCATGATCTCTACGAGCCAGTTATGAACCTCCACGACCCGGTCTGTATCGAACAATGCGTGATGTTCCAAATAATAAGGTACATTGCCGGCGCCGACGCCAAATCCGTAAGTATCCAGCACATAATGCCCGGCGTTTTTCAACAAGTTTGCCCTGGCGACATTGGATGGCAGCGGCTCGCTGAAATCGTGTGTAGTTTGCGGAGCCAAAAAGTATGTATAAAAAGCTCCGGTGATCTTTCCTGCAAACAGTGTGACAAAAGCGATACATCCTGCAGCTGCGGCGATGAGCGCCCATTTTTTAAGCACCTTCGGCAGCAAAATAAATGCATAAACGGCAAGTCCGGCTATAATTCCCAGGATGCTGGCTCTTGATCCTGTCAGGAAAATCAAGTAGGCCGAACAGAACGCAAGGAGCAGCCCCGCTATTTTTAAGTAGCTGTTTTTAATGTTTTTGAAAAAAGATAAATAAAAGAAAAAGCTGATGGATAGAAATGTCGCAAAGTCATTCTGATTGAAAAAGACGGATGTCGGATAGTGCTGTTTATAGTGCGGCCCGTTATAAAGGGTCGAACTCGGCAGGTGGTTTAATGTAAAGTGGTTGTAAAACCCGATGACCATTAAAAATACGGTCATGACCAACCATATGTAATAAAACGCGAGAATTCGATCCATTTTTTGAAAAAACATAACAATCAGAAAAACAAAAAACATTCCCATTGCCAATAGGAACAGATATTTTACGCCCTCAGTAGCAGACTTGACCCAAAGCAGCGAAATCATTCCATAGCAGAACCAAAACGTGAAAAACATCAGAATGCCTTTAACATGCACCTGCTTCCACTTTTCAAGGTGCTGGCTGCCTTTCAACATTTCCGCTATGAATAAGAACCCTGCCAGAATCAGAAGAATTCGATATGGAAACAGGCTGAAAAAGCCCAATTTAATCGTAAAAAAAGCATTGTTGGCAAATGTTGCAGCGATAAGCAGATATAATACGGGCATCAGCAATTGCTCGGACGACAAATACTTCCGGAGCACAATGATCAAAGTCAGCGCAATCAAAATCAGACATGCTAACAAGACTTTTTTTGCATTGGACTGGGCCAATACAACGAATGCTAACCCTGCGGTCAATGCGGCGAGCCAAACCAAAACATTGACCGCGGAACGTTTGAGACTCATTTTTCCCCCTCCTTCCGCTTCTTTCTGGAAAAGGGCTGCCGACATCAGCCAGCAGCCAGTGATTTACATATTCATTTCTTTTTTATAATATGAAATGGTCTTTTCCAGTCCTTCAGCGAGCGGCATTTTTGGTTCCCAGTTTAAAATTTTCTTTGTTTCTTCATTACACAGTGTGCTGTGGCGGATATCCCCCGGTCTTTCATCTTGATAAATCGGAGACAGCGCCGAGTTCGTCGCTTTTTTCATCTCTGCAAACAGCTCATTGACTGTGATCGAAAAGCCGTTCGAAACGTTTAAACAAACGTTTGATTGAGCTTTGAGCGCCTTGACGTTGGCGGAAGCCACATCACCGACATAAATAAAATCGCGCGATTGTTCTCCGTCTCCAAAAATCACCGGAGCCTTGCCGCTTGTCAGCAAATCGGAGAAAATCGATACGACGCCGCCCTCTCCTTTTGCGTCCTGGCGCGGCCCGTATACATTGCTGTACCGCAAAATGCAATACTCGGTTCCATACAGATCATAGGCCAGCTTTAAGTAGTTCTCCACCGTAAGCTTCGTCAGCCCGTAGGGTGAGCCTGGATTTGTTTTATGACGAGTGTCGACAGGCAGATATTCAGGATCTCCATAAACAGCTGCTGATGATGCAAAGACAATCTTTTTCACGCTGCATTCACCCGCTGCCTTAATGATATGGAGCGATCCCTTGATATTGATGTTTTCATCATTTAAAAAATCGCTGACAGACTCCGCCACGCTTACTTGTGCAGCTAAATGAATAATATAATCGGGATCAATGCTTTTGATGACGTCGATGACTTCCGGCTTTGTTATATCCTGCTCATAAAAGTCAACCGCGAGACCTTCAATGTTGGAGCGGTGTCCCGTAGTTAAATTGTCAAGAATTGAAACCCGGTAATTTTCTTTCAGAAGCTGTTCAGCGATATGCGAGCCTATAAATCCGCATCCGCCTGTCACTAGTACTTTTTCCATTAATAACACCCCTCGTTTTATACTTTTGTTAAGCTTTTCTCTCCCTGTACTCCAGGGCGGCCAATTGAATGATAAATAAATCCTTCTCTTCTCATATCTTCAAGTTTAAACAAGTTACGTCCATCAATTAGAACAGGACGATTTAAATATGTTTTCAATTTCTTAAAATCCATTTCTTTAACCTGTGGCCAATCTGTCAAAATGAGGCAAGCATCAGTATCCTTTACAGTATCATACAAATCGTTGCTGTATATGGCCTGATCTCCCAATAAGCGTTCTGCCTCCGGAATTGCAATGGGATCGTATGCTTTAATATGAGCACCAAGGCCTCTCAGCATCGGAATGACATCCAGAGACGGCGCCGAGCGCATATCGTTTGTATTCGGCTTGAATGCCAGCCCAAGAACCGAAATGGTCATGCCGTTTAAATCGCCAAACACATCAAGGAGCTTTTGCACAATGTGGGCGCGCTGCTTTTGATTCGTCTCAATAACGGCTTCAATCATTTTAAAAGGATAGCCGACTGACTTCGCGATGTGCAATAAAGCCATTGTATCTTTAGGGAAGCAAGAGCCGCCAAAGCCGATTCCGGCATTCAAAAATTTATTGCCGATTCTGCTGTCCAGTCCGACACCTTCAGACACCTTTGATACATCAGCTCCGACCCTTTCGCAAATATTTGCGATATCATTAATGAACGAGATCTTTGTAGCCAAAAATGCATTTGCAGCGTATTTAATCATTTCTGCACTTTCAAGGTTAGACTTGACGATTTTCGTTTGAAAAGGCTTATGGAGCTCTTCAATAATCGCAGCAGCCTTTTCGCTTGTCGCACCGATGACGGCTCTTTCCATATTCATCGTATCGTAAATAGCTGTTCCTTCACGAAGGAACTCCGGATTCGAAACGACGTCGAAAGGGAATTCCCCTTTTGAATTGCGTTCTATAATGGCTTGTACGAGCTTTCCTGTTCCAACAGGGACAGTGCTTTTGTTGACGACGACTTTATAGCCGTTCAGATGCTTCCCGATCATTTCGGCAACAGATTTGACAAATGTCAGGTCTGCTTCCCCTGTTTCCGACATCGGTGTTCCGACTGCAATATAAATAATCTCTGCTTCTTCAATCGCCTTGGGAATATCAGTAGAGAAAAATAAGCGATTTTCGTTTACGTTTTTATCCACAAGTTCTTTTAGGCCGTTTTCATAAATCGGCATCACTCCTGCTGAGAGTCCTCTTATTTTTTCTGCATCAATATCGCAACAGACAACCGAGTTTCCCACTTCGGCAAAACAAGTTCCAGACACCAGCCCGACATATCCCGTTCCAATGACAGCGATTCTTTTCAACATTATCATTCCCTTCTTTCAGCTGACCCTTCAAATCCAATAGCTTGATTTAGGTAATGATCTTTATCTCTTTTCTATTGAAAAAATCTGGGTTTTCCGTTTTCCCAATTCTTATTTTTATTAGCTTAGACGCAAATAAATGGGTTTAAACAGTATTATATTCAACACTCATGCGCATATTAACCGACAGATCCCAACTTAATTTTTGTTCTCGGCAACATCTCCATACACATCCAGCAACTTGCCGGCATTTTTAAAGGCGTCATAATCATCGTGCACCGTTTGATACAGCTCTTCAGCGATGTCTTCTTGCCAATTCGCGCCTTCCAAATAACCTTTGACAGCTTCTGTTATGCTGGAAGCCGAGCGCGGCTTAATCAGCAGATGTTCGTGTTTTCCGAATAAAGACGGAACCCCTCCGACCGCCGTACAAAGCACCGGAACCTTGAGGGCGAGCGCTTCAATGACGACAGTCGGCATCCCCTCAGAATACGAAGGAAGCGCAAACAGATCTGATGCAGCCAGATATTCTGATATCTCATGGTTTGCGACCTGCCCCGTCAATATCGCTTTTTCACCGGCGGTTTGACGAATGTGCTGCTTCTCCGGTCCGTCGCCGATGAACACAGCTCTGTAGCTGTCATCAAGCTGCTTGACCGCTTCCGCCAGCTCGGCTACTCCTTTTCCTTTCACCAAGCGGCCGACGAACGTCAGCAATTTTTTGTCTTTCGGCAGGCCGAATTTCTCCCTCAATTCAAATGTTGAAGCGGAGGGTTTTTGAAACCGGTCCAGGTTGACGCCGATAGGAAGAACCGAGCATTCAGCACCGGTCATTTCTTTTGTTTTGGCTTTCAGCTCATCGCTGACAGCCAGAACTTTTGCCGCGGAATGCACAGCTGTTTCAAATGCTCGAAATGCACCTTTGCTGTAATGGGGATAAATATTGACATCGCTTCCGTGCAAAGTCAGAACATAAGGAACTTTCAGCCTCTGTGAAACAACGGCAGCGGCACCCCCGGATGGCATCGCGAAATGGGCATGGATAAGATCCGGCGCAAGCCCGTGCTTCTCGATCGTCCTCAATACAGACTTTGCAATCCGGCGATGCGGCTGTGCCCATTTTAGCTGTCCAGGCAGAGCCGTATACGGCGGTCTGTAGACCGGGATGCCTTTTCTTTCTTCATATTCCGGGACTGTTCGTGCTTGACGGTATTTTTTTTTCAGCAGCCTGAGGGGAGCAGGGTTCACAGGTGATGGACATATGACCGCCACATCAACGCCCTGCATCTGCAGCCCCTGAACCTGTGTTTCATGAAAAACGCCTTCTCCCGGTTTTTGACTGCTTGGATAAACACTGGTAATCCAAAGAACCTTCAATGATGAAACGCCCTTTCTGCTGTCATCTTCCTAATTGGATCTTCATAGCCTGCCGATAAAATTTACTGACCAGAAAACCGTAAAAAATTCCGCTGATTCCGACGGAAACTGCCAGCTGAAGCATGGCGCCGTGAAGCAGATGTCTGCTGCCGACGCTCAAGACAAGAGCCAGCAATGCCATGAGCAGTGTCAAGGCCAGCGGTTTTCCAACGGTTCTGAAATATTCGCCCATCTTCAGCTGGATGACATATTTGAGCAGCCATCTGCCGATAAAGAAATTGATCAGGCTGATCGCTGCATAGGTCCAGGCGGTGATCGTCAAATCCTTCGTTAATACCGCCGCATAAAGAGACAGCCCGTAAAGGAGCATGATCCCGCTGTCCCAATAAAAAGCCAGGTCTGCTCTCCCCTTCGCCAGCAAAACCGATCCGTTCGGATTCATCAAAACCCTGAGCAGCCCGACAATCGCGAGGATATTCAGAACCGGTACGGCCTGCAGCCATTTTTCTCCGAAGACGACTTCAATAAATAAATCTGAAACGGTCATCAGTCCGATCAGAAGCGGGAATGAAATCAGCGAGAGAAGCTTTGTCATATTTAAAAAGCCTTCGCGCAGCGTTTGATTGTTCCCTTGATTCTTTGAGAAGACGGGAAACGCTACCCGTGTCACGATCGGATTGATTTTTAATACGGGAATCGTAATAATTTGATACGCCAGGTTATAGATTCCCAATGCTTCCGCACCGAGAAACCGTCCGATCAAAATCATGTCGATATTGGCGCCAAGCCTGTTTACAAGCCTTGAAGCGAGCTGAAACGCGCCGAACGAGAAAAATTCTTTCACTTCCCCCAACGCAAAGACGAGAGATGGACGCCATTTTTTTAAATATACAGCAAAAAACATGATGCCTTTAACCGAATTAAGAAAAACTTGTGACAATGCATAGGCCACAATCGGATCCATCAGAAAAACCAAAACGAGCAGGAGCACAAATGACAAAACGGTGACACCCGCTTCTATTTTGCTCAGCACATTAAACTTCAGATCTTTTTGCAGCATATATTGATACTGCTGGCCGACCGGGGCGATCAAAAACATGACGGCCAAAATCCGCACAAGAAAAACCAGTTCGTCCCGCTGATAAAAGTCTGCGATGAACGGACTCAGGAAAAAGAGGCCGATAAACAAAAGGATGCCCGTTAGGATATTCAGCCAATATAAGGTCGATAATTGGCGTTCACTGATGTTCTCCTTTTGAATTAAAGCGGCCCCGAATCCCATATCGAGTACAATTTGTGTAAAAATCGTTACGGTGGTCAGCATTCCGACCAAACCGAATTCGGCAATTGTCATGATATTGCCGAGCAGTGCAAACTGTATAATTTGAATGACCGTGACGATCAAAGTTGAAACACTTGTCCATTTTGCACCGCTTAATATTTGTTTCGTAATGGTAGACATAGCATATTCCTAACTTCCTCGTATTATCTGGCTCCTTCGCCGGTTAATACTACTTTAATCGTTTTCAGCATAACCTTCAAATCGAGAAGAAACGTTAAATTCCGAATGTAATACAGATCGTGCACCAATTTTTCTCTCGGACCGATATCATAGCCTCCGTTTACCTGTGCAAGTCCCGTTAACCCAGGCTTAACAATTAAGCGGTTTTTAAATCCCGGAATTTCATGGTGAAACTGAGCGGTAAACATCGGTCTTTCAGGCCTTGGTCCCACAAGGCTCATATCTCCGGCCAGAACATTGATCAGCTGCGGAAGTTCATCGATTCTTGTTCTTCTTATAAAAGACCCGACTGCAGTGATGCGCGGATCATCCTTCTGCGCCCATTTCGCACCGGATTTTTCTGCGTCAATTCTCATAGAACGCAGCTTGATCACCTTAAAATGCTTTCCGTCTTTTCCGACGCGTTCCTGCCGGTATAACGGAGAACCCGGTGTTTCGATACAGATTAATATACAAAACAGCAGAATAAACGGCAGTGTAAGAGCGAGCCCAATCAAGGAAAGGACGATATCCATTATCCGCTTCATATATAAATAACGTACTGCTTTTTTTGATAGAGCACAGGAATAAGTTTGCTGGCTTGAATATTCATTGTACATTCTTAAACTTTTGTCGATACTCACTAGCATACACCTCGATTAGTATGTTACTGTTTGATCTATTCGTCAGTGTAGCATACGAACGTAAACACAATGTAAAGGAGTCATTAAAATTAGTAAATTCATTGATTTTATGTTAAAAATGCATCGCCTCCGTTTTGTCTTTAAATTCACCAAAAATATCATACTATATTATAAAGACAAAACAAAGGCAGCATAGGCAATTTTTCCGAAAAACGAATTTCTTTATATTTTAATAGTAAGCAACAATTCCGTCGTAAATCGCTTTAGCGCCTTTTTCTTTGTAAGTCGAGCTTTTGAGTTTTGTCGCATCACTTACATTGCTGATAAACGCAAGTTCAACAAGGCAGCTTGGCATTTTTGATTCCCTGATGACATGGAAGTTGCCGATTTTCACACCGCGGTTTGACGTATTCAATGCAACATAGAGACGGTTTTGAATCCCGGTTGCCAGCCTTTTGCTGTTGGCCGATTCATACGTTGTATAATAGTAGGTTTCTGTTCCGGAAGCAGCAGGTGTTGCCGAGTTTGCATGGATGCTGACAAACAAATCTGCATGATTTGACTGCGCTTTTGATACACGCTGTGCGAGCGTCAGGTAAGTGTCGTTCGTTCTCGCCATAACTGGCAGCGCCCCGCCGTTTGATAGTTTCGTATTAATTAATTTTGCGACATCAAGGTTCACGCTTTTCTCATATAAACCGTTGCCGACAGCACCGCTGTCTGTACCACCGTGTCCTGCATCAATGAAGATTTTTTTGCCGACGATCGGATTCTTCAGCTGTGATACGACATTGGATTGAAGAGAAACCGTTCCGCCAAGCACGGTAAACGTCGTCATGTTTTTGGAACCGATCACCTCTCTTGTCGGTGTCGGCAAAGATGATGCATTCGTGAACATCATCGGACGGTTTTGCTTAGCCGCCAGAACAGATCCTGTTAATCCGTCGGCATACGCATAGCCATTGCTGATGATTGCACTCTTGGCAGAAGAATAGTATTTCTTGACGACATTGGCCGCGACTTCATAGCGGTTGCTGCCGCCGATTCGCGTCGGAGAAGCAAGCTGTTTATATACGGTGCTGGAGATGCTGACTTCACCGCCTACGACAATGGTCGATGTTGTTCCTTTGCTCTTCATTGCATTTTTTGTCGCTGTCGGGATGGAATTGGACGATGTTAAAAGGATCGGGATGCCGTTTCTCGCGGCATATGCGCCGATCGCAAGGCTGTCAGCATAGGCCGTTCCGTTGGCGATAACAGCTTTTGAATTGCTCGGCAGCTTATTCGCAATATTTGCCGCAACCTCGTAGCGATTTGCCCCGCCGATGCGTTCGACAGATGACACACCAAGCTTTTTAATCTCGCTTACGACGCCGTTTTGAACGCTGACGGTTCCGCCGATTACAATCACTTTGCTAGGTTTTAACTGACTGATTCGGTTTTTAGTGGCCGTTGGCAATTTGGACGCTTCCGTTAATAGGACAGGCGCGTTGTTTCGGTAAGCAAATGGAGTCGCTGAAAGGACGTCGGCATATGCCTTTCCATTTGCAACAATGACTGTGCTTGCACTTGACCATCCCTGCTTGGAAACATTCACCGCAACCTCATAACGGTTTGCACCGTCTAATCTTGTGACAGAGTTGGCTGCAAATACATTAGGTACAAACAAAAAGAACCCTAACAACAACATAGGTACAGCTTTAAGAAAGACCCTCAAAAAAATAACCTCCAAAAATGTAAATGTTATGTTTTCCCCTGAACATGAACAGAGGAGGCACTGCTGCCTCCTGTTCTAACTCTATTAATAGCTTGATAGAGTCGTATTTGGATAATAGAAACTTAAGATTTTCTTGTAATCGTGCCCGGCAGCAGCTCTGGCATTTGCTCCGTACTGACTCATGCCGATGCCATGGCCGAATCCTTTACCGCTGAGAACAAAAGCGTTCGTAACGTTGGATACCGAAGCATACGTGCTCTTCATATTCATGCCGCCCAGCATCGATCTTAATTGAGTCGTCGTCACGGAAATCGTCGCTGTTTTTTCTGAGAGATTTCCGTTTGACAGAACATAGCCGTTTGATTTTTCTTTGACAAAGTAAGAAAACTTCACCTCTGCTGTTTTCGGCCGCTGACCGGCAGTTTTCGCGCTGCTCAAGGTCAGGCTTGAGATTTTCGTGATCTTAATGGATTCTGCACTAGGATATTTATTGGTAATAAACCAGCTTTTCAGCCCAGACAAATAGGCAGAGTTCGTTTCATTTGTCGTATTCCACCATGTGCCAGGGCTCTTTAGGTTTAAGCCGCTGGTATTGATCTGCGTTTTATTCAAGGATATCGACCAGCTGTTTTTCGGGTCGTATGTATCCGCTTTGGCGATTAAATATGGAACATTGCCGCCCCATACCTCTGCGCTTGCTTCCGTATATCCCCCGTTGCTCGATGAGTAAACAGCCGAAATCAAGTTGCCGTTATATTTTAAAACTTGTCCTTTGGTTGTATTTACAACGCTGGATGTCTTCGAATTCCAGTCGTATCCGCCGTATACCTGAAACGCTTGCGTATCGGCCACTACTTTTCCTGCGGAACCGACCGAATATGTTCTCGCTGCCACAGCTTGGGCTTTTAACGCTTCCGTCTGCCAGCTTGCCGGCATTTCGTGCGGCACAACACCTTTTAAATAATCTTCGAACGGAATGTTTTCGTTTATCGGCCGAACATATTTGCTTGATTCAATCGTAAACTTCATATTGCCTAAATAAGGCCTTCCGTTGATGCTGATGGAATTTGATGTCGAGTATTTTTTAGGTGATGCCGTAAATGTCGTTCCAAGCGTTTTGACAGCTTTATTATTTTTGTAGAGTACAAGCTTTCCGCTTGATAGATTAACAGAGTATCCATCTCCGGTAAGCATGTCTGCCAGACTATTTTTCAATGAATCCGTGATTGAAGTGGTCCCCCCAAGCAAAGCAAAAGACTGGGTTCCTTTTTTCGCGACTACATCTGCAACAGGAGTCGGCAGGCTGCCCGATTGGACAAGCAGCAAAGGATGCTTTTGTTTGGCTGCAAGAACGGAACCGGCCAATGCATCTGCAAAAGTCGTTCCGTTAGACATGAAAACCTTTGATGCGTTCATGTTAAGCGTGTTGACAATATTCGCCGACACTTCGTATCTGTTCGCTCCGCCGATGCGGGTAACAGACGCTTTTTTCTTTAATGTGTTTTCAACGCCTGTGCTGACACTCAACGGACCGCCGACGATCGTAACCTTGCTCGGAATATTGTAATCGCTTCGGATCGTATTATTCCCTGAAAGCAGTATCGGATAACCGTTCATTGCCGCATAAGGCGCGATCGACAGAGCGTCGGAGAAGACTAGACCTGTGGCAACAATCGCCTGGCTGTAGGACCCCATCCGGCTCGCGATGTTTTTGGACACATCATAGCGGTTGGCGCCGCCGATGCGGTCAATGGCCCCATACTTTTTCAGCGTGTTTTCAACATTTTTGGAAACGCTCGCCGTTCCCCCGATAATTAAGATGTTATCAGGCTTCATCTTGGCAATTTGAGTTTCGGTTTTCGCCGTCAGCGCGCCCGCATCAGTTAATAGAATCGGCGCATCGTACTTCTTTGCAAGCGGAGATGCAGAAAGCGCATCCGCAAAAGCGTCCCGATTGACAATCACGACAGTGCTCGGGTTCGTCCATCCGGCTGATGCAACATTGTTTGCCACATCGAAGCGGGTCGCCCCGCCGTACCGCTCTGTCGCGGAAATTCCCGAGCCCGGAATTTCGTATGCGCCGGTAATGCCGAAATCAACGCTTGATTTATTGCCCAAATAATTGCTTAATTTTACCGAGATTGTTTTGTCGGCAGCCTGGGCAGATTGTGTAAACATCAGAGCTGCAGCAGTTACTGACGACAGAAGCAGAAGCTTCATTTTTTTCAAAACGTTATAAACCCCCTTGATTCAGCTCTTTATTTTGTTTCGATGCTTTTCAGCTCCAAAACGCCATTTCCGCCTTTTTTATATTGGACTTCTACTTTTTTGCCTTCTTCAATGGAATTGACTTTATCCTGAAGATCTTCATCGACTTGAAGCGTTGTTTCTTTGCCATCGATGTTCACCGCAATTGTGTGGCTGTCAGCCAACCCCACGAATGAGCCTTCTTTAGTGACGGTTTCTTCAGATGCCGCATTTTTATTGTTTGTGCTTGACTTGTCCTCCGATTGGCCCGAAGTGCCACAGGCTGACAACAAAAGCAGCATTGATAATGTTAGAACTATGAGTTTTTTCATCTTCTTCACCTCTCCCTTTTTATCGACAAATTCCAACAGATTCTTTAATTATAGCGAAAAATTTTGCAGATTGATTGGTTTTTTTGAAACATTTTTCTAAGGATTTCGTCTATCCAAAAGGACACATATAACTTTTTGTTGTTTTTGAATTTTAAGAAACTTATAATCAAAGTAGAACATTAAAAGGTGAGGGCTATATGAGAGCTGAAAAGAGGAAGAAAAAGAAAAAAATTTTTTATACAATTATCGCTTTGATTGGTATTTTTGTTCTCAGCACAGGCAGTTACGCCTATTACTTATGGCATAAAGCGGCATCTACTGTAGCGAACATTCATGAAAATATTAACAAATCAAAAAAACGCGATTCAGCTGTTGACATTGACAACCATGACCCGTTTTCCGTGCTTCTCATGGGTGTCGATGAACGGGACGGTGATAAGGGGCGCGCAGACTCCCTCATCTATATGACGGTGAACCCGAAAACGAAAACGACTGAAATGGTCAGCATCCCGCGGGATACGTATACTGAAATTATCGGCAAAGGCAAGTTGGATAAAATCAACCATTCATACGCATTCGGCGGTGTTCAGATGACGGTAGACACGGTTGAAAACTTCCTCGATGTTCCTGTCGACTACTTTATCAAAGTCAATATGGAAAGCTTCAGGGATGTCGTAGATACGCTTGGCGGCATTACCGTGAACAGTACGTTTGCTTTCAACTATGACGGATATTCATTCGGCAAAGGCGAGATTACGCTGAACGGAAAAGAAGCGCTCGCTTATACGAGAATGAGGAAAGAAGACCCGAACGGCGACTTCGGGCGCCAGAACAGGCAGCGTCAAGTCATCGAAGGAATCATTAATAAAGGCGCCAATATATCGTCTATCACGAAATTCGGAGATATGTTCAAAGTGATCGAAAACAACGTTAAAACGAATCTCACGTTTGACGATATGTGGGATATTCAATCCGGCTATAAAGAAGCCCGCTCAAAAGTCATCCAGCACGAGCTGAAAGGCGACGGCACAAAAATCAACGGAATCTATTATTACAAAGCTGACGAAAGTTCCCTTTCCGACATTACAGCCGAACTGAAAGAAAGCCTTAATAAATAAAAAAAGCTTCCTGAAAAGGAAGCTTTTTTATTAGTCTTTAAACACGTCAGGCCGCGCGCTTCGATATCCGTACCGATAAAGCAGCGCCTCTGCAATTCGCCGCGAAGCCTGTCCGTCCCCGTATGGGTTTGAAGCCCGTGACATTTTGCGATATTCATCTTGATCGGTCAACAGCTGTTTAGTCAGCTGATAGATCTTATCTTGATCCGTGCCTGCCAGCTTAAGTGTCCCGGCCTGAACGCCTTCGGGCCGTTCCGTCGTATCTCGAAGCACGAGGACCGGCTTTCCGAGCGACGGCGCTTCTTCCTGCACCCCGCCCGAGTCAGTGAGGATGAAATGAGCTTCAGCCGCAAAGTTGTGAAAATCAATGACTTCAAGCGGCTCTATTAGATGGACCTTCTTCAGATCACCGAAATGCTTTGCAGCCGCTTCACGAACAGCGGGATTGAGATGAACGGGATAAACAACCTGTACGTCGTCAAATTCTTCGACGATCCGCCTGATTGCTTTAAACATATTTTCCATCGGCTCACCTAAATTTTCACGGCGGTGGGCGGTAAGCAAAATCATCTTGTCATTTCCTATTTTTTCAAGAACGGGATGTGAATAGCCGTCCCTCACTGTTGTGTGAAGCGCATCGATTGCCGTATTTCCAGTGACGTAAATCGTCTCCTGGTCTTTATTTTCACGGAGCAGATTCTTTTCGGCCTGCTCTGTCGGCGCAAAATGAAGATCGGCAATCGATCCCGTCAGCTGCCTGTTCAGCTCTTCGGGAAACGGCGAGTATTTGTTTCCGGTCCTGAGTCCCGCCTCTACATGGCCGACGGAAATCTGGTGATAATAAGCGGCAAGACTTCCCGCAAATGTCGTTGTCGTATCACCGTGAACAAGCACAATGTCCGGTTTGATAGACTGAAACAGCTCGTCCAGTTTCACAAGTGCATTAGACGTAATTTCAGCCAGCGTTTGCCTTTCTTTCATGATATTCAAATCAAAATCAGGCTTTATATTAAAAGCTTCAAGCACCTGGTCAAGCATTTGCCTGTGCTGTGCTGTAACCGTCACATAAGACTCAATTTCGGGGTGTTTTCTTAATTCAAGCACAAGCGGCGCCATCTTAATGGCTTCAGGGCGCGTGCCGAAGATGGTCATGACTTTTAATTTTTTCACTATTGTCACCTTTTTCTTAAAGTAATTGTTTGTTAAATAGAATATTGAATCCTTCTCTTTAATAAGTTTACTTACTTTTATTCCTATTAAAGAGAAGCTTTTTTTCGATTCAGGCTGCTATTAAAACGGCGGAACATGCCCTTTGTTCTAACAGCATAAAATACTCGACCAAAACCTTTCAGGATCCTTCGAAATAAAACACACCGTTCCAATCATGATAAAATATCTTTGAGCTTCTTCACACTAGAATGGGAAGATTAAATAAGGAGACATCCTCTCCCTGTTTATACACCTGTCCAAACAGCATAAAAATCGACAAAAACTGCATAAAGGAAGAATACTCTTCTTGTGCCACCTTCGGAAAGCGATTCAAGCTTATTATGTACGTACGGAGGTTAAAATAATTTGTCCAGCTGAAACAATGTCCTCTTTTTGTTTCTAGGTCAAAAAAACAACCATTTTGCCGGCTTTACGCTGTTTTGCAGAAGGTAATCGACCTATTTACAGCCAAACTTTTCTCTGACTGAAGAGCTGCAACAGCGCGCCCTTCTCTAACAGGTCAGGTGAATCAATACTATTATATAGAATCTTTATTTACACTATCTTTTTATCGTTTCAAGCATGTTGACGTTTATCATTCGCATCCATTACCATAGCAATCCTCTCTATTGATTTCAAGTTTTAGTACTACCCTATATTACTTGTTTAAAGTTCGTTTTTCTTATATGATAAAAAGTGTTAACAATATGAAAAATGGGTATGTTCAATAAAGACATTAAAATACTTGCGATTCATTGAATTTGATCGTAGACATTGTATAAGGAAGGTGTACTGAACATGAAAAAAGTACGTAAAGCCATAATCCCTGCCGCGGGTCTCGGAACGAGATTCTTGCCGGCTACAAAAGCAATGCCGAAAGAAATGCTCCCTATCGTTGATAAACCAACTATTCAATACATAATTGAAGAAGCTGTTGAAGCAGGTATTGAAGATATTATTATCGTCACAGGTAAAAGCAAGCGTGCGATTGAGGATCATTTTGATTACTCTCCTGAGCTTGAAAGAAATCTAGAAGAAAAAGGTAAAGTAGAACTCCTTGAAAAAGTGAAAAAAGCTACGAATCTGGCTGATATCCACTATATCCGCCAAAAAGAGCCTAAGGGACTCGGGCACGCTGTATGGTGCGCTCGCAACTTTATCGGTGATGAGCCGTTTGCGGTTCTGCTTGGAGACGATATTGTTCAAGCTGAAAAACCCGGATTGCGCCAGTTAATGGATGAATACGAAAGAACGCTTTCTTCTATTATTGGTGTTCAGCAAGTGCCAGAAGAAGAAACACACCGCTACGGCATTATCGATCCTCTGACAAGCGAAGGCCGCCGTTATCAGGTAAAAAACTTCGTTGAGAAGCCGCCTAAAGGCACAGCTCCATCTAATCTTGCCATCTTAGGCCGTTACGTATTCACGCCTGAGATCTTCATGTACTTAGAGGATCAGCGGGTTGGAGCCGGCGGAGAAATCCAGCTGACAGACGCCATTCAAAAGTTGAATGAAATTCAAAGAGTGTTTGCGTACGACTTTGAAGGCAAGCGTTATGATGTTGGTGAAAAGCTTGGTTTTATCACCACAACTCTTGAGTTTGCGATGCAGGATAAAGAGCTTCGCGAGCAACTTGTTCCATTTATGGAAGGTCTACTAAACAAAGAAGAAATCTAAACAAAAAGGCTATTGGACATTCATCCAATAGCCTTTTCTTATTTCGATATTAAGGTCGGCCTGTCGCTTAAAGACAATGAGGCTGGAGTAACGAGAGAAATGTTATAAAAAACAAGCTCTGATGCTTTATCATTCTCCAGTACATAGCTGCATTTTTTCATTATCTAAATCCAGCGTCCTGCTGCCGTCAGCTTCCGCTTTGAATCTTGATCCTTTGAAACAGATGCGTTTTCAAATGCAATAAACTCTTGCTTGTTGTCTGCGAAGAAGCGTTCCTCTGTCTTGTCCTTTGCATCGCCATGATGGTTCTACACTTCATTTTGCGGAAAAGCGCCAAACGAAGTGAATGAAAACATAAATACAATCATACAAATTAAATAGGAAATATATTGTATCCAAGGGTAAACACCGCTTGCTAAAAAAGCGACATAAACACTCATCATTACAAAATTAACTAAATAAATTTGAAGTAGCCGCGACAGAAGGCATTGAACTGGTTGGGCAACTACATTGATCAACTTAAACACACTGTTTGATCCATCAAGAATAGTCGGTCTAATAAAAAGCCACGGAATCAAACCAGCCATCATCCAAACAATAAAAGGCACTTCTCCGATACCTATTATGACTTACTTACTGTCGCAGATTCCCATACCAAATACAAACAAACAGTACGCCAGTATTTTAAAAACCGCCATAATATCCCAAAGATAACTTTTTGGATCTTTCGGTAAAAGAAATTTGAAAGCACCGGTGAATATTGTAAGAGATGTTGAGTCTTTTTCCCTTTTAAAAAAGTAAGGAGAAGTTCCGCAGAACTTCTCCCATAATTTTAAAGTGTCATTAAAGATCAAATTTAAGCTCATTTAGCAATTTTGCTATTGTCTAATTGCAAAATTGCATTATAAATCCGATCCCTATTATTTTTATCAGTATATGCAAAGAAGTTATCCACTCTTGTTCTATACTTATCTTCCATACGACCATTATTTTTCATATAATAGATAACTTTATCAATTAAGCTGTTATGATCTTCTATTACATCGCCAAATCCCATTTTCTTATAATCATAGTAATCAAGTTTAAAATGGTATGACTTTTCGTATTGATAATAGATCACAGGCTTTTTCTCGTATGCAAAATCAAATGCAACAGATGAAAAATCAGTAATCATTATATTAGAAGAATTAAATAACATTTGATAGCTGCTATTATAATCTGCAAACTTTACATACTCATGTTTTTCAAAATCTACGATCTGTTGTTGAATGTCCGGATGCGGGAAAAAGGTTATCTTATAATTATTATCCTTAGCAAATTGAATTAGCCGTTCATCATTAATCAAAGCATTATACCTAGCAAAGTATTCACTTTCTTTAAATTTCGGATTGTACGGTCTTACTCCTTTTGCCTGATCTTTAGGTAATACAATATCTTTTCTCCATGTAGGCATGATTAGAAGCTGCTTTTCCCCTTTACTCTTCTTAAGATTATCATATCTTGGAAATCCACCCAACAAGATATTTTCTTTATTATAATTGTAATTCCCTTTCACAATAGACTGATATTCAGGTTTCGCTGAAGTTACTAATAATTTGATATTCTTGCTGTATTTGTTTAACCATTTAGAATGATCTGCCATTGTTATTCCATGTTGTAAAAAGACAAACTCAAAATTAAATAAATCTCTAAAATAAATCTCCATATTGAAAAATGGATTTACAACCCAATTATCCGCATGTGTAGATATTACCTTGGAGGAGGATAAGGTTAAAATTTTATGTCTAAAAGATCTGTATGGTATAACCTTTCCGTATTTTTTAATTCTGACATAATCCTTGCTATCTTTTTTTATTATAAAGTATTTTTTTACCCCATCATTCTTGTTGGTTGCGTATTTAAAGAGGTGCTCGGCATTATCATCAGCTTTGTCTTGTCTGTCTATGAATAACCATACTGGTTTTCTATTAAAAATCGTGAAAACATGGTATGCCATTCTTGCCACCAATGCCTTCTTAATAGCTGATTTTCGTTTCTTTGATTTCCCCCCTGATTTATGAAGAGATTTTAAGAAACGAAACTCTTTTATAAATCTATTTTTAATATTGTTTTTTTCATACATTAATTTTTTGTAATTATAATAAAAAATATAATCTTTTTTAGCTGTATAAGAATTATATAGATTGCTTGACAAACCTGAATACTTGAAAAAGCGAAGTTTTGTTATCTTCATTTTTTCACCCTTAGCTATATAAAATTCAATATGTTGATTGTCTGCTAGATAGCTTTTGGGAATATCTATAGAAAAACCAGGATATTTTTTTATTACTTCTCCTAAACTTATATAGTCATTATGCGGTCTTTTTATATGCTTTGCTTTTATTTTTGTTTCGCCAATTTTAGCATAAAAATTAAAACCTTCGGAATCAAACAAAGAGCTCCAAAAACCTTCTACGTGAATAAAATTCTCATTTTCTTCTAAAATCTCAATAGTTAGAGTTTGATCCGATAATTTCGAAACAATTTTATCTTCTCTGTATAAATAATAATCATATTCGGTTTCACTTTTATATACATACCTACTATAATTTTCACCGTGTTTTAATTTTAAAGCATGATATAAATAGAAATGGCTGATACTTTTTGTTTTAATGATGACATCGTCGTCGATATACGATAATACTTCTCGAATCAATGTTAAAAATTCGCGGTATTCATTTTCGTCTAAAGGTGTTTCACTAATGTCTTTAACCAATAATTTCCATTTCAAATCATGCATAATCATATATTGAAGAAACAAAGGTATTTTCTGTTCATGGTTTTTTGTGATATCGATTAAATTCTTAGAGAAAGTGATAAGTGAATGGTTAAACCAATTCTTATTTGCTTTAGCAGTCTGCATGGCAGATGATCCATCTTCTCTAACTCTATAATGGTATTTTGCCTCTTTAACTAGACCATACTTTTTCTTTTGCGATATGATTAAATTAACTAGTTTGGCATCTTCTCCTATTTTACAATTTTCATCAAACCTGATATTTTTCAAGGCATCTTTTTTTATAAATGTAGAACAGCAATGAGTTAATATATAATGCGGTTCTTTTTCTACATCCAATATTCTTGTAGAAGAAAACTTATTATTTAGATTGTGTTCTCCTGTTCTTCCTTCTGCAAAAAAAATAGGGATTGCTACAATATCAATTTCATTCTTATGCTGGTCAAAGAAGTTTAAAACATTTTCGAAGGTTCCTTCTGAAACAAAATCATCCGGATCCAAAAATTGAATGTATCTACCTTCAGCATATCTTAAGCCATAATTTCGAGCACTGCTCACTCCGCCATTCTGTTTTTTTACATATACAATGTTATTGGGATATTTTTGTGCATATTCTTTACAGATGATTTCACTTTTATCGGGGCTATCATCATTCACAAGTATTAACTGAATATTCTCAAAACCTATAGTCTGGTTAATGATACTTTCTATAGCATCAGTTAGATATAACTCAACATTATAAATCGGCATTATAACACTGAAATCATAGTTAAAACTCTTTTCATTCATAAAAGATCACTCCTAAACAAAATGTTTATATGAATAAGAATCCGAGTAAAAAAGAAAAACCAAAGGGAGTGCCACTCTTAAAAAACAGGTTTAAATCTACCTTTTTTTAAAAACCCTTGTAAGCAAACTTTTAAAAATGTTTACATGGTTAAGTTCTAAAACATCATTTGGTGTTTTAAGGACAAAGTCAAATGCAAAAGCCCAAATTGGTATTTCAACAACAAAGCCAGCATATCTAAAATCTCTTAATTTATATCCCCATACTTCAATCGTTTTTTTCAGTTCTTCTCGTTTGCATTTTTTTAATCTATTAAAATATCTTATATAAATTTCATCGTTTTCTTGCATCTCATAATACTGGTTAATAAAGTGCCCTGTTAATTCAAGCTTAAATCCTTTTATTTTTGTCGAGGTAATAGTACATGAACTTTGTAGTACTCTTTCTTTTTTTATGTTTTCAAGAGCTTCTGTATTTGCTTCTAATAAGTGATACATAAATTCTTTATAATACATGGGCATATTTTGTTCTTTTATAATTTGTGGTTTAATATATCTTAAAATTTTAATAAAATCATCAACAAATTTTTTTTGTTCTTGTTGATCTAAAACAGACTTATAAATATCTCTATAGTTCTGATATAAAAACAGTTTCATATGATATACAATTAAAAATTGCAAATAAGGCAGAACTATATCATATTGTTTAATTGAATCCCTCAACAAAGTCATATAACATGTATTCAACAAATATGTGTACCTTTTTTTGTTAAACCATGAACGATCAACTAATGAGTTCTTTTCCTTTCGTTTTCTATAATAATACTTTCCTTCTGCAACTGCTCCGTATCTTTTTTCTTTCAGCAATAACTGGTTAAAAAAGATAGCGTCTTCCCAAAACTTTATAGTTTCATCAAACTTGGCGGTACTATTTAGTATATGTTTTCTATAAAAAGTGCCGCCAATATAAAAATGAATAGCCTTATAATCGTTGAGGATATTTATAACTCTTGTTCCTTTTTCAAATCTATTATTTAATTTATGTCCGCCTTCTTTTTTACCTGTGTAATAAACAGGTAATACCGCAATGTTTACATCTTCGGAATCACAAAAAAAATTATAAACACTTTGCAGCGCATTTTGAGAGAATGTATCGTCAGAATCAAGAAAACCAATGAATTTGGATTTTTCACTTACATTTGATAACCCACAATTTCTTGCAGCAGAAGGTCCGGAATTTTCAATTCTCAAGATTTTAATATTATTAGGATATAGATCTTTAAAGAATTCACAAATTTGAGGACTGCTGTCAACGCTGCCATCATCTATTAATATCAGTTCTATATTCTCCTTAAATCCAATTGACTGGTTAATGACACTCTCTATTGAGTCCCTTAAATAATTCTCAGAATTATATATTGGCATTATGATAGAAAACATGTAGCACCTCTTTATTTAGAAGTTAAAGGATTGTTTCAATTACTCTTTTAGAAGCCTTGACATCTTCTAAATTATAAAAAGCTCATAGTTAGATCTATATAGATTATGTGTAACAACTTTTTTACTGTTTTTATAAGTTCTGCCTTGTTTGAACTAAGTTTTCTGATGTTTTCTGTTGAAAATTAAAGTAGAAAATATTTAAGGGAATCCGATAAGCCGAAAGATCAAATGCAAAAAACACAATGGGTTTTTTAATTAATATATCAGATCATGTATTCTAAGAAGAATAACCACAGAGTCTCCAAGATTCCCTCTTCATTTCCCCTAAATCATTGGAGTTTAAATTTATACTGGCCAGCTTTCTTAAATTCATTATCCCTCCAAGTTGGTGCACATATAAAATTTTTTTATTTTCTCTAATCTGACGAAAATTGAATGTCATTTATTGTATAACCAGTTTTAGGAATTTCCCTTTCGAATTGAAGAGCACAGCACGTTTGAAAATTTCAGTCGAGTAAGCATTAGAGAAATTCAATAATCCCATTTGCTGGCTTGCTGCAGAACATTCTGTTTATACTTTTCAGTTGTGGTTCCGGGTATGTGCACTTCATCCATATCATTAGCTAGTTTTTTTAGCGGAGTGCCGTGCCACGTTTGCAAATACTTGTGTAATCCATAAGAGGCAGTCAGCTGTTTGTAATCCAATACATAGCTGTAGGCAAGTACCAAATCATTTAAGAGAAAAACTTTTTAAATATGCATCAACGCCGTCTAATGCCGACAGATATCGTTTATCAATGCTCCATATCAGTTTGTGACCATATTGGTCTTTATTTTCATACATATATTCGTAAATTGCTCGAGGGTTGCAGTGAAACTGTTTTCCAGAATAGCTTTCAAATAAAATCAATTTATTGTTTCACGGAAGAAGAGCAAAAATCTTAATCAGAACTGAATAAGCCCTAACTTATAAACTTCTGCATTTGGTTATCATAAAAAAATTCCATCATGAACTCCTTAAAGAGTGAAGATTAATATTTGCGCAAACAAGAAAAAAAGAAGCAACTGAATTTACTTCAAGCCTCTTTTAGTTAGAGCTTCATTAAACTAGCCATGTCTTTTTTGACTTGGGTAGTTGAAATGCCTTCTGTTCTCGGAAGGTAAATGATCTCACAATATTCCTTTGTAGATCTTACGATAAAGTAATCACCCCGATTTTTTGCTCTCTCCGGCAGCTTCATATATCCGTAGTGAAATAAATCAATGTTCCATACGTATCACTTTCTTCATTAGATAACATCACCTTCTAACCGTTTTCAACTAACAGATTGTTTATCATTTCGACATATTTTTTACGCATCATTAATAATAAACAATAATAGCATAAGTTCCTATAAAAGTTAAGGCTCTTTCAAAATGTCAATCCTCAGTATTTTTTGGTATCACCGTTGTATTGATATATATATTTTTTTCAGGTCTAATATCTTAGCTATACCTATTATAACAAGTTTTCTATTTCGGAAAATTCGATTCTTTTATTGCGTTTTTAAGTGTAACGATTTTCTTTCTGCTGTGTTATTTATTTTGTACGCCTTCCTCATATTAATTCATCGTCAAAACGTGAAGGAATTGTGATATTAAAGTTAAAAATGTGTTCCTGAAAATTTTGTGGTAAGATAAAGTAAAATCTTTTCAGGTTACTAAGAGGCTCTAATCCAACTATACGAATGACACATGTTTTTTATAGTAGAATTAATACGATACAAGCGAAACTCATTAATCAAATTAGAAAAAGTGAAAAATGAAAAAAGCTTTCTAGCCTGGATGATATTAACTATATCCGCCAAAAAGAGCCTAAGGGACTCGGGCACGCTGTATGGTTCGCGCGCAACTTTATCGGTGATGAGCCGTTTGCGGTTGTTTTTAGAGACGATATTGTTCAGACAGAAACACCAGAATTGCGCCAATTATGAAAGAACCTTTCTTCTATTATCGGTGTTCAGCAAGTGCCAGAAGAAGAAACACGCCACTACGCCAATACTGACACGCTGACAAGCGAACGCCGCCGTGATCAGGTAAAAAACTTCGTTGAGAAGCCGCCTAAAGGCAAAGCGTTATGATGTTGGTGAAAAGCTTGGCTTTATCACCACAACTCTTGAGTTTGCGATGCAGGATAAAGAGCTTCACGAGCACCTCCTTCCATAAATGGAAGGTCTACTAAACAAAGAAGAAATCTAAACAAAAAGGCTATTGGACATTCATCCAATAGCCTTTTCTTATTTCGATATCAAGGTCAGCGTATGCTCTTCGTTATCAACTGCAAAGACCCGATCAGCTGTATTCACAAGAAAACGATCCTTGCTGCTGTCATACAGTACATCACTGTCTCTTAAAGACAATGACGCCGGAGTAATGGGAGAAATGTTATAAAAGACAAGCTCTGATGCTTTATCATTCTCCAGCACATAGCTGATTTTTTTATTATCATAATCCAGCGTCCTTCTGCCGTCAGCCGTATTACCTTCAGTATAGCCTTTCAATTTCGATTGAATGCTGGTTCTGCTGTCTCCCAGGAAGTCCAGGAAGTATTCATAGGTAGAAGTTCCCGTTTGCGGAACATAAGGCGTAAAGGCCGCAGCATGCAATTCAGCATGTTTCATATTTATTGCAATAGCGCTCTGTTTTACAAAATAAGAATGCTTGTTAAACTTTATTTTTGCTGTTTTTTTGCCTTTTGAAGCTACCATCACCTCGGTACCGAATGGAAGAGTAATGTCAGTCTTCTGTTTTAAAGCTTGATCCTTATAAACAGACACTTTTTCATCTACAATAAACCCCTGCTTATTGACTGCAGTTAAGCGTTCCTCTGTCTTGTCCTTTGCATCGCCATCATGGTTCTTCACTTCGTTTTGCGGAATAGCGCCAAACGAAACAATGGTACGAAGCGGGGTGTTAGAGAACATTGTTCCTGCGGTAAAAACCGTCAGGATAGACAAAATAGCAATTTGAATGGCATTAGCCAGTGATTTCGGCTTTTTTTTCTTTTTGCGAGAATGGGCAAACGCTTCAGGATCTTCTTTCTTCCGTTCTTCGGTTTGCTCTTTTTTATATGTTTCTTTTTCTTTTTTCGACAGCTTATTAAACCAATCAATAAACGCTTTGTACTCTTTGACAACCGTTTTTGTTTCACCAAACATGCGAAGCTCGCCGTAGTGCATCCAAGCGACGCGATCACACATCTTTTCAATCTGGCCGATGGAGTGACTGACAAAGAAAATGGTTTTTCCTTGCTTTTTAAACTCATTCATTCTGTCTAAACACTTCTGATAAAACGTTTGGTCCCCTACGGAGAGCGCTTCGTCAATAATTAAAATATCAGGATCCATATGCACTGAAATCGCGAAACCGAGACGTGATTTCATACCGCTGGAATAGTTTTTAACCGGCTGATTAATAAAATCGCCAATCTCGGCAAATTCCACGATGCTGTCATACATTTCATCAATTTCTTTATTGGTTAACCCCATCATCAAACATTTGAGCCGGACATTGTCCCGGCCCGTCAATTGATTATTTAAACCAGCCGCAATCGCAATCAGCGACGGCTGGCCGTTCATTTCAATTTCACCGCTGGTCGGCGGAATAATTTTAGCCAGCAGGTTAGACATGGTCGATTTTCCTGACCCGTTTATCCCTACAAAACCGATTGTCTCTCCCTCATACACGTCAAAGGAGACATTCCGCACAGCAAAAAAACCATTATCCTTAGCCGGAAAAAACAATCCTTTAATCTTGTCCGATTGTTTTTGATACAAATGATACTGCTTTGAAACATTTCGAAACGAAACTTTTAGTTTCATCGTACAATCTCCTTACGTATTAAAGAAAGTCAACAAACTTGTCTCTGAATTTCATATGCAGGATAGAACCTACAGTCAAGATCAATAATGTCAAAGCCCAGAAATACAGCGTGTAAGTTACATCTTCGAAAAACCAATCTCCGCCGAAAAAACTGTTTCTGAATCCATCGATAATATAAAAAAGCGGATTCAGCTTAATCACGCTCAACATTGTCGGATGCTTGTCCCCCAGCTGCGTAGAAATATCCCAAAAAATCGGCAGCAGGAAAAACATCAGCCTTGTCGCCGATTGCAGCAGGAACTGATAATCTCTGACCAGTACACTGATTGTTGAATTAAACAAACTGAAAGCGAACATAAAAACAATCATGCAAAACAAATAGTAAATATATTCAAGCCAGTGAAGATTTGGATAAATCCCAAACCCAAGCAGCCCAATGACATAAACCACTATCATCACAAAGTAGCTGAACAGGTTAGCCGCAATCGCCACTGAAGGAAGAGAGCTGATTGGAAAATTCATTTTGGCCACCATGTTGATTCGCTTATATACACTGTTTGAACCGTCAAGAATCGTCGGACTGATAAAAAACCAAGGGATCAAACCGGCAAGCATCCAGATGATGAAAGGCACTTCACCGACGCCCGTAACCACCTCACTGCTCTTTCTGATTCCGATCCCAAATACAAACCAATAAGCCAGCATCTGAATGAGCGGATTCAAAAACTGCCATAACACGCCCAAATAGTTCATTTGATATTTTGATTTTGTTTCATATGCCGCCAACCTGATGATTAAAGGCAGCGATAAAAACTGTTCTTTTAACACTCTTAGTAATGCTTTCATGATTTATCTTCCTTAGCCTAATATAATAGCTGTTACCTCGTGCACCGATTAATTGTAACAAATTTTATTCGTTATTGCTATTCAAACAAATATCTAAGAGAATGCGTGCCTGTTATAATAGGAAAAAAACGACACAAATGGTTATTCCCAAAACAAGCAGCACGAGGATTTCGCCCCAATATTGTCATTCGTTTTATTAAATAAGGGCTATATTGGAACACAGTGAAAAACGCTTGGTTTGGACATTAAGAATCGCTGAATGTCTACTCACAAGAACATTCAGCGAAACTTGCTTCACAGTGATTCTCTTATTAGTCCTAATCAATTCACTTACGGGAAGCAGCTTACATCGCACGACATCTATGAAATTATGCCGGAAAAGTCGCAAATAACGGATATTCGCGAACTGATCTCGAATTGAAAAAATCGGTTAATAAGTAAGAAAAACACTCAATATTCCTTTAGATAAAAAAGTCATTCTTTATGCTCCTACATGGAGAGGGACAGAGCCTGGTCCTAATGAAAGCTATGATAGTCGGCAAACCTATTATTGCTACTAATGTTACCGGTGTTCGTTCGGTTCTCGGGGGAGGCCTCGGAGTGCTTGTTGAAAATATCGAAGAAGCACTTACTGAAGCTATGAAGAAATATATCACCGAAGGTATTGAATATCGCACTTTGATTATGAATCATATAACAATCATGCACCGCAGCTCTTTTATAAAAATGTGTGTCAGTCCTAGCTCCACACAAAAAACAGCTTGAGTATAAACTCAGGCTGTTTTTTCATGAAGATTAAAATATAGATTTGACGACCCGCTCAGAAGCTTTGCCATCTTCAAACGAACAAAATTTTTCATAAAATGACTCGTAATTCTTGTGTAATTGAGGGTTCCTAAGTACCCTTTCGATCTCTTCCATAAGCTCGGATTCATTGTAGACCAATGTCCCAGGTGCTTCTCTTTCAAGATCAAAATAAAATCCTCTTAAAGTGTCCCTATAACTTTCGATATCATAAGTATAGAAAATGATAGGTCTTCTTAAATTTGCATAGTCAAAAAATACAGACGAGTAATCCGTAATTAAAATATCACTGATGACATACAGCTCTCTAATGTCGGGATACATTGAGGCATCGTATATAAAACCTTCATACTGTTCAAAATCAAAGCTTTCAGCTACTAGATAGTGCATTCTCAACAGAATAACAGAATCTTTCCCAAACTTTTCTTGCATCTTGTCTAGATCCATTTGAAGTTGGAATTTGTATTTTCCCTTAGCATAAAATTCATTATCCCGCCATGTCGGTGCATATAAGATGACCTTTTTATTCTCGGGAATATTCATTTTTCTCTTTATGGCCTTCATCGTTTCTGGGCGGTTGTCTGTATACAGAAAGTCATTCCTCGGGTAGCCGGACTCAATCATTGTTTTGTTAAATTGAAAAGCGCGGGCAAAGATTTCGGTTGAATAACGATTCGGGGATATTAAATAGTCCCACTTCGATGCTTCTTTAGTGAAATTTTGCTTGTACTTCTCAGTGTTGGTACCCGGCATGTGCACTTCTTCCATATCGACGGCAAGCCTTTTCAGCGGAGTCCCGTGCCATGTCTGCACATATGTCGTGTGCTTTGGTTTAGGAATCCATAAAGGAAGCCGGCTGTTTACAACCCAATACTCCGCTCTTGCCATGGCAAACAGCCACTTCAGGGTGAATCGGTGAATATAAGGAACGTTTTTTTCTTCGAAAATCTCTGTATAACTCGGGTTTACACTCCATATTAAGTTGTATTCCGGATGATGTTCCTTCATATATTCGTAAATGGCTCTCGGATTGCAGCTGTACTGCTTGCCGGCAAAGCTTTCAAAAATGACGGTTTTCTTTTTAACAGGCAGTTTGCCGGCCAGTCCAAAAGTAAAATAGTAGGCTCTCTTCACAATGCCCGAAATCTTTTTCTTTACTTTATTCTTGTCTCTGCGAATGACTGACATCAGCCTTTTGCTTTTTCCTTTAGCAAAATAAACTGCACGGGTTTTGATCGTATAGTCGTTCATTCTTAGGCGCATGCCCCTTTTTCGTTTCTGCGGATAGATGTGAAAACGGGCAGGTCCTTTTTTTGTGTCAATAATTGAAAAACAGTCTATATCATCTCTAAGCCTGAATGCCCTGCTTTTTATAACGATTTCCTCCCCTGTTGCAGCATCTTCACCTACGTATTCTATAAAAAATTGAAAGAAAGCAGGCATCCTGTTCTCTTCATAAAGCTTTTTCAAATCAATTTCCGCCTCGAATCCAATGGCATGACCTGAATCACCGCGCTGAACGTCTTTTAAAGGAAAATCAAAAACCCTTTCCTCATCTTTTTGACTAATTTCCTTTAAAACCAGCCTTCTGCTTTTTATCATCGAACGTTCTTCCGCATCTAGCAGAAAAGTATAGCCTTGGATCATTAGTTTTCCTTCGGAGCTTAACTTAATGCCTTCCGCCTCCGCCACTGCTTTTCTTCGTAGAACATCAAGAGCGAAATGGCCTTTACGGGTCGTATATGGCAAATAAATGAACTGATTGGCTCGATCCCGATGCCAAGACAGCTCTATTGGTTTTGAGGCTGTGTAAATCCTCTTTTTACATTGATTTTTTTCATTATTTTCATATATCACATAAAAATCAATGAGCGTTTCGTCTATCATCAGATTAGATAGATCATCTAAAGATATCTCCACTGCTTTTAACTGCTTTGAATCGTTTATTTTGTTACAAGTTACACGCATCTCTTTTTTCGAATTGCGGTTAACTGCCAAAACACCGACATGTTCAAGAGAGGCAGAACTTTCGAACGCAAAATAGAGGCAAGCATCGTTAATTTTTATTTCCCGCAGCTGAAATTCTATCGGAATTGCACTATCCATAAGATCAGTCTACTCCTCTTTTTTTATTCAAAAGCAAAGCTGTTCATACTTATTATATTAAAATGACTCGTATACGAAACAAAAAGCACTTCTTATCTTTTTTAAGAAGTACTTTTTGAATTTTTATAAAGCTAAGCTTACATTAAAGGTTCGCGATTTCCTCTTTAATCTTCGTCGTGGAAATCCCTTCAGTTCTCGGAAGGTAAACAACTTCGCAGTAATCCTTCAGGAAATCAAATTTTCCTTCCCAGTCATCCCCCATGACAAAAACATCGATGTCATGGTCGATCACATCTTGTACCTTTTGATCCCAGTTTTTTTCCGGGATGACTTCGTCTACGTAGCGGATCGTTTCAAGAATGAACTTGCGGTGCTCATAGCTATGATATGCTTTTTTCTGCTTTTGAAGATTGAATTCGTCAGTCGAAATCGCGACGACGAGATAATCCCCCAATTGTTTTGCCCGTTCCAATAACTTGATATGTCCCCAATGCAATAAATCAAACGTTCCATATGTGATGACTTTCTTCATTGTCATGCGCTCTCCTTTCTAATCTTAAGGCGAAAAGCTATATTGACATGTAGAAAACAATCGATAAGTTACATTCATTTCACAGGTCTTTACTGATCATTCATTATAGCACATCGCCTATCAAACGTTAAGTATTGTTTACGGTAAATGGCATTCCAAATTTTCCCCTAAGAAATCGATCCCTTTCTAAATAAGACGTAAAAAATCTTAATCTATTGTAAAGATATTGTTAAGCTTTTATGAATGATCTATGCTAAAATATACGTTAGACCTCCTGAATTTTTGGGCTGGTCTCTTAAACTTCGACTTTCATACATTCGTATATACTTACACTTCTTAACCGGAAGGAGGAAAAAAACTATGCTGCAAACGGAAACGGTTCATCATCTTGCATATGTTAACGGGGATTTGCCCGGATTTTTGAATCATCTTGAAGAATCCTTTATCGACCGCAATGAGGGGGCATTTATCGCAACGGTAAACCCTGAGATCGGGTACGCGGCTGCAAAAGACAAGGATTATTATCAAACAGTTTCATCTGCTGACTTTATCCTGCCGGACGGAATTGGCATCGTCCTGACGTCAAGGCTGATCAACAGCAGATTAAAATCGAGGATCGCGGGGTACGATGTATTTATTAACCTCTTGAGCCTGGCTGACCGCAAAAAGAAAAGAGTCTTTTTATACGGGGCCAAACAAGAGGTTATTCAAGCGGTTGCCGATCGGCTTTCAACCGAGTATCCCGGAATTGAGCTGGCCGGGTACTCACACGGCTATGTCAAAGACAAAGGCAAAGTTGCCAAGCAAATCGCGGCAGCCAAGCCCGACATGGTTTTTGTGGCTCTCGGATATCCGCATCAGGAAAAGTTTATTTATGAACATAAGCATTTATTTCCTCAAGCGATTGCGATCGGCATCGGCGGGAGCTTCGACGTGTTCAGCGGAAAAGTGAAAAGAGCACCGAAAATGTTCATCAAGCTGAATCTTGAATGGATGTACCGTCTGCTGACCAATCCGACGAGGTGGAAGCGGATGCTGAACATCCCGAAATATGTCCTTTCCGTTTTGAAAGAGGAAAGAGTTCAAAAACAGCGGCACTACTATCCGGAGCAGATCAAAGAGCAATCCAAAATCGATTTGTAGAAAAGAGTCTGGGTAACGAATGAATATACGTTCTTTATTGGTTATGATTTACTCGGCCGGTCTCGCTTTGACCGGCTTTATTTTCAAAAGGATAAAAGCACGCGACAGAGCTTTGTTGCTCGTTTCCTTTCCGGATAATGCGCGCGCGCTGCTGGATGAGTATGTCAGCAGCAGCAGGCCGTTTGAAATGGAAGTCCTTTATACAAGGCACGCCGTTTCCCTTGCAGATGAATATCCTTCCGTTCGATCGCAAGTGATCAACGAGAAAAATCCGATTCATCTCATAAAGGCCGTATACCGGATGTTTAAGTGTAAATTCGTGTTAACGGATAATTATTTTCTGCTGACAAGCGTATTGAATAAACGCCCTCAGACGACGTGCATTCAAATTTGGCATGCGTCCGGCGCTTTGAAAAAGTTCGGACTCGAAGATATCGGAAACCGGTATCGATCCGCTGGCGATATCAAGCGGTTTAAAAAGGTGTATCGTTCATTTGATTACATCGCCGTCGGTTCGGAGAAAATGGCGGAGATTTTCAAGCGGTCATTCGGCGTGGAAGATGACCGTTTTTTGCGGACGGGTGTTCCGTTAACTGATGAATATTTTCATGCCGGAAAACAAACAGCGGACCGTCCAGACCAAAAGGTTATTCTGTATACGCCGACATACCGGGACTATTGTTTGACGTCCGTTCGCCTCCCTTTCTCTAAGGAGCAGCTCTCCGGGGAACTGAAGGGAGAATTTCTGCTTTTGGTCAAACTGCATCCGGCCGTGCGGGAACAGGTTACTTTTGAAGAACATGAAGGGCTGATCAAAGATGTATCAGACGTTCCGCTAAAGGATCTGCTGATGGAATGCGACATTCTGATTTCCGATTATTCGTCAGTCGCCTTTGAGTACGCTTTGTTAAATAAACCGATTTTGTTTTTCACGTATGATATGGCAGAATATAATGAAAAGCGCGGACTGATCGATGATTTTGAAGCAGTGATTCCCGGCAAAGCCTGCATGGACAGCGACATGCTGCTGAAAGAAATCAAAGAAATGTCCATCACAAAGGAAGAGATCAAGAGGTTTGCACAAGAATGGCATCAATATTCAACAGGCGATGCCAGCATGCGCCTGTTGAACTTTTTAAGCGAGCATATGACGGCAAATGAAAAAAGACCGGCCGGTTCCTAATGGAACATGGCCGGTCTTTTTATGATGATGACCGATAAACCGGCACATCATAGTACAGCGTATATTGATCGAGCAATGTATAAAGACTGTACATTCTCCCCACCTGCTTATAAGCCCAGCCGACATCTGTCGCATATTGGTGAAGGGCGTTCGGAGACCATCTCATTTTATAGAGGGTATCCTGTTTGTAAGTCGGGTGGTGAATGTATTTTTCACCGATGAATTTGGCTCCGCCCATAATGGCTGCCTCAGGTGTGAACCACCCTTGTTCATAGGCGTATTTTGCACCGTAGTAAAGCGGATTGCTGTCGTAAGCCCCGACGCCGTACATATTGTAAACCTTTTTGCCGTTGAACATCGTTCCTTTTGCCAACTCGGAAGTTCCGTTGCCCGTCTCAAGGAGCGAGTGCGAAATGAGGTACAGTTCATTGATGCTGTATGCTCTTGCCGCGTCGATGAACGCTTGGCCTTTGCCTGTCAAAATCCCTTTATTATAAAGGATTTTCGCATTGACTTCGGCGGCATTCAAGCCGGCCGTTTGCGAGAGTTTTAAAAATTGGAAGTATGCCGAGCTGTCTTGTGTAAAGTTTTGCGGGTTGACATATTTTTCGACTTCTTCTCTGCTGGCATTACGCCAATTCATTCTGATTTTTGCCCAGCCGTTTTCCTGGGAGATGATATTGACTTTATCCCCTTTTTGCAGCTGTCCAATGATGTTCCCGCTTGTCACAAGGGGGCTTGACCTGATATTCAGCAGATCAGCCGTAACGGTTTGGTTCGCCGTATTGATGTAGCTTAATGAAACATAAGCCGGCGCATCCGTTTGCGGGCTGACTTTCATCTGTTTGTCGACCATCTGGCTGAGCGTGATTCCGTAGTCAGTCGTTGTGATTTGCGGGCCGTTTTTCACTTTGATGACATTCACCGGCCAGCCGTAATTCGTTTTAATCCGATTGGCGGCAGCATCCGCACGGTCTTTCCCTGTAAATAGTTCATTGATTGAGATATGAAACAGGCTGACCGTCTTTGTTTGGTAAGTTGCGCTGACTTTGTTCTTTTTAAAGACATTCAGTCCCTTGTCGAGATCTGCTTTGCTTGTGACCTGACCTGCCGTCACCCGGTACTGCCTGTAGCCGTACTCACCCGTTTGTTCAATCTTGCCCGGTATACTCCGCTTGCTGAAAAATTCAAGCGCATGCTGTAATTTCTCCGAGCCGATCAGAGCTTCCGAACTCAGTTTGTACCGGCTGTAATACTGGCCGGTCTTGACGGCCTCTGCGTGAATGCCTGTTTCTTTAAAGAAATTGAGCGCCTTCGTCACTTTGTCCTGTTCGTATACGGACTCCGTTGTCAGCTGATAATGGCTGTACACTTTTTTTCCCGTCGGTCCGGACGTTCCCGCCGCACCGTTTTTCTTGAAGAATTCCAGCCCTTTATTGATTCGCGCTTGAACGGCTGTTTCGCCGGACGCGATCCGGAAGCGATTGACGGTCGTACCGCCGGCGTTTTGGGCGGAAGCCTGAATGTTTTTGTTTTTAAAAAACCGGATGCCGTCGTTTGCTTTCTTTTGACCTGAAACCGGGACGGAAACGATTCTGAAAGATGTCTGCTTTCTCCCTGCCTTTGCAGCAGTATAACGCCACGTTTTCTTTTTAAAAAAGGCGTCGACTTTTTTAAGGTTTTGGCTGTCTACGCTTTTCATGCTGACGATCCAGAAACGCGTGCCTTTTACCTTTTCCGTGCTTGAGGTGAGACCGGTATTCTTTTTAATTTGGCCGGCGGCATTTTTCGCGGTCTTTTCGTCATTAAAATATCCCGATTTCACATTGTAAAGCTGCGCCGGCTGACCGGCGGCTTCATATGCCCCTTTGACCTTGAGCTCTTTTTCAAACTGCTTCAGCAGATTTTTTGCGTTTGTTTCGCCTTGTATCGCACCTGTCACAATTTTATATCTGGGCTGTTGTTTCTTTACTGTTTCTATCGTTCCTTTAAGAGCGGTTTCTTTTTCAAATTGGACAAGCAGGCTTTTCGCTTTGCTCTCATCTGCGATTTCTCCTGAATAAAGCCTGACGATCGCTTGTCCCGCTCCGTATGGTGCGTACGACGCTTTGAGGCCGGTCGCTTTTTGAAAACGATCGAGGATGGCTTTCGTGTTGTCTTCGCCTTCGATTCCTCCGGTGGCAACCTTCACGTATGCTTCCCTGTTCCCTGCAAGTGTATAGGTTGCTTTCAGCCCCGTTTCTTTTTCAAATTGGAGCGCCCATTCCTTGGCTTTTGCTTCACCGGCAAATTCCTTTGATACCGCTTTGGAAAACGGTTCTTTCTGTCCAATCGGACCATAGGACGCCTTCAAACCGGTTTCTTTTTCAAACTGCAAAAGCAGATTTTTTGCTCTGCTCTCCCCTTCTATCCCCCCTGTTGTCAAAACGTAAGTTGTGCCGTTTTCCCCTGAAGGTTTGACCTCGGCTTTCCATCCCGTGTCCTTTTTCAGTTGTTCGGCTACTTTGAGCGCCTCGCTTTCGCTATTAAACTCTTTTGTTGTTTCGATTTTGTAGACGGAAGTATCGGTATATGCTGCTAAAGCAGGGATTGCCGGGACGGCCGTATGTATGAGCAAAATGATTGCAGCAAAAATAACGGTTTTTCTAATGTTTTTCACATTCTCTACTCCCCTCGACTATAAGCCTCCTAATTTCAAAAACTTGCTTTCTCTTTTTATCGGCGAGCCGGACTATTTTTTCACAATAAAAAAGCTTAACGGCCTTCTTTTGAGGACCGTTAAGCTTTTTATATGTGAGACACGATTAATTCGCATGTTCCTTCTATCGTAAAGTCATTCGTTTCCGCCGGCAGGATAAAATTTGCTCCTTTGCTGATCGGAAATAATTCTCCGCCCTGAGTGAGCTTTCCTTCTCCTTCAATCACACTGCATAACAGGAAAGGGGCATCCTGGGTCAGCTCAACGGCACCGTCGATCTCCCATTTGTATACGGAGAAGTATTCGGCTTCTACAAAAGTCTTAATGGTAATCCCTTTTTGAGTTTCTGTCGATTCGTCAACATAGCTGTCAACGTGCGGTACTGTTGTGACATTGATCGCCTGTGTCAGGTGAAGCTCGCGCTTTTCTCCATTTTGATCGGCCCGGTCATAATCGTATACCCTGTACGTCGTATCAGAGCTCTGCTGTGTCTCCAAAACGACCGTCCCTTCGCAAAGAGCATGAATCGTGCCGCTTGGCACATAATAAAAATCGCCCGGCTTGATTTTGATCCGCCTTAACAAGTTGTCCCAATCACCGCTGTTGATCATGGTGACCAGCTCTGTCCGCGTTCTCGCCGTATGGCCGTAAACGATCTCGGCACCTTCTTTGCAATCGATGATATACCAGCATTCCGTCTTACCGAGTTCCCCGTTTTCGTGTTCGCCCGCATAGTAGTCATCGGGGTGGACTTGAACGGAAAGGTCTTGATTGGCATCAAGTATTTTCGTTAACAGCGGGAAACGGTCTCCCTCTGCACCGCCGAACAATTCGCGGTGCTCGTCCCAAAGCTCGGCAAGCGTTTTTCCTTTGTAAGGACCCGAAGCAACGAGGTTCGGCCCGTTTGGATGGGCGGAAATGGCCCAGCATTCACCTGTCAAATCAGAGGGAATGTCATAGCCGAATGTCTCGCGCAAAGCCGCTCCCCCCCAGATCCTCTCTTTAAACTCAGGCTGCAGAAATATCGGTGATTGAGTCATGAAGCCATCTCCTCCCTTAATTCACGATTATCTTATGTAAATAAAACGCTTTCTTTTATTGATAGACATGTATGATAAAATATAAACCTTTTCATATTTATTATGACGTTATCTCGATAGAAGTCAATGCCGGAAAGGAAAAACAGAAGCCCCAGAGGCTTCTGTTTTAGATTGTTGACAAAATCCCAAAACGGCTTTTTGTTTTGGGATTTTGTCATCCTTTCAGCGTGATTGAAAACCCTTGCAGTCTAGGAAGGCCGAGCATCGGAGCGGAGCGAATGTTGGAATTCGTGAGCACCGACGCGCAGGCCTGACAACGAATGCGAGGGTTTGTCGACACGCTGAAACAGAAGCCCCGGAGGCTTCTGTTTCAGATTATGCCAGCTCGATAATGCGCTGGTTTGAGCTTCCTCTGTAAAGGAGCGTCAAGTCCCTTTTTTTGATTTCGAACGGGCCGTCTACCAGGACATCACAATAGGCCAGCAAAGCGCTGTGCTTTTCATTTTTCAAGATTTGTTCGTACGTATAGCCGCTGTAAAGCCAGATGTCTTTTTCGGATTGCTGCTTAATTCTCTCAGACAGTTCGATCAGTTCGCTCGCATGCAAAAGCGGCTCTCCTCCTGAATAGGTGACGTTTGTAAGCGGGTTTTTCATAATTTCCTCAAATACTTCGTCTACACTCATATCAAATCCGTTATTGATATTCCAGCTTTGTTTATTATGGCAGCCTTCACACATATGCGGGCAGCCCGCTAAAAACACGACTGTTCTCAGTCCTTCTCCGTCTACGATGCTGTCATGGATAATATTCATCACTTTCATAGGTGCTTCACTCTGTCCTTTTCTTCTTGTCTTTTCGCCGAATTCCACTTTGACATATCTCCGACTAAATATCCCGTAATCCGTCTGATCCGTTCAATCAAAGCCTCATCTCGATTTTTGCACTGCGGGCACTCGTTATCGATGATTCCGGTAAATCCGCACGCCTTGCAGTGGTCGACAGGATGGTTGATCGAGGCGTAGCCCATGCCTGACCGGCGCATGGCGGTTACAATCATGTCCATCGCTTTAATGTTTTTTTTCGGGTCTCCGTCCAGCTCAATGTAGCTGATATGCCCGCCATTGCACATCAAATGGAACGGCGCTTCTTTTCTGATCTTTTCAACCGCAGTCAGCTTATAGTGAACAGGGATGTGAAACGAGTTCGTATAGTAGATCCGGTCTGTGACATTGTGGATCGAACCGAACTCCAATTTATCTTTTTTGACAAATTTCCCTGAAAGTCCTTCTGCCGGTGTGGCGATCAAAGAAAAGTTCAGCTTGTGTTTTTCTGTGGCTTCATCGGCCTTATCTCTCATCGACTGAACGATTTTTTTGCCGAGTTCAAACGACTCTTCGCTTTCTCCGTGATGTTTTCCTGTCAATGCAGTCAAAGCTTCAGCCAGTCCGATAAATCCGATGCTCAATGTTCCGTGCTTTAGCACATCCTCGAGCGTGTCCTCAGGATCAAGCTTCTCGCTTTCATGCCAGATGCCTTGCGAATACAGGAACTTAAAGTCTTTTGCTCTTTTTTTGCATTGAAAGGCGTACCGTTCAAGCAGCTGTTGAATCGTTAATTCCATGTAGCGGTTCAGCAAAGCAAAAAACTGTTCAACATTTTCGCTGAGCAGCGCTATTTTGACAATGTTGATCGAGGTGAATGACAAATTCCCTCTGCCGATGCTGTTTTCTTTCCCATGAATATTGGCCATGACGCGCGTTCTGCATCCCATATAAGCGATTTCGCTTTCCGGTGTTCCGTCATAAAAAGGTTTATTCACGGGCGAATCGATAAAGCTAAAGTTCGGAAACAGCCTTTCAGCGCTCGTTTCCAATGCAAGCCGGTACAAGTCATAGTTAGGGTCTGTTTGATCGACGTTGACGCCTTCTTTCATTTTGAAGATCTGAATCGGAAAAATCGGCGTCTCCCCCTTGCCGAGACCTGCTTTTGTCGCCTTCAGAATATTTTTGATCAAAAGGCGGCCTTCCCTTGACGTATCCGTGCCGTAATTAATTGAAACAAACGGAACCTGTCCGCCGCCCCGCGAATGCATGCTGTTGGCATTATGTATAAAGGCTTCGCACGCTTGGTAAGTTGTGTTGTCCGTTTCTTCCCACGCTCTTTCCCTTATCTCTTCTTCTGTCAAAGTTGTCGGGTATTGTTTGATTTTCACCAGATGCTTTTCGTACGTTTTGCGGACGTAAGGCGCCAGATCGTAATCGAACATCGGAAATGACTGGCCGCCGTGCTGCATATTTTGATTCGATTGAAAAATGATGGATGCGAGTGACAATGCGCTCATAATGTCCTTCGGTTCCCTGAGGGAGCCGTGGCCTGTATGGAATCCGTCTTTTAACAGCCGGCCCAAAGGGATCTGGCAGCAAGTCGTTGTCCCGCTCGGCATATAGTCTAAATCGTGCGGATATATCAAGTTGTCATCGACTGCTTTCTTGATTTCCGGCGACATTAAGTACTGGAGCGCATAATGTCTGGAACTCTCGGATGCAAACCGGCTCATTTGCCCCATCGGAGAGCGGCCGTCTACGTTGGCATTTTCCTGCATAATATCGTGATCTCCATACCCGACGATATCATGAAATGTTTCTGTCAATTGCAATAATCCCTGTTCTTTAAAGCCTGTTGTCATCCTAATCTCTCCTAAAAAGTAGCATATATAGTGCCCGAACTTTCGAAAGACACTACATATTGATATTAGCACAAATGATACCCGTTAAATTTAGCAATTTGGTGACGTTATTTCAAAACGGTCATAAAAAAAACGCCCCGGACAAAATGTCCCGGTGCGTCAGCGGCGAAATGACTTGTAATCGATCGTCATTTGTTTCGGAGGTTTTCTTTGTTTTGTCCGTTTTTCGATCCAGACGGTTGCAAGCGGCGTCAGAAGCGAGGTGACAATGACGCTTGTCGCGATGATCGCGGTCGCTGAATCAGCCACCGGCGCAAACACGGGGTTTGCATCGGCAAGCGCATACGGCACGGCTACCGCAGCCCCGGCCGTTGACGATGCCGCGACGCCCGCGACGCCGTCTCCTCTTGCGACAAAGCGGTCCAGCAGGTATAGAGAAGCACCCGAGAGAACGACGACTGATACGCCGACAACAATACCTAAAAAGCCGGATTGGATTAACATTTTAAAATCGAGCGTGTTTCCCAGTGAAAATGCGAAGAACGGAATGATCGCCGGTACGACTTTTCCGAACAACTCGCGCAATTCAGGGTCAAGGTTTCCGAGAATACAGCCGAGTAAAAACGGGATGACGGTTGCAGCCAGCGTCTCCCAGGGAAATGCTGCGAGCCCTGTCACACCGAAAGTGACCATCGTCATAAACGGGCCCGATTCCGTGCTGATAAAGGCGAAAGCACCGGCGTCTTCCTTTCTTCCCATGTGGTTCATTAACGCCAAATACAGACCGCCGTTCGTTTCATTCATAACGGCTACAATAGCAAGCACTGACAGTCCGGCAAAAAACCCGCTTTGAATGCCTTCATCTGGAATGAACTGCGCTGCGATCAAACCCAATAATGCGGCAATGCCGACTTTGCCGATCAGAAGTGTCAGTCCCTTCCTCGCAATATATCCTGAAGAACGAAAATCTATTGTTGCACCAACGCAAAAGATAAATACTCCTAAAATCGGCAGCGTTCCGGTAATCAGGGCGCCTGTAAATCCGCCGAAAAACTCCGCGGTTCCCGGAGCAAACGTATTCAGCGTTGCGCCCAGAAAGAGCGGAATGATCATTATGCCGCCCGGCACACGTTCAATCGTTGCTTTAATTTTCATCATTTTTTCTCCCATTCTAGAAATTAATGAAAAAACAAAGCTGTCGATCTTGCAAAATCTGAAGTCTTTTCACGCTGCGCACGCTTTAATTCTGCCGAATCCGACGCTGAAAGATACGCTGGATATCCGCTTCTGACACTTTGTTCAGCTGGCTTCCCACTCCAACTGCCAATGCTCCGGCATCGAGCCATTTCTCCACATCGCCCGGATGGATCCCCCCGGTTGGTATGAAACGAACCTTCGGAAAGGGGCCCGCGAGGTTTTTCATGTAAGGAATCCCGGAAGTCCCCCCTGGAAACAGCTTAAGAACCCGAAAACCCTTTGAGACCGCTTCCATAATTTCGCTCGGTGTTAATATGCCGGGAATAAAAAATGTATGCAATGAGGCGGCTTCCTCAGCCAATTTTTCTGAAAAACCCGGACTGACGATGAATTTTGCCCCCGCTGCCGCGGCTTCCCTCGCCTGTTCGCTTTCAACCACCGTTCCGGCTCCGACAAGGAGGCCGTCTTTTCCTGCAAATTTTTCAATCAGCTCAGACGCTCCCGGCGTCGTATATGTGATTTCAATCGCAGTAATTCCTTTGTCGATCAATCTGTGAATGCTTTCCTCAGCAGCTTCCTTATCGCCTGCGCGGACGACCGCGATCAGCCCGGCCTCGGCCAGCTGCTCCTGCACTTTTCCGATCATAGACATTTCCATTACGGTCAACCTCCTGTTTTTTGGTTGTTTGCCTCTGCGGCCATAAAAGCTTTCAATTGATCCCTTGACGGCAGACCGTCCATATCACCCGGAGCCATGACGGCCAGAGCTCCGATCGCATTTGCCCTCTGAACTGCTTCTTCAAGCGGCAATCCGTCTAATAGACCGCTGATCATGCCGACGGCAAAACCGTCACCAGCGCCAACGGTATCAACAACCTTTTCCACCTGATAACCCGGCACATAACCCTCTTTGTCCGGTGTCCGGTAATAAGCCCCCTCTTTTCCAAGCTTGATGACAATGACCTTGACCCCCTGCATCACATAATATTTAGCGATATCCTCGGGAGAATTGCAGCCTGTCAGGAGTTTTCCTTCATTGATCCCAGGCAGAAACCAGTCTGCTTGCGCGGCGATCTCATGAATCGTGTGAACCATTGTCTGCTGGTCCGGCCAAAGCTGGAAGCGGAGATTCGGGTCAAACGAAATCGTCTTTCCATCTTTTTTCATCTGGTGAACGGCGTGGCGGGCGAAGCCCCGCATTTCCCTTGAAAGGGCAGGAGGTATGCCTGTCACATGCATATGTTTGGCTTCTTTGAAATACTCTGCCGGGTAGTCATCAATGCTCATCGTGCTTGCGGCTGATCCTCTGCGGTAATACGTGACATCAGGGTCCCCGCTTTCAACCTTTGACTTGAGCAGGATGCCTGTCTGCTGGTCTGCACTGCGTTTGACTTCAGAGATGTCGACGCCTTCTTTTTTCAATTCATTTAAAATAAAAGTTCCAAGCGAATCGGCGCCGACCTTGCTCATCCAGCCGACTCGAAAGCCCAGGCGCGACAGTCCGACGGCAACATTTGTTTCCGCTCCGGCAAGAGCCTTGGAAAACGAAGAAGCCTCATGCAGTCCGCCTGTTTCATTTGCGTAAAACATAGCCATCGATTCTCCGAATGTCATCACATCAAGCGACATGATTTCACTCTCCTTTCGAAATGGTACCGGTTTCAGAAAAAATTGCAGAAAAACACTCTCCCCTAAATTGTCGGGTGTATGAGTGTCTCCATTTGACGAGTTCTACAGCGACTGTCTGAGAACAAGCTCTGCCTCAAGCTGAATCGTCTGCGGTGCACTTTCATCTCCTTCAATCCGTTTGATGATCCGCTCCATGGCGGCTCTGCCCATTTCATGCGACGGCTGGGCGATGGTGGTAATGCCCGGACCGATCAATTTATACCATTCCGTATCATCAAATCCGGCAATTCCGACGTCTTCCGGAATCGAAATGCCAAGCTCATAAAGGCAGCTGATGATTTTCAGCATCAGAAGCCCGTTGTTTCCAAGAATGGCTTTTTTCCCTTCTTTCATTTCTAAAAAGCTTTTGACGGAATGTAAAAGAGATTCTTTGTCTTTGACATCTGCCTCATATACAAGGGGATTGCCGCCGGCATTGCGTTTAAGCGCGATTTCTGTATAGGCGGAAACCCTTTCCTCCCTTGGACTGATCCCTTTAATCGGCTCGGTAAACAGACCGACCTGGGCATAGCCTTTGTCATACATGAGATTGACGATTTGACTTGTCACTTCTCGGTTGTTCGTTGTAACTGCATCGATTTTGAGCCCGGGCACTTTCCGGTCAACGAGCACAATCGACACATCCTGGCTGATTAAATCCATGAGCACATCGTTATTTCTTCCCGTCGTATTAATAATCAGCCCTTCAATGTAATGCGCGTTCAGCTTGTGCAGCATCTCCCGTTCTTTTTCAGGACTGTTGTCCGTGTTGCAGACCATGATGCTGTACCCGTACTGATCGCAAACCTCTTCCACCCCTCTCAAGGTGGCGACTGAAAACGGGTTTGTAATATCGGCGACCAAAAATCCGATAACCTTGCTTTTTTTCACCTTCAGCCCCTGTGCCATCTGACTGGGGCGGTAATTAAGCTCCTCGATCGCTTTTTTGATGCTTTTCACCTTTTTCGGTGAGATGGCATCAATCTTCCCGTTGATATAACGGGAAACCGTTGATTTTGATACACCTGCATGTGCGGCTACTTCGTTGATGGTTACTTTCGCTGTTTGCTTATCCCTCATTCAAGTACTCCTATGACCTTATGATTTGAAACCGATTTCAAAAACTTTATACCATCAGCATATCACATCATTTAAAATTTGGAAGAGTCTTTTTTAATATTTCAAGATTGACCTTGACAATATTCAGAAAAAAGTGAAAAGACTGTTGACGATTTCCATTATTTACTTTACAATTCATGTTTGAAACCGTTACCAAAAACTTTGGTCCCTTCATTCAAGTCAGTCTAAAAACGTCCAATTCAAGGAGGAGAAGGTATGGAAAATCGTTATTCTGTTCATCCTGAACAAGCGAAACGATTCACAACCGCAGAGCTTCGCGAGCATTTTTTAATAGAGTCATTGTTTGTTGAAAACAAACTGAACATGGTTTATTCGCATGAAGACAGAGTCGTGATCGGCGGGGCCGTTCCAGTGAAGGAATCCATTGCGCTCGATGCCGGCGATTTTTTAAAAACGGACTATTTTCTGGAACGGCGCGAAATCGGAATTGTAAATGTCGGGAAACCCGGTGCGGTCAAAGTTGGTGATGAAGAATACGTACTGGAGCACAAAGATTTTCTGTATATCGGCCTGGGAAATAAAGACGTTTCTTTCTCAAGCTTGAATGAAGGCGGAGCCAAATTTTATTTCATCTCAGCGACCGCACACCAAAAGTATCCGGTGCAAAAAGCTTCGCTTTCAGAGCTTCCATACGATCATTTAGGAGAAGAAGCCTCTTCAAATGTCCGCAATCTATACAAAGTGATTCATGCAGACGGCATTCAAAGCTGCCAGCTGATGATGGGCATTACATTTCTTGAACCCAATAACACATGGAACACGATGCCGGCGCATGTTCATGACCGGCGGATGGAAGCTTATCTGTATCTTGACCTTGCTGAAGATGCAAAGGTGTTTCATTTCATGGGCGAACCGACGGAGACAAGGCATCTCGTCGTCGGCAACGAACAGGCAGTCATTTCACCCGCGTGGTCTGTCCACTCGGGCTCCGGCACATCCAACTACTGCTTTATATGGGCGATGGCCGGAGAAAACTACACATTTAAGGACATGGATGCTGTCCCGATGAATGTCATACGGTAAGGGCGTGAACGTGAGATGGGATATCTTGAATCGTATTTTTCACTTGAAGGCAAAACCGCGCTTGTCACAGGCCCGGGAACTGGAATCGGCAAAGGAATTGCCGAAGCGCTGGCAAAAGCGGGAGCGGATATCATCGGCACTTCACATACGAGCGGGCTTGATGAAACAAAGCGGCTGATCGAAGAAACCGGTAGAACGTTTACGTCTTATCAGCTTGATATGGGCAGCCTTGACGAGGTTGAAACCTTTGCAAAAGAGGTGCTTGACCGTCATCAAATTGATATTCTCGTCAATAATGCCGGGACGATCCGCAGAGAAAAAGCGGCTGATTTTTCCCGGGAGAACTGGGAAGCGGTGATCAATGTCAATTTGAACAGCTTATTTTTGCTGACGCAGGCTGTCGGCCGGCAGATGATTGAGCGAAAGCAGGGGAAAATCATCAATATTGCCTCGCTTCTTTCATTTCAAGGAGGCATTCTCGTCCCTGCATATACGGCAAGCAAGCATGCAGTAGCCGGATTGACGAAGTCTTTTGCCAATGAATGGGCGGCGCACAATGTCCAGGTCAATGCAATTGCGCCGGGCTATATCGCAACGAACAATACAAAGCAGATCCGCGAGGACCAAAACCGCAATGCCGAAATCTTAAAACGGATTCCGGCCGAACGCTGGGGTCAGCCGGATGACATTGCCGGAGCCGCCGTATTCCTTTCGGCGCCGGCATCCGATTATGTGAATGGACATGTGCTGGCGGTCGATGGCGGTTGGCTGGCAAGATAATGCACGCAAAGGCTGCCGGTAGCTCGGCAGCCTTTATCATCGCTATGGCTTCAAAATCACTTTAATGCAATCATCTTCATGGCCGTTGAACAATTGGTAAGCGCGGCCGGCTTCTTCAAGCGGAAGCTGATGCGTAATGATTTCCTTCGGATCAAATTGATTCTCTTCAATCTTCTTGTAAATCTCAGGCATCAAATGGATAACCGGGGCCTGCCCCATTTTTAGTGTAATATTTCTGGAAAAGAACGCGCCGAGCGGAAACATATTATAATTGCTTCCATATACCCCTGTAATCTGTACGGTCCCGCACTTTCTGACCGCCTTTGTAGAAATTTGAATCGGTCCGAGCGTGCCGCCCTGAAGCTTCAGTTTTTGCTCCAGATACTCAAGCGGAGATTTTTTGCCGTCCATCCCCACGCAGTCGATCACGACATCCGCCCCGCCTTTTGTAATCTCCTTTAAATGCTCGCCCATGTCAGGATATTTTGTAAAGTCAAATACTTCGACGCGGTTTAACGCTTCAGCCTGCCTTAGGCGGTAGTCCAAGTAGTCTACTGCAATGACCCGCTTCGCCCCTTCCATCCAGGCAAACTTCTGCGCCATTAATCCGACCGGTCCGCAGCCGAGAACAATGACGGTGTCTCCCTTTTTAACGCCAGCGTGAAGCACGCTCCAATACGCGGTTGGCAGGACATCTGATAAAAACAGGAGCGACTCGTCCTCCATCTCGCATGATTCAGGGATGACAAACGGCGTGAAGTTGCCAAACGGCACTTTTAAATATTCGGCCTGTCCGCCAGGGTGGTTTCCGAACTTTTCCGAGTAGCCGAAATATCCGCCTGAATCATAATGGGGATTGGCATTATCACACTGGCTTTCCAGCTTGTTTTCGCAATAAAAGCAATGTCCGCATGCAACGGTAAACGGGATGACGACCCGGTCCCCTTTTTTCACTTTTGTTACATCAGGTCCTGTTTCTTCTACAATTCCCATCGGTTCATGGCCGAGCTGGAAGCCTTTCGGAAGAGGAAAATTCCCTTGATAAAGATGGAGGTCTGATCCGCAAATCGCCGTAGAAGTAATTCTGACAACGATATCATCGCTTCTTTCTATTTTGGCGTCCTCCACCTGGCTGACTTTAACATGCTGAGGCCCTTGAAACGTTACAGCTTTCAAATCGTCACACTCCCATTATCGTTCAGTTGACTTTAGTGTGAGATAAACCCGGGTTCTTATTCAGTTTTTTAAACAAACGTTTCATTAACCGTCATGCAGAGCGGTCATGATTCATACATAGAAGAAAACGGAGGTGTTGGGATGCTGCTGCAAATACTAGTCGGAGGGCTGGTTGTTTTCGTTATTTTCTTTCTCGTGTTTCGGGCGATCAGAACGGGTAATCTGCCGCGCCATGACGATTCGCAGCCAGAAGACGGAGAAAACAGAGATCAGCCATGATTGGCTTGGCTGGCCTCCTCACACAAAAAAGGATGGGGCCATGCCCATCCTTTTGCCTATCGTTCAACCGGCTGCGTGTCAGTTCCCGTGATTCCGCCGTGCCTGTCCCGTAAATCCTGCTCGATTTCTTCAAGGCTTTTGCCTTTTGTTTCTGTTACTTTAAAGAAAACGAACAGGAAGGCCGCGATTCCGATGGCCGCATAGCACAGGAACAGGTAACTGATGCCCATCGCTTCCATGAGGACCGGAAAACTTAATGTCACAATTAAGTTCCCTGCATGAAGCATTAAAGTCGATACTCCGGTTCCCACCCCTCTGACATGAAGGGGGAACAGCTCAGGCAGCACCACCCAGACGATCGGTCCCCAGCTGACGGCAAATACGACAATGAATACACCTAAACAGATGACAGTCGTCCATGCCGCACCAGTCGTATTGCCAAAAAAGATATTGGTGAAAGAAAGCACGATTAAACTGATGACCATGCCGGCATTTCCAAATAATAAAAGCGGCTTCCGGCCAATCCTGTCAATAAAGCGGATCGCCACAAGCGTCATCAGAACATTGATCATACCGATGCCGACTGTCCCCAAAATGGCCGCCGAATCTTCAAATCCGACATTCGTAAACGTTTTTGGGGCATAGTAAATAATCGTGTTGGTTCCGATAAATTGCTGGAGAAACGCCAGTCCGACCCCTGCGATTAACGCCGGGCGCACCCACGGTTCCAGCAGCTCTTTCAAGCCCCCCTGCTCCTGCTTTTCCGCTTCCTTAATTTCTTTGATTTCCTGATCGACCTGCTTTCCTCCCCTCATCTTGGACAAAACCCGTCGCGCTTTCTCTTCTTTTCCTTTTGTTAAGAGCCAGCGTGGGCTTTCCGGCATGAAAAAGATACCGATTAAAAGGCCGATTGACGGAATAAGAGCCAAGCCCAGCATCCAGCGCCATGCACCTGCATCACTAAATGCATAATTGATCAAATAAGAGACCAGAATCCCGATCGTAATCATCAGCTGATTTAATGAAGAAAGCGCGCCCCTAGATTCCTTCGGCGCAAGCTCTGAAAGGTACAAAGGAACAATGGTCGTTGAACAGCCAACCGCAAGGCCGAGCACGATCCTGAAAACCACCATATATTCCGTGCTTGGCGCCAGGGCCGTTCCGAGCCCCCCAATGCAATACAGCACTGCCGCTGACATAATCGCCCTTCTTCTCCCGAAGCGGTCTGTCAGCCTGCCGGACAAACCCGATCCGAAAATCGCCCCGATTAAAATTGCGCTGACAACCAGCCCTTCTGTAAAGGCATTGAGCCCAAGCTCATCTTTCATAAATAAAATCGCCCCGGAAATGACGCCCGTATCATAACCGTAGAGCACACCGCCCAAGGCTCCAAAAAAATAAAGCCAGGCATTCGATCTTTTTCCCTTCATCAGTATATCCTCCTAACAAGGCTTGTCTTTTATAATCTTTAACCTTGTCTCGCTTTCTTCAAACCTAAGAAACATGGAGTACCATTAAAAGGAATTTAAAAATATGAAACATTTTATCTGTTTCATCGTCTTATTTAAGGCGGCAAAATGATCAGATCCCGCGGAATTTCCAGAGAATTCCCATATGCAAAACAGCAAATATCTTGTAAAATCCAAGATTGAGAAACCATTTTTTTATCAAAATTTAGACTTATTCAACAATTGTACGTTTTAATATATAAATAAAAGAGGAGCTTATACATGCTACGATCGCAACGAACGAAGAAAAAGAGACTAAGAAAATGGGTGAAATACTCATTGTTTTTCATTGCTTTAATCCTGACGGCGACAGCAGCCGCAGGCGGCTATGCGTACTACAAAGTGGCGAACGCCTCCAAAGATGCGCAAGTTACCCTTTCCAGAGGAGAACAGTCCGTCAAGCGGATTAAAGAGTTCAATCCTAAAAAAGATAACTTCTCCATCCTGTTGATGGGGATTGACGCCCGTCCCGGACAAAGCATGAACAAAGAACGAAGCGATGCGATGGTTCTCGCCACGTTCAACAGAAAAAATAAATCAGTGAAACTATTAAGCATCCCGCGGGATTCCTATGTTAACATCCCTGGACGCGGCTTTGATAAAATCACGCATGCCCACTCATTAGGCGGGCGCGACCTCAGTACAGAAACCGTCGAAAACCTGCTCGACATTCCGGTTGATTACGTCATGGAAGCCAATTTTTCAGCTTTCAAAGAAGTAGTTGACGAGCTCGGCGGTGTACCGATCACAATCAAAGAAGACTATATTGTCCGGCAGATTAAAAAGGATACGAAAGGCAAAGTCAATCTCCAAACAGGTGAGCAAACGCTAAACGGAGAAGAGGCCCTTGCTTATGTAAGAACGAGAAAAGCCGATACGGATTTGAAGCGCGGCGATCGCCAGATGGAAGTCATCAAATCGATTATCAACAAATCCAAATCGCTTACTGCCATTCCGGCTTACGACGATATCCTTGATACAGTCGGAAAGAACGTATCAATGAACTTGTCGCTGAATGATGCAATCGGGCTGATCCCGTTTATGACGTCCATTCAAACGATCGATACCCTTCAATTGAAAGGGAGCGATTATCAACCGGGCAAAGTCTACTATTTCCAGCTTGACCAGGAAAATCTCAACGAAATCAAGCAGGAATTAAAACAGCAGCTGGATGTATAATTAGAAAAAGGATGAAGATGATTCATCCTTTTTCTCTTTAATGAAACTCAAGATTTACTATTGAAAAAATCTAAATTTAGGTTTAGCCTTTTACATAACATGTCCTTTTAGGGAATACTGCCGAAGAGAGCTGTTTTTCGCCTCCCGAAAAACGGCAAACTGCTCTTACAGGAGGTTATCTTTACATAATGAGGTTAATTGCGATCGATTTAGACGGGACTCTTTTAAATACCGAAAGCCAAATATCCGCAGAAAACCGGGCCGCTATCAAAAAGGCGCTCATCTCAGACTGCATCGTAACCATTTGCACGGGACGGGCCACATTTGACGTCAAAGCGCTTCTGAACGATTTGGATATTCCGATTATCGCCGCAAACGGGGGAACGGTTCACGATTTCAACTATAAACTCCTAAACAGAACGTTAATGGACAAGGACGCCGGAAAAAAGGCCGCCCAATACTTAACAGATCATCAAATCTATTTTGAGGTTTATACGGACGATGCGCTGCTTTCTCCTTATGACGGAGAGCAGAAGCTTGAAGCAGAGCTCGATATCGTCACAAGCGCCAACCCTGATGAAGACAGGGATACGCTTTGGCAGGGCGCACTGACTCAGTTTAAACAATTCGGCATCAAGCCGGTCCCCGACATTCGCGAGGTTTTTAACGGAGACGAACATATTTATAAGCTGTTGTGCTTCTCATTTGATATGGAAAAACTGAAAAAAGCAAAAGAAGACCTTGCAGCCTTTCCAAAATTGGGACTCACATCTTCCGGAAGACATATCATCGAGATTCTGCCTGATGAATCCGGCAAAGGCCGCGCTTTAAAAGAGCTGGCCCGTCACTATGGAATCGAGAAAAAAGACATCTACGCGATCGGCGACAGCCCGAACGACCTGTCAATGTTTGAGGAAGCCGGCCATCGGATCGCGATGGGCAATGCAATCGATGAGCTGAAGCATATCAGCACGTTTATCACGAAAAGCAATGACGAAAACGGCGTCGCTTATTTCATTAATAAACTGCTGGAAAATGAATATCAATAATTAGAAAACCGCTCGAAGATGACTCGAGCGGTTTTCTGCTACTTAATTCTGACGCTTCCGGCGTATTTCTCTTTCCAATAGGCGCTCGTCTCCATATCTGCTGTCGTCACACCGGCAGACAAGGTGACAAGAACGACCTGGCCATTTCCGATATAGATGGCGGGATTCAGAACAGTGGTTCCTTTAAAGAACACGATGTCTCCAGGCTCCAGCTCCTTTTTTGTGATTTTCTTACCTGTACTGTATTGTTTATCAGCGTACCGCGGAAGTTCCACTCCTGCCGCCGTTTTATAGACATATTGGATAAAACCCGCCGTATCAAAGCCTTCTTTAGGCGATGTGCCGCCTTTTTGATAACCGACTTCGCCGATATGCCTGATCGCTTCAGATACAATCGGATTTTTCGGCAGGGACATGTTGTCAAAACGTCTGACTCCTGTGAACTTCTTCTGCCAGTAGGAAGCCGACAAGTAAGAGATCGTCACTTTATTTGAACGGCTCGCATGGATAAACCGGCCGCCCCCGGCATAGATGGCGTTATGGGATATTCCCGGTTTGTACGTATTGCTGAAAAACAAAACATCACCCGGCCGGATATCTTCAAGCTTCACCTTTTGACCGACCGCCCATTGCTGTTCCGCCGATCTTGGCAAATAAACACCGAGCACCTCTCTGAAAACGTATTGGGTCAGTCCTGAACAGTCAAACCCGAGATCTGGAGAGTTTCCTCCAAATACATATGGAACACCGACATAGCTCTTCGCTTTTTGAACGACCGGGTCCATAGAAATCTTAGGCTCTTTTGTGATCCTTTTCGCTTTAAGATACCCCGAGCTCCAGTAAGAACTGCCTTCAAGCTTTGTCACGACAACTCCGTTTGATTTTGTGCTGTGGATGATTTGATCATTTCCCATGTAGATGGCGACATGAGTCGGTCCGTCCGATTCCAGCTCGGCATTCTTGAAAAAGACAAGATCCCCCTTTTCGAGCTGCTGACGGCTGACGCTGCTTCCAAGGGTCGATTGCTCCTTTACCGTTCTCGGGAGCGTAATATCGAGCGATTGAAACACATATTGTACAAAGCCTGACGAGTCAAACCCCGTTTTCGGCTTCTCTCCGCCGTAGCTGTATTTCGCACCCTCAAGATGTCTGGCGGTTTCTGCTATTTTCTCGCCGATCGTATCGGCGTATACGTCATTGTGATTCGTTAAAAATAAAGACATCAAAAACACCGCAATTCCACAAAACAAAACTAACTTTTTGTTTGCCGCTTTTTTTATCAATTGTTCTGTTCCTCCTCTTCTTTCCTCTTTCATCGTCATTCAATTGGGATATTTAAAGGACTTTTTTTGCGTGTACAGCAGCGTCATACGAGAAGAAACGCGCAGCACAGCATGATCAGCTTTTTCACCTAAGCGCGGATTAAATGGATGAAGGGAAATATTCTAAAGAGGTCATGAACATGAGTTGCAGTTCCCATTCCGAATTGGTCAGGTGATGCATGTTTGAAGCTTAGTCGAAATTTGTCAGTTTTTATTCCCTTCAAAAGAATACAATAAACACGAACCCCAAAACCATGTATATATTCTCCTGATTTTCTATAAAACTTTATACACTGACCGGTTAAGAAAATTGTCGTGTTTCCCAGCCGCTTTTCACAGGTCTTTTATAACCGGAATCAGCACACGCAAAAAGAGAGTGCCGCCGGCACTCTCTTTTCTGCACTGTTATTGTTGGTTTTCCGTTGTTTGATCCTGCTGATTCACTTTTTGGATTTCCGTTGAGATTTTAGCTTTTTCATCGTTTGACAATTCATCAGAATACTTGAAAGCAGACATGAATGCAATGATCAACACTAAACCTACGAACGGCCAAATGGCTCTGACAAATTTCATTTGTTCACCACTCCGTTTTTGTTATTTTTCAGTTTGTCCGCATGATCGACTTCAAACGTCAATTTTCCGTTTTCTTCTTTCCAGTCAAGGTTTGTTCCTTTTGTCAATTGACGGAAGATCGCTTTTCGTTTTAAGAAATCGCTTTTGCCTAAAGGCGTCGGCGTTGCTTCACGAATGTTGAGAGGTGTTACCTCAAAGCGCCCTTTGCCGTCATTCATTAAATGGTATTGTACAAGCGCGCTGTCCCGTGTTCTTGACCAGCCCTGATCAAATACAAAGTTACCGAGGCTGTAGAAAATCACAGTACCGTTATACACTTCAATCGGTTCGAGAACATGGGGGTGAGCGCCGATGATGACATCTGCTCCGGCATCCGCAATCGCTTTGGCCAGATCCTTCTGTCTGTCGTTCGGTTCATTGTCATATTCTTGTCCCCAGTGCACATGAACAAGGACAAGATCCGCCTTTTTGGATGCTTCCGCGATCATTGGAATAAAGATTTTCGGGCTGAGCGGCAGCACTCCGCCTCTGTTCTTTTTGGCTGTAAAGTTATTCGTGTAGACGTCTGTAAAACCGAGCGTTGCGATTTTAACACCGTTCACATCCTGATAGGATACGTGCTGTTTCGCGTTTTTGAGATTATTCCCTGCTCCGACAAGCTCCAAGTCCTCATTTGAGAATTTATTCAGTGTATCCTTCAAACCGTCTTCCCCGTAGTCCATCGCATGGTTGTTGGCAAAGTTCAGTACGCTGAAGTTCAGCTTTTTCAATGTTTCGACTGATTCTTGATTCGTTTGCAGATGGATGTTCTTTTCTGCCTCTTGATAGTCCTTTGCATTTGTTACAGGGTTTTCAAAGTTTCCTGTGATAAAATCTGACACATTAAAGTATGGCTTCACATTTTTGAAGACACTTTCCGAACCGTGCAAGTTTGTCACTTTTTCTACGTTTCTTCCCATCATGATATCGCCCACAAAAGTAGCTGTAAGCTTGGCATCTTCTTTTTTGTCCATTTGCGAAGGAGTTTTGGCGCTTCCGACCCAAGTAAAGACAAACATTAAACAGAAAATAACGGGCAATACGATAAAGACGTGCTTGTTTGTTTTCTTTTTCTCCTGCTTCGTCAGCTTCAGCAGTTTTTCCTGAAAGTTCAGTTGTTTTTTCATCGATTTGACACACCTAACTTTAGATTAGATAGTAAGCATACATAATGACGAATGTTGCTCCGCTCAATAAAAGCGTACTTCCAAGCGTAATCGTTAATCCCTGTCTTTGAATGGTATTCGCAATCAGCCCCGGCACAATAATTCCGATTCCCCTGAATTCGGCAATCTCAAACGGCATCACCGGATATATAAAATCAAAACCGATTTTCAAAAGAATTCCCGTTATCAACATCGCTGCGAATTTTCTGCGTCCGTATAGAATCATAATTTTGGAAAGTCCGAATTTCACGATGACATACGTCAGCAAACTGACAAAAAGAACGAGTAACATGAAAATCGGCTGATTGAACACAAGTCCCAAATAACCCGGTACGACGAGGCCGGCTGGTACAATTCCCGTTTTCTCTGCAAAAATCAAACTGAGTAAGACTCCTAAAATGAGGGCGATATATAAATCTGATCCAAACATTGTGTTTTCTTCCTCCTAGCTAACGAGCTGCTTAATCTTGTAATCTTGTATTTTTTCAATGAGAGGCTCCGCTGCTCCGTGGATATTTCCGACTCCGTAAATGACGCGGCCCTCAAGCTTGTTTTTCAGCATGAACATGATTTCTTCCGTTGATTTGTGCTCAAAATCAAACAGCTTGTCCGCAGGAATTTTGCCTGCTTCATATGCTTTGACGATCGGCTCTGTTGTTTCTCCAATCAGCACAAGTTCACTTGCTTCAATATAAGGAAGGACATCATCCGCAAACTGCTGTGTTCTGTCTACCCTGTCGGCGCGGCAGTTCATAATGACGATCGGCTGATCCGTAGGATAGCCTATTTCTTTTACACGCTTCCATATGTTTAAAGTGGAAGCTGCGTCATTGGCCGCAAAACCGTTGACGAAATGTCCGGGATTTTTGGCGTTCATCAGCGGCAGAATTCTCATGGCTCCCGGATCAGGCGGCGCATTCAGCATGCCTTTAAAAGCGGTTTCTTCGTCAATGCCCAACGCTTGAGCCACACCGAGCGCAAGAGACGCATTATCAGGGAATACCATGTACTCAAACTGTCTGAGGTATTCATCTGTTATTTTAGAATTGTCTGCGACGATGACTTTTGTATTCCTTTCTTTTGCAATCTGCTTAAAGAAATCGGTATACTCACTATCAGTGATAACTAAATGTCCATTATAAGGAATGGTTGCTGTAAAAGCTTCTGCAATTTCATCCAAAGTCGGTCCCATCACATCCATGTGATCTTCCAGCACGTTCACGATCACGCCGATATTAGCCTGAAGCAATTCTTCCTGAAAGATGATTTGGTAATCAGGGTTAACGGCCATACACTCACTGACAATCGCATTGGCCCCTCTTTCCACCGTTTCTTTCATAACCTCTTTCTGTTCTCCGATATTCGGACCTTGAGGTTTCCTTTTGATCGGTTTCTCTTCCGGTGTGTCCCAATAAATCATCCTTGCGTCTGTCCCGGTTGTTTTTCCTACTGTTTTGTAGCCTGCCTCGATTAATATCCCTGTTGTTAATCTTGTCACCGTGGACTTTCCGCGTATCCCGTTGATGTTCACTCGGACAGGCAGCGCATCGATGTTTTGCTGGTGGCGCCTTTTTTCATAAATGCCGATCCCAACAACGATTACACAGGCTAATAGCATTACCCACATTGTTTGTCTACATCTCCTTCTTGGAATCTGATATGTAAATTCATTCATCAGTATATAGGTTCACTATGAAATCACAATCGGCATTATGTAACAGAAGACGACGAAATTTTCCGTGACAAAGATCACCTCGTCCGAGTTAATAATGCCTATCTTTTTATTGATATTTTTGGCAATCGAAAGTTCTTAATTCCTATCAGTTTTTTGTCAGCGTTTTAAGTATGCGCTTTCAAAATTCGACATTATGATTTTTGTACTTTTCTCCCTATTTCTGATGAAAGATTGAAGGATGAATTCAGGGTCTCTTTTTCCCCCGGATGAAATCCCCTAGAAATGGGCTATCAAACGGGATATCCCTTTTATTTTTGTATTTTCGCTCTTTTCCAACAGGTTAAAAAGTCACCAATGTGCCCTCTTCAAAACAAATACGTCCTATGACAATCAGATTACCTATTAAAAAATGAAAATCTTTATTAGCATAAAGCGGGATTCATTAACAAATCCAAATTTTTTGTGAGCCGTTCGATTCACCTTGTTTCTTCAGATTTTAGGTTAAAATCCTAAGATTTAAAAAGCCATTAATTTTTTTCAACGATAATTCATCAAACTTTAACATTTTTAATTTTTCTTACTATTCTCATTGTTACTGTATTCGCCAATTTATGCCGAATGAAGGTTATTTTCTATTCAACACAACTGTATATGTCTCTATATCCCAACCCGGCTAAAAATTTCAGTGCCGGACCTTTTTTTATTGAGATTTTAAAAGGATCATGATAATCTTTATGTAAACGGTTACACAAATGGAAAGGAGAAGTCTTTTTGGCTACGATTAAAGACGTCGCACTTGCTGCAAAAGTATCTGTCGCTACGGTTTCCCGGGTATTAAATGAGACGGGATACGTCCATGAAGACACGAGGACACGCGTGTTAAAAGCGATGGAAGAATTGAATTACCACCCGAATGAAGTAGCCAGGTCTCTCTATAAAAGGGAGTCCAGACTGATCGGACTGCTCCTGCCGGATATCACAAACCCGTTCTTTCCTCAGCTTGCGCGCGGCGTTGAAGATGAAATCCACCGCCTCGGCTTTCGGCTCATCTTCGGAAACAGCGATGAAAATTTGGAAAAAGAGCTTGATTATTTGCAGACGTTTAAACAAAATCATGTGGTCGGAGTCATTTCAGCGACCAATTATCCGGATGCGCCAAATTATCAAGACTTGTCCATGCCGATCGTCTTCCTTGACCGGACGGGCGAGAATGCGCCGGCTGTATTCGCGGACAGCCACGAAGGCGGCAGAATCGCAGCGGCTGAAATGGTCAGGAGAAACGCGAAACGAATTACGCTGATTAAAGGACCGGCCCACCTTCAGACTGCAAGAGACCGTTTCAACGGAGCGCTGGAGATGCTAAGCGGGGCCGATATCGATTTTCATGTTATGAAAACCGAGACATTTTCATTTCCGGAAGCTCAAAAACGGGCAGTGGAGCTGTTTGCCACCTATCCGGAAACAGACGGCGTAATCGCAAGCAATGATATTGTGGCGACAGCCGTTTTGCATGAAGCCTTAAAACGGAAGATCAAAGTTCCCGACGAACTGCAGATTATAGGCTTTGATGACATTCCGCAAAGCGAATTGCTTTTCCCCTCTTTATCAACGATCAGGCAGCCCGCCTATGAAATGGGAAAAGAAGCGGCAAAACTGCTGCTGAAATTAATGAAAAATGAATATATTGAACAATCGGCAGTGCAGATGCCGGTTGCCTTTATTGAAAGACAAACGACAAGAAAGGCGGAATGACAATGAGTAAAATATGCGTGATTGGCAGCTCTTCGATGGATTTAGTCGTGACATCGCCCAAGCGGCCGGCTGCCGGAGAAACGGTGCTTGGCGAATCTTTTAAAACGGTTCCGGGCGGAAAGGGCGCCAACCAGGCAGTCGCTGCGGCCCGGCTTGGTGCAGAGGTCCATATGATCGGCTGCGTCGGCGATGATCATTACGGAAAAGCCATCCTCGACAATTTTCAAGCGAACGGTGTTTTGACAGACTATGTGGAACCGGTTACAGGTCAGGAAAGCGGCACCGCACATATCGTTCTCGCAGACGGCGACAACAGTATTATCGTCGTCAAAGGGGCAAATGACCATGTCACACCTGAATACGTTCAAAAAGCGCTGCCTGCGATTAAACAGGCAGACATCGTTCTGATTCAGCAGGAGATTCCGGAAGAAACCGTCGATTATGTCAGCGGACTGTGCAGCTCACTCGGCATTCCTCTCCTGCTGAATCCGGCACCAGCCCGTCCGCTTTGCCCGGAAACGGTCGAACATGCGGCCTACATCACACCAAACGAGCATGAAGCTTCGGTACTGTTTCAGGGCATGTCCCGGGATGAAGCGTTAAAGCGCTATCCGGAGAAGCTGTTCATCACAGAAGGAAAAAACGGGGTCCGCTATCACAATGGTCTGGAAGAAAGGGTCGTTCCTTCATTCCCTGTCAATGCGATTGATACGACGGGAGCCGGAGACACCTTCAATGCGGGGTTGGCCGTTGCGCTTTCCGAAGGTCAAAGCATCGAATCTGCCTTGCGCTTTGCGAACCGGGCGGCTTCCCTCTCGGTTTTGAAATTCGGCGCGCAAGGCGGCATGCCGAAACGCGATGAAGTGGAGCGTGAATTGTCATGAAAAAACACGGGATTTTAAACAGCCATATCGCAAAATTACTGGCCGATCTCGGGCATACCGACACCGTCGTCATCGCGGATGCCGGCCTGCCCGTTCCTCCCGGCGTCCCCAAAATCGATCTTGCACTGACATTGGGTACGCCCGGATTTCAAGAGGTCATAAAGCTCATCGCTGATGAAATGGTCGTCGAAAAAGTGACGGCAGCCGAAGAAATAGAAAGCGTCAATCCTGATCAAGCCGCGTTTTTAAAAGCGGAATTTTCAAACCAAAAAATTGACTATATTCCCCACGAAGCATTCAAAAAAGCGACGAGCCGTGCAAAAGCGGTCATTCGCACAGGGGAAGCAACACCTTATGCAAATTGCATCTTGCACGCGGGAGTGATCTTTTAGATGTTTACATTCTACATCTGGAAAGAAGGGATAGCCCATGCATATTAAAATGAAGGACATTTATAAAGCTTTTGGCCAAAACCAGGTGCTGTCCGGCGTTACTTTCGAACTTCAGGAAGGTGAAGTCCACGCTTTAATGGGAGAAAACGGCGCCGGAAAGTCGACACTCATGAATCTGTTGACTGGACTTCACAGGCTGGACAGCGGAACGATCGAGATCGACGGAAAAGAAATGTATTTTTCAGATCCAAAAAAAGCCGAACAGAACGGCATCGCCTTTATCCATCAGGAGCTGAACATTTGGCCTGAAATGACCGTTTTGGAAAATTTGTTTATCGGCAGAGAGCTTTCTTCCAAACTTGGATTTTTAAATAACAAGAAAATGAAAGCGCTAGCAAAAGAGCAGCTTGAAAGACTTGGGGTCTCGATTTCTCTTGAAAAAGAAGCCGGAGACTGTTCTGTCGGACAGCAGCAAATGATCGAAATCGCAAAAGCCCTTATGACAGACGCGAAAGTGATCATCATGGATGAACCGACGGCAGCGTTGACAGAAAGAGAAATTGAAAAACTGTTCGGCGTCATTAGAGCATTAAAGAAAAACGGCGTCTCCATCGTCTATATATCCCACCGCATGGAAGAAATCTTCACGATTTGCGACCGGATCACGGTGATGCGCGACGGAAAAACAGTCGACACGAAACGGATTCCCGACACCGACTTTCATGAAGTGGTGAAAAAGATGGTCGGACGGGAGCTGACCGAACGCTATCCTGAAAGACAGCCAAATCCGGGACGCGTCGTTCTCGAAGTCAAGCAGGCATCCAAAAAAGGCGTCTTCCAAAATATCAGCTTTACCGTCCGCTCCGGTGAAATCGTCGGGATTTCAGGACTGATGGGTGCCGGGCGCACCGAGCTGATGAGGGCGGTTTTCGGGCTCGATCCGCTTGATTCGGGAGACATTTTCATCGAAGGCAAAAAAGCGACGCTCAAAAAACCGAGCGACGCCGTTCAAAAAGGAATCGGTTTTATTACTGAGAACCGCAAGGATGAAGGACTTGTGCTCGAAACGTCCATCAGGGAAAATATCGCCCTTCCGAATCTCGCCAGCTTTTCACCGAAAGGATGGATCGACAAAAAAAGCGAGCAGGAATTTGTCGACCTTCTGATCAAGCGGCTGACGATCAAAACGGAATCGCCGGAAACCCACGCGCGAAACCTTTCAGGAGGGAACCAGCAAAAAGTGGTCATCGCCAAATGGATCGGAATCGGTCCTAAAGTGCTGATTTTGGATGAGCCGACGCGAGGCGTCGATATCGGCGCGAAAAGGGAGATTTATCAGCTGATGAACGAGCTGACAGACCGCGGCGTCGCGATCGTCATGGTCTCTTCAGAGCTGCCCGAGATTCTCGGGATGAGCGACCGCGTCCTTGTGATCCATGAAGGAACGCTAAGCGGTGAGCTATCAAGAAATGATGCCACGCAAGAACGAATTATGACACTCGCTACAGGAGGGCGGTAACATGAAAACTCAACCGGCTGTAAAAAAAAGCCTTAATGTCGATTCTGTAATGCAAAAGCTCGGTCCGTTTCTCGGCCTGATTATTCTCGTCGTCATCGTATCAGTATTAAACCCGAGCTTTTTAGAACCGTTAAATATTTTAAACTTGTTAAGACAAGTCGCTATTAATGCGCTGATCGCGTTCGGCATGACCTTTGTCATTTTGACCGGCGGCATCGACCTTTCCGTCGGAGCGATTTTGGCGCTGTCGAGCGCATTGATCGCCGGCATGATCGCCGGCGGCATCGATCCTGTTTTTGCCGTCATCATCGGCTGCCTGATCGGAGCCCTGCTCGGCTTGGTCAACGGGCTGTTAATCACGAAGGGCAAAATGGCCCCGTTCATCGCAACACTTGCGACAATGACGATTTTCCGCGGATTGACGATGGTTTACACAGACGGCAATCCGATTACAGGGCTCGGCAATCACTACGGCTTCCAGCTTTTCGGACGCGGCTACTTTTTAGGTATCCCCGTCCCTGCGATAACTATGGCGGCCGCCTTTATCATCCTCTGGGTGATCCTTCACAAAACACCTTTCGGCCGCCGCACGTATGCAATCGGCGGAAATGAAAAAGCGGCCCTGATCTCGGGCATTAAAGTTCCGCGCGTCAAAATGATGATTTATTCTCTTGCCGGCCTATTATCCGCGTTGGCTGGAGCCATCTTGACGTCACGGCTAAACTCAGCCCAGCCGACGGCAGGCACTTCCTATGAACTCGACGCCATTGCCGCGGTTGTATTAGGCGGTACAAGCCTTGCCGGAGGAAGAGGACGAATTGCCGGCACACTCATCGGCGTTCTGATCATCGGAACGTTGAACAACGGCTTGAACCTGCTTGGCGTCTCTTCCTTTTTCCAAATGGTCGTCAAAGGTGTCGTCATTTTGATCGCAGTCCTGCTGGACCGCAAGAAATCCGCTTAAGGAGGGCTATACTGATGAAAAAAACATTAACGGTTTTCACCGCATTGGCGCTTCTGTTTCTGTCCGCCTGCTCGCTGGAGCCGCCGGAATGGGCAAAGCCAAATAAAGAAAAAGGAACGGATATCAAAATCGGTTTATCTGTCTCGACTTTGAAAAACCCGTTTTTCGTTTCATTAAAAAACGGAGTTGTCAAAGAAGCCAAAAAACAAGGGATTGAAGTGATTGTCGTCGATGCACAGGATGATTCAGCAAAGCAGACGAATGATGTCGAAGATCTTCTGCAGCAAGGCGTTGACGCTTTATTGATCAATCCGGCCGACTCCTCCGCCATCTCAACGGCAGTCCAATCGGCCAATTCGCTTGGCATCCCGGTCGTCACCCTTGACCGCTCCGCCGAAAACGGAAAAGTAGAAACGCTCGTCGCTTCAGATAACGTAAAAGGCGGGCAAATGGCAGCAGACTTTATCGTACAGCAACTCGGCAAAGGCGCAAAAGTGGCTGAACTTGAAGGCGTCCCCGGCGCATCGGCAACAAGGGAACGGGGCTCAGGGTTTCATAAGACCGCTGACGACAAGCTGAATGTGATCGCCAAGCAAACAGCCGACTTTGACCGGACAAAAGGGTTGAACGTCATGGAGAACCTTCTTCAAGGAAATCCTGATATTCAAGCGGTTTTCGCCCATAATGACGAAATGGCGCTCGGCGCGATTGAAGCGATCAGAAGCTCAGGGAAAGAGATTCTTGTCGTCGGCTTCGACGGCAATGAAGATGCGGTTAAGGCGGTTAAGGCCGGAGACATGTCGGCCACGATTGCCCAGCAGCCTGAATTGATCGGCAAGCTCGCCGTACAAGCGGCCCGCGATATTTTGAACGGTAAAAAAGTTGAAAAAACGATACCCGCACCGCTCAAACTGGAAACGAAAAAGTAACGACAAAATCAGACCTCTTCATACATGGAGGTCTGTTTTTTTTTTGGCCATCTCCATAAACGCTTTTGCCGCCCGGCTCAAATAGCATGTTTCCGAATAAGCAAACACAAGCGTCCGGGACGGATCGGATTGTAAAGGAACATAGACGATTCTGTCAGACTCTTTTCGCATGACCATCCGGGGCACGACCGTGACCCCCATTCCGTGTTCAACGAGAGATTGGGCGGTTTCAATGCTGCTTGTTTTGAAGGTCACTTTCGGTTGAAACCCTTCCTCCGCACATAAATCGAGTACCATTCTACGGAAGCCGTAGCCTTCTTTTAATAAAATAAACGGCACATCCTCGACAGTTTTCAAAGCAAGAGGGGAATTTTCGGGATTCGACCGGACCGAATCGATGAGCTTCCGCAATTGGCCGGTCATCCAGCTCTCCCTTTCATTTGGAATCGCCAAAAAAAGCGGCTCGGTCAGTATCGGCCGGATCGTGAGCCTGTCATTTTCAATCGGCAAAGGGAGAATCGACAGATCCACCGCTCCGTTTTCCGTCATGTTTTCCAATGCCGCCGGCGAATCTTCTATCAGCTGAACCTGTACGTTCAGATGCTTTTTCAGAAAGGCTTTCAGGAGCGGCGGAAGAAGATATCCTCCCGTGACAGCGGGAACGCCGATCGATAATTCCGTCACCATTTCCTCGAGCTGATCGCGCATTTCACACAGCAGTTCATCTCTTGACCGCAAAATATCCTGTGCTTTTCGGATGAAGCGCATCCCTTGAGGAGTCGGCGAGACCCCCTCTCTGTTTCTGTAAAACAGCGGAAAGCCAAGCTCGCTTTCCAGCTTTTTTATTTGCTGGCTCAGTGAAGGCTGAGCGATATGCAGGCTGGCAGCCGCCTTTGTAAAACTGCCTTTTTTGAAAATCTCTGCCGCGTATTCAAAAAGCCTCATATCCAATACCCGCACCCCCATAGTTTCCGCCTATCATTTTCATACATTTTATATCTTAGACTGATGGCTGTCGACTCCCCTAATATAAATACATAGCCGATAGGAGGATGATACAAATGAAAACTAGCGCGCAACGGCAATTTTCAAAAAACCCGGAGCAATATCGCGATGAGCCGCTGTTCTCATCGGGAAAAGATCTTGATGCCATGGTCAGCTGCCGAAATCTGACCGGCGGTGAAACCCTGCTTGATATCGGAACCGGAGCGGGACACACGGCCATTGCCTTTTCGTCTTTTGTCAAGCATTGCACAGGAATCGATATTACAGAAAAAATGGTTCAAACCGCCGCTCAATTTGCCGAACAGAAAAATGCTGAAAATGTGGTTTTTCTTCAAGGCGATGCAGCACAATTGGATTTTGCAAGCGAGTCTTTTGATATTGTCACATGCCGGTATGCAGCCCACCATTTTCCGGAGATCAGCCGGTCCATCCAGGAAATAGCGCGCGTCTTGAAAAAAGGCGGCTCCTTTCTCCTCATCGATCATTGTGCGTCGGAGGACGAAGCTTTAGACCGATTTATAAATCGGCTCAATCAATTGAGAGACCCGTCACACGTAAGGGAATATTCAGAGAGCGAATGGCAGAAGCTGTTTGAAGAGAACGGACTCGATTTTTCCGTCCGGGAGAGATGGAATCTTCCGATCGATTACGAGAGCTGGCTTCGAAGAGGCGCCGTGCCTGAACAAAGAAAGGCAGCCATCCACGCCCATTTGTCAGAACCGTCCCAGTCTTGCCGTGACATGTTTAACATCGTCCACGATGAAAACGGGCATCCGGTGTCTTTTTGTCTGAAAGCGGTTTTGATTGCCGGAATGAAAGCATAAGCTAAACGGCCCGCCGGATTCCGGACTTTTTCGCAACCGAATTTTTAAAGAAGAAAAAGCCCCCTTTTTAAAGAGGGGGCTTTTTCATTTACTCGGGATTGCCTTCGGCCGCTTCAATTCCGGCTGCAAGATCATGTTTATTGAGATCCGCTTTAAAGAAATCTTGCGTATTCGGCAATCTGAGATTCATATTAAGTTTTTGAGAAATTTGTACCGTGCATTCTTCGATTTCATAATCGAAAACGTGTCCGCCGACATTGCGGTCTTCATCAATAAAGTGAAGATGGAAGCCGGAAACTGCGATTCCGTTGGCATATTGCGGCGTCCAAAAGCCGACGATCGTCCCTTTAATATCATTAAAATCAAAGATCGGCTGCGATTTTACCGCATCGACCATCGGCACGTACGGTTTTTCCTGCAGTTCAACCGTTCTCGTTTTGACTTTCTTAAAGATTCCGTCCATGCGGATCGCGTAAAACAGGTTTTCACTCGGCATGATCCGTTTCATTTCTTCCTCGAACGCCTTAAGCGGCATCCGCTGCTTGATTTCGTGATAAATATCTGGTCGGAAGAAAGCGAGCGAGCAAAACGGAGAACAATCGCTTCCTTGAACAGGATAGGCTTTGCCATCGGAACGAAGACGGTAAAACTCACCGTCAAAACCGATCAGCTCACCGTCGAGCCGATTGAACGTTCCGATTCCGAAGTCTCCGTGATCCTTTGCTTCAGACATGTAAAAATCCCCGTCATAAATTCCGTCCAATAACGATATCATCGTTGAGACCTGAAAGACCTGGTCAAGGTTCTTGTCAACGGGCTGAACCACTTTTTGTTTGCTTGCACTTTTCATTTTCCTCGTTTCACTCCCTTGATTTTGTTTGTTATGACTGGACTTGCTGTGATCAAGATTGCTTAGAGGCTTGTTTACTAAAATGTTCCTCAAAGTTTTTTGGAAAACGCTGATCAGCCAAATGAACGTTGTCGCTGTAATCAACCGGAATATCAATGACAACCGGACCCTCTGCATCAAGACCAGCTTTAAGCACCTCTGCCAATTCGTCAGGCGAATTGACCCTTAAACCTTTTGCTCCAAAGCTTTCAGCATATTTTACAATATCGATTCCGCCGAAGTCGACTCCGGACGTCCGCTTGTATTTCATCTCCTGCTGGAACGCAACCATATCGTATGTGCTGTCATTCCAGACAATGTGAACGATCGGCGCTTTCAATCTGACCGCTGTCTCAAGCTCCATCGCGGAGAACAGGAAGCCTCCGTCCCCGGAAACAGACACGACTTTCTGTCCCGGATTGACCAGTGTTGCTGCGATCGCCCACGGCAAAGCAACGCCCAGCGTCTGCATGCCGTTTGAAGTCAGCAGTCCATACGGACGGTATGTGCGGAAATATCTCGACATCCAAATCGCATGGGAGCCGATGTCGCAAGTCACTGTGATGTCATCACTCAGCAATTCACGCAAATCGCGAACGATTTGCAACGGATGAACAAGATCCGTTTTTGTTTCTTTAGGGGGCTCGCTTTGCTCCTCCAGCGCTTTCTTCAAATAATCAAGCACAGGTGCAAATGATTCATCGATGGAAACCGGCAAAGAATCATGTTCAATATGGTTTAATGTCTCTGCGATATCGCCGATCAGCTCAATTTCAGGCTGATAGTCATGATCGATATCGGCTTGTATTTCATCAAGATGAATCACACTGCGCTCGCCTTTTCCGTTCCAAAAGACGGGGTCGTATTCAATCGGATCATAGCCGACCGTCAAAACGAGATCCGCTTTTTCCAACAAAATATCTCCGGGCTGATTGCGGAATAATCCGATCCGGCCGAAGTACTGGTCTTCCAAATCGTGAGATAGCGTACCCGCTGCTTGGTATGTTTCAACGAACGGCAGTTTCACTTTTCTCAGCAGACGGCGGACCGCTTCAATCGCTTCAGGTCTTCCGCCTTTCATCCCTACAAGCACGACGGGAAGGTTCGCATTGTGTATTTTGGCGATAGCCGCGCTGATTAGTTCATCCGGAGCCGCGCCGAGCTTCGGCGCCGGCATGGTTTTCACCGGCTTGGCAGTTGCCGGACCGGCCGTAACGTCCTGCGGAAAGCTGAGAAACGCTGCCCCGGCCTGTCCGGAAGCTGCCGCTCTGAATGCATTGGTTACCGCCTCAGGGATGTTGTTCGCATCTTCCACTTCTGCGCTATATTTTGTAATCGGCTGAAACAACGCCGCATTATCCATCGATTGATGAGTTCTTTTGAGACGATCCGCTCTTTTTACAGCACCCGCCAGGGCAACAACCGGATCTCCTTCTGTATTGGCTGTTACAAGACCGGTCGCTAAATTAGACGCTCCCGGACCCGAAGTCACCAGGCAAACACCGGGCTTTCCAGTCAATCGTCCGACTGCCGCCGCCATAAATGCTGCATTCTGCTCGTGACGACAAACAATCAGTTCAGGCCCCTTGTCTTTCAATACGTCATACACCGCATCGATTTTCGCTCCCGGAATACCGAAAACATGAGTGACACCTTGCTGAATGAGACTATCCACCACAAGCTCTGCTCCTCTTACAGTAAGAGTTTCATTTTTAGCGGCTACATTTTTCAAAGCCCTCACTCCTCCATTTTCATTCGTTTACAATGAATTTTTAATAAAATTATTGTATTATTAAATATACATCTTGTGGAAATTGTTTTCCAATACTTCTTTGTCTTACAATTAATATGTAAAACGACTGAAATCGCATTCAGAAAGGAATGAGTGAATAATGGAGCTGCGCCATCTTCGTTATTTTATGGTTGTTGCCGAAGAACTGCATTTCGGAAAAGCAGCTCTTCGGCTGAACATGACTCAGCCTCCGCTCAGCCAGCAGATTAAACAGCTAGAAAGTGAAATAGGCGTCACCTTGCTGAAGAGGTCAAAAAGAGCCGTCAGGCTGACGGCGGCAGGCGGGGTCTTTTTAAAACAAATCAAGGAAGGACTTTCCCAGATTGATCAAGCCGTCGACATGGCTCAGCGGACGGCCCGCGGGGAGCTGGGCAGACTCGTGATCGGCTTTGTCGGCTCCGCCACATACGAGATCATGCCTCCCATCATCAGGGAATACCGAAACCGGTACCCGTCCGTCCAGATTGATCTTCGGGAGCTTTCAACCCCCAATCAGGTCAATGCACTGCTAAACGGACACATTGACATCGGAGTGCTGCATCCCCCGTTGGGAAACGACGAGCTAAAGTCATACACAGTGAAGAAAAGCCACTGTGTCCTTGCACTTCCGAAACACCACCCGCTGTCAGAAAAACCCCGGGTACATTTGAAAGATCTTGAAGACGAATCGCTGATCGTCATTGCCAAAGAAGCGTGGCCCTCTTTATACACGGAATTTAATTTCTTGTGTGAAAAAGCCGGGTTTATCCCCAACATCGCCCAGGAAGCTACAGAATACCAAATGGTGATCGGCCTCGTGACAGCCGGAATGGGAATCGCCGTTGTGCCTACAGCGGCTAAACGATTATTTAACCTCGATGTTGTATACAAAGAAATCGAAGACTTTCCCCTTCGCGCAGAATGGATTACCGCACATCGAAAAGACAACCGCAATCCGGCGCTTAAGCATTTCATCGAAATCTCGGATCAATACTCATAGCCGGATAGAAAAAAACCCGCGGACAAATCCTCCTTGTTCACGGGTTTTTTTCTCATATTGACGTTTGCGCGTTTTGAAAACGGAGTTAACTGCCGATTGCCGCTCCATCGCTTCTCGGATCGCTTCCTCCTCTCAGGAAACCTCGATCATCAATCTCGATAATGCCGGCATGACCCATCACACCGTCAAAGTCGCCGACAACGGTTACATGATGCCCATGCTTACGCAGTTTTTCAATCACTTCGGGCGTCACTCTGCTTTCTATTCTTACACCTTCCACCCGTTCTCCCCATGTTCTGCCCCACAGCCATCTCGGTTCATGAACGGCTGTTTGCGGATCCATCCCGTAATCTATCATTCTCGTGATAAGAGCCGTCTGCGTCTGCGGCTGTCCTTCTCCCCCCTGCGTTCCGTAAAGAAATTTCGGCTTGCCGCCTTTGAACGCCATGGCGGGCATCAGCGTATGAAAAGTTCTTTTTCCCGGCTCCAGTGTATTGACATGGTCAGGATCAAGCGAGAAAAACGACCCTCTGTTCTGCAAAATGACGCCGGTATCTCCAGCTGTCACACCTGAGCCGAATTCGAAATACAAACTTTGGATAAACGAAACAGCATTCCCGTCTTCATCTACTGCTGCAGCATAAGCCGTATCACTGCCGAGCGGCCGGCTCTCCGCCTGAAGAGCCGACAGTCCGATTTTTGCGGCCAGCTCCCGCGCATACCCTTTGTCAAGCAGGCGCTCCAGCGGTATTTGGGAAAATGCCGGGTCAGTCAATACTTTATTGCTGTCGGAAATACTTAATTTCAATGCTTCGATGAGCAGGTGATAATATTCGAAAGAACCGTGCTCGATCATGCCAAAGTCGTAGTTTTCCAAAATATTCAATGCCATAAGACCGGTAAATCCTTGTGAATTCGGAGGCATTTGATAGATCGCATATCCTCTGTATGTAGAGGAAAGCGGAGACACCCATTCCCCTTGATGCCGCTCGAAATCTTCCAGGGTCAAGATGCCTCCGTTGTTTTGCAGATAGGCTGCTGAAGCTTGGGCAATTTCCCCTTTATAAAAGGCGTCTCTTCCTTTCTCAGCGATCATCTCCAAAGTGCGCGCGAGCTCTTTTTGCACAAAGCGCTCACCTGGAGTGGGCGGGTTTCCTCCCGGAAGATAAATATCTGCAGTGATCGGCATACCGGAAAGCCACTCAGCGTTTTTCACCGTGTTTTGACATTGATCCGGCGAGACCGGGAAACCCTTTTCTGCATACATGATCGCCGGCTTCAGCACCTCCCGAAGCGATAAACGGCCGTATGCCGCCAGTATTTCGGCCCAGCTGTCCGCCATCCCCGGCACGGTAATCGCACTGCTCATGCCCCTGACCGGAATGGCACGCTCTCCTTTATACTGATTCCGGTCCGCTTTCCGCCCCGACCGCCCGCTGCCATTGTATCCTTTGATCTCACCGCTTCCTTTGTGATACATCAGCCAAAAAGCATCCCCTCCGAGTCCTGTCATATGCGGATAGACAACAGCAAGGCACGCGCTTACTGCCACAGCCGCGTCAAACGCGTTTCCTCCCTTCTCCATGATGCTGTTCCCTGCAAGCGAAGCGAGATAATGAGGACTGACAACCATTTGTTTCGAACCGATCTTCAGTTTCTCCATAGCTCTCTTCCTTTCTTTCAAGCATCCATTTGTCTTTGAAGTATAGTGGCCCGTTTAAGGAGGCGCTACTTTCAGGGAAGAAAAACTAACAACCCTTTTTCAATAAGTATTAAAAAAACGTTAAAATGATTCATATCGAAATCCGTATTATGATACAATTTACAAAATGTTCATTTATAACGTGATTGACAAGCAATTTCGTATGATCATGACCAAACAGAAAGGAAGGGACATTTGTGAGCCTCGACTACCATATGCCAAATTTAATTCTTGATGAAACGGATAAAAAAATCCTTTCGATCTTGCATGAGGAAGGAAGAATCTCTTATACGGATTTAGGAAAGCGCGTGGGACTTTCAAGAGTTGCCGTACAAACGCGGATCAACAACTTGATTGAAGAAGGCATCATTGAAAAATTCACAGCCGTCATCAATCCAGTCAAAGTTGGAATTCATGTATCGGTGTTTTTCAATGTTGAAGTCGAACCCCAATATTTAGAGGCTGTTGCCGTTGCTTTAGAAAGAGAGCCCGCCGTGACAAGCCTCTATCATATGACAGGGCCGAGCAAACTGCATATGCACGGCATTTTCGCAAATGATCAGGAGATGGAGGAATTTTTGACAAAGCGCCTGTACCCTCTGAAAGGCGTCGTGAGTGTCGACTGCCAGATGCTGATTAAACGATATAAGAGCCGAATGGGAATGAAGCTTTAACTGAATAGGAGGAAACGCGAAATGAAGCACCCTTACCGGGAACTGATCATCGCAATGACAAGAACGGGGATATTGGGATTTGGCGGCGGACCGTCCGTTATCCCGCTGATCCGTCATGAAGCCGTTTCAAAGTTCAAATGGATCGATGATGATGAATTCGGGGAAATTTTGGCGATTGCCAATGCGCTGCCCGGACCGATCGCTACAAAAATGTCGGCATATTTAGGTCATAAAGTCAAAGGCGTTCCGGGCGCTGTCGTGGCTACAGCGGCCCATATCTTGCCGACGTGCGTTGCGATGGCCGCCTTGTTCGCAGCCGTTAATGTGCTCAGCCACTCCAAAATCGTAAGCGGCATGATCGGCGCTGTTACCCCTGTCATCGCCGTCATGCTCGGCATCATGGCTTACGAATTTGGGCAAAAAGCATTGAAAGGCTTCGGGTTGCTTGCCGGCGTGCTTTTCTTTATTCTTGCATTTTTGGGTCTTCAGGTGTTTTCCATCCATCCCGGCATCATTGTCATCCTGTTTTTAACGTATGGCGCGTTCCACTTTAAATTAAAAAGAAAAGCGGCCCGGGAAAAGGATAAGGGAGTGTCCGCTTCATGATCATCTTTTATTTATTTTGGGCTTTCTTTATTGCAAATTTATTGGGCTACGGGGGCGGTCCGGCTTCAATTCCGCTTAATTTTGAAGAAGTTGTTCAGCATTTTCACTGGCTGTCAAAAGAAGAATTTTCAAACATGCTTGCGCTCGCAAACGCACTGCCGGGTCCAATCGCGACAAAAATCGCCGCTTATGTCGGCTACAGCGTGCTCGGATGGCCCGGTGTCTTCATTGCTCTTATCGCAACTGTGCTGCCTTCGGCCATCGCGCTCGTTTTGCTGCTCAAGCTGATCGGCCGCTACCGCCAGTCGCCAATCGTCAAAGGAATGACCTTGTCGGTTCAGCCGGTTATCGCCATGATGATGCTTCTTTTAACGTGGGAAATCGGCGGTGACGCAATCCAGTCGATCGGCTTGGTTCAATCACTTGTCATCGCGCTGATCTCTTTGGTGGCCTTGACGAAGTTCCGCGTCCATCCGGCTTTCCTGATCGTGGCCGCCTTCGCTTACGGCGGGCTTGTCATTCCGCTTTTGTAGAAAGGGACGTCCGGCCGCTTTCTATCGATGATATAAAAAATCAGCGCCGCATAACCGGCGCTGACATTTTGACTGACGGGCTTTTGTGAACAACCTTTCACAGCAGGCCCATCAGCTTTTTCTTTTTGACGGGACGGGGTGTTTCTTTATGAATCTCCCGGTTTTCCAGGAGAAGGCCCGCGTTTTTTGTAAACACGTATAAGAAATCGCGGCCGTAATCGCTTTCCACTGCATCAAAAAAGAAAGATCGGCTCGTGAGGTTGTGGGCGTCTGATGCGATAAAGTGGACGAGGTTCGCTTCAAGAAAGCGGCGGGCAAGCCGTTTCACGCTTCTGCCAAAGCGGCCTGTAAGACTTGAACATGTCAGCTGGGCGCACGCGCCGTTTTTGACGAGGCGGTACAGCAGATCAGGATTCTCCATCAATTCAAGGTTCCGCTCGGGGTGTGCGATAATCGGAATGTAACCATTTAACTGTAGATCGAACAACAGCTTTTCGGCATATCGCGGAACATGGTGGTAAGGAAGTTCAATCAGCAAATACTTTGTGCCGGCGAGGCTGAGCAGTCTGCCGCGCTCAAGATCACGCTTCAATTCGCCGTACAGGCGGATTTCCTGTCCGGGAGCAATAAGCACCGGGATGTTTTCCTTTTGCACCCGCGTCTTTAAACTCGAAACAGCTGCCAGAATGGCCTCTTTTTGGTGTTCGTATACACCGTTTCGGTGGTGAGGTGTGGCGATAATCGTATGAATCCCTTGACGGGCGGCTTGTTTAGCCATTTCTATACTGTCATACATACATGCTGCCCCATCATCAATGTCCGCTAGAATATGGCAATGAATATCGATCATAGGCGGCCTCCCCGTGTTTTCCCGTTTTAGATCGTATGGTCTTTACCGATAAAGCTTTCCAGCTTCCGGGCTTGTCCTTTTTTCGGTTTTACATACAGAATATTTCCCAACACATGAACGTTCAGCTCTTTTTCGATGTCTTCTTCATTTCGAACGGTATTTTTCAAAAGCTCGAGTAAAAATGCAAGCCCTGCGCCAAACAGCAGGCCGAATCCTGTAGAAACAGCGATGTTGAACTTCTTGTTCGGGCTGACGGGAGCAGGCGAATGTTCGGGGTTTGCTTTCGCAACAAGGCTGACTTCGGTATTTTCACCCATAATGCCGTCAATGTCCCTTTGGAATACGGCGACGACCGTGTTCGCGATGTCCGCCGCCTTGGAATAATCCTTGTCAGTCGCGGAGATACTGACAATCTGTGATTCATTTTCGCTGATAACCGTAATTTTTTGCTTCAGGTCTTCAGCCGTTTCCGGCAGGTTTAGTTCGTCTTTAACCTTATTTAAGATGAGCGGGCTTTTCATAATCACGTTATAAGTGTTGATTAGCTCAAGGTTGGTCTGAATATCGGTGAAGTTCGACGTTTGACGGCCGTTGATGAGGATTTGGGCGGATGCCTGGTAGACGGGTGTGAGCCAATAAAAGTTGACGGTAGCGCTGGACAGAGCGGCCGCAATGGTGATCAGTGCGATCAGAACGAATCTTTTTTTCAAAATGATGAACACATCTTTAAAGCCGATATGATCTCTCATAAAAGCCTCCCTCTAGGATTCGCATATTTATTTAAATTTTCAGCAAATTAAACACCTCCCTTTGATTATACATGGTTCTTTCGTTTCCGAAAGAAATGAATCCTGACAAATAACGGGAGATACCGGGGAAATCACGTCTTTATATGGTATTAAATATCGACTTTTGCAGGACCTGCGCGCTTTTTGCTGAACGAAAAAGTGTGCAAACCGAAGTTTGCACACCTTTTACGTCGTATATCCATTTTTGATATGAAGAATGAGATCTTCAAGAAGTTCTTTCGTCGTTATGTCTTTTGATTTTTCACCAATGTCATACGCATGCATAAGAATTCTCAAAAATTCTTCCTGATTCAATTCCTTGTCATCCATATCCTTTTCCTTTCAGATTCCATAAATTAAAACATTTCTGATTATATTTCAAATTATATGATGTAAAGAATCAATTTGCCATAGTCTATTACATTATTCGACAGCCATCCGTTTTTATGTCCTTTTCCTGAGAAAATCTTTTTTGGACGGATTGATTAAGCTATAATAGAGAGATTGGAAACTTTTTAAAAGCCATTCGGTTAGGAGCGATAGACATGCTTCAAGACATGATTTCAAAAACGGTTGTGATGGATGCAGCTGAACAGTTTAAGCATGTACTGCCGTGCACAGAAGCTAACATTCAGCTCATGAAAAAAGCCCTTATTTTATACAGACAGGATTCCGTCTATCGGGTCAAGCCGATGAGCGGGCATACGGTCAGTGCTTACGTTCAGGATGTGGTCCCGGTGAAGGTCTTCATCGACCTCGCCGACGTTAAAAAAAGCAGCTGTTCCTGCCCTGCTCAAAACATCTGCCGGCATGTGCTTGCCGTTTATTTATATCTGTATGCACAATATGATCGATTGGGAACGTTTACGGAGTTTTGGAAAGAAGCGCAAAAACGCCGCGAAAACAGGGATATTCTCGGACAGCTTCAGCGTGGAATGAAACCCCGCAGCCACACGCTCGATCAATGGACATCGTTTTTCAAAACGGAGTTCAGACGATGGGAAGAGCATACGCCTAAAAACCAGCAAACGATGCAATACCTTTACTACGGGTATTTTTCAGCTTTAAAAAAGCGGACGCCTGCGGAGCCGGAGCTGAAAAAAATGTACCAAATCCACGCGGCTCTTGCGACATGGCTTGCCATGCATTCGCTCGTCGAGAAAGGGCGCATTGATCCTGAAAAAGATTTTTACTCGCTGAATCCTTATATCGAACAGCTGATGGACACGATCTACAGCTCAATCGATGAACTGAAAACATATGCGCTATCGTTCTCCCTTGATCCGTTTTTAGAAAAAACCCCCGGCGCGATTCGGGAACTGCTGCTCAAGAAAGACATTTTTCAGTATGAAAGGCTGCGGATTTTCGGGGAAATCTGGAGTGCGCTTCTGTCCCGGCCAAACTGGCTGAAGCGGGAGCTCGATGTGCTGAACGATCTGGAGCCGTCGCCTGAAATACAATTCGGCAGGCTGCATCTTGAATTTCTGCTGAAAAACGACGATGTGATTCTTGATCAAGCCGGATCGTTTTCACCTGAGATTCTTCCTTATACATTTCAATGGCTCAGCGTCATGACCGCCAAAAAAGACTGGAAGCGCCTTAAAAAATGGTACGAACACCTTGAACAGCTTGCATCCGGCTTCTGCAGACTGGATAAACCGTACCGGGAAATACGCGATGTTTTAAGCGAATTCTTCCTGTTTCTGAGCGATTACAGCAAAAACGCAAAAGAAGAGCATGTATATGAACGGTACTGCAAAAAGTGCCTTCCTTATACGTTTACTGAATACAGCCATTTTTTATATAACAAAAACCGCTTTACGGAGTGGATGGAGATCCACAGCCTTGTCGGTTTTTCTATCTCTGAGATCGGACAGAACGCCTTGAAAGATATCGCAGCAGCAGCCCCTGAAGCTTTGATTCCTTCCTATCACAGAGAAATTTCCGGGCTGGTTGAACAAAAAAACCGCTCAAGCTACAAAGAAGCCGTCAAACAATTAAAAAAACTGCGCTCCCTCTATAAGAAATCGAAAAAACAGGATGTCTGGAACCGGTTTATGGAGCAGTTTTCAGCTCGCTATAAACGGCTGAGAGCCTTCCAGGAGGAACTTAAGAAAGGAAAGTTGATCGATGGCGAGTCTTAAGGAAATCGTGATACATGTCGAACAATCAGAAGACTATACATTCATTTTATCTTGTCATGACGAGGATCATCAGTTTCTTACGCGGAATGAAATGGAAAGGTATTTGTTTCAGTGGCACGAATCGTCTTTTTACGGAACGTTTCTCGAAGATGCCGGTTTAGAGACTCCAGCGGTTCTGCTGTCTCCGTGGATGGCGGTCGAATTTCTCGGCAAAAACTCATTTAATTCGTACAGCGACATCAATCTCACCGAGGAAACCGAACCTTTGATGAAAACGGCTTCCACCATTTATGAGTTTATCGCAGATGAAGATTTTCTTCCCGACTATGAAGCATGGAAGCAAGAGGTGCTGCGTTGGAAAGATAAAGAAGGGATTTTGGAAGGCTATACAGCTGAATGGTTTTCACACGCTGTCGAAGACTACATCAACTACAATGACGAGTTAAAAGCAAAATGGGAATCGATTGTCGCACATTCTCCCGCCGTCACCACATTTCAGGGCCACTTTCTTGATGAAGACGATTTTCTTGAAACGATCGGCTGGCATGAAAACCCTGTGCCGTTTACTGTCGGACTCCGCTTAAATGAACCTGACTTTGACGGAGACGATTGGAAAATCGAACTGTTTTTGCGCGACAAAAAAAGCGGAGCCATTCAGTTCTTTGAAGGCTTGAACAGGCTGAAAAAATCGTGGCAGGCATACGCTGATAAAATCGCCCGGGAACAAGACAGATTCCGCCAAATCGTGCCGTGGCTAACGATCGACTCGGGAACGACGCTTTTAACGGAAGAGGAAGCATGGATCTTCCTATCCGAAGCAAGTGAAACTCTTGTCAGCATGGGGATTGAAATTTTGCTGCCGTCATGGTGGCAAATCGTCAGAGACAGCAACATGCTGCTGAAAGCGAAAGTGTCATCGGCTCCCCGCGGCGAGTCCTTTGTCGGAATGAATGCATTGATGGACTTCAACTGGCGTTTTGCTACGAACGGAATCGAACTCACAGAAGAAGAATTCGAGCAGCTTGTCGCCAATAAAAGACGGCTTGTCAACATACGCGGGCAGTGGATTAAAATCGATCCGAATTTTATCAAACAAATGAAAAAGCTGATGGAGCGAGCAGAAACAGAGGGGCTTCATATGTCTGACATCCTGGCGCGCGAGCTGACGGAGCGGAGCGAAACCCGCGAGGATGATGATCTGTTCGATGCTTCCGCATTCAGCGAGGTGCGGTTTGAACTGTCCTATCAGCTGAAAAACATGATCATAAAGCTGAGCCAGCGCGATGATCTCCCGTCATACCCGGTCAGCAAATTTTTTGACGGAACGCTCAGGGCTTATCAGGAAGACGGTTTGAACTGGCTGATCTTTCTCAGAAACTGCGGCTTCGGCGCCTGCCTGGCAGACGATATGGGTCTTGGAAAAACCATCCAGATGATCGCCTATTTCGCCTATTTAAAAGAACAGGGACAACAAACGCCATCTCTCATCATTGCGCCGACTTCCGTCCTCGGGAACTGGCAGCGCGAACTTGAGACCTTCGCGCCCGACCTGACGGCGGCGCTCCATTACGGGCCAAAACGCCCTAAAGGTGAAGCGTTTCAGGAATGTTACAAAGATGCAGATATCGTCTTGACGTCATACGGCCTCGCCCAATCCGACTTTGACGATCTCAGCAGCGTCGCCTGGAACTGCATCTGCCTTGACGAAGCCCAGAATATTAAAAATGCGCACACGAAACAATCCCGCTCAATCAGAAAGCTGAAAGGCATGCATCATATCGCGCTCAGCGGGACTCCGATGGAAAATCGCCTGACGGAGCTGTGGTCGATCTACGATTTCATGAACAAAGGCTATCTCGGAAGCCTTGGCAGCTTCCATAAGCGATTTGTCCTGCCGATTGAAAAAGACCGCGACGAAAAACGTATCGAACAGCTCCAGCAGCTGATCAAACCGTTTTTATTAAGGCGGACAAAGCAGGACAAGGAAGTCGCGCTTAACCTGCCTGAAAAACAGGAAGAAAAAGAGTTCATCCCGCTCTCGGCAGAACAGGCCTCACTATATGAACAGCTTGTCAAAGATACGTTTGAACATATGTCAAGCCTCGCCGGAATGCAGCGTAAAGCTCTCATCTTAAGCATGCTCGGCAAGCTCAAACAAATCTGCGGCCATCCTGCCCTTTACTTAAAAGAGACCGGGAGCGAGCTCCTTAACGGAAGGTCAGTCAAGCTCGAAAAACTGTTGGAACTGACGAAGACGATTCGCGAAAGCGATGAAAGCTGCCTGATTTTCACCCAATATCTCGGGATGGGAGATATGATGAAACGCCTGCTCGAGAAATCATTCGGCGAACCGGTCAAGTTTCTGAACGGCAGTTTATCCAAGCTAGAACGGGACAAAATGGTGGAGCAGTTTCAGAACAAGGAATTTCCGATTCTGATCTTATCATTAAAAGCCGGCGGCACAGGCCTCAATTTGACGGCCGCCAATCACGTCATCCACTATGACAGATGGTGGAATCCCGCGGTTGAAAATCAGGCGACAGACCGCGCCTACAGAATCGGACAGAAACGGTTCGTCCACGTTCATAAACTGATCACCACCGGCACAATTGAAGAAAAAATCGACCACATGCTCGAATCGAAGCAATCGCTGAACGATCAAATCATCCAAAGCGAAAATTGGATCACCGAGCTTTCCGAACATGAACTAGAAGAGTTATTTACCCTGAACGCTTCGGCTATTACGGGTTAAACAAAACAGCTGTCTGAAATAGACAGCTGTTTTTTGTGTTAATGACAGTCCCAATTATATAATACGTTTGAAAAGTCCTTATTCTTTAAATCATCAGGCCTTATAAAAAAATTGGCAATCCCGACATCTCCCCACATCGCGTCAATGTTCTCATCAGAATCAATTTGCAATAGCAGAACGGTATGATCCGGATAATCGCCTTCCCGCGGATCATCTTGCGTAAAGGCTGCGTAGCCCCCGATCTTATGGGAGAAGCCGCCGTACATTTCACTGTATTCTTCGAACACCGTTTCCTCTTGATCGCCGAATTGCTCAAAGAACGTCCAAGCATCCTTTCCCGCGTATCGCTCAAATTGAAAGTCGGACGCAGAGACAAGTTCAGACCCTGTGTCAGGTGTGAGTGAGGATTCGCATCCAATTGGAAAGGCCAGCTCATCCTCAAGCTTCACAAACGAAAAATCGTCGACAAGCTCGTCTTCATTTTCGATGACATTCTCAAAATACTTGATGCAAAAACTCGACTGTTCACACGGATCATCAAAATTCAATCCGTAAACATCATCACTGACAGAGATAAAAAAAAGCAGAATACCGGATTCCGGGAAATTCTCAAGGCGGGGCATGTCTGAAAAATTAATTTGCGCAAGCAGTTTCATCGGTTTTCCCTGTGAATCGACAGGATACTGTTCAGACTTTGGAAAATAAGGATCTCCGGCCAGTTTGCTTTCATATCGGCCTGTTTTTCCTTTTCTCGTGTCCAGCTTCAAAAAATCCCGCGCTGATTGTTCAAATTGCCCGCGGTATCGGGCCATTTTTTCGGGCAATTGAAACGGCTTTTTCATACTTATCATTCTCCTTTTGACCGAGTGACACTTTAAAATGCGGAGGTCACCTATTTGAGCTTATTTCTCTTCATATAATCAAGAACGGATTGATATGCTTTATTCGCATCACTAAACATGGCATAGTTTTTCGCTGTTGAAAACCATTCAAGCGTTGAAGGCACTCTCCCTTGAAGGCTGCTTTCAAGATCTGTCTGATGGACAGGCGACAGCTTTCCTTGCTGAAGCGACCGTTCGATCGCCTGATCTAAAGCATCGCTGACCAATTGTTCTAAATCAGCCCCCGAAAAATGGCAAGTCTTTTTGGCAATTTTCAGTACATCAATCTGATCATGCGGCTTACCGGACAGCTTTAAATTTAAAATGTCGACACGTTCTTCTTCAGATGGGGGCGGCATAAATACCATCTTATTAAATCTGCCGGGACGGCGTAAGGCAGGATCTAAATACCACGGTGTATTCGTTGCACCGATCACATACACACCGTCATTAAACGTCCCTAAACCATCTAATTCTATCAGCAACTGATTGACCAGCACCCTGTCATGATGCTGGCTCATTCCCTGCCGATTCCCCCCGATCGAATCAAGCTCATCAATAAAAAGAACGCAAGGACTGTTATCACGCGCTTTTTCAAAAATATCATGCAGATTATGTTCGCTCTGCCCAACATACATGGACAATATCGCTTGAAGCTCCAAGTGTATAAAGTTTGCTTTGATCTCGCCGGCAATCGCTTTCGCGATAAATGTTTTTCCACATCCCGGCGGGCCAAACAGAAGAAGACTTCCCCCCGTCGCTTTTCCAAACGCTTTAAAATATTCAGGATTTTGCAAAGGCAAAATAAAGTCCATGTTGATTTTCTTTTTAATATCTTCTAATCCGCCGACATCAGCAAAAGTTTCACAGTGTTGTTCTAATTCGGTTAAAGCATGTTGATGTTGATCAAACTGAATGACTTTCACCTTTGCGCGTTTTTCCGTATCATCCCTCTTCATATTTATCCTTCCTATCTATGATTTGTACCGGTTAAGATCCTTTTCACCACTTTATAGTTCGCCTTGGAACCCGCATGTTTTTCTAGCTGGGCCTGATCTTTCTTTTTGATTCCGCTTCTTTCAATATGTATTCCTTGCCGCTGCAGGAGCTTATCAAGTTCATCAGCTTTATTGTAAAACTCGTCGGACAAGGCGGCATCGATTTTTTTTCCGTCATTTAACGTCAGATCATACTTCAGGTAAAGTGCCCCTTTTAACCCTTTTTGATAATAGGCATGGACAGAAGTGACATCTTCCATATCGTAATGTTTGGTGCTGGAAATTAGCCCTTCTCTCATGACAATGCTGTTTTTCCCGATATTTTGATATTGAAAAAAAGCATTGCATAGCAGCGTCAGCCCTACCACTAGAAGAATCAAGGATAAAGGCAGCTGCAAGCGCCCCTGATAGCCTTTGGAAGTTATCACTTTTCTAACGGTGTAAGGTATACAAATGAAGGTCAGCAACAGGCTGTAAAATATGCTTACATCAGAGCAAAAAAGCAAGTTGTCGGAAGCCGCCAGCATTTTCATTTGAAGATTCCCAAATCGGTCATACAAAGACATCGTGCCGACAAAACTGAGCAGTCCGAAAAAAACAAAAAATAGAGTTCCCGGTTTATCTTTATGTATTTCCATTATTTCCACTCTTTCATTCATTTAAAATATCAATCTGTATAAGAATGATATGATCCCTATCACAATAATCAGCAATACAAAAAGGATCCAAATCGGTGTGTACTTCAAAAATGTGAGGACCGAACTACCTCGCATTTGTTCGGGCAATTTTCGCTGCATGAAGGCTCCCGCCAGCCCGTTCATCATATAAGGTGTACTGTAGACGAGAAACAGGTATGGAATCGTAAGCCACTTGAAGACCAATGTCACGATGACTAGAAGCGGCCAAAACAACACCGGTTTTTTAACACGCAGCTTCTCATGGAAGCGCCTGACTTTCAACGGGTATTTCATAAACCAAAAATTACACATGTTGTATAACGCTAAATTGGGTACAATTCCTGGATTGTTCGGATTGATTTGTAGAGCTGTTTTGTTTAAAGTCAAGGCTTGTGCATAATCTCCTCTTCGATACGCCGCAGAAGCGGCCATTCCCGTGAACATGGCATTATCAGCATTTTGGGCAAGCGCTCTGTCTGAACACGCTCTTGATAATCGATCCTCAAAAAACACCGCCAAAATTTCACTGTATACGACAAGAGAAAATGGATCGTCAGGTTCTAATTCCACTGCCTTTTCTATATAAAAACGCGCTTTTTCATACTCATTTTTATCATGAAAAAGAAATTGAGCGTGCATTGCATAAGTGTAGTGATTATCAGGGTACTGTGAAATCAATAATTCATTTATTTCCTCATGCTCTTCGTACATTCCCAATTCATAGTATGCGAGAGCCAAGATAACCAAAATTTCAAAGTTCATCGGATCTAAATTTAAAGCCTCTTTTGCAAACTGTACCGCTTTTTCATATTCTTTCGCATTAAAATATATATTTGAAAGCAATTGATAGCCTTCTTGTGAGTCGGGGTAACTGGATAAAAACTGCTCTGCTTCCTTCAAGGCTTCCTTTGTTTTCCCCCACTTTGAAAGCCGCTCTGCTTTCTCATACATTATGCTCATTTGATTATCCAAATCGATCACCTGTTATTTACTCTTTTTCAATGAGTTCTAGTATCTTTTTCTAAATTCGAGGATTTAAACTAATGATAAAGTCACCTTCCATTCTTGGAATTTGAAATAATAGTTAAATAGTAACAAACATCACCACATCAAACAATGAATAAAAAGTAACGAAAATAATACTTCATAGTTCACGAGTCAGCGTTAAAATAAATAAAGGCCGCCGACATTGTCGGCGGCCCGCGGATCAATAACATCCGCTGCTTAACCGCACTCCTTCAATCGTTACGCTGCCATGTACCGGCATCACGCCGATTTGAAAGGATGTACGAATTAAACCGGTTTGACTTGTTGTTCAATCAGCTGATTCAGGATGTGAGCGACGCCATTTTCATCATTAGTGAGCGTCACCTCATCAGCCATCTCTTTAATGTCTTCGCGCGCATTGCCCATGGCAAAGCTTTTCCCCGCGATCTTCAGCATCGAAAAATCATTGAGACTGTCTCCGACGGCAGCTGTTTCCTGAAGGGAAATGCCGAGCTTGCGTGAAAGCTTTTCCAACGCCAGCCCTTTTGACGCCTGAAGATGCTCAATTTCAAAGTTATGCTCGGCTGAAGTGACAAGCGTAATATCTTGCGCATCGTTAAATCGCTGCCATCCCGTTTCCAGTTTTTCTTTATGAAAAGAAAAAGCTAATATGTTATATACATTGACATCTTTTCCCGCTAAAAACAGGTCGGTATAGGAGCTGATGTACGCGTATCCGTTTTGACTGAGCTGCTGTTCAGCAGCGAGTTCCAGTCTTGAAAGATCGGCCCCGGGATTTGCGCTTTTCAAGCGGTCCAGCTCAATGTCAAGCAGCTCGCGGCCGTTTTGCGGCGTGAAGATCGCTTCATCGCTGAATACCTCATAATAGTAATTCTTTTCTTCAAGCCATTGAAGAATTCCTTCCGCCCGTTTCCTGTCAAGCGGCACCGAGTGGTAAAGGCGGCCTTCAGGATCATGAATCACCGCTCCGTTGGCACTAATAATCCATGTTTTAATACCTGTCGGCTCAAAAATCGTTTGAACATCGAAGGATGCTCTCCCTGTGGCAACTACTACTTCAATCCCGTGTTCCCGCGCTTTTTTAATCGCATCGATGTTTTCTTGTGAGATCTTGCTTTCACTGTTTAACAACGTCCCGTCTAAATCGACCGCAATCATTTTCATCTGCTGTTTTCCCCCTTAAATATCGTGATGTTCAGCCACGAGCAGCTCCACATCATGTTCATCAAGCAGTTTCTGAAACGGTTTCGGCGGCAGCCGGTCTGTAATGAGAAGGTCGATGTCACTGAGTTCAGCATACCGGTAAAAATCCGTTCTCCCGATTTTCGAATGGTCGGCAAGCGCTATGACTTGTTTCGCTTGGGAAATAATTTTCCGCTTCACCATTCCATCCTCCTCATGGGCAATTGTAAGCCCGTGTTCGGAAACCCCCACCACGCCGATCAGCGCTTTATCAACATGATAGCATGACAGCTTTTCAATGACGGAGGCGCCGTACAAAAAGCGGTGCTCTTTTTGAAGCTTCCCTCCAAGCAGGTGGATATCAGCACCTTTTCTTGAGGAAAGAACCTCCGCAAGGTTAATCGAATTGGTGATGATCGTGCAATTGACATCCGGCAAATGCTCGGCGCACGATTGGACTGTCGTGGAAGCATCCAAAATCATACGGTCGCCTTCTCTGATTAAAGAAGCGGCTGCTTTTCCGATCATGCTTTTCTCTTCGGAAACCATGCCCAGCCTGCCCGAATAGTCTTTGACCTCATCATGAACGGTAGGCAGAATCGCCCCTCCCCTTGTTCTGATAATAGCGCCTTGCTCCTGCAGTTTGACCAGATCCCGCCTTGCCGTATCTCTTGAAACTCCGAATAAAGAACAAATTTGTTCAACGGAAATCCGTTTACGCTCTTTTAAATAGTCGATGATGGAAATTAACCTTTCCTCTTGATACACTCGATCATTCCTTCTTTACACAAGTAAAATTCATTATTTATAAGTGATTATAAGTTATTACACAGAATAAATCAAGAACACATAAGTAATTATAAGTAAAAATAAAGCCTGAGTCCGGTTTCCCGATCCTCAGGCTCGCATGCTAAAATGAAAATGATCCATATTGAGAGTGCCAAATTTCACGAAACGCATGGATATCACGGTCTACAGCCGGATGATCAGCCAAATGGCTTAAAAGCTCAGGGCTGATTGTCGCCTCGTGGCTCCCCGCTTCCATGACGGCAAGAATTTGACGGTTATGTTTAAAGCTTGCCGCAAGCACTTTGCAATTTAAACGGTATGTGTTAAATAAGTCGACAATTGTTTTGACAACGCCCGCCCCATGACCATACTCTTGATCAATACGATTGACATACGGCGCGACATAGGAGGCGCCGGCTTTTGCGGCCAGAACAGCCTGTGCAGCGGTATAAACCGTTGTCCCGGTGGTCTGGATGTTTTCAGCCGCGAGCTCTCTGATCGCGTAAAGTCCTTGAGCCGTCACCGGAATCTTTACCGACACGTTTCCATCCAGCCAGTTATAGAGCGCCTTCGCCTGATCGGCTATATCCCGCCAATGGTCGGCGATCACTTGGGCATGGAGAGGCAGATGCTCGGGAAGGAGCCGCCGAATATCTTGAATCTGCTGTTTAAAGGGCTGCTTTTCCCTTGCGATCAGCGCCGGGTTTGTCGTGACGCCGCCAGCGGGAAATGAATCCAGCAATCTTTCAATCTCCGGTATATGCGCTGAATCAATCAGCATGTTCATCATCGCTTCCCCCTCGTGTTTTAATGCATGACCTGCCCTCCGGTTACATTAATCGACTGACCCGTCATATAGGATGCTTGATCAGAAGCGTAAAATAAGATGGCATTGGCGATGTCATCATACGTACAGCCCCGTCCGAGCGGCACTTTTTCGGTGTACACGCGCTCTACTTCGCTCTCTGGAATGCCGAGCTTTTTCGCGTATTGCGGAATCAAGCTTTGGAACATCGGCGATTTCAACAAATTTCCCGGCATAATGCTGTTCACGCGAATGTTGTGTTCGGCAAGATCGAGCGCGAGGCTTTGAGTGAGACCGACACCTCCAAATTTGGAAGCTGAATAAGCTGTATTATGTTTGCTGCCGACCTTTCCCGATTTGGAGTTAATTTGAATGATTGACCCGCTTCCCTGCTCAATCATGACCTTCGACGTTTCCCTCGCGCAAAGAAAATACCCGGTCAAATTGACTTCGATGGTCCGTTCCCAGTCTTCAAGCTCAAAATCTGTGATCTTATTGCTTTTGGCGATTCCCGCACTGTACACCATCACATCGATTTTATTGAATTCCTCCGTGATCCTGCCGATCATTTTTTCCACATCGGCTTCTTTTGTAAAATCTGCTTGAATCCACAGCGATTTGACCCCGTATTGACCGGCTGCATGTTCAGCCGTCCTTTCGGCGTTCTCGCCGTTGATGTCTGCGACCGCGATGTTATATCCCGCCTCTGCCATGCGGTAGGACAGCGCTTCTCCGAGACTTTGGCCGCCGCCGCATATCAATGCCACTTTTCCTTTATTCATCTCCATATTGCACCCGCTCCTTATGAGAATCTTTTAACTTGAATACAGTCTCCTGCTGAAACCTCCGGCAGTTGTTCCTTTCGTTCAAGGTACAGCGTTCCCGGCAGCTCGGCTGAAGCCGATCCGTCAAATTTCAGCGTAATATGCCCGAGATTCGCCAGGTTCTGGCGAACGGCTCCCCCAACGGCTGTGATTTTGTAGGACTCGCCGCCCAGTATGAGCTTATCGCCTTCATTGAAGTCGCCTTCTACAGGCTTTATATCAATTGATAAACAATAATCTTTCAATTCATCCGGAGCGCCTTCGCCGAATAATATAAGCATCTTTTCATCTGAAAATGCCGTTGCTTGATCTCCGATTCTGTTTATTTTTGTTTCATACAGCATGACCATAATTCTCCCTCCTTAAGAAAACCTCAGCTGTCATACATGCCAAAGCTGGCCAGCCAAGCAATGAAAACGGTTGGCGCCCCAGTCAAAAAACGCGAATACAGCACCGACGGCACCCCGACTTCAACCGTTTCGACTTCCGCTTCCGCAAGACCCAGGCCGACCGGAACAAAGTCGGCAGCTGCTTGCGAATTGATCGCAAATAACGCCGGCAGCGCCAAATTCGGCGGAATGTTTCCTTTGCCGATCTCAACGCCGATCAGCGAACCGACAACTTGTGCAATCACCGCCCCGGGTCCAAGAAACGGGGAAAGCAGCGGAAATGAACAAACAAGCGAGATTAATAGCAATCCGGGCAGTGACCCTGCAAATGGTGATAAATATTTGGCAAAAATGTCTCCGATGCCTGACTCTTTAATGATGCCGATCAATAGAGCAACAAAAGCCATGAACGGAAGAATTGTTTTGATAACGGTTTCAATCGCTTCCCGTCCAGCTTGATAAAACGTGCTGACGACCGATCCCATGGCCATCCCGATTGTCGCCATCATCCCTTTCGGCGACTGCTGTTCACTAATTTTTTTCTCTGTGCTATAATGGTTTTGTTTATTTTGCATTTGTTTTTCTTCTGGAATATTAGACTGTTCAGGCTCCTCCACAGCTCCCAGCAGTTTAATATTCTCTTTTTTTACTCCGGAAACATATATATCTTCTGTAATATGGGCGGCAAGCGGCCCGCTTTTTCCGGTCGCCATCACATTGATCGTCGGAATTCGCTTTTTCGGGTAAAGTCCGCAGCGCAGCGTCCCTCCGCAGTCAATGATCACAGCGGCCATTTCGTTTTCGGGTACTGTCGTTTTAAAGCCGTCGACCAGGGTGCACCCCGTCAGCTCAGCTAAATGATCCGCAAAATCGGGTTTGTTTCCGCCGGTGACGTACACGATTTTATTTCTCTCTTCATCAGGCGTGATCACCAGAGGCCCGCCAAACCCTCCCGGCCCTTTTGAAACTTCAACCGAACGATAGGAACTCATCTGTAAACCGCCTTTCTTATTTGAGATCAATCGAATCTTTCAAGGCAATGCCCTGCTGTTTCGCGACATAAGCCGTTGTCATATCCGTTACCCAGCCCCTGAGAAAGTTTGTTACAATCCCGACCAGAAGATAGCGGAGAGCGAGCTCGGTCGTTTCATGCCCCAGCGTCGTAATTCCTGCGGAAATCCCGAGGAAAACAAACAGCTCGCCCGGATTCACGTGCGGGAAAAGTCCGTTATGCGTGTGACAAGAATAGGATGCAGCCGCATAATAGCTCGGTTTGTATTTTTCAGGCAAGAACCTGCCAAGCGACAGCGTCATTGGATTTGCAAGCATGAACGTACCAATGACAGGCAAAACCATGTATCTCGTTAATGGATTTTTTCCCGACTTCCTCGCGAGCGCTTCGACGCGCTTTTCTCCTATCAGGCGTATCAGGGCATTCATGGCGACAAGAAGCATAATCAATAAAGGAACGATGTCTGTAAGCATACTGACAAACACTTCTCCGCCATGTCTGAATAAGTCCATAAACTTCTCCGCAAGCCATGTTACGTTTTTCATAATTCACCTCTTTTTTTGATTTGAAAGCTCATCAGTTTTTGAAGCCGCGTTTTCTTCTGCGGGACATCACCCCCTTTCGTGATGATGTCGAATGTTTTCAAGGCATCTTCAATTGCGAGCCGTGTGAGGCGGTCGTGCCGGACAAGCTCCGCTTGTCCGATCTTCAACAAATACTTTCCTTCAAACCCTTTTAAAGGCTTGATTCTTGAAAAGACAGTGACACCTTGCATTTTTGACGCCTTCAAAATTTTATTGCGCTTGTCAATGACAAACAGGACGACCGTTCCGGCTCTGAATAAGCCGGTCTTCCTTCCGACCGCGACTCTTCCCATACGTCTGTATGCGGCGAATGTTCGGTTGAAATGCCTGATTTGCAAAAAACCAAAAATACTTTGGAGAAGCCATGCAGCTCCAAGGGCGATGATAAAGTAAATGATCATAATTGGTTTCTTACCTCCTCGGCAATTTCTCTGGCTGTTTCGGCAGTTGTCACCAAAATATTAATATAACGGCCTTTTGCAGCCCCGATAATAGAAGGGACTTTTTCATGGGATTCAGCAAGACCGATGGAATACTCCAAATTCTTTAACCTCTTGATGTCTATCGCGATCGTTCTGTCATGAATCTCTGTTTCTACCAACGCTCCCGACCGATCAAAGAAACGCGAGCATATATCTCCGACCGCCTGCTTTTCTTCAAGGCGCTCGATATCCTGATCGCCGTAAAATCCGGTCCAGATCATATTTGAAGAACTAAGCGGCGCTCCGATCCCGACGGCTGCCACGGTAAGGCCGTTCCACAGACTTTCTATTTTTTTAAAATAGTGGGACTTGACGATTTCCTCTTTCGTTTCTTTTTTTTCGACAACGGCTGCCGCGTCTATAAAGTAAGGCGTTCCTCCAAAGTCACCGGCAATGCTGTATACGATGCTGTTCACGTGATATTTCGTATCCATGGCGCCCGGACCGCCGACAAGCGGCACAAATGAAGCGCTCCGTTTTTTTACGCCGTGAAACTCCCCGATCATTCCCGCCATCGTCGTCCCCCATGCAAAGCCTACCGTATCTCCGTCTTTCACGACGCGTTTTAAGATTTCGGCACCGGCTTTGCCGACGAGTTTCTTCTTGTCTTCAGATGTTTGTTCCGGTTTTGCGTCGCATATGTACACTTCTTTAAGCCCAAGCAGCTGTTCGAGCTCCCGTTCCAAATCGTAGTGTGTCCCGACATGGTCATCGATCGTGATTTTAACGATTCCTTCCTCGCGCGCTTTTTTCAGCATACGTCCGACAGTTGTTCTGTATATCCCTGTTGCGTTTGCAATCTGGCTCTGTGTCATATCCTCTTCGTAGTACATTTTGCAGACTTTGATCAGAAGGCGTTTATCATCCTTTATTTCCATAAGATCACCCTTCTTTTGCACATTTGTGCAAGCATTTGTCATTTGTCGTTGTATTCGCTTACATTATACATACGGAATTTTTGGGCGTCAATTTAAATTTGTCTATTTTTTGTCTAAAATAAAAAAACCGGTCATTAAAAACCGGTCATAAGGGGGATAAAATTGGGGATAGTAATTGATTTTTTTTAAGAAAGGCGTTTGCAGAAGGAATTTTACGGTTTAAGCTTCCGACGGCTCATGGGCTTTTCGGCTTTCTCCCAAAAATCTGACTGATCGGGCGACAACTTCTGTAATAAAGACGCGTTCGCCTTCTGAATTGACGTATTGGCGAGTCTGGATTCTTCCGCTCAGCCCGATGATGGAGCCTTTTTCACAATATTCGGCTGTATTCACGGCAGTTTTGCGCCACAGGGTGCAATTGACAAAGTCCGCTTCAATTTCGCCTGCTGCATTTTTGAAAGGCCTGCTGACAGCCAGCGTCACATTTGCAACAGGGACACCGTCAGATGTGTACCGAAGTTCGGGATCTTTTGTCAAACGCCCGACCAGCATGATCTCATTAAACATTTCGTCCCTCCCTTCCTGTTCGGGTATCCCCAGTTTATAAGAGATCGGTATTTAAGGAAAATCATCATAAAAGAAAAATAACCCGGAAAAAACCCGGGTTCGCGTCATAATTTTTGTTTCTTTCTGCCATTAATTAAAAAAATCATCTCATTGTTATTTGAGAAATACGTATTTTTCAGAAACTGAAAAAAAACAGGAGATGCCAGCCACCGCTCTGAGTATACGCGGACATATGAGCCCCCGTCCCAAGCATACAAACGGAATGACAACTCTTTCTGTTTAATCGTTACTTGAAATTCGTATATTTCCATTCTGTCTTTTGTTTCATAGCGAAACACGATGCCTTCATTGGCATACGTGCTGATCTCGTGCTTTTTGTTTCCGGCTGAAAAGCAAATCATAGGCATATATTGACGGCAGTCAGCAGCTGGATTGCTTGCGATCACAAATACTTCTTTTAAGAAAAAATGGTTCATAAGTCACCTCCTGCTCAATATCACCTAAAGTATAAATAAAAATAAAGCATTATAAAATACTTTTTGCAAAATTTAAAATACGAATATGCTCCTATTGCATAAACAAACCAGGGTCAAGAGTTCTTCCAAGCGAATGTGCTATAATGGTTATACAACTATGGAAGCTTGTGAGGTGATACTAGTGAAAACCTTTAGGCTTATTGATTTAAAAATTGTCCGCCAGGATGAAACTTCAAAGCGGCTCGAGGAGTTCCCGCTGATCGACGGCCTTATCATTAATAAAGAAGACGGAGAAAACCACTGGATGGTTGAGGGGCTGGTTTCGAAAGAATACCGGTATTTTTTCGAATACCTCCTTCAGGAAGGCAAAGAAGTGAAAACATATGTAACGATCACGAAAAAAAGCAACCGCCCCGCACAGCTGTTAGCGAAGGTCAAAAAGATCACGGTACTAGGCGAGCATGTTTCCGTCTTATTGGACGGCAAAATGGTCAGCTCAAAGCTGAGGAAAGGCTCCGACAAGATCTTGGAAGATTTAATGAAAGAAGGATATTCCGGAGACCGGCTTCTTGAAGCATTTAAACAAAATATATAGAAAAGGCTGTCTTCGCCGGACAGCCTTTTCGCTATAGCTCTAAGAGCGCTTCGTCTGCTCTTTTAACAAATCCCGTATTTCCTTAAGCAATTCTTCCTGCGGATCAGGAGCAGCTTTTTCTTCTTCGGCATCCTTCTTCTTCAGCTTAGAGATATAACGGATAAATAGAAAAATGGAAAACGAAATAATAAAGAAATTGACGATCGACTGAATGAACAGCCCGTATTTAATGTCGGCATCAACAAATGTGAACGACAGCGCTGAAAAATCCAGGCCTCCTAGCAGAAGACCGAGGAGCGGCATCATTAAATCATTGACAAGCGAAGTCACGATTTTTCCAAAGGCGCCTCCTATGATAACCCCGATTGCAAGATCGATTACATTTCCACGAATCGCAAAGCTTTTAAATTCTTTCCACATGAATGATCACCTTTTCTCTTTTATGATAAAAAAACAAAATGGGCTTTTACGGAAACCCATTCTGTTTGCGTTATTCCTGTTTTTCGCCAAGAGAAAACATCAATTCGGCTTCACACACCACTTCTCCGTCCACTTTCGCGACTCCTTTTCCTTTGCCGATGGAACCGCGGAAACGAAGCACTTCAAGCTCAAGATGGAGCTGATCGCCCGGTTTGACCTGCTTTTTGAAGCGGCAGCTGTCGATCCCCGCAAAAAACGCGAGCCTTCCGCGGTTTTCTTCCTTCATCAAAAGCGCCACGGCACCCACTTGCGCAAGCGCTTCAACAATCAAAACGCCAGGCATCACCGGATAATCCGGAAAGTGTCCGTTAAAGAATTCTTCATTTACTGTCACATTTTTATAACCCGCTGCCCGTTTTCCTTCCTCTACTTCTGTCACACGGTCTACCAGCAGAAAGGGATAGCGGTGGGGAATGATTTCTTTAATTTGCTGAGCATCAAGCATTGCCTTGACATCTCCTTTTTCGAAAAATATGTATAGAATGATATGTCAGTGCCTTATTCTGTACATCTGGAAGTATATTATGAAACGGAATCTTTTTCAACAAAAGATGAAAGACAACGCTGAAAATGAAAATAAAAAGAGCCTGAACCAAACGTCGTTTGGCCGGCTCCTATTTGCTTCGCTAGCGAACTGAATTGATCAGCCCCATCATTTGATCACCCATCGTGATGGCGCGGGAATTCATTTGATAAGACCGCTGCGAAGAGATCAGGTCGGTCATTTCCTTCGATACATCGACATTTGATGATTCGAGGAATCCCTGTTTTAGAGAAATGTCCTGCCGCCCGGCTCCGTTCAGATTGATGAGAGCCGTTGCTCTCAATTCATCGCTGACAGAAAAAAGATTGCTTCCTTCTTCCGTAAGAGCCTGAGGTTTGACAGCCCGAACGATTCCCAGGTTAAAACGCAATGGCGCTTCACCTTGATTGTCTGACGAAACGGTGAAACTACCCGAATCGTCAACTTTGATGTGTTTATAACGCTGGTTGAAACGGATGGGATTTCCGTTTTCGTCAAGAACAGCATGCCCTTCTTTCGTCACCAGCTGCATCTGGTTGGCGTTGCCAGCCGCAGGCGTCAGGTAAAATGCTCCGTCTCTTGTATATTGCACTTCCCCGTCGACATTGACCTGGAAGTACTGATAAGGAGAAGTCAGTGCGATATCAAGATCGCGGCCAGTTTCTTTAAGGCTTCCCTGTTTATGTGTCAGCCGGTCGGTCATCACGGCTCCGACGCCGAGCCGAAGTCCGGGCGGCGTCTTTCTGCTTGCCGCTACTTCATTATTTTTCTCGTTTACCTGTTCAATCTGCTGCCTGATCAGCTCCGAAAAGCTCGTGTTTTTCGCCTTATATCCCGTTGTATCGGTATTTGCAAGATTATGGCTGATATTATCAATTTGTTTTTGCAGTTCAAACATTGTGTTTGAAGCCGTGATCATGGATCTAAGCATCGTTTTTCCACATCCTCCATTTACGCTGATCGCGATCGGTCATTTATCCGATCCTTCCAATCTCATTGGCCGCCTTTTCCATGCTTTTATCATAAGCTTGAAGAACTTTTTGGTTGGCTTCAAACGAGCGGTAGGCAGCGGTCATTTCCGTATAAGCTCTCGTCACGTCGACATTCGACCGTTCCGTCATCCCCTGCTTGACAGAATAAGCGACTGCGGGATTGCCGACTGCGCTTGGCAGCGCCTCACCGTTTTCAGTACGATACAGATCATCGCCTTCTCTTGCTAAATTTCTCGTATCGAGCGCGATTCTGACATCGATCCTTCCAAGGTTTTGGCCGTTTTCAGTCACCGTTCCGTCCTCAGCGACTTGAAAATTCTCGCTTCCCACCGTAATCGGCTGGTTTTCCGTTGAAAGGACGAGTCGGCCGTTTATTGTCAATTGATTATTTTCATTTAAAGAAAAACGGCTGCTTCTTGAATAGCGTACATCCCCATTTTCAAGCCGAACCGCGTAGAAAAGCGCTGCTTTATCGTTTGTTTCCCCGTTGACCGGAACTTCGGTTTCGCTGATTGCAATATCCGTCGGCTCATTCGTGCTTTGCAGATCCCCTTGCGAGAATTGAGGCTTCAGTTCCTGCATGTAAACTCCTGTATTGATAGAACCGATCGGCGTCTGTGTTGAAAACGAACGCGAAGCGCTGCCGGCCTTGACAGAATCGGATTCAATCCGGCTCAAAAGCATTTCCGGGAAAGAACGGATTGACCCTTGGTCTTCTTTATATCCCGGCGTATTTGCGTTCGCGATATTATTCGTCAGCATCTCTGTGCGGCGCTGCTGGGTGATCATTGCTGAAGTCGCTGTATAAAGTCCTTTTAACATCATTTCACCTCAAATAAGTGTCATGCTCCAGAGTTTCTCATCGAAAAACCTCTTTTGCGAAAGGCTTGCAATTTATATTCGCTAATACAGAACATTTGTTCTATAATGGTATTCAAACATACTACTCTTTTTATCGGCAGCCATTCGCTTCCTTTAAAGCATTTCACATAAAAAACCTCATTCTAAATAAAGAATGAGGTTTCTGATCAGCTCAGTTTGCGCTTAGGAAGCTTGTCCATGTTATCAAGCATGACACCCGTACCAACTGCCACACAATCCATCGGATTTTCGGCAACGAGAACCGGCACTTTCAGTTCTTCGGCAAGAAGCTGGTCAAGACCGTTTAACAACGCGCCGCCTCCTGTAATGATAACGCCTCTGTCGATAATATCGGCTGACAGCTCAGGCGGCGTTCTTTCGAGCACCTGCTTGGCAGCCTGTACAATGACAGATACAGATTCGCGCAGCGCTTCTTCCACCTCTTTGCTCGTTACCGTAATGGTTCTCGGCAATCCTGTGACCATATCGCGGCCGCGGATGGAAATTTCCTCGTGACGTGCGTCTGGGAAAACAGTTGCGACTTTAATCTTAATGTCTTCGGCTGTCCGTTCGCCTATGAGCAGCTTGTACTCACGTTTGATGTAGTTCAAGATTTCAAGATCAAACTTGTCCCCAGCCATTTTAATAGAAGAGGCGGTGACAATATCGCCCATTGAGATGACTGCGATATCTGTCGTTCCACCGCCGATATCAACTACCATGTTTCCGCTTGGCTGGAAAATATCCATTCCCGCTCCGATTGCGGCCACCTTAGGTTCTTCCTCCAAATATACATGCTTTCCGCCGCTTTTCTCGGCAGCTTCTCTGATAGCCTTCTGCTCCACAGAAGTAATATTTGTAGGGCAGCAAATCAGCATGCGCGGCTTTGAAAAAAGACCTTTCACATTCAGCTTGTTAATGAAATGCTTCAGCATGGCTTCCGTTACTTCAAAATCGGCAATGACGCCGTCTTTTAATGGACGTATCGCAACAATATTCCCAGGTGTACGTCCTACCATTCTCCTTGCTTCTTCACCGACAGCGAGCACTTTCCCATTGTTTTTGTCAAGAGCAACGACTGATGGTTCATTTAAGACAATACCTTTTCCTTTGACATGGATCAGCACATTCGCTGTACCAAGGTCAATACCAATATCCCTTGCAAACATCTATCTATATCCTCCTCGAAATCTGTTTCACAGCAATGTCCACATTCTGCCCTAATTATATATTTTATCATAAATATTAGAAAAAAAAGAGAGCTTATTAAAGTTCTTCATAAAATTTTTGTGGCTTTTTACGGAGGATACCGGGAAATTCTGATAAACGGTGCTCGTTTCTGAGCCATTATTCCTTATTGCACGGGTTCTCTTTCAAAGATTTCCTCTTTCTTATATTTTAGTTTTGTCGCTTCTCCGCCCCGCAAATGTCTGATTGATTTATGATAATCAAGAATTTCTTTTACTTCATTGGCCAGGTCAGGATTAATTTCAGGCAGCCTTTCTGTCAAATCCTTGTGAACGGTACTTTTGGAAACACCAAACTCCTTCGCTATCACACGAACTGTTTTTTTCGTCTCCACGATGTACTTCCCTATCTTGATTGTTCGCTCTTTGATGTAATCGTGCACACCACTCGACCTCCCTAAAATGGATGTGAGAAGTGTGAAATGAGATCCGTCTTGTGAAAAAATTCGCTATTTGCGCAGCTTCTTCGTTTTATGCTTTTCCAAGTAGAATTTTGAAATACTCCCACGATCCCTCACCTCAAACACTCTCTTTGTTAGGTTTGTATCAGTGTATTAGCATTCAAATGGGATTATGCTAAAAACTCAAGGAGGACAAGGGGTTTCTCTGATAATTTTATTTCGGGTTTCAAAAATTTTAACTTTACACTAATCTTGGCTTCCGGTAAAATGAATAAAGTTTATTATTTACCTAGGTAACTATTTTGAAGGAGTCCGGGAATGGAACATATCAATCGAAAGATTATTCACCAGCTCAATCAAAGCACGCGGATGGTTGCTAAGAAAACGAATGAACAGCTCGAAGCATACGGCCTTTACGGTTCACAGTGGTCGATCCTATACTGTCTTCACACCTGCGGACCGATGACGCAAAAAGACATTTGGACTTACTTGCACGTTGAGGCGCCGACTGTGACGAGAACCGTCAGCCGCCTCGAAAAAAACGGCTGGGTAGAACGGATACAGGGCGATGACAAACGGGAAAAAGTCGTCAAAATGACAGAAGAAGCCAAAATTAAATATGATGACATTCAATTAAAAATGCAAGAATTTGAAGAGGAAATGCTTTCCGTATTTGAAGAACGGGATAAAAAAACATTTCAAAGGCTGTTAAATCAATTATTAGAAGGACATCAGGAGGAGTTGTAGCCTATGAAGCAAGCTGAACCCATTTGGACCAGGGATTTTATCATGGTCGTTTTGATTAATTTATTTATATTCGTCTATTTTTACGCACTGTTGACCGTGCTTCCGGTCTATGCAATGCAGGAGCTCGGCGGTTCCGAGTCAGAGGGCGGCCTTTTGATCAGCGGCTTTATGCTGTCCGCGATTTTTGCGAGGCCGTTTTCGGGAGCCGTTATTGAACGTTTTGGCAAAAAAAGAATGGCGCTCATCAGTGTCGTGCTGTTTACTTTAGCATCATTTCTTTATATCTATATTCACGATATCTACCTGCTGCTTGGTATTCGCTTTTTCCAAGGCATTTGGTTCAGCATCATCACGACAGTGACGAGTGCAATTGCAGCCGATTTAATTCCGCCGGCCCGCCGCGGGGAAGGTTTGGGCTACTTTGCCATGTCGATGAATTTGGCGGTGGTCATCGGTCCGTTTATCGCGTTGAACCTGCTGGATAAAATGAGTTTTTCCGATCTGTTTATTTTATTTTCAGGAATCGTCACTGTGGCCATCCTTTGCACGGCACTGGTCAGGATTCCTAAAGGAAGCGACATCCGTTCGGCTGTGTTCAGGTTGTCTTTTTCCAACATGTTTGAAAAGGGCGCGATTCGGATTGCCACGGTCGGATTGTTCGTGTCGTTTTGTTATTCAAGCGTCATTTCCTTCATCTCTGTTTATGCAAAATCTCTCGGCCTTATTGAAGCAAGCAGCTATTTCTTTATGGTGTTCGCAGTGACAATGATGATCACGCGGCCGTTTACGGGAAAACTGTATGATAAAGTCGGCCCCGGAGTCGTCATTTATCCGTCCATTATCATTTTTTGCGCCGGGCTTTTCCTGCTTGCTTTCACAAACAGCAGCGGGATGCTCTTGCTATCCGGAGCTGTCATCGGCATGGGCTACGGATCTATCACGCCGTGCCTTCAGACCTTGGCGATTCAAGCTTCGCCGCCTCACCGGAGCGGCTATGCAACGGCGACTTATTTTACGCTGTTTGATACCGGGATCGCAGTCGGATCCTATGTTTTCGGGTTGGTTGTGGCACAAGCCGGTTTTTCAAACATCTATTTATTCTCAGGCGTTTTTGTGCTCATCAATCTGTTTCTGTATACATGGAGCCAAAAACCCGCACTCGCAAAGGAAAAGCGGGATATATCAATGGCTGAATAAGCCGTTCAACCTCGCCGGGCCGGGATTACCCGGCTTTTTTCATGCCGGCTGATACAGTCCGATCTGTCATTTAATGAAACTTTTGCAAAATCAAATACGTCTCCTAACTGTCTGACCAAAAACTACTACTCTATTAAAAAGGTGATTTTTTGAACTATTGGCTTTTTACACGTATTCATCAATTATCAAACCACAACCACATCCTGGACAGCGCTATGATTTTGATTACAGAAAAAGCAATTTACATGTATGCGCTCATTTTGCTTTTGATCTGGATCTTCGGAAACCGTTCTTATAAAATAAGCGTTCTTCAGGCAGGTGTGACGGGTATTCTCGGATTGGCGGCAAATTATTTGCTGTCATTGGTTTACTATGAGCCGAGACCGTTTGTCGCTCACCATGTGGACGTATTAATTCATCATGCGGCCGACGCCTCGTTTCCCAGCGATCATACAACCGGGGCGTTAGCCATTTCGATCGCTTTTTGGCTTTATCATCGGAAAATTGGAACCTGCCTGATTGCTTTCGGGTTGTTGACGGGCTTTTCCCGTATTTGGGTCGGACACCACTACCCTGTTGACGTTTTAGGCAGCATTTTGGTCGCTTTATTTGTATCACTCGTTATATTTAGATTCTCAGCGTATGTGCAGCCGCTTTTTGAACGGATCATCTCACTCTACGAATCGATCTTGCGGAAATTGCGGAAAGCCGTATCCAGAACGGCATAAGAAAACACCCGAATCTCATGATTCGGGTGTTTTTCATTTCCTTTCCTTAACCTTTTAAGGCTTCGGTTAACGGCGGAACAATTTGTTTTTTGCGGGATACAACCCCTTTCAGTGTTGCTGTGTTGTCTGACAATGTAACATTGAACGCTTTCTCCACTGCTTGTGCAGCTTGTCCTGAAGCGACGACAACCGAGTCGTTTGTTAAAATGTCGGTTACGACAAACACAAATAAATCCAATCCTTTTTCAGACACCACTTTTGCAAGTTCTGCTTCAACTTCTGCTTTGCGGGAGAGAACGTCGTTTGTATCAACAGTGTTAACTTGCGCGATCTCCACTTTATGGCTTCCCATCGTAAACTCTTTTGCGTCAAGAGAGAGAAGCTGAGGAATCGTTTTTGCGCTCAAATCTGCCCCAGCCTTCAGCATATCGAGTCCATAGCTGTCGGCATCAACACCGGCAATCGCAGCCAATTCTTTTGCAGCTTTGACATCTTCGTCCGTGCAAGTCGGAGATTTGAATAAGAGGGAATCTGAGATGATCGCCGACAGCATCAATCCTGCGATATCTTTTTTAATTTCGACGCCGTTTTCTTTATAGAGCTTGTTTAAGATCGTTGCCGTGCAGCCTACAGGCTCTGCGCGATAATACAGAGGATCGCTCGTTTCAAAATTGGCGATCCGGTGGTGATCGATGACTTCAAGCACGCGAACTTGATCAAGGTCATCGACGCTCTGCTGGCGCTCATTATGGTCAACCAGAATCACGCTGTCAATTTCATTCGCAACAGTGTTCACAAGGCGGGGTACTTCTGCATTGAATTTCTCAAGCGCGAATTCGGTTTCGCCGTTGATTTCGCCGAGGCGGACGGGTTCTGCGTCCATGCCGAGCTCCTTTTTTAATTCGGCATATGCAATCGCTGAACAAATCGTATCCGTATCCGGATTTTTGTGGCCAAAAATAAGTACTTTACTCATGATATAACTCCTTACTGTTGTTTTTATAGTAAGCTTACCTGACAATAAAAAAATCTGCAAATCTGTCACTTATTTTAATATTTACGGAGTGTTTTGTCATTTTAAAAAATAAAAAAAGAGCCGTTCGGCTCTATTCTCCATAGTCAGGTGTATTGTGGCTTCGTTTTGGAGCGGGCTTCAAGACCGGTTTTTCTCCATATGCGACAGGGCCGCTCTCGTAGTGGAATTCCGCTCCGTCCGGCGCCTTCTCTTTCAGCCAATCAAACTGCGCGCTTTCTTCTCCATCCGAGAAATTGTATAAAGTATGCGCAATGTCTTCTTTTTCATTTTCATCCGAAACCGTGCCGGGCACGATGACGCCTTCTTTTTCTTCCAACTCTTTGATTGCGGCGATCCACTGGTTTTGGTGCATCGTGTCTCTCGCTAAAAGAAAACCGAGCATATCTTGTACACCATTGTCATCCGTCATTTCGCGCAGCCGCGCGACTTGCAGTCTGCCTTGCGATTCAGCGTTGACATTTGCGCGCAGATCGGCCAGAAGGTTACCGCTCGCTACAATATAGCCTGCATTCCACGGAACGCCGGTGCTGTTTTCAGGCATGGCTCCCAGTCCCGAAACGATCGCATGGTGAGGGTTCATTCCGCCCATAATTGCACCGATGACAGGATCGTCTGCGGCTTTTTCCTGCTCGTAAACCGGTGCGTCTTCAAGCAGGCGCGCGATCATCGTCGCAATCATTTCGACGTGTCCGATTTCTTCTGCCGCCGTATCCATGAGCAAATCTTTATACTTTTCATTTCCCCTTGTATTCCACCCTTGAAAAAGGTATTGCATGGCCACAGATATTTCTCCGTACTGACCGCCGAGTATTTCCTGCATTTTCTTGGCGAAGACAGGATCGGGTCTTTCAGGTTTTGCAGGGTACTGCAGCACTTTCGTATGCTTGAACAAATCACATCACTCCTCCGTTTTTTGTATCCTCGTTTTTGAATTAACCGTAAAGGGAAATGATAAAACCGTACAACAGGCTCGGGATGTGTTGCAGACGGGTCAACATTCGAATCGAAGGAGTGCTGTTCTATGATTAAAAATACTTCACACCGTCCTTTTCCGCCGCCTGAAGGACCGTGGGTGATGACGCAAACATGGAATCATGTATTATTTGCCCATTGGGCTGTTGATTCTGAAGCCATTCGCGGACGAATACCGGCGGCCTTGGAACTGGAGACATTCAATGGAAAAGCATGGATCGGCATTTTGCCTTTCCTGCTGACAAATATGCGCCCCCGTTTTTTGCCCCCCTTTCCTTTCGTCAGCAGATTTCCCGAGCTGAACGTCCGGACATATGTATCATATAAAGGCGTACCGGGCATTTATTTTTTCAGTCTTGACGCCGCTTCACGCTTAGCCGTCGCCGGCGCGCGCGCAATGTTCCACTTGCCTTATTTTCACGCCGGGATAAACTTTGTAAAAGAAAAAAACCATATTGAATTTTCCAGCAGAAGGGATGATTCAAAAGCGGCCTTCCGCGCCAGCTACCGCCCGCTGTCAGATTCCTTTACCGCCCAAAAAGGGTCCATCGAATACTGGCTGACTGAAAGATACCGCCTGTACACCACGTACAACAACCGGGTCTACTATGAAAACATCCATCATTCTCCATGGACGCTGCAGCGGGCCGAAGCCGAAATCCGACAAAACACGGTGCCCGGAGCAAGCGGTCTCATATTGCCTGATACCGCTCCGCTTCTCCATTACGCCAAACGGCAGCACGTCTTATTTTGGCCTTTGCAGCGGGACCGGGGATGAAAACTGTTGCACCAATAGATACATGTTTTAAAAATTACGTGCTTGAATCTTGAATCGAAATCTGTTACGATCTCAGTAAGTAATCAATCAATAACAAAATGAAGGGAGGCGGCATATCATAAGACAGAGTAAGGAAAACCGAAAGGAGCAAATACTTGAAGCTGGATTAGAAGTGTTTGCAGAAAAGGGATATTATAATACCACGACAGCACTCATTGCTGAAAAAGCCGGTATTTCCCAGCCCTATATATTTAGGTTTTATAAGACGAAGGAAGAGTTGTTCGTTGCCGCGCTCGATCGGGCCTTTGAAAGAATCCTCCAAACGTTTCAAAATGTCGAATCCAGCTCCGAACAGATCGTAGCAAACATGATCAAAGCATATGAAGAGTTGTCTGTATCACACCCTAATGAAATAGCCTTACAGGTCATCGGACTATCCGTTACGGAGGAATCGATCAGAAATTGTTCAAAAACGGGCTTATCACGTATTAGAAACTATACGCTGGAAAGGTTCCAGGAAGCCAATGTTCCGAATGCAGAGAGGGAAGTTACGACTTTCCTGGCAAGAGGGATACTTTGCAACATTTCCTATTTCTTGGATTTGCCGGAGATCATGCACGGCCAAACAGAATAAAATAACCGATTTGTTTCGGTTTTTTATTTAAGCATTAGTTATTGATTGATTAATAACTTACCCAAGGGGGAATTTTCAATGGAAAAAGCAATTGTTTTAGGCGCAACAGGTGGAACAGGTCAAGTGATAGTTTCAGAATTGCTGTCAAGAAATATTCCGGTTATCGCTTTCGGCCGTTCTGAAAATAAACTAAAGAATCTCATAAAAGAACATCATTCAACACCGCTATTAACATATCAGCTTGGCGATGTCTTTGATGCACAGACCATCAGTGAAGCAGCGAAGGATGCAGATGTGATATTTCAATGCGCCAATGTTCAATATCATGAAATGGCAGATAAACTCCTGCTTCTCGGTGAAAGTGTAATGAAGGCTGCAAATATTTCAGGCAAGAAAATCGTGATTGTGGATGGAATATATGTTTACGGCCGACAAATTGCCAAAGGAGACGAAAATCATCCGAAACTGCCCCATACAAAAAAAGGAAAGCTAAGAGTAGACTTTGAAAACTTAATATTCGATAAGAAATGGAAAAATGCCAAACCATTAATCGTCAGACTGCCCGACTATTATGGGAAAACTTCGCAAAATTCTTATTTACAGCCTACATTAACCGGAATGGCAGCAAATAAAATAGCTGTTTTTATCGGCAATCTAAAAACCCCCCGGGAGTACGTATATTTGCCTGATGCCGCAAAAATGATTGTGGAAATCGCAAGTAAAGACGATTCTTACGGTGAAAACTGGAACATTCCCGGCGCCGGACTGATTTCAGGTAAAGAAATCATAAAAATCGCACGCCAAATTACCGGAAATAATAAATTAGTAATACCATTAAATAAACTTGCCATTCGTATAAGCGGATTATTTGATCCAGTCATGAAAGAAGTAGTAGAAATCATGTACTTAACTGAAGAAACATTCATTCTAAACGGGGAAAAATATGAAAAGAGGATAGGAAAAATTCCCGCGACACCTTATCAAGAAGGGCTGAAAGAAACATTGAGATGCTTAATGAAAACTTAATCTAAAGTTAAGTTATTGATCAATCACTAATATCTAGGGCTTTGAATATTAACTATAAAAAAGGAAGAGCTAAAAACGCTCTTCCTTCACCCTGTTTAAGCCGGTTTTGAAATTTCGCTTAATGCTTCTCCCGCTTTCTCATCCGCATGTGAGACGGAGAGATCCCCCAAAGCAACGATTCCGACAAGACGGCCATCTTCAACAATCGGCAGCCTGCGAATTTGGTGTTCCGCCATCAAATCACCAGCCTCTTCAGCAGACATATCCGGGCGCCCTGTCACCATCTGTGTGCTCATGATATCCCGAGCAGCCGCATCTGTTTCATTTTCAGCTACACATCTGATAACAATATCCCGGTCTGAAACGATCCCCGTCAAATTTCCGTTCTCGCAGACCGGAATTGAACCTACATTGTAATCACGCATCTTCCCGGCAATTTCCGCAATCGGAGCAGAAGGTTCGCAGCATTCGGCATTGGTTGTCATGATGTCCTTTAGTTTCATTCGGAATTCCTCCTTTACTGGGGTTATTATGTGCTTTTCCGATATCCCACGGGCTTAAACCTATTTAAAAGAGCCCTTCCTTTTCATATATCGTTTTTTATCCTTCAATAAATCGCCGGTCCACCCTTTCTTCCTCAAATACCAGTACACAAGAACGGTAGAAACGGCAATTAAAATAAGCGAAAATAAATAGCCGTACTTCAATGAGAGTTCAGGCATGACTTCGAAGTTCATTCCCCACAGGGCGCCAAAAGCCGTCATCGGCGTAAAGATCGTCGTGAAAATCGTCAGCGCTTTAAAGATTTCATTGCCTCTGTGGGATGTCACCACTTCTTCGGAATGGAGCAAATAATTGATTTCATTCGCATACTCTTTGATCAATGACATGCCTCTGTCGATTTCGTAAAACGTCCTGCGCTGTTCGATTTCATCAAACGATTTGCTTAAAAAAGTTTCTTTAAGACCCATTGCTACCTTTTTCATCGATAAAATTAAACTTCTTATGACGAGCAGTTCGTGACGCCGTTTATGAATCAGTTCAATGATGCTTTTATTGTTGTCATGGTGAAATCCCCACCTTACTTTTCCAAGGTGAACTTCAAAGTGCTCAAGTTCCTTCAAATACATTCTCATCAGTTCGCCCAGCAGGACCAGGAACACTTCAGGGGCGTCTTTGCATCGCTTTAAATGTTGATCGATCGGCCTTCTGTTTGCCTCTTCAAATTGCGAGATATCTAAATTCATTGTGAAAAAATAGTCTTTCGTTAAGTAAAAATGAAATGCTGTCCGATTTTGTTGAACTTCCGCTTCCTGATCGTAAATATATGAACCGTAGATCGCTTCCTTGCCTTGAACGGCAGCATTGATATCAATGCAATTGATATTGGCCGATGGAACGCCTTGAAACCAGTTTCGGCATTCCGGCCAATGATCGGGCTGGATCAGCCCTTGTGCTGTCGCTTTTTCGTGAGGGCCGAGCTGATACCATGTCCAGCCCTCTCCCTGAAAAACTCTCATATTTCGTCTCCTCCTCTTCCGGCCCATTCGTTTTATATTTCTTTGCCCGCCCTCCGCGTAAATAAACATCATGTTTGCCGCGCTGCGGCACGTGGTATGAAGCCAGTATGAGTTTTTCATAGAAAAGGAGGTGGCGCCTTCTTTTTGAGAAGGCGGGGCATTGGAATTACTGAAGCTGATTGCAGTGGCAGGATTAATCGCATTAACGGGCTTTTTCGTCGCGGTCGAATTCGCCATCGTCAAAGTAAGGCGGACAAAGATCGACCAATTGATCATTCAGAAAAAAAAGGGCGCGCTTGCCGCAAAAGAAGTGACCTCACACCTTGACGAATACTTGTCAGCCTGCCAGCTTGGAATCACCGTGACGGCATTGGGCCTCGGCTGGCTTGGTGAACCGACGATGCAGACCTTGCTGCATCCCCTTTTTTCCAAAATCGGCTTGAACGAGTCGATGACACATATTCTTTCATTTTTGGCCGCTTTTTTATCGGTCACTTATCTCAATGTTGTGATCGGAGAGCTGGCGCCAAAAACGATCGCCATTCAAAAAGCGGAAACCGTTACTCTGCTTTTTGCACAGCCGATGATCTGGTTTTACAGAATCATGTTTCCTTTTATATGGCTGCTTAATCATTCAGCCCGCATGATCACAAGTCTGTTCGGCCTGAAGCCGACCGGTGAACACGAATTGGCGTATTCGGAGGAAGAGCTGCGAACACTTTTATCTGAAAGCTATCAAAGCGGGGAAATCAACCAGAATGAATTGAGATATGTAAACAACATTTTTAAATTCGACGAACGTACAGCAAAAGAAATTATGGTGCCCCGCAATGAAATGACCGTCCTGTCTCTTGACGACAGTGTAAAAAAAGTGAAGCAGCTCATCAAAGAAACAAAGCACACCCGCTTCCCCGTCATGGAGGAAGACAAGGATCACATCAGCGGAATGATCAATATAAAAGAACTGCTGCTGGCTGAGCTTGCAGGCGGGTTTTCTTTAGAAACAAAACCGTTAAAGCCATATATCCATCCGGTTATCCATGTGATTGAAACGATTCCCGTCTACCAGCTGTTCGTCAAAATGCAAAAAGAGCATACACATATGGCGATTCTCGTAGATGAGTATGGCGGAACATCCGGCCTTGTGACGGTTGAGGATATCGTCGAGGAAATCGTCGGCGATATTCGCGATGAATTCGATACTGAAGAAGTATCGGCTGTTCAGAAACTGGAAGATGACCATTACATCCTCAGCGGTAAAGTACTAGTCAGCGATGTAAACGACCTGCTCGGAATTCATTTATCAGATGAGGAGATTGATACAATCGGCGGCTGGATGCTGACGCAGAATATTGAGAGCAAGCCCGGAACGGCGATCGAAAGTGAAGGATTCCGTTTCAAAGTAAAAGATATGGACGGACATCGAATCGTTGCAGTTGAGGTTGAAAAAACCGATTAATCCCCCTTTCAGCCTCTCCCTGTCCGCTTTTCTTCCTAAAAACCATGTGAGGAAATCTGACATGTTCATCATGATATCTCCCTTTTGTCACTATAATGAAAGAAAAAGAGATCTGCTCTCAATCTAAATGACTACGGAGGAATGAAACATGCAGATGGGGGATACAGTATTTATGTTCTTTTGCGCTTTGCTCGTATGGCTGATGACGCCGGGCATCGCTTTATTTTACGGAGGACTTGTCAGGAGCAAAAATGTGCTCAGCACCGTTATGCACAGCTTATCTTCAATCGCCATCGTTTCCATCATATGGATTTTGTTCGGCTATTCGCTCGCTTTCGCTCCCGGAAACCCATTGATCGGGGGTTTGGATTGGATCGGACTGCAAGGTATCGGATTTGAACCCAATGCCGATTATTCGGAGACGATCCCGCATACGCTTTATATGATGTTCCAATTGACATTTGCCGTACTGACGACTGCGATTATTTCCGGAAGCTTTGCGGAGCGAATGCGCTTTCCGGCCTTTATTCTTTTTTCGGTGCTCTGGGCGGTTTTCGTTTACTCGCCGGTCGCCCACTGGGTATGGGGTGGAGGCTGGCTTGACGAGCTGGGAGCGATCGATTTTGCCGGCGGCAACGTCGTTCACATCTCTTCCGGTGTAGCCGGCCTGGTTGTTGCGATTGTTCTCGGCAAGCGGAAAAATATCAGCGATACCGCCCCTCACAACCTCCTTCTGACTTTGCTCGGGGCGACTTTGATCTGGTTCGGATGGTTCGGATTCAACGTCGGAAGCGCCCTGACGATCGATGAAGTCGCCATGACCGCTTTTATCAACACGAATACGGCTGCGGCTGCGGGGCTGATCGGCTGGATTTTGGCAGAATGGCTGATCAATAAAAAGCCGACGATGCTCGGCGCCGTCTCGGGAGCAATCGCGGGGCTTGTCGCGATTACACCGGGCGCAGGCTTTGTTACGCCTTTCTCATCCGTATGGATCGGGCTCATCGGTGGAATCGTCTGTTTCTGGGGTGTGTTTTCGCTGAAGAAAAAATTCGGCTACGATGATGCGCTCGATGCCTTCGGACTTCACGGGCTCGGCGGAACATGGGGCGGAATCGCGACGGGCTTGTTCGCGACGACATCAGTCAACGCAGACGGAGCAAACGGGCTTTTTTACGGAGACATCAGTCTCCTTTGGAAACAGTTGATTGCGATTGCCGCAACATATTTGTTTGTCGCAATCGTCACATACGCTATTATTAAGATAGTCAGTATTTTCTTTAAACTCCGTGCCTCAGAGGATGAAGAATCATTAGGCCTCGATCTGACGCTGCACGGCGAAAAAGCGTATCAAGATTAATTTGTCAGGAGTGATGGTATGAGCGGTCAAATGTATAAGGTGGAAATTGTAACTCGTCCTACAAACTTTGAAAAGCTGAAAACGGAGCTGGCCAAAATCGGGGTAACGTCCATTACGTTTTACAATGTACACGGATGCGGCCTGCAAAAAGGGCATACAGAGCTTTACCGCGGGGTCAAACGCGAAAGCAATGTATATGAAAGGTTAAAAGTCGAAATCGTCGTCAGCAAAGTGCCTGTCGAAAAGGTGGCCGAGACGGCGCAAAACGTCCTGAAAACCGGGGAACCCGGTGACGGCAAGATCTTCATATACGAAATTAAAAACACCATCAACATCCGCACAGGCGAGGAAGGTCCTGACGCTTTATAAAAAGATCGAAGCTCCCGGCTGAAGTTAAGCCGGGAGCTTTTTTTGCATATGAAATTTTATTTTTCTCCATTTAAAAGCAACAGTTTCCTCATATAAGATAATATAACCTTAGCAAGATAAGTTATTGTTAATGTATAATTTCCCCTTATTTTGTTGTTTTTTAAAAAATATCTATTAATATAGGAAATGGTTTCTAATTAAACAAAGAAAGGAAGTCTTAAATGAAAAGAATTGTAATGACTTTGTTCACAACTACTCTCTTAGTTTTTGTATTTTTCACCGGAAGTTCAGATGCTTTTGCCATGACTTCAAAAGGAGCAATTAAGTTTCAGACAGATGCTAATACATATTCAAAACGTGCTACTTCAATTGTTGTGACAGGCACTCTTGATAGATTAAACAATGGTGCTGGAGTTTATCTTGTAAATAAGGCAGGCAAAACAGTCAAATACGCATCTGTTGATTGTTGTAATAAACGCAGTTTTAGAGTAAGCTTTTCAACAAAAAGTATTCCTGCAGGCAAATATGATGTGATAGTAACAACAAATTGGGGAACTCGAAACTATATTGGAGAACTAAAACACTATATTACTGTACAACATTAAATTTATAGTATTACAATAGAGGTTACCGCTGGGTTCCTATAGAATTTTCAAAAACACATTTTTATGGTGAATCTTTAAACGGTGCCTCTTTTAGTCTTCAGACTTTCTGCGACACACCCTCTTTATTTTTCAATTTTCCAATAAGATAATAGTCCATTTTAATTACACAATTCTTGGACGGCGATTTACGTGAGCACAAATTCTATTCATTATAATCTTAGATAAGCTCACAAACAGAAACTAGAATGACACCTAACAGCTAATCAAATACTTGTCTTTAGTATGATCAACTTTGGGATTAAGATAATGCCTGGCTGGCTATTACATAATATAAAATTCCTCATTTATATTAAATGAAAATACCTTAAACAATGAGGAATTTTTATATTATTACCTGCCATAATTATTAAGGAACACATCCCTACTTGTTAAAAACGAGAATCCTTAATATATATTTCTAAGGTTCTTTTCTTAAAGTTTTACAAAACGGCATCAATAATCCCGTATGCCTTCGCTTCGTCCGCATCCATAAAATAATCACGTTCCATGTCGGCTTTTAGTTTTTCAATGGGCTGGCCCGTTCGTTCGTGAAAAAAGTGCTCGATTTTTTCCCTCAGTTTGATGATCCGCTTCGCTGAAATCTCCATGTCTGTCGCCTGTCCTTTGACGCCGCCGAGCGGCTGATGGATCATGATTTCGCTGTTTTTGAGCGCATACCGTTTGCCTTTTGTTCCGCTGGCGAGGAGAATCGCCCCCATGGAAGCTGCCATTCCGACGCAGATCGTGCGGACATCCGGCTTTACATAGTCCATCGTATCCAAAATCGCATATCCCGCGGAAGTTGATCCGCCCGGGCTGTTGATATAGATCGAAATGTCTTTTTCATTGTCTTCGGCTGACAAAAACAGCAACTGGGCGGTGACCCGATTAGCGAGGTCATCGTTGAATTCAGAACCGATCATAATGATCCGGTCTTTTAAAAGTCTGGAAAAAATATCGTACGATCTTTCACCGGCAGCCGTTTTCTCAATGACGTAAGGAATGGTGTTCATAGCCTTTTTCCTCCTAGGCAGCACACCTCATCATGCTGATGCAAGACGGCTGCGAAGCGCCGAAAAGCCACGTCTGTTTGGCAAATTCGAGCAGATCATCGGGGTTGTGATACAATATCGCCCGAACAAGCAGACCAATGTGTTCGTCATCCCCGTCCGCCGCTTCCCTTTGCAGAACATCTGGAGAAAGCCTTTTTAATCGCTGACGCGATCTGAATAAAAGCGATTTGACGGATGATTCGGGCTTACCGAGCGACTCGGCGATTTCGTGCAGCTGAAAGGAAAACACATCTTTGAGCAAAAAAATCGTTAATTGCTTCGGCGTTAAAATACCGGAAAGCTGTTTCAGCAGGTGCTCGAAGTCATCGGCCGCCTTCATGCGCTCTGCCCGCCCGTCTTCCAGATTGTCTTCAGACAGAAAGATTTCGCGTTTCCTTTTTCTGAGCAGGTCAATCCATTTATGCTTTGCCACCGTCTTTTGATAAGCATGTGAGGCGTCTGTTCGATTGATTTCGATTAACTTCAGGATGGTATCCTGGACTAAATCCTCGGCATCCCATTTATCACCTGTCATTCTCATGCAATACTTCATCAGCGCTTGCTGTTCTAGCTCATTCATGAATGCATTCACACTCCTTAAAAGAGGCCTCTTACTTAATAAACGGCTGGCTCTGCAAATTTGATACGGGTTTTTTATGATTGTAACAAAAAAGGCGCCTATCGTATTTGATAGGCGCTCTGAGGGAAGCGTGCCTTATGACTGGCTTGAATCGTCAGACTGGGTTCCGTCTTGATTTTCTGACCCTTCAGACGAATCTTCCCGTTTGGTTTTGTCGTCTTTTCCACCTGTTTGATCTTTCGCTTTGTCTTCTGTTTTTGACTTTTCTTCAACAGAAGGCTGAGCAGGTTCCTTCATTTCAGCCGCTTGTTCCTCCACCGCTTTTTCGATGCTGGAGACCGGCTTGTCCATGAAGTTCAACGGGTTTAGCGCAACACCGTCTTTGCGGATTTCAAAATGCACATGGTTTCCGCCTTCTTCATTGTAAAGGTTTTTGCCTGCTTTTCCGATGACTTGATTTTGTTCAATCTTGTCACCTTGTTTGACGCTTACTTCAGAAAGAGACTGATACACAGTTGATAAACCATTTTCATGTTCAACTTCAACAACGTAGCCCAGTACAGGGTCTTTTGCAGCTTTGATGACCGTACCGCTGAGAGATGCGGAAACATCGAATGTTTTTCCGTCTTTCTCAGCCAAGTCGATACCTTTGCTCATGCTGTACGTGTTATTATAGTTTACAAGTGCTGCTTCTTTCTCTTCTTTAGTTGCGTCAGTTTCAAAGAACTTTTTAACGACAGAAACATTTTCAGAATCAGCAACCGGCATTGCGACATTTTCGACTGGTTTGCCTACTTCTACCGCGTCATCCCGGTTATCATAGGCTGATTTCTTACCATCGTCAGCAAGCTGATCTTTTACATCGTTGTTAGAAGTCGATTGATACCAAAGAACGGCGGTTAATACAACGACGGCACTTGTCAAATAGATGGCCGGAAATACCCAGCGTTTACGAAAAAACTGTTGCAGCTTTGTGATTTTGGAAGTACGATTCTTTTCTTCCTCTTTCATTACTCATCACCTCAGCAACATTCTGAACACTTTTCAGAAAATATATACATTTACAAAAAACTTTTTTTCAAATTAGTCTGCACCGGCTGCTTCGTTTTTATGTAAAAACCGCCCTAAAACCTGAAATTTCACCAATGTGCATGATAACGGAAAAAACGCCGAAGATATAACATATGAAGAAAGGACAGAGAGAATGAAACTACGGATCGCCAATCTGGAAGACCTTCCCGCAGTAGTCGATATTTACAACTCCACCATTGCGTCGCGAATGGTTACGGCAGATACAGAACCCGTCACACCTGAAGAAAGGCTGAACTGGTTTTTGAACCATACCGAGGCAAGGCCTCTTTATATTGTGGAAAATGAACAAGGGGATATCGCCGGCTGGATCAGCTTCGAATCATTTTACGGTAGGCCCGCCTATAACAAAACCGCCGAAGTCAGCATTTACCTTCATGAAGACCACCGCGGCAAAGGGGCGGGTTCAGCGGTGCTTGAAAAAGCGCTTGAAGCCGCGCCAAAGCTTGGAATCCGTTCTTTAATGGCGTTTATTTTCGCCCACAACGAACCGAGCATCAAGCTTTTCAAAAAATACGGCTTTACCGAGTGGGGACACTTTCCCGGAATCGCCGAGATGGACGGAATACGGTACGATTTGAAAATATTAGGAAAAGAATTGAATGAAGCCTGATCATCATGATGGCACAAAAAAAAGAGCTGTCATGCAGCTCTTTTTTTTGTGCCATCATTCAGCCAGCCTGCGCCTTCTGATCTCTTCTTCATTTAAAAATTCCAAAAAGCTTCTCATCACAGTAAACGGCTCTTCTTTGACCGCCCGAACGTAGCGGCTTTTCCGTTCATCGGAAAGCACTTCGCTTGTTTGCATCCGTTCCAATATATATTTCATCACCGATTGCTGAACATTTCTTTTTTGGTAAGACGACTCTCTGAACAGCGCCATGCCGAAAGCTGCTGCTGCGGCAGCGCAGCCGATTTTTATCATTGAATCGGTTCCATAGGATGCCTGCCCCCAAAAAGAGGAAAGATAAACCAATGAAGCAACAAGCAGCGGAATCGCGATAAAAAGAAATATCAGCCTTTTCTTTAAGAACGGCGCCGCCACATGCTTGAGGTTATCCATTTCTTCTTTCATAAAAGCCGGCATTTGATGGAAACGTTCCATATCCATAATCAATCCCTCCCGATTTGGTTAAAGAGGCGTTGTTTCGCTGATTAAATCATGCTTTTTATATGTATATCGTAACTTAGATCCAACATGTTTTACAGTTTTTTGCCTTTCCCCTTTTTATTAGGAACTTTCCGTCCCCCGCCCCGTATAACATGAGATAGTTGCTTGAAAGGGGAGTAACTGTTATAAATGGAATGTATAAAAACAAATCCGTCTTGTGAGGTTCAATATGGATATTATTAAAAATATCAGCATCACATCGATATTTCTCGGCTTTATATTAGTTTTAAACACGCTATTGGCAATCGTTGTGATCTTTAGGGAACGCCGGGATGCAAGCTCCTCCTGGGCCTGGCTCTTGGTACTCTTCTTTATTCCCGTTCTCGGCTTTATCCTCTATTTGCTCTTCGGCCACAATTTGAGCAGGAATCACCTTTTTCAATGGGAAGACCGAAAGAGGATCGGGATGGAAAAAATATTGGAGCAGCAGCTGACCAAGCTGAAAAACCGCGAGTTTGAATTTCGCAATAAAGCAACGGCGGACAGCAAAGACTTGATTTATATGCACATTCTGAATAACCACGCCGTTTTCACGGAAGACAATGCGGTCGAGCTGTTAACGGACGGACGCCAGAAATTCGACAGACTGCTTCGCGACATTGAAAACGCCAAAGACCATATACATCTTCAATATTATATTTATAAAGGCGATGAGATCGGAAAAAAGCTGCGGGACGCGCTGACCAAAAAAGCAAAAGAAGGCGTTGAAGTCCGTGTTTTGTATGATGAATTGGGATCAAGAAGCCTCAGGAAAAGCTTTTTCAAAGAGCTGAAAAAGGCGGGAGGATTTGTCGAAGTTTTTTTCCCGTCGCGTTTTAAATTTATCAATTTGCGCATGAATTACCGCAACCACCGCAAGCTCGTCATTATCGACGGCGTCATCGGCTATGTCGGAGGATTTAATGTCGGGGACGAATACCTCGGTCTAAATCCGGCTTTTGGCTATTGGAGGGACACGCATCTCAGAATCAAAGGAACGGCAGTCCATTCGATTCAAACGCGTTTTATCCTGGATTGGAATCAGGCCTCGCACCATCACGATATTACATATATGCCAAACCACTTTCCTGACATCGATTCCAACGGAAACATCGGCATGCAAATCGTCACCAGCGGCCCCGATTCAGAATGGGAGCAGATTAAAAACGGCTATATTAAAATGATATCAACGGCAAAGCGGTCGATTCTTATACAGACGCCTTATTTTATTCCGGACGCAAGCCTGCTCGATGCCCTCAGAATTGCTTGTCTGTCCGGCGTTGACGTGAGAATCATGATCCCTAACAAACCCGACCATCCTTTTGTGTACTGGGCTACCTATTCTTACATCGGCGAACTTTTAAAAGCCGGCGCTTCCGTATTTATTTACGACAACGGATTTATCCATGCGAAAACAATCGTTGTAGATGAAGAAATTTCATCAGTCGGCACGGCAAATATTGATATGCGCAGCTTCAAGCTCAATTTTGAAGTGAATGCTTTTTTATACGATGAGGAAATTTCGAGAAGCCTTGTCCTATCATTTGAAAAAGATCTGCAAGTCTCAAGGGAGCTGACCTATGAGGAATATTTAAACAGAAGCAAATCGATCCGCTTCAAAGAAGCCATTTCGATCCTGCTGTCGCCGATTTTATAGCGCGCCATTCATGCGGTAAAAAAATCCTCCCGGAAACGGGAGGATTTTTGTTTTACTTACCGGAAGCCGCCGCACCCTTGGAAACTGAAGCATGCTTGTCCATTTGACGTTCAGTGTCAGCGTCCTTGAGCTTGAGTGCGATGAAAAATGCTGCCATGAGGAAGCCGGCTGCACCGAGCAAAGCGGTCCGGTAAGCTGATAAATCGGGCTCTATCCCTGCGCCAGGCTGACTGAGCACGGCAAGGACGCACGACATGACGGCAACTCCAAAAGCAGATCCGAGCCGGTTTTGCACATTAAACAGCGTCGTTGCCCGACCCATTGATGAAGATGAAATGTTGGCAAAACAAACAACCTGCGCCGCGCCAACCGCATGCCCCAGAAAAAAGCCCGCCGAAAACAGCAGCAGCCTGAGAAGCCACAGATTTGACCCGTATCCGGTCAGGCTCAGCAGCCCAAACAATACAGCGGCGCCTAAAAGCGCAACGGAAATGACCCGCCTCGGCCCGAGCTTATCTAACGACCTCGGCATCAGCTGGGAGGCCAGCATCAAGCCTAATGCTTCGGGAAACGTGATCAAAGCGGTATCGGTCGCAGAATAGCCGAGTGCTTCCTGGCACAACAGCGGAAATATATAGAGCATGCCAAGGAGTCCGCCTGCTGTCAAAAGCGAAATGACGCTCATCATTCCAAAAACCCGGTCCTTCAATAAGCGCAGTTCAATCAACGGATGCTCAGCCTTCAGCTCGACAAAAACGAGAATGGCGAGGAGAATCACTCCCCCGGTTCCTGAAACAAGCACATTCGGAGAGCCGAAGCCCTGCACAGGCCCCTGGCTGAGTGCAAAAACTGCCAACGCCATTCCCGGCCCAGCCAAAAGAAATCCTAGCCAATCAAATCTCCCCGCTTTCGGCTCCATATGTTCATGAAGATATAACAGGCCAAACAGCAGAATGATCATACCGATCGGAATATTAATGTAAAAAATCCAGCGCCATGACAGCTGATCCGTCAGAAACCCGCTGATGATCGGCCCAACCGCAGGCGCGACCGCAATCGGAAGAACGAGAACTCTCGAAATTTTAGCCCGTTCGTGCGGAGGAAACGTCCTGAACAAGATTGCCATTCCCACTGGTGTGATCAATCCGCCGCCGGCTCCCTGGATCACGCGAAATACGTTTAATGCCGCCAGATTGTCAGCGATTCCGCATAATGCGGATGCAGCCGTAAATATGGAAAGCGCGGCAAGGAAAACACGCTTTGTCCCAAAGCGGTCTCCAAACCAGCCGGCTGCGGGAAGAAAGACCGCCAAGCTGACTAAGTATCCGATGTTAATTGTGCCTGCAGCAGACGGCAAAGTTTGAAATTCGTTCATGATGGCGGGCAATGCCATGTTAATGACACTCGCATCCATTGCAGCCATAAACATGGCCGTTACATATACAATGCTGACAACCGTCCTTTGATTGAACGGCCTTCTCTTCATTGCTGACCGCCGTGAACTTCTGCAGCCGGCTTCAAGCTGTTCGGCGAGAGATCGGTCCAATTCGAGCTGATATAGTCGATGCAGGCGCTGCGGCTCGTTTCCCCGCAGACAATCTCCCACCCTGCCGGAATATGAACAAAGGCGGGCCAGAGTGAATACTGGCCTTCCTCATTCATTAAAACAACATATGTGCCCTGTTCATTTTCAAAAGGATTTGTCATCGTTATCTCTCCCTACTTGTCCGTATCTTTTTCAAGCCGTCCAGTTTTTCCGCAACATGACGTCCGATTTCGGCCAGCGGCTCCGGCTGGCACAAATCTTTATGCCGGCAATCCATATCATGAATATCAATGTTTCCGTTCAGATAAGGAAGCCATGACTCCGGATCGATCGGATCAAACCATTCCGGTATCACGGTAGATTTGAAGAACAGGATATCACCATGAAAGACGCGGGGCTTATATTCGCTTAAAATCCGGACGGAATTCACATAGGTCTCCTTTAAATTCAAGATCGCAGCCTCATCCAGGCTGGCAAGCGCACTGCCGTCTCGGCGCAGTATATCGATCGCACTGGAAAGTTTCAGCGGTTCCCCGTTAAGGCTGTCCGGATCGTATCCTCCCAATGCTAAGAGTGCAATCAATGCTTCCTGCTCATCAGGTGCATCTTTAATTGGAAGGAAGTGATTCGGGTATGCATCAAGCATGACAAGAAGCGAAATGTCTTCCCCTTGTTCCTGCAGCTGAGTTGCGATCGCATGTACAACATTGCCTCCGAGAGACCAGCCGAGAAGACGATAAGGCCCTGTTGGCTGAATCGTACGAATGTGCCTGATATAATCCGCGGCCATGTCGTCGAGCGTATCAGGAAGCTCTTCCTGCCTTGCGATCCCGCGAGCTTGAAGGCCGTATATCGGATATTCCTTCCCGAGTGCCGTCATTAAACCGGCATAACACCAGCTGAGGCCCCCGGCCGGGTGCACACAAAACAGGGGATCCTGACTGCCTCCGGTTCTCAGCGGAAGCAGTACATCCAGCGCACTTTGCCCGCCGCCGGATTCAAGCCGTTCAGCGAGTCCGCTGACAGTAGGTGCTTCAAGCAGGTCGCCGATGCCGAGCTCGACGCCGAGCGCTTCACGAATGCGGCTCATCAGCTGTACGGCGAGCAGAGAATGACCGCCAAGTTCGAAGAATCCGTCATCAATACCAATCCGCGGCACATTGAGGATTTCTGAAAAAAGATCACATAAGATTTCTTCCTGCGGTGTTCTTGGCCCCCGCCCTTTAACAGCCGCGGCAAAATCAGGCTCAGGCAGCGCTTTTCGATCAAGTTTGCCATTTGGAGTCAATGGCAGGTCTGCAATTTTTACAAATGCAGAAGGCACCATGTACTCCGGCAGAGTGCCTGCGGCAAACCGGCGCAGCTCAGCCGGATCAGTTTCTTCTTCAGACGTCGGGACAACATAGGCGATCAGGCGCTTGTCCCCGGGCTGGTCTTCCCTTACAACTACAGCAGCTTGATTCACCTTGTGATGGCGGACAAGCACCGCTTCTATCTCGCCGAGTTCGATTCTAAAGCCGCGGATCTTGATCTGCTGATCGGCCCTGCCCATATAATCAAGAGAGCCGTCTTGGCGCCTGCGGGCAAGATCGCCGGTTCGGTACATCCGGGTTCCGGGCGGACCAAACGGATCAGCGACAAAACGGTCTGCCGTCAAATCGGGTCTGCCCAAGTAACCCCGTGCGAGGCCGCCCCCCGACACATACATCTCTCCGGTGACGCCCGGGGGTACCGGTTCAAGGTATTCATCAAGCACATATACACCTAAATCGGGAATCCCTTGACCGATCAGGCTGTTCGCTTGAAGTGCTGCAGTCTGCTGATCGAGGGAAATATAGCTGACATGTACCGTCGTTTCTGTAATTCCGTACATATTAATCAGCCGCGGGAAATGCTCCGGATGGCGTTCATACCAATCTTCAAGCCTCTTCAGTTCGAGCGCTTCCCCTCCAAAAATGATAAAGCGCAAGGAAAGGCACTTTCCTGTCTCAGCATTGTCCCGGTCAGCCTGCATCAATTGATAAAATGCGGAAGGGGTCTGATTGAGCACAGTCACTCCCTCGCGTACGAGAAGATTGAGAAAGTCGGCCGGCGAGCGGCTGATTGTATGAGGCACCACGACAAGCCGTCCCCCATTGAGCAGCGCTCCCCAAATTTCCCATACAGAAAAGTCAAATGCGTAAGAATGAAACATCGTCCAAACATCGTCAGAGCCAAAATGAAACCATTGGTCAGTCGCTCCGAACAGCCGCACGACATTTTGATGTGGAACGATCACTCCTTTCGGCTTGCCGGTCGAACCGGATGTGTAAATGACATACGCCGGGTTAAGAGGCAGCAAAGGCTTCGTACGGTCGGCATCAACCGGATTCGCAGAAGCGCATCCGTTCAGTTCCTCTTGTATGCAAGGGTCATCAAGGACAATCCGTTCAACAGATGCGGGAACAGAAAGGCATGATTCGACCGCTGAACTCGTAACGATGCAGGCAGGATGTGCATCATTCAACATAAACGCTATCCTTTCTGCCGGGTAGTCCGGATCCAGAGGCACATATGCCGCGCCAGCTTTCAGCACTGCAAGCAGTCCGACAACCATATCCAAAGATCTTGGCAGCGCCAGGGCAGCAAATTGTTCGGGACCGACCCCTTTGGCGATCAGGAGATGGGCAAGCCGGTTAGCGCGTCTATTGAGCTCGCCGTATGTGAGCGAGTCATTTTCATATATAACCGCAACGGCTTCCGGGTCCTTCGCAGCCTGCTTTTCAAATAAAACAGGCAAAGATGAACAAGGTATGTTGTTGGACGATTTGCTCCAGTCAGCCAGCATGTTTTCACGTTCGGCCGGAAGGAGAATATCAAGTCTTCCGATCGGCTGATCAGGGTCGGATACTGCTGAATCCAGCAGTCTGACAAGCCGTTTGGCCAATGTTTGAACCGTATTTCGCTCAAATAAATCTGTGCTGTATTCCACAAATCCGCCGATACCTGCGGGTGTTCCATCCGCTTTTCGATGTTCCCGAAGCTCAATCGTCAAATCAAACTTGGCTGCGCCGACACTGCGAATGTCAATGTCTGATTTAAGGCCGGAAAGTTCAAGCTCAGGTTCAGGCGTATTTTGATAGGCGAGCATGATTTGGAACAGCGGATGTCTCGCTCTTGACCTGGCAGGATTGAGCACTTCAACAAGGCGCTCGAACGGAAGGTCCTGATGCTCATATGCTGCAAGATTTACTTTTCTAACTCTGTTCAGAAGTTCCCGAAAACTTGGATTACCCGATGTATCTGTTCGGAGCACAAGCGTATTAACGAACAATCCGACAATTCCGCCTAAAGCATCATCGTTTCTTCCCGCTATCGGGCTCCCGAGCGGAATGTCGTGGCCTGCTCCGAGCCGTGTCAGCAGTGAGGCAAGGGCCGACTGCAAAATCATGAACATGCTGACTCCGGTGCTGCGGGACAAACCGAGCAAACGGCCGTGTAGCTGTTCGTCAATGCTGAGATCAATCGTACCGCCTCTGTAGCTTGATTCCGACGGACGCGGGTGATCAGTCGGAAGCTCCAGCTGATCAGGCAGATGTTCCAATGCCTTTGACCAATACCCGAGCTGCTTGGCAATCAGACTGTCCGGATTGCTCTCATGTCCAAGCAGATGTTCCTGCCATACGGCATAGTCGGCATATTGTATAGAAAGCGGCTCCCAAGCAGGTGCCTCACCATTCAGACGCGCATTGTAGGCGGTTTCCAAATCGCAGGTCAGCGGCGTTAAAGACCAGCCGTCGCCAATCATATGGTGCAAAAGCAGAAGAAGAACAAATTTGTCCGGTCCGAGTACGAATAGCTGGGCGCGAAACGGAGGTTCCTTTTCTAAATGAAAACGGTGCCGAACAGCCTCAGCCAGGACTTTTTCCAAATCATGTTCGCTGACATGGGATACAGCGAGTTCGGGACGTGCTTGATCCGCTTCCAATATCAGCTGGTGTGTTGTCCCCTGCTGATCCGGAAAAATTGTTCGAAGCGGCTCATGTCTTGCTGCTACATCGCTCAGAGCGGTTGTCAGCGCCTCTCGGTCCAAACGTCCGGTTAAATGAACGACAACCGGAATATTATAGGTCGGGCTCGGTCCTTCCAAACAGTGCAAAAACCATAGGCGCCGCTGCGCGAAGGACAGCGGAATTTCTTCCCGGCGCTCTCTTTTACGCAATGCCGGACGGGCGCTCTGCGCCTGATCAAGCTGTTTGGCAAGCCCGGCGGCTGTGGGCTCATCGAATAAACGGCCGATTCCGAGTTCGACGCCAAGCGTTTCCCGAATCCGGCCGACAAGCCTGCCTGCCAGAAGCGAATGTCCGCCGAGATCAAAAAAGCTGTCATCAATACTGACTCGCGGCACCCCCAGCACTTCAGCGAATAAATCACACAATATTTCCTCTTGAGGTGTCCTTGGCTCACGTCCGCCTGTATGCATACTCAATGCCGGAGCCGGCAGGGATTTGCGGTCAAGCTTTCCGTTCGGCGTAAGCGGCAGTTCATCAAGAATGACAAATGCAGACGGAATCATATAGTCGGGCAGTGTTTCACCAACGTAGCCGCGAAGCTCGACAGGATGAAGGCTTTCTCCCGAAGCGGGAACGACATACGCAAATATACGCGGATCACCGGGCTGGTCTTCACGAACAATAGCAGCAGCTTGTTTAACAACCGGATGATTTGCAAGCACCGCTTCTATTTCTCCCATTTCAATGCGGAATCCGCGAATTTTGACTTGATGGTCCGCACGGCCGATATAATCAAGCGACCCGTCTTCGCGCCAGCGCACGAGGTCGCCCGTCCGGTACATCCTCGATCCAGGCGGCCCGTATGGATTCGCAATAAAGCGTTCAGCCGTGAGAGCATGACGGTTCAAGTAGCCGCGCGCCACTCCTGTTCCTGCCACATAAAGTTCTCCAGCCGCTCCCGGAGGCACGGGCTGCAATCCGGCGTCTAGAACATACAGCTGCGTATTCCAAATCGCACGGCCGATCCCCGGAGATTTCGTGCAGTTGCCTCCCAGCGCGGCGGCTGTAGACCAAATCGTTGTTTCCGTCGGTCCATAAAGGTTCGTTAATGTGCATCCAAGCTGCTGCAATTGCCGGGCCAAGCTGGCTTGCAGAGCTTCCCCTCCGACAAGCGCACGAAGACCTTTAAGCTTCTCCGGAGCGCTCGAGGCCAATGCATACCAAAGGGTCGGTGTGGCCTGCATCATTGTGATTCCGTATGTTTCAATCATTTTAGCCAATGCGGAGGGGTCTTGTACCGTCTCCTTCTCGGCAAGAACGACTGCCGACCCGCTGATCAGTGGCAAATAAATTTCGAGTGCTGAGATGTCGAATGCAATCGTTGTGACGGCCAGCAGCCGGTCGTCTTGATTAAGCGGGAACATATCCTGCATTGAAAGCAAAAAATTGAATAAGCTTTCAGCTTGTACAACTACGCCTTTAGGTCTGCCGGTTGATCCGGATGTATAAATCATATATGCCGGCTGAGCGCCGGAATGCTGTCTGCCGGGATTTCCTTCAGAACATCCGGAGATTTTTTCCATAACAGTTTGTTCATCAAGGATGAACTTCGGCGTTTGCGAACTGATCATGTCTTGTGCTTTTTTGCTGGTGATGACAAACAGCGGCTGTGCATCATTGAGCATATACTCGATCCTGTCAGCCGGATAATCGGGATCTATAGGTAAATAAGCCGCTCCAGCCTTGAGAACGGCGAGCATGCTGACAATCATTTCCGCTGAGCGCGGCAGGGCCAAAGCAACGAATGTCTCGGGTTTCGCCCCCTTATTGATCAGCAGATGAGCCAGTTGATTTGCCCTTTTATTTAATTCGGAATAGGTGAGAACCTCATCATCGGAAACGACTGCCGGAGATTCAGGGTACTCCTTCGCCATCATTTCAAATCGTTGCGTAAGACTCTCATTTGGAAGACCGCGGTCTGTTTGATTCCATTCGATCAAAATTTGAGCGCGTTCTTCCGGGAGAAGAATATCCAACGTCCCCACCGGCTGAGTTTGCTCGCAATCGGCAATCGTTTTCAGAAGAGTAAGAAAACGATGAATATGATGTTCAAGTTCATCCGCATGATAAACAGCGGGGTTTGCATCCATGTTTATTTTCAACCCGCCTCCGTCCGGGCGGCCGTAAATGTTGATTGACAGATCGTCCACAGGTCCTGTGGCAAGATTATGCACGATGCCTTGACAGCCGGCAAAATTCAAGCGTTGCTCAAAAGGCATCAAATTAAGCTGCGGACCGAACAGCCGCTGATTTTCGCCAAGCAGCTTGAGTTCCCGGCGCAGTTCTTCGTGGCGGTAATGCTGATGACGCCTCAGCTTCATCATCTCTGCTGAGATTTGCTTGACCAGCTCTCCTACGCTCATGTCCGGCTGCATGCCAATCCGAAGCGGAAGGAGATTCATGACCATACCCGGAATATGGAGAGCGGCTGACCCAAGGCGGCACATCATCGGCATCCCGAGAACGACGTCATTTGCCCCCGTCAGCCGATGAACATATATTGCAGCTGCTGCCATCACGGTTTCGTGCCAAGTTGCTCCCATTCTGCTTGCGGCAGACAGAAGACGCTCAGCATGTTCACTCGGCAGATAGTCAGACCTGCGAAGAAAGCTTGAAGAGGTGCGCGGCGCCCTTTCGGCAAGACTGACTACCTCCGGTTCATCGCTGAATCGCTCAAGCCAAAATTGCCGATCTTCCTGATACTTCTCTGATGCGCGGTAAGCCGTTTCCTCCGCGAGAATCAAATCGAGGGAGCCAAAGGCTCCGCTCTGATCGATCGATTTGTTCTGCATCAATGCGGTATATATTTTTGACAGCCGCTCGGCGATCAATGTAAAGCTGAACCCGTCCGTTGCGATATGGTGAGTTCGCTGATACCAGAAGTAATGATCCGGCGCCGTTTTGAAAAGCGCTTCTGTAAAAAGCGGACCGCGAGTCAGATCAACCGGACGGGCAAGGTCATCCTTCATCCAGCTTTTCGCCGCCTGTTCCGGATCGGTTTCTGAGCTGACATCAACATAATGAATCGGAAAATCTGCCGACGGAACGATCACTTGCCACGGTCCGTCTTGATCTTCTCCAAATCTGGCATGGAATGATTCAGCTTCTTTCATGACATGGCGCAGCGCTTTCTCGAAAAGCTCTTGATCAAGCGGGCCTTTAATTTCAACGTATTCAGCTGTATTGTAGATCGGATTTTCCGGATCAAGCTGCTGAGCAAACCAAATGCCGGCTTGCGCTCCTGATAATGGCTTTCGGTTATGTTGACATTCAAGCATTAAGGCGACCTCCTTCATTGATAGTCTGCATTCGGCAAGGGTGCTTCTTTAGAGGAGGACAACAGTCTCCACCAGTTTTCAATCGAAGGGTCCTCCGCAAGCTCCACAAATGACACCTCCCGCCCCGCTCGGCGCCAGCGCTCCGCGAGACTCATGATTCTCACGGAATCAAGTCCCCTGTAAATCAAATTTTCGCTGTCGCTTATCTTTTCCGGTGATTCAAGAAGAAGCGATGCGACCTGTTCGCGAATGATCTGTTTTGTCAGTGCATGAGAGCTTTCTTTTGCGTGTTCATGGCTTGCGTCATCTTTCAGCTGGCTCAAAAGCTGTTCCGCAGTGATTGTGACGCTGCAGCGGTCAGCTGCGTATGTGATGGCCATTTCATGATGCTTTAATGAGAAATCTGCCACCGCATCGGCGACAAAAAACGTTTCAATATCTTGCATAAACGCATCACATGCCGTCATCAGGCAGCCGATATGGGCATAGATGCCGGTGATGATGAGCTGATCCCGACCTTGCTCCTCCAGCACACCTAAAAGGTTGGTTTTTCTGAACGCATTGTACCTCCACTTGGTCAGAACGATGTCGCCTTCATTCGGTTTCAGCTCATCTACGATCTTCTGCTCATCGGAATCAGGACCGATTCCGGGTCCCCAAAAATCTTGGAGAAGCCCCCGTTCTTCCGGTGTCTGAGCGCCTGGCTGAGCCGTGAAAATAACCGGAATGCCAAGCTCGGCACATCGCTTCCGAAGCTTCTTAATATTAGCCAGCAGATCTGTTACCGGAGACTCGCCGCAACGGTAAGCGTTGAGAAAATATTGCTGCATATCATGGATGAGAAGTGCAGCACGCTTCGGATGAGGAGTCCATGACACCTTGTTTTTCGGCATATTTGATGCTTCTGGCATTTGGTACGGTAAGATGGCAGGAATGGCCATCAAATCACATCCTCTCATTTTTTTATCACGTGATATTCTTAGCTGCAGACATTTTTTCAGCAATCGCTGTACGCAGTTCTTTTTTGCTGACTTTTCCTACGCCTGTCTGCGGGAATGCTTCAACCATTTCCACCCGGTCAGGTATTTTGTAGGCTGCAAGGCCCCTTTCTCTCAAAAACGATTGCAATTCAGCCTGAGCAGGTGCAGCGCCGCGTGGAATAACATACGCACACGTTCTTTCACCGAGAAATTGATCCGGCATCGAGACAACCGCCGCATCGAGTACGGCGGGATGTGCGAGCAGGTGGTTTTCCACTTCTTCCGCGGCAACCTTCTCCCCGCCTCTGTTGATCTGGTCTTTGGCTCGTCCTTCAACAATCAAATAGCCTGATGAATTGACTTTGACCAAGTCGCCCGTACGGTAAAACCCGTCTTCTGTGAACGCTTTGGCATTATGTTCCTCAGCTTTGTAATAGCCGCGGATCGTATAAGGACCTCTTGTCAGAAGCTCCCCGGTCTGTCCGGGTCCAAGTTCGCGTCCTTCTTTATCCACAATTTTAATTTCGTCAAACGGAGACATCGGTCTGCCTTGTGTGTGAACGATCGTGTCTTCAGGATCATCAAGTCTGGTATAGTTGACCAGACCTTCTGCCATGCCATAAACCTGCTGCAGTTTGCAGCCAAACACCGATGTGACGCGTCTGGCGGCTTCGGCACTGAATTTCGCTCCGCCGACTTGAAGGACCTGGAGACTTGACAAGTCGTCCCGGCGCGCCGGAGCAGCGTCAAGCCAGATTAGCGCAAGCGGCGGTACGAGACCTGTGATCGTTACCCTCTCCTTTTCGATCAGAGGAAAGGTTTCATCCGGGCTGCCTCCTGACGCAAGAACGACTCTGCCTCCCGTATAGAGTGTACCGAGCACTCCCGGCGAACTGAGCGGATAATTGTGAGCGATTGGAAGAGCGGCAAGATACACGCTGTTGTGATCAAGCCTGCAAATCTCTGCGCTGACCCTCAAGCTGTATATATAATCATCATGCGTCCTCGGGATCAGCTTAGAAAGACCTGTGCTTCCCCCTGACAACTGAAGAAAAGCGACATCTTCTGAATGGACGTTCTGCGGAGGTGCAGGCTGATCATAAAGGCCCGACAGCGCTTCAAACTCCTCCGATTCGCCGGCGACAATGACATGACGAAGCCCCCGCAGCTTTCCCTTTACCTGTCTCGCCAGCTTGCGGTAGTCAAACCTTGCGTGATGATCGGGAATCACATAAGCAGCAGCTTCAGAAAACTCGCAAAAATACGTGATCTCGCTATGTCTGTGCGATGGAAGCGCAAAGACAGGCAGAGCTCCGATTCGGAAGAGTGCAAAGCAAACTTCAAAAAACTCGATGACATTCGGCAGCTGGACAACGACGCGGTCATTTTTTTTGATCCCAAGCTTTAAAAGACCGCCGGCCAAAGAGTCGGCTCTCTTGTCTAACTCTTGATAGCTTAAATGGGTATCTCCGTATGTAAGGGCAATGCGGCTGCCATGTTTTTCGGCCCGTTCCCTCAGCATTCCCCCAAATGTTTCGCCTCGCCAGCATCCCTCCTTCCGATATTTATCCGCAAACTCCTTCGGCCATGTTGGGCACCCTTTCAACATCCTTTATCCCTCCGTTATTCACTGTTCATTCCCATCGCAAGAAGCATCGTCCGAAACTTTGCAGACGTTTCTGCAAGTTCTTCTTCAGGCTTCGATCCGGCGACAATTCCGGCGCCTGCGTACAGCCGCAGCGCGTGTTCCTCCGCCTCAGCACAGCGAATCGTTACGACCCATTCACCGTCACCGTCCGCGTCACACCAGCCGACCATACCTGTAAAAAATCCGCGGTCAAACGGCTCAATCTGTTTAATCGCTTCTTTCGCCGCATTCGTCGGCGTGCCGCAAACAGCGGGCGTCGGATGAAGAGCGGCGGCGAGCTCTAATGAAGATACAGAAAGATCTGTAAGCTCTCCCTTCAATTCAGTTGAAAGATGCCACATCGTCGGCGTGCTGATCAGCGATGGTTCCGGCACCTCCAGCTTTCGGCAAAACGGCTTGAGCGCGGAAGCAACCGCTTCGACTACGACCGCATGTTCGTGACGGTCTTTAGGAGAAGCAAGCAGTTCAGCCGCCCTTCTTCGATCTTCTTCAGGATCATCGCTTCGAGGTCTTGAACCTGCTAAAGGATTTGCCGTAACGCGGAACCCGGACCGTGATACAAGCAGCTCAGGACTTGCGCCTATCAAAGTGGTACGAGGCGCTTCCGGCGATTGCCCGGTTAAGTCAACGGCAAAGTTGTACCCGCTTGTATTGCGGCGGGCAAGATTTCGCAGCAATTGACCGATATCGACTTTGATCGGCGAGGTCAGCTGCAAAGACCGGGAAAGGACGATCTTACTGTATTCTCCTGCTGCTATACCTGCCAACCCTCGTCTGACCCCGGTCATATACGCTTCCGGGCTTGGAATCTGCTCGATATCATAGGGGTACAGGGCAGGTTCAGGATCCTCTTTACCGTCTTCTTCACATGTCAGCGGCCCCGCCTGCCACGCTTCGACCGGCACGGTTAACTGCGCCGGCTTTGTATCGTCAAACGGTACAGCTCCGACCACCATCGGATTTTTCTGCCCGTTCTCCCTCGCTTTTTTCAGAACTTCCGCAGCCCGCTGAGCAAGGCTTTGCTCTTCCGTTTGAGAAACAGAAGCCAAAACACCTTCCGCCAGAATGGTCCGCTCAGGGGAAGAGAAAAAGAATGAAGCTCCGGCCTGATATTCCTTCAACAGCTGATCGGCAAGCGCTTCTGACACGACATGACGTTCTATCATCATTAAAACCTCCTTTAGATTGAATCAGGCTCCAAGCGTTGCTCCGCCATCGACGCGCAAATCGTGCATCGTAATATGACGAGCCCCGTCAGACAGCAAAAATACTACAGCATCTGCAATATCAGCCGGCGAAGCCAATTTTCCGAGCGGGATTCCCGTTTTGAATGTTTCAAGTGATCCTTCAATTACGCCTTGCGCAGCTTCCTCACCTTGCCATAGCGACCGCTGCATCGGCGTATCGGTTGATCCGGGCGATACGATATTGCAGCGGATATTGTACTCGGCAAGTTCAAGGCCGAGACATTTCGTAAACATTAAAGCGGCCGCCTTAGAGGCCGCATAGGCGGCCATATGCATACGCGGCACTGCCGCCGCATTTGATCCGACAGTCACGATCGCTCCAGTTCTGCGCGGAATCATCCGGCGGGCGACGGCACGCGATACGTTAAAAACCCCGGTAGAGTTGACGCTGAACGTCTTCTCCCAATCTTCATCACTCAATGAATGGATCAGACCCGTTCTGAGCACGCCGGCTACATTGACAAGCATGTCTATCGGACCGATCTCGCGTTCAACATGGGCCACAAGCTGATCGACGGCGGCACTGTCGCCCACATCCGCGGCAAAACCGGAACCCTGCAGATCTTTTCGTTCAAGTTCGGCTTCAAGTTCAAGCAGCCCTTTTCGATTTCGATCAGCTGCGGCAACAAACACCCCGCGTTCAGCAAGCGACAGAGCCACTTCTTTGCCGATTCCTTGCGAAGCCCCAGTCACCAAAGCAACCTTGCCTTTCACTCTTATCATTTCCTTTCTTAAAAACGGCAGCTCCCAAGTCTCAAAGAGTCACTGCCAAAGCTAAATTCTTAATTGATAATGATAATCATTATCGTTCAAAAATATAATATACCAATAAATGCAAACGGTCAAATCGTTTTCGATTGTTTATCCGTATCAATGCTCATGGTATATTATCTGTTATCCATTCTTATCTTTTCTTAAAGCTCGGGGCGCCGGAAGCGCCCCGCTGTCAAACAGGCTTGAAGGCAAACTGGAGCGCTCTGCTGATTAACACAGGCAGAACCGATATATGACCTTCCCCTTTAAATTCATGGTACTCCGCACGAATCCCCTGCTTTTCCAAGGCGGCCAAGCGGGCGGCCAGCCTTTTTGCATTGTCGTTCATCCCGCTTTTATGCGTCTTTTCAAGCTCTCCCGCCCCGAGCAATACCTTTACATCGCCATCCGCTTCCTGCAGCTTCGAAATAAAGTCATGCTCTTCATCAAAAAAGGACGGATGCCAATGGATGGACGGACTTCCGGCGATATATGTCTGAAACAGGGCCGGTTTTGTAAACAGGGTCTGCAGAACAAAAAGTCCGCCAAGGGAATGACCGAAAATCGCCTGCCTTTTCACATCAATCGTGAATTCCTGTTCGATCTCCGGCTTTAACTGCTGTTCGATGAAGGACAGAAAAGCTTTCGCCCCGCCCGGCTCCGGCCAGTCTGCTCCATCGGGTCTCCTGGGCAGCTCGGCGCCCGAATCCGGCAGAGTAAAATCGTAATATCGCCCCCGGTCAAAGGGAGCGTCGGTTTCATAGCCGATGCCGACGATAACGGCCGGCACGACGCCGGTTTTATCGGGACGACGCGACTGCATCCGCAATGCCTCCACCATTGTTCCAAACACGGAATTGGCGTCAAGCAGATAAATTACGGGATATCCTGCGGGCGGCGGTTCCCCAAATGGTTTCGCAATAAAAATCCGGTATGTGCGGCTCCCATCCGTTGAACGCATGCACCGCTGTTCTGTCCCCGGTATCGCCACCGGAATACATTCAGCAGCATTGACAGACTGCTGAAGTTTTTCTTGAGCCATGTGATTCTCCCTTCCCCTCTTTGATTGAGCTAAAAACAGTCTAATGAACCGTCTTTTTTTGTTTAAACAGTAAAAATAAGAAGTAAGGCACACCGAAAATGGCGAGGATGATACCCGCCGGCACTTCGGACGGCTGGAACAGCAGCTTTCCGGCAAAATCGGCACACAATACGAGAAACATCCCGATCAATCCGCTTAACAGCAATGAGTGGCGGTGCAGAACACCGACGAGCCTCCGCGAGATGTGCGGAGCAATCAGGCCGACAAATGCCATGCTTCCGGAGATAGCCACACAGGCGCTGATGATGCCGACACAAGCCGTCAGCAGCACCACTTTTTCAACATTGGCGGATACGCCGAGACTCTTCACCGTATCTTCATGAAAGCGAATGGTATCGAGCAGGCCGGATTTTGTCAGCAGGAATGGGATGAGAAGCAACAGCCACGGCAGTGCCGCTTGAATATACGTCCAATTCGCTGACCAGATGCTCCCGTTTTTCCAAACCATGGCCATTTCGTGGTCATTCGGATTCATCTTCAATGACAGGTACAGCGAAATAGCGCTGAAACCCGAATTGATCGCGATCCCAACGAGAATAATTCTGCCCGAATCCAAGTTGCCGCCATGCCAGGCAAACATAAAAATGAATATCGCCGCCAAAATGCCCCCGATCAAGCCGAAGAATGGCATCCCCATTGCAGCGAGCAGGCTTGTCGTTTCAGTCTGGCCTTGAAAGATCAGCATGTAGCCGACGATTGCTGCACCCGCACCGGCATTAATCCCCAGGATTCCCGGGTCAGCCAGTCCGTTCCTTGTCATCGCCTGGATAACGGAACCGGCAATGCCGAGCCCAAGACCCACGAGTGCTGCCGTCACAATCCTTGGAAGACGCAGCTCAAAAAGAAGAATGGCGTATTGCTCATTCGGATTGATGTGAAGCAATGTTGATAACAGCTCAGCCGGATGTGCGACAAACGATCCTATTGTTATGCTGAGATAACAGATTGTGAGAATCAGCACAATAAAAACAGCATAGATGACTGCAACTTTTTTAGGCACGCTGCTCCCCTCCTTTTCTTTTGATCAAATAAAGGAAGAAAGGAACGCCGATCACCGAAGTGACGACTTCAATCGGTGTCTCAAACGGATAGTTGAGCAGCCGGCTGAGAAGATCGGCCAGCGTCAAAAAAATGCCGCCGAGAACGCAGGAGCATGGAATCATCCGGCTGTAATCCGCCCCGACGAGAAAACGCGTAATATGCGGTACAATCAGTCCGACAAAAGCAATTTTTCCCGCCATGGCGACGGAGCAGCCTGTCAGAATGACAACCGCTGCCATCGCTGTCCATTTGACGGCCTGCTTTTTCTGGCCGAGGCTTTCGGAAATGTCATCTCCCAATGATAAAGCTGTCACTTTTTTGCTGAGAGAGAGTGCCAGAATGATGCCGATCACAAAAAACGGCACAGCATACTTCAGCAGCTCGGGATTCAATTGATGCAGCCTGGCGCTGTACCAGAAGCTGACGTCCTGGGAAATTTGAAAGTAAATCGACATCGCCGCTGACAGACTGCTGAGCAGCATGCTTGTGACCGTTCCGATGATGGCAAGCTGAACCGGCATAAAACCGTTTGGAATCACCGAGGCGAGGCCGAAGACGAGGCCGGCGCCAACGGCTGATCCGATAAACGAATAGCCCATCATCTCCAGGGAAGTCGAACCCGGAATCAACACCATCAGCAGCGTGATCACGAATGCTGATCCGTCGGAAACACCCATAATCGACGGAGAAGCTAAATAATTTCGGGTAATGCCCTGCATAAGCGCACCGGACACCGCCAGCGCCGCTCCGATTAAAAGAGCGCCGGCAGCGCGCGGAAGGCGGGAATGCCAAATGATTTGATGATCTGTGTTGCCCGGATCAAAATGCAGCAGCGCTGAAAAAATCACTTCGGGCTCAAGCTGTTTTGCACCGTAACATACCGACAGAAAAACGGACAGCAGTATGGCAAACGGAGCAGAAATCATAATGATGCGGGTCATTTGCTTTGAATGCATAGCTCAAGGAACCTTTTCTATTTGTTCTGCGCCAATTTCTCAGCTGCAGCCTTTAAAAATTCAACCTTGCTCCATGCCGTGCCGCCCTGCGCAAGCGGATCTACAGCATTGACAAATACATGGTCATTTTTCACTGCAGAAATGCTTTTCCAAATTGGATTATTCTCTAGATCTTTCAGCGCATTCGGCTTGTCTGCATTCTCATCGTCAGAGAATTGAACAAACATATAGTCCGGATTCATTTCGCTCAGTTTTTCTAAAGAAACTAACTCCTGGGCTTTTGCCGCCTTGACTTCTTTTGGAGCTGTGAAACCCAGCTCGCCGTATAATGTGGAATTAAAGAATACGTCTTCCGGATAGATAAAGACATTGCCTTGTCTAATTCTGACAACGAGCGCTTTTGTATCTTTGGCCGTTTTCTCAAGCTTTGTTTTTGCTTCCTTAAGGTCTGCTTCATAATCCGAAATAATCTGCTTCGCTTTATCTTCTTTGCCTGTCAGTTCAGCCAGCAGCTTTAAATTGTCTTTCCAATTTGAAGAAACGTGGGAAACAGGAATCGTCGTCGCGATGTTATCCAGTTTTTTCACCACTTTATCGGGAAATTTCGTTGAAGCCAGGATGACATCCGGTTTAAGCTCAAGAATTTTCTCTAGGTTCGGTTCTGTTTTTTCGCCGACGGCAGCTGCTTTGTCAGTAATGCTCTTGAACAGGTCCGGGAACTTTCCGGAGAAGGAAATGGCACCGGCCGGGTGAACATCCAGAAGCTTGGCATCTTCCATCGATTCCACGCTTCCCGTAATGACGATTTGTTCGGCCGGGGTCTTCACCTTGTATGTATGATCGAGGTACTCGATGCTTTTCTCAGCTGATGCTGAGCTCTTGCCATCGCCGCCCGCCTTTTCTTTGCTGTTCCCGCATCCCGCTGCGCCAAACGCGAGAAGGAGAATAAATAATAAGATTGATAGTTTTCTCATCTGACTGAGACCCCCTGATTTAATTGATAACTATTATCAATTAAAATTATAGGTAAGCCTCTTCGATAACACCATGGATTATATCCGGCAATTAAAATGGATTTTTTCCGGACAGCAGCCGAACCGCCTGGCGAATGATTCGTTCATGGCTGCATGCGGAATATTCCCGCCAAGGATCTGAATTCACCTGATACACCCGGTGATGCCGCACCGCTTTCAAATCCTGCCATGCAGCCGACTGCTGCAGCTCCCGGTAGAATGCCAGCGTCTCGGGCTCTTTAAAAATGAAAATCATGATGATATCCGGCTGATATGCCGCAATCGTTTCGATGGAGACGGACCGGTCAATCGGTTCTTCCAGCGATACAGCAGGTTCAAAGCCAAGGTCGCCGAAAAATACATCTTGAACAGAGCGGTTATGCGCCAGATAAATCTCGTGTTTATGCAGGCGCAAAAACAAAAAACTTCGGCGTCCGCAGATTGGATAAAGCGTTTCTTTTGCGGTTTCGATGAGACGCTGGTAAGACAGCAGCCATTTCTGAGCCTCCGCTTCTTCATCCAAATGGGATGCGGTCAGCATAAAATGCCTCCTCCATTGTTCCTGTGAAGGCAAAAAGAAGACATCGGCGATCGACTGGAGTTGTTTCCGTTCCTCGTGAGACACGCTGTCCATGCTGATAATGAGCTCAGGGGCAGCCGATGACAATGTCCGCAGGTTTTCTTCCCACGGCTCGTGAAAGCGGTAAGCGCTCAGATGAACCGGAATATCTGCCGCGTAATGTTTATAGTAATACGATGTCCACTTCGGATGCAGAGAAGCTGCGTAAGGAATGAGGTGCAGCGGTATCAGCTGACCGATCGTATTCTGGCCGTAGGCCGCCAGTTTCCTGCGCCTTTTTTTCATATAAACGGTCGGGGATAAGCCCGTATGCTTCTTAAATGTCCTGCTGAAATAAAATTCATCCTGATACCCGATTTGGCTTGAGATTTCCCTCAGCTTGTAGCTTGCTTTTGCCATCAGCTGCTTTGCTTTCGTCATCCGCGTCTCAGTGATAAACTCTGTCACGCTTCGACCGTACAGCTTTTTGAACGTTTCGCTGTAGTGCTTCGCGCTGATTCCGGCCATTTGCGCGAGTTGATCAAGCGTCAGGTGTGCATCTGAATGCTCTTCAATATACTCCTTTGTTTTTCCTATGGCTGATGCGGTGTTTTCGGGATGGGTCAGTTTAGCCGAATAGATATCGTACAAAAGCTGCTGCAGGTCTGCTTGGCATTTCAGCTCCTGGAGTGCTGAAGATGCCGGCCATAAGGCGGAAAGTTCCTGAAGGCGGGAGGCCAGATTTCCGACAGAATGGACATTCATCATCTGAAGGTCGGAAAAAACGTCAGGATCGGTGTCTGCTTCAAGTGTCAGGCGGCGGTCGTCATAGCTGTAGGGCTGCAGCCTGATGAGATACCCGCTGATTTCAGCTGACGAAGCTGTGATTCCGAATGTTTCATAAGGCGGAACAATATACAGCGTTTCTTTTTGGAGCGGACTGCCTGATGCCTGTATATCAATTCTCCCTTCACCCTTCAAGTGAAAGATCAAAACAAAAGAGTCTGCCAGCTGCTGTTCATCCGGAAGATCGCCGGGCTTTCTAATATGATCGACTTGCAAGAGACGATAGAAATAAGAAGATTTCATAGAAAAACCGCCTTTCTTAACACCAGTAATATCACAAAAATAAAAATGCCCCTAAAACAATATGGTAAATTGGTTGCGGGGTTCTGGTCCGGCACAAAATACCAGTTTGCAAGGTGCATTTCACATCACTTATAGCAATATGCTTCTTACGATTTACTATAACACAGTCGCTTTTATTGGGGAATAATGTTGTCAGTGCGGTCATTTGCCCAATGTGCACTTTAAAATATAATAAAAAATCAATACTTATCATTTCAATATCTTTTTGCCTGGTGTATAACTATAGAGAAATGACTATATTATTTAAAGGGAAGGCGTGACTTCTTATTTTGGAAATGACATCCAGCATGAAAAAATCGCTTGATGCGATTGCAAAATGGGGGAAAATAACCGGCGTTTTTATGATTATCGGCGGAGGCATCTATGCCTTCTTCGGAATTTCTTTGCTTATCATCGGAGCCGCTCCAGGTGTGCTGATGATTTTTTCGGGGATCTACCTTATAAAATCGGCAAACGCCGCTCAGAAAATGAGTGATGACATGCCGCAAGAACCGCATGAAGCCTTGCTTGACAACTATGTGAAGTTTATGAAATGGCAATTTTTCTTCTTACTATCCATTATTGTGATCTTTATTTTATGCATAGTCGCCTTTTTCTTCCTCATCTTTTTAGGTATTCTTACTGATTTACACAGCGGATATGATCCTTATTATTATGAATGAAAATCAAAAGCCTGTCTCGGGAATTGATCCCAAGACAGGCTTTTATTATTCGGCTTCACCGACAACAGTGAAACGCTCATTGATATGCTCGCCTTTTTCAGCCTCGTCCACCACTGCAATGGCATAGTCTGCATGAAGATACAGGCTGAGCTACTTGCTTTGTGCCAGATTGTTGAATAAGGATCGTCTTTAAAGAGGTCATTGTTGTCTTAATATCGAAATAAAGAGTGATGGGAGGTTCGTTTCATGCATATCACAACAGAAAGGTTATTGATACGTGAATTTGAATTTAAAGATTGGCAAGCTGTATATGAGTATACATCAGATATTAATGTGATGAAGTATATACCGGAAGGCGTTTTTACTGAAGAAGATGCAAAGGCATTTGTAAATAAAAACAAAGGGAATAACGCTGAAAAATTCCCTGTCATACTAATGGATGAAGATTTACTTATAGGCCATATTGTTTTTCATAAGTATTTTGGTGAACATACATATGAGATCGGGTGGGTGTTTAATCGTAAATATCAAAATAAAGGGTATGCTTCTGAAGCAGCAGAAGCTATCTTGAAATATGGATTTAAAGAAATGAACTTACATAGGATTATAGCTACGTGTCAACCTGAGAATATTCCATCATACCGAGTGATGGAGAAGATTGGAATGAGAAGAGAAGGCTTCTTTAAAAAATGTATTCCCAAAGACAATGAATGGTGGGATGAATATTATTACGCTATTTTAAAGGAAGAGTGGAATTGAACGATGTTGAATTGGCGATACAACAAAATATCACCGATTACTTAGAACATAGTAGCTAAGCGAAGGTGATATATTAAGCGATATGCTTCCCTACATCAACATCATATGGCTGCAGCAAGCTTTGTAGATATGCAGTTTTAGGTGAGCCCTCCCTTTTCATTCTCATCAGTAAGGATAACCGGCATACGATCATGAATGTCCACCATAGGCCTCATAAGGCTGTGTTGTGATGATTGTGGATGTGTCATCAATAATATTTCCTTATTTGCAACAAAATAAGTTACATGTTGATGATGAAACATCATCTCTTATTTAAAAGAGATGAGTTAAGACGTCTTTAAGAGACTTGCTGGCCAATTCGTTCTCCATCGCCTGCTGAACGCTGTGAAACGTTTGGTCAAGCGTTGTTTGAATTTGTCTTCCAACCGGACAGTTTGGATTCGGCTTGTCATGAATCGCAAACAATTCCTCTTGCGGCTGAACCGCGCGGTAAATATCCAGCAGAGATATATCTTCAGGATCTCTTTTCAGGGTTGCCCCGGCCACTCCCGGCCGCGACGTCAGAATACCGCCTTTTTTGAGCTGGCTGATCATGCGTCTGATCACAACCGGGTTCGTATTGACGCTCCCGGCGATCATTTCCGAAGATTCCCGCGGGTTTGCAGCGATTAAAGACAAAATATGAATGGCCACTGAAAGACGGGTGTTCACCATAAGTTTTCACCACCGATGTAATTATTATAGTTACAGGATAAGTTTTTTGTCAACTATTATCATATCCTTAATAATCGTAAGAATAAATAAAATTTTTTTCAAACCACCTTCATGTCTCACTTTGGAACTTTTTCATAGGATCTTTCGTATTGATTGATGAAAGGAGTGTTTTCAATGAAAGAGATAGCAGAAGGAAAAGCAGCTTTGGATGTCCGGCTTGAGCCGAATGAAGAGATCAGATCTATTATTCTTTGCGCTTATAACGCGAGACTGTCTGCACGTTACACTCCTTACAGAGGCGTGCTTGCGGCCACTGACAGGCGGCTCATGTTTTATTCTTCTCTGTTTGGCGCCCCTTTTCACCTTGACATCCGCTATGATACCATCTCCTCGTTCCGCCGAGAAAAAGGGCTGATAACAGGAGGCGATCACCTCGTCGTGATGAACGACGGGGATCGGGAAGCATTTCAATATTTTAGCGGCTGTGATCCTTTGGAAACATTCATCGAATCCGTTCGAAAGCTAAGGAAACTGCCTGAAGACATCATGCATGTCTGAAAAACGCCGGCTTCGGGTTGTGCCCGCAGCCGGCATACTCAATTATTAATCTCGTACTTCTCCCCATATCTCAGCACTTTATAAATTGCCATTCCATCAGATAGATGATTTTCGGAATATCTCACGGGAATCAGAGCAAAAAATACATAATAGGTTGAAAAATAAACAAACTGGTAGAAAAAAATATTTTCGGGTATGATGTCTTTGATAATCAGCAGATTGACAATAAAAATAGACGCTAAATTAAACAGCGATCCGCCGGCATAAATCATCGCATTCGTAAAACGGTTATCGTATTTCAGATCTCCGTATTTGCAGAAGGAATCCATGAAGTAAACACTTCTGATTTGCACAGGGCCGATTTTCAGCAATTTTTTGCCCATCCCGATTTCAAGCGAAGATTTCCCGCCGAACAACACCGCCATGACGCTGTGGCCCAAGACATGAAGCACCGACACGGCGGGAAAAACGATCAAGAACGACCAGAAGAATTTGACAATATCCTGCAGTCCGAACATTCAATCATCCTTTCTGTTTCAGCCCATGTTTTTTAAAGAATTTCCGCTTTTCCCCCCGTATCAAACCTGTCAATATGCAAGTCAAGCCGGCCTCTGAAGCATGAAAAAAACCGCCCATCTTTTCAATGGACGGCTCTCTCCAAGGCGGTCAATTATCCTCCTATATAGGACATTTCAACCTTTTTCCGCGGAGCCGCTTTTGAAAGAGCGCGGTCGAGCGAATACTGGTCATCGCGATTCCGCCAGACGGTGCCGATCGCCTTAGCCAGCTCCTGATCGGTCTGCCCGCTTCTGATCAGAGTTCTTAAATCAAACCCGCTCGATGCGAAAAGACATGTGAAAAGCTCGCCTTTCGCTGATAGTCTTGCTCTGTTGCACGTGCTGCAAAAAGCATCGGATACAGAAGAGATAAAACCGATTTCTCCTGAACCGTCCAGATATCCGTACCGTTTGGCGACTTCTCCTTTGTAGTTCGGGTCGATCGGTTCAACCGGCATGTCTTCATTGATGATCCGGATGATATCCGCTTTTGTCACCACTGACTGACGGTTCCATTCATTTGTGTTCCCGACATCCATAAACTCAATAAACCGCAAAATATGGCCTTTTTCTTTAAAATAGCGGGCCATCGGCAAAATATCCTTTTCATTGACCCCTTTTTGGACGACCATGTTGATCTTGACGCCGAGTCCGGCCTCTTTCGCCGCTTCAATTCCGGCCAGCACCTTGCTGACGGAGACGCCTCTGCCGTTGATCGCTTTGAAACGCTCGTCATCCAGGGAATCCAGGCTGACCGTAACCCGTTTCAGCCCCGCTTTTTTCAGCTTGTCAGCGTAAACCGGCAGCAGAACGCCGTTCGTCGTCATCGCAATATCGCGAATCCCTTTGATCTCCGCAAGCTTCCCGACCAATTCCGGCATATCTTTTCTCATCAACGGCTCGCCGCCGGTGAGGCGGATTTTTTCCACCCCGAACTGATGAACAAACAGCTTGGCCAATCGTTCAAGCTCTTCAAAGGACAACAGTTCGCCTTTTGGCAAAAACGGATAATCCTGTCCAAAGATTTCGGCAGGCATGCAATACGTACATCTTAAGTTGCAGCGGTCGGTGACAGAAATTCTTAAATCCCGAAGCGGCCGGCTTTTCTGATCCAAAACTTGTTCACTGTTGTTGTTCACGCCTGTTGCCTCCTTTATGTTAACTGAATTCGCTCGTGATGCGTATATACATTAAATGACCGGTTCCTGGCAAAACCAATCGTCATGATATTCAGCTCCTCTGCCATTTGAATGGCCAGCTCGGTCGGCGCCGACTTGGAAATGACCGCGGAAACCCCGATTTTTGCGGCTTTAAGCAGCACTTCCGAAGAAATTCTGCCGCTGAACACGATCAGCTTGTCGCGCACAGGGACCTGGTGAAGCAGACAATATCCGTACAATTTATCAAGCGCATTATGTCTTCCGATATCAGATCTGACTGCAATCAGCTTGTCAGTGCTGCACAAAGCGGCATTATGAACGCCCCCCGTATGGCGAAAAAGCTTGCTGTTTTTCTGCATGTCGCGCATCAGCGCCAAACAGTTCTCAGGCGTAATGGTCACGCCGTCAATCGCCGTTTTTGCGGTTTTGACGTCCTGCTGGAAATAAAAATGCCGCCCTTTTCCGCAGCAGGAGCCGATCACCCGCTTCGTGTAATCCTTCAGTACCAGCTTTTTTGAGCTGACAAGGTCGACATATGCGAATCCGAGACTTTCATCTATTGTAAACCTTTTAATCTCATTTTTAAATCGGATCACACCTTCAGACGCGAGAAATCCGATCACCAGTTCTTCCAGGCTGTCCGGCGAACAAACAAGCGTGACAAATTCCTCACCGTTCACCATGACAGTCAGGGGGAATTCCGTTGCCATCTGATCTTCTTGCTGTGTCATCTCTCCATTATCATAACGGAAAATTTTTCGGCTTGTTGTGATGTTTTTCCCCATGAATAAACCCCGCCCCTTTGTTTCTTATCATATCTATTACTATACTCGTCTATCATGCCGTTTCACAACCGTTAGGTCAAATTTGGAAGCTTCATCTTGTTGATAGCTTGAAAACATGATATTATTTTTTAAAAGTTCAAAAAATATACACTTTTCAAACAGACTGCCTTTCTTCGCAGCAACCCCGGAAACCGCTTTCAAACAATCGCTCCCCGGCAGCCTTCTGTCTTTATGACAAGCCTTTCTTTTCCACAGGAGGTTCTCGCATGAAAAAAGTGAAAAACAGGTGGCTCATTGCTTTATGTGCTGTAGGTATTCATTTGTCTATCGGGTCTGTATACGCATGGAGCGTCTTTACAAACCCGCTCGCTGAAACCTTCGGCTGGAGCCTCAGCCAGATCAGCCTGACGTTCAGCATCGCTATTTTATTTCTCGGTCTTTCAGCCGCATTTTTGGGGCACTTCGTCGAAAAGCACGGCCCTAAAAAAGCAGGCATGCTCGCCGCTCTTTTCTTCGGAGCTGGCGTGACGTTTTCAGGCTTCGCCGTTCAGATCGGCTCCCTTCCCCTGCTTTATTTGTTTTACGGCGTCTTCGGAGGAATCGGACTCGGCGTCGGCTATATTACGCCCGTATCTTCGCTTGTTAAATGGTTTCCTGACCGCCGCGGCTTGGCTACGGGGCTAGCCATTATGGGATTCGGATTTGCGGCCTTGATCAGCAGCCCGATCATACAGATGCTGATCTCAGCGGTCGGTATAGCCAATACCTTTTTTATTCTCGGCATTTGCTACTTTCTTGTGATGATGCTGTCTTCGCTTTACCTCGCTCCGCCGGAAGACGGCTGGAAGCCTGAAGGATTTTCAACCGAAAAAAACGGAAAGGCGCAAAGCGCCGATATTTCCCAGCTGACGGCAAATGAAGCCATTAAAACGAAACGCTTTTATTATTTATGGCTGATGCTTTTTATTAATGTTACGTGCGGAATCGCCATCATATCCATCGCTTCGCCGCTGGCGCAGGAAAGTGCGGGCATGTCCGCCGCCGCTGCTGCCGCTCTCGTCGGCGTTTTGGGCGCATTTAACGGCTTAGGGCGGATCGGCTGGGCCTCAGCATCTGATTACATCGGCCGGCCGAATACGTATACCGTCTTTTTCGCTGTACAGCTGATCGCCTTTCCGCTTTTGCCGTTTATTTCTGACAAGGCCGTATTCTCTGTTTTGATGGCATTGATCTATACGTGCTATGGAGGCGGGTTTGCCGCAATTCCGGCTTATATCGGGGATTTGTTCGGAACAAAGCAGCTCGGTGCAATTCACGGATACATTTTAACGGCATGGGCGGCGGCAGGACTTGCGGGCCCGATGTTCTCTTCTTGGGTGCGTGATGCAACAGGAAGCTACAGCCAGAGCCTGACGGTTTTCGCAGCACTGTTCGCCATCGGCCTGTTCATTTCGATCTTCATTAGAACCGACATTAAACAGTTGCGAAAAAAAGCGGCGGTTCATGTCTCAAACTCGATAAAAGGATGATCTGGCAGTATCCGCTGGAAAGGAGAGAATGGAATGGGAAAAACAAAGCATGAAGGTCCGATGAAGCTGAATAAAAAACCCGCGCCAAAACTGTGGGCGTCTTGGGCGCCGCTGGGACTCGGAAAGGTAAAGCCAAAGCATATCAGAGATACGATGAAAACGGCGTGGGACAATAAAGACAACCTTTCGTACGCCTACAGAATTTTGACGCAAGGCGTGTGCGACGGCTGTGCGCTCGGTGTATCCGGGCTCCGTGATCAGACGCTCACAGGGCCTCATCTATGCACGACGCGGCTGAACGTCCTCCGCTTAAATACGATGCCTGCGATCGAGGACAAATGGCTGTCCGCCGACATTGAACAGCTGAGAAAGCTGGATAGCACCGAGCTGAGAAAGCTCGGACGTATTCCTTATCCGCTGTCGAGAAAAAAAGGAGAACGGTCGTTTTCGAGAATTTCATGGGACGAAGCACTCAGCCGAATCGCGGACAAAATCAAATCGATTGATAAACGACAGCTCGCCTTTTATTTAACGGCCAGGGGTATTACGAATGAGGTATACTATACAGCCGCAAAAGCGGCTCGGTTTATCGGCACAAACAACATTGACAACGCCTCGCGGATCTGCCACTCGCCAAGCAAAACGGCTTTAAAAAGGTCCCTTGGCATCGGCGCCTCAAGCTGCAGCTACCGAGACTGGATCGGGACGGATGTCCTCGTCTTCTGGGGATCTGTCGCCGCCAATAACCAGCCGGTGTCAACAAAATACATGTATGCCGCCAAAAAAGCGGGAACAAAAATCATTATGATCAACCCGTACCTGGAACCTTCGATGGAGAAATACTGGATTCCATCGATAGCTGAGAGCGCCCTTTTCGGCACCAAAATCACTGATGACGTATACCAAGTCAATATCGGCGGCGACATTGCCTTTATGAACGGGGTAATGAAGCACTGGTTTGAAATGGAACGGGAGGCTCCCGGTTCAAGCATTGACCGCGCTTTTATCGAAGCACACACAAACGGATTCAATGAGCTTAAACAGCATATCGAAAAACAAAATTGGAAGACGCTTGAAGAGTCATCCGGCATATCGAAAGATAGAATGAAAGAATTCGCCATCTTGCTGGCCCGGGCGAAAACCGGCGTTTTCATTTGGAGCATGGGACTCACACAGCACCGTTTTGCGACCGACAACATTTCACAGGTGGCAAATCTCGCCCTTTTACAAGGATTCATCGGCAGAAAGCATTGCGGCGTCATGCCGATCAGAGGGCACAGCGGTGTGCAGGGTTCTGGAGAAATGGGTGCCGATCCTTTCGTCCTGCCAGGCGGTGATTTTGACGAAGAAACTACCGCACGGATCGAGAAGATTTGGGGCTTTCGAATACCGACTTGGCAAGGCGATACGATCGGCCAGACAATCGAAAACATGCTGCTGCCGAACGAAAGCGAAAGAAAAGTAAAAGTGTTTTATACGAGCGGAGGCAACTTTTTGGAAACGATGCCGAACCCCGATTTTATCAAAAAAGCATTACAGGAAGTTGAGATGAGAGTCCATCAGGACATCATCTTCAATACTTCCACCCTTGTCGATGCCAAAGAAGAAGTTATCATTCTCCCCGCAATGACAAGATATGAACAGCCTGGCGGAGGAACCTCGACCAGTACGGAACGGATGGTCTATTTCAGCCCTGAAATTAAAGGACCGCGCATCGGAGAAGCCCGTTCTGAATGGGAAATTTATATGGATCTTGCCAAACGGGTTCGGCCCGCAGACAAAGAACTGATCCATTTTGACGACGCTGCAGAAATCCGTGAAGAAATCGCTGCTGCCAACAGGAATTATGACAGGATTCAGCATTTAAAAAAACGCGGAGATGTCTTTCAATGGGGCGGCGCCTGGCTTTGTGAAGGCGGGATGTGTCCGACGGCAGACGGTAAGGGTAACCTGATCCCCGTCGATCTTCCTGAAAACAGACAAACTGAAGGACGCTTCCTCGTGACGACAAGGAGGGGAAAACAGTTCAACTCGATGATTTATAGTAAAAAAGATCCTTTCAACGCGGCAGATCGCCGGGATGTCATGATCAATCCAAAAGATGCCAAGGAGCTTTATATTCAAGATGGAGAAGCGATCGTTCTATTCAACCGCTACGGAACTTTCCAAGGCTGGGCAAAATATGCCACCGTACAACGCGGAAACACGGCGGTCTACTGGCCGGAAGGAAATGTCCTGATCCCTAAAGGCGTATACGAAAACCATGCCCGTATTCCGGAATACAACACGGCGGTCATGATTGAAAAGGCGGAGATTTTCCATTCAAGAAAAGATCCGCGCTATGCAGAAAAACGAATCGAAGAACTCGAAATGTCGACAGATTAGCTTAACAGAAGGTCGGGACGGCACTGCGGCCGTCCCGCTCTCGTACGGAGTTACTGAGACAGTTTTACGCCTTCTTCTTTCCATACCTTTTTAAAATCAGAAGCTGAGTCGGCTTCAATCAATTTTCCGCCGCCAGCAGCAGCTACTTTTTTAAGCTTAGCTTTTTCTTTCACGGTTTTCACATCAAGTCCAACAATGTTGACGATTGTTTTAATGTTGGATTTGCGCAGATCTTTCGCTGCCTGAACAGGGTCTCCTCCGCATGTTTCTTCACCGTCTGTCACGATGTAAACATAATTCTTACCATCTTTATCGGCAAGATCTTCTTTTACATCATAAAGAGATTTTGCAATCGGAGACCAGCCTGTAGGCTTAATTCCGCTTAAAGCGTTTTCGAACGAGTTGGAAGAAAACGGCTGCAGATCATAGACGGTTTCCGTCGTACCGCAAGATAGTTCTTTTCCGGAGTTTTTATTGTTGCCTTTATGTCCGAACACATTCAGCATAACATTCGCATCGCTTGAAAGCAGGTCAGCAAAGTCGGTTACGGATTCTTTGGCAATATCAAATTTTCTTTCTCCTTCAACCTTTTGTGCCATGCTGCCGCTTGCATCAAGCACAACTGCAACATTGACATCTTTTTTGCTGTTGTCCGCATTTCCGTCTTCAGCCGCGAAAGCAGCAGCCGGAGCCAATGACAAAAGCATGGTGAACGTTGTTAACAGAGTAAACCTTTTTTTCACCTTTCTCACTTTCCTTTCCGCACTTTTTTTCGGACCGAACTTCCGCATGAGATCTAGTCCACCAACATCGTAAAAGAAGGCTTGATAGAAATAAATAGGCCGGATCTCCTTTTCAAATTCACAAATTCTTCATAATCCTTACGATAATCGACCGACACTTCCACTTAAGTCCTACCAAAAAAGTCCGCTAAAAGACCGTTTTCGTCCCAATAAAACAACAGTTACGACAAATTACCCCTCCAAAGGATTCAGCGGGGTTCAACGTTCTGAAACAATAACTTAATATTTGTAAAGTGTTTTACTTGACTTTTGACAATCTTTTCATCAAAAAAGGAAAGCTGCGGAAACATGTCCACAGCTTTTTTCCAGTTTATTTAGAAAGCTCGATTGCTTCCTGAGTGAAAATTCTTTTGATGTCATTTTTGGTTTTTGCTTGGAAATATTCACCGCCGCCAGCTGCTGCGATGCTTGTCAATTGTCCGTGAAAATCTCCTTCATAATCAAAGCCGATTACGTTGACAACCGCATTAGATTTGCGCAGTTCTGTTGCGACTTTTACCGGGTTGCCTCCACATGTTTCCTCACCGTCTGTCAGCAGATAGACGACGTTTTTCCCGTTGTTGTTCTGCTGGTCAAGCGCGTTTTTGGCATCTTGCAGCGCGTTTGCGATCGGTGTCCATCCAGTCGGTCCGATGCCGTTTAATGAATTGCGGAAGCTTTGCTCGTCATACGTTTGGAATCCGTACACTCCTCTGATTGCATTGCAGGATTGTACTTTTCCGGAGTTTTTATTGTTTCCCTCTGAACCGAAAACCCTCATGAGCACGTTTGCATTTTCAAGCTTTGAACCAAAGCTGAACGCCTCATTTTTGGCAAGCTCGTATTTTGAGACTCCGCCGATCTTTTTAGCCATACTGCCGCTTGCATCAAGCATAATCGCGATGTTAGGCGAATCTTCAGCAACTGTTACCTCCTGTTTTTTCTCAGCTGCGAAAGCAGGTGAACCAAGGCTAAGAACCATAGCGGTCAAAATCCCTAATGTCAGCTTCTTCTTCATTTCTCCCTTTCCCCTTTCTTAAATAAAGTCGTTAACACATTAATATCGTAGAAGAACACCAGGGAGAAATAAATAGGGCATGTCTCCTTTTCCTCGTTATTCATTTCAGCATACAACAAGCAGATAAAATAGACTTTATAGCCTGTGAACCCTTATATTGACAAGAGATTCACGGCCTTTTGACGCTGTTCAGCAAGCCCTCCGGCACATGATTCTTGAAATATTTGTATAATATTTTGGCGCACATCAACTTCATGAGAATGCCAAATTTGATGACATTCAAAAAGACGCCGCCAATGAGGCAGACGTCTCTTTATTATTTTTTCGCCATGTATTTATTTAAAAATTCATCAGCATTGGATACGGCTGTTCCTTTGTAATAATACTTGACGATGGCTTCCGCTTTCTTGCCGTCTTTCGCCATATAATGTGCGCCGTATTGGCTCATTCCTACTCCATGTCCAAAACCCCTCGTCGTGACGGTAATCTGATTCCCGTCGCGTTTCCAATCAAAGTCTGCCGATTTGAGGCCGAGCTTTTCACGAATATCTCTTCCCTCAAGCTTCTTTCCATTAATGACAGCAGTCGCTACGCGTTTTCCCGGCGTTCTTTCAGTGATCTTCCCAATGCTGTTTGAGCTGGGCAGCTTCACGCCGAGCTTTTGTTCAAATTCAGTGACAGTAAACGTTTTGTGGTTCAGGAATTTCGGCGACTTTGTATCCCAGGAGCTTTTCACGCTTTGCAGGTACGGAATATCACTTGTCCAATAAGCCCCCGCATTCTCGGTGTACCCGTTGCTCGTCGAGAAAAACGAAGCGTCAATTGGCTTATGATCATAGGTTAAAATTTTGCCTTGCGTACTGGCGACAGCTTCGGTCACTTTTTTGATTTTCCAATCGTAATCTTTCTTCCACAGCCTGCGGAGCTCTTCTTTGTTTTTATACACCTGGAACATCTGCGTATCATCGACGAGCGAGCCCTTCGGCGATCGGACAGCCTGCTCTGATACCATTTGCCTCACAATATATGTGCGGGCCGCGAGCGCTTGTGCTTTCAAAGCTTCGATATCGAAATCAGCCGGCATTTCCGAAGCAACGACACCAATGACATACTCTTCAAGCGGAATGTCTTCAACTTTCCGGTCAGCCGTTCTGTAGACCGGAATTGAAACGGGAGACTCTTTTAAGGTGACTTTCTTTTTTTCCTCGTGTTGCTGAGCGTGCTTTTCTGTTTTGATTGCCCCCGGTCCCCCGTGAAAAGGGAGGACAAGCAGTGTTGGTATGAGTAAAATCAGCATGCAGATTCCTGCTAGTACAATAAATAGCTGTTTCAAATCAGTGCCCCCATTTCTGTTTTGTCTCTTTCATTTTATGGGCGGGGACAAGCTAATATGACTGTACTTTTCAACTGCGGCTGCGTATTTTAAAAGCCATTCTTGTGCATAATGATAGATATGGGAGGCATACTGATATAGAATACTTGAAACATAAAAATCAGTATGCCGGATGACATACTGATTTCACGTTGATTTATGCGTTTAAATCGGATACAACTTCTTTATTTTCAATATGAACCGCTTCTTCATCGTTAACGCGCTCAATATCAGCACCGATACCGGCAAGTTTTTGGTGGAAGTTGACATATCCCCGGTCTAAATGTTTTAATTCGGTTACGCGCGTATGACCGTCAGCGACAAGGCCAGCAAGGATAAGAGCTGCGCCGGCGCGAAGATCCGTTGCGGCCACCTCAGCACCTTGAAGCTGCACAGGACCATTAATAATGACAGAACGGCCTTCGATTTTAATATCTCCGTTCATACGGCGGAATTCTTCCGCATGCATGAAGCGGTTCTCAAAGACGGTTTCTGTGATCATGCTGGTTCCATTTGCGCGCATCAAAAGAGCCATCATCTGAGACTGCATATCAGTCGGGAAACCTGGATGTGGCATTGTTTTTAAATCAATAGGCTTCAATTCAGAAGGACCGATGATCCGAAGACCGTCTCCTTCTTCCATGATTTGAACGCCCATTTCTTCCATTTTCGCAATTAAAGATGTTAAGTGCTCAGGAACCGCTCCCTTTACCAGTACGTTCCCTTCGGTAATCGCAGCGGCAACCATGAACGTACCCGCCTCGATCCGGTCAGGAATAATGGTATGTTTTGCACCATGAAGCGCCTTAACGCCTTCAATTTTAATGGTGCCTGTACCGGCACCCCGAATTTTACCGCCCATTGCATTGATATAGTTAGCCAGATCAACGATTTCAGGCTCTTTAGCAGCATTTTCGAGCGTTGTCGTGCCCTCAGCCAAAGCTGCAGCCATAATCAGGTTTTCAGTTGCTCCGACACTAGGAAAATCAAGATAAATTTTTGCGCCTTGAAGGCGGCCTTCTACAGTCGCTTCAATAAAGCCGTTTCCGACTTTAATTTTTGCGCCCATTGCTTCAAAGCCTTTCAGATGCTGATCGATCGGTCTTGAACCGATTGCACATCCTCCAGGCAAAGCCACTCTCGAGTGACCTGTGCGAGCAAGAAGCGGACCCATCACCAATACAGATGCGCGCATTTTACGAACATATTCAAACGGAGCTTCCGTAGACAAAGTGCGAGATGCATCAACCGTTACTGTATTATTTTCAAAATGTACACTTGCGCCTAAATGACGTAACACTTCGTTAATCGTATATACATCGGAGAGCGTAGGCACATCACATATTACGCTTTTTTCTTCACTGGCTAATAAAGATGCAGCGATAACTGGTAAAACGGCATTTTTTGCTCCTTCAACTTTGACTGTGCCGTTTAACTTTCGACCGCCGCGGACGATGATTTTTTCCAAGGTATTCCCCTCCGCGTCCCAATTTCTCTATATTAATATTCAGTCGTGACGATTGGTGTGCCAACCGTGACGGTAAGTTTTTCGCCCATTCCCGCATTTCTAAGCGAGACTTGCAGATTCATACGGTGTTTTTCTGTCTTGATGGATTCTTTCCACTCGTTAGTGTAAGCAGAAATAGAAACGAAATTTGGTTCGATTAAATCTTCAACTGACTTTGCATCAAATTCATGTACTAGTTCATTTGCTTTTTTTTGCAAAACAACATTCATCATACCATTTAAATGGCCCTTTAGACAAGTAAAAATTGCGGTCTTTTCTCGCATTATGTCGAATGCATCCCGTTCAAACTGCTTATATGTAGTATTCCAGTTTTCCCGTGGTCCCGCGCCTTTTTGCTCATACAATAAATACGAAACAAGTCTCTGGTTTTTGTGGGTGGATACCAAATGTATTTTGGAATTGATGTGATTTTTTTTGTCCTGAAAAACACCTGTTGCTTTAACTGTATCATCGTCTTCCCGCGTTATAGTCCATTGATATTGTCGATGCTGTTTCTTGAAATGTTTCAGTTTTGCAAAAAAATCTTTTTCACTTAGGGTAAGCTGCTTTTTTGTGTGCAGGGTCCATTCTTCAAGCTCGACATCATGGCGGCTCAAACCTTCCGCCAGCTGTTCCAGCGGCGTATTGCCCGCTGCTTCAAGCGATTGAAAGACATGAACAATTAAAAATAAAACCACAATAAAAATGAGGGCATTAACCGTTTGTTTTGTCTTCATTCCGCATCATCCTCTCCTACTCTCCATTGTTGACGGATCGTAGGAAAAGCATACGTGGAAAAACAAGGTCCCCCGGTGATTTTGCGGAATGCGGCGTTACCCACATTTGTCCATTCCCAAAAATTCTTTTACTCAATCATGAAAATAAATTTTGAAGCTGTCTGGAATAATAAAGATAGTCCAGGAAAAAATTGCTGACGGTGGAGCCGACGGCGATTGTAATGATGATCATTAACACCCTCGCCTGAATGACTTTTCCTTTCCTGATAAGCGGATCAATATTGACCGCCAGAAGAGCCCACCAAGTCAATGCAATAAAAAAAAGATGAACGATGATACTGACAGCAGCCTGTTGTCCGATCTCTTCCATTATTGATGACGCCTCCTTACGTTCCAGCCGGTTTGGTGGCTCCGGCCTGCCTAGTCTCTTCTGCTGTGGGATAAAGGAATAATGCCGGTCATTTCAAGTCATTTTAACAGTTTTGATGTTTCATGTTAAGACGTTCATGGATAGAACTTTTTCCCATAGATGGAGTGATCCTCTGTTGCCTGAGGCCAATGTTGAGGAGTTTGCTTGAATGTCTTACATCCTCTTTCTGGCGGAAGAGAACATAGCTTACTATTTTGTATTATAGATAGATTCAAACTAAAAAGGCGAACAATTTGTGAACTTTTTTCAACATTTTCAATTCTGTTTAATCATGAATATAAAAGAACCCTTCCCATCCTTAATATGGGAAGGATCCTCATCTTTATCTCGCAACATCCAACCGGTTAATCGCGCGTTTTAAAGCAAGCTCTGCCCGAATAATGTCAACATCTGGCGTATGCTTTTGCAAACGTTCCTCGGCACGCCGTTTTGCGGCCAAGGCGCGTTCTTTGTCAATTTGTTCAGATGTTTCCGCCGTCTGGGCCAGAATGGTGACATGGTCAGGGCGGACTTCAACTATGCCCCCGCTGACGGCAACCAGCTCAGTTTGACCGTCTTTTTTCAGACGGACTGCAGCAATTTTTAGCGGAGCAACCGTCGGAATATGGCCGGGTAAAATACCAAGCTCACCGCTCTCTGCTCGAACGCTTACCATTTCTATATCCGCATCGTATACTGGGCCGTCGGGAGTAACGATATTGACTTTTAAGGTCTTCATGCTTTTACCCTCCTAGGACCAGATTATACTTCTACACCCATTTCTTTCGCTTTTTCGACAACTTCTTCGATTCGGCCGACAAGACGGAAAGCGTCCTCTGGAAGGTGATCATACTTACCTTCAAGGATTTCTTTAAAGCCTTTTACCGTTTCTTTGACAGGAACGTAAGAACCTTTTTGTCCTGTAAACTGTTCAGCTACGTGGAAGTTTTGCGATAGGAAGAACTGTACGCGGCGCGCACGGCTGACGACAAGCTTATCATCGTCAGAAAGCTCATCCATACCGAGAATCGCAATGATATCCTGAAGCTCTTTATAGCGCTGCAGGATTTGCTGTACTTGGCGGGCCACTTGATAGTGCTCTTCTCCGACGATTTCTGGCGCAAGTGCACGAGAAGTTGAAGCCAGAGGGTCAACCGCAGGGTAAATACCCATTTCAGACAGCTTACGCTCAAGGTTTGTTGTCGCATCCAAGTGAGCGAACGTTGTTGCCGGTGCCGGGTCAGTATAGTCATCGGCAGGAACGTAGATCGCCTGAATCGATGTAACGGAACCGACATTTGTAGAAGTGATCCGTTCCTGAAGCTGACCCATTTCAGTTGCAAGCGTCGGCTGATAACCAACCGCAGACGGCATGCGTCCAAGAAGTGCAGATACTTCAGATCCGGCTTGAGTGAATCGGAAGATGTTATCGATAAAGAACAATACGTCCTGGCCTTCTTTATCACGGAAATGCTCTGCCATTGTAAGTCCTGTCAAGGCAACGCGCATCCGCGCACCAGGCGGCTCGTTCATCTGACCGAAGACCATTGCCGTTTTGCCGATAACGCCGGAATCTTTCATTTCATAGTAAAGGTCGTTTCCTTCACGCGTACGCTCGCCGACACCCGCGAATACAGAGATACCGCCGTGCTCTTGAGCGATGTTGTTGATTAGCTCCTGAATCAAGACGGTTTTTCCAACTCCCGCTCCTCCGAAAAGACCGATTTTTCCGCCTTTAATATATGGAGCGAGCAAGTCGACGACTTTAATACCCGTCTCTAAGATTTCAACCTCTGTTGATAGCTGATCAAATGTTGGAGCTTCTCTGTGAATCGGATCTTTGGCAGCATCAGCCGGAAGCGGCTCATCCAAATCGATGTTTTCCCCGAGTACATTAAATACGCGGCCGAGTGTCACGTTTCCGACCGGAACGGAGATCGGCTCTCCCAGGTCGATGGCTTCCATTCCGCGTGTAACACCGTCAGTTGAAGCCATTGCAATCGTCCGAACTGAATCATCACCCAAGTGAAGCGCTACTTCAAGGGTAAGTTCGATATCTACTTCATTCTCGTTCTGCGCTTTATGTGTAACTTTAATCGCATTATATATTTCAGGCAAGTGACCGTCTTCAAAACGAACGTCTACGACCGGTCCCAATACCTGGCTAACGCGTCCTTTTTTCATCTCTATCCCTCCTGACAAGCTTTTTCTATTCTAAGGCAGCTGCACCGCCGACAATTTCCGTAATCTCCTGCGTAATCGCCGCCTGACGAGCACGGTTGTAAGACAGTTCGAGGTCAGCGATAAGCTCTTTCGCATTGTCCGTTGCGTTTTTCATCGCTGTCATCCGCGCAGCATGTTCACTCGCTTTACTGTCCAGAATCGCGCCGAAAATCAAGCTCTCAGCGTACTGAGGCAGAAGCACTTCCAAAATTTCTTCTTCGTCCGGTTCAAATTCATAGGAAGTTCTTTTTTTGTTTGGCGCGATATCTGATAATGGCAGCAGCTTTTTCTCCGTCACCTCTTGAGAAATCGCGCTGACAAAGTGGTTGTAGAACAAGTAAAGTTCATCAAATGTCTCATCGATAAACATTTGTATCGTACTGTTCGCCAAATCCTTAATTTCTGGAAAGGAAACTTCGTCCCTGATGCCGGTCATTTCGGAAATAACCGGGATGCCGCGTTTTTTGAAGAACTCGCGTCCCATTTTTCCGATCGCGATGACCGCATATTCGTCTTTTGACTGATGGCGCTCCTGGATTTTCTGGTACGCTTTGCGGAGAACGTTAGCGTTAAAAGCGCCGGCAAGTCCGCGGTCAGATGTGATGACCAGATAGCCGGTCCGCTTCACGGGACGGCTCGACATCATCGGATGCGTTCCGGTGTATCCAAGCGCAATATCAGCAACGACTTCCTGCATTTTCTCCATGTATGGAACGAACGATTTCGCTTTACTCTCAGCGCGGTTCAGCTTTGAAGCAGAAACCATTTGCTGAGCTTTGGTGATTTGACTCGTTTTTTTATTTGAAGTAATTCTGGATTTAATATCCCGTAATGAGGCCAAAAGGTTTCACCACCTTTTTGTTTTCAAATTCACTCCGAATTTACGTGAAAAAGAGAGAAAAAGAAGATCTTTTTCTCACTTCAAATGTTTAGTTGCTAGGTGCAAACGTACGTTTAAAGCCTTCGATCGCAGCCTTCATGTCCTCGTCGGCCGGAAGGTTTCCTGTCTGAGCAATTGAATCAAGGAGATCTTTATGGTTTTGATCAAGGTACATAAAGAACTCTTCTTCAAAGCGTCTGATGTCCTCTACAGGCACATCATCAAGGAATCCGCGGGTCAGGGCATAAAGAATGGCAACCTGCTTTTCGACGCGGAGCGGCTGGTTCAGATCCTGTTTCAGAACTTCCACTGTACGGGCTCCACGGTTCAGCTTGGCCTGCGTCGCTTTATCAAGGTCAGATCCGAACTGTGCAAATGACTCAAGCTCGCGATAAGATGCCAAGTCAAGACGAAGCGTACCGGCTACTTTCTTCATCGCTTTGATTTGCGCAGATCCGCCGACACGGGATACCGATAATCCAGGGTTGACGGCAGGGCGCACGCCTGAGAAGAACAAATCAGACTGCAGGAAGATCTGTCCGTCTGTGATTGAGATGACGTTTGTCGGAATATAGGCTGAAATGTCGCCAGCCTGCGTTTCAACAAACGGCAATGCTGTTAAAGATCCTCCGCCTTTAGCGTCGCTCAGTTTCGCAGCGCGCTCAAGCAAGCGGGAGTGCAGGTAGAATACATCTCCAGGGAATGCTTCACGGCCTGGAGGACGGCGCAGAAGCAAGGAAAGTTCACGATAAGCCGTCGCTTGTTTTGAAAGGTCGTCATACACAACCAGCACGTGTTTTCCGTTGTACATGAATTCTTCACCCATCGTAACACCCGCATACGGCGCTAGATACAATAGCGGTGCAGGCTGTGAAGCGGAAGCTGTGACAACGATGGTATAGTCAAGAGCGCCTTTTTTGCGCAGCGTTTCAACGACACCGCGAACAGTCGATTCTTTCTGACCGATCGCAACATAGATACAAATCATGTCCTGATCTCTTTGGTTCAAGATCGTGTCAATCGCAATCGATGTTTTACCCGTCTGACGGTCACCGATGATCAGCTCACGCTGACCGCGGCCGATAGGAATCAGCGCATCGATCGGTTTAATTCCCGTTTGAAGCGGTTCATGAACGGATTTACGATCCATAACACCAGGTGCCGGGCTTTCGATCGGACGGGTTTTGCTTGTGAGAACCGGGCCCATTCCGTCTACAGGCTGACCGAGCGGATTGACAACGCGGCCGAGAAGCTCTTCACCGACGGGAACTTCCATGATCCGTCCGGTTCTTTTGACTTCGTCACCTTCACGGATGTCTTTGTAAGGTCCCAAAATAACGATACCTACGTTTGATTCTTCAAGGTTCTGAGCTAAGCCCAGCACACCGTTTGAAAATTCGACAAGCTCACCTGCCATACAGTTATCAAGGCCGTGCACGCGTGCGATACCGTCACCGACCTGAATTACCGTACCTACGTCGTGAACTTCTATTTCAGACTGATAATTTTCAATTTGCTGTTTAATAAGAGTGCTAATTTCTTCAGCTTTGATGCTCACTTAGGTTTCACCCCTTCTTTCGATTTTCGCCTGCTAATTGACGTTCTATCCGGTCAAGCTTTCCTCTTACACTGCCGTCATAAATACGGTTCCCGATGCGGATTTTTACTCCGCCGATCAGATCCGGATTCACTTCGTTTCTGACGCGCAGTGAAGCGGCGCCTGCTTCTTTTGCAAACACTTGAGAAAAAGAGGAAATTTCCTCTTCGCTGAGCGGTTTTACAGAGTATACGATCGCGTCTTCCGTCCCGCGGAACCGGTTCGCCATTTTTACATAATCGTCCGCGAGATCCGGGACGATTGACGTGCGGCTGCGGTCAACGAGAAGATAAAGCGTATGTAAGACTGCAGTCGAAACAGATCCGAACGAGTCTTTTAAAATCTGCTTTTTCTTTTCAGCGGGCACTTTAGGATGACTCAGAACGGCATTGAGGTCTTTATGATCAATAAATATCTTCTTAACGACGGTCAGCTCTTCTTCTATTTCATTGACCTTCTTGGATTCAAGGGCAATGTCAAACAAAGCGGCTGCGTAGCGTTTGGAGACAGCTGATTGGCTCATCGGCTTTCTCCCACTTCTTTAAGATAGTCTTGGATCAATTTTTCCTGGGCTTGTTCGTCAAGCTCTTTTTCGATCACTTTCGAAGCGATCATCACAGACAGTGATGCAACCTGCTCGCGCAGCGCGCTGACAGCCTGGTCTCTTTCTTTGACGATCTCGCTTCTGGCTGATTCTTTCATGCGTTCTGCTTCCTGGCGCGCAGCCTTGATGATTTCATCCTTTTGCTGTTCTCCCAGTTTTTTCGCGTTTTCAATCAGAGAATGGGATTCTTCACGCGCTTCTTTCAAAAGCGCCTGCTGCTCTTCAATGAGCTTCTTCGCTTCTTCATTCTTTTTCTCGGCAGAGGAAATCTCTCCGGTAATGTAGTCTTCACGCTCTTTCATTATATTTAATAGCGGCCCTAAAGCGTATTTCTTCAAGAGCGCTAACAAAATCAGCATGGCAACAAGCTGGAACAGCATTGTTCCGGCATTAAACCCTACTCCTGCACCCATAACCTGTGGTAAAAAAGACATCGAATACGGCAACTCCCTTCTTGCAGATTATCTCTCCGAGGCCATCGAAAAAATGTTCTCCCTCTTTTTTCAAGAGGTTGTTTCTTCCGGCCGTTATGACAGTTCAAGCAACCATAAAGCAATGGCGAAGGCCTCTTGCAGTGATCTTCGCCATTTTACTAGTTATATAAGTTTTTAGCCGAAGAATGCTAAGAACGCGATAACAACAGCGATAATCGGAAGGGCCTCAACCAATGCTACCCCGATGAACATAAGCGTTCTTAATTCTTTACCAGCCTCAGGCTGACGTGCGATTCCTTCTACTGTACGTGATACGATAAGTCCGTTACCAATACCTGCACCAAGTGCACCTAATCCAATTGCGATTGCAGCTGCTATTAAATTCATGAAAAAGTTCCTCCTTTAAATTGTTATCCTTTTCGGATATGTCTTGTTTTTAGTGTTCATGACTTACTTTGTGAGACATGTAAACCATTGTTAACATCGTGAAGATGAATGCCTGGATTGTACCTACGAACAAGCTGAACGCCTGCCATAAGATCATCGGCACAACCGCTCCAATGGTTCCAACCAGCCCCATGAAAATGCTTTGAGAATAGAAGTTGGTTGCCATTCCGGCAAGAAGGCCGAGCAGAATTTCGCCGGCGAAAATATTACCGTAAAGACGCAATCCCAATGTTAATGTATTCGCAAATTCTTCAATAATTTTGAGCGGCACTAAATACGGAATTGGTCTGAAGAAATCTTTGGTATACTCCCCCAACCCTTTTCTTTTCACTCCGTAGTAATGAGTGAGGCCTACTACCATGACGGCGAGGGTTAAAGTAACCGCCGGATCGGCTGTCGGGGATTTCCACCATAATTCATGGCCTACTGTAATGGAAAACGGAAGGCCGAGCATGTTGGCAACAAATATGTACATCAGCAGGGTTATGCCAAGGGCGAGAAAGTCTCTGCCGACTTTAAGATCCATTGTGCTGCCGATAATATTGCGAACAAAGTCGACAATCCACTCCATAAAGTTCTGGGCTTTCGTCGGCCGGATCGCAAGTGTTCTTGTGGTCAGCACCGCTATCAGAAAGACGATGATGCTTGTCACAGTAATCATTAAGATACTTGATACATCAAAGTTAAGGCCTAAAAAGTTAACAACTCTTGATTCGTGCAAAGGGTCTTCACCTCTCTTCCATTGATGAACGTTTTAGCTGGATAAAGGAATCTATCATAATGACAGGATAAATTGTCATCAACCCCACAATGACGCCTGCCAAATGAATATATTCAGGGTATTTATAAGCAATGGCCGCCGCGATAATGGCGTTGCACAATCTGGAAGCAGTCCCGAGAGAACGGATCATTTTGCCTTTTGCCACTGCTTTATCGAAGGCCTGCATCCTTTTGGTCAGCAGCCAGAGATTGAAATAGCTGAAAACAGTGCCGGTAATCAGGCCTAAAAAAATCGCCTGAAATGGCAGAAATCCATAGCCTAACACGCAGACTGCTAAAATATATAGGACATATTTTTGTTGCCTACGGAATGAAAGACTCGCATCGGTCATCAAATACGCTCCTGATGTGAAAATTTTAAATCTATCTTACGATTACGGTAAACTAGGCGGTCTGACCATTTTACAGAACGTAGTGTTCTGTTCAAGACTTCACACACTCCGAAAATTCTCGGGCCGGTGATCTGTCTGTCGCCTGCAAATATGGGGTTTTCAAAGGATTTTAACAGAGGACTGGTCATTATGATAACCGCTATGAAAACCTTATCATAATAGCCTATTTTAGCATACAATAGCCCCCCTGAGGTGTCAATCTGTTTAAAGTTAAAAAACTATTCATAATCACAGCGTCTCTCACAAAATGTTCACAAATTCGCCCCATTTAAGACGCACACATGTTTAATTATGGTATAAAACACAAAAAAAGAAAACCCTTTTTCAGGATTTTCTTACATTATTTCGTTCCGAACATGCGGTCTCCGGCGTCGCCCAATCCGGGAACGATATATCCTTTTTCATTTAGTTTCTCATCCAAAGCGGCAATGTAAATGTCAACATCAGGATGATGCTTCTGAACTTCGTCTACACCTTCCGGAGCAGCGATCAGACACATAAAACGGATATTTTTTGCGCCGCGTTTCTTCAAGCTGTTCAGCGCCTCTACCGCCGAACCTCCGGTAGCCAGCATCGGATCGACGACGATGAATTCGCGTTCTTCAACATCGGATGGAAGCTTGACATAATATTCAACAGGCTTCAATGTTTCAGGATCACGGTAAAGCCCGACATGTCCGACTTTTGCAGCGGGAATCAGCTTCAAAATTCCGTCTACCATTCCCAGTCCCGCTCTTAGAATCGGAACAACCCCGAGTTTTTTTCCGGCGATGACGTTTGACTTTGCCATTTGCACAGGAGTTTCTACATTCACTTCCTCCAGCGGCAGGTCCCGCGTAATCTCAAATGCCATCAGCGTTGCAACCTCATCAACAAGCTCTCTGAATTCTTTTGTTCCGGTCTCTACATCCCGGATGTATGTAAGCTTATGCTGTATAAGAGGGTGGTCAAACACATATACCTTTCCCATATCCGTTTTCAGCTCCTTTTTTTCACACACTTCTATTGATTCTACATAAAAAAACAGCTTGTTTCAACAAAAATCAGGAGACAATTTTATGAAAAAAGCCGCCCCTTTTGGGAGCGGCACAAATATCTTAGTAATCAAGCCCGGTATATAACGGGTATTTGCTTGTCAGCGCTTCTACGCGCTGTTTTGCTTCTTCCAGCTTCGCTTCTTCTTCATGGTTTTTAAGGGCAAGCGCGATGATCGCTCCCACTTCTTCGATCGCTTCCAGATCAAAGCCGCGGCTTGTCACGGCTGCTGTACCTACGCGGATTCCGCTTGTTACGAAAGGTTTTTCAGGATCATAAGGAATCGCGTTTTTGTTGACGGTGATGCCGACTTCATCAAGAACATTTTCAGCCACTTTTCCGGTCATGCCGAGAGAGCGCAGGTCGACCAGCACAAGATGGTTATCCGTTCCGCCTGATACGAGCTCGATGCCCTCTTTTTTCAATGTTTCAGCCAAGTGCTTCGCATTATTGATGACATTTTGGGCGTATGTTTTGAATTCGTCTTTTAAAGCTTCGCCAAAGGAAACAGCCTTTGCAGCGATCACGTGCATTAACGGTCCGCCTTGAATTCCAGGGAAGATCGACTTGTCGATTTGCTTTGCAAACTCTTCACGGCAAAGAATCATGCCGCCGCGCGGTCCGCGAAGCGTTTTATGAGTTGTCGTCGTCACAAAGTCAGAGTAAGGAACAGGATTCGGGTGAAGACCTGCTGCTACAAGTCCGGCGATATGCGCCATGTCTACCATCACATAGGCTCCGACTTCATCAGCGATTTCGCGGAACTTTTTAAAATCGATGGTGCGCGGATACGCGCTTGCCCCGGCCACGATCAGCTTAGGCTTATGTTTAAGCGCTTTTTCACGTACATCTTCGTAGTCAATATACTGCGTCTCTTTATCAACACCGTATTCAACGAAATTGTACTGAACACCGCTGAAGTTGACAGGGCTGCCGTGCGTTAAATGTCCGCCGTGAGCAAGGTTCATTCCCAATACGGTGTCACCGTGCTCTAAAATCGTGAAGTATACCGCCATGTTCGCTTGTGCGCCGGAATGCGGCTGAACGTTGACGTGCTCGGCGCCGAAAATCTGCTTGGCGCGGTCGCGCGCGATATCCTCTGCGACATCTACATGCTCACATCCGCCGTAGTAGCGTTTACCAGGATATCCTTCCGCATATTTATTTGTTAAAACCGAGCCTTGAGCTTCCATAACCGCTTCGCTTACAAAGTTTTCAGAAGCGATCAGCTCAATCTTCGACTGTTGACGTTTCCGCTCATCTTGAATGGCGCTAAAAACTTGTTCATCTTGCGCAGGTAAATGTTTCATCAGCGAGATCCTCTCCTATCTGTTTCCATTTCGTTAATTATACCATCTCATTGTACACGGTTTTTCATGCAAATGTAAGAGATTATTTTTAAAAATCGTTTTTTATTATTGGAAAAACCGAATATTAAACGAATAGACAAATCATATAGTTCGACATATCATTTGTTCAAAAAATTATTTTAATAAAGAAAAAAAGCCTGTCCGGCTCTTCCCCCCGCTTCTTCCGCTACTCCGCTTCATAGACGGCGCGGACGCCTCCAATCAGCTTCGGCCTTGTCCGCGCAAGCGTCACATGCGCTTCGCCCAGCTGTTTTTGAGAGACGCGGACAGGAACGGCCACAGGCTTTAAATGCATCCCTATAAACGTGTCGCCGATGTCGATCCCCGCATCGGCCTCTATTTGTTCAACAAGGACAGGAGCCTTCATATGTTGATAGGCATATGAAGCCATGGAACCCCCCGCTTTCGGAACAGGAACAGCAAAAACAACGGGAAGACGGTATGCTTTCGCCGTTTCTTCCTCGACAACCAACGCCCTGTTTAAATGCTCGCAGCATTGAAAAGCAAGGGCGACTCCTGTTTGATCCCTGAGCTCTTCTAAGCCTTTGTAGACCGCTTCAGCGATTTGTCCGCTTCCCGAAGTGCCGATTCGCCTTCCGGCCACCTCGCTTGTGCTGCATCCGATGACGACGATGTGGCCGTTGCGTAAATTTGCCTGCTGATGAAATTCATCTAATATAGAACGCCATGTTTGTTCGAGATTCTTCATGATTGACGACACCCTTTATTCATGCTTGTCTTCATAATCGGCGATTTTTCCGATGCGGACAGCGTGCCGCCCGGCTGAAAACTCAGTCGTAAGCCAAACCTTTGCAATCTCTCTCGCTAAACCAGGGCCGATCACCCGTTCACCCATCGCAAGAACATTCGTGTCATTGTGCTCTCTTGTCATTTTCGCGCTGAAAACGTCGTGGACAAGGGCGCAGCGGATGCCTTTTACTTTATTGGCGGAAATGCTCATGCCGATTCCTGTTCCGCATATTAAAATGCCTCTGTCAGCTTCCCCGTCCGCCACTTTTTGCGCGACCGGAAACGCATAATCCGGGTAGTCCACAGATCCTGAACCGCATTCGCAGCCGTAATCTTCGTATTCGATGTTCAATTCATCCATCAATGCCATAATTTCTTTTCTGATATTGATTCCGCCGTGATCTGAAGCAATGATTACTTTCATTGGAATGACTCCTCCTCGTTTGATGTGCCGCCAAAAGTCTCGTGCAGACCGTTAAGCAGTATACAGCCGCTATATATTTCTGATTGATCATGTCTATTGTACCCGCTGCCGCTCGATTTGCAAACGCTCCTTAGCTTCTATTCCCGAGATTTTCCCGCCAGCATTTCTGCCAATTTTTTCAGCAGCTGCTCCAGCTCATCTCTCGTTTTTTGATAGTCGCTGAGAGATCCGCCGAACGGGTCAATGATGTCCCCGCTTTCTCCTTTGACATACTCTTTCAGCGTATAGATTTTATCTCGGCTCTTTGAAAATTCATGTACTGCCACCTGTTTGTGCTGCTCCGTCATCGTCAACACGAGATCCGCCCATTCAACCTTCTCCTCGGAAAGCTGTGAAGATGTATGATTCAGAGCGATGTTTTTTTCAAAAAGCGCTTCGACTGCATATAAAGAAGCTTTTCCGTTTTCAGGAGCAAACAACCCGGCAGATTTGACGGAGACATCCAGTTTTTTTTCGGCAGCCGCAGATTTAAAAAGCGCTTCCGCCATCGGGCTGCGGCACGTATTTCCAGTACAGACAAATAGTATGTTCAATCCTGTTCACTCCTTTGTTCATATTATAAAGGATTCAGCCGGAAAATAATAAAATCCGCTCCAGAAATCAAAAAAGAGAGGATCTCTCCCCTCTTTTTCTAAGTTTCATTATGTTATGCAAAGCGGGAAAAAGATTTTCTCCTCTTTCAATTAAATGGGCAGCAAAAGCTTCAGGCCGAAGCTCAGTAGGATGGCTCCTCCGAGCGCTTCGCTGTAAGCACCAAGCCACGTTTGAACCTTTTTTCCAAGCAGCAGACCCGCCCAAGTTAACACCATGCTGAACAAACCGAACAAAAAGATCGTTAATAGCGGTTTCGTCCCGTAGAGGCCGAGGCTGAGACCGACTGAAAAGCTGTCGAGGCTGACGCCGACGGCAAAAATGAATAAGCCGAAGCCGTGCGGAGAGATGATCTGCTCCCCGCTTTTATTAAAAGATGCGGCAATCATCTGAATGCCCAGCACCAATAAAAGCGCTCCTCCAAGATACCCCGCAAGCGCACCAAGCGCGCCCGAAAGAAACTGTCCCGCAATCATACCGCCAAGCGGCATGATGACATGGAACAATCCAATAATGACGCCGATTTGAAAGATTTGGTTCCTTTTCAGCTTGGCCATTCCCATTCCAAGACCGACTGAAAAGGCATCCATGCCGAGTGCAAAAGCCATGATCGAGAGCGTCAGGATTTCGCCTATTAACACATCAACATTCATGCAATTCCCCCTTGGACACGCCAGCTTTTCTAGCTTATGCACGTCCAAAGGCGGATAGAACAACCCTGCTTAGGCTACGCTTCGATTACGCGATGGCCTGCCGCTTTCAAGAGCCGGTTCATAATCGCCCGGCCCACCCCTTCCTCAGGGAAAGACTCAGCAAAAATAAAATCGAGCTGTTCTTCGTCAAAGCTGCGGAGAATGTCATACAAACCGGCGGCAACCGTTTCAAGACAGTCTCTTCTGCCGCAGATGCGGACGGCATCCGCCTGATAGGCACCGGCCCGTTCCTCTGTCGTAAGGACGCCGACTTTCATGCCGTCTTTCTGATATTGGCCGATCAGCCGTTGAATATCTTCAACGCTTCCGTTCACAATGGCAAGCGGGGCTTCCGGTGCATAATGCGTATATTTCATCCCAGGAGACATCGGCGCCTTTTTTTCGTCGGTGAGGCCCTGGTCAATCAAGACAGAGCCGGCCGCTTCTTCGAGCTGCTCTTTTGTGACGCCGCCCGGCCTCAAAATGACCGGAATTTCCCCGGTGCATGAAACAACTGTTGATTCAACCCCTACTCCTGTAGGACCGCCGTCAACGATACCTGCAATCCTTCCATTTAAATCGTGAACGACATGCTCGGCTTTCGTCGGACTCGGTTTCCCGGACAGATTGGCGCTCGGGGCGGCCACCGGAACGCCGGCCTGTCTAATCAGCTCAAGGGCAACAGGATGATCAGGCATTCTGACCGCGACCGTATCGAGCCCCGCCGTCACCTTTGTGGATAACACCCCGGGTCTGCAAGGCAGCACAAGGGTCAGCGGTCCGGGCCAAAAACGCTTCATCAGCATTTCGGCCTGAGGCGAATCAACCTCTGCAAATTCTCCGAGCTGTTCAATTTCAGCGATGTGGACAATGAGCGGATTGTCGCTCGGACGCCCTTTCGCTTCGTATATTTTAGCTACTGCTTCGCTGTGTTTGGCGTTTGCACCAAGACCGTAAACCGTCTCTGTCGGAAAAGCAACCGTTTCATTTTGCTTGAGCAGTCTTGCCGCTTGTGCAATTTGTGGACAGTTTGTGGACAAATCACGTTTTACATCCACAGTCCATACTTTTGTTTTCATTAACATCAAAACTCCCTTAACAAAACACTAAAAACGTTAATCATTCATGTAAATCCTGTTGAAAGTATAAAAGATGAAGAAAAAGAAAACAAGCGTTGTCCACATTTTGTGGATAACGCTTTTGAATCCGTGGATATCTCTGTGTATAAGTTAACGGCTAATTAGACGTTTTCTCCATCAAAACGGCTCCGTTTACGCTCAACGAGTCTGAAACATGCTCTGATCCATCAAGCTCTTCCGGAATTGCCGCAGCTTGTTTAAAACCGAGCACTTCAAGGAAATCCATCGATGTTCGTTTATTGGCAACTAAATACAGGGTTTGGATTCCCCGCTTTTCACACAATACCTGCATGCTTTGAAACAGGGAAACGATGTGGCCCTGGCTGAGCTTGTCAGACACGACAAGCGAGCGCAGCAGCCCTTTTTTGTTTTCAAATTCCTCCATTCCGAGGCAGGCGACGATTTCATCGGGAGGGTCTTCCATCATGATAAACTGGCTCTTCGCTTCCTCAATGCCTTTATGGCTTGTCCCCGCCTTTTTTAAAAACGCTTCGATCGCATTCATGTCTTTCATTTCCGCTAACCTCAATTGGTAGAACATCTTTTCACCCCGTTTTTTAACTTCTCTATCCAATCTATGAGGGCGACAGTAAAATATACCTTTTGATTTGGAAGAAAGCCGGCAATTCATTTTTCAATTTTGATTAGCAGGAACTAATGCTTTGAATGAGTATGCAAATGAACTCTGTACTGGTGATAAGACAGTTTCTCTTTCTACCGGGCAATGTAATTGACACATCAGAAAGGGGCAGAAGGTGTATATTCGAAAAGCAGTATTTTCCCTGAACCGTTTTGGAAAATTATATCATATTCAAAAGCGTGAATAACCATCATGAAAAAACAAACAGTAAAAAACCGCCCTGCACGAAAGCACGGCGGTTCCTTTAAGAAAAAAGCCCGGTAATCCATTCGACAAGAAAAAATTTCACTTCTTTGTCTTCTTTATCTTTGCCAGATACCGCTTCATCTGCAGCGACTGTTTTTTCTTCCCGGGCGTTTTCCCCGGCATCGGTTTGTTCGTCTTCAGGCGACTTTACGGCTTCCCCATTGGAAAAATCAAGAAAGCAAAGCGGCGGAAACAGGACACACCACCAGTTGGCTCCCTCTCCCTTGCCTAATGTAATTAAAACAGCCTCATATTCTCCGGCTGGATACACCATATTGCCGTATAGCTTTGTCGGAAATGAAACTCGATCAAAACGGACAGACACGGATTGCCGGACATTTTCGCGCTTCATAACATCCTTGGCAACCTCTTTGATTTCGGGCAGCTTCGACCTGATGACTTGTCTCGCTTCCTCAACCGAGGTCAGGTTTTCCACCCATTTCGTAATTTGTTTATTGACCTCATCCCTGATTTTACGTTTGACGCTTTGGTCGCTCCCGCTGTCGCTGTTTGCCAAAATCCGCAGCCGAATCGCTTCATCTGGAATCACGGCAGGCTTCCCGTCTGATGATTGGGCCGTCTCTTCCGTCGTGAGATTTGCAAGCGCTCCTATTAATAAAAGAAAAATATACATACAGGCAATGTTTGATTTTGATTTCTTCATTTTCCCCACCGTTCCTCTCCGTTCTTCAACCTTTTCTAGCAATATTATGGTCAAAGATGGAACGGTTTAAACGGATGCTGAAAAAAATTCTACTAAGCTTGTAATCTCTTCCTAAAAGGTCTACATATCCAAATGGCTCTGCTTGTTTTTTTGCAGGCCGGATAAAAAAATCACCGCGCTGATCACGAGCAGCAAGCCCCCCAATCCGCCGAACAGCAGAAACGGGAAGACAGCCGCTGCGCTTGCATCAATCGCCCAGCCGATCAAAAATGAAAGAAGCGCTCCTCCCAGACTTGCGGATGAAATGAAGAGACTGGTGATTTCCTCTGTAAAAGGCTTTCCAGCCAACGAGGCCAGAGTGACGGCGCACGGAAAAATGCCGGCTGCCGAGAGCCCGATGAAAAATACGAGGAGCAGCTGTGTTTGATGAACCGGAAACCATGCCAGAATCAAAAGCAAAACAGTCAAGGCTCCGGCACTGAAGATCAGAAAGGCAACGGAAGTCAAGCGTCCGCCAAAAATACTTGTCAACAAACGCCCGCACACCATTCCCGTCCAAAAAAACGAAACGCTGATCACGCTGATTTCTTCTGCTCCTTTTTCCAGCATCAGCGCCGGCAAAAAGTTTGCGAAATTGGTCTCGATACCCGCATATACAAAAGCGAATATGAGAAAAAGGAAAATGCTTTTTTCTTTCCTTCCGGTTTCAAATATGGCTGACACAGTCGGTTTTTCCTGATAAGTCATTTGACCGGAAGCAGTGTCAGGGGTTTTTCTGCACAAATAAACCACCCACATACACGCAAGCACAAAAACGAAGATAAATAAAGCATACAAGGGGAAATGCCAGGCATATCGTTCCGTAAGGATATAAATCAGAAAAGGAAACAGCAAAGCGCCCAATCCGAAAAAAACCTCTAAAATATTCATCCCCTTCGCATTTTTATCTTGGGCAATCACATACGCTCCCATCGTCGTTTCTAAAGTACCGGCGCCAAAGCCGAGCAAAAACCCCATGATGACAAAAAAGATGAACATATCAAAAAGGAACACGCCTAAAAGCGTTACGAGAATAAGAAGAAGGCCAAACGTCAATACAGCCGCATGAGAGGTGCGCCTGACAAATATCGGCGCAAGCAGGACACCGATTAGAAAACCGGTGAATTGGAAAAAGATCAGGAAGGATAGATCATGAACATCCCGGTGATATTCTTGAATGATATAAGGTGACAGGCTCCCCAGCAGGATATGGATAACCCCTACGAGAAAATAAAACGAACAGCCGAATAGAAATATTTTTTTCATTAGACTCACTCCTTCGTTGCAGACCATAAAACCCTTGCGGCTATTGGCACGGCCGGCAAGGGCTTTTCGCAATGCTAGTTTGCTTGTTTTGAAAGGGACAGCTGCTGACCTTTATTGAAAAATTCATTTAAGTAGAACTGCGTCTTGTATCCATCATCAAAAGTGGCAAGAGGTGCGAAATTGCGATCCCGAATTCCGTTCATCCATTGAATCAGCTGAACTCTGAAGGAATCGGCCCATCCGTAAAATTCATTTTCAGGGTCTGTCAGCCACGTGTCCGGCATTGTTATCATCTGCTCCGTCAATCCGGTCCTCAGCAAAAACTGATTTTTCTGCCGTGAATGATAGTAGAATACGCCGTTTTGGCCATTGACCTCGATGCTAAAGCCGCACTCATCCGCTTTTGTGCATTTTGACGTAATCATATTGACAAACACATGATTTTCAAGCTGGCCGTATACTTCAGAATGATCATCAACATATACCTGTTTTTGTTCTTTTTCTTTGACGACCGTCATCATTTTGACTTTTAAACTGTCCAGTTTAAACGGGCTGTCGAACAAATAAAGAATGAGATCGATTAAATGCACACCCAAATCTCCTAATGCCCCGCTCGTTTTATTGCTTTTCGAATGATCGCGCCAAGTATATTTTTTTCTTCTCAAGGCGCTGTTTTTCTTAAAATGGACATTGATGGACAAGATATCTCCAAGTTCATTGCCGGATAGCATATCTTTTAGGCGCTGAACAAATGTAAGATGGCGGTAATTGAAGCCCATGATCGGAATATAAGCAGATTGAGACGCCCTGTTTTTCATCTCCTCCGCTTCCTCCATTGAGACAGCCATCGGTTTTTCACACAATACATACTTACCTGCGGCCATCGCTTCAAGCACATGTTCTTTATGGCAAAAGTTCGGCGATGAAACGATGACTGCCGTCGACTGATTCAACAGCTCCTGCATACTGTTAAATGCGGTTCCTCCATATTCAAACGCACATTTGCGCGAGGCAAGCGAGTTGATATCAAAAAACCCGGAAAGCTCGGCACCTTTGACTGTTGAAAGAGCTTTCGCATGAGCTTTTGCAATTCCACCGGCTCCAATAATTCCGATTTTCATCTAAGGACACTCCTTATCTTTTGATATGGGCTTTTAGCACTTCTAAAATTCCAGCCGTATAGCTGCCTTCTGTCATACGGGAATGGAGCGACTTTGCTTCTGCTGTCGCATTCCCCACCAGATAACCATGTCCGGTTTTTTTAAGCATATCCACATCGTTTCCGCTGTCGCCGAAAGCAAATGAATTCTCCCTCTCTATCGCGAATTTATTCAATATAAAATCCACAATGTACGGTTTGCCTGTCCGCAAAGGGATAAAGTCCACATCATAGCTGTTTTCCGGATCGCCTGCCAAAGGGTTGCAGCGATTGATATTTACTCCTATTTCATGCTCTCTTGCAAGCCGTCTGATGGCTTCAAGCGCCCTCTTATCTGTGTTCTCATCCGACGATCTATAGTAATAGTTGATTTTATAGCGGGAAAAACCATGCTGAGTCTGAGGCACAAGCTCAATCTCATATTTTTTAGAGAGAGTCTGCTTGATTTCTTCGACCAGATCATGGGAGAAATTCGATTCTTGCAATCGGGCTTCCCAATCTTTATCAGAGACTTGGCCTTCTTCAGAGAAATACGTGATCTCAGTGCCAAGGTCACTGGCGACAAAATGCGGAAGATATCGAAAGCCTCCCCGCTTCATTTTTGCAAGAACAGATGACAGGCTGCTCCCGGTCACCCAGCCGAGCAAAATCTTGTGATCGAGATGGTTCGAATGAATAAATGTTTCAAGGTCCATGAGCGCTTTCCTCGATTCATCGGTGATGCTGTGGGCGAAATATGTCTCATCAAAATCGCAAAATACGGCGTACTTCGGCTTGTTTACTTGCTGCAAAGTGTGAAAAGAAAGTGTTTCATGATACGACATCAATTAAGGCCTCCATTACTTTGTCTTGTTCTTCTACGGTGAGTCCCGGATAGAGAGGAAGCTGAAGCATTTGTTTATGCACTGATTCAGTGACCGGCAGCGATGTATGCTGATAATCGGCTTTTACAAGTGGTGTGTTTTGATGATGGGATAAAATCGGGTAGTATATATCTGTTTGGACATTATGAAATTTAAGCATCATATCTTTGACTTGGTCTCGATTTCCGCTTATCATTTTAATTGTAAACAAATGCCATACATGATCATCGGTCATTTGAGGCAATTGGATCAGACCTCTGTCTTCATACTGCTGCAAATGCGTAATATAACGATCTGCTAAATATAAGCGCTTCAGATTATTTAATGAAAGATGTTTCATCCTTGCCAGTCCAATAGCGGCTTGCAGATTATCAATCTTAGCGTTAAAGCCGTAATCAGCAGCCTTTTTATTTTTTTGATTCAGTTCAAAGCCGTGGTACATATATTCCATGCATGCGGATGCAAATGATGGATCATCAGTCACAATTGCGCCTGCTTTTCCGCAAGTGCCGAGATTTTTATACGGATTAAAGCTTAATATGGAGCAAAGGCTGTTTTTTCCCAGATCGGAAACGCCGATCGACTGGCAGGCGTCTTCAATAATCGGGATGCCGTATTTATCAGCGATTTTTGCAATGCCTTCCATGTCTGGCAGCTTTCCATAAAGGTGTACAGGCAAAATGCATTTCGTTTTCAAAGTGATGCATGCTTCAAGTTCAGAAGGATCCATGCAAAATGTAACAGGGTCAATATCGCAGAAAACCGGAGTGCCTCCAGCTGCAAGCACGGCGTTTTCCGTTGCAGCAAAGCTGTTTGCAGGCATAATGACTTCATCACCTTGTCCAATACCCGCAGCTTTCAGTGCGACAATCATGGCATCGGTTCCGCTGGAGGAAGCCATGACATGCTTTTTTCTCAAAAGAGCGGCTATTTCAGCTTCAAATACACCGACATAAGAACCGCTTGTAAATTGCCCGGTCGGCAGCACGCCTTTCACCGCATGAATCACGTCATCTACTTCTTCTTCTGTGATCAGTCGATGAAGCGGCATAAAATCAACTCTGGAGGGCGGAGAATCCATTCTGTTTAGCAAATTGGCGGTCAAGTCGAATTGATCCTGCTGCAATGTCTCTTTTAATTTTTGATTAGCCAGTGTGTCGTCTATACGGCATTCACCAGCGTGCTTCCCTTCCTTCAAATCATTCAGAAGGACAAATAGCTGTTTGCTTGTGCAAGTCATGTTTTCGCTTGCGGTTTTCATCAATTTCACCCCATTTTTATTATTTTGGGAAATTGTCATATTTCATGACATATCTTAAATGATGGAATCGATACCATAACAACTCTTTTTTTCAGGAAGTGACTTTATGCCTACGATTGACGAAATTGCAAAATTAAGTAATGTGTCAAAAACAACTGTTTCAAGAGTACTGAACGACCATCCTTATGTATCTGAAGAAAAAAGGAAGCGTGTTTTGGAAGTCATCGAAAAATTGGACTACATTCCGAACACCTCTGCACGAAAGCTCAGATCCAACAAAACGATGTTTCTCGCAGTGTCTGTCCCTCACGCGGACCATCCATTCTTCGCGCAGCTCATGAAGCATGTGTCCGCTGAAGCACTGAAACACCAATACAAAGTCATTGTGTTTCAGACGTTTTATCAAAAGCAGAATGAACTGAAAGTACTGGAGCTGCTCAAGAGGAAAGAAGTCGACGGGCTTATGTTATGCAGCCTTGAAAATGAGTGGGAAGACATCAAAAAATACGTCAAATACGGTCCTGTGGTCTTGGCAAATGAATTCCACGCCGAAGCGGACGTGCCGGTGATCTGCTATGACGAATTCGAAGCCGGATATAAAGGAACGGAGCTTTTTATTCAAAAAGGGCATCATTTAATGGCCTTCTGCTGTGACACGATACACAGCAAGGCCCAGATTATGAGAAAAGAAGGGTTTATGAAAGCATTGTCTGATGCGGGTTTACATTTCCAGGAGAAGTGGATGTTCAGCCACGCATTTACCATTCATGACGGCTTCCGTATTATGGACCAGATCCACAACATGTCCGAAAAGCCGACCGCCATTTTTACGGGAAACGACCAAGTGGCCGCAGGAATTATTAAAAGGGCCCGCTATTATCAATATGAAGTGCCAAAGCAGCTTGCAGTGCTTGGATATGATAATCAATCGATCTGTGAGGTGACCGATCCGGAAATCACGACAATCGATATACCTGTTGAAGAGCTGGCTCAAAAAGCCGTATGTGCAATGGTAAACCACCTAAATGGGGAAAGCGGATTACAGAGGGATGTCGTGACTCTGTCTCCTACATTAAAAATCAGACAATCTGTTTAGGGTATATATTAATCTTGAACTATTTTTTATTTTATTCAGATAAAATTTTTGTTAAAAAACGGTAAAGAAGGCCTTCTGAACGGTCATGGCTGCGGTTGCTGTTTTTTAACAAAAAAGACCGCCGGGAATTTGAACTGCCCCTCTTTTGTTAGACACACTTCACAATTGGAGGTGCAGTTTTTAAAATTTACAGTTGAGGAAATTCGCACAGTGTCTTTCATGGGTGGATTCGCAATACCGATATCATGGAGAAGACGCGTCTAAAAAGCCTATACAAGCTATTCTGCCGAAGATAAACCAAAAGGTACTTCACTCGAAAATGGGACATCTATCCGTGAAACAGCTTGAAACCGGAGGAATAGGTACCCTAAAAAGCGGAGTTTACCTATGAAGAAGGATCAGACGAAGGGACCCAAGCGGAAATTGAACGCCTGCGGATGGAAAATGCCTGCTTAAAAAAGTTGAAAGCCTTAGTTCAAAACAACGAAACATCACACAAAGCATGTCCCGTAAAGGCAACTGTCACGGCAATGCGGTGGCGGAAAGCTTCTTTTAGCATTTTAAAATCAGAATTCATTTATTTTAAAGAATTTGGAGCGTCGAACATTTCAAAAAAGGACCCGCATAGTATATTGATTCTCTACAATCACAAACGGATCAAGATCAAATTAAAAGGCATGAAACCTGGTACTATACCGGAATCATGCCAGTCAACTGCTTCATGAGATTTTAACTTTTTAGGGTCGCTTCATTTCCGGCGGTTTCCTTAACGATGTTGCTCAATTACCGCGCAGACGATGCGGTCTTTTCCATTAAGATCCTTTTTCACCCGTACGTCAGCATCAGGAAAGAACCGGTGAAACATGTCTTTGACGGCATTCCCCTGAGTCCAGCCGATTTCAAACACCACCAGTGCCTGATCTGCGATGACAAATGGAATTTCTTTCATGAAACGCTTATAAAACTGCAATCCGTCAGCACCGTCCGTCAAAGCCCCGGCGGGTTCATGAAGACGTACGACATCTGACAGCGTCTTCATGTCTTCCTCAGATATATAAGGTGGATTTGAAACGATGACATCAGCTTTCTTCTGTCGCTTGATAAGCGGCTCAAGCAAATCGCCGCCGATGAAATCCACTTTCGCCCCAAGCCGGTCAGCGTTGTGTCTTGCCGTGCTTAAAGCTTGTTCCGAAATATCCGTCGCCGTGACGGAAAAACGCGGGCTCTCAAGCGCAAGAGTCACCGCAATCGCCCCGCTTCCTGTACCGATATCGACGGCTTTAAGGCGATCTGTTCCGTGAAAAACTCTTTCCGCTTCAGAAAGAACAGCTTCAACGACTTCCTCTGTTTCAGGACGCGGAATCAAAATGTGTTCATTTACGGAAAATTCCCGTCCGTAAAAGGATTCTTTTCCGGTGATATATTGAACAGGCACTCCTTGATGATGAAGCTCGACAGATTTTTTAAACCGCGAAAAATCAGACTCTGATATGACATCATGGAAGCTTGCCAACAGTTTGCTGCGGTCGATGTTCAGCTGATCTGTCAGCAAAATTTCCGCGGCATTCCGGTCTCTTCCCGCTTCGGCCAAATAAGAAGAAGCCCATTTAAGGGCTTCAAATACCGTCTTCATCTCAGCTTTCCGCCTCTTGCAGCTTGCTTGCCTGGTCTTCTACGATCAGCGCGTCGATGACTTCGTCAAGCTTGCCTTCAAGGATCTGGTCGAGCTTTTGGATCGTCAAGCCGATCCGGTGATCAGTGACGCGGTTTTGCGGAAAGTTATACGTGCGGATGCGCTCTGAACGGTCCCCTGTTCCGACTGCGGATTTTCGGTTTTGATCATATTCAGCCTGAGCTTCCTGCTGAAATTTATCGTAAATTCGCGCGCGCAGAACTTTCATCGCTTTTTCTTTGTTTTTGATCTGAGATTTCTCATCTTGGCAAGACACGACAACACCTGTCGGAAGGTGGGTCAGACGGACGGCTGACATCGTCGTATTGACGCTTTGCCCTCCCGGACCGCTCGACGCGAAGGTGTCGACACGGATGTCTTTTTCATGAATATCCACTTCTACCTCTTCAGCCTCAGGAAGACAGGCTACCGTTGCCGTGGATGTATGGATACGCCCGCCGGATTCGGTCTCTGGAACGCGCTGTACGCGGTGTGCGCCGTTCTCATACTTCAGCCTTGAGTATGCGCCGTTCCCATTGATCATAAAAATGATCTCTTTATATCCGCCTGTGCCTGTCATATTCGCTTCCATCACTTCTGTTTTCCAGCCTTGGAGCTCTGCGTAGCGGCTGTACATGCGGTACAGGTTGCCGGCAAACAAAGCAGCCTCTTCTCCGCCCGCTGCGCCGCGGATTTCCATGATAACGTTTTTGTCATCGTTCGGATCTTTCGGGATCAGCAATACCTTCAGCTGGTCTGTGAGCGACTCGATTTCTTCCTGCAGTTCGGAAATTTCCTCTTTAACCATCTCGCGCATATCGGAGTCCAGCTTTTCCTCAAGCATCGCTTTGGCATCGCTCAGCTGTTCCGACGCGCTCCGATAACGTCTGTATACTTCAACTGTTTCCTGTAAATCAGATTGTTCTTTCGAATATTCTCTAAGCTTCTTCGGATCGTTGACAACTTCCGGATCGCTTAATAGTTCATTTAATTTTTCGTACCGGTCCTCTATCGATTTTAAACGGTCTAACACGCTATTCACCTCTGTTTGCTGTGCGTAACATTCTAATTATAGTACAGGGACTCCTCCCCGTCAAAACAACTTCGCCGTTATCGGCAGCTGCCGCGTCTTTTTGCTATACTTTTAAGAAAAAAGGAGCTTAACTCAATGCTGGAATCGATTCATCACATCGCCATCATATGCTCGGATTATGAAGCATCCAAAACATTCTATGTCGACAAGCTCGGACTTGAGATTCTGAGCGAAACGTACAGAAAGGACCGGGATTCATATAAACTGGATCTCTCATTAAACGGCCGCTATGTCATCGAGCTGTTTTCTTTTCCAGATCCGCCCGAGCGCCTTACCAGACCAGAAGCTGCCGGGCTCCGCCATTTGGCTTTCACAGTGGCCGATCTTGATCAGACCGTCAAGGAGCTCAAGCAAAAAGGCATCATTGCCGAACCGGTTCGCACCGATCCCCGAACAGGCAAGCGCTATACGTTCTTCTCCGATCCGGACGGCCTGCCTTTAGAGCTTTACGAGGCATAGCAACGCCTTCGCCATCTGTGGAAAAACCGCTTTCTTTGCCGAATCCCTTCTTCTTTTGTCTAACAGGAAGGAAGCTTTTCATTCAGGTCGAATACCCTTTTTAATGAACAGTTACAGGTTAAAAGGAGGTATCATATGAATACTGCTGATGCGGCAAATGAACTCGGGGTATCAACCAAAACGGTGCAGCGCTGGGTCAAGCAGCTGCAACTGCCCGCTTCCCGAAATGAGCTTGGCCACTACTTTTTCACGAAAGACGATATCGCCATTTTAAAAGAAGTAAAAGAGCAGTTAAAAAACGGTACGCCTATGCAGGATGTCACAGTCAAACGCCCGAAAAAAACCTTCCTCATCAAGAAAAACGAAATGGTTCAAACGGAAGAGCCGGCACCCCCGTTGAATGAGCGGCTCGAAGAAAAGCTGCAGCGTTTTTTAGAGCACGAACAGCTTGAACGCGAGCTGCTCCAAAAGAAAATCGCCGAGCTGGAAAGAAAGCTTGAACAAAAAGCGGACGATGTCGTCTCCTATCAGCTTCTGCAGCAAAGGCGCGAACTGGAAGAAGAACGGCAGCAGATCAAACATCTCGAACAGAAAATCAGTGAATTGGAAAGCATGAACCGCCACGAAAAAGATACAGCCGGCAGAAGAGAAGAAAAAAAACCGAAAAGCAAATTGAAATCGATCTTCTCTTTTTAAAGCGCAAAAAAGCTTGCAAGGCCATAAAACGGCTTCTTGCAAGCTTTTTCATTATGCTGTAATGGCAATCAATATCGGCAGTGAAATAATTGACAGCACCGCACTGATCACAAACGCGGATGCCGTTTCTGCTTCCTGGCTTTCAAAGTTTGTAGCAATCATAGCCGCCACGGCAGATCCAGGGAATGCCACAAGCAGAACCGCTTTTGTCATGTCGGCGGAAGAAAGGCCCACGACCATCGCGATCACAAACATTAAAGCAGGCTGAGCAGCGACTTTTAATAAAGCGATGCTCAAAGCAGGCATGCTGAATTTGATTTTACGGATTCCGACAGTCACCCCGACTGCGAAAAGAGCGATACCTGAAGTCGTATTTCCGAGCATATCAAGCATTTTCTGCGGCAATTCAGGAATTTGCAGACCGAATAATACAAGAATGATACTTGCAAGCGGTGCAAAAGCGAGCGGTTCAGACAAACCGTGTAAAATTGATTTTCCTGTTACCTTCCAAATGCTGTCTGTCGTTTCCGCTTGTTTTTTAGAAGAACGGCCGACAGTTCCGACGATGATCGCAAGAGGATCAAGCATCGCATTCACGACAATTCCCGTAATCGCGATCGGAATCGCAACTTCCTGCATGCCGAACAGGCTGCCCAATACCGGAATTCCCATAAAGGCGAATGTCGGCTGAGCTGAGTTTAATGAGAACATTGAAGCATCTGTTAAATCGTACTTAAATAAAAATCGTAAAAGAAGCAAAATAATTACGTAAAATCCAACGATACCGATGACCAGTGAAATCATCAGCGGAATCTGGCTGTAAAACTTATCTTTTGGCGTTGACAAAATGCTTGAAACAAAGTGGGCCGGAAGCGCGTATTTCGTAACGAGCGTACTTACCCCTTTTGCAGATTTAGCATCATAGCTTCCAAAGTGACCCGCGAACCATCCCAGCGCAATAACAAAAAATATTGGCGCAAGGAGGATTAAAATATTTAAAAAGTCCAAGACTGTTTCCTCCTCTATGTTGTCCCTTTCAGGGACGAATTAACGGCGGCTGATAAACGCAGTCGCCCTGTTACACAGCCGTCGATCCCATTTTTCATCTTTGATTGGTGCAGCCCGGTGACAAAATATCCGGACCCGGGCTGCTGTTTCTTTTTATCGTTTCCTCAGTATTGAATATTAGTCGCGTTTTGCAACAATTGTTTGATATTCCGGACGCCACATGGCTTCGCGAACCGCCTTTTCGACATCTTCAGGCTGAACTTGAGCCACGCCGTCTTTAATGGCAGCTTTCACAACATCAATTGCCACTTGAACGGATACGTCTTGCAGGTCGTCAATTTTCGGCAGCAGGCCTGCACCCGGTTTTTCATGGTCAACCATGTTCGCGACCGCGTTTGCAGATGCTGCAAACATGCCGTTTGTGATGACTTTCGCCTTCGAAACGATTGTTCCCAGGCCTAATCCAGGGAATACGAAAGCATTATTGGATTGTCCGATTTCGTGTTTCACGCCATTGTACTCAACAGCTTCAAACGGGCTTCCCGTCGCCACAAGCGCTTTTCCGTCCGTCCATTTGAACAAGTCTTCAGGAACAGCTTCAGCCAGATGTGTCGGATTGGACATCGGCAGAATCACCGGACGTTCAGTATGAGCCGCCATCTCTTTGATAATTTCTTCAGTGAAGGCGCCGGCAACACCTGATGTACCAATCAGAATGGTAGGCTTCACTTGACGGATGACTTCCTCAAAGGAAATCTCTCCCTTTTCATTGCGTTTCCATTCTTTCACTTCTTCGGTATCGCGCAAATACGGTTCTTGGAAATCCAAAATTTGATCCATGCCTGTCGTTAATAATCCTCTGTAGTCGACTGTCCAGAATGCGCGGCTGGCTTCTTCTTCTGAAAGCCCTTCAAGCACCATGGTGTCACGGATTTGGTCAGCAATTCCGATACCCGCAGAACCAGGTCCGAAGATGACGACGCGGTGGTCTTTCAAAGACGTGCCGGTCTTTTTAACAGCTGCTAAAATCGCTGCCAGCGTGATAGCCCCTGTTCCTTGGATATCATCGTTAAATGTTGAAATTTTATGGTTATATTTACTCATAATATTGCGAGCGTTTTTATTTCCGAAATCTTCCCAGTGAAGAAGCGCATTAGGGAAAAACTTCAATGCTGTTTCGACATAAGCGTCGATAAATTGTTCGTAACGCTCACCTTCTACACGCGGATGACGGTTTCCGATATAAAGCGGATCGTTTAGCAGTTTTTCATTATTCGTTCCGACATCCAGTACGACTGGGATGACGCGGCTCGGATCGATTCCTGCTGCCGCCGTATATACTGCAAGCTTACCAATTGCAATGTTGATGCCTCCGACGCCCCAGTCGCCGATGCCCAAGATGCTTTCGGAATCGGTCGCAACGATCAAATCGATGTCATCAGCAGACGCCTGCAGGTTTTTAAACGCCGTTTCGATTCCGTCTATATCATCGATTGACAAGTAAACACCGTGCGGTCTGCGGTATTCGTGGCTGTATTCCTGAATCGCTTCACCGACAGTTGGCGTATAGACAACTGGAAGCATTTCACGCAGATGGTTTTGCAATAATTTATAGAAAAGCACTTCGTTTCTGTTTTGCAGATCGTTCAAATATACATTTTGACGAAGTCTGTCAGGTTGACGGGAAAATTGTTCATAAGCCCGTTCCGCCTGCTGATCAAGGCTGAGAACAGTCGGCGGCAGAAGCCCTTCAAGACCAAGGTTCTTTCTTTCTTCAAGCGAAAATGCAACACCTTTATTAAGCGTCGGAATGGAAAGAACGTCTTTTCCCCGCAAAGAAGTCTCCAAATATCCTTCCTTCGTTCTTCTCATGTTGTTCACACTAATTACCTTCTTTCTTAAAATATTAATGAAGTGAAATAAATACGGTAAACAATATAGAACATTTGCCTTTTTTACACATGTAGATTGTCAAATATGTAACGCGCGTTTTTGACAAAAAACTGAACATTTCTTAAAACCTATTTACTTTTTACTGACTACAGTAAGTCATTTTATGCCTGACTTTGTCAAAATTCAAGCGATGAAAATTAGTTAATTTTTTCGTATTCTTAATTAAGTTTTTTAATTACATTAATTCCTATAAAAAGGATTCAATAAAAAAAACACTTGTTTTTACCAAGTGTTTTTTGCGTGAAAATCTTATGTGTTTGTCCGATTTCATTTTGGCTTTCCAGGCACTTCATGATGGTGGCGGCAGCGTGCTTCATATGCTTCGGAAGCCCCCACCAAAATGACCGGATCGTCATAAGAAGCAGGTTTTCCATTGATCAGCCTCTGCGTACGGCTGGCCGGAGATCCGCAGACAGAGCACACCGCTTGCAGCTTCGTCACCGTTTCCGCTAAAGCCATAAGATCTGGCACGACACCGAAAGGCTCGCCCCGGAAGTCCAAATCAAGACCTGCTGCAATCACACGGTAGCCCTGATCAGCCAGAGAAGTTAACGTGCCGACAATCGATTCGTCAAAAAACTGGACTTCATCGACGCCGATGACATCCGTTTCTTTGCTTATGTATTGAAAAATTTCTTCCGGAGATGCGATGGCATGGCAAACAATGGATGTCCCATTATGCGAAACAACCGATTCGCTGCTGTAGCGATTATCAATGGCTGGTTTAAACACTTTGACTTCCTGTCTCGCAAACGTTGCCCTTTTGATCCGGCGGATAAGCTCCTCTGACTTGCCCGAAAACATGCTTCCGCATATGAGCTCAAGCCATCCGCTTTGCTTCATGATGTACATCCGACTAACTCCTCTCCAGCGATTATTGCAAGTAAAAAAACAGGCAAGAAAAATCCTGCCTGTTTATCATATCTATTATTACTTAAGACCGTATTTTTTGTTAAAGCGATCAACACGACCATCAGCAGAAGCGAATTTTTGGCGGCCAGTGTAGAACGGATGGCATTCAGAACAAATCTCAACGCGTACCTCTTCTTTTACTGAACCTGTTTCAAATTCGTTTCCACAAGCGCATTTGACTGTTGCTTTTTTGAACTCAGGATGAATTCCTGCTTTCATATCTGTCATCTCCTTCCGCCCTGAATCCAATTCGGAAACAGAGTTATTATTCCGGGACAAAACCTCCGGAACGCACATGATGAAATTATAACAGCGATTCGGACGTTTTGCAAACTAAAGTTTTAAATCAGCGCCTTGCAGCCGACATATTCGCTTGCTTCCATTCCTGGATCAGAATATCGAAAAACTCCTGATTCGTTTTCGTCTTTTTCATTTTTCTCATAAATTTCTCGACGAAATCAGGCGTGTCAGACATCGTTTTCCGGATGGACCACAGACGGTCAAGGTGCTCTTTCGGAACGAGAAGTTCTTCTTTACGCGTACCCGAACGGCGAATATCAATGGCAGGAAAGATTCTTCTTTCCGCAAGAGAACGGTCAAGATGAAGCTCCATGTTCCCTGTCCCTTTAAATTCTTCATAAATGACGTCATCCATCCGCGAGCCCGTGTCGACAAGCGCGGTCGCCAAGATCGTTAAGCTGCCGCCCTCTTCGATGTTGCGGGCCGCTCCAAAGAAACGCTTTGGACGGTGGAAAGCGCCGGGATCGATTCCCCCTGACAACGTTCGGCCGCTCGGTGGAATGACTAGGTTATAAGCGCGGGCAAGCCTTGTAATGCTGTCCATTAAAATGATGACGTCCTTTTTATGTTCGACAAGCCTCATCGCACGTTCCAAAACAAGCTCGGCCACCTTGATGTGGTTTTCAGGCACTTCGTCAAACGTGGAGCTGACGACGTCTCCTGCAACCGAACGTTCGATATCAGTCACTTCCTCAGGCCTTTCATCGATAAGAAGCACGATCAGCTCCGCCTCCGGATGGTTGGTTGTGATGCTGTTCGCGATCTCTTTCAAAAGCATGGTTTTACCTGCTTTAGGCGGAGCGACGATCAGACCGCGCTGTCCAAATCCGACCGGCGCCATCATGTCCATGATCCGTGTTGACAGGTGATTCGGTTTCGTTTCAAGCACCATCTGGCGGTCTGGATAAAGAGGCGTTAACGCTGGAAAGTGCACGCGCTCTTTTGCCGATTCAGGATCGTCGCCGTTAACCGCTTCAACATGCAGAAGGCCGTAATACCGTTCGTTTTCTTTTGGAGGACGGACCTTTCCGGACACTTTGTCACCGTTTCTCAAATCAAAACGGCGGATTTGCGAAGCGGAAATATAGATATCCTCTGAACTAGGGGAGTAATTGATCGGTCTGAGAAAGCCGAACCCTTCAGACTGGATGATTTCCAATACGCCTTCCATGAACAGCAGATCTTCCTGTTCGGCGTTCGCTTTCAGAATGGCAAAAATCAGTTCCTTTTTTGTCAGTTTGCTGTAATAAGAGACTTTATAATGCCTTGCAAGCTCATACAGCTCTTTTAATTTCATATTTTCCAAAGATGAAATGGATACATCTTTCACTAAGAACACCACTCTTTTCTAATCGAATAATTTACTTTGTCTCATCAATTTCATGAAAGACGCTTGATTATACTGCCGATTCGTTTACCGGCAACGCTTCTACCCATATATATCGACGTATTGAAAAGGATTATAAGTATGAGTCGAGAAAGAAGCGAGGACTTAACAAGAGAAGATAATCGCATATCTGATAGATGCGGCAGGATTTTGGCTCTCTAAGAACCAACATGTGCAGAAAATTTCGCAGCACTCTTTAGTTTTACCCCATTTGTCGTACATATTCAACTTCATTTACGATTTGACATGAAATTGATAGAGATGACCCTGTTTTGAAAATGCCTTGACATAAAGAAGAAAAGCCGTTAGCTATTGTATCAGAGTATGAACCTTGATTCAATTCGTGAAGTGAAATACAAGGGAAAAGCGGGTCATCTATATCCCCGCTTTTTCTTATGGCCGGATGACCAGGTTAGGTTTTTTCTTGAGACTGTGTCTTCCGTCCACAAACCGCACCGTACCGGATTTCGCTCTCATGACTATACTGTGGGTCGTTCCAACAGATCCTTTGAATTGCACGCCTTTTAAGAGCTCTCCGTCTGTGACACCGGTTGCAGCAAAAATCGCGTCGTCTCCTTTGACGAGGTCTTCCATGCGGAGCACTTTGCCCGTATCAAGCCCCATCTTTTCACAGCGTCTCAGTTCTTCTTCGTTTTGAGGAAGAAGCTTTCCGTGAATTTCTCCTCCGAGAGCTTTGAGTGCGACAGCAGACAAGACGCCTTCCGGAGCTCCTCCTGAGCCGAATAAAATATCGACGCCTGTATGATCAAAAGCGGTGTTAATGGCACCGGCCACGTCCCCGTCGTTGATCAGCTTGATTCGGGCGCCTGCTTCGCGAAGCTCATGGATGATTTTCTCGTGCCGAGGACGGTTCAAAATCGTGGCTACGACATCTTCTACATCTTTATTTTTTGCTTTTGCCACAGCTTTTAAGTTGTCAATCACAGGCGCTTCAATATCGATGCAGCCGACAGCTTCAGGACCTACAGCGATTTTATCCATATACATGTCAGGTGCATTCAGCAAGTTTCCGTGATCAGCCACAGCAATGACTGCGAGTGCGTTCCATCCGCCGCTTGCGACGATGTTCGTCCCTTCGAGAGGATCTACTGCTACGTCTACGCGAGGGCCGTAGCCGTTGCCGAGCTTTTCTCCAATATAAAGCATCGGCGCTTCGTCCATTTCCCCTTCTCCGATTACGACCGTTCCCTTCATAGGAATGGTGTCAAATACATCCCTCATGGCGCTTGTCGCAGCGTCGTCGGCCTCGTCCTTTTTACCTCTACCCATCCAGCGCGCTGACTTAAGCGCAGCCGCTTCTGTCACACGCACCAGTTCCATCGATAAGCTTCTTTCCATTCCTATCTAATCTCCCCTCACCCGTATGAAATCGTTTTATGTTTGATCTATCACAGCATTTGTCCATCAGGAATTTTGCAGCTGTTCAATTTCCTGGTCTGTCAATTTTTCGCGCCAGACAGTGGCCCCAAGCTTTGCCAGCTTTTCTTCAAGCTGGCTGTAGCCTCTGTCAAGGTGCTCCAAACCGGTGATTTCCGTGACTCCTTCCGCCATTAGACCCGCAACAACGAGACACGCTCCCGCCCGCAGATCGCTCGCTTTCACCTTGGCGCCCTGCAGAGGAACGGGACCGGTAATAATCGCCGATCTGCCTTCGACCTTCATCGACGCGCCCATGCGCCTCAGCTCGTCAATATGTTTGAAGCGGGCGGAATAAATGGTGTCAGTGACGACGCTCGTCCCGTTTGCCTTCGTTAAGAGCGATGTCATCGGCTGCTGCAGATCTGTCGGAAAACCGGGGTATACGAGCGTTTTTAAATCGACGGGTTTCAGCTCTTTCTGTCCGCCGACCATTAAAATCTGCTCGCTGCTTTCTTCGATTCGAACTCCCATTTCGCGGAGCTTGGCGATTAACGATTCCAAATGCGTCGGAATCACATTATCAATCAGCACTTCTTGTCCCATGGAAGCAGCTGCGATCATGAAAGTGCCGGCTTCGATCCGGTCCGGAATAATCGAGTGTCTGCACCCGTGAAGCGACTCAACGCCTTCGATGCGAATGACATCCGTACCGGCACCTTTTATTTTTGCTCCCATGCTCGTTAAAAGGGTGGCAACATCGATAATCTCAGGTTCTTTCGCAGCATTTTCAATTACGGTTCTGCCTTTGGCAAGCACGGCGGCAAGCATGATGTTGATCGTTGCTCCAACACTGACGACATCAAGATAAATGCGCGCGCCTTTTAATTCCTCCGCACGCAGATAGATCGCACCCTGTTCGTTCGTCACTTCGGCTCCGAGCGCCTCGAAACCTTTGATATGCTGATCAATCGGTCTCGGACCGAGGTGGCAGCCGCCTGGAAGGCCGATGACCGCTTTCTTAAAGCGTCCGAGCATCGCGCCCATTAAGTAATAAGAAGCCCGAAGCTGTTTCACTTTTCCATTCGGCAAAGGCATGCTGATCATCGGCGCAGGATCAACGACCATTTCTCCCTTTTCAAAGTGAACGTTTCCGCCGATCTCTCTCAGCAGATCGCGCAGCGTCAAAATGTCTGAAATATGGGGAAGGCCTTCAAGCGTAACCGTCGAATCAGCCAAAATCGTCGCAGGTATGAGAGCGACAGCGCTGTTTTTCGCTCCGCTTATATGTACTGTGCCATTGAGAGGATCGCCGCCGGCTATATTTAACTTTTCCATGATCGTCTCCTTCCTTAAAGAAGATAGCTAATGGAGCGCTTCATAATGAGATTTCCTTCAGACTCAAAATAAATGGTTCATTTCAAAATCTATCCAATTAAAAGAGAAAGAATACAACACATTTTAAATTTATCGGGAAGAAAAGTAGCGAAGCAGACTGCGGCAAGGTTCTCTTCTGCAAAACATTCATTTCTCTTTGTAAGACAAAATGGTGACAAACGGAGGGAGCCCCTCCACTTGCCACCCACATGAAGCAATTATTTATTCCAGTCAGCTAAAAACTGTTCAATCCCTTTATCAGTCAGCGGGTGCTTTGTAAGCTGATGAATGACTTTGAGAGGCATCGTACCGATATGCGCTCCCCTTAGCGCGGCTTCAGTCACATGCTGCGCATGGCGGATGGACGCGGCGATGATTTGCGTGTCCAAACCGTGCACATCGAAAATTTGTTTAATTTCACTGATCAAATCGAGGCCGTTGTGGCCGATATCGTCAAGGCGTCCCAGGAACGGGGAAACATACGTAGCTCCTGCTCTTGCGGCAAGAAGCGCCTGGTTTGCGCTGAAGATCAGCGTGACGTTCGTTTTAATCCCGAGATCGGTTAATGCTTTAACAGCTTTCAGGCCGTCAGCCGTCATCGGAATTTTCACCGTAATATTCGGCGCGATTTTCGCAAGCTCTTTTCCTTCTTCAATCATCTCTTCAGCCTTCAGAGAAATAACCTCGGCGCTGACTGACCCAGAAACCACTTCGGTAATTTCACGCAGACGGTCATGAAACGAAATGTTTTCTTTTGCTACTAAACTAGGATTTGTCGTAACTCCTGCAAGCACGCCGAGAGCGTGTGCCTCTTTAATTTCGTCTAAATTTGCAGTATCAATAAAAAACAGCATATTGATAAAACCTCCTGTCATGAAAATGTCTGAACTGTGGAACATGTTTGCGCTTTCCGGATGATATGGATAAAACCGCCTGTCGCTATCAGGCGGCTTTTTTGACTGAACGGGAAGCAAAAGAGCCTCATGCCGTCAAAGGCATGTGTTAACAGCACTTCCCTAAAACATCAGAAAAACATCCTGTTCCCCCGGCTTTGCGGGAAAACAGATGCTTTTCCAATCGTCATTATGCTTTGTTTGAAGAACCAAATTCACGCATTTTGCCGATCACTGTTTCTTTGATAGCTTCGCGTGCAGGTCCGAGGTATTTGCGCGGATCATACTCTTCAGGCTTCGCAGCAAGCGTTTCGCGAACAGCTTTCGCAGAAGCGATTTGGTTTTCAGTGTTGACGTTGATTTTTGCCGTACCTAAAGAAATAGCTTTCTTGATGTCGGCAGTCGGAATGCCTGTACCGCCGTGAAGTACGAGCGGAAGACCAGTTGTGTTTCCGATTTCTTCCATTTCTTTGAATCCAAGGTTTGGTTCGCCTTTGTAAGGGCCGTGAACAGAACCTAATGCAGGTGCAAGGCAGTCGATTCCTGTGCGCTCAACAAGTTCTTGACACTCTTTAGGGTCCGCGTAGATGACGCCTTCAGCAATTACGTCGTCTTCCTGTCCGCCTACAGTTCCAAGCTCAGCTTCAACTGATACACCGTGGAAATGAGCAAGCTCAACAACTTTTGAAGTCGTCGCAACGTTCTCCTCGAAAGGATGGTGGGAAGCGTCGATCATAACGGAAGTGAATCCCGCATGAATCGCTTTTGCACAAGATTCAAAGCTTGAGCCGTGGTCTAAATGAATCGCAACAGGTACTGTTACGTTGTATTCTTCCATCAGCGCTTTAACCATTGCCACAACGGTTTTAAATCCGCCCATATAGCGTCCTGCACCTTCTGATACACCGAGGATAACAGGAGATTTCTCTTCTTCAGCGGCTTGTAAAATCGCTTGAGTGAACTCAAGGTTATTTAAGTTAAATTGTCCGACAGCATATCCGTTTTCTTTTGCTTTATTCAACATTTCCGTCATTGATACTAAAGGCATGTCGAAAGTCCTCCTTATGTAGCCTGATTTGCTTTTGCGAAAAAAGCCTCCACACCTACCTAGCATGACCAGAAAAATCCGCCATATGTAAAATGTTTTGGTTTTTTAAAAACGTTAGATAGCTTTTCTCTACTTATATAGAATAACAATTAATCAACAAATCGGCAACATTGTGACTGTGACAACATCAAAAACTTTTCAGCTATCCGTTGGACTTTATAGGCAGATAGGTTTTAACGGCATCGCGAATTTCGTCGATGTCAAAAGGCTTCGCAAAGTGCGTCAGGGCTCCGAGCTCCTTCGATTCCTGGATCATGTCGAGCTCTCCGTAGGCCGTCATAATGATGACCCGGATCCCCTCGTCAATGACCTTCATCCTTTTCAAAATTTCAATTCCGTCCATGCCGGGGATTTTCATATCGAGCAAAACGAGGTCGGGGCGCTGGTTTTTCACAATGTCAAGCGCTTGAATCCCGTTCGCAGCCTGGAAGGTTTTGTATCCTTCTTTATTGAAAACTTCATTCAGCAGAACCCGAATCCCGTACTGGTCGTCTACGATTAAAATCTTCTCATTCATGATTTACACCTCTATATTTATAATTTTCGCCAAAATTAAGCAGTAGTTTATCTATTCTGTTTTGTTTTTCTCTTTTCCTTTAATTAAAATATTTAAGTTTGCGACATATTTAGAGGATTTTTCCCATTATTCTCTTTTGTTATATAATGATAGTCAGTAAAAAAGGAGGAGTCAGCTTGCTTAAAATTTTCACCACTCAATTGACGGGAATCTTCAACCGGATTCAAGAGGGCGAGGCCCAATCGATAGAGGACGGCGCCCGCTTGTTGGCTCAGGCGGTCATCAGTGATCATTCGGTTTATGTATACGGAAAAAATGAATTGGAAGGCATTTTGAAAGAAGCGATGTACAGTTCTGAACCGTTCCCCTCAGTCAAAGTGCTGCCGAAGAACGAAGAAAACTGGCCCGATTTTGAAATGACGGACAAAGTGCTGATGTTCTGCGCCGGTTCAGCGGATGACGAAGAGCTGAAAATGGCGGAAAAACTGTATGAAAGAGGAATCGGACTTGTTGTCGTCTCCCCTTCGGGAAAAGACGGCGCCCCGATCGCATCATTCGCCGATGTCCATATCGATTCAAAGCTGAGAATGCCGCTTCTTCCCGATGAAGACGGAACAAGGTTCGGATTTCCGTCCCTGATGGTCAGCCTCTACATTTATCATGCCCTATCCTTTACATTAAAGGAAATTCTTCAGGAATACCAATAAAACAGGGTTGCCTAAAGGAAATTAATGACGGTGGGGCCGGCCTTAATGAATATAGTACCAGTTCGGGCCGCCATTATCACCAGAAAAATCCAAAAAAGGCCTGCCGGCGTGATGTGCCGGCAGGCCTTTTTCTTTTTTACAGCTTTTCCGAAGTCTTCAGCGAAGCATGTACGAAGTCTCTGAACAGAGCCTGAGGTCTTGTCGGTCTTGACGTGAATTCAGGGTGGAACTGAGACGCGACAAACCATGGATGATCTTTAAGCTCGATAATCTCCACGAGACGGCCGTCAGGGCTTGTCCCGGAAAATACAAATCCGGCTTCTTCCATCTGCTGTCTGAATTCGTTGTTGAATTCATAGCGGTGGCGGTGGCGTTCATAGACCACTTCATTTTCATATGCCTGATACGCTTTCGACCCTTCTTGAAGCTTGCATGGATAAAGTCCGAGACGCAGTGTTCCGCCAAGGTCTTCAATGTCCTTTTGTTCAGGGAGAAGGTCGATAATCGGATACGGTGTGGAAGGATCGATTTCGGCTGAGTGCGCTCCTTCAAGACCGAGCACATTTCTTGCGTATTCAATCGATGCCACCTGCATTCCGAGGCAAATGCCGAAGAACGGAATCTTTTGTTCGCGGGCATATTTGACTGTCGTGATTTTCCCTTCAACACCGCGGTCTCCAAATCCGCCCGGCACAAGAATACCATCCGCATTCTGAACAAGATCGGCAACGTTGTCTTCCGTCACTTCTTCCGCATTGATCCATTTAACCTGAATGTCTGCGTCAAACGCATAACCCGCATGGCGAAGCGATTCCACAACTGAAATGTAGGCATCCGGGAGCTCGACGTATTTACCAACCAAAGCGATTGTCACCGTTTTGGACAGACTTTTCACCTTTTTGACAAGTTCTTTCCATTCTTCCATATCGGCTTCTCTGCAATCCAGCTTCAAGTGGCTGCAGACTAAGCTGTCCAGCCCTTGTTTTTGCAGGTCGAGAGGAATGGAGTAGAGCGTATCCGCATCGCCGGCCTCGATGACGGCTTTAGGATCGATGTCGCAGAACAGCGCGATTTTATCTTTCATGTCCTGAGAAATCGGCATTTCTGTTCTCACGACGATGACATTTGGCTGAATGCCGAGGCTGCGCAGTTCTTTTACGCTGTGCTGAGTCGGCTTTGTTTTCATTTCTCCCGCCGCTTTAAGATATGGAACTAGCGTACAGTGAATGTACATCACATTGTCGCGGCCGACATCGCTCTTGATCTGGCGGATCGCTTCAAGAAACGGCAGCGATTCGATATCACCGACGGTTCCGCCGATTTCGGTGATCACGACATCAGCGCCCGTTTCTTTTCCGGCGCGGAATACGCGGTCTTTAATTTCATTTGTGATATGAGGTATAACCTGTACGGTACCGCCTAAATAATCGCCTCTGCGCTCTTTTTTCAGCACCGTGGAATAGATTTTTCCTGTTGTCACGTTGCTGTATTTATTTAAATTGATGTCGATGAAGCGCTCATAGTGGCCGAGGTCAAGATCCGTTTCCGCACCGTCGTCGGTTACGAACACTTCACCGTGCTGATACGGGCTCATTGTCCCCGGGTCTACGTTGATATACGGGTCAAATTTTTGAATGGTGACATTCAAACCTCTGTTCTTCAGCAGGCGGCCGAGCGAAGACGCCGTAATTCCTTTTCCAAGCGAGGATACAACTCCTCCGGTTACAAAGATATATTTTGTCATTTCTGTACCCCTCTCTTCGATTAACGCTTATTCCTTAAAATGCTCTTTTTATGAAAAATCATTTAGATCTTTTCTAAATGATTTAAATGATAAGGAGGCGGAAAAACAAGAAAGCTCCCTTTCAATTTCTTGAAAGGGAGCTGATAGTCCGTATCACTCGAATCTCTTCGTTTTGAAGAGCCCAAAATACATACTACATAGTTCGCCTGTGAAAGTCAAGATCGATTTAAACATGAATTCCGTTCAGGCGGCAAAATTACTCCTCGTCTTCCTCTTCTTCAAAATCTTCATCATCATCGTCCAGGATCTCGTCTTCAAGATCATCCAGTTCATCATCGTCGGCTTCATCGATTTCTTCGAATTCATCGGCGGCAATGTCCAAGTCGTCTTCGACATCGTCAAGAAGAATATCATCCTCGTCGATTTCTTCGAATTCGTCAAGATCAAGATCTTCTTCAACCACTTTTTTCGCTTTTTTCTTTTTCGCTTTTACAGTCGGTTGTGTTTCTTCATCAAGCTGATCATACGGATACCAGCTGCGCAGGCCCCACGTTTGGTCTGACAGCGCCAAAAAGCGTCCGTCGATATTTAAATCTGTGTAGAACTGGGCGATGCGGTCTTCCAGCTCTTCTTTCCCCATTCCAAGCAAGGAAGCCACTTGATCTGTTAGCTCCTGGAATGTAATCGGTTTTTTGTGTTCCGAAAAAATTTCGTATGCGATTTCAACTAAAGCCATTTCCTTTAGCTGTTCCTCTGAGTATTGTTTCAAACTCATCGCCAGACACTCCCTTTCTATCTTCATGTATGTATCTACTATCTCTGTCATAGAAAATAAGCATGTAATCCCTGTCTTTACGACAAACCATACCTCTCATTATAAACAAAAGAAATCACTTTATGCCACCTTTATTCCCGTTAATTCAATAATTTTTACCTGTTGCATTGGAAATCGGCGGCAAGCGGGATTGAAACATAGAACAGCCGGGAGCGTCCGGCCCCTTGAAAACGAAAAAACTGCGTCGGCGGCCTGTCCGCCGGCAGCAGTCCAAACCGTGCCAGACGGCTGTTTTCCGCCATTATTTCATCAGCATTCTCGAAATGACGAGCTTCTGTATTTCCTGCGTTCCTTCATAGATTTGAGTGATTTTTGCATCGCGCATAAAGCGCTCGACCGGATAATCCTTTGTGTAGCCGTATCCGCCGAATATTTGCACGGCCTCCGTCGTCACTTTCATAGCCGTATCCCCTGCATATAGCTTCGACATCGCGGAAGCTTTTCCATAAGGCAGCCCCTCTGATTCCAGCCATGCCGCCTGGTAGGTTAAAAGCCTTGAAGCTTCAATCTCCGTCGCCATATCAGCCAGTTTAAAAGCGATGCCCTGCTGCTCGGCGATCGGCCTGCCGAATTGCTTCCGCTCTTTCGCATACGCCTTCGCCGCCTCAAATGCACCCTGGGCAATCCCGACGGCTTGAGCGGCAATTCCGTTTCTTCCTCCATCAAGCGTCTGCATTGCGATTTTAAAGCCTTCACCTTCCCCGCCAAGGCGGTTTTTTAAAGGCACGCGGCAGTCCTGAAAGATAATTTCGGTTGTCGGCGATGAACGGACGCCCAGCTTCCTTTCTTTTTTTCCGACAGAAAAACCGGGAAAATCCTTTTCAACGATAAAAGCGGTTGTGCCTTTGTGCTTCTGTTCCGGTGCAAGGTTGGCAAACACGATGTAGATGTCTGCAATTCCGCCGTTTGTGATAAAGATCTTCGTTCCATTTAAAATATAATCATCACCATTTCTGACCGCGGTCGTTTTCATGCCGCCGGCATCAGAGCCTGAACCGGGCTCCGTCAATCCGTAGGCGCCTATCTTTTCACCGCGGGCCATCGGCTTTAAGTATTCATGCTTCTGTTCTTCCGTTCCAAATGCATAAATCGGCCAGCCTGCAAGCGAAGTATGTGCTGACAAGGTGACGCCCGTTGAGGCGCAGACTTTCGAAAGCTCTTCTACTGCGATGACATAGGCGAGGTAGTCACTGCCGATCCCCCCGTATTCCTCAGGCCACGGTATTCCCGTCAACCCCAATTCCGCCATTTTGGAAAACAGTTCCATGTCAAACCGCTCTTCCTCATCCCGCTCCTTTGCAGTCGGCTCCACCTCTTGACGGGCAAAGTCGCGCACCATCTTCTGTATCATTTGGTGCTCTTCACTCAGCTTAAAGATCATTCTTTTCCCCCCTTATAAATGCTTACCGATGACGATCCGCTGGATCTCGCTTGTGCCCTCATAAATTTCACACACTTTCGCATCCCTGAAATATCGTTCAGCGCTGAAATCCTTTGTATATCCAAAATCTCCGAGCAGCTGCACGGCCTCTCCGGCGACATACATTGCCGTTTCCGAAGTGAACAGTTTGGCCATTGAAGCAGCCTTTCCCGTCTGGACGCCTTGTTGTTTCAGCGAAGCGGCCTGATAAACGAGAAGCCTGGCAGCCTCTGTCCTCGCCGCCATGTCGGCCAGCTTAAAAGCAAGCCCTTGTCCGTTCTTATACAGCTCTCCGTCCGGATACCGTATTTTTAGAAATTCGATGGCTTCAGAAAGCGCTCCTTCGGCGATGCCCAGAGCCTGCGCCGCAATTCCGATCCGCCCGGTATCCAGATTGGAAAGGGCCATTTTGAATCCTTTACCTTCCTTCCCCAGCAGCTGCCGGGCGGGGATGACAGCGTTATCAAAATTTAAAGTGACCGTCAGTGAACCGTGAAGCCCCATTTTCTCTTCATTTTTCCCAATAAAAAAGCCCGGCGTGCCCTTCTCCACGATAAAAGCCGAAATGCCCCCCGTTCCCGCTTTCGGATCGGTTGAAGCAAAAACAAGATAAATGTCGGCTGCTCCGCCGTTTGTGATAAAAACTTTCGTACCGTTGAGCACATAGGTATCGCCGCGCTTTTCGGCCCTGGTTTTTAGACTGCCCGCATCGGAACCGGCACTCGGTTCGGTTAAACAAAAGGCTCCCAAGTACTGCCCTGCTGCCAGCTTTTTAACATAATGTTCTTTTTGCCGCTCATTTCCGTATAAAAGAATGGGAATGGTGACAATTGACGTGTGTACAGATAGAACCGCGCCAAGAACGGCGCTTTTCTTTGACAGCTCATGGATGATCATTATATAGGTGATAAAGTCATGACCGGCCCCGCTGTACTTAGCCGGAATCGGAAGCCCCATCCAGCCGCGCTCCGCCATTTTCTTCAAAAGAGAGGTTGGAAAACGCCCTTTCTCCATTTCAGGTACAAAAGGAGCGACCTCCTGTTTAACAAATTGCCTGACAATCTTCTGCATGCGGGTCTGCTCTTCTGTAAACTGAAAATTCAAGGTCACCCCTCCTTATGTCGGCTGCTTTTCGTACGTATAAAACCCTCTGCCCGTTTTCTTTCCGAGACGTCCTGCGCTGACATATTGTTTAAGGAGCGGACAAGGCCGGTATTTATCATCGCCAAAACCTTCATGCAACGTCTCCATAATATACAGACACGTATCCAGACCAATCAGGTCAGCGAGAGCCAGCGGACCCATCGGATGGTTCATGCCAAGCTTCATGATTCCGTCTATGCTTTCTTTCTCGGCGACGCCTTCATAAAGCGCAAAAACCGCCTCGTTAATCATCGGCATTAAAATGCGGTTGGAGATAAATCCCGGAAAATCCCGCACCTCGATCGGAACCTTGTTCATCCGCTCCGCCGCAGCCACGACGGTTTCATATGTTTCGCCGCTCGTCTCAAGCCCCCTGATGACCTCGACAAGCTGCATGACCGGAACCGGGTTCATAAAATGCATGCCGATGACATTTTGAGGTTTTTTCGTGACGGAAGCGAGTTCCGTAATCGACAATGACGATGTATTTGATGCCAATAGGGCTGAGTCTTCGGTCACTTCATCAAGCCGTTTGAAAATCTCTTTTTTTACATCCATTTGCTCAACAGCCGCTTCAATGATGAGAAAAGCTTCCCGCGCATCGTCGAGCGAAGCCGAAGGAGAAAGACGCTGGTAGATTTGCTGTACGTCTCCATGCGGAAGCTTGCCTTTTTCCGCCTGTCTGACTAGCTGGCCGGAAATGCGCTTCATTCCCTTTTCAATTTGGTCAGGTGATACGTCGTACATGTAAACATTGTATCCGGCCTGGGCAGAGACCTGGGCGATCCCGGCCCCCATCTGGCCGGCTCCGATGACCATGATCGTGTCTTTTTTCATTTAAAATCCCCCTTTTTTATACCTCGATCATCACGGCGTCTCCCTGACCGCCGCCGCTGCAAATGGCAGCAATACCTGTACCGCCGCCGCGCCGTTTTAATTCGTACATAAGCGTCAAAATGATTCTTGCCCCGCTCGCGCCGATCGGATGACCTAGCGCAATGGCGCCGCCGTTGACATTGACCTTCTCCATGTCAAGGCCCACGATCTTTCCGCTTGCCAAAGCTACCGCGGCGAACGCTTCATTGATTTCAAACAGTTTGATATCAGAAAGCTCAGCTCCGGTTTTGTTAAGCAGTTCTCTGATGACAAGCCCTGGGGTTTTCGGGAAGTCTTTGGCTTCGACTGCAATGGATGTGTGCGCTTTAATGACGGCGGACACATTCACATTGAGTTCCTTTGCCCTGTCTTCATTCATCACGATAAGCGAGCATGCTCCGTCATTTACCCCCGGCGCGTTTCCCGCAGTAATTGTCCCGTCGTGGTCAAAAACCGGAGCAAGCTGTGACAGCCTTTCCAATGACGTATCGCGCCGCGGAGCTTCATCTTGATCAACCGTTAATTCGCCGCCCCGCTTCTGCGGTATACAAACAGGGACGATCTCTTCTCCGAGCGCACCTGAAGCTGCAGCCTGTACGGCCCGCATGTGGCTCCTGAGCGCCCATCGATCCTGTTCTTCTCTTGCAATCTCCAACTCTTTCGCAGCGGCATTTCCGTAGGAGCCCATATGAACACCCGTAAATGAGCATGTCAGCCCGTCTGTGATCATCAAATCTTTAACCGCTCCGTCTCCCATTCTCAGCCCCCATCTCGCTTTTTGAAGCAGATAAGGGGCATTTGACATCGATTCCATACCTCCTGCTGCAATGACCTCCGCATCACCGGCCCGGATGATCTGATCCGCCATTGTGACGCTTCTTAAACCTGAAGCGCACACTTTATTAATCGTTTCCGCTTTGACATCCCACGGCAGTCCCGCAAAACGCGCAGCCTGTCTCGACGGCAGCTGCCCCTGTCCGCCTTGAAGAACGGAACCCATAATGACTTCATCGACATCCTCAGGATGTACACCGGAACGTTTTAATGCTTCTTTTACGGCGATTCCGCCGAGCTCCGCTGCCGTCTTTGACTGAAGCGCTCCCCCGAGTTTTCCAAAAGGCGTGCGCGCGCCGCCTGCAATAACCGATCTCGCCACCTGACATCCTCTCCCCTTATCATGATTTGTGCATACCGAAGATAAAAGAAGGCGGAGATCCGGCTCACACCTTCTTTATTCAAAACCTGAAATCCGTCTATGAAGCATGTTCTTTTTGTTCTGAGCCGAATACGGCGCGTTCAAGCAGCTCCGCCACATCGTAGGTGCCGACCTGATCCTCCATTTCCTTGGCTTTTGTTCCGTCGCCTAGCATCGTCAAACAATACGGACAGCCCGAACTGATGACAGAAGGTGAAGCGCTGAGCGCCTGCTCCGTTCTGGCAACGTTGATCCTTGTGCCCGTCTCTTCCTCCATCCACATGAGACCGCCCCCCGCTCCGCAGCACATTCCGTTTTCACGGCTGCGTTCCATTTCCACTAAATGGATGCCCGGAATGGAGCGCAGAATATCGCGCGGCGGTTCGTAAACCTCATTGTAGCGGCCCAAATAGCATGAATCATGAAAGGTGACGGTTTCGCGAACCGGAAACTCAGGTTTCAGCCTTCCTTCTTCAATAAGGGCAGCGAGAATTTCTGTATGATGATACACCTCCGCTTTCAGACCAAAATCAGGATATTCATTTTTAAAAATATTGTATGCATGCGGATCGATGGTTACAATTTTTCGAACATCATTTTTTTCAAATTCTTCAATATTTTTTGCGGCAAGCTCCTGGAATAAAAACTCGTTGCCAAGCCGCCTCGGCGTATCGCCTGAATTTTTTTCTTTATTGCCTAAAATCGCGAACGTGACCCCGGCTTGATTGAGAAGGCGCGCGAAAGCCATGGCGATCTTCTGGCTTCTCCGGTCATACGATCCCATCGACCCGACCCAGAACAGGTATTCAAAGGCCTCGCCTTTTTTCTTCATTTCTTTCACTGTCGGCACCTTAACGTCGTCTCTCATGTCACGCCAGTTTTCGCGTTCTTTTCTGTTTAATCCCCAAGGGTTACCCTGTCTTTCAATGCTCGTCATGGCGCGCTGGGCATCTGCATCCATTTTTCCTTCTGTGAGCACGAGATAGCGGCGGAGATCGATGACCTTGTCGACGTGCTCATTCATGACCGGGCACTGATCTTCACAATTCCGGCACGTTGTGCATGCCCAAATTTCCTCTTCGGTGATGATGTCGCCGATTAAGCTCGGATTGTATAGCTCTGAAGCAGCCGCTTCTCTTGATCCTTCTCCTCCCGCCGCCATGGCCAGCTGGTTGCCTTTCGTATGCTGAAAGAGAGGCGCGGGAACCCAAGGCGTTTTCGATGTTACTGCTGCTCCCTTTTCTGTCAAATGGTCTCTGAGCCGCAAAATCAGATCCATCGGCGAAAGCATCTTGCCTGTTCCGGTAGCCGGGCACATATTGGTACAGCGCCCGCATTCAACGCACGCGTAAAGATCGATCAGCTGGGATTGCCTGAATTCCTCGATCCGTCCGACGCCGAACGTTTCTTTTGTTTCATCTTCAAAATCGATTTTTTGAAGCTTTCCCGGGTTTGTCAGCCGGCTGAAAAATACGTTTGCCGGTCCGGCAATTAAGTGGGCGTGCTTTGACTGCGGCACATAGACTAAAAATGTCAGTAAGATAAGAAGATGCGCCCACCATGCCGCATAGAACACTGCCGCTGAGGCGGTTTCTCCCATGAAGCCGAGGGCAAAAGCGATGCCTGATGCCATCGGTTCGTGCCATGATAATGAATGTTCATGCCAGATCATGTTCATACCGTTTCCGAGTAAAACGGTAAACATCAAGCCGCCGATCAGCATGAGTACGATCCCCGACTTCAAATTGCGCTTCAGTCTGACGAGTTTTTCAATATAGCGCCTGTGAAAGGCCAAGACCACCGCAATTAAAATCATCAACGTGACGATTTCCTGAAAAAACGTAAACGCCGGGTAGACGCTGCCAAGCGGAAGTCCTTGATCGGGAACGAGCCCTTTCAAAATAAAATCGATCGCTCCGAACTGAACGAGAATAAAGCCGTAAAAAAACATGACGTGGATAATGCCGCTTTTTTTATCTTTAAGCAGTTTCTTTTGGCCGAACACGTTCTCCCATATCTTTTGAAGGCGCTCCTTCGTCCGCTTATCAAAATCCTCTTTTTGTCCGAGCCTGATGTAACTGATTCTCGTTCGGATCAAGTAGACAAACAGATAAACGGCGTAAGCGGTTACACCTAAAAACGCAATGAAATTCAACCACAATAAGACATTCATCAGCTGCTCCCCCTTTCATTTCCCCAACCTTAAATCCCCTTGAACTACCTTTATCTTAAATAATGAATGAGTGTTCAGTCAATATGTTTTCATAAATGCAGGAAATTAGGGGGACACTATTCTTTACACGAAAAAAGGGAGTGTCTTCATTGGTGCCGCTTATGATTATGGTATGTTTTCTCATCCTGCTTCTTGCGCTCGATTTCCGTTTCGGCCGCAAAGCCTTTGAAAGGAAAGCCTACGAACCCGTTTTTTCAGAGAAGAAAAGCGATATTGAACTGATTCATAACGGAGAAGACTTGTGTGAGCGGCTGCTGGATGACATCCGCCAGGCCGAATCGTCGGTGCATGTCATGTTTTATATTGTGAAGAACGATGATATCAGCCTTGAATTTTTAAAAATGCTGAAGGATAAAGCGAAAGCCGGCGTATGCGTACGCTTGCTGATTGACCGGATCGGCGCGATGAAGGTAAAGAAAAAAACGCTGTCAGACTTGAAACAAAGCGGAGCGCACGTTTTTTTTTGTCAACAATCCGGGCTTCCCTTATTTCTTTTATCGACTGAATGCAAGAAATCACCGGAAAATCGCCGTCATAGACGGAAAGATCGGCTATGTGGGCGGATTTAACATTGCGAAAGAATACCTTGGTAAAAAAGCGGAATTCGGCCCGTGGAAGGATTACCATTTGCGAATGACGGGGGAAGGTGTTGCCGACTTGCAGCACATTTTTTTATCAGACTTCAATAGAGAAGCGCCGCTATCACAGCCGGACAGCGGTATGTTCCCGCCGCTCCATCAAGGAGCTGTCACCCATTCGATACATGCGACAAAAGGGTTTTCTCTGGAAGGAAAATACATTTCATTTATTGATCAGGCAAAAGAAAGAATCATGATTTGCACGCCGTACTATATTCCGAGTCCGGCTTTGCAGCAAGCAGTTCTTTCAGCCAGGGAAAGAGGCGTGATCGTCTCGGTTCTCGTGCCGATGAAAGCCGACCATCCGCTTGTCAAAGAGGCCGCCTACACGAACTTTCCCGCACTTTTGGAGGCGGGTTGCTATATTTACCGGTACTACAGAGGCTTTTATCATGCAAAAGCATTGATCGTCGACGACCGGCATGTGATGATCGGAACATCAAATTTTGACAATCGAAGCCTGTTTCTCAATGATGAAGTGAATGTCGTCATCCATGATAAAGACTGGACAAAACAATTCTTTGACGTCGTCAAGGAAAGTATTGAACACGCCGAGCTTCTGACAAAGGAGCGGTATGCGAAGCGGCCGGTGATGCAGCGGCCCATCGAATGGCTGGCGAAATCGATTTCATATTTTTTATGAATCGTACGTTTATCCTGCATAACATGCGGGTAACATTTCACCAAAGTGATGATTACATACGGAGGGATATATGATGAACCAAGCAGAGTCGATTAAGCTCCGCGCACAATCGATGACATTAAAAAACTTGATTGAGCTGTACAGACTTTGCCGCTCAGCCAGACATCAGCTTTATATATGCTCAAGAAAAACAATGTGCAAAATTAAAGATTTAATTGAACTGGAAATGTTCAGAATGGCCAATCGCGAAAATGAGTGCCTGATTGTCATCGAAGGGAAGATGGCGCAGGAGTTAGTAAGAAAAGCACAATCGATTCTTTCTGACGCTCAAGTTCAATAAGGGAAGGCGACGGACCTTCCTTGTGTGAGACGCCTCCTCACCAAATCAAGAAAAAATCCCCCGTTCAAAGGACGGGGGATTCGTTTTACATTTTTTCAGGAGCTGATACGCCGATCAGCTTGAGTGCATTATTTAATGTGATTTGTGTTGCCTTCATCAATGATAAACGCGCTCGGCTTTTTTCTTCATCTGCCGGATCGAGAACTTTCTCAGCATTGTAAAAACTGTGGAGCACAGATGCCAATTCAAAAATATAGTTTGTAATGCGGTGCGGAATCCGCTTCTCTGCGGCATCGGCGACAGCCTCAGGGAACGAGCCGATCACTTTAAGCAGATCATACTCTTTTTCAGAAGCGATTTTCGTCAGGTCAAGGTTCCCTTCAAATGAAATACCTTTTTCTTCGCCTTGTCGCAGCATGCTGCAAATTCTCGCATGAGCGTACTGCGCGTAGTAAACCGGGTTTTCATTCGATGTGGAGACAGCCAGGTCAAGATCAAAGTCCATGTGCGTATCGGCGCTGCGCATCGCAAAGAAGTAACGCACCGCGTCAAGGCCGACCTCATCAATGAGATCGCGCATTGTCACAGCTTTTCCGGTTCTTTTGCTCATCTTCATTTTTTCGCCGTTCTTGTAGAGATGGACGAGCTGGATGATCTCGACCTCAAGCGTTTCTTTGTCATAACCGAGCGCTTCAATGGCCGCTTTCATGCGCGGGATATAGCCGTGATGGTCCGCTCCCCATACGTTGATCAGCTTTTGGAAGCCGCGGTCAAGCTTGTCTTTGTGATAAGCGATGTCAGGCAGAAGATACGTGTAGGACCCGTCTTTTTTGATCAGGACGCGGTCTTTGTCATCGCCGAACGCCGTCGAGCGGAACCATGTCGCCCCGTCTTCTTCATAGATGTGCCCTTTTTCGCGAAGGGCTTCGAGCGCCTGATCGATCTTTCCGTTTTGGTAAAGCGATGTCTCTGAGTACCAGACATCAAATGGGACACGGAAATTCTCGAGGTCTTCACGAAGTTTGCCTAATTCGTACTTTAAGCCGTATTCACGGAAAAACGCGAGGCGTTCGCTCTCTTCTTCATGAACAAAACGGTCGCCGAATTCATCGGCGAGCTTTCGGCCGATTTCCTTAATGTCTTCGCCGTGATATCCGTCTTCAGGCATCGGCTTGTCTTTTCCAAGCGCCTGAAAGTAACGGGCCTCGACGGATAATGCGAGATTGTTGATTTGATTGCCGGCATCGTTGATGTAATATTCGCGGCTCACTTCATACCCCGCTTTTTCAAGTACATTGCAGAGAGAATCTCCGACAGCGGCTCCGCGGGCATGTCCAAGATGCAGGTTGCCCGTCGGGTTTGCTGAGACGAATTCCACCTGAACGCGTTCTCCGCCTCCGATATTTGTTTCACCGTAGGCCTCTCCTGCTTCAAGCACAGCCGGAATGAGCTTCGTTAAATATTGATTGTTCATGTAGAAATTGATAAAACCCGGTCCTGCGATATCAAGTTTGTCGATCGACGCTTTTCTTTTATCAAAGGATGCGACGATTTCCTCGGCAATATTCCGCGGCGCTTTTTTGGCGATTCTCGCCAGCTGCATCGCCATGTTAGTGGAATAGTCTCCATGCGACTTGTCTTTCGGGACTTCCAATACGACTTCGGGAATCTCGCTTTCTGCGGCGAGGCCGGCTTTCATGACAGCTTCTTTAATTTCCTGCTTCAGCACATCTTTCATTTGTTCGACTATGTTCATGACTCGTGTCCTCCTCTATACGAAATCGACATCATATGTAAATGCTTTTGTTCATCGCTTACAATCATATCGTACTCAACGCTGATCTTTCCGTCTGGCGGCTGCCGGGTGACTGATACGGATTTTGTATCCACGCCAAGCTCGAGCCTGCCGAAAGGCATTTTATAATGAGTGACGGTGCGGCTGCCCGGCCTGAAACGCTGTTTCATTTCAATGGCGCCGGAACGCATCACCAGAACTTCGTTTTCGCTTGCTTTTACGATCGTCTTCACCTTTCCCGCATCATGCTCTTCATGATAAGAAAGATATATTTTATCTTTTTTCATATAATAAAACCCAGTTGTCCGGAACTCGATCGTTTCCGTGTCCGATCCTTCCCGGATAACAGATTTCACATGGATATTAACGGGTGTCTCCTGGTTCATTCCGACACTTCCTTTTTTGATCCGATTTGACTTGATTAGTATAATCATTCGGGAAAAAAAGTTCAACCGCTGCTCCTTTATACCATCTTAACAGAACGGACGGGAAGATAAACCATTTTCTAAGAAAAAAGCCGTCCCGAAAAAGGACAGCCTGTTTATTTCACCCAGCCGAGCAGCATTTCGCGAATCAGCTTACTTGCCGTATTTGCGGTTTGTTCCGAATGGTCGTAGACCGGAGCGACCTCAACCAGGTCTCCTCCAACGACGTTGACGTCTGAGCGGGCGATTTCGTGAATCGAAGCGAGCAGCTCTTTTGATGTGATGCCTCCGGCGTCAACCGTACCGGTTCCCGGCGCATGAGCGGGATCTAAGACATCGATGTCAATCGTTACATAAACCGGACGCCCTGCGAGTTTCGGCAGGACGGATTTAAGCGGCTCAAGCACTTCAAATTTGGAAATGTGCATACCGTTTTCGTTTGCCCATTCAAACTCCTCTTTCATACCGGAGCGGATGCCAAATGAATAGACATTGCCGGGACCGATCAGTTCCGCTGCTTTGCGGATCGGCGTCGAATGCGAGAGCGGCTCTCCTTCATAGTCGACGCGGAGATCTGTGTGCGCATCCATATGGATGATGGCAAGATCGGGATATTTTTTATACATCGCTTTAATAACCGGCCATGAAACGAGGTGCTCTCCTCCCATTCCGAGCGGGAATTTTCCTTTTTCTAAAATGCTGTCAACATATTCTTCAATCATGTCGAGGCTCTTCTGCGGGTTCCCGAAAGGCAGCGGGATGTCGCCGGCGTCAAAGAAATGAACCTCGTCAAGCTCCCTGTCCAAATAAGGGCTGTATTCTTCAAGCCCGATGGACACCTCGCGGATTCTCGCCGGACCGAAGCGCGATCCGGGACGGTAGCTGACCGTCCAATCCATCGGCATGCCGTAAAGGATGGCGTCCGCCTCTTCCCAATCGGGGCGGCTTGCGATAAACACCTTGCCGGAATATGCTTCATCAAATCTCATCTTCAAAAACCTCCCTGAAAAAAAGCGCAGAATATCATCCTGCGCCAAACTGTTTTATTTGATTAAATCGCTGACGAATTTCGGAAGGACGAATGCCGCTTTATGAATTTCTTTTGTATAGTATTTCGTCTCAATATCGAAGAAGCGACTGTCCTCCACTTCAAGAGGATCGTATTTTTTCGAACCGATCGTAAACGTCCACAATCCGCTTGGATATGTCGGAATGTTGGCCAAATACAGCTTTGTAATCGGAAAGATCTCTTTTACATCGCGCTGAACGTTAGTGATCAGTTCAGGTGTAAACCAAGGGTTGTCCGTCTGAGCAACAAAAATGCCGTCTTCCTTTAGCGCATTTGCTATGCCGGCGTAAAAGCCTTTTGTAAACAAGTTGACAGCCGGCCCTACAGGCTCGGTTGAATCGACCATGATGACATCGTACTCATTTTCAGATTCTGCAATGTGCATAAAGCCGTCATCGACCTTTACTTCGACGCGCGGATCGTCAAGTTTGCCTGCAATGGAAGGCAAAAATTTCTTAGAGTATTCGATCACCTTGCCGTCGATATCGACAAGCGTCGCTTTTTTGACGCTCGGATGCTTCAAAATTTCACGGATGACGCCGCCGTCTCCGCCGCCGACCACAAGTACATGCTCAGGGTTCGGATGCGTAAACAGGGGCACATGCGCCACCATTTCGTGGTAGACAAATTCATCTTTTTCAGATGTCATGACCATGCCGTCAAGAAACAGCATGTTGCCGAATTCTTCCGTCTCGGCCATTTCGAGCTTTTGAAAGTCCGTCTGCTCTGTATGTAAAGTCTTGTTGATTTTCATCGTAATGCCGAAGTTTTTCGTTTGCTTCTCTGTGTACCAAAGTCCGCTCAAAGCGTCATCTTCCTTTCGTGATAAGCTGTATTTCCATCTATTTTTCTCGCCTGCGGCGACGATTATTCTGCACTGAAGCATCGGCTTTTGCCTAAGGAAAAAGTATAGAGGAATTGCAGGTGATTGTAAAGACGGATCGATTCATTTTCAGGAGTCATTCCATTCCCGACGGCCGTTTTGGGCTGAGCTTGCCACAGATGTACATAAGCTTATTCTGCAGCGGCGACTGCCAAAACTGAGGATTCCTCCGGTTGCTCTGTTAATCGCCTCCTAGAGGGTCTGCGGTTTTTTCCTTCCCGCTTGTTTAAACCCTCCTCTTTTTCCTCATAATGATAAGAACATTTATTTATCCGGGAGGAGATTTGAACATGGACATGATGACGGACAAGCGGGTCCGTTTAACTATCAAGACGATACGCGCATTTTTGTTCATGGGAGCATTGATGCTGATCTTCCTTTCAATCGTTGTCATGACGGTGGTCCTGGCAGCCAAATGGCAAGGCGCTCCTTCGATTCAGGTGCCGAGGTCTACCGTGCTGTATGACGGAAGCGGAAAGCAGATGGGAGAGACGCATTACGGGCAAAAGCGGTACTGGGTTTCGCTGAAAAGCATCAATCCCGCCGTCATCGATGCCACACTTGCCGTTGAAGACCGGAACTTCTTCCGGCACCACGGCTTCGACTATATGAGGATGGGCGGCGCCCTCATCGCCGATCTAAAGGCGATGTCCAAAGTTCAGGGAGCCAGCACCATTACACAGCAATATGCGAGAAACCTCTACCTCGGCCACGATAAAACATGGAAAAGAAAGTGGAATGAAGCTTTTTATACGATACGGCTCGAACAAAACTACACAAAGAAAGATATTTTGGAAGGCTATTTAAATACGATTTATTACGGGCATGGAGCCTACGGAATCGAAGCTGCTTCCCGGATGTATTTTGGCAAACGGGCCAAGGATATCAATGCGGCGGAAGCTGCGATGCTTGCCGGCATTCCAAAGGGTCCTTCCGTTTATTCGCCTTTTGTTAATGAAAAAAAGGCGAAAGAACGCCAGGAAATGATCCTGACAATGATGGAGAAAGAAAACAAGCTGACGAAAAAGCAGGCGGCAGAACTGAAAAAACTGCCGCTCCGCTTTGAAAAACAGGATAAGCAAACAACCGCTAAAACCGCTCCGTACTTTTATGACGAAGCGGTTAAAGAAATCGCGCGCTTGCTGCATTTGACACCGGAGCAAGCAGAAACCGGCGGCTACAACGTATTCACCACGCTCAACCCGCGTCTCCAAAAAATTGCCGAGGACACGATCGAACGCACGATTGATTCGTCATCTGACATTCAGGCAGGGTTTACAGCGATCAATCCGTCCGACGGCAGCGTTCTTGCGCTTGTCGGAGGACGCGACTACGAAAAAAGCCCGTTTAACCGCGTAACCCAGGCTATGCGGCAGCCCGGCTCCACCATGAAGCCTTTCCTTTATTATTCGGCTGTTCAAAACGGTTTTACGCCGGCCACCCGGATGAGGAGCGCGGAAACGACATTTGAGCTCGGGCAAGGCAGCGCTTATTCGCCGAGCAACTATCACGGCTATTACGCAGACGGCCCGATCACTCTTCTTCAGGCCCTGGCTTTGTCCGATAACATTTACGCCGTGAAAACGCACCTTTTCCTCGGCATGGACAAACTGATTGATGCTGCAAAACAATTCGGCATCACGAGCCCGCTGCAAAAAGTGCCGTCGCTTGCGCTCGGAACATCCCCCGTGAAGCCGATTGAAATGGTAAACGGATACGCCATGTTTGCCAATGGCGGAAAAAAAATCGAACCTTCCTTTATTACGAAAATTACCGATTCGAACGGGGAGGTTCTTTACGAAAAACCGAAGCGAAGCAAACAAATCCTTGACCCAAGAGCGGCTTTTATCACGGCCAACATGATGAGCGGAATGTTCGACAAATCACTCAACGGCTATACATCTGTTACCGGGCGGACGATCGCAGATCAGCTGACGCGCCCATACGCCGGAAAATCGGGAACGACCAGCACCGACAGCTGGATGATCGGCTTTTATCCCGGCCTTGCTTCAGGCGTGTGGACGGGATATGACAAAGAGCGGACAATCGATGCCGTCGCAGAGAAAAACTATGCCAAACAAATTTGGGCCAAATTTATGGAAAAAGCGCTTGAAAACGCGCCCGCCGCAGCTTTAAAGCCGCCGGAAGGCGTGAAAGGGATGTATATTGACCCTGCTACAGGCTATGCGGCGGCGCCCAGCTGTCCGTCCAAATATTTCGCTTATTTTATCGAAGGTACTGAACCCGAGCAGATTTGCTACGGAAAAGAAATCTATAAGGATCAAAAAGCCGGGCGCGAAAAACCCGCCGCTCCCCACAAGCGGAAAAAGTGGTGGGAAAAATGGTTTAAAAAAGAAGAATAAACTTTTGGGCGGGATAGACGAATCCCCCGGACTTCACGGCGGTCCGGGGGGTTTTTTCCTATTGCTGAAGCAATCCCTTTTTCAGCTCGTCTGATGAACGGTCCCAAAGCCCTTGATCATGATTTTTCAGAAAATCGGCCAGAACGCGCTTGGAACTTTCATCCATGTGCTCGACGATAATCTTCCGCTTCATCGACTTATCCATTAAATTCACGTGCTCCGGAAGCGATTTGTAGCCGCGGCGGATGCTTCTGTCCACCGTCATTTCGCAAGCCGTCACCCCCGCATAATAAGGGCCTTCTTCCCTGCGGTCGATCGTAACCCACACAAGCCAGTAAGGTTTTCCGTTCGGCACCTCTTCCTTGTTCGGCAAAAATTTGATTCCTTTTTCAACCGTGCTGCGGGCGTGCATGGCGCCGATATCAACAAACGCTTCTTTCTCTTCGACATCGACAAAGACAGGCGAGATGTTGTCAAGGCTTAAAGCCCCTGCACCAAATCCCCCGTGTCCGTCCGTCGGATCGCTTTTAATAATATTGAATCCGATTGTTTTTTTCTTTTTTCCTTGTTCCATCAAAAATACCTCCTACATCAGCGGCCGGAAAACGCTGTTAAATATCGAGATGATATATTCCCGCCCTTCATTCAAAAACGGCCAGAATACATATTGGCCAAGCGGCGTAATGACGATGATCAGAAACACGATCGAGCCGTACGCTTCATATTTCGACAGCTTCGCCCGCACATCGGGGGCGACCACATCCTGTATAACCCGAAAACCGTCAAGGGGCGGGAACGGCATTAAATTAAACAGAAATAAAAGCAGGTTGAGATTCACCCAAATCGTAAAAAATTGAAGCAAGCCGCTGTAAAAACCGGAAGGCAGCGTCCCGGACAGCTTCACGGACAAAAGCAGCAATATAAAACCGATGAAAGCAAGGATCAGGTTGCTGATCGGTCCTGCGATTGACACGAGAAATCCGGCCAGCCTCGGATTTTTAAAATAAAAGCGGTTAACGGGCACCGGCCTTGCCCATCCGAATCCCAAAATAAAGATCAAAATCGTTCCAAACGGATCAAGATGCTTGAGCGGGTTGAGCGTCAGCCTGCCCTGCCGTTTGGCCGTCTCATCACCGAATTTGTATGCCACATATGCATGGGCGACCTCATGCACGGTGAATGCGGCAGCAAGTGTCAAAACAACATACGGAATCATTTCCAGCGGATAAATAAGAAAACGGTCTAAAATGTGGCTTTCCCTCTTTCTCATATACAAAGATTTACTATCTCCAGTATACTATAAGAGCAGCTGATGCTAAAGTAAGCAGCCATTTTTTAAAAGGAGGAGGAGAACATATGCCGTACGTAACGGTTCAAATGCTGGAAGGCCGCACAGATGATCAAAAAAGAAATCTGGTGAAAAAAGTGACCGAAGCCGTCTCCGAAACAACAGGCGCACCTGCAGAAAAAATCGCGGTCATCATTGAGGAATTGAAAAAGGAAAACTACGGTGTCGCCGGCAAACGAATGAGCGATATGTAATAAAAACGGCGTCTGCCGCTTACATGCGGGACGCCGTTTTTATTATTTATACCAAGCTTTATTTCTTGTGATCTGGCTATTGTGAGCCGAATCCCAGACATCGACCGTGTAGGCGTAGTCGTAGTTCATAATGCAGCGGATTCCGCTTCCTTGCGCATCGTGGTTCAAGCCGAAGTTATGGGAAAATTCGTGGGTCGCCGCTTTTGCCGTGTTGGCCGTTCCCTGGTCGAGGTTTATGCTGAAGGCGCTGCCGTTCGGCTTGCTGTTGTATACGTATGCGATGCCGCCGGCGTCAAAATTGCTGTTCGCCGTAAATCCGACGACAAATTTATAGCTGCGTCCGCTGAAATTGCTCTGAAGGTTTGATAGAATTTGAGAGCTGTTGCTGCCTGAAGAAGTCCAAGGCGCCACGGCTTCGACGACAAAATCAATATCGTGGTCCCTGTTGAACATGACATCCGCCTGCTCAATAATTTGGACGATTCTCGTCTGCCAATCGCTGTATTTCGCGCGATACTGAGCGTCAGCCACGGCCAGGACGCTCACTTTCTGACTGCCCGTGCCTGCCTGGGTTGAAAATGTCCCTTTGCTCGTATTCTTTTTAAACGTTTTTGTCCCCGTCACATTTCCTTTCTCATCCAATATTTTCGTATTGACCGTTCTTTCTATTTGAACTTTTCCTTTCAAGTCTTTAAAGTCTTTCGCTTTAGGCAAAGAATCGATATGAGTGCCTTTTACTTCATGGCCGTGGTCATGATCGTGCCCGTCAACCTGGGCGGCGCCTGCCGTCAAACCGGGGATGAGACTGACGGAAAGTAATAGAGATAAGAATATAGAACGCTTTTTCACTGCTAATTCCCTCCTTTTTTTGAACGAATGAAAGATTCTGCTAGTTGTCTAAAAATTCCTTCAATTCATCCAAAAAGAGGAAATATTGCACGCGTTCTGTTTACTGCTCCTTTCTATTTCCCCACAAAAATTCCAAAATGTTTACAAAAAAACAAAACAAAAAACCTACCGTTTTCCGGCAGGTTTATGAACAAAGGTCTCTGAGCTTTTTTATGTAAGCGACGGCTTCATCGAATTCTTCGTCCGTATACCGCTGCTTGCTTTTTACGGTAAACACTTTTTCTCTGATCTCTTCCTGCTCCAGTCCTTCAAAATACAGAATCGTCGACACCAGTTCCAAAAAGCGCGATGACTGGCCGTTCACGTCGTCTATATAGGCTTTAATATCCCGCATATCCAGCTCACACTGGCTCAAAAACTGCGTTCCCGCTTCAGTGGGCGAATAGCGGTATTGATAATAGCCGCCTTTTTTTTCTTTGACTTCATGAAGAAATCCGAGATTGCAAAGTTCTTCGACTTGAAGCGTCAACTCCTCTGAATAGGGCCCGTAAAAATGAAAATCATACTTTTCATAAAAGGGAAGCTCCAATTTCTTTGCGATATAAATGATTTTCTGCAGCTTTTTCCGCCCGACAATCTCCCCCGAATCCGAGAAGACCTTCATCAGCTTTGCATGTTCTTTTAACAAATCTCCGCCATCTCCTTCATCCTTTTCTTTCTATATCAGTCCGAGCAATTCTTTCATTCTTTTCGCATGACGGCCGTCAGGCAATCCTTCGATTAAATCGAGCGGGAAATACAGCTTATGGTCCGTTCTCCGCTTGCCTGATATCGCATCGACAATATCGGATTGCCGCGACAGCTCCTTAATCTGGCCGTTGTGCGTCAGCAATTGAATCGGGAGGCGCTCCTCTTCTTCCCCCGGTCTGTAGAAATCATAAGGAAGGTCTGAGGACGAATCCACCACAAGGTAATAATCGGGATCAATCCCTGATTCTTTAAACAAGGCGGTCAGTTCAAAGTAAGTCGCCATTTCCTCATTCGGATTGAATTCCGCATACTGGAACAGCCTGCGGTTGATAAACCGGCGGCATAAATCAGACAAAACTTCATCCTCTTCTTTTTCCCAGGCCTGAAAATAATAAAGAATGATTGCTTCATCAAGACTCAAATAATCTTCCAATGTGACATTGCCTTCAAAAATAGAATAAAAATGCACGGGCGCATACGTGAAAACATAGCCTTCCTCATGAAGCTGCTTTGCACGGTGAAGAATCTTCGTCAAAATCACTTCCGCGCTTCTTGTCACAGGATGGAAATAGACCTGCCAGTACATCTGGTACCGGCTCATAATATAATCCTCAACGGCATGCATTCCGCTTTGCTTAATCACGATTTGGTCTTCGCGCGGCCGCATCACGCGGAGGATCCGCTCCATATCGAAATGGCCGTAGCTGACGCCGGTATAATAGGCGTCTCTCTGAAGATAGTCCATGCGGTCAGCGTCAATCTGGCTTGAGATCAGGCTGACGACCTGCTTGTTCTGATAGGTTTTCGCGATGACCTCAGCGACATCCTTTGCAAACGTCGGGCTCACCTTGTTTAACACCTGGTTAACTTCTGTATCGCCTAAAATGATCGCTCTCGTAAAATCTTCATGATCAAGCCGGAAGACCTTTTCAAACGAATGGGAAAACGGGCCGTGCCCCAAATCGTGCAGCAATGCGGCGCAAAGGCACAGATCACGCTCGCTGTCATCCCATTCCTCCCTGCCTTTAAAAACGTCATCAACCATTCTTCTGACAATTTCATAGACGCCGAGAGAATGGTTGAAACGGCTGTGTTCGGCTCCGTGAAACGTCAAATAGGTCGTTCCAAGCTGTTTGATTCTGCGCAGTCTCTGAAATTCACGGGTTCCGATCAAGTCCCATATCAGCTTGTCCCGTACATGGACATAGCGGTGAACAGGATCTTTAAACACTTTTTCTTCTGATAATTTTCCGTTTGGATACGCCATTTTTGTCCCTCTTTTTTTCAAACGTGAGGCAAACTGATCGCTGCCCATCCGTCTCTTTTTCTTCGGAGAACTAAATGTATATTGTAAGTATTGCCCGATCTGCTTGTTTTCTTTTAGGTCTGTTTCTATTATATCGAGTCTGCTTTTTTGAAAACATCCTTGAATTTACCCGGCTATTTGTTCCAGACTGCAAAAAAGCCGGCAAACAAGCAAAAACGCCTGACCCGTTAGGGAGGCGGTTATTTTTTGAGTTTCTTTTTCACTTTTTCGATCAGCTCGTCTTCATCAGGAGCTGACAGCGGACGATTATTGACAAACGCGAACGATTTTTTTCGTCCCGGCCCGCAGTAAGACTGGCAGCCGATTTCCACTTTTGCATCCGGATCGATTTCTTTCAGACGGGGCAAAAGCGTCTTTAAATTAGTGGCCTGACAATCGTCGCATACTCGAAATTCATTAGCCATTTCATACGCTTCCTTTCGTTTTGTTCATCTGTCTTTATGAAAGGCATTCAACCGTGCCGAACTTTGATAAAAAATGACACCATCCTTCATTTTACAAGGATTCTTTCATTCCTGCAAGGATCGCGCTAAAAAAATCAGTTCCTATTCTTTTAGCAAACTTGTATAAATATTTTCCAAAATGGACAATCTAATACCAATACTGACAATGGGAGTTGAGAAGTGATGAAACAAAGACAAGACGCTTGGTCTGAAGAGAATGATTTACTGCTTGCTGAAACGGTATTGCGGCATGTCAGAGAAGGCAGCACACAGCTGAACGCCTTCGAGGAAGTCGGAGACAGACTGAACAGGACATCAGCCGCCTGCGGTTTTAGATGGAACGCGGTTGTCCGCCACCAATACGAAAAAGCATTGCAGCTGGCTAAAAAACAAAGGAAGCAAAGAATGCGCGCCCTTGGAAACGGCCAGCCGGCGAAAAAACGCTTATTATACAAGCCGCCTGTCGAAACAGAGGCTGAACCGCCTGCAGAAAGCGTCATTGAGCAGCAGAAAGCAACCGCCGATTCAAGCGAACAGCAGCCGATCGCCAGCGAGCATCTGCCTTATGTTGATGAGAGCTTTAAAGAAGAGTTAGCTAGTTTATCGCACCTTCTATCGCCAAACCAGCCGCAGGCAGGCCATTCAGCCGATTCATCGAAAGACATGACGATCGATGATGTGATCCGCTTCCTGCAAAACTACACAGGAAACGAAGCACAGACTGCCGCTTTAAAAATGGAAAATGACCGCTTAAAACAGGAAAATGAAGAGCTGACGAAAAAAGTTGAAAAGCTTGAAGCTGAAGTCAAAAAGCTGGAAAAAGACCAGTCGACCATCCAGGAAGACTACGAAACGCTCGTAAAAATTATGAACCGTGCAAGAAAACTAGTTTTATTCGAAGAAGACGAACACGCTGCGCCCGCCTTCAAAATGGACCGGAACGGCAATTTAGAAAAAATGGCTGAATAGCGCTTTCAGAGGGTGCGGCAAAGAGACAGAACTGAAACATAAAAATTTGCCGATACGCTGATACCCCTTTCTTGAAAAAAGGGGGTATTTTTTACCTCTGCGGCTTGCTTTCATATGACAAAAATTTCATAATAGGGATAGCAATTTATAAGGCGGGGTATTCGATGAAGTTTGTTTTATATGCGGTTCAGTTAGGCACGGCAGCCCTTTTGTTTTTGTTTTCTGCATTGGCAAGCTGGTATCAAGGCAGCGAGCTTTTAAAGGTGCCGTGGGAGTGGAAATATACAGCCAAGTTTACAAAACTGCTCTATGGAGAGGACTCCATAAAATACGCACACGATATTTCCCAGCTTGATTTTTTCGTCTACGCGGCCAAGCATACGCCGGCAACCGTAATTTTAATGGCTGTCAGTTTGGCGTATATCATCGCTTTGACGGCTTATCTTCTCATCAAAACATATGTAAAACGAAAAAGCGCTTTGAGCGCAGCATAAAAAAACCGCTTCGGAAGCGGTGAAGTGTGACAAAATCCTGAAACGTTCAACCGTTTTAGGATTTTGCCGTCTATGAAGCATTTTCTCAATCCGCTAGAGGCAGCCGCGGTTTTTCGCCGCTTTAAGCATGCCTGGCAACGAATATAACGGGAGCGCAGAGGCTCTTCTTCTATCCAAAAACTTTTTCATTCCGCTCAATCATACGGACGAGGTTTTTTTCATAGGCTTCTTCTTCTGCGGGCGTGAGGGGGCCTTGATAAATCTCCCCGCCCAGCTCTTTCAGCTGTGTCAGAAGCAAGAGCATCAAGTCCTGCACCGAGATGTCTTCATTGAGAAGCTCAGAGAGCGAAGCCATCGTTTCCGGGCGAATATCGGGATAAACGGCTTTTGTTTTCCCGCGCATGTCTTTCAATGCGGTGTCGTAGAAACGTTTGATCAGCTCAGCGCGACCGCTTCCGCTTTGATCAGCGCATAAATAAATTTGAACAGCCACTCCGCCTCTCAGCCGCCTCTGGGAAATTCCCGCAAACTTCCTTCCCCCGATGCTCAAATCAAAGCTCCCCGGACAGTAAGAGCCTTTGATTTCATAGGCTTCGATTGCTGCGTCATAGGATGACAGCATTCGCTTAACGAGCTCAAACATCGCTTCATAGCCCCGGTCGATATCAATTCCGTTTTTCTTATCCTGAAAAATCAGCGAAACGTTTAAAACCCCGCTGTCCAAAACGACGGCCAGTCCGCCGGAATTGCGAACGATGACTTGATAGCCCGCTTCTTCAAGCAATGAAATCCCGTCTTGTAAATAAGGAAGCCTTGTATCCTGAATTCCGAGCACGATCGTGTCATGGTGCACCCAGGAACGCGCCGTCGCCGGAGACAAACCCTTTCCGACAGAAGCGCACAGCGTATCATCTATCGCAAATGATTGTTTTGCATCAAAATATGGGCCGAGGCTGGATTGGTCAATAATTCTCCATTTCGGCTGGATGAGTAGATCAATCGGTTGCTTTGCCATATATATTGTAAACCCTTTCGTTATGCATTTCAGCCAACATCCATTATACCATTTACGAAAACATGATGTGGGATTTTTCTTATCTCCGGCGCTTCTCCTTCATTCATGTGACGCTTAAAGACGGTTCTCCGAATTCGAGCGGCAGCCCGACGTAATTTTCGGCAAGACTTTGAGCGGCCGCTGTTGAGGTTGTGACATGGTCAAGCTCAGCCAATTGAATTTGGTAGTCAAATGGCGTGTAGCCGTGATGACGGTGCAGCAGGGATGTCATATACCAGGAAAAGCGCTCCGCTTTCCAGACGCGGCGGAGGCAAGCCTCAGAATAGCGGTCCAGCCGTTCGGTATTGCCGGCTTCGTAATAGTCTTCGAGCGCCCACGCAAGCCGTTGGACATCCGCCATCGCAAGATTCAGGCCTTTCGCACCGGTCGGCGGTACAATATGCGCGGCATCCCCCGCTAAATACAGTCTGCCGTATTGCATCGGATCGCATATAAAGCTTCTCATCGAGACAATGTTCTTTTGAATCACAGGGCCTTCAGTCAGCTTCCATCCGTCATCGGCCGACAGCCTTAAATGAAGCTTCTCCCATATCCTTTCGTCCGGCCAGTTCCCGATTGAATCTGAAGGGCTGACTTGCAGGTAAAGCCGCTGGATTTCCGGAGTCCTCGTGCTGACGAGGGCAAACCCGTCCTCATGATGGGCATACACAAGTTCAGACGAGGACGGAGGGGCTTCAGCCAATATGCCGAGCCATCCGTATGGGTACACCTTTTCGTACTCTTTGCGGATCTCCCTCGGAATGCTTTGTCTGCTCGGCCCATGAAATCCGTCGCACCCCGCAATGAAATCGCAGGTCAGTTCTTCTGTATCGCCGTTTTCAGTCTGATAAGTGATGACGGGCGCTTCTGTATCAATATTTGACAGGCGGACGCCAGACACATTGAAAACGATGCGCCCTCCCGATTGCAGACGGACGTCGATTAAATCTTTGATCACTTCATGCTGGGGATAGATGGCAATGTACTTTCCTCCCGTCAGCTTGTGCATATCAATTCTGTGCCGCTTGCCGCCAAAGCGGATCTCAATCCCTTGATGAAACATGGCTGTTTTCATCATCCGTTCACCGGCGCCTGTTTCATTTAGCAAATCTACCGTCATCTGTTCAAGAACGCCTGCACGGATGGTTTCTTCAATCTCCTTTCGCGAGCGGGATTCGATCACGACCGCTTCGATTCCCCGGCGTTGGAGCAGGTTTGCGAGCATAAGCCCGGCAGGCCCCGCTCCGATAATTCCCACTTGTATCCGCAAAATGGTTTCCTCCCTTTATCCATGTTTTGATGTGGCTTATAACGTAAACTCGGCGCTTTCCGATTGAGAGACAAAATCAAATGAAGCATGCTTCTCTTGGACGAGCATGATGCCAAGCGCAGCAAAAACACTCGGGATCGCGAACACCATGAAAGCCTGCTTCGGCTCCATCCCGGCAGCAAGAATCAATGCAAACAGCGAAGGGGCAATGATCGCTCCGAGTCTGCCGACCCCGAGCGCCCAGCCGATTCCGGTCGCTCTGATTTCTTTCGGATAATATTCTGAAATATAAGGATTAGCGATATTTTGCGCTCCGACAGTGCATGCTCCGCCTAAAGCAATCAGCAAGTACAGAAGAACGGCGTTCATCGTCATTCCAAACGCTGCAAAACAAAAGGCCCCGATGACATACATCGCCGCAAGCACTTTTTTATGGCCGGCCTTATCTGCCAAATATCCGCCGAGTACCGCTCCTGCGGCTTGTCCGCTGCACAGCGCCAGATTAAATGACAAGCTTGACGACAGCCCGTAACCTGACTCCTGCATCATTTTCGGAAGCCATGTATTTAAGCCGTAGACCATGAGAAGGCAGCTGAAAACGGAAAGCCAGAATGCGAATGTGCTCGCTGCACGTTTTTGTTCGAACAGTTTTTTAACTGGAAAGCCCTTCTTTTCTTTCGCAATCACCGAAATTTGATAATTGTCGTCTTCCCTGTACCGTCCCGCCGGATGCACCTGATTGAGAATCTCAGCCAACGCTTTCGTCTTCTTCTTCAAAACGTAAAATGACAGAGATTCGGGGAACCGGCTGAAAAAAAACGGAAGCACAAAGAGCGGCACGGCTCCGATCAGATACAGCACTCTCCAGCTTGTCCCGGGCACGGCGAACATGCCGACGAGAGACGCCAGCACACCGCCTGCGGAATAGCCGCAATACATGGCGGCTACGATCACCGCTCTGTTTTTTTTCGGCGAATATTCGGTCATCAGCGAAATCGCATTTGGCATCAACCCGCCCATTCCAAGAGCAGCAAGAAACCGCATGATCGTAAACAAAAGCGGAGAATCGATCAGCCCGGCCAATGCCGTAAACAGGCTGAACAGAAAAATACAGAAGCCTAACACCTTTTTGCGGCCGTATTGATCTGCGAGCGGTGAAAAAATAAGTGCGCCGAGCATCATACCGATCAATGTATAGCTGCCGATCGCTCCGGCTTGAATGGCGGTCAGGCTCCATTCCTCCATCAGCCACGGCAAGCTGACGCCGTACATCGCAATATCATAACCGTCAAAGGCGATGGCGAAAAAACACCATAGGAAAACAGTCAGATGCACTTTGTTGAATTTGCTGGCCGCCATGATTTCTGCTGGATGAACTGAACGATTTTTCATGTTTCCCTCCACGATTCTAATCGTATTATGAGAACAGCTTAACGTACGGTGTCTTTTTCATTGAAAGCGTGCGTGCGAGCTTTTTGCCCCGCAGGTTCGAATGCCATGACGACATTGGAGCTCCCGGAAGACTGGCCGTATCCGTAAAACGTGCTTTTACATCCGTCTTCAAGCACGCCCAAAAGCATTGCAATGTGACGGCCGCCAGCTTCAAGTCCGGCATTTTTAGCATATTGAGGCAGCATCTGCTGAGCAGATATAAGATCGTTGTCTGTTAAATAGGTTAAAAATTGAGCATCGAGGGCCTGTTCGGCCAAAGTCGGCATGCATTCGGGCCCTCTCACCAAATGGTGGCTGAGTGCCCCGCTGCTGATGAACACGATTTTCTTTCTGCTTTCCTTCAGTACTCTTCCGGCAATCCGGCCCCACAAATACGTTTCTTCCAGGTTCGCCGCCAATGTAACCGATAAATCGATGACCGGAATATCCCCTTTTGGAACGAGATAGCGCAGCGGAACAACTGTCCCGTAGTCCCAGCAGTAGGCGGGATCGTTGATAGGAATGACGGAAAGCCCCTCTTTTGCGCCGGCTTCGGCCAACTGCAGCGCCAATTCCGTGTCCCCGGGGTAAGAATACGGAACATCGGAAATTAAATTCGGGCACTCCAAAGCTGTTAAAACGCCTTGATGATCGGGAGCCGCATCGATCAGATGATCGAAGCTTGACGTCCAGTGACAGGAAATCAAGACAACGGCATCAGGCTGAATTCTTTCGATGATCCCGGAGAGCCGCTTCATCCCTTTGACCAGCTCTTTTTGAAAGTCAGGGGTTTTATCTTCAAAGCACATCCTCGGTGTATGCGGAACAAGCGCCGCCAATTCGATTGACATGTAGATTCCTCCCGTCGCCTTCTTTAAGGTCTTAATTTTGAAACCGGTGTTCCGCCTATGCCCCAGTGGCTTTTAGGAATTTCGGTGACAAGAACACGGACGTTTTCCCTCGGAGCATCAAGGGTGGCGCTCAACGTTTCCGTCACTTTTTGAATGACTTCCTCGACCTTTTCAGGCGGCCGGCCTTCTAATAATTGAATATGAACGATCGGCATATGATCACCTCAGGTTATGATTGGACTGAAAATGATACATCTCCCAGTCCTTCTACTTGTGCTGAAACGCGGTCGCCCGGCTGCAGCATGACAGCTCCCGTTACACCGCCCGTTAAAATGATGCTTCCGGCCGCAAGCTTTTGTTTCTTCCTGGAGAGCATATTGGCGAGCATGGCCGCCGAATTTGCGGGATGTCCGACAACTGCTGCACCAGTGCCCTGCTCTTTGACCTCGCCGTTTATCACTAAAGAGACTTTTGCTTCATCAAGCTTGAAATGGTCCGGCATCTTCACTTTTTCACCTAACACCACCCTTGAAGATGACGCATTGTCCGCAATGACATCAGGCAGGGTAAATGAGAAGTTTTCATAACGGCTGTCAATCACTTCAAGAACGGGAATCAATTCAGCAACGGCTTCAAGGACCTTCTCCTTTGTAACACCCGGCCCTTCAATATCCTTTCCAAGCACAAAAGCAATCTCGGCTTCAACCTTCGGGTGAATCAGCTCGTTCCTCCGGATGCTTCCGCCGTTTGGTACGATCATATCTTCAAAAATATAACCGTAGATCGGCTCCTCGACGTTCATCTGCTCCATTTTCGCCCGGCTTGTCAGGCCCATTTTCGGACCGATAATGCCGTTGCCATCCCATAATTTCAGTTGAATCAGTTCTTCTTGAATCGCATACGCCTCTTCGACGGTCAGCTCCGGGTAGTCCTTTGTGATTCTTTCAACCTCGCGCTTCTCTGTTTCAGCAAGATACAAGAGGCGCGCCGTATCCTTCAATGCTGTGGCATTCATCCGTTTTCCTCCTTTTACAGCTTGATGCAAATATTGGTTAATTCGCTGAAGAATTCGAGGCTGTGAATGCCTCCTTCTCGTCCGAGCCCGCTCTGTTTCATGCCGCCAAACGGTGTCCGAAGATCGCGGAGAAACCAGCTGTTGACCCATACCATGCCCGATTCGATTTGCCCGGCTACGCGGTGCGCCCGGCGGAGGTCGTTCGTCCATACGGTCGCGCTTAATCCGTAATGTGTATCATTAGCCTGTGCAATAACTTCCTCCTCTTCGTCGAACGGAATCACCGTCACGACCGGCCCGAAGATTTCTTCTTTGATGAGCCTGGAATTGCGGGAAAGTCCGGTGATAATCGTCGGTTCAAGAAAGCAGCCGGATTCCTGTCCTTCAGGGCGTTTTCCTCCGGTTAAAATAACGCCGCCTTCCCGTTTGGCCAATTCGATGTAGTTCATCACACGCTCGGTGTGTTCAGAAGAAATTAAGGCGCCGATATTCGTATCCGGATCAAAAGGATCGCCGACTTTGAGCTCTTTCGTTTTCTCAACGAACTTGTTCAGAAATTCGTCATACGCTTCCCGCTCGACATAGATGCGGGAGCCGCTCATACATACTTCGCCCTGGTTGACGAAACTCGATTTCAATGAGATGCTGACGGCTTCCTCCATGTCGGCATCGGCAAAAATAATATTCGGGTTCTTTCCTCCCAATTCAAAGGAAAGTTTCTTTAATGTTTTCGAAGCAGCTTCCATAATGATTTTGCCGGTAGTCGTTTCTCCCGTGAAAGATATCGCATCAACATCGGGATGCTCAGAAAGCGCAGCGCCGGCGGAATCAGGCCCAAACCCGTGGACGATGTTGACGACTCCGTCAGGCATTCCTGCATCATGGCAGATTTCCCCGAGGAGCGTTGCTGTCAGCGGCGTCAGTTCAGCCGGTTTGATGACGGCTGTATTTCCCGCCGCCAGACAAGGCGCCAATTTCCACGTCAGCAAAAGCAGCGGCAAGTTCCACGGATTGATCAGCCCGACGACGCCGACCGGACGGCGGATCGCATAATTGATTGCAAGATCGTCAGTTTGATAAGCTTCTGTTCCGGCTCCTCTCATAAAATCCGCAAAAAAATGAAAGTTGAAAGCAGCCCGCGGAATATCTAAATTACTTGAGAGCGAAAGCGGCTTCCCCGTATCCAATGTCTCGAGCCTTGCCAGTTCGTCTTTACGCTCAAGTATGATGTCGCCGACCTTTCTGATGATCCGAATCCTTTCGTCAGCGGTCATGTTTTTCCAGCGTCCGTTTAAAGCACGCCTTGCTGCCGCGACTGCAAGATCGACCTCTTTTTTGCCTCCTTCCGCAACGCTCCCGATGATTTCCTGTGTAGCCGGATTGATGTTGTCAAACGTACTGCCGTTCTCTGAAGGAAAGTACCTGCCGTTTATGTAGTGCTGACAGTCAAAAGGTTTTACGAGTTTTGCCGATGGGGTCTGAACATTCATATTCTACAAACATCCTCCTTTTCAAATCCTTTCCATTAAGTTAAATGATTTTAAACGACAAGAAAACAGCAATGTTCCTCTATGCGGAACAACTCAGACATTTTTTCCGAAAATTTGATATTTTCCGCTTTTTTATTTTTAAAATCATGTTATATTATGGAATAAAAGGCAACGAAAACAAGGGAGAGAGTTGAGGAACCTATGACTGTTGAGACAAAGGACCACCAGCTGCTCGGTTCAGTAAAAAATGCACTTCGTCTGCTTCAATCGTTTACATTAGAGACACCAGAAAAGAAACTAACCGAACTCGCCTCATCGCTCGGCCTCGGAAAAAGCACAGTATCGCGCCTTTTGACTACATTGGAAAGCGAAGGGTTTGTCATGAAGGACCCGGAATCCAGAAGATACAAGCTCGGCTTATCGGTTCTGAAGTTAAACACCATTGTCAACTCCACTCTTGAAATCAACCGCGAATCCCAGCCGGTCCTCAAACGGCTGACAGAAGAGACCGGCGAAACGTCGCATATTGCGATGCGACGCGAGCTCAGCGTCGTTTATCTCAATCGGACGGAATGCCCCCGCCCTGTCGAACTTCTCTCATATATCGGGCGGCAAAACCCGATGCATTGCACAAGCTCGGGCAAGGTGCTTCTCGCCTTTGACGAAGACGGCATATTGGATGAGTATGTGAAGGAAGGCTTGAAAAGCTGTACAAAACAAACGATTACAAACGAGGACAAATTGAGGGAGGCGCTGAAAACCGTTAAAGAAAACGGGTTTGACGTCAGTTGCGGGGAATTCATTGATGGTGTCACATCCATCTCAGCTCCCGTCAGAAACCACGCGGGACGAGTGTTGTACGCCGTCAGTGTCGTAGGTCCGGCAGAACGCATAAAGGCCCGGCAGGCGAAAATCGTATACCAAGTGAAAAAAGCGGCCCGGGATATTTCCGAAAGAATCGGGTACTGGAAACGAATATAAAAATTGGGGGAATCGGCTTTGTATGATCTTCACACGCACTTTATACCGCACGATGTGCTGCTTTGGCTGGACGACAATGAAAAGAAGGTCCACGCCGTCCGCAAAAAAAAGGATGGCCGCCAAGCGGAGTTTTTGACGGTCAATCACAAATGGGGCTTTGAATTAAAAGAGCTGTTCTACCAGGAAGCTTTATATTTGGAAGCCCAGCAGGAAGCCGGCGTCTCACACTCATTGGTATCGCCGGTTCCCCAGCTTTTCCTTTACGATCTCGCCGAAGAAATCACAGACGAATTGTCCTTTGTATACAACAAAGCGCTTGCCGGATGGGTTAAAAAACACGACGGCCGCCTTTCAGGCCTCGGCACCGTCCCGCTGAACAGCCCTTTAAAGGCGAGCGAGCGCCTGAATGAAGCGATGAACAACGGCCTTAAAGGAGCGATTATCGGCCCCGGCGCTTCGCAAATGCTTCTCTCAGACGAAGCATTTACACCGTTTTGGGAAACGGCTGACAGAAGAAAAGCGATTATCTTTATCCATCCGCTCCTTTCTGAAGATCCGCGGCTTCGCCGCAGGATGCTGCCAAATTTGATCGGCGTTCCGTGGGAAACGACAATTTGCGCCGCTGATCTTTTGTTAAGCGGGTTTACAGACCGTTTTCGCAATGTGAAAATTCTGCTGGCGCACGGCGGCGGCTTTTTGCCCTATCAGATCGGAAGACTGGACAAAGGATATGACAAATGGGCCGGCGTTTCTTCATCGCTTTCGGCGCCGCCGCGCGAATATTTGCGGAAGTTTTGGTTTGACAGCGTGCTGTGGGAGAAAGAAAGTGCGGCATATTTAAAGAAGCTCATCGGAGAAGACCGCCTTGTTCCGGGTTCCGATTTTCCTTTTGACCTTTGTCAGTGGCCGCCTCTCGATCCCGGTCGGAAAGGGGCGGAATCTCTGCTGAATGTAGCGATTGAAGCATAAAAAAAGGCGAACCTCTTCAGGTTCACCTTTTTCAAAAACAAATTACAGCGCTTGAACTGCCGTAATCAGCGCAAGATTATAAACGTCTTCAGCGTTGCATCCTCTGGAGAGGTCGTTTACAGGCATGTTCAGCCCTTGCAGAATCGGACCGACCGCTTCGAAGTTGCCGAGGCGCTGAGCGATTTTATAGCCGATGTTCCCCGCTTCAAGGCTTGGGAAAACAAATACGTTTGCATCACCTTTAATGACGGAGTCCGGCGCTTTTTTCTCGGCGACAGATGGAACGAATGCCGCATCAAATTGGAATTCGCCGTCCAGTGTAAGCTCAGGCGCTTTTTCTTTGGCGATCGCAACCGCATTGGCTACCTTTTCAGTTTCGTCTGATTTTGCAGAGCCTTTTGTTGAAAAGCTGAGCATGGCGACACGAGGGTCAATGTTGAACATTTTCGCTGTGTTCGCACTTTCGATTGCAATTTCCGCAAGGTCCTGACTGTCAGGCGCAATATTGATCGCACAGTCTGCAAATACATACTGCTCATCGCCGCGCGCCATGATAAACACGCCGGAAGTTTTCTTCACGCCTTCTTTTGTTTTAATAATTTGCAGCGCAGGGCGAACCGTATCCGCTGTTGAATGAGCCGCACCGCTGACAAGACCGTCGGCAAGCCCTTTATAAACAAGCATCGTTCCAAAATAGTTCTCATCTAAAAGGATTTGGCGGGCCTGTTCTTCCGTCGCTTTTCCTTTGCGGCGTTCAACGAAAGCCTGAACAAGGTCTTCCATTCCTTCGTATGTATGAGGATCGTATATGTCAACGCCATCCAGCGTCAAATTCAACCCGTTCGCTTTATCTTTGATTTCCTGCTCGTTTCCCACAAGGATCGGCTTTAATACGTTGTTTCCGGCCAAATCGTTGACAGCTTTGAGAATGCGCTCGTCCATACCTTCCGGAAATACGATTTTAACTCCTTTTCCTGCTACTTTTTCCTGCACTGTTGTAAATAGATCTGCCACTATATACCCTCCTTGAAAGTGTCACAAATACTTCATTTCTCTATTAAGCATACTCTTTTGTGATATAAATTCAATCCTTCTGTATTTTATTATAATGCTTTCACTTTTTAAACGCTTTTTTTAAATTAATTTAAGTGCGGCAGGGTTTAAACACTTCTATTAGTATATAACAGCCTTTCCCAGTTATACGACAGATCGTCACCTTTTGTTCAAATCTTCTAAACGGATAAAACGCGGCAAACTATGATATGATGAAGGCAAGTACATACAAATTGGGAGTGATTGCAAAATGAGCGAACAGCAAAAAACGAACGAAGCCGCCCAAACGCTTGACGGCTGGTATGCCCTTCACGATTTCCGGACAATGGACTGGTCCGCATGGAAAATGCTTTCAAGCGATGAGCGCCAGATCATTATCAGCGAATTTACAGGTCTTCTCGAAAAATGGGGAGCTGCTCAAAAAGAAGGAAACGGAAGCCACACGCTATACAGCATCGTCGGCCAAAAAGCGGACTTCATGCTGATGATTTTGCGTCCTACGATGGAGGAATTAAATCAAATTGAACTTGAGTTCAATAAATCCAAACTCGCTGAATACACGATACCTGCTTATTCATACGTATCCGTTGTCGAGCTGAGCAACTATATGGGAAGCGGCGAGGGAGACCCTTACGAAAATCCGCAAGTGCGTGCGCGCCTGTACCCTGAGCTCCCGAACGCCAAATATGTCTGCTTCTATCCGATGGATAAAAGAAGATCGGGCGATGACAACTGGTACATGCTGTCTATGGAAGAGAGAAGAAGCTTGATGCGCAGCCACGGGATGATCGGCCGCGGCTATGCGGGCAAAGTGAAACAGATTATTACCGGCTCAATCGGATTTGACGATTATGAGTGGGGTGTCACGCTCTTTTCAGATGATGTGCTCCAGTTCAAAAAGCTCGTCTATGAAATGCGCTTCGATGAAGTAAGCGCCCGGTACGGTGAATTCGGTTCATTCTTTGTCGGCAACCGCCTCGCAAATGAACAGCTGCCTGCATTTTTGCATGTGTAATGATAAAAAGCTCCAAAGACCTCGGTCTTTGGAGCTTTTTTGCCTATTACTTGCAGTTACACGGCTGTGTAGGCGGAGTCGCCCTTTTTTGCACCTCGATTGAAGATTCGGCATAGAAAGTCGATCCGAGCCCCAGCACTCTGTTCTCCGCCCGGAATGTATACTTTCCTGCGGCAGGCAGCGTTTTGTTTGCCAGCACAAGCTTAAACTCCGCAATACCCAACAGATCAATTGTAAGCGGCAGCCTTACCGTTTTTCCGTTATTCAAAATTTGCCCTGTAGTCAACGCTCTTCCGTTCACGGTATCTTTCGTTGTTGCGGAAAATCCCGACGGCAATGTAAATTCAACCGTTCCCAGCGCCAGGATTGAATTCGGACGATACGTCAGCTCAATATCCGAGAACGACCACTCCTGTTTGCTGGCACCTGTTATAGTCGCATACAAGGAAGCGTTCGCAGCCGGGTGGTAGACAGATTCAGTTTTGGTTGTTTGAGCGCTAGCCTGGAACGAAGGCAGAAAAATCGAAACCATCATCACGAGACTAACCGCCAAGATTGACAATTTAGAACGATACATTCTTTTCAACACAGCAATTCCCCCTAGTCATCATTTTTTTCATCATTCGTCATGACGAAAGCGTACAAGAAAGGCAACATCAAGCAACGCCTTCTTCCCAAAGCGCCGGCACTTTGGTGATTTCTATTAAAAACTACCATTTTTTCAACAGGTAGTAAATGTTTTCCATGTCATATTTTTAAAAGAAATGCAAAATAATAGAATTTAACCAGGCGTTGCTCCTCTTGATTTTCTTCGCTGTTCTTTAGTAAAGGACAAAAGACCCGTCCGCATTCCTTCTCTTCATTCTCCTGATTTTTGTTGACAAACGGTGTATCTGGCTGTACATTATTGACATTATTGAAACATGACCATCTGCGTTTAAATTTGAAATCACCTTGCTTTTTCTCCATTCATGTTTTGACTGAATGGATGAAGAAAGGAACGAAAAAATGCCTAAATTGGTTTCTTCAAATCTTGTAAAAGGTAAGAACATCAATATTAGTCCGCCGCAGACGCTGGCGCTCAGTTTCTTGATTATCATTGCCATCGGCGCCTGTTTATTGAAGCTGCCCGGCGCATCCACTACTTACATCTCATGGGTGGATGCTTTATTCACGGCCACCTCTGCAACTACGGTAACGGGGCTTGTTGTTGTCGATACAGGGGCAGATTTTACGGTTTTCGGACAAACAGTTATTATGTGCCTGATTCAAATCGGCGGACTCGGCTTAATGACGTTTGCCGTTCTCGTCATCATGATGATCGGCAAAAAAATCGGCCTGCAGCAGCGGATTCTCGTTCAAGAAGCATTTAACCAGACTTCTTTAGGCGGACTTGTCCGCCTGGTCAAGCATTTGTTTATTTTCACCATTGTCATAGAATTTGTCGCATTTTTGATCCTTTCGATCAGATGGGTTCCTGAATACGGTTTGCAAAAAGGCTTGTTTCATAGTTTGTTTAACACGATTTCAGCCTTTAACAATGCGGGGTTCTCCCTGTGGCCGGACAACTTGTCTCAATATGTGGGCGACCCGATTGTCAACATTGTCATCACAGGCCTTTTCATTACAGGGGGTATCGGCTTTACCGTTCTGCTGGATTTATGGACAAAGCGAAACTTCCGGACATTATCGCTGCATTCCAAGCTCATGATCGTTGGAACATTGATCATCAATACGACAGCCGCCTTGCTGATTTTTATTTTGGAATACTCGAATCCAGGTACGCTCGGCGGACTGCCTTTAGCCGACAAAATGTGGGGCGCTTACTTCCAGGGTGTGACACCGAGAACTGCCGGATTCAATACGCTTGATATCGCCCAGATGACAACGCCGTCCCTCCTGTTAACCATCGTTTTGATGTTTATCGGAGCCGGAAGCGCGTCAACAGGAAGTGGAATTAAACTGACAACGTTTATCGTGATGATCTTGGCGACGATCACCTTTTTAAGGGGAAAAAGCGAGACGGTTGTGTTCAAAAGGGCGATTAAAATGAAAACCATTTTAAGAGCTTTGGCCATCATTGTGATCAGTTTTTTATTCGTGCTTTTCGCATTATTTATATTGACGATCACAGAGAATGCTCCATTTTTGGAAATCGTCTTTGAAGTATTTTCCGCTTTTGGAACGGTCGGCCTGTCGATGGGACTGACACCTGATTTAACGACCGCAGGCAAAGCGGTTATCATGATGATGATGTTTATCGGCCGCGTCGGGCCTCTCACTATGGCGTTTACGCTGGCCAAGCCGAAGAAGGCGCCGATCCGCCATCCTGAAGATGAAGTGATCACAGGTTAATATGCAGAAAGACCGCTCTTTTCACGAGCGGTCTTTTTGTTTTTCTCTTTCCAACATGATGTGTCGTCATATTCCATCCCGCCCGTTCATACTGTAAAAGGGATGGGAAATATTGATCTATCATCTTGAGTCTTTTACAGCCGGATCGTCTTCATAGCAGCACTTTATCATTCCTCATGTATGGACGGTAGGCATGACTTTGACACAATGAAATGAGGAGGAACGAGATGAAATTTAAAAAAAATCAGATTCAGCCGCTTCAGGAGCTTGAAATGCCGGATTTCCGGCAGCAAATGGGGCCCAACCCTTATCCGCAGATGGGGCAGATGGGGCAAATGTACCAGCAGCATGGACAGCAGCCTTTCACCCAAACGGGGGGGCAGCAATCGTATCAGCAGCCCGGCCCACAGCTGTTCCAGCCGCAGCCGGCAGGAGTCCAGGTCCCTCCGATGCCTTCAGCACAGCAGACTTCACCGAGTATCCCCGGCATGCTGCCGCTTGAGCAATCCTACATTGAAAATATTTTGCGGCTCAATCGCGGAAAAGTGGCAACCGTATATATGACATTTGAAAACAATCCGGAATGGAATGCGAAAGTCTTTCGGGGAGAAATTGAAGCAGCCGGCCGCGACCACATTATTTTAAGCGACAGAAAAACAGGCACACGCTATTTGCTGCTGATGGTGTATCTTGACTATATTACGTTTGATGAGCCGATCACTTATGATTATCCGTATTCAATGGCCTCATATACCCCAAGATAAAGGTTCGGTTTCATTAAAACCGAACCCTTTTTTTATAGATATTAAGTAAAGTTTCTCACATCATTATTACGTTTGAATTTGTAAATAACGATGAGGAAAAAGACAGCAGCGAAAGCAAACAGGATCATGATATTCAAATACAGACCTTGAAGCTGCTGTCCCTCCTGCAATTTTGCCAGCGTATCCAGCACCCACCGCTGCGGAAGAAAGTCCGCGATACGCTGTGCGAAAGACGGCATGATTTCAATCGGCCAAAAACATCCGGACAGCATGATCGTCGGCATAAATATTAAATTTCGCAATACCCCGGATGACTTAGAGCTATTTGCAAAGACGACGGTGATCAGCGCCAGGCCGACCGCGCTTAGCGCAAAAATCAACAGCACCGCTGCCATCTCCCAAAATGAGATGCCAGTCTCCATCCGGAACACATATTTCACCATTATCAATGTTAAAAAGATTTGGCATGCGATGACAGACATACTGACGGCCACATTGGACATAACGTACTGTCTTGCCGTTATCGGTGTGGTCAAAAGCCTGAAATACGTTCTGTTCTCTTTTTCCTTCACTAACAGTTCGGTCAAGCTTCCCGCTGAAAAAAGCATCGCCATCAGAAGAAAACCGACCGTCCGCTCCGTCATGTTTCTATTTTTCGCCGTGTCTTCAACCGTATATGTTTTGACACCCGTTTCAGAACTCCGGTAATTTTTATACATTTCCTCAAAACGCTTTTCATTCCCCTGCGCCGATTTGCCGATTGCGGCGATATTATCAATGTAATGATAAACATACGATTTCACAAACCCGGTGATTTCAGCGCCTTTGACAGATGCAATGGCGATATGAGCCGGTTCTCCGCTCTGCACGCTTTGAGAAAAGCCTTGTTCAAACGTAATGACGCAATCAAGCTCCCCTGACGCAATTTGACTTTTCCCTTCTGCTTCACTGACCGCGCTGATGTTGACATTCTCGATCCCCTTCAAAAAATCCTTAGTATCTTCGGCGATTCGTCCGCCGTCATGATTGATAATTCCGACGCGCAAATCTGTCTTGTCCATGCTTCCCTCTGTTAAAAGCGATACGAATATGCCTAGCAAGGGCAGACATACGAACAGAAAGATATTGATTTTCTTTTTGAAGGTGACATTCAGTGTGTTTTTGACAAGCCATAGCATTTCTTTCATCTTACAGCCCCTCCCTTCTCTGCAATGAGACAACGGCAATCAGCAGAAATAACAGGGATAAACCGATGTTCAGCAAGATTACGGGCAGCCCCGCCGCTAGATCGTCCGCAAATATAATGTTCATAATAGCTTCGTTCGTCCATGTGAGCGGAGACAGGTCTTTGATCAAAGCTAAAACACCTTCCGCACCCTCGACAGGAAAATAAGCGCCTCCGAAAAATGCAACCAGCGGAATCAACACGTTAATGATCGCCACTGCCGCTTCCCCCGTTCTCGTCAAATAACTGACGCCAAGGCCGAGGCATACGGCAAACAATACGATGCTGAACAGCACGGCCGCCACAAGGGCGAGATGATCTCCCCAGTACGCTTTAAATACGTATTTGCTGAATATGACGACGGCAAAAATACATAATCCGTTTGTCACAAGATTGCCAATCAGCTTGCCGGCAAAAATCTCGCCTTTATGAACCGGCGCCGCGATCAGCCGGTCGGCTGTTTTTCCAAGCCGCTCTCCCCTTATTAAATAACTGGCGCTTAGTGCACTGTAAAGCGCGATCAGAGTGGTCATGGTAACCGCGTAATAATCCATGGAGTTGGGCTTTCTGTCTGAGCTGAGAGACGTCTCCTTGATATAATGGTCGCCAGGTGTGTCCCCGAGCACGGCACCCGCTTGCTCAGGAGCGGCTTTGATGATCTCTTGTGCGGCATTGTACCGGTTTGCAAACGCGGTCAGCATTCCTTGAATAATGCTGTTTTTCATACTGTTTTTATCCATTTGGTAAAGCTTGATGCCGCTGTTTTCGATCTCAAGGTAAGCATCGTAGTTCCCTTGTTTGATTTCTTGTTTTCCATCCGTATCAGACAATATTTTTTTAAAATGAACGCCGGATGTTTTCGCTTCTTTTGCGAATGTTTTAAAACCTTCCGAAAACGCTCCGTCAGCCTTGTCTTTATACAGAACATGAACCTCGCCGACCGCTGCTGTTTGCTGATCGAAAGCGTTCGTCAGCGCGGTGCCTAAAATCATAATCAGTACAATCGGAAATGCCAGCATAAAAAGGAATGTCCGCTTGTCCCGAAAAGCCGATACAATTTCTTTTTTCGCAATGATGAGTGTATTCAAACCATGGCCCCCTTTCTAATCGCGCAACTGTCTTCCGGTCAAGGTCAGGAACACGGTTTCCAAATTAGGCGCTTTTTCTTCCAATGAACGAATCTCGGCCCCGTTTTTCATCAGCTTCTCAATAATCTGGTTTAAATTATTGACACCTGCATCCGAGTTGATTTTGATCGTATTGTCTTCAAGAGCAGCCGCCTCCACGCCGCTGATCGTTTTCAGTTCGCCGATATCGACATTTTCCGCCGATTTAAGAACGACCTGAATATCTTTCGTGTTGGTAATGATCGATTTCAGCTGCTCCTTCGTTCCTTCGGCGATAATTTTTCCATGATCCACGATGGCGATCCGCGTACAGATCTCTTCAACTTCTTCCATATAATGGCTGGTGTAAATAATCGTGCAGCCCATCGCATTTAACTTTTTGACGGATTCCAAAATATAATTTCTCGAATGCGGATCAATTCCCACCGTTGGTTCATCCATGATGATCAACTTTGGCCTGTGGGCGATCGCGCAGGCGATATTGAGCCTTCTTTTCATTCCGCCTGAAAAATTTTTCGGGAAGCTTTTATGCTTATCGCTTAAACCGACGAACTGCAATGCTTCTTCCACCCGATTGCGCAATTGGGCCCCGCGGAGACCATAGAGTCCGGCGAAAAACTTCACATTTTCATATGCCGTTAAATCCTCGTAAATGGCCAGATCCTGCGGGACAATGCCGATATTCATCTTGGCGAATTTGCGGTGTTTCGCAATGTTTTTTCCGAGAATCAAAATCTCGCCTTCATTGCATCTCAGCAAACTCGAGATCATGTGAATGGTCGTGCTCTTTCCGGCCCCGTTTGCGCCGAGCAATCCAAATATTTCGCCCTCTTCGATCGAGAGTGATATATTGTCGACGGCAACGAAGTCGCCAAATTTTTTTGTTAGATGATGGATTTCCAATACATTCATGTTCTCACCTCATTTTGATTTCATTATAAAAAAAAGATGAATGGTGCGGCAGTGCAGCATTTCATCTTTTTCACATGAGAAAATTCATATTCAATTCATGAAATCATTCATGCTTGGGCAGCAAGGTGGTGACAGAGAAGCCGTTCGAACCGTCAACAATCACCTTTCCGTTAACAGAAGCGGCCCGTTCCTCCATCCCGATGATCCCCATCCCTTTCTTGATTTTCTGTCGCCCTTTTCCATTGTCTTTCACTTCGGCTTTAATGAGTGTATTCAGCACATGAATATAGATGGATACATGTGTCGCTTCTGCATATTTCACCGAGTTTGTCAGTGCTTCGGTGATATTTTCAAACATAATCTTCCACTGAATTTGAGAAATAACATCCAAATCACCTTTATGCAAAAATGAAATATTCATATGATACCGCGCCGAACATTCATCGATAAACAGCTTCAATCTATGGATACCCATCTGTTCTGAGGGCGGCTTGACGCTTTTTAACGTCAATCTGATATTTTCGATCCCGTCCTTGGAGATGTTAATCGCGTTTTGCAGGAGCTCGGAAGCTTTTTCCTTGTCTATGTCAAGGACGCGCTTCGCCGCTTCGAGCTGAATCAGCGCTCCTGTCATGGAATGGCCGATTTTATCGTGTATTTCCTGGGAAAGCCGGTTCCGCTCCTCAAGCTTATACGTATATTCGGATTGTCTGATGAACTCTTTGTTTTCCCGCAGCATGTTTGTTACCTTCTCCAGGTCTCTTCTCGTTTGATCGATATGATGTTCAAGCTTTTCAATCCGCGCTGCATCTTGGCTTGCCGCCCAGTACAGCAAAAATTGAAAAGCGGCTGTCAACGCGTAGACCGCTGAGATGCTTTCATTGATAAACAAAACCGGAACGATTGAAGCGGCAAGTACCATCCACTTCGGCAGCCCGAAATCAGCTGCTCCTTCATACAGGCTAAAAGGAAGAAATAAAATAAATAGGGGGTGCACCTCGGCATAAGAAAAAATTGAAATGATGACAGACATAATAATAAAAAGCTTTTTTATTTTTCCTTCAGATAAAATTGAAATCCCGAGGTTGATACAGGCGTAAACAAGAATGCTGAACACAAGCCACGGCAGATTGTCAATTTCCGAAGAAACGCATTGATAAATGATAAATCCCAGCAAAATCAGTTTGCCGGTCATAATCCGCAATTCCATGGTGATCCCCCAGATTAAAAGTTAACTTTTCCAGTTAAATAATAAATTGCGATTTGCGTCCGGTGTTCAAGCCCTGTTTTCCCCAAAATCGAGGAAATATAATTGGCAATCGTACCTTCAGAAATAAACAGTTCTTTCGATATTTCTTTATTGGACAGCCCTCTGGCAATCAGGGCCATAATTCCGAGCTCGCGTTCGGTAAACAGGCTTTCGTCTATTTTTGATTCCGCTTCTTTATGCTCCGCCAAATTGGATTTAATCTTGTCGAGGATGATATCCTGCATGACAGTATGGCCGTTGTACACGCTTTTAATTGCGTCTCTAATTCGCTCAGGATCGGCATTTTTCAGCAAATATCCTTTTGCTCCGTTCCGTATGGCAGCGACGATGTATTCGTCATCATCAAACGTTGTTAAAATAAAAGGCTTGGCGCCCGTTTCTGAAATGAGCCGCGCAGCTTCCACTCCATCCATGTTGGGCATGCGGACATCAAGCAGTGCAATATCCACAGCTTGGCCGCGGCAAAATTCGACCGCTTGCAAGCCATCCTCCACCGTCGCCAGCACTTCAAATTCATCATAAGTGCTCAGTATGATTTTCATACCCTCTCTTATGAATGAATTGTCATCCGCAATGATCACTTTAATTTTCATCTTTGAACGGAGACCGGTCCTCCGTCATGCACATCCCTTCTGTCAAAATGCAAAAGCCGGGTCTTTCGCCCTGTTCATAACATTAAATTACCATGAATCAGCCCCTGTTAAAATAAAAAAAAGCCAATCCTTTCAGGAGATTGGCTTTTTAGTAAGCTACAAGTATTTAACAGCTGATACAACAACAATGATCCATGCGGCAATAAACGCCACGCCGCCCAGCGGAGTAATCGCACCGAGGACGCTGATTTGCGTAAGGCTGAGGACATATAAACTTCCTGAAAATAAAACGATTCCGGCAAACATCAGCCAACCTGCCGCAGTTACGCTTCCCGCATCTGTAAGCTTTGACGCGATGAGCGCGACGGCAATTAAACCGAGCGCATGATACATATGATACTGGACGCCGGTCTGCCAGATTTGCAAATATTTCTCGGGAATTTTCCCCTCAAGACCATGAGCTCCGAACGCCCCTAAAGCAACCGCAAGCATCGCATTGACAGCACCTAAAATTAAAAATAATTTCACGATCAAATCGCCCGCCTTTCTTTTATCATCATAGCGCACACGCCTTTAATTTCAACGTTTGCACATCTCATGACACGATATTGTCAAATTTCTTTTTCCGTAGCTGCATCTGTTCCGCAGCAATCGCTACAATTGTTCCAAGGACAAGCCCATTGCTTAAAATGGAAACAAAAACAGGATGCATTCCTTCCAAAGCACTTTCAGGTACAAACATGACCCCCACGCCGGCAAGGAGCGCAATCCCGGTAACAAAACGGATGCGGCCTGCCTCGTCCTTTTCATAAGAATCGAATTCGGCAAATGCCAGGCCGACCATCGTTGAAAACACGACGAAGTTCACCGCAAAGCCGACCGGAGACGGCAGGCTGGCAAAAGTATTCATGACCAGCGGGAAAAAGCTGATGACGATCACGATCAAACTCCCGAGCAAAAACGGTTTTTTCGAAGACATTCTCGTCGTTTGAATAAACCCGGCCGCCCCGGATATCGGCACCGTGCCTACAGCTCCGAGCAATCCGCTCAGCAAATGGCTGACGGAGGCGATAAATCCGGCAGGACGTGCCCGCCTCCTCTCCTCCAGCTTCTCAAACTGTCTGACCGCTCCTTCAACCACCCGTATGCTGGCGAGCATATTGACGATTAACAATACTGTAATAAACAGCGAAGTAACGACTAATCCGCTGTCAAACAGCGGCATTCCGAACGGAAAAATATCCGGAAGGCGGAACAGCTGGTTCGCATGCTCAGGCGCCTTCGCCACGCCGAATACGGCAAATAAGACCCAGCCGCCGAAAAGCGCAATTAAAATTGAATATTGCTTGAGAACCGGAATGTTTGACCGGCTCATCAGAAACGTAGCCAGCATGACCACAACCGCCAGCAAAAACACGGGTATATCGACCTCGTTTTTCCGGTAGCCGATCCCCATGACACCTTTAACGATCGGATCGCTAAGCTGGATGACCAGCAGCAGTAAATAAATGCCCGTCACAACAGGAGTAAACATCACAGCCAGCTTATCAATAACTTTAAATAAACTAAAAATAAAGAAGAAAACCGCGCTTAGCAGCATCGCTCCCTGCAGCCCCTGAAGCGTTTCAATATGAGTCGCAAATACGGTCCCTGTAAGACCGGAATAAATCGTGTACACGCCCCACCAGAGGCCGGCCGGACTCTCATTAATCGGCAGGCGGTGTCCCAATAAACATTGGATAAAAGCCGTTGTGCCGAGCACGAAAAAAGTGCTTTGAACCAGCCCAGCGGTCTCTGCCTGGTTCAGCCCGAATGACTGCCCGATTGCAATTGGCACCACGATTGCGGCCGCAATAATAAATGCCGTCCATTGTAAAGCCCCAAAAAGCAGTTTCAAGTTGATCAACCTCTCTTTTTTAAAACAGCCGACGGCGCCTAGAAATCAAAAATAGAATCTCCGTTGCCGTCATCTTCGTGCTTTTGTTTCTCTTGTTTTTTGTACTGTTCAGCACCGGCGCTCCCCATCATTTTTTCTAGCATCAGCTGGTAGCTCGATGGTTTATTGGCCGTTTGAACATAGGGTGAAGACTGGACGGACGGCCGCTGCTGCGGTTCAACAATGACGTCGCAAAGGGAGCGGATAACCGCGATGTGCATTTTCAATTCATTTTCCTGGCTGCATTCCTTTGCTTTTTTCAATTCGTCCTCCATCTTCTGCAGCAAACTTGATATATGTATGTTCATCAAATCGATCCTCCAAACCGTTTTCAGTTTCCATTTCATTTTACCAAATTAACTTCTCCCGTGCCGAATGCACTTTGCAAATATCCATTGCGAAAAATTGCCTCTCCTGCTGTGAAATATCACCTTTTGCACTTTTAAAAAAGATATCTGCAGGCAAACGCAGGTAGAAAACGCCGATTTTCTTACGGCTAAAAGTTGACAGCTGAAAAGGCTGTCACACATAATGAAAAAAAACTTCACTCGAATTTCTAAAAGCGAAAGGAATCAGGGAATGGCAGAACGTACACCCTCCATCGAAACGACCGTTACCGAGCAAAAGCGATATTTTTTAAGCGGGGCAACACTCGCTGTTGAAAATCGTCTGGAACAGCTTAACATTCTTAAGAATGCTGTAAAAAAATATGAACGGGACATACTTGAAGCCCTTCAGAAAGACCTTAATAAATCAGAGCACGAAGCCTATATGACGGAAATCGGCATTGTACTGGAAGAAATCCGCTTCATCAGCAGACGATTAAAAAAATGGGCCAAGCCGAAAAAGGCGAAAGCGGCCGTCTCGCACATCGGTTCAAAAAGCATCGTCATTGCGGAGCCTTATGGCACGGTCCTGATCATCGCGCCATGGAACTATCCGTTTCAGCTTGCCGTTTCGCCTCTGATCGGCGCACTTGCTGCGGGGAATACGGCCGTCATCAAACCGTCAGAGCTTGCTCCCGCTGTATCCAGCGTCATATCCAAGATGCTTAAAGAAATCTTTCCCCCCGAATATGTATCCGTTATTGAGGGCGGGGTGGAGACGAATCAAGTGCTTTTGCGGCAAAAATTTGACTATATCTTTTTTACAGGCAGTGTTCCCGTGGGCAAAGTCGTCATGGAAGCCGCAGCAAAACAGCTCATTCCAGTCACACTTGAGCTTGGCGGAAAAAGCCCCTGCATCGTGCACAAGGATGCTGATCTTAAGCTTGCAGCTCAAAGGATTGTTTTCGGAAAGCTGACAAACGCAGGACAGACGTGCATTGCGCCTGATTATCTGCTCGTACACAAAGATGTGAAAAGCGGGCTGTTGCACGCTCTGAAGCAATCGATCCAAACATTTTACGGAAAAGCGCCGGAAAGCCATCCGGCGTACGGAAAAATCATAAGCGAACGTCATTTCGAACGGTTACTCCGCTTTTTACACAACGAGAATATCGTAACAGGCGGAACGTATCAAAAAGACGCACTTAAAATTGCTCCGGCCATTATCGATGAACCCGACTGGGAATCGCCGATCATGCAGGAAGAGATTTTCGGGCCGCTCCTTCCTGTCATCGGCTATGAAACAATCGAAGACGTTATCCAAATGGTTCAAAGCCGCCCTAAACCGCTCGCGCTCTATTTGTTTACGAATGAAAAACCGGTACAGAAGCACATCCTCAGCCGGATTTCATTTGGCGGGGGATGCATCAATGACACGCTGATGCACACAGCCACACCTTACCTCCCCTTCGGCGGCGTAGGCGAAAGCGGAATCGGAAGTTACCATGGGTATCACAGCTTTAAGACGTTTTCCCACGAGAAAAGCGTTTTAAAACAGACAAACCTGTTTGACATTTCATTCCGTTACCCTTCATCAAAAAACGGGCTGCGAATCATCAAAAAACTTCTCAGGTAGATAGGAGCCAGACAAACGAAGAACCGCTTATTTTAGCGGTTCTCGCGATTTTAAAGATTCGGAAGGGACCAATCAATCGGCTCATCACCGATTTGTTCCAAATACTGATTGGCTCTTGAAAACGGTCTGCTCCCGAAAAACCCGTTTCTAGCCGAGAATGGGCTCGGATGCGGCGACTGGATAATGAAATGCTTGGATGTATCGATTCGCTCTTTTTTCATTTGGGCATGCCGGCCCCAGAGAATAAAAACGACCGGCTTATCTCTTTTGTTTAAAACATCTATGATACTGTCTGTCAGCTGTTCCCACCCTTTTCCTTTATGCGAATTTGCCTGGCCCCGTCTCACAGTCAAAACGGTGTTCAGCAGCAGAACGCCTTGCTTGGCCCAACTGACGAGAGAACCGTGATTAGGGATGTCGGCGCCAATGTCATTCTGCAATTCTATAAAGATATTTTTCAAAGAAGGCGGCGGATTGACACCGGGTTGTACGGAAAAGCTTAAGCCATGGGCCTGCCCCGGGCCATGATACGGATCCTGGCCGAGAATCACGACTTTAACATTTTCATAGGAAGTATAATGCAAAGCATTGTATATATCGTTCGGTTCAGGATATACGGTGTGCTCTGCATACTCCCTTTTCAGCATTTCCCTCAGTTCTTGATAGTAAGGCTTATTAAACTCGTCCTTCAGCTGCTGCCACCAGCTGTCATTCAAAATCTGTTTCAATGTTCAGGCCTCCTTAACTCAATTGTCTTGCAGCGGAAAGCCTGGATGCGACCGGTTTTCCGTCCCAGACGATTTCGCTTTCCGCTTCCCTTTTTTTCATAGCAGGTTCTTCGAGAAGTACGAAAAAGTTCTTTGTCGGCAGCTTGCCAAGCTGATGCTTTTCACTCAAGACATCCAAATAATACTGTCTCATTCCGCCAAGATCTCCGGATTGGTTGTCACCCTGATCTGAAAACGCATAGATGACGCTTGCAAAAGGAACCCTTTTCACGCGAAAGCGCTCAGCTGCTCTCAGGAAAAAGTCCCAATCCCAATAATTGTGGACAGCAGGATCAAAATAGCCGATCTCGTCATGAAGAGACCGTTTGTACATACTCCCTGAAGGAACATATGTAGAAAACTTCCTCATTTCATCCAAGTTAAAGGAATACGCAAAAAGATAACGGCTTGTCGGAATTCTTTTATCCTCTTTTTCTTCGAAAGACACAATCTCAGCATCCGAATAAACAAAATCGGCGGTCTCCAGCGCATTCAACATTCTTTCCATATGGCACGGAGTGAAAAAATCATCATCATCACACAGCATAATAACATCTCCGGAAGCTTCTTTCACCCCTATATTTCTCGCTTTTACATGCTTCACGTTTTCTTTCAGATGGATAACTCTGATCGGAAGGTCTGAATAAAGGCGCTCAACAAAGTCGACGCTCTCCCCGGCATCATTAACAATAATGACTTCAAATGGTGCAACAGACTGTTTTGTAATGGATTCAAGCAATTCGCACAAAGCGGTGACCCGGTTGTGCGTGACAACTACGATAGATATGTTCATATTTGTGATATACGCTCCTTCTTATTTCATTCTAAACATATTAAATCATAATGCGAATAATTTCACATGGATCAAAAGATGGTTTGGTTTTTTATGCCAATCCATTCACGAAATTTGGCAGAGGACCGCTGCACTATAAAGCGGCAGCCATTTCATTGTGATCTTGCGAAAAGCTGTCTATAATAAGTAATAAACCAACTTTGGATGGAATCTCTTATCGTGGAGGATTGACTGAACATGACAATGCACAAAGCACTGACAATCGCCGGCTCTGACTCAAGCGGAGGCGCCGGCATTCAGGCGGACTTAAAAACGTTCCAAGAAAAGAACGTCTATGGAATGACGGCCCTTACGGTTGTTGTCGCCATGGATCCTGAGAACAACTGGAATCACCAGGTATTCCCAGTTGATACAGAAGTCATCCGCGCCCAGCTGTCGACGATTGTGGACGGCATCGGGGTAGATGCGATGAAAACGGGCATGCTTCCGACCGTTGATATCATTGAATTGGCGGCAGACACAATCAAGAAGCACAGCATGAAAAATGTCGTCATTGATCCCGTTATGGTATGTAAAGGAGCAAATGAAGTGCTGTATCCCGAACACGCAAAGGCTTTAAGAGAGCTTTTGGCTCCGCTTGCCACGGTCATTACGCCAAACCTTTTTGAAGCCGGCCAGCTCAGCGGACTTGGAGAAATTAAAACGGTTGAGCAAATGAAGGAAGCGGCAAAAGTCATTCACGGCCTCGGCGCTGAACACGTCCTCATTACAGGAGGAGGCAAACTGAATCACGAAAAAGCGGTAGATGTATTATTTGACGGCCGGGATGCAGAAGTCATCGAAGGAGAAAGAATTGAAACTCCATACACGCACGGGGCGGGCTGCACCTATTCCGCAGCGATTACGGCTGAACTCGCCAAAGGTTCAAATGTAAAAGAAGCCATTTATTCTGCAAAAACATTTATTACGGAAGCCATCCGCGAATCATTCCGTTTGAATCAATACGTCGGGCCGACGAAGCACTCCGCTTTACGGCTCAGCGGCAAATAAAAGCCAGCCCCATTAAAAGGGGCTGGCTTTTATTTAGCTTTCGCGTTTGATCGTTCTTGCAGATGATCTTAAGAAAGTCTCGATCGATTCCACAAAAAGAGCATATTCTTTCATTTGTTCATAAGTGTCTTGAAGTTTCTTTTGTATTTCTTCATCATCCGGAATTGTTTTATCTTCAATACCGCCGATCAGCTTCTTCATCTGAAGGAGCAAACCATTGTATTCCTCTCTCGTATCCTCAATATGATCCGCCATTTTTTTCAAACGCACAGCTGTCAACTTCTGCTGGTTTTGATCCAAAAAAACAACCCCTTTTTCACTGCACTCTCTCTAAAAAAAGCATATCATAAAGGGATTGTACAGAAAATAGCAAACCGCACCCTTTATGCCACCGTCCAGGATGTCACATTCACTATGATTTCTTTTCTGGCACCGATCCAAACATCATTATTTCCCGGGTAAGGAAAATATCTTGCCGTAAAGACTTCCTCTCCCCCATTGACGAAGATTTCAATCGCAGACGCGTCTAAAAAGATGTTTAAATCGCGGAGCTCATGCAAACGACAATGTCTGGCTTCCGTTCTTTCATCAACATAGCTGTTTCTTTCCAAAGTTATGATGCCGTCAGCTTTATTGTAAATGAGTCGCGCGGCACCCCTGAAGGAAATCTCAAAGCTGTCTTCAATAAGTTGCGGGCTGATGAAAAGCTCGGTTTTGTCCGGTTGAACAATGTCCAGTTTTTCGGTGCCTTGATTAAGTGATATTGCTGCGCGTTTTTCGTTTTGGCGGAGCGTTCTAAGCTCCGCGACCGGTTTTTGAACGATTTTATCGTTTTGCAAATGCAATTCCCTCGGCAATGTCATACAGTGCACCCATTGATGCTGAATCGTCGGCTGGCTCTGTTCATCCTGGTCTGGAACACCCATCCAGGCAACCAGTATCCTCCGGCCTGATTCGTCTTTTGTCGTCTGCGGCGCATAAAAATCAAAGCCGCGGTCAAGCTCTTCAAAGTCTCCGTGTGTAAAACCCGGTTTCTGCTCGTTCAATTCACCGACAAAATAACCTGACTGATAGACGTTTTGGTAGCGCATCTCTTTTGCTTCAAGGCCTTGCGGACAGACAATTAAGACGTCTTTGCCGTTTAGTTCGAACATGTCAGGGCATTCCCACATATAGCCGAATTCCCCGAGCTGATCTGTATTTGAACCTGTGATGTCGCCAAGGAACTGCCAGTCTTTCAAATTATCCGATTGAAACAGAACGGCTCTGCCCTCAAGTTTTTCAGTCTGGGCGCCGAGCACCATGTACCAGCTGCCACTCTTTTTCCATACTTTCGGATCGCGGAAATGAGCCGTGTATCCTTTCGGAAGCCTTGCAACAACCCCCTGTTTTTCAAACGAGATGCCGTCTTTTGAGACGGCGAGACATTGATAGGTCTCCCTATTTCCCTCGTCATCTCTGACATTCCCCGTATAAAACAGGTGGAGCACATTATTTTCAGCGATCGCGCTTCCTGAATAACAGCCGTTTTTATCAAACCAGTCGCTCGGCGTGAGGGCGATCTCTTCATGCCGCCAGTTCACGAGATCTGTTGAAGAGTAGTGCCCCCACAGCTTTGCACCGTGCCCCGTTTTAAAAGGCATCCACTGATAAAAAAGATGGTAAACTCCCTTCCACTGAATGAATCCGTTCGGATCATTCAGCAGTCCGACAGGAGGTATGATGTGATAATGCAGCCGATAGGGATCAAGGTTTACAATATCCCGGTATTCTTCAACCCGGTTTATTGCCTTTTGACGAAGCTCCTGATCTTGATTCATCGTTTTCCCCTCCTTCCGTCACTTTTTCTCGTCTTCATTAATTCCTAAGATAAAGGCTGTGATAAACGCGACAGACACAGAGATCGCCATTCCGATTAAATAATGGATCAGGTTGCCCATTCCAAGCGGGGCAACAATCGCAATCATCGGTATTCCCGTCAAACCGTAGGCGTTTGCCGCAACATTCATAAAGACAACGTATGCAGCACCGAGCGCTCCACCGGCCATTGCCGCGATAAACGGCTTGCGGTAACGGAGGTTAACACCGAAAATAACAGGTTCGGTAATGCCAAGAAAAGAAGAGAAAGCAGCAGGTAAAGCGATTTCTTTTGTTTTTGCGCGCTTTGCCAAAAAGAATACGGCAAGTCCGGCCCCGCCTTGGGCGACATTGGACATAGACCAGATCGGAAGCAGGTAGTTCCTGCCGATGTCAGCGATAAGGCCGGCCTCAATCGCGTGGAAACTGTGGTGAACACCAGTTAAAACGATCAGCGAGTATGTTCCTCCGAAAATCAGTCCGGCAACAGGTCCGGCAAGATCATACACATAAGTTAAAACGTTCGTGATCCCTGTACCAAGCATTCTTCCTAAAGGACCGATTGCGATAAAGGCAATAAATCCCGTTGAAATAATCGTGACAAACGGTGTCACTAAAAGATCGATCGCGTTTGGAACAATTTTTCTTACGCCTTTTTCGATTTTACTCATCACATACACGGCAAGCAAAATTGGAACAACGGTTCCTTGATAGCCCAGCATCTCAATTTTGAGCCCGTAAAAGTTCATCACATCCGGAGATGCAGTTGCCAGTCCCCAAGGATTGAACAAGCTCGGGTGAATTAAAATACCTCCAAGTACAGCCCCCAGGTAAGGATTGCTGCCAAATTCTTTCGCAGCACTGACACCGATCAAGATCGGAAGGATAATAAATGCCGCGCTTGAGAACATATCAAGCATTTTATACAGCGCTGCATCAGGATCGACCCACTGAAATGCCTTCATCATCCCCAACAGCCCCATTAATAAACCGCTTGCAACAATGGCCGGGATGATGGGCACGAAAATATTTGACAGCGTTTTCGCGAATCGCGCTAAAGGATTCATTTTTCCCTTTGCGGCATCGCTGTGCTGAACCGTTTCCTTTTGGTCAAGATTCAGCTCTTTGGCAAACTGTTCATACACTTTATTAACAAGTCCTGTTCCGAAAATAATCTGGTATTGGCCAGAGCTCGAAAAGGCTCCTTTTACACCTTCCAGCTCTTCGACCTTTTCCTGGTCGATTTTCGCTTCGTCCTTGATCACCAAACGAAGCCTTGTCGCACAATGAGCTGCACTGATAACATTATCTTCTCCGCCAAGAAGCTGTATAAGACGTACGGCGATTTCTTTGTGATTCATGATGACTCCTCCTTTTTTTAAAAAAAAAGCAGAAAAGACCTAAAATTCACCAACGAATGGCGGATAGATTCTCCCCATTCATCTAGCAAATTTTAGGTCTTGCCTGCTTTACCAGTCACAATCCCCGGTATTTATTTTTTAATACGCTTTCATTTTATTATGTGATAACGCTTTCGTCAACTACTTTTTTATTTTCTGTGAAAATCGACCTAAAAAAAGCCTGATCGCGCGTTATCAGGCGGTATTACCTATAGGAATCATTTAAACGCTGGACATGCAGCGTAATATATCCGACTTCCGATTCCGGAAGATGAAGATCATATTCAGTTTTCACGTAATCCGCCAGCCCTGCCGCACACTGGTAGCTTCCAGGATACTTTTTCCGGATGAAATAAAGCATGTCATCGTCCATGACATGAAACGCTTCATTTGATTCCAGCCTGTTGATGGCATACCTGAGATGCGTGACAAGACGCTGATATGAGATGCTGTTTTCGTCAATCTTCTGATTGAAACAGCATTCGATTTTTTCTATCAATTCTTTGATGATGTTCGTGTATTTAAGCGTCTTCTGCATGTTTTCCGCATCCATTTTTGCGGTATGAATATGCAGCGCAATATAACCCGCTTCATCATCAGGCAATTCGACTTTCAATTTTTCTTTGACCAAATCGATTGCCCAGAGTCCGATCTCATATTCTTTTTTATAAAGCGCTTTGATTTCATTTAATAATTTATTTTGAATGACGAATCCTTTGCGGACTCGCTCGATCGCAAATGACAAATGATCCACAAGGGCGATGTGGATATGATCGCTCAACGGTGCGGACAGCCGCCCTTCCGCATAGCTGATGATCTCTTCGGCAGCTTCAATATGTTCTTCCGGAAGTGTTTCGAGGATTTGTTTAAACTTTTCATTTTCTTCATGAATGGTAAAAATTTTTTCTACCTTGTTTCTTGGAATGGTATCGTTTTTGCCTTTTTGAAAAGCGATACCAGGCCCCATGACAATTTTTTCTTGACCATCCTCCTTTATGATTGCTGCATTGTTGTTCAATACTTTATAGATTTTCAAAGCCGTCACCCACTTCCCGTTATGAGTGGGATTTTACCTTGTTTAAGTTCCCATGTAAAGAGTTGGTCCGGCTCTTACCCTCTTCACCGCTTTTTGGCAAACAGCCCGGTTGGGTTCTGTCGTAAAACTGCCGGGCATCGCTCTCTTACAGCCCGACATCCGCTCTGTTGATTCTTCTCTTTTTTCCGAAAAGCCGCCTGCCTGATAAGCATCGGCAGCCTGATATGTACCGCCGGCGAACGCCATCACCTTCATCTGAGTCTCTCTGACAGGCACCACCGCATTCAGCAGCACGGCCGTCCATAATTTTAAAAATGATATCAAACCTTTCATACCTATCCCCTCCAGTTTCGTTGTGATAAAACTAGCAACTCTATTAAACTTTCTTGCTCTATCTTATCCCAGCAAAATGAAAATGTTTGTCACAATGTGTGTGCAAAATGATTCTAGTTTTTAGAAGTTTTGTTGAAAACTGATGGAAACGCATGATTCAACGGAAACAAACCATGAATGTAACTTACTCACAGCTTATCCTAAGGATAAACACATATTACCCACAGGGTATATCCACATATCCACATATTTATTCAACATTTAGTATAAGAACGTATATTCCCTACAATATCTATACACAAGTTTATTCACTTATACACAGTAAATTGTGCATAAGTTTAAAGACATCCACTCCAATACATTGAATCTTTGAAAATTATTTCTATATATAGAAGGATTTTTTTGAAACTGAGAGAATATTTTAAAAGTTCGAAACTCTAAGGATTACAAAGAAACCATTTATCCGTAAGGGGGAAAACAGATTGAGAAAAAGTATCATGCGCTATTTCGTTATGGCTTTTATTCTATTATTTTCGTTATCCACATTCCTCACCGGAGTGCAGGCAACATCCGTTCCCGATCAAAAGTCGCCTGAACTTGAGAAAGCTGAAATCTACGGTGATATTGATGTGACGTCTGATAAACAGACAACAGTTATTGTGGAGCTGAAAGAAAAGTCGCTTGCCGAAGCAAAAGCGGATGGGGAAAAGCAAACGAAAGCTTCTTTAAAAACCGCTCGCAGCAAAGCGAAAAACAGTGCGCTGAAAACACTCAAAAAAGCGAAAATAAACCGCGAATACGACCGTGTATTTTCGGGTTTTTCAATGAAACTGCCGGCCAGTGAAATTCCGAAGCTGCTCGCCGTCAAGGAAGTAAAAGCGGTTTATCCGAACGCAGCTTACAAACCTGACAGCATAAAAGGAAAAGACGTGACACTTGCAGCGGATGCCATTTATCCACAGATGGATAAAAGTGCACCGTACATCGGAGCAGATCAGGCATGGAAATCAGGCTATACCGGTAAAGGCATTAAGGTAGCTGTCATTGACACGGGTGTGGATTACACACATCCTGACTTAAAGAAGAATTTCGGCCCATATAAGGGGTATGACTTTGTGGATAATGACTATGATCCACAAGAAACACCGGCAGGCGACCCGCGCGGAGAAGCGACTGATCACGGCACCCATGTTGCGGGGACCATCGCCGCGAACGGTCAGATTAAAGGGGTGGCGCCTGAAGCAACGCTTATTGCTTACCGTGTGCTCGGCCCCGGCGGCTCAGGAACAACCGAGAACGTGATTGCAGGCATTGAAAAAGCCGTCGCGGACGGAGCAAAAGTGATGAACCTCTCATTGGGCAATTCACTGAACAGCCCTGATTATGCAACAAGCATCGCACTGGACTGGGCGATGGCCGAAGGAGTTGTCGCCGTTACGTCAAACGGAAACAGCGGACCGGAAAACTGGACGGTCGGCTCGCCGGGAACTTCAAGGGATGCGATTTCCGTCGGCGCCTCGCAGCTTCCATATAATGAATATTCTGTGAGGCTTCCTTCGTATTCGTCAGCAAAAGTGATGGGATACCAGGAGGAAAAAGATCTTGAAGCTTTGAACGGTCAAGACGTGGAACTTGTTGAAGCTGGGATCGGACAAGCTGACGATTTCAAAGGCAAAGATGTGAAAGGAAAAGTAGCGGTTATCCAGAGAGGCGTCATTCCATTTGTGGATAAGGCCGAAAACGCCAAAAACGCCGGCGCTGTCGGAGCCGTGATTTACAATAATGTAACAGGGGAAATCGAGGCCAACGTTATGGGGATGGCCGTACCGACTGTCAAATTGTCGAAAGAAGAGGGCGAAAAGCTTGTTCAGCAGATCAAAGAAGGGGAACGCTCTGCTGTCTTTTCTTTCAAATTGGACAAAAAGCTCGGGGAAACGATTGCCTCCTTCTCGTCGCGCGGACCTGTCATGGATACATGGATGATTAAACCTGACGTTTCAGCGCCAGGCGTCAATATCGTCAGCACCATTCCGACCCACGATCCGAAAAACCCTCACGGTTACGGTTCAAAGCAGGGTACAAGCATGGCTTCCCCGCATGTCGCGGGAACGGCAGCCCTATTAAAGCAGGCCAAACCGGATTGGACGCCAGAGCAAATCAAAGGCGTGCTGATGAATACGGCGGAAAAATTGACGGATGAAAACGGAAAGCCTCTCCCTCACAATACGCAAGGAGCGGGCAGCATCCGCATCATCGAGGCCCTTCATGCTTCATCAATTGTAACGCCGGGTAGCCACTCATACGGAACGTTCCTGAAAGACAAAGGAAAACAAACGAAAAAACAAGCGTTCACAATTGAAAACCTTTCTTCATTCAGAAAAGCCTATCAGCTCGAATACTCCTTTAAAGGAGCGGGCATCACGGTATCAGGAACGGAACGAGTCGTGGTACCGGCCCATCAAACAGGTAAAGCAACGGCAAAAGTAACCGTCAATTCCGCCAAAACGAAAGCAGGCACATATGAAGGCACGGTTTACGTCCGTGAAGGAGGCAGAAAAGTCGCCGAAATTCCGCTCCTGTTGATCGTCAAAGAGCCTGACTACCCGCGCGTCACATCCGTAACGGTTGAACCGGGGGCAAAGCAGGGTGCTTACACGATCGAAGCCTACCTGCCGGGCGGGGCTGAAGAGCTCGCATTTCTCGTCTATGATGAAAATCTGAACCTTCTCGGGCAGGCCGGCGTTTATAAAAACCAAGGCAAAGGCTATCAATCTTATCAATGGAACGGCAAAATCAATGACGCCGCAACCCTTAAGTCCGGAAAATACTATATGCTAGCCTATGCGTCCGCCAAAGGAAAATCAAGCTACATTCTGACGGAAGACCCTTTTATCGTCGAATAATGACAAGCCTTGTTGAGAACCACTCAACAAGGCTTTTATATGTTAAAATACGGATAATGCGTTCAGGAGAAGCTCTCCCTTCTCTTCAAAACGTGAAAAAAGCAATCGGAGGACATCGTATATATGCTTTCTTTTATCGTATTATTCGGCTTATCCTTCCTTATTGTCTGCTTTATATTTTTCACGATTTTGTACTTCGCCGTCAACCTGCAGAAGCGCGAGCCCAAGCCTTTTCAAAAAGCAACGGAGCAAACCGTCGATACCGTCATCCTCGTTCCGCTCAGCTGGCTGTTTACCGCTTTATACATATGCATTCTGTTTATTCTTTTCCCGATCCGCCATTTTCTCGATTTTTTTCAGCAAAAACGTTAAATTGACTGATGAAACGCTTCGGCCAGCAGCCGGTAAGATTCCAGCCTGTCTTGAAAATCGTGGGTGATCGTCACCGCCATGATTTCATCCGTTCCGTAAGCGCCGGCCAGTTCAAGCAGCTGTTCCTTCACCTGCCGCGGCGTCCCGATGACCATCCGTTTTCGATTGTCTTCCACTCTCTTTCTTTCATAAGGAGAATATTGATATGACAGCGCCGTTTCCAATGATGGAAAGCCTTCGGTCACTATCCCCTGTTCATTGGCTAATAAAGAGAAATCCAAGCTTTTTGCAAGGTTCTCTGCTTTCTCTTCTGTCTCAGCGCAAATCACAAATACAGCAATGATCACGTTTGGCTGTTCACCCAATACAGAAGGTTCGAACCTCTCTTTGTAAAGTCTGGCCGCCTCTTCTCCGCCTTCGCCGTTAATAAATTGGGCAAATGTATACGATGCCCCTGTTTGGGCGGCAAGCCTCGCGCTTTCCCCTGAGGAGCCGAGCAGCCAGACAGCGGGCGCTGCGGCCACGTTCGGCGATGCGGTCAAGTTGGGAAAGCGGTGGTGTTCATCGGCTTGATCGTGTAAATATGTGACGAGATCCTGAATTTGTTCGGGATATTGGTCAGTCATCCGTCTTCCTCCATTTTGAAGAGCCATGGAAGCGATCGGCATCCCTCCCGGAGCACGTCCGACACCGAGATCAATCCTTCCGGGCGCAAGTCCTTCCAAGACGCGGAAGTTTTCTGCCACCTTGTAGGCGCTGTAATGGGGAAGCATGACGCCGCCGGATCCTATACGGATCTTCTCTGTTTTAGCCGCAAGATAACCGATCAGAACCTCCGGACTTGATCCTGCCAAGTTTCTTGAAAAATGGTGCTCGGAAACCCAAAATCTCTTGTATCCGAGGCGCTCCGCCGCTTGCGCGAGCTCCACCGTATGCTGTAAAGCCTGTTCAGGTGTGCTTCCTTCAGAAACGGGAGTCTGATCAAGTATGCTTAATGACAACATCTTTTTCACCCCAAGTCTTCGTTTACTTTTCCTGCGCAAAAAGAAATAATAGTATCATGGATAAACCTAAAGGAGCTCCTAATACTGATGAATGAGACGAAGCAAAAAACGCACCCGCCAGTCGTAGAAGAACGCTTTGCAAAAGGCTGTTTATTCGGAATCCTTTTCAGTCTTCCCTTTTGGCTGATGTTTTATCTTTTTCTTCAATACATGCTGACAAGATAAGTCCCCTCCGAGTCGGAGGGGACGTTCCTTACCTTTTGTTCAAACCTTTTCCTTTAACGAATTCATTCATATACGCACGCGGCGGCTTTTTGAGGCTGCCGGTGATCTGGTCTGTCCATTTGTCAGACCGTTTGCCGTCTGTCCGCTTTTGATAATAGTTTGAAATCGTTTCGTCATATGCGGACATATGTTTTTTAAACTCGGCATCGTCCGCTTGATAGGCATTTTCATGATAAATGTGATCAAACGGCAGACGCGGCTTTTTATCCGACAGGTTGGCCGGATGGCCGACGACAAGCCCGAACAGCGGCAGAACGTATTCAGGTATTTCCAGAAGCCCGGAGACTTCGTTCAAGTTATTGCGAATCCCGCCGATATAGCAGATGCCGAGGCCCATTGATTCGGCCGCTATTGACATATTTTGAGCGGCAAGAGCTGCATCGATGACGCTGACCATAAAGGTCTCCGTCCCTTCAAGAGAAGCTGTGATATCTACACCCTTTTCCCGGGCCATTTTGTCATGCCGGTAAAGGTCTGCGCAAAATACAAACAGATGGCCGTTTTTTTTCAACATATGGCTGATTTCCGGCCAATTCCGCAAGCTTGCGCTTCTTGTCCGGGTCGGTGACACCGATGATTGAATAAGCTTGAATATAGCTGGACGTCGATGCGCTTTGAGCGCTCTCCACAAGCAGGCGAACCTCTTCTTCGGTCAGGAGCTGATCTGTAAAAGACCTGATCGAACGGTGATTTAAAATAGTTTCAATCGTTTTATTCATCCTTTTACCTCCTCAACCTTTATCATATCCAATATCTGCTTTTCCCTAAAGCAAAACGGTTTGGCGGACTGCAGATGGATTCAATTTCATATGGTAAAATGATAGAATCGTCTTACAATTTTTGAAGCGGAAAGGGAGATGACGGTGAAGTCCGTAATTGAAGAATTAGATGCATTATATCCGGAAATGATCGAACTCAGGAGACATTTTCACCAATATCCGGAGCTTTCCCACCGCGAGGTCAATACACCGCGCACCATTGCAAATTACTTGGAAAACCTCGGGATTGACGTGAGAACAAATGTCGGCGGCCAAGGGGTCATCGGTCATATTAAAGGCGGCCGCCCCGGCAAGACGGTCGCCTTGAGAGCCGATTTCGACGCTCTGCCATTACAGGATCAAAAAAATGTTCCGTACCGGTCAACTGTCCCCGGCGTCATGCACGCTTGCGGACACGATGCTCACACGTCGGCTCTCCTCACAGCCGCAAAAGCCCTGGCAAAGCATCAAAAAGACTTGAAAGGAAATGTCGTGCTGATCCATCAATTCGGTGAAGAGGTCACACCAGGCGGCGCCAAACCGATGATTGAAGCCGGCTGTCTCGAAGGCGTGGATGCCATTTTCGGCACCCACATCTGGGCTCCGATGCCCGTCGGTCAAGTCGGTGTTACATCAGGCCCGATGATGGCAGCCGCTGATAAATTTAAAGTCACGATATCCGGGCGGGGCGGACACGGAGGCGCGCCTCACTTAACGACAGATGCTTTAATAACAGGAGCCTCAGTCGTCAACCATCTCCAGCAAATCGTCAGCCGCAGAATCGATCCGACGGAAGCAGCCGTCTTGTCGATCGGAACGTTTCATTCAGGCCAGGCGTTTAACGTCATCGCCGAAGAAGCGGTCATTGAAGGAACGGTCCGCACCTTTTCAAAGCATGTCCAAGAGACGATCATCGCCGAGATGGAACGCGTCATCAAGGGCGTCTGCGACAGCAACGGCGCTTCATTTTCACTCGATTATGAAAAAGGCTACCCGCCTGTCGTCAACCATGAAAAAGAAACGGACATCGTCCGCCAATGTGCCAATCGAATCGTCGGCCCTGAAGCCGTCATCGAACTCGAACCGAATATGATCGGCGAAGATTTCTCTTATTATCTAGAACATGTCCCTGGATCATTCTTTTTTACCGGCGCGGGCAATCCGCAGACTGGAGCCGTTTACCCGCACCATCACCCGCTGTTTGATATCGATGAAAAAGGCATGCTGAACGCGGCGAAAATTCTTGTGTCGGCAGCTCTCGCATTTTTAAACCAAGATTAAAGACAGCCTGATTCGGCTGTCTTTTTTACTTAAACATATACCCTTTATATTTTGTCAGCTGGCAGCTGGCGTTATAAACGATCGCATAGCCGATCAAAGCAGACAACACAGAGCTCCCTCCGTAGCTGATGAACAGAAGGGGAACGCCCGTAACCGGCATCAGTCCGACGTTCATTCCGATATTTTGGAATGTATGGATGACGATCAGCGCCGTATACCCAACACAGAAAAATGACGCAAACTTATTATAAGGATGTATCTTATCGATCAGCACGACAAGCCGGTAAATGAAAAGGAAAAACAGGATGACGACAAAAGTACAGCCAATAAAACCGAAACTTTCCCCGATGACGGCAAAGATGAAATCGGTTTGGCCTTCAGGAACGTAGACTTTCAAATTGTTCATACCCGTTCCGAAGATTTCTCCAGAGCCGATCGCCGTAACGGCCTTTTCGGTCTGATACGTATCGTTCGCGTCCTGCTGGCTCGAATCGACCCATGTCATCACCCGGTTGATCTGATATTGCTGGATGTGCAGCATATCCTTCGAAAACTCCGGAAAATTGATCACCAAAAACAGAACGAGCAGTACGAGGGTGATTCCTGACCCCGCCACAATCGAAATCAGCTTCCAGTTCACACCTGATAAAAACACCATAACGGCGACAAAGAACATGCAGATACCGGCCGTACCGGCGTCCTGCATTAAAATCAAACCGACCGGAACCGCAGATACCCCTGCGATTTTCAGCAAAAGGTGAACATCCTCCTGCATCGAGCGCGAGCCTTTCGGACTTGCTTTGGAAATCACCGAAGCCAGCATCATAATCAGGCCGATTTTCATAAATTCCGACGGCTGCAGCGTGACCGAACCAAATTGAAACCAGCTTTTCGCTCCTTTGATAATCGGTGCGATCGACGTTGGACTGAACTTTAACACGATCAATGACAAGATGCCGAATAGATATATGTATATGCTGAATTTTTCAAGCTGCTCCAGATCAAAATAGAGAAAGCCGACGATCACCGAAATGCCGAGCAGATAAAAGAACAATTGCTTTGCCGGATAGCCCTTCAGTGAAAAAGACGGCTCTGCAGCGTAAACAGCGATCACACTGATTAAAAAGAACATAGCTAATATAAAAATCAAATCTCCCTGATAATAGGGACTTGTCGTATTTTTCTTCTGACCCATTGTACCCCGCCTTATTTCTTCATCAAAAGCACTAACTTTCATTATAACATGAACAACCGTTCACATTGCGAAAAAGGGTGAATAAAATAACAGCCTGCATGCATCAGGCTGTTATTTGAACATATAGCTTTGATACTTTGTTAACTGGCAGCTTGAATTGTAGACAACCGCGAAGCCGATCAAGGTTGCTACGACTGAGCTTCCTCCATAGCTGACCAAAAGCAGCGGGACGCCGGTGACTGGCATAATGCCGATATTCATTCCGATATTTTGAAAGGTATGAATGACAATTAAAGCGGTAAAGCCCGCACAGAAAAATGAAGCAAACCTGCTGAACGGATGTATTCGGTCGATGAGCACGACAAGCCGGTAAATTAAGAAGAAAAACATAATGACAACAAACGTGCATCCGACAAACCCGAAGCTCTCGCCGATGACGGCAAAAATAAAGTCTGTTTGCGCCTCAGGTACATAGACTTGAAGATCGCTTACACCATTTCCAAATACTTTCCCCGAACCGATCGCCAGCTGCGCCCTTTCGACCTGCATTTTATCGTCGGCATTCTGTTCGCTCGGATTGACCCAGGTCATGACGCGGTTGATTTGGTATTGTTCAACCCCGAGTGCTCCCGCGACATCGGGAAATTTGATAATGACAAACAAAATCAAAACAATGACTGTAAGACCCGTTCCGAAGATGAGAGAAATCAATTTCCAGTTCACGCCCGACAGGAATACCATCACAAGAATGACAAACGCGACGATTCCGGCTGTACCCGTATCCTGTTCTAAAATCAAGCCGAACGGAACAATGATAATACCGGCGATTTTCAGCAGAAAGATGCAGTCTTCTTTCAACGTACGCTTGCCGACAGGCCCGTTTTTCGACATGAAGGAAGCCAAATACATGATCAGCCCGATTTTCATGAATTCCGACGGCTGCAGCGTAAACCCGGGAAGCATAAACCAGCTTTTGGCACCGTTGATAACCGGCGCAAACCTGTATGATCCGATATATGCCGGACTGAACTTTAACACGATCAGCATCAAAATCCCGAGCAGATAAAAATAAAAGCTGAGCTTTTCAAGCTGCTCCAAATCAAAATAAAGAAACACGATGATGATAAAGGCCCCCAGCAAATAGTAAAGGGACTGTTTCATCGCAAAGGGTTCATTATATTGATTAAACTGCTGAGCGGCGTACACAGCCACAACGCTTATGATAAAAAAGACAATATAGACAAAAATCAAATCCCCCTGATAAAAGGGATTTGTAATATTCTTTTTCTGACTCATTCGAAATCCCGCCCTTATAATATGACACGATGAAATAATCCAGGAAGACGGCATCCGCTTCCTCACAAATGATATGACGTACAAAAGAATAAAATGTTTCGATTTTATTGCGAACAAATTCCTATTCTATTTTAAAGGATTTTTCCAACTATTGTCGAATGTGATAAATTCATTGATTTTTGATTGATTTGTATTAAAATGAGTAATGTTGCATAAAATTAAACTTTTGCCTCCGGCAGAAGCGATACAGAATCACCAATTCATAAGGAGTTTTTCATTTGGATAAAGCACTTCAAAAGCGTAAACGGCTTGATCTCATAAAATTTTTGGTCCCTTCGCTTATCGGAATTATTCTGTTTATGATTCCCGTTAAAATCGAAGGAAATTTAACGATTCCAATTGCTGTCTTTTCAAATGCATTGCAGAAGCTGCTTCAGCAGCAATTGCCGTTAATCATGACGGTCATCGTAACCGCAACATTTATCTTAACCTTTATCACCAAAACCTTTCATCCGGCTTTCATTAAAAAAAGCGAGTTTTTCTATAACTTGCTGAATGTATCTTTATTTTGGTATATCGTCCGCCTGTTCGGCATGATTTTCGCAGTGATGGCATACTTTAAGATCGGCCCTGAAGCGGTATATGCCGACAGTACGGGCGGAACATTATTATTCAGCTTGCTGCCCGTTCTTTTCTCCGTCTTTTTATTTGCAGGCCTGTTTCTGCCATTTCTGTTGAACTTCGGCTTGCTTGAGCTGTGCGGCGCTTTGATGAAAAAGCTGATGAGGCCTGTCTTTAAGCTGCCGGGACGGTCATCGATCGATTGTATGGCCTCATGGCTCGGCGACGGCACGATCGGCGTGCTCCTGACAAGCAAACAGTATGAAGAAGGGTTCTACACGAAGCGTGAGGCCGCCGTCATCGGCACGACTTTCTCAGTCGTCTCCATCACGTTTTGCCTCGTGATTATTTCACAGGTTGACCTTGCCCATATGTTCGTTCCGTTTTATTTGACGATATTGCTGGCGGGTGCCGTAGCCGCGGTGATCAGCCCGCGGATTCCGCCTTTATCAAGAAAGGCTGATACTTATATTACAGACCAAGCGGATCAGGATCAAGAGGAGATTCCCGAAGGATACACTCCATTCCAATGGGGACTCAGCCGGGCTGTCGCAAAAGCAAAACAAAATACAAGCGTCAAAGATTTTTTGCAGGACGGAGCCAAAAACGTGCTCGATATGTGGATGGGCGTCGCTCCCGTCGTCATGGCGCTCGGCACAGCCGCACTGATTGTCGCTGAATATACACCTGTTTTCAAATGGCTCGGGCTGCCGTTCATTCCCCTTCTCGAACTGCTCCAGGTTCCTGAAGCCGCCGAGGCCTCACAAACGCTTGTCGTCGGGTTCGCCGACATGTTCCTTCCGTCTGTGCTCGGAAGCGGGATTGAAAGTGAAATGACCAGGTTCATCATCGCCTGTTTATCGGTTACACAATTAATCTACATGTCGGAAGTCGGCGGTCTTTTGCTCGGTTCCAAAATTCCGGTGACATTCCTTGACCTCGTCTTGATTTTTCTCGTTCGGACGCTGATTACGCTGCCTGTCATCGTACTGTGCGCCCACTTTATTTTTTAGACAAATAAGAGGCTCTCGGCGCCAAATGCCGAGAGCCTTTTTTGTTTAGAAAAAGTCGTTGATCCAAGGGGGCTGCGGCCTTATCGTGCGGTCCAGCCTGTCACTTTCTCTTCGTTTCCGGAATCCTGCCGGTTTCGTATAGGGAACGCGCGGTCTTGACTAACTTTTGCAGGATCAATTTCCTCCACGCATTTTCTCTCCTTCATCCTTTATGTCCTATTGAATCGCCGCGAAAATTGAGCCGATAGTTGGAGCGGAAAATGCTTTCCAGTATGTATCATTTTTCGAAGAACGTGGTATAATAAATGTAACAGAATGTTCACAAATTATTCTCCAATTAGACACAATTGTTGTTTCATTCCGCTTTTTTGGCAGCGTTATCATTATTGAAAGGGGCTGAAAACGCATGGATATGTTTTTCGCTTACTTGCTGATCGCAAGCGCCACTCCTTTATTTTTATGGCTGGACAACAAAAAGGTCGCAATTTCTTCTATTCCGCCAATCATTTTAATGTGGGTCTTCTTCTTTTTCTACATGACCAGCAGCCTTTCTCCTACAGGACACTCTCTCATGATCGTACTCTTTATTCTCAACGTTGTCATCGCCCATGTCGCCGCTTTCATCATTTACGGACTTCCATTGATTCGAAAGCACATGAGCCGATAAAAAAGTGCCGGTTGTTCCGCCGGCGCTTTTTTTGCTGTAAGAGACACCATTATAGATCAAAGTTAAATGCTGAATGGGAGTAATCTTTGATGAATGTTTGATACCGGCCGCTGAAATCAAGCAGGTTGTATATTTTTGATTTTTCCGCAAACCGCTTTTGGTTGTCTCTGGCCGGATAATAAACGGACATGCCGCTTCCTCTCGGGTGCTCAGGAGACTTGATGTTCATGATGACAGCCTTTTTGACGGATTTTACGACCTCTTTCGCTTCTTTCTCAGCTCCGATCTGCTGGCCGATCAAGCTTGACAGATCGGCCAAATCAACCATATCCGATTCATCTGCATAATCTTCGGCAGCGAGACGTGCGTAGTGAAGCAGGCGCTTTCCATCCGGCTCTTTCAATGCCCGGTTCATGCTTAAGCTCAACCTGTCGAGGGCATCGACAGCGTCTTTGACGCGGTTTAATTGAATTAAAGACTGCTGCAGGTCTTCTGTTTCACCGTTTTCTTTTGACTGCTGTATGTAGCCTGCCGCGATTTCCCTGCCAAGCTCTTTCGGATCGATTGAAGGGTCGTCTTGAACAGACTGCAGCGCATATTTGTAATCCCAGCCGTTTTGATTCGTATAGTCGACTGAAGCCAGCATGTACTTTCCATAATCCCTCAAGGCATATGCCGTTTCAATCCCGGCCATTTTACAGTTGTCAAAACCGATTAAATCAAACTTTTGCTTCGTATGTTCATAGGCCTTTTTGATTCCCGACTGGAGCTCGCTTATTTTCATTTTTTTATTGCCGAAGTTTTCGTCTCCCCCGTAGCCGTCAACGGAGCCAAGCCCATGCCCCCAGAAGATCAATACATATTTTTTAGCCGGGTATGTTTTGACTCCCCATGTGATAAAATCTGTGACGGAGCCGGGACTGTCCATATTTGTCTTCCCGATATTTTCGAGGGGCGCCAGCTTCTGATGTTCAACTTTCCACCTCTGATTCACCTTGTGACTGATCGACGGGTTCGCCCATTTTTTTGCTCCTCCTGTCTGAAGAACGACATTGACGTTTGAAGATGAACCCGCATCCATCATTTCCTGAATGTCATCGCTTGCCATATGAAAATCGCTTTCCATGTCAGAACCAATCATATATACAAGAATAGTGTAGTCGTCTTTTTCTTTTAATAGAGCGGCTGATGCCGGCTGAAAAAAGGCGACTGAAATAACGGAAACCACAATCCATTTGATCAAGTTCATCTTCTTATGCTCCTTATTTAAGATTCCGGGAAATAAATAAGAGAGTAGTAGCCGTCCTCGTCCGGCTGTTCATGTTCTAATGAATATCCAACGGATCGGAAGCACGCTAAGCACCTCTCGTTATCCTCTTCAATTCCGGCAAACCATTTGTTGATCCGGCTCATTTCCGGCAATGCCATCGTCCTTTTGATGAGCGCTTTTCCATATCCCTCTCCGCGCAAAAACGGATCGACTACAAGGGCAATGTTCCCGGTCAAGTCCTCCTCAACTTCAACCATGACAACGCCGACAGGCTTGCCGTCCTCTAAAGCCGCCCATACCCGGTAGTTTTCATTCCCGTCTGCAAAATTGAACCACTCGTCAAGCGGCATCATCCCTTCCAGCCGCCTTTTCACTTCTGCATCCTCAAACCAAGTCTGCAGCCATTCAATATTTTCTTTTCGAAACAGACGTAGTTCTTCTATATTGCTCATTGTTTTCTCCTTTACTGCGCGTATTTTTCAGCCTGCAGGCGATACAGCTCTGCATACTGGGCCTGATTTTTCATCAATTCTTGATGGGTGCCGGCCTCCGCTACCCTTCCTTTTTCTAAAAATACGATGTGATCGGCAAAACGGGCCGTGCTTAACCGGTGCGAGACAATAATGACTGTTTTGCCTTGCGTCAGCTTTTGCAGCTTATCAAATATCTCTTCCTCAATAAACACATCCAGCGCAGAGGAGGGTTCATCGAATATCAAAATGTCGGCAGACTCATCACGCATAAATGCGCGGGATATGGCGATCCGCTGCCATTCTCCCCCCGACAAATTCCTGCCGCCGAACAGTCTGCCAAGCTCTGTTTCATAACCGTCTTCAAGCTTATGTAAAAACTGATCCACTCCGCCGAAGGCCGAAGCACTTTTTATTTTAGCCAAGTCGGTGCAAGAAGAAATGTCGCCCAAGCCGATATTGTATTTCAATGTCATTTCGTACCGTAAAAAATCCTGAAACACAGCCGCGGCATTTGACCGGTAATGTTCAATATCATACTTATAAAGTGGTAAACCATTATAAGAGATCGTGCCTTGATTAGGATCAAAATAACGCAGGAGCAATTTAACGAGTGTGCTTTTGCCTGATCCATTTTCTCCCACGAGAACGGTCGTCTTATTCAATGGAATATCGAGCTTATGAATATCAAGAACCGTTTTGGTTCCATCATAAGAAAATTCCACTTGATCACATGTAAATCCTTTTTCCTTTTGAGCAGCTGGCGCGGTTTCCCCATTTTCCATGCCATTTTTGCTGTTTAAAAAAGAATGAACATTTCCGAGGTGCCTCGTTTCTCTTGCACCGATCGCAAACGCAGCGAACATTTCATTGATTCCTTCGTTGAACTGAACCGCGGCTCCGATAAACAGCATCACATCCCCGATGGACAACCGACCATAAAAAGCCTGGTGAACGATGTAAATCAGAACGGCACCTGCGGCCAAAGATTGTAATACCGACCAGAACAGCTGATACAGCGCCAGTTTTTTTTGATCGTTGGACAGCGTATGGAGGAGCTCCATCGAGGTGTTTTTATAAAAAGACTTAAAAAAATGAACAAGATTGTATATCTTGACCTCTCCGGCTGTTTCAGACATGAGAGGGACACCTGCATAATATTCCGCGCGCCGTCTCAGTTCCTGAACCTCTTTCCGTCCTTCAAAGGTCGCGTTGTTTAATTTCGCCTCCCAGTACAGTTTAGGAACGGCCAATATGAGAAACAGCAGCGGCACCCACGGTGCAGACATGCCGATCAGTAAACTGCTGGCTGCAATCATCACCATTCCGCCGAAGGTTTGAGACACGATGGAAACCCACATCGTGACAAAATATTCATTATAGCGGATGATTTGTGTATTGGTATGAAAAGATGCGTCTTCAAAAGCCGCGATATCAGGAATGGAAATTGCCTTTTTCATGAGCATTTCATCAAGATAAGCTTCGAGCTTGGCGGTAAGGAGCCTTTTCTGCATTTCAGCCACAGGCTGAAGGGCATCTACGATCAGCGTAAAAGCAATGTATGCAAAGGCCGCCCAAACAAGCGCATTCCAAGAAGACAGCTCAAACGGCGCCCGTGCAATCTCATCGATCACCTCTGCACTCAGCCAGACTAGGAGCGGTCCGAGCATTGCATTCAGCAGTGTAATAAAAAATAGAACAGCCGACTTAAAAGGGTCGCAGCGCCAAAACAACGATAAACCATAAAAGATGATGGAAGCGGTTTGAGGCAGCTTTTTGAAAAAGGAACAAAACTTCAGCAATATACCTCATCCTTCCCCTGAAACGATTTGGCCTGCATGCGGAACATTCTGCTGTATTCCCCGTTCTTGTCCATAAGTTCCTGATGGCTTCCCTCTTCCGCAATTCTTCCGTTTTTCAAAACCAGTATGCGGTCAGCCATTTTTACCGTACTGAACCGATGGGAAATCATGATCACCGTTTTTCCCTCTGTGAAGCTGTGAAATTGCCGGAAAATATCATACTCAGCCCGAATATCCAAAGATGCGGCCGGCTCGTCCAAGATGACAAGTCCGGCATCTTTCATAAACGATCTGGCTAAAGCAATCCGCTGCCATTGGCCTCCCGAAAAATCGGTGCCCCCCCATTCAGGGCCGATCATTGTTTCCAGCCCTTCAGGCAACTCTTCGATGATTGGTTCCAGCTTAGCGGACCGGGCGGCGTCGCGAAGTTTTTCTTCATCACCTAAAGCTTCCGTTCGGCCTACCGCGATATTGTACCGGAGTGACAATTCGTACTTACCAAATTCCTGAAACACGACCGCCATCTTGTTTCTCAGCTCTTGAAGATCGATCTTGCGGATGTCTTTGCCGTTCACTTTAATCTCACCCTCATCATATTCATAAAAACGGCAGAGCAGTTTGATGAGCGTTGTTTTCCCCGATCCATTCGCCCCTACAATGGCAATTCTTTCTCCCGGTGATACTGAAAAGCTGATTCGATTTAGAACATCGCCTGTGTGCATGTCATTCGGTTCAGGCTGCTCGTCGTGTTCCCGCATTTCTTCATCTTCAAGCTCATCGAGCATATCCAAATCTTCCTCATTCACATCAGCTTCATTTTCCAGGGAGCCGGCAGCCGCTTCTCTGAAAGGATAGCGGAAGGTGACATTTTTGAATTCGACTGCCAGCGGTCCTGCGTCCCCGAGAGATTCGCCATTGGAAGGAAGCCTGATATCCTTTTCGGCGTTCATAAAAAGAAAAAAGTCTCTTCCCATTCTCCATATATCCAACGTATCTGCACCTTCCTTGGCGATATCCCGGAGAGCCGTTGATAATTGGAACACGGCCCCCAAGTACAACGATATATCCCCCACAGAAAAACTGTTTGAATGGGATTGGGACAGGATCCAAAAGTACCCCAAACCCGTTCCCGCCCCCGATAAGAAACCCGTTAAAACCGACCAGCGCGCGCTTCTGACTTGAATATTCCGCAGCACAGAATATAAGCCTTTAAAAGCAGATTGATATAAATCAAGAAAGAAAGATCCCAAGCCAAACAGGCGTACTTCTTTGGCGGATCGTCTCCCGAGCAGAATGTGGCGAGCATATGCGGCCCTCCTTCTGACAGGGGCGTAATCCTTGTGATATTCCCACTCCATTTCATTGTAATGATTATGGACAAAAGCGAATGGAGCGGTAGATAAAATGAGGATGACAGCAAGAACGGGCGACAGGTAGGCAATAATCAAAACAACGCCCGCCAAAGACATAACGGCTGTCACCAAGTTCGAACTGATATTAATGAATTGGGAAGGAAGCCATGTCGAGCGATCCCGCAGTGTTTCGAGCCGGTCCCTGTACTTTGGATCCTCAAAAAAACGCATCCCCGGAATGCGGTCAAAAGCGTCGATTAACAAACTGTTGACTGTGATCATCGACCTCTCAGAAAGCATGGCCTTCACCCATTTTTCCAATGATTTAACGACACTGATCATGACCAGGCTTCCCGCATAAATGACAGCCCATATTTCCGCATAGATGACCGCTTCCTGCTCGACAATGCCGTCGATCATTTGCTTTGAAGCGTACAATTGGATTAAAGGTGCTCCGGCTTCGATCAGCATGAAGATAACCATGCAAATCATCAGCCGCGGACCGGATTTCCAGACCATTTTCCCAAGCAGGCCCGCCGTTTGCAGCGGCTCTTGAATATGCTTCATCTTCCACACATGCTTCACCTTCATTTTCTATACCTATTGTGGTCATTGATACGAGTATATTTTGGCTTTCTCCGGCGTATTGACGGTTTCGATATCAGCCATGACCCTTGATTTTCCCGGACGGCTCCGATCGAGAAGGTGCTCCTTCCCCTTGGATGCTTCCCTGAGCCATATTTCCAAGTCAATGACAGATCTCATGTACTGATAGCCCATGCCCAGATCATTATTTGGATCTTCAGAGCGAATAGCCATAGCCAGCAAGTGTTTCCACCATATATCGCGCTTAATGATGCCGAGCTCTTCAACAAAGACGTGCTCTCCCGGTTCAAATAGCTGAAGAACGTGTCTGCGGTCATTCATAAAGCTTTTCCTGGCCATATGGGCATATGTTGTTTTCGTTGATCTGTTATAAACATAGGCAGGCAGGATATCGGTGAAAGATTTGCGAAGAAGCATTTTAGAGCCTGCATAATGTTCTTCAAGCCCTTTTAAAACATCAAAATGCTGTTCAGGCGGTACGGAAAATGAAAATTCGATCAGCCTCCGATCCAAAAACGGATGGTACGTAGGCAATGTCACACCAACAGCATCCATGTACCTCGCTCTCGGCCACAAAAAGTCATAATGGAACCTCTTACCCCACACCGAGAGCTCCCGGCTTTTTCGATAGCGAAGATGATCCTCCTTATTGATCTGGTGTTCTCTCTTTCGGTGTTCTTCAGTAAAATATTCAGGCAGCTCATATTCCGTATCTGACCACAGCAGGTCGTAATAGAGCTTTTCTCCGATATAAGGCATGAAAGGGGCGATTCCGTATTGAAATCCCAGCTTCAGCATCTCTTTCATGCTGCCGCCTGACCATTCGCGAAGCAATTTGTAGATTTCAGAAAACCGTCTCTGCCGAAGCAGAGAATCGATCACTGACACTTCTCCGCTAAAAATGAAATCCCCGCCCTCACCCGTCAGGACAGACGAAGCACCATACTCCTCAGCGATCACTGTAAAAGTCTCATTAACCAGTGAATTGGCTCTCGGATCAGGACCGTCTACAAACCAAAGCGGATCACGCCCGATTTCCGCGTTTGGAATTTTGGCTGTGGCGTCTCCGAGAATGATCAGGCCGGGAATATCCATATCGCGCATCATATTTTTTACAAGGTCCTTGTCATGGCTTAATATCATGTCAGGTTCGGCAAATGATATATTGACGGCCAGCAGCTGTTCCTTCCGTCCGCCTGCAATTGCGGCGGCGGTTACGGCAGCTGAATCTAGTCCGCCGCTTAATTCGACAATATGCTTTTCATCTTTTAAACGATCTGCTGTCACTTCCTGAAAAAGCTCCCGAAACCGCGGAACTGCGTCTCCAGCAAGATCTTTCCCGTTTAACAGCTGTGAAAGTCCCCAATAGCTGTGCGCGTGAACAGCATGATCCCGGCCAAGAAAAGCGTAGGACGCCGCAGGCACTTTGCGTATTCCTTTAAAAAACGTCCGATCTTCAAAGCCGTTTTCTCCTACAGCAAAGCCTGAAGTAGGAAACATTCTGCACACATTTTGATCGATCGCAAAAGGAATGTCATGAACAAGCAAAAGGATGCGCAAGTCATTCGCTGCAAACCATTCTCCTTTCGGACTGACCCAATAGTAAACAGGACGGGTTGCGTATATATCAGTCGCCAAAACAAGGCTATGTAGACTGTCATCCCACCACATCATCGTAAATTCGCCATGCGAGTGAGACAGCATGGCAGCTTGATCCTGCTTTAAAGACGCGTACAGCTTGTCATATTGTTCAATCTTTCGGGTGCCATCCGATTTTGCGTTAAGACCGCCGCTGATCCAGCCGTCTAAGATGACGGGATGCAAAAGATTTATTTGAGTTGTAGGTCTAAAAGCTTCATCGTATCGGATATGCGCTTCAGCCATGTTGGCGATCCCGCGGCTGTAGCTGTGAATCCGTTCCGCACGTCCCCATTTCTTGACGGCGGAAACCCACTCATGCCATGCAACGGTGTTGTCTCCCTGCATTCCAAACCATACTTTCATACTAGAGATAACACCCACCTTTCAGCGTAAGCGCTCATCTTATACGTCTGTAAAACTTTTAAATCCTTATTTTTATGATTCGGATCGATCGATTTGCCGTTTTCCATTTGAACCCACGCATGAGAAAACAGCTTGTCATCAATTTTCTTGACCCCGATCATGAGATCAGCATCAAACCCATTGCTGAATAATATAGATTGAATCGTTAATGCAATAGAAACGCATGAAGTAACCAAATGGTCGTCTTCATCAAGCGAATATAAATATTCGCCGTTCTGGTGCAGTTCGTCTATATCAAGCAGCCCTGCACCTCTTTGCTGTGCGCTTGCATACAGCGGAAACAGATGGATCGCAATTTTTTCATAAGCTTCTTCAAAATCATGATTTAACAGCATCATACGTACAAAAGCATGAACGGTTGTAAAATATTCGTGATTTTTGACAAGCGCTCTTTTTTTCATCAGCTTTTATCCTCTATTTCAATCAGCTTATGATGTGTCAGTTCCTGTATCGCCTCATTTAATATCGCTGACAGTTCTTCCTCTGTCTGATCGAACGCCGATTGCCACTTGATCAGAATATCTTTTTTATCCTTTCGCTCATTTTCAATTTCGATCCACAGCTCTTTTAAAGCCCCTTCCAATCCGAAATACTGCCCATTGTCCAGGTTTAGGACGATGCATTCATTTTCCAACACGGTTGTCGCTGTCTCTTGATTTCGAATAATTTTCAAAGATTAGACCTCCCCGGTATGCATGATTTCAGAAAAATAAAGGAGAAGAGAGCCGGCAAGCTCTCTTTCAGCACTTTATGCATGATGTTCTTTCCACGCCCTTGGCGAATGCCGTTATCATTTCAGCTTTGGAGCGTTTTAAAAAGAGCCTGCAATGCGACGATACCCCTGAATTTACCAACTGACCACATGAATCAGATTATCACAGGACAATATCAAAAAAACCGCAAAAAACTACCGAAAACCGACATGAATAGCCAATGGCATCAATGGGCCATTATTACGGGATTTATTCGGAGGAAAAAGAAAAAGAGAGCCTATCGACTCTCTTTTGCAGGGAAAAGCAAATATATACTTTGTCTAAACTTTCTGCTTGATCAAATTAAGCATCGTTCCTTTTTTTACTGCGCAGTACCGTGACGTTACTTTGAGCTTTTTATAGATTTTGCTCAAGTGATACTCTACGTTGCGTGTCGACATTTGTAGGTCTGCTGCGATCTCTTTATTTGTTTTACCGCTGGCCACCTTCTGCAAAATATCCAGTTCTGTGTCTGTTAAATGCTCGTCCACCGCGAGATCGGAGTCGAGCCTCAGTTTTTGCAGCAAGCCGTCGGGAAATAACACAGCCCCTTTTAAACACAATAAAATACTCGAAGCAATCATGCTGTCTGTATACGATTTATCGATAAACCCTTTAACTCCGGCCTCAATCAGCTTATTAAAATATGAGTGAATTTCATCTCCCGAAAACATAATGATAATTTTGGATTGAGGTGCGGTTTCCAGCGTTTTAAGAGACAGTTCCAACCCGTTCATCCCCGGCATTTTTAAATCATAAAGAAAAACGTCTATATGTACCTCTTGATTTTTTAAGAGGTCGAGAGCTTCATTTCCTTCGTGGCAAACGATGACATCCATATTATATTTTTTTAAGATTTCCTTCATTCCGGATGTCAGAACCCTGTAGTCGTCTACTAACAACACGCGTATCATCAGTAACACTCTCCTTAAATCAGTTTCCTCCGAACAAATACCGCAATAAAAACCCTATGAATAGAATTGAAGGATGATGTCGGGTTTTAGTGCCTTTTTGTGGTTTTTACCACTTTATTCTATGATAGCATGAATATGTAATCAACTGGAAGTAATAAGGAGGTGACACAGATGCGCAAATTGGAAACTGCCCAAGTTAAAAACTATGGTACATTCCTGACTGTTACTCTTTCTAAAAAGAGCAAGCCGGGCGACGGCAAATTCGGCCGCGGCGTAAAACGCGGTTAAGAGTGTATGAGAAAGAGAGAGCCTGTGGCTCTCTCTTTTTCCGTTCAGCAACCAAAAAAGAGTGCGGATCGTTGAAATCCGCACTCTTTTGCCAATCAATTAATGTCCGCTGTGCTCAGAATGTTTTGCACCTGGAGTACCGCCCTCAGGGTTGTCTCCGTGATAGTTGTGAGCAGCGAAGATCCAGACAGAACCGGCAATAATCGCAACCGCAATAAATGCGGCAAACAGCGTATTCCCGACTTGGATTTTGCCGCTGTCACTTTCAGTCATATGCATAAACATTAAGAGCTGAAGTCCAGCTTGGATGATCGCAAAACCGAAAATAATCCACAGCTTTGCAGCCATGCTTAAGTCCGTATAGATCACCCACAAGGCCAATAAGGTCAGCACAATGGACAACACGAACCCGACAATATGCTTCCAAGGAAAGTGGCTGTGTTCAGCCGATTGTTTTGCTGCCATTATACATTCACCAACCCTATCAAATAGACGCCGGTAAAGATGAAAATCCATACCACGTCTAAGAAGTGCCAATACAAACTTGAGATAAACAGCTTAGCAGACGTTTGCGGGGTTAGGCCGCGCTTTTTCGTCTGAAGCAAAATGCCGATAATCCAGAAGATACCGATCGATACGTGCAGTCCGTGTGTTCCCAATAGAACAAAGAAAGATGACCAGTAAGCACTTGTCGATAAAGTGGCACCTTCGTGTACATAATGATTGAACTCATAAAGCTCATAGCTGACAAACCCAGCACCGAGCAACAGGGTAATGATCATCCAGATCATCACGCCTTTCAAACTGCCGCGGCGCATCTCATGCACTGCGATGCCGCATGTGAAACTGCTCGTTAACAGCAGGAACGTCATGATTAAAACGAGCTTTGCGTCGAACAGTTCTGCCGGCAGTACGCCCCCCGCTGTTCTGTTATGAAGAACAGCATAGGTCGCAAATAACGTAGAGAATAAAGCAATCTCCGCTCCAAGAAAAATCCAAAAGCCAAGGATATTCAACCTTCCGATTTCAGAACGGTATTCCATAGGAGCGTTAGAATTGCTGTGTTCTGCATGTTCCATCAATCCCGCCTCCTTTACTTGGCATTCTTTCGTTCAGTCTCTTTTATTTCCTCAACACTTACATAGTAGCCGTCGTCATATTCAAATGAACGAAGAATCATACAGAGGAATACACCGATCAGACCGACGATTCCCATCCAGAACCATTCAAAGACAAGCCCGAATCCAGCAAATCCGAAGCATAATGACATAAGAAACGGACGGCCTGAATTGCTCGGCATATGAATCTTTTTAAACTTGCTTTCAGGATGAATCTCGACATTGTCTTCCTTCATTTGCGCAAATGCGTCAGGTGATGTAACCTCAGGCAGAACCGCAAAGTTATAGTGCGGCGGGATCGCAGAAGATGTAGCCCACTCAAGCGTACGACCCATTCCCCAAGCATCTCCTGATTCTTCGCGTTTTGAATGACGGAAGCTGTAGAAAATGTTGTAGCAGAGAACGATGAATCCTGCGGCCATCAGCAATGCGCCGAATGTCGCAATCATGTTCAATGCAGTCCAGCCGTCTTCTGCTCCGTATGTGTAAATACGGCGAGGCATTCCTTGCAATCCAAGGAAATACATCGGGAAGAAACAGATGTTAAAGCCCGTCATGAACAGCCAGAAGAACCATTTTCCGATGCGTTCGTTCAGTTTGTGACCGAACATTTTCGGATACCAGAAGATCAATCCGGCGAAACATGCAAACACAGTACCCGCGATCAGCACATAGTGGAAGTGCGATACGAGGAAGTATGTGTTGTGATATTGATAATCCGCAGCTGCCATCGCAAGCATAACGCCCGTAACACCGCCGATGACGAAGTTCGGAATAAATGCAAGCGACCACAGCATCGGCGTTGTGATTTTGATTCTGCCTCGATGCAGCGTCAACAGCCAGTTAAAGATTTTAACTCCGGTCGGCACCGATATCGCCATCGTCGTAATCGAGAAGAACGAGTTGACCGCCGCACTGTTGCCCATTGTGAAAAAGTGGTGCAGCCAAACGACGAAGCTGAGAACCGAAATGGCAACAATTGAATAAACCATTGCTTTGTAGCCGAACAGCTGCTTTCTTGCGAATGTCGCAATGATTTCTGAAAAAATACCGAAAGCAGGCAAAATAACGATGTAAACCTCAGGATGTCCCCAAATCCAGAACAAGTTCGCCCACAGCATCGGCATACCGCCGTTCGCCAAGGTGAAAAAGGCTGTTCCGAACAAGCGGTCAAATGTCATCAGCGCCAAAGCCACTGTCAAGACAGGGAATGCGAAAATGATAATCACACAAGTGATCAGCGTTGTCCAAGTGAACATCGGCATCCGCCATAGGGTCATGCCTTTTGTACGCATTTTCAGGATGGTCACCATAAAGTTAATCCCGGTGAGAAGCGTACCGATACCCGCGATCTGAAGTCCGAGCAAGTAATAGTTCTGCCCAGGCCCAGGACTCAGCTCATTGCCTGCAAGCGGCATGTAAGCCGTCCATCCTGCATTCGGCGATCCGCCGATGACGAATGAAATATTAAACAGCATCGCTCCGACCATGAAGGTCCAGAAGCTCAAGTTGTTCAAATACGGGAATGCAACATCGCGCGCACCGATTTGGAGCGGTACGACGACGTTCATTAATCCAATAAGAAACGGCATCGCCATGAAAATGATCATGATCGTACCGTGTGTCGTAAACACTTCATTATAGTGGTTTGAATCTAAAAAGCTGTTATTAGGAAGCGTGAGCTGGGCACGCATCATTAACCCGTCGACGCCGCCGCGGAAGAACATAATGACTGCGGCAATGAGGTACATGATTCCTAAACGTTTATGATCGACGGTGGTAATCCATTCTCTCCAAAGCCATTTCCATTTTTTGAAGTATGTCAGCACAAATACGATTGCAATGGATGTAAGCAAAATGGAAATCTGTGCTCCAAGAATTAATGGGTCACCTGTAATTATGAATTCGTCCCATTTCAAATTCATGCAAGCTTCCTCCTTTCCTAGTGAGAATCTTGGTCTTCAGATTGTTTTTGATCTTTGTTTGTCTTCACGTTTTCAAACGGATCTGATTTTGAGTGCGGAGACAATGGTTTATAGCCCAATCTTTCGCGCGCTTTAATGGCGTATTCCGCATCATTTCCGTGGTTAACATACTTCAGGTGTGTCGATGAGAACGTCATTTCGTCCGCATGCTGAGGAAGCATCAGTTCATCGTACTGGTTTTTCGTCAGCTTAGGAGCTTCTTTCTGCGTTTTCTTCACCCAGTCGTTAAACTTGCTTTCAGATACCGCTTTGACATTAAACTGTTGTTCTGCAAAACCTTCACCTGTGAAGTTTGCATTTCGGCCTTTATAAGTACCCTCATGGTCTGCCTGCAAATATTGCTCCATTTCCATTCCGGACATGGCATATTTTTGCCCGCCAAGCTGCGGAATCCACAGTGACGCCATAGAATCGGCAGATGAGATTTTAAACAAGATCGGTCTGTCTGTCGGGATATTCAAATAGTTGACCGTTTCGATATCCTGTTCCGGGTAGCTGAATACCCATTTCCAATCGACAGATGTCGCATATACGACCAAAGGTTCCTTGTCCTTTGATGCTTTTGGAGCCTCTTCTAGAGAATAAATTGTTTGAACTGTCGGCACTGACAGCGCAATAACAATTAAAATCGGAACCACTGTCCAGACGATTTCTAAAAATGTATTGCCTTCTACTTCCGGGCTGTAAGGAGACTTTCTGTCTTTACGCTCACGGTATTTCACAATCATCACAGTAAAAAGGACAAATACGACCGCTACGATAAACAGCATAAATCCAATCGATAATAGAATAAGATCTCTTTGCTGCGAAGCAACCGGTCCTTTAGGATCCAATACCGCGATTTGACTGCAGCCGCCCAATAAAAAAATGGAGGAAAGTAGAGTCAGCATAATCAGTGGTTTAAATGCTCTGAACAAGAGGATCACCATCCTTCCTTAAATGATGTCTAAAATTTGGTCAGAATATCTAAGATAAAAGGATTCTGAAAAACTTTTTTCTTCTACCTTGCTATGCTATCAAAATCTTCACCAATTAGCCTTATTTTTTTCGATTGTTCACCTTTTTTTCACCCAAATGTCACAAAATCGTCAAAATTTGTTCATGATATTATGAATAACGAAGGAAATAGACTGGTAATTTTTTAGTTCTTTTTACACACATAGCAAGAGCTGACAAATCCCTCCGAAACAAAAAATCTGTCAAATTTAGGTTTACCACAATAAAAAACTTTGGTCAATCATTAATTTAACATTGTTAAATTTTTTCATAGTGAATCATTATCTTCCTCCATTCCTTTTCCCTGTTGACAGCACGCTTTAAACTTCAAAACATCAAAAAAGAGCTTCCTTCTGTAACTGAAAGCTCTTTTTCATCCTATTTAATAGGCGTCACCGCATTCTAGCTTTGATAGCCGTTCGGATGTGCTTTAAACCACTTCCACGCGCTGTCAATGATCGTTTCCAGCTCGGCGTATTTCGGCTGCCATCCCAGTTCTTTCACTGCTTTTTCAGAAGAGGCGATCAGCTGTGCCGGGTCTCCAGCACGCCGCTCTGCAACCTCCGCCGGTATCGGGCAGCATGTCACTTTCCGGGCTGTTTCAACGACTTCTTTGACCGAAAAGCCCGTGCCGTTTCCGAGATTGTATACAGTGCTTTCTCCGCCCTTTCGAAGCCTTTCGACAGCGAGAATATGCGCGTCGACCAGATCCATTACATGGATGTAGTCTCTGATGCACGTACCATCTGCAGTCGGATAGTCGTCGCCGAAAATCATAATCTTGTCGCGTTTGCCAAGCGCGACTTGAAGAATGATCGGGATCAGGTGCGTCTCAGGCTGATGATCTTCGCCGACCAATCCGTCTACATGCGCACCGGCAACATTAAAGTAGCGAAGGACGACATGACGGATTCCATATGCTTTTTCAGACCACTTCAGCATTTTTTCAATCGCGAGCTTCGTTTCCCCATACGGGTTTGTCGGATCCGTCGGATCTGTTTCCATAATCGGCACACGATCCGGTTCTCCGTATGTTGCAGCCGTTGATGAGAAGACAATTTGCTTTACATCGAACTCTTTCATGACCTTTAACAGGCAAACGGCTCCGTAAACATTGTTGTCATAATATTTGAGAGGATCTGTTACGCTTTCTCCAACCAAAGAATCGGCCGCGAAATGCATGACAGCCTCAATCTCGTTTTCCTGAAATACTTTTCTTAGGAATGCTTCATCGCGCAGATCTCCATTATAGAAAGAAGCTCCCTTTAAAGCCGCCTCTTGATGTCCAGTTTGCAGGTTATCAATAATCACGACTTCTTCATTGCGGCTTAACAGTTCCGCTACAGCATGGCTTCCAATATAGCCCGCCCCTCCGCATACTAATATTGCCAATTCATTTCTCTCCTTTCAGCGGCGTTATTCTTCCATTTTAAGTCTATAAAACGCCTGTGAATCTCTTTTTTAATCCTAAGATGATATATTCGCTTTTTCATTTTACCACCTTCAGCATTTTCCAGCTCGTATTTTCATCATTTCTTCAAATAAAAACTAGGGGCAAAACAAGTGGAAAGGTTTCTGTTCCATTAAATGCCTTACAAGGAATAGTTCGGGTTTTTATCCATTACAATGGTTTCATCCTGGTGAATTAAAGCGATTTTGAGGCAAAAGCTATACTTTTTTCTCTGCATTTGAAACCAATGTTCTTTTTTTCCACTTAATACTGGTCGATAATAGTATTTTCGTATTACCCTTCTTTAACCCATACAGCAACTAAGCCGAAAGGACCCTCCCTACCCACCATGTCTTTATTCTAAATCATTCCTTGAAACCATTGATTTTCCAATACTTTTTCGTAATAATCTGCCAAAAATCTCTTTCTTATTTTTAGAATATTCAAAGGATATTCGGCTGCAATTGAGAAATTCTTAATAGGGAAAAATGATCATTTTTAATTGAATACTATCCAGTCAGTAATTGATTGTTTATTATTATAAGTAAGAATCTAAGATTTTTTGGTTTTTTTAGTCAGTTATTTAGGGAATAGGTAGGTTTATCAAAGATGACTTTGTGAATTTTTTATGAAATTTGTCATTGTTTTCACATGGCTGTTGTTTTATAACTTTTATTGCATCTCAAGGAAAAACCGTTTTTTTCTTTGAGGTGAACAACGTCTTATCATATTGGAGGAAGCTATGAATACTCAAACGAAACACAAGTTGGACAAAGATTGGGTGATTTTGATGAAGGAGGCGAAAAAACTTGGGCTGCAAATTGAAGATGTGAAAGAATTTCTTCACAGTCAGCCCGTCCAAAGCGATGCTGAAAAACCGATAAAGCAGTAAGCGTTTAGAAGCATCAGTTATCCAAAAAAACAGGCGGTTCTGTTGAATCTTGATCTATCAAGATGATCCAACCGGCTGTTTTAACGAGTGTTTTAATTGATAATGACGTATTTGAGCAGCAGGCCTGCTGCCTGTGTATAGATTCTGTCTGCTCCATAGAAACGCGCGTTTTAAGGAGCAGCCTTACCTTTGCCCTGTACATAGGTCGTTTCATTTTTCCAGCTTCACTCTCTTAAGGGGTACCAGACCGGATTGAATAAGGCGTTTTAGAGCCATTGCTAACCAACGCTGACGCCAGCAGTCCCATTCACTTTCTTCTGCATCGGTTTCGATTGCCTTTCTCCCGAAGGGGGGCGGAGCTTTTCGTCTTGATCCTTCTGATAATATCCTCATGCTTCCTTTCCATTCTCTCTTTTCTGTTAAGTTTGCCTATATAATCGATTTTTCCGATGGTAAATATCTAAAATATCAATTTTACTGATGATTGTTGTTATCTTAAACTGAATTCATGACCGATTCCAAAGGAGGATGAAGAATATGGGGATAGCAGCAATCTGCGGAAGCTCCCGTGAAAATGGAAATACGGAAGAACTGATGAATCGATTAGTAGACGGACTTGATGCCGATAAGATATTTCTGCGAAACTATCACATTCAGCCCGTATCGGACTACAGGCACAGCAATACAGCCCCTTTTTACCCTGATGATGACTACAGAGACCTGATCAGCCGGGTGCTGGAGAAGGATATCCTGGTTTTTGCCACTCCGATCTATTGGTACGGCATGTCGGGTCTGATGAAAAATTTTATTGACCGCTGGTCACAGACATTGATAGAGCATGGAAGATCTGCATTTAAACAGCAAATGGCGAAAAAAACGGTCTACGTGGCAGCTGTCGGAGACGATGATCCCCGCTTGAAAGGGCTGCCGCTCATTCAACAGTTTCACTACATATTTGATTTTATGAACATGACATTCGACGGCTATTTGCTCGGCAAAGGAAACAAGCCCGGCGGCGTGATAACAGACCGGGAAGCGATTGCGTCTGCAAATGAACTGAGAAGGAAGCTGACAGAGGCGGAAACGAGGCGGAAGGCATGACAAATGAGAAGAAAAAGGTGAACAAACGGTTTCTTTTATGGAAAAAACATTTATTCGAGATGATCAGGTCTTTCATCTTATATAAATAAAACGCTGTGTGAAAATTGAAGAATAAATCCGGAGCGTGTTACATACCTTTGTTGTATCTTTTCAGACAAACACAAGGAGGGGCAAAGAACAAATGAGAGAAGGCAAAATAGATTACAGCAAAGCTGCGGCATCTCCGGAGTTCCAGCGGTTGTTATCACGGAAACGGGCTTTTATTGTACCGATGACGATTTTCTTTCTGCTCTTTTATTTCCTGCTGCCGGTTATGACATCATACTTCACATTTTTGAATCAGCCGGCAGTCGGAGCCATCACATGGGCATGGGTTTTTGCGATAGCTCAGTTTGTTATGACATGGACGCTGTGCATTATGTATACAAAAAAAGCCGGTCAATTCGATCAAATTGCAAGCGATTTCAAAAAGAAGATTGGAGGCGTTGATTCATGAGTGCCACAGCCTTTATTCTGTTTCTTGCCATTGTTGCTCTCACGCTTGTCATTACGTATTTCGCGGCCAAACAGACAAAAACGGCCAATGAGTTTTACACGGCGGGAGGAGGGCTTACCGGCATTCAAAACGGACTGGCTATTGCGGGAGATTACATGTCAGCGGCTTCTTTCCTCGGCATTGCCGGGATGATCGCTTTGAACGGGTTTGACGGTTTTTTCTACAGCATCGGCTTCCTCGTCGCTTATTTAGTCGTGCTTTACATTGTGGCAGAGCCGCTCCGAAACCTCGGCAAATTTACAATGGCGGACATGATTGCCTCTCGTTTTAAACAAAAGAAAATTCGCGGTGTCGCCGCATTAAACACGATCACGATCTCCACCTTTTATATGATTGCACAGTTAGTCGGCGCCGGTGCGCTGATCAAGCTTCTGCTCGGCATCGATTATACGCTGGCCGTGTGCATTGTCGGGGTTTTGATGACCATATACGTCGTATTCGGAGGAATGATCGCAACCAGCTGGGTCCAGATCATCAAGGCCGTTCTCTTGATGGCAGGGACGCTCATTATCTCAATCATCGTTTTTTCAAAATTCGGCTTCAGCCTGACGAACATGTTTGAACAAATGAAAACAGCTACTCCGCTTGGGGCTGATTTTTTGAACCCCGGCAATAAGTATAAAGTTCCTCTTGAAACACTTTCACTCAATTTGGCACTCGTCCTCGGGACAGCCGGCCTGCCTCACATTCTCATCCGGTTTTATACAGTAAAAGATGCCAAAACGGCAAGGAAATCGGTAATCTCGGCTACATGGATTATCGGTATATTTTATATTATGACGGTCTTTCTCGGTTTTGGTGCTGCCGCGTTTGTCGGTTTTGAAAACATTTTAGCTGCCGATAAAGCGGGGAACATGGCTGCACCGCTGCTTGCTCAGGCGCTCGGCGGAGATTTTCTGTTCGCCTTCGTCTCAGCCATCGCGTTCGCAACGATTTTGGCGGTGGTCACAGGCCTTGTGCTGTCGGCGGCATCCGCTTTTGCGCATGATATATACAGCCAGATTATCAGAAAAGGCGCGGCTACGGAAAAAGAGCAAATGATCGCTGCAAGATGGGCTTCCATCGGCGTATCCGTCCTTTCGATTCTGCTTGCTGTCTTCGCCCAATCGCTGAATGTCGCGTTTCTTGTCTCGCTTGCATTTGCCGTGGCGGCAAGCGCCAATCTGCCGCTCATTATCTTCACCGTCTTCTGGAAAAGATTTAATGCGGCCGGCGCTTTGGCCGGCAGTCTGACCGGTCTTTTAAGCGCGCTGATTCTCGTCTCCATCAGCCCGAGTGTCTGGGACCCGGCCGGAAACGCTATCTTTGTTGGAGAACCGCTGATCCCGCTTTCCAACCCGGGTATCATCTCCATTCCGCTCGGCTTTCTAGGCGCTTATCTCGGGACGATTCTGTCTTCAAAAACCCCTGATCAAGAAGCATTTGCAGAAATTCAGGTCAAAGCACATACAGGCATTCACATGGATCAATCTTAAACTGGATGCACACCCGAAAAAAACTTATGAGCCGGCCGGCTCATAAGTTTTTTTATTCCCGAAAGCTCGCCAGCCGCTCGTTCAGCGCTTTCGTGTGCCGGTAGACATCTCTGTAAATTTGAAACAGAGCTTTGTATTGTCTGCTGTATTCACGGCGGGGTGAAAAGGTTTCTTTGATGAGAACGAATCGGTCTGCACAAGCTTCAAGCGACGGAAACCAGCCGCACCCGACGGCCGCGATCATGGCTGCTCCATATGCCGGCCCCTGTTCGCTTGTGAGTCTGATGATGTCGGCGTTGAAGATATCCGCCTGGATTTGCAGCCATTGATCGCTTTTGGCGCCTCCGCCGATTGAAATCACGCGGCTGATATCCTTTCCCGCGGCACGGAATTGTTCAATGCTCTCGTGTAGGGAGAATGTGATGCCTTCAATGACGGCTCTGACGAAGTCCGCCCGTGTATGTGCGCTGTCCATCCCGATGAAGCTGGCGCGAATATCTGCGTCGGCATGAGGGGTTCTCTCCCCTGACAAGTAAGGGGTAAACAGCAGCCCCCGGGCACCGGGACGGGAATGGTCAATATCGCTAATTAATTCGTCAAATGACGTTTGCCCGGCAAATACATCTTTAAACCAGCTGAAGCTGCGTCCTGCGGAAAGCGTCACTCCCATTGAATAAAACGCATTGGGGGCGGCGTGGTTCAGAAAATGAATATTGCCATCAAACGCTTGATCTCGGTTTGATTCATATGTGAGAACAACCCCTGAGGTGCCTATGCTGCAAAGGGCCGTTCCTTCTCTTAAAATACCGGCGCCGACCGCGCCGCATGCATTATCAGCGCCGCCGGCAAACACCTTGACTTCAGGAGCCAGACCGGTTTCGGCCGCGAATTCCGGACTGACGCCGCCGACACAGGCGCCCGGCTCAATCAGATCCGGACATAAGGACTCCGGGATGCCGAGCTTGCTGCAGATTTCCCCGCTCCATGTCTGATGTTTCACATCGAGCAGGAGCGTTCCGGCCGCATCTGAATATTCGCTGTGCAGACGCCCCGTCATCGTGTACCTGACGTAGTCTTTCGGCAGCAAAAAAACGGCCGCCTTTTCAAACAACTTTTTTTCATGTTCTTTCACCCATAAAAGCTTCGGAAGGGTAAAGCCTTCGAGCGCCGGGTTTTTCGCGATCTCGAGCAGGCGCTCCTTTCCGACTTTCTCGTTAATCAGACGGCATTGTTCGGTTGTCCGTGTATCGTTCCACAGGATCGCGTTTCGCAAAACCTCTCCTTTGCCGTTTAAAAGTACCAATCCATGCATCTGTCCGGAAAAGCTGATCCCTTTAATCTGAGATGCTTTTCCCGGGAAATGCATAACTAATTCCTTAATGGCTTCCTTCGTTTTTACCGCCCATTCTGCGGGATCCTGTTCAGAATAACCGGAATGGGGCTGAATGATGGAAAATGGTTTGGAGACCTCGCCGCACAGCTCTCCCCGCTGATTGACAAGGATGATTTTAACCGCGCTGGTGCCGAGGTCGACCCCGATCACGTATTCCACTAGCGTGTCTCCTTTTCTGCCGGCGCTTCGCGCAAAGCGTTCAATAAGTAACGGTTAACGGTCGCTTTCAGTCGTTCCTGGCGGCCTGACTGATTTTCAATTTGGTCGTGTTCAAGAGCGTATGCGGCAAGCTTATTCAGATCGGTGCGGCCTTCTTTGATCTCAAGCCCGATCCCTTTCGTATAGCTTTCATAACGCTCTTCAATGATCTGGTCGAGGGCTTTGTCTTCAAGCAGACGGGAGGCGACTTTCAAGCCGACTGCATACGTATCCATTCCTGCGATATGAGCGTGAAATAAGTCTTCATCCGCAAAAGACGGGCGCCTTACTTTAGCATCGAAGTTAATACCACCGGTTTTAAACCCGCCTGCTTTCAAAATTTCATACATCGCAAGTACTGCAGAATACAGATCGGTCGGGAACTCATCAGTATCCCAGCCCAGGAGCAAATCGCCCTGATTGGCGTCAATGGAACCCAGCACGTCGTGCAAGGCAGCCACCCGTAGTTCATGCTCAAATGTATGCCCGGCCAAGGTCGCATGGTTCGCCTCAAGATTGAGTTTAAAATGGTCTTTTAAACCGTAAGTTTCTAAAAAAGCGATCGTTGTGGCCGCATCAAAATCGTATTGGTGCTTCGTCGGCTCCTTCGGCTTCGGCTCGATCAAAAATTGGCCGTCAAAACCGATTTCGCGCGCATACTCAACCGCCATTCTATAAAATGAAGCCAAGTTTTCGAGTTCAAGCTTCATATTTGTATTCAGCAATGTTTCATAACCTTCTCTTCCGCCCCAGAACACATAGTTTTCCGCTCCAAGCTCCTTGGCGATATCCAGTCCTTTTTTCACTTTTGCGGCCGCATAGGCATAGACATCCGCATTGCAGGAAGTTGCGGCCCCGTGGACATACCTCGGATGGGTAAACATATTGGCTGTATTCCAAAGCAGCTGAACACGGCTAGTCTCCATCATTTCTTTAAGAAAAGACGACATTTGATCCAAATACGTAAATGTCTCACGCAACGTTGCTCCTTCATCAACGATATCAACGTCATGAAAGCAGAAATAGGGCACGCCGAGCTTTTCAAAGAATTCAAAAGCCGCTTCCGCCCGGGCTTTTGCTTTATCCAAAGGATGTGTCATCCGGTTCCACGGCCGGAACATCGTCCCGTCACCGAAAGGGTCTTTCCCGTCCGCATCAAAGGTATGCCAATACGCAACAGCGAAGCGAAGATGTTCCTTCATCGTTTTGCCGCCGACGTATTCATCAGGGTTGTAATATTTAAATGCGTAAGGATTTTCCGAATCGGCTCCTTCATACTCAATCACTCCGACATTTCTAAAAAACATTCCGATCTCCCCCTTCACTTTTCCTTGCAAAGCAAACGTTAAAAAATAAGTTTGTTTAACCATTAAACTAACTTCCTTGTATTTATTTTACAAGATGAATCAACCGCTTTCAATGGAAATGAAGGAAAAAATTGAGTTTTCTAAATTTGTTATACTATAATAAATTCACAGCTTCAAAACAATGGAGTGATTGACATTGAATACAGCGGATCAAGCCCTTGTAAAAAAAATGAACAAAGCTCTGATTCTTGATCAGATTATTGAGAACGCACCCATTTCAAGAGCAAAACTTTCGGAAATAACGGGATTAAATAAAGCGACCGTTTCCTCCCAAGTATCTTCCTTGCTTCAAAAGGACATCATTTATGAAACCGGCCCCGGCGAGTCAAGCGGCGGCAGGAGGCCCGTGATGCTGAAATTCAATCGAAAAGCCGGCTATGCGGTCGGTATAGATATCGGAACCAATTATCTGATTGTTGTGTTAACCGATCTTGAAGGGCATTTGATTGAACAATTCGAACGGACGCTGGATGAAGAAGACATTCAGGCGACAGAAGAGGCATTAATCGAATTGACAGGGCTAGCCGTTGACAAAATACCGCCTTCCCCATACGGATTGACCGGAATCGGCGTTTGCGTACCCGGCTTGGTAGACAACGAACGGCAGGTGGTGTTTACGCCAAATAAGCCAATCCATTTGATTCCGTTAAAGGAAAAACTGGAAGAAAGGTTCGGCGTTCCCATTTTAATTGAAAACGAAGCAAACGCCGGCGCCGTTGGCGAGAAGAAATACGGAGAAGCCGGACAGCTGGAGCATGCCGTGTTTGTCAGCATTAATACCGGGATTGGTTTAGGGATTTTAATGAATGGAAAACTGTTTAGAGGTGTGCAAGGTTTTTCCGGAGAAGCCGGGCACATGTCCATTCACTTTGACGGCCCATTGTGCCGGTGCGGGAATAGAGGCTGCTGGGAGCTTTACGCTTCGGAAAAAGCCGTCTTCTCTCACTATGGAGCGAATTCCGAAGCCCCGCTTTACGAAACCGTTAAAGAACTTGCAGACCGCAGTGATCCGGGGATGATGGAGACGTTTGAAAGATTCGGTTTTCATATCGGCATCGGACTTCTCAACATCTTGAAGACGTTGAATCCCGATACGATTATCTTGCGGAATACCATTGTAGAATCCTATCCGATCATCGTCGATGCAATTAAAAAAACGATTGCCTCAAGAAGTGCTGCAGAAGCCTTGTCTAATTATCATTTGAAAATCTCCTCGCTTGGCCGCACTGCCTCATCGCTCGGCATGTCCTCCCTGGTGATCGGGCATTTTCTGGAACGGTTTATGAACGAGAGATTTTAATTTTTATATCAAAAAGCGCATATTCCATTTAGGAATGCGCGCTTTGTTTAGCAGCTTGCACTTTCTTGCTGAACGCCTCGGCGGCCGCCTTTGGATCGGCAGCTTTGCTGATGGCGCTGATGACACTGATGCCGTCAGCGCCGGCCTCGATGACGGGGGCGCAGTTTTCGGCCGTGATCCCGCCGATTCCGACCACAGGTATGCCAATCCCCTGCCTGCGGAGCTCTTGAATGAGCGAGACACCCTGCACAGCTTTTGTATCCCGCTTTGTTTCAGTCGGGTAAACCGGTCCTGCACCGATATAATCCGCTCCATCCTTTTCCGCCTTTACGACTTCTTCAAGTGTATGCGCGGAAACACCGAGGATTTTGTCCCCGATTCTCGCTCTGACGTCGGCGGCCTTATCATCATCCTGCCCGATATGCACCCCATCGGCGTCAAGCGCAAGCGCGAGTTCTACATCATCGTTGATGATAAACGGAACATTGAACTGTTTGCAAAGAGCCTGCACCTGTCGAGCAAACGCCTTTTGATCTCCTGCTTTTAACGCGCCCTCGCCTTTTTCGCGGAATTGAAAAAGTGTCGCACCGCCTTTTAAGGCTTGTTCAATGACAGTTAAAGGATCGCCTGCAGTATTGTTTGAACCCATAATAAAATAGACTGACAACAGATCTTTTATCGTTTCTTTTGAGACTCGCGTCATCTTATTCCACCTCTCTGATCCTGCCGCGTTCTTTTATATCCATCGCTTCAACAGCGGCAAGCTGATTCAAAAACTCGATTTGAAAGCTTCCGGGCCCCAGGTTTTCCGTTTTCTCCGCGGCCAACTCGGCCGCCGTTCCATAAAAAGCGGCTGCAGATACAGCGGCATGGCAAACGTCTTTTTCAACGGCGCAAAACGCACCGATGACAGAGGTAAACAGACAGCCTGTCCCCGTCACTTTCGTTAACAGTTGATGTCCGTTGCCTACGGTATACGTTTTTGTTCCATCCGTTATGACATCTTCAGCTCCGGTTATGATGACGGCTGTATCCCATAATTTCGCGGCTTTTTTGGCGAGCTCTGTTCTGTCGCCGCTCCCTTCGCCTGCATCCACGCCTTTGATCAGCCAGTCCTCTCCAAGCGTGTTGGCAATTTCCGCGGCATTGCCTCTGACGGCGGAAACCTTCACTTCGCGCATAATCGCTTGAGCCGATTCTGTTCGAAACGGCGTCGCCCCAGCACCGACTGGGTCAAAAATAACCGGCACACCGTGTTCATTGGCGGACTTTCCTGCAATGATCATCGATTCAACAGATTCCCGGCTGAGCGTGCCGATGTTCAGCACAAGGGCTCCGGCGATCTTTGCCATGTCGGCGGCTTCTTCCCTCGCATACGCCATCACCGGCGATGCGCCGAGAGCCAGTAAACCGTTCGCCGTAAAATTGGTGACGACATTGTTTGTCATATTGTGTACGAGCGGTTTTTGCTTTCTGACTTTCTGAATTCCTCTTGCGGCATCTTCTAGATTCATTCGGCTGCATTCCCTTCTGTTTTTGAATTTTCGCTCCATATATACGATTTTGTATGATCAATCCACGCCCTCGCCGCGAACGACAGATAGCGGTCTTTTCTCCAAATGACGGCGACATGCCAAGGAATGGCCGGCCTCACCAGCGGAATGATTCTCACTCTTTCCGGGTCAAGATCGCGGCAGATTCTTTCGGGCAAAAGCCCGATTCCAAGGTTAGCGGAAACCATTTCGCTGATGAAATCCCATTGCGAGGTTTCATAAATGACATTCGGCTGAAATCCAGCCTTCAAGCAAGCCGTAATGATCCGTTCGTGAAGAACAAAGTCTTCCCGGAAAAAGATAAACGGTTCTTCGCTTAACTGCCGAAGCTCGATCTCATCCGCATCGGCAAAACGATGAGACGGGTGGACGATCAGCATCAAGTCTTCTTTTACGATTGTAAAGGAGTGAAAAATCTCCTCTTTTGCAGGCAAGACGACAACGCCGATATCAAGCGATCCGTCTTCCACTCCTTCCTGCACTTTCACAGAGCCGTGCTCAACAAGCTGAAAGGTGACGTTCGGATATTTGTCTCTGAAATCCCCTATCACTTTCGGAAAAAAGCCGGAGCCGATCATCGGCGGCAAACCGATCCGCACGTGCCCTTTTTTGACGTCCATCAAGTCATTCAGCTCTGAAGTTAAATTTTGAAACGACTTGGTGATTTCCTGGGCCTGCACATACATGCTTTGCCCCGCATCAGTCAGCTCGATCTGACGCCCCCGCCGGTAAAACAGCTCAATCCCGAGCTCTTCTTCAAGATTTTTAATCATTTTGGAAATTGTCGGCTGAGATATGTATAATGACTGAGCGGCTTTTGTGAAGCTTTTCAGACGGGCTACCTCCAAGAAATAGGTTAAGTGGCGTATGTCCATTTGTTTGACACCCTTTCAGAGTTCCTGCTTGTATTCATATTCTAAACCAATTTCATTGTTTTCTGCACCCCCGTGGAGCACCCTTCTACATCAACATAAAAAAACGCCGCCGGCATACAGCCGGCAGCGCCTATCTTCGGGCAATCGCTTCATCCTGTTCCTTCAGCGTGTCCACATTGGAGCGGGTGTCCTCAATGTTTTTACGAACAGCCTCTTTATACTGTTCGACCATATTGCAAATTTCGGCTTCGCGTTCAAGCCACTTTTTCGTAAAATCAAGGTTGTTCCGCCCGAGCGCTCCGGCTGACGGGCTTTTTAAAGACACGGCTTGAAGCGTGCTGCTTACTTGCTCCAGCTGCTTCATAACCGCTGCATGGTTAAGTTTAATCGTTTTGCTCATTTCAACCACCCTTTTAAACCGTTGATTGTGCTGTGCAGAGCGTCGACGGCCTCCTCTCCTTTTTCCATCAGAAAGTCCGCCCGGTCGGCTGACCAGCTTGCAGCTTGAACAGCCCCTTTTTCAGAATCTAAAGCAAATATCTTTAAATCAATTTTATGAATATACCGATCATATTCATCGGTGAAAATTCTGTACATTGCCGTGTGCGCTTCATCACGTGCTTCGTCAAAATCGGCTGCCCTGCTTCCGGTCCACGACTCATCAAGGTTCGGACGCAAAATCTGCCTGATTTCTTCGATTCCGAGGTTTTGTTCCCGCTCTACATCGCGCTTTGCCCGCTCCAGCCTTGCAATTTGTTCTTCCAGCTCTGCCGCCTTATGGGAGAGGACACCGTGTATTTTTTGCAGCGTGTCTGAGTAGTCCATTATTGTCACCTCTGAAATTGCAGTATGATTCGCATGGATTGTTTCCTTGTCAAATTATGATTTGATTGGTTTTTCATAGATTCACATCTTTGACTGGACTTGCTCTCATTTCCAATATTTATAGTTTAAGTCGAAAATCACGGATGTTGAATAGGCTGTAAATACTGTTTTTAGGGATATATACACAGTTCATCATCTTCCTCACAGCGCATTTTAAGGACATATAACCCGTCTTTTTGAATCATCTGTACACCGCTTTCATCGCGGACAAGTCTAAAGACACGGGAATACGGCAGTTTAATGGTCACAAAAAATCGCCAAATGATTCCGGACGACAATTTCTAATTTTAGTCAGGAAACTGTTTCTTTTGACCTGATTTGCGCTTTTAACTATAGACAAAATGAATAATATCTATTCTGTATATGTATTTTACCTATACTTAAAACTCATGTACACTCATGTTTAGAAAGGGGGATAATGACATGAAAACATTCATTAAAGGATTAGGTCAGGTCGCTCTTTTGTTTTTATTCGCGCGTTTCATGAATCTGATTGCCGAGGTTCTTCATATAAACATTCCCGGCAGCATTCTCGGGATTATCGTCATTTTTGCGCTTCTTCATTTCAAAATCATTAAGCTGGAATGGATTGAAATCGGCGCCTTGTGGCTTCTCGCGGAGCTGCTTTTGTTCTTTGTCCCTTCAGCCGTCGGGATTATGAACTACGGAGATATTCTGGCTGAATTCGGCACTAGCATTATACTCGTTGTCCTCATCAGTACATTCGTCGTCATGGTGTCGACCGGAATGCTGACTCAATTGATTGCCAAAAGAAAGGAAAGGAAAAAAACATGCTCATCGGATGCTTAAGCCTGATCGCAACAGTGTTAATTTATCTGGGCGCAAAAGCGGTGTATTCACGCCATCCAAAGGTGTATGCGTCACCTTTATTGGTCACGCCGGTGATACTTGTCGGCCTGCTGCTTTTCATCAATGTGCCCTTTGAAGCGTACAATGCGGGCGGTCGCTTGTTGACAGACATGCTCCAGCCGGCAACCGTGGCTTTTGCGATTCCGTTGTACAAATACTTTCCAGTCTTGAAAAAATACGCGGTTGAGATCGTTATCAACGTGACTGTAGGCTGCTGTATCGCGATCCTGTCAACAGCGTTTATCGCAAAACTTTTCAAGCTGAATGAAGACCTGATTGAGAGCCTCGTTCCCAGATCGGTCACAACGCCAATTGCAATGAGCGTTTCTGAAATGATCGGCGGAATGCCCGCGGTGACCGCTGTTTTTGTTATATTGACCGCCCTGTCCGGGTCAGTGATCGGACCGATGGTCATTCGCTACTTCCGGATTGATAATGAAATCGCAAGGGGCGTGCTGCTTGGCACAAGCGCCCACGGCGCAGGTACATCAAAAGCATTTGAGCTCAGCTCCGTGTCCGGAACGATTTCAAGCGTATCGATGATCCTGGCTGCGATCATCACGCTTTGCGCAGCGCCGTTTCTCATTTCCCTTATTGCAGTGTCATAGCCGAAAAATAAAAAAACCAAATTGGGGAAGTTTTTTTCCGCCAATTTGGTTTTTTTCATTTAGACATCGAGCAGCCATATGAATATGGACATTATCAATAATATAAGGGCCAGAATAAAAGAAATACACCTGAGAGCCCAGTCATGCGGCAGTTTTGGAGAAATTGCTTTTAACAGCTTGGCGAACAGCAAACCAATCAAACCGAAAAGTGTGAAGATTCCCGATCCATCCGCCGTCATTTCCGAGAAAAATTCATCGCTTTTTTCTTTGGAAAATGTCCACAGAAATCCTGCGAAAGCCCCTGTAAGAAAAGTGATTGTCCATAATACTTTGACAAAGACCATCACCCTATTCTCAACCTTTCAGCTGTTCAACCGCCGTCTCAAATTCCTTTTCAATCTCTACGGACGGTTTCTTTGTCATCAGGCTGACAACGATGATCACGACTGTACAAACAATAAATCCGGGAATGATTTCATAAACCGGGTCAAAAGCTTTTACTTGCTCCCACACAATAACAGTCAGCGCCCCGGACAGCATCCCTGAAAGCGCGCCCCACTTCGTCATTCGTTTCCAATACAGACTCAGCAGAACGACAGGACCAAATGCTGCTCCGAAACCTGCCCACGCATAGCCGACAAGATTCAATATCGTTTCATTCGGGTGAAGCGCCATCATGAGGGCGATCAGTGAAATCGCGAGGACAGACAGCCTTCCGACAAGAACAAGTTCTTTGTCAGAAGCCCCTTTCCGGACAAACGCTTTATAAAAATCCTCTGTCAGCGCGCTTGAGGTTACAAGAAGCTGTGAAGAAATCGTGCTCATGACAGCTGCTAAAATGGAAGCCAGCAAAAATCCCGTAATCATCGATGGGAACAAAAGGTCTGCCAACTTAATGAATATCGTCTCGGCATTCTTTAACGAAAGATGAATTGCGCTGAAATAGGCGATGCCGACGAGTCCTGTCAGCATCGCGCCGCAAATCGAAAAGATCATCCAGCCCATGCCGATTCTTCTGGCACTCTTCAACTCTTTCACGCTTGAAATCGCCATAAACCTGACAATAATATGAGGCTGTCCAAAGTAGCCGAGCCCCCACGCCAGTAAAGAAACAATACCGATTGCGGTTGTTCCTTGAAACGGACGGAGGAGGTCCGGGTTGACCGCGTTCACTTCCGAAAACGCCGGCGCAATTCCCCCCAATTGGACAAATACGACGATCGGCATTAAGATGAGCGCAATAAACATGATCGTCCCTTGAACAAAATCGGTCCAGCTGACAGCCAGAAAGCCCCCGAAGAGCGTATAAAGAATGACAACCCCGGCCGTCAGCCAGATGCCGATCCGATAATCAAGGTGGAATGCTGTTCTGAACAGCTCTCCGCCCGCCACCATTCCGGATGATGTATAAAAAGTGAAAAATACTAAAATAACGAAAGCCGACGTCACCCGTAACAGCCTTGAACCGTCTTTAAAACGGTTTTCGAAATAATCGGGTATGGTAATGCTGTTGCCGGCCGTTTCCGTATACGTTCTCAGCCTCGGCGCAACATACACCCAGTTCAAATACGCGCCGATTGTCAGACCGACAACGATCCAGCCGCTGCTCAATCCGTTCAGAAACATCGCACCAGGCAGCCCCATTAATAGCCAGCCGCTCATATCGGAAGCACCTGCGCTTAACGCGGTGACGGCGGGGCCCAGATTTCTTCCGCCAAGCATGTAGTCGGTCAAATTTGAAGTTCTTCGATATGCAAAATATCCGATAAAAAGCATTCCTGCCATATAAATACCTATCGATATTAAAATTCCGTAATCCATAACTTCCCCCTGCCTGAGTTTTTCGCGTAATATCAATATACATGAATAATTGATCGACAGGTATTGTTTTTATCGCAAAATTTTTCCCCGCCCTTAACATTAACGGCGGCGGATCCGCAAAAAGACAACTTTTAAATAATCGCCTTCAGGATAGCTTTTCACCGTTTTAAAATCTTCGGGCAGCGAATGCTCCTCAAGCACTGTAAAGCGCGTCCCCGTTTCTTTGCATGCCGCTTCGATAAAACCTTTGAATTTTTTCATCCCAAAAGCGCTGCTGTTCGTCGAAGCGACGATCACACCTTGATCTTTAGTGATTCGAATCGCGTCTTTCAACAGATTTTTATAATCCTTTGCCGCGCTGAATGTATGCTTTTTTGTTCTCGCAAATGAAGGCGGATCAAGGATGACGAGGTCAAAGGCGAGTTCTTTTTTGGCCGCGTATTGAAAATATTTAAAAACGTCCATGACTTTAATATCATGAGCTTCATAATCCAGCCCGTTCACGCTGAATTGTTCGATCGTCCTGCTTAAACTGCGGTTTGCAACATCAACGCTCGTCGTTTTTTCAGCGCCTCCAAGCGCCGCCGCCACAGAAAATGCACCTGTATATGAGAAGGTGTTGAGCACGGTTTTTCCTTCCGCATACCGGTCCCTAACCGCCTTGCGGACATGGCGCTGATCGAGAAAAACGCCTGTCATCGCACCGTCATTGAGGTAAACGGCAAAATGTATGCCGTTCTCTTTCACAATGATCGGAAATTCCCCTCTCTCTCCTCTGACAAAGTCGTCATCTTCTACATACTGCCCGGCCGTATTAAACCGTTTTTTCTCATATACGGCTTTATAGTCTGTCAATTCATCGAGGGCTTCCATAATCGCTTCCTTAAACGTATAAATCCCTTTGCTGTACCATTGGAACAAATAGTAGCCGTCATAATAATCAATCGTAAAGCCGCCGATTCCGTCGCCTTCCCCGTTAAACAAACGAAAAGCGGTCGTATCCGGGTCTTGAAAAAGCGATTTTCTGGCCTGAAAGGCGTTCGCCAGCCTGCTTAAAAAGAATGATTGATCAATTGATTCCTCTTCGTTTCGGGTCAGAATCCAGCCGATCCCTTTGTTTTGCTCGCCATAGTAGCCCTTTCCCAAAAACGTGCCGTTTTCATCGGCAACCCTGATCAGCGAACCTTCTTTTATGCCGTTTTCTTGCGAAGAAACAGCTTCTTTTTCAATTAAGGGATAGCCCTTTTTCATTTTTGCAGCGAATGGATGTTTTATTTTTAATGTATGCATTTGATTTCAGTCCTTATTTTAAAGTCTTCTCTATCCTACCATAACGCCTGATCAATATTCTTATTCATCATGTAATCGATATAATTGACAGATGATTCCGACCTTTCTAAAATGATGGAGAAACAAAAGGAGGAATGGCGTAATGGCGCGAATTGACCACGTAGGACTGATGGTGAAAGACATTGATGCTTCGATCGCATTCTACCAGAATGTGATCGGAATGACGCTGAAAGGCAGAATGACCCATACAAACGGCATCATGAAGCTGGCTTTTTTAGGCTTTGAGAACAGAGACGAGACAGAGCTTGAATTGATCGAGGGATATAACGACAGTCTTCCTCAGGAAGGAAAAGTACATCATTTTGCCGTCTCAACCGATGATATCGAGGCTGAATTCGCCCGCGTAAAAAGCGCCGGCATCAAGCTGATGGAAGACGAGATCACCGTATTGCCAAACGGCTTCCACTATTTTTTTCTTTTTGGGCCCGAAGGAGAAATAATCGAGTTTTTTCAAAGAATATAACCGGATGCGGCTTTTCGCCGTTTCCAGTCTTTAAGAAACGCGGAAAGCCGGCGGCTGGTTTTCGATAAACCTTTTGATGTTTTGATATGTCACCTCTTCGATGCGCCTGATGCTCTCATACGTAGCGCCGCCGATATGCGCCGTGCATATGACATTGCCGAGACTAGTGATCCGGGCGGCCGGCGGTTCGATTTCAAAGACGTCCAATGCTGCACCTCTGATCTGTTTTTGTTCAAGCGCTTGAATGAGCGCGCTTTCGTCTACCACTTCTCCGCGGGCAATGTTGACCAGGTACGCGGTTTTCTTCATTTTTGCCAGCTTTTCTTGATTGATCAAATGATAGGTGGCAGGTCTTAATGACGTGCTGATACATACAAAGTCAGATTTTGCCAGGATATCGTCAAGCTCTGCAAACCGTACATTCAGCCGTTTGGCTGCATTGTAGTCTTTGTATGTGCCGTACGCCAAAACGTTCATATGAAACCCGGAAGCCCGTCTTGCAACCTTTTTGCCAATTTCCCCAAAACCGATAAGCCCCAGCGTTTTTCCATCGAGCTCATAGCCCATCTCGGATTGCCACAAACCGGCTTTGACTGCGGCGTTTGACTGCGGGATCGAACGGGCGCCAGACAGCAGAAGGCCGAATGCCAAATCGGCGACTGCCGAGGCGTTTTGGCCGGGTGCATTCGTGACGAGGATTCCTTTTTCGCTTGCATATTCTACATCAATATTGTTGATTCCCGCACCGAATTTCATGATATATCTTAGTTCCGGGGCGGCGTCGATCAGCTCCCGGTCCACTTTTTCAACGCCGGCGATATAAATATGAACATCCTTGATATGAGTCAGTAAATCCTGTCTCGTCAACCGATTGGAATCCAAAAATGCAAATTCGGCGCCGAGCCGTTCGACCCTTTCCTTCAACAGCGGCGCTGCGCGGTAAAACAGTCCGTTAAGTGTCAACAGCACTTTAACCAAAAGCGCTCCTCCATTCGTCAAAAATTTTTGCAGCCAAGAAAAATGCTTGTTTCCAAAAGGAAACAAGCGAATATGGGGATACGTCAGGGTTTGTTGTCATTATATCGATTCATCCTGCGATTTAAAATGAGATTGGCATGTTAGCTGACATGGTTTTTAGACAATTTGGCCGGCTGGTTAAAGGCTGTGGACTGCAAATACTTAAAATATTGACGGGCGTACGGGTGTGAGGTGTTTGAATTCCAAGGCTTGTTTCCGCCGCAGAAATGAACGATTGCCGGGTTTGCCCTTGTTTCCATATAGCGCTTTTGATCGATGAGGGAAGCCGGCGTTTTTTCTTTTAAAATAATGTGTGTTTGGGCGTTCCACCTCGGATGAAGTTCGAGCCACTGATCATAAAGAATCGCATTCAACGCGTCTTGGTCATGAAACACAAACATGTCTTCATCGTTGTTATTGATGAAGTCGATGACTTTTTTCGAAATGTTGTTTTTTCTCCAGGCTTCCATATCGATGATCATAATACCTGAGTTAAAATATTTTGCTTCGTCGCTGATGTTCATCTTTTTTAGCCGTTCATGCTGGCCTGCATCTTCTACTGCCGCTGCGAAATAAGGTGAAATGTCCTTGTCCCACAACTTCGATATATCCTCTAACACTAAGGCGTCGCAATCGACATAGATCATTCGTTTGACGGATTCGTCATCAATCAGATCGGGGATGGAAATCCGATAGTATGCCGCTTTTGTAATATGGCTGCTTTCGACCGCACGGTCATACTGGCTTTTTTCTACATTCAGAAATGTAATGGGGGCTCCGAATTGAAGGGTCGTCTCTTCCAGACGCTTTTTATTTTCCGGTTCAATCCCTCCGTCGATGACATACAGTTTCACATCGCGCGTCTGATCCATATTCGTCAGCAATGATGCGAACATCACGCTTAAATGCTGTGCGTAGTTATTGTCTGTACATGAAATAATATGCATGGTTCGGTCGCTTTTCATATGTCTTCCATCTCCTTTTCTTTTTTTGTTCTATTCCCTTTTTTTAAAAGATAAACACCGTCGATAGGCTGAAAAAAAAGGATCATGCAAGATCCTCTGATTGTATGGCGTCTATTTCACTATCTTTTGGCAAAAAGCTTCTTTGAATAAAAGTAAGGGTAGCCAATAATGATGATTGGAGCTGCTAATGTAAGGAGCATCCATGAGCCTGAGTGAATGTCTCTAATGACTCCAATGAATATACAAGTACCGATGAGAAAATATAATAAAGCACCTAAAAACCAATACATATTCATTCCCCTTTTTCTTTACACATGTTCTTGGATTGACTATTTTTGTTTCTATGTTTGTCTGTTTTTTCGTTCGTATTGCTTAATCGATCAGGGCACTGATTTTTTGACACTTTCTCAGTTCTGATTCCTTTTCTTTTTAATGATAAAATTGTGAGATCAATCGATTTCAATGTTGATCATTCCTTTAATAAATAGTGAGTTCCTCATGATTTTAAATGTAAATTTGAAAAGATAAAACGTACATAAAGGCAGAACGCTTATGTACGTTTGGGCAATGATCATATGTTTGGGAACATCTAATGGTTCACTGCACCTCGGTATTGTTGTGTTCTTTCTCTTCCTATAAAATGATTGGATAAATGTATGTTCACTTTCAATAAATTTCATGAATCTCTGTTCGGTTAAACTGTTAAAGGAAGTGGATGAGGTTTGAATCCTTTTAAAGAAAAGCATTACTCACATGATAGACGGGCATTAAATATGCTTGCGCTCAGAGTGCCGGGCCTGGCTTTTATTCTCATGATCTATGTAGCCTCTGTCGTGCTGCAATTTATTATTGGGAGCTGGTCCATTTTATTGCTTAACGTGTTTACAGTATTGACCGCCATTTTTGCTTTGCTGCATTGGCATTCATATCGCTGGGTTAAGAAAAGGGTCATTCTATATTTTGTGCTGCAAGGTTTGATCACTTTTACACTGGCTAATATCATGACTGGCTTCTTAGTGCTGGTCATCATCGGCCTTTATGCATTTTTGATTGGACAGATTGCAGGAATAGCAGACAGAAGAAGGACTTTCCTCATACTGTATTTACTGCTTCTGCTGTCAATCAATGCAACACATCAGATTCACAAAGGTGATTATTTGCATTTTCTTGTCATTGCCGTACCTATTATGATCGTGATTATTACTTATGCCGCTACATTATTTGCCCAAGTCGATGAAAAGATAAAAGCTCAGCTGACTCTTGAACGGCTGGAGCTGGCTCATCAGCAGGTCGAACAGCTGACGCTGCAAAACGAAAGGCAGCGTATGGCCCGGGACTTACACGATACGCTTGCTCAAGGGCTGGTCAGTTTAAATATGCAGCTCGATGCTATTCATGTTCATCTCGCCAAAGGCAACACAGAGAGAGCAATAGAAATCATTCAACAATCAATGAAAAGAGTGAGAGGTACATTGGCCGACGCGCGTTCAGCGATTGACGATCTGCGCAGCAAATCAGAGGAAATCGGTTTTCTAAAAGAAAGAATTACCTCACTAATGGATCATTTTCAAGAGTCGACAGGCATGGGTGGTTTTTTAGACTACCGATTACATCAGATATTAGACGTTCGTACAGCTGAAAACTGTTATTACATCATTGGAGAATGCATAACGAATGCAGCAAAGCACGCTGAAGCAGAAACGATATCGGTATCCATTTGGGATGATGATAAGGGGAGGCTCCATTTAACTGTCAAGGACAATGGCAAAGGATTTGATGTTGAAAAGAGCAAGAAAAAGAGAGGACATTACGGGCTTCTCGGCATAGAAGAACGCGTCAGAGCCATGAAAGGCCAATTTAATATAAAGAGTACAAAATCAAAAGGAACACAAATTGAGATCACAGTACCAATTCAGGGAGAGATGCAAGATGAATAAGGTTTTAATCGTTGATGACCATCTTGTCGTGAGGGAAGGTCTGAAGCTTTTAATTGAAACGAATGATCATTACACCATCATAGGAGAGGCCGAAAATGGCAAAGCGGCAGTCCGTCTTGCAGATGAATTAAAACCGGATATCATTCTCATGGATTTGTATATGCCGGAGATGAGCGGGTTAGAAGCCATTAAACAAATAAAAGAAAAACATGACATCCCTATCATTATTTTGACTACTTATAATGAAGATCACTTAATGATCGAAGGAATTGAATTAGGGGCGAAAGGATATCTATTGAAGGATACGAGTTCAGAAACCCTTTTTCATACAATGGATGCAGCAATAAGAGGAAACGTGCTGTTGCAGCCTGAAATCTTAAAACGTCTGCAAGAAATCCAATTGGAGCGGATGAAAAAACAGAGCAGTGATACGCAGCTGACAGAAAAGGAAGTCATTGTTCTAAAAGCAATTGCTAAAGGTCTTAAAAGCAAAGCGATCGCCTTTGATTTGGGCGTCTCTGAGAGAACAGTAAAGTCCAGGTTAACGTCCATTTACAATAAATTAGGCGCGAATTCAAGAACTGAAGCCGTAACGATTGCCATGCAAAGAGGCATTCTGACATTAGACAAATAACATCAAATTTGAAATTTGCCCAAACGTACATACCCGAATGTACGTTTTTTTTATTTCATTGTCCACTACAATGAGGAGGAATATGATCAAGCAATGTGTTGAAAGGAGATTATCATGTCAAAAATGTTATATAAATTAGGAGGATGGGTTGCTCGCCATCGCATAAAAGTTATATGCGCGTGGATCGTTGTGTTAGTTGCTTCGATAGGGCTTGCCATTACGTTAAAACCAAGTTTTTCTGAGGATATGTCCATACCTGACACACCTTCGGAAAAAGCGATGGATGTCATTCAAAAAGAATTTCCTCACGGCCCTGATAAAGGGAGCATACGGGTGATTTTCGGTGCTGAAGATGGAGAGAAACTTACTGCAGAGTCAGCCAAAAAAGCAATAGAAAATACGTTAAAGGAAATCGATAAAGATGGTTCTGTTGACTCGATTGCAAGTCCTTTTGTGACAGGAACAATCGCGAAAGACGGCACAGTTGCCTATGCTGATATCAAGTATAAATCATCAGCAGATGATATAAAGGATTACTCTATCAAACACTTAAAAGACAGTTTGAAAATGGCTGATTATGAGGGACTGCAAGCTGAGCTGAGCGGTGATGTACCGGGAGCCGAGATGGAGATAGGCGGTATCTCTGAAATTGTCGGCATTGTCTTGGCCTTTGTCGTTTTGGCCATTACATTCGGCTCTTTATTAATAGCAGGCTTACCGATTTTAACTGCACTGATTGGATTAGGTGTTAGTATTGGACTTGTTTTGATTGGAACACAAGTTTTCGATATTGCTTCCGTCAGTCTTTCATTAGCCGGAATGATTGGCCTTGCTGTTGGGATTGATTATGCTTTATTTATTTTTACGAAGCACCGCCAGTTTCTAGGCGAAGGCATACAAAAGAATGAATCAATTGCCAGAGCTACCGGAACAGCTGGGAGTGCAGTCGTTTTTGCCGGACTTACTGTTATTGTCGCACTTTGCGGATTGACGGTTGTTAACATTCCTTTTATGTCTGCAATGGGGCTGACAGCAGGGCTTAGTGTATTGTTAGCTGTTCTCGCCTCAATCACGCTTGTTCCTGCCGTCTTATCGATAGCGGGGAAACGGATGGTTCCGAAATCAAACAAGAAAAAAGATAAACAAAGCGCTGAAACAAATGTCTGGGGACGCTTTGTCACAAAAAACCCTATCATGCTAAGTGTATGCAGCATTCTCATTTTGCTCGTCATTAGTATTCCATCTATGCATTTGGAACTGGGCTTGCCTGATGCAGGGATGAAAGCGAAGGATAATCCGGAACGCCGGGCATATGACTTGCTTGCCGACGGTTTTGGAGAAGGATTTAATGGTCAATTAACAATCGTAGCGGATGCTACAAGTGTGACAGAAAATAAGGCGGAAGCCTTCACAGATGCAGTGAAAGAAATAAAGGAACTAGACCATGTAGCGAGTGTCACTCCTGCAATGCCTAATAAAGAAGGGAACTTTGCTATCATTACGGTCGTTCCTGAAACAGGTCCAAATGATGTGGCAACGAAGGATTTGGTAAAGGAAGTACGCAGCTTATCAGATAAAAACGGGGTAGATTTGCTCGTTACTGGATCGACTGCCGTGAATATTGACATTTCAGATCGCCTGAATGATGCGATACCGGTGTTTGCTGTGCTCATTGTAGGTTTTGCGTTTGTATTGCTGACAATCGTATTCCGTTCGCTGCTTGTGCCTCTTGTTGCTGTTGCTGGTTTCGTATTGACAATGACTGCCACTCTTGGGATCTGTGTATTTGTTTTACAAGACGGGAATCTCGTCGACTTTTTCAAAATACCAGAAAAAGGGCCGATACTCGCGTTCTTGCCGATTTTATCTATTGGAATTCTGTTTGGATTAGCCATGGATTATCAAGTATTCCTTGTCAGCAGAATGCGTGAAGAATATGTGAAAACAAAGAATCCAGTACAAGCGATTCAAGCCGGATTAAAACACAGCGGTCCTGTTGTCACCGCAGCCGGCCTGATCATGATCTTCGTTTTTGCAGGATTTATCTTTGCTGGAGAAGCTTCTATTAAAGCCAACGGGTTGGCTCTTTCCTTTGGTGTGCTCTTTGATGCCTTTATTGTACGAATGACACTGATTCCAAGTGTCATGAAACTGATGGGGAATGCAGCCTGGTACTTGCCAAAATGGCTGGACAAGATTATTCCGAATGTGGACATAGAAGGGCATCAACTCACGAAGGAAATACAGCCAGAAATAGATTATGAACAAAAGAAACAAATCAGTATGTAATAGAAAGCAGATCTTTTACGAGATCTGCTTTTTTCTTCATATTCCTGATCACGGTGTGAATGATTAGTTAAAAAGGAGACACTCATGGCGTAATCACTCATTTTGATTTTTTAAAGTCTCTTGGCCAATGGAATACGGCCGAACCTATTCAGAAATACAGGAATCATGCAAGATCCTTTTTTTCTTTCACCTTCCTGGCGATCCAAAACGGCAGATAGAGAAGATAGAAGAAGACGATCGTGACCGCTTCCGCTGATAAAAGATACCATGGCCACGGCCCGAGCACGTCTAACAGCGAAGCTCCGCCGCCCGGCTTTTTCATCATGTACATATAGTTCGACTTCAGCAAACGGTTGATTAAAAAGATGAATGCCCCATAAATATTGACGAGAAGAAACGTGACCCAGAGAGAGCGCACGGTCGGCTTATACTTCTCGGCTGCAATCATCAGAAGGCAGGCCAGTACGACGATTCCGTGGGAAATGAAAAATTCAAAAAAGCGGAAATGAGGAAAGCCGTACCTTCCCAAGTCAGGCGTCAGAATCGCTTGCAAAGCGCTCCCCAAACCGGCAAAATAAAGAAATTTAAACAAGGTGAGATTTTTCGTCAATAACAGAATGATGACAAGATAAACCGAAAGGTCGCTGAGGTGAAGCGGCAAACAATAACGCGGCGTCCAGGAATTTACATAGATAAACCAGGAGTGGTAGCTGATTTCAGAAATCAATAAAACCGCCACAAACGCATAGCGAAGCATCCGGTTCCACCGCGGTTTTTGCAGCGTCTTGCGAAAGACGAACAAACAAACACCGAGCGCTGCAAGCACCAGCAAAGTCAGTATATGAGATGTTGAAAAAAATTGAAACGAGCCGAGTTGATAATCTTTTTGAAAATATGTCTTCATCCTGAACACCCTGTCGTCAAAAATATTTTAGCGTTATTTTGTGACAAACCATGATCTATTATTCAAAAAGGCCGCCGAATGTCCGGCAGCCGGGTGTCACATAGAAATAGAATCGTTTTCTTTTACATTATCATTGACCTGAATCCGTTCAACCTTTCCGACAAGAAAGATGTAGGAAAGGGCTCCCAGAAGGGCAAGGGTGCCGATAAAGACGAGGGCGGGCGCAAAGCTTCCCCCGTTTGCGAGAAAGCCGATGACAATCGGAACGATAACGGAGGCGAGGCTGCCGACAAAATTAAATACTCCGCCGGTCAGTCCGATCAAATGCTTAGGCGCTAAAGACGATACAAGCACCCATGTAATGGAGGCCAGACCGTTTCCAAAAAAGGCAAGCGTCATAAATAAAATGATCAGTGATGTCTGATCGACATAATTGGCACCGATAATGGAAATAGACAGGATCAATCCGGTAATAATCGGTGTTTTGCGGGCAACCCCGGCCGATACGCCCCTTTTGATCAGAAAGTCGGACAGGAAGCCGGACAACAGAACACCGATGAACGCCGCAAGAAACGGAAGCGAGGCGAGAAAACCGGATTGGAGAAAATCAAGGCCTCTATATTTTACAAGGTATGTCGGAAACCATGTCAGAAAAAACCATAAAGTCGAATTAACGGCGAACTGTCCAATATATATACCCCACAGCTTGCGATGAGCGGTCACTTGTTTAAAATGCTTCCAATTAAATGCCGATTTTTCCTTTTCGGAAGTCCGGCCGCGGCGGACGATCCCCCCGCCTTTTTCTATATGATCAAGTTCAGCCTTGTTTACCTTTGGATGACGGTCGGGATCTCGGTAAAAAGTATACCAGATAAGGCCCCAGATGATGCCGATCACCCCAGTTACGATGAACAGGCCGCGCCAGCCGACGACATGCTGGATGGCGCTGAGCGCCGGCGTCAAAAACGCAAGGCCGGCAAATTGCCCCGACGTATAAAATGCAATGGCTGAAGCCCTTTCCTGTTCAGGGAACCATGAAGTCACCACCCGGTTATTGGTCGGAAAAGCCGGCGCTTCAAACGCCCCCGTCGCAAGACGCAACCCGAATAGAGAACCGAAGCCGCGGACAAACCCCTGAAGCAATGTTGCGAGCGACCAAGTAACCAAGGTAAAACCGTAGACAAGCCTCGGGCCAAACCGGTCGACAAGCCCGCCTCCCGGTATTTGCAGGGCGCAGTATGCCCAGCCGAAAGCGGAAAAAATCAAACCTAGTTGAACGGCAGACAAGTTTAAATCGTCTCCAATTGCAGAAGCTGCGACTGAGATATTGCTTCGATCCATATAATTGATCACGACACATACAAAAATAAACAGCAGTACCCGCACTCTAACCTTTGTCGGCTTCTCTTTTACAGCAGCTTGTTTCATGACAGGCCCTCTCCTTTTATTTGTTTGTAATGACGGACATCTTTTGAAAACGGTATCATTTTTACCATTCAGCTATGCTTCCGTCCTTGTGCCGCCATACCGGATTGCGCCAGTTATGCCCGATATCAGCCATTTTCCGGACATGATCTTCATTGATGTCCACCCCAAGGCCCGGGCCATCCGGAATCCGGACATAGCCGTCTTCATAGAAAAACACCTTTTGATCCACTATATAATCAAGCAAATCCGTGCCTTTGTTGTAATGGATTCCTAAGCTTTGTTCCTGTATAAATGCATTGTGGCACGTTGCATCAACCTGAAGGCAGGCCGCCAGAGCGATCGGGCCCAGCGGACAGTGAGGAGCGGCGGCGACATCAAATGCTTCCGCCATCGACAGGATCTTTTTGCATTCGGTAATTCCGCCGGCGTGTGACAAGTCAGGCTGAATAATATCGACATAGCCGTCAGTCAGCAGATCTTTAAACTGCCACTTTGAAAACATTCGTTCTCCGGTCGCAATCGGAATTGAGACGAGGCTGGCGATATCGCGTAGCGCCTCGTTGTTTTCCGGCAGAACAGGCTCTTCTATAAACATCGGGCGAAACGGTTCAAGCTCTTTTGCCAAAATCTTCGCCATCGGCTTGTGCACCCTGCCGTGAAAGTCGATGCCGATTCCAATGTACGGGCCGACAGCTTCTCTGACGGCTGATATTCTTTCAATCACCTGATCGATTTTTTCATGTGAATCAATGTATTGCAGCTCTTCCGTGCCGTTCATTTTGACGGCTGTAAAGCCTTGGTCAACCACCTCCTTGGCAGCGAGGCCGACGTCTTGAGGCCTGTCTCCGCCAATCCAGGAATAGACCTTGATCGATTCCCTGCTCTTCCCTCCGAGCAGCTGATGCACGGGCGCATTGTAAAACTTGCCCTTAATGTCCCAAAGCGCTTGATCGATTCCTGCAATCGCGCTCATCAGAATGGGTCCGCCCCGATAAAATCCGCCTCTGTACATGACATTCCAGTGGTCTTCAATGTTCATCGGGTCTTTGCCGATTAAATATTCCATTAACTCGCCGACAGCCGCCTTAACTGTCGCCGCCTTTCCCTCGATTACCGGCTCTCCCCACCCTGTAATGCCTTCATCCGTTTCGATTTTTAAGAAAAGCCAGCGCGGTGGAATTTGGAAACACTCGAATCCCGTTATTTTCATCTCTGATCTCCCCTTTTACTGTTTTGCTGCTTCAACAAATTGCTTTGCTTTTTTGGACAGCTCTTCTAAAAACGCGTCATTCACATCTTGATGAGCCCTCACAAGTGAACCGCCGATTCCAGCACCGACCGCACCGGCCTGTAAAAACTCGTGAAGGTTTTCCAACCCTACCCCTCCCGTCGGAAGCAGCGGAATATGCGGAAGCGGTCCGTGGATATCTTTGATATAGCCAGGCCCCATCGTTCCGGGAAATACTTTGATGATGTCTCCACCGCTTTCATACGCCGTCAATATTTCCGTCGGGGTAAAGGCGCCCGGAATGCTGATCGCTCCATATCGCTTTGTCAGCTTGATCGTCTCTTCATGAACAGTTGGCGACAGGATAAACCGCGCGCCGGCTAAAAGCGCCGCTCTCGCAGATTCGGGATCAAGAACGGTTCCCGCTCCGATAAGCATTTCGTCTCCAACATCTTCTGAAACCGCTTCAATCGCTTTGATCGCTTGAGGGGAATTAAGCGTAATTTCCACAAGCCTGATGCCGCCCGCTTTTAAGGCGCCGGCAATGCTCACTGCCTCCTCCGGATTGTATCCGCGGATGATCGCAATCACTTTTTGTTCTTTGATTTGTGACAATACATGCATTTCTGCCACCCTTTCTTTACGGTTTTTTATCGGCTGACATCTTCTTCATCAGATTGTTCCATAAACGCAAACAGTGAATCGCTGTCAGGCAGCCCTTCAATATCACCGTTTACCGCAGCTACCATGGCGCCGACGGCACAGCCGCGTTTGACAGCTTCAGAAAGCGGAATATGATCAATCAAACCCGATAATACACCGGCTGCAAAGCCGTCTCCGGCACCCACGGGGTCCGCTGCAGTCTGAATCTGATAGCCTTCCGCATAGCCGTTTTCATTCCCGCTGGAATAATAGGCGCCTTTTGCACCAAGCTTGACGATGGCGGTTTCAGCCCCGTGCCCGCGGATGGCTTCCGCTATTTTTTTCTCATCAGCGGTGCCGAACAAAAAACGCCCTTCGCTCAAGCCGGGAAGCACGATATCAGACTGTTTGATCAAATCAAACATCGTCTGCCGCGCCCGCTCTCCGTCCCAGAGCTTTTTTCGAAAATTCGGATCAAATACAACGCATTTATTGTGCTTTTTGGCGAGCTCCACTGCATAAAACACTGCATCTGAAGCGCTTTCACTTAAAGCCGGGGTAATTCCCGTAATGTATAAAAACCCCGCTTTCTCAATGTATGGCTCATCAATATCGCTTTTTTTCAAAAAACTCGCCGCTGAAAGCGTCCTGTAATAGAAGACATTGACTTTGGCCGCGCTTTTCCTTTCTTTAAAAAACAAACCGGTCGGCGCCGTGTCATCGAGCTTCACTTGGCTGACATCGACTCCTTCTCCTCTGACAGCAGAAAGAATCATCGCCCCGAACTCGTCTTTTCCAAGCCGGGTAATCCAGCCGGCTTTTTTCCCGAGCTTCGAAAGTCCGATCAGCGTGTTGGTTTCTGCGCCCGCTATTCTCACCTGATAGTTTCTTGCGTATCTGAGAGGGCCGTCTTCATTCGGAGTGAACAGCGCCATTGTCTCTCCTATGCTAATAACATCCATCAGAACTTTCCCCCTTTGCTAAAGCGGCTTTTTAAATCCGCCAATGCTTTCTGTAATTTTTCCGGCTGTGTGAAGCAGCTGCTCAACGATAAGCGCCTTTCTTGCGAGCATGCGCTCCTTTGGCCCGGCGGTGCTGATCGCCGCATTCATTACGCCATCCGGACCATAGACAGGAGCCGCCAGACAAAACAAACCTTCTTCATTTTCTTCATTGTCAACGGCATATCCCTGTTCCAAAAATGTCTGCAGCTGCTTTTCCAGCTCATCTCTGGCGGTGATGGTATGCCCGGTAAACCGGATAAATTCCATGCGGTCGAGCAGCCCTTCCCTTTTGTCCTCCGGCATGAATGCCAAAAATACCTTGCCAAGCCCGGTGCAATATAGCGGCTTGCGCGAACCGGGCTGTGCGGTTGTTCTGATTGACCTGTTGTTATCGATTTTTGCGATGTAGACGAGCTGATCATCGGATAGAACGGCCATAAACACCGTCTCCTGAACGCCGTCCATCAGCTGTTTTAAAAACGGAACACCTTGCGACGAAATGTCGATCGACTCCATGGCAGCGGTTCCAACTTGGATCAGTTTTGCCCCCAGCCTGTAACGCTTGATAGCATCCTGCTGAAGGTATCCTTCATCCAAAAGTGTAGCGGCCAAATTGAATGTACTGCTCTGCGGCAGCGACAATTCTTTGCTGATCTCCTTTACGGTTAATCCATCCGGATGATTTGACAGCAATTCAAATATACGTACAACACGTACCGCGGATTTTACTGACATGACACCCTCCAACATTCACATATGTGATTCAAAATCAGGATCCTGATAATTCGGACGTATTCTAAACAGAAAGAATGCTCACGTCAACCATCCTATTAAACAAAAAAACTTTTTTATCAAACTTCAAATTACTGGTCTATCGAATCATTTATCAGATGCATGCAGGATTCACCCGCTCAGCTGCGAATATCTCTTCTCAGGAAAACAAGACCATCAAGGAGGTTTATGTATGAAGAGAAAAATGATGATGATCGGATTGGCGCTATCCGTAATAGCAGGCGGCGTGTTCGCCGATGGAACGGGAAATGCTGTTCAAGCGGCGCCTCAGGAAACAGCCATCGCAAAAGATGTCGAAAAATTCAGCAAAAAATTCAACGAAAATCGCGCCTATCAAACGATTTACCATTTAAGCGAAACAATCGGACCGCGTGTGACAGGCACGGCGGAAGAAAAAAAGAGCGCCGCTTTCATCGCCTCACAGATGAAAAAATCAAATCTGAAAGTGACCACACAAACCTTCAGCATACCTGATCGGCTGGAAGGAACGCTTACCGTTCAGGGAAATAACGTGCCTTCGCGGCCTGCCGCCGGTTCCGCCCCGACAGCAGCAGAAGGCCTGGCAGCTCCTCTCTATGATGCCGGCCTCGGCCTGCCCGGCGACTTCACCGAGGAAGCGAGAGGCAAAATCGCCGTCATTTTAAGAGGCGAGCTGACATTCTATGAAAAAGCAAAAAACGCTGCTGACGCAGGCGCAAGCGGAGTGATCATTTATAATAACGTCGACGGTCTCGTCCCTCTGACTCCGAATCTCAGCGGTAATAAAGTCGATGTTCCGGTAGTCGGCGTCAAAAAGGAAGACGGAGAAAAGCTGCTTTCTGAACAAGAAGCGATCTTGAAGCTGAAGGCTCATAAAAATCAAACATCGCAAAACGTGATCGGCGTCCGCAAAGCAAAAGGTGTCAAAAATCCGGACATCGTGTATGTGACTTCGCATTATGACAGCGTCCCTTATGCTCCCGGAGCCAATGACAATGCCTCCGGCACTTCAGTCGTCCTTGAACTGGCCCGGATCATGAAGACGGTTCCAGCCGACAAAGAAATTCGCTTTATTACATTCGGTGCCGAAGAAATCGGTCTCCTCGGATCGCGCCATTATGTCAGCACCTTGTCAGAGCGGGAAGTCAAACAGAGCGTTGCCAACTTTAACTTAGATATGGTGGCGACAAGCTGGGAAAATGCTTCACAGCTGTACATCAATACACCCGACGGTTCGGCAAACCTCGTCTGGGAGCTAAGTAAAGCCGCTTCTTTAAGCCTTGGGAAAGACGTATTATTTTTACATCAAGGCGGTTCATCCGACCATGTCCCATTCCATGAAGCCGGCATCGACTCGGCCAACTTCATTTGGAGAGAGCCGGGAACAGGTGCATTGGAGCCTTGGTACCACACTCCTTACGACACGATTGAACACATCAGCAAAGACAGGCTGAAAACAGCCGGTCAAATCTCGGGAACAGCCGTGTATAACCTGAGCAAAAAAGAAAACAGAAAACCGTCTTACAGCTCAGTCGCCCAATAATATTAAAAAGGAGCAGATCAATTCGATCTGCTCCTTTTTTTATACCGCTTCTTTTCAATCCTTCATCAGCTTAATAAACCGGAAGCTCATCAAAACGCTGCCGATGGCAACCACAATCATGACCACCCCCAGATCCTGAAAATGACCCGCGGTTATTTCTTCTCCAAACAACAGACCCAGAATGACGGACGAAAAGATCGAGCCAAGATAGCGGCATGTTTGGAAGAGCCCCGAAGTGGTCCCGACGATGTCCGGCGGACTTGCCGTAAACATGGCAGCCTGCAGGGCGACATTGCCGAGTCCGTAGCTGACCCCCAGCAAAGAGAGGATAATGCCTTTCCACAACATCGGTGCATCGACAAAAAACAATGTAAGCAGGATGGCGCCGGCCGCCATTATGCAAGAACCAATGAAAACAGGCTGCGTTTCACCTGAACGGTCAATCCATCTCCCGACGAAAGGTGAAATCAATACGCTCGTCCCGGACATGAACAGCATCAAAAGACCGCTCGCTTGAACGGAAAGGTGCATTTCATCCTGAAAATAACTCGGAAGTCCAAAAAACAAACAGTAGTTAAAGATGTTCAGCATAATAAATTGAGCATAGACCGAAGTTAGCGTCCTGCGCGCGATCAACAGTCTGATATCAATAAACGGGCTGCTCACTCTCAGCTCCCACCAAACAAACATCAAAAGCAAGACAAGCCCGAACATCCCCTCGGCAAAACGGGGCTCGCCCGTGCTCAATGAGAGCAGGAATGCCAGCAGGAGAACGATTCCGCCCGCAAACAGAAGAATCCCGGTCAGATCAAGCCGCTTGATGACGGCGCGGACATTTAAGCCGGCTTTTTTCTCATCTTTCGGAAACATGTACATCCCCAGCAAAAAGCTGAACAAAATAAATGGAAAGTTCACAAGGAAAATGGCGGGCCATCCCCCGAGAACGATTAAAAATCCCCCCACAGTCGGTCCAAAAGCGGTCATAGCCGAAGAAAAAATGGACAGCACACTTAGTGCTGACGCCCGCTTTTCATGAATGTGGCTTCTGATCAGGCCCACTCCCGAAGGATAAATGGCGCCGCTCCCAATCGATTGAAACAAACGCATGATCAGCAAGACGGAAAAAGCCGGTGCGAGAGGAGCGCCGATTGCCGATACGGCAACGAGAACAAGCCCTGACAAAAACATCTTTTTCCGACCGATTAAATCGCCGATTTTTCCCGTGACAGGCTGCGCGACCGCACTGGCTAAATAAAAAGATGAAATCAGCCACGATACGGTTGCAAATGAAAGATGAAACTCATGCTGGATGCTGTGCAGCGCCAAAGAAATCATTGAAGAATTGAGCGGATTCAGCATCGTCCCTGATGCAACGGCTGTTAAAAACAGGGCGCGGTTCTTTTTCAATCCGGCCATTTACTTAGGGTAAAGCAGCCTTTCGCCAGCTCCGTCCGCTTTACCTTCCGCACCCGCATCACGGTCGAAAGCATTGCCGACGGTCCCGTATAAAGCAGCATCAAGCCGTTGCGACTCCCGGTTCATCATCGCTGCCGCTCCGTTTTGCAAACCGCATTCCGCAAGTTTTTCAATATCCGATTTCATTTTTAGACCTCCTCGTGCTCTTATCATTTTCTTGTTTTCTTTTTTCGATTCATGACAGTCATAACCTTTGATACAAAGGAGCGTTCTTCCTCTTTTCTTTTAGTTGAAAAACATATTTGACGAAGCTGGCATAGTGAAAAGTTCACAAAAGAAGAGCGCGAAGGCATCGCCGGGCCATGATTTCCAAAACAAAAAGCGGAAAGAAGTCGAGCGTCTTGCCGGAGATCAGGTGAAAGTGTGGATGAAGAGCGCGCTCGGCAAACTGCAGGGTGAATACCGGACGGACGTCTTGAAATTCTGGAATCGAAAAGCGGAAGGGAAATGGGATGAGATTTTCACCGAATCCGATATTACATATGAGGTTGATATTCAAGGATTGACAACTTCGGGTCAAGCGGCAGAAAAAAATAGCAGCCGGGCTAAAAAATGCCCGGCTGCTTTTTATTGATCCGCTTTTGTTCGAATATGAAGCATCTTTTCATCCAGATAGTTCGCGATGTCAGCCGCTTCTTTCAGCTCATCCGTGAGCTGGTTCGGCACTTCATTGTTCAATTTGTAGTAGATTTTATGTTCGAGGCTCGCCCAGAAATCCATCGCGATCGTCCTGATTTGAATCTCCACCTTGGCGTGCTCGACGCGGTTGGTCAAGTAAACAGGCACTTCTACAATCAGATGGAGGCTCCTGTATCCGTTCGGCTTCGGATTTTTAATGTAGTCTTTCATGTTTAAAATCTTGATGTCTTCGTGTTCCTTCAGCACTTCAACCATATTGTAAATATCGGATAAAAACGAGCAGACGATTCTGAGACCTGCGATATCATTGATGTGCTCCTTAGCGGCCTTTGTGGTAATATCGCAGCCCTTCCGCACAAGCTTGTTGATCAGGCTTTCAAAGCTTTTTACCCTTGATTTCGTATGCTCAATCGGGTTATGGCCATGGATTAAATTATATTCCTGGCTGATAATCGAAAATTTCGTATCCATTTGATCCAAGGCAAATTTATAGACAAGGAGTTCGTTCTTCCAGTCCTCCATCAGGTTTCTTAAATCTTCTATCTGGGCTTCAGGCAGTCCTATCATCTTATCTATCGCCATATCCATTATATTTTTCTCCTTATGACATCATATCGTTTTTTCAGTTAGTAGACGGGCACATCCACGGTAAAGTTTCGACTTAAATCGCAAGATCAAAAAGTGGTCTGGTTGATCATTTTCCACTTTTATAAATTTATTTCCCTTTCAAAAGTCATAAAACATTCATATTCTGTATTACCACTTTTCGGAGGTGAGAATATGTCATACTCTAATAGCTTCGCTTTGATCGTTGTATTATTTATTTTGCTGATCATTGTGGGTTCCGCTTTTGTAAAGTATTAATTCCTTCACGCACTTCCGACAAACTGCAGGTTCATATCGAAAAGCGCTCCGCTTTTCATATGAGCCTGTTTTTTTGTGATTTAAAAAGAAGTTATTTCCACAATAACAAAAAATGTTTATAATAGGATAGGCTCTGAGCTGACAACGCTCAGAAATAAAACTCTCCCACAAATGAAACTTTTATACAACATTTTCGTCTTATACTGTTGTTAAGGCAATTCAATAACGGAAAGGAAAAGATCAATGTTAAATAAGCTAAAAATGTTGTATGAAAAAACAACAATGAAGTGGCTGCTCAACACTTCCTATTACTTTCTTATTCTCGTACTGCTGTTTTTAATTTACGGATTCCACACAGCAAATACAGGTTCATATATTTATAATGACTTTTAATGGAGAAAAAAACAATGAAACTGATAGAAACTATTAAAAAATACGCGCAAACACAACCCGATACCCTTGCTTTTGTGAATGAAGAAGAAAAGCTGACATACGGAGAGCTTTGGTCACAATCTGAGCGCCTTGCCGCGCGGATTCAAAGCGAAGCATTAACAGAGGCTTCTCCGATCATTGTCTACGGACATATGAAACCGGTCATGGCGGTTTCTTTCCTGGCTTGCGTGAAAGCCGGCCATCCGTACATTCCAGTTGACGTATCGATTCCGGCAGACCGGATTCTGAAAATCATCAACAGCTCAAAAGCCGAGCTTATACTCAATAACTCAGGCACTTCGGTTGACACGGGAGATGCCCTCATTTCCGTTGTGGAACCGGGCGTTCTTGAAGGAGACGGGGTGCCGGAGACAGATCCCGGACGCTGGGTTCACGGTGAAGATACCTTTTACATTATCTACACATCCGGAAGCACGGGAAATCCAAAAGGCGTGCAAATCTCAGCCGCCAATCTTCAGAGCTTCACAGATTGGATCACGAATGACTTTCCGGTGGAAAGCGGCCAAGTGTTCTTAAATCAAGCCCCGTTTTCCTTTGATTTATCGGTGATGGACCTTTATCCGTGCCTGCAGTCCGGAGGCACATTATGGACGGTTACGAAAGATATGATTAACCGGCCGAAACTGTTGTTTGAAGCGCTGAAACAATCCAACGTCAACGTCTGGACATCAACGCCTTCATTCGCACAAATGTGCTTGATGGATCCGTCTTATTCTGAAGAGCTGCTTCCTGAACTGAGCTTGTTTATGTTCTGCGGAGAAACGCTTCCCGCGTCAGTCGCCAGACAACTTAAAGAGAGATTTCCGAAGGCTCGTGTTTTTAACACATACGGCCCGACCGAAGCGACTGTTGCCGTCACTTCCATCGAAGTAACAGACGACGTATTAAACAAGTATTCTTCTCTTCCCGTCGGTTCTGAAAAGCCGGAAACCGAGATCGTGATCATCGATGAAGACGGAAAAGCCGTCCAAGAAGGGGAAAAAGGCGAGATCATTATTACCGGAGCCAGCGTCAGCAAAGGCTATTTAGGCGAAAAAGCGCTGACGGAAAAAGCGTTTTTCTCTTACAACGGCGCCCCTGCTTATCGCACCGGTGACGCAGGGTACAAAGAAAACGGCCAGCTGTTCTTCCTCGGAAGACTCGATTTCCAAATCAAATTGCATGGCTACCGGATTGAGCTTGAAGAGATCGAATACCAAATCAATCAGTCCCGATACGTGCAGTCGGCGGTCGTTATTCCATACTACCGCGAGGAGAAAATCGAGTATCTGATCGCCATGATCGTGCCTGCCGAACACGATTTCGAAAAGGAATACCAGTTAACCAGCGCGATTAAGAAAGATTTGGGCAGCAAGCTGCCTGCATATATGATTCCGAGAAAATTCATGTATCAAAAAGAGATTCCGATGACAGCAAACGGTAAAATTGACCGCAAGAGATTAAAAGAAGAGGTAACCGTATGACACCCTATGGTTCATTTCTTTTCTTCATCATATTAGGAATTTTACTGGCGCCGACCATCATTCTCGGACTGAACGGAAAAAGCTTCCGCTTATATAACATGGCGGTTTCCGTTCTGGTTCTGGCGCTTATTTTTTCAAACAGCCTGCACGGGCTGATCATGCTGTGCCTGTTTACGCTTTGGCAGATGGTTCTGATCAAAGGCTATATCGCTTACCGTCTCAAAGCGAACAGCGGCATCGTATTTTGTCTCGCTGCAGCAGCTTCTATCCTGCCTCTGGCACTGTCAAAGCTGCTGCCGTTTTTCGCCGTTGACAACTGGGCAACATTTCTCGGTATCTCGTATTTAACTTTTAAAGGGGTTCAGCTCATCATTGAAACCCGCGACGGTCTCATTAAAAAGCAGCTCCCAATCAGCAGACTGCTTTACTTTATTCTCTTTTTCCCGACCATCTCGTCAGGTCCGATCGACAGGTACCGCCGTTTTGAAAAAGACGATCAGACGGTATGGACGAAGGAGCAATACGAAGAACTGCTTTACAAAGGAATCAATAAAATCTTTCTCGGCTTTTTATATAAATTCATTATCGGCTATTGTATTAATACGTATGTCATTATGAAACTGCCGTTTTTGACTTCCGGCAGCATCTCGCATGGCTTGGCATACATGTATGCGTACAGCCTTTATCTGTTTTTTGATTTTGCCGGCTACACTGCTTTTGCGGTCGGCGTCAGCTATATCATGGGAATCAAATCCCCTGAAAACTTTAATAAGCCGTTCATCAGCCGCAATATTAAAGATTTCTGGAACCGCTGGCATATGTCGCTTTCATTCTGGTTCAGAGACTACGTGTTCATGCGCTTTGTCCTTTGGATGACGAAGAAAAAATGGATCACAAACCGGATGGCTGTTTCCAATATCGGATATGTGCTGCTGTTCCTTCTGATGGGTGTCTGGCACGGCCTTGCCCCTCAGTACATCGTCTACGGGCTGTATCACGCGCTGCTCATGGTCGGCTTTAACTTCTTTGAAAAATGGAATAAGAAATACAAGTGGTGGCCGAACAATAAGTGGACGACAGCCGTCTCAGTCGTGGTGACCTTCCACTTCGTATGTTTTGGATTTTTAATTTTCTCAGGGAAACTAATACACTAAAAGGAGATTTTCATAATGGATTTTAATCAAGAAGTACTTTCAGTTTTAGCAGAGGTATGTCAGGACGATATCGTAAAGGAAAATCCGGATATTGATATTTTCGAAGAGGGAATCCTCGATTCCTTCGGCACGGTGGAATTGCTGCTTGCATTCGAAAGCCACTTTAACATCACAGTGCCGATTACAGAGTTTGACCGGGATGCATGGAACACGCCAAATCAAATCATAAAGCAGCTGAATGAGTTGAGATAATGAAAAAGCGTTTTTTATTCGGGCCAATCATCTTGGCATTTTTACTTTTTTTCACCGCGATCTTGATTCCAAATGCATGGCTGGCAAAACTGGTTCCTAAAGATCGTGTCGAAACTTCAGCTACAGAAATAAACCCGATGATGTTCCAGGGTATGTATCTTCAAGGCAAAGCGCTTGAAGATCCGAAATATCTGCCGATTTACGGATCATCGGAATTGTCCCGGTTAGATGCCTTTCATCCGTCTAACTATTTTAAAGTAAACAACCAAGGGTTCACGCCTTACCTGGTCGGGAAAGGCGGTTCACAGTCCTTGATTCATGCAATCAACTTTGCGGCGCAGTCTGGTCAATTAAAGGGCAAGAAAATCGTTTTCATTATTTCTCCGCAGTGGTTTCAAAAAGACGGCTCGGACGAATCCCACTTTGCGCCGAACTTCTCGGCTTTGCAGGCATACGATCTTGTGTTCAATCAAAATGTCGATCCCGAGCTGAAGAAAAAAATCATCAAACGCATGCTTAAATTTCATGCAGTTACAAACGACGCTCTGCTTTCAGCCCTTTTTAAAGCCGAGCTCGATCAGGACAAAGTGGCGCTGTCTCTTCTGACGCCGCCGGCAAAAGCTTACCGGAGCATTCTGGAGAAAAAGGACATCTACTATTCCATGGTTGAAGGAAACGGACCGAAGCGGACCATTTCCCAGGATGTAAAAAACAAATCGTGGGATGAATTAAAGCAGATGGCCGAAAAGGTCGGCGCCAAAGAATCCCGCAACAATGAGTTTAAAATTTCAAACGGCGTTTATAAGAAATTGAAGCCGAAGCTGAAAAAGCTTAAAGGCCACAATAAAAAGATGAACTATGCCGAGTCAGTCGAGTTCCACGATTTCCATCTCATGATGGATGTTCTGAAAGAATCCGGCGCAGAACCGCTGTTCATCTCGGTTCCGGTCCACGGCAAGTTTTACGACTATACCGGCTTCCCTAAAAAAGGCCGGACAGATTTCTATAAAAAGATTAAAAAAGAAATCGAACAAGAAGGCTTTCAAGTTGCTGATTTAACGAATCATGAATATGATCCATACTTCTTGAAAGATACGCTCCACCTTGGCTGGAAAGGCTGGGTTTACGTCGATCAGGAGATCGAATCCTTTTATAAAAAGTCATCATAAAAAAGGATTCCCCCATGGGGAGTCCTTTTTTTGTCCGATTTAAATTTTTAAAGTTTCCAAAAATTCTATTTTACAAATTTCTCTGAAATCTATTGCGATTATCAAGAGAAGGTTTAAAATAGAAGATAAATATTTTTTGGAAAAAGACTAGAAACGGCAGGGAGAATGAATATGACAAAACAAACGATCAGCGTACAGCTCAGTACAGCAAAAAAGCAAAAGCCAGAGGCTGACCGGCTCGAATTCGGCCGGACCTTTACCGACCACATGTTTATCATGGACTATACGGCTGAAAACGGCTGGCACGATCCGAGAATCGTTCCTTATCAGCCGATTGAAATGGACCCGGCTGCAATGGTTTACCACTACGGGCAGTCCGTTTTTGAAGGGTTAAAAGCTTACTTATCAAGCGAAGGCAGCGTTCTTCTGTTCAGACCTGAAAAAAACGTCGAGAGGCTCAATAAATCCAACGACCGCCTCTGCATTCCGCGGGTTGATCCTGACACCGTTCTGGAAGGGCTGAAGCAGCTGGTTCAGATCGACAAAGAGTGGATTCCTCAAGCTGAGGGGACATCCCTTTATATCCGTCCGTTCATTATTTCAACGGAACCGTACCTCGGCGTCGCCCCGTCCAATATGTATAAAATGCTGATCATTTTATCGCCGGTTGGATCTTATTACAAAGAAGGCATCCACCCTGTGAAAATTGCCGTTGAAAGCGAATTTGTCCGTGCTGTGGCAGGCGGTACAGGCAATGCGAAAACGGCCGGCAACTACGCGGCGAGCCTGAAGGCTCAGAAAGTGGCGGAAAGCAAAGGCTTCTCGCAAGTACTTTGGCTTGACGGAGTAGAAAAGAAATACATTGAAGAAGTAGGCAGCATGAACATCTTCTTCAAAATCAGCGGTGAAATTGTCACTCCGGCTCTAAACGGAAGTATTTTGGAAGGCATTACGAGAAATTCCGTCATTTATCTATTAAAACAATGGGGACTTTCCGTAACCGAAAGGAAAATTTCAGTTGATGAACTGGTTCAGGCTCACAAAGACGGTCTGCTTGAAGAAGCGTTCGGCACCGGAACCGCCGCTGTCATTTCCCCGGTCGGCGAGCTGATCTGGAAAAACGAAAGCCTTGTGATCAACAGCGGACAAACAGGCGAAATCGCCAAAAGGCTCTACCAAACGATCACCGGTATTCAAAAAGGCGCTTTGCCTGACACATTCGGCTGGACAGTTGAAGTTGATAAAGTCAGCCAATCCTGCTAAGCGGTTTAAGCTCTCTTTTGCAAAAAAGAGGGCTTGCACCCTTATCGCGAAATGTACCGGCGGCAGGCTCTGTTTCCACACCGCTCGCCCCTCTTTTTCATTCCGCCTAGTCAATCCCCCGCACAAAACGATTCCATTTTATATATTTTATGTTAAAATTATCAATAACCACACCGGAAAGGAGAGATTATCCGTTCTCATGTAACATGCAAATCAAGAAAGGACGCTGAACAATGGATCAAACAAAATTGAGCGTCTGGGAAAAGAATTACACGTTCCTTTTCATCTCCAGGCTAATCAAAATCTCGGCTGACTGTTTTGCCTTCAACTCTATTTTATGGTTCTTAATTTTTGACGGAAAAGGTGCAATCGGCACCTCCCTGCTTCTTGCCGTCACTTTCCTCCCCGAAGCCTTTTTGGCGCCGGTTACAGGGCCTTTAGTCAAAAGAAGCGCCCTGAAATTCTGGATGTATTTTTCGGATTTAACAAGAGCAGCCGTCGTCATTACAATACCGATTTGCTACTTAAACGGCTTTTCACCGATGTGGTTTGTTTTAGGGCTCATGATCATCCATTCGGCAACTGGTGCGACTTATAACCCGGCGTCGATTACGCTGATTCCGCAGATCGTGAACGAAAATCTCATCCAAAAAGCCAACGCGATTCTCCAGTCTTCTTCAGAAATCATCAGGCTGGGAGCCGTTACATTGTGCGGTGTGCTGCTGACTTTTATCGGTCCTGCAACGACTTTGGTCTTTTCATTTATCTTTTATATCATATCGGGCCTATTCGTGCTTTGCATCAAATACACCATCATCCGGAATCAATCACAATCTAAGTCTCTTGCTCAAAGAGGTACATATTTTGCGAGATTAAAAAGAGGATTTACATTGGTGAAAAACCACAAAATATTATATCCGCTGGCGATTTACTGCATCTTCATGAACCTGGCGGCTTCACCCTGGGAAGCCCTTTCTGCGGTATATGTTGCAGAGGATTTAAACGGAACGCCGTTCATCCACTCGCTGCTGAAGGCTACGACGGCAGGAGGAGCATTTTTACTTGGTTTTATCCTTGCAAAAGTAAAAATCAACAGGTACGGACTCCTTTTCATCACGGCAGGCATACTTGAAGGTGCGGCTTATTTTATCGCTGGACTGAATACTTTCCTGCCGCTCGTATTTCTCGCAGCCTTTGCATTCGGAGCAGCCATCAGTTCGATCAATGTCCCCGAATTCACGATTATCCAGACATCTGTCGAAGGGGATGACCAGCCTCAAGTGTTCGCAGTCATCCATATGATCACAAATCTATCGCTTCCTTTAGGAGCAATTGCCTGCGGATATGCCGCAAAAACGCTTGGCGCGGGAAGCGTGATCGCAATCGGCGGCTTCATCGAAATCATTGCGGGCATCGGCATCCTCATATTCACTCAGCTTGCCAAAGCCCGGCAGTCAGATCTGGTCAAAGAAAAAGAAGCAAGCGCAAATATGTAGGCATGAATGGGACGGCCGCTGTTTCGCCGGGCCATTCGGACACGGCGGCGCCTATATCTATTAAAAGGTTCCGGCTGACACACCGGAACCTCAATTTTATTCCTATGCTTCTACAGATCTAAAAAACTGCGGAAGATGCTCTTTATGCGCTTCAAGCATTTCGTCCAGTATTTGTTTCGCAATCTTGTCGGACGGAACGAGCGGGTTGATTGTCATGGCGACAAGCGCGGTGTTGTAATCACCTGTAACAGCCGCTTCAGCCGCAACCCGTTCGAATGATTTGATTTGCTGGACAAGGCCCCTCACGGTGACAGGCAAATCTCCGACCGCGATCGGTTTCGGCCCGTTTTTCGTCATGACACAGTTGACTTCCACTGCGGAGTCATCCGGAATGCTTGCGATCGCTCCGTTATTCATCGTGTTGACAGGCTGAATATCGTGCTTATCATTATAAATCGAGCTGATCAAGTTGCAGGCGGCATCACTATAATATGCGCCGCCGCGCTTTTCAAGCTGGGGCGGTTTGATCGCCAGCTCCGGATCTTTATACAGCTCAAACAATTCCTTTTCAACTTGCTGAACGACCTCTGCACGCGTCCCTTCCGTTTTTGAAGCCTCCAGTTCATGTTCAAGCATCTCCTGCGTTTTGTAGTAGTAGCGGTGGTAGCCGCACGGAATCAGGCCGAGACCCCGGATAAAGTCAGGTTCCCACGATTCTCCGGAGATGTTTTTCATCGTCATCGCATTTTCGGGATCTGCCATCGCTTCGATCACTTTGTCTTTGACGCTGACGCCGTCCAGAAAAACGTCGAGTCCGAACACCATATGATTTAATCCGGCAAATTGAATGTTTATGCGGCTTTCATCAACATCAAGCGCTTTTGCAACCCCCATCTTCATGCCGATCGGCACATTGCAGAGCCCGACGACTTTTTTCAAATTAGAGTAGCGGAGCAGTGCTTCAGTCACCATGCCTGCCGGGTTGGTAAAGTTGACAAGCCACGCGTCAGGGCACAGTTCTTCGATGTCTTTTGCAATCTCAAGGATGACCGGAATGGTGCGGAGCCCCTTGAAAAGACCGCCCGGTCCATTTGTTTCCTGTCCGATCACCCCGTATTTTAATGGAATTCGTTCATCTTTTGCCCTCGCTTCGAGCAAACCGACACGGAATTGCGTCGTGACAAAATCAGCGTCTTTTAAAGCCTCCCTGCGGTCGAGCGTCAGATGGACTTCGATCGGGACGCCCGCTTTTTCGACCATTCGCTTCGCCAGCGTGCCGACGATATTGAGTTTTTCTTCCCCTTCCGGTATATCGACGAGCCAGAGCTCGCTGACCGGAAGTTGGTCATGCCGTTTGATTAATCCCTCGACAAGCTCGGGCGTATAACTAGAACCTCCGCCAATTGTTACGATTTTCAATCCTTTTTTCATCAATTGACACCTCCGTGGACATTCATTTTTTCATACAGCTCGACAATCTCCGTTGCCAAATCTTTCATGGTCATCGCATTCATTAAATGATCTTGGGCATGAATCATGAGAAGTGAGGGTTCGGTTTTCGCCCCCTTCGCTTCATTTTGAATCAAAGCTGTCTGAAAATGATGCGCCTTGATCAGTTCTTCGTCAGCCGCCCGGATCTTTTCTTTTGCAGCGGCGAAATCTCCCTTTTTGGCTTCGGCTATCGCTTCCATGCAAAAGCTCCTGCCGTTTCCTCCGTGAAGGATAATTTGAAATATCGTTCGTTCCAATTCCTCGGACATCTTGGCACCCCTTTTCTATACACTGGCCTGTTGACCGTCGCTTACGGCCGTTCCGGCCTCCAGTTCGCTCTCTTCTCTCAGCTTTTGTAGATCCCACATTCTAAAGAACGGATAGTATACGACAAACGAGATCAACAAATTAATCAACTGCATGACCGCTCCGGAAATTTTCCCTCCAGTTGCTAAATATCCGGAAAAGCCGGGCGGCATTGTCCACGGCACCGCAATCCCTGCCGGCTTTGCGACAAGACCTGTACTCATTCCAATATAGGTTGCCGTTAACATTAACAGCGGCGACACGATGAACGGAATCAGCAGCATCGGATTCATGACGATCGGCATGCCGAAAATAATCGGTTCGTTGATGTTAAAAATAGCGGGACCGATGGCTAATCTGCCGAGCTGTTTCATCTGTTTGCTTCGCGCTCTAACAAACATCGTAATGACCAAAGCCAAAGTGGCGCCGCTTCCGCCGATGTTAACCCAAATCTCAAAAAACTGTGTCGTAAATATGTTTGGGAGCGCTTCACCGGCTTGGAAAGCGAGACGGTTTTCGTCCATCGCACCGTACCAGATCGGCGACATCACTCCGCCGACAATGTTTGCTCCGTGAAGGCCGCAGGACCACAGCAGCATTTTCACAGTTTCGGCTATAAGGCTTCCGCCGAGACTGCCTCCAAGGATGGACAGAGGTGTGCCTAAAAGTACGTTGACGACATTATGGAGGCTTCCAAACGGCGTCATCTCAATTAAAAGGCGCGCCCCCCAAATCGAGCCGATAACGGCGAATCCCGGAATCAGAGCGATAAATGATTTGCTGACAGCCGGCGGTACGCCGTCCGGCATTTTGACGACAATATCCTTTTGAACGATCCAGCGGTAAACCTCAGTCGAGAACATTGCGATCAGCATGCCGACAAACAGACCTTTGCTTCCCATTAATGAAATCGGGATGCCGCCCGACACTAAAATTTCCTCTGTTGCGCCTTCCGGTGTGAACGGAATCTGGTAGGGGGTCGCAAGCAGAAAAGCTGCTACGGCAATGGCACCTGATGACAGAGCATCAATGTCGTATTTTTCGGCCAGCCGGTAGGCGATGCCGAACGTTGCGATCAGCGCCATAATGTCAAAGCTGACATTAACCGGGTAGCTTAATTTATCAGCCCATTGCTCGCCGAAAATCCCCGCCATGAATTCCGGATATCCCGGAATCGGCAAATTGGCTAAGATGAGAAACAGCGATCCGATAATGATTAATGGCATGGTCAGAATAATACCGTCTCTGAGTGCCTGCAAATGGCGCTGGGCGGCAATTCTGCCGGCAACCGGCATGACCTTCTCCTCTAAAAACGCATTAAACTTATTCACTTGTGCCGCCTCCTTTAAGAGCCGGCAAGCTGTTCGGCGGATTTTAACACTTCTGCCCCATTACAAGTTCCGTAATGGACCGTATTGATGACATCGACGGGTACACCTTTCGATTCTCCTAATTTTTTTAATTGCGGGAGCATGTAACGGACTTGCGGGCCAAGAAGCAATACGTCGGCTTTATCGATATGATTCTGAACCTCTCCTCCGGAAACGGCCCAGATTTTATAGTCTTTGCCTTGTTCCTCTGCACTTTTTTCCATTTTCGTCACAAGCAGACTCGTTGACATTCCTGCAGCGCAAGCTAGTAAGATATTCATGTTCATATGTCCCCCTTTTACGTATCGTGTATGATCTCTTTTACAGTTCCATCATACAATGAAACCGTTTTCATATACACTTAATGATTTTCCTCAGTGAAGAGGAAAAAAGACAAGGGGACATCTTCATTTTGCATATCGATGAGCCGGCCTGCTTTTTTTGAAGACGGACATAAACTCCCCGTACGTTTTGCATTTCAGAAGCTCCCGGACAATGACCCCGTCATCTAAAACACGGCCCAAAAATTTGTACATCTCTTGCAAATTTGCTGTATTGTCCTTTTCCACGCAAAGAAGGCAAACGAATTGAACCCTCTTATTCTCCCAGACTATCGGTTTTTGCAGCGTACAAACCGCCCAAAAAGTCGAATCGGTTTTTGGTGCCATCGGATGCGGAATTGCAACCAGATTACCGAAGCAAGTGGGCGCAACGGCCTCCCGTTCAAAGACGGAGGCTTCAAGCCCAGCGTCTGCAAGCCCTGATTGCATCACTTTTCCGCACAGAAAGCGGAGGACCTCCTCTCGGGAAGACAGACTTTCCTGCAAAAAGACGAGCTGTTTTTTCGTATAGGTCGAAGCGATTCCGTCATCTTCAGCAAGCACCTGTTCTATTTTCGTTAAATCTCCCCCTCCCAATATGGCGTTAACTTGAATCACCGGAATAGGAAGATCAGCGGACAGCGGTATGGTGCTGATGACAAAATCGAGTGCATGGAGAGACATTTGATTCAGCTTGTAGTAATCAACTGTTCCAAGGATTTCAAGCTTTGAACCGAATGTAGCCCGCAGTCTGTCTTGAAGCAGCATGGCGCTTCCGGCTCCTGACGCGCAGACAATCATGCAGCGTTTTGAGGGCCTGTTCATGTTTCGTCTTTCCATGGCTGCGCCGATATGCAGAGCGAGATAGCCGACCTCGCTTTCCTGAATGTCAAATCCCGTCTCTTTTTTGATGACTTCACCAGCTTGAATCCCGGCTTCAAATGCGAGGGGATAATTGGCTTTAATTGCGTCCAGCATCGGATTTCTGATATTCATGCCGTATCTGCAGCGATTCAGAGCCGGTTTCAGGTGAAGACCGAGACCGATTTTTAATTCTTTGTCATTCCCAATGCCAAGGGTAAATTTTTGATCGATGGCTTTCATGATCAATTTCGTCAGCCGGTCTGTCTCTTCATCCATCATATTTTCGATTGCATCGCTGCGAATGGAGGCCATAACCGTCCTTTTCGCGCCAAGCAGATGGATAGCGATGTAGGCCGTTTCTTTATCCGGAAATGCCACTTGCAGCTTTTGTTCAAGAGTGCGGACAATCTCCTTCGCCACTTCATATTCTTTATGATTCATAATCTCCTTTACATCTTTGGAATAAAGAGAAACATGTTTGCCGCTTCGAATACGTTTGCATGCAATGGCGACGTGAATGAGAAGGTTGTTTAGTCCGATATCTGAAAGAGAAATGTGATCTTCGCTTATTTTTTCTAAAATCGTCTGACGGATCATAGCCAGCTCTTCTTTTGGGAGGATGGATATCCGGGTGTTCATAATATCAATATCCGTTTCCCGCTTTGGAAAAAGGTGCTCTGCGATGCAGGATCGCAGCTTCATCTCATCTCCCTTCAGCTTAAAGCCGTAATTCGGTTTGATCTCCAGTTCGATGTCGTAAGGTTTAAGCCTTTTCTTCACATCTCTCATATCGTTTTGGACCGTCGATTTGCTGATAAACATCTCACCGGCTAAATCTTCAAGTTTGACATACTCCTCAGTTAAGAGAAGCCTTTTTAATAAATAGAGAATACGCTCATTCGGAAAAACGGGAGTAGAAAGCTCTTCATGAAATGTGTGCTGCAGAAGCTGGCGAAAGAGGCGGTCATTCTTGATGGAGAGCCGATAGCCTGCACCTCTGATCGATTGGACGGCAGCGCCGTTTTTGGAGAGAAGCCGGTCTAATTCTTTCACATCTGACCTGATCGTCCGAGAGGTCACATTTAGCTCATTGGCCAAATATGTGCTGGTTAACGGTGATTCTGCTCCTATCAATTCGCCGAGGATAAGCTTAAGCCGAGCATTGAGCATAGAAAAAGACCCTCCCACTAAGATACTTGAACCGAGACCAAACCCATACACTCAGGTATATTCATTCTTTTTGTGAAATTTGTCTCATAGTTAAGTAAATTCTATTATGGCTGCGCTTTCAAGTCAATTTGGCCTTTCTCCAAGAAAAAAAGCCGGTTTACCCGGCTTTCAGATTCTTTTTCTCTCTTCGGCTTTTGATGATTTTCCATGCGATCGGATAGATGACAGGCGCCCATTTGACGGCGCTTTTAAACACTTTTTTCATAGCTTGACTCCCTCCTGTTTTTTTATTGTTTTCCCTGTTGAACGGGAGCCAAACCTTTTAACTATCTTGAGACATAGCGGTTTTCTTTTATCCAGAAACGCCAAGGGTATTCCCTCGCTTCTCCAGAGTTGTCAATTCCAATTCGCGGGCCGCACAAAATGTTCTGAGGTTCATATCCCTTTGCGATATAAAGCGGCGGCGATGTCAGCGGTCTGCCGTAATCGTTCATCGTGATGGAAAGCGCTTTTGTCAGCTTTCCCGGTCCGTTCGTCCAATCGCGCGGTTTCTTTCCGCTCCTTCGCTTCTCCATCAGCGCGAGGCCTTCATGGGGTTCAAGCGCTCTGATCAGCACGGCCTCAGGTTCATCGGCTCCTCCGCTTACAACATTGATGAGTGTGTGGGTGTGCATGGTGTACGTATAGACCAAGCCGGCTTCATGAAACATGATTTCCGTACGTTTCGTCCGGCGGTTGCCGTAGCTGTGCGCCGCTCTGTCCCCGGGCCCTCTATAAGCCTCTGTCTCCACAATATATCCTGAAGCAGTCCCTTCTTCTGTTTCCTTGACAAGAAGACAGCCTAACAGGGATTGAGCGAGTTCAATTGTTGGTTTGCTATAAAATTCGAGCGGGAGAGGTTCGTGAGCTGGATTCATTTTTGGATGGCCTCCTTTTTGCTCAAAGGCGAAATGCCTCTTTGTCGATTGTGATATATTTTACCATTTTCGACAGACGGGATGCCAGAAAATGAAGGTGCCTTGATTAAGATGAGGATCTCCCATTGATTTTATTTTTCAGTCTTTCATGGATGACATTGACATATCTGTATTATTGTATACAATAATAATTATATTCTGAAAAAAGGAGGCGAAAGCTTTTTTCATGCACTCTTCAAATCCAGTCAAAAGACAGTCTGCAAGTGATTACGCTTACAATGAATTAAGAACGAAGATCATCGAACTTGAATACCCTCCCTCTGAACAGCTTGCTGAAGACAGTCTTGCAAAGGGTTTAAACATCAGCAGAACTCCTCTTCGCCAGGCTCTTTACCGGCTGGAGCTTGAAGGATTGGTCAGTAAACAGCCGAACGGCCGGCTTCGCGTATGCCCGATTTCGCTCGCTGAAGCGAAAGAGGTTTTTAAAGTTCGGGAAGCGCTTGAAGGACTGCTCACTGCCGAAGCCGCACAGCTGGTGACACCGGAGAGCCTTCATCAGCTTGAAGACCGCATCGAACTGATGAAACTGGCTGCCGTAAAGGGCCGCAAAACAGATACGGTCAAATACGGATCAGAATTTCATTCCATCTTGCACGCCATCAGCACAAACGCAACCGCAAAACGTTTTCTGGATCAGCTTGAAAGCAGGATCGAACGGTATCGCAGAATCAGCGGATACAAAAATCCTGACTACAAACCGTCTGTATCTTTCAATGAACACTTGGACATTTTTAATGCCGTCAAAGAAAAAAACAGCGTTTTGGCAGAAGCCGCCATGCGTTCCCACATTAAACGAAGCTTGCGTTCCATTGAAGAAACGCTGGAACGTTCATACTAATCCGCCGAACAGCCAATGCCATTCTCACAGCACGTTTTTGACACAAAAGTTAAAAAACGAATAAGAGGTGGAAAAATGGGCAAACAAGGTGTATTTAAACCGGGATTAGAAGGCGTTATTGCTGGGGAAACGAACATTTCCTTCTTAGATACGGAAGCGGAACAAATCGTCATTAAAGGCTATGATTTAATCGAACTTGCAGAACAAAAAACATATCTGGACCTCGTCTATCTCCTCCTTCAAAATAAACTGCCTGATCCAATGGAATTGCAAGGAATTGAAAGCGCTATAAAAAATTCGTATGAACTGCCCGGCGGAATCTATACCATTCTGAAGGCGCTTCCGAATAACACCCATCCGATGGATGCGCTCCGAACCGGGATTTCCGCTTTGGCTGGATATGATCCTGAATTGAATGACAGGTCTCCATCAGCAAACAGAAGCAAAGCGCTGCGCTTGATCGCACAGGTTCCGAATATTACCGCCAACAGCTACCGCATCCTTCACCAGAAAAATGTCATCACGCCTGATAAACAGCTTTCATTCAGCCAGAACTTTTTATACATGCTGACGGAAAAAGAACCGACTCCGGAAGAAACAGCCGTCTTTGATCAGACATTAATGCTGTACAGCGAGCACGAAATGCCGAACTCCACATTTGCCGCAAGAGTCATCGCATCGACAAACACAGACATATACGGTGCTTTCACAGGCGCCGCTGCATCGCTTAAAGGACATTTGCACGGCGGCGCGAATGAAGCAGTGATGTACATGCTGCTCGAAGGAGAAACAAAATCGGGCTTCTGCAAGCTGATTGAGCATAAGTTAAGCAGAAAAGAAAAAATCATGGGCTTCGGCCACCGCGTCTATATGAAAAAAATGGACCCGCGCGCAGCCCTGCTGAAAAAGGCGCTCTATTCGCTATCTCATAAAACCGGCCGACAGGATTTATATGAGATGTGTGATGCCGGTGAAAAGCTGATGCGCGAAGAAAAAGGCCTGTATCCGAACCTCGACTACTATGCGGCTCCGGTCTATTACCTGCTCGGCATACCGATCGATCTCTATACTCCGATATTTTTCGCGGCACGTTCTGTCGGTCTAAGCGCGCATGTCATTGAACAGCACGAAGACAACAGGCTGTTCCGCCCGAGAGTTCACTATACCGGACCGCGTCATCTTCATCCATAGTTCGCCTTTGATTCAGAAAGAAGGGAGATAAATGTTATGAAAACAGAAAGTCAAACGCTCCAAAATTGCGATCAATTGCTGGAAGAGATCGCAGACTATACGGTAAATGCCAAGATTTCAAGCGAAGAAGCGATTGAAACCGCCCGCTACGTCTTAATGGATACACTGGGCTGCGGCATTTTGGCGCTCAAATACCCGGAATGCGCCAAACATCTCGGCCCGATTGCCCCGGGTACCGTCGTCCCGAACGGCACCCGCGTCCCGGGAACGCAATTTGTACTCGATCCTGTTCACGGAGCCTTCAATATCGGCTGCATGGTTCGCTGGCTCGATTATAATGACACATGGCTGGCAGCCGAATGGGGCCACCCGTCAGATAACCTTGGAGCGATTTTAGCCTGCGCTGACTATGTCAGCAGGCAGCGGCTCGCGGCGGGCAAGGAACCGCTCACCATTCACGATGTATTAACGGCAATTGTGAAGGCTCATGAAATCCAAGGCGTCCTTGCTCTCGAGAACAGCTTAAACAGAAATGGGCTTGACCATGTGCTGTTTGTAAAAGTCGCCTCCACTGCTGTGGCATGCTCACTATTGGGGGGGACAAAACAGGATGTTGTCAATGCCGTCTCCCAAGCCTGGGTCGATAATTCAAGCCTGCGGACGTACCGTCACGCTCCGAATACCGGTTCGCGAAAGTCCTGGGCTGCCGGTGATGCGACAAGCCGCGGCGTGAGGCTCGCAATGATGACCTTGAAGGGCGAAATGGGATATAAAACCGCTTTGTCCGCTCCAATGTGGGGTTTTCAGGATGTCTTATTCGGCGGAAAAGAATTGACGCTCGCCAGACCGCTCGACTCTTATGTCATCGAAAATGTCCTTTTTAAAATTTCGTATCCGGCGGAATTCCACGCACAAACGGCTGCTGAAGCCGCGATCAAGCTTCACCCTGAAGTGAAGAACAGACTTGATAACATCGATCAAATCGTGATCACGACGCACGAATCGGCCATCCGGATTATCGACAAAACAGGAGAATTACACAATCCAGCTGACCGTGATCACTGCCTTCAGTATATAACAGCGATCGGGCTGATCTACGGCGATATTACCGCTGACCATTACGAAGACGAAACCGCGCAAAATCCGGAAATCGACAGACTGCGCGAAAAAATGACCACAGTCGAAAACAAACAGTATTCTACCGATTATCTCGACCCGGAAAAACGCTCGATCGCCAACGCTGTTCAAGTGTTTTACAAAGACGGCACACAATCGGAAAAAATCGCGGTCGAATACCCGATTGGTCATCGGCGCCGCCGCAACGAAGGCATCCCGCTGTTAAAAGAAAAATTCACCAATAACTTAAAAACGCGCTTTCCGGCGGGGCAAGCGGAGCGAATCAACGCCCTGCTGAATGACCCTCGCCAATTAAGCGGTACACCTGTGCCGGACTTTATGGAATTGTTTGTGATTTAGGAGGTTTTGAATATGTGGATTGTCTCGAAACAATCAACTCAGGAAGAACTGGCCAATACATTCAGAAAGCTGATGAAAGCGCCTGATATTTTGAAAATACCAGGCGTTCATGACGGGATGGCAGCCATTACCGCAAAAAACATCGGCTTCAAAGCGCTCTACCTCTCCGGGGCAGCCTACACGGCAAGCCGCGGACTCCCTGACCTCGGAATGATTCATTCCCAGGAAATCGCTGAAAAAGCCAGCGAACTTGTGAGAGCCGCAAATCTTCCGCTTTTGGTCGATATCGACACCGGCTACGGCGGTGTCCTAAATGCGGCGCGCACGGCGGCCGAAATGGCTGAAAGCCGGGTCGCAGCCGTTCAAATCGAAGATCAGCAGCTGCCTAAAAAATGCGGACATTTAAATGGAAAGACGCTTGTCCCGGCAGAAGACATGATCGCAAAAATTAGAGCGATAAAAGAAACCGCCCCTTCACTCGTCATTGTGGCACGCACGGATGCAAAAGCAGCGGAAGGAATGGAAGCCGCCGTCAGACGCGCCAATTTATATGCCGACGCGGGAGCCGATGCCATCTTTCCGGAAGCATTAACGAGCGCAGCCGAGTTCAAGGAAATGGCCTCATCCATTAAAGCGCCGCTCCTCGCCAATATGACCGAATTCGGAAAAACGCCTTATTACACGGCTGACGAATTCCAAATGCTCGGCTGCAGCATGGTTATTTACCCGGTAACCTCCCTGCGCGCTGCCGCAAAAGCTTATGAACGGGTCTTCGCAGAAATTTTCGAAAAAGGCACGCAAAAGGGTGTGCTCGATGACATGCAGACGCGCGAAGAATTATATGATGCGATTCAATACTACGACTATGAAAAATTGGACGAAAATATCGCCAAAACGGTGCTTCCCGAAATCGGAAAAGAACACCGTTAATACGAGAAAAAAGGCTGCCGAATTGTCGGCAGCCTTCTCCATTTACAGCAATTGCATCAATGCACCGCCGGCAGCACCGGCCGCAACGATGATCCATGGCGGAAGCTTCCAGTAGACAAGCAGGCTGAATAAAACCGCGGCGAATGCAAAATCGACCGGCGCCAATATCGAGCTGGTCCAGATCGGCTGATAAAACGCGGAAATCAATATTCCCACAACGGCTGCATTCACTCCCATTAAAGCGCCTTTCACTTTAGGATTGCGGCGCAGCGTATCCCAGAAGGGCAGCGTCCCCAGAATCAGCAGGAACGCCGGCAGAAAAATCGCCGCTGTGGCGAGCATTCCGCCTTGCCAGCCGCTGATCACCGCACCAAGATATGCAGCGAATGTGAACAAAGGCCCCGGGACAGCTTGAGCGGCTCCATACCCGGCTAAAAAAGCCTCTTCGCTTAACCAGCCCGTCGGTACAAATTCCCGTTCTAATAACGGCAGGACCACATGCCCTCCGCCGAAGACTAAAGAACCCGACCTGTAAAAACTGTCAAACATGGCAATCCAGCTGGAAGATGTCAGTTCTCTGAGCATCGGCAGCAGTATGAGAAGCCCGAAAAACAAGCTGAGACAAACCGCCGCAAAACGGCGCGACACTGGAAATCGCATGACAGAATCATCTGTCTCAACTTGCTCTTTATAGATGAGATAACCGGCGAAAGCGGCGAGCAGGATGACTCCGACCTGTGTAAAAGCCGTCTGCCAGAGAAGGGTGGCGACTAGAGCAAACAGCGCGATCGCCTTGCGCCTTTTATCAGGTGTCAGCTTTTGCGCCATCCCCAAAACAGCATGGGCGACTACGGCTACGGCTACGATTTTCAACCCATGAATCCAGCCGGCTGTCCCGATATCGAAGCCTTGCAGAATCATAGCAAATAATACGAGTGCTATGACAGATGGGAGAGTAAACCCGATGAACGCTAGGATGCCTCCAATGATGCCGGCTCGCATGACGCCGATTCCGATCCCCACCTGGCTGCTGGCAGGGCCGGGCAGGAACTGGCATAAAGCGACCAGATCGGCATAGTTTTTTTCGTCCATCCATTTTCTTTTGCGGACATATTCGGCATGAAAATATCCCAAATGGGCGATCGGGCCTCCGAACGATGTCAATCCAAGCCTGGTTGAAACGAATAGAATTTCAAGCAGCGACCTCAAGCTTCTGTCCGCTTTATGCTTTGTCATCATTTCACTCCTCTATTCTTTAATTTCTTTAAACAGTTCATATGCTTTCAACCTTGCTTCCTTCAGTACGCTTGCTCCTTTTTCCGTAGTTGAGTAGTATTTTCTGATTTTCCCGTCCACATTCTGTTCTTCTTTTCGAAGAAGTCCGTCAGATTCCATTGAATGAAGGATCGGATACAGCGTTCCCGCACTGATGTTATATCCGTGCTCTTTCAATTCCTCAAGCATCCACAAGCCGAAAATCGGATGTTCGCTGGCGTGGTGCAAAATATGAATTTGAATAAATCCCAGAAATAGCTTTCGCAATACTTTATCTTCCAATACCGCACCCCCTTTAACGAAACTCAATATCGAAATCCGATATCGATAGTTTATAACGAAAGTGTAGCATCGGTTCTCTCTCTTTTCAAGGTCTTTTGCCCTTAAAAAAACAAGCCCAAACATGGGCTTGCCTGTTTCAAACATTTACGACTGATACTGTACACGATGAAGATTCGCAAAAATACCGCCCCGCTCAACCAGTTCATCATGTGTTCCTTCTTCTGCGATTCCGTTTTCTGTCACGACCACAATCCGGTCGGCATTGCGGATCGTAGCAAGTCTGTGAGCAATGACAAGCGTCGTCCTGTCTTTTGCGAGCTCTGTCAAAGCGTTTTGAATCACCTGCTCCGTCTCTGTGTCAAGTGCTGATGTGGCTTCGTCCAATATGAGAATCGGCGGATTTTTAAGAAACATCCTGGCGATTGCGATCCTTTGCTTTTGACCCCCTGACAGCTTCAGCCCTCTTTCGCCGACTTGGGTCTCATAACCGTCCGGGAGCGACTCGATCAGCTGTTCTAAATGCGCCATTTTGGCGGCCCGCTGAATCTCTTCATCTGTCGCATCCAGTTTTCCGTAGGCGATGTTTTCGCGGAGCGTCCCCGTAAAAAGAAACACATCCTGCTGGACGATGCCGATTTGCGAACGGAGAGAACGTTTTGTCATGTCGCGAATATCGATGCCGTCAATTGTGATGGCTCCGCCGTCTATATCGTAAAAACGCGGAATCAGCGAGCTGATCGTCGTTTTGCCCGCTCCCGAAGGGCCGACAAAAGCGACCGTTTCTCCGGCTGTAATTGACAGATCGACGCCTTGCAGGACAGGTTTATGTTTTTCATAGCCGAACGTCACATTCTTGAAGACGATGTTTCCTTCCAACAGCTGAACATCAATCGCATCTTTGCGGTCGACAATCTGCGGCTTTGTATCGATCAACTCCGTAAACCGCTTAAATCCTGCCATTCCTTTCGGATAAAGCTCCAAAATGGCGCTGATTTTATCAATCGGCTTAAACAACACGTTGACATAAAGAACAAACCCGACGAATTCCCCGTAGGACATATTCCCGGAAAAACTGAGCCAAGCTCCGTACACAAGCACTGCCAGAATCATCAGCCGCGTCATCAAAAAGGTCCCCGCAGTCGTGAGAGCCATCGTTTTGTAGCCTTTCAGCTTCGCCTTGCGGAACTTTTGATTGTTCTTTAAAAACCGGGAAATCTCAAAGCGTTCATTCGTAAAAGATTGAACGACGCGAACGCCTGAGACGCTGTCCTCAACCCTGGCGTTAACATCGGCGATTTCGCTGTACATCTGGCGCCAAGCGCGGTTCATCCTGATATTTGAATAAGTGATTAAAATAATCAATAACGGCACAAACAGAACAGCAACCAAGGCAAGCTTCACATTAATCGTCAGCATGATCCAAAATGCACCGAAAAAGGTCATCACGGCGATGAACAAATCCTCCGGTCCGTGATGGGCCAGCTCTCCGATATCAAACAGATCATTTGTGATGCGGCTGATGATATGTCCAGTTTTTGTATTGTCAAAGTATCGGAAAGATTGGCGCTGTACATGTTGGAAAAGCTCCTGGCGCATATCCGTTTCAATATTGATGCCGAGCTTATGCCCGAGATAATTGACAATGTATTGCAGGCCCGTGCTGAGCAAATAAATCAGTAAGAGGCCGATGCTTACCCAGACAATTTCAAGCCAGTCTCCCCCGGGAATCAGCGTATCGATGAACCACTGAACGACTAGGGGAAAAGCCAGCTCAAGCACTGCGACGATGATCGCACTGCTGAAATCGATGAAGAACAGACGTTTATGAGGTTTATAGTATGAAAAAAAGCGGCGTATCATAAGATGATGTGCACTCCTTTTGAGAATCTTTACGAGATTGATCGTATCACAGTTTGGCATCGGAAGTGCAAAAATTTTGAAAAATAATTGAAAATTATTCTCAAGTAGACTGTTTTATAAAGGAATTCCCGTTTCTTTTGCTCCCTGTGCAACAAGCTTAGCCATCTCATTTGCACCGAAATCGCAAAAATGGGTGTCATCCCTGGCTCCGTCCGGATAGTTGGGTTGTTCCCCCGGTTCAAGCCATAAAAACAGCTTTTTGGAAGCTTCCGGGCCCAGCGATTCAAGCAATTGACGGCTTTTGGAGGCGAGATCGATGAGCGGCACCCGAAGCTCTTCAGCAAGCTGTATCATCGCATCAGGATAGTCGCCGTGGGTATTTTTGAACCGGCCGTCGCTTTCAAATGATCTTCTCTGGACCGGTGTAATGAGGACCGGATTGGCTTTTTTTAACCGGGCGTCATCTATATACCGGCGCAAGTGCTGCTTGTAAGTCGTATATGGCTCTGTATAGCGATCATCCGGCTTTTGGTCGTTATGACCAAACTGGACAAACAAATAATCGCCGCTTTGGATCTGTGTCATGATTCGCTCCAGCCTGCCTTCTTCAATAAAGCTTTTTGAACTTCTCCCTGATGCCGCTTCATTGCGGATCAAAACACCGTCGCTTAAAAACGCGCCAATTTTCTGTCCCCAGCCTGCACGCGGCGCCCTGTCGCTATCATAATCGCAAACCGTTGAATCCCCGGCCAAAAACCACTGAACGTCTCTCATTATCCATCCCCCTCATTCCTTTTTGTTTTATATTAAAACGCCCCTCAAAGAACCGCAACCCAACATACATATTTGCCCATTTTGTTCTTTATACGACTCCTTTTTATAAAAAAGGCTATAAATTGATAAAAAACTATCAATTTATACTAATTTTTTTTAGAAATTTATCTAAAAATATTTACTTGGATGGTAAATGGTGATAGATTAAGTAAACAAGAAAAGGAATATAGTTGATCGCGATCTCGTTTCTACCTTTTCTTGAAAATAATAGGACGTCCTCTATTTTTTAACTTTAACATTGCATTTAGGAGGAACTTATCGATGCTTAAACGAAAATTCATTCGCAAAATCAGTGTTGCTCTATTAGCTTCTGCAGCATTGTTTTCATTTATCATTCCTACCCAAGGGGCAAATGCCCAAGAGGTGAAAACAAATCATTTTAGAGGACCGATCTTTTGTCCGCCGCCATTCAAGCCGTGGCCTAAGCCGCAGCCGCCTCAAAAACCGCAGCCGGATTATCCGCAACCGGATAACCCGACTCAGAAGCCTGTGCTTGAGGCAAAAACCATTAACAGCAATAAAGAGTGGTCAACTTCTGACATCGAAATTACTTATAAACCAAACACTTTTGTGGGTTCAAGCTATGTTGAATTTCATTTTCCATACCGTTTTCATGCAAGCACAAGAGATACACTAAATGGAAAAACACTTGACTATACACAAATTTTAAATGATGGACAAACGGTCCGAGTTCCCGTCTATGCTTTAAGCTCTTGTGAGTTCAAATTAGTGATGGTTCGGAAAACGCTCCCAAATGCAGGGACTCACAGAATTACTGCTGAACTTCAACAAAATGGAAAAAACATCAACCATGCTGAAACAACTTTGGAGATTGTTCCTCGTTAAATCAATGTTCGGCCTGCCGGCATCAATTTGCCGGCAGCTGTTCTGCTGTATTTCCCTTTACATATCATGCATTTTTTAAAAGTTTTTAGAATTTTCCTCAAAAAATATTTACTTGAATGGTAAACGGTGATAGATTGATGGGGCAGGAAAAGGAATATAGTAGATGATGAACTTATTTTTTCCTTTTTCATCTTTTTTAACAACATTCATTAGGAGGGGGAAGTACATGTTAAAACGTAAATTTATCGGTAAAATGGGAGTCGGGCTATTAACTTCGGCAGCATTGTTTTCTTTCATTCTTCCGACGGAGGAAGCGAGCGCCACTTTTTTCAGAAATGCTCCGACGCTTCATGTCGAAACGGTTGACAGCAACAAAGAGTGGACGACCTCAGACATTGAAGTCACTTACAAACCGAACTCTTTTGTCGGTGCAAGCTATGTTGAATTTAACTTTCCATACCGCTTCCATGCGAACACAAGAGATTCGCTGAACGGCAGAACACTGAACTATACACAAATTTTAAATGACGGGCAAACCGTCAGAGTGCCGGTTTATGCTTTCAGCTCTTCTGCGTTCAAACTGGTCATGGTTCGGAAAACGCTGCCAAACGCAGGAACCCACAGAGTCACTGCGGAGCTGCAAAAGTTTGGACGAAACTACAACCACGCTGAAGCTACAGTTGATATCCTGCCACGCTAAAACATTTCAGCCTGCCAGCAAAAGAACCGGCAGGCTTTTTTCATTTAAGCGCTGCCCGCCGAACCAGCATGTTAAAACAAGCGAGCGCGCTGATATTGCAAAACAGAATGACGACTGCCATCGGTAAAGCTGTATGGCTTCCGCCAATACCGACGAGCGGCGCCGCGGCAGCTCCTAAAATAAACGGAAGCAGTCCTAAAAGCGCAGATGCGCTTCCGGCCGATTTACCCTGGCTCTGCATCGCTAAGGATCCGCTGGTCGTCGTCACGATTCCGATGCAGGAAACCACGACAAACAGCGGAATTAAAATCAGAATCAGCGGTGCTTTGAAAAAGACAGAAACAAATAAAACAACGCTTGCGGTAAAAGACAGCAGCAAACCGCTCCGCAAAAGGGAAGCTTCGCCGAACCGACCGGCAAGCCTGCCCGTAATCTGGGCTGCGATAATGATGCCCAAGCCGTTTAATGCGAAACAAAAACTAAAGGCTTGCGCCGACAATTTGTAAATGTCCTGCAAAACAAACGGAGAGGCCGATATATAGCCGAACATCCCCGCTACGATCAGCCCTTGCGCCAAAGCGTATCCCATAAATGTGCGCTGGCCGAAGAGCCTTCCAAATGATACAAACGTCTCTTTGAACCCGCCTGCCGTGCGGTTTTCCGGAGACAGTGATTCTTTAACTCCGAATATCACGGACAAAATCATCAGCAAGCCAAAAAGGCCGATAATGAAAAATACGCCGTTCCAAGTCGTCCATTTCATCAGCTGGCCGCCCGCTACCGGGGATATGATAGGCGCAATCCCGTTAACCAGCATCAAGAGCGAAAAGAACTTTGTCAATTCTGTACCAGAATATAGATCACGGGCAATCGCGCGTGATATGACAATGCCGCCTGCACCCGCTGCACCTTGAATAAAGCGCATCGCAATCAAGACCCATACAGAGGATGTCATAGCACATAAAAATGAGGCCGCGGCAAAAACGGACAGCGAAACGATCAGCGGGAGCCTTCTTCCAAGGACATCGCTGAAAGGACCGATGACAATTTGGCCGATTGCCAGCCCCAGTAAACACGATGTTAAACTGAGCTGAACGACGGAAGCATTCGTATGTAAATCAGATGCCATCTGCGGAAGGCCGGGCAAATATAAATCGATCACAACCGGACCGATTCCCGATAAAATACCCAATATGACAGCGATCCATACCCTGTTCGGCTTAGCTTTTGACTGAGCCGCAAGATCTGCCTGGCTGTTAAGCGTACCCATTGGATCACTCCTTTTTTATATTTTGAAATACGCCCTCGAAACCTTTCAATGTATTGTACACCTTAAGCTATGAAGATAACAATTAGAAAAACCGGGCAAGCCCGGCTGATTAGTAAGATTCATATCTTTTAAAAACAAAAACGGTGCACATGAACAAAAGAAGCACAATTTCCAAAGACGAAAACACCATCCAGCCGAAAGCATTATCCCATGAACCATGCATGATAAAATAGTCAGCCTGGCTTTTCGCCTTATCAGGCATCCATTCGGTAAAACGGGGAAATAAGGAACCCGCCAGTGAAACGAAGGCGATGAAACTGATGCTCATGCCGGCAATCCCCCCGATACGGCGAAACAGGGCACCGAAAAACATCGTGACCGACATGACAAATACAATCCATATACTGTACACGAATAAACTAAATAAGAACCGGTTAATTTCAACCTTGCCGAATAGAAGGTTTGTATAATAAAAAGCCAGACCGTAGCTCACAGCAAACGAAACCAATACGAGCAGCACCTGCTGAAGCCACTTGCTGCCGATATACTGCAGCGGGCTGACAGGTCTCGCCATCACCAATGAAAGGGATCCTTGGTTTCGTTCGTGGACAATGCTGCCCATCACACTGAAAACGAAAATTGCAGTACCAATCGTGCCGAACTGGGACAAGGTGCTCGCCATCACCTCTTCACTTCCCGGCTTTGGTATGTCGATCACAGCTCCCTCAGGCAAATTCCCGGCCATATCGATAATCTGAGGCATATAATACAGGGTGAGCGGCTGAATCAAGCCCAGAAGGATCAAAATGACTGGCAGCCAAAGCAGCTTTCCGTCCCTCCAGCTTTCCGTCCATTCTTTTTGAAATAACATAAAAAATGAATTCATAGCCCCATCACCTTCAAATACATATCTTCCAAGGACATCGTTTTTTGTTCAAAACGAACAATCGATACTTGCCTGCTCAAGCATTCAGCTAAAAGCCGGCGGCTGTCAGACCGATCTGTTAAATAAAATTCAGCTTGTGAAGGCTTATGATACACGACTTTGCTGACATAAGGCAGGTGTTCCAGCCATCCTTCAAGGCTCTCTTCAGCTGTCAGGATATAAGATGGCTTTAAATGCCGATTCTTCAATCTGTGAAGCGGACCTGACCATTTGACAGCCCCTTCTTTCAGCATGATCACTTGATCGCACACCTCTTCGGCATCATGCAGCACATGAGTCGAAAATAGAATTGTCATCTTCTTTTTTAATTCTTTCATCATATCAAGGACTTCGCGCCGCCCCGCCGGATCGAGCGCAGAAACAGGTTCATCCAAAATCAACAGGCTCGGCTCATGAACCAAAGCCTGCGCAAGCCCGAGCCTTTGCTTCATTCCTCCTGAAAAACCGCTGATTTTCCGGTCTTCTTCCTTTTCCAGACCGACATAGCGCAAAGCGGTTCGACTCTTTTCCAGGGCTTCACGACGTTTCATTTTAGAAAGTCTTGCAGCAAACACCATATATTCCAAAGCTGTCATCCATGAAAAAAACGCAGGATGCTGAGGCAAATATCCGATTTCCAGCCTGTTTATCGATTCCCTCCCCAAAAAGCGGATGCCTCCTGATGTAGGCGCCAATAAACCGGAAAGCATTTGCAATGTCGTCGTTTTTCCCGCTCCGTTCGGCCCGAGAAGGGCAACGCATTGCTGATATTCAAGGTCGAAGCTGACATTTCGGACAGCTTGGTGCTGCTGATACATTTTTGTTAAACCATTGACGGACAGCATCACACCCGCCTCCTCTCATATGTTTTTTTACCGATGATAAAGTAAGAGACGGGACCGACAAAACTGATCCCGAAAATGATCAAAATCCACATCCACTTTGGGCCATTCGTTTTCTCCTGTTTGATACAATTGACCAATGCGGACACTGCTAAAATGAAATACAGAACAATGAAAGGAGCGAGCAGCGCCCAAGGTATATCTGTTTCAGTCATGATGACGGCCTCCTTTTCTTATGAAACGGCCTTACAACAAATAAATAATAGAATAATAAAGGCATCGGTGTTTGGATCAAGCCCCATATGCCCCAAAACCACGCATTGGCTCCTTTTTTCTTCGCATTAAGAAATAGAAAGATACTCTGCGCAAATAAAAGCGGTGAAATGTAAAGCAGCAGCATCAATTTTTCCTGAGTCATATCAAGATTCATTTAATCAGCCTCCCCGTCAGCCGCACGCCGCCTTTTTTCTAATAAGGCGAGCGCCGGCAGAAATATAAGCGCCGCACCCTGCACCATGATAAAAACAGCCGGCACTTGAACGGAAATCGTCAAGTAAGCCGATAAAATCACCAGCGCCATGACGATAAAACAAAGCAATTCCTTTTTGAGCGCCCGCTTGCGTTCTTGCTTAAACCGCGCTAAACGCTGATTCAGTTCAAATACTTGAGGAACCGGCGGCACAAAAGTATCATCCATTCTTTCGAGTTCGCGTTTCAACTGTGTAATCGTTTCTTTTTCGTCTCGGTCGTTCACTGTCCCCACTCCTTTCGAATCTTCTTTAATCCATGATGCACGCGCGATTTGACGGTACCTTCTTTTATTTTCAGCATGTTTGCCACTTCAGGATAAGTAAACCCGTAATAGTGCCTTAACAAGATTGGCATTCTGAACTCTGGCTCAAGAGCAGCAAAAAGCTCCAAGTATTCGCTCCATTCGTGGCCGTGAAGGGCAGACTTCCATTTCATTTTTCGCAAGGCTTCCTCTCCTGCTGCTTGCGTTTTGCGGTTTTCGCGTTTTTTCCGGCGCTGATGGTCGATAAACAGCCGGGAAGCAATTGAAATCAGCCATGTTGAAAATTTCGCGTTGCCTTGAAACTGATGAAGGCTGACATACGCTTTCAGCATCGTTTCCTGGACCAAGTCCTCTGTGAGATCTGGGTTCAGCGTTAATTTCAGAACATATTGATATACAAAAGGATAGTGAAGCTGAAACAGTATCGTAAAAGCCTCATCTTCCCCGTCTTTTGCCCGTATGATCAGTTCTTTTTCATCTGCTTGATCCACTAAAACGCCTACCCCCTTTCTTTTTGTCTCTGTATCTAGGACGACGGCTGCAAGCAAACCGTTCAATTGTATTTCAATAAGATAAAAAATCATCTTGTTTTCCGAGCGGGGTTTATGATGTACTGGAATTTAAAGGGGTGTGAGTAAAAAGGGATGGAACTGCAAAAACAAATCGTCTATGAAGAAAAACAAATTTTAAGGAAAGATCATATCATCTTTTGGGGTGCCGTCTTTTGTTTCTGGTTTGCTACATACATCTATGTCCCTGTTTTCGGATTATATTTAGACAACATCGGATTTTCATATTCAGCGATAGGAATAATACTCGGAAGCTACGGCGTCACCCAGATATTACTGCGGTTTCCGTTCGGCATCCTGTCAGATGTTCTTTCGCCGCTTAGAAAACAGCTGTTGATCAGCGGCTTTGCAATGTCTCTGTTGAGCTGCTGCATATTTCTGTTGTCCGATTCGTTCATCATGGTGATCACGGCCAGGCTGCTCGCCGGTATGACTGCGGCGATGTGGGTGATGGCAACCGTTTTATACTCGCAGTATTTCACAAAAGATCAATCGTCAAAAGCGATGGGCATCCTGCAGTTTTTAACGGTTCTCCCCCAATTTGTCAGCATGGCTGTCAGCGGATACCTCGTCCATTTGTTCGGCTGGATGTTTCCGTTTTGGATCGGTGTTGCCGTTTCGTGCATCGGGCTGATTCTGTCATTTTACATTAAAGATAACGGCCCCCGCCATACGGCCAAAGGGATGGCTTTGTCAGACTATGTTAAACAGACGTTGCGTCTTCCTAATTTAAAAGCGATTACAACATTATCGTTTTTAGCCCATGCCGTGCTATTTATGACCGTGTTCGGGTTCACACCGATTTACGCGGAATCGGTCGGCATTGATGAGAAGCAGCTGATTTGGATTATGTGCGCTTTTTTTGTTCCGCAAACGCTGGCTTCCGTGTGGTGTATCTTTTACAAAGTAAAGGCCGCCGATGCACTGATATGGATATCTTATGTGATAACGGCTGTTTTCTTTTCCTTGCTGCCGTTCGCCGAGAACCTTTTCGCAGTGTGTGTGATCCACGCCGTGACAGGACTGACATTGGGGTTTATTTTTCCGCTTTTGGTCAGCAAAGTCGTCCAGCTTGGTACGCCTCAGCTCAAAATGTCTGTGATGGGTTTCTATCAATCTTTTTATGCGCTCGGTTTTTTTCTCGGACCGGTTGTGGCGGGAAAAACGGCTGAACTGTTCGGGCTGCGGGAGGTTTTTTGGTTTGCCGGGGCTTTGTCATTAGCAGGGGCAGGAGTGATGCTCGTTTCAAAGCAGTTTTCGATACGTACAAAAAGCAGGCGGGGATGATGCCTGCTTTTTGCCTTGCTCAATAAGATATTTTAGCAGAGCCGGCAGGATACCAATTGCCATTCTGCGCTTTTGCCCATCCGTAAACCATATCGCCTGAATTGACCTTTTCTCTGATCAGCTCAAGCCTTTCGCTTGAGTTTGCCTCATACCTGCTTCCCGTTTTTGCCGGTATTTTCACAGATAAAATGTTGTCCTTTAATGTATCAGGCTCCTCATCAGTGCTTGTCCATGCGACTCTTTCATAATAAGTCTGATTAAACGGACTCTCCAATCCTTTAATATAAAAGCGGACTGTTTTGCCAACCACCTTGACATCTGTATATGCCGTGCTGTAGGGATGAATCGATTCCTGAGAAATTGACTTTCCGTATGCCAAAACAGACGTTCCGCCAGCACCGCAAAGCATGATTCCCAACATGAAAACGACCGCTGCCAACTTTTTCAACATGAAAACTCCTCCTTTTTTTCAACTCTTTATACATGTTTAATTTTACCATATTTTCCGTTTGCTTCTTTGTTGTGGATTTGTACATTTGTTGAATATAGGGAAATATTGGTTAAAGGGAGTAAGCGGGGATAAGCTTCTTTTGCTCGTTATTTTCTCGACAAATTGGAGCGAACACCCTAAGCCTCTTTCTGTATTCTTCTTTTTCCTCCACTGCTGAACCGATTGTCTCCATTATTACAAAATAAAAAGGATACGCTGAAGCGCATCCATATCTTAATATCAGTTTGAATAGATAATGATGATCCTTTAATAAGGATCTTCACTATGGCCTTTTTCTTCCGCCTGTCTCGGCGCATCTTCGGCGCCTTCTGCCCCGATCGGCTCCCGGCTGGATGTATTTTGGCTGGAAGCGTTTTTTAATCCTTCTTCGACCCTGCTTCCATATTCCTTGTCGCATTGCTTGAGCATCTCGATCATTTTCGTTTGAATTCTTTGATCGCAGGGGGCAAGTGTATTGACCAGATTCGTAATCAGCTCGTCCTTTTCCCAGTCTTCGAAATGCCTGTACGTGTCCCCGGCCTGCTTGAAATTATTCTGTCTTTCGATACTTTCGCGCACCAGATTTCCTTCGACATGCGGGGTATATTCTTTGCCGTCCTGCTTCGCTTCTTTCAGCCCGTTGATAGTTGAAGGTTCATAGTTGATGTGCGGGCTTTGATTTTTGCCTAAGTCGACCTTGTACTGCATCTGGCCGCCCCGCTGATTGGTTGCCACCCTTTTTTTCGGTGCATTGATCGGCAGCTGCAGATAGTTGGCCCCTACCCTGTATCTCTGTGTATCAGAGTAGGAAAACGTACGTCCCTGAAGCATTTTGTCATCGGAAAAATCAAGTCCGTCGACAAGAACCCCTGTTCCAAATGCCGCTTGCTCGACTTCTGTAAAGTAGTCTTCGGGATTTTTGTTTAATACCATTTTGCCGACAGGAAGCCAAGGAAATTTCTCCTCAGGCCATAGCTTCGTATCGTCAAGCGGATCAAAATCAAGTTCAGGATGCTCATCATCGCTCATGATTTGAACGAACAACTCCCACTCGGGATAGTCTCCCCGCTCAATCGCTTCGTATAAATCCTGTGTAGCGTGATTGAAGTTCTTCGCCTGAATTTCTCCCGCCTCTTTTTGCGTCAAGTTTTTTATGCCCTGCTTCGGTTCCCAGTGATACTTCACAAGGACGGCTTCTCCTTCTTGGTTTACCCATTTGTATGTGTTGACACCGGACCCCTGCATCTGCCGGTAGTTTGCCGGAATGCCCCAAGGAGAAAACAAAAATGTGATCATGTGCATGGCTTCAGGCGTGTTGGAAATGAAGTCAAAGATTCTTTCGCCATCCTGCAAATTCGTAACCGGGTCCGGCTTAAATGCATGGATTAAATCAGGAAACTTCACCGCATCGCGGATAAAGAAGATCTTCAAGTTGTTTCCGACTAGATCCCAGTTCCCGTCCTCCGTGTAAAACTTAACGGCAAATCCGCGGGGATCGCGAAGCGTTTCCGGTGAAGATATCCCGTGGGTCACCGTCGAAAAACGGACAAACACCGGGGTCCTCTTCCCTTTTTCCTGAAACAGTTTTGCTCTCGTATATTTTGAGACCGGCTCATCGCCTGCTGTTCCATAAGCTTCAAAATAGCCGTGCGCTCCGGCTCCCCTGGCATGGACGACCCGTTCGGGAACCCTCTCCCTGTCAAAGTGGCTGATCTTCTCCAAGAAATCATAGTTCTCCAATGTGGAAGGCCCCCGGTTGCCCACGGTCCTGATATGCTGATTGTTTGTGATCGGGTGGCCCTGCCGGTTCGTTAACGTCTCATCCGTCTCCATGTCAGATTTCTGCTCGTTTGAATGCTGATCCATCTCCGTACCTCCTTTATTTGGAATTAATAATAACTTATCCCAAATGAAGGGAGTTATTCAGTTTTAATATATTTAATCAACGATAATGAATTTTTCTTTATAATTATTATAAATAAATATTGTTTTTTTCTTGAGAAATGTTATCATTATTTTGTAATTAAAATTTACGCGAGGTGATCCTTTGATGACGACAAATAAAAACAACCTAACAACCAGCTGGGGCGCTCCCGTTGGAGACAACCAAAACTCAATGACAGCTGGTTCACGCGGACCGACGCTGATTCAGGACGTCCACTTGCTCGAAAAGCTCGCCCACTTCAACAGAGAGCGTGTGCCTGAACGAGTTGTGCATGCAAAAGGCGCCGGTGCGCACGGTTACTTTGAAGTCACAAATGACGTTTCCAAATATACAAAAGCCAAATTTTTATCAGAAGTCGGAAAACGCACACCGTTATTCGTCCGTTTTTCCACTGTTGCAGGCGAAAACGGTTCAGCCGATTCCGTCCGCGACCCGCGCGGATTTGCTGTTAAATTTTATACAGAGGAAGGGAACTATGATCTCGTCGGAAACAACACACCTGTTTTCTTTATTCGCGATGCGATTAAATTCCCTGATTTCATTCATACACAAAAGCGCCATCCGGTCACACATTTGAAAAACCCGGATGCCGTATGGGATTTTTGGTCATTGTCTCCAGAGTCCCTTCACCAGGTGACCATCCTGATGTCTGACAGAGGCATTCCCGCCACTTATCGGCACATGCACGGTTTCGGTTCCCACACATTCAAATGGGTGAATGCCGAAGGAGAAGGCGTCTGGATCAAATACCACTTCAAAACAGAACAAGGCATTAAAAACCTGACCGAAGAAGTGGGGACAAAGATTGCAGGTGAAAACCCCGATTATCATACACAGGACTTGTATGAGGCGATTGAAAAAGGAGACTTCCCGGCATGGAAGCTGTACGTTCAAATCATGCCCCTGGAGGATGCGGATACGTACCGTTTTGATCCGTTCGATGTTACAAAAGTATGGTCGCAAAAAGATTATCCGCTGATTGAAGTCGGCCGCATGGTTCTAAACCGCAATCCGGAAAACTATTTCGCAGAGGTTGAACAAGCTACATTCTCCCCTGGAACATTGGTGCCCGGCATTGAACCGTCTCCCGACAAAATGCTCCAGGGACGCCTGTTCGCATATGCGGATGCGCACCGCTACCGCGTCGGCGCAAACCATAACAGCCTGCCGATCAACCGTCCGAAAGCGGACGTCCATAATTATCAAAGAGACGGACAAATGCGCTTTGATTCAAACGGCGGGGGCTCTGTCTACTATGAACCGAACAGCCTCGGAGGCCCTCAGGAATCTCCTGAAAACAAAACAACGGCTTATCCGGTGTCAGGTTCGGCGGACAGCACTTCTTACGACCATAACGACCACTACACACAGGCTGGCGATCTTTACCGCCTCTTGAGCGAAGAAGAGCGGACTCGTCTTGTCAGCAATATCGTAGGTTCGATGAAGCAGGTGACAAAAGACGAAATCAAGCTTCGGCAAATTCAGCATTTCTATAAAGCAGATCCGGAGTACGGCACACGAGTTGCCGAAGGATTGGGCTTGTCCGTTCCGCAGGAAGTTTAAGGCTAAATCATTTCAATCATTCTCAATGAATATTCTCATTTTCTCAGGTACAGGCACCCGTCTTCTTAAGCATGCGGGTGCCTGACCTTAATCAAAGAACGACAGGGGATGTTACGTGTGGAAGACGAACAGCTCGTCCCTTTCTTAAAGAAGCGGGGTTTACGAATAACGGCTCAGCGCGTCCTGATTTTAAAAACGATCGCTTCTCTGGGCGGCCACCCATCGGCGGAAGACATTCACCGGGAATTGCCGTACATGAGTCTCCCGACAATCTACAGCAACTTGAAATTATTTGTGAAGCTCGGCATTTTAAAAGAGCTGTCCCATGGAGACGCAAAAAGCAAATATGAATTATTTACATCAGAGCACTATCATGTTGTCTGTAAATCATGCGGAAAAATCGCTGATCTGGACTATCCTCACCTCAAAGAGGTTGAGCATGCAGCAGCACAATTGACGAACTTTAAAGTGAACTCGCATTATTTAGGGATTTACGGAATCTGTACAACATGCCAAGAACAGCAGCAGAGGTGAAGACATATGAACCGAAAAAAAGTCGGCCTGTTAGTCATGGCATACGGAACCCCTTATCAGGAAGAAGATATCATTCCGTATTACACGCATATCCGTCATGGAAAACGGCCGTCCGATGATATGATTGAAGACTTGAAAAAACGCTACAAGCATATCGGCGGAATCTCTCCGCTCGCGGAAATTACGCTCGCTCAGGCAAAAGAGCTGGAAAAAGCGTTGAACGAGCGCCAAGATGAGGTCGAATACGTGATGTATCTCGGCTTAAAACACATCTCTCCGTTTATCGAGGATGCGGTTGAACAAATGAAAAAAGACCAAATTGAAGCGGCCGTTTCCGTCGTCTTAGCTCCCCACTATTCCACCTTCAGTACCGAAGTATACAATCGGCGCGCCAAACAGGCCGCAGCAGCAATCGGCGGCCCCCGGATCGCATCGATTGACGAATGGTACCAGGAAGAAGGCTTTATTCGCTATTGGTCTGAAGAAATCGGCAGCATTTTAAACGGCATGTCTGAAAAAGAACGAAAAAAAGCGGTTCTTGTATGCTCAGCACACAGCCTGCCGGAAAAAATCAAGGAGCATGGAGATCCATACCCGGATCAACTCGAGAAAACGGCCCAACTAATCGGAGAGCAACTGTCGTTTGACCAGATCGCCGTAGGCTGGCAAAGTGAGGGCAACACACCCGATCCGTGGCTTGGTCCGGATGTCCAAGACTTAACAAAAGAACTGTATCAGGAAGGCTTCCGGTCATTTATTTACGCACCGGTCGGATTTGTCTCTGACCACTTGGAAGTGCTGTATGACAACGACTATGAGTGTAAAGCGGTTACGGACGAGCTTGGCGCAAGCTATCACCGTCCGCCTATGCCGAACACCGATCCGCGCTTCATCGATACACTTGCCGCAGTCGTTGAGCGAACATACAACAGCACAGAACCGGAGAAAGCGGGACTGTAAATCGCTCCGAAAAATGAAAAATTGAAGAAAACATGATTTAGAAGCAGAATCTATGGCTATTCATTTCCATAGATTCTTTTTTTTGCACCATTATGATGAAAGACCTTCAACTAAATGCGCTTATTCTCAGATTCGTGTCATTTGGCATAATCACCAGCTTATGCGCAAATCCAACTCACATCATGATTATTCAGATTATTCAGAAACGTATGCTATGCTCTCTCTGATTCCAATAAAAGGGAGGGATCATCAGTGTCCATCACTTGGCATCCGCCGTAATTGTAAGCGCTTCCTATATAGCGGCGGCATGAAAAAAGAATAGGAGGAATGAATGTGAAGAAATTAATCAGCATCATCTTTATCTTTGTATTAGGGGTTATCGGGTCTTTGACAGCGGCGGTTTCGGCAGAAGCAGCTTCTTCGTTAAGCTCGGGCAAAGTAAATCCGCTTGCCGATTTCAGCTTAAAAGGCTTCGCGACACTAAACGGCGGAACAACAGGCGGAGAAGGCGGTCAGACGGTAACCGTAACAACGGGAGATCAGCTCATTGCGGCATTAAAAAATAAGAATGCAAATACGCCATTAAAAATTTATGTCAACGGCACCATTACAACCTCAAATACATCCGCATCAAAGATTGACGTCAAAGACGTGTCAAACGTATCGATTGTCGGGTCAGGGACCAAAGGCGAACTCAAAGGCATCGGCATTAAAGTATGGCGAGCCAACAACATCATCATCCGCAACTTAAAAATTCACGAAGTAGCTTCCGGCGATAAGGACGCGATCGGCATTGAAGGCCCTTCTAAAAACATTTGGGTTGATCATAACGAGCTTTACCACAGCCTGAACGTTGACAAAGATTACTATGACGGATTATTTGACGTCAAAAGAGACGCCGAATATATTACATTCTCTTGGAACTATGTGCACGATGGCTGGAAATCCATGCTGATGGGCTCATCGGACAGCGACAATTACAACCGGACGATTACATTCCACCATAACTGGTTCGAAAATCTGAATTCGCGTGTGCCGTCATTCCGTTTCGGAGAGGGCCACATTTACAACAACTATTTCAATAAGATCATCGACAGCGGAATTAATTCGAGAATGGGCGCACGTATCAAAATTGAGAACAACCTTTTTGAAAACGCCAAAGATCCGATTGTCTCTTGGTACAGCAGTTCACCAGGCTATTGGCATGTATCCAACAACAAATTTGTAAACTCCAGGGGCAGCATGCCGACTACCTCTACTACAACCTATAATCCGCCATACAGCTACTCACTCGACAATGTCGACAATGTAAAATCAATCGTCAAACAAAATGCCGGAGTCGGCAAAGTCAATCCATAAACTTTGAGGTGAAACGTTCGGAGGCATTCCGAGCGTTTCACTCATTTCCATCCTCATACGCTTTCCAAACCGTAGGCAGCAGATCGGAAAGTTCATGTGCGAGAAGCGTATGGGCCGATCTGGTCTTTGTCCATGCGTCCGCACATGCGCCATGCAGGTGGACAGCATTCAACACCGCTTCTCTCGGATTCTCATGACAGCACAGCATTCCGAGAAGCATCCCGGTTAACGTATCTCCGGTTCCTCCCTTTGCCAGCGCCCCGTTTCCCGTTACATTCCTCCAGCACTTGCCATCCGGGAAAGCAATGATCGTTTCATTGCCTTTCAATACAAGAGTAACACCGTGTTCCTCTGCATAATCTCGAGCATAACCGGCCCGGTTCGTCTCAATTTCTTGAATGGACAAGCCTGTCATTTTCGAAAATTCCCCCGGATGCGGCGTTAATATCACCGGTGCTTCCCTTTCTTGATACGTTCGTTTTGAAAGAGCACCCGCATCAAGGACAACCGGACAGTCTTTCGTCAATACATTCCGGACCGCTTGCTCAGTCATTTGCGAAGGCGGCAGCCCCGGCCCGATCGCAATCGCCCGGTAAGATTCGGCAATCTCGCTGGACGCCGCCTTTTCTAAGCCGTCCCGCCAATACGTCGCTTCAGGGAGAACGGGGACGATCAACGGAATGGCACTTCCGCACGTTCCGATGACAAGCTTTCCAAGACCGCTCCGCATCGCCCCAATTCCTGCAAGGAGGGCCGCTCCCGGCATGTCATCGCCTCCCGCGAGCAAAAGGCCGGTTCCATAAGTTCCTTTATGACTTCCATTCCCCCTTTTCGGCAATGAGCCCTTCACACAGTCTTTCGTCCATATCGGCAATTGTTCTGCAGACATCCCGGATCACACCTTTCAATACAAAGTTTAAACAAACGTTTAATTAAATACTAACTGAATATACCCTTCACCGCTCTTTAACATGCAAAATAAAAGCAGTTGATGAGCGGGCATATAAAAAAAGACAGCTTCTCGACTTGAAGCTGTCTTTTGCGGTTTCTACTAAGAATGCCGGCCGACAGGCGCATCCAGACGATAAAGTCTTGAATAGCGCGGATTGTTTTCCAAAAGCTGCTGATGGCTCCCTGCCATTGCAAGCTTCCCTTTGTCTAAAAACAGAATCCGGTCGGCCGCTTCGGCTCCTGCCAAATGGTGTGTAATCCATAGAACCGTCTTTCCATCAAGCACTTGAAACATCGTTGATAGAAGCTCTTTCTCTGTTTTAGGATCAAGACCTATAGTCGGTTCATCCAATACAACGATTGGCGCTTTCTGCAGCAGAATCCGCGCCAATGCAATCCGCTGACGTTCTCCGCCTGAAAAACGAATGCCCGTTTCCTGAACAGATGTATGATATCCTTCGGGAAGAGACTGAATATAATCGTGAAGCTTCACCTGGCGCGCCGCCCAATACACGTCCTCATCGCTCGCGTCAGGGTTTCCGAGCCTGATATTATTCAAAACCGTCGTATCAAACAGATGCGGCTGCTGATTAAAAACGGAGACTGCGCGTGAGATTTCTCCCTGAAGAGACTGCACAGAAATGCCGTTCAATGTAATGTTTCCTTTAGAAGGAGCGAGCGCCCCTTGTATTAACGACAAGATCGTCGATTTACCAGCGCCGCTCGGCCCGAGCAAAGCGGTCTTTTCCCCCTGCTTTAATATAAATGAAACACCGCCCAACACCGGATGGCCTTCTTCATAAGAAAAACAAACATCTTCAAAGCGAAGCGTGACATCGTCCAAGCCTACAGCCTCCGCCCGTTCCTGCTGAACAGCGCCTCCAATTTCTTCCCTTTTCGGCGGCTCAAGCCCGTCCATTCTTTCTAAAGAATCCTGATACTCAGGGATTGACGCCGCTGCGTCTGAAAGCGGAAAGAAAGCTTCTGTCAAAGGAAACACAACAAGGACAAACGCTGCAATAAACACAGGAGCCAGGGCGCCTTCCGCGCTTTGTCCGCCCGCCCATATTAACATCAGAAGAACAAGTCCTGCCGCCAGGCATTGCATGGCAAAGTCCCTCCAACGACTGAAGCGCATCCGTTTCTTTTCGATCGCCTGCCATTCCTGCTCTGCCGCTTCATACGCATGGACGAAGTCATTTTGCCGGCCGCTGAACACCCAGTCGCTCACGCCCATGACCGCGTCTGTCAGCTGACGGTACAAGAGGCTTCGTCCTCTTTTCAGCACAACATTTTTCGCCCTTGTCACAAGCAGGGAAACAAGCGGAACAAGAAACACGAAAACCGCTGCATAGATCGCGATCAGCCCTGCAAAAGGCCATGAAAAAAAGCCAATAGCAGTGATGAATACGCCATATAAAAGAAGCGCCGACAGCCCGGGAAATACCGTTCTCAAATACATGTCCTGCAAATGCTCAACATCGTCGGCCAAAATGCCGAGCATATCCCCCGTCCGAAAGCGTTCACGCCATTTTAAAGCTTGAGGTTCCAGCATCCTGTAAAGCCTGACGCGCATATCGGATAAAATTTTCAAGATGATATGGTGTCCGGTCAATCGCTCAACATAGCGCGACACCGAGCGCAGAATCCCGAAGGTACGGACCGCTACGATCGGGACATAAATCATCAAAACATTTTCCGGACGCGTAGCCGCTTTGGATATTAAATAACCGGAGGTAAACATGAGAGCTGCAGCCGAGCATGCCGTCAATCCGCCAAGCAACACGACAATGATCAAAAGCCTTATATTTTTCTTGATATAGGGCAGAATCCACCCGTCTTCATTGTTCATGATGCACCTCCAAACGACTGCGCCTGCACAAGCTCGTAATAAACGCCCCGCTTTTCAATCAATTCTTGATGTGTACCGGTTTCAGCCACCTGTCCATTCTTCAGCACGATAATTTCATCCATATCAAGCATCCAGTGAAGACGATGAGTTGCCATAAAAACCAGCTTGTCTTCAAACAATTTCAGCATCGTTTTTTTCAATTCGTATTCTGTTTCGATATCCAAGTGAGCGGTCGGCTCATCTAAAAGGAGAATCGGACGGTTGCCCAGGAAAGCCCGGGCAACGGCTGTGCGCTGCGCCTGTCCGCCGCTTAATGCCCTCCCGCCTTCACCGATCCGCTCCTCTAAGCCGGACGGAAGCTGATCAATCAGCTCCGTCAGCCCGGCCGCTCTTGCTGCCTGTTCAACTTCTTCGTCAGAAGCGCCGGGATGATAAAAACGGATATTGGCTCCGAGCGTATCCGGAAAAATGTAGGGATGCTGCGGAATATACAGGAGCTGATTTTGCCAGCTGTCCGTCTGCAAATGCGTCCTCTCTTTTCCCCCCACTTTGATCACGCCGCTTTTCGTTTCCAAGAAACCGCCGAGCACATCGATAAGCGTAGATTTTCCGGCACCGCTTTCTCCGATGATTCCGATTTTTTTCTTTCCTTTAAACGATAGAGAAATGCCGGATAATGAGGAGTTTTCCTCCTCATCATGCCGCACCTCTACATCCTTGAACTCGATTTGATCGTCGTCTGACCATCGCTCAAGATCCAAAGGCGCCTCATCCTTGAAACCGGGCGACTCCAATATCGCCTTGATCGCTTTACCGGCTTCCCGTCCGTTCAACGTAGCATGATAGTCATTGCCGACTTCCCGGACAGGGAGAAAAAACTCAGGCGCAAGAATCAGAATGGCTAGCGCCGGCTCCAGTATGATAGTGCCGTCAACAAGACCGAGACCGAGAAAAACGGCTACGGTTGCCACGGACAGCATGGTGAAAAAATCCAGTGCAAACGAAGACAGAAAGGCAATTTTAAGCGTGCCCATCGTCGCTTTCCTGTACCGTTCGCTCACATGAAAAATATTCTTCGTATGTGAACGGCTCATGCCCAGCACTTTCAATGTTTCCAGGCCGCGCAAGGAATCAGTAAAATGATTTGAAAGCATCTCATACGTCTTCCACTGGCTGTCCGCTTTTCTCTTTGCCGCATAGCCGAGAAGGATCATAAATGCGATTAAAATCGGCATCGTAATCATTAAGACTGCAGCGGAGGATGTGTCTTTAAAAAAGACATAACAGACAACCGCCGGCGGTATAACAGCCATGCTGATCATTTTTGGAAAAAACAGCTCCAAATAGCGGCGAAACTGCGCAATTCCTTCCATCGCGAGTGTGACGACGTGACCTGTTCCTTCTTTTCTCGCCAGTCTGGGGCCGGATTGGAAAAGCTTCTCCAAAAACTTTTTCCGCAGGTCGGCCCCTGTCTTGGCGGCATAATCAAAAATCAGCCTTTGCCTGACAAGGGTCACGGCATGGCGGAATAAAAAAGCGGCGGTAAATAAGATGATCAGCGGAACAAGCGAACCGACCCGCTCGCCGTTAAAAAGGCGGGTCACCGCTTCAGCAAGCCATTCGGCCTGCATGATAATAGCTGCGCCCTGCATGCATGTCAGTACGGTGAGTGCTGCAAGAATTCGCTTCATTCCTTTATATTGCAAAAGATCTTTTCCCATTAATAAATCATTGGCTCCTTACTGCTGACCCGTTTTCGAAAAACATAGTAGCTCCAGATCTGATAGCCCAGCACGAACGGAAGCAGTGACAGCGCGACGATCGTCATCACTTTTAAAGAATAGTCTCCTGATGAAGCATTATAAACCGTTAAATCATATGCGCTTTTGACCGAGCTGATCATAACGCGCGGGAACAGCGCAGTGAAAATCGTCGCCACTGTGAGGGCGATCCCAGCCCCTGTCATAGCAAATGTCCAGCCGTCGCGTTTTTGTTTCATAAATACGATCGACAGCACATAACAAACGACAATCAGAGCCGCAAGAGGTATTGTCACATGTCCCCTGCCCGTGAACAAGTCCGTTTCAAAAATGGATAAAGCAACAAAGGCAACAAGCGCCGCCAAAACGGCGAATACGACTTTTTTAGCCAGCTGTCTTGCCCGGTCGCGCAAATCGGCTTCCGTTCTCAACGTAATAAAGATCAGGCCGTGCAGCAGGCAGAGAAGTGTAACGGTGACTCCCCCTGTTACGGAATAGACGTTCACATAGTCAGTAAAACCGGCGTGCAGATTCATATCGGCATCAATCGGCATACCGCGCAAAATACTGGTAAATAAAACACCGAACAAAAACGGGGGCAGAATGCTGCCGAAAAATACGACCCAATCCCATGTTTTCTTCCATTTTGCGGTTTCGACTTTCCCTCTAAATTCAAACGCGACTCCGCGTCCGATCAATGCAAGAAGAACAAAGACAAACGGAATGTAATATCCGCTGAACATCGTGGCATACCAGTTTGGAAAAGCCGCGAAAATCGCGCCTCCCCCAGTCAGCAGCCAGACTTCATTGGCATCCCAGAAAGGGCCGATCGTATTGATCATCACCCTCCGTTCAAGCTCGTTGCGTCCGAGAAACCGGGTCGCCATTCCGACGCCGAAATCAAAACCTTCAAGAAAGAAAAAACCGATGAACAGCACAGCGACTAATATAAACCAAAGTTCATTAAGAGATACCATGGTAAACCTCCTGATCAAACGGGTCTGTCGATACGGAATCATCATGATGGTGGTCATGGTGTGCAGCCCCTTTTTTAATCTCCCGCACAAACAAGTAGACAAGAACGAGCGCCAGTACAAGATAAATCGCTGTAAACGCGATGACGGAAAACAGCAGCATTCCCGCTGATACGTTCGGCGACACGGACTGCGCCGTTGTCAAAATACCGAACACCGTCCACGGCTGGCGTCCGATTTCAGTCATGATCCACCCCGCCGTATTTGCAATGAATGGAAAGGCGATTAAAGCCACCATCGTCCGCAAAAACCATTTGCTTGTTTCAAGTCTTTTACGGAAGCTGAGATAGAGGCCAGTCAAAGCGGCAACGATCATTAAAAGTCCTGAACCGGCCATGATTCTGAAGCTCCAGAACGTCGTTTTCACCGGCGGAATATAATTTCCTTCTCCGTATTTTTCTTCATATTGCTTTTGCAGCGTCTTCATTCCGGGCACATCGCCGCTGAATTGTTTATAAGCCAAATAGCTGAGCGCATACGGGATGCTGAGCTCTGATTTGTTTTCCTGCTTGTCCGCGTCAATGTTCGCAAGCACCGTCCAAGCTGCAGGATCACCGCTGTCATCCCAAAGCGCTTCGCTGGCAGCCATTTTCATCGGCTGGCTCTTCATCAGATGCTGGGCCTGCTCATGTCCGCTGAACGCTACGCCGATGCCGGAAACAAGCGCCACAATCATCGCGATTTGAAAGGATTTTTTAAAAAAGAGCAATTCCTGTTTTTTCAGCATTTTATACGCGCTGACACCGGCAATGAAAAACGCTCCGGTGGCAAGCGCACCGAAAATGACGTGCGGAAATTCAACCCATAGCTGCGGGTTTTTAATAATCGCAAAGAAATCGGTCATTTCCGCGCGGCCGTTTTTGATCGCGAATCCGACAGGCTCCTGCATAAACGAGTTGGCCGCTAAAATCCAAAACGCCGACATGATCGTTCCAAGCGAAACAAGCCAGATGGACAGCAAATGGATCTTCTTCGGAAGCCGATCCCAGCCAAATATCCACAAACCGATAAACGTCGATTCCATAAAGAAAGCAAGCAGCGCCTCCACCGCGAGCGGAGCGCCGAATACATCACCGACAAAGCGGGAGTACTCCGACCAGTTCATTCCGAACTGAAATTCCTGTAGAATCCCGGTGACCACACCGACTGCAAAATTAATTAAAAATAAGTGCCCCCAAAATTTAGCCATCGTTCTGTAAATGTCTTTTTTCTTTACGACGTATAGAGTTTCCATTAAAGCAACCATAAAGACAAGCCCGATTGACATCGGCACAAAAATAAAGTGAAAGATCGTTGTTGAAGCAAATTGAAATCTTGCCAAAATGAGTTCGTCCACTGTTCCAGTCTCCTCCTCTTTGTTCTAGCCGGACCGTTGCCGAATGGGCATCACCCTTGCTCAAAGTTTCACATGAATCTTATGAATATGATCACAGACAAAAGGGTGACCTTGGCCCACATTGATGTTCCGATATTATCCGGATGGTTATTTATACCTGTACTTTACCGCGAATCCCTTCTTAAATAAAGTACATATTCCCTAATTTATGGATGTCATTGTGACAATTATCCGAAGAAATTATAGATATTTTGTGACGCGGTGGTTAACAAGAACTAAATCAGCATGAGAAAAATGCCCCTCATTCCCGCGGAGCATTTCGTCATTCAACGATTGCGATTCTCTGCGCAAAGCCTTGCGGATCAAAAGAATACCGTTATATGCAATCAAACAAATTCGGCGCTTTCCTTCAGTTTGAAAACGCCTGACGGAAAGTCCTGCTATTTTGTCCAATCTGTGAAATCTTCCCTCAGCCTTTTGCGCACGTCCTTCATCTATGCTTTCATACAGCACCAGCTGATTGCACTGCGCATTTAACCTGCTTGCTGCCGTATCCCTCCCTGTCGAGCTATCTTTGAAACATCGCTCCCTCAGGCTTTTACGAATGGATGGAATATTTATTACTTAAAAATAAACAATAACGATACCTTGTTTATTCTATGAAAATCGAACCATACATTTGTTCAAACAAAGTACACAAAATTTGTGAAATGTTTCACAATATCCTGCTATACTTAGTTTGTATTTATGATAGATACTTCTTAAGTAAACACTTGATGGTGGTGGAAAACATGGAATCAAAATCACTTGTTCTAGTCGAAGAGCTTGCCTTAAAAAAGCAAAGCATCTTTATGCAAAGCCCGCTTCGTTATCTTTTACGAGCTATGCTGGCCAGTATGTTTATCGGGTTCGGAGTCATTGTAGCGTTTAAAACGGGGAATCTATTTTATGTTGAACATTCTCCGTTCACATATCCAATTGCAGCAATCACATTCGGGGGCGCCATTATTCTGATCGTCTATGGCGGAGGAGATTTATTTACGGGAAATACATTTTATTATACATTGGCTGCGCTTCGTAAAAAAATGCGTTGGCCCGCTGTTATCAAGCTGTGGATGTTCAGCTATGCAGGAAATTTAATGGGCGCCGTGTTTTTCGCAGGCCTCATCTTTGCGACCGGTTTATTTAAGGATCCTTCTTCCACCGGCTTTATACTTAGCGTGGCGGAACATAAAATGAATACGCCGGTGACCGAATTGTTTTTCAAAGCGATTTTGTGTAACTGGCTAGTCTGCCTTGCGTTCTTTGTTCCGATGGCGCAAAAAGGAGACGGAGCGAAAATGTTCTCTATGATGCTGTTTGTTTTTACTTTCTTTATTTCCGGTTATGAACACAGCATCGCGAACATGGCCACTTTTGCCGTCTCTCTGGTCACCGAGCATCCGGATACGATTTCGATTGCAGGCGCAATCCATAACTTGATTCCGGTAACCCTTGGGAACCTGATCGGAGGCGCGTTTATGATGGGCTTCATGTACCACTATGCAAACAAGCCGGGCGGTGAAGAAATCATCAAATAAAAAGATTGTCCATTTTTAAAGGATTCTAAATATGCGGGTTCCCTTCATAAAATCGTGGTAACTTTAAAAATGGAGGTTCAGCAGATGCAAAGTTTTCATTCGCTTTGCCAGCAGTTTGGACATATTTTAAATGGGGAGCCGCACATTGAACACGGTGTCTGTTCTGTCAGCATCAAACGGAATTTGCGCGTCACGATTCAAGGAAGGCCAAGCCGTGGAGTCGGCATGGAAGAAGTCATGTTCGAGTCGCTCGATCAAAACGGAATCGCCTTGAATATGGCCGAAGTTGCCATTTTGCCTGAAGAAATTCCGTTGTTTACAAAAAAGCTTGTCGATCAAGGCATCATCATCAGCGCTCTCCACAATCATTGGATTTTTACAAAACCGAATATTTTATATATTCATTTTCAATCTGTAGAACCGCCGTTAACATTCGCAAGAAAAACAGCTGCCGCTTTATCCGTATTGCGATAAAGCAGCAGCTGTTTTCTTTATCCGTTCATTTTTCCCATTTCTGAAAGTGCGACCCTTTCGACTGCTTTGGCCACAATCTCGTGAACATCAGGATTCAGCGGATCAGGCACAAGATCGCCTTGTTTTGTGCAGGATGCAATCGCTTCGGCGGCCGCGACCAGCATCGGGTGGCTGATCGATTCCGCTCCGGCATTTAACACGCCCCTGAAAATACCGGGGAACCCCAGCACATTGTTGACAGACCGTCCATCCGCAGCGTAGGCTGCCCCGGCCTCGAGCGCATCCTCAGGCTCAATCTCCGGCTTCGGATTGGACAGAGCCAAAATCACCTGGCCTTCCCGAACCCATTTCTTATTGATCAATCCCGGAACGCCGGTTGTCGCGACGATGATATCGCAGCTTTCCATCAATTCTTCGATGCTTTCAGCCGCATGGCCGCCATAGTTCTCTAAACGCGCCATCGCCTCAAGCGATTTATCCGTTCCGATGACACGTTTTACCCCATATGCCATAAACATTCTGCAGATCGCGACCCCTGCCGCACCCAGGCCGATTTGGCCGACATGGGCCTGCTTCAGATCGACCCCTGCACTCTTGGCGGCTGAAATGGCGGCCGCCAGTGTCACCACCGCAGTACCGTGCTGGTCGTCATGCATGACCGGAATATTCAGGTCGTTTTTCAGGCGCTCTTCGATTTCAAAACAATGCGGTGAACCGATGTCTTCAAGCAAAATACCGCTAAATCCGGGCGCAATGTTTTTAACCGTCCGCACGATTTCGTCAGGATCATTCGTATCAAGCAGAATCGGAACTCCGCTGATGTCTGCAAGCTGGTCGAAAAGCGCGGCCTTCCCTTCCATAACAGGCATTCCCGCCACAGGCCCAATGTCTCCCAAGCCTAGGATGGCCGTACCGTCCGTTACAATTGCAACCGAATTGCCGATGCCTGTATAGATATTCGCTTTTTGCGGCTCTTCTTTAATAAGCTCGCACACATTCGCGACACCCGGCGTATACACCCGCCGCAGATCAGCGAGCGAGCGAATCGGCATCTTGCTTTTCACGCGGATTTTGCCGCCTTCATGGGCAGCCAGTACGTCATCTGAAACGGTATGAAGATGGATGCCTTCTTTTAAGTTGCGGATCACTTCAAGTATCTCGGTAAGCTGTTCTTCATGCTCAACTTGAACCGTAATGTTCCGCATCGTATAATTCGGCCCCACCTTGATCGTTTCAACCTCTCCGATATCACCGCCGGCAAGGCCGATCGCCGTTGTCACCTTTCCAAGGTTTCCTGGTGCTGAAGGGATTTCCAGCATCAAATTCCGAATAATATTGTTGCCATTCATAACAGAATACCTCCATCAATTGTTTTAAAATCGGCTACTGAACCGGCGAGTCTTTTTTATCGGTGTACCAAATAAATTTACCTGTGTATCCGTACAAAATCGCAAGGCCGATTGAAACAAAGCTCAGCCACATGAACGGCAGATAAGAGAAGGTTGACACGCCGAGAATCCCCGCCATATATATGCCGTTGTCTGACCACGGCACCATGCCTGACGTCATCGTACCGCCGACTTCCGCGTTTCTGGAGAGCACCCTCCGGTCAATTCCGAGCTTGTCATAGCTTTTCTCCATAATTTTCGGTGTTAAAATGAGCGAGACGTACATCGCGCAGCCGAACACATTCGCCAGGAAAGCGACGATAATCGTCGAGAATGTGACGTTGCCGGCAGAAGTCAGCTTTTGCTGGAATTTGGACACGATCACTTTTAGAACGCCTAAGTGCTCCAAAAGGCCGCCAAAGCCCAGACCGAGAATGATAACGACGACCGAACCGAGCATGCCTTGAATTCCTCCGCGGTTTAAGAGCTCGTCCATAAATTTGATCCCGGTGTCGATGGAAAAGCCGTTGTATGCCGTGCCAAGTGCATCCGCAAAATTCATGCCTTGGAAGACCGCAGCCCAGATCGCCCCCAAAAGTGCGCCGATCGCGATCGTCGGCACAGACGGCTTTCTCATGGCCAAAAGAACGATAACGATAACAGCCGGAACAAGCATCCAAATATGAATATCAAACGTGTTTTGCAAAGAAGTTTTCAAAAATTCGACTTTCTGCAAATCGACATTTTTACTACCGTAAATAAATCCGGTAATGGTGAACAACACCGCCGTGATCAAATAGGCGGGAACCGACAAATACAACATCGCTCTGACATGGGTAATCACTTCGACCTTTGAAAGGGATGACGCAAGCACTGTACTATCGGAAAGCGGTGATAATTTATCTCCGAAATAGGCGCCGGACAGCACGGCTCCGGCTACAAGCGGAAGCGGTAGCCCCAGCCCTTCACCGATTGCCATCATGGCGATCCCGGCCGTTCCTACAGTACCCCAAGACGTACCTGTGGCCACAGAGGTGATCGAACAAATAATGAGCGTGGCAAGCAGGAATATGCTCGGGTGGATAAACTCAAGCCCGTAATAAATCAAAGTCGGCACAACACCGCCGGCTATCCATGTACCGATCAGAGCGCCGACGGCAATCAGGATCAATATCGCTTCGAGTCCGTTTGAAATTCCGTTTGTAATCGATTTTTGCAAATCTTCATACCGGTGCCCCAGGCGCAGACCGAGCAAAATCACTAAAAACCATGAAATAAACAATGCCAGCTGAATCGGCAGATCAAATTTGACTGTAAATGAACAAACTATCGCTAAAAATGCACCTAATACACAAATGATTTCCAACATTGATGGCAACCGTGCTGTTTTCAACCTAAATCCCCCTTATTATTGAAACGCTTTCAAAATAAGCTACATAAAAATAGCAATCTGCTTCAATTTTTTCTTAAAAATTTAACTAACAACGAACAGTATACCACGAAAAAGGCTGACGCGGTACCACTTCACCGCTGTTGTCCTTTCTCTTCATAAAGTTATTGAAGGAAAGCGAAAACACTCTGTGTTTCTATCCCGGTAAAATGCTTCAGAGTGTTTTCGCGTACTGTTTTTCCAGCTTAATCCCGATTTAAAAGTTCAGCCCCGGCAATCCCCGGTTTTGTCATTTCATAAGGATTCAAAATCAGATCAAGCTCTTCTTCTGTCAACACATCGTTTTGAAGACAGAGATCGCGGACGGATTGCCCTGTTAAAATCGCTTCTCTTGCAATTCTTGCAGCTGCTTCGTAGCCAAGATGCGGGTTGACCGCAGTAATGACGCCTGCGCTTTTTTCTACATATGCCTTTAAGCGTTTTTCATTCGCTTCGATTCCTGCTACACAGTGATCGGTAAACGAACGGAATCCGTTGTTCATGATGCTGATGGACTGCAGGAGATTAAAGACGAGCACTGGCTCCATCACATTCAGTTCGAGCTGTCCGGCTTCAGAAGCGAGACAAATCGTATTGTCGTTTCCGATGACTTGGAATGCGATTTGGTTGATCAGCTCGGCCATAACCGGATTGACTTTCCCCGGCATGATGGATGAACCCGGCTGTCTTGCCGGAAGAGAAATCTCAGCAAGTCCTGCACGCGGACCTGATGCCATCAACCGAAGGTCGTTGGCGATTTTCGACATGTTCATCATGCATACTTTTAATGCAGCCGAAACTTCAGTGTACGCGTCCGTATTTTGCGTCGCATCCACCAGATGGTCAGCGCCGACTAGCGGAAGACCGCTGATCTCAGCCAAGTGCTTGACAACATTTTCAATATAGCGCGGATCCGCGTTCAATCCCGTTCCAACCGCGGTAGCGCCCATATTGACTTCATACAGATGCTGACGCGATTGTTTAATCCGTTTGATGTCGCGTTCAATCACGCGGCTGTAAGCTTCAAATTCCTGCCCAAGGCGGATCGGCACTGCGTCTTGAAGATGTGTGCGGCCCATTTTAATGACGTGGTCAAAGTCGCGCGCTTTTTTCTTAAACGCGTCAAGCATGTATTCCATTGTGTCAAGCAGCTTTTCCAGCTGCTTGAGCGTTGAAATGTGAATCGCCGTCGGGAAGACGTCGTTTGTCGATTGAGACATGTTGACGTGCGTATTCGGACTCAGGTGAATATATTCGCCTTTGTTGTGGCCGAGCAGTTCAAGTGCACGGTTTCCGATGACTTCGTTCGCGTTCATATTCATTGAAGTTCCTGCGCCGCCTTGAATCGGATCAACGATGAATTGATCGTGCAGCTTTCCTTCAAGGATCTCATCAGCGGCTTGGACAATGGCATCTCCAAGGCCATTATAAAGACGTTTTGTCTCCATGTTGGCAAGCGCGGCCGCTTTTTTCACCACTGCCAGCGCTTTGATCATTTCTTCGTGGATTTTATATCCTGTAATTGGAAAGTTTTCCGCTGCCCGCAATGTCTGAATACCGTAGTAGACATCGGCCGGAATCTTTTTTTCTCCGAGAAAATCCTTTTCCGTCCGGTATGTCATTTCAGTTTTCATTTTTTAACCCTGCTTTCTTTTTTTAGATGATGATATCGTCTGCAATTGGCGTTTCCATAATCTTTTTGACTTCAGCTTGTTGTCCGGTTTTTCCTAGTGCCCACATCAGCTTCGGAACGATCGCTTCGGTGTTCATATTCCTCGAGCGGATGATGGCATCTTGGTTTACCTTGCGGCCGACCTCGTAAATGCTCATATCCTCTCCTTCTTCAAGGCATTGTGTCGTAATAGCTACGACTACTCCGGAATCGATCAGCTCGTTCACTTTTTCTAAAATGTTTCTTTTCTCAAAAGGAATGCCGCCGCTTCCGTAGCTCTCAATCACAATACCTTTATATGAACCTTTCAGACAATCAAAAAACTCAGGCTTTAATCCGGGATGAAGCTTCACCAGACAAACATCGGTATTTAAGGAGGTATCGAGTTTCAAAGCGCCTGGCTTCACTTCGGGAACCCGTTTGTTATACTCGATCTCCTTGTCATGAATGAAAGCAACGTAAGGATAATTGATGCTTTCAAATGCATCGTAGCTTTTTGTTCTTAATTTGATCGCTCTCGTGCCTAAAATGACGCGGCCGTCAAAGACGACGTAAACTCCGCCGATACCGTCGCACGCGAAGCGGACCGCATCTTTAATATTTTTTTTCGCATCCGTTTTCTTAAATGTAATCGGAACTTGGGAACCCGTAATCGCAACAGGCTTATCAATATTCTGCAGCATGTATGAAAGCGCCGCCGAGGTGTAGGCCATCGTATCGGTTCCGTGCGTGATCACAAATCCGTCGTAGCTGCTGTAATTCTCATATACAGCCTCAGCCATCATCACCCAATGTTCAGGCTGCATGTTGGTGCTGTCTATATCCATTAAAGATTGGCAATCTATCGTATAATTAGAATGGTCATCAGATAAATAGTTGAGAAGCTCTTCCGCTTTAACCCCCGGAGCCAGTCCGTTTTCGCCTTCTACTGAAGCGATGGTCCCGCCGGTGGTCAACAGCAGTAACTTTTTCATGTGCTACACCTCTTTAAGAAGTAGTTTTATACAGTATAAAGCATGTTTTGTTTTTACGAAGAAGGCTTGATACATCAGGAATGTATACGCTTTATGCGTACCTTCAATGCAATTATAGTCCTCAAATGTGAAATAATCAAGAAACTTTATTCATTTCGCGTACACTTTTGCTGATAATGTGCTATAATCACTGTGTATTAAAAGGAGCGTAAGATATGAATTTAGATCGATTAACAACACTGAGAAAAAATAAAAAATGGTCATTGCAATATACTGCCGACCGCCTCGGTATTGCGAAAAGCACTTACGCGGGCTATGAATCGGGCTACCGCCGCCCTTCTTTAGAGGCGCTTATCGAAATCGCTGATTTATTCAATACTTCCACTGATTTTTTGCTTGGCAGAGTTGACGATCCCCGGGATGAAAAGGCTAAAAACGAAGCCATTGAACTGACGGAATGGGATAAGCTCAAGCTGGCAGTCGACGGGACGCTTCTTTCCGAAGAAGAAATCAAGCAGATGGTTGCGTTTATCAAGGTCAAAAAAGAGCTGGATGCGGGGTAAAATGACAGCGGTTAACCGCATGCTGCAAGTGTTATAAAAAGAAAAAAACTTGACTGGCCTTTTTAGCCAGTCAAGTTTTTTTGCTTTTATTGATGTAAAAATTTCACACAAACCGCTTCAGGAGCAGGAACTCCGGACTGCAAAAGCGTCAGCCGGCCCGTTGTCCAGTCTCTTTCAAACAATGTCAATGTCCCTGTTTCCTGGTTGGAAGCGATTAAAAATTGCTCTGAAGGATCAATCTCAAAGTCGCGCGGCCATTCCCCTTCAGTTGATACGTGTTCAACCAGGGAAAGTTCGCCCGAATACTCGTTGATGCTGAAGACGGCGATGCTGTCGTGTCCGCGGTTTGAAGCGTATACAAATTTGCCGTCTTTAGTGACATGGATGGCGCCGCCCTGGCTTGCACCGTCAAACCCTTCCGGCAATGCCGAAATGACTTGAATCTCCCTGAATTCACCCAAATCAGGATTGTATTCCAACACGATGACTTCATTGCTCAGCTCCGTTAATACATACGCATACTTTTCCTGCGGATGGAACTCAATATGCCTCGGCCCTGACCCCGGTGCAGTTGCGTGTTTTTTCACCGCTTCAAGCCGGTCCTCTTTCAATTGATACGTAATGATATGATCCGTTCCGAGATCGACGGCTACTGCATACTTCTCATCAGGTGTGAATCCGGAATAATGAGTATGCGCTTTTTCCTGCCTCTCATGCGGTCCTGTTCCCTCATGCTGCACTTTTGCTGAAGGCTCAAGCAAGCCGCGGCTTTCATTTAAAGGGTATACCATGATCGTCCCGTTGTGGTAATTGGCGGACAGAACATAGCGGTTATTCTGATCGACGCTGACGTGGCAAGGCGATGGTCCTTTCCCGGCCTGCTGGTTGACGAAAGTCAGCTCTCCTGTGGAGCCGTCAACACGATATGCGGCAACCCCGCCATTATCGCCGTCTTTGACCACTGCATAGAGCATTTCATTGTCTTTGGCGATATTCAAATATGTCGGACTGCCCAGCTTTGCTGCCGGCTTTGGCGTGCTTAACGCCTTTTTTTCCGTATCAAGCTCAAATGTATAAATCCCTTCGCTGTCTGCTTTTGTATATGTTCCGATATAGCCTCTGTATTTTGCCATTTGATCCTCTCCTTTTTTGACAGTCGTCCATTCCTATTTTACCTCACAGAAACTGAATTATCATGATCTGGTATGCAAAAACCTTAAGCGCTCACATGAAAAAAAATTTTTTATGATATTCTTAACTTAAGAGACCTTCACTGCCGCTTTTATAATGGAATCGCTCATTTTCGGCAGCGGAGACTTGTTCATAGGAGTGTTCAAAATGACGAAAATCATGATTGTCGAGGACAGCGAAGACATTCGGAAGCTTTTATGCGATCATTTAGAAAAATACGGATACGAAACTGTTGCAGCTACTGATTTCACCTCTATCCTTGAAATGTTTCTCCAAGAGAAGCCCGATCTGATATTGCTTGACATCAATCTGCCGGCATACGACGGGTACTACTGGTGCCGGCAAATCCGCCAGCATTCGACTTGTCCGATCATTTTCATTTCAGCGAGAAGCGGAGAAATGGATCAGGTCATGGCGATTGAAAACGGCGGCGATGATTATATAGAAAAGCCTTTTTCCTATGAAGTGGTGCTCGCTAAAATTAAAGGCCAAATTCGCAGGGCATTTGGAGAATACGCCGTTAAGCAAGGAGAAAAAGTGATTGAATTTGAAGGCGTTCAGCTGTTTGTCGAACGATTTGAGCTGCGCTGCCGGGATGAGAAGCTCGAGCTTTCAAAAAAGGAAAGCAAACTCTTGGAAGTGCTGCTTGAAAGAGGAGAAAAAGTGACAAGCAGAGACCGGTTGATGGAGAAGACATGGGAAACCGATACATTTATAGATGAAAACACGTTAAATGTCTATATTACAAGGATCCGCAAAAAATTGCGAAGCATGGACGTGCCCTTCTCAATTGAATCAGTGCGGGGCGAAGGGTATCAGCTGAGGGCGAAATCATGAAGCTGTTCCTAAAAAACCATGCCGTTCTCATTCTTCTGTTTCTTTTTCAGGGCGGATTCGTGTTTTTTTACTATTGGTTTGCCGGCATGCAGACTTTCACCCACCTTTTTTACATTCTCGGCGTTCAGCTTCTGGCGCTGGCGCTTTATCTTTCGTACAAATGGTATGAAGAACACAGAGTCTACCAGTGGCTCGGCTCAGAACAAAAAGATACAGAAATTCCTTTTTTGGGGACGTCTGAATTTTGCTCAGAGCTCTATGAAAAACATATGGAGCTGAGCCGGCTCCACCACCGCAAAATACATGAGATGGAGTCCAAGCTGGAAGACAGGGTAACCTACATGAATCAATGGGTGCATCAGGTGAAAACACCGCTTTCCGTCATCAATCTGATCATCCAGGAAGAGGACGAACCCGTTTTTAAACAAATCAAAAAAGAAGTCCAGCAGATTGAATACGGACTGGAAACGCTCCTCTATTCATCAAGGCTTGACCTGTTTGAAAAGGATTTTAAAATTGAAGCCGTGTCTCTTGGCGAGCTGCTTTATTCTCAGATTCAGCGCTATAAACGCTATTTTATACAGCATCGGGTCTATCCAAATAAACAGGTTCCCGCTGAAGACGCCGTTATTTACTCCGATCGCAAATGGCTCAAGTTTGCCGTTGGCCAGGTTATCACCAACGCTGTGAAGTATTCGTCAGGAAAAAGCGAACGCATCGATATGACGATATTCCGTAATGGCGAACGCATCACCCTAGAAATCAAAGATTACGGAGTCGGAATTCCTTCACAAGATTTGAAAAGGGTATTTGAGCCTTATTACACCGGGGACAACGGACGACGCTTTCAGGAATCAACGGGCATCGGCCTCTACCTTGTAAAAGAGATTGCGGAAAAGCTCAATCATGATGTGAGCATCGCTTCAGAAGAAGGGAAAGGAACGACTGTGCAATTTTCGTTCCTTACAAAAATGTAAGTCTTCTTTAATAAAACCGCATAGCTCATCCATATCCTCCTTGATATGATTTGTTTACACAAACAAACGTGGCAAGGAGGATTTTTTATTTGCAATCCAAGTTTATGAAAAGAATCGACACAATCGATGATACGCTTTATGCGGAATCATTTTTATGATCGACTTCAGGGCAGGCGGACCCTCAGCCATCTGATCGCCCAAATAAACGTCACTTGTTCAGCGCTTCTACATGATCTTTTCCTTTTTGTTCGTCATTATCGACGCGCTGAACAAAAAACGAGGCCCGCCATACTTTGCTTCTGCACACCGGCCATTCAGCATTCCGAATGGGCACTGGAGTGGATGTGAAGAATCGCAACATATTGGAAGCGGGCACCCCTAAAAAGCACCGCAAAAGGAGGATATCATGACAGACATGCTGATCGTTAAAAACATCAATAAAACATATAAAGGACAAGTCTCTCATCAGGCTTTAAAAGATATTTCATTCAATGTCGAGGGCAGTGAGTTCACGGCGATCATGGGGCCGTCCGGCTCCGGAAAAACGACGCTTCTCAATATCATTTCGACGATTGACCGCCCCGATTCCGGCGACATTTTGATTCGCGGAGAAAATCCGCATCATCTGAAGAGGGCCAAGCTTGCCCACTTTCGCCGCAGACAGCTCGGATTCGTATTCCAGGATTTTAATTTGCTGGATACGCTGACGATCGGTGAAAATATCATGCTGCCCTTAACGCTTGAAAATAAACCGCTTTCCGTCATGGAAGATAAACTTCAGGCGATTGCTGAAAAACTCGGCATCGAACAACTTCTGAATAAACGGACGTTTGAAGTATCCGGCGGACAAAAGCAGCGGGCGGCCATCGCAAGAGCCGTCATTCATCAGCCCGCTCTCATCCTCGCCGACGAACCGACAGGAAACCTCGATTCGAAGGCGTCAAAAGACGTAATGGAAACGATGCAGCATCTTAATGAAAACGACAATGCCACGATATTGATGGTCACGCATGACCCTGTTGCCGCAAGTTATTGCCGGCGCGTCATTTTTATTAAAGACGGAACATTATTCAACGAAATCCACCGCGGCGCCAACCGCCAAATATTTTATGAAGAGATACTGAATGTGCTGTCCATGCTGGGAGGAAACGCCAATGACCTTTCTTCAGTTCGCTTATAAAAACGTCGTCCGGAATAAAAGAGCCTACCTTGCCTTCTTTTTAAGCAGCGCGTTTTCAGTGATGGTTTTTTTCACATTTGCGATGCTTTTGTTCCACCCCGCTTTAGAGAAAGGCTACTTAAACACCATTGCAAAGCGGGGATTATCGGTGGCTGAATGGATGATTTTCGCCTTTTCCATTCTGTTTGTGCTTTATTCCGTCAACGCCTTTCTCAAGTCGAGAAGCAGGGAATTCGGGATCCTCACCATCCAGGGAATCGCTCCGGGTCAATTGAGGAAGCTGATTACCGCAGAAAACATCATCATCGGCGTGCTCTCGATCGTTACAGGGATCATCGGCGGTCTGGTTTTTGCAAAAACATTTTTTACGATCGGCGCTTATATTTTGGAAATGGACGCTTTGCCATTGTATCTGCCTTGGAAAGCGCTGGCTCTCACAGCCGCCTGCTTTCTCATGCTGTTTATTTTGCTGTCGCAATTTACGGTTTTGTTTATTAAATCAAAAACCGTTACCAAGCTGATCAAAGGCACAGGGAAAATAAAACCTGAGCCAAAACCGTCTGTTATCTTTTCGGTCATCGGCATCGGCTGCCTCGGCTCAGGCTACTGGCTCGTATTGTTCGCCGACATCCATTTTCCCCAAGCCGTCACGATCTTAATTCTGACGATCATCGGGACTTATTTCTTCTTTCGCCAAAGCAGCATTTGGCTGCTGCGGCTCTTAAAAAAACGGAAGTCATTTTATTTGCGCGGAAAAAACGTGCTTTGGGTATCCGATCTTGTCTATCGGCTGAACGATAATGCCCGTCTGTTCTTTCTCGTTTGCATCATTTCAGCCGTCGCCTTTACCGCCACTGGCACATTGGTGATTTCCAAGACTTCCATCGGAAAATTGGATTCTCAATATGAGATAGAGTACTTATTATACAGCGGGAACCAAAAGGAACAGACACACGTTAAGCTGATGGAACAAAAGTTGAAGGACGGACATTTTTCATATGAAAAGGAAGTGACAAAAGGAATTTATATGAGCTATAGCCAGGGACCCTGGGTGCTCCTGACCTCTGAAGGCGAATTCCAAAAGCACTTTAAGTCAGATTCCGGCGAACTGAAAGACGGCGAGGCGATGTATTATCCGAACGCCATCGAGGCGAAAGAAAAGCCGGAAATTCCCGAGACCTTGAACATGTTAAACAAAGATTCGAAGCCGGCAAATGAACGCCTAAAAGTGAAAGGTATTAAAAAACCGCTCATTTTGTTAAACAGCGTCGTTGTCGTAAACGGCAAAACCTTCGAAAAGCTGAAAAAACAAGGCGAATTCGTCACATTGTATGGCTATAACTACAACCGCTGGAAAGAGAGCCTTGATATGATCCAATCACTGGAAAAAGATCTTAGAGAAAAAGCTCCCAATATCCGATTTCAATTTGACGCAAAGGCCAGTACTTATTTTGAAACTGTTCAGCTTCCAAGCCTGAGTCTGTTTATCGGCCTTTTTATTGCGGTTCTCTTTTTTATGGCATCCGGAAGTTTTCTCTACTTCCGCCTGTTTACCGATCTTGAAGAAGATCAGCAGCGCTATCGGTCGCTTGCAAAAATCGGCCTGAGCGAAAAGGAAATGTCGCAGAGCGTGACGATTCAATTGGCCATCCTGTTCTTCTTTCCGTTCGCTCTTGCAGCAGTTCATACGTATTTTGCGATGAAGACGCTCGAGGCGCAGAGTCTTGGTCATTTTGCAGCTCCGGTGTTGATGACGATAGGCGGATTTCTGACCTTCCAACTATTATTCTTTATGATCATTCGAAAAAGCTATTTGAAAAAATTAAAAGGATTTTTAAGGTGATAAAATATGAAAAAAACAATTTCTCTGATTACAGCCGGTTTGGCTGTTGTATGCATCGGTGCATTTCTATTAATTCATCATGAGGTGACAGACAGGTTCAATCCACTTGTGAAGAAAGAAAGCGTGTATGTCCAAATCAACAAAGACGGAAAGCACTTGAGTCCGGGCCGCTATGAGTACACGCTGGAAGGATATAATGACACTGGGAAGGAAAAAGAAATTACATTCTCCTCCAGCGCCTCCCTTCGAAAAAACGCCTACCTAAAGGTACACGCGAAGGGAAAATACGTTGAGACATGGGAAGAAGTACAGCCCGGCGATATGCCGAGTGCAGTTCGGACCAAATTGATCAGGCAGTAAAAAAACGGCGTCTAGCCGTTTTTTGTGTTACTATAATTTTACAGATTTCCGAAACTTTTTGGCCCGTTGTTCGTAGTAAAACAGAAGTCATATTGGTTAGGAGGTTTTCATATGATTGTTGGAATGATCGGTTTTATCCTGGTGGGATTCTTCCTCTACGCCGCCATGGCGCCGTCCGACGGAAACAACAGCGGCAGCAGCTCTTCAACTTTCTTTGTCGGGGGTCCTGATTCATCCGGCGACAGCGGAAGTGATTTCGGTGGCGGCGGAGATTGTGGCGGCGGCGGTGATGGCGGCGGCTGTTAAGACCCACGGGCTGCCTTTCCCTATCTTCTGCTCGGACCCTTAGGCTGTATGCAGTTCTTGCTGCAGTCAGCCGGGTATGTTCCAGCCATCTCACTTCATCATTCATTCACCATCTAACTCCAAATACGCCATCATCAATCCAGTTGTTTAACCAGACTTCCGATTGGGAATGATGTAAAGACAGCAGATTCCCGCTCTTCAAACGATTTAAAAGTCACAATTAATCGATTCTGTTACAAAATATATAAAACTTTGCACCTACTTGTTCGATATTAAAAGAAGACATTCACAATAAGGAGGGTTTTTTCCAGATGATTTTTTTACTGGTTTTATTGGCTCTGTTTATTTTGTATTCATTCTTTTTTGACAAGAGCAACAAAAGATCTTATACAAAAGCGGCACCGAAAAGCAGAATATTGATCCGCCAGGCAGCTGCGCCGACCGGATTTTTGAGGGTCATCGAAACCGCACCCGGGCAGCCGGTAAACCGCCGAACCTCTGAAGGTATGCGTCCAAATCTGCGGCTTGTCATGAGCCCGACGGACCAAAATGAAAAAAAATAAAGAAAGCGGCATCATGATAAATGCCGTCTTTCCTATTGTATGCTGTGCTCCACCATTCTTCCAAAGGCGTCCGGCGACATTCCCGGCGAGATGCGGACCCTGTGCAGCGCATACATCCCCTGATCCCTAGCAGCCGCCCCCGGCTCTGTCGTCACCGCCATTTGATACCCCGCCTTCTCAGCCTGTTTGAGCGTTTCGGCATTATAGCGTCCAACTGGATAACTCAGCATGGTTGTGTTCTGCTGAAGCATGCCGTCAAACAATGTTTTGGAACGAGTCATTTCACTCAGCTGCTGCTCTGGAGCAAGTCCGTTCAATTCGACATGATTGATCGTATGGCTTTCGATGGCAATACCGTGTTCGGCCATTTCTTTCATTTGGCTTTCGGTTAAATGATTTTTTCTGCCGACCGATTTACCGATCATGAAAATTGTCGCCTTCATCTCATAATCTTTCAAAATCGGGTACGCTTTTTCAAAGTTATCTGTATAACCATCATCAAACGTAATCAGCACGCATTTTTCACTCGGCATTTTGTCTTGTGTTAAGACAATATAGGCTTCTTCAGGTGTCAGTGTGTAATAGCCGTTATCCTTCAGCCATTTCATATGTCCGCGGAACTCCGCCTCCGGTACGCGCAGGCTGTTTCCTGTGGAAATGCTGTGATACATGAGAATCGGAATGCGGGCGGGGCCCTTCACTTTGATCCACTTGGAGGATGGATCCTGCTCCGCCTGCTGTTTTGATTGTTTTGCCGCTTTTTGAGCCGTATTTGGTTCTGTTTTTTCCTCTCCTTTTGCTTCATGACTGGAACACCCGTACAGCATTCCCATCAACATAAGCAGCAAAATGAGCAGTTTCGTTTTTTTCACAAGTATTCCCGCTTTCTATCTATTGAATCCTTTTTAATATCGGTTTCGGAACGAGCATTTTTCACCGTTCCTGCTTTGATGATGAAAGCCAAGCTTTACGCAGTATGCTGATCCCTTCTTCAATTTCCGCTTCAGAAAGCCCCCCAAATCCCGCCATGACGATGGAAGAGCTGCTTTTATGTAGCTCAAGCCAGAAATCTGATACCGGATAAACTTTCACACCGAGTTTTTCCGCTTTATGTATGAGGTCTTGTGCATGTCGGTCTGTCTTCATCAAAATATGGAGCCCCGCTTTTTCGCCGATGATTTCCATGTCATTTCCGAAATGCGTTTTAATGGCCGATATTAATGTTTTGTGCTTTTCTTGATATACTTTTTTCATTTTACGGATGTGTCTTTCGAAAAAACCTTCTTTCATAAATATAAACATCGCTTTTTGAATGATGGGTGAAGCGGACTGGCTGTAGCGGCCAAGCGTTTCTTGAAATTCATCCGCCAGCTTTGAAGGCAGAACGATATAACTCAATCTCGCTGCCGGAAGAAATGACTTTGAAAAAGTCCCTAAATAAATGACTTTTTCTTTTTTATCAAGCGCTTTTAAAGATGGAATAGGCCTGCCCTGATAGCGGAATTCACTGTCATAGTCGTCTTCGATAATGTAGGCATTCTCACGGCTTGCCCATTCAAGCAATTTCAGCCTCTTCTGTACCGGCAGGACCATTCCATACGGAAACTGATGAGATGGCGTAATATAAACGAGTTTGGCTCGGCTTGCAGCAAGCTGAAACAAATTGATCCCGTCTGTCTCGAGACCAATCGGCTGAAGTTCACATCCATGGTTGAGGAAAACGGAACGCACACCATCATATCCCGGATTTTCCGCCGCAACCAATCGGCCGTGCATTGAGAGCAGCTGGCAAAGAAGTCCGACTGCATACTGCGTACCGGAACAGATCACAATTTGCTCCGGTACACAGCGCACACCCCTTGCCTGAAATAAATACTTCGCCAATTCCGTGCGAAGGCCGAAATCGCCTTTATGATCGCCATACAAAAATAAGTCATGATCTCCACTGTCCATTGCATTCTGCAGACAACGTCTCCATGTTTTGAATGGAAAATGGCTTAAATCGATATCACCATATTTAAAATCATATGTTGCCGCTGAAGCTTGTCCTGTGTCTTTTTGTTCCCGATTGGTATGAATCTTCAATTGACTAGGCGGCATCAGTGTTTTCTCCAAGGGAAGCACTTTGATGCCGATCCTTGGCCTGCTTTCTGTATAGCCTTCTGCAGTGAGCTGCTGATAGGCGCTTTCAACTGTATTTTTGCTTAGATGCAAATGTTCGCATAAATAGCGGATCGGCGGCAAAAGAGCTCCCGCTGGGATGCCGCCGGCCTCTATTTCTTTTTTGATATATTCGTAAAGCTGTATATACAGAGGTGTTTTAAGCTGTTTATTGAGTAAAGGCGTTAACTCTATCATCATCTGACCTCATCAAGTTTTCTATTATTGTCTCTTTTTAAAGGGACAATAACAACTTAAAATCAGTTTAATAATAAAAAGGAGCGTGAATGTGATGGCTCATTCCATTCGGCAAAAACAGCTTGTCTGCACAGATGAAAAAAAGATTGATCAATTTTTAACAGAAGCGCAAACCGGTTATCTCGGCATGTCCACAGATGAATATCCATATGTCATCCCTTTGAATTTCGTCTGGAAAAACGGTTACATTTACTTTCACGGTGCATCAGAGGGACGGAAAATGGACATGCTGCAAGAAAATCCTAACGTATGTTTCACAGTCAGCGAACAATATGGAACAATGGTTCATCCCATTCCCGCTAAAACCGATACCGCTTATATGAGTGTCATTCTTTTCGGCACAGCGTCAATCATCACAGACTTAGATGAAGCAACATCCGCGATGCAGGCTCTTCTCGACAAATACGTACCAGGATACTACAGTACTCCGCTTCACAAAACACATGTTGAAAAGTACAGATCGAGTTTAGGCAGCAAAACCGTTGTCCTTAAAATTCAGCCCATAAAGATAACAGCTAAAGAAAACATGCTGAATCAAAGTATGAAATTCGAAAACGGGCGGACCGTACAGGAAGACCGTTGACAAAAAAGGACCCGCAGCTTATGCTACCGGGTCTCCTATGGATTGTGCCGCATATCCATCTATAAATTTCACTCCCGCTGTGTACCGCTTTCTCCGCTTCTTTATCCAGCAGACGAGCGCCAACCGCTGATCCAGATCCTTCTCATTGATAGAAACCAACACATGTTCATTCATCTCAAGGGGGACGCCGGATTCAATCTGACAGCCTGACAAGCTGATGTCCTTAATCATGATCTCGTGGGCGCCTTTCTCTGCATCATCGGGAAACAGCAGTGTTCCCAGACCTTGAAAGGCCTCGCGGACGTGTTTTCTCTTGAATGCATCCGGGCTTTTTTCTGTTTTCATGAAAAAGCGCAGCACTGTTGACAACGTATCAGCCCGCTTTTCCCGGTCGGCCTTTTTTGCATTTTCTTCATTAAACATAAAACCGATCAGTTTCACATACAGTTCCTTGTCCATCTCTTTGAAGTGCAGCCCGATTTCAATGTCTGCCTCGTCTTTTGTCGTCCACATCACCCTAGCCGGCACTTTTCCGACCGCATCTATGATCAGACCGTCCACATGATAGTACATGTGCAAATCAGCCTGATAAGGCAGCCTGATACGCGCGCCCGTGTCGCTCACATCGATCAGTTCGCATTCGTGCTCATCGCCAGAAACGGTGGAAAAAGCCGCCGGCTTGTTGACTGTGAACCGTTCAGAGCTTCGAAATCTCGGCCTGTCAAAGGCAACGAGCAGCGCAAGTATGAGTCCCGTCATATTATAGAGAGCCCAAAATAAATGATACGATGTGACGTTCATATCAAAAGTATGCAGAAACCAAAGTTCATAAAGAATTTTCCCGAGAGCAAACAGCGTCATTGCAAGCAGAATCGCACACGGCAGCGCCGTCGTATATTTGAATTTTCGCCGATCTGTGTTGACGCCCTTCGGTGTGACTTTAAAATCAAACCGCTTTTTAAAAATGAATTCCGACAAAGCCGATATCGCCATGTGCGGCGCCATCGATGTATCGTAAATATGACTCCAGCTCATGCTGCGCTGCCGGTCCGAAACGGCTTTAAATGAAAGGTAAGAACCTAAAAACGCAGGCAGCCAAAACGAGGTGATCGACCACAAATCGGTCTTTAAGCTATGTATGCCAAACAGCAAAAACAAGAGCGGCGCCAGGATGTAAACCATCTTAAAAACGCCGAAAAACCAAAAGAGAATACCGTCAAAATAAAGAATGCGCTGCATTGGTGTAAGACCTTTTAAGAAAAGCGGATTCCACTTCTTTCCGCACTGAATGTTTCCCCTGCACCAGCGGTCGCGCTGCTTCAAAAGATCCGTCCACGTTTCCGGCGAGAGACCGACGGCAAGCACTTCCTTGACAAAAACAGATTTAAATTTCGTTTGCAAAAGCATTCCGGTTGCCATATCCTCCGTAATCACGCCTGTCGCAAAACCGCCGATTTCCTCCAAAGCGCTTCTTCTGAAAACCGTATTGCTGCCGACGTACATGACGGCATTAAAACGGTCTTTCCCGGCCTGGAGCCTGCGCATAAAAAAGTCCTGCTCATTCGGAATGTTCGCACCGGAAAATAAGTTGTACTGATAAGGATCTTCATTATAGAAGGCCTGCGGCGTTTGAACAAAAGCCACTTTTTCCTTCTTAAAATAGCCGACAGTTTTCTGCAAAAATGAAGGGAGCGGAACCATATCGGCATCCATCGTCACAATCAGTTCCCCGTTCGAGCAGCTCATCGCATGGTTTAAATTCCCCGCTTTTGCATGCTCATTGTTTGGCCTTGTAACGTAATGAACGCCAAGTTCCTCAGCCAGTTTTTGAATATCCGTCCGCCTTCCGTCATCACACAAATAAATGTTGACAAGCTCTTTTGGATAGTCGAGGCTCAGACAGCCTGCCACTGACTTTTTCAGCACATGGCGCTCCTCGTTATAAGTTGCAATGAGAATATCAACGCTCGGCCAATGGTCTTGATCGCCCAGCGTTTCCGGCTCCCGCTTCCTTTCCTTCCATACTAGCGTATAAAAGACCAAGAGCTGTAAAAATCCGATACATTCAGTTGCAATCAGGATCACGCCCATCACGATGTCGGCGGGGCGAGAGACAGGCAGTGTATAGCCGAACCGCCAAACAATATACACGCCGTTCGTCATAAGACACAATATGATTAAAAATTTCTTGAAACGCGGATTCATCCAAGATCCCAAAAAACCGATGAGAATAAGGGCAATCATTGCGACGGGATAGCAGTGTAAGATAAATTCCATTTTCTTCTCCTTATGTGCTGATAAAAAACCCTTCGGGAATGGTTTCTCTAAAATTTTCCTTCATTTCATTCTTTTGCACTCGAATATATTACCACCTTTAGACCTAAATTTCCTTAAAAATAATAAAAAAACATATCTAATTGTCTTTTAAACGCGAAAAATATAAGACTATAGACTCTCTTCCAAAAAATCCATAAGGCTCACGTTGATAACCCTTCACATATATGCCACCTCAAGATTGAATCTTTTGTCGCAGACGTCCTCTGTCTCTTCGGAGACGGGAGCTGAATGTATCAACGGTTCACACAGGAAAAAAGGTCTCTGCTCCTAAATGTTTGATTTATTTTTGACGGATTGACAGCTTTTTTGTGTCGATTTTGATTCCAGTAAAAGGAGATTCGGGAATTACCGCATCAAAAAAAGCCTGCACAAGGCCATTAAACAGTGTCCAGACACGTCTTTAACCAAATGGACCCGCTCTAGATCATCATGTGAAAACAGCTAGGTCTTCCTGCACGGTTGTCTGAATTTTGATTTTTTTAGTATACTTAATTTAGTTAAATAACTCAGAGCAAAGGGATAACAAAAAGGATGGGGGAAAGAAAATGGAAGCAAAACCAAAGGTACAACATATACCGATTCAAACAACGAAAGAACCGGATGAAAATTTTTTTGCAAGAGCAATGAATGTTAAAATCGGCATCATTCCGCTGCCCGTATACTTGCTGCTCTTCGCTTTGATTGTGACGTTTGTCTATATGCACGATCTGAAAAGCGACATTTTAACTGCTATTGCGGTTACGGGCTTTTTCGGATTCACCTTCGCCCAAATCGGAAAGTCGCTGCCGCTTCTTCGTTCTGTCGGCGGTGCCGCTATACTTGCGACATTTATTCCTTCAGCTATCGTCTATTACCATCTCATTCCCGATGACATTATCAAATCAACAACTGAATTTACAGAAAACTCAAACTTTCTTTATTTGTTTATCTCAGCCATTGTAGTGGGAAGCATTTTAGGGATGAAAAGAGAAACGCTGGTCAGGGCGTTCATTAAAATTTTCATTCCGCTGATCGCAGGGACAATTGCCGCAGCGGCAGTCGGTCTGACAGTTGGTACAATGCTCGGCCTCGGATTTCAGCATACGCTGCTGTACATTGTGATTCCGATCATGGCCGGAGGGGTTGGCGAGGGAGCCATTCCGCTGTCCATCGGCTATTCGGAAATCATGCACATGTCACAAGGGGAAGCTTTTGCACTTGTCATTCCTTCCATTATGTTCGGAAGCTTAAGCGCTGTCATTTTGTCCGGGGTTTTAAATGTAATGGGGAAGAAAAAGCCTGAATGGACAGGCAACGGAAAAGTCGACCGTTTCGAAAGTGGGGACGCACTGCCGCTTGAAAGCCGCGACAAAGACAAAGAAAGCGTTTTTAACCTTTCCCACTTTGCATCGGGAGGCATTCTTGCCGTCTCATTATATTTGGTCGGTATGCTTTCACATGACTTGTTCGGATTTCCAGCACCCGTCATGATGCTTCTCTTGGCTGTTGCCGTGAAACTGTTTCGTTTGGCTCCGGCGAATTTGGAAAACGGCGCCTACGGCGTGTCACGTTTCTTTTCAACTGCTGTGACATATCCGCTGCTTTTTGCCATTGGCGTCTCCATGACACCGTGGGACAAGCTGATCGCTGCTTTTAATATTGCCAATATTATTACGATCGTATCTGTCGTGATCACGATGATAGCCGTCGGCTTTTTTACAGGAAAGTGGCTGAACATGTACCCGATCGAAACCGCGATTATCAATGCCTGCCATTCAGGTCAGGGCGGAACGGGGGACATCGCCATTCTCAGCGCCGCCGAGCGCCTCGAGCTCATGCCGTTTGCTCAGGTATCCACAAGAATCGGCGGAGCGATAACCGTTACACTGACATTGCTGCTGTTAGCCCAGTTTTATTGATGAATGAAAAAGCCTGCAGAGCAAACTGCAGGCTTCAGATTGTTGACAAAATCCCAAAACGGCTTTTTGTTTTGGGATTTTGTCATCTTTTCAGCGTGATTGAAAACCTTTGCAGTCTAGGAAGGCCGAGCATCGGAGCGGAGCGAATGTTGGAATTCGTGAGCACCGACGCGCAGGCCTGACAACGAATGCGAGGGTTTGTCGACACGCTGAAGCCTGCAGAGCAAACTGCAGGCTTTCTGTTTAGTATCTAGCGTACTTTTTTCGGAACATAGTCGGGAAAGTCTGTCACAATCCCGTCCACGCCAGCCTTTAAAAGCGGAGGCACTTCATCGCGGGAGCGGACGGTCCATGGCGTAATTTTCATGCCGAACGCATGGATTCTCGGCACAAGTGTAGGATCAGCGGCCACATTTTTTAAGTTGGCGTTCACATATTTGGCATAGCCGGAAAATGCCTTGAGCTTTGCATCTGTTAAGTCCGCTGTTTTTGACGTTAAGACACCTGTCGGCATTGATGGGAGCAGCTGATGAATTTTGTATACAGAGTTGAAATCAAACGATTGTACAATGATTTTTCCGTTTTTAGGCTTATCCATTCTCCGCTCTTTCAATGCCGCTGATACTTTTTCTTCGATTCCCGGATAGCGTGCAGGTTCTTTCAATTCGATCAGCATTCCGATCTTCCCTTTATACCGGTCAAGCACTTCTTCAAATGTCGGAATGCGTTCTCCGGCGAACTGCGGCCCGAAGTAGCTGCCAGCATCAAGCTTGCGCAGCTCGGCAAGCGTCAAGTCCTTTACGGCGACCGGCAGCACTGAGCCGATGTCTGTCGTACGGTTTACAGTTATATCATGAATGACGACAAGCTCCCCGTCCTTGGACATTTGAACATCCAGCTCGATATAATCCGCTTTCATCTGATGCGCCTTTTCAAAGGCAGCCATCGTGTTTTCCGGCGCATATCCCGAAGCACCTCTGTGCGCAATGACAGCCACTTTTTTAGGCTTCGCCGCCGGCTCTTGCGCTCCCGCGTCCGGTGCAAACAGTGCTGACCCGATAGAAACCCCGATCAATGAAGATAACATCAATTTCTTTAATAAAGCTGACACATCATCCACTCCCCTTTTGCTCTTCTCTTGCCAAAGTATAGGTTCGCACTGTTAAGATTATGTTTCAGCAGTCTTTAATTTTCATAAATTTCCTGATAAACAAAAAAAGACCCCCTCAGCAAGAGATCTTTTTTTGGATATATCAGCGCTCACAGGCAATTTTGTCTTTATCGCGGTCAAGCTTTTTATTGGCGTCATAAAGCGCTTTTGAAACATACGGCTTGTACTTCGTTTTTCCGCCTTTGTTTTTGACCGACTTCGAACGTGCGACGCCGCCTTTATAGTCTTTGTTTAAAGCTTTGCAGTTTTTGTACGTTTTTACCTTCGTTTTTGCTTCTGCCACATCGCCGGCACCCCAGGAAAAACCGATGATAAGACCGGCAGACAAAAGACCCGCTGCTATTTTTTTCATCCCGTTTGACCCCTTTCGTCTAATTCTTATGTATCTTTTACCATGATAAAATATTTTTCTTATTCACTCAAGAAAAATATGACATTTTATTGAATAAAAAGTATGTATTGAACAAAGGACTTTTCACACAAAAAACCGGCCGCGTTATGCGCCGGCTTCATCAACATATTGATGTTCACAAGTCTTTTTCAAAACAGCGTGAATCTCATAGGCCAATTCCTTCGGATGGATGCACAGCATGTCTTCCAAAGGACTGTTCCAGTTCCCGTTCTTAATCAATTTCAGCGCATAATGGCCGGCCGGACTGCACTCGGGATACCACTCTATATCGAGGAGGAGGCATTCTTCCTCATGCCGCAGCTTCAAAAGATCCCGTTTGAAATCTGACCGCCAGGCCTTGCTGTCAGGCGCCAATTCATCGGGGTTTGTATCGGTTAATGAGTGATGCACAACCGTCCAGCCGGCCGGGATTCTAAGCCTCAGCAAATTGCGGGCGCCGCCAGAGGCGCGAATCCTATCTTCCAACCGTTCGACCAGCTGTTCATACGGCGTATCTGAATCTTCACTGACCAGCGTTTGATCAGCATTTAGCATCCTGATAACGTACTTCAGTTCTCCAGCATATTCAACTTGTACCATTTTACCGGAGGTTTCATTCTCCAAGGTGAAGAGCGTACGGCGGGGATCGCGAATCGGCTTTTGATACAAATGATTTTCTTTCACTGTCCAGCCGGCCGGCACCATTAAAGGATGCAATTTAAAAAAATACTGAGATTTGGTCAACGTTCTCACATCCTCTATCCTTGTTCTGTCCTCTTTCCTATCAATCTATGTGCCGGGCCGGCTTCTTAGAACAACGGCGGACCAGCCTCACAAAAAAAACCGCCCGACGCTTCATAAAGCAGTCAGGCGGCTTTTCGTTTTTACTCGCCGGTTTTTTCTTTTCCGTAATGATACGTTGATGGATCAACAGGTTTGAAGTCTGAAATTTCGTGGAACCTTAACAGATCTTTATAGAGTACTTGGTCGGACAGATCCAGCTGTTCGGACACCTGTGATTTGAGGTTTTCCGTTTCCTGGTTGCCTTTGATCTCTTTTCCTGTCTTTGTATCGTATACGGTCGTATCAATCATCGTGTACTTCGGCGTTACATAGTTTCCATTTCTGAAAGCCACGGTTTCGTCGTGGTCTTTAGAAAAGAGGTCTGTACCAAAGTTGATGTATTTTTTGCTGTCAATACCTTGCAGGTGAAGAAGTGTCGGCATGACATCCATTTCGCCGCCATACGTATGATTGACTCCGCCTTTTTTGCCCGGAACGCGGATCATAAGCGGTACGCGCTGATTCATCGCGTTTTGATACGGTGTAATCTCTTTTCCTAATACTTCTTTCATCGCACGGTTGTGGTTCTCTGAGATTCCGTTGTGGTCGCCATAGATGACGATGACGGAATCATCATATAATCCCGATTTTTTCAGCTCTTTAAAGAAATCTTCAAGCGCTTCGTCAAGATAACGCGCCGTCTGGAAATACCCGTCTACCGTTTTGTCTCCCGTCGTTCCCTTTTCAAGGGTGGCATCCTTTTCATCCAAAATGAACGGATAGTGGTTTGTCAGCGAGATTAAATGCGCATAGAACGGCTGTTTCAGCGATTTCAGCTTCGGAATTGATTCTTCAAAGAACGGCTTGTCTTTCAAGCCAAGGTTGACGAGATTCTCCTCTGACATGTCATATGTGCTGGCATCGAAGAATTTGTCATAGCCAATTTGTTTATACACCTGGTCGCGGTTCCAGAATGACTTGTAATCCCCGTGGAGCACGGCGCTTGTGTAGCCTTCTTTTTGGTTCAGAATCGCCGGCAGGGACTGGTACGTATTTTGCCCTTTTGTTACAAACGCGCTGCCTTCAGGCAGTCCGTAAAGGCTGTTGTCCATCATCAATTCGGCATCCGCGGTTTTACCTTGACCGGTCTGATGGAAAAAGTTATCGAAATACATCATGTCATTCTGGCCGTGCGCCAGCTTGTTCAAGAACGGCGTGACTTCTTTTCCGTTCAGCTTATAATCGATCAAAAACGTCTGGAAGCTTTCCAAATGAATCTTGATGATGTTCTTGCCTTTTGCTGCGCCGAAATACTCGTCATTCGGTTTTGCATAATGCGAATTTGTATAGTTGATGACGCTCGTCAGGTCGTCGCTGCTCGCATATGCCTTTTGGCTCGCGTTTTGGGCAGCCTGAACACCATCATAGATCATGTAATTGTAAGGCCCCAAATACTTGACGATATAATTTCGGTCAAATGTTCTTGTCAAAAGCTCCGGACGGTCTGTCTCAGCAACTGCAAGGTTGATGAAAAACAGCGCCACTCCGCCGATAACGACAGTTGCAGCCCATCTTTTTTTCAGTTGTGCCGCCTTCAGTTCAGGCAGCTTCACACATAATGCAATCAGAATGATCAAATCGACGAAATAGATAACGTCATGAAATGCCATGATGTCAAAAACGCCATCCGACATGTTGCCGAGGTTTCCGGCTTGTTTTAAGTTTGCAAACGTCAAAAAGTCATCAAAGAAACGGTAAAACAGGATATTTGCATATAAAGCAAACGTCATCACAGCATCAATGATGATGATCCATATCGCCGACCGACGGCCTTTAGCAAACAAAGCCAAACCGAGTGCAGCAATCGTGAAGCTGAATGGGTTGATAAACAGCAACATGTGCTGCGTAGACCCTTTCACACCCAAATTAAACTCTAAAAAGTAGGAAGCATAGGTTTTAGCCCATACAAAAACAACAGCTAACACAAAAAAGCTTAGCTTATGAGAGAATATTTTTTTCATGATAACCTCTACCTTTTTAAACTTTTTTCAGACCGCTTTCTGTTTCAGTCAATGAAGCGTGAGGAAACGATAATATATCATTCTACTAAAAGTCTCGGCGGTTATTCAAGCACGTCCACGATGAAAATCCCCCAGCTTCCCTCACTCAAACAGTCCACGTCTGCGTAAAAAAATTCCGCATTTAAGACTACGGCCTCTAATTAAGACGAATGAATTTCCCCAAAGGTTTCAGTTATTTTCATTCATCTCGAAAATTGCTCTTTCCCGGACGATTAAATATCTTTATGAAATTCATTTAAATAAGCTTTTCTTTGCGCTTCTGTGAACCGGCCGATCCAGTCCGCACGCGCTTCCTCCGTCATATAGGGCAGAATGTATAGCTCGACCGCTTTATAAAATGCCGGTTCAGGAAGAATGTTGTACGTCGGAATCCGCACCATGCCGTTCCCGCGCGTCTCTATCAGTATATCCATAAAGAAAATGCCTTTCGGGCTGAAGCGGTGCTGCGCCATTTTAATGCTTTTAATGTCCTTGAACAATACAGATTTCTTCCCTGAGAACAGCCGCCCGCCTTCTCCCTCGATCATGCTGAAGATGATGTTTCCTTTTTTCGTGAATGCCGGAAATATCATTAGAAAAGTAATCAAACCATAGATGATCCCGAAAAGTCCGACTCCCAGGTAAAGCAATGAATATTTCGATTCGAGTTTTATTGCTTCATAAAAGAGCCACACTCCGACCAATCCGAAACCTGCCGTCCCCGCAAAAGCCCATACTCTAAAGAACATTCGGCTTTTCACATCAATTGGTTTTTTGTCTTCCTGTTCCAAAAATAATAGACCTCCTTTACTTCAGCAAGCGGATTTCTATATTAATGAAATTCATGCCACAATCTACCTTACCACAGAAACCGGTTTCTGCATAAAACTTGCAGTGTGAATGATCACGTATTCGTCCAACCAGCAGACGATCTGTCCCTAATCACGACCCGATGAATACAAAAAGTCTCCCGGCCATCTGCCGGCAGCCTTCCCCTATTTTGAAATATCAACAAATCCCTCGCCGAATACATCCCTGACATCGTGGATGATGACAAATGCTTTTTTATCTGTGCTTCTTATAATTTTCTTGAGCATGGACAGCTCTTGTTTATTAATGACAATGTATAGAATTTCTTTGGAATCGCCCGTATAGTGTCCGCGTCCCGTTAATATCGTGACGCCGCGGTCCATCAAGGTATTGACCTGCGCGGCGATCTCGTTTTTATGCTCAGAAATGATCGTGATCGCTTTTTTCGTGTTGAGCCCTTCGATAATGAAATCCATGACCTTTGTGGCGATGTACAGCATGACAATCGTAAACATCAGCTTTTCAGCACCAATGATAAAGTAGGAACTGAACACGACAACTAAATCGATCATCAGCAAGGCATAGCTGATGTTCCAGTCGAAATATTTATTGGCGATTCTCGCGAGAATCGCAGACCCGGCAGTGGTTCCGCCGACACGGATGATCATGCCGATGCCGACGCCGGCAAATACCCCGGCAAAGATCGTGCTGATGATCACTTCATCAGCCGGCACCGTCCAATCTTCAGTAACATGCAGAAAAAATGAATTGGCCGCCACCGCAATGATGGTATAAATCGTCGTTTTTTTATCCAAAAAGCGATAGCCGATAATCAGAAGAATGCCATTCAGCACAAAGTTTGTGATGCCCGGAGACCATTCAAAAACGTAGTATAAAATCAGCGTGATCCCCGTGACGCCGCCTTCTCCCAAGTCATTCGGGATGGCGAACAGATTCACGGCTAACGCAAAGAAAAATGCGCCTATAACAATCAGGATCATATCCATTGCTTTCTTTTTCATAAAACTGCATCCCCTTCCTTATTCGTAGTCGATTTCCTGTAAAAAGTAAAAAAGCCCCGGAGAGAAGCTCTTTGATTAAGAGCAAAAACTCCTGGGCTTTTATCCCACCGTGTCATAACGATATCTTCGCTATGTGTTTTCTCTCGGACCAGACCAGCGCGGAACCCACTGCGGAACCCTAGAAAACCACCTTTTCTCTGTTATCAATTTGTCATCTTCAAGCATTATAAGTGAAATTTTGGGGTCTATCAACCCCTTTAACAGCCTGAAAGATTTGTTTTTTTGTAAAATAGCTTCCATCTGCCGACGATAAAACCGTCCTATAATAATAGATATACGTGTTTTGCCTGGGAGGCGCTTTTATGAACAAACAAAAACGGCAATGGCTCATCAAGCAAACCATTCTCGAACATCCGGTAGAAAATCAGGAACAGCTGGCATCCCTGCTGGAAAAACGGGGCATCGCCGTTTCGCAGTCTACCATTTCCCGCGATATTAAAGAAATGTATCTTGTGAAACAGCCCGGTGAAAACGGAAAGCTTGTCTACACGACAAATGCTTCCTTATCCATCAACCCTTCCAAAATATTAAAAGATAAAATCTCCGACGTTGTCCTTCATGTGCATCGGACGGACAACTTGATCATTATTAAAACAATGCCCGGCAACGCCCATGCCATCGGCGTCCTTCTTGATAAGCTGGGAAGCCCGGAAATGCTGGGCTGTATATGCGGGAACGATACATGCCTTGTGATTTCCCAATCGCCTGAGGCAGCCCAATCATTTTGTGATCACTTATGCTGATCCGGCCATCCGGATCAGCTTTTTTTCCCTCAAAAAAAATTTTTTCAAAAAATCCCCTTTAAAAATATACACGTTTTATACGTTCTATTCTCTGCTCCTGCAAGGACTCATTTTCGATTTATCATAATTATTCATTTTTGTTTTTGCTTCATCAAAAAACATGTGAAATATATCACGTTTTCGTTGTTATCGCTTTCACATCGAGCTTTTCCTTCCTGTTTTAAGCTGTACATGTAACAAAAAGAGCTTAGGAGGCGGGATGATCATGACAACACCGATACACGTTTACTCTGAAATCGGCCCTTTGAAAACCGTCATGCTGAAGCGGCCCGGTCGGGAACTGGAAAACCTCACACCCGAATATCTGGAAAGGCTTCTCTTTGACGATATTCCCTTTTTGCCAGCGGTGCAAAAAGAGCATGACCAATTTGCAGAAACGTTAAAGAAACAGGGAGTTGAAGTTCTTTATTTAGAAAAGCTGACGGCTGAAGCCCTGGATGACGCTTTCATCCGCGAGCGGTTTATCGATGAGCTGTTAACGGAAAGCAAAGCAGATATCAACGGCGCTTACGACAGACTGAAAGAGTTCTTGCTCACCTTTGACGCCGATTCGATGGTCGAACATGTGATGAGCGGGATTCGAAAAAATGAGCTGGAACGCGAAAAGAAATCGCATCTTCATGAGCTGATGGAAGACCATTATCCATTTTATCTCGATCCGATGCCAAACCTTTACTTCACAAGAGATCCGGCGGCCGCCATCGGAAGCGGACTGACCATCAACAAAATGAAAGAGCCTGCTCGCAGGAGAGAGTCGCTGTTTATGCGCTACATTATCAATCACCACCCGCGTTTTAAAGGGCATGAGATTCCGGTTTGGCTTGACCGTGATTTCAAATTCAATATCGAAGGCGGAGATGAGCTTGTCTTAAATGAAGATACCGTAGCGATCGGGGTATCAGAACGGACAACGGCTCAGGCGATCGAGCGTCTTGTCCGGAACTTATTTCAGCGGCAGAGCCGGATTCGCCGCGTACTGGCCGTCGAAATACCGAAGAGCAGAGCCTTTATGCATTTAGATACCGTCTTCACGATGGTTGACCGAGATCAATTCACGATCCATCCCGCCATCCAGGGGCCTGAAGGAGACATGCGGATCTTCGTTCTTGAGAGAGGGGAAACGGCAGACGACATTCGTACGACTGAAGAACACAATCTGCCGGAAGTGCTAAAAAGAACGCTCGGCCTTTCAGATGTCAACTTGATCTTCTGCGGCGGCGGAGACGAAATCGCTTCAGCCAGAGAGCAGTGGAATGACGGTTCCAATACACTCGCGATCGCTCCTGGTGTCGTCGTCACCTATGACCGGAATTACATTTCTAACGAATGTTTGAGAGAACAGGGCATTAAAGTTATCGAAATCCCGAGCGGGGAGCTTTCAAGAGGACGCGGCGGCCCGCGCTGCATGAGCATGCCGCTCTATCGCGAAGATGTGAAATAGCCAAACCTAAAGAAAAAGGAGAGAGATCCATGAACCAAACGATTGATTTAAAAGGCAGAAGCTACTTAGCTGAAAAAGATTTTTCCGAAGAAGAAATCCTCTATTTGCTCGATCTCGCCCAAAAATTAAAAGAAAAAAAAGCGCAAGGCATCAAGCATCGCTATTTGGAAGGTAAAAACATCGCTTTGCTGTTTGAAAAGCCTTCTACAAGAACGCGCTGCGCTTTCACGACAGCCTGTATCGACCTCGGTGCGCATCCCGAATATTTGGGAAAAGACGACATTCAACTCGGCAAAAAAGAATCGATCGAAGACACAGCCAAAGTTCTCGGCCGCATGTTCGACGGAATTGAATTCCGCGGATTTGAACATGAAAAAGTGATTTCCCTGGCAGAGCATTCCGGTGTGCCGGTATGGAACGGGCTGACCGATTTATGGCATCCGACGCAGATGCTTGCGGACTTTATGACAGTGAAAGAACATACGGGACGCGTAAAAGGGATCAAACTCACCTATATCGGCGACGGCCGTAACAACGTCGCAAACAGCCTGCTCATCGGCGGCGCCAAAGTCGGCATGGACGTGAGAATCTGCTCGCCTCAAGAGCTGTTCCCTGATCAAGACATCGTTAAAATGGCGGAAGCGTTCGCCGAAGAATCCGGCGGAAAAATCACCGTCACAAGCGATACAGATGAAGCCGTGTCCGGAGCCGACGTTCTGTATACGGACGTCTGGGTATCCATGGGAGAAGAAGACAAGTTCGCTGAAAGGATCAAACTGCTCAAGCCTTATCAAGTGAATATGGATCTCGTCAAGAAAACAGGAAACGATAACGTCATCTTCCTGCACTGTCTGCCTGCCTTCCACGACCTTCATACAACTTACGGACAAAACGTTTACGATCAGCACGGCCTTAAAGAAATGGAAGTGACGGACGAAGTGTTCCGCAGCAAACACTCTAAAGTGTTCGATGAAGCTGAAAACCGCATGCACACAATTAAAGCTGTCATGGCAGCGACACTCGGCGATCTTGACTGACAGGAAAAGGGGCTCATTCCCTTTTCCATTCTAAACCGAATGAGGTGACAAAAATGGCGGAAGAAAAGAAACTTGGGCTGTTTGCACTTATCGCGCTTGTCATCGGATCGATGATCGGCGGGGGCGCCTTCAACCTTGCAAGCGACATGGCTTCAGGAGCGGGGGCGGGAGCCATTTTAATCGGCTGGATCATCACCGGAGTCGGCATGATTGCCCTGGCCTTCTCTTTCCAAAACTTGACCACGAAAAGGCCTGATTTAGACGGCGGTATTTTCACTTATGCGCGGGAAGGATTCGGCCATTTTATGGGGTTTAACAGCGGCTGGGGGTACTGGTTCGCAGCCCTTCTCGGCAATGTCGCATACGGAACGCTGCTGTTCAGCGCAGTCGGATATTTCATCCCTGCGTTTGGAGACGGACAAAACGTCGCATCGATTATCGGTGCAAGCGTAATCCTCTGGTGCGTGCACTTTTTGATCCTGCGCGGGGTACAGTCCGCTGCCATGATCAACTTAATTACGACCATTTCAAAACTGGTACCGATTTTTGCTTTCATTATCGCCATTATCTTTGTGTTTCATCTTGATTTATTTACGAACGATTTCTGGGGAAAAGGGCTGTCGCTCGGTTCCATCGGGACACAGGTCAAGAGCACGATGCTGGTGACCGTCTGGGTGTTTACCGGAATTGAAGGGGCCGTCTTATTCTCAAGCCGTGCCAAAAAATCAAGCGATGTCGGCAAAGCGACTGTCATCGGCTTGATCAGTGTACTTGTGATTTACGTCATGATTACGATGCTGTCGCTCGGCGTCATGAATCAGCAAAACTTGGCCGGGCTTCCGAATCCTTCAATGGCCGCGATCATGGAGCATATCGTCGGCAAATGGGGAGCTGTGCTCATCAACTTGGGATTAATCATTTCCGTATTGGGCGCCTGGCTGGCCTGGACATTATTCGCGGGCGAACTCCCGCTGATCGCGGCGCGCGAAGGGGTCTTCCCGAAATGGTTCGGCAAAGAAAATAAAAACGGCGCGCCGACAAATGCGCTGACTTTGACAAACGCCATTATCCAGCTGTTTTTGCTGACGTTTCTCATTTCGGATGCGGCCTATCAGTTTGCATTCTCCTTGGCTTCCTCGGCCATCTTGATCCCGTATCTGTTTTCCGGGCTTTATCAGCTTAAATACAGCTGGCTGCACAAAGAACCTAACCGGGGAAAGAACCTCATCATCGGGATCATCGCAAGCATTTACGGCGTCTGGCTCGTATATGCCGCAGGACTTGATTACCTGCTTTTGACCATGATTTTATACGCTCCCGGCATTCTCGTATTCCGGGCTGTCCGCAAAGGAAAAGAAGGCCCCGTCTTCAATAAGGCCGAGCTTTTGATTGCCGCCGCGATTCTTGTATTGGCTGTCATCGCCGTGATCAGGCTGGCTGCGGGAAGCATTTCAATTTAACAAAACAGAGGTGATGATCAAATGAAAAAAAGAAAAATTGTCGTCGCACTTGGCGGTAATGCCATCCAAACCGGAGATGCCAGTGCAGAAGCGCAAAAGCGCGCGCTTGAAGAAACCGCCATGTATTTGGCGGATATGATCGACAGCGGCGCCGAATTAATCGTCACGCACGGAAACGGCCCGCAGGTCGGAAACCTGATGATTCAGCAAAAAGAGGCGGATTCCCCGAAAACACCGGCCATGCCGCTTGAAACTTGTGTTTCCATGACCCAGGGAATGATCGGCTATTGGCTGCAAAATGCTCTTGACCGGGCGCTGCATGCGAAAGGGAAAGGCGGACATGCGGCAACCGTCATCACCCGGGTCGCCGTCCGAGGCGATGATGAAGCATTCCGCAACCCGACAAAACCGATCGGTCCGTTTTACAGCGAAGAAGAAGCGAAAGAACTGATGAACAGCCGCAACGGCGGCCTCGTTTTTAAAGAAGACGCCGGAAGAGGCTGGCGCCGGGTCGTACCGTCTCCGGCTCCGGTATCGATCCTTGAACACGATGTTATCAATGATCTTGTCGAACACGGACATATCGTCATTGCGGCCGGCGGCGGAGGCGTTCCCGTCATTGAAAACGGCGATGCCGTCTCCGGTATTGACGCCGTCATCGACAAAGACTTTGCCGCCTGCAAACTGGCGGAACTTGTGCAGGCTGACGAACTGGTCATTCTAACAGGTGTCGACTATGTTGCCGTCGATTATTTAAAGCCGACAGAACGCGCGCTGAAACGCGTCACCACCGAAGAACTGAAAGGTTATATAAAAGAAAAGCAATTTGCAGAAGGAAGCATGCTGCCAAAAGTCAAAGCAGCCATCCAATTTGCCGAAGCCAAAAAAGGCAATAAAACGGTCATCACATCCCTGAAATTAGCCAAAGACGCTCTCCAAGGAAATGCCGGCACGATTGTCGAACAAGCCTAAAAGCAAAAGGAAGGGCTCGGGGAGGGTTCTTCCTTTTGCCAATCGTCAAAAACAAGTAAAATTTAAACTATATAGCCGCAACATAAGAAAATCGATAAGGGTGGTCCATATGAAGAACAAAGACATCGTACATCAACTGAAAAAGTTTCCTCTTCTCGCTTCCCTGAATAAAAGAGATCTGGAAGATATGAAACAGTTTATCTATTGGCGCACTTACCATAAAGGCCAGATATTATTTATGGAAGACGACCCCCGGGAACGAATGTACCTTCTTCTCGACGGCTTTATCAAACTCGAAAAATCAAACGAAGCTGGATCCATGTTTTATACCGACTATGTACGTCCTCATACCCTCTTTCCATTTGGAGGCTTGTTTCGGGATGAGCATTATCACTATGCCGCCGAAGCCTTAACAGATATTGAACTCTACTATATACCCATGAACATCTTCGAAGATCTCGTCCGGGACAACAAAAACCTGCTTTACGATATTCTCAATCATTTATCAGACATTCTTGCCCTCCACGAGGAAAGGCTGAAGCGCATTACACTCTCCCATGCACACGACAGGGTCACACAAGCCATTTACTATTTAACCGAAAGCCTCGGTCAAAAAGAAAGCAATTCAACCGTCATCAACTGTCCGATCACCGCTGCTGAAATTGCCAAAATCTCAGGGACATCCCGCGAAACCGTCAGCACCGTCCTGAAAAAGCTCCGCTGCGAAGGCGTGATCAGTCAAATGAACAAGCAGATTATGATCAACCGGCCGGAGTATTTTATGTAGATCATATATGAGAAATCATCCCGACGACAAGCGGGATGATTCCCCCCGCCGCCTTTATTTATACCGGAATTCCTCTGTTTCAAACTGTCTGTTTTTGATGATATCCCGATAAAAGCAAGCCGATTTTTTCAGCGCCCTGCTGCGGTAGTCCTCCAATCGGATCTCAACAAGGCCGTAGCGGTTTTTAAAGGCGTTCATCGGAGAGACGTTGTCCGTGAACGCCCAAAGCATATAGCCTTTGCAGTTTGCGCCGTCTGCGATCCCTTTCATTGCCTCTCGCAAATGGGCCGAAATAAAATCGATTCTGTAGTCATCCTGAATGACACCTTCTTCATTTTTAAAACGCTCCTCATGTTCGACGCCCATCCCGTTTTCCGCAATCAGCCATTCGATATTTCCGTACTCATGTTTGAGTCTCATCGCCATATCATAGACAATTTGGGGATAGATCTCCCATCCTCTGAATGGGTTCATTTTTCTGCCGGGCAGCTCAAAGTATTCATAGTAATAAGCGGGATGAAATGGCGTTGAGTCATTCCACTGTCTTGACGGAGCTTTTACACGGCGGGGGTAATAAAGGTTAATGCCGGCAAAATCTACTGTATGCTGTTTGATGATGTCAAGCTCCGCCTCATCATGGTCAAACAGAATATCGTGTTTAACCAAGAGCTCCATCAATTCATCGGGATAGGCGCCTTTGATGCTCGGATCCAAAAAAACCCTGTTAAAAAACAAATCATAGATGCGGGCCGCTTTTTGGTCATGAGGCGCGCTTGATCTCGCATAAGTAACCTCCGGATTCAAAATAACGCCGATTTTGGCGCCTTCCAGGCAATCGGACTTGCGGGCGTGAAAAAGCCTGACACATTTCGCCGTCGCCAATGCCTTATTAAAATTCCATTGCATCCATTTTTTCGTGTTCTGCTCATATGGATATCGAATTGCATCAAGGAAAATCCGGGTTTGCGGGACAATCGGTTCATTAAAAGTAAACCAATATTTCACCCTGTCTCCATATCGTTCAAATACTCTTTCCGCATATGCCGCAAATAAATCTATGACATGTTTAGACCCCCACCCTCCGTATTTCTCCATTAAAACTGCGGGAATCTCATAATGCTCAAGGCAAATCATCGGTTCCACACCTGATGCAATCAGCTCATTGATGACATCGTCGATATAGCCTGCGTACACTTCGTCAACTTCTGCTGTTTCATAATCAATCAGAAAGCGGGACCAGTTAATCGATGTCCGGTAATGTGTCAAGCCGATCACTTTCATATGATGAATATCCTCTTTATAGCGGTTATAAAAATCGGTTGCCACAGCCGGTCCGTATCCGTTATGCCATACATGCGGGTCATTCTTGTACCACATATCCAAATAAGAATCCTGTGTCGGCCGCTTCCCGGCCCACCCCTCTGTCTGCCACGCCGACGCTGCTGCGCCGAGAATAAAATCGGCGGGAATCTTCCACGTTTGTCTCGCCATTTCGTTCGCCCCTTTCAACGCCTTTACATGGAAACATTGTTTTCAGAATTTACCGTAAGGCTTCGATTCATCAACATCACAAACGGAAGATAAATAAGGGCAGAGACGATGATGCATACGATTTGTGTGACGACGGCGCCGAGGCTTCCTCCTGTCGACAGCCACGCATTGATAATCGGCGGTGTCGTCCACGGCACCATGACAACGGCTTTTCCGGCAAAGCCCGCCGCTGTCGCGATGTAACCGATCGCCCCCGTCACAAGCGGCGTCACAATAAAAGGAATCGCCATTAACGGATTCAGCATGACGGGAACCCCGAAGATCACCGGTTCATTGATATTGAAGATGCCGGGACCAAACGAAATTTTTGTAATGCTGCGCAAATCCTCCCGTTTCCCCGCGATAAAAATCGCGATCAACAGGCCGATCGTGACGCCGGATCCGCCGATGCTCATGTACACATCCCAAAACGGCATCGTAATGATATTCGGAATCGATTCGCCGGCAGCGTATGCATTCATATTGACGGTAATCGAAGCGAGCAGCAAAGGCTCCCTGATCGGCTTCACCATCTGGTTTCCGTGTATGCCGATGACCCAGAAAAACTGTGCGACAAACACTAGCAGCAAAATGCCGGGAAGGCCTTGAATCGCACCCTCAAGCGGTTTTTGCACGACATTGTACACAGCTTCATGAAGGTATACGCCCGTCAGCCGATGAAAAGCAAATCCGAAGCTGGCGATGATCGTGACCGTAATAATCGAAGGAAATAAAGTGTCGAACGAGACAGAGACATTGGCCGGTACGCTGTCCGGCATTTTAATTTTGAGCCGGTCCATGCTCGAAAGCTTGCTGAAGATTTCAACAGACACAATCGAAATAAACATCCCCAAAAACAGCGATTTCGGATCCGTAAATTCCTTGGCCAGCACATTAACCACTTCCTGCATCGAACCGTTCACTTCCAACAGCACCGTCGATGGAATGACAGAGATATAGGACATCAGCGCCATCAAGCCGGGAAAAAATGATTCATGCCCATTCAGCTTCCCGAGCTCAATCCCGATCAAAAACACTGCGCCGATCGTAATAAAGTTCAGCGTCGCATAATTGATCGAGGCCATAATCGGCTCAAGCGCAGACAAGAACCGAAAAGGCTCGAAAACCGCAAGTCCCGTCTCGGGGCTCATCACCATATTCTGCATCAGAACCGCAAACGCCCCGGCAATGATGACCGGCATCAGCGTAACAAACGCCGACTTAATGACCATGATATATTTGAAGCTTGTAATTTTAAAAGCGACCCGCTCAAACATCTCGGTCACCTTCGCCATCCTGCTCATTTACTCTCCCCCTTTTTTTGGTGGTTTGCTTTTACTTTACAATGAAAACGCTTTCTTTTTGGTGCATATTTTTTCCTTTGGGAGAGGAAATTTTCAAGTTGGGAGGCCATCAAAGCAGACAACCCGCCGTTTCACTGAAACAGCGGGTCATATATTTTACTGTGGCAATTGCACTTTGATCGGCTTGAACGGTGTAGAATAAAATGCGCTTAAATAACCAAACTCGACATCAAGCGAATATTGGTCAAGACTGAAGTTTTTCACTCCAAATTCACCATCTAACGTAAAGTCTGAACGGAATCGAAGTTTTTCAGGATCTAGCACTTTTGTAAAATTACCTTTTACGCTGTGTCCCTCCGGCGCCTCGTCAAAGCCTTTATAAGCCGAATCAACCAGCGACATCGTTTCTAAAAAATTTTGCATGCTGTCCATATCGATCTTAGATTGATCGACATGTTTCAAATGATAGTCGACAGACAGTTTGCTACCGTTTTGTTTCACCTGATCAACGGCAATCTGGAAATCATGACGGTCAGCGCTCAGCACGGCGGGCGTTTTTGTGAGTGGCAGCGTTTTTTCGGAATCGCCCATACTGCTGCTCGCCTCAATCTTGAGGTATTTTGTTCCTTTATTCACTTTTTCAAGGATCAGCCTTTCTTCGTGACGAACCTTGTTTCCTTTCTTTGTACTGTCTGTCGTCCTCTGCCCTCCACTTATATAAGGGATTTCGTTTCCTTTATCATCTGTCACTTTTATAATTGATGTACGATCGTTTGGATGTTCCTCTGAATTGGATACTTCATAGTCGATGACAGTCGATTCTTTTCCGAGAATTACTGTTTTTACGGCGAGCTTATGGCCATCAGCCGATTGTGTATTGTTTTTAGTTACGTGGAGCGTTTTATACGGCAGTTTATCAACCGGAATGTCGAACTTCCATTTCCCTCTGATTCCGTTAATATCTGTGATCGTAACCGGGAGTGTCAGTTTATCGGGAATATGTTTGTCTGGATAGCCCATTTGAATGTAGCCGGTATAGCCATCCTCTGTTTTCTTTATGTCTCCTTGAGAAGCGATCGCCCATTTGCGCTCGCCATTAAATAATGTGAAATGAATCATTCTCGCTCCATCATCCAAATCTTTTCTTGTATCACTTTTCACCTTAAACGTCATACCGATGATTCCGCCGTCAAAATAAACGCTTGTCGCCGTCACGTCTATGTTGTTGCTGGACGCTTTCTCGTTCAGTTCAGTGACAAGCTGGCCCGCCACCAAGTTTTGGCCGACATAGTCATGAAATTGTTGATACGCTTTCCCAAACAGCGGGACGTCAGCCAACACGCTTTGCATCGCTGGGGAAACGAAGCCGCTGCCGAGAAGGAGCACAGCGGCCGCGCCTGAAACAAAAATGGTTCGTTTCACGGCGTGCTTCGGCCGAAACCTTTTTTCCCGCTTGGCCCGATTGATGCCTTTATCGATTGATTCGCGGATTTCTTTTGTAGGAACATTGATCTTGTTTACTTCGTTTTTGAACCATTGTTTGTCCATGCGTCTTCTCCCCCAGTCAGTAGTTGTTTTAATTCAAACTTCGCTCTTTTCAAATAGGTCTTAACGGTTCCTTCAGGAGTATTCATCACCTCGGCGATATCATGTATCGGCAGGTCGTGATAATAAAATAGAATGATGGCGGTTTGATATTCTTTTCGCAACCGCTGAACGGCTTCAAGCATCCCCATTCTGTCGTCCGCATCCATCTCCTGCTCCTGGCCTTCATCCTGCAGCGGCCTGTCCATTAAAACCACTTTCTTTTTCTTGTCTAATAAGGCATATGCATGATGAATGAGGATTTTCGTCAGCCATGTCAAAAAGTATTCGGGATTCCTCAGCTGGGCAATCGATAAAAATGCCTTGTACGCCGTCTCCTGAACGATATCTAACGCGTCCTCCTTATTTCGCACATATATGTAAGCTGTTCTGTAAAGCTGATCGCTGTGCTTTTGAAACAGCGTTTCAAAAGCTTTGGCATTGCCTGCGACAGCTTTCTTAACTAATCTGATTTGCTTCACTGTTGCGCCTCCTTCAAACATTAGAGAAGAGAATGGATGAGAAAAGTTTCAAAAGGACGGAATTTTTTCTCTGCATTAAAAAAATCCGCTATTTCATCGAAAATAGCGGATTCTATTTACTTCTTTGTCAGCGTCACTTTAGAAGTTCCGGTTTGGCCGTGCGGTTCCTGTTCATATTTAAGCTCTTCCCTCAGTTCATTCATACTTGATCGTTTGATTCGATAGACGGCTTCAAGCCGAACCAAATATTCGGCCCTTGTTTTGAAAGCATGAATGATTGAGATGATCCAAACGATAAGCAAGGCTTTCATAGCCAAATCGAAAAGGAACGTTCTGGCTGTAAAAGCAGCGAATAAAACAGCCGCTGCATATCCGATCCCGGCAAATAACCATTTTCTTTGTTTCGTTCGCGCTGCGATATAAATAAATGCAAACCAGCTTAAAAATCCAAAAGGAACCCATGTGAACACAAGCCAGAAAGAATGTGCAAACTCCCATTTTGTTCCTTCATTTGTATAACCTTTAGCCATTGTGATACTCCCTTACAATTGTGATGATCCTTTAGAACTATATTATACTAAATTTTCCTATACAGGAATAAAAGTTTTCGATTCGCCCGCCATGAATGATAAGATAAACATAAAACCAACAATTGGAGATGAAGGAAACATGAAGAACAAACTGATTGAACGTCTCATTTCTTATGCGAAAGTGGATACGCAGTCAAATGAAAACAGTCAGACGACGCCTTCCACTCCCGGGCAGCTGACGCTTGCCAATATGCTTGTTGAAGAGCTGAAAGAGATCGGCATGAAGGACGTCACAATCGATGAAAACGGCTATGTGATGGCGACGCTTCCTTCGAATACGGAAAAAGAGGTGCCGACGATCGGCTTCCTGGCTCATGTGGATACAGCAACAGATTTTACCGGAAAGAACGTCAATCCGCAGGTTATCGAACAATACGACGGAAAAGACATTGTGCTGAATGAATCTCTCAATGTCGTCTTATCGCCCAAGGAATTTCCAGAGCTTGCAGATTATGCGGGACATACATTGATCACTACCGACGGAACGACTTTGCTCGGCGCCGATAATAAAGCGGGAATCTCTGAAATCATGACGGCAATCGAATATTTAATTGCGCACCCCGAAATCAAACACGGGAAGATCAGAGTCGCTTTTACGCCTGATGAAGAGATCGGCAGAGGGCCCCACAAGTTTGACGTAGAGGCGTTCAACGCCACATTCGCGTATACGGTTGACGGCGGACCGCTCGGCGAACTGCAGTACGAAAGCTTCAATGCTGCAGCCGCGAAAATCACTTGTAAAGGAACGAACGTCCACCCCGGCACAGCAAAAGGAAAAATGGTCAATGCCGCCAAAATCGCGATGCAGTTTCACGCCGGACTTCCGGAAAACGAAGCTCCTGAATTTACAGAAGGTTATGAAGGCTTCTACCATCTGCTTTCGATCAAGGGCGATGTCTCTGAAACCACTCACTCCTATATCATCAGGGATTTTGACAGAGACCGATTTAACGAGAGAAAAGAAACCGTCCAAAAAATTGCAAACGACCTTAAAGCCAAATACGGCGAAAACAGCATCACAATGGACATGAATGATCAATATTACAACATGAGGGAAAAAATCGAACCGGTCAAAGAGATTGTCGACATTGCCTATGAAGCGATGAAAAATCTGGACATCGAGCCGGTTGTGAAACCGATCCGCGGCGGTACAGACGGCTCCCAGCTCTCATACATGGGGCTTCCTTGTCCGAACATTTTTACAGGCGGGGAAAACTTTCACGGAAAATACGAGTATATTTCCGCCGACAATATGGTAAAAGCCGCGAATGTCATCGTGGAAATTGTGAAGCTGTTTGAAGAAAGAGCGTAATACGAAAAAAAGCGGAAAGCGGCTGCAAGACACGACAGCCGCTTTTTTGTCAGATCAATCTTTATCTGCGCTTTGCCGAAATAAGAACATGTTTCGGGTTAAAGCCGATTAACGTCTCACCGATGCAAAAAATTCTGCTCATTCGGCTTCATCGCCTTTCCAAATATCTTTCAACGTCCAGTAAGTGAACTCTTCGACCCGTACATTGCCTTTCTCAGAAAACAGCTCAATCCCGGCTCTTCCTTCTTTGGGATATATGCGGCTGGTCATTGTCGCTTCACCATGGTTTGCAAATACTTCAATAGACGATCTGTCAAGAAACAGATGCAAGGTGAGCTTTTCCTCCGCTTCAAGCCGTACATTTCTCACACCGTCCCGCGCTTTGCCGGACTTTGAACAGTCGAGCGTCAGCTTTTGATCAACCAAGCTGTACTGGATGATTGTCTCTTCCTGACCAATCCCCCGAATCTTTAAGCCAACCGTTTCGGCACTGCAAATTGTCAAATCAAAAACGGCCACCACTTCAAGAAGCTTTTCGGCTGTCTTTATCAAATAGCTGCCGGAAATCGATTGATTGGCACATTCATGATGTTCCGATTCACGAAGTAATTGAGTCTCCTCAACCGGATTCATTAAAATTTTGTGATCATTCTTCAACGTCAATTCACGCGGCAAAGTTAAAGCCCCGCACCATCCGTCCGCTTTCGTCGGCATCTCTGACTCCCACATATCCATCCAGCCAATCGCAATTCTGCGCCCTTTGTCATCCAACAAAGTTTGCACGGCATAAAAGTCATGGCCATGGTCCAATTCCTTAAAGGAGCCATGTACAAACTCATTCGTGCCTTCATCATAATCTCCAATCAAATAGCCTGTTTGATACAGATTCTGATATGAATCACCATCCGCCTCTATACCCTGAGGAGAAATCAGCAAAATGTGTTTGCCGTCTAATTCAAAGAAATCCGGACATTCCCACATAAAGCCGAGATTCCCGTCGCTTTGGGCGAGGACGCCTGCATATTCCCAATCTACAAAGTTAGGCGAGCGATATAAAATGACCCGACCGACATTTTCTTTTGAGGCGTTTCCGATCACCATATACCAGGTCTCACCATGCCTCCATACTTTCGGATCGCGAAAGTGGCGGGAGCTGTCTTCCGGCGGCTCTGCGATGACAGGGTTTTCTTTCAGTTTTTCAAAGGTGATACCATCTTTGCTAACTGCTATATTCTGATTTTGATAGAAATCGTCTTTCTCTTCATCTATCATATTATGCCCTGTATAGATTAAAGCAAGGTCGCCGTTATATTCGACTGCGCTTCCTGAGAAGCAGCCGCTCTCATCAAATGCATCGCCAGGGGCTAAAGCGATCGGCAAGTGTTCCCAGTGAATAAGATCCCTGCTCTTCAAATGGCCCCAATGCATCGGCCCCCAATTCTCATCATACGGATGATGTTGATAAAAGACATGATACTCCCCTTTATATTGAATCAGTCCGTTTGGATCATTTATCCAGTTTGCCCGGGGCATCATGTGATAGCCCATTCGGTATCGGTGATTCACTTTTTTTCCGGCTTTCTTCAATGCTTCTTCTGCCTGGTGAATTCTATTCATCTGTGACACCCTTTCTATATATGCTTTCTTTGTAGACTTTGAGCAAATTCAACGTCTTTCTTTGAGTCTAGCAAGGTAAAAATCGAAATAATGGTGAAACAAAGGACCATTGCTCCCATGATAAGATAAGTGTGGCGAAATCCGATGCTGTCGTATAAGCCTCCCGCAAGCGGCGAAAAAATCGACGTGCCTACCTGGGATGCGAATTGAAAGCCGACAAGATAAAGTACGGATGAAAGACGATTATCAAAATTAGTCGCCAAATATTTAAACACCGCAATCAGCATAATCGGCAATTCTAAAGCATGAATGAGTTTCATTGATGAAATTCCGACCGGTCCGCTGACAAGTCCGGAGCCGATAATGCGGAAAGCCATTAACAGCCCCGCTAAAATCAAACTTTTTTTAGGACCAAGCTTATTGACGATGAAAGGCGCAAGAAACATCATGCCCGCTTCAATGAATACTTGGAATGAGTTAAGGTATCCAAATATTTGGTTCCCCAGAGCCGGAGTCGGAAATAAGGAAGCGTAGTAAAGCGGGAACTGCTGGTCATAGACGCCGTATACGCAAGTTACGCCGATCACGTACAACATCAAAAACCAGAAATCTTTTAAGAGAAAAAGCCCTCCCACGTCTTTTAATCCGACCGAGTCTGCCCTTTCCTTTTCATAATCTGTCATCTCAATTTTTACGGAAACAATAATGGCTACCAATATGACTGCTGAAACGGAAGCAACCCAGAAGTTGATATTCGGGTCGATATTGAACAGCTGACCTGCAAAAAATGTCGCCGCAGCCCAGCCGAGGGATCCCCACATCCTTGTTCTTCCATATTCAAAGTGATATTTGCGGCTGACCTTTTCAATAAAGGTTTCAATCGCGCCGATTCCGGCGAGAAAAGCAGTTCCCAAATAAATTCCGCCGACGATAGCCCCGAGAAAGACATTGTATTGCAAAAGCGGTCCGTAGACGAAAATATAAAAGGGACCCGTAAATACGAGAAGCAAACTGATCATAAATAATATGTTTTTCTTCAGACCGAGCTTATCAGAGATAAAACCGTACAAAGGCTGCATGCACAAAGTAAAGATAGCGTTTACAGAAAAGATAATGCCTGTCGCGGACCCGTTCAAATTGATTTCTTGCCCTAACCAAATCGCAAATAAAGAATAGCTGGAAGACCAAGTAAAAAAGAAAAAGAAAAAATAAGCGCTTAGTTTCCAATACAGACTGTTTGAGCTTTTCATTTTCATTTGCTCCTTTAACCCGATTTGGATGTATCTATTTGATGCCTGTCCCTGAACCGCCGAGGCCATCTAAAATGTAGCGTTGGGCTACAATGTAGATGAGAATCAGCGGAATCGTGGAAATCGTCAAGACAGCCATTACCTGGTTCGTATAAACCGGCTCGGTGCTGTTGATGGCTGTAATCGCCACCTGGATCGGAAATTTCGACTTATCCGTCAAAACCATCAGCGGCCAAATATAGTCATTCCAGCTGCCGATAAAAGCCAATGTCCCCACAGTAGCAACAGCCGGTTTCGACATCGGCAGCATCACCCGCCAGAAAATCTGCCATGTATTGGCTCCGTCCAGCTTGGCCGACTCAATCATCTCCCCCGGGATCGCCATGAAAAAGTTTCGGAACAAATAAATATTGAAAGCCCCGGCAAGCGCCGGCAAAATCACGGCAAGGCGCGTATCAACAAGTCCGAGCTTATGAACAATTGTAAACTGCGAGATTAAAATCGTTTCCATCGGCACGATTAAAAGCGCCAGCAATATGGTAAACAGCACTTTTTTACCTGTGAATTGCAGCTTGGCGAATGCGAAGCCCGCCATTCCGTTGATAATGACCGCTCCCGCTGCCACACACAAACCGTAAAACAGACTGTTACCGATATACATTAGTAAATCAAACCGTGACAGCACTTCCCTGTAGGATTGAAACCATTCCGACGGATGAAAAGACGGGAGAAACGCTTTAATGCTGCTGATATTGTTGTAAATATCGGCTTCCGGTTTCATCGATGAAGCGACCATCCAAATAAGCGGAAATATAAACAGAACCGCCAGCAAAACAAGGCATATATATTCCAGTATCGTTAAAGGCCCGAATTTCCTTCTCATCCGCCTTCATCCTCCTTCACCAGCTTGCGCTGCGCAAGCGTCACCAATCCAATTATCGTGCCAAACAAGAGCGCAATTGAACTTGCATAGCCGACCATCCGATCGGTAAATCCCGTTTGATAAATATAATAGACAACTGTCATCGTTGAATTGACCGGTCCCCCCTGGGTCATGACCATTGGCTGCACGAGGAGCTTAAACGCACTGATCAGCGTTGTAATAAAGATAAAAATCGACGTCGGTTTCAACAAAGGCAATGTAATATAAATAAACCGCTGCCATTTATTCATACCATCCAATTGCGCCGCCTCGTAGACATCTCCGGGAATGTTTTGCAGGCCCGCTAAAAAAATCAGCATCTGAAATCCCGCTCCCTGCCAGACTGAAACGAAAACAATTGTAAAGATCGCCTGTTCAGGACTTGTCAAAAACGGCTGTGGCGGTAAACCGACATGCGTCAGTACGTTATTGATCATTCCTTCATTCGGATTCAGCAAGTACAGCCACAAAACGGAGATGACAACAAGCGACATGACGACGGGGCTAAAGTATGCGACTTTGAAAAACGTATTGGCCTTGCGCTTTTTATTCAACAGAAGGGCCAGCCCGAGAGCGGCCCCGATCTGTAATGGAATCACAAGGACAACAAATTTCAATGTGTTGCTCAAACTTTTCAAGAAAATAGGGTCTTTGAACAATTTGATAAAGTTGTCAAAACCGACAAACTTGCGCAGGTCAGGTGTTAACAAATAATAATCTGTAAATGCGTAGTAAACCGCCATAATCGAAGGAATCACGAGAAACACTGACAAAATCAGCAAGGCCGGACCTAAAAATGTATAGGCCAGCACATTGTCCCGCCACCCTATTTTATTGGCAGGGGTTTTTTTCAGCAGAAAGGCCGTCCTTGCTTCTTTCAACGGAATTTTATTCATGGCTCCACCTTCTAGTTTGCCTTATCGATGGCTGATTGCATTTCTTTTGCACGCGTATCCAGCACCGATTGAATATCCTGATGCTGATCAAAGAAGCTGATGTCATCGATCGCTTGCTGAAATGCGCGTGTCACCTGTGGATATGCCGGTGTCACCGGTCGTGCATGCCCCGTTTCTTTCAGCTGCTGCAAGAAGACATTCATTTCATCTGAGAATTCCTTTGCCATCACTTTCTCTGATGAATAGCGCACAGGCAGCGCGGCGATCGAACGGCTCAATTCCAGGTTGGATTCCTTGTTTGTCATCCAATCGACCAATTTTGCCGACCATTCCTTGTTTTCAGACGTCTGTGTCATGGCAAACTGCCAGCTTCCTGAAGGGGACACAAGCTTTTTTGTTTTTGGCGAAACAGGATACGGCATCACCCCATAATCGACATTAGGGAAATTTGTTTCCATGTCGGTTACCGTCCAGACACCGCTCATTTTCATCGGATATTTTTCCGTTTCAAACGCCTGCTTAACCGGAGTCCGGGTCGTGTAACCCTCCTTCAGCATTGTTTGAATAAATGTCATCGCTGCAGCGGTCGGTTTGTCGTTAAAAACACCCTCCGACTTCTTGCCGTCTTTTGAAAGGACATCACCGCCAGCCGACCAAACAAATGGCAAAAGCGCATAAGTCAGCATTTCGTCTTTTGACTGCAACTGCATATCGATGGCCGGTTTGTCATATTTATTTTTCAGCTTTTTGCAAAGCTCAAGAAATTCGTCCCACGTCCATGGATTCTCAACCGTAGGCAGCGTTTTCAAGTCAACGCCGGCGTCCTTCAGCATTTTTTTGTTATAGTAAATACCGACCGACGATTCGCTGACGCCGATCGCATACAGTTTCCCTTGGTAGGTTCCCTGTTGCTTAATGCTCGGCAATAAATCATCCTGGTCTTTGATATACTCATCCAATGGCGCAATTACACCAGATTTCGCATAAGCCGCCGTATTCGGTCCGTCCAAAGTGATCACATCCGGCAAGGTGTTCGTTGTCAGCGCCGCGTTCACTTTGTCTTCATATCCGCCGCCGTTTCCGCTTCTGGGGATGAAATCAATTTTTGCCTTGACGTTTTCGGAGGCATACTTTTTATTAAAAGCGTCCACCCGCTTTTGATAGACCTTTCCTTCTTCACTATCATCAGATACGTGCACCCACATCGTAAGCGTTTTCCCATCTTGGCTATTTGCACTTTTGCTATTGCTGCAGCCCCACATCGCAAACATCAGTAACAATGAAAAAATTCCGAAGAGCCACCTTTTCATCTTTGTCACTTCCCCCCATTTTTCATAAATCAACAGATAAAAGCGCTTTCAAATGAATTGTATGTCAACCGGTTTCACATGTCAACCGGTTGACATATTTTTTCCCCAATTATTCATCCCGGTACATTTCTCAGAATCATGGCATTTTCTTGCACATATCAGTCCGATTCTCTAAAATAAGTGCGTGACGAGAATTGTAAGCCGTTTCAGTAAACTAGCAGGGGGAAAAGGGAATGAAGCCTAGCATTCACGACGTTGCAAAAAAAGCGGGAGTTTCACCAACAACCGTATCGCGGGTATTAAATAACCGCGGCTATATTAGTGAAAAAACAAAAGAAAAAGTCTATAAAGCGATGGAAGAAATCAATTACTTTCCAAACGATTTGGCCCGCTCTTTATTTCGTAAACGAACTCATTTAATAGGGCTCATCATCCCTAACTCCAGCAACCCGTTTTTCGGCGAACTGGCCTTTCATATTGAGAGCATCTGCGCTGCCATGGGCTACAAACTGCTGCTTTGCAACAGCTTGAACCGCAAAGACAAAGAAGAAAAATACTTGGAAATGCTGATGCGAAATCAAGTGGACGGCGTCATCGCCGTGACCTACAACAGGGGAATCTTAAACTATCATCGGCAAAACCTGCCGATTGTCGCCATCGATCATTACTTATCGGAAACGATTCCCGTCATCGGCTCCAATAACTATGACGGAGGAAGAAAAGCGACAGAACTGTTAATTGCAAAAGGCTGCCGGCACATCATCCATCTCAACGGACCAATTGAGCTGAAAACACCGGCAAATCTTAGACGAAAAGCATATGAAGATGTGATGCGACAACACGGAAGGCAGCCGATTACATATGAGGTTCCCTTTCATCAAAATTACCGGGAAATCATCTCAAAACTGTTTGATGAACAGCCTGCAGCTGACGGCATTTTTGCCAGCGATGACCTCATGGCCGCTACAGTCATCACCGAAGCAAAAAAACGCGGAAAAGACATTCCCGGGCAATTAAAGGTGATCGGCTACGACGGAACGGAAGCCGTTCAGTCCATCCTCCCGGAATTGACAACCATCCAGCAGCCGATTGAACTCATTTCCAAGACGGCCATCGAGATTTTGTCCAAAGCCATCGAAGGCGAATTCGATGATTTACAGCTGGAAACCTATTTGCCCGTACAGCTTTTAGAAGGAGAGACGACTTAAATGAATCGCACAAAAAAAGGAGACATTGACGTCTCCTTTTTCCATACATATCCTGATCTATCCAATTGTTAAAAATATAAAATTTACATTACTAACCTAAAATTTAACTTATTTTTCTAGACAAACGCATCTCCACATGATAAATTTAAAGACAAGTTTTCAAAAAATTCTAATTTTGGTACGGGGGTGCCTTTCATTGAGCGTAAGCCACTTTTTTCCTGAAACTCTAGTTGCTATTGTAAAAGACATGTTAACCAAAACCGATGGTTCAACAACCAAAGCGATTGAAACGCTGATCGGTGGCAAAGCCGAAATCGAAGTTTTTCAGCAAAATAATATTGATTATGACAAGCTGTCACCTGAAGAAGCGAGGCTGTTTCAACGCGATGATGACATCTTGTTTAGAACTTCCTCTTTGAAAACAGGCGATGATTATTTATCTTATAATTATGTCTATGTTAAAACAAACTTACTGCCGCCCGCCATCAAACAAGATTTGCAGGCAGAAAGGCTTCCCATCGGGAAAATCATTGCAGAACTGGAGTCAAGGCGTGAAATTTTCAGTACGGGCGACTGCCTGGGAAAACATTTCACACAACTTGTACCTGTTTCAGCAGACCGGACATATGCTTTTAAAAAATATCAGATTATCAGCGGCCGGCAGTGCATGTTCTATGTCTGCGAGCTATTCGATTTAGAAAAAATCTGCGAACGGACTGCGGGCTGAATCATGCCCGTCAGCTGCCACTTCATGAAAAGGCTTCCATAACCTCCCCATTCCTTCTTCCCTCAAAACAAAAACCCCTGCGAAACAGGGGCTGTTATTTATTGATACACCGTTTTCGGAACGGCAACGACCGGATTTCCGGCAGCATAAGGAGCGACATCGTATTGCTGGAAGACGATCGCAATGCCGTCTTTTGTGTAATAAAAAGCCGTGTTTTTACCAAGGACGATGTCTTTCTTCTTCACATCCGGGAAGAAAATGTCGCTGTGTTTTTGAATATAGTCGTAAATGTATGTTTTTGTCTTATCCATTTTCGATTTTGTATTTAAGATATCTGATAAATACACCCGCTTTTTAGAGGCAAGGTCATAGTTGAAAGAGCGGACTGCCGTATTTCCGTGCGCTCCGCCGGAGTAGACGTAATTACTTGTCAGAATGCTCAGCTTTTGGCCGGTCCGGTATTTCACTTCAAAGGACGTTTGATAATCTGTTTGGTAACCGTGCTGTTGGCCGTCTTTCTTGTTTTTTACATAATCTTTGTAGGACTGCTCAATATAACGTTTAAAATCTTTGTTGATCCTATTTTGGAGAGATTTGGTGCTTACATTTGCAACCTGCGGGTATTTCAAAGCCTTAATGTTTTTGTAAGTATGGCTCGTGACCGTCGGCTTTTTTTCATTTGCCGCGTGTGCAGAAGGAAGTGCGGCCGCACCGTACAGCGCAAAAAACAATACCCCTGTCATCAGCATACCTAACGCTTTAAACACTGTTTTTTTGTTCATAAGAACCCTCCTTAATCTGTCATTGTTTATCATACCCATTTTGAAATCAGGTACACATGATAGACCGGTGAACTCGCGAGAAAGTTTCTATTTTCGGAGATAAAAATTGAAAAATATTCTAATTCACCCTGTTCGTTCAGCACCTTGTTGACCATTTGAACGACTGTCTTGACAAAAAATTCACACGCTGATTCGATACGCCCTCCGGTTTAACCGCAGAAGAAGAAAATGAAAAACCAAATAGTTTTTTTAAACCCATTGACATTTTTATAAAAAGTATTAATATTAAAACTATTAAAAAATTGCATAAAAAGGTTTTCCTTATCAAGAGTGGTGGAGGGACTGGCCCTGTGAAACCCGGCAACCGCTGTCTATGACAGAATGGTGCTAAATCCTTAAGAGCATGTACGTGCTCTTGAAGATAAGGAGGAGATTGAATATATCAAGCTCTTCCTTATCGGGAAGAGCTTTTTTATGTCTATAAAGAAAGAGGGATGAAGCATGACACAATCAACCGATGTACTGAAGCAAACGCCTGGGAAAAAAATCGGACCGTACAGAGCTGATCAGGTGGGGAGTCTTTTAAGGTCTGCGCCCGTAAAAAAAGCGCGTATTCAAAAAGCGAACGGTGAAATTAGCGCTGAACAACTGCGCGAAGTCGAAAACGAAGAGATCAAGCGCATTGTCGAAAAGCAAAAAGAAATTGGCCTTAAAGCCGTTACTGACGGGGAATTCCGCAGGTCATGGTGGCATTTCGATTTTCTTGAAGGGCTTGACGGCGTAGAAGGATATACAGCGGACAAGGGCATTCAATTTCATAATGTTGAAACGAAGCCGCGCGGAATCAAAGTAACAAGCAAAGTCGATTTTACAAACCATCCGATGCTGGAAGATTATAAATTTCTTCATGATATTGCGGGCACACATACGCCGAAAATGACGATTCCGAGCCCGAATATGCTGTTTTTCAGAGGAAAACTTGGAGAAAGCCCGTACGAGGATCTGGATGAGTTCCATCACGATGTCGCGCAGGCTTACAAAAAAGCGATCCGCGCATTTTACGATGCCGGCTGCCGCTATTTGCAACTGGATGACACGGCCTGGTCGGTATTTTTCTCAGACAAAGGACATGAGCAGATCAAAGCCTTCGGCCGCCAGCCTGATGAACTGCGCCAGTCCTTCGCCAACACGATTAATGAAGCAGTTGAAGGACGCCCGGACGATTTGACGGTCACCATGCACATCTGCCGCGGCAACTTCCAGTCAACATGGGTGGCGGAAGGCGGCTACGATGCGGCTGCAGAAACGATTTTCGACGGACTCAATTTAGACGGACTTTTCCTTGAATTTGATGACGAGCGCTCCGGCGGCTTCGAACCGCTTCGCTATGTCAAACGGAAAGACTTGCAGATCGTCCTCGGCCTGATCACATCAAAATTCGGAGAGCTTGAAAACCCGGATGATATTAAGCGGCGCATCGACGAAGCAGCTCGCTTCGTCGACCTGAACCAATTGTGCCTAAGCCCGCAGTGCGGCTTTGCCTCCACAGAAGAAGGCAATCTCCTGACAGAAGAGCAGCAATGGGAAAAACTGCGTCATGTCGTCGAGATCGCAGAAGACGTATGGAAATAACACCTCATATTTGAGACATGCCTCCTGACGGCATGTCTCTTTTTTTGCCCCTCTATACAATTTAAAATTCCTTCTTGATTTGTTCATAGTTTGATCATATTTGGCTTCTATAATGCTCTTTAGTGAGGTGATCGAACAATGATTAAGAAAAGGAAAATCGATATATTCCTGGTCTTCATTCTTGTATTATCTGCAGCTTTAAACTTGTACGGCATCTGGAATAGTGACACAGACAACGCCTACTATACGGCGGCCGTTGAAAGTATGACCCAAAGTTTTCATAACTTTTTTTACGCATCATTTGATCCAGCAGGCTTTGTAACAGTTGATAAACCGCCGGTTGCACTCTGGATTCAGACACTTTTTGCACTTGTGTTCGGCGTGCACGGCTGGAGCGTCGTTCTTCCTGAAGCGATTGCCGAAGTGATTTCCGTAGCACTGTTGTACTTTATTGTAAAACCTACTTTTGGCAAAACGGCGGCCAGAATTTCAGCTCTTATTATGGCGTGTACGCCGATTGCCGTTGCGGTCAGCCATACAAACAACGTCGACAGCATTCTCACCCTTTGTTTGATGATTGCAACCTGGATGTTGTTTAAAGCAGTCCGGAAAGGAAAAATCGGCTGGCTGCTCGGCGCATTCTGTATGGTCGGCGTCGGCTTTAACGTCAAAATGCTGCAAGCATACATGGTATTACCGGCATTCCTGCTGTTTTACATGATTGCAGCAAAAACGACGATTCGCAAAAAAATTGTGTCTCTTATCACAGCCTTGATCGTTCTGGCAGGCGTTTCCGTTTCCTGGGCGGTAGTCGTCGATAGTCAGCCGGAGAGTTCGCGCCCTTATATTGGAAGCAGCCAGACCAACTCTGTCCTTGAGCTGGCGTTTGGCTACAACGGCATCCAGCGTCTCACAGGCCAAAACGGTGCTGGCGGGGGCGGAACCTCCTCATCTGATCAAAATCAAAAGAACCAGCAGCAGGAAATGCCGCAGCAGCAAAGCGGCGATACCGAAAACAACTCAGACTCGACAAATGGACAAATGGCTCCGCCGAGCGGGGGCGAGATGCCTTCAGGCGGACCGGACGGCCAGCAGGGTGATGTTCAAAGCGGCGGCGGAGGTCCCGGTGGCGGCACGAGCGGCATGTTTGGCACAGGAAACCCCGGCCCTCTCAGACTATTCCAATCCGAGCTTTCCGGACAGGCAAGCTGGCTCATCCCGTTTGTACTCTTCGGCATCATCGGTTTGCTGATCACGGGCCTTCGCGGTCAACGCAAATTCAATGAAATAACGACTGAAACGATTTTCTGGATGATGTGGCTTCTGCCAGTCGCTGCATTCTTCAGCGTCGCAGGATTCTTCCACCATTACTATCTGATCATGCTGGCAGCACCGATTGCCGCTTTATCAGGTGCAGGCTGGACAGCGCTCGTTCGCCTCTATCAGGAAGAAAGCGGCTGGAAAAAACAGCTTCTGCCGATCGGAATTTTGCTGACAACCGCATTTGAATTGTATATTTTGAGTCCTTATCTCAGCGAAATCGGCATCGTCTGGAGCATATTGATCGGCGCTTTTGGCATTGTCACAAGCTGCCTTCTCATCTTTTTCAAAAAAGGAAAGTCATTCAGCTACTATGTATCACTTGCAGCGCTGCTCGGCATGCTGATCGGACCTTTCTATTGGACAACAGCAACGCTCGCTGACGGTGTAAACGGCATGATTCCGCAGGCCGGACCTAAATCCGCACAATCATTTGGCGGCGGTGGCGGAGGGAAGATGCAGAATAACAACGGCAGCGGACCTCCCAGATTCGGCAGCCAAGACGGTCAAACAGACAGTGATCAAAACAACAATAACGGACCTGGCTTCGGTCCTGGTTCAAACAGCAATGATTCTTCAACTGATACCGGTTCCGGCCAAAACAGCCAAAATCAGAACGGCGAAGGCGCAAGCGGCCGTCAACAAGGCGGACCAAGCGGCGGCAGCCCTGGAAGCGGCGAATCAGTCGATGAAGAACTGTTGAGCTACCTTGAAAAGAACAACACGGGTGAAAAATATTTATTTGCGGTCTCCAGCGCAACGTCTGCTCAATCTTACATCATCAAAACAGGTAAAGCTGTCATGGCGATGGGCGGATTCTCTGGAAGCGACCCGATTTTGACGGTTGAAAAACTTGAGAAGCTCGTCAAAAACGGCGAAGTCAAGTACTTCATGATCGGCGACGGTCGAGGCCAAGACAACTCAGAAATCACTAACTGGATTAAAGAAAACGGAAAAGAAATTTCAAAAAACGAATACAGCAGCTCTTCTTCAGATAACGATTCCCAGTCAGGCGGACCTGGCGGAAATCAGACGCTTTATAAAGTGGAGCTTGATTGATGAAAGGAAAGGTGATGAATATGCAGAGACAAGTCACATTTTCAATCGTAGTCCCTGTCTACAACGAAGCGGAAGTACTTCAAAGCACCTATGACCGATTAAAAACCGTCATGGACTCGACAGGCGACCCTTATGAACTGATTTTTGTAAACGACGGTTCAAGCGATGACAGTATTCACATGCTGAAGTCGCTTGCTCAGTCAGACCCGGCAGTAAAATGCATCAATTTCTCAAGAAATTTCGGTCATCAGATCGCCATTACGGCCGGTACCGACTATGCTGCCGGCGAAGCGATCGTGGTGATCGATGCCGATTTGCAGGATCCTCCCGAATTGATTTTGGAAATGGCGGAAAAGTGGCGCCAAGGCTTTGACGTTGTATACGCCGTCCGCACAAAGCGGGAAGGAGAAACATTTTTCAAAAAGCAAACGGCCGCCATGTTCTACCGTATTTTAAGAAAACTCACAGACGTTGATATCCCGGTGGATACGGGAGATTTCCGGCTCATGGACCGGAAGGTGGTCAATGAAATGAACAAGCTGAAAGAAAAAAATCCTTTCGTCCGCGGCCTTGTCAGCTGGCTCGGGTTCAAGCAGACCGCCGTCTATTACGAGCGCCACGAACGGCTTGCAGGGGAAACGAAGTACCCTCTCAAAAAAATGCTGAAGCTCTCGCTCGACGGCATCACTTCATTTTCCTTTCAGCCGCTGAAACTGGCAAGCTACTCAGGAATCGCGCTGTCAGCGGTCGGTTTTATATATGCCTTCATCGTCGTCTGCATGAAGCTGTTTACGACAAGCACCATTACCGGGTGGTCTTCGATGATCATTCTGCAATGCTTGTTCAGCGGCTTTATCCTGATCATCCTCGGAGCGATCGGCGAATACATCGGCCGCATTTATGACGAAGTGAAAGACAGGCCGCTATATATCATTGACGGCAAATACGGATTTGAAGAACAGCGGCGGGCGGCAGCTCCGCAGCGCCATATCATGTAGAAGATAAGAGATCCAAAAGGAGGAATTCCGATGAGCATACTTGTTGTCGGGGGAGCCGGTTATATCGGTTCCCACGCCGTTTACACGTTAATTGAGAAAAAAGAAAAAGTCGTCGTTGTGGATTCCCTGGCAACGGGACACGCAGAAGCCGTTCACCCCGAAGCTGCGTTTTATGAAGGGAATATTCGCGACCGGCATTTTCTCAAGCAAGTATTTGAAAATGAGGACATTGAAGCCGTCATGCATTTCGCAGCATCACCTATTCCATTACAGTCGAATCGCGTTTTTTCTTCTTTCAACGAAAACATGACAGGCATGGAAACACTGCTTGAGGTGATGAAAGAATACGATGTCGGCCGGATCGTTTTTGCATCAAGCGTTGCGGTCTACGGCTGTCCGCAGAACCTCCCTGTCATAGAAGAAACCGAACCAGAACCCGTTCACCCGCACGGGAAGGTCAAATGGATGATGGAGAAAATGCTGATGGAAGCGGAAAAAGCGTACGGTCTGAAATATGTGATCCTCCGCTCCTTCAATGCGTGCGGCGCCCACCCATCTGTCATCATCGGCGAAGACCGGGGAAGTGAAACACATCTCATTTCCAATGTTCTGCGAACCGCTCTCGGACACCTTCCTTTTGTTCACATAGATCACCCTGAAAACGGAACAGGCTTCCGCGATTATGTTCACGTTCAGGATTTGGCAGAAGCACACGTGCTCGCCATCAGCCATTTGCGGAAAGGCAGGGATAGCCGAATCTACAATCTCAGCTATGGCGAAAGCTACTCCGCTGAACAAATCATCCTTGCCGCCCAATATGTCACAGGCATTCCTCTTATCGCCGCAAAGCTGACAGAAACGGACATCGACTCACAAGCAACATTTGCCGCTTCTTCCTCCAGAGCCAAAAAAGAATTAGGCTGGACTCCAAAGCACAACAGCCTGATCGCAATCATCCGCGACGCCTGGAACTGGCACTCTGCGAATCCGAATGGGTATACGTCGGAGAAGGTGAGGCAAGGGTGAAAAATGAACTGCACCCCTATCGTTAGGCAGTGTCTAACGATGGAGGTGCGTTTTTTTCTCCATCGTCTTTGCGGTAGTTGGTGATCATCGGCAGGCCATTGAAATGTTTTTATTTGAATTGCAAAAATGACAGAAGGCTTATCCCACTTTTGTGGCCTACCTTTGTCAAATAAGAAAAGGACTGAATAAAAACTCTTCAGTCCCTCTATGATTCAATTCCTAAATCAACTAAGTAAGCCGTTGGCTGTTGTTTACTTTTTTGTAAATCGATTAGTACATTAACAGCTCCTGCTGTCCCAATTGTCTTCCCATGATAGGAAATATACAAAACTACATAATCTTTATTAAAATAATGAATATTAGCTATCCTTGCATCGCCCGCATTAAAATCCATCTCTTTCGCAATTTGTTTGAAGTCAATCTTAAATTGAGCTTCATATTTGTCATTTCCTTTTAAATAATTATCCACGGTTTGTATCTGTTGAATACCATCAGCCATTACATTTGTTTCTTTTTCTTTTGCTCCGTTAATATAAACATATTTACCGTCTTCGCTCAGAATATCAGTGTCTTTAATTTTCCGGACTTTATTCGTCTTTTTTTCGAAAATGTATTTACCGAATAACTTACGATATGATCCATCCTTCGTTACATTTGAAAAAACGGATAAGTATTCCTTCAGTTTCCCAGACTCAATTGTTGCATTTAACTCATCTTCCTTGACAATCCGGTATTGTGAAAAATCTCCTTTTAAAAAAAGATAATATATTTGTCTGTCCCCGAAGTCACCATTTTTAAATTTTTCATATACGTCTACTTGTATAAGCATGCTGTCTTTGCTAACAGCTGTTAACGCCAGATGTACTTTTTTACCCTTAGCTGATGGAAACTCTATTTTTTTTTCTCCGCTTTTTGTTTTCACTTTTAGAACATTCTTTTTATCTAATGTCATTTCCGGCAGATTATGTTCAAGTTTATTGTGGATAAGTTTTTCTTTAGTTAGAAATTCAGTTGTTTTCAAATCATGTAATTTTGTTGCAGGATATTTTTTAGCTGAAAGAAAAGGTCTGTAAAAATCCTCTAGTTCCTCATCGCTATATTGATAGTACCGTAGCCCCTTTTTATCACTGCGCATGATCGTATATGTACTATTTTGATAACTAAGAGTTGCATCTGTCGCTAAGTCTAGTTCATGTCTCATAAATTCTCCAAATGCTGGACTGTCTTCTTTCGGTAAGCCTTTTTTATAGTTGACTTCCTGAACATCATCTTTGCCGCAGCCGGTGATGGTGAGGAGCAGAAATACCATTAAAAAAAATATACTTATAAACCCTTTCTTTTTCATCGATCTTCTCCTATTCTGCTTCTTTTTTGTTAACCTCTCGAATTAAGTCTACAAATTCAGAGTCTTCAACTTCATAAATATGTCCAGGATTGGTGACACCGAAACCTTTTACTTCTATTTCTGGCTTTTTATCAATGAGATCACCTAATATGTCCCCATGTTGACTTTCAACTGAAACGATATCATCACTGTTTATTTTATGTTTTCCGCTTGCGGTATAGTAAGGGGAAAAACTCACAGTATCCTCTGTTCTGTATCCCGCCGCAGCGGTAATGTCCATTTTCTGTAGCTTTTGATAGACTTCAGGATTGGCAGATTTCAAATGATTAATGTCTTCAGTCATCGCTTCACTGTCCATATCAGTGTAGGCATTACTGTAGTTTTTTCCATTATCATTGTTTTTGTTATCTTCATTAAAATCTAAATAATCACTCGTATTCATAGTATCTCTTCCAGCAGCATTGTCTGCAATCCAGCGTGCTCTATTAGCACCGGTAGCTAAGAGATTTTTATCATATGGCGTTCCGATTGTTGTTATGCTCCGCACATGGTCAGAGTAATCCATCGCAAATTGCAGTGATCTTCTTCCGCCATAGCTGTGGCCAAACATATCGATCTTTGTTGTATCATTCATCAACCCCATCTCATTTAACTTTTCTGCTAAATCGTCACTTGTTGCTTGCCGATGCTCATTTGGTTCATTTGTGTCATAAACAATATGGAGACGACCGTTTGTGTTGAAATATTCAAGACCTTTTATTTCTTCATAGGTTTCCTTTGTGTATATTTTTCCATATTCGTCAATAAAATAGTATTCATAAACATATTCGTTTTTTTCATTTTTCGTAATACGAACGATAAGGTCACCCTTCTGCGCAGCATCTTTTACACTTTTATAGAAACCATTCCCACTATCCTCAATCCCATGCACATAAACCGAAACATTCTTATAATCCGAAAAATCGCCTTTCACATGATTAACCGAATTATACAAGATTGAGATGTCTGTCAAGGCTTCGCGCATTGGGGCGCGGTGGGTGCGGGCGACATTGCTGAAATCTTGTTCCACCTGATCAAGGCCATTTTTTAGATTCTCGTATTGGCTAATTAAAAGAACGACGTCACTCGTAATATTGTTGCGTTTCTGTATGTCTTCCGGTGAGGGGTCTTCCATAGACTCAAACTTGCGTCTGGCATTCTCCTGACAATCTTTTAAATCCTTTATCCAATCGTTGATTTCCGATTTGATATCCGCCACATTAAAATTCATGACGTTTTTTGATACAAAGTTCGGAAGTTCTTTATTTTCTATCGAAATCCATATTTTATTAAAAGCTTCAAGCAAACGGCTGGATTGAGCATGCTGCAGCATTCGATTAGCTCTTCTTTCATGGCTTTTGATAATATTTGTGATTTCTGGCTCTCTATTATAATATGCCATAACTCTAGTTCCCTTCCATCATTTCACTCTTTGCAGTTGTTGTGAGATTACGTTATCGACGCGCTTTAATTCCTTAATGATGTTTTTGGCGTTTGCCGAAAGTTCTTTGACTCTTTTTTTAAGCTCCGTCATGATCGATTTGATGTGCGACTTTGCATCAGACCAGACGTCATCGAATTTTTCCCACGGAAACTCTGTTTCATACATCATTTCTCTGAGCATTGTGTCAAAATGGTGCAAAACTTCATCTAATGTAGATAGATTTGATTCAAACTTTCCGGTTGCCTGGTGTAACGATTCACCGTTTACTTTAATTTCACTTTGAACTCTTTCAGCCGAAAATGTATGGTTTCTTTCCGATCTTGACTGCGGCTGAACATTGGCCGGTTTGTCGGATTCGTCCGTTAGTTCGACCGCTTTTGCAAAACACCGCACACTGTCTGCAAAATATAATAAACAGCTGCTCGCTTTACCGAAAAAGTTGATGTTGTCACTCATTTTTTTCTGCAGCGCTGCGGCGGCTTTTCCGCTGTGCCTGTCTAATTCTTCACGAAAAAACACCATGTTCTCAAATACATGGCTAAAGGCGTTTTCCAGCTGACTAATGGTCCCCGCTGCCTTATGTGAAAGTTCTTTGTTGAAACGAAAATGTCCCATCGTCATTGCTCCTTATTTTCGTTTTTTCCTGCTTCAGCTTCTGTTAGCAACTCATCAAGCTGCAATTCTTTTTGATCTACATATCCGTAATGGTACACAACTTCTATATCATGTTTATTAAATAAAACTAGCTGCTCTTTCGGATCGGTAAAACCGTTTGGATAGTCGACAGCTGCATAATCTCTGATGACATGGTTTGTCTCAGAAAACATTTGCCGCCCGATGATAAGCAGACGTCTTGAATCATTATGTAAGCCGACAACACTGCCGACAGGAAGATAGTTCTTTTTTAATAGCATAATTGATTATCCCTCTTTTTCTCTGAAATTGGACATATATACAAGTTGTAAAAACATAGGAAAATCATAGCAAAAAAGTTTCGTTTTATTCAATGAACTAAAGAACCATGAAGTTTTACCTATTCAAATTAAAGACTTTTGATTTAATGTTCGCTCTTTATGTAAGGCTTGTCGGTGTCATTAGTATGTTACGTGAGACCTTAGCACTGAAACGATTCATCATACTTACGGAACCTTACAGATAAAGTTTCACAAAAAAACCGCCATAGTAGGCGGCGGCATCATGAAATATAAAGCGCAATCGCTTACGATTCTCCTCTAATAAAAAGAATCTTATCTCCTTCCATTTTTCGTCTGTTGTTCTGTGCATGGTGACTTCCCGCTTGAAAAGCCGGCTTTCTCTCAGAGGATTTGCTGTGCATCTCTCAATATGCAACCTTCTTTAGAAGTGACTTCATTTAAAAAACTATTGTGAAAATATATTTTTAGCTTGAATTTTACACAAACTCGAGATAAAATACAGTCAAAATAATAGAAGCTCACTTCTTGTATATAATCAGTAATAGGGTCTGATTGTTTCTACCTGGCAACCGTAAATCGCCAGACTACAAGGAAGTTTGAATAGATTTGATCATGTAAAAAGTGTATTGCGCAAACAATATATCTATTTTTTATTTGCTCTTATTTTTCATGCTTTCTTTATCGGAACCCATGAAAAGTAAGAGCTTTTTTATTTTCAAAAAACATTCGGGAGTTGGCATCATGTATTTTCTCATTAACATTTTAGGCATTTTCATTGTCATGTCCGTGATTTATTTTTGTTCCCCGCGAAAGAAAAGCGTAAAATGGAGGCCGATTCTCTCCCTTTTCATCGTTGAGCTTTTGGTGACTTGGTTTATGCTTGGGACAAAAATCGGCGGATGGGCCATCAACCTGATCGCCTCTTTCTTTTCGTGGCTGATCGCTTGTGCAAGCGACGGTATTGCGTTTGCCTTTCCGTCAGTGATGGGCAATGAAACCGTTGACTTTTTCTTCAGCGCCTTGCTGCCGATTATCTTTGTGGTGACATTTTTTGATATACTGGCTTATTTCGGAATTTTAACATGGATGATTGATAAGATCGGCTGGGTGATTTCGAAAGTCTCGCGCCTTCCTAAATTAGAAAGTTTCTTTTCGATTCAAATGATGTTTCTGGGGAATACTGAAGCGCTCGCCGTGATTCGCGGGCAATTGGCCGTATTAAAGGACAACCGCCTGCTGACGTTCGGCATTATGAGCATGAGCAGTATCAGCGGATCGATTCTCGGTTCTTATTTAACGATGGTTCCTGCAACATACGTATTTACAGCGATTCCATTGAATTGCTTAAATGCGTTGATCTTGGCCAGCATTTTAAACCCGGTAGAAGTCACTAAGGATGAAGACATCATTTACGTACCGCCAAAAGAAGAGAAAAAGGACTTTTTCTCAACGATTTCAAACAGCATGATGGTCGGAATGAACATGGTCATCGTCATTCTCACCATGGTCATCGGATATGTCGCTTTAACCTCATGTTTGAACGGAATGTTGGGGTTGATCATGGACGGTTTGACGATTCAAAAAATCTTTTCTTACATCTTCAGTCCGTTCGCATTCCTGCTTGGACTGGCGCCGGGTGACGCGATGTATGTCGCACAGCTGATGGGGATGAAACTCGCAACAAACGAATTCGTCGCGATGATGGATTTAAAAACGCAGCTAGATGCGATTTCGCCCCATACAGCCGCCGTGGCCACAACATTTTTGACGTCGTTTGCCAACTTCAGTACGATCGGAATGATCTATGGAACATACAATTCCTTATTTAACGGAGAAAAATCAGCGATTATCGGAAGAAATGTGTGGAAGCTCCTTGTCAGCGGAATAGCGGTGTCACTGTTGAGCGCGGGGATTGTCGGGCTGTTTGTGTGGTAGAAAAATAGAGTAAAAGGGCAGGCATTTAGCCTGCCTCTTTTTTTATTAAACTTGTCTATCCCAATGGCGGTGCCCGCCGATCGCTTCGACCAGCTTTTTGCCGAAGTCGTCTTTGCTCTTATCATCGCGAGAGGTGATAATGCCCGGCTGTGCTGCCGCGTGGGACCCGGCGGCGGACAGCAGGAGATCGATCCCTTTGCCTGCGGCTCCGATCGCTTTATAATGTCCGAATGCTTCATTGATAAAATCCGATGCGGCTTTATGCAATTGCAGGCGTTCAATGCTTTCTTGGCCGCCCGGAATATAAACGGCATCGTACAGCACGGAATCGACCGTCTGCAAAGTGTTACCGACTTCTATTTCTGTACCGCCGGTCCCTTTGATCACGCCGAGTGCCGAGCTGACGATGTCCGGAATGATGTCGGCTTTTTTGAACTCTTTCAACACCCGGCTGATGTCCTCATCATCAAAACCTTGCTCTGCTAAAATGGCGACGGTCCTCGTCTGCGGCAGTTTGACCGTGTTTTCCTGGCTGAGCGCAGGGGATTTGAACGTCACATTGGAGCCTTCGTCTTTTTCAGGGGGCTCTACGCCTACACCGGCAGCGATTTGCTTGGCAAGCTCCCTGTCAACCCTGTTAAACATATGAACGACTTGGCGGCGGACGTCCTTGCTTTTGACCTTTCCGACTTCAAAGCGGAACGCCGAAATGATATGTTCTTTTTCAACGGGAGACATGCTGTTCCAAAACAGCTTCGCCTGCGAATAGTGATCATTAAAGCTTTCGCTGCGCTGGCGGATTTTTTTGCCCTCGACTTTTTCCTCGTAGTGCACATATCCGCCTTCTTCTTCTGAAGCAGGCGCCGGATCGTTGTTTTGCAGCGAATTTTTATGATAAGCGACAGGCCCTTTGTTAATCGTCATTCTGTGATAGCCGTCATACTGGTTGTTATGGAACGGACAGACCGGCCGGTTGATCGGAATTTCATGAAAGTTCGGACCTCCCAATCGGATCAGCTGTGTGTCCGTATAGGAAAAGAGCCGGCCCTGCAAAAGCGGATCGTTTGTAAAATCGATTCCCGGAACAACGTGGCCCGGATGGAAAGCGGCCTGTTCCGTTTCGGCAAAAACGTTATCCTGGTTTCGATTCAGCGTCATTTTACCGATGATCTTAACAGGAACCATTTCTTCCGGCCAAAGCTTTGTCGGATCAAGGATATCAAAGTCAAACTTGAACTCGTCTTCTTCGTCAATCATTTGCACGCCGAGCTCATACTCCACTTCATCGCCTCTTTCGATCGCTTCCCAAAGATCGCGGCGGTGATAGTCGGGATCTTTCCCGGCGATTGTCTGCGCTTCGTCCCAGACGAGCGAATGGACGCCAAGGACGGGCTTCCAGTGAAATTTAACAAAGCGCGCCTTGCCTTCTTCATTTACAAACCTGAACGTATGAACGCCGAAGCCTTCCATCATCCTGTAGCTTCGCGGAATCGCCCTGTCAGACATCGCCCACATGATCATGTGAGCCGTTTCTTCATTGTTGGCGACAAAGTCCCAAAACGTATCGTGCGCCGTAGAAGCCTGCGGCATTTCGTTATTCGGTTCCGGCTTAAAGGAATGCACCAGGTCAGGGAACTTGATGGCATCCTGAATGAAGAAAACAGGGATGTTGTTGCCGACGAGATCATAGTTCCCTTCTTCTGTATAAAACTTTGTCGCGAATCCTCTGACATCACGGACGGTATCACCCGAGCCCCTGGAACCGGCTACAGTCGAGAACCTGACAAACACCGGTGTTTTCACTGACGGATCTTGAAGAAACTTTGCTTTCGTATATTCCGTCATCGGCTCGTAAACCTGGAAATAGCCATGCGCGCCAAAACCCCTCGCATGGACGACCCGCTCCGGAATCCGTTCATGGTCGAAATGGGTCATTTTTTCACGGAAATGAAAGTCCTCCATCAGCGTCGGACCGCGCACGCCTGCTTTTAAGGAGTGCTCGTCTTCAGATACGCGTAAACCTTGGTTCGTCGTCATTTTTTTGCCCCGGTTGTCAGACCGGTACTGTTCAAGTTGCTGATCCTTGCTGTGCTCATTGACGTTGCGGCGGCCATCATTGTTATTCACTTGTCATCCCTCCCCATATTTATTCCCTATGTAGTTGATCTGGATTGCTATTTTATGATTTACCCTGTCTGTCAGCGAGTTAAACGCAACGCTCGTTAAAGGGAAATGTAATTTTAATAAATTCAAAGTTTGGACAAGAAAATGAATTAAACCGATTTTAAAGGTACACATATTTCACAATACGGGTTGCTCACCATATCACCCGTGTATTTTTCCATTATTGGTCTATTGTCCAGTTGAAATTCATTGTTTTGCAGAGATGAAAAAGTATCAGAATATGCTTTTTGAATATCTTCTGCTGTATGTTTAACATCGTAAATCAGGTATTTTCCGCCGGAAATTTCCCCTTCAAAAACTGAATCATCGACTTGATAATCATGCGGTATCACAATACAAGCATCAAATCTACACTGATCAGGAGATGTTGTTTCCGGGTTATCCTGTGGAATCGCAAACAGAATGGCAGACTCAAGAAGACCTTTTTCCTTAGCCCATTTTTTTAATGCCTCCATTACCTCAATATTGGCAGGACCGTACGGACCAACTCGTCGCATATAAGCAATACGATAGTTTGGAAGTGTTTCAACTTTGAATGTCATAGATTTTTTCTTCCTTTCCTGATTGTTGTTCGTTACGTTTCGAATGTAACATGCTTTAAAACTAATTACATTTACATTTTTAAAATTTTCTGTAAATTTTAAAAATGATCATTTTCACAACAAAAAAGAGGATATTCAGAGATCATCTGAACATCCTCTTTCTTTGTTTAATCTAGTGTTTCGCCGTTTGAAGCAATCAAGTCTTTATACCAGTAAAAGCTTTTTTTGCGAATGCGGCGCAAGTCTTTCAAATCAAATTCGTCGCGGTTCACATAAATAAATCCGTAGCGTTTTGAACAGCCTTGATGGGTTGAAATCAAGTCGATGGCAGACCATGGGGAGTAGCCGAAAACATCGACTCCATCCGTGATCGCCAGCTGAATTTGCTTGATATGTTCCTTTAAATAATCGATGCGGTAGTCGTCATTTACGACATCTCCGTCTTCAAGCTGATCAAACGCGCCGAGGCCGTTCTCAGTGATGATCAGCGGCAGCTGATAGCGGTCATAGATCTCGCGCAGCGTCGAACGGAAACCGACAGGGTCGATCTCCCAGCCAAATGCGTTTTTCTTTAAGTGCGGATTGCTGCTTCCCCTGTATACGCCTTCTTCTCCCGTCTGCAAATGCTGGTCGCCGCCTCGGGCAGCCGTGTCGCTGCCGTCATCCCTGCTCGCTTCAGCCGTTTGCGACGTATAGTAGTTAAACGCGATAAAGTCCGGCTTGGCTGACCGCAGAATATCCATATCTCCTTCGGCGATGACCGGTGTGCAGTCTTTTTCTTTCATATATGCCCATGCCGTTGTATTGTACCGTCCGAATACGGCCATATCCAAGTAAAGCCAGTTGCGGATCGCATTATAGTTAAAAGCCGCCAGCACGTCCTCCGGTTTCGAAGAAGCAGGATAGATGAGCGCGATATTCGGCGCAGGGCCGATTTTCGCTTCCGGCAGCATCTCATGGCAAAGCTTGATCGCTTTTGCCTGTGCGACAAGCATGTGATGGTTTTGCTGATATAGCTCTTTTTTCGGGTTTTCCAAGTTTGGATCAAGTGTGCCGAGTGCAGATCCGTGGAGAATCATCATATTTTGCTCGTTGATGGTCAGCCAGTATTTGACGCGGTCTCCGTAGCTTTCAAAAAGGATTCTCGCATACTTTTCAAAGGCGTCAATCGTGGCCCTGTCCGACCAGCCGCCTTTTTTCTGCAAAGCATTCGGCAGATCAAAGTGGTACATCGTAACAATCGGTTCGATTCCATATTTCAGGAGTTCATCGATCAAACGGCTGTAAAATTCGATGCCCTTCGGATTAATATCGCCGTCCCCGTCCGGAATGATGCGCGTCCAGGCAATCGAAAAACGGTACGCTTTGAAGCCCATTTCCGCAAACAAAGCGATATCTTCTTTATAGCGGTGGTAATGGTCGCTTGCGACTTTAAAATCGGTTGTCCCTTCCGGGTAGCTTTCGCGCGCATCGATGACAGAAGGCCCTTTTCCATCTTCATCCCAAGCGCCCTCCACTTGATAAGCGGAAGTAGACGCACCCCACAAAAATTCTTCCGGAAATTGAGCTAATGTTTTATATTTCATGATTATTTTCCTCCTATGGTGATGAAATTAAAGTGATGATCGGTTCTTCAGTCTTCACCTGTTTTTGATCCGTTGGAATGATATCCGTGTATTGACCGGAATTTGTAACGATGATTGGTGTTTTCACGTCAAACCCTTCTTCTTTCAAAGCGTCCAGATCGAATTCTGCGAGTATATCACCCCGTTTCACTTTTTGCCCCTGCTCGACCTTGGAATTGAAGTGCCTTCCATCGAGTCTGACCGTGTCCATTCCGATATGAATCAAAATCTCGGCTCCGCTATCCGACGTTATGCCGTATGCGTGACCCGTCGGAAATGCCGTTGTCACAGTGCCGTCCGCAGGAGCGGTGACAACGCCTTTTGACGGAAGCACCGCGATTCCTTCTCCAAGCGCCCCCGATGCGAACACCTTATCTGATACTTCTGTTAACGGCAGGACTTCTCCTTGCAAAGGGCTGCAAATTGGTTCACCGGCGCTTTTTTCAACGGGCTGCTCTTTCGTCTCCTCCACAGGGTCGTCAAAGCCGACAATGTAAGTGAGCAAAATTGATAAAACAAACGAAACTGTAATTCCGATGATAAAGCCGAGAAAGCCCGGTCCGTAAAAAATCGGAATCGTCAACAAGCCCGGAGCGCCGGAAGCGAGGGCGACACTGCCGGAGTATCCGATAATGGCTCCGCCTGCCGCCGCACTGATGACACCGCATACAAACGGCTTTTTCAGCCTGAGTGTCACCCCGTAGACGGCCGGCTCTGTAATCCCGAATATCCCGGTAACGGCAGCAGATCCTGCCAATGCCTTCAACTTCTTGTTTTTCGTCTTCAGCATGACACCAAACGCAGCTCCTGTTTGGGCAAAGACGGCGGCTGCCGTCGCCGGTTTGATGTAGTCCTTGCCGTGGACGGCAATGTTGTTCAAAATGACAGGGACGATCCCCCAGTGAATGCCGAAGATGACAAGGATTTGCCATAAGGCCGCGATAATCGCTCCTGCCAGAATCGGGCTGAAATCAAAAACGGACAGAATCGCCGCCGCAATCCCGTTTCCTGTGTAAACACCGAGCGGTCCGAATACGATCAAAGTTAACGGCACCATCACCGTCAGGCATAATAAAGGGGTGATAAAGTTCTTCACGCTTTCATGAATAAAGCGCATACATAATCTTTCAAGATAGCTCATTACAAATACGGCAAGGATAATCGGGATAACGGTCGACGTATAATTCATCAAGACGACCGGAATGCCGAAAAACTCCGTCTGGGCGCCGCTGTTTTTCAGTTCGAGTATCGTTGGATAGATCAGCGCCCCGGCAATCGTCAGCGCTATGAACGGGTTCGCTCCAAATTTTTTGGCGGCCGTAACGGCGAGCAGCAAAGGCAGGAAATAAAACAGGCTGTCGGCTGCCGCGTATAGAATCGTATATGTCGTCTCTTCCGGCGAGAGCCAGCCGGCGTTTGTGCAAATCAAAAGCAGGCCTTTTAAAATCCCCGCTCCTGCCATGACGCCGAGCAGCGGAGTGAAAATGCTAGATACGATATCTACTAATCTACCGGTGAGGCTTCCTTTCTCTTTTTGGCTGTGATCGGCCGCAGAACCTTCCAACAGTTGAGAGATCCGGCCGATTTCTTTATAGACTTCAGGAACGTTATTGCCGATAACGACTTGAAATTGTCCGCCGCTCTCCACTACGGTTACCACGCCATCCGTATTTTCAAGCGCTTCCCTGTCTGCTTTGGAACGATCTTTCAGTTTGAAGCGAAGCCTTGTCGCGCAATGGACAAGCGATACAACGTTCTTCTCCCCGCCGACGCGCTCCAGAATTTCTTTTGCCATTGATTGAACATCCATCGTTGATCATCTCCTGTCTCTCCTAAAGCCCTATCAAGCTGTTAAAAAATAAAAAACCTAAACTAAAGCCTGTACAAAGAAGGCTTAGTTTAGGTTTTGCCTGCCGAACAGTAACAATCCCGTTTTAAGACATCAAGTAAATAAAAAAACCTAAATCACTGTGAAACAAGGGCATAAGAGTGCCGCTTCACAGTCATTTAGGTTTTGCCTGCATGATCAGTAACAATCCTAACAACCTGTATAAGTTGATGTAAGTAAAAAGTAGCATACATTTATCCAATTGTCAACGCTTTCATTTTAGCATCATCCTCTATTTTTGATGAACGACCCGCTCGATATGAATCGTCAAATACAGAAGCTCTTCGTTTGTCAGCTGATGACCGTATTCTTTTTCGATGTACTGTCTGATTTTATTAGTGCAGACATACGCGTCGCGGTACTTATTTTTGACGGTTTCAAATAAAAAGTCGTCCCGGCTTTCCATATAGGCTCCGCTGAACAGCCGCTGCGCGAAAAATTTCAAATGGGTAATGAAGCGGTAATAGTGAAGCGATTCTTCATCAAAATCGATATGAAAGTGATATTTGACGATGCTTAAAATCTCCTGCATGACTTTCGTAATATTGACGATGTTCGGCATTTCTTCATTCAGCTCGGCGTTTACGATATGGAGTGCGATAAAAGCGGCTTCATCCTCCGGAAGAGCTGTCCCCGTCTTCTTTTCAATGATGGCCAGCGCCTCTTTGCCGATGGCGAACTCATCTTTATACAGCCGTTTTGTCTCCCAAAGCAGGGCGTTTTTAATATCCAGACCCTTTTTATGCCGTTCGACGGCGAAATGAATATGGTCGGTCAGCGAGACATAAATGCTGTCATTCAGCTTCTTGCCGAGCTTTAATTTCGCATAGGAGATAATTTCTTCAGACATTTCCATAAATTCGATCGGAATTTCGTCCAACAGCGTCTTAAATCTTTCTGATACATCTTTATTATCAAGCCTGAAAATCTTCTCGATTCTCGATTCATCCACCGCTTCCCCAGGCTTTTTTTGAAAAGCGATTCCCCTGCCCATGACCACTAATTCCTGACCCTGTTCATTTAAAACACTGATCACATTGTTGTTGATCACTTTGGCAATTTTCACATCGCGCCACTCCCATCTTGTAAGGGGATTTTTTATATTTCTTTTTTCATATGGTACACATTGATTGTACAATCTTTTTGGCCTAGGTCAATATGTTTCAGTCAACGTCCGAAATATTTACATTTTACAGAATGCCCGATTTATAAAAAAAGAGCCGCAGTGCGGCCCTGTAAAAAACCCTCTTAAAAAATGAGCAAAATTCCCGCTGTGACTGACGCCAGACCCGCAAAATAAACGAAGTCTTTTCCGGAAAGCCGCGCTGTTTGATAGTAGGTGCGGTCTTTTGCACCGGTAAACCCTCTCGCTTCCATGGCAACGGCGATTCTTTCCGACTTGCGGATGCCTTGCGAAAACAAAGGCAGCGCATAGCGAATAAACGCCTTCCAGCTGTTTTTTTGCTTATAGCCCCTGATTTTGTGCGCCGCCTTCATTTGCGAAAGCTCAGACTGAAAAAGCGGGACAAAACGGAAGCCGGCCAGCAAGCCATAAGCCCATTTAGGCGACAGCCTGCATTGATGAACCAGGCTCATAATAAACTGCGTCAAATCGGTTGTTGATGTAAACAAAAGACCGTATGTGACAAACCCGAGCATCCGGAGCGCGATTGTCAGCCCATTGCCGACGCTTTCCTCGGTGACGCGGAACCAGGCCCATTCCCAAATCGTTTCCTCGCCTTTTCCAAAAGCGGCCATCATCCAAAAGACGAGAATAAAAAAGACGAGATAAGGCAACAGCCGCTTACTTAAATAAGACAAAGTCCATCCCCCGAAAAAAATTCCGATGGCAACCGCAAACAGCCAAATGAATAGAGTCGGTTTCGGATTTGAAACAAACATGAGCAAGCACATGACCAGGAGGTGGGAAAAGAGCTTGGCGCTCGGGTTCAATGCCGAAAGAAGTGAACCATTGCTTTTCATACGGGAACCCTCTCCTTTCTTTCATGCATGAACCGGTAATGAAGCGGCGGTATCAATGAAAAGCGGCGGACGAGGCCTTGATCAGAAAATAATCGATACGGCGTTCCTTGAAATGCCGCTTTCCCTTGATGAAACACGATGACACGGCCGGAATGCTCATCTACGATGTCCATGTCGTGCGTCACCATCACAATCGTCGTTCCCCGTTCCTGCCGTTCCTTTAACCGCTTGATTAATTCTTGCGCCGTCCTTTCGTCCTGACCGAATGTCGGCTCGTCAAGCAGCAGCAGATCCTGGTCAAACAAAAGCATTGTCGCAACGCTTAAACGCCGTTTCTGCCCGAGGCTTAATGTAAAGGGGTGCGCTTTTTGATGAGCGTCAAGTCCGAATTCCCGCAGCAATTCAGCCGTTTTCTTTTCGACCCGGTCCTCCGGCCATCCCCGCTGCCTCGCCCCGAACGCGATCTCGTCAAACACCGTGTCCCGAATAAATTGAAGCTCGGGATTTTGAAAAACAAAGCCGGCCTTCTCATAGAGCGTACGGTCGGACCATTTCTTCAGCTCCCGATCCTCAAGATAAAGGCGCCCTTTTTTGACGGCTTCAAGCCTGATCAGACTTTTTAAAAACGTACTCTTTCCGCTCCCGTTCTCGCCGATGACCGAAATCCATTCTCCCCTTGGAATCTCAAGGGTGATGCCGTCGGCAACGATCTTTTTCCGATAGCCGATCGCCGCGTCGTCTGCGCGGATCAATATGTCTCTGTCAGCTGTAGGCCTGTTTTTCGCCTCCTCCTCTTTCATTTTCAATGTAGAAGAGAGCTTGACGGCGAGCGGATGATCATCTTGTGTGATGACATCTTCCCATACCGCAGGGTACAGTTTCGGCTGCCAGATGCCCGCCGCTTTCATCTCCGGCTGAAAATGTTTCACGATTTCTTCCGGCTTTCCGTCAGCGATGATCTGTCCCTTTCCATTGAAAAGAATGACGCGGTCCATCCACTCGATACAGCCGTCCAGCACGTGTTCGACGAACACCATCGTCTGTCCGCTTTTTCGTGAAACGTTACGAAGCAAGGCAAAGATGTCTTTCCGGCTGGCCGGGTCCAGCTGCGCCGTCGGCTCGTCAAAAAACAGCACTTCAGGCTCCAGAGCGAGCAGGCACGCTAATGCCAGTCTCTGCTTCATACCGCCTGACAAGGTTTCGATCGGCGTTTTCTTATCTATCTTTAATCCGACTTGCTCCATCAGCTCCGAGATGATGCCGTCCATATCTTTTGGGGAGACAGACCGGTTTTCTAGGCTAAAAGCGATTTCCTCATCAACATGAAGCATGCAGAACTGCGAATCCGGATCCTGAAACATAACGCCGGCGCTCTTTCTGCGATTGACCTCTCCGCTGACCTCAGCTTCGACATGTTCAGGAATGATGCCGGAAAGCACGGACAACAGTGTCGATTTGCCGCTTCCGCTCGGACCGAGTATCAGCACTTTCTCTCCCTGCCCAATCGACAGCGAGACCCGGTCTAGGACTGTTTCAGGACGATGATAAAAACGGACGGAAAGGTTACTGCATCCGAGAAATGAACGCATCGGCATCATCCTTCTTCCGCTGTTCCTTCATGATCTCATACTGATTCAGGACGCCCGTTTTCGCAAGCGCTTCGACAACGGCTTTTGCCAGCCAGCCGCCGAGTACAATGCCGCTGATGATTTGGATGATAAGCGTCATGATCAGCGTTTGCGTCGTATAGTAGGCAAAACCGTTCGCCATCAGGCTGTATGTCATGCTTCCGACCGCGGCAAGCGCACCGGAAAGCATAAGGGTAAACAAGTTGTAACGCTTATAGCGAAAGATCGCAAAAGCGATTTCCGCACCGGCTCCCTGGAACACACCGATTAATAATGCTGACAGTCCAAAGTGGCTTCCGGTCAGCAGTTCGACCGCCGCAGCTGCCGTCTCGGCAATCAGCGCCGCACCCGGTTTACGGATGATATAAGCGACAATCGGGCTGGCGATCACCCAAATGCCGAACATAAAGTTCGCTCCGACAGGCCCGACAATAGCTGAAACAGGGATCCACAAGGTGGACCATCCTAAGTAAATGACGCCGCATGCAACGGACAAGATCACTGCCATCACGACTTCTTTCATGTTCCAATTCATCGTCTCACCGCCTCCATTTCCACAGGCCAATCTTCAACTGTATAAGCCATCTCCCAAAAGCCGTATTCAAGCTGACAGCTTTGCAAAAAAAGCTCCTTCATTTTTTCTTTTTCAGCCTTGCCCGCTGTTTCGGCCCATTCATCCAGGCGGGCGCAAAACTTCGTCGTGATTGAATCGGTTCGGTCTCCGTAAAAACAGATCCAGTCATAAAATGGATGCGACGGGTCAGGCTGAACGTCCATCATCAGTTTTTTTCCGATCTCCCAATATGTCCACGGACAAGGCAGCAAGACGGCTAATATCTCTCCCAGCGTGCCTTCGTGCGCCGCCGTCAGCATATGGCGGATATAATGATGGGCAGAAGGCGCAAGCGGATAGCCCTGCAGAGATTCATACTCCACCCCCGCGGCCCGGCACAGGTTGTTGTGCGGGTGCACTTCGCTGTTTAATACAAATGAAATCTGCTCATGAAACATCTCCATGTCTTTCCGGTTTTGACACTTGGAAATTGCAATTCCGTAGATTTGAATAAAAGCGTTCAAATACTCGTAATCTTGCTTCACATAATGAATAAGCTGCTCCTTTTTCAGCTTGCCGGACGCCAGTCCCAATACAAACGGATGCTCAAAAATGGCTTCAAAAATAGGGTCTGCCTCACGGCGAAGTTCTGCAGAAAAACTCATGTAGATAGCCTCCTCAGCAATCGGTTTTATAAGGAAGGCACAGGGGGAGCGAGCCGCTTTTTACGCAAAAAAGCCGCCCCAAAATGGAGCGGCCTTTGTATGATGAAATCATAAAGACACCGGCTCCACTTCCCTACGCTAGTATGAACTAGATCAGGTTCAAAGGGTCCAAGATCGCTTCTTGTCTCAGCCGGCTTACGGCTCCCCTAGTGGACTTCCTATTACATTAACTTTTACTCTACACATCAATGATTATGATGTCAACCTGAGTTTTTCAGTTTTATTCTTGTATAGAACCGCCGGGTTTCATCCAGAAGATGCAGCGGGTAAAAATATTTATGGAAAAATGTTAATTTTCTGAAACCTTTTGCAGGCTTGTTCGTCTAATATAGTGAAGACAAAAAAATTTGGAGGGGATATTTATGATGATGTTTATCTTGATTTTGACAATGGCTGTGTATTTGTTCTATTCTTTCAGCAAAGACAACCGGCCGGCCAAAAGAAACAACAAGAATCATCAGACACTGACTGTTATTAGGGAAAACCCTTTTACCGCCCCTTCCAATGATGTCAATTGCTAACTTGATAGACAACAAGCAAGCCGCCCCATGACGGGCGGCTTTTTACGTTTTTAGGATTGAAATTGTTCCGCTTCAGTCGATCCCTTCAGTGCAGTGGTTGATGAAGTCCCGCCTGTCACAACCTGGGCGACTTCATCAAAGTAGCTCGTTCCGACTTCGCGCTGATGCCTTGTCGCCGTATAGCCGTGGACTTCGCTGGCAAACTCGGCCTGCTGCAGATCAGAATACGCCGCCATTCCGCGGTGCTTATATTGGCGGGCCAATTCAAACATGCCGTGGTTTAAGGCGTGGAAGCCTGCCAGTGTGACAAATTGAAATTTATAGCCCATTTCACTGAGCTGTTTCTGGAAGTTCAAGATGGTGTTGTCATCCAGTTTGGCCTTCCAGTTGAACGAAGGGGAGCAGTTGTAGGCGAGCAGTTTGCCCGGGAATTTTTCATGGATCGCCTGTGCAAACCGGCGGGCTTCTTCAATATTCGGCTCAGACGTTTCACACCAGATCAAATCAGCATACGGCGCATACGCCAAACCTCTCGCAATCGCCTGATCAAGACCCGGCTTTGTTTTGAAGAACCCTTCCGCTGTTCGCTCTCCCGTCAAAAACGGCGCATCATATGAATCGACGTCGCTTGTGATCAGGTCGGCCGCATTCGCGTCCGTACGGGCAATAAGAATGGTCGGGACTCCCATCACGTCTGCGGCGAGGCGCGCGGCAATCAAATTACGCACCGCCGTTTGCGTCGGAAGCAGCACTTTCCCGCCCAAATGCCCGCACTTTTTCTCAGACGACAACTGGTCTTCAAAGTGAACTCCCGCGGCGCCGGCTTCAATCATACCTTTCATCAGCTCGAACACATTCAGCTGTCCGCCGAAGCCTGCTTCAGCATCGGCCACAATCGGAGCAAACCAATCGATGTCTTCTTTTCCTTCCATATGGTGAATTTGATCGGCGCGCTGCAGCGTACGGTTGATTTTTTTGACAACTTCCGGCACGCTGTTTGCCGGATAAAGGCTTTGGTCAGGATACATGCTCCCTGACAAATTGGCATCGGCCGCCACCTGCCAACCGCTTAAATAAATCGCTTTCAATCCGGCTTTTACTTGCTGCATGGCTTGATTTCCGGTCAAAGCGCCCAGCGCCGGCACGAAGTCCTCTGTGTGGAGAAGCTTCCACAGCTTTTCGGCGCCGCGCCTTGCAATCGTGTATTCAATCTCAAGCGTGCCCCTCAACCGAATGACGTCAGCCGCCTGATACGGCCTTGTGATCCCTTTCCAGCGTTCTTCATGCTCCCAGCTTTTTGCGAGTTGTTTTTCTTTCAGCATCGCACATTCCCCCATCATATTTTTTCATAAGCGGGTATCGTTAGAAATTCCGCGAATTCATCATCCAAAATCAGCTGTTCAAATAACTGTCCGGCCTCTTCGAACCGGCCGCTCCGAAAATGTTCTATGCCGGCTTCTTCGAAGATTTTCTGCATTTCTTCCTCTTTCATCATCTTGACCATTTCGGCGTTGACTTTCCGGCCATCGTCAAGAACCCCTTTCGGATGGCGAATCCATTGCCAAAGCTGGGCTCTGGAAATCTCCGCCGTTGCTGCGTCCTCCATTAAGTGGTCGATCGGAGCGGCGCCTCTGCCCGACAGCCATGAAGCTAAATAGCGGATGCCGGCGCTGATATTGGTACGGACGCCTGCTTCTGTAATCCGGCCTTGCGGTACTTCCAGCAAGTCTTTTTCCTCGACCTTTACGTCTTCCCGCTTTCTATGAATCTGGTTCGCCGACGGCATATGCTGATTGAATACATCGAGCGCCGTTTGAATCATGCCGGGATGCGCGATCCATGTTCCGTCATGGCCGTCTTTTACTTCACGTTCCTTATCTTCGCGGATTTTGGCAAATGCGGCTTCATTGATCTCAGGTTTGTCTTTAGCGGGAATTTGCGCCGCCATTCCCCCGATCGCATGGACGTTGCGTTTATGACACGTTTGAATCGCCAAGAGGGAGTACGCTCTCATGTTTGGAACCGTCATCGTCACGGCTGAGCGGTCTGGAAGAATGACTTCTTCCCTGTTCCTGAATTTCTTAATAAAGCTGAAAATATAATCCCACCTGCCGCAGTTAAGTCCGGCTGAATGCTCCTTCAATTCATAGAGGATTTCATCCATTTCAAAAGCCGCCAGGATCGTTTCAACGAGAACCGTCGCTTTAATCGTCCCCTGCGGAATGCGCAAGTCGTTTTGCGCATACACAAACACGTCGTTCCACAGCCTTGCTTCCAGATGGTTTTCGATTTTTGGAAGGTAGAAATAAGGGCCGCTTCCTTTTTTGATCAGCTCTTTTGCATTATGGAAAAAATAAAGGCCAAAATCGAACAGGCTTGCTGACACGGGCTTGCCGCCGATCAGCACATGCTTCTCTTCCAAGTGCCATCCCCTCGGTCTTACAATGATGACGGCGGGGTTTTCTTTCAGCTCATAGCGTTTGCCCTGTTCATTCGTAAAAGAAATCGTCCCGCGAACCGCGTCCCGCAAATTAACCTGGCCTTCAATGCAGTTTTTCCAAGTCGGCGAGTTCGCATCTTCAAAGTCGGCCATAAAGACTTTGGCTCCTGAATTTAAAGCATTGATGACCATTTTTCTGTCGACCGGGCCGGTGATTTCAACCCTGCGGTCCTCCAAATCCCGGGGGAGCGGGGCGACCGTCCAGTCCGCCTCGCGGATGTGCTTCGTTTCCGCCAAAAAACCGGGATTCTTCCCTTGATCAATTTCAGCCTGCCTGATCGTTCGCAAATGCAGCAATTCCCGTCTTCTTCCCCCGAAATGTCGTTCAAGACGTCCGATAAACTCCAGCGCTTCTTTTGTCAAAATCTCTTCATACTGCGGATTCATCGATCCGGTTATCTGAGTTCTCTTCTCCTCTGTTTTCATGTCTCCCTACCCCTTTACATGCATTGTTATAAAACAGTTTGCTTACTCGCCTTTTTTGGAAAGACAGCGCTCACATTCCATAAAGTAAGATTCAGCCTGCTCCTCCATCTTTTCACCGCATTCAGGGCAAGTTTTTTTTGGAAGCGTTCTGAAAAATTCCATCGGACTTTTCAAGCTCATTTGTGTCACTCTCCTTTTTATAGAACAGTTTTATGTTTTTAATTTCTGTTGTAGTACAGTATACAGCGCAAAAAGAAAAAAGTACACACCTTTTTCCAAAAAATATTTATTTTTTTCCATTCAAACAAAAATAGATTGTTCTCTTTTTATTCATAACTTGTTCATATTTTTCTTCTAGAATAGGGAACATAAAGAGGTGAAAGTGATGATGAAAATAAAAAACAAACAACTTGATGTCACTCTGATTCTGATTTTGTTGGCAGCTCTTATTCTGAATACATATAACATTTGGCAGGACAATGCCGCCAACCAGTATTACTTGGCGGCGGTCAAAAGCATGACGCAAAGCTTCCACAATTTCTTCTTTGCGTCATTCGACTCTTCCGGATTCGTATCAGTAGATAAGCCGCCCCTCGTTTTATGGATTCAGACCATATTTGCGAAAATTTTCGGCGTGCATACGTGGAGTGTGATTTTGCCGCAGGCGCTTGCAGGTGCGGGTTCCGTCTATCTGCTATACGCACTGATTAAACCGAAATTCGGAAAAGGAGCCGCCCGCATTTCAGCGCTGGTGATGGCGCTGACGCCGATCGCGGTTGCCGTAAGCCGGACGAATAATATCGACAGCATGCTCGTCTTCACGCTCCTTCTTGGTACATGGTGCCTGATGAAGGCGGTCAAACAAGGCAGGCTGCTCTGGCTGCTCGCTGCATTTGGCCTCATCGGCCTCGGGTTCAATATGAAGATGCTTCAGGCATTCATGGTGCTTCCCGCGTTCTTGCTGTTTTATCTCATCGCGGCCCATGCGAATTGGAAGAAAAAAATTGTGTCCGCTGTTTTATCGCTTATTGTTCTCACCGGCGTTTCGCTTTCTTGGGCGCTTGCTGTCGACTATACATCGGCCGACAGCCGCCCGTATGTCGGAAGCAGTCAAACCAACTCCGTGCTTGAACTGGCTTTCGGCTACAACGGCACAGAGCGGCTGCTCGGCCAGACGACGGGCAACGTCCGCGGCGATATGAACGGTTTTAGAGGAGACATGCAGCAGCCGAACGGCAATGCACACACTCAGAACGGGAACAATGCAGCCGACAGCTCCAATGGACAAAATGGCGCGATGCAGCCGCCGGGTGCAAGCAGCGCGACCAACGGCAATGCGCAAACTCAAGACGGAAGCCGTTCATCCGACGGCTCCGATGGACAAAACGGTGCAATGCAGCCGCCGGCTGCGGGCAACGCGACCGATGACGGTTCTCAAGGAGCAAACGGCGGCAGTCAGCCGCCAACCGGAGGCGGACCGGGTGGAGGCAACGGCGGGCCCGGTGGCAATGGCGGACCGGGTGCAGGTCAAGGCAGCGGACAAAGCATGAACATGTTCGGCACCGGTGACGCAGGACCCCTGCGGCTCTTCCAATCTGCTTTATCGGGCCAAATTAGCTGGATGCTTCCATTCGCATTATTCGGACTGCTCGGCATGATCATCAGCTGGCTCCGCAGCCGCCGCGAAAATGCAGGCGAAATGAAAGAAACAATCTTTTGGGCTGCTTGGCTCGTTCCTGTTGCCGGGTTCTTTAGCATCGCCGGATTCTTTCACCACTACTACTTGATTATGCTGGCACCGCCGATCGCCGCACTGTCAGGAATTGGATGGTACGCGATGTACGCCCTTTACAAAAATCACAAAGACTGGGCAAGCTATCTGCTGCCGGCTGCCGTTCTGACAACGGCAGCATTCCAAGTGTATATTTTAAACGCATATACAAGCCAAATCGGCAGCGCCTGGATGTATGTCATGGGCCTCTTGGGGCTGGGTGTCAGCATCGCCTTACTGACGCTGAAACGAAGTCATCCATTCGGAAGGCAGCTCACCATCATCAGCTTGTGCGTGCTTCTTTTGACACCGGTCTATTGGTCGGCAACACCGATCCTTTACGGAGGAAACAGCGTTCTTCCTGAATCGGGGCCTCAGCTGCAAAGCTCCAACGGAGGCGGAATGTTCAGCTCGGATGTGGACACAGGATTGCTCACATACCTCCGGAAAAATAATACCGGCGAAGAGTACCTGTTCGCGACATTGACAACGGTAACCGCAGCCCCGTATATCATCAATGCCGACGAAAATGTCATGGCGCTCGGAGGCTTCAACGGCACAGATCCGATCTTGTCGGTCAGTGAGCTGAAAAACCTCGTCAAAGAAGGAAAAATAAAATACTTTCTGATCAGTGACAACTCAGGCAACAGTGAGCTCGTCTCCTGGATTAAAGAAAACGGAACCGAAATTTCGTCTGATGAATACAACAGTACCACGACCAATACAGACAGCTCCGCACAACAGGGCGCAAGGGGCGGCCTGGGCGGCGGACAGCAGCAAACACTCTACAAGGTTGAGCTGTAGGAAATATGAGGAAGCCCATCGGACTCATCCGATGGGCTTTTGATTATGCTTTTCTAAAAATAACCGGCGGATGATGTTCAATATGGTAAAGAAGTTTTTCTCCATATAGGGTCATCGTTTGCCGCCAAGGGTCGCCAAGCACGCCCCATTCAAAATCCCGCTGGAAAAAGAAATAGTAATCCCCATTTGGAAAGATCGGAACCGGCCAATCCCCATATTCATCTTTAGGAAGCGGTCCGTGCGGACGAAACATATATCCTTCATGCCGCCAATCGAGCGCGTACATCGTCTCCAGCGGATCTGTACACGCTTTGAAGACGCCGATCATCTTCTCCTCCAAATCGGCAAGGAACCGGCCGTCTTCTTTAAACCCAGCGGACATATCATAGACAATATACGGCGTCGGCGGCTTCATCCTTGAACATTGAAGGCCGGGTTTCCATTTGACGACCCGATTCACCTTTGTCCACACTTTATCATTTTCCCGGCTGCTTAAAACGGTCCAGCTCATTTGATATCGTTCTCCTTTGCCCATTCAACCGTATAGATTGGCTTCTGATAGCGCGCTTTCTGCTGGTGTTGATGTTTAACCCTTAATAATTCTCCAATTCCGCCAAAATGTCTTCCAAAAGAATATCGACCGGCAATGTAATCGCGTCTTTTGAATTGAAAAAGATGGACGGCTGAATCCCGTCTTCTTTCATGCCCGGCAGCCACTCATTCACGAATTCTTCGAGATCGATCGGCCTGGCTGTGCATTCCCTCCATTCCTGTTCTGCGCACAATTCGGCGTAGTCCTTTGCCGGCCAGAACGGAATCAATTTGCCGCCTTGATCATCCTCCGTCATCACCCATCCGTCGCCATATAATGACCAGACCTCTTCAAAGTCGGCGATTCTTTTAATAAAATACTCGTACCGCTTCTCTTTCGAAGCCTTTAATAAAGCCTCGACTTCTTTTTTGTTCAGCCTTGGCACGATTCGTTCAATGCGTGAAACATCATATGTATGGCAATAAAATTGGAATGTCCCGTCTTCATAATCTTCAACAACATAATTGATATTCTCCCAGCCGGCGTTTAATTGATCGATTTTGAAACCGCCATGCCGGCCTTCAAAATCGGTTAACCGAACAGAAGAAACCTCCTTAAATGTCAAATCAATATGATAGCTGTCATTCTCATCTTCATAGAGAACCGTCATGTCGATCGAGCTGATGTCTTTTCCTTCATGAAATTCTTTGTAGTATTGAAACCGGATAATTTCTTTAATATGAACCGATGAAAACTCGGGTATTTCCAGATTAAGCTTTTCGTGTTTAGACAACTCCACTATAGTCACCTCTGTATGGGTATGGTCAAGTCTTCCTGCGGTTTACAATCGAACACAACAATCTCCTGACGTTTTCATGCATGGCAACCACATGAAAAGTCTCAGGGTAATTTTCGATTTTGTTCTTTGGATAAACTTCAAAAAACGTTTTTTCTAGTGATTGGCGTTGCACCTTAGGCATTTTTTTATCCGCCAAAACGTAACCTAAACTGCCGGCGACGAGCGCAAAATACTCGTAAAAATCCCCTGACAAGCCGTGCCCGTCTTGTTCAAACGCATCCAAATCTGCCGGAAGCGGTCCTGACAAGCGCTTGTCCATATCCTTCAGTTGATTTACAGTATCAGCATCAAGCCGATAATATCTGTATCTTTTCTTCATTGTCCTTCACCCGCAGATCGTAAAAATTCTGTTTTATCAAAAGAAAAGTGGATCTCAATTATTGCCTACATATTGCTCATCACCTTTTACAATCACATTTATATACCTTTAGCTTCGACTTAGAATACGACATTCCGGAAGAGAGCAAAAAATATGTTTCGCCGAAGAAAAACGCCCCTTTAATGATGCATTATTCCACGACATAGACATCAGTCGCATCAAATTCAAACCAGATGACCTTCTCCTTTGATTCAATATGTACATCAACCTTTTGAGTCACGCTATTAAAATATTTTTTATTGTTAACCGGGTCTGCTACTAAAACAACAAAATCATTGATTGAAGCAAGAAAAGAGAGGTATTCTGTCAGCTTGTGTCTTTCTAGCAGTTCTTCTTTAGTCAACATGCACTCAACGTGGATGAGCCTTTTCGATAGGGCATTTACAGCAAATTGTTTATCTTCAATGAATGGGTTCATTTCATCTATGAAATCGGGCGTTCCCATAATTTCGATAAGAATCTGGTTAAAATCGAGATGTTCAAAAAATGTAATGAGGCCATTGTTTGACAGAAGATCGGATGAGTACAGTGAATGGTAATGCAGAAGGTTGATCACATCCAGATTTCCTATACTCGTCAAAGACTCGGTATTTAATTTACACACGGACCGCACTCCTTCTAGTTAATCCAGGTCAGATATGATAGCTTTTGTCTGCTTTCCTTCATAAAGTCACTATTTGCAGCATTCCGTTCCAACTCAAACAATTCTTGAATGGATATATCCGGAAAGGTTTCGTCTAATAAACGGTTTCTTCGATTTGTATACAATACACGAGCGAGCGGCTCATGATTTGAGCTGATAACCTTAAAGGTATAATCGATAATATAGCTTTCTTGTAAACACATTGCCGCGAAGACATGTTCTTTTAATAAGTCTTTCCCTATTTCTGCTGAAGCCGCCTCGTCCATTCCCTTGTAAACCTTATTGAACAGAATGCAGACCGCACTACCTTCATATTCATCTATCATCTGCATGATATGAAAGTAAGTGTTATGGCTGTCAGGCACAATGATTTTATCCCCAATTTTATAATTTTGTCCTTTAGGAATCTTATAGTTCGCAATCTCTTCTTTAAAACTGTCGCGCAGTTCTTGAGAAACCATAAAGGAAGGGTTATACAGTTCATTTATAACCGCGGCCACTTCAAACACTTTTTGGCCATCCCGATAGGAAACTGAGGTTCCATCGGCTTCTGAATCAAAGGCTATCCTACCGAATCCTCTTTGCTTTAATTCTTTTCTAATGAGAGAGACAGCCTGCTCTGTCGTTTCTTGATTCAATAATGCTGCCACATCTGCATAAAACCAATATTTTTTGATGACAGAGTCAGGAAAGTAGATATCTATTTTTCCTAATCGAAACGTTCGTTGGTGCACTTTCTCACCTCATCAATGGGGCCGTTCCAGTATTCTTCTATCCAATCCTTTAGTTCCTCTTTATCATGCAAATATGTTTCAGGTGAATCCTTTAAATCGAATCCGCTTAGTAAAATCAACAAATTCCATACCCTCTCATCTTCTACTTCCGGATCGTCAGCGTATACATAACCCCCTGCCCAATCCGAAAGTTCCTCTCTCGCCAAATCTCCTTTTAACACCTGTTTCATTTTGCAGATACAGTCCGATAATTCAGGTTTTTCCACATCTAACACCTCTTTTGTTATCGAATGTGATTCTCCCCATAGGCTTTCTAAACATGCCTTAGTCGATATCGTAATCTTCCCACTGTTTCCAATCATTATTTGGGACCCCTGCACAAACCGGACCTTGTCCAGTTTCAAGATATTCTGCAAATGATTGAAATGAAACTAATTCACTTGGGCTAGTTAAATAATCGGGATACTCCCAATTCTCTGTTTCATACACTTCTTCATAATCGCATTGTAGTCCTAATTCATTCAGAAGATTTTCGGGTTTTATCCAAAGAGCCTCTCTGAAAGATGGATCTTCAAACAAGTTTCTAAAGTATGTTTTCCACGCTCCTTCTTTTGTCTGTTTTTGGTATCTGTTTCTCTGGTTAGCTTTTATACAGTAAAGAGTCTCCACAATTTCAATTTTGGCTACTTCGCTTAATTGATCCAGATTACTTTCATGATATGTTACCAGCTCACCTGCTTTGGTCGTTAAAGAGAAGTCGTCCATAATGATTAAGCTGTAGTTGTCTGAAAAACTGTTGCTGTATGCATGAATAGACAGAAAAGGCCCTTTATCATCTATTTGAAAGCACTGTATTGAAAGTAACCAATCATCTTTATTTAATCGCATTAACGTACATTTACTGCCGATATAGTTACATTCGGGCCATTCAAAAATCGGTCTGTTTAATTCACTAAATTCACCGTCTAATAAACTAAGAATTTCTCTGCTTTTAATCAATGGATTTCTCCCTTAAATACTTTTTAAAAATAATCGACAGAATCTGTGGATGCCCACATTGGCCACTCTGTATTTCCATTGGCATAGTCTGATAGATATGTTGCTTTTTTGCGGCATATTGCTTCGGCAATTGATTGAAAGAAAGGAGAAAGACTTGGCAAATCCTTTTCTGTTTCTGGATGTATCCACGTTTCTGTTGAATACAATTGGTCATACATTAACGGGAGATCAGCAGTTTGGAGTTGTTCATGTTTTGTCAGCCAGAGAGTGTCGAGAAATAAACGGTTTTTACTCATCTGCCTCAAACAGGTAATCCATTCATTCTCCGCATTAATATTTGCTTGCACTTTTTGCTCAATGAAAAAATGAAATACTTTCTCTCTAAGGACAACGCTAAACGGATTTTTTGTGAAGCCGGTTTCCACATCCTCCAACTCTAATTTGTTTCCTTTTTCGTCCAAAAACGCAAACGGCTCATCAACTAAAAAGCTTACTTCATGATTGGTTACTTGATTGCCCATCGCATGAAAATCAATAGCCGGTCCCAATTTTGACAATCCGAACAACTGAAACGTCAAGAGCCAGTTATCCCCTTCAACAAATACCGAAAGTTTGCCTTTTGCGAAGTCGAAATTTCCGTTATCAAGCAATGGAAACTCTCCCTTTTTGAATGAATCATCAAGCAATGCAAGAATCGCTTCTTTATTTTTGAGCACGATCATCACCCCCGTTTTGCCTTTTGCTAACACTTTTTGGTTTTTTGTGTAATTAAATTGCTATTCGTCTAAAACGCCTTACCACTAATCCAATTTCCGAAAGCTCATGGTGTTTTATGATCGTTTAACAGCTACCATGGCTACTCCTAGTTAATATATCAGGCCACACACTGGATATTTATTTATGTTTCATACTTAATGATATCTTCCATTGAAATGCCGTTAGAATACTTCATTAGAATCGTCTCTATACATAAATGGCCGAATATTCCTATGGGGTTATAAATGGCCTTACCTGTTTTCTGATCTACTTCTGTTAATACATCATCTCCACCTAAAGAGCCTTCTTTTCCTTCACTAATAAAATATTTTCCTTCCTCATAAGTAATAAATCTTAATTTGGATTCATCATATTGTTTCAACAAATCTTGAGTTGCTTTAGAAACAACCTTCCAATCATCCTGCAAAAAACCAGTGTAACTTGTATTTGCTACAAATAGCTTATTTTCTTCTTTTAGTAAATCACGTATCATAGCTTTACTCAGCTTTTGATCTACAAAAATGTCATAATACTGAATTAGCACATCATCATCTTTACGTTTTGCCAAGTTTCCTTCCAAAACCCATGCATAGCTGTATTTATTTATCTCCTCTAAGGGAATCTCAATAATAGCGCCGGGCACAATTTTTGACAGGGACTTAGCTTTTTTTGTTGAAGCTTTTATATCTGTAATTTGTCTTTCGTTTAGCTCCGGAAAAAATGAATCTCCATTTGTGTTCAATACATGAAGCAATGTTACGAAAAATTCGTCTAAAGCCGGTTCCCTATCCAAATGCTCCTTGGACATTTTATAGAATTTCTCTACCGCATCGTGAAGGATATCCAATCCGTCATCACCGATCATAATGTTCTTGTTTTTATGTTCTTCTTCCCAAATGCCCAATAGAAAGCTCCTTTCAACTCTTTCTTCTCTATTGCAACTGACAGCAAGTATTCATAGCGTTTCTTCCGTATGTATACAGCCGCCTGTCCAGTACTATTTTAAATGTTTCTGTACCTGGACAACCGCAAGCTGTGGAATTAACCAAGGTATCGTCAAACAATCGCTCTTTTGTATCAAAATGGTTGAATCACAAACTCATAATCAACGGTATCTCTTTTTCAGCATAGATCACTTTTTCCATCGTTTAGCTTCATTATTATCTATATTTTAACCGATGCATAGAACTGTTACAATATTCCTAAAATATTTAAGGGATTAAAACCCAATAAAAATTACATTTTTTTATATTCATTGAGCGAAGCAAAAAAGGCTGCCCCCACTCGGGAACAGCCCTTTCATTCGTCTCTGATGCTGCGGCCGAGATTCCACACGGCTCAGCTACAGCGCCGACTTGATCACTTTCTTACCGTAAAGAACGGACAGCAAACCGAAAATAGAATACAGAACGGTGTACAGCACCATCACGATGATCATCGGCGTCCGCACCTCTGCTCCGAATAAGAACCAGCCGGATTGGACAGCAAAGTAACTGTGAGACAGGCCGATAACCAATGGAATTCCGAAATTATACATTTGCTTGATTCGTATCCCCTTCAGAAGATCCCCGCGCGTGAAACCAAGTTTTCTCAAGATCGTGTAATTCGGTTTCTCATCTTCGCTTTCGTCCATTTGTTTAAAGTAAAGGATGCATCCTGATGTGATCAGAAACGTAAGTCCTAGAAATCCTACGATAAACATGGCAAGTCCGAAAAGCGATTTTTGAGCTGTGCTTGCATCGAGGAGCGATAAATGCTGATCGTTTTGATTCACTGTTGCAAACAATTCATTTGCCTGCTGAATCTGATCTTCATCTTTTAAATTGATCCCGTAAAAAAGACTCGACTTCTGCTGTAATTTTGGATCTTTGTCTTGGCTCAGACGTTTAAACAGCGCATCATCCACAACGGCTACAGGCAATCCGCCGCTGGTAAAGTTGAAGGATAAGAGCGACTCTTTTCTCAAGCCTATATAGTTTAATGGGATTGTCTCATGCCTGCTCTTTACCTTTACGGCACCGGTCTCTTTTAAAGCCATAAATTTCTGGAGAAGGTCGGTATACCCTGAGAAAATGACGTCTCCTTTATGCACGTCAATCCCGTCAATTTGTGCATCGCTGACCACAGCAAGAGGTAATTTCCCCGGGTCGCCAGCCATATTTTCAGGATCCCCTTCGACAACTTGTTCCAGATTGAAAGTCGCCTGAATGACATGAATTTCTTTTATGCTGTATGAAATGTTGTTTTCATCCAATAGTTGTTCGAACCGTTTTGCATCCTTTTGATTTGTCATAGCGAAATCAGCCGCCACATTTTGTTCGGCGGCTTTCTCTGCAGAGTAGTACGAAATATAGCACAAGGATAACAAACCGATCGCCAGTGCCGTAACAATGGTGATGATCGTTAATAATAGAGCGTTTGATTTCAGCCGGAACATGATCGATGAAAGGGACAGCACTTCATAAATATTTAAGTAGCCTCCTTTGCTTTTGCGGATGATGTTGGAGACAAAGCTGACCGATCCTTTATAAAAGAGGTACGTTCCGATGATAACGGTACCGAGAATAAAGCTCATCGCATAAAACAGCTCATCTATGGTCTTGAATTTTCCGCTGAACAACTCAGTGGAAATGTAATATCCCGACAAAATAAACAAGATGCCCAATAAACCAATGATCATTTGAAAAACGGATATTCTCTTTACCTTATCTTCCGTAGCTGATGTCGCTTTAAATAATGATAAAATGCTTTGCTTTTTGATAAACGTATAATTCATCACCATCACCAGCAGGTAGATTCCGCAGAATACAATGACAGTTTGCACAAGCGCTTCTCCGGAAAAATTCAATTCGGTTTCAGCTTGAACATCTACTATTTTAAATAAAGTCATAAGCACGAGCTTTGAGATCGAAAACCCGGCAAACACCCCTATGACCAAAGAGCCGAAATACAGCATGACATTTTCCAAACTTAAAATGCGGAAGATTTTTTGCTTCCTCATGCCGATTAGCTGGAATAAACCGATTTCTTTGCTGCGCCGCTTAATAAAAATCGTATTGGCATACAAAATAAAAACTGCTACTACTGCCACTAGAAGAATGGAAGCTGCTTTCAAAGCCGCTGCGCCTTTTATCGATGCCTTCACTTCATCGATCGCCGGATCATATTGCAGCGTAACAAACGCAAAATAAAGCGCCACGCTGAAGATTAACGCAAACACATAAAGGTAATAGTTCCGTATATTCTTTTTCAGGTTGCGGAAGATCAGCTGATTAATACTCATGCTGAACCCCGCCTAACACGCCTTGCGTTTTCATGATGTCCTGAAAGAACATCTGCCTGTCTTGTCCGCCTTTATTCAGCTGCGTATAAATTTGTCCGTCTTTAATGAAAACCACTCTGCTGCAGAAGCTCGCGGCGACGGGATCATGGGTGACCATAATGATTGTGGCCCGGCGCTTTTGATTTAACTGGCTCAGCTTGTTTAACAAGTCTGATGCGGATTTCGAATCAAGCGCACCGGTCGGTTCGTCAGCGAAAATAATGCTCGGTTCATGAATAAACGCCCTGGCTGCTGATGTGCGCTGTTTTTGCCCGCCGGAAATTTCATTCGGATACTTATTCTTCAGCTCAAAGATGCCTAATTCTTTCGCGACTTCCTCAAATTTTTGACCGGCTTCTTTTTTTGATATTTTCGTAATCGACAGCGGCAGAAGGATATTTTCTTTCACTGTCAGCGTATCGAGCAAATTGTATTCTTGAAAGATAAATCCTAAATGCTGCTTCCTGAATTCAGCAAGCTGTTTTTCCTTCAGATTCGTCATCTCAGCTTGGTTGATGTTAATCGTTCCGCCGCTCACCTGGTCAATAGAGGACAGAACATTGAGCAATGTTGTTTTGCCTGAACCTGACGGGCCCATAATACTGACAAATTCACCCTTTTGGATCTGAATGTCAATTCCCTTTAACACTTCGTGTTTATTGTGCTTATTTCCATAGCTTTTTCGTATTTTTTTCGCTTCTAAAATCATCATTTTTAAAATCTCCTTTTGACTGGATATTTTTATTATAGAAAGGAGGACAGCCGTTTTCCTTCGATTCAGCGAACAAAAAAGAAAAGCGTGTGACACTTTTGTCACACGCCAAGCACACGGGAAAATTCGTTCCGCTTCGGAAAAATCAGCGTAAAGGTTGTCCCCGCTCCCGGTTTAGAATCAACCTCGATATGAATCAGGAGCGGCTTTGCCGCTTTTTTCGCCAAGTACAGCCCCATTCCCGTGGCGGCCTGATCATGATGCTCCGTTGTTGATGTGAAACCTTTGTCAAACACACGCGGTATATCTTTTGGATCGATGCCCCGTCCAAAATCTTGAACTGCGAGATGCACCTGGCCATCTTGTTCATAGCTTTTAATCAAAATATCGGATGCTTCGCTGTATTTCACTGCGTTTGTCAGCAGCTGCCTCATGATAAAAGACAGCCATTTCGCATCGCTGAGCACTTCCCCGGCCTCAAGCTGTATATCAAACCCGATCCCTTTTGGAATGCACCATGATTGCAAATCTTTTAGTTCTTTAAAGATTAAAGGTTTGAGCTCTAGAGCTTCAAGAGACAAGTCATTTTCGATAAATGACATCCGCTTTTGATGAAGCTGGCGATCGAGCAGCAGGTGAACGCGCAGCCATTCATAGTCGAGTCTCGATTTTAATGATTGATCGTCAATCGTCTCCATGATCAAATGCATGGCGGTAAGCGGCGTTTTGACTTCATGTATCCAGGCCATGAGCTCATCTTTTTCATTCTCCAATGCCAGGCGATGCTGCGCCGCCTCTTGCTTTAACTGTTTCGTTTGTTCGGCTATGCTTTTTTCAATCATCGTTTCGAAAGGCGTTTCCGCCTCTCGAATGTTTGTCACATCGAGATTGTGATCCCATTCTTCCAGGCTTTTATAAAACTTCGTTTCCCTCCGAAAGCGGACAAGTACAAAAACGATAAAAATAAATGAAGACAAATAGGTCATATATAAAATCGATGCAAAAGGAATGGATGAATCGACATAAGCGATAAACAGAAAGACGATCTGCTGCAAGACAAATATGGCGATCCAGCTTCGCCTCTCGGTCAAAAACGCTTTCAGCATTCTCATCATCCTTCTTCTTTCGCCATATAGCCCTGGCCGACCTTTGTCTCAATATATTGCCCCAAGTTCAAGGTATCCAGTTTTTTTCTCAAACGGTTTACGTTGACCGTCAGCGTGTTATCGCTGACAAAACGCTCATCGTTCCATAAGCTTCTCATCAATTCTTCCCTGCTGACAATTTTGTTTTTTTGGTCGATCAATTGTTTTAAAATGAACATTTCATTCCTCGTCAACTCGATCGACCCCGCCTTATTGCTGACGCGGTTTTGCTCGGGATCAACGGTTGCACCGCACCACGCTTTCTTCAGAATCTCAGGCTCCGTATTATAGTCGTAAACACGGCGGAAAATCGCCTGGATTTTGGCAATCAGCACGTCAAAATGAAACGGTTTCTGAATATAATCATCTGCTCCAAACTGCATGGACATGACCATATCAGCAGGATGGTCGCGCGAAGATAAAAAGAGAATCGGAACGTTGGAACGGGAACGGATCTGCCGGCACCAATGAAACCCGTCATATTTCGGCAGCTGAATATCGATAATGACGCAATCGGGCTTAATCGCCGCAAACTCCTGCATCACTTCGCTGAAATCGTCGATGCCGTACACCTCGTATGACCACCCGGTTAACCGTTCTTTTATTTCCTGAAACAGCGATTCATCGTCTTCGATCAACAGCAGTTTAAACATTTGCCTCACCGCGCTTTTTGTCTTTTTTCTAAGACAAGTGTATAGCAAATCGTTTTCATGCGCTACAGAGAAAAAAGCTGTCCTGTAAAGGACAGCCATTTTAAATATCACAAACTCTCGCCATTCGTTTCGATCACTTTTTTATACCAGTAAAAGCTTTTCTTTCTCGTTCTTGCAAACGTGCCGTTTCCTTCATTGTCACGGTCGACATAAATATAGCCGTAGCGTTTTTTCATTTCAGCGGTGGACGCGCTGACCAAGTCGATCGGGCCCCATGATGTGTAGCCGATTAAGTCGACGCCGTCTGCGATCGCTTCTCTTACTTCTTTTAAGTGATCGCGCAAATAGTTGATTCTGTAGTCATCTTGTATCGAACCGTCTTCTTCGACGACATCGACGGCGCCGAGCCCGTTTTCAACAATGAAAAGCGGCTTTTGATAGCGGTCGTACAATGTATTCAGCGTAATGCGTATTCCTTTAGGGTCGATCTGCCAGCCCCATTCGGACGATTCAAGGTACGGGTTTTTAACCCCTCCGAGCAAGTTGCCTCCCGTTTTTGCCAAATCTTTCGGATTCGTGCTCGCAACCATTGACATGTAGTAGCTGAAACCGATATAGTCGACTGTGTTTTCCTTCAGAATGTCTTCATCACCTTCAGCCATCTCAATCGCAATTCCATTTTCCTTAAAGAAGCGCTTCATATAGCCCGGATAAGCTCCGCGTGCCTGTACGTCCGAGAAAAACAGCGTTTTTCTCTCATTTTCCATCGCGGCGAGCACGTCTTCCGGTTTTGGCGTCATCGGGTATGTCGTCGTTGCGGCAATCATACAGCCGATTTTAGCGTCCGGAATAATATCCTTGCCTGCTTTTACCGCAAGGGCGCTTGCGACAAATAGATGATGCGCCGCTTGGTACATCGCATTTAACTGGTTTTCGCCTTCTTCAAATACAAGGCCACCGCCTGTAAACGGCGCATGCAGAACCATGTTGATTTCGTTGAACGTCATCCAATATTTCACTTTGTCTTTATAGCGGGTGAAAACCGTTTTCGCATAATGTTCATAGCACTCGATCACTTTCCGGTTTTTCCAGCCTCCGTATTTTTTAATTAAACCGAGCGGCATTTCATAGTGGGATATCGTCACGACTGGCTCAATATTGTATTTTAATAGCTCATCAAAGAGGCGATCGTAAAATTCGAGTCCCTCTTCATTCGGTTCACTTTCATCACCGTTAGGAAAAATCCGCGTCCAGGCAATCGATGTCCGAAACGCTTTAAATCCCATTTCGGCGAAAAGAGCGATATCTTCTTTGTAGCGGTGGTAAAAATCGATGCCTTCGTGATACAGGTTCAATGACTTCATCGACTCATCGAATGGATACATGACCCCGTTCGGCGACACATCAGCTGTCGAGAGCCCCTTTCCGCCGACATTATAGGCGCCTTCTACTTGGTTTGCGGCAACCGCTCCGCCCCATAAAAAACCATCAGGGAATTTTTTCGTTTGTTCAGTCATATCATTTCACCTCATCCAAATTTGTCGAGCTTTCCTCTCTCTATGCCAGCGCGATCAGCGCTTCCTCAATGTCAACGCTTTCATCTGTTTTCAAAGGCTTGATCGACTGGTACCGGTCCGTATTTGTGATGATAACCGGCGTGATTAACTGATAGCCTGCATCCTTAATCGCATCCATATCAAATGAGACAAGCTGGTCTCCCGGCTTTACAGCGTCTCCTTTATTGACATGCACGGTAAAGTGCTCACCGTTCAATTTCACCGTATCGATTCCGATATGGATAATAATTTCTGCCCCATTGTCGCTAGTGATGCCGAGGGCGTGCTTCGTTTGAAAAACGGTCGTGATCGTGCCTGATACAGGCGACACCACTTTGCCTTCTTCTGGCTCAATGGCAACGCCTTTTCCCATGACTTCTCCTGAAAATGTCGCATCATCCACTTCACTCAATGCTTTGACTTCGCCTTTCAGCGGGCTTTGAATAATTTCTTCGGCGGCCGCGTTGCCTTGAGGTTCGTCTTTAGCCTGAACTTCATCTTCCTGTGAAGGCACATCTTCAAACCCTAGCAGATAAGCGATAATCGTCGCTGCAAAAAACGCTATAACAAGGCCAATCATCGCCTGAACGAATGTAGGGCCGATAAATGTCGGAATGCCAGGCAATCCGGCGTTGCCTCCAACAATGTAGGATGCAACTCCTGTGACACCATAAAAAGCACCGCCGACGGCTGCACCGAGAAGCGCTGAGACAAACGGCTTTTTCAGCCTCATGTTGACACCGTACATCGCCGGCTCCGTGATTCCCATCAACGCCGTGATGCTTGTCGTCATCGACAACGATTTGAACGTCTTATTTCTTGAGCGTAAAAAGACTGCGAATGACGCGCCCGCCTGCCCCATATTGGCCAGAAACATGGCCGGCATCAAGTAGTCGTATCCGTTTTGAGTAATATTATTAAGCATAATTGGCACCAGCGCGTAGTGCATTCCCGTCATAATGATGAGAGAGAACGTTCCGGCCAACAGAACCATTGCAATGAGGCCAGCATGCTGGAATAAATAATTCACACCGACAGATAGATAGTTTCCGATAATCGCTCCGAGTGGACCGACCGTGATCAATGTAACGGGCACGACAATCAGCAGGGTGAAAGTCGGAACAAAGATGAGTTTCAAAGAAGTCGGGGTGATTCTATCAATCCATTTTTCTACATAAGATGAAATCCAGATGGCAAGCAAAATCGGAATCACCGTCGACGAATACGTGGCAGCGGTTACAGGCAATCCGATAAAGGAAATGCTTTCCCCTGAACCGAGGAGCGCTGTCAGATCGGGATGCAGAATCGCCGCTCCGATCGCCGCAGCAACATAAGGGTTGCTGCCGAATTTTTTCGCTGCACTGACCGCAAGCAATAAAGGCAGGAAGTAGAACGCACCGTCGCCGATAGCAGTCAGAATAGTGTGCGCCTGGCTATTCTCGCTCAGCCAGCCGAACGTCACGGCTAACGCTATAATCCCCTTGATCATACCCGCACCGGCGATCGCCGGCAGAATCGGTGTAAATACGCCGGAAATGACATCAAAGATGGCGCTCATCACATTTGTCTTTCCTTCTGCTTTCTGCATGCCAGCCTTTCCCTCGCTCAGTCCGCTGTTTTCGATAATCGCTTTGTAAACGTTAGGCACATCATTTCCAACGATAATCTGAAACTGGTCGCCGCTGATGTTGGTGCCCATTACAGCCGAAAGACTTTCCAGTTTCGCGCGGTCTGCCTTCGCATTGTCATAAAGGTTGAAACGCAGTCTTGTCATGCAGTGAATCACGCTAAGTACGTTCTCTTCACCGCCCACGAGTTGTAAAATGTCCTTCGATACTTTATTATAATCCATATGAGTACCTCCTCCTTTGGGGGAATCCGCCGGACTGAAGGTGGCCGCCTTCACCCGGCTTTTTTATTGGCTTGGAACCGCAATGAATCCTCGGAATCTCACATCACCTCCTCATTTTGGGTATAAAAAAAACCTAAATTACGCCGGCTTGAATGGGACGATGTCCCAGAAAGCTGTACGCAACTTAGGTTTTGCCTGCAAAAGCAGTAACAATCCTTAAGAAACTTGCTGATATTAGTTTGTAACTATACTGTAGCACCTGTTTTTGTTCATGTCAACGCTTTCATTACAATTGTCTCATAAAAAATAGAATACACGCAAACTAGAAACTAAGACTTTATACCTTTATTTCTATGTTTTCTAGCTTTCGCCGCCTTTTTCATAAGCAATGCAGGGTTTCGCCTTGCTTTCCTTCGTGCTGCCGGCTGTGCAACTGCGCCTTTCGGTTCCTGCTGCTTATGAAGAATGAATCCGGCGGCCATGAACGGAATCCCTGATAAGTTTGTGAAAATGTTTTTAATGCCCATCGCTAAAATAAAAGAGCCCCAAGGAGAAAACGGATCTTTTTTGATTTTCACGTAAGCGGTGATTTCCAGGGCAATAAAAATGACCGACTGTACTAAAATTACAATCAACAAGCACAAAATGAACAAGAGAGCCAAATTAAACAACGTGCCTGAGTAGATCATCAACTTCAGCGCGGCCACGAAAGTCCCAGCCTCCATATATCCGTCCGTGACATTCGGATTCCAAACGGCATAAACGTCAAATTGATGTTTGAAATGAAAAAACAAAAATAATATAAACAACCAATATATGCTATGTAAGCTAATGCCTAATAAAATGAGTCTGTTTGCTGTTTTGTTTTGCAATATTGTTCCTTCTTTCGTTTATGATTGAAGAGAATGAAACGTCTCTTCCTGCTTTGGCGGAAACGCCTTTATTTCGTTGCTGTCCAGGTCTTCCTGTAATATGCAAACCTTTTGAATCTGCCTGTTTTGATAATGGTGAAAATAGTAGCTGCACGTCTCGCTGCACATCACCGCCGTATATTGGGTGTAATCGTCTTCGCCATTGTCAGTCATGACAATCCCTTTGGGAATATTCATATTGGAGAGAATATGAAACGCGGCAGAAACGCCTTCTGTTTCGTTGGACACGGGCTTCATGTGCTCTTTCAAAACTGCCGCCCTGACAAAACGGGATGGCGGTGTAAAATCTCCCGGCAATCCGGACAGCCCGGAACCTTGGCCAAAAGCCGACAGCGTCAGGTCTCCCATCTTTTTCGCGGCAAACTGTCCCGGCTGAAGACCGATATAATTGCGCAAATTGGTCAAATGCCAAGGAAAATCCGGACTGTTCGTCAGCACGCCGACCGGATTATCATGAATTTGAATGCCTCCGGCCGCCGGTTCAACAACGATGCTCGCACCGGAGCGGTCCGTTAATAGCCAATGAAGCGGCGTCACCGTACTGAGCAAGCTGACCTCTCTCTCAACAATGTTTACGGAAACAGCCGCTTTTTTCACTTCCTCCAAATCGCCGCATTCCGACAGCACCCATGTCACAAATTCGTGCGGCGCAAGATTGCGGCATTGCTCTTTCGTCTCGCTTTCATACACAGCATAATCCGGGAAATAAAGCGCCGCGCAAGACAATCCTTTTTCATTCACACCATCGGCAAACAGCGCATTATTGAGCCTTCTGCCCATCCCGATAAACGCATACCGGCCGGCATGCTCGCTGCCGTCTGCTTCACTTTTCCATTTGTAGCGACGCGGATGCAACAGCACTTCCCCGTTAAGCTCAAAATCAAAATCCATCGTCCTCGCCAATAAATGCTCCCGACCCGCAGTCGTCAACGTGATACTTGTACACATTGCGTCTCATCCTTTTCGTTTGATATTACACTTCGTGAACAATTTATTTCCATGTTATCGAATTGGAAATGATTCGTCAAAATGAAAGGGATTAAGATAAAAATGACCTCCAGAACAGAGGTCATTTTTAATCACATCATTTACTCCCCCAAACCGCATCTCCCTCATGAGACAACGCACTAAACGTCATCACCTTCCGCTCAGAAGCTGCATCCCACTGGCGCAAAAATACACCGTCATATGTTTTTCCGTCGAGCTTGAGTGCGATTTTGTTGTCTCCCGTGTTCTTCCACGTCCCGGCCGCTGCGCCGGTTATTTTGCCGTTTTGATTTAAGCGGATTTCTTTCGATTCTTTAATATCTGCGGATATGTCTTTTCCATGACGCACCAATTCGTAGGCGCCAATCACATCTGACTTTTTCACCTTGTCGAGCTTCTCTCCGGCATAGCGGTGAGGGGCGGCAACCGGCCAGCCTTGTTTGTTCATCAACAGTTGGTGGACGCGGACTTCGTGCTCCTCCCCCCGTCCCGGGAAGCGGGTGTGGAAGATTAAATACGATTTGCCGTTTTTTTCATCGTAAAAGGCAGAGTTATGGCCCGGCGATACATAGCCGTTTTGATTGCTAAATGAGAAATTTCCCATCAGTTTGACACCGTACGGTTCGATTGAACGATCGTCAAACAACGTTCCTTCTTTGCCGCGGACGTCAATCATCGCATGGCCTTCTGCGTCGTAATAAGGGCCGTCAGGGTTTTTTGAGCGGGCGACGCGAATGTTGTACCCGCCGTCAGCGGCAAGCCCTCCGAAGGACATGTACAGGTAGTAATACTGTGTTTCAGGATTGTAGAGAATGTATGCGCCTTCAATCCGGCTGTGATTGCCGCCGATCAGCTTTTTGCCGTACCCCTGTCCTGGAAGCGGAAGTCCGGTTTTCTTATCCATTTCTAAAATAAAAATTCCCCCGGAATAGGAGCCGTACACCATCCACAGCTTTCCTTTTTGATCAAAGAATGTATGCGGATCGACGACATTTGGGTGCTTTGTCGCGTCATAAGGCGTGCCGTCATTGCTGATCCCGTCCATTCCCGACTTTAGGAAAATGCCTTTATTTTTGTATGGGCCTTCAATGTCGTCCGCGACAGCAAGTCCGAGCGCAGATCTCGGAGAATCCCCGCGGCAGGCGTTGTAATACATATAAAACTTGCCGTCCTCAAGCTGGGTGACATCAGGCGCCCACAACGTATCAGTTTCAGCCCATTCAAAGGCCTCTTTTAATTCTTCATATACGTTCGGAATCAGAGGATTGCCGTCGTGGACACTCGAGGAAATTTGCGTCCATTTCATGAGGTCCGTCGATTTGGCCGAAGCTAAATGGGAGCCGAAGACATAGTACGTGCCATTCGCTTTAATAATGGATGGATCGTGAACCGCCACTTCTGAAAATACAGGTTTTTGAGTTTGTGCAGAAGCTTGGTTTGGCGCGAAACATGCAGCCATGATGAAAAGCAATGCAAGGACTTGGATGAAACACTTTCTCATATTCATTTGTTCTCCTTTCTTTTGAAGCGCTTTCATTTTTTGACAATTCATCATATGCTGCTTATCCAAGGTTTATTACGAACAAAAAAGCTCCCGACAAAGTCGGCAGCCTAAGTTCATTTCCTCGCTTTATGCACTTTCAGCAATTTCCCTTTCACGGTTGTGTTTTTCATCGCTTCTAAGACGAGCGGTCCTTTGCCGTTTAAAATTTCAACGAATGAACCTTGCTCTTGTATCGTGATAATCCCAATATCCTCAGCGGAGACGCCGTCAATTTTAGCAATCGTCCCAACGAAATCAACAGCTCTCAGCTTCTTCTTTTTTCCCCCGTTAAAGTAGAGCCTCATAATTTCTTTATTTAACGATTCGCTCTTGTCCTGTTTTAGCTCGGGCTTCCTATTGATTTTCTTTTGAAACGCCGCTTTTGCCCGTGCAATTTCTCCTTTTGACGGCGCCTCAATAATAGGAATGGAAAAACCGATATAGTCTTCAATGTCAGTGATCATCCTTTTTTCACGCGGACTGGCAAGCGTAATCGCTTTTCCCCGGCTGCCGGCTCGGCCTGTTCTTCCGGTACGATGCACATAGCTTTCTTGATCTAATGGCAGCTCATAGTTGATGACATGTGTGATGTTCTCAATATCGATGCCCCTTGCAGCTACATCTGTCGCGATTAAATAGCGAAACGCTCCCCGTCTAAAGCGGTTCATAACGGCAAAACGTTCCTCCTGAGGCATGCCGCCGTGAATTTTCGCGCACGGATAACCCAAACCGGCTAAGCGCCGCTGCAACTCATTCACTTGCTCCTGTGTGCGGCAAAAGACGATGCAGCTGTCCGGATTCTCAACAATGAACAGATCCACTAAAAGCGGAAATGAATTATTTTCATTTACAAAGATCAGTTGATGCTCGATATCTGCAGTTGTCGTACCGCCTGCTTGAATCTCGATTTTCAAAGGATCTTTCATATATTGAAGGGATAGATGCTCTACATCCTCCGGAAAAGTTGCTGAAAACAGCATCGTCAGCCGTTCTTCAGGCAAATGGCGGATGATCGCTCCTACTTGATCGATAAATCCCATATTCAGCATTTCATCGGCCTCATCGATGACAAGGTATTTCAGTTTTTCTAATGGAAAGGTCCCTTTTTCAATGTGATCGAATACGCGTCCAGGTGTCCCGACAACGATATGGCATTTTTGCTTGAGCTCTGTTTTTTGCCGTTCAAAGGACGATTTCCCGTAAACAGCCGCTGCTTTTATTCTTTTATAGCGGCCGATGTTCGTCAAATCCTCCTTAACCTGAGCGGCAAGCTCGCGCGTCGGTGTCAAAACCAAAGCTTGTGGTTTGTTCTCTTCCCATTCTGTCAGCTCACAAAGCGGAATTCCGAACGCGGCCGTCTTCCCGCTCCCCGTTCGCGATTTCACCACAACATCCCGCTTTTTAAGCGCCGCGGGAATCACTTCGCTTTGCACCGCAGTCGGCTGCTTATACCCTAAATGATCGAGCGCTTTCGTAATATCACCGCTTAATGCATAGTCTTTAAAACTGGCTTTGTTCATGCATGAACTCCTTTTGGTCATATGATTTCCAGTGAATGATGGTGTTATGAATGTGATTATACGCGAATCATGACTGATTTCAAAAGGACATGAAAAAGAGGCTGTAATAAACGCAGCCCTAAGAAACACCCTAATTAACTTATAAAGCTGTTAACACAAAAGAATGAATTGCTGCTCAGAGAAAAGAATCGGTTTTTTTACCTATAACTATTTAATTCCCCTCTAATATTTAATACATAGAGGATATTGAAGCTATAGAAAAGACTAACACTATGATAAAAACAATTCCCATTAAACGCTGCAATAGAAAAGGCAGACGGGCTAAAACAACCTGGACTTCATAATTAATTGCCCAAGCAATAAATAAGAAATAGCGTAAAAAATCGTTTATCCATCCACTTGACTCTTCATATATATTAAATTCATACTGTTTTATCACCCAGTTAGGAAATAGCAATGAAATAATTGCCATAATGAAATTTATAGTAAGAGACATATACAATAAGGCGCTTGGGTATGGAATGTGTTCCCTTAAAACAAAACTTAAAAATAAACTTATAGCAATGACGGTAATAGTACCTACTATTAGGTTTGATTTCTTGAATATTTTTTTCCTCGGACTAACATATATTTTTTTTGTATTAAAACCGTACACCAAAGAAAGTAAAACCAAGAAACATTCCGCGAAAAATATAAATAAAAATAATGAGATACTGCTGTCATCTCGATTCCAATATGGGATGTTTATCAACAAAAGTACCACTAATAACATGAATACTGCATTACTTCGCATCCAAAAAATACCGCTTTTTTTTATAGAAAACATAAATCCACTTGTCCTTTCTTTTTCTACAAATCAAAAAACTCATTCATTGTATTTACTATTTTCTCGAAATATTCATTTACTGCCACAGGCTGAAGAAAAAGTGAACCGGTTTTTTTTATATTCTCATAATCTAAATGCCAAATAAAATCATCACTTCTTAATAAGAATACAGCTTGATCTAATCTTGATTGGCTTGTAATATAGTCGCTTTCAAAAAATGAAATATTATCAAGCTCTTGATTGTTTTTTAGAAAATCAAAAGAGAACTGACTAATAGATGGGTGAGTTTTTGGATCCTCCGCCATTCTTTTAATAACCTCAGCTTCTACTTCGTGAAATTCATCAAATGAATCATCATCCATTTCAAAAATTTCATGTTCTGGGTTTTTATCCGTATATGAATGATAAAATGTTTTCAACATTTCTAAAAACGACTCTCTGCTTCTTAAAATCGAAAAACTATGATTTTGATTTTCTATCTCCTGCACAATGAGTTCATCTTTTTGAACATGATGTACAATCAACACTCTTTTCCGATGGATACAGCGAACTTTTCGCTTTGATTGAATGAGTAAGTGAATCAGGTTTTCTAACCCTTTTTGTAAATTAGATTCTGTGCCATCATCCCAATATCCTCTTTGTTTTAAAAGATTTTCGGCTTGAATTGAAAATGGTTCAATGTCTTTTTCATCTTGAATTATCTTCTGTTCATTAATAATATCCTCAGCAGCTTTTTCATATCTGCATAATAACAATGCGGCAACAAGTTCATTAGTAGTTAATATAATTTTAGACACTTTAAATTCCCCCTATCGAAACCAACTAGTCACAAAGTCCTCTGCTTTTGATAAACCCTCTGAAACTGAATCAGAGATATTCGATAATTGTTTGTCGGTCCAGTCTTTCATATCATCCCATCTGTCTTCTACCCATTCACCAGCATCTTCTCCCCACTCTTTTACTGTGTCGCCAACAAATATAGATCCGGTTATTCCAATACCAGCTCCAATAGCTCCCCCAATAAGAGTTCCGGGGCCTGGGCATATAAGTGACCCTAATGCAGCACCTCCAACAGTCACACCTGCTACTCCCGCATCCATTCCAAAGCCAGCTGCCACTCGTCCTGATATTTCAAGGGTAGACTTCCCCTTGTTATCATCATTAATGAATTCAGAAAAATTAGTCACAAAGGAAAATACGGTACCTACTCCAGGGACTTTTTTAAATAGTTTTCCGGGAGCTACTTCATCCTTAAACTTCCCAAGAGTCCCTTTCACATCAAGCTTAGTCTTATAACTCTTCAGTTCCTCTGGCTTATGCTTTAGGAAACTTTGGCTTTCTAAAATCTTTTCATATGATATTCTTGTTGTGTTAGGCCCCAACCCAACAATCTTTCTCAAAAGGCCGCTTGGTTTATTTTGAAATTTGCCGAGCCATTTTTTGATTGGTTTGCTTGAGTTTGGATCGCCTTTTTTCAGGATATTGTAAACAAACTGAGCCACCTTGGAATCGTATTTTCCGTTAGCTCCCTGCGTCCATTTCGGAGAGGCTTTCACACGGAAGTTTCCTTTTCCGTCTTTTTCAAGCTCAAGCATTTTCGTCGCCAGTACATTCACGGCTATGACGCCTTTTGTTACAGCCAAAGCGCCGTTTCCTGTACCGATTAAATCGAGCCATTCAGCGATTCTGCCCATCATTGTCGGATCGTCTTGTTTTTCTGCTAAATCAACGGCTTCGTCAATCATTTGTTTAACGACATCTGTTTCAGAAAAGTAGTTTTCAACCTCTTTAATCGTTTTTTTAGATAGGATCGCGCCTCCCTTTGACCAAGTGTTCACTTTTTCAGTGAGCTTGGAAAGCTGAGCGATCGAATTTGACGATTGTTTTAATATAGAATTAGTATCACGATCAAGCTCTTTTAAATCAGACACTGTGTTGTTCACATGTTTTTTTGCTTCGGAAATATGCTCATTAAATGATGCCAAAGAGATAGATCCGCCCCCAATCAACTGGCTGATTTTATCAAATTCGTCATTAATCGAATCAACCGTATCATTCGTTTGACGTTTCAGTTCTGTTAAGCCCTTTTTGACGTCATGCGTCAGAAACTCTTCTTTTACAAAACCCTCTGTTGATTCATAGGTTCTGATTTTTGCTTTAATATCTTTTAAATTCTGTATGTATTGATCAATAAAGTGCTGAAAATAAAGCAGCACGGGAAGATGAAGAACCGAAAAGTGTTCTTTGATCGCATTTCCGCCTTCTCCTTTTAATGCATCATCAAGCTCTGCAATTTTTTGTACACTTTCCCTTATGGCATTGATTTCTTTTTCCTCTTGCTTTTTTTCCTTAATCAATTGGTCTATCGCGTCAATGACTTCAGAGACATCTAAAACTTTCAAGAGAAAACCAGCCCTCCTTATTTCATTTTTTGAGAGATGTTTTTATCAGTATCAATCAGGACTTTAATGTTTGACCATGCGTCCTTTTCAACTGAAGATAGCGCCTCCTTGTATTTTTTTAATAGCTGCTCGTATTCCTTTTCGATTTTTTTTATTTTGTTCACTACATCCATTGAAGAATTAGTGATATCGGCTTTTGAACCTGCTATCGAAAGTGCGCTGATTTTTGTCTGAAGGCTTGAAAACGCCGTTTTGACTTCTTCTGCTTTTACCTTTATTTCTGCCATTCTTTCACCTCAATGATTGACTTGTTTTTTTATATCTGTAAGCTGTTGTTTTTGTATACTTAGAAACATCTCCATATTAGAGATTTGCATTTCAAGATTTTCAATCTCTTGCTCAATATGTGAAATCAGACCATCTGTTTCTCTCTGTATATTTTGATAGCCGTGTGCAATATTTGATCTTATATTGATAAATTGATTTGTATGTCTACCGTTCCATATATGCGAAGTAATATCTGGCTGATTGATGAGATTGGCATTGTTTGAAAGGGTGTGAAGTTCACCGGTAATAGCTGTTTTTGCTTTTTTCAGTTCAGCGATTTTGCTTTGTGTATCCTTTATATTGTGAGATAAAGAAGAAATATCTTTTTCCAAAGAAGCGATTTTAGCAGCATGGTTTGACATATCGGGTTCACCTCGTTTTTCAGAAAATAAACGTCTGCACGTTACTATTCGCTTATTCCACAGTATTTCGGTTAGGTATATTGTTGCTTTCCGATTGAATCCAACGTTCTTATAAATCAGACCTTTTTCATATTACAATATCATCCAAAATAGGTAAATAGGATAATGGACTTGGTTTTCTTGGATTTTCTTGAATTGATCCATTCAAGCTTCTCACAATGTTCTTTGAAATAGCATCAGGTGCTTAGTTCAAATGACCTTCTTCAAATCTTGCCATTAAACAAACAGCACACACCCAAGGGTATGTGCTGTTTCTGCATGTTCTTCTATTCCGTAATCACCGTATGCACGAGCTTCGGCGCTTCGGCTTTTTCAGCGATTTGAATGTTGTCGTAGACTTTTGCGATGACGTCATCGACATTTTCGCGGTTTGCGTATAGGGTAACCAATGGTTCGCCTTTTTCGACTGCGTCGCCGACTTTTTTGCGAAGCATGATACCGACGGCGAGGTCGATTTTGTCTTCTTTTGTTGCGCGGCCGGCGCCCAGCAGCATGGCCGCGACGCCGATTTGATCGGCGACGATTTCAGACACGACGCCCGCTTCTTTGGCAGGAATGTCGATTTTGTAGGCAGCCTGAGGCAGCTTTTCAGGGTTATCCGCGACAGAACTGTCGCCGCCTTGGTTCTGAAGGAAATCCTTGAATTTTTGCAGCGCTTTTCCGTTTTTCATTACATCGATCAGTTTCTCTCTTGCTTCGTCAAGGGTCTCTGCCTTTTTGGCAAGAACGACCATTTGGCTGCCCAATGTTAAGACAAGCTCAGTCAAGTCTTCCGGACCTTCCCCTTTTAATGTATCGATCGCCTCTTTCACCTCAAGGGCATTTCCGATGGCAAACCCCAGCGGCTGGGACATGTCAGAGATGACAGCCATCGTTTGGCGGCCGACATTGTTTCCGATGCGGACCATCGCTTTTGCAAGGTTGACGGCGTCTTCATCCGTTTTCATAAAGGCGCCGGCGCCTGTTTTGACGTCAAGGACAATCGCGTCCGCCCCCGCGGCGATTTTCTTGCTCATAATCGAGCTGGCAATCAGCGGGATCGAATTGACCGTGCCTGTCACATCGCGAAGGGCGTACAGTTTTTTGTCAGCTGGCGTCAAGTTTCCGCTTTGGCCGATGACGGCAACCTTGTCGCGGTTGACAAGTTCGATGAATTCGTCTTTAGAAAGTTCCACGTGAAACCCTTTGATCGCTTCGAGCTTGTCAATTGTTCCCCCTGTGTGTCCAAGGCCGCGGCCCGACATTTTGGCGACCGGGACATCGAGAGCCGCAACAAGCGGTGCAAGTACGAGCGTCGTCGTGTCGCCGACGCCTCCTGTTGAGTGTTTGTCGACTTTGATGCCTTCAATCGCGGAAAGATCGATCGTTTCGCCTGAGTTGACCATCGCCATCGTGAGATCGGCCCGTTCTCTGTCCGTCATGTCCTGAAAATAGATGGCCATCGCCAGAGCGCTCGCCTGATAGTCAGGAATGCTGCCGTCTGTGTAGCCTTTAATGAAAAATTGAATTTCTTCTGTTGTCAATTCTTCTCCATTTTGTTTTTTAGTGATGATATCAACCATTCTCATTGTGATCACCAGTCCTTTTTTCAATGTTTATCAATAGATCAATCCTACAACGGTCGCTGTCAAGAAACTGACGAGCGTTGCGCCATACAGCAATTTCAAGCCAAAGCGTGCGACGACGTTTCCTTGTTTCTCATTCAGTCCTTTAACAGCGCCGGCGATAATTCCGATCGATGAGAAATTGGCAAATGAGACGAGGAAGACAGAAACAATCGCTTCGGTGCGGCCGCTGAAATGGAAGCTGCCTTGTGCGAGAGACTGCATCGCGACAAATTCATTTGAGACCATCTTGGTTGCCATGATACTTCCAGCATTCACCGCTTCATGCCATGGAATACCCATCAGGAAGGCAAACGGCGCAAAAATAAACCCGAGCAGTTCCTGGAATGATATGCCTAGTGCGGCGCTGAAAATGCCGTTAATCATTGCGATGATCGCGACAAATCCGATCAACATGGCGGCCACGACGACGGCGACTTTAAAGCCGTCCATAATATATTCGCCCAACATTTCAAAGAAGGATTGTTTTTCCTCTTCCTGTACCTCTACCATATCATGTTCTCGATCGACTTCATAAGGATTGATAATCGAAGCGATAATAAATCCGCCGAATAAGTTCAATACGAGCGCGGTGACAACGTATTCTGGCTTCAGCATCGTCATATAGGCGCCGACGATAGACATCGAGACGGTTGACATCGCTGAAGCGCACAGCGTGTAAAGTCTGTGCTTAGGCAGCAGCCCCAGCTGCTTTTTTAACGAAATGAATACTTCAGATTGCCCCAGTATCGCCGAGGCCACGGCATTGTATGACTCAAGTTTGCCCATCCCGTTGATTTTGCTAAGCGCAAGACCAATATATTTTATAATAAACGGAAGGATTCTCCAATATTGCAAAATACCGATTAAAGCAGAGATAAAAACAATCGGGAGCAGCACGCTGATGAAGAATGTGGATTCATTCACATTCACCAGCCCGCCAAAGACAAAATTTACACCTTCTGCGGCATATTCAAGCAAATACCCGAAGCCTTTGGCAAACCCGCCGACGAGATAGTTTCCGATGCCCGTGTTCAGCAAAACATATCCCAATGCAAATTGCAGCACGATCATGACGATAACCGGACGGTACTTCACTCTTTTTTTTCCGCTGCTGACCAGCCATGCAAGCCCTAAGACGACAAATAAACCGATGAGCCCGATAAGATATTTCATGTTTTGATCCTCCTGGGGATGTATTCGCTTACATTTTTGTATCTGTGCGCAGGAAGCTTTCGCTTCCCGCCGCACTGGATCTTAGTAGTTATCTTCATTTTTTCCTTCTGCTCCGCTGACGATGGAAACGCCTGCGCTTGCACCGATCCGGGTCGCTCCGGCTGAGATCATGCTTTCAACGTCCTCTTTTGTTCGAATGCCTCCGGATGCTTTGACACCGATGTCGGGTCCGACTGTTTTCCGCATGAGGGCGATATCTTCCGCTGTCGCTCCGCCGGTTGAGAACCCGGTTGAAGTTTTGACAAAGTCGGCACCGGCAGCAACAGCCAAGCGGCAAGCCCGCTCTTTTTCCTCGTCTGTCAACAGACACGTTTCAATGATGACTTTAACAAGCGCTTTACCTTTTGCGGCTTCAACGACTCCGCGGATGTCCGCCTCGACAAAGTCATCGTCTCCGTCTTTTAAAGCGGCGATGTTGATGACCATGTCCACCTCTGTCGCGCCTTTTGCGATCGCGTCTTTCGTTTCAAACGCTTTTGTTTCTGTCGTGTTGGCGCCCAGCGGAAAACCGATGACTGTGCAAACATCGATTTCCGTTCCTTTCAGCTCTTTGGCGGCAAATTCAACCCATGTCGGGTTGACGCAAACTGAAGCGAATTGGTGTGTTTTCGCTTCTTCTATTAATTTTTCAATCTCGGATTTTTGTGTATGCGGTTTCAATGCTGTATGATCAATGAGATTTGCAATCGTCATATACTAGCACTTCCTTTGTATAAGATAGTTTCAGCATAACCGATTTTTGAACAAATGTAAATTACCATATGAAATTTTGTTCAATAGAAAATAAAGTAAAATCCAGGCTGTTCTTCCTGGACACTTTAATCATCTAGCAGTTCTTTCGCCGTATGCTGATCAATAATCAGCACATTGGCATATTTGCCTTTTAGTGCACCATGAATAGCGGCTTTTTTCCGGCTGCCGCCCGCTACGAGAATCGACCGTTCTTTTTCCCTCAAGTCAGCCAATTCAATGCCGATCGTCCGCGAGTCGATAGCATGGCTGCAAATGTTTCCCTCCGCATCAAAAAAGCGCGAACAAATATCGCCGACTCCACGTTCTTTCAGAAGGGCTTTTTCCTCATCATGAAAATACCCCAGCCTGAACAGCAGGGCTTCATCACGGACTGTGCCGACTGTAAATAACGCAATGTTCGCCTGTTTGCCCATTTCTATGATCCGCTTAATGTGCCTGTCCCGCTCTACCATCTGTTTGACTTCCGGATTGTCAAACACGACCGGAAGCGGCAAATACCTCGGCATCGTTTGAAAAGCTTCGGCAAACAGCTGAATCGTTTCAGACGAATAGGTATTGACGCTGGAGTGGCTGATTCCGCCTTTCAGTTGTACGACCTCTGCGCCCTTCACCTGTTTGGACTGCATATTTTGGGCGATTTGGTACATTGTCGTTCCCCAGCTGACGCCGACAATGTCGCCGTCCTTGACTGCGCCGTGCATGTATTCAGCTCCGAAGCGGCTGAGATAATGCGTGATGGTCGTATAATCCGCGGTCGGTGAAAAAACAACATGTGCTTCCAGGAGCCCGTATTTTTCCTCAAGCATCGCACCGAGCGCATCCATATCTTCAAACGGATCCATGACGCGGATTTGGACATACCCCTTTTCCTTGGCGAACTGCAGCAGCCTTGATACCGTCGGTCTTGAAATCTGCAGCTGTTCGGCGATTTGCTGCTGGCTGTAGTCAGACTGATAATAGAGCCTCGCAGCTTCAATGCTCAATTGCTGTTTTTCCTTGTCCATCACGTTCCTCCCCTTTAGTAACGCTTTAACCCATATTATATAGGTTCATGCTCCTTCTCATCCAGCTGAATTGCAAAAAGACGGCCAGTATGCCGGCCCATGCGCCACTATATGTGTTCATATCATATCTTTATCCTTTATATATACATCTTTTTCTGCTGTCAGTTCTTCAGCTGCGCTTGTCCGCCGGTAAAACACGGTTTCATCTCATAGCTGAATCAATACCTCACCAAGATTTTTTCTGGTTGCTCTGGTCTCACACAGGCTATCCATTCACGTCCTCCGTTTATTTCCTTTGGTATTTTTTTATGAAAATCAATACGAAAATCCTTCTATTGATGGAAAAACATTTTATTATTGGACTTACGTCCTCTTTTTGGATAGTCCAAAAAGATCAAAAAAATCTAGCAATCTCCATTTTTTCATTTATAATAAGTAAGTCAAAATTATTCTCAAAAAAAACATTCGGGGTGATCTATCGTGAAAGCACCCGTGAGGTATATATGGATTGGTATGATCCTGTGCTTTTTATCGGCCAGTCTGGCCGTCGGTTGTATCAAAGCTGAAGATCAGTCAGATGATGACAAAAATGATGAAGCGCTGCAGCCTGCCGAACACTTCGTTTACCATCATTTAATGAGCGATCAGGGACTGATTAAAACCAGCTTTTCTGACCAGCCTGTTTACTTGTCGGAATCGCTTGGCTTGTGGATGGAATTTTTGATCAGTAAAAAAGACGGCGAGCATTTTCATGAGCAATATCAGCACCTGACCGAATCCTTCCTGATGAAAAACAACCTGGTCTCATGGCAAATCCAAAACGGCCAGGCAAGCGGGGTAAACGCCTTGATCGATGATCTCAGAATCATGGTGAGCCTCGATCAAGCGGCAGCTCTATGGGGAAACAGCGAGTATAAACAAACCGCTCTGAACATCGGTTCCGCATTAAAAACGCACAACATGAACAACGGGATATTGACGGACTTTTACGACTCCGCCTCTCAATCCGCATCAAAGGATATCACGCTTTCCTATATCATGCCAGATGCGCTATCCGTCTTGAAAAAAAACGGAGTGATTGATAAGGATACCGAAAGGCGGAACGCCAACATTCTTTACCGCGCCCCTTTGAAAAACGGTTTTCTCCCGAAAGTGTACAGTACAGAAACGAAAGCATACACCTATGACCATGAAGTCAATCTCATTGATCAGCTTTACACAGCTTGGCATTTACCGCCGAAGGATCAAAAAGCCGCTGTATTAGCGGATTGGCTCAAACAGACGTTTCAAACCGGCGGCAAACTGTATGGCCGGTACTCGATCGATACAAAAAAGCCGGCGGTTCAATACGAATCTCCATCCGTCTACGCTTTGGCGATATTATTTTTCATCAACCAAAACGAAGATCAAGACGTCATCAAAGCGCTGTATGATCGAATGAATGATTTTGAAATTCTTGATTCGTCTGAGACGTATTATGGGGGATATATGAGCGGAAATGATACGCATTCTTTTGATAACCTGCTGCCTCTATTAGCCGAAAGGAAGCTTTTAAATGAAAATATCATTCAATGATTCGCAAAAAATGTTCGCTTATATGACGGGAATAGCAGCAGCTCTTGCGTTGTTCATCCATTATGTCTCAGCCCCGCAGTCCGAATCCATTCTCATCATTTGCATCACACTTGCCATCATCGCAGCGGGAATATGGCTCGGATCGATTTACGCACTGGCTGGGACGATCATCGTCCTGTTTGTTCTCGGAACTTTGATGATGTTTCTTCACACAGACGCTTCGTCTGAAACGGAATTGCAAACCCTCGTCATCTGGGGAATAGCGCTTTTGCTGTTCTCCTTCATGTCAGGGAGAATCCATGACATCGCGATCGGACTTCACCGCTCTGTCAAACACCTTCAAGACGAGATCAATAGCTTCGTTGCAATTGACAGGGTGACAGGCTTTGATAATAAACAGAGGATGAAGCTGGAGCTCTCGGAAGAAATCAAGCGGGCAGAGCGGTATGGCAACTCATTTGTTTTTTTACTGCTGCAAATGCATTATTTCAAAGAGTTCAAATCCCTGTACGGAGAAAAAGAAACCGACCGTCTCTTTCAATTTGTCAGCAGTCAAATCAGATCATGTGTCCGGGAAACGGATAAAAAATTCCGGCCTGCCGAAGAGCGGTTTGGCATCCTGCTGACACACACGCCTGCTGAGCATATGCCTGCCGTCCTTGAAAAACTGAAGAAACAGCTGGACACATACCAGCTGAAAAACGGCAAGTATGTCACCTTGACCTTCCACGTGTGCCACTTATCATATCAAAACGATTTAAAGACTGCTGAGCAATTTTTAGAAGAACTAGAAAACGAGATGATGATGAATGAACTGTAAGCGGATATTACTTCTATGCGCGGCTGTCCTTATCCTGGCTGCGGTTTTTCATGTTCCGGACACCGCCGGGGCAAAGCAGCAGGAGCGCGGCATTCTCATCATCTATTCAACATTGGACGGCAAAAAATCAGCCGATGTGAAAATGCTCGACCTTATCGCCGGCCATTTTACATCTCATGTGACCGTTGTAAATGATGCGGATGTCAAAGCTGCGGATCTGGCAGGAAAAGACCGCGTCATCTATTACGGACAAACGAAAAGAAAGCTGAACAAAAAGCTCGCGCAGCTGATCAGCTCCTTCCAAAAACCTGTGACAGCGATCGGCTTTAACGCCGGGCAGTTCAGCCAATTTGCAGATCTTTCGCTGAAAAGCGAAGACAATGTGTATCAGATTCGCAGCACAAATGAGGAACACGATACCTCTTTAGAAAGCGGAATTCGTGTCCTTGAGGTATCAGGCTTGAAGGGAAAAGCGTTGTACACATACAAAGCTGACGACGGAAAAGCTCGCCCATTCGCATGGAAAACCGGCAAAAGTAACGTGTACATCGGTTTAACCGATTTGCTCAACAACAACCTCCTCGCCGCTAAGCTGCTCAGACAGGCATTTGGTGAAACCCCGGACAGCACGCTGTTATATTTGCGGCTTGAGGATATCAGCCCAATGTCGGATGAAAAACTGCTGCTCCAAGCCGGGGCTTATCTGCATAAACGAAATATTCCTTTTATCCTTTCTGTGATTCCGGTATATGTCAATCCTGAAACGGGCGACAAAGTCTATATGTCTGAAAAGCCGAAGCTTGTCAACGTGCTGAGAAAGCTGCAGGATATGGGCGGCAGTGTAATTGTTCACGGGTATACCCATACATACCGCTACAGCGAAACCGGTGAAGGATTCGAGTTTTGGGATGCTAAAGCCGATCAGCCGATCACATCGCAAAATGCGAAAGAGCCCGCGACCCTTTTGCAAAAGGAACAGAACTTTCCGAATGAAGAAGCATATCAAAACTATTTGAAGCCGTTCAGAAAAAATGAGGAAACGTACACGCGGCAGAAGCTGACGAACGCTATTGAAGATCTCACCGCAGAAGGACTGTATCCGCTCGCGTTTGAAGCGCCGCACTATACGATGTCAGAGCACGGCTATCAGATCGCCTCACAGTATTTTACAAGCTTGTTAGGCCAGGTTCAGCTTAGCGATACAACATGGAAAACGTCAGGCGCCGGGCCTTTTGTTACCAAACCAGTAATACTCCATGGGATGACGCTCTATCCTGAGACCATCGGCTATGTTGATCAATCGGATCAAAATCCGCTCGGCAAAGTCGAGGAACGCATCTCTCAAATGATCGATTTTGAAGGCGGAGTAGCCGGCGCATTTTATCATCCTTATCTTGGAATGAAATATCTCCCTGAGCTGGTTGATCAAATGGAACGCATTCCGAACAGCGAATGGCTCGATATTAAAAAGACAAAGCAAACCGTTAAAACAGATAAAGTGGAAATTCACACAAGCGGAGATGGAACGATTCAAGTTAAAAGCAAAGTCAGCGCCATTGAGACGTTTTTCGATCATCACCAGCAAAGCCCGCTGGAAAAGGCGCTTTGGATTCTCTCTCTTATTGTGCTCTTGTTTGTTGTCATGTTTGTGAGCTATACCCTTTACTTGAGAGCCACATTAAAAAAACGAATCTTTAAGGAGAGAAAAAACCGTGGGTAATGTTCTGTTCCTAGTCTCTTTAAGCTTAATATGGGTCATGCTTCTGTATCACATGTTTCTGATGCAGGGCGGATTCCGCCACTATATGACCTTCGAACGGAACATGCCGAAGTGGAAAGAGAACGTGAAGGATCTTCCGAAGGTCAGCGTTCTGATTCCTGCGCATAACGAAGAGGTCGTGATTCGGCAGACGCTGAAGGCGATGGTGAATCTCTATTATCCGAAGGACCGGCTGGAGATTATCGTCATCAACGACAATTCATCTGACCGGACGGGCGACATTGTAGGTGAGTTTTCCAGACAATACGACTTTATTAAAATGGTCGTGACCAAACCTCCGCATGCCGGAAAGGGAAAATCGACGGCGCTCAATTGCGGTTTTGCCGAATCAAGCGGAGATGTCATTTGTGTGTATGACGCCGACAACACGCCCGAAAAAATGGCTGTTTATTACCTTGTCCTCGGGCTCATGAATGATCAGAAAGCCGGAGCAGTGGTGGGAAAATTCCGCGTCATCAATGCGGCGAAAACATTGCTCACAAAATTTATCAACATCGAAACGATTTGTTTCCAATGGATGGCACAGGGCGGGAGATGGAAATGGTTCAAAATCGCCACGATCCCCGGCACCAATTTCGCCATCAGGAGAAGCATTATCGAACAGCTGGGCGGCTGGGACGATCAGGCGCTCGCGGAGGATACCGAGCTTACGATCCGGGTCTACAACCTCGGCTACCACATCCGCTTCTTCCCGGCGGCCGTCACTTGGGAGCAGGAGCCGGAAACGTGGAAAGTCTGGTGGCGTCAACGGACAAGATGGGCGCGCGGCAACCAGTATGTCGTCCTGAAATTTTTGGCTCAATTTTTCAAGCTGAAGAGGAAACGGATTATTTTTGATTTGTTTTATTTCTTTTTTACGTATTTTTTGTTTTTCTTTGGCGTCATCATGTCAAATGCGCTTTTTGTGATCAATTTATTTTATAATCTGCATCTTTCATTCGGTTTTTTGTCTATCATCTTATGGGTTTTGGCTTTCTTTCTATTTATGACGGAGGTCATGATTACACTGAGCATCGAAAAAACAGAAATGAACAGGCAGAACTTTTTCATCGTTTTTCTGATGTACTTTACATACTCGCAGGCTTGGATTGCGCTCGTGATTTATTCTTTATTCGTCGAAATCAAGCACCGCCTGTTCAAGCAAGAGGTTAAATGGTACAAAACAGAACGATACAATCAAAAGAAAAGCGGGTGACTTTTTTGAAATATATCATCATATGTCTGGCAAGCCTTATGCTGATCACGGCGACGGGACAAGCTGCAGCTGCCAAAGACGTTACAGTAGACGGCTCGATCCTCGGGAAAAACAGCCGGGAACAAGCCAAACAGCAAGTTCTTACAAACGATCTCTTAACCTTGTACGGGGCAAAAGACAGCGCCGAGTTGACGTATCAAATTCCAGCGGGCGCCTCCTCTGCCCATCAGCAGCTCACACTTGAATACGAGGCCTCAGACCTTTTAATTTCACCGTCTTCTTTAACAGCCGAGATTGATGGCGAACCGGTCAAAACGGTTAAGCTTGCAGGGAATGCCGGGAAGAAAACGCTGAAACTCACACTAAACAAAAGCCAGTCGTCTCCAGGGTTTCACAGCCTATCACTGAAGTTCTACGGAGTGGTTTATGAAGGCGTCTGCGTCAGACAGGACTCTTCCGGGAACTGGATCAAAATTTACCCGGACAGCCGTCTGAATATCGGGGAAAAGAACGAATCTAAAGGAGTGACGCTCGAACATTATCCTTATCCGTTCGCCCAGTCCGGCAGCTCCGTGGAAAAAACGGCAATCGTCATTCCGGACCATCCAAGTTCGGCTGAAATCGAAGCTGCAGTTAAAACAGAAGCCTACCTTAAAACGGTTGACAATAGCATCAGCACGAAGATCTTTGGTGAATCTGACCTGGCGAAAATCGACAGGCCGACGATTGTGATCGGCGTCCAGCATCACTGGAGCGGCAAAGTGAAAAAGCTGTTGAAACAAGCAAAGCTCGAAGCAAAAGAAGACAAGCTTTTGCTTGCGGAACGGATGCTCAAAGCAAAGGATAAGCAACAGCCTGTATTGTTTGCAGCTGCATCATCTGATGATGTTCTTTCTGAAAAGATCAGCGTCATTACCGATAAAACGTATGCCGCCCAGCTCAGCGGCGACACGCTGGCAATCGGCAAACTTCAGCAGCATAATAAACGGGAAGGCGGCAAGCTGACACTCGAGGATTTCGGGACGGGGGATTTGACAATCGGGTCCGGACAGACATCTTCCGAGCATTTTTATTACCCCGCACCGGCGCTATTAGACAAGAATCAACCTGCAAAGCTTTCGCTTACGATGAAAAAATCGGAGACGATTCAAAAGCAGGCCCGTCAAAGCGACTTAGCTGCGGAACAGGCGGAGCTGAAGGTCATGATCAATGGTCAGCCTCATTCCGTCGGACTTGACGATTTAGGAAAAGAAGACAAAAACGGCTTTTACCATGTTTCTTTAAAAGTCGATCCGAAACTTTTGCAAAAAAACCGTTACATCGATATTCAATTTGCCACTTCAGGGTTGAAAGAGAACAACCCCTGCTATGCGGGGAACGGTGACAAGTGGATTTTCATCGATAAACAGAGTGCATTGTCTTACCATGTCAGCGACACGTCAGCTTCAGCCGATTTTCAAGAGTGGCCGCTTCCCTACGCGGGAGATCAGGACAACAAAACGCTGATGATCCTGCCCGACAAGGCGGATCAGTCAAAGCTTCATGAACTTTCACTTGTGGTCGGCTCCTTCGGCAGCGAAGCCAGGCAGGCATTCACAGTGAAAACATCCGCTGAAGTCAAACCGGATGACATGAAAGGAAGAAACATCATCTTCATCGGAAGTGTCGATCAATTCTCTCTGCTGAAGGAAAAAACATCCGAATTGGCTGTTCCGACGGCGAAAAACGGGGCATTTGATGTGTCATCTTTTCAAATGCTGAATGAAACGACGAAACAAATCGCGTTTACTCAAACATCGCTTTGGGATTCAAATTACTCGATGGCTGTTTTCGCGCCGTTTAAAGGGCAAGGCACAGCTGTCACAAAAGAAATGATCAACTTTTTAAACAGCAATGACTTCGCAGCAACCGTCGTTAATGAAACGGACAGCCATCAGCTGTTTACAAACCATCAGCAGCTGACAGCAAAATCAGCTGAAACCAAGACGGATGATAAACAGGAAAGCAATCAGCAGCATGTGATGTACATTGCCATCCTGATCGTGATCATAGCGGCAGCGGTTATTCTGATTTTGACAACCGCCAGGCGGAGAAAAAGAAAGGCCAATGGCGGCGGAAAGATTGACGAATAAAACAGGGGCTTGCTTCTAGCCCCTGTTTTTTTATAAGTATTCAACCTGCTTCTCATATACATCCTTCACAATTTTAGCTAAAATATCGATTCCCCTTATGATATCTTCATCCGCCGCGGTTAGGCTGATTCGTATACACTGGTGCGAATGCGCCATGGGGCGGGATTGGTGGTGAAAGAAAGATGAGCCGGGAACGATGATGACTCCGTCGGCTTTCATATACTCATACAGCGCCGCATCAGTCACCGGCAGGTCTTCAAACCACAGCCATCCGAAAAGCGCCCCTTCCCCTTGATGCAAATACCATTTGATGTCTTCAGGCATCTTGCCTAAAAGCGTATCCTTAAGCAGCTTGAATTTATTGCGGTAATACGGCCTGACTTCATTTAGCGACACGTCGGCGAGGCGCCCGTCATTCAAAACAGATGCCGCCATATACTGCCCCAGCCTCGAAGAATGGATCGCCGCATTAGACTGGAATGCTTCCATTGCCTGAATATACCGGGACGGCCCGATGGCGATTCCGATCCTTTCACCAGGCAGACCTGCTTTTGAAAGGCTCATACAGTGGATAATCTGATCGTTGAAAATCGGTTCCATGTCGATAAAATGAATCGCCGGAAAAGGCGGAGCATATGCGGAATCAATGAACAGCGGAATATTCGCTTCTCGGCAGGCGTCTGAAATGAATGCTACATGTTCGCCAGGCAGGATGTTTCCGCAAGGATTGTTCGGCCGTGAAAGCAAGACAGCGCCGATGCACGGATCGGTCCTCATCCTCTCTAAAAACGCCTCACGGTCGAGCTCATATCGAAACGTATGATCATCCAATACCGAAATGAGAGGAGGTATCCCCTCAATCATCTCCCGCTCCAACGCCGCTCCGCTGTATCCTGAATAGTCGGGAAGCATCGGAATCAAGGCTTTTTTCATCACAGACCCGCTTCCCATTCCGCAAAACGAATTAATCGCCAGAAAAAACAGCTGCTGGCTTCCGGCTGTAATCAGCACATTCTCTTTTCGAATGTCGGCGCGATACCGCTCTGAAAAGAAGCGGACAACACTTTCAATCAGTTCATCGGTTCCATAGCTCGATCCGTATTGGCCGATTACCGAAGAAAACCTGTCATCGTCGAGCAGATTGGCAAGAGCCGACTTCCACATGGCTGACACGCCGGGCAATATCATTGGATTGCCCGCACTTAAATTAATGTATGACCGATCTCCGCCGGCCAGGACTTCCTGAATATCGTTCATCACAGCCCTGACCCCTGTCTTCTCATTCATTTTCTCTCCGATTTTGCTTAATGCCGGCTTCACGCTTCCAGTCTCTCCCGCTCAAACCGAAGACGGGCGGTTTCGATTTTCTTATTGATCTCGTCAATGAAATATTGTTCCGGAACGCTGAACCGCTCGCCTTCACGCCCGGGAGGCAGGTATTGTCTGACATAGCGTTCCGCCGCCTCCTTGTATGCAGAGTCATCCTCGATCTCTTCCAGCTGTTCGATTTCAGCCACAAGCTTTTTTAAATCGTCCATGCATCGGGAAAGATCAAGCGACACGGGTTTCTCTTCTCCTCTTTGAATGGAATGGCCGTTTTCAATGATCCAGCTGAACAGAAAATAGCCTGTCCCGGAATCAAAATTCCGCGTTGCATTATGCTGGCTTGGATAGCGCAGCAGCCGTTCATACAAAACAAATTCGATTATTTCCTCCCAGCCGTCATATTGCCGCTCCCACAAAGTAAGGATCGCTTGGCAATCGACCTTGACTTCTTCTAAAATGCCTGCGAAAAAATTCATTTTCGCCTGAATATGCAGATGAAAAGGTTTTTTTTCCGCAATGATGAAAATAGTCATGAAGGTAGCCCCACAGCACCCTTGCTTCATATGTGCGGTCGGGGGAAAGCTGAGCCGACTTGAAAGGCGCATGTTCAAAAATGGCCCTCGCTCTTTTCAGCGTATCCTCATGGTAAATGTGATAAAACTTATTAAAATAGAAAATCGCGAATGTCTGTGATGTAATGTTCTCTTTTGTTTTCACATTTTCCGGGAAGAATACGATACATTTTTCTTCCGTGAACCCCTTTGTTCCGGCGAGAAGCTTGAGGGATTGGCAGCCGTTTTCAGGATGGGGCAGCTCCTCTTCTATCGGCCTCATCATGGCAGGTTCTTCACGAACGGCCAAAAAGGCTTCAAAATAACAGCCTTTCGCATGTGGCCCATTCGGCGTCACGATCGGCGCCGCAAAAAAGGTCGTCTCCTGATCATTCGGAGCCCGGTAAGCCGTCAATAACCGGTCAAAATACGGCGTCTCCTCTAATCCGCGTCTGATCCAATCCAAGACGTCCTGTTTAAACGCCTCTTTTGCAGCCGTTAGGTGAACCGCTTCATAAATGGTTCCAGCGTCTTCTATCAATTGCAGCAGAAGCTGTTCCGCCCTTTCGCGACGCTCTGTAATCTGTCCTTTATCATTTTGGTACGTCTGTAATTCATGAATGTTCGGTACAATCTGCTCGTTGACCAAGTTTACAATGTCCCCTGTCAATGTCGTCATCGGCTTCCTCCTTCGATTGATTTAAGCCCGTGGATCGTAAAACACATCGGCACTTCTCCAAAATCTTGAATGACTTTCAAACGGTGTTCATCAGCTGCTTTAATCGTCGTGATACAGCCGTCAGCCGCGTTTGAAGCGCAGGCCAGGGCCGCTTGTGCATTGCTGGTGACAAATTGGACTTGACTGCTGAACAGCTTCGCCAGATGGGCGGGAGCAGGGTGTGAAGCGACGGTTTGAATGTCAGATGCCATCGTGTGCTGTTTTGCGGCAAAAACCATGTTGTATGTCGGCATCACAAAACTGTCTATGATCTTTAAGTCAGCGAGATTCTCGAATACAATTTGATGCAAAAACGGGTAAACGGCACAGCCTAAAAGAACTGAATTTTCTGTCGATTTAACATGAGGGAGCGCTTCTTCCAACGTTTCATAAAGCCTGACTTCCCCGCGGACCCCTTTGTTTTTGAGCCAAAGCAGGCCGGCTTTTTCGCAGTTCGTGCCTTTGGGACCGAGCGTATGGACAATCATCACGGCTTGTTCTTCCTGCACTTTAGTCGAGATCATCTTAACCTCCTATTGTACCCGTCAAATTATTTTGATATATGATATGAAGCTCATCATCCAGTTCCCGGTAGAAAGCTGCGCATTCTTCATATGAATGATGGCTTGTGAATATAAATCCGGGATAACCGGAAAAATGCGGGTACGGCAGAATTTTCGCGCCTTTTCCAATAAATTGAAACACCCGCTTTACCTCCGGCCTCTGTTTGACTTCTTCCAGTCCGTCGATTTTTTCAAAAGTGCCGGAGCCCTGTACAGGAATGATATAATTGCCGGCTGTCCTTACAGGCCGGATCTCTTCTTTAAACTCGCTGCTCTCCAGCGGCTTTATTGCGTTTTGCAAGACAAGCTGCATAAAATTGATGCCCGTGCTCTCTTTGACGATGTAATGCGAAACCCCTGAACCGCCGATTCTGGCGCCCACCTCGATAACATAAGGTGTTCCGACCTTGTCCAGCCTCAGCTCCGTATGAGCCGGCCCCTGATGAATGCCCAGCGCTGAAACGGCTCCTGTCACTTCCTTAACAATCGCAAGGCGCGTCTCTTCTTTCAATTGAGCCGGAGCAATATAGACGCCTTCTTCAAAAAACGGACCTTTGCTGTTCCCTTTGTATCCAATCGAAAGAACATGTACGTTTCCTTGAATCGACAGCGTTTCAATCACAAATTCCGGCCCATCGATAAATTGCTCGGCTATGATGCCCGTTTTGCCGTGTACGAATCGATTAAGGTCCGTCTCGTTAACAGCCTCGACTTTCCTGACGGCCTCCTCAAGCTCCTTCCTATCATCAACACGGACGACGCCCTGGCTTGAAAAGCCGTTGACCGGCTTAACAACTAATGGATAAGTCAGTTTCCTGTCTTCGAGATCAGCGAGCGTATGGAACTCGTGGAAAACCGGCGTATTCAGGCCGTTTTGCTGAAGGATGCTGCGGGTATTATTTTTATTGCGGCAGTTTTCCATTGTTGTGAAAGAAAGCCCCGGCAGATTCAAAGCTTCAGCGGCTTTTGCCGTGAAAGGCAATGCCGGCTCAAACAGTGTCACAACGCCGTCAAACGGAAATTCGACAAATGTCTGTTTGACGATTTCCAGCGCCGCTTCTTCATCTTCAAATAACGGCAGCGGCACACAGCGTTCCACAGCCGGAAGATTGCCCGGGAAATCTTCGGCTGAATTGTAAAAGAACGTGACCTTCAATCCTAAATGCTCAGCTTCTTCAAAAATAAACGGCAAGTGCTTATTTTGACAAATGATGGCCAAGTTTTTGTTTCGTATCGTCAATTTTCGCGATCCTCTCTTCTTTTTTTAAGTTGATGAACATCACACCGAATATGACAAACAGCGTTCCTAAATAAATATTCGCATTCAGTTTTTCATCCAGAAACAGAAATCCGATATAAAGCGCAATGACGGGGGAGATAAACAAGTGGGAAGTCGCTTTTGAGATGTGCCATTTTTTAAGCAGATAAATGTTGATCCAAAAACCCAATATCGAGCCGACAACCGCTAAATAAAGCAGCGCATAAAGGCTCACGCCGGAAAACGTTCTTGTCCCGCTTTCAAAGATGAGGCTGCTGATGAGCAATACCGCTCCGCCGCTCAGCATCGAAAGGGAGTTAAAGCTCAAGATCGGAAGCGAACGAATTCTCTGCTGTACTTTGATTTGAATAAAAGCCGAGCCAAACATCGCACACAAAATCACAATCATGGCGACGATTTCAATAACATCGACTTTGATCAACAGCTGATTGCCAAACACGATTGTAATGCCGAGCAACGCAAGGCAAATGCCCCATTTCTGCAATTTCGTCGCCGGTGTCCCTTTGACAAGGCGGTTGATCATCAGGGCAAAGACTGAAATGCTAGCCGCTAATATAGACACCAACCCGCTCGGCAAATAAAGAGAGGCCCAATAAACAGATCCAAATGGAACGGAAAAATACATGATGCCGTTCAAAAACGACAGCACCAGCAGTTCCTTTGACAGCACAAACTGCCTTCGTATCAAAAGAAACGCCGCGATCAAAATGCTTGCGATCATAAACCGCATGCCCGCGGACCAAAATGGAAGGCTGTCACTCAACCCGGCTTTTTGAAAAGCCCATGTCGTCCCGCCGATCAAACATAATACGATAAATAAAATATGAACCCGATACTTTAAAACGTTTGTCCGCATAGCATTCACCTGATTTTGTTATTGTCTTGCTGTCATTTATTTTCAGAAAATAAAATCTTTTCTGATCAAAATGGATTATGAGGGAAATTATAACTATTATATCAATTACAGTCAATCATTCTTTTGAACCTTTAGAATATCTTTACAAATACTGCGCACAAAAAAACACTCACTTCGATAAGTGAGTGAGGCGATACGGGTCTAGATTATATTTCTATCTTTTGGGTGCATACCGCTTTTCCGGATGACCCGAATTCTCTCATTTTATGTTTGACCGTTTCTTTGACTGCGCTGATCCCTGGCGTCATATAGGCGCGGGGTTCATATAAATCGGGATTGTCTTTAAACATGCTGCGCGTTTTCTCGGTCCAGGCCACCATGCATTCGGTATTAATGTTGATTTTCGCATGGCCCAGACGGATCGTTTTAGCGATTTGATCAGCCGGGATGCCCGAAGCTCCATGAAGAACAAGCGGAATGTCCGTCACCCGTGAGATTTCTTCCATTTCCTTAAATCCTAAATTAGGCTCGCCTTGATATTTTCCATGAACAGAGCCGAGCGCGGCTGCTAAAGCATCGATACCGGTTTCTTTGACAATGCGTTCGCATTCACCGATGTCGGCATACTGCACCCCGCCGATGAGCCCGTCTTCCATGCCCCCTACGGTGCCAACCTCTGCTTCAACCGAAACATTGCGAATTCCGGCGTATGACACGACCTCTTTTGTCATGGCGATGTTTTCATCGATTGGTGAATGCGAGCCGTCGATCATGACTGAGCTAAAACCGGCGTCAATCGCTTGCTTGCAGCGCTCCGGATTTTTGCCATGGTCAAGGTGAAGGACGACGGGAACGGAGATCGACATTTCCTCAATCAAAGCCGCAACCATTGCGGAAACCGTCTTAAATCCGCCTAAATAATCGATGAGCCGGTCTGAGGCGGCCGCGATGACAGGTGACCGTTCTTCTTCCGCCGCCTGTAGAATCGCTTTTGTCCATTGAAGGCCGTTAATATTAAATTGACCGATTGCATAATGATGTTCCTTTGCTTCTTGAAGAAGTTCTTTCATGGAAACGAAAGCCACGTTCACCCCTCCTATCCCGTATTAAATCTTGAAGTATTTTGAAACAACTTCAACTGTTGTTTCTTTGGCCGTTCGAATCGTTTCTTCCGCGCTCAGCTTATAGTATTCAGGTCTGAACAATTCAACTGACACGACATCCGAAAAACCGATGTCTTTCAAAGTTGATAAGTGGGCATCCAAGTCGATGGCCCCCTGTCCCGGCCAAACGCGGTCTTCATCTCTTAAAAAGCCGATTGGGAAGTCTTCCGTATCATCGATATGATAAATGAAAATCTTCTTGCCGTCCGCCTTTTTCAAATCCTCAATGTCCGAACCCATTGCATGGAAGTGGAAGCTGTCAAGAACAAGGCCGACATTATCGCGGTTCACGGTCATGACGATGTCATAGGCCTGGCTGAACGTATTGACTGTGCACTCCGGATGACCGACAAACTCGACAGCGATCTTTACACCGTACGGCTCCGCGATGACTGACAGCTCTGTCAGCACTTCGACGGAGCTCGCTTTAATATCTTCTTTTAAGATTTTTTGTTCGGTGACAAGCGGTACCGCGACCACATATTTCACACCAAGCGTTTTGCATGTTTCCATCATGCCTTTAAATTCTTCGATGATTTCACGGTGCCCTTTATCATCGCGGTTGTTGAAAAAGACAAGGGCATTCAAGGCCAGCGGCTTAATATGATGCGTCTGAAAATACTCGGCTAACTCTGAGAGAGAATGGTCTTTTAAATATTCGGGCAGCTTATCCATCGTCCGGATTTCGATATAATCGTATCCGTGCTTCTCACAGTATTCGAGGTCTTTTGCTAGGTTTGAATTTTCCAACGTCGTTGCTTCATTAAAGCATAGCTTCATATTAGATTCTCCTTATCTAAATATCCTTGTGAAGAGAGAGTTCGGCAGGGCGCCGAACTCAGGGGCTTATCCTAGTAATTCCTGTTTCAGCTTTTCAAGCATGAATCTGCTTGATTCATCCGCTCTTTCGTCAACCCAGGCAAACACGGCATTCGTCGCTATTCCGTCAAACTTCATCTCTCTCAGCTTTCTGAAAATCGTATCAAAATCAACCTCGCCTTGGCCAATGTCCAAATGCTGGTGAACCGTTACTTTCGCGTCAGGCGGATTGACGATGTAGCGAAGGCCATGAGCCGCTTTATGATTATAAGTATCTGCAAATAAAACATGCGTGAGGCGGTCGCCGGCTTCGTCAAACATTGTCTCGATGTCGCCTTTTCCGTCGTCATAGAAGAATGTGTGCGCAGTCGAGTAGACAAGATTGATCCAGTCCTTGTCAAGCGCTCGGATCATATCCATCGCACCTTTGTGTGTTTCGATAAAATCGTATGGATGGGCTTGAAGATTGAGTTTAATGCCTTCTTTTTCAAAGACTGGCAGAAGCTCATCCATGGATTTGATAAATTTTTCTTCACTTGTTAAAGGATCGTATTTTGAACCGCTGAATTCGCTGTTCATCAAATCGACTTCAAGCTCAACCGCAATTTCGATCGCCCTTTTCCAATTGCGCACCGCTGCCTGACGGCGATCTTCATCAGGACCGGCCCAGTGGTAAAGCGGAAGGAGCGATGAAAGCTTAACACCGGAATCTTTTAAAAGCCGCTTTAATTGTTTGATTTTAGCTGAATCGACTTTCGGATATTTATAGAATGGACAAAAATCTTCGCGCGGCGATAGTTCGATATATTCGTAGCCAAGCTCCGCCGTTTTATAGACCGTTTCCTCCAAAGTTAAATCATCGCGATACATCGATGGATCCAATGCTAATTTCATACTTTTCACTCCTCGGAAAGTTTTTATTTTTGAACAGTTGTAAACGTTTGATAGAATTTCGGTTTCTCTTGAAGCGCCACAGGTTCTTTCTGTCCGGATTCCTGAGCTTTTACGCAGGCATCCGTCGTCACGGCGGCGATATAGCCGTCCCATGCAGTCGGCCCGCTGACCTCGCCTTTCTGTTGGATCGAGTCAATGAAATCTTGGATTTCTACATCATAAGCGTCTACAAAGCGGCGCTGCCAATCCATGAGAATATCCGTCGAGAATTTGCCGTCTTTTCTGAGAGAGATGCTTGATGGTTCAGGAAGCTTCACGATTCCGTCTTCTCCGACGATTTCACACTGGATATCGTAGCCGTATTTGCAGTTGACATAGATTTCCGCATTAATCACGACTCCGCCTTTCGTTTCGATGATGACGATTTGCGGATCACGCAAATGAGGGAGCGCGTTTTTCGATTTTTTCGGATAAATGACCTGAACGGATTCGTAATCGTCATTGATCAGCCAGTGCAGGGCGTCTATTTCATGGACAAGCGTATCGACAACAGCCATATCTGTCGTATAGTTGTCGCCTACAACCGGGTTGCGGTGCGCACAGTGGATCATGAGAGGCTCGCCGATGACCCGGTTGTCGATCGCTTCTTTCAGCTGTACGTAACCGCTGTCATAACGGCGCATAAAGCCGACTTGAACGAGACGTTTGCCCGCTTTGATTTCTTCATTGACGATCCGCATGCATCCTTCCGCAGTCGTCGCCAGAGGCTTTTCGCAAAATACGAATTTGTTCGCTTTAATCGCTTTCAAAACACTTGATTCATGTGCCGGTCCCCAGCTTGTGACTAAGACTGCGTCTACATTTTCGGCTGCAATGAGACTGTCGTCATCCGGATAGACCTTTGCATTCAGGCTGTAGTCTGTTACAACTTGCTGAGCTGCCTCCTGGTTTACATCGGTGACCGCGACAATTTCGCCGCCGGCTAATTTATTCGTGATGCGGTTGATGTGTTCTTTTCCGATTGCTCCTGTACCAATAACACCAATGCGTAATTTCATTGATAGCCACTCCTTCAAAATAATTACATAATTTTTCTTGTTTGCACTTGCCCAGCTTGAGCCGGAGGAGTCCCATACAGCTCTTCCTGAATTTGTTCAAGCGACTTACCGGATGTATTCGGTGCAAAAAAGAGCCCGATGAGCATGCTGGCCGTTACACATCCAAGGAGAATGGCCGCCATAAATGCAATTCCAAAATTCGAGATGATCATTGGAACGAAAAGGCTCCAAGCCCCGATTGAAATACGAACGAGGAAGAACATCAATCCTTGTGCAGATGCGCGATATTCCGTCGGGAAAATTTCACTCGCCCATAATTGATAATTGGCCTGTTGCCCGGCCCCATTGTTTAGGCCGATCATCACGATAAAGAGGATGAGGATCGGCATGCCCTCTGCCGGAAGCAGAAACAATGACCAGCCGATCACCGCTGCAAATGCGGAGATCCCAAACACTGTCTTCCTGTATTTGTCTGCAAACGGCATGAAGATAAAAGCGACGCCAAGCCCGGTGAAAATAAACAGCCCCATCTGCAAAATGTTTGCCATGGTCGCTGACACATCGCCGACCTGCTGATAAATGTAAGGCATAAAAAACCCCATGACACCTGCAGCCAGATTCCAAACCAAGTACACGCCCATTAAAAATAAAATGCTTTTCAAATACTTAGGCTGAAGCAAATCGAGATAAGACGCCTTCGGCTTCCTGACGGCTTGAGCCGATTCGGATTGACCCTGCCAGGCATCGGATTCCGGCAGCCTTTTTCGCAGAACATAGGTGATCAATGCGATAACGAGCAAATGCCCAAACACGATTTTATTGCCCAATAAGCCTATATCACCGAGGAGGACCGACAGCAGCAGGACCACAACCGCTCCCGCCGCCCATGCGACCTGCGCAACCCCGCAATGACGGGCCCTGTTTTTCTTAGGTGCGTTCTCCGCGATGATCGTCCAGGAAGCCGTAATATCAGCTCCTACCGATAAACCGATAATAATGTAACCGCTTAACAAAAAGGGGAAGCTGGTGCCGAACAATACTAAACAAATCCCCAGTGCATAAACCAGCATACTGTTCGTATAGACAGCCTTTCGGCCAATCTTGTCGGCCAAAAAGCCTCCGAGCAGCGCTCCGATTGCCGCTGAGATGGCGTTGGCGCTAAACGCGCCGAGCAGTCCGATCTGTGTATCAGAAAGCTTTAGGTAACTGACCCATAAAGATAATCCTGCCGATCCTGCGACAATGGAGCCTGCATCAATGTAATTTGCCAAAGCTGCTGCGACGGTTCGTTTATTGAATGGTGAGACTGCTGCACTTCCATTGCTCAATTTAGAGCCCCCCTAATTGGTTGCTGGGACATTCAACAAGTGACGATCGATGTACTTTCTGGCGATCAATGCGTATTCAAGCGGGTTGGCAACATCGGGATCCTGCTCGGCTTCCACAACGATCCAGCCGGAATAGCCGTGCTTTAATAGCGTTTGATAGACTTCTCTAAAATCGATGCAGCCATCGCCTGGAACAGTGAACATCCCTTGCAAAAACGCCTGTTGGAACGATTTTCCTTCCTGCTTGCATTTCTCTATGATCTTGAGGCGCGCGTCTTTAAAATGAACGTGGCCAATACGGTCCATATGCTTCTCTAGTATGTTCATATAATTTCCATCTGAAATGTAGGCATGCCCAGTATCATACAGAAGGTGCACGAGGGCCGGGTCAGTTCCCGCCATGAGCCGGTCAACCTCTTCCTCTGTCTGCACGCCTGTGCCGAGGTGATGATGATAGACAAGCTTCAGGTCGTACCGGACGGCGATTTCCCCGAGGTGATTTAACCCTTCAAATAGCCGCTGCCATTCTTCATCGGTGAAATAAGGCTTTTCTTTAAACACGTTTTTATCCAAGCCCTGCACGCTGTACGTCTGTTCTGATACGACCGCAACATCGGCATGGACGTCTTTCAAGTACTGGCAGTGAGCCGCAAATTCCTTGGCTGCTTCTTCAATGCCGTCCCGAATGATATAGCTGCTGAACCACTTGCCGGCAATCCTTAGATTTCGCAGCTCGAGCTCTTTATTGAGAATGGCCGGTTCCGGAAAAAAGCCGCCCACTTCTGTGCCTTGAAAGCCTGCAACAACAATGTCGCTCAACAAATGCTGAAGTGTGTTTCCCGCGCCGATTTCCGGAATATCATCGTTCCGCCACCCTATGGGGGCGATGCCCCATAGAATTTGTGTCTTGCCCATCCTGGTGCCTCCTTTAATACTGCTTTGCAGATTTCAGCATTTTTTCTTTTGCTTCATACGCCTTTTGCACGCTTTCCTGTTCGGAAACCTCTGCAACGCCTACGTGCCACCAGCTGTCATAGCCGTCCGTCATCGTCTTCGGCAACACCTTCATTTCGATCAATGTTGAGACATCTTGTTTTTTGGCATCTTCAAGCGCCGCTTTTAATTCTTCGATCGTGTTCGCTTTGTAGGTTTTTGCTCCATACCCTTCGGCCACTTTCGCGTAGTCGACATTGAGAATCTGATTGTCTGCTGTTCTGAATTCGCAGAAGTAGCTGCCGCTTCCATGGTCCATTTGCAGGTTGTTGATACAGCCGAATCCTGAGTTGTCGAAGAGCAGCACGTTGATTTTTTTATTATATTGAATTGCTGTAATGAGCTCTGAGTGGAGCATCAGGAAGCTTCCGTCTCCGACCAGTGAATAAACCTCTCTATCAGGATGAGCCAATTTCAAGCCGAGTGTTCCCGATACTTCATATCCCATGCAGGAATAGCCGTATTCCAAGTGGTACGTATTCGGTACGTTTGAATGCCACAGCCGTTGGAGATCCCCAGGCAAAGATCCTGCTGAACAAATGACGACGCTGTCCGGATCAACTGTTTCATTGATGGCGAGCAATGCCGTTGTTTGCGGGAGCTCGGTTTGCAGCACATCCGCGTATTCGTTGAGTATTTCTTGAGAAAAATGATCTTTAATTTCAGGTGTGAAGTTTTCACGCTTAAATGTTACCTTGCTCAAACGGTCACGCTCAGCAAGCCACTCGGCTTTCAGCTCCTTGATGATCGAACCGAATTCGCTCTTATAGCCTTCCAATAAACCGTGCAGCTTGCCGAGCGTTACTTTTGCATCGGCAACGACTTGGAAAGCATCCAGTTTATATGCCTGCATTCTGTTGACATTGATGTTTAAAAACTTTGAGTTGTCAAAGTCAAAAGCGGTTTTTGATGATGTCGCGAAATCGGTATAGCGCGTGCCGATTCCAATGATCAAGTCAGCCTCGCGAGCCGCTTTGTTTGCCGCCAGCGTACCTGTGATGCCCATTCCACCCAAGTTGTTGGCAAAATCAGCTTCCACTGTAGATTTTCCGGCCTGGGTTTCCACCAGCGGAATATTGTACGCTTCAGACATGGCGATCAGTTCGTCGCGCGCTCCGGAATATTTCGCTCCGCCGCCGACCAAGATGAGCGGTTTTTTGCTCGACTTGATCAGCTCTGCCGCTCCCTTCAGTTCACGCTCGCTCGGCTCTTTGCGATCAATATAGTGAACGCGTTTCTCAAAAAAGCTTTCATCGAAATCATAGGCTTCCCCTTCAACATCTTGAGAAATGCAAACCGTTGCAGGACCCGCTTTTGCAGGATCTGTCATCACTTCAAAAGCGCGAATCAGACTGCTCATCAACTGTTCAGGGCGCGTAATCCGGTCCCAATACCTCGAAACAGGCTTCAAAGCATCGTTCGTCGTAATCGCCGCACTGTATTCCTGTTCTACTTGCTGAAGAACAGGATCAGGCTGTCTCGTTGCAAATGTATCAGCCGGAATCAAGAGAACCGGAATATTGTTCGCAAGCGCCGTACCTGCGGCGGCCACAAGGTTAGCTGCTCCCGGTCCGACTGATGTTGATACAGCATAGATCTTCCTCCTCAGCATCTGCTTGCTGTAAGCCATTGCCGCATGTGCCATTCCCTGCTCATTCTTGCCTTGAAACACCTTTAAATGACCCGCATCCTGTTCAAGCGCCTGGCCGATGCCAACGACGTTCCCATGGCCGAAAATCGTAAAGATCCCCTCGACAAACGGTGTTTCTTCACCATCTACATGGATGTACTGCTGATTTAAGAATTTAATTAACGCTTGTGCTGTGGTTAAACGTATTTTCTTGCCCACAAACGATCCCACCTTTATTCATATTCTTCATTTAAGACTGAGCCGCGATAAGCTCTTCAATCTCGGCGACTGTCGGCATCGCTTCAGATGAGCTGTGCTTGGAAACAACAATGGATGCGGAAGCGCTTCCGTATTTCAGCGCAGTTTCAATATCTTTGCCTGAAACGAGTCCGTAGAGGAAAGCGGAAGCGTATGAATCCCCCGCTCCAAACGTTTTTAAGACCTTCGTTTTGTATGCTTTCGCCCGGAAGATGTCTCCGGATTTGCTGTATGCATATGAACCTTCGACACCGTGCTTGATAACGACAAGATCTGCGGAATGTGCAAACAAATGCTGAACAGATTCTTCATTGCTGCCGCCGCTCTTATTTTCCATTACATCAAACTCATCACGCGTTCCGATGACAATGTCTGATTGTTCGGCAACAAGCGTATAGTAAACGGACGTTTCCTCCGCAGATGTCCACGTATATGGACGATAGTCAAGCTCAAAGACCACTTTCACTTGATGCTTTTTCGCCAGCTGCACGGCTTTCAGCACCGCTTCGCGGGAAGGGCTTTTAGCCAGCGCCGTACCTGACACAAGAAGCATCTTCGATTTTGCAATATAGTCTTCGTTCACTTCAGAAGGGGCAAGGTAAAGATCTGCAACATCATCCCTGTACATTAAAATGCTGCATTCTTCAGGGCTTAAAATTTCTGTGAAAGCAAGCCCCGCTTTATGTCCGTCTTTATCAACCGCCATTTGTGACGTATCGACACCCGTATTTCTCATATAGGTTTCGATGAATCTGCCGTGCTGGTCATCCGGAATCTTCCCGATAAAGCCGGTCTTCAATCCTAATTTGGAACTGCCGATTGCAATATTAGCCGGGGAGCCGCCGACATATTTTGAAAATGTCATCGTCTGCTCCATCGGCCTGTTGTATTCGACTGCGTTTAAATCGATACATGCGCGGCCGATCGCTACAATGTCAAATTCTTTCTCTTCATTAAACGTATACCTCATCTTCAACAGCCTCTCCTTGCCTTATTGTTAGCGTTCCAAAATCCATTCATGGTCAGGGTCGTTATGAAACTTCCATTTCCGCGTCGGCCCTGCCATCACGTTTAAATAATAGGATGTGTATCCGTCAGGCACCCCGACAGGATGGTATCCGGCCGGCACGATGACAACGTTTCCATTTTCAACAGTCATCGTCTCGTCGATAGAACGGTCATCTGTATAGACGCGCTGAAATACAAAGCCTTGCTGTGGGTCAAGTTCATGGTAGTATGTTTCTTCTAAAAAGGACTCTTCAGGCAGGTTGTCTTGATCATGCTTGTGCGGCGGATAGCTGGACCAGTTTCCGCTTTCAGTGTAGACTTCGACGACTAAAAGGCTGTTCGCTGAAGGATCTGAATCCGGAAGTATGTTATGAACGGTTCGTTTATTGCTGAATTTCCCGCGGTTTTCAATACCGTTGTCTTCAGCTTTGATCAGTTTCGTCGGCAGCTGATTTTCAGAAGGGGAATAGCACAGGGCAACTCTTGCCTCTGTAACCGCGGTAATGCCGAACTTGCGGTCATTTGACACATACACGCTGTCGGTCGGCTTTCTTTCGAAAACGCTTTCTCTCGTGCCGATATTTTCAAATGTCTGTTCATGATCGGTTACGGTAATCTTTCCGGTAAGCGCGACGATGCAGCATTCTTGTTTGCTCAGCGATTCTTCATAGCTGGATCCCGGTGCGAGATCAAGGACTTTAAACTCGACATAACTGAGATCCGAATTCGATTTTTTCACTTCGTGTACAAGCTTCACGCCTTGTGACAGCTCATTCGCCTGCGGCTTGCGCAACAAATGACTCATGGATAAAGCCTCCTTTTCAAACTTGAAACATGATCCGAACAGCGCGGGAACCGCGCCGCTCGGTTTTTTCACAATTAATTGAAGTCAGGCGCCGGATATCTTGCAGTGACGACCTTTTTGCGCGTATAGAAATCGACGCTGTCTTTTCCGTTCGCATGCAATGTGCCAAAGAACGAAGACTTCCATCCTGAGAACGGGAAGAATGCCATCGGAGCCGGTACGCCCAAGTTGATGCCGAGCATTCCCGCATCAATGTTTTCACGGAAATAGCGGATCGCATTCGAATTCGATGTGAACAAACATGCGCCGTTTGCAAATTCGGATTGGTTGGCGATGTCAACCGCTTCTTTCAAGTTCTTCACACGGATGACTGACAATACGGGAGCAAAAATCTCGTCTTTCCAGATCGTCATATCAGTTGTGACATTGTCAAAGATTGTCGGGCCGACGAAATAGCCTTCATCTGTCACATTTTCACGTCCGTCGCAGACAAGTCTCGCACCCTCTTCAACTCCTTTTTGTATATAGCCGAGTGTGCGTTTCTTGTTGTCTTCGCGAATGACAGGTCCGAGGAATACACCGTCGTCTAGTCCGTTTCCGATTTTGACTTCAGATGCTTTCTGAACCAATTTCTCCATGAATTCATCTGCGATCCCTTCTTCAACCGTCACTACTGCACATGCCATACAGCGTTCGCCGGCAGATCCGAAAGCAGCGCCGATAATATTTGTTACCGTGTCTTCAAGATTGGCATCGTTCAGAACGATGGTGTGGTTTTTAGCGCCTGTCAGCGATTGAACGCGTTTCAGGTTTTCGCTTCCTTTTTTATAGACATATTCTCCGACCGGTTTTGAACCGACGAATGAAATCGCTTTAATTTCCGGGTGTTCGAGAATGCCGTTTACTACATCATGAGCACCGTATACGACATTGAAGACCCCTTTAGGAAGTCCGGCTTTTTCAAACAGTTCAACAAGCTTTTCCGTCAGGAGCGGCGTCCGCTCGGAAGGTTTCAGAATAAATGTGTTTCCTAACGCAATGGCCATCGGGAACATCCAGCACGGTACCATCATCGGGAAGTTAAATGGGGCAATTCCGCCGACGACTCCGATCGGGTAACGGTAGTTCGCCGCTTCAACATCGGTTGCAATTGAAGCAAGTGAATCTCCCATCATCAGGGATGGCGCTCCAGCTGCAAACTCGACATTCTCGATGCCGCGTCCAACTTCGCCCAACGCTTCTTTCGTGTTTTTTCCGTTTTCAATCGTGATGAGGTGGGCGAGCTCCTCTTTATGCTGAGTCAAAAGCTGCTGAAAGTTAAATAGAATTCTTGCCCGGCGCGGAACGGCCACTTTTGACCATGTCTTAAACGCTTCAGCCGCTGTTTGCGCTGCGTATTCGATATCCTCGCGCGTCGAAATCGGCACCTGGCAAAGCACTTCTTTCGTCGCAGGATTGACTACATCTTCGTATTTGTCGGTTTTGCTTTCAACCCATTCTCCATTAATATAGTTTCTTAACTTTCTGATTTCTGCCATTCTTATAACCTCCTTGAATATTAAACATCTCCTGGTACAGATGGGGCAGGTTCCAACCATTATGTATGAATGCCGAACGGCTCTTCATTGCATAACGGATTTTCGCAAAAAACAGGAATTAAACGCTTACAAAAGAAATTAATGAATAGAACGATGATTTTATCAAAAGAACCGCAACGCAATAAAACGTTTACACTCAGAAATTTCTCAACTTTATCACGTTTTGGTCACTTCTTGGTTATATTCTAATCCGCTCTTACCCATAAGTCAATCAAAATCATTAAATTTTTCTTTTGTAAGATTTATAGAAAACCTTAAAATGATTTAGAAAAACATTGTATAATAAAAAGGAACAGGACAAATCTTGCAAAAAATAATCACCAATGTTATCATTTTTTAAACAATTATTGGTTAACTTTTGGGTTTATTATATATATTTAGCCAAATATACTAGAAGGAGATACTTGGTATGAAGTTAATGCGGATTAAAGAAATGGAAGAATATATTTTGACCAATGGCACCGTTTCGCTTGATGAGCTTTGCCAGGTCTTTAATGTTTCCAAAAACACGGTCAGACGCGACATTAACAAGCTGACCGAGAAAGGAGTCATAAAAAAAGTCTACGGCGGCGTAACGGCGATCGAAAAAACGGCCTTAATCCCATTTGAAAACAGAACCATTCAAAACAAGGATGCCAAGATGAAAATCGCGCACTACGCTTCACGCTTTATTGAAGACCATGACCTGATCTTTATCGATTCCGGCACAACGACCCAATCCATATTGGAAACTCTTGATCCAAATAAAAATGTAACCGTTTTAACGAACAGCCTCGACATTATCAACGCTGCTGCCGCGATGCAAAATATAAACTTGATCATCATCGGCAGCAACTACAAACGGAAAACGCAGTCCTTCGTCGGCATGGATGATCCGGGAACATTGGATAAATATAATATTAATAAAGCTTTCATGTCGGCAACAGGAGCAACACTTACCCATGGACTGACAAACTCCGATCTGCTTGAATATGAAATTAAAAAGAAAATATCCGAAAAAGCAAAACAAGTATACTTGCTGGCCGATCATTCCAAATTCGGGAAGTCGACCTTGCTGACGTACGCGCCGTTTGACAGATTGCACGCGATCGTCACATCTCAGGCGCTGGATGAGGAATATCACGAGTACTGTAAAGAGCGCAACATTGAAATCCATTTGGCAAAACATGTATAGTTGAATTGGACATCCTTGACCGGCTGTATCCAAGCGGCCGGCCAAGTTTATTGATCAACATATCATTTCAGGAGGGGAATCCAATGAAAAAAGTTAAAGTTGGCAAATCAGATTTGCACGTATTCCCGATTGGTTTGGGAACCAATGCCGTCGGAGGACATAACCTTTATCCGAATCTCAATGAAGAAACGGGAAAAGAATTGGTGCGGGAAGCGATCAGAAACGGCGTCACATTTTTAGATACCGCCTACATATACGGCATCGGCCGTTCCGAAGAATTAATCGGCGAAGTCCTCAAAGAATTCAACCGCGAGGATGTCGTGATTGCGACAAAAGCCGCCCATAAGAAAGAAGGCGACGATTTTGTCTTTGACAACTCCCCTGCATTTTTGAAAAAATCCGTTGAAGAAAGTCTGGAGCGTCTGCAAACTGACTACATCGACCTTTTCTATATCCATTTCCCTGATGAGAACACGCCGAAAGACGAAGCGGTTCAAGCGCTCCATGAACTGAAGCAGGAAGGCAAAATCAGAGCGATCGGGGTATCCAACTTTTCGCTTGAGCAGCTGAAAGAAGCGAACAAAGACGGATTGGTGGATGTGCTCCAAGGCGAATACAACTTGCTGAACAGGGAAGCTGAGGCGACATTCTTCCCGTATACACAGGAGCATAACATCTCATTTGTTCCTTACTTCCCGCTTGTCTCCGGATTGCTCGCCGGAAAATACAGCGAAGATACAACGTTCCCGGAAGGCGACCTGAGAAGAGAAATGGAAAACTTCCAAGGCGAACGCTTCAAAGAAAACATTAGAAAAGTGAACCAGCTTGCGCCGATCGCGGAAAAACACAATGTTGACATCGCACATATCGTGTTGGCCTGGTACTTGGCAAGACCTGAAATCGATGTGTTGATCCCGGGCGCCAAACGCGCAGATCAGCTGATCGACAACCTCAAAACGGCAGAAGTCAATCTGTCTCAAGAGGACATTGATTTCATCGACCGGCTGTTCGCCCGCTAAATAATCAGGAAACCTATCTTAAAAGATAGGTTTCTTTATTTTTAAAATCATATTGACAGCGCTTCCATTTTTGGTATGATAGGAAAGAAGTTAATACAAGTGACGGAGAATGGGAGATTCACAATAAGACCCTCTTGTGCCAGGGGTTTTTTTGTGGATCTCTCTTTTTATTCGTCACTTAAGGAGGCGAAAAAAAACCGGAAACCAACATTCTGCATACCGACTTGAAAGGGGAAATCATTTGATGAAAAAACTTGTCCGCAGCATCTTCCTTATAACAGCTGCAATCGCTGCCGCCGGTTTTGGACTCAGCGGGCATGCGGAGGCCGCAAGCCATTCCCAGCCGCAGCTCAATCCGGGTCAGCTATTAAATGTCGCACACCGCGGCGCATCGGGTCATGCTCCCGAACATACGCTTTTGGCTTATAAGCTTGGGCAAAAAATGAAAGGCGATTACATAGAAATCGATCTTCAAATGACAAAAGACGGACATTTGGTCGCCATGCACGATGAGACATTGGATCGCACGACCAATGGTACGGGTTTTGTCAAAGACTATACGCTGAAAGAAATCAAACAGCTTGATGCAGGCTCCTGGTTTAACGAAGCATATCCTGAGCGGGCAAAAACGGAGTACGTTGGGCTGAAAGTGCCTACCCTGGAAGAAATCATCCAAACATTCGGGAGAAGCGCGCGCTACTATATCGAAACAAAATCACCGGAAGACTATGATCATATGGAAGAAAAGCTCCTGGACATTCTGAAGCAATACAAACTGACCGGGGCAAACATTCATTCAAGCAAAGTCATCATTCAATCTTTTAGTCCTGAAAGCTTACAAATCATTCATAACGCTAATCCAAACATTCCGCTTGTGCAATTATTATGGTACGACAAACCGGCTGCCATTACTGACGCCGAATTAAAACAATATCAATCTTACAGCGTCGGACTCGGCATGAACTTTGACCGCATTGACCGGGCATACGTGCAAAAAATTCGAAGCACCGGCATGCTGGTCCATCCTTATACCGTGAATGAAAAAGAAGATATGAAGCGGCTGCTCGATTGGGGAGCGACCGGAATGTTCACCAACTTTCCGGACCGGCTGCGCGATGTTTTACGTGAAAAGAAGTAAATGAATAAAGAAGGGGTATACCATGTTAAAACTGTTTAAACCAGCACCGCCGATTGAGCGGATGCCGGACGATCAAATTGATTCGGAATATAAGAAATTCAGACTGCAAGTTTTTCTCGGCATCTTCATCGGTTATGCGGCATACTATTTAATTCGCAAAAATTTCTCGCTTGCCATGCCTTATTTAATCGAAGAGGGATTTTCAAAGTCGGCGCTCGGCTTTGCCTTATCCGCTCTATCCATCTCTTACGGGCTGAGCAAGTTCGTGATGGCCACGATATCAGACCGGAGCAATCCGCGGATGTTCCTGCCCGCCGGTTTGATCCTTTCCGCTGTCATCAGCTTGTTGATGGGGTTTGTTCCTTTCTTCACCTCATCGATCGCCATTATGTTTATCATGCTGTTCTTAAACGGCTGGTTCCAAGGCATGGGATGGCCGCCGTCAGGACGCGTCCTTGTCCACTGGTTCAGCGTCAGCGAAAGGGGAAATAAAACAGCTATTTGGAATGTCGCCCACAATGTCGGCGGGGGACTGATGGCGCCGATTGCCGTTGCCGGCGTCGCCATCTTCTCAGGCATTACGGGATCTGCTACAGGCTATGAAGGCGTATTTATTTTGCCCGCCTTGGTCGCCATCGCCGTTGCCGTCATTTCTTACTGGCTGATCCGGGATACGCCGCAGTCTGTCGGACTGCCTCCAATCGAGGAATACCGCAACGATTATTCAAGCAAGTCGAAGAAAACATTTGAAACGGAATTATCAACGAAAGAAATCCTCTTTAAATATGTATTAAATAATAAATGGGTGTGGGCGATCGCACTTGCCAACATTTTCGTGTACTTCGTCCGCTACGGCGTTCTGGATTGGGCGCCAACCTATTTAAGCGAAGAAAAAGGCTTTGATATGAGCAAATCAAGTGTCGCTTATTTTCTGTATGAATGGGCGGGGATTCCGGGGACATTGCTTTGCGGCTGGATCTCTGACAAATGGTTTAAAGGGCGCCGCGGACCGGCAGGCTTTGTCTTTATGGTAGGTGTTTTGATCGCGGTGCTTGTATACTGGTTCAATCCAGCCGGCAATCCGATGATCGACATGGCATCATTGATCGCGATCGGATTCCTCATTTACGGTCCAGTTATGCTGATCGGTCTTCAGGCGCTTGACTTTGTTCCGAAAAAAGCGGCAGGTACGGCTGCAGGATTGACGGGTCTGTTCGGATACCTGGGCGGAACCTTGACGGCAAATGCGCTGATGGGTGTTATCGTCGATGCATCCGGCTGGAATGCGGGCTTTACGCTCTTAACCGCTTCATGTGCAATCGCAGCACTCATCTTTGCGATGACATGGAATGTGCGGGGACAGGAAGTTGTGAAACATTAACATCAAAAAAAGATACATCTCGCCTAAAGCTGAGATGTATCTTTTTTATTTTTATGCCATCACTTTGCATATATCATTCGTAAATTCGACGGGGTCTTCGATTGGCAAGCCTTCTATCAGCAGCGCCTGGTTGTACAGGATGCCGGTGTACAGCTTGAATTTATCTTTGTCGTTTTCAAAAGCATCCTGCAGTGTTTTGAAGACTTCATGATTTGTATTGATTTCCAATGCTTTATCAGCCTTTACGTGCTGGTTGTCAGGCATTGCGTTTAAGATTTTCTCCATCTCGATGGTGACTTCTCCGTCAGCGGCTAGGCATACAGAATGTGTCTTCAGCCGTTTTGACGCCCTTACGCTTTTCACTTTTCCATCCAGGGTCTTTTTCATCTCTTCAAAAAGGTCTTTGTATTGGCTGTCGTCCCCGTCTGATTGATTTTGCTCATCATCGTTTTCGATTCCGAGGTCGCCGCTGGATACCGACTTGAATTCTTTTTCTTGATAATTCGCCAGCATTTTGATGGCGAACTCATCGATGTCCTCGGTGAAATAAAGGATTTCATACCCTTTTTCCGAAACCAGCTCGGTTTGAGGAAGCTTTTCAATTCGGTCATACGAGTCGCCTGACGCATAGTAAATGTATTTTTGATCTTCAGGCATTCTGGATACATATTCATCAAGGGTGACCAGCTTTTTCTCTTTTGATGAATAGAAAAGCAGCAGGTCTTTCAGCATATCTTTATGAGCTCCAAAATCATTGTATACCCCAAATTTAAGCTGTCTGCCAAACGATTGATAAAAAGACTCGTATTTTTCTCTGTCATTTTTCAGCAAGCTTTTCAGCTCATTCTTGATTTTTTTGCTGATGTTTTTGGCAATCAGCTTCAGCTGCCTGTCATGCTGGAGCATCTCCCTCGAAATGTTGAGCGATAAGTCTTCTGAATCGACCATTCCTTTGACAAAGCTGAAGTGGTCAGGCAGCAGGTCCGGACACTTTTCCATGATCAGCACACCGTTCGAATACAGTTCAAGACCCTTCTCAAATTCCTTCGTGTAGTAGTTGAACGGAATATTTTCAGGGATGAATAAAATCGCATGATATCTCACTGCGCCGTCCACGCTTGTATGGACGTGAGCGAGCGGCTTGTCAAAACCGTAACGCTTTTCCGTATAAAACGCCTCGTAATCTTCATCTTTCAGTTCGCTTTTGTTTTTTCGCCAAATCGGCACCATGCTGTTGACTGTCTGTTCTTCCTGAACTTCTTCAAATTCATTTTCAGCGTCTTCTTTCGGCTTGTTAACGGTGACATCCATCTTGATCGGATAGCGGATGAAATCAGAATATGTTTTGATGATCGCTTTTAAGCGATGAACATCCAAGTATTCATCATAGTTTTCGTCGTCTGTATTTTCTTTCAGCTTCAAAATGACATCGGTTCCCGCTGATTCTTTCGCAGCCGGTTCGATCGTATAGCCGTCGGCCCCCGCTGATTCCCATTGATACGCTTCATCGCTGCCATGGGCTTTTGTCATGACGGTGACGGTGTCCGCAACCATAAAAGCGGCGTAGAAACCGACGCCGAACTGGCCGATAATATCGTGCCCGTCTTTTAATTCGTTTTCTTGTTTAAACGCAAGCGAGCCGCTCTTGGCAATGGTTCCAAGATGTTCTTCAAGCTCTTCTTTCGTCATGCCGATCCCGGTGTCCGCAATCGTCAGCGTTCTGTTTTCTTTGTCTGCGGAGATTTTTATGTAGTAATCATCTTTGTTAAACGTCAGTGAATCGTCTGTCAGTGCTTTGTAGTAGATTTTATCGATGGCATCGCTCGCATTGGATATCAGCTCCCTTAAAAAGACTTCCTTTTGGGAATAAATCGAGTTGATCATGATGTCCAGCAATCTCTTGGATTCTGCTTTAAATTCTTTTTTAGCCATCTGTCTCTCTCCTCTTTTGCTCATATGATATACATATATCGTTCGATTCTGTTCACAAATTAAATAACACACTGCCTGCACGATGTCAATTCATATGGCAGCGGTTTGACAACCGGCACTCCGCTTCATATAATGTGTTGTGAAGGTAAATTTGACCAAAACGAGGTGGAAAGGAATGAAAATCTTATCAACTGTTCTTAAAAGAGAATTGGCTTAAAGACGGGAGAAGTCTGCCCTTTTTTAGACAAGCCATCTCGGGAACAGTTTGATATGATTTGACATCCTTTCTTGCTGTATTTTAAATATGTAGCGGGTAAGGTGTAGTTTGCCTTACCCGTTTTTTTTGCCGGACAGGATAGCGAGGCTTCACGCTGTTCTCTTTTGATGGCTTGTTTTTTCAAAAAAAATAAGCCTGAAGGAGAGAATCACCATGAGTATTGTTCATGTCACGAATCTGACCCATATATATGGAGACCGTATTATCTTTCAAGACGCCGGGTTCCGCCTGCTGAAAGGCGAACACGCCGGCCTTGTCGGTGCAAACGGAGCCGGAAAATCGACATTGCTGCGGATTTTGACAGGCAGCCTTCTGCCCGATCACGGAAACATTGAATGGCAGCCAAACATTCGGGCCGGCTTTCTTGAACAGCATGCCAAGCTGACGAAAGGCACAACCATCCTTCAGTACATGGAGCAAGCGTACGACCGGCTGTTTGAAATCGAAAAGCAACTGAATCGGCTTGCCGAAAAAATGGCCGACGCCGAAGACAATTTGGAGGCCATTTTGAAAAGATACGGAGAGCTCCAATCCGAACTGGAGAGTTCAGGATTTTACCAAATCGGAACGAAAATTGAGGATGCCGCTCAAGGCCTCGGCTTTACGGAAATCGGGCTTGATCAGGATGTCGCGGCTTTAAGCGGCGGGCAGCGTACGAAGCTCCTGTTGGCCAAACTGCTGCTTGAAGAACCTGATGTGCTCCTGTTGGATGAGCCGACCAACTATTTGGATGCGGCCCATATTGAGTGGCTGACGGGGTATTTGAAAAACTATAAGCACGCCTTTCTCGTGATCTCACATGACGAACACTTCTTAAATGAGATCACGACGGTGACATTCCATCTGGAGCATCAAACGATCAAACGGTACTCCGGCAGCTATCAATATTTTCTGAAGGAATATGTGCAAAGCAGGGCACAGGCTGAAGCCGCATATGCCAAACAACACAGGGAAATTAAAAAGCTAGAGGCGTTTATCGACCGGAACAGGGTCCGAAAGGCGAAGCAGGCCAAAAGCAGGGAGAAAGCATTAAGCAAAATCAAGCGAATCGAAAAACCGACAGATTCTTATGTCCCCAGCTTTTCATTTAAAACGGGGCGAAATCCGGCGATGACCGTACTCAAAACGGAAAATCTTGAGGCGGGCTACACCGTTCCATTATTTAAGCCTCTTTCTCTGACCGTAAAACGGGGCGATAAAATCGCCATTACCGGAGAAAACGGCGCCGGAAAATCGACGCTCATTAAAACGCTGCTCGGTGATCTCAAGCCTCTTAGCGGCACCGTCACAGCAGGACAGCATTTACAGGCGGCCTATTTCAGACAGGAAAGTCCGGCTTCTCATCATACACCGCTTGAAAAATTGCGGGCGTTCTTTCCTGATCTATCGGAAAAAGACATCAGGCAGACGCTCGCGATATCCGGTTTGACGCCAAAGCATATCAGCCAGCCCCTTGCTACGCTAAGCGGCGGTGAACAGGCAAAGGTCCGGCTGGCGGAACTGATGCTTTCAAACAGCAATCTGCTTGTTCTTGATGAACCGACAAACCATCTTGACACATCAGCAAAGCGTGCGTTAAAGCAAGCGCTCTGCGACTACAAGGGAACGATTTTGCTCGTTTCCCATGAACCGTCTTTTTATGAAGACTGGGTGACTCATATTTGGCGGATTGAAGCATGGCGCCGCAAATAGGTAAAAGCCGGCCTTTCGAAGGGCCGGCTTTTTCATTTGGACAATACAAGCTCATGAATGGCGTGAGCAACGCCGTTTTCGTTATTCGTACGCGTTTCATAATCGGCCGAAGCTTTTACCTCAGGGATCGCATTCCCCATGGCGACTCCGCATCCCGCCCATTCGATCATCGACATGTCGTTTCCGTTGTCTCCAATACAGATCACTTCTTCTTGCGCGATGCCTAATATGTCGGCAAGCTGCTGAACGGCATTTCCTTTACTTGCCGCAGGGTGAAGAATTTCATAAAAGAACGGCGAGCTTTTCACCATTGTATAACGTTCCTTGACGTCTTCCGGTATTGCTGCGATCGTCCGATCCAGCTTTTCCGGTTCATCAATGTACATCGCCTTTGGCGCCAGAAGATCTTTCGGGATTTCTTCGATCGTCCGGAACCGGAGCGGCACTTTGGTGACGTATGATTCGTGAACAGTATACGGGCTGATTTCCCGGTTTGGCGTATATAAATAAGCAGAATCAAAAAAATGCATCGGCGTATCAAGCTTTTGGCTAAGCTCATATAACGATTTCACATCATCATAGCCCAGTGTCAGCTCTGACACGACTTCTTGAGTGTGCGTATTTTGAACGAGCGCTCCGTTATAGGCGATGACATAATCGCCGTCTTCATTTAGATTCAGTTCTTCCAGATAGCGGCTTACACCGCCGAGAGGACGGCCCGTGCAGAGAACGATTTTGACGCCTTGCTTTTTTGCAGCATACAGGGCATTCCGAACTTCCTCTGTTACTTCATGAAGATCATTCAACAATGTTCCATCCATATCTATCGCGATTAGTTTGTACATTTTACACTCTCCCTGATCAGAATCGAGCCCTAACATCGTACTTATGACCCATACCTTCTTTATTGTATCACAGCTTTTCCCCGTCATTTTCGTCTGATGCCCACGGAAAAAACGCCTTACAGCAAATAAGGCGTTTTTCGAGCCGTTTGGCCTGCTTAAAATATTTCCTGCAGAATCGGATCTTCATCAAGGATGCGAAGCGCTTTTTCGCGATAGCCGGCTTCATGCAAGTACGTATAGCGGTTCGGCTTGACAGTGTGCGACAAATTGATCGCTTCGCGAAACTCATCTTTGTTCAGATTCAGCGTTTTCACATATTGAAAAAAGCCTGTTCTCGTAAACACCTTTTCAATCCGCTCAGCCCGATGATCCTGTACATGAGCCATGATGTAGGTGGCTACCCCGACTTGAATGCCGTGCATCTGCGGTTTTTCCGCAATTTTGTCCAACGCATGGGAAATCAGGTGCTCAGAACCGCTGATCGGCGCGCTGTTTCCGCTGATTTCCGTGGCGATGCCTCCCATTGTCAAAGAGCTGACAAGCTCTTTTAAAAAGATCGGCTGTTTAATATCCTGCATCGGTGTACGGACAAAGCTGTTGACCGCTTTCTTGCTGAGCATCGACGCAAACGCATTTACATCGCTGACCCCTTGCCGCTCTTCAAACTCCCAATCATAAAGTGCCGTAATATTGGACATCAAATCGCCGATCCCCGCCAAAATAAAGTGCTCCGGCGCTTTTTGAATGATACTCAAATCAGCTATGATTCCATACGGAACCCTTGCCGGCACAGTTGTTTTTTTTCCTTCGACTTGAAGCGAGCAATTGCTGCTCGCAAACCCGTCATTGGATGCCGACGTCGGAATGCTGATGAACGGGGTCCGCTTGGAAAAAGCGATGTATTTTCCGCAATCGACAACATACCCGCCGCCCATGGCAATGATGACATCGTAATTCCCGATTGAAAATGCCTGCTTCAAAAGCTCCTGTATGTCCAGGTTGGACGGCAGCAAAACAGCTTCTACTTTGACATGTTGAAAGGCGGCTTTTAATGAGTGCTCATACTGCTGATAGGAAAAATCGTCAAAAAACATGATCGCCTTGTCAAACTGATGCTTTCTCAATATCTCATCCAATCGGCCAAGCACGCCTTCACTAATGTCCAAAACCGCGGGAATGGCTATGCTGGTAACCTGGCGCGGCATTAGACGATCCGCCCTTTTTCTTTAAGATACTGTTCAATGTCTTCAAATGTTTCAACGGCTACAAATGGCACCCCCTGCTGACGAAGCAAATCCTGGAGCACATCCTTTGCAAATGTTACATCCGCAAATTTAGCCGGGTGGGAATCCGGTTCACTGTCACCTGCAAAATAAATCGTCTCGTACTCTTCTTTCAGCTTCTGAATGACCTTTGATTTATCAATCCCATAGCGCTCAGAGTAATGCCAATGATTCTCATCAATGTCCAAATGAACATTGTCTTCTTTAAAAAAGCCTTTATTTGAAAAGACCTCAACGTCTGTAATCCCGTATTTCTTTAAAATATAATGAATGTAATAATCCGTGCCGGCGCTTAAAATGTAGAAATCGCCGCCGTTTTTCTGGACATGCTGAATGAAGTCTGGCACATATTCATCAATTGGTATGGAATGAATGTCATCAATGATTTTTTGCTCGCTTTGATGAATTGAAGCAAAAACAGTTCCCAAAAACTCGATATCTTTTAATTCTCCGGCCTTCCACTTCTTGAACAATTCACGGCCTTCCGGAAAATATTTATCAATGACCATCCAGTAAAAATCCTGTTTGGAAATCGTCCCATCAAAGTCTGATACAAATGCCCATTTCTTCATACTGCATACCTCTTTTCTATGGTATTTTAAAAGATTAGATTCATTATACAAAAAGTTTGTGAAACATTGAACATAATATTATTTCTTTTTTGTGTACTTTCGTTCACAAGCTGAATCATCTGCCTCTCTGAAAAGAGACATATATGATCATTCTTGATCTGTACGCTGTTTACCTTTTTCCGTCACGGCAAATTTGCGCTTCATCGTTTTAATGTTTTCCGTCTTGCGAAATCTGAGCGCAGACCAATCTTCATCTATTGCAATTTGCCGAACCGGTTCATAGCCTTGGTCCGCAAGCAGTCCGGCTACTGTGTCGCGGCTGCAGTCCGATCCTTTGTAGACTTTCGAAGATTTTTTCGGGTAGCAAAGCCAAAACAGTCCGTCTTCCGCCAGATGACGCTCAGCCTCTTTAGCTAAAGCCTGCAACTTTGCGTTGGTCGCTGCGAATACCTGAACAAAATCGTACCGGTCAGCTTCGGCCTGATGATCGACATGGCCTTGAAATTCAGCCATGATGCCGCTGTATGCCTCTGGCGGATTCACGATCAGTACAGGCTGTCCATTATCCTTGAACTGCAGTTTTTTGATCACCGGGTTCGTTTCTGCCATACTTCATCAATCCTTTTTCTGTTTATAGTAACAAATTAACCAAAACAGCACTAATCATACTTAGCAAAAAAAGTGATAGACGAAAGAGGGATTCATTTGCTATATTTACATTGATAATGCGAATCATTATCACTTAGATAATTTCATATGCTTTATATCAACAGGAGGGTCAAGTGAAAAAGAACTTATTGATAATCGGTTTAGTTATGCTGTTGTGTATCGTGATCAGCGCCTGTGGAGGCGGCAATTCGTCAAGCAGCAACAAAGAAAAAGCGTCTGAAGAAACGACAAGAACATATCAATCAACGCGTGGAAAAGTAGACATTCCAACACATCCAAAGCGCATCGTGACAGACTTTTATGCCGGTGAACTGTTCACGGTCGGCGCCAATGTCGTCGGCTCCGGCTCGTGGTCTTTCTCCAATCCGTTTTTAAAAGACCGCATGAAAGATGTGACAGATTTAGGCGACCCAATTAATGTGGAAAAAGTCATGAAACTGAAGCCTGATTTAATTGTTGTCATGAACGATGAAAATTACGACAAACTGTCCAAAATCGCACCGACCGTTGTGATTCCTTATAATACGGCGAAAAATGTTCAGGAAACCGTTAAGATGTTTGGCGACATTGCAGGAGCTAAAGAAGAAGCTGAACAATTCCTTGCCGATTTCGAACAGAAATCGAAATCAGCAAGGAAAAAAATCGCTCAAGTCGTCGATAAAAAGGCTACTTTCGGTATTTATGAAAACACAGAAAAAGGACAATTCTGGGTGTTCAATGACAACGGCGGCCGCGGAGGCCAAGCCGTGTACAACGCGCTCGGCTTAAAAGCGCCTGAAAAGATTCAAAAGGACATCTTCAAAAAAGGCGACATCAAAGAACTATCCTTGGAAGTCGTACCTGAATATGCTGCCGACTACATGTTTGTAACAGACTATAACCCGAACGGCGACAGCAAGACGCTGGACAAACTCAAGCAGTCTTCCATTTGGAAAAACCTTGACGCCGTCAAAAACAATCGTGTCTTTATCAACGACTTTGACACGTTCTACCCGTACGATCCGATCTCTGTCAGCAAACAGGTTGATTTGATTACGGAAATGCTGGTGAAGCGTGAGAAAGAGAATAAGTAAAAAAGCTGGAATTTCCAGCTTTTTTTATTGTTTTCTTTCTTGAATGTTTGAAATCTTAAAAGCAAATTGAAAGATAAAAAAGAAAGGAATGTAGAAAAGAAAAAACATCAATATTTGAAATGATAACCCTTCCAAAGTAAATGGATAAGAAATGTCATGAAACAGAAAAGATAATGCCATCCAAACGACAAAGGCAAACAACCCGGCTTTAAAGCCAAGTCCCCTCTTTTTTCTCAACAGACCTTTGCTCACAAGCCTAATAGAATAATAGCCGCTGCCAATGAAAAAAAGAATGATCAGTAACAGATTGCTCGGTATCTCGTATGAGGTCGTGATAAAGATGGAAATAAAGATGAGTGAAAGAAGAAGCACAAACCCTTCATATCCAACTTTTCTTTCCTGCTCAGCCTTTTGATTTTCACTCATTACGTTCGCCTCCTCTCTACCATTTCCATTTAAACCAACAGAAACCATGTTAACAATAAACATCCATGAAAACAATGATTTAACACGCATGCCCCCCGCTGTTTCACGTGAAACAAAAAACACAGCGAAAAATAGATATTTTGGAATCAATTGCGTAAAATGAAAATAATGACAAAAAAGGGAGGGATCATGATGGGAATCAAAAAGGTTGGACAAATTGGGGTACCGGTTCAAGACCTGGAACGGGCTGCGGCATTTTATCAGGATGTATTAGGCTTGTCCCTTTTATTTCAGACAGATCGTATGGCTTTCTTTGAGTGCGGCGGGCTACGGCTTCTTCTCAGTCTCCCGGAAAAAGATGAATTTGCTCATGCAAGCTCCGTCATCTATTTTCAAGTTGAAGATTTGCCGGCAGTATATAATGAAATCGCTACAAAAGGCGTTTCTTTTCCAATAGAGCCGCATGTGGCGGCGAAAATCGAGCAAACGGAAACCTGGATGGCCTTCTTTAAAGATACCGAAGGAAATACCCTCGCTTTGATGAGTGAAATGCAAGTCTAAAAAACAGCTGAGCACCTCAGCTGTTTTTCACATCATCACAAGCCGATTGACACGTACGATTTAATTCACAGGCGGCGCATTTTCCTTTCCGGCTTCGTCTGACAAATTTAATAAGCGTCCATGCCGCATAACCGAAGATGAGCGCTCCGATCGTGATATTAAACAACATGCCGTCACATCCTTCCTATGATAACCCAAGCAATCGTCCGCCCTGATAAATCAAGAACGCGATCGCATACGCAATGGCCAGTCCGTAAACAATGGACAGGAACATCCACTTTTTCGAGTTTGTTTCTTTTTTAATCACCGCGACTGTCGCGAGGCATGGTACGTATAAAAGAACGAAAGCCATAAATCCGTAAGCGGCCAGCGGTGTAAATTGCTCAGCCATCATGCCTTGCAGCTGGGCTTCAGGTACGAAATAGATGATGCTCATCGAAGCAACGACAACTTCCTTCGCCAGAAAACCGGTTAATAGTGATGCCGCTGCCTGCCATGTGCCGAACCCCAGCGGCATCAACAACGGTGCGAGCACTCCGCCAATCATTGCTAAAAAGCTGTCATCCATCTCAACGCCCGTTCCACCGGGCCCTGTATACGATAAAAGCCAAATGAGGACAGAACCGCCAAAAATGTAAGTCCCGGCTTTGCGGACGAAACCTTTGCCCTTTTCCCATGTTGCCCGCCACAATGTACGCGCTTGAGGCAAACGATAAGGCGGCAGTTCAATCACGAAAAACGACTTTTCTTCTTTGAGCTTGGATGAGGATAAAAACTTCGCCAGCACCAGCGCCGCAGCAATGCCCAGCACATACAAGGTCAGGACGACGAAAGCCTGATGAGCCGCAAAAAAAGCCCCTGCAAACAAAGCATAAACCGGAAGTCTTGCCGAACAGGACATAAATGGCGTCAGCATAATCGTCAAAAGTCTTTCCTTAGGCTGCTCTACAGTTCGTGCAGCCATGACGCCCGGAACATTGCAGCCGAAGCCGATGATCAGCGGTATAAAGGCTTTACCGTTTAAACCGATCGCCTCCATCAGACGGTCCATCACCATGGCCACACGCGCCATGTACCCGGAATCTTCGAGCACCGAAATGAAGAAAAACAGAATAAAAATCTGCGGGACGAAAACGAGGACACCGCCGACACCGGCAATGATCCCATCGAGAATGAGCGCCTCGATAAACGGGCTGGCTCCCATTGCCGACAGTGCCGAAGCCGTCCATTCCGTCAGCGGTCCGCCGATGAAACCGTCCAGTGTATCAGACAATGGAACACCAAGCCAGTCAAACGTCAGCATGAACATGAGATACATGAACAACAAAAAAATCGGAATGCCAAGCACCGGATGCGTAACGATCTGATCCACGCGTTCAGTCAGCGTCTGTTTTCGGTCTGACTGATATTCAACAGAGGATGACATGATGCGGTCAATCCATCGTTCTCTCTCATTGTAAATATGCTGATGCAGCGATTTTGCGGATTGTTCCTGAAGAAGGCGTTTTTCTGTCTCCTCGTAAATTTCCTTTAACCGTTCGCTGTCGGCCGCGTCTTCCAGCTGCTCTTTCATTTTCGAGTTGCCTTCCAAATATTGAAGAGCCATCCACCGTTTTAAAACGCCGGGACGTTCCGGTATGATCGACTCGATCCGGCCAATCGCTTCTTCTACTGTGCTTCCGTAATTGATGACGAGCGGCTTTGTTCTCTTTTCTTTTTCAAGAAGCAAATGCCGGCTCAGTTCATCACACCCTTTGCCGCTGCGAGCAATCACAGGAATCACCGGAACATCTAGCGCTGCAGACAACTTTTGATGATCAATGAAGACGCCTCGCTGTCCTGCGACATCGATCATATTTAAACCGACTGTGAGCGGATGACCAAATTCGAGGAGCTGCACAGTTAAGTGCAAATTCCGCTTTAATTGGGATGCATCGACAATATTCAATATGTCTGAAAATGATTCGTTGAGCAGGAAGTCAGTGACGACCCCTTCATCGCGGGACAGCGGGCTCAATGTATAAACGCCCGGGAGATCGACCATCATTCCTTGTTTATGGCGGAGCAGTCCCACCTTTTTCTCAACGGTCACCCCACTCCAGTTGCCGACATACTCATAGGAGCCTGTCAGCGCGTTAAACAATGACGTTTTCCCCGTATTCGGATTTCCGAAAAGGGCAATCTGCCGGCTGTTCATAGCTTTTCAATCCTGATCTTTTTTGCTTCTTCAAGCCGTATGCCGAGGCACTGTCCGCCTGACTCAAACATGAACGGTCCGCCAAACGGCAATTTCCGCTGCACGCAAATTTCAGCTTCTTCTTTCATCCCGAGCTGTATGAGCCTGCGCTGAACAAGTTTATTCACTTCTGAAAAATCTATGATTCTTGCTCTCTCTTTTTGTTTTAATTCAGCTAAAACCATTGTTGAAGCCTCCACATTATGAAAATGATAATCGTTATCATAATATGATTATAGGCAATAAGCCACCTTCCATTTAAAAGAAGATGTGTCAAAACCGGAACATTTTTGCGAGAATATAAAAAAGCGAAAAGCTCCGGCGGTGCAACCTGCCGTTCTGGCTTTTCGCTCTATCAATCTAAGTCGTTAACCGGCATGATGGCTCACTTTTTGCTCGATTCTCCTCTTTTTCGGCACATAAATTTTTCCGACAAACATATAGCCGTACTTCAATTTATTGACGGCCCAAGATATGAAAACCGCAACGCCTGTAGAGATCGAAAACAAGAGCAAAACAGCCGAAACCGTACCGATGCTTTCAAAGCTCGTTAAAATGACCAATCCGAAAATCAGAATAAAAGCGTGCAATAAATAAATAGAAAAAGAATAGTTGCTGATCATCATGATCAGCTTCGGCACCGACTTCAGTTTTGAAAACAGGTGAAAGCATAAGAAAATGATGCTTGTTGAATAAAGCAGGATATCCGGACGCTTTGACGTCACTGCGATGTCTTGTCCGAAGTAGGAAACCGCTACAATGAAACATCCGGTCACAGCAGCCGCTGCATATACCGCATGCCTGTATCGTTCCAGCAATGCCAAAAAGCGCTCGTAATTTTTGCCGCAATAATAGGCCAAACAAAAATAAAAGAGCCAGCCGGGAAACGGCACCCATGAAAAAGGAAACGGCGCCTCTTCCTGTACAACCGGAGGTTGAATGAACGTGAAATAGCTCAAATAAGCCGCTGTGACCGCAAAAGAAATCGAAAGCACCCATTTAGGCGACGCCTTTTGCAAAAATGAATGGAAGCACATGTGCAACAAGTAAAATTGAAAAATGACGAGGATGAAATAACCGATGAAATTCCCCAGGAAAATATTCGCCAACAGTTTTTTTAAAATGACCGATGCATGAAATTGCTGCATCATCAGACCAGCGGTCATAAAAGCATCCAAAACAGCGATAAATAGAAAAGGGATGAAAATCGTTTTAAACCGCTTTTTTAAAAACCCTTCCGGAACGCCGCCAGGGTAAGCATGCGCGAGCAAAAATTCGGAAATAAAAATAAACGCAGGCGTACTGAACATCAGAAGCGTCCTGAAAGATTCAACAACCCGGAAAACCGTATCTCCAAGCATGTCCGCCCGCACCATGAGCACCATCGATATCGCATGAAGCAAAACAACGCTTAAGCAGGAAATAAAGCGAATAACAAATATTTCTTTTACCTGCAAATCGATCACTCCTCTTTCAAATTTGAAATAATATCAAATTAACATAATCAACCAAATGAAGAAAGAGGCAAAATACATAGGTATGTTTATCCCAAATTTTCCGGCTGCAAGTATAAAAAAAGCTTGTAGAAAAACACAGGTTTCTCTACAAGCTTCGGTTAGACGCAGTCTAATCTTTTTTAAATCGCCGCTTTTATCTGTTTTGTATAGTAGAAGCGGACAATGAAGTAATATATAACCTGGATGGCGAAGAACACGCCGAGCACCATTGCAGATTCCTTGAAGAGGTTGTACTGAAAGGCATGCGATAAAGCGGTAAGCGCCACAGCTCCATGGACAAGGGCAACAGCGATAGGCGCGAAGAACAGAATGCCGATCTGCCTGTTCAGCACTTTATGCAGTTCCCGGTCTGTTAAGCCCATTTTGGCAATCGATTTGAATTTCTGCTTATCATCGTCCAAATCAGTGTACAAGCGGAAGTAGAGAAAACTTCCTGCTGAAACGAAGAAGACGATTCCGATAAACAGTCCAACAAATAATACCGGGCCATACCCTTTGCTTATATCATATACCTCATAATCTACAGCCGCGAAATAAATCCGATCCAGTTTCTTTTGCAGAACCTCCCCGGCTTTCACTAAAGCCATGCCGTCAGATTCTTTTGCCTGCCAGGCATAGAACCGGTTTTCGCTTTTCGGTTTTTTCAACTGTGCGAAATCTTTGTCTGTCACAATATAATAACTGTTTTCAGATAACGCTTTTGAACGGACCGTTTTGTCAGCCTGCAGCTTTTGTCCGGTTGCAAGAGGGATTGATGAAGGGAGCGGCTGGTCGTCTTCTCCCTCTAGGCCAACCTTGACATCATACTCGGCAGCTGCGGCTTTCCCTTCTTCAAGCTTGACGTGGTCGGCTCCGACCAGATCGGCAAACTTGTTATAGTCAGATTCTTTCACAATCAGCATGTCATGGCCATCGACATCGAAATATTGAAGGACAGCTGATGCTTTGTCTGTTTTGATATTTCGTTCTTTTAGCGTGTCATTGATGAAAGCCACGTCTTGTTCGGTGTCTTTGTTTGTTTTCGGCGGTTTATACGAGAACGTATGCGGGTTCATATCTTTAATTCCGTTTGTCAGCAGAGTTTGGAAACCATACAGCGTCCCAATCGCACTGAACGCGACAGTAGAGATAATGGCCACCATAAAAAACGTCCGCGCATTGTCTTTCATCCGGTAAGACAGATCAGAAAACAAAATCATATTCGTTTTCCGCCAAAACAGGCTTTCCCGTTTTTTGAGCCTGCGGATCACATAAACACTCAGCTGCGTAAACAGCAGATATGTGCCGATAATGACAACAATCGTCACCGGAACCATCGCCACAAGAACGCCTATTTTCTTGACAATCAAAGCGGTGTAATAGCCTCCGGTAAGCAGAACAGCTGCAACCACTGTAAGCAAGGCAGATGCTTTCGGCTCCCCTTTGGAGATTTTGTTTCCTTTTAGCAGAACAATCAGCTTCTCGCTCCTGAGCACAAATGACACAAGAAAAGAAATAAATAAGAACAGGCCGTTAAAAGAAATAAACGTCACAATGATCGCCATCAACGGAAAATAAAAATCGAGCTTGTTATCAATAATCAGCACATTTTCCGCTGTGAGCAGTATCAATTTGGCGAAGACAAGTCCGAGCACAATCCCGCCGATTGTCGCAAAAAGCCCAATCAGCATATTTTCAAGAAATACCATCATGCGAATTTGGCGCATAGACATCCCTTGGATCATTAAAACGCCGAATTCCTTTTTTCTCGATTGAAGAAACGAACTCATTGAGTACAGAACAAAGAAGAAAGAAAAGACAAAGATAATGCCGCTGGAGACTAACAGGCCAATGGAAACATGCTGCCCGATGCCGGAGGTCAAAGAATCACTTGTCATCACCGGGTGGAAAGCAAAGATCGCGAATGCGAAAAAAACCATCACTGTAAACATGCTGCTGAGAAAATAAGCGGCATACAGCCTTTTGTTGCGAATGACGTTGTTAAACGCGAACTGACGAAAGGTCATTTGCATCCCCTCCCAACAAGGACAGTGTATCGAGAATCTTTTGGAAAAACGCTTGGCGGTTATCGCCGCGGTTGATCTCCGAATACAGCTTTCCATCCTTAATAAAGACGACCCGGTTGCAATAGCTTGCCGCCTGAGGGTCATGCGTGACAAGCATCATGGTCGCTTTTTCGTTGCGGTTGATCGATTCAAGCATTTCCATCACATCTTTGGATGACTTTGAATCAAGGTTGCCTGTCGGCTCATCAGCAAGCAGAAGCTTCGGCGAATGAATCATCGCTCTCGCTACAGCGGCGCGCTGGGCCTGACCGCCCGAAATCTCATATGTGCGCTTTTTCATAATGTGGGTAATTCCAAGCTTTTCAGCTAAATCGTTTGCCCTCCGCTTCATTTCCCTGACCTTTTCACCGTCAAGCGTCAAAGGAAGTACGATATTTTCTTCAACGGTTAATGTCGGCAGAAGATTAAAGTCCTGAAACACAAATCCCAGCTCTCTGCGGCGAAATTTAGCCAATTTTTCTTTTTTGAGAACATGCGGGTTTTGGCCGCTGATCAATATTTCGCCCGTCGTCGGTTCATCGATCGTTGCAATCATATTTAATAGGGTCGTTTTTCCGCTTCCGGACGGCCCCATGATGCCGACGAATTCACCTTTATCAATCGTTAGGTTAATATCCGTTAACGCGCGATACGCAATTTTTCCTTCGTAAATCTTACTGGCTTGTTTGACCTGAAGCATCACAAGATCCCCTTTCACCTTTAACTTTTGATCTGTGATCAGTTTACCTAAATTTCTTGTTGATGAACTATCGATTCTTCTTTCACTTTCATTACATCGATGTAAGGTTTTGTGTAGCCGTGAAAATCAGCCGGATTGTCGTGCCTTGCCCTTCTTGTGAGTCAAGTTCGATCCGGTGTCCAAGCTGGTCAGCCGCCGCTTTTGCCAAATAGAGACCCATTCCGGTTGATTCTCTGAAACGGCGTCCGTTTTCTCCTGTGAAAAACGGGTCGAATACCCGCTTTTGATCTGTATCCGGGATGCCGGCGCCGAAATCTGTCACTTCCAATACCGCTTCCGAATCGTTTTCACCAATAGAAATAATAACCGTATTGCTTTTTCCCGCTGAGTATTTGACCGCATTGTTGACAAATTGGGAAATGATGAAAAACAGCCACTTTTCATCTGTTTCGACTGTGATGCCTTTTTTGACTTCCTTGAACTTAGGATAAACTTGACTGCGAATATAGAAGCGCTTGTTTTCACGATTGACCTCGTGAACGATATCCGCCAATGCGACCGGTTTTATCCGGAAATCCTGCTCGATCGTCCGCAATCTGGCCATATAGAGAATCGTATTGAGGCCCGTTTTCATCCGTTCGGTCTCCTCGCGGATGCTTGATGATTCCGGTTCATCCAAATTTTGAGCCGTCAGTTCGATGACCGACAGCGGCGTCTTCATTTGGTGCACCCATTGATCCATGAAGGTCAAATGCTCTTTTTGTCCAAGCTCCAGCTTCTTTAATTCTTGACGGTATTGCCTGTACTGGCTTTTCAGCAGCTGTTCAAGCGCTTCTGAAAGAGGGGATTGGGGCTGATTCGATTGCCTGAAGGTGTCATCCAATGATTCCAGCCCGCTCGTCATCCGTTTGTAGAACTTCCGGCGCGTATAGTAATGGTAGAAAAGATAGCAGACAAGAAAGAAAAAGCCGAGAAAAACGGCATAAAAAGCCGGCCTGATGTGCTGATACCCATCAAGCCAGTACACCGACAGCATCGTGATAAACTGCAGCACTTGCACGGCAATCAACAAATAGTGTTCTTTGAAAAAAAGCTTCATTCCTCTCCCGCCTTCACCCAGGATATATTCAAGCGGTAGCCTGCGCCCCGCACTGTTTCTACCGCATCTTCAATTCCGAGCTCCTGAAACTTTTTTCTGACGCGTGTAATGTTGACATTAAGCGTGTTTTCATCCACATAGGCCTGATCATCCCACAGTTTGGCCAGCAAATCTTCCCGGCCGGAAATCCTCGGGTGGCGTTCCATTAAGCTTTCGATAATATCGGCTTCTTTTTTCGTCAAAGCAGCCGTTTGACCGCCGAATGTCAGTTCAAGTCTTTCCGGATACAGCCGCAGTCCTTCTTTTTCGAGAAGCCGTTCCTCCACTTTTGCTGCATACTCCCCGTAAGCTCTGCGAAGCTGGCTGCGTATTTTTGCCATCACGATTTCGGCGTGAAACGGCTTGGTGATAAAGTCATCCCCGCCGTTTTCCAATGCCATGACCTGATCCATTTCGCCCGTCCGCGCCGAAATAAACAAGACAGGGCAAATCGATTCCTGGCGGATTTGCCGGCACCAGTAATAGCCGTCAAAGCTCGGCAAATTAATATCAAGCAGAACAAGATCAGGCGCCGTGCTTCTGAACTCATCGATGACACGGTCAAAGTCTTTCACGACATGAACGTTGTATCCATATTTGACAATATGCGATTTTAACAGATCGGCAATCTTCGGGTCGTCTTCTACAATCATCACTTTTTGCATCTCGGTCTCTCCTTTTGTTTGGATATATTATGACACGAAGCTGTCTGATAAACAAAAGCCGCCGCGATTCGTCCTACCTTACAATCATGTAATTGTACTGTAATATGAATCAATTTCTTCTCCTTGCGCCTTTTTTATAAAATAATACCATTCACAAACTGAATGAAAGAGGAGAAGGTATATGAAGACACGGGCAGGCGGCCTGATTGCCGCGGTTCTGATCGCCGTTGCCGGCGTTTTTATTGCCGGCGTTTTTATCCTGCAGAAAGCGACAGGGGGCCTTGTGCCGCTGGCCGATCATTTCATACAAGGCCAGGGAAAGCCTGAGGCTTATTATCTCAAAGCCGAAGATCATGCAGAAAAGCTGAATAACGGAAAGTACAACTACACATTAACCGGATATGACGCGAGCGGACACAAACAGCAGATTGAAGCAGAGGCGGACGAAAAACTGCGTCCCGGCGCTTTCATCAAAGTATGGGCGTACGGAACGAAAGCCGGAAGCTTGACTGAAGTACACGAAGAGGAAATCCCCGAGGGCGCTATAGCCGCCATGAAAACCAATTAAAACCCCATCGCCTGATGGGGTTTTCTGCTTAATATTTAAATCGATTGATGACGGTTTGAAGTTCTTCAGCCAGTTGAGACAGCGATTCTGCTGCATAAGAGATTTCTTCCATCGAAGCCAGCTGCTCTTGAGTTGAGGAAGCAACCGCTTTTGTGCCAGCCGACGTTTCCTGTGATCCGGAAGCTAATGTTTGAATGGTGTTTTGAACCATTTCAACACCTGATGTCAGCTGCTGAGTAGAAGCTGCGACTTCTTGGATTTGAGAAGCCACCTGTTCCACCAAGTTCAAAATTTCGTTGAAATTGCCGGTTGTCTCCTGGGACAGAGCGATTCCGGAGCTGACATTTTCTTGAACGACTTTAATATTATTCACCGTTTCTACCGATTCATTTTGGATCGTTGTGACTAACGATTGAATATGATTCGCCGATTTATTCGTTTCGTCCGCCAATTTCCGGACCTCTTCCGCCACGACGGCAAACCCTTTTCCTTGTTCTCCCGCTCTTGCTGCTTCAATTGCCGCGTTCAGCGCCAGCAAATTCGTCTGCTCCGAAATATCGGTGATAAGCGAAGAAATGTTGCTGATTTCCGCCGTGCTGGACACGAGCGCCTCAAGGCCGCTGCCGGCTGAGTCGACGGATTTATCAATGAAGTTCATTTGCTCGAGCATTTTATGAACGGATTCGGAGCCGATTTCGGCTTTGTCTCTCATCGAAGACGACAGATCCGCTATGCTGCCTGTATTGGACGCAACGGATGATAAACGGTCCAGCAATTCATGAATCGATTCCGAGCTCTTTTCTGTCATTTCGCTTTGCGTCATATTGCTGTCGGCAATCGCCTGCATCTCTTCCGAAATCAATTCGGAGGTCGATTTCGATTCCTCCGCGCTTGCCGACAACTGTTCAGAGGATGCGGCGACTTGCTCAGACGAACTGCTGATCTGCTTCACAATTTGCGTCAGCGACTGAACAAAAGCATTGAAAGAATTTGCAAGCTGGCCGAACTCGTCTTTATTTTTGACGATCACTTTTTTGGTTAAGTCCGCCTCACCATGGGCGATGTCCCCAAGCTGCTGATTCAGGCTTCTCAACGGTACCAGGATAGACTTCAAGAGCAGCAGACTCAAGACAATTCCAACTATGGCTGATACTGCTGTGACAGTGATGATGACCCATTCGCTCATCGTCCCATTGGCGCTGATCTCTGCTTTCAGATCTTCCACCTCTTGTTCCAGGCTTTCGATCAGCTGGTTGACAGACGGATCGAGGACTTCTTTTCTTAATGTTCTTTCCTCTCCGAAATGAATCGATTCAGCTTTTTTAGAGCTTGAAGCGTAAGACTGTATAACTTGTTGATTTAAACCCCAATAAGCCTTAAAATTTTCTTTAATTTCTTCGACGTTCGCTTTGTATGTGTCTTCCCGGATCAGTTTTCCTGCGCGGTCAAGACTCTTTAAAACATCGTCGGCCTTGTCCTTCATTCCTTCACTGTATTCATTATCTCCGGTCATAATAAGGCCTCTTTCGTCATTCGACAAACCGGTCAGACGATATTGAATATGCTTAATCTCTTTTTGAAATTCCATCTTGTCCTTAAGTTCTTCATTCTTTTTCACCGTAGAAGAAATCATAAAAACAGAGGAACCTCCGATTCCAATAATGGAAACGACTAAAATTGATATAATTCCCAGCAGTTTGGTTTTTACTTTCATGATGGTGATCCTTTCTCCTTTATGTCATCAATGATAAAATGCAATTTTCAAATTAAAGATCTTCTTCATTTCATAGTATCGACATTTTTCGTCAAAATTTGAGATCTTGTATGATTGTAAACAAAGAAAAAGCTCTGCCTGGAAGGCAGAGCTTTTAATTGATTAATGAATTGGTTTACTTGGCGGACCCGCCGATTTGGTATGTTCATAGAAGTGATGAAAATAATCATTTGTCTCTGCTTTGATAACTTTCCAAAGCAGCAGGATGGCGATCAGGTTTGGAATCATCATCAGCGCATTCGCCATATCGGCAAATGCCCAGACGGTGACGAGGTTGGCGACCGTCCCGATGCCGCAGGCGAGGATGTAGACCAGCCTGTAGCTCGCAATTCCTTTGGAACCGGCCAAATACTCGAAGCATTTTTCTCCGTAAACATACCAGCCGACAATTGTAGAGAACCCAAAGAAAATCACCGACAGCGACACAATATATTCGCCTGCCGCGCCGAGTACTGAGGCAAATGCCGCGCTCGTCAATGCCCCGCCTTCAAGGCTGGCATTATGGGCCACGCCGGATATCAAGCCGCCAGACGGATCCCAGAAACCGGTAATAATAAGGGTTAAACCGGTCATCGTACACACCACGATCGTAACGATAAATGTCCCGGTCATTGCGACGAGCGCCTGTTTTACCGGATGATCTGCACGCGCATTTCCGGCGATTAGCGCAGCCGTCCCAAGGCCTGCTTCGTTTGAAAAAATGCCGCGGGACACCCCGTTCCGAACGGCTTCAGATACGGCAATTCCAAGGAAACCGCCGGCTGCTGCCACAGGGTGGAAAGCATAATAGAAAATCAGCTCAAAAGCCGGAATAATCTTGTCATAATTCAAAATCAGAATCAAGATCGCCCCGCCCATGTAAAGAAAAGCCATGATCGGCACAAAGAAGCTGGCAACCGTGCTGATCCGCTGGATGCCGCCGAAGATGATGACGCTGACAAGAATGACGAGAATCAGCCCTGTCACCCAGTTTTCGATACCGAAGCTGTTCTTTGTAATATCGGCAATCGTATTGGATTGGACGCTGTTGCCTATCCCCAAAGCGGCAAAAGCTCCAAACAGCGCAAAAGCGATGGCGAGTCCTTTAAATCTGCGTCCGAGTCCGCGTTCGATATAATACATCGGCCCGCTTGAATATTCCCCTTTTTCATTTTTTACGCGGAATTTAACAGCAAGCAAGGCTTCCGCGTATTTCGTTGCCATGCCCAACAGCCCGACAACCCACATCCAGAAGATCGAACCCGGTCCGCCGAGTGTCAATGCCGTCGCGACACCTGCGATATTTCCGTTTCCGATCGTGGCGGCAAGCGCTGTCATTAAAGCTTTAAAATGGCTCACATCCCCTTCGGCAGCTGCGTCTTTGCTGTCTTCCTTGCCAAATCCGATCTTAAACGCATAGATCAGGCGGCGAAATTGCAGTCCTTTTAAAACAAACGTTAAAAATAAGCCTGTCCCAAATAATAAAATTAAACTGGGCGGCCCCCATAATACCTTATTAATCTTGCCTAGTATTTCTAAGATATCCATATGACTCACTCCCAACAAAGATAACGCTTTCATAGATGCAAGAGATATTCTATCACAACGAAATATGGTTATGTTTGTGAAACGACACAAAATGTAATCGCTTACATTTGTTTTTTTAACAAAACTATTTTTTAAAGAAAAAAATTTTAATAGATAACTCCTCATATCAATCCTTTCACTTCATTCAACGTTCACCAATTTGTTAAATTTCACAAAAAAGCGCTTACATTTTTAATTTTACACACGATGCTCTTGCCGGTTCAGAGATTTATACTAGCGGTAGAATCATATTTCATTTGAGGGGGACGACATCATGATCATTGGAATTCCGAAAGAAATTAAAAACAATGAGAACCGTGTAGCCATTACGCCGGCCGGAGTAGTCGCGCTTAAAAAAAGCGGTCATCAAGTTTTAATCGAACAGGGAGCCGGACTTGGAAGCGGCTTTGAGGATGCTGACTACAAAGCAGCCGGGGCAGACATTTTGGTTGAAGCGAAGGATGTATGGGCAAAAGCGGATATGGTCATGAAGGTGAAAGAGCCGATCAGCTCTGAATACGGCTATTTCCGAAAAGGTCTTGTTTTATTTACGTATCTGCACTTAGCAGCTGAGCCTGAGCTTGCGAAAGCGCTTGTGGACAGCGGCGTCACAGCCATCGCCTACGAAACGGTCGAAGTGAACCGGACGCTTCCGCTCCTGACTCCAATGAGTGAAGTCGCCGGACGCATGGCTTCACAGATCGGCGCGCAATTTCTTGAGAAATCAAAAGGCGGCAAAGGCATCCTGTTATCAGGCGTACCCGGCGTAAAACGCGGCAAGGTTACGATCATCGGCGGCGGAGTAGTCGGTACGAACGCTGCCAAAATCGCAGTCGGACTTGGCGCTGACGTCACTTTGATCGATTTGAGCGCTGAGCGCCTCCGCCAGCTCGATGACCAGTTCGGCAAAGACATTCAAACGCTTATGTCCAACCCGCTCAACATTGCGGAAGCCGTAAAAGACTCTGACCTTGTCATCGGCGCCGTCTTAATCCCTGGTGCAAAAGCGCCGAAACTTGTCACAGAAGAGATGATTCAGTCGATGTCCCCAGGCTCAGTTGTTGTAGACGTGGCGATTGACCAGGGCGGCATTATTGAAACGGTTGATAAGATCACTACGCATGACGATCCGACTTATTCGAAGCACGGCGTTGTCCATTATGCAGTCGCCAATATGCCGGGAGCCGTTCCCCGTACTTCAACGATCGGCTTAACAAACGTCACTATGCCTTACGCTTTGCAAATCGCAAATAAAGGCGTTGAACAAGCAGTCGCCGAAAATCAGGCGCTCGCTCTCGGCGTCAACGTTGCAAACGGAAGTATTACCTACAAGGCCGTCGCGCGCGACCTTGGATATGAATACGTATCTGTAGAAGATGCATTTCAAACGGTAACCGCTGGTTAAGCGGACCCTATCTTTCTGTCAATTGAATGAAAACATTTTAATTACGCTTTCTGACTGTCCTTTCACGAAAAAAAGCCGGATATCATCCGGCCTTTTTTCATTCTGCTTTAAACCGCTTTCCGGCAAACGGCGTTCGCCTTCATCCGAGAAATCGGCTGCAAGTCAATTTTTGAATGGTGTTCCCGTATCAACATACTTAAATACATTCAGAGACGGCAATGGACGTCCTTTAAAATCAAACAATGCCTGATTGTCTACGGCGCTGCCGCCAAACCACTTTCCTGCGTCTTCCGGGTCGTATTCAGCGGCATAGCTTGTGGCCCAGCCTGATCCGTATGTCTCCCAAAGCGCTTTATTTTTCTCAAGCTGGCGTGCCGGTCCTACTGGAATCCATGCCGGTTCCCAATAGAAAACGCCGATTCCGGCTTCTCCTACATCGCTGACCGCTTGAATCACATCACGGACCGCGTTCGCCTGTCCTTGAACGGTGACCGGGTAATTGAGCGTTTGACCGTTTTTAGGGGCTGTATTTTCGTGTCCGTCTCCGTCTTCAGCCGTATACGTATAAGATGTCTCGGCTACCATGACCTTTTTGCCGTACGTATCCGCGACGGATGTCAGGACGGATGTTAGATTCTTCAGTGTGCCATGCCAAAATGGATAATACGAGCTTGCAAATACATCATAGTCGACATGGTGCCGGTGAAGCGTCTCGGCAATCCAAGCGTACCTGCCGGACGTCTCCGGATTGGTAAAATGCAAGGCGACTAAAATATTCGAATCCGTCTCCCGGACCGCTTGGCTCCCCGCATTGAATAATTGGCTCATCTTCGCCCAGTCCGTTTCACCGGCAAGACCCCCGTTTGTTTCGTTTCCGACCTGCACCATGCCGACGTTGATCCCCGCTGCTTTCATCGCTTCAAGGCTTTGTTTTGTATATCGGTAAAGCGCCGTTTTTTTATCTTCAAAGTTTAGGTTTGCCCATGCTTTTGGCGCTTTCTGTTTCGCCGGGTCCGCCCAGAAATCGGAATAGTGGAAATCCGCCAGCAGCTTCATTCCGTTGGCAGTGGCCCGTTTTCCGATCTGAATCGCTTTTTTCAGATCATTATTGCCCCCTCCATAGCCATTGCCGTTAGCATCATAGGGATCATTCCAGATGCGCACCCGGACATAATTGACGCCTGCTTCCTTCAGCGTTTTGAATATATCCTGTTTCTTTCCGGATTCATTGTAAAAGGCGACGCCGCTCTCTTCCAAAGCGATGATACTCGAAACATCAACCCCTTTTATAAAATCCTTGTGAAGCCCTGAAACCTTTTCGACAAAAAGGCCGCTTTCTGCCGCCTTGGAACCTCTGGCGGCTTCCGCCGGACCGCCGGTTCCAAGTGCGCCCAAAACAACAATCAGCACCACAAAAACAGCCACCACGTTTTTCATGAATCTCGCTTCTCCCCTTTCATGATTGACACACGCCAAACAGAAAACGCTTTCATTATTTTTTCAAGAGAAACACCCACATTAAAGCGGATGTCCCCCGGGCTTATTTTTTTGTTTTTACCGCTATTCTGGCTTCATATTTTTCCAATGTGATTTCGCCGGTCAGCGTTTCTCCGGTCAGCATATCTTTTACGGCCGACTCCAACACGACGGGCTGGCGTTTTTCTGTGAAATTCATGATGAAAATATAATCATTTTCTTCATCCTGTCTGACTTGAACGGAGACGCCAGGCTGATGTTTCACGTCAAAAGCCGGTTGAATCGATAGCTCTTTGATCAATGTTTCATAAAAATCCCGATGAAATTGGCTGCTTAAGCGCGCACCGATATAGTACGTCTTCCCCTGTTTGTATGAATGGCTTGTAACAGCCGGCGTGTCCGCATAAAAATCGTCCTCATAGAATCCCACGGGATCTGCCGTATCCAGCTTCAGCACGGTCGCATAATCTTTCAGCTCATAGGACCGGTTTTGATAACGGACCCTATTTTTGTCGCCCGGATAGAGCGTATCGGTTTCAACAGGTTCCATGCCAAACATCTCTTGCAGATCTTGCGGCCATCCGCCTAAATAGGTCAGGTCAGATTCGTTGACGATTCCGCTAATATACGTCATCACCAATGTGCCCCCGTTTGCAGCAAAGGCTTTTAAACGCGCGATTGTTTCTTCACTTGCTAAGTAAAGCATCGGAACGATCAGCAGCCGGTACGGCGAAAAATCCTGTTCCTTCGTAATCACGTCGACTGGAATATCACGCTCCCAAAACGCGCGGTAGTGCTCGTGCAAGGTTTGGGGATACCGCTTGGTTTTCATCCCGAATCCTTGTGCATCTTCGAGCGCCCAATGGGTTTCCCAATCATAGAGGATCGCGACATTCGCGGGCCTTGTCGTTCCGACGACTTCAGACAGTTCATCAAGGGTTTGCCCCATTTTTGCCACTTCTTTAAATACGCGGTTCTCGGAACAATTGTCATGGCCGACAACCGCACCGTGAAATTTTTCCGATGAGCCGCGGGATTTCCGCCATTGAAAATAGAGAATGCTGTCAGATCCGTGGGCGATCATCTGCATAGAAGACAAGAGATGCATCCCCGGCCGTTTCGCTTTATTAAAATTGTGCCAATTGACAGCGCTTGGCGTCGATTCCATTAAAAGAAACGGCTGCTGTTTCAGGCTGCGGTACAAATCATTGATAAAGCCGACTTTCATGGCCAAATCAGCTGTGCTTTCCCAATCATTGTGCCAGGCGGGATACGCGTCCCAGCTGATCACGTCCAGATGCTTGGCAAACTTGCTGTAGTCCAGCCCTTGAAATGGAATGAGATCATGCGTGTCAGCCATAAAGTTGGTCGTAATCGGAATATTCGGCGTGATTTCCTTCAACGGAACGATTTCATTTTGAAAGAAAGAGATCGTCTGATCAGTGACGAAGCGGCGCCAGTCCAAATTCAAGCCGTGCACCGCATTTTCACCGATCGGAGACGGCGATTCAATCTGTGACCAATCGTTGAAGGTATGGCTCCAAAAAGGCGTCCACCATGCATCATTCAAAGATTTAAGATCATTGTTGTACTTCTTTTTCAGCCAGTCTCTAAAAGCGTGCTGGCATTGATGACAATGGCATTCTCCTCCGTATTCGTTGGAGACATGCCACATCAAAAGGGCAGGATGGCTGCCGTACCTTTCAGCCAGCAAGCGGTTGATCTTTCTCGTTTTTTCACGGTATACGTATGAAGTGAAGCAATGATTGTGCCTTCCGCCATGCAGCTGTTTGACACGTTCCGCATTGACGCGCAGCACTTCCGGATATTTTTGCGACAGCCAAGCAGGACGGGCGCCGCTCGGTGTCGCCATTATAATCCGTCCTCCGTTCCGGTGAATGTTCTCAAACATATCATCCAGCCATTCAAACGTATAGACGCCTTCCTCCGGCTCAAGAGCGCTCCATGAAAAAATCCCCACTGAAAATGTATTCGTATGGGCAAGCTTCATCAGCTTGATATCATCTGCAAGAATATCCGGACGGTCAAGCCATTGATCCGGATTGTAGTCTCCCCCGTGAAGCATGTATTTTGCTTGTGTCGTATAAATTTTTGACATAATACTCTCCTTTTTTAGACCATATTCTTCTCGGACTATCCTTTCGTTCCGCCTGCCGTCAACCCTGATACAAAGTTCTTTTGCAGCATGATAAAGATGACGGCTACCGGAATGCTGATCAAAATGGCGCCGGCGGCAAACGTCGTATAGCTGGCTCCCATGACTTCATTGACTAAATTGTATAAACCGATCGGCAATGTATACGACTCCGGCGTCCGCAATATGGTCGAAGACAAAACGAAATCCCCGAGCGGTCCGGTGAATCCGTTCATGGCGACGACCGCGATCATCGGTTTGGATAGCGGCATAATAATCTGCAGAAAAATCCTTGTATTGCTAGCGCCGTCAATCTTAGCGCTCTCATCCAAATCGATGGGAATGGAATCCATATACCCCTTCATCAAATACGTGTTCATCGGTATAAGCCCGCCGATGTACAGCAAAATCAGCAGCCAATGGCTGTTCATCATTCCGAGCATCTGCGCTAAAACGAAGAGCGCAACCAAAGCCGAAAATTGAGGAATCATTTGCAGCAGCATGAATAAAACTAAAGCGTTTTTTCTACCTTTAAAACGAAAACGTGAAAAAGCATAAGCTGTAAAAGAAACACTGATGATTGATCCGATCATCGTAAAGATGCTGATTTTCAGCGAGTTTATATACCATTGCCCGTATTGAAGGCTCTCTTTTCCTGCAAATAATTCTCTATAGTGATCCAATGTCGGATTTGTCGGAATGATAGAAGTACTGACCAAACTGTTGCCGGGATTAAAGCTGGCTCCCACCGTCCAAAGCAGAGGATATATGATAACGGCTGTCATAAAAACCAACAGAGAATAGGTCAGAAGGAGCCGAAAGAATCTTCTTTTCTTCATATGTTAAGCCCCCTCTTTGAAAGAATTTGTCCGTCTGAACTGCCACAGCGCGATAGAGATGACAAAGACCGACAGCAGGATCGTCAATGCGGCGGCTAAAGAGTACTGGCTCGACTGCATCGTCAATTTGTAAATCCAGGACACCAGAATGTCGGTTCCTCCCGCTGTTGACCCGGGAACAGCCGGACCGCCTCCATTGAATAGATAGATAATGTTGAAGTTATTAAAGTTAAAAGTGAATTGCGTGATGATAATCGGCGCCATTGCGATTAAAATCAGCGGCATTGTGATATGCCTGAATTTCGAAAACGCGGACGCGCCGTCAATTGTCGCCGCTTCATACAGGTCGTCCGGAATCGACTGCAGAACACCGGTCGTCACAATAAACACATAAGGAAAACCGAGCCACCCCTGCATGAGGATAAGCGCCAGCTTCGTCCAATTGGCATTCGTCATCCAAGGAATCGGATCGATGCCGAATGCGGCGAGGATTTGATGATTGAATGCACCGAAGCTGTCATTAAAGAGGCCGGCAAACACAAGAATGGTAACAAAGCCGGGCACGGCCCAAGGCAAAACCAGAATCGTCCGGAAAAATTTCTTGAAGCGGACTTCCTTCTGATTGACGACAACCGCCAACAAAATTCCCAACCCGACTTGGAGCGTGGAAGCGACAAGCGTCCAGACAATGGTCCAAGCTAAAACATCCAAAAAGGTCGACCGCCAAATATCAACGGTGAAAATTTCAGAAAACGTTTTAAGCCCTACCCAATCGACAAGGTGGGCAGGCGGAGAATGGTAGAGGTTATAATTTGTAAAAGCTAATGCAAAGCTGAACAAAATCGGAAAAACAACGGCGAAAATCAAAATGAACAGTGATGGTCCGCTGATGAGATACGGATATCCCTGAGCCATTAAATTATGATATTGTTCCTTGAGTGAACTGAGCTCCTTTTGTTCATCGCGCCGCTTTCCGTTTTGGTAGGCATCCCGCAAATTGGCGTAATAGACAGCCAGCCCAAAACCGGTGACAATCACGGCGATGATGCCTTCTGCCAATAGAAAAATCGAGTTATCGCGCGGCACTTCGGTTCCAAGCGTAAACAGGCCCCACAGCCCCATATTCAGCAAATCGCCAAAAACCGCAAAGAAGGAGACGCCTAAAAGAAGGAATAACAGACCCTTTATCCATTGTTTATTGTAGAATTGGCCCAAACCGGGAATGATTGATAATAGTAAAGCTTTTTTGCGATGCTGCACCTTCTCTTTCACCTCTTTATATGGACGTCCTGATCATAAATGGCGCCAAACTTAAGACAAGTTTGACACCAATGCTGCGGCTTATTTGCTGCCGCTGTGCTTCGCTTTGATCTGTCCTTGTATCGTTTCCGCGGCTTGATCAAGCGCTTTTTTCGGTTCCGCTTTTCCGGTTGCGATCGTTTGCAGAGCCGCATCCGCCGGCGTCCATACTTCATTCATCTCAGGAATATTCGGCGTCAACTCTGAGTACTGAGATTGCTCGGCAACAGCTTGAGCCGCTTCGCTTTTTGTGACGGCAGGATCATCCGCCAGTTCTTTGACAGCGGGAACTTCTTTTGTGATCTCATATCTCTTCTTTGAGTTTTCTTTATTGGCGAGAAAGACGGCTAATTCTTCCGCTAGATCGGCATTCTTCGAATAAGCGCTTACATTGTAGCTCTTCACGCCGACAAAAGAACTCATATGTTTGCCGTTGGACAGCTTAGGCAGCTTGGCAACCCCGTAGTCGATGCCCGCTTTTTTGAACGGTTCCAGATTCCACGGACCAGAAATAATCGCTGCTGCTTTTCCTTCCGTAAACAGCGATTCCAGCACATTGATGCCCTGCTCCCCAATAATTCCGGCAGGGAACAGCCCTTCTTGATAAAACTTCTGAATGTACTCGGCTCCTTCAACTGCACCTTTGTTATTCAAGCCGAGATCAGCCGGATCATAAGTGCCGTCTGCATGGCTCTTAAAAATGTAGCCGCCGTATCCTCCCATGACGCTCTGTGCATAATAAATCTGGTCAAACAGCGCCAGGAAGCCGAATTTTTTGCCGTCAGCCGTTTTTTTCGAATACTCATACCATTCATCCAGCGTTTTCGGCAGTTCTTTTTCAGAAATCAAATTTTTATTATAGTAGAGCATCGTCGTTTCGACCGCTTTCGGCAGGCCGTAGACCTTACCGTTTGTCACCTGGGATCTCATTGCCGGTTCCGTATAGATCGATTGGATTTCTTTGTCCACCTTTAATTCCTTGATCAAACCTTCCGTTACCGCTGTTCCGATTTGATCTCCAGGCATCGTTAACACATCAGGCCCCGTTCCTGCCGGTCCATCCATCCGCAAGTCTTCGGTCTGCTTTGCGTAAGGCTTTTCCACGACTTTGACAGATACGCCGTGCTCTTTTTCAAACTGGGCAACGGCATCTTTAATGCCTTCGCTTTTTTCTTTATCTTCCCAGACCACGAGTTCCTTTTGCTTCGAGCCTGATGCTTCATTGCTGCTCTCTTTAGGTCCGCAGGCAGTTAAAGACAAACTGAGAGCAATCACACTGCTGATTCCAACATATTTTTTCATATTCATCATTTGTCTCATTCCTTTTATTGGATTGAAAGCGTTTTACAAAAACAATATAGCATGTCTAAGAAAAAGTGTAAACAATTATTTTACTTCCTATAGTAAAATGTTTTACGAAAAAGGCGCGGCTTATGAACAGCCCGCGCCTTTTTTAATTGGTGCTTTTCCTGACCACCAGTTCTGCACCGATATATAGCGTTTTTACAGCTTTTCTCTTTTCAAGTATTTGTTCAAGAAGCAATTCAATGGCGTTTTTGCAAAGTTCTTTAATATCGATATGGAATGTCGTCAGCGGCGGAGATACGTATTTCGCCACACTGATGTTGTTGATGCTGATGACGCTCACCCTGCCCGGGATGGCGACCCCTTTTTCATTTAAAGCCTGAAGGCAGCCTACGGCGATCGGATCCGCCGCTGTAAAGAAGGCCGTCGGCAGCTTTTCGCCCAATGTTTCAACCGCTTTATCCATCAGATGGTAGCCGTTTTCCACCGAAAATCCCCTGCGGCAAAAAATAAAGCCTTCCTCCAAGAGCCCTTTTTCCCTCATATAATCGCGAAACGTTCGTTCCCTTACGTCCATTTCGTCTTCATCGGTATTGGGATTGTGGTACGTGCCTCCGATAAAGCCGATCTTTTCATGCCCTTTTTCAATAAGAAAGTCCACCGTTTTCCTCGTCATCTGCTTTAAGTCCGGCCTGACTGAATCAAAATGATTCGGATCCGGCGTCGAATCGATAAATACTCCGTGAGGCGTCATCTGCCTTAACCGGGTTAATTCATCATCTGAAAATGATCCGACCGCAATGAATCCTTCAATGTTTTCGGGGATGGCGTCAATACCCCCCGAAATTTTATACGTCGTCAGTTCAACGTTGAATTGCTTTGCGAGCTTCTCGATTTCCAGCCTCATCGTTTTAAAATACACGTCTTCGAGTTCCTCTTTATCCGTCAACCAGTACAGAAACGCGATGTTTTTTACCAGTGTTCTGATCGTTTTTTTGCGGTAGTTCAGGCTTTCCGCCACTTCAAATATTTTCTCCCGCGTCTCATCGGGTACGGACAGGCTTTCGTCGTTATTTAATACGCGGGAAACCGTCGAGATGGAATACCCCGCCTTTTCTGCAACATCTTTTATCGTCGCCACGATTGCAAAACCTCCATGAACATCTTTCATATTTTTAGTAAAATATTTTACTAATTTAACGTTATTTTTTGTAAAAGTCAAGTGCTGATTGCCCTATCCCTGCCAATAAGGATTTTACATGAAAACGTTTCATTTGAAAAAACACTTTTTATTGCACCAATTAAAAACCCGTAGTAAACTGGGGTTAAACTTAATTAAATTAATTTATTAAGTCTGCACGTCAAACGAATGGGAGGATATATGAATACTACAGCCGCTTTATCAAACGACTTTCGCTCTATTTTTAAGACAGAACAGACACCGCGAACCTTTTTTGCTCCGGGAAGAATCAACTTAATCGGCGAACACACGGATTATAATGGAGGGCATGTTTTCCCCGCTTCGATTTCATTTGGCACCTATGCCCTTGGCGTGAAACGAGATGATCAAATGATCCGTTTCTATTCAAAGAACTTCCATGACAAAGGCATAATTGAATGCAGCTTGAGCGATTTAGCATTTGACCGGTCTGACGGCTGGGCCAACTATCCGAAAGGAATGTTCCTTTTGATGAAAGCAGCAGGCCATCAAATCGTTCACGGCGCCGATATTTTGTATTACGGAAATATTCCGCACGGGGCGGGCCTCTCTTCTTCCGCATCGATTGAACTTGCGACAGGCGTTCTTTTAAAAGGGCTTTATGGTTTGCAAACAGACACGATCTCCATGGTTAAGCTCGGACAAAAAGTCGAAAACGAATACATCGGCGTAGGCAGCGGCATTATGGACCAATTTGCGATCGGCATGGGGAAAAAGGATCACGCGATTTTGTTAGACTGCCAAACACTTCATTACACATACGCTCCCTTCGTATTGAAGGAACACGATGTGATCATCATCAATACAAACAAACAGCGGACGCTGGCCGGATCTAAATATAATGAAAGGCGGGCCCAATGCGAAGAGGCGCTCCGCGATCTGCAGCAGGAGTTATCGATTGCAAGCCTGGGCGAAATGACGGCGGAAGCATTTGAAGCTCATCAGCACCTCATCCGAGATGAAATTAATCGAAAACGCGCCAAGCATGCGGTGTACGAAAATGCCCGGACGCTGAAAGCGCTGGGGAAACTTCGCGGGGACGATCTCGCCGGGTTCGGCAAGCTGATGAATGAATCTCATATGTCTTTAAGGGATGATTATGAAGTGACAGGGCTGGAGCTTGATACCATTGTCCAGGCGGCTTGGGAACAAGACGGCGTCCTGGGTGCACGCATGACCGGCGCCGGGTTCGGCGGCTGTGCGATTGCGATTGTAGAAAAAGACCGGACAGACAGCTTTAAAGAACGCGTGAATGCCGTCTACCGCGAAACGGTTGGCTATGATGCCGCATTTTATACTGCGGCGATAGGCGACGGCGCCAAAGAAATATAGAAAGGGGAATGGATATGAGTGTGTTGGTTTTGGGCGGTGCCGGCTATATCGGTTCACACGCCGTGTATCAGTTATTGGACAGGGGCGAAACCGTCGTTGTCGTTGACAACCTTGAGACCGGCCAAAGACAGGCCGTACATCCTGAGGCAGTCTTTTATGAAGGGGATGTGCGCGATCGCGACTTCCTCCGCACTGTTTTCGAAAAGGAACGTATTGAAGAAGTGATCCACTTCGCCGCCAGTTCACTTGTCGGCGAATCAATGAAAGATCCGCTTAAATACTACGACAACAATGTATCCGGGACACAGGTTTTGCTTCAGACGATGCTTGAGCACGATGTGAAAAAAATCGTATTCTCCTCGACGGCGGCCGTCTACGGAGAGCCTGAATCGGTGCCGATCACAGAAGTCATGCCGACGCGGCCGACAAGCACCTACGGGGAAACGAAACTGATCATGGAGAAGCTCATGAAGCGGACTGAAGAAGCCCATGGAGTCAGCTTTGTGTCTCTCAGGTACTTTAATGTCGCAGGAGCAAGGGAAACGGGAGAGATCGGAGAAGACCATCATCCGGAAACACACCTGGTCCCCATCATCCTGCAAACCGCTCTCGGACAAAGACCGCATATTACGATTTTTGGGGATGACTATGATACGCCCGACGGCACGTGCATCCGCGACTATGTTCATGTCGAAGACCTGATTGACGCTCATCTGTCGGCTTTGGACTATTTAAGAGAAGGCGGCAAAAGCGATATATTCAACCTCGGCAGCAGCGAAGGATTTTCGGTGAAAGAAATGATTGATGCGGCGAGAAAGGTCACCGGCAAAGACATTCCCGCCGAGATCGGCAAGCGCAGAGCCGGCGACCCGAGCATCCTGATTGCCGGCTCTGACAAAGCAAAGCAGGTCCTAGGCTGGAGGCCTTCGCGCACTTCTGTAGCAAAGATCATTGAAGACGCCTGGAAGTGGCATTCATCACATCCAAACGGGTACAGGAAGGAAGTGTCAACATGATTGAACAAGACATAGCCGGACTCATTCAAAAAGCGCTTGAAACAGGGTTAATCGAACCGGATGACGTGAACTACGCACGCAACCAAGTGATGAACCTGCTGGGTCTGGACTCGTTTCCCGAAGAAGCCCCTGCGGCTTCCGGCGACTCCATCCCCGACCTTTTGGAAAGACTCGCCGCTTATGCAATTGAACACGGCGTCATAACCGACGACGCAGACGCGAAAGACATGCTGGCGGCAAATGTGATGAATTGCTTTGTTGCAAGACCTTCTGTCATCAATGCCGTGTTTCAGCAAAAATACGAACAATCGCCGCTGGAGGCGACCGCCTATTTTTATCAGCTCAGCAAAAACAGCAACTATATCCAGACAAAACGAATTGAAAGAAATATTTCGTATCAGGCGGATACACCTTACGGCACAATGGATATTACGATCAATTTGTCAAAGCCGGAAAAAGACCCTGAGCAAATCAAACGGGAGCGCGCCGCTGCAAAACGAGCACGCAGCTATCCGACGTGCCTGCTGTGCAAAGAAAACGAAGGGTATGCAGGACGAATCGGGTATCCCGCCCGGGCGAACCACAGGATTATTAAAGTCCCGCTCGCCGGAGAAAACTGGTATTTTCAATATTCTCCATATGCTTACTATAACGAGCACAGCATTTTATTTTCTGAGCAGCATCGGCCGATGAAAATTGATAAGCTTGCCTTTCACAGGCTGCTTGTTTTTACAGAGCTGTTTCCGCATTATTTTATCGGATCGAATGCCGATTTGCCGATCGTCGGCGGGTCTATTTTAAGCCATGACCATTATCAAGCCGGACGATATGAGTTTGCGATGACGCGCGCAGAAGACGCGTTCTCCTTTCAAATCAAACAGCACCCGGACATCGAAGCCTCTGTTTTAAAATGGCCGATGTCTGTCATCCGCTTGAAAGGAACGGCGATCAACAGCCTTGTCGATGCGGCGGATCATATTTTTCAGACTTGGAAAAACTACTCGGATCAACAAGCGGATATTACGGCTTTTACTGATGAAACGCCTCATAACACGATTACGCCTATTGCAAGAAACGTGAGCGGTGTTTTTGAAATCGACCTTGTGCTCAGAAACAACCGGACATCTGCCGAGCATCCATACGGCATATTCCACCCGCATGCTGACGTTCACCATATTAAGAAAGAAAATATCGGCTTAATCGAAGTGATGGGCCTGGCCGTTCTTCCTCCCCGCTTAAAGACCGAACTGGCAGGTGTCCAAGAATTCCTGCTCGGTCAGTCAGATGCCGTTGAAGCGCATCACCGGGAATGGGCCGAACAGCTCAAAACCGAATACGGAGAGCTGTCCGGGCCGAAGCATGCTGAATCAATTGTACGAAAAGAACTTGGCCGGAAATTTGTTAAAGCCCTTGAGGATGCCGGGGTATTCAAAAACCGCGAAGCTTTCATGCGCTTCATCCACACGGTCAATCGTCAGGGGTAAGGCTTCACCGGTGTTAAAACAGGCGAAAAAAAGGCTTATTTTAACACCGGATCAAACAGCTCCGCCAACAGCAATGAAACGGCTCCGTAAAGCGTCGCTTCATCGCCGAGCTTCGTTATCGTCACCTCTGTCTGCCTCGCTTCGGCTGTTAAGGCTTTCTGCTGTATCGTTTCTCGTATCGCCGGCAATATGAACCTCCCGCCTTTCATCACTCCGCCGCCCAGCACGATTTTGCCCGGATTGACAAGATGAATGAAGTTGGTCAGCCCGATTCCGATCATCACACCGGTTTCCCGAAAGAGTTCGATACACGTTTGGCAGCCGTTCTCGGCCATTTCAAACAAATCTTTGGCTGTCAGGCTGTCCGGACTTTCTTTTAACCGTTTGTTTCCCCGCTTGGCAATCGCTTTACCGCTCACAATCGTCTGCAGGCAGCCCCGGTTGCCGCACTCGCACTTTTCTCCATTAATATCAATGATCATATGGCCCAGTTCCCCTGCGATTCCTTCCGCTCCATGGTACAGTTTTCCGTTGATGACAATCCCCGCACCGACACCGTGGCCGACGTTTACGGCCGCCATACTGCCTGCATCATCGCGGCCGCCGAACCACGATTCGCCAAGCGCCATCGCCCTGGCATCGTTTTCAACTCTGACCGTTAAGTTGAATTCTTGTTCCAGCACATCTTTAATGGGAATATTGGTTAGGTTTAAAATCGGGGCGATGCGTGACATTCCCGTTTCAGCATCGACGACCCCGTGCATTGCGATGCCGATCCCGATGATCTTTTCCTGATTGACATCGGCCCGTCCCAAAATCGCATAAACATTTTCTTTTAAAACATCAATGAACGTCTCGTTTGTCAGCGGTTTTTTCAGCAGGCTGGATGTCCGCTGCAGTATCCCTCCGGCTAAATCGGTTAAGATGCACTCCACCGTCTCAGGCCCGGCATCAATGCCAATGACATAATAGGCACCTGTGTTGATGTGCAGCATTGTCGGCTTCCTTCCGCCGCTCGAATGGCCGAGCGTGCTTTCTTTCACGAGCCCTTGTTCGATCAGCTCTTTGACAATGCTTGAGACCGTGGGAGGGGTAATCTTTGTTTCCTTGGCGATCTCGGCTCTCGAAATCGGCTCTGAAGTTCTGATTTTATTAAGAATGATCGATTTGTTCACCGATTTCATTAATTGAAATGTACCACGCTGCATGTGAAATCCTCCATTTACACCATATCGTAGGTTTTATTGTACCACGGTTAATTAATTAAATTAACAAACGAAAACAAGAAGGCTTGCGTTCAAAAATATAATCAGTTATACTGACTATATTGTTTGGTGATTATTTTAGGTGGTGATGATTTTTGAAACAGTTAAGTCAATTTTACGGATTTTTGCTAGGAAAGGTTCTTCAGCAAATGGAGGATCAATTTGCTGATGTTCTCGCTCCGTATAGCTTGAATGCCAGGCAATTCGGAGTACTTGTATTTATTGAAGAAAACCCTTTTTCTTCTCAAAAACTGATTTCTGAACAACTGCAGATCGACCGTACGACAATGGTGAGCCATGTTGACCATTTAGAAGCTTCAGGCTTTGTGGAAAGGACAAAAAACGCAAGTGATCGCAGGGCATACAGCCTAATCCTTACTGAAAAAGGCAGCGATGTACTGTCATCATGCAAACAGGTTTTAGTACAGACAGAATATGAGGTTTTATCCCCTCTGACTGACAATGAAAAAAAATTATTTAAAGATTTGCTTTTAAAAGTATGGAAAAAGTATAAAAACTAGGAGGCATACCCTATGAATTCACTCGATTTTTTTAATGCACGTTTAGAAGCCACCATTAGTCCAATGGATTATTTTAAATCTTCAAAGGATCACCCTGAAAAATATTTTTTAATAGATGTAAGAAACGGGCCAAGCGAAGTCAGGAGTTTGACGATAAAAGGTGCTCAAGCGATACCTGAACACGATCTCCCTCATCGATTAGAGGATATTCCAAAAGATAAAGAAATCATTGTGTACTGCTGGGATGTCTGGTGCAATACGGCATCTAAAGCAGCTAAATTTTTATTAGAAAAAGGCTATCAAGTGAAAGAGCTGACCGGAGGGATCGCGGCATGGAGAGAAATGAATTTTCCTGTGTCAGCATGCACCGAAGGGGATACTGACAAGGATGCTTGCGGATGCTGAATGGAATGAAAAGAAGGTATTGGATCGGCGTAGCTTCGCGCGATCACGTCTTGAAGGGTGTATCCGGAGGCTTTGCTCAACTTTGCCACGGAAAAGAGGCGCCTTTAAAAAGAATGAATCCCGATGATTGGATCATTTATTACTCGCCAAAACAAAATCTCAAAGATGATGCGCCCTATCAAAAGTTTACAGCTGTAGGGGAAGTGAGTGATAACAGAGTTTACAAGGTTCATGCGGGAGAAGGATTCTCACCTTACAGAAGGAAGATCAACTTTTTAAAATGCCGGGAAACGCCGATCCACCCATTCATTCCCAACCTCTCTTTCATCAAAAACAAACGGCACTGGGGTTATTCCTTTCGATTTGGGCACATAGAAATTAGCGAACATGACTTCAAACTCATCGTTAAACAAATGGTCAAAATATAAAGGGCAGCTGCTCCCTTTATACTTTTTTGCTTTAGTGGAGTATTTCGAGCGCATTGGCAAAACAAATCGTTTTATAAATGGAAAAAATTTTTCGGAAAATTTGAAATGAAAGTGTTTGCATAATCAAAATAATCGCGTTATCATACTTGTATACAAGTATACTCGTATAACTAGGAAGGTGAGTGTATGAGCCAATCTAAAAATCTTTTATATCCGGAGAAGTGGCTTTCAAGAGCTTCAACAGGTGTTCGCGTCGCATGCGAGCTGAGAATGCGCATTATTTCCGGCTTGATTGAAAGCGGTACCATTTTATCTGAAAATAAATTGGCTGCGGAATTCTCGGTGAGCCGGTCTCCCATCCGCGAGGCTTTAAAAATACTGGCATCGGAAAAAATCATCCGTTTGGAACGGATGGGCGCCGTTGTCATCGGTTTAACCGAAAAAGAAATTGGAGAAATTTATGATGTGCGTCTGGTGATGGAAACATTCGTATTCGAACGGCTTGGACGGGCCAATGTCGACGAACTGGTAACAGACCTCAGCAAAATATTGGAGATGATGAAAGTCTCCATCAAATACAAAGATGCCGACGAGTTCTCATTTCAAGACGTCTTATTTCACGAAACGATTGTCCGCTCCATCAATCATTCTTACATTTTGATGATATGGAACAATCTCAAACCTGTGATGGAAAGCTTTATTCTTTTATCCATGCGGGCCCGCTTAAAAGAAAAATACGAAGACTTTGAACGAATTCTCGATAACCATGAACTTTATATCAAAGCGATCAAAACGAAAGACAGGGATCTGATGCTTAAATCCCTCCATCAAAATTTCGATGACGTGCAAGGTAAAGTTGAAGATCTGTGGCTGTCGCAACAAATGCTGGCGAAAGGGGCCGAACAAGAAAATGACTAGTTATATGTTAGGCATAGATATCGGTACGACAAGCACGAAAGCGGTTTTATTCAGTGAAAAAGGGGACGTGATCCAAAAGGAAAGCATCGGCTACGCGCTTTACACACCGGACATCTCGACCGCTGAGCAAAACCCGGATGAGATTTTTCAGGCCGTCATCCAGTCAACGGCGAAAATCATGCAGCAGCATCCTGACAAACAGCCGTCATTCATTTCATTCAGCAGCGCGATGCACAGCGTGATTGCGATGGACGAAAACGACAAGCCGCTCACCTCCTGCATCACTTGGGCAGACAACAGAAGCGAAGGCTGGGCTCATAAAATCAAAGAAGAAATGAACGGGCACAATGTCTATAAACGGACGGGAACGCCGATTCATCCGATGGCGCCGCTAAGCAAAATCACATGGATTGTAAACGAGCATCCTGAAATCGCTGTCAAAGCAAAAAAATATATCGGAATCAAAGAATATATTTTTAAAAAGTTATTTGATCAATATGTCGTCGATTACTCCTTAGCTTCGGCGATGGGAATGATGAATCTCAAAACATTGGCCTGGGATGAAGAAGCACTGGCCATTGCAGGCATCACACCTGACCACCTATCAAAGCTCGTTCCGACAACAGCCATTTTCCATCACTGCAATCCGGAACTGTCGGCGATGATGGGAATTGATCCGCAAACGCCATTTGTCATCGGTGCCAGCGACGGCGTGCTTTCCAACCTCGGCGTCAACGCGATTAAAAAAGGCGAAATCGCCGTCACTATTGGGACAAGCGGTGCGATTCGCACGATTATCGATAAACCGCAAACCGATGAAAAAGGCAGAATCTTTTGCTATGCCTTAACTGAGAATCATTGGGTCATCGGCGGGCCAGTCAACAACGGCGGGATCGTCCTTCGCTGGATCAGAGATGAATTTGCATCATCAGAAATCGAAACGGCAAAACGTCTCGGCATTGATCCGTACGATGTCTTGACCAAAATTGCCGAACGCGTCAGACCGGGTGCCGACGGACTGCTGTTCCATCCATACCTCGCAGGCGAACGGGCGCCGCTCTGGAATCCGGATGTGCGCGGTTCATTCTTCGGCCTCACCATGTCGCATAAAAAAGAACACATGATTCGCGCGGCATTGGAAGGGGTTATTTACAATCTGTACACCGTCTTCCTGGCGTTGACAGAATGCATGGACGGTCCAGTTGCCCGAATTCAGGCGACCGGAGGTTTCGCAAGGTCTGACGTATGGCGGCAAATGATGGCCGATATTTTCGAATCGGAAGTCGTCGTGCCGGAAAGCTATGAAAGCTCTTGTCTCGGAGCCTGCATTTTGGGGCTGTACGCGACAGGGAAAATCGATTCATTCGATGTCGTCTCCGACATGATCGGAAGCACGCACAGACACGCGCCGAAAGAAGAATCGGCCAAAGAATACAGAAAATTAATGCCGCTTTTTATCAACTTATCTCGAGCACTTGAAAACGAATATACACAAATTGCAAATTATCAAAGAAGCTTATCCAGCAAAAAATAGGGGAGAATTGGAGGCGTTATCATGCCATTACTGATCGTAGCAATCGGGATTGTCGCATTATTGCTTTTGATTATGGGGTTAAAACTGAATACGTTTGTTTCCTTGATTATCGTATCGTTCGGGGTTGCATTGGCGCTTGGAATGCCGCTTGACGACATCGTCAAAACGATTGAAGAAGGCCTTGGCGGAACGCTCGGCCATATCGCATTGATCTTCGGGCTCGGCGCCATGCTGGGCAGGCTGATCGCGGATTCAGGGGGCGCTCAGCGCATTGCGATGACCCTCGTCAACAAATTCGGAGAGAAAAACATCCAATGGGCGGTCGTCATCGCCTCCTTTATCATCGGGGTTGCATTATTCTTCGAAGTCGGATTGGTATTATTGATTCCAATTGTATTCGCCATTTCAAGAGAATTGAAGATATCTATTTTATACCTTGGAATTCCAATGACGGCGGCCTTATCCGTCACACACGGCTTCCTGCCCCCGCATCCGGGACCGACGGCTATCGCGGGAGAGCTCGGCGCCAATATCGGGGAAGTGCTGCTCTACGGTATCATTGTTGCAATTCCAACCGTTCTTTTGGCCGGACCTTTATTTACGAAACTGGCGAAAAAAATCGTCCCGCAATCATTTGAGAAAATGGGCAGCATCGCTTCACTCGGTGAGCAGAAAACGTTCAAGCTTGAAGAAACGCCCGGCTTCGGCATCAGCGTCTTCACAGCTATGCTTCCGGTCATTATCATGTCTATTTCGACTGTTATTACGCTTATTCAAGAAACGATGGGCCTTGCAGACAACAGCCTGCTGGCAGCGGTTCGCTTAATCGGGAATGCCTCGACTTCGATGGTCATCTCCCTGTTGGTCGCGATCTATACGATGGGGATGGCCAGAAAGATCCCGATCAAACAAGTGATGGATTCCTGTTCAACCGCCATTACACAAATCGGAATGATGCTCTTGATCATCGGGGGCGGCGGCGCCTTCAAACAAGTCTTGATCAATGGCGGAGTAGGCGACTATGTAGCTGAATTATTCAAAGGAACAGCCATGTCGCCGATCTTGCTCGCCTGGGTCATCGCCGCAATTCTGCGCATCTCCTTAGGATCCGCGACAGTTGCTGCATTAAGCACAACCGGACTCGTTCTTCCGATGCTCGGACAAAGCGATGTCAATCTTGCGCTGGTTGTGCTTGCAACAGGGGCCGGAAGTGTAATCGCTTCCCATGTCAATGACGCAGGCTTCTGGATGTTCAAAGAGTATTTCGGACTAAGCATGAAAGAAACATTTGCCACCTGGACACTGCTTGAAACCATTATCGCGGTGGCCGGATTAGGATTTACTTTATTGTTAAGCCTATTTGTATAAAAAAGTCTTAAATGAAGGAGCAGGTATTACATGCGCAATACAATCGGTGTCATAGGTTTGGGAGTCATGGGGAGCAATATCGCCCTGAACATGGCAAGCAAAGGCGAACAAGTCGCCGTCTATAACTACACAAGGGATTTAACCGATCAACTCGTCCAAAAAACGGGAGGCCAAACAGTCAAGCCGTACTATGAACTTGAAGATTTCGTACAGTCTTTAGAAAAACCGAGAAAAATCTTTCTTATGGTCACAGCAGGCAAACCGGTTGATTCTGTTATCGACTCGCTCGTTCCTCTGCTTGAAGAAGGGGATGTCATCATGGACGGCGGCAACTCCCACTACGAAGATACGGAACGAAGATATGACAGTTTGAAAGCGAAAGGTATCGGCTACTTGGGAATCGGCATTTCCGGCGGCGAAGTCGGCGCTTTAAAAGGCCCATCCATTATGCCCGGCGGAGATCGGGACGTCTACGAAAAAGCAGCTCCGATTCTCACAAAAATCGCCGCCCAAGTAGAAGGATATCCATGCTGTGTCTACATCGGTCCAAAAGGCGCGGGGCATTTTGTCAAAATGGTGCACAACGGCATCGAATACGCAGACATGCAGCTTATCGCTGAAGCGTATACATTTTTAAGAGAAAAGCTTCTTTTGCCGATAGATGAAATCGCTGACATTTTCGACACGTGGAATCAAGGAGAGCTGAAAAGCTATTTAATCGAAATCACGGCAGAGATCCTGAGGAAAAAGGATGAGCGAACGGGCGCTCCGCTCATCGACGTCATCCTCGACAAAACCGGCCAAAAAGGCACGGGCAAATGGACGAGCCTGCAGGCCATCGACAACGGCATTCCATCATCGATTATCACGGAATCCCTGTTTGCCCGTTACCTGTCATCATTAAAAGACGAACGGACAGCTGCCGAAAACGTATTGGCCGGCCCTGAAACAGAAGAACGGCCCCTGGATCAGAACGTGTGGATCGACCGCGTCAGACAGGCGTTATACATGGGGAAAGTCTGCGCCTATGCCCAAGGCTTCGCTCAATATAAAATGACGTCTGACCTGAACGGATGGAACCTGCCGTTAAAGGACATCGCCCTCATCTTCCGCGGCGGCTGCATCATCCGCGCACAATTTTTAAATCTCATCAGCGAAGCTTTCGACAAACAGCCGGACCTGTCCAACCTGCTGGTCGCACCTGACTTCGCTGAAAAACTAAAAGAATACCAGTCCGGCTTGCGAAAGGTCGTCTGCGAAGGCATCAGCTCAGGCATCTCATTCCCGTGCCTGAGCACCGCCCTCTCCTATTACGACGGCTACCGGACGGGCCGCTCAAACGCAAACCTGCTGCAGGCGCAGCGCGATTATTTCGGCGCTCACACGTATGAGCGGACGGATATGGAAGGCGTGTTTCATACGGACTGGTATTAAAAGCTGCACCCCAGACCTCGGGGTGCATTCTTATTTTACTCAAGAATGAATTTCATACTTTGTTCAACATTTCACAAACTCATACTTCAAATTCGTGATATGATAAATTCAGCCACAGAAAAGGAGGACTGATACCAAAATAAACCAGATATTCGCTTCAGGGATAAAATTTTTTAACTCCACTTGTGAAATGTTTCACAAACAATGTCCGCATCATTCATCCCTGAACATCCTGTTGTAATCAAATTCCTATTCATTCACTGGAGGGTTTACAATGGCAATCGAAGAAAAGGAAATGAAACAAAAGCAAAATGCCTCAACCATGGTTGATCAGCTAGTCGAAAAAGGCCTAAAGGCATTGGAAGAATTCCGCAGCTTTGATCAGGAGCAGATTGATGAGATCGTCAAACAGATGGCGCTTGCCGGCCTTGATCAGCACATGCCTCTCGCCAAACTTGCCGTCGAAGAAACGAAGCGCGGCGTTTATGAAGATAAAATCATTAAAAACATGTTTGCCACAGAGTATGTCTACCATCATATCAAATACGATAAAACAGTGGGCATCATCAATGAAAACGAACACGACGGAGTCATTGAAATCGCGGAGCCTGTCGGTGTCATCGCCGGGGTGACGCCGGTGACCAACCCTACTTCCACTACAATGTTCAAGTCCCTGATAGCGATCAAAACAAGAAACCCTATCGTGTTTGCTTTCCATCCATCGGCCCAAAAATGCAGCCGCGAAGCGGCGAGAATCCTTCGGAACGCAGCCGTCAAAGCAGGAGCACCAGACAACTGTATCCAATGGATTGAAACGCCTTCGCTGAATGCAACTCAAGCCTTAATGACCCACCCGAACGTTTCCCTGATCCTCGCAACAGGGGGCGCCGGCATGGTGAAATCAGCGTACAGCTCCGGAAAACCGGCCCTTGGTGTCGGACCTGGAAACGTTCCGTGCTACATCGAGAAGTCTGCCAACCTGAAGCAAGCCGTCAATGATCTGATCTTATCCAAAACATTTGACAACGGCATGATTTGCGCATCAGAGCAGGCCGTCATCATAGACAAAGACATCTACTCAGACGTCAAAGTCGAAATGACAAGAAACAACTGCTATTTCTTAAATGAAACCGAAAAATCAAAGGTCGAGAAATTGGTCATCAATGAAAATACTTGCGCGGTAAACGCTGATATCGTCGGCATGCCGGCATTCAAAATCGCTGAAATGGCCGGTGTCAAAGTGCCTCAAGATACAAAAATCCTCATCGCCGAATTAGAAGGCGTAGGTCCGGATTACCCGCTTTCCAGGGAAAAACTGAGCCCTGTTTTAGCGTGCTACAAAGTCAGCGGAATTCAAGAGGGATTAAAACGCGCCGAAGACATGCTCGCGTTCGGTGGAACCGGCCACTCGGCGGTAATTCATACGAACGATCAAGAAGCCGTTAAAGAATTCGGATTACGGATGAAAGCCGGGCGGATCATCGTCAATGCACCGTCGTCACAAGGGGCGATCGGCGACATTTACAACGCCTATATGCCTTCTTTAACACTCGGATGCGGCACATATGGCGGAAACTCCGTCTCGTCAAACGTTGGAGCTGTTCATTTAATCAACACGAAAAAAGTGGCGAAAAGGAATGTCAATATGCAGTGGTTTAAAGTTCCTCCAAAAATCTATTTTGAAAAACACGCAACCCAATATTTAGCGAAAATGCCTGACATCTCAAAAGCGTTGATTGTGACTGATCCGGGGATGGTGAAACTCGGATATGTAGACCGCGTCCTACACTACTTAAGAAGGCGCCCGGATTACGTTCATTGTGAAATTTTTTCTGATGTCGAGCCTGATCCTTCAATCGAAACGGTGATGAACGGCGTCGACATGATGGCCAAATTCCAGCCGGATGTCATCATCGCCCTCGGCGGAGGTTCTGCAATGGATGCCGCAAAAGGAATGTGGTTGTTCTATGAGCACCCGGATGCTGAATTCTTTGGATTAAAGCAAAAATTCCTGGACATCCGCAAGCGCATTGTCAAATACCCGAAACTGGGCGAAAAAGCAAAATTCGTCGCGATCCCGACGACATCAGGCACAGGCTCTGAAGTCACGTCATTCTCTGTCATTACAGACAAAGAAACGAATACGAAGTATCCGCTGGCCGACTATGAATTAACGCCGGACGTCGCGATCATTGACCCGCAATTTGTCATGACCGTGCCGAAACATATTACGGCTGACACAGGAATGGACGTATTAACACACGCAATTGAATCATACGTATCGTGCATGGCTAACGACTATACAGACGGCTTGGCCATGAAGGCCATCCAGCTGATCTTCGAATACCTGCCTAGAGCATACAAAAACGGCAGCGACGAGCTGGCCCGCGAAAAAGTGCATAATGCATCAACGATTGCCGGAATGGCGTTTTCCAATGCCTTCCTTGGCATCAACCACAGCTTAGCCCATAAGCTTGGCGCGGAGTTTCACATCGCTCATGGACGGGCAAACGCCATCCTTCTGCCGCACGTGATCCGCTATAATGCAGAAAAGCCGAAAAAGTTCACGGCATTTCCTAAATACAGCCACTTCATAGCCGATCAGCGCTACGCGGAGATTGCCAGAACGCTCGGCCTGCCTGCAAAAACAACTGCAGAAGGCGTTGAAAGCCTGATCCAGGAGATTATCTCGCTCGCCAAAGAGCTTAAAATTCCGATGAGCATTAAACAAAACGGCGTGGATGCTGCCGCATTCGAAAGCAAAGTGGATCTCATGGCCGAACGCGCCTTTGAAGATCAGTGTACGACAGCCAATCCGAAGCTGCCGCTCGTTTCGGAGCTTGCTGAGATTTACCGTTCCGCATATAAAGGAGTTTAGCCAAAGAAGCCGTCATTCCGACGGCTTTTCGTTTTCAATTAGGACTCTTCATTCTCACTACTCTACCATTTGTGCCAATCATACTATATGAAAGTTACGAAACTCCAACTCTTTTCTTTAGCTGAAATACTTAACAAAAAATTAACGGGCTTTCCCCTTGACAAAAAATATTTATTACTTGATAATTTGTATATAATTATAATAATTACAGAGAAATAAAGTTTACAATTTTTATTTCTCTTAAACTACATTCAGGAGGACGATATTATGTCTCTAATCGGAAAAGAAGTACAACCATTCGCAGCGAAAGCTTACAAAAACGGTGAGTTTATCGATGTTACACACGAAGATCTAAAAGGCCAATGGAGCATTTTCTGCTTCTATCCAGCAGATTTCTCATTTGTTTGCCCGACTGAGCTTGAAGACCTTCAAAACGAATATGCTGCCCTAAAAGAACTTGGTGTCGAAGTATACTCTGTTTCTACAGACACTCACTTCGTACATAAAGGATGGCATGATAGCTCTGAGAAAATCGGCAAAATCACTTACGCGATGATCGGCGACCCGTCTCAAACGATCTCCCGCAACTTTGAAGTGCTGAACGAAGAAGAAGGTCTTGCTGACCGCGGAACATTCATCATCGATCCGGACGGTGTGATCCAAGCTGTTGAAATTAACGCAGGCGGTATCGGCCGTGATGCAAGCACCCTGATCAACAAAGTAAAAGCGGCTCAATACGTCCGCCAAAACCCAGGCGAAGTTTGCCCGGCTAAATGGGAAGAAGGTTCTGAAACACTGACACCAAGCCTTGACCTAGTAGGCAAAATCTAAGGAGTGCATTCAATTGGTACTTGAAGCAAATATCAAAGCACAATTAAACCAATACATGCAGATGATTGAAAATGACATCGTCCTTAAAGTCAGTACAGGCGATGACAGTGTCTCTAAGGATATGCTGGCTCTTGTAGAAGAGCTGGCTTCCATGTCATCAAAAATCACTGTTGAAAAGGCGCAGCTCGACAGAACGCCAAGCTTCAGCGTCAATCGTGCCGGAGAAGAAACAGGCGTCACATTCGCCGGAGTTCCGCTCGGTCACGAATTCACATCTTTGGTGCTGGCACTCTTGCAAGTAAGCGGCCGACCGCCGAAAGTCGATCAAAAAATCATCGATCAAATCAAGAACATCAGCGGCGAATACCGCTTCGAATCTTATATCAGCCTCACATGCCACAACTGCCCGGACGTTGTGCAGGCATTGAACATGATGAGCGTGCTCAACCCGAACATCACGCACACGATGATCGATGGTGCGGCATACAAGTCAGAAGTCGAAAGCAAAAACATTATGGCTGTGCCGACCGTATACTTGAACGGCGAATCCTTTGGAAGCGGCCGAATGACGCTTGAAGAAATTCTTGCGAAAATGGGCAGCGGCACAGATGCATCTGAGCTTTCTGATAAAGATCCGTTCGATGTACTCGTTGTCGGAGGCGGACCTGCCGGTGCAAGCGCAGCAATCTATGCGGCGCGCAAAGGCATCCGCACAGGAATCGTTGCCGAACGCTTCGGCGGCCAAGTCCTTGACACGATGAGCATCGAGAACTTCATCAGCGTGAAGCGCACCGAAGGGCCGAAGCTTGCGGCAAGCCTTGAAGAACACGTGAAGGATTACGAGATCGACGTCATGAACCTGCAACGCGCAAAAGGTCTCGAGAAAAAAGATCTTTTCCATCTTGAACTCGAAAACGGCGCTGTTCTGAAAAGCAAAACCGTCATTCTGTCAACTGGCGCACGCTGGCGCAATATCGGCGTACCTGGCGAACAAGAGTTCAAAAACAAAGGTGTCGCATACTGCCCTCACTGTGACGGACCGTTGTTTGAAGGCAAAGACGTCGCCGTCATCGGCGGCGGGAACTCCGGTATCGAAGCAGCGATTGACCTTGCAGGTATCGTCAACCACGTGACTGTTCTTGAGTTCGCACCGGAGCTGAAAGCAGACGAAGTTCTGCAAAAACGTCTCTACAGTCTCCCTAACGTGACTGTCGTGAAAAACGCCCAAACAAAAGAAATCACGGGTGATGAAAACGTAAACGGCATCACTTACGTTGACCGTGAAACAGGAGAAGAAAAACACGTCGAGCTCCAAGGCGTCTTCGTCCAAATCGGTCTTGTGCCGAACACGGAATGGCTCCCTAAAACCGTCGAACGCAACCGCATCGGCGAAATCGCAGTCGACAAACGCGGCGAAACAACCATCCCTGGCCTATTCGCTGCCGGCGACTGCACAGACGGACCATATAACCAAATCATTATTTCAATGGGATCGGGGGCAAATGCCGCATTAGGGGCGTTTGATTATTTGATCCGGAACTAACACGAAAGGCGCTATGCTGCTTAAACGGCAGTATGGCGCTTTTTTATGTTATAACCCATATAAATGGGACTTCACATCATGGCCGACAAACGCTTTCCATATGATCAAATTGTACGGATAGGACCAAGCGGGATATTGCGATTGTCCATTCATGTATGAATTGTATTCCATGACTCCATTCCTCTCGTTCTCATGTCTACATTAAATATAAACCTATAAAAGGAAACGGTTAATCAAAAATAAAGACGGCATACTGCATGCAGTACACCGTCTTTTTCAAGAGATTTAATTTGACTCATCATGTTCTTTTTGTCCTGTTTTTTTTCATCCAAAATAAAATAAACAATACAATAAACCATAGAGGAGTCAGCAGCAAGGCCGGGCGAGTCGCATCCGCATACAGCATAATCATGAGAATGACCGCAAACATCGCCAGGACAACATAATTGATAAACGGCGCGAATGGCGCTTTGAATGTTGATGCTGCGTGTAAGTGCGGACGGGTTTTCCTGTATCTAATATGGCTGACAAGAATCACACCCCACACCCATATGAAACAAATCGCGCTGATGGTTGTCACGATCCCAAAGGCTTGTTCCGGTATCAGTTTGCTTAATAGCGCTCCTGCTGACAGGACAATGGTTGATACCCATAACGCGTGACTCGGCACATGGTTTTTATTCAGCTTCGCAAAATTGGCCGGGCCCTGTTTCATTTTACTTAAATTGTACAGAATCCGGCTTGTTGAAAACATCCCGCTGTTACAAGCAGACGCGGCTGACGTTAATACAACAAAATTAATGATTCCCGCGGCAAGCGGGATGCCGACTAAGCTGAAGGTTTTCACAAAAGGACTTTCCGCTGCATTCAGTTCCATCCAAGGGTTAATACATAATAAGACGATAAGCGCGCCGACGTAGAAAAATAAAATCCGTAAAGGAATTTTATTAATAGCCGATGGAATATTTTTTTTCGGGTTCGACGTTTCCGCCGCCGATACACCTACTAATTCCACACCGACATATGCAAAGATCACCATTTGGAAAGAAAGCAAAAAGCCTGAAAATCCGTTTGGAAACAAACCGCCATGCGCCCAAAGGTTGGTAACCGAAACCGTTCCTGTATGCGTCTTAAACCCGATCACCAGCAAAATAACACCGATGACAATTAACGCAAGAATCGTGATCACCTTTATTAAAGCGAACCAAAATTCCAATTCTCCAAAAAGCTTGACAGTCAACAGATTGAGCCCTAATAAAATGAGTAAACAGATAAGTGCAGGGACCCACTGCGGAATATCAAACCAATATTTCACATAGACACCGACGGCAATCACATCCGCCATAGCCGTCATAATCCAGCAAAACCAATAGGTCCACCCGGTGACAAACGCCGCACGCGGCCCCAGATACTCCTCGGCAATATCGGTTAACGATTGATAACCCGCTTTAGATAACAGCAATTCTCCCAGCGCCCGCATCACGAAAAAAAGCGCAATACCTACAATGAAATACGCAAAGATGATAGAAGGACCCGCCAATTGAATCGCCTTACCGGAGCCTAAAAACAACCCGGTGCCAATCGTCCCGCCAATAGCGATAAGCTGTACGTGCCGATTGGATAAGTCCCTCTTTAATTCCCGCTGTTCCACATCAAACTCCTCCTTACCTCTCTAGTGAACGACGAGCAGTAAAAAAGCCCATAAAAAAAGAGATTGGATGTCCTCCAATCTCGCGGTCATAAGAATATCAAAATATATTTGTGCCGCTGACAATCATCAGCACGACAAATACATATTCGGTACTCTTCTGTCCTTTTGCCTGAGATTGTGAACCCTTCGGCGCCGCAGAATTCCGCGGTCTCTCCAGAAGCTGCTCCTGCTGTAGTGCGACCCACAGCAATCATAGCTTGCATGTATTGAGTTTTTCGATAGAGATAATTACTATCGGATAACTTTTAATTTTAATAGAGGTTGAGTGATTTGTCAATGGTCCTATTTATAGTTAACGCTAGTATTCTTAAACTCACCTATACTAGCGACAATATTTTCACCTGGTTTATAAATCAGCTTCTATTACGGAATCCTTTCGAAAATTGGGGTTTAACTGGCACTGCTCATGGGCAGAATAAGCATAATCTCTCTTGTAAACCTTCTAATACTTCTTCTGGTACTTCCCTGACCTTGATATCTTCACCTAGGAAAAGCAGCCAATTTGTTATTTCGGACAATTCTTCGGGATGATTCACATTGATAAAAGTCTTTAGAATGGCTGCGGTTTGATAAGGATTCGTATAGGAAATTGAAATTTTTAAAGGATGATATTTTTTGAATTGGGCAATCGCCTGTGGACCAAGTTCAAGGACAAGGTTGATTACTTCTTCCTGCTTACCTAGTTTCTCTAAAATCTTTTTCTTACTTATTCTTTTTTTCACAGCGTATGGTTTGACATTGGTAAGATTGTCCACAGGGAAAATCCTCCTCCTTTCATCCTTTAAGTCAAAGCCTTCAATCAGCCAAAGGCCTTTTTCATGATAAAGGTGCAGAAGATAAATGGGATAAGTCTTTATTACCTTCTCTTCTTTGATGGTAATCAATAAATAGCTATCCAAAAGAAGGAGCTGGATGAGTTTTTCTAACATGGGATGGGGGAGATCTGAAAGCTCAAGCAGGTCGGGATTATTGGGGTTTGTCCCTTCAAAAAGCAAGATTCGATTTAAAAAAACCAGGGCCTCTTGCTGGTTTTCTGAGATAAGGCCCAGTAATTTTTCAGCTAAAGACTGACGGCTCTTTAGATAAGGGAGTTGTTGATTTCTTGTAGCCATAAAAGCGATAAAAAGAGCTTTAATCTCATGATCGGTAAAGCGAACAGCAGGCAGGACAGAGTGGTTCATGACAAAATAACCCCCGCTCCTTCCAACTTCAGCAACAAGCGGCATCCCCATAGCTTCAATTTCCCTGATATCCCTGATAGCTGTCGAACGAGAGATGTGAAATTCCTGCATGATTTCAGAAATTGTAAAGTGGGCGCGGTTGTTGATATACCGCATGATGATATTAATCCGTTCAACTTTTTTCATCGGGGCCTCCTAAACAGTATCATTTTTTGACATGATTTAAGGTTATTATAAACGCATCAAGTGAAAAGACAAATCATTTGATTATTTAAAAAAAAGGAAGGTTTTGAATATGAAAAATTACACGCTGGAGGAAAAAGACAGCTTTACCGTTTTTGGTATTGGAACGGAGCTTGAGAGCGATTACACAGATTCTGCTGGCATAAATAAGGAAAAGGCAGACTTTTGGGCGGCCGTCAAACAAGATGGAAGGCTTGACACTTTAAAAGCCATAGCTACAAATGACTATATTTTTGCCGTGAACGAAGCGGTAAACAACAAGATGATGCATTATGCTGGCGTGATGACAGAGGCAGAGGCGTCGGTGGCAGGAGAAACCAGAGTTATCCAATTTCCTAAGGGGGAATACCTGGTTGTTAAAGGGGAAGGGAAGACGGCTGATGAGTTGAGTAATAAGCTTACTGGCATTGCCTTCGGTCAAGTCTTGCCGGAAGCAAAGAATTTTGCCTATGTTGGCGGGCCGAATGCAACGGTTGAGATGGGGCAGCGAAACGGCTTAGTATTCGGTGAAATGTGGATTCCTGTTGTTAAGAAATAAAAAGATAAAGGAGCGCTGGAATTGTCCTATATCGTTGATTTTAAAAATGTCTCTACGGTTGGATTAGAAGCTTCACCTGCAGCAGAAGCACTTGCTGGTTTACGTGCTAATGAAGCCCGTTACTTTATGAACAAATACAAGCATGAATTTACGGTTGTACCAGCCAGCGAGTCCTGCGAGACCCTTGATTATGTGAACCGAATTTTGAAAGAAGAACGTGATATTGAGTTTGCGGCCAAACCTTTAGAAACGTCGCGTTTTCAAGTGGAAAATATCAAAATTGCCTATGTTTTTTATGAGGATAGTCTTGCAGTCAACGTCATGTATACGATTGATGATCCTAAAAAGCGGGCCGTTGGGTTTAAGCTTTCTGAGGGGATGGAGGTACCAAAGGAGTTAGAAGGGAAGTTTAAGTTCGCTAGGCAGAAGTCTAAATTAGCTGGAACCATTAGGGGCTCCTACTTTGTCATTAAAGGAGAATATTAAAGTAAAAAGCGTAAGTGCCGGAATTCAGTCATTTTTCGTATTTGATCATTCTTTTTCTTTATTCGGATAAGAAAAACTTGGTTGAGCAAAAAAGCAAATTCAGCACAAAGCAAAAACAACAACCATTCATGCATTCAAATAACAAAACAGCACCTCTCCATCAAATTTGAAGGTGCTGTTATTTTTTTACCGTAAACCTTATTGACGACTACTGGTACGGCTGGTGCAAATGCAGCTATCCACCCTGCCTGTAAAGGCATCCGCACAGGGATTGCCGCTGAACGCTTCGGTGGTCAAGTTCTTGGCGATGATAAAAAGCCCCATAACAAAGAGACCGGATGTCCTCCAATCTCGTGGTCATAAGAATAACAAATCATATTTGTGCCGCTGACAATCATCAGCACGACAAATACTGCTTAAGATTATAAAACCCTTCCGCGGTCTCTTCAGAAGCTTCCCCTGCTATAAGTACGACCCACAGTAATCATGGCCTGCTACGTATTGAGTTTTCATTCCTCTCATTTCTGAAAACGAGACAATCCTGCGATAGAAAAATGACCAAGCCAAAGCCGGGTTACTTCCTAAGCTGAAATGCGGTGTCCGATTAATGTTAAAGAAGCCTTCTCAAGCTTTCTCTCCGCTCATCTCAGCGCCTCTTTCCCTCGTTTTGATTGTCTCAAAAAGGAGTTATGCGGTACTATCATATAAAGGTCAATTATTTAAAAATAATGTCATACTTTTAAAATCACCTTATCATGCAAATGCTCGTACATAGGGGGACAGCTCCTATTCTAAAAAGGGGATGGACGATTTTGGAAACCAAATATTTAGATTTACTCGCACAAAAATACGATTGTGAAGCAAAAGTGGTAACGGAAATCATTAATTTGAAAGCGATACTGAACCTGCCGAAAGGCACCGAGCATTTTGTCAGTGATTTGCACGGGGAATACCAGGCATTCCAGCACGTGCTGCGGAATGGTTCAGGAAGAGTAAAAGAGAAGATACGCGATATTTTCAGCGGTGTCATTTATGATAGAGAAATTGATGAATTAGCAGCATTAGTGTATTATCCGGAAGACAAACTGAAGTTAATAAAACATAATTACGATACGAAAGCATTGTTAAACGATTGGTATAAAGAAACGATTAATCGAATGATTAAGCTTGTATCTTATTGCTCTTCCAAGTATACCCGCTCCAAATTACGCAAAGCACTGCCCTCTCAGTTTGCTTATATTACGGAGGAGCTGCTGTATAAAACAGAAGAAGCTGCCAACAAAGAACAGTATTACTCCAAAATCGTAGATCAGATCATTGCGCTTGGCCAAGCTGATAAGCTGATCACCGGTCTTGCATATAGCACGCAGCGATTGGTTGTCGACCATCTGCATGTTGTCGGCGATATTTACGACCGCGGACCGCAGCCGGATCAGATTATGGAAGAACTAATCAACTATCATTCAGTCGATATTCAGTGGGGAAATCACGATGTCCTTTGGATAGGCGCTTATTCAGGCTCTAAAGTATGCCTGGCAAATATTATCCGCATCTGTGCCCGCTATGACAACTTGGATATTATTGAAGACGTGTACGGCATCAATCTGAGACCGCTCTTGAACCTTGCCGAAAAATATTACGATGATAACCCATCTTTCCGTCCGAAAGCAGACGAAAACAGACCGGAAGATGAGATTAAGCAAATCACAAAAATTCATCAAGCGATTGCGATGATCCAATTCAAGCTTGAAAGCCCGATTATCAAGAGACGGCCGAACTTTAATATGGAAGAGCGGCTGTTATTAGAGAAAATAGATTACGACAAAAACGAAATCACGCTGCACGGAAAAACATATCAGCTGGAAAACACCTGCTTTGCGACAGTGAATCCGGAGCAGCCAGATCAGCTATTAGAAGAAGAAGCAGAAGTCATAGACAAGCTGCTATTCTCTGTCCAGCATTCCGAAAAGCTGGGCCGCCATATGAATTTTATGATGAAAAAAGGCAGCCTTTATTTAAAATATAACGGCAACCTGTTGATTCACGGCTGTATTCCAGTTGATGAAAACGGCAATATGGAAACGATGATGATTGAGGATAAACCGTATGCGGGCCGTGAGCTGCTTGATGTATTTGAACGATTCTTGCGGGAAGCGTTTGCCCACCCGGAAGAAACCGATGATCTGGCGACAGATATGGTCTGGTATTTATGGACAGGCGAGCACTCCTCCCTTTTTGGAAAACGCGCTATGACGACCTTTGAGCGGTATTTCATTAAAGAGAAGGAAACACATAAAGAGAAGAAAAACCCGTATTACTATTTGCGTGAAGACGAGGCAACCTGCCGAAACATCCTGAAAGAATTCGGCCTCAACCCGGATCATGGCCATATCATCAACGGCCATACACCGGTAAAAGAAATCGAAGGAGAAGATCCGATCAAAGCAAACGGAAAAATGATCGTCATCGACGGCGGCTTCTCCAAAGCCTACCAATCGACAACAGGTATCGCCGGCTACACGCTGTTATACAACTCCTACGGCATGCAGCTCGTCGCCCATAAACACTTTAATTCCAAGGCGGAAGTGCTGAGCACCGGAACTGATGTCTTAACGGTGAAGCGATTAGTGGATAAAGAGCTTGAGCGGAAGAAAGTAAAGGAAACGAATGTTGGTGAGGAACTCTTGAAGGAAGTAGCTATTTTGGAGAGATTGCGGGAGTATCGGTATATGAAGTGAGGAAATGTGGAGTTCAGGGATCATTCTCTGGGCTCTTTTTTACGGTTTTCCACTTCGTACAGCAAATTGCTAACAAGGTCTGGTTTTCTGCTCGTTCATAGAAAAGTAAGCGGCGATTGATCTCGCAGGCATCGTCAACCATGTCACTGTTCTTGAGTTCGCACCGGAGCTGAAAGCGGAGGAAGTCCTGCAAAAACGCCTCTACAGCCTGTCAAACGCGACTGTAGTGAAACATGTACAAACGAAAGAAATTACAGGTGACCTAAACGTAAACGGCATCACTTACGTGGATCGTGAAACAGGCGAAGAACAACACGTTGAACTCCAAGCTGTCTTCGTCAAAATCGGTCTCGTGCCAAACACAGAGTGGTTAGACGGATCAGTCGAGTGCAACCGCATCGGCGAAATCGCAGTCGATAAACGCGGCCAAACAAGCACCCCCGGCCTGTTGACTCATCACCGTTCACTTCCAAACATCATTCGTAATTGATTATCAATGATAAGTTATTAAACTTGTTTTCATCATAATTAATTTTTTCTTTCTAAAAGGTTTCACTTTCATGAGGGTACTATGATAAGGACACAATTTCTGTATTGACATATTGAAAAATGAAATATATATTTATTGTTGATATTGATAATCATTATCGTTTATTTATTTTCATTCTGCGGTTCATACAGCTATTTACTGAAGAATTAAATACTGGCTCTGGAGGACGTTTAATTGTAAAAAATCTCTGTGTAACGATTCCAGATAAAAAGGAACAACCATATCCTGAGGTCAGCGCCAATGTGTTTGAATTGCTATGGCTCTTGTACGGGAGACGGACATGATTTACATCGAGCTGCTCGTTTTTTTCGGATTATATCATTGCATTAAAGACGGCGAAGTCGTGAAGGCTGGGCTTGTGAAGAGGCGAGTACTGCGGGAAGTCTTTCAAATTGGCCCGAGAACAAATAAACCGAAGTGTGTTACTTACAATTTATAAAGAGGTGAAAATGAGCATGAAGAAACTATTAATCCCGTTTATGCTACTGCTGACGCTTATGATTAGTGCATGCAGCAATGAAGAGTCAGCAACAAAGGATAGCGGCTCAGCAAAAAAAGAATCTAAAACGATTACATACCAAGCGGAAACAGGACCAATCGAAGTTCCAGCCGATCCGCAAAGAGTTGTTATGCTTTCAGGGTATACCGGAAATGTGTTAGATTTAGGAGTCAACGTTGTCGGTGTAGACACTTGGTCTAAAAACAATCCAACCTTTAAAGAAAAGTTAAAAGATGTTCAAGAAGTTTCAGAAGATGACCTAGAAAAAATTATTGAATTAGAGCCAGATTTAATCATCGCGTTATCAACGGTTAAAAATTTAGACAAATTAAATGAGATCGCTCCTACTGTTACTTATACATGGGGTAAAGTAGATTATTTAACTCAGCACGTGGAAATTGGCAAGCTACTAAACAAAGAAAAAGAAGCCCGAGCATGGGTTGACGACTTTAAACAGCGGGCAGAAGAAATCGGAGAAGATATTCGCACAAAAATCGGCAAGGATTCAACTGTATCTGTTATTGAAGCATATGGGAAAGATCTTTATGTTTACGGTAATAACTGGGCGCGCGGTACAGAAATCTTATATCAAACGATGAAACTAAATATGCCTGAAAAAGTAAAGAAAGACGCATTAAAAGCAGGGTATTATACGTTATCAGCTGAAGTGCTTCCAAAATATGCGGGAGATTATGTCATTTTAAGTAAGTACTCTGATGCGAATACATCTTTCCAAGAAACAGACACATACAAGAACATTCCAGCTGTCAAAAATGGACATGTCATTGAAATGCAAGGTGAAGGCGCATCATTCACTGACCCAATCACACTTGAAAAACAACTAGCATTCTTTAAAAAAGCGTTTCTAGGAAACTAAGACTAGAAAAGCAGAGGTCTATTGAAAGGGGTTGGCCAAAGGGCAGCCCCTTTCCCATTCTAAGAAAGGAAAATGATGAGCTTTATGATAAGAAAAACTCAATCTTTTACCTCATTTGCCTTCAAACTCATCTTAGGAATTCTAGTGTTTATTGGTATGTTTTTTATGGCAATGGTATTTGGAGCTGCAGACGTTTCAGTTGAAGATGTATGGTTGGCTCTTTCGTCTTCTGCAACCGGCGATCATATTTCGATTATCCGTGATATTCGGTTACCTCGTGAAATAGCTGCGATTTTTGTTGGCGCAGCTCTTGCTGTCTCTGGTGCAATCATGCAAGGTATAACAAGAAACCCACTTGCTGATCCAGGTTTACTAGGATTATCTGCCGGGGCTTATGCAGCATTGGCTGTTACGATCGCTTTCATTCCATCAGCCAATTACTTTTTGACGATGGTTGCCTGTTTTATTGGAGCCGCACTCGGTGCCTTGTTGGTTTTTGGAATCGGTTCGATGAAAAAAGGCGGATTCTCTCCTTTCCGTATTGTGTTAGCGGGTTCTGCTGTTTCCGCCTTTTTATACGCCATTGCTGAAGGGCTTGGCCTTTATTTTAAAATTTCTAAAGATATCTCGATGTGGACAGCAGGAGGGATGGTTGGAACAACTTGGAATCAACTGCGAATCATCGTACCTTTTATTATCATTGGAATTGTTGTTTCCTTTTTCCTCTCGAGACAACTTACCATTCTCAGCTTAAATGAAGAAGTTGCAGTTGGCTTAGGTCAAAATATCATCAGAATTAAAATCCTTCTATTTATTATCATTATCATTCTCGCGGGAGCATCTGTTGCTCTGGTTGGCAATATGACCTTTATCGGTCTTATGATTCCTCATATTGTTCGGGCAATTGTTGGAACCGATTATCGTTTTATTTTACCGATGTCTGCAACTTGCGGAGCTACTTTTATGCTATTTGCTGATACACTTGGCCGTACCTTAAATGCACCATATGAAACACCTGTTATAGCCATTGTCGCTATGCTTGGTTTACCGTTCTTCCTGATCATTGTCCGAAAGGGAGGAAAAACACTCTCATGATACATTCAGCATTAATCAAAAAACAGCGAATGATTTTATCGATTTCTCTCATACTCATCATAGCTACAGCTATAATTGGGATGGGAATAGGGTCTGCTAGTTTATCTTTTGACAGACTCATCCACACTCTATTAGGTCAAGGAACCTTTAAAGAGGAATTTATATTATATTCTATTCGCTTGCCTCGAATATTGATTACTTTATTAGCTGGGATGGCACTTGCTATGTCAGGTGCTATTTTGCAAGGAATCACAAAAAATGATTTAGCTGATCCAGGCATTATTGGGATTAACTCCGGTGCTGGGGTTGCCATTGCCGTTTTCTTTTTATTTTTCCCAGCTGAAGCTGGATCATTTGTTTATATGATTCCAATTGTTGGCTTTATAGGAGCGATTATAACGGGCTTCTTCATTTATCTGTTAGCCTATAACAAAAATAGTGGTATGCAGCCTATAGGCTTAGTCCTCATCGGAGTCGGATTCTCAACTGCACTTTCCGGAGCGATGATTGTCATTATTTCTTCTGCTGAACGGACAAAAGTTGATTTCATCGCCAAATGGCTGGCAGGGAATATTTGGGGTACAGATTGGCCATTCGTTGGGGCGCTCCTGCCTTGGTTAGTCATCTTGATTCCGTTTACTTTGTACAAAGCAAATCGACTAAATCTATTAGGATTAAGCGAGCCTGTAACCATTGGCGTTGGGGTTTCCATTGAAAGGGAGCGGATCGTTTTACTTTTAACAGCTGTCGCATTAGCGGCTGCTGCCGTTTCTGTCACAGGAGGTATTTCCTTTATCGGATTAATGGCCCCACATATCGCAAAAACTTTAGTAGGACCCAGAAATCAACTATTTATCCCTGTTGCTATTCTACTTGGCGGTTGGTTCTTATTATTCGCCGACACAATCGGACGTAATATCATTGAAACCACTATACCGGCTGGAATCATGGTCTCATTAATCGGGGCACCTTATTTTATTTATTTGCTATTGAAAAAGTAAAATCCATAAAAACGAGGCTGTTCCAATGAGTCTCCAAAAATTCATTTCAAAATGGACCCATTAAATCAAACCCTTTGGTAGTCCATTTTGCAGAGGTGGTATGAAAGGAAGGCGTTTTCTCTTTTCAGACGACCTCTTTTATCTATTAGAGTGAAAATCTAAAAAAACCTCATTTACTTTTGATCCAATGCCGTTCTGATCTGATTAACAGCCACCTTCTATCGAGGCTTGGCTACTAAGTTTTATTTCAACAAAAAAACGCTTTGTTATAGCTGCTTCCTTGTCATCATAGAGTCCGTGACAACCGCACGCCGCTTTTTCTGACTCTTTCTCCGGAAAATATTTGCATACTTATATCAATAGGCTGCCATAAATATGGTACTATTATTTTAAAAAAAGAGATTCAGAGGCTGAAACAATGAATGAACTTGTGTTTGAAAAGAGAGAATTTACTTCAGATCATGCTACTCGAGAAAGGGGAAAATCATCATGAACGATATCCAAAGCCTAATCAACGCAATCAACGAATTCAGAGATGAACGAAACTGGAGACAATACCATAACCCAAAAGACCTCGCCATCTCAATCTCCATCGAAGCAGCAGAGCTGCTCGAAGACTTCCAATGGATCAGCAGTGAAGAAGCACTCAAAGCCAATAAAGAAAACATTCGTGAAGAAATCGCAGATGTTTTAATCTACTCATTCATGTTATGTAACGATCTTGGACTGGATGTAAAAGAGATTGTGGAAGAGAAGATTGTGAAGAATGGGAGGAAGTATCCGGTTAATCATAATGGTTGAGACTCTCCTTTTAAGTAGAGAGAGCTTCTTTCCCAATTGAAGACCGCTCTCTCTATCTCCATGATGCGTTGATTATGATGGCGCTCTGCTCGTTTACTTACCGTAATCTCCCCACTTCATTTGCTTTTTAGCACCGTTCGCTAGCTCCCTGTTATTTTTTTAAAAAATGACATTTGTCACCCGATTTTCATGACATCACTTACTAAAATCCGCCTCCCTCAGCTTATACAATGGAATGAGTAAATCAGGAGGTGGTCTGTAAGCCATGAGCGATGTTGTGAGCTTGACGAATGTGACAAAGACATTCCGCCAAAAAACGGCGGTTGAATTGATAAATTGTAGAGATACTAGACAAATGGGCCGAAAAAACGAAAAATAGATCTCCGTTGAGCTATTTTTATCATCAGGCACCGTCCAGAACTATATTTCTGGGATTATGCATAAGATGAATGGGAGGAAAACCGGACGGAGTCGCCGATGATTGCGAAGGGCAAAGGGTGGCTTTCTGTATCCATATAAATGAAATCCCTAAAAAGATTCTCCACTAGTTAACTCCTCCTATGCCAAGTTTTGTAATTCAAAGTCATAGAACAGTTGATTATTTTGGAAGGCCTTGTAATTGTATAGGAAAAAGAAGATTAAACTAATATTTGTCGTTATGTGTTTAAGATTCATTCAGCACTATTAATTATTATTGTGATAAGTTGATCACTTTTCTTATACTTATACTAATTGTCTATTCTTTCACCTAAAGCAAATAACAGGCTTTCTAAGCCTTTACTATAGTCTCTTGAAAAGTCAGCATATTTCTTTGTTTTTAGTAGATCAGGGATCTGACACTCTTTGTATAAAACAGGCAGTACCTTAACCATTCCTTCACTGATTTCATCCCAATATTTATTTTCCCATTCAGCTTGTACCCATTGGGATCTATTAGCATTATCTGATAAAATAACCAAAACAAAGTCACTATTTCTTAGTGCTTTTGAAATGCTTCTTGGTATAGATTCGCCGACAGTTATATTCCATTCATCTAACCATGGAATATGACCTGCATTTGATAAATCAGTTGATAAAATTTTTGCAAACTCTTTATCCATAGAAGAATGTGATATAAAAATTTTTTTCCCACTATTTGAGTTCAGGAATCGTGCTTTTATAAAAGTTTCGTTCAAAATAGTCTCTAATAAGATAAATTCGTTCAGTAAATTTACTTGGTTCATATACAAAGATTTTGAACGATTTTTGGGGCTCAGCATATGAAATTCAAATATATTACCGATTATTTCTTTTTGTCTTGAAATAATTTGAGAAGTGGTTACCTCAGATAAGTATGCTTTCGGAACCCATATAGCGTCACCAGATAGCAAATCCTTTCCAATATATACAATTGCGTATTCTTTTCCATCTTGACCAATTTCGTCATCATCATAGGTTCCAATTATACCTTTATATTTCCCTTGATTAATATAAACTGGCCCATAGCAAACTTCTAATAAGTTCTCTTTCTTCATTGTATATCCATCCTTTTTCCATTTCTATATAAGTAGATACTGTAGAACTATAACAATAAAGTATATTTTAATTTTTCTACAGTATCACCCTTGAAATATAGTTAATAAAATCCGAATATACCAAACTCGTTTTGAAAGATATCATTAAAACCCCCTTACTTATGATAAGGCTCCCCCCGGTTAATCCGAAACGCCCGATAAACCTGCTCGAGCAAAATCAGCCGCATGAGCTGATGCGGGAACGTCATCCTTGAAAACGACAGCTTTTCATCTGCGCGCTTCAGGACGGCGTCGCTCAAGCCGAGCGAGCCGCCGATGACGAAGGTTACCTTGCTCTTTCCATATGTGGCTAATCTATCCATATTATCGGCTAATTCTTCCGAACTTTTCATTTTTCCTTCGATTGCCAGGGCGATGACGTGGGCGTCGGGGCTGATTTTGGAGAGGATTCGTTCGCCTTCTTTGTCTTTGACGATTTTCATGTCCTGGTCACTTAAATTTTCCGGCGCTTTTTCGTCCGGCAGTTCGATGATGTCGACTTTTGCGTATGCCGAAAGCCGTTTGATGTATTCGTCGATTCCTTGTTTTAAATATTTTTCTTTTAGTTTTCCGATTGCTACGATTGATATATTCACAGGTCATCCCCACTTTAAGAACAAGTTATTCAGATGCATTATCCACAATTGTGGATAACGGTTGTGTATTTAGTGTCCGATCATTCGTTCCCCACTATATATACTGCAGGCTTATCGCACAATTCACAGGTTGTGGATAAACTGTGTGTATGTTCGATTTTTCTGATTTCAGGGGCCAATTCTTCTTCATCCACATACATGTCAATGACGGTTTCAATATGCTCTTCGCAAGACTTCATAAAAGTCCCTCCAATATCTGTATCATTGGGCTCTTTTATAAAAAAGCTCCTTATTCAATATACCCTATTTATGCACATGTTAGTAGGTTTTAGCATGGCTTCGTGCGGTTATCCACAAGCTTTTTATATTCCTCTGGATAACTTTGTTCTCCCTATATAAAAAACACCAGCTAAACTCGCTGATGCTCTAATCTTTTTTTATACTACTTCTCTTTTTTCCTGAACAACTAAAGAATGCTGATTCGTGATATGCTGCAAATATGAAACGTTAAGAATGAAAGTCCAAAACCCGTTAACCGGCTTTTTAGAGAACCTCATAAACGATTTTCTAACCTTAAATGCACTAACTAGATTTATCGTCCAAAAAAGGGGAAATGAGAGCTGCGGGAGGAAGCTGTGTCCGGGGCGCAGCGGGAGAAGCAAAATGCTGTTGCTGTATGGCAGCAACTCTTCTCTTTGAAATGTGATTGAGTAAAAAGTCCAAAAAGGCTCCAAAATTGAAAAGACGCTTAACAGCAGCGTCACTTTAATGGCGACATACGGGAGCTTAATTTGGCATCGTTCTAAATTCTTTCTTCTTGAAAGAAACCAGTACGGGATGTATATGCCAGACGTTATGATTGTTAATAACACCGCAAATATGGCTTTTATTTTCGGAAATTCTTCTAATTCCTTACTCATGCTGAAACACTTCTTTCCTTAAAACTGTTCTTCCAGGTCTTTTTATCCTTGTCATCTATACTTTTCCACTTTCCTTATCAAAATGTACTATATTGAATGCAATAAATCAAAATCCATTGAAGTGTCAAATTGGGATTTTCTTAGGTATATGGATTCTTTTTTTTGACTGGAATAAAAAAATTGTATCTTTTCACCTGATCCCTATTTCGTATTTACCTGCAGAAATTCGACAATCAATAGGACATTATTCGTCATATTTTTACCTTTGTAATATGCAATCTGTCATTGCGTAACATAAAGGGGTTCATTCGAATCATTTTGTCTTTTTTTCGTTATTTCCCACCTCTCTCAAATAGGAATAATGACATACTGTGTTTCATGTGGAACATTGGACATGAAAAAAGATCAAAGCTTCACAGCCTTGATCTTACAGCCTCTTGCTCATATGCAAATCCGTCGTCTCAAAATTCATTTTTTCATAAAGCCGCTTCGCCTTTTTATTATGGGCGAATACATGTAGGGACAGCTTTTGGACTCCTAATTGCTTTGCCTCTTCTTCTAAGACGGCTAAAGCCTGCTGGCCGATTCCCTGCCCTCGATACGCTTCATAAAGCCCGAAATCGTAAATAAATGCTTCCTTTTGAGGATGGTGCGGGTCAGCGTAGAGCCAAAGCCAGCCTGCGGCATCCTCGCTGTCGTCCATGATTGACCATAGATGATGGTTGTTCGTTTCAATGCCGTTTGGCAAAAGAGCTGCAAATTGCTCTTCTGCTTTCTCCATCGCTTCCGCCACTGTCCATGTGCCCGCTTTTACTTTCTCCATGGCGTAATGCTGGATGGAATAGGCATGGTATGTCTTAAAGTCTTCTTCCGTCATTGGCATTAAACGGATTGCCGGTTTTTTTCTCGGTTTGTTTAAGTCAATTTTAATTTTTGATTTCAACATCAAATTGTGCTTCACTTCCTTGTTTATTGATCATGATGCTTTGCTCAGCCATTCGCTTTTCGGCTCGGAAAGTTTATTGATTCTGTGCTGAATGTAAATGACATTCAAAAGGAACGCAAAAATGGATCCATTCGCAGGTTCTTTGCCTGAGAGCTTGTTTAATGAAGCGGTCACCACCAGTGCGCAGTAAATTAAAACACCTGCGGACAGAATCAAAATCACGCGGTCGAGCAGCATATAAAGGCTGTAATGCATGTCAGGAAAAGCGATTTTTGCTGATATTCTAATTGGAATCGAAAATAAATGATAAAATATGATAGCTTTTAACGTGGTGTAGGGAATATCATGATAAGGCAGCAAATCGAAGCTTTTTTTCCTGGATAGAAACCAGTATGGTATGTAAACCCCCAGTGTGATCAGACATAGCACAAAAACGGACACGATACTTCTGCTCTTTACATTAGACAGCGTTTTCAACGCAGTCTGCACATTGTCGTTCATATCATTCCTCCGGACACTCGTTTTCCAAACAAATGAATTGAATGAATTTTTTCATAGCAGCGGCACACCCCCTCAATATATTCTTTTCTCCGCTTTTAGACAATATGACTTAGGTACCAATATGACGAATGTACTATTTTTTAAAAAGGATTGCCGCCTTCTCGATTAGCTGAAAAATGTGTGACAACCGTTTTTATGTCATAAGAATGAAACAAAAAACAAAGAGGCTGATTGGAATTCAGGCTCTTTTGTTTACCGCTGTATACTTTTTTGAAGAGAAATCTGCCAGTTGATGCCGGTGCCAATATGGTGTGTTTTGGCAAAGGATCCTTGATTGAGGGCAATACCCAGGCGGTCTAATGAATTGATATAAACAACCGGCTTACCGACCGGCATATCAGCAAACGACCGTCCAAAAGCCATCGTTTGCTGATAGACTTTGGTGTCCTCGTGTTTGATGACCACTTCCACAGGATCTCCGTATTGAACGTCAAGTGACTTGAACAGTTTACGGCTGATATTTGTCCAAAGGTTTCCAAACCGGATATCTAAAATGTCGATCGTTCCGGTTATCCAATCATTTTCGATATAAGCTTCCATGACCGGAAGTTTGACGATGGAATCTGTTGAAACTTCAGGACCGATCCGGTCGAAGCTGAGAATCCCGGCTGCCAGTCTTGCCCCGGTGTAAGCGTAAATGTCGCGTCCATGGAAAGTATGTGATTCGCCTGATCTCGGAAGCCTGTTTTGCGCTTCATCAAGATAGCGCACTTCGACAATCCCATTCTGCCGGCTGATATGGGTGAGTGTTCCGTTGTCCGGTGTGATGATATATTGATCGGAAGAGGTTCTGACTGCGACGCTGCGGCGTTCCGAACCAACACCTGGATCGACGACAGACACGAAGACAGTGCCTTCAGGCCAATAAGAAACGGACTGTAGCAGCCGATAGGAAGCCTCCCAAATGTGAAAAACGGGAATGTTGTGCGTCAAATCAAAAATCCGGAGTGAACTGTCAACTGAATAAGCCACGCCGTACATCGCATTTACCGCCCCGTCATCAAGGCCAAAATCAGATTGTAATACAAGTGCATGCTGACTCATCCTATCTCCCTTTCCGCCCTGATTTTCGCAGTGAATCTGCCTTTGCCAAAATGTTTAAATCATCATATCGTACGCGAAATTGAAACGCAATATGATGTTTTGTCCATTTTTTAGAAACTCTCATTTTTATTGAAGCAAAAACTTCGATTTCACACCCTAAAAACCCGATTATTCATCCGGAAAGTCTTATTTTCCTCTCTAACTATCCCATTTTTGACTTTTGACGATCATTCCTCAGACTTGGCATAATAAAAAAACAGCCCGGCCGTACCGGCCAGACTGTCTTTATCAGCTTCCCAATTTGGATCGGGACAGCTTTACTTCTGTTGTTCTTTCTTTTCCGCCCCGCAGGTATTTGATTTTCACCTTATCGCCGACGTTTTTGGTGTAAAGCTTTTTACGCAGATCAACGATATCGTAAACGCGGTCACCGTTGAATTCGACGATGACATCAAGCTCTTTCAAACCGGCTCTGCCTGCAGGAGACACCGGCTGAACGCCCATTACAACGACCCCTGATGTTACGTCTTTCGGCAGTTTAAGCGTTTCCTGCCAGTGGTAGCTTGCAATGTCGCCAAGTGATTTCATCTCAATTCCGAAATACGGCCGTCTTACTTCTCCGTACGTTTCCAAATCTTCGATAACCGGAATGGCAAGGTTGGCAGGGATGCTCAGACCGATGCCTTCGACGGCTGATTCAGCGATTTTCATCGAATTAATGCCGATGACTTTTCCATCAATATTAAACAGTCCGCCTCCGCTGTTGCCCGGGTTAATGGCAGCATCCGTCTGCAATACTTCGGCATTCCAGTCCGGCTGTCCGTCTCCGTTTGAATCGACCGGAACAGCGCGTTCGGTTCCTGAGATGATTCCTTGTGTAACAGACCCTGAAAACTGCAGGCCGAGCGGGTTTCCAATCGCGATGACAGGCTCGCCTGTCTTCACTTTATCAGAATCTCCGAATTCAGCAGCCGCTTTTATTTTATTGCTGCTGACTTGCAGGACGGCCAGATCCATCAGTTTATCACTGCCGATCAGTTTTGCCGGAATCCGCGTTCCGTCATTCAGACTGACTTCGATTTGGGATGCCCCTTCAATGACATGGTGGTTGGTCACAATATGGGATGTTTTGCCGTCCTTTTTATAAATAACGCCCGAGCCTGTTCCCGCTTCGCTGTCTCCATCCCATACACCGGTTTTTTGGATGTTGATAACGCCGACAACAGAATCAGAAACCTTAGAGACCACTTGTGTGACTTCATTGTTCACGTTGACGGATACATTGCGGACCGCACCGCCCTGCTGAGCTCCTTGACCTCCGCGCGCTTCAATGACTTGCAGATTGTACGGCAGCCATCCCTGCTGCGAGAGATACGGCAGCGCAAACACTGTTAAAAGAGCGCCGATAACGGCGCCGACCAGGCTTGAAAACAAAAAGCTTCTCCAATTTCTCACCGGCTTTTCCCGAACGAATTTTTCCTCATCATGATTAAACTCCACTATATTCAAATCCTTTCAAGGAACGATATATGTATATAGTGTGGATCATCTGCCCGCAGATTAATCATTCAATCAGTAAAATTTACACCGCTACAAGAGGTGTCGGTTTCTTAGGATCGGTATCATATAAGTCAAACGTTTCTCCCGCTGCAAATCCTTTGGCAGCCAACGTTTGCTGGACGGACATTCTCGCCAGCTCTTTCATGTTGTTGTCCTGGCTTAAATGAGCCAAATAAATTCTCGATGTCTCATCACCGATTACATCAGTCATTGCGAGTGCTGCGTCCTCATTGGATACATGTCCGACGTCGCTTAAGATCCGGCGCTTGATGTTCCACGGATAGCGACCCATTTGCAGCATGCCGACATCATGATTGCTTTCAAAAACAAAAGCGTTTGCCGAGCGGATAATGCCTTTCATTCTGTCGCTGACATAGCCCGTATCCGTAATCAAAGCGAGCTTTCGGCCATTGTAATGAAAAACATAAAACATCGGCTCTGCGGCGTCGTGGGATACGCCAAACGATTCGACATCGAGGGAGCCGAACGATTTGACGGTTTCCATTGGAAACACGAATTTTTGGCCGTTATCCATTTTGCCGATATGCCCTTCCATCGCCTTCCACGTTTTTTCATTGGCGTAAACGGGCAGCTCATATTTTCTTGCCAGCACACCAAGTCCTTTTATATGATCACTGTGCTCATGCGTAACAAAAATGCCGTCAAGCTGATCAAGCTTTCGGTCAATTTGCGCCATCAGCCCTTCCATCGCCTTCCCGCTAAGTCCTGCGTCAACTAAAAAAGCGTGGTCATCGGTTTCCAAATATAAAGCATTACCGGTACTCCCGCTCGCAAGTACGCTAAATTGCAGGCTCATGGTTTCTCACTCCATTATGATTTTTCCTTTTTCTCTTGTGATTGAAGAAGCGCTCCATCCCGTGCATCCACGATAAATTCTTCGTGAATGGTTTTATCGTCCGTTTTGCGCTCCACTTCGATCCGCCAAACGGGCACGAAAATTTGCGCGCTTGCCAGCGGATACTGCGTGAAATAGCCAAGCTCGGCTGATTTAATTTTGCTGTACTTCTTCAAATAATCCGGATAGTACAAAGCTTCAACCGCTCCGACTGCGGAGATCAGACTTTCCGTTTTGACTTCTTTTATATCCTGCAGCATCGACTGCTTATATGAAACAACTTCGTTTTTATTATTCAGGTACAGAACGACTTCGCCCATCTCTGTGTTATCATCGTTTTGCCGATCCTGAAAAATGTAATTTCCATTATAGGTTTGGAAGAAAACGATCTGTTTTCCGGATTTATCGACTTTCCAAAGCTTGTACTTGTTGCCGTCGATAATCTCTTCGTTCACGATTTCCCTTGCTTTTGTCTCCATATCCGCTTTCGGAAGTGCAATGGGTGTTTCAAATTCCATTTCTATTTCCGTCAAAGCGTTCTCTTTTGCGGTATTCATTAACGCCTTCGGCTTTTGCCCTTTTAACGATTTAATCTCGCTTTGCTTAAAGACTCGCTTTTGTGCAGAGATTGAGGAACCTTTTGACGTCTCTTTAGACAAGTTGCCATATGAAATGTGGTCTGCTTTCATATCTTCCTGCAGCGTTGATTTTTCTAAAATCGGAAACTGATTGTTGCTGCGCTTATCAAAGTATTGAAAGGCCAAAAAGATATCAAGGATGAGGAAGACGATAATGAAGATTGTTTTAGTTCTATTCCACTCCACTCTCAATGCCCTCCTTCACCGCTGAATCTTTCTTTGATACCGGCTTTATCGTACCGTTTATTTTAATGCACCAAGTCGGTACAAGTTTTACAAGAGGGTCTTGTTCCTCTGATACTGAGACCATTTCATAGGCAGGAAAGATTTGCTCAATCTTATCAAAGTCATACTCTTCATTGTCTTGCAGGAACTGAATCAATTCTTCTCCGCTCATGATTTCTTTATCCTTTTTGCTGACCGGATTAGCGTTTGCGCCCAAGACATATGTTGGGTGTTTATAATCCAATATGTCGTTGTTTGCCCAGCGAAGTTCAATCGCTGTCGTTCCGAAAGGCTGGTTTTGGCTGTTAACGACCGGCAGCTGATCCATAAACAGATTAAAGTTGATCTGCTGATTTTCATTCAAGCCGAAAAATTGATAATCATCCGTCCAGCTTCCCGTGTCGTTTAAATATTTAAAGCTTTTATTGATCAGCTCTCCATTTTGATAAGCAGAACTCGGTTCCAGGTTGCGGTGCTGGAACTTAATCTGCCTGTTGTTCGAGTAGACCTCCAAAAGGCTTGTTCCATCCGTATATACCGGTCGGTTTAAGTTGGTTTCCTGCCGGACGGTTTGCGGATCATCAAATAAAGCTTTTTTAAAACGCGTCGGGCTGATCGTTTCTGTAAAATACTCTTTTTCAGACAGCTTCAGCCTATTAACCGGAAGCAAGACATCTCTGCGAGAATTGATTGCAAAGTCCTCGTAAAGAGGCATCTGCGATTTTTCTTTTTCAATGTCTGCAAGGATGTTGCGGTAATTTGCCGATTCAATCACCGCTTCAACAACCGTCTCTTTGCTGAAGGATACAAAGTAGATTTTTTTCATGCCCCGTCCTTCGTTGAAAGGAAGAACGATTCTGTCAAAAGAGTTGTATTCATAAGAGTTGGCGGACCATTTGAAAAGCGGCTGCAGCACATCGATTGGAATATTGTCGCTAAAAACGAGATCCAATTTGGAGTCTTTATTTTTAGCGTACAGCCAGTTTTTGAACTGCTGCCTGTCAAATTTGTCCGAGATATCCTTTAACGATTTGACTTCCCATCGGCTCATGTCGTCCCAGAGCTGAGAATAGAGCGTCGTATCATTCAGCAAATAATGCTGTCCATTCTCATGAATGAACATTTGCTGCGGTTTGACGGCTTCATTTAGCAACTTTGTCTGATTTGTAATCGGCTGTTTATCGCTGACCTGAGCCTGTGAATCTTCTACTTTTTCGTAATTCCCCTGAAATCCCCAAATATTAAAAGTAAAAAGAAGACTGATCAAAACCAAAAGGGACAGTATTATCGTTTTAATTGTTTCACGCTTCATCCCAATCATCCTCTTGTTCTTCTTTATATGGCAGGGTAAATGTGATCGTTGTTCCTTTTCCTTCGATACTGTCGGCCCAAATGTCGCCGCCATGGGCTTGTACCATTTCTTTTGCGATCGCAAGACCAAGCCCCGTACCGCCGAGTCTTCTTGTTCTGGCTTTATCGACACGGTAGAAACGCTCGAAGATCTTCTCCATGTCTTTTCTCGGAATGCCGACACCTTCGTCTTTGACACTGATATAAAGAAGCTCTTCTTCTTCATTTACATCAACAGAGAACGTGATATGGCCTCCTTCAGGGGAATATTTCAATGCATTTGAAATGATATTATCCAGCACTTGCGTAATCTTGTCCGGATCGATTTCAACATACAATTCTCTATCCGGCAGATTGCTGATAAACTCAACATGCTGCTCTTTCGTCATTTCAAAGCGCTCAATAATCAATGAGAAGAAACGGATAAAATGAATCCATTCTTTATTGAATTGGTAGTCCTTGCTGTCAAACTTAGAAAGCTGCAGCAAGTCGTTGACAAGTCTGATCATGCGCTCTGTTTCATTCTGTGTCACATTCAAGAAGTGCGGCGCAATGTTTGGATCCTGCCACGCGCCTTCCGCAAGCGCTTCTAAATAGCTGCGCATTGTGGTGAGCGGCGTTCTGAGTTCGTGGGAGACATTTGCCACAAATTCTCTCCGTTCTTGATCGATCTGCTCTTGTTCTGTGACATCGTAAATAACCGCAATCAACCCATCAATCTTTCCGTGCTCTTTTTGAATGACCGAGAAATTGACGCGAAGCACAGACGTCCGTTCTTCCTGTTCAATTTCAAGAAGGAGCGAGTCCTGCTGTTCAACCAAATCTTCGAACGTGTATTCATCTTCAAGGCCGAGCAGTGAGGTGATCGGCATTTCGAGAGCCGTTTCACGTGAAACATTTAAAAGCTCCAGTGCCGGCGTATTAAGCAAAATAATCGCGCCATTTCGATTTGTCGCGATAACCCCGTCTGTCATATAGGCAATAACAGAAGATAGTTTTTTTCGTTCGCCTTCTGTCATGGATTGAGCTTCTTTCAGCTCTCTCGTTAAATAATTAAACGTTGTGGCCAGCTGGCCGATTTCGTCGTTTCCGTACTTCCTGACTTTTCTTGAGAAATTTCCTTTCGCCAGTTCAATGGCCTGCTTTCTCATATCTGACAGCGGATGTGTAATCGTTCGCGCGACAAAAATCCCGAGGAATGCAGTGATTCCAAGCGCAATAAAAGTTCCAGACGCTAAAATGGTGTTGATCGTCCGGATTTGATTGTAGACATTATCCATCGATGCCACGACATAAATGGCCCCGATCGTCTCTTGATTCGATTTTTTAATCGGCGTGACTGAAATCCGCACTTTGCTGTCACGCTCCGGGTCGAAAAATTTGTTTTCGTACGGAATACCGACAAGCAGTGTCCTTTTAATAATGCCCTCTGTTGTCTTTTTCCCCGCCACCTCCCGGTTATAAGGATTGGAGGTCGCGATGACTTCATAGCTTTTATCAATCAGACTGACTTCGAGAATTTCGCCTTCCTTGCTGAAATCATTTAGAATCCGCTCTGCGTCTTCTTTCAAGGTAGTCGAGGAAGACGTGCTTCTATCCTTCGTCATTTCCTGTTCCAGATAATACGAGAGGTTGTTCACCCGCTGGTCAAGAGAGTCATTATATGATTTAAGAAGTGACTTCTCCATCTCATTGACAAAGTAGACGCCGATAATCTGCATGGCAACGATAATCAGCAGAACGTATATTAAGGTAAACTTAAAATGAATCGAGCGGAAAAAACTGACTTTATTCATTTCGGTATTAGTCCTGTTCCGGATTTCTCAAATAGTAGCCGACACCGCGCCTTGTGACGATCCAGCTTGGGTGACTCGGATTATCCTCGATTTTTTCGCGAAGGCGTCTGACCGTAACGTCAACTGTCCGGACATCTCCAAAGTAGTCGTATCCCCACACGGTTTGCAGCAGATGCTCACGCGTCATGACCTGCCCGATATGTTTAGCAAGGTAATGCAGCAGTTCGAATTCCCGATGCGTCAGTTCGATTGTCTCGTCTCGTTTTGAAACGACGTAGGCATCCGGAAAAATGACGAGCGATCCGATTTGAATTTCGTTTGAAGACGATTCTTCTTCGGCAGGAGCCGCTGTGTTCTGTCTTCTCAAGTTCGCTTTGACACGCGCGAGCAGTTCGCGAGTGCTGAACGGTTTTGTCACATAGTCGTCAGCTCCCAGTTCAAGACCGATGACTTTATCGATTTCCGAATCCTTTGCTGTCAGCATAATGATGGGCATATCATATTTTTTGCGGACTTCACGGCACACTTCCACACCGTCCTTGTTCGGAAGCATGATGTCGAGCAGAATCATATCAGGGTTGAGATCCTCAACCATCTGAAGCGCTTCATTGCCGTCGTATGCGCAATGGACTTCATAGCCCTCTTTTTTCAGATTAAACTCTAAAATATCAGCAATCGGCTTTTCATCATCTACAACTAGTATCTTTTTTTCCATTATTCGTTCCCCCTGGTTCAGAGTTTGGATACAATACAGCCAGCGGATGGCTGCCTAAGTTTTATATCAAGTACACTGCATGTCTTCATTAAAAAACACTTTCTAGAAAATAGATTTCTTATACATTATAACGTTTATGAAGCAAAAGTTAAAAAAATAGTTCAAAGGAAAACGTTTGGAAATTAAATCCACCTGCTATTTTTCCGCTTTTATCACAACAATTAAATTTTTGTGACTTTTTTTACTGAAAAATGAAACATCTTCCCCTTCAAGACCGTCTATATAGTAACGTCTTCTTCTTCGGCCGGGTTACCGGCCTCCCTTTTTTTCTCCTTTTTATTCCTTCAGCATTTTATTTCCTTGTTTTCAGCTAAAAGAAAACGCATCTGCTTAAAAACAGACGCGCTTTAGAGTGGCTCGGGACGGAATCGAACCGCCGACACACGGATTTTCAGTCCGTTGCTCTACCAACTGAGCTACCGAGCCAGGTATGTAACTTTTTTAAAATGGCGGTCCGGACGGGACTCGAACCCGCGACCTCCTGCGTGACAGGCAGGCATTCTAACCAACTGAACTACCGGACCTTGCATATTTACAGTACCTGCTTCGGAGAAGAATCGTGGTCTCCTCCGGAGCAAGCGGGGATTTAGCAATTACGCTAAAGTAAATCAATGACCCGTACGGGATTCGAACCCGTGTTACCGCCGTGAAAGGGCGGTGTCTTAACCGCTTGACCAACGGGCCAGGGAAATGGTGAGCCATGAAGGACTCGAACCTTCGACCCTCTGATTAAAAGTCAGATGCTCTACCAACTGAGCTAATGGCTCAAGATTAAATTACACCCTTAGATTTAATCTGAAATAACGACGTCCACATCTCAGGAAGCTTTTTCGAGATGTCTCTCGATGTGTACGCTGAAGCGAATTCTCCGAAGCTTATTCGGACGTGCTCTACCAACTGAGCTAATGGCTCGTTTCGTTGTTTTCGCAACAACGAGATTTATATTATCATAGAACGAACAGAAGTGGCAATATATTTTTTTATTTTTTTCTATTATTTTTTCCCTTCGTGATGATACTCCGCCCCTTCGCGGTTCAGCCAGTGCATGATTCCGTTCGGATGGAATACAGACAGCAGCCGGTCAGCTTCATGAAGCGGCATCCACTTGGCTTCAACAATGTTCTCGTCAAACGTGATGGCATCCGGACGATCGGTGATCCGGGCTCTAAAGACGATGAAATATACATGCTCGCCGCCGATAATCGCTTCATTTATAGCTAATATATCAAGAGGCTGAATTCCATAGCCTGTTTCTTCCTTCATTTCTCTCGCCGCGGCTTCTGTTAGCGATTCTCCAGCTTCCACCTTGCCGCCCGGCAGCGTCCACGATTGATTTTTCTTATTTTTCACCATCAGGATGTTTCCGTTCTCTTCCACGAATGAATATACAACATCGACACGTTCCACCCGTTTGCCCTCCTTGTCATTGAAAAACAAAGCCCCTGCGAACTGCAGAGGCTCTTCTGGAATTTAGTTCGGACGATAAACGCTTCTCACCACATTTGTTTGAGAGCGGTCAGGACCGACTGAGAAAATAGAAAGCGGAATGCCTGTCAGCTGAGAAACTCGCTCTAGATAATGGCGGGCATTTTCAGGCAGATCGCTCAAGCTTTTGGCTCCTGTGATATCTTCTGTCCAGCCCGGCATTTCTTCATAGACAGGCTCACATTCAGCGAGCGCTTTTAAGCTTGCCGGGAACTCTTCGAGGATCTCGCCGCGGTATTTGTAAGCAACACAGATTTTCAATGTTTCAATACCGGTCAATACGTCAATTGAATTTAATGAAAGGTCGGTAATTCCGCTGACGCGGCGGGCATGGCGGACAACCACGCTGTCAAACCAGCCGACGCGGCGCGGGCGCCCTGTAGTTGTTCCGTATTCGCGGCCGACCTCACGGATTTGGTCTCCGATCTCATTGTTCAGCTCTGTCGGGAACGGCCCGTCTCCGACACGCGTTGTGTAAGCTTTCGATACACCAACGACATGCTGGATTTTTGTCGGTCCCACACCTGAGCCGATCGTTACGCCGCCGGCGACAGGGTTTGAAGATGTAACAAACGGATATGTCCCTTGGTCGATATCAAGCATAACCCCTTGCGCCCCTTCGAATAAGACGCGGCGGCCGTCATCAAGCGCGTCGTTTAAGACGACGGATGTGTCGCAGACATATTGTTTGATCTGCTGGCCGTACTCATAGTATTCGTCTAAAATGTCTTCTATTTTAAATCCTTCCGCATCGTACATTTTTTCCAGCAGACGGTTTTTTTCTTCTAAATTGCGGGCGAGCTTTTCTTCAAAGACTTCTCTATCCAGCAGATCGGCGATGCGGATTCCGACGCGAGCGGCTTTGTCCATATAAGCCGGGCCGATTCCTTTTTTCGTCGTGCCGATTTTATTGGCCCCTTTCCGCTCTTCTTCGACCGCATCAAGCTTTAAATGATACGGCAGAATGACATGGGCCCTGTTGGAGATTCTCAAGTTGTCCGTGCTGACGTTCCGCTCATGAAGATAAGCCAGCTCCGTCACCAATGCTTTCGGATCAACAACCATTCCGTTGCCGATCACACACGTTTTATCCTTATAAAAAATACCGGATGGAATCAAATGCAGTTTGTACGTTACCCCGTTGAATTTAATTGTATGTCCTGCGTTATTTCCGCCTTGGTACCGTGCGATTACCTCTGCGTTTTCGGAAAGAAAATCGGTGATTTTGCCTTTTCCTTCGTCACCCCACTGCGTACCTACAACAACTACTGAAGACATATCCGTGCACCTCCGTTAACCTTTTCAAACGATATCAATATCAAACACATTCAGTTTATCAGTGTCATCCCGCAAAGTCAATCGGAAATCCGAACATTAATTTTAACACCAAACACATTTGTTCGTTATTATAAAGCAAATTTCATATATTTTCTTTTTAATAGACAGTCTGTAAGTCAAATCTTAAAAATAAGCGTTTTTCTTGGACAAAGACACATAAAAAACCGGCAACACAAATATTCAATAAGTAAGGAGGGAGATGCCGATGGAGACGGTATTAATTTTTGCATCTGTTTTATCGCCGATTATTTTGGCGCTGGTCGAATTGGTGAAGAAGACGTTCAAGGTGCCGAAAAACTTGATTCCGCTCGTTTCACTCTTGATAGGTTTGCTGATCGGGGCCGCAGCATATCCTTTTACAGACCTTGAACTCGTGCTCCGTTTATGGTCCGGAGGACTTGCCGGATTAACCGCAACGGGGTTATTTGAAATCGGTAAAAACCGCAATGCAAGAAAAAAGAAAAATCCCTGAGAGCATGTCTCAGGGATTTAAGCACCAGGCGCAACACCCGCGTCATCAAACCGGCGTTCCAGGTTGACGAACTTATTGTATTCTTTTACAAAAGCGAGTGAGACGGTCCCGACCGGGCCGTTCCTTTGTTTTGCAATAATGATTTCAATGATGTTTTTATTCTCAGATTCTTTGTCATAGTAATCATCGCGGTACAGGAACGCAACGATATCGGCGTCCTGCTCGATACTTCCCGATTCCCGGATGTCCGACATCATCGGACGCTTGTCCTGGCGCTGCTCGACGCCCCGGGAAAGCTGTGAAAGGGCGATGACTGGAACTTCAAGCTCCCTCGCCAGCGCTTTCAGTGCACGGGATATTTCCGACACTTCCTGCTGACGGTTGTCACTTGATCTGCCGCTTCCTTGGATGAGCTGCAGGTAGTCGATTAAAATCATGCCGAGGCCGTTCTCCTGCTTTAACCGTCTGCACTTGGAACGGATTTCGCTGACGCGGATCCCCGGTGTATCATCGATGAAAATACCGCTGTTTGATAAGCTTCCCATCGCCATTGTCAGCTTGCCCCAATCTTCTTCCGTCAGGTTTCCGGTCCGGAGATTCTGGGCGTTGATGTTGCCTTCCGCACAGAGCATCCGCATGACCAGCTGTTCGGCGCCCATCTCAAGGCTGAAGATCGCGACGCTTTCATCGGTTTTAGTCGCCACGTTTTGGGCGATGTTTAAGGCAAAAGCAGTTTTACCGACTGACGGACGGGCGGCTACGATGATCAAATCGTTTCTTTGAAAGCCCGCCGTCATTCGGTCAAGCTCGGTAAAACCTGTCGGGATCCCGGTGATGTCCCCTTTTCTGTTGTGGAGCTGTTCGATATTATCGTAAGTTTGAACGAGCACATCTTTAATATTTTGAAAGGCCCCGGAGTTTTTGCGCTGGGCGACTTCCATAATCGTTTTTTCTGCTTCGCTTAAGAGGTCTTCGACTTCATCCTCCCTTGTATATCCGTCTTGAGCAATCGTCGTTGCCGTACGGATCAAGCGGCGGAGAATCGATTTTTCTTCCACGATTTTCGCATAATACTCTATATTAGCCGCAGTCGGCACAGAATTTGCAATATCCGTCAAATAAGAAATACCGCCAACCTCTTCCAAAAGGTCCGTGTTCGCAAGCTCTGATGTCACCGTCACCAGGTCTACAGGCTCGCCGCGGTCTCCAAGAACAAGCATGGCGTTATATATTTTTTGGTGCGACATTCTGTAAAAATCATCTGGAATCAAGACTTCTGACGCCAAAGTTAAAGCTGATGGTTCTAAAAAAACAGCACCTAACACGGCCTGTTCGGCTTCGATATTTTGCGGCGGCAGCCTGTCATTCAGAAGATCTGTCATGTTAAGCACCGTCCTCCCATTTAAAAATAATCCAACGTCTATTTTACCATTTTTACAGAAAAAAAGTAGACTCGCTTTTTGTAGAAATATTTTCATAGAAAGGGAGAACGGCAATGAGGATGTTTGCTCCCCTGATTTATCCGGGAAAACAAATCAATAACATGTTTGGGGAGGTTGTTTTTCATGAAGGTATATATGGTGACACCAAATGCCGAGACGGACGGATGGTTTTTGAAACTGGAAGATACGGCGCCTGTTGAGCTTTATGACACAAGGACAGAGGCCGTAGAAAAAGGAGAAGAGATGGCGAAAGAGAATCGTCCTGCGAAGCTTGTCATCTATGACCGGCAGGACAACAAAGAAGACGAACGGTCTTATTAAACACCTCGGCCGAGGTGTTTTTTTGATTCCACTATTAATCCAGCCGGCTGTTCCAATTGTTTTTCAAAAGCATGCTGACCATCAAATCGGTCGCATGTTGGTACAAATCCCATTCTTCATAGGCCGCAAATTTCATCCGCAGCGTTTGCAGCACATTGCGCATATCTTTGTATTCTTCAAATGTGTAAAGCCCTTTCGCTCTGATCTGCTGTTCATACAATTTCTTTTTCAGCACAGATAATGTCGAATTCAAGACGATCACCTCCTCTTTATTTATATCGCTTTTTTCTTTTTCTTCCAACTCACTTGTCATATGATGTTACAATATATATCGGAGTCAATATTCACTGTTGCGTACTCTGTACGCTGGGGTACAATATAAAATGGAGGACTTTATGAAACCTTTACAAATATCTGCCGAAACGGCGCAAAAACTTTCGGAAAGCTTAAATCTTCCTCTTGAACAAATCATGCATATGCCGCAGCATATCCTGCTTGCGAAAATTGCCGAAATTCAGAAGCAAGATCAAAAAAGTAACCTTGGATGATGTTCCGGGTTTCTTTTTCATGTCACTTTTCCACCTGAAAGCAAAGGAGAATACAGCATGCATTACATTGACGCTCGACGCCCCCGTTTGAACAATATCTTATTGATTGCAGGAATCATATTTATCGCTTTTAATTTAAGACCGGCTATTACATCTGTCGGGCCATTGATCAGTTCGATCCGCACGGATATGGATTTGACGAACGGCATGGCCGGCTTCTTGACGACGCTGCCGCTGTTATCTTTCGCCGTCCTGTCCCCCATCGCCCCTAAGCTCGGACAGAAGCTGGGCAATGAGAGAACCCTCTGGGTCGGATTGGTCATCTTATTGATCGGGATTTTGCTGCGCTCTTACGGAGAAGCTTTCACACTATTTGCGGGGACCGCATTGATCGGAGTCGGCATCGCCATCTCCAATGTGCTCTTGCCCAGCCTGATCAAACATAAATTTCCTGACAAAGCGGGAATTATGACAAGTTACTATACGACAGCCATGTCGATTTTTGCGGCGCTCGCGTCAGGGATCAGCATTCCGCTGTCACACGGTTTAGCGTGGGGATGGAGCGCATCGCTTATGGTCTGGGCCGGTCTCGCGTTTGTTGCGATTTTGATCTGGGTTCCCCAGCTCCGCTATCATGATACGGGAAACCGTACGGTCAGCTTAAAGACGGACGGCCAAACGGTCTGGCGCTCGAAAATCGCCTGGCAGGTCACATTCTTTATGGGCATACAGTCGTTCTTGTTTTACTGCACGATCGCCTGGCTGCCTGAAATTCTCCGTTCGCATGGGATGAGCATGTCACTTGCCGGCTGGATGCTGTCGCTGATGCAGTTTGCCAGCCTCCCGTCGACATTTTTGACTCCGGTTCTTGCCGGGCGGTTCCGAAACCAAAAAAGCATCGTGCTGGCCCTTGGCATCCTATACTTGGCGGGAATGTCAGGGCTATTGTACGGAGGCAATACAGCGATGCTGACGCTGTGGGTCATTTTAATCGGAATCGGACAAGGATCCAGCATCAGTTTAGCCTTGACTTTAATCGGGCTGAGAAGCGAAAATGCCGATCAAGCAGCGGCATTATCAGGAATGTCGCAATCAGCCGGATATTTGCTGGCAGCGATTGGTCCAAGCTTTGTCGGTTTTCTTTACGATCACATGCACTCATGGAACGGACCGATTTTACTGTTCATCGGTGCGCTGGTCGCTTTAATCGGTGCAGGACTCGGTGCGGGAAGAAATCAATATATTTATGCTAAAGCAGCATAACGAAGCCGGCAGATAAGCCGGCTTTTTTTTGGAATATAACCTGACAACACAGCGGCTAAATGAAGTGTGATGCTGTATGATCAGATTTGACAAAAATAATTCTCTTAATGGTCTAGACAACTAGAGTTGTAATGTTCTATACTGATGATAACGTTTTCAAGAAAGGACTTTTGACTGTGAAAACCAACCCATCCCAACGCTATATGTTTAAACATCTTCATATTTACAGTGAAAATGGAATGATAGAAGACGGATTTCTTCTGACGAACGGGGAAAAAATCGAGGCTTACGGACCAATGACTGATATTCCCGCTTCCGCCGCAACAGCAGAACAACTGACATTTCCGGAGAACTTCAAAGTGCTGCCGGGCATGATTGATGTTCATATTCACGGAGCAAACGGCGCAGATGTCATGGACGGAACAGCCGAGGCTTTGCAAACAATGGCCGAAGCCCTGCCGAAAGAAGGAACGACAAGCTTCCTGGCGACGACGATGACCCAGGATAAAGCCACGATCGAGCATGCGCTGGCAAACGTTCACCGCTATAAGGAAGCAGGCGGCCAGCCCGGGACCGCCGAAGTATTAGGCGTTCACTTAGAAGGCCCTTTTATTTCAGAAAAACGGTGTGGCGCCCAGCCGCCGGATGATATTATCCCGCCGGATCTTTCGTTATTTAAAGAATGGCAGCGCATCTCCGGGAATAACATTAAATTAGTCACACTTGCGCCAGAGCTGGAGGGGTCTTTGGAACTAATTTCCTTTTTGAAAGAAACAGGTGTCACGGCTTCCGCCGGCCACTCCGACGCCGGACTCAAAGAAATGGCAGACGGGATTAAGGCCGGCATCTCCCATGTCACCCATTTGTTCAACGGCATGCGGGGGCTGCACCATCGCGAGCCGGGGACGGCCGGAAGCGCCCTTCTGCATGATGAACTGAAGGCCGAAGTCATAGCCGACGGCATTCATGTTCACCCTGCGGTCGTCAAGCTGGCATTTCAGCAAAAACAGAAAGAAGGCATCATTTTAATTACGGATGCCATGCGCGCAAAATGCTTAAAAAATGGAACCTATACATTAGGCGGACAGGAGGTGTTCGTGAAAGGCGAAAAAGCCGTCTTAGAGGATGGTACGCTTGCCGGCAGCATCTTGAAGATGAACCAGGCTGCTCTGAACATGATGGATTTTACAGGATGTTCACTCGAAGATATCGTGTACATGACAGCGGTCAATCCCGCCAAGCAGCTTCATGTGTTTGACCGAAAAGGCAGCATACGAAGCGGGAAAGATGCCGATTTGATCATTTTAAATGAAAAAAATGAAGTTGTGATGACGCTTTGCAAAGGCGTGATTGCTTTCAGCAAAAGGGAGGTTTCACCATGAAAATCATTGAAGCTAAAGATTATCAGGACATGAGCCAAACGGCCGCCCGACTCATCATCGAGAAAGTAAACCGCTTATCTGCGCCTGTTCTCGGCCTTGCAACCGGAGGAACGCCTCTCGGCACATATCAGGTTTTAAGGGAAGATCATGCGCATAACAAAACGACTTACAAGCACGTCTATACCGTTAACTTAGACGAGTATGTCGGCGTTTCTCCGGATCATGAAAACAGCTATACATTCTATATGAAAAAACAGCTTTTCGATCACATTGACATTCCGCTCAGCCATACCCATCTTCCGGACGGAATGGCTTGTGACCTGGACGCTGAATGTAGCCGCTATGAAGCGCTGATCGAGCGGCTTGGAGGCATTGATCTCCAAGTGCTCGGCCTCGGCTTGAACGGCCACATCGGATTTAACGAACCGGGCACCCCATTTTCATCGAAAACGCATACAGTCGAACTGACACAATCAACGAAAGAAGCCAATGCCCGTTATTTTGATTCTTATGACGCCGTCCCGTCGCAAGCCATAACGATGGGCATTTCCACGATCATGAAAAGCAAGCAGATCCTGCTGCTCGTTTCAGGAGAGAAAAAAGCGGGCATCCTGGCGAAGCTTCTCAGTGAAGAACCAAATGAAGACACGCCCGCTTCTGTCTTAAAAACACACCAGAACGTCGTCATCATAGCGGACAGCGATGCTTTATCAATCGTGAAAGAAAGGGGTATGGCCTTTTGATCAAAAAAGATTCCCACATTCCGATTTACTATCAGATTGAGACCGAGATTAAAAAGCTTGCAGAAACAAAAGATTTGAAGCCCGGCGACCTCATTCCTTCTGAAAGAGAGTTTGCAGAAAAATATGAGGTAAGCAGGATGACCGTCCGGCAGGCAGTCAACAATCTCGTCAATGAAGGCATCCTCGTCCGACAGCGGGGAAAAGGAACATTTATTGCCGAGCCTAAAATTGAGCAGCCTCTCAAAGGATTGACAAGCTTTTCCGAGGACATGAAATCAAGAGGCATGAGACCCGGCACAAAAATGCTCGGCTTCGGCGTCATTCCGTGTGACCAGAGCACAGCACGCAAACTGGAGATACATGAAGGGGCTTCCGTCTATGAAGTCAAACGAATCCGTCTCGCCGATGACATCCCGATGGCTTATGAAATCTCCTATTTGCCCGCCGACCTTATCAACGGCCTGACAGAAGACATTATGAGCGCATCTTTGTATGACTATGTCGAAAATACGCTCTCCCTTACGATTGACCGAGCCGCACAAACACTCGAGCCGGCGATTGCCTCTCCGGCAGAGAGCGAGCCCCTCGACATCGAGGAAGGCGCACCCGTCCTGCTCATCGAACGTTTGAGCTATTTGGACGACGGCAGACCGTTTGAAGTAGTCAAATCCGTTTACAGAGGCGACCGCTATAAATTCGTCATCGATATGAAGAGGGAAGAACAATGAAGAAGACAGAGGACACGAACGACAAAAGCAAAGCACTTGATGAAATGAATGCTTTAGATATCGTCACCTTGATGAATGAGGAAGACTATACAGTCCCTCGCGCCATTACGCCCTGCCTTCCCCTGATCGCTGAGGCGGCGGATACGATTGTCAGCCGTTTTAAGCAAGGCGGAAGAGTGTTTACAGCTGGCGCCGGCACAAGCGGCAGAATCGCAGTCCTTGATGCCGCAGAACTCTCGCCGACATTCTCTATTGACGAAAGCCGTTGGACCGGCCTGATCGCAGGCGGATATGACGCGATGTGGACGCCTCTTGAAGAAAATGAAGATGACCATGAAAAAATCGTCGCCGAACTGAAAGCGCAATCATTCTCGGAAGATGACGTCTTAATCGGCGTCACAGCGAGCGGCTCGACACCTTATGTCCTTGGCGCATTATCCTATGCCAAACAGCTCGGAGCCGCGTCTGTTTCGATTAGCTGCAACGCGGATACAGAAGCGGGCAAATTAAGCGATATCGCAATTGAGGTGCAAACAGGACCGGAAATTATCCGCGGTTCAACGCGGCTGAAAGCAGGAACCGCTCAGAAAATGATCTTGAACATGCTGTCAACAGCTGCAATGGCGAGGCTTGGCCGCGTCTACCAAAACGAGATGGTGAATATGAGACTGCTCAATCAAAAATTGGCCGGGCGAGCTGTCACCATTCTGATGAATACCACCGGATTATCACAGAATGAGGCCCAGCAAGCTTTAAAAGAAAGCGGCAATGACATCAAGGCAGCGATCTTTATGGTGTTGACAAACGGAACACTTGAAGATGCCCGCCGCTGTTTATCCCATGAAAATGGACATTTGAAAAAAGCGATTCAATATTACCGAAAGGGGTTTTAACTATGTTGGGATTTCTTCAAAATATCGGCCGCGCGCTCATGCTGCCGATTGCCGTTCTTCCTGCTGCAGGCCTCCTGCTCGCCTTGGGAAGAGAAGACCTGTTAAACATTCCGTTTATCGCCGCTTCAGGACAATCGATTCTTGACCAACTGCCGATCATCTTTGCGATAGGCGTTGCAATCGGTTTGTCAAAGGATGGCCACGGGGCCGCCGCACTATCCGGAGCCATCGGTTATTTTGTCCTGACAGGCGGCTTAGCAGCCATCAATGAGAACCTGAACATGGGCGTTCTCGGCGGAATTATTTCAGGTGTAGTCGCCGCCGTCATGTATAACCGCTTTAAAGATGCAAAACTGCCTGACTGGCTCGGGTTTTTCGGCGGAAAACGAAGCGTTCCGATTATGACAGCCTTCTGTTCCATTATTCTTGCAGGGATTTTCGGCTTCGTCTGGATTTACGCACAGCAGGCCATTGACGCCATTGGCGGCTGGATTATCCATGCTGGGGCATTGGGAGTCGGCATATTCGGTCTTTTAAACAGACTGCTCCTGCCGCTCGGCCTTCATCACATTTTAAACAATATGGTTTGGATGGTCTTTGGAGAATTTGCAGGCAAAACGGGTGACATGAACCGGTTCTTTGCCGGAGATCCAAGCGCCGGCGCCTTTATGACAGGGTTCTTCCCGATCATGATGTTCGGTCTTCCTGCGGCATGTCTGGCAATGATCGCGGCCGCGAAAAAGCATCGCCGCAAAGCAACGGCCGGATTGCTGATCGGATTGGCGTTCACATCATTTTTAACAGGTATCACGGAGCCGATTGAGTTCACATTCATGTTTTTATCGCCGCTTCTCTTCGGTATTCACGCCTTGTTAACCGCAAGCGCCATGACCGTGACCAATATGCTCGGTATCCACCACGGCTTTACCTTTTCAGCCGGGACGATCGACTACCTTTTAAACTTTGGAATCGCCACAAAGCCGCTGCTTTTGCTGCCGCTCGGTCTTGTATACGGCATTATTTATTTCATCATCTTTTATTTCCTTATTACGAAGCTCAATTTGAAAACGCCTGGACGAGAGGAGGACGATGACCAGGAAAACACACCTGTCAGCCCTGACACAGGATCGTCCAAATACGATACCCTTGCGGACAAATACATCGAAGCGCTTGGAGGAAAAGAAAACATCGAGACGCTGAACAATTGTGTAACCCGCCTCCGTCTCAAGGTCCGCGATGCTTCTAAACTGGATGAAAGTGCGATGAAAGCCATGGGAGCGAAAGGATTCGTGAAGCTCAATCAGCACGATGTACAGGTGATCATCGGTACAGACGTTGAATTCTTGGCCAATGAAATGAGAAAACGCACTGAATAAAAGATAAGCCCCTTCTGCACTTTGCATGAAGGGGCTTTGTTATTTTATGATTGCTCTTTCACGTGAACTTTCAGTGTTGCTTGTACTTCTGGATGGAGTTTCACGGGAACATTTGTATATCCCAATGAGCGAATCGCATCGTTTAATTCGATTTTACGTTTGTCGATTTTTAACTGGTGGCTTTTTTGCAGCGCGTCCGCGATTTGTTTGCTTGTCACGGAGCCGAATAGACGGCCGCCTTCTCCGGACTTGGCTGAAAGTTCCACCGTGATGTCCTCAAGTTGTTTTTTCAGCTCTTTCGCATGTTTCAGTTCTTCAGCGGCTTCTTTCTTCTCTTTTTTCTTCTGGCCTTCAAGCGCGCTGATATTGGATGATGTCGCTTCAACAGCCAGCCCTTTTTTGATCAAAAAGTTGTGCGCGTATCCATCCGCTACATTTTTCACTTCGCCTTTTTTCCCTTTGCCTTTAACATCCTGTAAGAAAATTACCTTCATTTCTGAATGCCTCCTTCGAAATACTCGTCAATCGCTTCTTTCAGTCGGCGGAGCGTTTCTTCAACCGTGATATCGGTCAGCTGTGTCGCGGCATTGGTTAAATGACCGCCGCCCTCGAGCGCTTCCATGATGATTTGAACATTCACTTCGCCGAGCGATCTCGCACTGATGCATACCGTATTCTCGTCTCTTCTCGCCACAGCAAATGACGCTTCGACATCGCTCATGGACAGAAGAGAATCCGCGGCTTGCGCAATGATAACCTGGTCAAAATATTCGTCCGCCTCATCGTCCGGCAGCGATGCGATGGCGATGCCGTTTTGATAGAAAACGGTATGCTGAATCAGCTTCGCCCTTTTAATATAATGATCGGCGGTTTCTTTTAAAAACTTTTGCACCAATACGGTGTCAGCGCCTTTTGCCCGCAAATATGACGCCGCATCGAACGTACGGGAACCGGTGCGCAGCGAGAAGCTCTTCGTATCGACAATAATCCCGGCCAAAAGGGCTGTTGCTTCGATCATGTTAATTTTTAAACGCTTCGGCTGGTATTCGAGCAGCTCTGTCACAAGCTCCGCTGTAGATGAAGCGTACGGCTCCATATAGACGAGCAGCGGGTCTTTAATAAACTCTTCCCCTCTTCTATGATGATCGATAACGACGATATTTTCAATTTTATTGACCAGCCTTTCTTCAATGACAAAGGAAGGCTTATGTGTATCAACGATCACGAGCAGCGTGTCGTCTTTCGCAATCTCAAGCGCCTCTTCCGGCGTAATAAACCTGGACCACAGTTCTTCGTATTTTTTAATTTCCCCGATCAGTCTTTGAACGCTTGAACCGATCTGATTGGAGTCGATCACGACAAAACCGTCTTTGCCGTTTGCTTGAGCGACCTTCAAAATCCCGATGGCTGATCCGATCGAATCCATATCGGGAAACTTATGACCCATGATAATCACATTGCTGCTTTCAGAGACAATCTCCTTGAGGGCGTGTGAAATGACCCTGGCTCTGACGCGCGTCCGTTTTTCCATCGGATTCGTCTTACCGCCGTAAAACTTCACTTTCCCGTTCGGCTGCTTGATTGCCACCTGATCTCCTCCGCGTCCCAGAGCCAAGTCAAGGCTGGATTGCGCCAAGTCGCCGAGCTCTTTCAATGATGCAACAGATGCACCGATTCCGATGCTTAACGTCAAGGAGATCGTATGAACGGATGTCTTCTCCCGAACTTCATCAAGGATCGAAAACTTTGATGCTTCAAGCTCGCTTAATATGTGTTCGTTTAATACTCCGATAAACCGCTCAGAGGAAACCCGTTTTAAGAAAATGCCGTACTCTTGGGCCCACTGGTTCAAAAGCGATGTCACTTCACTGTTTATCGAGCTTCTTGTCTGGTCATCAAGCCCTTGTGTCACATCATCGTAATTATCGAGAAAGATGTAGGCAAGGACCGTTCTTTCATTTTCGTATTGTCTCTCAATCTGCGTCTGCTCTGTGACATCGAAGAAATAAAGCAGCTTTTCTTCCCGTTTGATAACCACATTAAATTTCCGCTCATTCAGCGTAATCGTTTCTGTGTCCACTTCCTGCTTAATCAAAGGGACGACAGATTCACAAGTATCATAAAGCGACCTGCCGACGAGCGTATTTTCATTAAAGCATGACGCCATAAAAGGATTGGCCCACTCGATATAGTACTGATCGTTAAACAGCATGATCCCGATCGGCATTTCGAGCAGCGCCTCTTCCCCGACTTTTTTCAGACGGTAAGACAGCGTCGATATATAATCGTCCAGCTCTTTTCTGATTTGGGAGTCCGCCCGTCTCAAAAAGTACAATATGACACCCAGAATCAGAACGCCGGCCGCTCCTGCCACCCAATTAAAATAAATGTTGATGAGGACAGAAATGATTGTGACGACGATTAAAGAATATATGGGGTATCGAAATAACGGTTTTTCATAAAAACTTGGCACTCAAATCAACTCCTCACCATTGGAGAACATCGTGGCTACGATTTTTTTACTCTTTCTCTCAAGTTAAAGCCTATGTCAATTATACCTAAGATGCGAACAAGGTACATCAGGGGCGAAAACAACCCGATAATTAAAAAAAGAACCGGCAGGACAGTTGGCAGTTTCTTGGCATGGCAAAAGTAAAACACAAATGAAAACCCTTGAATGATCAAGACAAAGCCCATGATGAGACTCGCATTTAGCAGAATGGAGTAATATATGCTGCCCTCTTCAACGGGAGCCAGCGACAGAAGAATCGTCAATAAATAGATCCAAATCATGCTTTGCGGAAGCCTCATATCCCTGAACGGTTTCAAAGACGGTATTTGGATGATGCGCCGAAGCACCGGCTTGGCGAGCAGGTGATTCAAAAACGCGGTGATTCCGGAAAATATCACAATGGCTGTCGGATATAAATATTGCGCCTGTTTGAATTGTTCATTCAGCAATTCGATCTGTTTAGCCGCTTCTTTATCATTTCCAAACTGTTTGATACTTGATTCAAAGGTTTTGATTGTTTCATTATATGCTTGATTGGCCGTCTCTATTAAGTTTAACCCGAGAAACTGAATGCTGATGAAAAGCAGCAGCACGATCGAAATCATGTATGTAACAGCTGATGCAGCAATCGCTTGGGCTGGCTCTTTTCTTCTGTAGAAAAAGCCCATGATCACACCCGCAGCACTTACTGGAATAGCAAACATCAGCCCGCCTAAGGAACCGGCAATCAACGAAACGGGTAAACTGACCAACCCTACCGAAATCCCGGGCTTTGGACCGTGCCTGATTGTTTGAACCATGGCAGGCAGCGGCAGCGTCAATAAAAGAATGGTTCCGATAAAAGGCATATAGAGGCTGATCATCAGCAAAACGGCAAAAATACTGACCATGATAGCGCCTTCTACTAAAGCTCTTGTTTGTTTCACTTGTTCACCTCGTATGTTTAAATGTCATGAATCAAAAAGAGCAGCATAGACGACTGCTCTTTTCTAACGCCGAAAATTTCATTTTCAAATAAAGACGATGAGATGAGCAGGTCTCGGCCTTCTCTCATTGTTTCTTTATTCTAACATAAGGTCAAATCGCAAGTAAAACGATCATAAGGCTTGAGAAAACGAGTAAATGTTCCATGTGAAACACTGTCAGTCGAGAAACCCCGACTTCTCTTTATTTTTCTTTCTCGCTTTTCTGATCAACAACAATATAATCAAAATTGCGATCAGAAGCGTCACGCGAAGCCCGCCGCTCAAGAATAGAAAAAAGTCCTTCAACACATCCAACACATTGATCACCTCTCATTGTTGTCACTTAGATGCAAAAATCCCGTATTATTTGATTTCCCCTTTCCAAAACGGTCTAAAACGTCCCTCCGATTCTTCTATTAACCTTTTGACGGCAATGGGCATATGCTGACTAAGAAAAAGCAATAAAGGAGAATCTGCATGACAACAAAAACATTGGCTTGGCATGAAACGATGGAGTTGCATGAACTGATCGCGGCCCAGTCTGTCGGATTGGTCAAGATCAAAAAAAGCATGAAAAAAATCAGCGATCCTCAGTTAAGACAGCTTTACAGTGTTTCAGCGAAGGCATTGGAGCAAAATTTAAGGGAGCTTCTTCCCTTTTTGCCAAAAACCCCGGCATTTCATCGGGAGGAAGAACGGGCCGACCTGTATTTTGATGCGGGTGATCTGTTGGTATTGGCGAAAACGACCGTTCGAAACTATGCGATTGCGATCACGGAAACGGCGACGCCTGAACTCAGGAGAGTGTTTGTTAAACAAATCAATGCGGCTATTAAATTGCATGAGCAAATTTTTTATTTTATGTACCAAAAAGGCTTATATCCCGCCTATAATCTCGTTGACCTGCTAAAAGGCGACGCCATGCACGCGCAAAAAGCGATATCGATGAGATAAAAAAGCCAGCAAGGATAGGATCCTTACTGGCTCTGTTTTAGGCTATTTTACAATTAAAACCGGACACTTCACTCTTTTCGCCACTTTATGGCTGACACTTCCCAGCACCATTTCCTGCAAAGTGTTCAGCCCCCTGCTTCCGATAATCACGATATCAACATCATGATGGTTGGCGTACGATACTATCGTCGGGCCCGGCTCCCCGTGCTGCATCGTCATTTGATAGGGAACGGCCGATTGTTTTAATTTATTTTCTATCGACAGCAGCCTGCTGCGCCGTTCACGTTCGAGTTCTGCACGGTTTTCGCTATGCAGAACTTCATGTTTTGCTTTCGCATAATCCAATACATAAATAACGTCAACGACCGCCTGCTTTGACATGGAAGCCAAATGAATCGCATGATCGGCCGCTCTTTCAGAATGCTTTGAGCCGTCAGCAGCCAGCAATATATTTCTATACACCCTTCATCACCCGTTTCTTAGTGATTTGACACTGAACGATGAGGCTGATCATAAGTTGCCAGTTTTTCGACCAGCTTCCAGCTGGACTCATTTAAACCAATTAAGTCAACGTCTATTCCCTGATCTTTCATTTTCAAAACGACTTTATCGATAGCCGCCACAGCGGAATCATCCCATATATGGGCCTCTGAAAAATCAAGAATAACCTTTTTCGTTTGCTCATCCGTTTTAAAAGACTTTACGAAATCTTGAACAGATGCAAAGAAAACTTGTCCTTTGATGATGTACTTGATCGCATGTTCTTCTGACGTTTCTTCAATCTTCAATTTAGAAATTTTCGCCACGAAGAAGATCGCGCTCAAAATAACACCGGCGAAAACCCCTTTTGATAAATCGTGGGTCGCCACAACGGTAATAACGGTCACAAGCATGACAATGGAATCCGTTAGCGGCACCTTTCTTAACATGCTGAACGAAGACCAGTCAAACGTACCGATCGATACCATAATCATCACACCGGCTAAGGCCGCCATCGGAATCTGTACGACCCAGTCGCCCAGCACCATGATCAAAAACATTAAGAAAACGCCGGCAACCAAAGTGGACAAGCGGCCTCTTCCTCCTGATTTCACATTGATCACAGACTGGCCGATCATCGCGCATCCCGCCATGCCTCCGAAAAACCCGGCGACAATGTTGGCGATGCCCTGTCCGCGGCTTTCCTTGTTTTTATCGCTTTCCGTATCCGTCATATCATCAACAATAGAAGAGGTTAATAATGACTCAAGCAAGCCGACGATGGAAAGCGCAAAGGCTGTTGGAAAAATAATGGCCAACGTCTCAAAATTGAAAGGAATATTGGGGATCATAAAAGCAGGCAATGATTGCTTTATTTCTCCCAAATCACCGACAGTGCGCAAATCAAAATGGCCAAAAATAGCAAATGCAGTCATCGCAATAATAGCAACAAGTGCAGATGGAACGGCTTTTGTAAAGCGGGGAAGAACATAGATAATCAACAACGTAATCCCGACCACAACATACGTCATATTCGAAACTCCAACAAAATGAGGAACCTGCGCCATAAAGATTAAAATGGCGAGCGCATTTACGAAACCTACCATAACCGACCGCGGAATAAATTTCATAAAGCGCGCAATCTTCAGCACCCCAAATATCAATTGGATGATTCCCGTTAAAATCGTAGCAGCAAATAAATAATCAAGCCCGTGATCCCTGACCAAAGATCCCATCAAAAGAGCCATCGCCCCGGTCGCGGCTGATATCATCGCCGGACGGCCGCCCGTAAAGGAAATGACAACAGCAATACAAAAAGATGCGTACAAACCGACCATCGGGTCTACACCCGCAATGATGGAAAACGCTATGGCTTCAGGAATGAGAGCAAGCGCTACGACGATACCCGAAAGGATATCCCCCCGTACATTAGAAAACCATTCGCTATTTAATTGTTTAACATTCAAAGATTCAACACCTCGTTCGTAATCATTTGCTTCTAACTCTCATAGAAGCCATCTGTTTTTAACATGTTTCACTTTAGCAGACCTGTATCAAAATGTCTATATGGTTTTTTTTCCGCGGCCGTTTACTCCCCGCAATCCCGTGGAAATGAACACGAAGAAATTAAGAATGTAATTTTGAAAAGAGTCCAATCTAATCATTAGAGGAGGTTTCAATATGGCGCAAGAGCTGGAAAAACGACCGGGGCATACAAGATGGTATATTTCTTCTTTATTAAGCAGCATGATCATTTTAAATTACTTTGACCGTGTTGCTATTTCAGTCGCGGCTCCTGCGATACAGGATTCCTTTCAATTGACGGCAACCCAATTAGGCATTGTCTTTTCTATCTATACCTATTCATACACGCTGATGCAGATTCCGGTCGGGAGTCTCTTGGACAAGTACGGCGTTGCCTGGGTAACAAGGGTCGGAATGACCGTATGGAGTTTTCTAACCATTATATTGGCTTTTTTACAGGGGAAATTGCTTCTTTATATTGTCAGATTTTTAATCGGGCTGACGAGTGCTTCAGCATTTCCTGCCGCTTCCAAAGCCACGGCCTTATGGTTTCCGCAAAATGAGCGCGGTCTTGCCAATTCCCTGTTCGACTCAGCGGCCAAGTTCGCAAATGTCATCGGTGCGCCTCTCGTTGCCTTTTTAGTCACGACATTTGACTGGCGAGCCGCTTTTTTAACGATTGGAATCATCAATGTACTATTTACCGTATTTTTCTGGATGTACTATGAACAACCCGATCGGCACAAACGAATCTCAAAAGAGGAGCTCCATTACATTCAAAAGCATAATGCCGTATCAGAGGAAGACATCTCGGAACGGACGCTCATTGCTTTAAAAGCAATGCTTGCAAACCGCAAAGCATGGGGGCTGATGATCGGATTCACGGGTTATGGCTATACATTCAACCTGCTCTTAACCTGGCTCCCGACTTTCTTTAAAGAAACATACGGAATGGATATTATGTCATCGGGGCTGTTTACTGCGGTTCCCTGGCTGATATCGACGATTTCCGGAATCGTTGTGGGCGGATGGCTCGTCGATTTTTTAATTCAAAAGGGGCATTCGAATACAAAAGTATACCAGACCATCATCGCAATCGGCATGAGCCTTGGATTTGCCTTTTTGGGAGCTGTCTTCACGCACAACATCACGATCGCGATCATCTGCATTTCCGTCGGCTTAGCCGGAATATCTGCGACTGCGCCCGTTGGCTGGTCGATATCAGCTGATATTGCACCGGCTGGTTCCATCTCTCTGCTTAGCTCAATGGTCAATTTGGCAAATAACTTATTCGGAGGGATTATCGCGGTTTCTTTAACGGGTTATCTGGTCGATGTGACCGGTTCATTTACGCTCAGCTTTCTAGTAGCCGGGTTTGTTTTACTGCTTGGACTCGTGTTCTACCTTGCAGTCCTCGGCGACATCAAACGGATACAGATTGACAAGCAGGAAACCTGAATGCTGCAGGAAACGACCCGGTTTTTGATGAATAAAAAAAGAACAAGACCGTATTGGGTCTTGTTCCTTTTATCGGCTTACTCGCCTGCTACGTATGGAAGTAAAGCCATTTGACGAGCGCGTTTGATTGCAACAGTCAATTTACGTTGGTATTTCGCGCTTGTTCCTGTTACACGGCGTGGTAAGATTTTACCGCGCTCAGAGATAAATTTTCTAAGAAGATCTACATCTTTGTAGTCGATGTGCGTAATGCCGTTAGAAGTGAAATAACACACTTTACGGCGTTTCGCACGACCGCCTCTGCGTCCTCCTGCCATCGTTATTTCCCTCCTTTCTATTCTGGTTTTGTTTTATTCGTCCGTCATCCATTAAAATGGCAAGTCGTCATCAGAGATGTCAATCGGCTTTCCATCGTTTGCGAATGGATCGTCATTGAAGCTGTTGCCTTGATTGCGATTCTGATTGTTTTGACTGCCGCCGAATGGAGCCGGTTCATTCTGTCCGCCGCCAAAGTGTTGGCCTCCCTGGCCTCCGCTGTAACCGCCTGAACCAGAACCGCCGCCTTTAGGCTCCAGAAATTGAACACTTTCAGCTTGAACTTCCGTAACGTATACACGCTGTCCTTGCTGATTTTCATAGCTGCGCGTTTGCAAACGTCCATCTACACCCGCAAGACTTCCCTTTTTAAGGAAATTCGCAACGTTTTCGGCTTGTCTTCTCCAGACAACACAGTTGATGAAATCAGCTTCACGTTCACCCTGCTGATTCGTAAACGTACGATTGACAGCAAGCGTAAAGGTGGCAACAGCTGCACCGCTTGGAGTATAACGAAGCTCTGGGTCCTTTGTCAGTCTGCCGACTAAAACAACTCGGTTAAGCATATTGAGAGACCATCCTTTTGCTTTAGAGTATATAATTCAATTCTGTTTATTCTTCTTCTTTAACCACGATGTGGCGAATGATGTCATCACTGATTTTAGCTAAACGGTCAAATTCTTGAACTGCTTCAGCTCCAGCTTGAACGTTTAAGATTTGGTAGAATCCGTCGCGGAAATCGTTGATTTCGTACGCAAGACGGCGTTTTCCCCAATCTTTTGTTTCAGTGACCTCCGCACCGTTAGTTGTTAAAATGTTGTTAAAACGCTCAACAACAGCCTTTTTAGACTCTTCATCAACGTCTGGGCGGATGATGTACATGATTTCGTACTTTCTCATTTGTATTTGCACCTCCTTTTGGACTAAGCGGCCCATTATATTGGGCAAGGAGCAATAATCCTATTACTCACAATTTTATATTATATCAAAGCTCTTGTCCTATTTCAACCGCGTTATACATTAAAACGGAAATGAATGACATCGCCGTCTTTCACAATGTATTCTTTCCCTTCAAGGCGGACTTTTCCGGCCTCTTTTGCTGAGGCCATGCTTCCCGCCTCCAGCAGATCGTCGTAAGCAACCGTTTCCGCACGGATAAATCCGCGTTCAAAGTCTGTATGGATGATGCCCGCACATTCAGGGGCTTTCATTCCTTTTTTAAATGTCCAGGCTCTGACTTCCTGTTCTCCCGCTGTAAAATAAGTGGCTAGTCCAAGGAGGGAGTAAGACGCTTTAATCAGCTGATCCAGACCGGATTCTTCGATGCCGAGTTCTTCAAGGAACATCGCCTTCTCTTCGCCTTCAAGCTCTGCGATTTCGGACTCAATTTTGGCGCAGACGACGATGACTTCCGCGTTTTCAGCAGCAGCAAATTCCCGGACCTTCTGGACGTACTCGTTTCCTGAAGGATCAGCCACTTCATCCTCGCTGACATTCGCTACATATAAGACAGGTTTTGTCGTCAGCAGATGAAGCTGCTTCAACACCTTTTGCTGCTCTTCCGAGAACTCGACAGAACGGGCCGGCTTTTCCTGTTCAAATGCCTCTTTTAACTTTGTCAAAATCTCAAATTCAAACACGGCTTCTTTGTCTTTTTGCTTGGCCATCTTTCCGACCCGGCCGATCCGCTTCTCAACGGTTTCAAGGTCAGCCAGTATCAGCTCAAGGTTGATCGTCTCGATATCCGAAATCGGGTCTACTTTCCCGGACACGTGCGTGATATTGTCGTCGGCAAAACAGCGGACAACATGGCAGATTGCGTCCACTTGGCGGATGTGGGACAGGAACTTGTTTCCGAGCCCTTCTCCTTTTGATGCTCCTTTTACAATGCCGGCGATATCGGTGAATTCAAATGCGGTAGGGACCGTCTTCTTCGGATTGACGAGTTCTGTCAGCTTTTGCAGACGCTCATCAGGAACCTCTACGATTCCGACGTTTGGATCAATCGTACAAAACGGGTAGTTGGCCGATTCTGCCCCGGCCTGAGTAATTGCATTAAATAAGGTTGATTTCCCAACGTTAGGCAAACCAACAATCCCAGCTGTTAAAGCCATTGTTTCATCTCCTCTATAATGAACATCCATGTGTAGTCGTAAATGTTAAACCTGCAACAATTATAAGGATGATTACAGTAAAAGACAAGCTGACAAAACTTGCTTTTCACTCATACAAACTAGGTGAAAATTCATTTTTCGTTGAGATCGAAAAAAAAAGCATGAGGGGGGTCCGCTAAGATTAAGATTCGGACTCCTCATGCTTAACTAATATCTTTTTCAGCTTTCTTTGAAACTCTTTACGCGGGATCATGACACTGTGTGAACAGCCTTCGCACTTAATCCGGATATCCATTCCCATCCGAATGATCTTCCAGCGGTTCGTCCCGCAAGGATGCGGCTTTTTCATTTCGACCACGTCATTCAGGCCAAATTCTTTATCGGCCAACATCTTTCACCTCTTTGCTTCCTTGTTGTGATCTTATTGTACAAAAAACCACAGCGAAAGAGCAATTCTTCATAACCATAAATATATTTATTTCCATTTACTTAAAATTGGATAAAGTAAAATATTTACCAATAAATACAAATTTAATAACCCGTAAATTGGATATAAAAAAGCGATTAAATTTGAAAAGCCGATTGATGTAAAAGGCACCATGATCGACAGGAGCAGGAGGACGATTACCCATCTCGGCCAGTTCACAAGTGACAGAAAGCGGCTGGACAGCCCGAGAATGCTTGAGATCGTCGTTGTGTAGATCGCGACGCAAAGAACAGCCGTCATAAAAATAAAAATCGGAAAAGGCGCGCCCTCCAAAACCGCGAATAAAGGAATTTCATAATGGGCCAGTTCACCGGCAAGCTCTACAAGGGTCTCATTGTACATGTATGAAATAGCGCCAAACACCAGGCCGCTTAATATGCTGGCAATCTTCGCTTCTCCGACTCCCTTCATCTCTTTGCCGACCGCAGACAATACAGCGACAACAGATAATATGTTCAGCGAAGTGAATGCGATCCCGGCAGGCCAGTTGTATTGATGAGTCAAATTGAGCAGCCACGGCTGATGATGAGCGGTTTGAAAAGAAATCAGCGCATACAACAGCCCAGCCACCAAAATCGGGATTAAGTAGCTGTTAACGGACAATATGCCATTAAGCCCCCAGAAAAACAACAACCCTGTGCATAAACAAAATAAGATGACGCCCGTCCAAAACGGGATATGGAAGATTTGCAGCGTTACCCCGCCTCCTGCAATCATCACAATCGTCGTCGTAAACAAATACAGGATAATCAACACATCGTATACTTTAGCCAGCAGCGGACCGATTAATGTTTCGAGCACAGGCAGAAAATGCTCTGATTTTTGTTCGTAGCTGATCTTCATCACAATATAGGTTGACAGGCTGAACATGATCGTAAACAACAGGATAGCCAGTCCGCTTTCATCACCAAAAAACTGCCATATTTCCTGGCCGGACGCATATCCCGCACCTATTAAGCTTCCTAAAATAAGAAGCATCCACTTCATCCCGGCTCTCCACACGATTTGCTCACCCCAGCAATATAGTTTTTAAGCTTGTTTCTCCGCTCATGACACTATATTGCCGGTCCTCTATAAAAATTCATGAAACCCCTTTCGACTTTTCTCATTCAAATAAATAAATTATATCAATATAATAAAGTGAATTATCATATCTTCTTTTAGTAAAGTATTTTTTTCGGCTGACCAAATCGTTTCATCCAAAGCATAAAAAAAGAGACAGCTGGATATACTGTAAACAACCATTCATACTCGAAAAATACACCAAGGCACTGCTGTTACCATGATGACAAGGATGTGAAGCCTATGAATCGAAAAGGCGGAATTTTTTCTCAAGAACCAATAAATGAATATATTTCTCATTCGGATCCGCTAGCTGTGAAACAAATAGAGAAAGTTCTTTCCGTCTATTTAAAGGAAGCCGAAGACCGGCCCATCGTGATCGTTTGCATCGGTACAGACCGCTCCACCGGAGATTCGCTCGGTCCCCTCGTAGGAATGAAACTCTCCGCAAAACAGCTGACACGTTTTCATGTCTATGGAACACTTGCCGACCCGGTTCACGCCGTAAACTTAAATGAAAAGATTGATCATATTCATCAGCAGCATCAAAATCCATTTATAATCGCGATCGATGCCTGTCTTGGACGAACCAAAAGCGTGGGATCTTTTCAAATCGGCAAAGGACCTTTGAAGCCGGGAGCAGGCGTTCAGAAAAGCTTGCCTGAAGTCGGCCACGTGCATATTAACGGAATTGTCAATGTCAGCGGCTTTATGGAGTATTTTGTCCTGCAAAATACAAGGCTCAACCTTGTCATGAGCATGGCAAATGTGCTTGCTGACGGGTTGTCGCATCTGGAGAAAGCCGGGTGGCAGCGACGCCATGTGTCACCAATTCAAAAAATGACCGGAAGGATGTCATAAAAAAACCATCTGTACATGATCAGATGGTTTTTAAGCTTATGCGTCTTCTAGGGCTAGCAATTCGAGAATACGCTCCAAGTCTTCATTTGAGTAAAATTCGATTTCGATTCTGCCTTTTTTCTTTTGCTTTTTAATGGTCACCGGTGTTCCAAAATAGTTTCGCAAGTACGACTCTCGTTCTTTGATTACTGCATCTTTTACTTGTTTCGGCTTCTTTGTTTCACGTGGAACATCAGCATTCAACTGTTGAATTAACTTTTCAAGCTGGCGAACGTTCAGCTGTTCGGACACGACCTTTTGAACAAGCGGCTCAAGCTTTTTCTTGTTTTTCAATCCAAGCAATGTTCGGCCATGGCCCATCGATAACGTGCCGTTGTCGATTAACTTTTGAACGTCTTCAGGTAGTGTCAGCAGCCGTAAGTGGTTGGCGATGTGAGGCCTGCTTTTTCCAAGCCTTTTTGCCAGCTGTTCCTGGGTCATATCGAGATGTTTGAGCAAAGATTCATAGGCTTTTGCTTCTTCAAGCGGAGACAGGTCTTCTCGTTGAAGATTTTCCAATAGGGCAATCTCCATCATCAGGGATTCCGACAGCTCGCGCACAATCGCAGGAATGGTTTCCAATCCGGCTTTTTCAGCAGCCCGGTAGCGGCGTTCTCCGGCTACAATATCATAGCCTTTAATTGACTTTCTGACGATGATGGGCTGCAAAACACCGTGTTGCAAAATGGACTCCTTCAAATCTTTTAACGATTGGTCATCAAACGTTTTTCTTGGCTGATAAGGGTTGGGCCGCAAGTCTTGCAGCTTAATTTCCTCAACCGTTTCTTCGGATAAATCAACATTTGAAAACAATGCATTAATCCCTTTTCCGAGACCTTTAGGCATTCGCAGCCACTTCCTTTGCTAATTCTAAATAGACTTCCGCTCCTCTGGAACGCGCATCATATAAAATGATCGGCTTTCCATGGCTCGGCGCTTCACTGAGCCGGACATTCCGTGGGATAACGGTTTGGTATACTTTATCGCGGAAGTACTTTTTCACTTCTTCGATGACCTGTATGCCTAAATTCGTTCTTGCATCAAGCATTGTCAGCAATACACCGTCTATCATCAGATCCGTATTTAAATGTTTTTGTACGAGCCGGACAGAGTTGAGCAGCTGGCTCAGCCCTTCCAGCGCATAATATTCGCACTGAACCGGAATCACGACGGAATCGGACGCCGTAAGCGCATTGATTGTAAGCAGCCCTAATGACGGCGGACAGTCAATAATCATGAAATCATAGTTTTGTTTAACAGATTCCAAAGCCCTTTTCAGCCGGACTTCACGGGAAATGGTCGGAACGAGTTCAATTTCCGCCCCCGCAAGCTGAATCGTTGCAGGAATGACATCCAAGTTTTCTACGGATGTTGTTTTGATGACATCTTTTACATCTGCATCATCTACTAATATATCGTACACACATTGATCAACATCAGCCTTTTCAACGCCGATACCGCTTGTTGCGTTTCCTTGCGGGTCTATGTCGACTAACAAAACCCTTTTCCCGATGTAAGCTAAACAAGCTCCCAGGTTAACAGAGGTTGTCGTTTTACCAACGCCACCTTTTTGGTTTGTGATCGCAATAATTTTCCCCACAATGTCACCTACTTTCACATTGAACAAGTTTCTCTCATTTCTCTATTTTAACAAAAAAAGAATCGGCCGTTTGCTTTTTTTGAATTTTTGTTTTTTCAAAGAGATCCGTTTTTTCTATTTTTCGACATAAAGAAACCATTTTTTTATCTCAGAAAAAAGAGAAGAGATATTCAAGTGAAATGAAAGATAGTTTTATTATTATATTAATATAAAAAAATCCCCCTGTCTTAGGGGGATTTCAATCAATCTGCTGCGGGCATTTTCCGGGTAGCGATGGCAATTCTGTTCCAGGCATTTATTGTGATGGCTGCCATGATCAGTTCGGCTGTTTCAGCTTCTGTAAAATGGGTCCTGACTTCGTTGTATACTTCATCCGGCAGCCCGTGCTCGCCGATTCGCGTAACGGCTTCAGTCAGCGCCAATACCGCCCGCTCTTTTTCCGTGAAAAAAGGCGCTTCCCGCCATGCATTGAGCGCATATATCCGCTGTTCCGTCTCACCGTTCTGCCTTGCATCTTTCGTATGCATATTTAAGCAGAAAGCACATCCATTCAGCTGTGAAGCCCGGATTTTGATCAGTTCCTTTAAAATGGGATCAATGTTTGAGGAAGCCTGCGCTTTTTCAAGCTCCAGCATTCCTCTGTAGCCCTTAGGGTTTACTTTTTCCATTAGAAATCTCGTTTCCATGTCTATTCCTCCTTTAAGTGTTTCACTTATATAACAAGTGAGGAACGACGTTTGTGACAGAAAACGTTATATTTTAATGTTCTTCAGTTTATCGGGGTTTGACACGATAAACACATTTTTGACGGAATCGCCTTCCGGGTTCCAAGCAAAGCAAACAGCGTAAGCCGGACGGTTGTTTTTCATGATCAAAACGCCCTTTTGGCCATTGATATCGACAGGCATAAAGCGACCGGAAAAGCTTCCCTTTGAAACAACTCCCGTAAAAAAAGCATAAATGCGGCTCTTTCCATAGATCGGTCTCAACGCGCTGCGTACTTTTCCGCCGCCATCTGTATACAATACGGCATCTTCAATCAATGTTTTGGAAAACTCCTCAAAGTCACCGGTTTTCGCTGATTCGATAAAAAGCCGGGCCAGTTGCTGTTCTTCGACCGGCTGTGATAATACCGAAATATCCCCATTTAGCTTCTGTTTCAGCCGGCTGTGGATTTTACGGCAGTTCGCTTCAGACTTCCCGATTATGGACGATATTTCCTTATAGTGATATCCAAATACTTCTCTAAACAACAAAACGGCTCTTTCCACAGGATTTAATCGGCTCATAACTACCAGAAAAGCGTAGGAAACCTTTTCTTTTTCTTCAACGTATTCCGCCGGACTTTGAGCTGAAAGTGCCACCTGCGGTTCCGGAAGCCATTCCCCGATATATACCTCTCGCTTCTTGCGGGCAGACTGCAGTTCATTTATGCAGCGGTTTGTGATAGATTTCGTCAAATATGCTTGAATATGGTCAATTTGACTGATATCTTTTTCCTGAAGGTCTGCGAACAATTCCTGGACGATGTCCTCTGCATCTTGCAAAGAACCGAGCATACGGTAAGCAATTGAAAAAAGCAATGAATGATATTGTCGATAATATTCCATAGATGCTCCCCCATAGATATTTTGCCTAAAAAAATAAAAGCTCTATAGGGAGCTTTTATTTCGGTATCTTGATCGTAAACTGAATATATTCTTCAAATTCCTCTTCTTCCGTATTCAGTTTGACGCCGCTGTCTTCCACCATTGATAAGGACTGGCGAATCGTATTCATCGCGATTCTTGCGTCTCTGCTGTACGCTTTTCTCTTTGGTTTCGGCTTGCGTTTATCCTGCTCAAGCATTTTGACGACACGGTCTTCGGTTTGCTTTACATTTAAATTCTTTTCAATGACTTCATGTAACAGCTTGACCTGAAGGTCGGGCTGTTTCAACGGTATGAGCGCTCTTGCGTGGCGCTCTGAAATTTCTTTTTTCAAGATCGCTTCCTGCACCTCTTCCGGAAGCTTCAACAGTCTGAGCTTATTGGCGATTGTTGACTGGCCCTTTCCAAGCCTTTGTGCAAGGGCTTCCTGCGTCAAATCGTGAAGCTCTAAAAGCCTTGCATAAGCATGCGCTTCTTCAATCGAAGATAATTCTTCCCTCTGAAGGTTTTCGATAAGAGCGACGGAAGCGGTCTCCGTATCTGAAAAATCCTTAATAATAGCGGGAACCTTCTCCCAATCGAGCGTTTGAACCGCCCGCCAGCGCCGCTCTCCGGCTATGAGTTCATATTGGCCTTCCCGCTCTGTTTTTCTGACGACAATCGGCTGGATAATGCCGTGTGTATGAATGGTTGCAGCTAATTCTTTAATTTTTTCTTCTGAGAAAATGGTGCGCGGCTGAAAACGGTTAGGAATTATATCGCCTACTGGAATCTCTTGAATTTCTTCTTTATTCGTATCATGTTCAGCAATCTCTGCTTCTTCTTCCTTGTCGCCAAGTCCGAAGAGACGAGAGAATGAATGCTTCATGTACCTACACCACCTTTAAACACTGCCATTTTTATAATTCTATTTTCTCATGAATTTTCCTTCTGTGACATCACGAAATTTGAAGAAAACGAATAATTTAACCTTCTATAGGAGATTTATTAGGTGTTCCAGGCTTTCTTGGAAATTTCTTCGGTGTCTGTGATTGTTTTTTGATGACAATGATGTTTCTGTCGCTTTCTTCAATTGGCAGCTGAAAAGAATGTACGGTTTCAATTTTGCCTCCAAGCATTTTGATGGCTTTTTTGCCCGTTTCAATTTCTTCATCAGCCGAAGCTGCTTTTAATGCTACGAATAAACCGTCTTTTTTCACAAGCGGAAGGCAGAGCTCGCTGAGAACCGAAAGGCGGGCGACAGCGCGTGCCGTCACGACGTCATAGCTTTCCCTGTGGTCTTTCGATCTTCCGAATGTTTCCGCACGATCATGGTAAAAAGCTGTGTTTTCCAGCTTCAAAGCATCTGACAGCTGATTCAAAAAGTGAATCCGTTTGTTCAGCGAGTCAACGATTGTGACGTGAAGGTGAGGAAAACAGATTTTTATCGGAAGGCTTGGAAATCCGGCGCCCGCTCCAACATCACAGAGACTGTTCATTTTTTTGAAATCAACATAAAAAGAAGCGGCAATGGAGTCGTAAAAATGTTTTAAATACACTTCTTTTTTCTCGGTAATCGAGGTTAAATTCATTTTTTCGTTCCATTCAACAAGCCATTCGTAATAGGTCTCAAATTGCTCCAGCTGGAAGGAAGAGAGGGAGATGCCTTTCTCCTCCAAACCGGCTGTAAATTGCTCAATGTTCATGCCGTCACCCTTTCTATTCCGCAACCTTGGCAATCCGTCCCTGCTCTAAGTAAACGAGTAGAATGGAAATATCAGCAGGATTGACGCCGGAAATCCGTGAGGCCTGTGCGACCGACAGCGGTCTGACCTCTTTCAATTTTTGGCGCGCTTCCGTTGCAATGCCTTTAATCGCGTCATAGTCGATTCTGTCAGGAATCTTTTTGTTTTCCATTTTCTTTAGTTTTTCGACCTGCTGCAAGGACTTTTCAATATATCCTTCATATTTAATTTGAATTTCAACTTGTTCAGCAACGTCGCCGGCGACTTTTTGTTCAGGCGGCGCAAGAGCAGTAACGGTTTCATAATTCATTTCCGGCCGCTTCATCAGGTCGGTCGCGCGTATGCCGTCTTTGAGCTCACTGCCGCCCAATGAACGGATATATTCCTGATTTTCCTTTGTCGGTTTGATAATAACAGAATGAAGGCGTTTTTTCTCTGCTTCAATGGCCGCTTTTTTCTCTTGGAACTTTTGATATCGTTCTTCAGAAATCAAACCGATCTGATAGCCGATCTCGGTCAGGCGCAAGTCTGCATTGTCGTGACGCAGAAGGAGCCTGTACTCCGCACGTGAAGTCAGCAGGCGGTACGGTTCGTTTGTTCCTTTCGTTACAAGGTCGTCGATCAATACGCCGATATAAGCGTCAGAACGGCTGAGAATGACCTCTTCTTTGCCAAGCGCTTTCCGGCCCGCATTGATGCCGGCCATAATTCCCTGTCCGGCCGCTTCTTCATAGCCTGATGTTCCGTTAATCTGTCCGGCTGTGAAGAGTCCCGGAATTTTTTTCGTTTCCAGTGTCGGCCACAGCTGTGTCGGTACGATCGCATCATATTCAATCGCGTATCCTGCCCGCATCATTTGCACATTTTCAAGACCGGGAATAGTTGAAAGCATTTTTCGCTGCACATCTTCAGGAAGGCTTGTCGACAATCCCTGGACATAGACTTCCTGGGTGTTGCGCCCTTCAGGTTCAAGAAAGATCTGGTGTCTCGGTTTGTCGTTAAAGCGGACAACCTTGTCTTCAATTGAAGGACAATATCTTGGCCCCGTTCCTTTAATCATACCGGAATACATCGGTGAGCGATGCAGATTGTTGTCAATGATTTCATGCGTTTCCGGGCTTGTATATGTGAGCCAGCACGGAAGCTGATCTGTAATATATTCCACTGTCTCATACGAAAAGGCCCGCGGCACTTCATCGCCGGGCTGAATTTCCGTTTTGCTGTAGTCAATTGAGTGGCTGTTGACCCGCGGCGGCGTCCCTGTTTTAAAACGGACGAGATCAAAGCCGAGCTCATCAAGATGCTCAGACAGCTTGATGGACGGCTGCTGATTGTTCGGCCCGCTGGAGTATGACAGATCGCCAAGAATAATTTTTCCTCTCAAAAATGTCCCCGTCGTCAGAACCACAGTCTTAGAACGGTACTCCGCCCCTGTTTGGGTTACAACGCCCCGGCATTCCCCGTCTTCAATAAGAAGGCGTTCGACCATTCCTTGTAGCATGGTCAAATTCGGTTCATTCTCAAGTGTCTTTTTCATCTCGTGCTGATATTGGAATTTGTCAGCCTGAGCCCGCAGCGCCCGGACGGCAGGTCCTTTTCCAGTATTTAAAAGCCTCATTTGGATATGAGTTTTATCGATATTTTTAGCCATTTCCCCGCCGAGCGCATCGATTTCGCGGACGACGATTCCTTTTGCAGGTCCGCCGACAGACGGGTTACATGGCATGAAAGCAACCATATCAAGGTTAATCGTTAAGACAAGCGTTTTTGCGCCTTGTCTGGCTGACGCCAGCGCCGCTTCAACACCGGCGTGTCCGGCGCCGACGACAACGACGTCATATTGGCCTGCTTCATAGCCCATATGCTTTGTTCCTCCTTTATTTTCCTAAGCAAAATTGAGAGAAGAGCTGGTCGATCAGGCTTTCGTGTACAGCATCGCCAATGATCTCTCCGAGAACTTCCCAGCATCTTGTTAAATCAATTTGAACCATATCGATCGGGACATCGTTTTCGATGCCCTCCAATGCGTCAGTAATGGCGCGCTTCGCCTCATGCAGCAGTGAGATGTGCCTTGTATTGCTGACATATGTCAAGTCGCCGCTCTCGATCGTTCCTGTGAAAAATAGCGATTGAATGGCTTCCTCCAGCTCATCAATCCCTTCCTCTTTCAATAAGGATGTCGTGACGACAGGCTGGTTCCCCGCCAATTCCCGAACGCGATCAAGATCAAGTCTTTGCTCAAGATCGGTCTTATTGACGATGACGATGATGTCCATGCCCTTCGTTGCTTCAAAGAGCTTGATGTCTTCTTCCGAAAGGGTCTCACTGTAATTGAGGACAAGCAAAATCAAGTCAGCTTCTTTTAATACCTGTCTTGAACGTTCAACGCCGATTCGCTCGACGATGTCTTCGGTCTCGCGGATCCCAGCTGTATCGACAAGACGCAGCGGCACGCCTCTGACATTCACATATTCTTCAATGACATCCCGCGTCGTACCCGGAATGTCCGTTACAATCGCTTTTGTCTCATGGACGAGACTGTTTAAAAGCGAGGACTTGCCGACATTTGGCCGCCCGATGATAACCGTCGAGATGCCTTCTCTTAATATTTTACCCTGCTCTGAAGTCGTCAGCAGCGCCTCGATTTCCTTTTTGACCTTTGTCGCCTTTTCAATCAGCATCTTATGGGTCATTTCTTCGACATCATCGTATTCCGGATAGTCTATATTCACTTCAACATGGGCCAACGTTTCAAGAATCTCGGCTCTCAACCGTTTGATCAGTGAAGACAGCCTTCCTTCCATCTGATTCATGGCCACATTCATAGCGCGGTCTGTTTTGGCCCTGATGAGATCCATGACAGCTTCAGCCTGGGAAAGATCGATTCTTCCGTTCAAAAAGGCTCTTTTCGTAAATTCCCCCGGTTCCGCAAGGCGCGCTCCCTCTCTCAAAACGAGCTGAAGCACCTGGTTGACGGTTACAATTCCGCCGTGGCAGTTGATTTCTACAATATCTTCCCGCGTAAAAGTTTTCGGCGCTTTCAGTACCGAAACCATGACTTCTTCCACGACTTTTTCCGTTTCAGGATCAACGATATGACCGTAGTTAATCGTATGTGAATCGACGGAACTCAGCCTTTTCCCACGAGGTCCTTTATATACTTTATCGGCGATCGCAAGAGCCTCAGGGCCGCTCATCCGGACGATCGCAATCGCCCCTTCTCCCATCGGCGTTGAAATCGCAGCGATGGTATCCATGGCTTTCACCTCTCTTTTTCATTCCTCTATCTATTATCCCCATTTGTCCGGGTCATCTTCCAAACATCGTATATGGATGAAAAACTTTTATTGTAATCAAAATTTAAAGATATCATAGTTTCAATTGAAGTGGAAGTGACTTGAACCGTTATCCACAACCGTTCTAAGCCATCATTACTTACTTTAACTTATCCACATGTGAATAACAATTAAATTTCATTTTCATCAACAGCTTACACCGAAAAAACTAAAGCTTAAACCGATTTGGTCTGCATTTATCGATTTTGCAACGGCAAAAAACCGAAGCCCCAATTTTGGGAACTTCGGTTTTCATGTTATTTTTTATATGAGATGACAAGGTGCCGGTTATGGTCTTCTCCGGTAGAATAAGTTTCGATATGCTGCGAGTAGCCCGCAAGCGTATCATGGATGACTTTGCGCTCACTGGAAGGCATCGGCTCCAGGTGAATGTCTTTTTTCTGCCTGGCCGCCTGGTCAGCAAGCTTCAATGCAAGCTGAGCGAGTGTTTCCTTCCGCTTTGCGCGGTATCCCTCGGCGTCAACCACCGCTTGGATATATCTGTCGGAATGACGATTGAGCACGAGCTGCGTCAGCGTTTCAAGGGCATTTAAAGTTTGTCCTCTTTTTCCAATTAAAAGGGCTGTTTTATCGCCTTTTAACTGAAAAACCACTCGTTTTGACTCCTCTTCTGCCGTCACCTGGGCTTGTATTCCCATATTCGAAATCACATTTTCCAAATACTGTTTTGCTTCTTTAACCGGGTCTATTTTTTCCCGAATGTTCACGACTGCAGACCGATGACCGAAAATGCCAAATAATCCCTTTTTTCCTTCATCAACTACGTCGACTTCGACATCATCTGCATGAAGGCCCAGCTGTTCAAGCCCGGATTGCACTGCTTCATCGACGGTACGTCCAGTAGCAGTCAGTTCCTTCACTTTTTCTTACCTCCGGATTTTTTTCCTCCGGCTGCCGCTTCCTGCCTCTCTGCCTTTAAATCAGGCCCTTTGATAAAGAAGGTTTGAGCAATCATGAATAAGTTACCGACTACCCAGTACAGGGAAAGAGCCGCCGGGAAACTGACCGCAAATACAACGATCATGATCGGCATCAGCCAAAGCATCATCGCCATCTGCGGATTTTGTTGCGCTGTTCCCGCCATCATCAGCTTTTGCTGAATGAATGTGAACACACCGGCGAGAATCGGCAAAATGAAATACGGATCACGCTCCCCAAGGTCAAACCATAAAAAGCTGTGTTCTGCGATTTCCCGCGTTCTCATAATGGCATGATAGAATCCGATTAAAATCGGCATTTGAATTAAGATCGGGAAACATCCGGCAAGCGGGTTAACCCCGTGCTTCTGCATGAGAGCCATCGTTTCCTGTTGAAGCTTCTGCTGCGTTTTTTGATCTTTAGAACTGTATTTTTCGCGAAGTTTTTGCATTTCAGGCTGGAGAGCCTGCATCGCTTTCGAACTCTTCGTCTGCTTGATCATCAGCGGCAAAATTAAAAGTCTGATTAAGATCGTGACGATGATAATCGCGAGTCCGAAGTTTTCATTCGTTAAATTTGCTACATACGTGATCAGCTGTGACAGCGGGTATACGATATACGTGTTCCAAAACCCTTCGCTTTCTGCAGTGATCGGCTGGTTGATTTCCGTACATCCAGCTAACAGCACGATAACGCCGATCATACTGAACAATAATAAAATTCGCCTCTTCAACAATATTTCCTCCTAAATCTTCATTCTTCAACCGGTGTTATTCGGTTATGACCATTAAAAAGACATACTTTCTCGTATTTTATCATCTTTCTCCCCGAATGGGCGACGACATTTTTCAGGAGCTAAAGGAAGCGCTTAAAAATGAGGGCCATAACATCTTTTTAACCCGGACTATGATGGCTGATTCGGTTTTTTCCGGTAGACAAACGACTTTCTGAAAAGGTGCTGCAAACTTTTTTTCGTCTCTTCATATGACAATTCAGCTGCAGGCTTTCTTGCGATGATAATGTAGTCATTTTCTTGTTTTAATAGATCCCGCTCTTCCTGGATGACCTGGCGAATCAGCCGCTTTACCCGGTTGCGCACGACTGCGTTTCCGATTTTCTTGCTGACCGACAGTCCCACCCGAAACTCTTTCGCCTCAGGCTGGTGAAGCACATATAAAACATATTGCCGGTTTGCCATCGATTTGCCTTTTTTAAATACTTTTTGAAAATCTTCATTTTTCTTTAATCGATTTCGCTTTTTCATATCTTCTTTCACTCCGATAACAAGCTGGCAAATGGGCCTGGTCATTCCTCTATGTAAAAAAGACCACTGACATTATTCAGTGGCCTAAGCTGATAATACTTTTCTTCCTTTGCGGCGACGACGTGCTAATACAAGACGTCCATTTTTAGAACTCATACGGCTGCGAAAGCCATGAACTTTGCTGCGCTTACGGTTATTTGGTTGAAATGTTCTTTTCATGTATGACACCTCCCTCGAGGAATAGCTGTTAAAGACAGTCTAATTTATTATATTGGGATGAGCAGTTCATTGTCAACTTCGCTCACACATTTCTTTTTTGCACCATAATAGGATAACACATATCAATTTTCTTCGAAAGCCTAATTTCACTTTTCCTCAATTTTAGCTTAAAAGATTTTTTTGGAAGCGGGAAAATGGGATGAACGAAGCGAAAAAAAAGCCAATGTGGATATCTTTCGCCTCGTTTTTTCTATCCACAGTCATTATCGACAACATTTTCACAAAACTAACCGTTGTGGACAATATTTCTTCAACAGTTTGTATAGTGTGTGGATAAGTTCCTCGCAACCATTGCAACCACTCGCTTATTCTGATATTATATTTGTGTTTTAACTCTTGATAACAAATTGGCTGCCCATCCATTATCCACAAACTGTGGATAAGTTGTGGAAAGTTTTTTCACAGGGTGTGCAGAAATTTGTCCACATCTTGTGAAGAATGTCGAAAAGACGTTTTTCTACTATATTATATGTTTTCAACATTTCATTAACGAATGGACTCATCCATTTGCTCTTTTTTTGTGTTCTATAACAGGTTGGACAAGCAAATATTGCTGGTAAAGGAGGGACGAACCGCCATTATGAAAAACATATCGGATCTTTGGAATCAAGCTTTGGGGCAGATCGAAAAAAAATTGAGCAAGCCCAGCTTTGAAACATGGATGAAATCGACAAAGGCCCATTCATTGCAGGGCGATACGCTGATCATCACCGCACCGAACGAGTTCGCCAGAGACTGGCTTGAATCAAGATACCTGCACCTGATCGCCGATACGATCTACGATCTGACAGGAGAAGAATTGAGCATTAAATTTGTCATTCCTCAGAATCAAAATGAAGAAGATTTTATGCCTAAGTCTCCAATCAAAA